>OZ252004.1:1145000-4753259 GCA_965247235.1 Pyrinomonadaceae bacterium
TTTCGTATTCGAGTAAGTTTCCACCAAATAGTTGTCGGCATCGAGTTTGTCAACTGCGACGACTTTGGTTTGCCAACTTTCAGTTTGACCGCTGATGCCGCCTGCAAATCTTTTGACTTCGCCGCTGATAATTAATGAATCAACTTCGGTTTTACGATTGGAAACCACCGCAGCGTCAAATTTAGTAAAAAATTGTTTGATTGAATCATCAATCGCCCCGGCAGCATTTATCTTATTTCGTCCGTCACGCGCAGCAAGCGTCGCGCCGTATTCACCGTCGGCTTTAATTGCTTCGTCGAAAAATTTCCCGGCATCAGAGATGTGTCCATTTTTGACGGCGATTTCTCCGAGTCCTTCATTTGCCCAACTCAAAGTTCTCGAAGACGGCAAATTACTGTTCAATGCCGTCTGAAATTCTTTTTCGGCTTCGGCGTTTTTGCTTTGCGCGAGCAATGTGCGTGCGAGCAAGATTCTCACATCGTCAAATTCCGGCATATTTTGCACAATAGTCCGCGCGTTTTTTTCCGCTTCAGTAAAGTTTTTTTGGTCGAAACTTTGTTTGACGACCAACACATCATCGCTATTGACAAATTGGCGCGGCGCAACATCGTCAAAATATTCTGTTTGCGGATAATATTTTTCTTTATCAATTTCAGTGCGGACAATTTTATTGGCGGTTTTGAATGTGATTTCGCCGAAACTTTTTGCCGGGATCGTCGTCTGTCCGACCATTTTTTCGCCGTTTGCGGCGGTTGCCGTGACGCTCACCGTCGCTTCGATTGCGCCTGTATTTCGCAGATTGACCTTGGTTTCCGCTCCATTAACCAGCGGCAAACCGACGAGCAGATTCATTTCCGTGACCTGATCGAAAGCGTAATCGAGAAAATCTTTTTGCGTCGAAAATAGCGAACGTATTTCGTTTAATTCGATATTTTTGTCCTGCATTGCCGAACGCAAATTTTTGTAAAAGTCTTCCTGTCCGGCTTTCTTCGCCAATAAACGCCAGATCATCGCACCTTTGTTGATATTTTCCGAATAATAAAAATCATCGAGCGGTGTCGCTATCGTAAGCGGCGCGTCGCGTTTGGAAATTGCCGAGTAAGCCGTGCGCTGATGCAGACGTTCGACATCGGCGAGGTCTTTGCCGTATTTTTTTTCGACAAATTCAGTCGCCAGAAACTGCGGCAAACCTTGTCGAATCGCGCCTTCGCCATCGCCGCGAATATCCGCCGCGCCGCCGATCCACATTTTGGCGACAGCTTGACCGATCAGCGTCGCCGTCTGCGAGTCAATTTTCTGTCTTTTCAAAACCGCGTAATCAATAAAAATCGTCCCGTTATCGGCGAAACCTGCGCCGCGTCTGACCGGCACGAAACGCAAAGGCGCATCCGGCGCGTTGCCGAGCAGCGCACTCATAAATGTTTTTGCTTCAACCGCCAGGTTCGCCAATTCTTCAGCACGCTTGCGTTCGCCTGCTTCCGCGCCTTTCGGCAGTAAAAAAGTCACGCCCGTTAAATTGATGGAATCCCAATTGCCGGTTGTCAAAAACGGCTGACCGTTTAATTTCTGCTCGTAAATATTCGCAGTTCCCGCGCCTGACGAAACGCCGGTTGTCTGATTGTCAGGCGTAACAATCTGCACACGAAACGGCGCATAATCCGCACCACGCGCGAAAACCCAACTGTTCGGTGTCGGATACCAATAAGAAAGCGGCAAAAATTGTGAATTGGTTGGAGAAAGAGAATTCAAACCCGAATTGTCATCAACCTTCAATTTATAAGTAACTTCCGCCGTCACAATGCCGCCCGAAGCCGCCGATAAACCGCGAATTCCAATCTTCTGTAACGAACCGTTGCCGAGTTTTTCCTCGGTTTTAGTGAAATCTACCGCTGAATCATTAATTTTTACTGCGGAAATCGCTGCGTTCGGGCTAATTCGCAAAGTCAAACTCGAAGCCGTTCCGCTCGAAACATTTTTCAAAGTCAAAATCGCCTTCGCGCCCAAAAACCGATCAGTTTCCGCCGCCGGCAAAGTCGCCGTGATGTCGTATTTCTGCACTTCCCACGTTTTCGAGATTTTAATCGTATCCTGAGAAAAGACCGATAAGGCGTTTAGAAATACGAACAAAAAGGTTATCAAAATAATTTTCATAATTGATTAAAGGCGTAAATTTTAAGAAATTTGCCGATTCGCTTTACCGAAAAATTATCAACGCGACCGGCAAATTAAACTATTCGGCGTGAACGAGTTCGTGAATCGCTTTTAATTTAATGAGCAATTTTTCCAACTTATTCAAAGGCAATTGATTCGGACCGTCCGAAGGCGCGGCTGACGGATTATCGTGAACTTCCATAAACACGGCATCAACTCCGCAGGCGACTCCGGCGCGGGCAAAATGTTCGATGTATTCGGCTTGTCCGCCCGTTGCCTTGCCTAATCCGCCCGGAAGTTGGAGCGAATGCGTGACATCAAACACGACGGGAACGCCGAAGCTTCTCATTACCGGAAAACTTCTTAAATCTACGACCAAATTATTGTAGCCGAAACTCGCGCCGCGTTCGGTCAGAAGGATTTTCTCACTTCCCGCTTCCTTTAATTTTTCGACGATATTTTTCGCGTCCCAAGGCGATAAAAATTGTCCTTTCTTAACATTGACGGCTTTTCCGGTTTGCGCCGATTCAACCAATAAATCGGTCTGACGGCACAAAAACGCCGGAATTTGAATCATATCCGCGACTTCCGCGACCTTTTCAACCTGCCACGTTTCGTGAACGTCCGTAATCACGGGAACGCCGATTTCTGCTTTAACTTTCGCTAAAACTTCCAGTCCAAATTCCATTCCGCCGCCGCGAAAACTCTCGATTGAACTCCGGTTCGCCTTATCAAACGAAGATTTATAAACGAATTCGACACCGACCGATTTACAAATATCATTAATTTCCTGCGCCATAAAGAGTGCGTGCTGCGCCGATTCGACAACACACGGACCCAAAATAAACGCCAATCGCCCATCGCCGAAAGTTACGTTTTCCACTTTAAAGGATTTAATTTGATTCATAAAAATAAATTACAGAATAGACAGGAAAATACTATAACTCAAATCGAAACGCCGACGGAGATGTCGGCGTTTCGATTTACGGCTTTTATTTTTGCGATTCTTTTTGGATTTGCTAAATTTTCGGCAATGGCACTGCCGGATTAATTGCTTACAGTTGGAAAGAAAAGAAACCGTCTTTGAATCTTAAACGAACGGTTCCTTCAATTGTTCTTTAGTTCTTATCCAATACCGACGTTATTTAAATTGAGTAATTTCCGAGTTCAATCAATCCTTTGCGCTCTGAAATTCGTTCAGGATCGTTAAAACCGAAAATAAATGCTGTAACTTCGCCGATTTCAGTTAAAAATTCAATTTCTGCGTCAGAACTGACTCGAAAATGTTCTGACCAAATATCCGTTCGCGGATTGAAAAATCTAACGAGTTCATTTGAAAGGGTTGAAAGCGAACCCAAATCGCTTCCTTTATTCCGATTGCAAGGCTGACACGCCAACGCCAAATTTCCAAATTCGGTTTGTCCGCGATGTTTAAGACTGATGATGTGGTCAATTTCGCCGCCGAAGTATGTGTCTTCGATGGCGATTCGGCAATATTCGCAAAATCCGTTCGCACGAAGTTCGACTTCGATTCGCAATTTTTCGCTGATGTAACGGCTCATTTATTATTCGCCGTGTATTTTCGAGCGAAGATTTTTGCCATTCGCATCAGATGCTCAAGCTGCATATAATAATCCAGTTCGCTTTTTTCTTCGGCGGAAATTCCTTGCGTTTTTTCGCGTTCGATTAAATCGGAAACTCGCTGTTTGGTTTCCGCCGAAGGTCGAAATGCCAGAACTTTTGCCGGATTTGTCATTGCGATAAAGTTCGCAACTTCCTCCGATGCTTTGTAATTTTTTACGGCAATCATCATTTTTTAACTCCAATTTTTCAGATTATAACACGGCAAAAACTTTACTCATCCCCAACCGCCGAAGCGCGTTCGGGCATTTCGATTTGTTTGTCGCTTTTCACGTCGTCCTTGAGATTTTCGCTGTGGAGACGATTTTCGTGGGCGGCTTTGACGAATGAAACGAACAACGGATGCGCGTTCAGCGGTTTCGATTTATATTCGGGATGAAATTGACACGCGACGAAAAACGGATGTTGTTCGCGCGGCAATTCGACCATTTCGACAAATTTTCCGTCGGGTGAAACTCCGCTGATGATTAAACCTTCTTTCTCTAAGTGAGCGCGAAATTCGGGATTGAATTCGTAGCGATGACGATGACGTTCGGAGATTTCGGGCGAGTTATGATAAATTTCACGCGTCAGACTTCCTTCTTTCAGTTCGCACGGACACGCGCCCAACCGCATCGTGCCGCCATATTCTTCGACATTGACGAGATCGCGCAATTTAAAAATGACCGGAAACGGCGTGTCGGCATTAAATTCGGTCGAATCGGCATCGCGCAAACCGCAGACGTTTCGCGCAAACTCGACGCAAGCCGTCTGCATTCCGAGACAGATTCCGAAATACGGCGTTCCCGATTTTCGCGCGAACTTGATTGCTTTGAGCATTCCCGAAATCCCGCGTTTGCCGAATCCGCCGGGAACTAAAATCGCGTCAAAATCCTGCAGGCGCGAGCCGTAATTTTCGTCGTCAATCAAACTTTCCGACTCGATCCAACTGACGTTGACCTTCAAATTATTCGCCACGCCCGCGTGCGTCAGGGCTTCGCGCAGAGATTTGTAACTGTCTTCGAGTTCGACATATTTGCCGACAATCGCAATTTTCACGTCGCCGTCGGAAGGTTCTTTGATCGTCGCCACGAGTTCGCGCCAACGCTTCAAATCTGCCGTCGGAAATTTTTCGCGCAAGTGCAGACTTTCGATAATTAATTCGTCCAAAGCCTGTTCGTGAAACGCGAGCGGCACTTCATAAATCGTCTTGACATCGAGCGCGGAAATGACCGCGTTTTCCTGCACGTTACAAAACAGCGCGATTTTTTTGCGTAAATCCAGCGACAAAGTATGCTCCGAACGACACAGCAAAATATCCGGCGCAATACCGATTTCGCGCAATTCCTTGACCGAATGCTGCGTCGGCTTTGTCTTTAATTCACCCGCCGCCGCGATATACGGCACGAGCGTAACGTGAACAAAAATCGCGTTATTGCGCCCGACTTCGTTGCCGATCTGCCGAATCGCTTCGAGAAACGGCAAAGATTCGATGTCGCCGACCGTGCCGCCGATTTCGACGAGCAAAACGTCGGGATTATCTTTAATTGCGACGGCTTTGACGGCATTTTTAATCTCGTCGGTGATGTGCGGAATGACCTGAATCGTCTTGCCCAAATAATCGCCGCGCCGCTCCTTTTCGATCACCGAAAGATAAATTCGTCCGCTCGTCCAGTTATTTGCCTTGGTCAAATGCGCGTTGGTGAACCGCTCATAATGTCCCAAATCCAGATCGGTTTCCGCGCCGTCGTCCGTCACATAACATTCGCCGTGCTGAAAAGGCGACATCGTTCCCGGATCAACATTGATATAAGGATCGAGCTTCATCATCTGCACCTTCATCCCGCGAGCTTCCAAAAGACAGCCAATCGAACTCGCCGCCAAACCTTTCCCCAAACTCGAAACCACGCCGCCTGTTACGAAAATATATTTAGTCATTTGTTCCCCTCAAAAATGAAAAGCTAATTGTTTCTCTTTAATAATTTGTTTATTTTCTCTTAAATCTGCCTGATATTCTTTAATGCAATTTGCAACATATTCCGCCAATTTAACCGGAACTGCATTGCCGATCATCTGTTCTAAATCCGATTTATTACCGAAAAACTTGAACTCTTTCGGGAAAGTCTGTAAATAACTTCTTTCAATCGTCGTCAAAGGTCTGACTTTTCCAGTCGGCTCACACGCATCGCCCGAATGTTTGATGTAGGTTTTCGGAATCGGACGATTGACTCCGCGAACTGTCGGACTCGGTTCGTGAACGCTGTAAATTCCGCGTCGCAGATACGAACGCGGATGGCGATAATAAAATTCCGTGTCCAAACTTTCTCCTAAATGTTCAAAAACCGTCATCGGACGCGATGATTGATTTTTATCCAAATAGTCACTCAAAAAATTGTCTTCCGATTGAAGATGTCCGATTAAAAAAAATCTTTTCCGGTTTTGCGGAACATTAAAATAACTCGCGTCTAAAATCTTTTCGGTCAAACCGTAGCCGGCTTTTTGCAGAATTTCTTTTGATTCCTGCAAAAATCGGCTTTTTGCAATGCGCGGAACATTCTCCATCACAAACCATTCAGGCTGAATTCCCGCGATAATTTTCGCAAATCGAACAGTCAAATCGGCACGTCCTAAACTTTCATCACGTTTTCCCGCACTCGAAAAATCCTGACACGGCGCACCGCCGATAATCATTTGCGGCGAAAACTGTTTCAAAATAGGTAAATCAAAATTTTGCGACAAATCCAAATCAAATATCGGATGCGAGAAATTTTCACGATAAACTTCCGTCGCCGGTTTCCAATTATCAAACGCGGCTTCGATTGTGAAACCCGCATTTTGAAAACCGAGCGACAAACCGCCGCAGCCTGCAAATAAATCTATCGTATTCATATCTAAAACAAATCCGGCGAATTAAAAATAATCGCGTCAAAACGCCGTTCGGGACTTAAAAGATTTTGCCCGCCGCCTAAAATTATACTTTTGATTTCGTCCTTCGTAATACGCGGTTTACTCAAAATTTCGCCTTTCATAAATTGATGCGTAACTCTTCCGCTCAAGGCAAAAGCCTTGTCATTTTTTGTGTTGTATGACAGCGAATCAATAATCCGCGCGTGATTTATTTGCCCGTCTTTTGAAAAATCGTAAAGCATTTTGAAAAGCCAAATTAATGTTCGCAACCCGCGTGTAATGCAGTTTTCCCGAATTTCCAGTTTGGCTAATTTGGCAAACAAACGAACAAACGCCAAATCACTCCAAACAAAAACATCTAAACAATTTTCCGCTAATTTCGGAGATTTTCCAAGAGTTTTCCAAATCGGCTGCATCACGAGCGGCGATTGAAATTCGATCATTGCCAAAGAAATTTCATCAATCACTCGAATCATATTGCCAAGATACGGAATAACCGCGCTTGGTTCTGTCCAATCGCTTATTTCTTCAAAGTCTTCGCCGATGATTGTTTGTAATTCTTCCCGGCGATTTTCAAAAACCGCAAATAAACTGCAAGCCAAATAAACAATCGTGTCGGGACGAACAACAATTTCGCAGCCGAATTTTTCTTCCGTCAAATGATAAGTCGAATTGTCAGGCAAAGCCGTCAGTTTTATCTCCAATCCTTTCAAACTCGAACCGTCAGACATATTTTGCGTGACTAAATCAACTCGCGGAATGTTGCCGATCAAAAATTTCTGAAATGGCAAAAACTGCGATTCAAACGAATAAAATAGATTTTCCCAAGTTGGCGGCAAACCGTATAAATTTTTAGTGCCGATAAAATCGTGAAAAGTTTCGAGATTTTCATTGAGCTTGATATAAACATTCTCCAGATTTTTGTGCGCCAGATATGCCGACAAAGCCGCCGGAAAAGATGAATTAAACTGATTCTTTCCCCACGAATCTCTGTCTGCAAAATCTCTGTTTGAATGTTTGATGCCGAATAATTTCGGCTTCTCAATTTCCGTCATAAATTAAACTTTCCCCAAACTCGAAACCACGCCGCCTGTTACGAAAATATATTTTTCATAATTATTTTTAGTTTTATTTCAGATGTTAAATTTCAGATTCCGAATTATTATCTTCACCGTTCGCTTTTCCGTTACCTTGTTTTTGTCGTAGCGACCTTCTTTCAATTGCGTTTGCACCTCTTTTGCCTTCGTCGTTTCCGGGTTCATCATTTCTTTGAGCGCGTTCATACTCGCGCCGAGCATCGTTTTATTTTCCGCCGCGTTTCGTTCAAATTCTTCCGCCGTGCGCTTTTGCGGTTTCGCCAGAATTTTTAATCCGACGATAATGCCGACAATCAACAGCGCGAAAAATATCAGTCCGATCCAATCGCTCATTAATTTTTCCTGTTTAATCGGGCAATTTCGGCTTCGAGTTGTTTGATTTTACTTTGCAAATCTTCCGATGTCGGCAAAAATTCGTTTGCTTCAGAATCGAAAAATCGAAAATCCGCGCCTGTATCAACTAACTCCAAACCTAAGAATTTACTGGAAATACGTTTGTCGCTGATTGATTGACGCACGAGTTCGCCGAATTCCAGACGATAAGCAAAAAGCGGCGACGGCAGATATTTATATTCGGGATCAATGACGAAATATTCTTCCACGCCGAGTTTTTCGTAAAGACGGCGTTTGGTCGTCACGGCATTTTGCCAAGTTTCTTTGGAAACGACTTCGATCACGACCTGCGGGACGATTTTTTCTTCCCAGAGTTTATAGGTGCGCCGCTTTTTATTTTCAGCACCGGAACAAACCATTAAATCAGGCGCGAAACGCCGGTTCGGATTGCCTTCTTCGTAATAGACGATTAAATCACTTGCCAGATAAACGTCTTTTTTGTTCGCAAAAAATAATCTCAGCATCTGCTCCAAAATTGAAATTTGAATATGCTGAAAATCTGTTTCGCCCATTTTTTTTCGCTCCTCGGTCGGATAAATCACTTCGCCGTTTTTAGGTAAACTTTTGTTTTTTGGTGATTTAACTGCGATATT
The DNA here is from genome assembly GCA_965247235.1 of Pyrinomonadaceae bacterium. Taxonomy (GTDB): domain Bacteria; phylum Acidobacteriota; class Blastocatellia; order Pyrinomonadales; family Pyrinomonadaceae. The sequence goes on from OZ252004.1 coordinate 1,153,762, forward strand.
CGTGTTCATAAACTAAACTCCTAAAAACATTTTAACACGCTCGAAATCTTCCGCCGTGTCAACGCCAATCGAACTTTCGGCGACTTCGACGACTTTTATTTTCGCGCCGTTTTCGAGTGCGCGAAGTTGTTCGAGCATTTCGGCTTTTTCGAGAAATGTCTGCGGCATTTTTGTAAATTCGAGCAAAAACTCGCGGCGGTAAACGTAAATTCCGGTGTGTTTGCGGTAATGCGAAACCAGATTTTTATCGCTTTGCAAAGCATTTTCGAGCGAACCGAATTGATTAACCGCATCGCGCGGAAACGGAATCGGTGAACGCGAAAAATAAAGCGCGAAATTTTCCGCATCGCAGACTATTTTGACGTTGTTCGGATCGAGAACGTCCTGCCAACATTCAAATTTTTCGCTCGTCGTGACAATTTCGGCGCGATTATCTGCCAGCATCGCATCAACTGCGGCTTCGATAGTTGACGGCGGAATCAGCGGTTCGTCGCCCTGAACATTGACGATAATCGAGTTTTCCGGCAGGTTTGCGGCAACTTCGGCGATGCGGTCGCTGCCTGATTGATGGTTCGGGGAAGTCAAAACCGCTTCGTTTCCGCTTTCGATAATGACATTCAAGATTCTTTCATCATCTGTCGCCACAATTACGCGATCAATGTTTCGAGTTTTTTTTGTTTGTTCAACCGTATGCAAAATCAGCGGTTTGCCACTCAAAGGCAGCAGTAATTTACCTTCCAGTCTGGTTGACTGAAACCGCGCCGGAATGACGGCGATCACATTTTGTAAAGGATTTTTTCCGTGTTGCTCCACGGAATTTTAGGTTATAGAGAAATGATTCAAATTTCAAGACGGGAAAATGAAAAACAGCAAGTTTTGTTTTTTAATTTTGAATCCTGAGTTTTGAATCTCGAATCTTATCGGCTAAACTTTTTTTCGTGCAAAACGAACCAATTAATCAACCTGATTACAACGCTCCGCTGATTCGTGAAACTTACGAAAACCCCGAAATCCCGAATGTGCCGTCACCGGACAATCCGCCTTGGGGGATTTTGGGCGCAATCGGAATATGGATTGCGAGTGTCGCTTTTCTTTTTGTCATTCAGGGCATTTTTGTTTTGCCCTATCTGTTCAAATATGCGGATTTAAATGACAAGGAAAACCTTACCAAATTTCTACAGTCCGATCCGACGGCTCTGCTGTTGGTCGTATTGTCGGTTATTCCGGCGCATTTGCTGACGATTTTGGCGGCGTGGATGTTGGTAACAAAGATTCGCAAATATTCTTTCCGCCAAACGCTCGGTTGGGATGCCGGTGCGTTGAAATGGTGGAATTATTTAATTATTTTCGGCGCAATCATTGCCATTGGCGCAACTGTCGAACATTTTTATCCGGCGACTGACAACGATCTCGAAAAAATGCTTCGTGCTTCGCCGCTTGTTGCCTATTCGCTGGCGTTTCTTGCAACATTCACCGCGCCGTTAGTTGAGGAAGTGATTTATCGTGGCGTTTTATATTCGGCTTTCCGCAAAAAATTCGGCGTTACAGTCGGCGTAATCGTTGCCACGACGCTTTTCGCACTCGTTCACGTTCCGCAGTATTATCCGAGTTATTCGACGATTTTTATGATTTGTCTGCTCAGTTTGATACTGACTCTAATCCGGGCGAAAACTAAAAATCTGCTGCCGTGTATTATTTTTCACACGATTTTCAACGGCGTTCAGGCAATCGTCATTGTTGTAACTACAATGTCTTCAACAGATTCACCGCTGCCTCCGCCCGAACAGGCGGCGACGTTTTTCAAACTATTTTGGTAGCAAAAAGCACGATTCTCCCATTGAATCGTGCTTTTTCATTTTGAGCATATTTGAGATTAAAGCCTTTTGCTTTGAATTCAAATGCGAAATCTGCGTTTGTTTCCGCCTTTGCTCCCGTGCGAACTCGTATTTTTTCTGCCGCTTCAAATCATTTAATTTTACAAACAACTCAATTGACGCGTTCGTAATCCAAGTGTTCGCCTGTGCATTTTTTCGGGTAATTTAGACAAGGTGGTTTGAAAAAATGGCAACTTACAAAGATCCTGTAAAATGTTTCGCACCTCTCGAAGTCGTCGAGAGATTTTTGGAAATCCGTCAAGAATTGGGTTTTCCGCAAATTATTTATCTCGACAACTCACTCGATCTGGCAGATTTTCTTGATTCTTTCGGTTTCGATGTTTACTCTTTTTCGACTGAAGACAAAAAAATTAACGGTAAAATAAATTACGGCGATTACCGCGCCCAAATCGTTCCCGGCGGAGAAAGCATCCACGCCTCGCTCAGGGCGCACTAAAATTTAACGAGTTCCAATACAACTGAAGAAACGCGGGGAGTTTTCGAGCAATCGAAAACTCCCCGTTTTAATTTGGTCATCGGTCATTGGTCTTTTGTCTTTTGTCTTTTGTCTTTGGACTGTTTTCTTTGTCTGGTGTAGATAATTTAATGGATAATAATTCAGAAGCAAAAGACAAAAAACCAATGACCAAACACTAAATCGCCTTCACGACAAAAAGAGTTCCGTCATCGTCGAGAAATTTTCTTTCCGTAAAATCGGCGACATCTTTGCGGATGTAATCAATCAATTCTTTAGCGGGCAGTTCGATGCCGGACAAAACTCTCTGCGCGAGACGTTCCGTGCCGTATTCTTCGCCGTTTTCCCGCGCGGCTTCGGTGATGCCGTCGGTGTAGATAACCATCGTCTGCCCGATTTCGAGACGGATAAAATGTTGGTGATAACGATGTTCAAAAAACATTCCGAGCGGCAAATCGCCGTATTCGACGTAGCGTTTTTCACCGTCGCTTTTGACCAGCAATGGCGGATTGTGTCCGGCATTGGAAAATACGAAAGTTTTATTGGTCGCATCTAAAATCCCGTAAATGCCGGTGATAAACTGGTTATCTTCAATCGAATCCCACAGCAAATTATTAACTTTTGAAAAAGCGATATGCGGCGCGTAACCGATCTGCACACTCGAACGCAGACAGGCACGCAGAAACGCCATCAAAAGCGCGGCGGGAATTCCCTTGCCGACAACATCGGCAACGACGATGCCGATTTGATCTTCAAAAATCTCGACCCAATCGTAATAATCGCCGGAAACTTCTTCGGTCGGGAAAATATACGCGCTGATGTCGAAATCCTTTAACTGCGGGTCTGCGTCGGGCAGTAATTCCAATTGAACCTGACGCGCAATTTCGAGCTGCGCCTGTAATCTTTTCTGTTCGACGAGCTGCGTGTGAAGTTCCACTTTGTCAATAATTATCGCCACCTGTGAAGCGAGAAGCTGCAAAATTGACAAATCGTCTTCCGAATATGCGTCCAGATGATCGCTTTCCAAATCGAACACGCCGATCACTTGTTCATTGGAAACAATCGGCGCAACCATTTCCGAACGTGTTCGCTCGCGGGCGTGAAAATATCTTTCGTCATTATAAACGTCCGGCGAAATCAGCGATTTGCCGGTCTGCGCGGCATAACCGATAAAACCTTCACCGATTTTCAGACGCGGTTCGATCAGCGCGAAACTGATTTCGTAACCGCGCAGGGCTTTAGATTTAAAAACATATTCGTTTTTCGCGTCTCTATCAATGATGTAAATGCCAGCCGCGTCATAATGTATGAGCGACGAAAGCGTGTCCATCACGAGCTTTAAAACTTCGTCCAGATCGAGCGAACGGCTGATTGTTTTCGTGATGTCGAGCAGCAGACGCAGTTTATCAACCGCCGAAAGACTGCGGTCGGGCATCGAACTTTGATTATTATTTTCAGTCATTTGAGCTGTCAAAAATATAACACAAAGTTTAATGGAAAATGGAAAATGGAAAATGGAAAATGCCGGAATTAGTTTGGATTCTCAAAGTTGGTGATTTGAACTTAAAGATTAAAACTCGAAACCTCAAACTCAAATTCTTCAATTATTCATCCCATTTTCCATTAATTATGTTGGTTTTATAGTCTTCCCAGAGACGGGAAACCTTGATGCGGTATTCGACGAGTTCGCGGCTGACGTTGAAATGGCGGGAAATTTCGCGGGAAGTTTTACCTTCACGAATAAATTTTTGAAGCGCGGAAAACGGCACGAGAGCCGCCGCGCCGACCGAATATGCTTCTTCTTCGATGTCCGCCTGATAATCGCGGGCGATGATTTTGCCCTGTGCGTTGCGCGTTTCGACGGCGAGGCGCGAAGGTTTGTGACCGAGAAAAACGTGGCTGATTTCTTCCATCAGCGTCGCGTTTTGCCGATTTGCGCCGTGCGTCGGATTGAGAATGATGAGTTTTTTGCCGTCGGGCAAAGCCTGCGAACTCGCGCCGCCCGACCATTTATCCTTTGAATCGTTTAGTAATTCGCGCTTCGTTTCTTCGGTCAAAAAAGGCTCGATCTGCTCGAACGAAGCAACCAGAAGATTTGCGTATTTCGCCAGATCAAACGGATTCAGACGTTCATCATCACGCCGCAAACCCGCAAATTCGCGCAAACCCATTGCCTTTATCTCGTAATTTCTGCCCTTATTCGTCGGCGGAAGATTTTCTGTGTCCACAAATTAAATTTTATGACAAATAGAGAAAGTCATTTCACACGACTTTCTCTTATTCAATGGAAAAAGGAATTAAAATGACATCGCCGGTGTTCATCAATTTTCAACTGTCAGAAAATCTTGATAGATGTCTTCGTCCGCATTTTTCCAAAAGTCGAAGGCTCCGGTTCGTGCGCTGAAATCGCGTAGTTCTTCGGCTTCGTCAAATTCTCCGACAACCGTAATGATGACTTAAAATTTCTTTTTGGCGGGAAATTTTTCTAATGCAATAAATTTTTTGCCGTCGTAAATTCCTTCGATTGCCGGCATTTTCATACTTCCTTCTATTCCGAATTGCCTTCGATATGATTTTGTTATAACCGAAATTTTATCCCGACTGAATCAACTTCCTTGTATTCCGAATCAACATCTTCGGTTGAAAGCGCGACGCGATAATTTTTCGATTGTTTTTGTTTGGTAATCAATAAATCGTCCTTTGTTTTGAGCAAATCGGCGCGGTTATAGACGGAAATTTCAAAATTATAGCCGTGCGTGATCGCGTCTTTCGGACAGGCTTCGACACAGAAACCGCAGAAAATACAGCGTCCGTAATCAATGTTGTAAACTTTCGCATAGCGTTCGTCGCGTCCGACACGTTCGGCGTATGGACGCGCATCGTCCTGCGCTTCGATGTAAATGCAGTCCGACGGGCAAGCCGCCGCGCACAGATAACAGGCGACGCATTTTTCCTTGCCCATTTCGTCAACGTGCAAAAGGTGCATTCCGCGATAACGCGGCTGAACCGTAATCGGCACATCAGGATACTGCACCGTCCATTTTTCACGCGGAATTTCGGAAATCGTGCGCTTCATTCCTTTGAGAACGGCAACAGTTGATTGAATAACGTCTGAAATAATTGACATAAATTTATTTGCGTTAGCGTTTCAATTATAACTTAAAAAGCCCGCTTCAAAGCAAACGAAGCGGGCTGAAAATGAAATATTCGGCAAATTAACGAGGCATTGTCGCCAAATTTGCCGCGAGACCTAAAAATATTAAAATATAATAAGCGATTCCGATGAGCAAAAAGATTCCGCCCGTAATCATACCGGCAATTGCTAAACCTTTTCCGCCGTATTGGTTCGGATCGTTATTGACGTTTTTCATCCCCAAATAGCCGGTAATCAATGCGCCGAGTCCGGTCAGCGGCGAAATGTAACAGCACAAACTGACAATACCCAGAACCAATGAAATAATCGGCAAAGTCTGATTCAAACCGCCGCCGCCGGCAACCGGCGGCTGAAACGGGGTATTTTGTCCGATTTGCTGATTTTGCCAATTAGAATCAGGCGCAGGCGGCGGTGTCCAAGCCTGATTTTGATCGCTGAACGGGTTCGCCATCGCGTTTTGTCCGATAGGCGGATTTTCAAACGGATTATTATTAAACGGTGTGTTATTAAACGGCTGATTGACCGGCGGTTCTTCAAACGTCGGCAGCGCAGGTTTTTCCGGCTCTTGATAGCTGGGCAAAGGCGCGGACGGCGGCTGATAACCCGGCGGCATCGAAGCATCGAACGGCGACGGAATCGGTCCGGTCGAACCGCTGCTGCCGTATGGTGAACTGTCAAAACCGCTGTTCGGCGCAGACGCGTCAAACGGCGACGGCGGTTTGACACCGCTCAAATCATCAATCGGCGCATTTTCAAAATTTGTAGTCTTGTTAAAATTAGTTTCGGCTGTTTTATTTTCCGGCTCTGAATCGGATGCAGATTTTTTAATATCATCGAAATAATTCGGCACAATCGCCGTCGGTTGTTCGGACAAATCTACTTTGTCAAAATTCGGTGCGGGAGTGATTTTAGGTTCGTTAAAAACCGGCGGCGCAGGCTGGGTAAAAGGATTTTCGACCGGCGGCGTAACCGGCGGAATTTCAATAATCTCATTTTCGCCCGACCTGAATTTATCCATCTCGCTGCGGATTTCCTTTTCCGAAACATACATCGTTTTGAGCGGATCGTGGTCTTCGGGAAGCTGAAGCAAATCGCCCGACTCATCTTTTTTCGCGCCGCCGACAATCGTCGCAAACGGATCGAACGGCGGAATCGCCGCCGCAATATCTTCCTGACGACCGACCGTCGTTTTAAACGGGTCTTCGGGCGGCGCACTAACAGCGTCAACCAAAGTCGTCCCGTCATTCTGACAAAAACGCATCGAATCGGGAAATTCCTTGTCGCAAGTCGGGCATTTTTTCATATTGTTTATAATCCGTCCTTTTTTTAAGTTTACAGAGTTGCAGGTAGTTTCAGAAAGTTGCAGATGGTCAAAACCGAAGCTAACGAAAAATTCATCAAACCTTGTATAGTCAGGCAATTTTCTTATAACTGGCATTGCAGAGCAATCCAAAAACATCTTCTACTTTCTGCAACTATCTGAAACTACCTGCAAACTTTCTGCAAACTTTTTATAGCTTTTTGCTTAAACTAATTCAAGTTTGCTAAAGAAATATCCGATTTCAATCGCTGCGTTCTCGTCCGAATCGGAACCGTGAACGGCATTTTCGCCGATTGAACCGGCAAATTTCTTGCGAATCGTGCCTTCCGCCGCGTCCGCCGGATTCGTCGCGCCCATCAAATCGCGCCACGCTTTGACCGCACCGTCCTTTTCCAACGCCAGCACGACGCACGGACCGCTCGACATAAACTCCGTCAACTCACCATAAAACGGGCGTTCCGCGTGAACCGCATAAAAACCCTGCGCGTCTTTGAGCGATTGATGAATCAATTTCATCCCGCGAATCTTAAACCCGTTCGACAAAATTCTGTCAATAATTTTCCCGCTATGCCCTTTTGCTACCGCATCGGGCTTGATAATTCCAAATGTTAAATTACTCATTATTTATTAATTTTCCTCTTATTTATTTAACTGACAAAACATTTTTTCCTGTCCTTATATTTACAAGATAAAATAATTCGTTCGGTTTTGTTTTCAAATTTATTTATTTTTATTTTCCTTTCCTGATTCTTCAAAAGGTCTTGAAATATAGTATTGATTTTGTATGTTTCGTATGGAAGTTTGACTGTAAATTTGCCTTCTTCATCCGTTAAAGTTTGGAATATTTCGCCAATTTCGTTTGTAAATTTCACAACCAAATTCGGCAAACCCGCGCCAAATTCATCTGTTGCAACTCCATTTAATATACCAATTTTTTCTTTAGGTTTTGAAAAATCAACTTCATCAGATTTTCTTATATTTTCAATCTCACCACTATCAGGTGAGCCGTTACAATCACTACAAATTCCAGGTTCTAAATTCGCATCAAATGTTTTATTGATTCTTTTGACATCTTCAAAATCTGCTAAAATCAATCGCTTGAATTCGTGTTTATTGAATTCAACTCTGTATTTTTCTGTTGGAAGCCACAATCTGTAAAAACCATTCTCAGTCGAAATTGTCTTGTAAATTTTACCTTTTGAATCCGTTGCAGTGATTGCAGTCAAGGAAACGCCCATTTTGTTTCCATCATAAACAACTCCGCTCAAAACAAATATTTTTTCATTGTCTTGAGCGTTTGCAAAAATAGTCAAGACGAAAAGCAGAAATAAAATTTGAAAAACTTTCATATCTTCAGTTTAATTCAAAATCTCGATCATTTCCGCCGTAATACGCGATGGTTTTTCGCGTTCGCGGTCAATCAAACACCAGATGCTTCTGGCTTTGACTAATAATGTTTCGCCGCGCCTGATTTCGGTAAATCGTTCCCAACTAACGCGCGTCGGTTCGCCGACCCAAGTCGTGACGGTAATTTCCTCGTTTTCAAACGCCTGCTTTTTGTAATCAATTACGTGCCGAGTAACGATCCACGTTACTTTTTCGCGCGTTGTGTTGTTAGTAACGGAAACCCAATGCGCGACGGCGACATCCTGAATCCATTTGACATACGCAACATTATTAACGTGATTTTGCTCATCAATGTCAGCGGCGGATACTTTAAACGAATGCGAAAATTTCATCAATTATGAAAAACGGGCGAAGTTTTCGGCTTCGTCCCGACGATTATTTTCCGAGAACTTGTTTCATCGTCGCGCCGATGTCGGCGGGCGATTTGACGACCGTGATTCCGGCGGCTTCGAGAGCTTTCATTTTTTCTTCCGCCGTGCCTTTGCCGCCGGAGATGATTGCGCCGGCGTGTCCCATTCTGCGTCCCGGAGGCGCGGTTTGTCCGGCGATGAAGGCGACAATCGGTTTGCGTTTCGACAGACCGCTTTCTAAAGCCCATTGCGCCGCTTCTTCTTCGGCTGTGCCGCCGATTTCGCCGATTAAGATAATGCCTTCGGTTTCGTCGTCGTCGGCAAATAATTTCAAAGCGTCGGTGTGATTCGTCCCGATAATCGGATCGCCGCCGATGCCGATTGCCGTAGATTGTCCTAAATCGCGCGTCTGCCCGACGGCTTCATAAGTCAAAGTTCCCGACCGCGAAACGATGCCAACGATGCCTTTTTTGTGAATATGTCCGGGCATAATCCCGATTTTGCATTCGTCCGGCGTAATAATTCCCGGACAGTTCGGACCGATCATCCGCGTGTTCGAATCGCGCAGAAACTCCCGCACCTTGACCATATCAGCGACCGGAATGCCTTCCGTAATACAGACGACGAGCGGAATTCCGGCTGCTGCCGCTTCCATAATCGCATCGGCGGCAAACGGCGGCGGAACATAAATCACCGAAGCATTTGCGCCGGTTTCGCGGACGGCATCGGCGACTGTATTGAAAACCGCAATGTTTTCGTGCGTCGTGCCGCCTTTTCCGGGTGTCACGCCGCCAACTACTTTCGTGCCGTAATCAACCATTTGTTTGGTGTGAAAAGTTCCCTCTTTGCCGGTGATGCCCTGAACGATCAGGCGCGTGTTTTTATCAACTAAAACGCTCAAAACTGGTTCTCCTCGAAAATTAATCTGCTTGAAACAATGGGAAAGTATAACACGAGCAAGGTTTTAGTTGGCAATTTGGACGGATAACTTTTTGCGCGGTGCGCCGGAGATTTGCAGAAAATATCTAAATAAAAAAGCAGACTGAAAATTCAAATGAATTTTCAGTCTGCTTTTTGGAGTTTGTAAATGCTTGTTACGGTTTGTTCAACTCGCCATTTCAGACGGAAACCATAAAACCTTGTGAGGTTCGACCGATTTTTGCTGTTGTTTTTTGAGCAGCGCGACGGCAAGCAGACGTTGTGCGGTTTCGCCGTCCTTGCCGAAACTCGCCGTGCCGAAATTGAGATTGATTTTAATATCAATGCCGCCGGAGATTTCAAAAGTTTTAACCATTAAGGAGCGTTCAATGCGAAAAATGATTTCCGAAGCGATTTTTTCCGAAGCGGTCGGCAGCACGGCGAGAAAATCGTCGCCCGACGAACGCGCCAGAAAATCCATCTGACGCAACTGCTGTTTGATAATTTCTCCGGCAAACGTCAATACGCGGTCGCCGGTCGCAAAGCCGAACTTTTGATTAACTTCGGTAAAATTTTTCAAATCAATCGTCAGAATGCTCAAAGGTCTCACTTCAGGAAAACGGACGCTTTCGGCGATTTGATTTTCCAGCACCAAAAAGAAGGCACGTTCGTTCGGCAAATTTGTCAGCGCGTCGGTTAGTGCATTCGACAAATTTTGTTCAAATGTTAATGAGTTGGCAAAGAGCGGCGCGATTCTTTCGCCGATTGCTTCTAAAAGTGTGATCGAATTTTCATCGAAATTCGTTTTCGGATCGCCGAATAGTTCCAAAACGCCGAAAACCTGCGCGTTTTTAATCAACGGCACGGCAATCGCGCAGCTTAAATCTTTGAGCGCGTTGGGCGGCAAAACTTTGCCTTCGAGCGAAAGATCGGCATCGGTCTGCACGGCGCGGCTGGCAATTGTCTTTCCTGCCAAACCCGCCAATCGGTCGTAGCACAAGCCTTTGAAAAAATCAGCGTTCACGCCTTCGGCAAAGGTTGATTTCAGATTCAATTTGGAATCGTCGTCAATCAACAAAACACACGCCGCAAACGGCACGAGTTCGGCGATCCGGCTGGCTGCAAGTCGAAACATATCGTGCGGTTTGAGAGATGCGCCGAAAAATTGATTGGCGGCTTCGAGCGCGGCAAGACGGCTTTCGACTTCCGAATTAAATATATCAAAGGCGTTTTTATCAACAACGGTTTGTTCGATAACTTGTTGATGTTTTTTGTTCCAAAAATAAATTCCCGCACAGCATCCCAAATAAATCACGATGATCGCCGCAAACACGGCAAGTTTGAAATTGTATTCCAAATCTCTGCCGTCGAGCAGAAAAGTTGCAACTAATGCGAGCAATGAAACAACCGTCAGGAAAATCTGACCGGCAGTTGAATTTCGAGATTCTGCCTGATTGATTCGGCTGGGCAGTTCATTCATAATTATTTTTGGAAAATCAGAAGTTGGAGAGATGTCGGCAAAGGAAAAAGGACTCCAATTAAAAGATAACTTTCAGCGCATCGTTTCGTCAACATTTTTTTTCTGTTAATCAACTTTTATGGTAGATTTCAACCGATTAACAAAAACTTCCAATTATTTATAAAATAGCATTTCGATGTTTTTAGAGTTGACTATTTACTCACGAAAAACTATATTGTCCAATGTTCCAAAAATAATGAGTTGGGGCAAAACTGTGTCAAAACAGTTTAGGTTATTAAATTTTTACAATAAAAAGAAGAAGACAGGAGAATCTAATCAAATGAAAAAGACTTTAGTTTTAACAGCCGCTTTGGCTTTGGGTGTGATGGGCGCAGCCTGTGGACCGGATGCTGCCAACAATTCAGCTAACAAAGCAATGAACATGAACACGATGTCGAACACGATGTCGAACACCATGACAAATACGATGTCAAACACCGCTATGTCGAATGACAAAATGATGTCGAACGACAAAATGGAAGGCAACAAAATGATGTCGAACGACAAAATGGAAGGTAACAAAATGATGTCGAATGACAAAATGGAAGGCAACAAAATGATGTCGAACGACAAAATGGCAGGCAACAAAATGATGTCGAATGACAAAATGGAAGGCAACAAAATGATGTCGAATGACAAAATGGCAGGCAACAAAATGATGAACTCAAACAAATAGTTTCGAGTTTATTTTCGCTTTAAAAGCCGCGATGTGTTCACACATCGCGGCTTTTTCTATTGGAAATTATTTCATTATCGGTTTAATCAGTCAGAACTTTGCCTTTAGTTTCAACGACGAAAGGCAATGTAAATAATCCGATAATGGGGACAAAGCCGACGAAAAATAACACCGACATCGCGCTGTCAAGCGCGTTTACGCCTCGTGCAGCGATGCTGCCGACAAGAAAAGGTCCGGCGGCGGCGATCAAACGTCCGATGTTATAGGTAAAGCCCGCGCCGGTTGCCCGCAGACGTGTCGGGAAAAGTTCAGGCAGATAATATGTAAAACTGCCGAACACGCCGAAGACGGTCAAGCCGATGGGAAAATACATATAAACCCGCGTCGCCGGATCGAGATCGAGTTTGAACGCCGCGAAAATCGCCGCCGCGCTTGCCAGATAATAAATCAAAAACATCTTTTTGCGTCCGAGCATCTTTGCGGCGGGAATCGTCAAAAGTGTGCCGATCAAACCGCCGAGATTAAAACTGTTGGTCGCCGTGCGGACGAATCTTTGTCCCAATTGCTCGATTCCCGCCGCGTCCAATCCGGCAATCCGCGAAGCGTTCTGCGCCGCCAAACCTTTTGCCACCAACGGGATAAAAGCATTGCAGCTCCACCACATAATCAGCGCGGTCAGAGCCATACAAAATCCGCTGACCGTTAATTTGATATATTGCGGACTAAAAAGTTCCGATAATTTCGCCGTCTCGCCGCCCGCCGCATTTTTCCAGCGTTCAGGTTCTTTAACGAACATTCGCACGACGAAGGCAACCGCCGCCGGAATCAAACCGCATAAAAAAACGTATCGCCACGAAACCGCCGCATCGGTAAAATAAACGCCGGTGATTTGATAAGTCAGAAATGTGGCGAGAAACAGACCGAACGGCGCAGAAGTGTAAAGCAAAGCACCGGCTTCGACGCGGCGTTTTTCCGGCACGACCTCGGCGACCATCGCCGCGCCCGCCGCCCATTCGCCGCCGATTCCCAGACTCGCAATAATCCGGCAGACCAGCAAAACCCAAATGTTAGGCGCAAAGGCGCACAACGCTGTGCCGAGCGCGTAAAGCAGCATCGTCAGCATCAAAGTCTTAGTGCGCCCGATGCGGTCGGCGACTTTCCCGAAAATAATGCCGCCCGCCGCCCAGCCGATCAATAAAACCGACGTTAAAATTCCTGTCCATTGAAGCGTCGCCGCTTTTGCCTCAGGCGAACCGAGCGTCAAACCGAGCAATGTCGGCACACAATTCGGCGCGACGTAATTAAACAGCAAACCGTCAAAAACGTCGAATCCCCAACCGAGCCACGCGGCAAAAAGCACCGTCCATTGATAGCCGTTCATATCCAAAAACGTCCGTTTTGCCTCCGCCGAATTTAAGTCCATAAATCAAATTATTTTACAATAGACCTCTTGCAAAATAAATCGGGTATTTGAAAACTTTTGATAAAGATGGCACAACTAACTCAAAGGAGCAAATTTGATGAGATACGAAAAAGCCAAAGATTTGAAAGACGGTGATTTCAAGCGGTTGTGCGGAGTGAAAAAAGAAACCTTTACGACGATGTGCGAAGTAGTCAATGCGGTCTTGAGCCGGGAAACGAGAGGCAGAAAGTCTGATTTAACGGTCGAAGATCAGGTTTTACTGACACTTGGTTATTGGCGGGAATATCGCACGATGTTTCATTTGGGGCAGGATTTCGGATTACACGAATCGAATGTTTCGCGGATTATTCAGAAAGTCGAAGATATTTTAATCAAATGCGGGAAGTTTTCGCTGCCCGGTAAAAGACGCTTGTTAGAAGAAACCGGGCTGACTTACACGATAGTTGATGTGACGGAAATGACGGTCGAACGCCCGAAAAAAAACAAAGGCGGTGTTACAGCGGAAAAAAGAAGCGGCACACATTGAAAGAGCAGTTAATCATTGGCGAAGAAAGTTTGGAAGTGATCGCCACATTTTTCGGGAAAGGCAAAACCCACGACTATAAATTGTATGAGAAAAGCGGAGTCAAATTAGCCAAAGAAGTCGGAATCAAAGCCGACAGCGGTTATCAGGGATTGCAGAAGAAGCACGATAAAGTGTTGCTGCCAAAGAAGCGGAGCAAGTTAAAGAAGTTGACCAAAGAGGAAAAGAGAGCCAATCGGGAGTTGGCGAGAAAACGAATCCGAGTGGAAAATGTGATTCGCCGGTTAAAGATATTTCGGATTTTGGCAGAGCGTTATCGAAATCGGAGAAGACGGCTTGGACTGAGATTCAATCTGATTTCAGGCATCTACAATTTTGAACTTAAAACTCTCAAAATTTAATTTCGCAAGAGGTCTAATTAAAAAATATTCGGATTAGCTGATAACTGACAGCTGATAACTGACAACTGTCAAATTTTTATACCACGATAATTTAAACTTTGAAAGTGAAAACCGTTTCTGATATATTGTTCGTAAATTCAGATGACTTCGCGTTCTCTTGCCAAACTCCGACCGATTAAGCAACGCGCCAATCTTTTTGCCGGCGACTGATTTCCCCTCGCTTAAAAATCGCATCCCGAATCTGCGGAAATTTCCGCTCAATTCATCAATCAACCCAAATTAAAATTGACAATTGTTGAGAACGCTGATTTTACCGATCAATCGCATTTAGCCGAATTTTAAAATTAAAATCCGCCGAATCCGTGTTCAAAATTCTTATCCGTTTTTCAAATCAATCGAGGAGAAATTAATATGACACCGACTACAGAACTAAAAAGACCGATTATCAAAACCGAACTTCCCGGACCCAAATCACGAGAAATTATCGAAGCCGACGCGCAATTTGTCACGCCGAGTTATCCGCGACCGGATTATAAACTTGTCGCCGAAAGCGCAAAAGGCGTGTGGATTAACGACCCGGACGGCAATGTTTTTCTCGACTGCAACGCCGGAGTTGCCGTCTGTTCGACCGGACACTGCCATCCCGAAATCGTCGAAGCGATCACCAGACAGGTGCAGACTTTGATTCATCTGTGCGGCACGGATTTCTTTTACAAACAAATGCCCGAACTCGGCAAAAAACTCGACGAAATCGTCCCGATTGACGGCGCGACCAAATCGCATTTTGCCAATTCCGGCGCGGAAGCCGTCGAAACCGCTCTGAAATTGGCGATCTATCACACACACCGCCAAAAATTCATCTCGTTTTTCGGCTCTTTTCACGGGCGCACATTAGGCGCGTTGTCGCTCACGTCGTCGAAAAAAGCGCAGCGTTCGGGTTTTATGCGGCAGGCTCTGGATGTCATTCACGTTCCGTATCCGAATTGTTATCATTGTCCGTTTAACTTGGGAAAATGCGAGAGCGGCGAATGCTGTTTGGGAACGGTTGACTGGATTGAAAACACACTTTTCAACACGACTACGCCGCCTGAAGAAGTCGCCGGAATCGTTCTCGAAGTCGTGCAGGGCGAAGGCGGATATATTCCCGCGCCGCCGGAATTCGTCCGCGCTTTGCGCCGTATCTGCGACAAACACGGCATTTTGCTGATCGTTGACGAGGTGCAGTCGGGAATGGGACGCACCGGCAAAATGTTCGCGCTCGACCATTACGAAGGTGTCAAAGCCGACATCGTTTGTATGGCAAAAGGCATCGGTTCAGGTTTGCCAATCGGCGTTTGCACCGCTAAAGCCGAGATTATGGACTGGCACAAAGGCGCACACGCTTCGACCTTCGGCGGCAATCCGGTCTGCATCGCATCCGCGCTGAAAACCATCGAATTACTCGAAAACGGACTCGTCGAAAATTCGCGCGAAGTCGGTGCGTATCTCGAAAAGGGTTTGAACGAATTAAAAGATAAATACGACTGCATCGGCGACGTTCGCGGCTTGGGAATGATGCTCGGCGTAGAATTTCTCGAATCGAAAGCGTCAAAAAAACCCGCGCCCGAACTCCGCGACAAAATCGAAATGGCTTGTTTCAACAAAGGTTTGATTATTTTAGGCTGCGGCAGCAATTCGATCCGCTGGTCGCCGCCGCTGATTCTCGAAAAACAGCACGTTGATGTTGCGCTCGAAATTTTCGATCAGGCAATCGCCGATTCTATTTAATATAAAAGTTTGAATCGAATAGCTTCAGAAGGCACAAAAAGACGCAAATAAAAGATTTTTAATTTTCTTTTTTTGCGTCTTTTTGTGCCTTTTTGCGGCTATCAACTCTTATACGAAAAACAATTTAACCTTTCGCCTTTTTAATTGCTTCAACTAAAACGGGCATTGCCTCGAAAATATCGCCGACGATACCGTAATCGGCGATGTCGAAGATCGGTGCTTCCGCGTCTTTGTTGATGGCGATGATCGTTCCGGCGTTTTTCATTCCGACGATATGTTGAATCGCACCGGAAATTCCCAAAGCGATGTAAACTTTCGGCGCGACGGTTTGACCTGATGAACCGATTTGACGGTCAATCGGCAGCCATTCGGCATCGCAAATCGGGCGTGACGCGGCTAAATCCGCGCCGAGTGCGTCGGCGAGTTCCTGCGCTTTAGCGATGTTTTCCTGCGATTTAATACCGCGACCGACGGCAACGATAATGCCCGATTTAGACAGATCAACCGACGCTTTCGCTTCCTGAAACGGCTCTTCGGCAACCATTCGCAAATCTTTGACTTCGACTTCGGCGGTTTCGACATTCGCGCTTCCCTTTTCGGCGTTATCGCCTCGAAATGCGCCCGATTGAAACGTCACAAAATACGGCGCATCGCCGCCGACTGTCACGTCAGCATCCAATTTGCCAAGAAAAATGCGCCGCGTCAAAGTCAATTTTCCGCCGTCGGCTTTGTAGCGAATACAGTCGCCGACGACTTCGCGCTCGAATCTTGCCGCCACTTTCGGTGCAAAATCGCGCACCTGATAAGTATGCGCCATCACGACATATTGCGGATTTTCGCGTTTGATAATCGCTTCCCAAGCGTCGGCGTAAGCGTCAGGCGTGTAAATATTCAGTTTCGCGTTTTTGGCAACGATCACTTTTTCGAGATTATAACCGGAAATTTCCTGCGCCAACGTACAATCTTTATCGCACGGAATCACGGCGGAAACTTTCAAGTTCAAATCTTTGCCGATATTTTGCGCTGCCGTAATCGCTTCGAGCGAAGTTTTGTTTATAACGCAGTTTTTATGTTCGATAAATACTAAAATGCTCATATATTTAAGAGTTTAATTTTTCTTTTTCAGTCGCTAATTTCGGTAGTCCGATTTCTCTCAACATCTTATTGGCTTTAGCGACCTTTTTCGGGAATAAAACCATCTTTTCGTATTTGTTCAGAGATTTATCAATTCTCACGACCGGAACTTTTTTTTCGTTTAATTCGGTTATCTTTTTCATAAATTAAATTTACCAAATTTTCTTTTGACCGCAAACGCTTCGTAATTTACACCTTTTTCAAATGATTTCCATTCATTCTGATATTGCCCGTAAACAAAATAATCATCTTTGGCGAGTTCAAAATATTTGGAAATGCCTATTTGATAAAGTCTCGTGCGCGATTTTGTGCTTCCCGTCGCGTAAACCCAAACATCAGGATTTTTGTCGGTAAAAGCGTAAACTGACGCAACAACCGTTGCCAAAATTTTCTCGCTGTCAGAATTGTTCGAGATTATCAAATCGTCAATTTCGCCTGTCTGCAAATCTTTATCGCCAAACGCCAGATTGTATAAATCTTTCAAATTAGTCGGTGAAAATTGAATCAGTTTCGATATTTGTCCTTTCGGACCTTCGCTAATAAACTCAAAAGTCGTTAGATTTTCTCCGGCTTTCAGTTCATAGCGTTCGAGTTTCATATAACTCTAACTTCCGTTTTGAGTTTTTCAACCAATTCGATTGCGCCCGCTTTCACGTCGCCGTTGCCGAGCATTTGCGTTTGTTTGAGTTTCAGAGGCAGATAAACTTTTTCAATTTTCTGCGCTCCGGCAAAATTTTCGAT
The DNA here is from genome assembly GCA_965247235.1 of Pyrinomonadaceae bacterium. Lineage (GTDB taxonomy): Bacteria > Acidobacteriota > Blastocatellia > Pyrinomonadales > Pyrinomonadaceae. The sequence continues at coordinate 1,171,445 of OZ252004.1, forward strand.
TGACGGTGTAACGTCTCTGATTTCCTTTTTCTTCGCCGCCATAATTCCTTTCAGACTTGCGTATCGAATCTGCGAAATGCCCGATTGAATCGTCAAAAGCGCAGGCAAATTATATTTAAACCATTGATACCAACCGCTTTCGAGTTCACGTTTAATGCGAAGTGATGAGTCGCTCAAACTCGCGCGGTCAACTTCGATGACAATCGTGGCGTGCGGAATGTTCAATAATTCCGCCAAAATCACGCCGGTTTGCCCGTAACTCGCATCGTCCGACTGCAAACCCGTGAAGACGAGATCAGCGTTTTCATCACGAATCGCGTCGGCAATCGCTTTGGCAATCTGATACGGCGAAAGTTTGTTGACGGTGTCCGCGACAACGTGAATCGCCCGATCTGCGCCGCGAGCAAGCGCGTCCTTCAAGACCGTTTTCGCCGACTGTGCGCCGAGTGTGCAGACGATAACTTCGCCTTCGCCCTTCGCTTCTTTGAGGCGCAAGGCTTCTTCTAAACCATAGCCGTCCGATTCGTTCGTCTGGTGCGAAATCGTTGATTCGTCAATCCATTTTTCATCGCCCGAAACGCGCAAAACCGCGTCTTTATTGGCGACCTGTTTCATTAAAACGATAATTTTCATAAATTATTTATCTAAAAGTTTTTTAATTATTGATTTTGCTAAATTTTCGTTAATCTCGTTATGACGCGGAATCGGCTGAGATTGCTTGGTTTTCGGGTTTGAATACCAATCGTGACTTCCGCCGTGCCGCACAAAAATACAGCCGCCTTTTTCAAGCGTTTTTATCAAATCGCGTCTTTTCATTACGCAATTGCGAGTTCCTCTACTTTTCTGATAAAAGGAATCTCTTCCGATTCGATGTCTTTGAGCAAACTTTTCAAATTCTCCAATAGTTCTTCCTTTGAATAACCTTGCGTTTCGTAATCGGGATAATCATTCAAAAATCCGATAAAAAATTCGCCGTCCTGCCAGAATGTAAATTTTATCGTCTTCATAATTTTCTATTTGATTATAAACTTTTTGAATACAAATTCAAATGAATGAATGTTCATTCATAAATATATTTCGCAAAATTTCACGGTTTCATCCGGCGATTTTACGATAAGTTCTGCCGATTTTGTCCGATGCAAAGAAAATCTTCCCTGCCGGAATCGCGCCGAAAACTTTATATCCGCCGATTGCCGCCAACGCCGCCGACGCGATGCAGCCGCACTGCGAACAATCAGGCGTTCCGCCGAACTGACACGGCACGACTTTATTTTCAAGATTCGCCGTGTAATTCAGAGTCGTGAGAGCAAAAATACAATCTTCAGGTGATTTCGGCGGATTTCGATAACCTTCGATTACTAAATTCGGCATTTCCAATTTAGGAAAATGCTTTTTTAAATCAGCCAAGTCGTCAATTACTTTTGCTCTAATTTCCGGCGTTAAAATCTCCTCACCTTCCGCACCGATCTGCGGCGTGAACAGGCTGAACCAGATTTTTTTCGTTTCTTCCTGCGCCGACCAAAATTTCAAAAATTCCTCGTAATAACCGGAACGATTCGCCGTCTGTCCTGTCACCGTGCAGTGAACGACGATTTGATGTCCTTTGATATTTCGCAAAATGCGTTCATAAGTCGCCGGTTTGCGCCGCGCGTCGTGTTCGGGCTGCAATCCGTCAATCGAAACGACGACGTAGAGATTTTTAATTTCGCTCCACGCTTTCGGAATTTCGCGGACGGCACTTGTGACAAGCTGAACGGTGATGTCCATTTCACTCAATTGCGGAAGTAAAACATCGAGTTCGCGGAATCTGACAAGCGGTTCACCGCCGACAATCGAGAGATGAAGCGGACGATGTTTTTTGACCAATTCAAGAACTTTTTCAATCAGTTCGTCGCCTTTGTAATCACTGACCGAGCGCAGATTTTGACCGATTTCCTGAAGATGTTCCGGCTCATACGCATAGCAACCCGGACAGCGCAGCGGACATTCGCGCGTAATTTCAATCGAGAGTGACGGCTGCCGTCCGGTTAAAATTCGTCCCCAAGCCTTGATTACATCAGACTTTTTCATTCCCTTTTACTCCTTGTTCCTATCTGCTTTTTGTCAACATTTGAAGCATTACGAATAAGGCGTAAAATCCCAAATATTTTGTTTAATTATTCTTCGTAACGCTTGAAAATCAAACACGAATTTGTTCCGCCGAAACCGAAACTGTTGGAGAGAACATATTCGACTTCCTGATTGCGCGGTTCGTTCGGAACGTAATCGAGATCGCATTCGGGATCGGGATTTTCGTAATTGATCGTCGGCATTATTTGATTTTCGACGATTGATTTGATCGAAATGACGGCTTCGATGCCGCCCGCTGCGCCGAGTGCGTGTCCCGTCATTGATTTCGTCGAACTCACCGGAATTTGATAGGCGCGTTCGCCGAAAACCTTTTTGATGGCGAGCGTTTCAAATTTGTCGTTATACGGTGTCGAAGTGCCGTGCGCGTTAATGTAGCCAATCTCATCAGGCGTAATTCCTGCGTCTTTGATGGCTTTTGTCATCACGCGAATCGCGCCGCTGCCGGTTTCGTCCGGCATCGTGACGTGAAAAGCATCGCCCGACATTCCGTAACCGACGATCTCCGCGTAAATTTTTGCGCCGCGAGCCTTTGCAAATTCCAATTCTTCGAGAATCAAAATTCCCGCACCTTCGCCAATCACGAATCCGTCGCGCTCCAAATCGAACGGACGCGAAGCGTGTTTCGGGTCGTCATTGCGCGTCGAAAGCGCACGCATTGACGCAAAGCCGGCAACCGACATCGGCGTAATTGCCGATTCCGCGCCGCCGCAGATCATCGCGTCGGCATCGCCGCGCTCGATCAAACGAAAACTGTCGCCAATCGCGTGTGCGCCCGCCGCGCAAGCCGTCGCCGTCGCCGAATTCGGACCTTTTGCGCCGTGCCTGATCGAAACATTCCCTGATGCGAGATTAACAATCGCCGAAACAATAAAGAACGGCGAAACTCTGCCCGGACCCGACTTTAAAAGTTTTTCGTGTTCGCGCTCGATTGCCCAAAAGTCGCCGATGCCCGAACTGATATAGGTTCCGACCATTTCGGAATTTGAATCGTCAATTTTCAAACCGCTGTCTTTGACGGCTTCGTCGGAAGCGGCAATCGCAAAATGCGAAAACGCGCCCATTCTTCGCGCTTCTTTTTTGTCGAGAAAATCTTCGACGTTAAAGTTTTTGACTTCGCAGGCGAATTTTACGGGAAAATCCGTGACATCGAACTTCTGAATAATGTCTGCGCCGCTTTCACCGCGCTTGAGCGATTCCCAAGTCGTCGGCACATCATTCCCGTTCGCCGTCACCAAACCGAGTCCTGTTATTACTACACGACGTTTCATATCTTCAGTGGTCGGTGGTCGGTGATTAGTGGTCAGCGAGTTTTCGTTTTAAAGAATTAGCCAAACCATTAATCAAGCGACCGACTTCAGCGGATTTTTCTAAGAGTAAAACTGTTTCTTCCGCCGATACATAATTTTGCATTTCTGCAATTAAACCTTGAGTTTCAGTTTCCATCAAAGAACCATAAGCGATTGAAAGATGGTGCAAAAACTCTTTGGTAGAATCTCTGCCTTGTCCTTCGGCGATATTTGAAGGAACTGAAACTACTGCTCTTCTAATTTGAGATGTCAGTCCGAATAATTCTTCTTTTGGAAATTTCTTCGTCAAATCATAAACACATTTAACGAGTTCCAACGCCTTTTGCCAAACAATCAATTGTCTGTAACTTTGAACTGTCATCTTCTTAAAAGTGGTCGGTGTTTAGTGGTCGGTGGTCAGTGTAAAACTAAAATCCGACCACTGACCACTGACCACTGACCACTGACTACTGCTTATGCTGTTCGACGTAAGCGTATGCGTCGCGGACGGCTTGGATTTTTTCCGCGTCTTCGTCTGGAATTTCGATGTCGAATTCCTCTTCAAAACGCATCACGAGTTCGACCAAATCCAATGAATCCGCGCCCAAATCTTCGATGAAACGGGCGTTTTCGGTCACTTCCGCTTCGTCAACACCTAATTCGTCAACAATAATCTGTTTAATTTTATCTTGTACTTCTGACATTTTTTTCTCCTGTTAATTTTAATAGTTGACCGAGTTGACCGGGTTGGCAGAGTTGACCGAGTTGAAAGAGAACTAACTCGGTCAACTCGGTCAACCCGGTCAACTCGCCGAACTCGCCCTCAAACTTTCTGCATTTTCGACGTTCAAACAACGAACGTCACGATTGATTTGGCGAACCAAACCCGACAAAATTTTTCCCGCGCCGACTTCGACGAATGTTTCGACTTCTTCCGCGAGTAATGTTTCGATGCTTTGCGCCCAGCAAACCGGCGACGAAACTTGTTCGGTCAGAGCGATTTTAACCCGTTCGCCGTTTGAATTCGCTTCAGCGGAAACATTTTCGATGATCGGATAGCGCAAATCGTTGAACTTGATTTGCGCTAAATCTTCGGCTAATCTTTCCTGCGCCGGAAACATCAAATCGCAGTGAAATGGTGCGGAAACATTGAGTTTGATCGCCCGTTTCGCGCCGCGTTCCTTCAATAATTCAATCGCGCGGTCAACCGCTTCGGCATTTCCGGCAATCACGATTTGCGACGGCGAATTGATATTCGCAGGCGAACAAACTTCGCCTTCTGCCGCTTCATCGCAGGCAATTTCAATTGTTTCAAGCGGCAAACCGAGAATCGCCGCCATCGCCCCGACACCGACCGGCACGGCTTCCTGCATATAAATTCCGCGCTTACGAACGGTTTTCACCGCGTCCGCAAAACTCAGAGCGATTGCCGCAACCAACGCCGAATATTCACCCAAGCTATGTCCGGCAACGTAATCAGGAACTGCAAAACCTTCCGCTTCCATCGCGCGAAATGCCGCAATCGAAACCGTCAAAATCGCCGGCTGCGTATTCGCCGTCAACGCCAAATCTTCCGCCGTGCCGCCAAAACACATTTCGGAAAGTGAGAATCCAAGCGCATCGTCGGCTTCTTCAAAAACTTCGCGCGAAACGGCAAAATTATCGAATAAATCTTTGCCCATCCCGACCGCTTGCGAACCTTGTCCCGGAAAAATGTAAGCTGTTTTCGCCATTAGTAATTTTTAGCTGTTGGAAATGATAATTGAAAAAAAGTTGAAAGTTATTTAATCGGTCGAAAGAATCTCATTTTGACTTAAATCTTCCGAGTTTGATGAATCTCTTTGTTCTATTTCATCCAACACTTCTTTAATTCTAAGAAGCACGTCCATATCTTCACATTCTGCGACAAAAGCAATCAAATCCAACTTGCTTTCACAGAGCGTTTTTCTACTCATCTTAAAACCTGATTACAGTTCCGCCCCAAGTTACGCCGCCGCCGAAGGCTGTCAGCAATACTAAACTTCCTTCTTTAATTTTACCCGATTGCATACATTCGTCCAGCGCAATCGGAATCGAAGCCGACGAAGTGTTGCCGTGAAATGCGATGTTTGAATAAACTTTTTCTTCCGGCACACCGAGGCGCGAGGCGACGGCATCGGTGATTCTTTGATTTGCCTGATGCGGAATCACGAGGTCAACGTCTTCGACCGTATAGCCGGTTTTGTCGAGCATTTCTTTGGAAATTTCCGCCATCGAACGCACCGCAACTTTGAAAAGTTCGTTGCCCTTCATCTTGAAAAAATGTTCACCGTTGTCAATCGTTTCGTGCGTCGTGCCGAGCTTCGTGCCTCCGCCCGAAGCGTATAAGGCTTCTTCATAACGCCCGTCGGAACGAATTTTCGTCGCTAAAATCCCTTTGCCTTCCGCGACCGGACCGAGAACCGCCGCGCCCGCGCCGTCACCGAAAATAACGCACGTTCCGCGATCAGTATAATCAACGTATTTCGTCAAAACTTCCGCGCCAATAACTAACGCATAACGGATTTGCCCGGTGCGAATCATTGATTCGACCATCGTAATTCCGTAAAGAAATCCCGAACAAGCGGCAAAAATATCCATTCCCGCCGCATTTACTGCGCCGAGTTGAGCTTGAATCAACGCGCCGGTCGAAGGCATTATCTGGTCGGGCGTAGTCGTCGCGCAGACGATAATATCAATATCTTTCGCCTTCAAACCCGCGCGTTCGAGAGCCATCTGCGCCGCCTTCGTGCCGAATTGCGAAGTATATTCGTTCGCGGCGGCTTTGTGGCGTTGTTTGATGCCCGTGCGCGTAGTTATCCATTCATCGTTCGTATCCACGATCTTTTCCAAATCGGCATTGGTTAAAATGCCTTCGGGAAAACTGTGTCCCATTCCGATGATGCCTGCGTTATTCATAAGTTTGGCGAGTTCGATAGGTTCAGCGAGTTGAGCGAGTTTCAAGAAACCCGTTCAACTTTCCAAACACGGTCAACTCAGTCAACTATTCAGATTCTTTAGGTTCCAAGATTTGACGACCTCGATAAGTTCCGGTGGCAGCATCAACTTTGTGCGGCACTTTGGCTTCGCCCGTATCTTTGTCGAGATAAAATTGCGGCACTTTGAGCGCGTCATGAGCGCGTCTTTGGCGTGTTCGTGAATGGGAATGTCTTCGTTTTGGATTTGGCATTTTTACTCCGTGATTCCAGATTTCAAATTTCAAATTCCAGATTATTGGTGTTCAATATGGAATCTGGAATTTGGAATCTGGAATTATTTTAAATTCTTGAGAGCCGACCATCGCGGGTCAATCTCTTTTTCTATACATTTACAATCTATCAGATTTCGGTTTGCGCCGCATTTTTCGCACAAACCCTGACAATTTTCCCGACAAAAAACCTGTTCGGGAAGATTTAATAAAATCTGCTCGCGGACAAGTTCGTTCAAGTCAATTTTGTCGCCGCCGAATACGGAAACGTCTAAATCCTGCAAGTTTAGTTCGGCTTCCCTGGCTTCCGTAAAATTTTCGGGCGTGACAAACGCCGCATTAAACGGGATTTCAAAATCTTTTTCAATCGTTTTCAGACAGCGTGTGCAGTCAATTTCGAGCGGCACATTAATCGTGCCTTCGACATCAATCTGCGCGATACGTCTGGTCAAAACGCCTTTCACCTGCGCGGCGTTTATTAGTTTCGCATCTTCACTTTCGAGTTCAATTTCATCTTCGGGAATCGAAAACTCAAAAGTGTGCGGCGAATTTTTTAGTGTGATTAAATCAATAATCATTTGCCCTTATAATCTAAATCCGTTTTAAACCTTCTTAAAACGAAAGGATTTATTATAACTTTTGTAGTTTTAGTGTCAAATACTCAAAGGTTTCAAGTTTCAGGTTTCAGGTTTCAGGTTCACTTTGCGTGCCGGTTGCTTCATCCAAATTTGCAAAACCTTTTTGTTCTAATATCCGCGCCAAACCCGAATTTATTTCACGCGCAAAGCCGAACCCCCGATAAATAAATCCCGTGTAAGCCTGGATCAAAGACGCGCCCGCCGCAATTTTCTCGAACGCATCTTCCGCCGTAAAAATGCCGCCGACACCAATAATCGGGAGTTTGCCGTTGGAATACTTATAGATTTTTTTAATTACTTCGTTCGATTTTTTCTGCAAAGGTTTGCCGCTCAAACCGCCGTTTTCGTTTGTTTTCGATGTTAAATTTTCACGCGAAATCGTCGTATTCGTGGCAATAATTCCGGCTAAATTCAATCTCTGCGCGATGTCCGTAATTGCTTCAATTTCGCCGTCACTCAAATCAGGCGCGATTTTGACGAGCAAAGGTTTTCGTAAAAGTTCGTTATTTCGTTTCTGCAACGCGCTTATAAGTTCTTCCAGGTTTTCCGCTTTTTGCAGTTCGCGTAAATTCGGCGTGTTCGGCGAAGAAACATTGACCGCGATGTAATCGGCGACTTCAAATGCGAGATCAAAACTTGCCAGATAATTTTCAATCGCCGCGTCATTCGGCACGTCTTTATTTTTGCCGATGTTCACGCCGAGAACGCAATTCGGCGTAATTTGCTTTAATCTTTCGACAACTTTCAGAGTTCCTTCATTATTGAATCCGAGCCGGTTTATCAACGCCTGATCTTCCGGCAGACGAAACATTCGCGGCTTTTCGTTGCCTTTCTGCGGGTTGAAAGTCACCGTTCCGACCTCGACAAATCCGAATCCGAGCGCGGCGAGTTGATTGACGACGACACCGTTTTTATCAAATCCGGCGGCGATTCCGAGCGGATTGTTGAATTTCAAGCCGAATCTATCGAGTTCGCCGAAAGATTTGCAAGCGAATCGTTTGGCTGCAAACTCTTGCGCCAATTTCGAACCTACGCCGATTTTCAACGCTTCAATGCCGAATTCATGCGCCGTTTCGGGCGGCAAATTAAACAGCATCGGGCGAATCAGTTTTTCGTAAATTTTCGACATTTTCCAAAAGATAAATGTTAAATGATAAATGTTAAATGACCAAGAAACTTTGAACTTTAATCCGTGCAATGATACGATTTTCCCTGAAAATATGGCAGATCAATACGGATTAGTTGAAAAATCGAAAATTATGGACTCGGCGCGGATTAAACGCGCTCTGTCGCGGCTCGCGTCGGAAATTGTTGAAGAAAATCACGGCGCGAAGGATTTGTATATCGTCGGAATCCGGCGGCGCGGCGTTCCGCTTGCCGAGCGAATTGTTGAGAAAATCGCCGAACTCGAAGGCGAAAAACCACTCTACGGCATCATTGACATCACGCTTTACCGCGACGATCTTTCGACCGTCGGCGCAAATCCGATTGTCAACCGCACCGAATTGACCGCCGACATCGAAAATAAAAACATCATTTTGGTTGACGACGTGCTTTACACCGGACGCACGATTCGCGCCGCAATGGATCAACTGATGGATTTCGGTCGCCCGAATCGCGTCCAACTCGCCGTGTTGATTGATCGCGGCAAGGAACACCGCGAACTGCCGATTCAGGCTGATTACATCGGCAAAACCGTGCCGACCAAAAAAATCGAAATCGTCAAAGTAATGCTCAAAGAATACGACGACGAAGAAGCCGTCTGGATTTACGAAAAACCGTGAAATTTGAAATTGTCGGTGAAATTACAAATATTGAAACAATCGCGGAAGGAAATTCAATCAGAGTTTTGCCGATTTTGAATAGAAAATACGGAAAAGGTCGCTGGCGCAAGAAAAAAGGTATCGCAACTGTTAAAATATACGACGGAAGTTTTCGATTGGCGGAAATTCATTGGTATGAAGCACACGGCATCGGCAAAAAAGATATGAAAATCAAATTTCCTTTTTTAGATTAATTTTATGAATGAACCTAAATTTGTAGTTTGCTTAAATAATGAAGGTTTTTTGGCATCGCTTGAAATCGGCAAACTTTACCGGATAATTCCCGACAAAGAAGCCGAAAAACTCGGCGGCTTGCGCGTCGTTGACGAAGACGGCGAAGATTATTTTTACGATGCGGAAATGTTCTGCCCGCTCCAAGTTCCGCCGATAGTCGCCCAAATATTGATGTCGGTTTCAAAGCAAGGTTAAATGCCTTGCTTTTTTTGTAAATCATTATGGATAAACCGTTTCGCCGCCGAGATTTACTGGGAATCCGCAATCTTTCCGCCGAGGAGATTGTCGGGATTTTGAATACTGCCGAAAATTTCCGCGAGATAAATTCGCGTGAGATCAAGAAAGTTCCGACGCTTCGCGGAAAAACAATTATCAATCTATTTTTCGAGAATTCGACGCGCACACGGACGAGTTTTGAACTCGCCGCCAAAAGACTTTCGGCTGATGCGGTTAATATTTCAGTTTCATCTTCGAGCGTGGCGAAAGGCGAAACTTTGGTTGATACCGCGCTTAATCTCGACGCGATGCAGCCCGATTGCATCGTCGTTCGCCACGGTTCGGCGGGCGTTCCGCATCAACTCGCCAAAGTTTCAAAAGCGGCAATCGTCAATGCGGGCGACGGCGCGAACGAGCATCCGACGCAGGCTTTGCTCGATGCGATGACGATTCGTGAGCGCAAAGGCGAGATTAAAGGTTTGGAAGTCGCCATCGTCGGCGACATTCTGCATTCGAGAGTCGCGCGTTCCAACATTCATTTATTAACCAAACTCGGCGCAAAAGTCCGCGTCGCCGGACCGAAAACGCTCGTGCCGGACGATTTCGCACATCTCGTCGAAAATAATCTCGAAGTCTGCCCGAACGTCGAATGCGCTATCGAAAACGCTGATGTCGTGATGATTCTGCGGATTCAAAGCGAACGAATGGATTCCGCATATTTCCCGACCTTGCGCGAATATTCGATTCATTACGGCTTGACCAACGAACGCCTCGCACTCGCTAAAAAAGACGCGATTGTCCTCCATCCCGGACCGATGAATCGCGGCATCGAAATCTCGTCCGATGTCGCCGACAGTTCGCGTTCATTGATTTTAGACCAAGTAAAATACGGCGTAGCGGTCAGAATGGCAGTCTTATATCTCGCCACCGGCGGCGCGGCAATCAGCGCATAAATCCATTTCTCAATTCTAAACGAAAAAAAGGCAAGCTATTAAAACTTGCCTTCTGAATTTTGGTGGAGATGAGGAGGGTCGAACTCCTGACCTCTGCATTGCGAATGATACCCGAACGTAGAAATAAGCGTTCAAAACCCGTTGAAAATCAATAAAAACAAGGATAAATCTTCAAAAAGCATAAAAATCTTAGTTTTTGTCTTAAATTTTCAACGTAAATGGCGAAAAAAATTGAGCAGGATTTGAGCAGTTGACTTAAAAAAAGAAACTTTCGGGCGCGATCATCCGGCGTTCTTTCTGCTTTCAAAATTCCGAAATTTCAGCGCAAAAAATTTTTATCTCAAAACTACACGAAACTACACGAAACTACACTATTTTCTACTCTGAATTTTTAACAACATATCAAAAAAGTTTTTTTTCTGCGATGTAAATTAAGTGGATAAAGACATTATAATAGTGATAAATTCAAAATCATTAAAAACAGTGTAGTTCCATCATTTTTTTTCTGGACAAGAAAAAGTTTCAAAAAACTACACAAACTACACTAACTACACAATAGTTAATTTTTTGAGCAGAAAATCAGACGAAAAATGCGCCGATTTATTCTAAAAATCAGCGCATAAATTTTCGACAAAAGTTTCTTTTTTTAAGTTAATTCCGATTCGGCTTTTCACCGGCAGTTATCGCCGAATTTAGCGATAATGGATCAAGCATCTGAATTTAAAACGCTTTGTCCTTTTCCAGAACTTCCCTTTCGATTTCCTCAATATATTTTCCATCAAAATAAGCCTCTCCGCATTCTTCACAAATTCGACCGGGCGCATCTCGAACTAAAATTCTATGTCCGGCGATTATAATTTCTTTGGTAATTTTTGCACGTTTTCGAGTTCGGCAGCGGCAGTCTTCATACTTCATAAGCTAATTAAAATTATTTTTCCTTTTTCGGGCGCCCGCTTTTTGATATGGTGAAATTTAAAACTTCATCCCGACGCAGAAACTTTACGCCGTCAATTTCAATAGCGGACAACTTACCACGACTAATTAAATCAAAGATAGCTTGCCGCGAAACGCTTCTTAGTTTCGCGGCACTTGCTATTGATATTAAACCATCTGTATCTATTTTAACCATTTTATTACTTGACACGCGCAAGGCAATAAACTAAATTTTGAACATCTTATAATTACTTGATACTTGTAAGGTAAAAAGCACGTCTTGTCAATTATTGAATCAGATAAGTGAGCAAAAATTATGAATAATAAATGTGATGCGGAACTGATTGAGATAGCCGCTAAAAGACTTTCAATCCCGGACGGATATGTTTCTTTGGATTATCAGAGAAATAAGAATCTGCTCAAAATTCGATATTCAGAACGAAAAGTTGTTTCTAATAAAGCCGAAATCAAAGACGGTGTTTTTTACGATTATGACAAAGATAATCAACTCGTCAATATTGAGCTTTTGGACTTCGTTGTTATTCCGGGCAATGATGAAGAAATTACTAATGATAGTGTAAAAAGAGAAAATTATTTACAGGCATTGAAAGATGTCTTTGCAATGCTTTCAACCGCCGAAAATCTGATCGTTGACAAAAACGGCAATCGGTTAATAACTATGCTTTACGCTCAGAGTTTAGTTATCAAATTGAAGTTGACCGAAGATTTTGTTTTGGTCAACGATTCAATCAAAGCATATCCGCTCAAAAAACACTTGAGAGACCCAAACGCATCACCAAAACCGAAGAAGAAAAAAGCAAAATCTTGCTTCTGCGGACGCGCCAGAGCTACTTACTCTGGTTGCCCTGAACATAACAATTTTCCCAGAACGAAAATAAAAACTTTAATTTTAAAGCGACTTCGATATTATTTTAGAAAGACCTACTACGGCACAGCGCGAAAGTTAGGCTTTGATGTTTAATCGTGACAGTCCGGGCAATTTTCCGCCGCGCAGCTTCACGCTTTCCGTGATTCACCGGCACAATTAAATTATCGAGCAGTCACATTTATTTCACCGCTCGACGGCGGCAAGTATGCCGGACGAAAATCTTGAACTGAATTATTTAGCGGATGTAGATTTGCTGTCAGTTCGTTTTAGTAAAACTGAATCAACTTACCGCAAAGACGATATGGAGAAAGGCTTAATTTATAACTACGATTCTGATGATTTTTTAGTAAGTATTGAAATATTGGATATTTACGGCATATTCGTTTGATTCGTGACACGTCGGCGAAAATAAACGGTCGAGCAGTCACGTTTTATTGTTTGGCTCGACAGCAGCAAGTAGCAATTGAAAAATGAAAATAAAAGGCAACAAACTATACGCAAAGGCAGATAAGCGAACCGTTATCACAAATAAGGCGATTGAAAGAATTGATTTGTCTTTTGAAATCAAGTGCGAAAAGGCTGACTTTGAAAGCTATGTCCGAAAGGCGGCGCAAACCTTGACGGAATGCGATTTAACAAATGTCAAAACTTTATCAATTCGATTCGAGCTACTGGATTAAACGAAATGAGAAAAGAAATAAATTTTAGCAAAGGCGTTCGAGGTAAATATACCGGACAAGAATTTATTGTTATTGGAGACAGAAACGTGAATACAAATTATTCTAAAATGCTTGATTTACTTGACCAAAAACAGTTTAAAGGCAAAACACATTTTTTCCAATTGTCTGACTTCTTCCTATTTATTCGAGATTTACCTGATGAGCATTTTCACAAATTAACTGACGGTAAAAGATCAAAAGTTTTTGTTAATGTTTACGACACAAACGGCACAAAACTTATTGATTTGCTAGTGCAAGGATATTTAGAAAGAACTTATGAAATTGCTAAAAAATATGCTGAAAGCCTAGAAGGAATTGAAATAGTTGTTTCAAGTAAAGATTTTGAGCAGGTCAAAGACGGAATAGACAAAATTATTGGGCAAAACGAAAACATAACTTTTAGCGATTTTTTACGTTTGGATGAAAAATCTGTTTTCGCTGAAAAACTAGAATTAATTAAGGTAGGACGTAAAAAAGACCCATCAACATTAGAAATTTTAAGAATGCGTGATGATAAGAAAATGTTAAGAAATCAAATAATTAAGGAATTATTAAGCAGAAAACTTGAAGAACTTAAATCTATTTATATTGGAGACGGACTATCAACAAACCAAGCGGAAGCAAAGGCTAAAAGAGAAATCAGATTTTCTCATAAATACGAAATAACGATTAAAGTTAAAAATGCTTTTCAACATCACAAGAAAAAAGGATAGGAATTAATCTAAGCCGGATAGAAATTAATCTAAGCCTAGAAATGCCATTTTCGTTTATGTCAGAGTTATTACAACACGCAACAAAAACGTGATTTTAATAATGGAGGAACTTTGATTATGGCAAGAGCGCAAACAACCACGACCGACTTGAAAATTGCTGTCTGTGAAGCCGTTGCCGTCCTGGACGAAGCGGACGGAAGCCGCACGGGAATGCAGGAAGCAATTGACAGTGCGCGGGAAACCCTATCCGACGCTTACGGCGCGAATTTTGACGAAGACGTTTCCGAATACTATTCGAGCAGCGACGACGAAGAAATTGACGACGATGAAGAAATTGAAGAAGAATAATCTTCAATTCGTCTTAAAATTTTGGCTTTTGTAAATCACGAAAGCCAAAATTTTTTTATCTTTTTTTTGACATACGGGGCGGAATCACACGGCTTGACGTTGAATGCAACTGGTCAAAACGCAGTCAGACGCAGGGCGCACGACGGGCGAAAACAGGCTTTTAAGCCGCTTTAACAGCCGCCGACCGTAACAATTACGGGAGTTAGACAGATGATTGACAATTCAGAGACAGAAGAAACCGAACGAACGGACAAAATATCGTCCAAACCGAAGCGGGCGCGAAATCAAGAATCAAACGCTTGGATTTATCGAATGGACGGAAACAAAAATATCGAACAGGGAAAATTTCCCGTTTCGGTCATCGGGCAACCGCTTGAAAGGCGATTGCCACAGTTTATACAAGAGTTTTTTCATCACGGCGTTTTTAAGGTGGACATTCGCAATGCGAAAGGTCATCCCGAAAAAACATTTCATTTCGAGATTGCCGACAATGCAGACTCGGAGGCGCGAACCGTTGAAGATGCCAGTGATGACGAGGGCGAAGAAAATTTTGATTTTTACGAGCCGAACATTTTGCAGGCATCGGAAGATATTCAAGCGTTGCGGCTTCAATTAGCGATTGAGCAGGAACGGCGACAGAGATTTGAAGCCGAAATAAAACAAATTCGTAACGGCAGCCAGAACGAAACAGCGCAATTGATAAACGCACTTGAAGAAGCGCATCGGGGAAAAGAAGAAATGTTCAAGCTGATGCTGCAAATGCAATCGCAAAACGCCGCCAAGCCGCAGCCAGACCCAACGGCGCAGGCTATGCAAATGATGCAGTCAGCGTTTGGAATGGTCACACAGGCACGGGCGATTTCGGATGAACTAGCACCAACCGAAAGCAACGGCGGGGGTATAATCGGTGAAGCTGCAAAACTCGTAAATGCTTTGGGCAGTAATGTTCCGGCGTTCTTACCGATATTGACGGGCGTTTTAGGCGCGAATCGCACGACCGGACAACCGAAAGCCAGACCGGAATCACCGACCAAAAAAGCGGTAACGCCGACGGCAAGCGGTGAACTGTCAAACCTTGCGGCGAAAATTAAAGGAAAAGGAAAATAAATTTATGAAAGCGAAAATTGAAGAAATTGAAGAAATCAAGAATGAAGAGCCGTTGACGGCAGAGGAATTACTCGGCAATGCGCTCAGAGATTTAATAACTGACACCGAACCGGACGAATTAGTGACCGAGTTTATTCAGGATTTTGTGTTGATCGAGCGTTCTGAAACACCGCAGATTTTGGCTTTATTCGAGATGCCGACCGAGACAGTTTTGCAAATGTTTGAAACCGTATGCCAGCAAAGCTACGAAGCGCAGCAGGAAGCGATCAAAAACAACGGCACGGCATTCATCGAAAAACTGAAAGCTGAGTTAAAGCGTCAACTTCAAGAGTTAGCCGAAAGTAGCAATTGAAACCGGAGTTTAAATTTTAAAGAATGAGAGGTCAAAAATGTTAAGAATCACAAATAGTAATAGAGACGGCTTGGTAAGATTCGCTTTGGAATCGGCAAACCAATCTTTTGTTTTCGATGAAGACGATAACGAAGCCGGAAGCTGTGTCGGCGTAACGAAAGACGGTTATTTAATTGTCGAATGGTCTGCCAGTCCAAACGGTGTCGAAATAATCCCGCCTGATAATTACGCCACGATCCTTTTGAATGATGAAGAGTGGAATCAGCGTCTTGACGGCTTATTTCTCGGCGAGGTTGAGTTGGTCGAAAATCCTTTCGGTGCTTGGTTGGCTGGAAAAGCGACGGGAATAATCAAACGGCGAAGAGCAACAAAGGCTTTCAAAAAGCGATTAAAAGCGGAATCTTATTTGGATGAAGCCAAAAACGCCGAAGCCGCAGCAGTTGCAGCAGTCAAAAAAAAATCATCCCGGCAACCCGCCGAAAAGAAAAATTTCTACGTTAATTTTTATGCGGAAGGTGAATTTCACCAGACGACGATCACCGCCGCCAACAAAACCGAAGCTGTCAAAATCGCCAAGAAAGGGCAGGAAGATTTCCATCTTGACAGTATTGAGCCAGCGGATTAGCAAAAAAGAAATATGTATTCAGTTCAGGAAATCTTAAAAAGCGAGAAATTCAAAGATGAAGTTGCAGATCTTACCGCCGAAAACGGCGATGCTTCAGACTTCAAACGAAAGTTTCAATTGCTACTGAATTTAACTGATACAAAACCGCTCGACGGCGAACTGATACAAAGCGAACCGGAAACGGAGAAAGCGGCTTAAACCGCACGGAAACGCGCAAGCGTAGGCATTGACAACTAAAAAAGGACAAAAGAAAAGCCGCGATAGAAGCGCGGCGATTCAAAACTATATTTCTGTGCAAGAAATAAAAACTAACAATATGAACTTACAACAAAATACCACTAAAAAGCAAGTAAAAAATGTCTTTACAACCTTTGAAGATATTAAATCAAAATTAAATCGCACCCGGAAAGCCGCTAACGGAAAAGGCTTTGCGGCACAATATCCGGCGCACGACGATGGCGCAAACTCTTTACTTCTCAAACAACAGCCAAACGGTAAAATAACCATCAATTGTTTGTCAGGTTGCGACATCAAATCAGTGTTAGCTTATTTCGATTTAACCGAAAAAGATTTATACCCGAATCCGAAGCCGGAAACAAATTCTCCACTAAATAAACAAAATTTCGATTCAATTTATGATTATAAAGACGAAGACGGAAATTTGCTTTATCAAATATGCCGGAAAAATCTAAGCGACGGCAAAAAAGAATTTGCAGCGCGAACCGTCAGCGAGAAAAATAAATATCATTACAGTTTGCAGAACGTCCGGCGCGTTTTATACCGCTTGCCGGAACTTTTGGCGGCGAAGACTTCCAAACCTGTTTTTTTATGCGAGGGCGAAAAAGATGCTGATAATCTATCGGCATTAGGTTTGACGGCGACGACCAATGTTTTCGGCGCGTCCGAATGGCGCAAAGATTACAACGAATTTTTAAGAGAAAGGCGCGTCGTGATTTGTGTTGACCACGATCAAGCCGGAATTAAACGCGGGGAAAAACTAATCCGGGAACTGATAGCCGTTGATTGCCAAATCCAGATTTTTGACCCGTTCAAAGATCAGCCGATTGCCGAAAAGCACGGTCAGGACGTTTCCGACTGGTTGCAACTGGGCAACAATGCGAGCGATATTTTTGCCCTACTTGATGGCTTGGAAATTTACGAAGCGAACCGCATCGGCGCGGCGGCAATCGAGCCGGAAGCCAAAAAAGATAATGTTTCTTCTCATTCAAAGATTTTCCGTCAAATTCTGGACGCTTTGCAGCCTGTTAATTTTCGAGACAAAGCCGGACTTTCAGCCAATCAAAAACTATCTCAAAAACATCTTTTAGTAATCTGCATTGATGAATTATTGGAAGCCGTTAAAGCGCAAAACTTTCATTTAGCGCGACAGAATGACTTTATTTTTTGTTTTAACGGGGCGTTCTGGAAAGAAATCAATAAAGACCAGATGGAAGATTTTTTGGGCAAAGCCGCGCAAAAGATGGGCGTTAATGAATTTGAAGCAAAGCATTATGATTTCAGAAAGAAATTATTTTGGCAGTTTCTCGCGTCCGCTTATCTCGAACCTTTAGAACCGGAGACCGGAAAAGTCTTAATCAATCTGCAAAACGGAACATTTGAAATAAGCGGCAAATATCAGGCGTTACGGGCATTTAAAGCCAAAGACTTTTTGACTTATCAACTTGGCTTTGCATATGATGCGTCGGCAGTTTGCCCGAACTTCAAAAAATATCTGAATGAAGTTTTACCGGAAACCGAACTGCAAAACGTCTTAGCCGAATTTTGCGGATATGTCTTCACGCAGGGCAACAAACAGGAAAAAGCATTATTACTCTACGGCACGGGCGGCAACGGTAAAAGCGTCTTTTTCGATGTAATAAACGCTTTATTAGGCAGAGAAAACATTACAAACTATTCTTTGTCGGATTTGCTTCAAGAACATAATCGGGCGCAAATATCCAACAAACTTTTGAACTACGGCAGCGAGATCAATGCTTCATCAACAAAGGACGTTTTCAAAAACCTCGTTTCAAATGAACCGATTCAGGCGCGTTTGAAGTTCGGCAACTCTTTCACGATGGACAATTACGCCAAACTCGCTTTCAACTGCAATGAATTGCCGAAAGAGATTGAACACAGCGACGCTTATTTTCGGCGTTTGCTGATTGTGCCTTTTCGTTTGACGATGCCGGAAGCCAAGCAGGATAAATTTTTAGCGCAAAGAATCATCGAAAATGAATTATCCGGCGTGTTTAATTGGATTTTGCAAGGTCTCAACAGACTGCTTGCCAACGGAAAATTTACGCAGTCCGACATCATCAAAGATGAAATCGAAGCCTATCGGAAAGAATCCGACAGCGTTTCTTGTTTTCTCGAAGAAGAAAATTATCAGCCGAGCGTGGACTTTTTGCCGCTCAAAAATGTCTTTGCAAGCTATCGCACCTATTGTCAGGAAAACGGATTTTCGGCAGCCGGAAGGAAACTTTTTACGAGCCGCTTGAAGCATCTGAAAATCAAAGTTGAAAGGCAAAATTTCGGAATGGCGACTTATCTTGAGCGAACTTAAAAGCGTGTAGTTTTAGTGTAGTTTCGTGTATTTTCGTGTAGTTTTGTAAAATAATTCAAAAATCAGGTAAACTACTGCAAACAAATGAATTGTTTTGTTTGTTCAGGCTATTTTTGCCTAAAAAAGTGTAGTTAGTGTAGTTTGTGTAGTTTTCTGAAACTTTTTCTCGTCCAGAACTTTGACGAAAAATTACTCAAAAAATGATAAATTCACCCTGCTTTTTGAAGATTTATTGTAGGAGGAAAAGTGAAAATAAATGTAAAAAAAATCAAAAAAGTTTGGACTTATAATTTTCGTCTAAACGGTAAACAAATTCGGAAAGTTGCCAGCGGCGCGATCACCGAAAAACAAGCCGATAAAATTGCAATGAATTGTTATTTGCAGGAATTTGATTTGATGACTAATCCGAAAAAGGAAAGTCAGCCGGAGATAACTTTTGCGGACTTTGTAGAAAATCAATTTCTGCCGTTCTCGAAAGCAACCAAGATCACGCACGATGCGGATTTAAGACTTATGAAAATCTTTACAGGATTCTTTGCCGGAAAACTTCTTTCCGAAATTCGTAAGAATGATATTGAAGAAATCAGACGTAAGAGGATGGCGACGGTGACACAGCACGGCGGACAGCGCAAACCGGCGACGATCAACCGCGAAATCAACGTCTTATCGAAAGTTTTCAGTTATGCCGTTGAAAATGAGTTGCTCGCTTTTAATCCCTGCCGAACGGTCAAGGCTTTGAGAATGAACAATGAACGAACGCGCTACTTGACCGAAGACGAGCAAAGACGTTTGTTAGATGTCCTGAAAGATTGTCCGCTCACGAAAAACATAGTTTTCTTTGCGATCAATACGGGAATGAGGCGCGGCGAAATTTTTAATCTCAAATGGTTTGATGTTGATTTGGGAAGAAAAGCGGTCTTGGTCAGGCAGAGTAAAAACGGCAAACCGCGCACAATTCCAATGAACGATGAAGTTTATGCAATGGTTCATTCTTTGCCGAAAGTCAGCGCGTATGTCTTCCCAAGCCCGAAAACAAACGGACGTTTGAACAATACGAAGCGAAGTTTTGAGGGCGCGATCAAACAAGCCGGAATTGAGAATTTTACTTTTCACGATTTGCGGCACACATTCGCTACCAGATTAGCCGACAAAGGCGTTCCGTTGTCAGTCTTGGCGGAATTGCTAGGGCATTCCGATATTAGAATGACGAAACGCTACGCCCACGCAACAGAAAAGGCAAAGCACGAAGCCGTGCAATTTGCCTTTATCAGTAATCAATTTGAGCAGGATTTGAGCAACACGGCTTAAATTGATTTAAACCAATAACAAAATATTACTATTAAGTTATTGAGTTTGTTTAAGTTATTTTGGTGGAGATGACAAGAGTCGAACTTGCGACCTCTGCATTGCGAACGCAGCGCTCTGCCAAACTGAGCTACATCCCCGGAACTGATTTTGATTCTAAAAATCTATCTAAAAACTGTCAAGCAAAATTTCGTCGAATTACGAATTTTTACTGCACGGTGGCGGCAAGCAGACTGCCGCGCGGATCGGACGCGTAGGCTTCGCCGTCTTCGATTTTGCCGATAATGCCGTGAAAAACTATTTCGTTGTCAGCTAAAACCACGACGACATCGCCGGGGCTGTAAAGTTTTTGGTCAATCGGAAATTTAATGATCGTCGCGTTGCCGTTTTCCTGTGAAACGGCATCGTAGTCGAATGTATCAGCGTTGAAACTGAGCGTCTGGCAAAATGCTACTTCCATAATATTAAAAGTCTAAAGGCTAAAGTCTAAAGTCCGAGGTCAGTCGGAATTCTAGATTTTAGCTTTTCGAGAGTGTAAAGTCCAAAGCGATTGCGTCGTGGTCGGAGAGCGGCGTTTCTTGTTCGTCTTTTAAGTCGCCGATGGTTTGCGGTTTGCCTTGGATTTCGATGTTTTTTCCGGCGAACCAATCCAGTCTGCCGGAAACTTTGCCGCCGACTCTTCGCGCCGCCCAAAAGATGAACGGGAAACACCATTCGGGAACCCAATCGCGTAAATTAGTATTCTTTTCGATGCTTTCGATGTCGTAGTGAAGCGTGCCGACACCGCTTTCGTTGAACTTTTTATATTCGTAGCCGCGATTTTCGAGTTCGCTGAAAAGTCCGCGTTCAAAATATCGGTCGGGATGCGGCAGATGATTTTTGACGACGTTTTTAACGCCCATCGCCACGCGCCGAAAATACCCGGCAATCGCGTGATTTGCCGTCTGCGCGTTGTAGGTCGTCGTGTTCCAGTCGCCGCCGAGAATGACAGGAAGTTTCGGCAGTTTGTCGAGCGCGTCGAGAATTAATTTCATTTGGAAATGCCGGTGTTTGCGCGACGAATGCGCGTCGAGATGAATCGTCACGGCGCGAAAATCACCAGCCGGATGTTCGATGTCGGCGATCAAAGCGCGAAGATAACCGAGCCGTTTTTCCTTGCCGAACATTTTATCTTTGCCGTTCGGCAGCGCGACGGCGTGAACATTTTTCAGCGGATATTTGGAAAACATCGCCAGCCCGTGAATTGATTTCGTATTCTCGCCTTCGGCAAATTCTTCAACGCCGCTTCCCTTTTGCAGCGCGATATAAACCGGCGCAAAGGCGTAATTTAATTTTAGTTCTCTCGCCAAATCCTGCGCGACGAAACGATTTTTACTCCGCGCCATTCCGTCATCGAGTTCGGTCAGGAGCAAAACGTCTTTGTTGTTAAGCTGCGGATGTTTTTTCAGCGCGTCAACGATTCCTTGATAAATGTTGCCGCGTTCGATGTTCCAAGCGATTGCGGAAATCGTGTCGGAACCGTCTGCGTCAGCGGGCAGTCGAATGTTTAATTCAGAAGCCTTTGTGGTTAAATTTAAACCATCCGCTGACGCAGACGGTTCTGACAAATTCTCCTGCACGACGGCGTTTAAAATGCGTTCGACTTCGGGCTTGATTTTTTGATAAACGGCGGATTTTTCCGTTTCTTCGAGAGATTCAAAAGTGAGCAGTTCGGGGAAATAACGGTTTAAATCGTGATCCAAAATTTCCGGCGTGTGTGTTTCCTGAAACGAATCGGTAAATGTCATAAAAGCAGTCGTTTTGAAAAGTCTAAGTTTTTCAGATGCGCTTGCTGATTGTCAAATTTCAATTCGGCAATCGAACACGCAATAAAAAAAGGAGAAAGCGCGGCGGCATTTCTCCTACATTTTTGGTTGATGTTTTTTTGAACACGGATCCGGCGGATTCGGCGGATTTACACGGGATATTTTAATTTAATCCGTTTTGATCCGCTTAATCCGTCCAATCCGTGTTCAAATCTTAATTCCATTCAAACCTAACGATTCGCAATAATGTTGATGCCGCCGATTTCTTCAGTCAGATTAATCAACTGTCCGCCGCCGAAAGTATAGCCTTTAGCATTTGCCGAAAGCAGATAGCTTCTGCCGACTTCGACGTTATCCAGACGGTAATAACCGAAAGTATTCGTGCGAACCGTGCGCGTTTGGTTCGTAGCGACATTTAACAGCGAAACCGTCGCGCCGCCGATTCCTCTGCCTGCGCGTGTCAGCACACGACCGTTAATGCTCGTCGAAGCCGCAACCGGCACCAAAGTGCAGATTGCGTCGGTGGTCGTGATCGTCTGACCATCAGGATTCGTAATCGTCAGCGGAAATTTACTGCTGCCGGTTGCGCCCGTGATGTCGAGTTTGATTTTGAACGTCGTCGGCGATTGATAAATCGTGCTGTTGCCGGGTGCATTCGGCGCAAACGCTGCGACCGAAGCCGTGCCGCTGCCCGTCGTCGCCGCGCCGCTGACCGCCGTCAGATGACCGTTGCCAGCCGAATTGATCGCGCCCGGACCGTGAAATCCCGGACCGCCGCCGTGCGTATAAGAAACTGCCGTGCCGGTATTATCGGCATAATTGGCGTAATCACGAAACGCGCTCCAATCCACGACATTGCCGTCGTAAAATTCCGAACCGGCGGTCGAAGTTCCGGTGACGGTAATGACACCGTGAAACGCATTGGCGACATCGAGTTGGACGGTCGTCGCGGCGGTGCAGGCTTTCGGTGCTGCCGGCGGCGGTGCCTGCAATTTGATGGCGCGTTCGTGCCAGTTTCCCGAAGCATCGCTGTATTCCTGAAACGACCACATTGTTTGATCGTCGTTCGGATCAACGCTCGTCTGCGAATAATCCCCCCAACGCCGTCCGGTGTTGGCTGCCTGACTGAGATTTTGATTGATATAACGCGCTTGTCCGGCGAACGCGCTCGATAACGCTTCCGTCACGCCGAGCGCGTCTGCGCCCGTCGGACTGTCTTCGCGCAGTCTGCCCGCGACGACTGTTCCCGGAAACATCGTCAAACTCGAACGGCTCGCGCCGATTGTCATAAAACCTTGTCCCGACATCGCATTGCTGCCGATCCAGACAAAATTTGCGGGATCAATAAATGTGCCGGATTGTCTTAATGCAGGCGATGCCGGATCGGTATTGATTTCAAACCAACGGCTGCCCATCACGCCCGTCGTCGAGGGCGCAAAAGGCGCGGTCGCCGCCATTCCGAAACTGTGCGAAGTCCAGAGCGAAGCGACATCCTGACGCGCCGAAGTCAGCACACGATTGACATTTATCATCGCCGCGTATGGACGATCATCGAGATAATCGAGGCGATAATTCGTGTTGGTCTGTCCCTGATTCGGGACGAGAATACCGTCGCCGCTCGAAACGGTGATCGGCAGGTTGCCGGAAATCGCCGGAACGCCGCCGGGAGTCGTGATTTTGCGGATATTCAGACGATTAAAAGCATTCGTATCGCTGCCGATCAGATAACCGACCGTCGCCGACGGGTCTTCGTTATCAACGCCCTGCGGCGTGTAAATGCCGGTCGTTGTCGTTCCGACATTGCGAAACGCCGTGACCGTTAGCGTTCCGGCGATCATATTTGCCTTATTGATGACGAAGGCACTGCATCCGATAAACGCTCCCGCTGCGCTGAAAACATTGTCGCCGATATACAGGGCGTTTTTATCAACTCCCAAAGTCGGATAATCGGCAAAACCGCCCGTGTCGGTATTCGGTGTCGTGCCGACGGTATCGTTGACGAAATTATAAAATGTAAAACTGCTCGCGTTCGTAATCGTCGAACCGGAACTGACGGCGATGAGAATTTTGTTTGATCCAGCCGGATCGCAGTCAATCGCTACGACGAACCATCTTTTTGATAAACGGTCGTATCTGACGTGGTTGTCGCACGGTCCGGTCGCGCCCGTCGGTGTCCAAAATGTCGTCGTTGACGAATTTAATCCGCCGGTTACGCCCGCTTTCGTATAACTCGTAATGCGGTCGTTGGCAGTCATTAAAACATCGCTCTGACCGACATCGCCCTGCGTGTCGGGCGGGACGAAACCGCCGCCGACCGAAGCGTCGGGACCGCTGAAGGTCGAAGCCACAGTCTGCGGATTGAGCGGTCCGGTAAAGCTGTTCGAGGGCTTGCGGCTGACGAGCGAAGATTCTCGTTCCAACGGATTAACCCACGCGCCGTTTTCGTCATATTGAAGTGCAGCAGGCGAATTTTTACGGCTTTTTTTGAGTTTGAATTCGTTGCGCTCGTTTTTTTCCTCGCGTTTTTCGGCGAGTTCCGCGCGTTGCTGCGGAGTCAGTTTTGCTTGGTAAAGCGCGTCGTCCTGCATAATCTGCGCGACGCTTTTCGTGACACCCGGATCGCCCTGCCAGACGATTCCCTGCACATATTCGTCCGGCGACTGCTGCGGCGACAGGCGCATCGAAGGCGGCATTTTACGATATGCTTGTTTGCTCAATTTCGGTTGTTTGACATTTTTTCTGTTAGATTCGGCGCGTGAAGAGTTCGCCGAAACGCGGCGTTTTTGCGCGAATGTTCCGACGGGCGCGAGAAAAAGCGCGGAAATAACCGATAAAACGAGTATAAAACGCAGCGAAACGGCTGAATAAAATGTTTGCATAGATAAAACCTTTGTTAAAGTGGAAAATAAATTTTCGCCCGATGAATTTCAGACGAATTCAAGTTTGGATAAATTATGTCATTTTAAGGCTTTAGCTGTCCACTATTTTTTTTTAGTCACGGATCGCTTAACTTTAATCGTCGTAACGCTCTTTAACGGGCGCGACGGCGAGAAAATCCTGCGCGATGCGTTGCGTGTAGGTTTCAATTAATTCGGCGACTCTTTCGTGTTTGTCGGAAGCGAAAATTAAACCGATATGTTTGGCTTTAAAAACTCGATAGACGATTTCGTCATCGTCGTAATGCGAGGTGTCGGGCGCGTCTTCCTTTGCCAGCGCGAGCGTAATTCCGGCGTATTCTTTGCGGATTCTCGGTGCTTTATACGGAGTTTCATTGTCCGCCATTTCGAGTTTTGCCCATTCGCGCCAGAGATTGAAACCGCACGCCTGTTCCAAAACATTGGCGATATACGCGCCGCCGACCCGCGCCGCGACTTCCAGCAAATAAAATTCGCCGGTTTCGTCCGACTGTAAAAATTCGGCGTGAGCAATGCCTCGTTCGTATTCAAAAGCCTTGAGCAATTGTTTGTTGAGTTTTTCGAGCGTCTTTCGTTCAGCCGATTTATACGGCACAATCGAGGTCGTAAAAACGCCGCCTTCGTGCGAGACGGTCATCGGCGGTTTGCCGTAAACGCTCACGCCCGACGCAACGATTTTGCCGTTTTCGACCACCGAATCAACGTGATAAACCTTGCCTTTAATAAACTCTTCGACCAAAAATTGCGACGGGTGATCGCGCCAGGTGTGACGTGCGTCCAAACCTTTGAGAGTTTCCCAAACCTGTTCCGCCGTCTCGCATTTGCGGATGCCGAAAGCGTTGACTTCGGTGCGCGGCTTGACGATCCATGGCGCGTCGGTTTCAGTCAAATATTTGTCCAGATCGCGCATATTGAACGCGCCGACGAATGCCGGACACGGCAAACCTTTGCCGGCGGCGAGATGGCGCATCCGCAATTTGTCGCGGAAACGCAACAGATATGAAACGCTTAAACCTTCGACCTGCAAATGTTCACGCGCCCGCGCCGCGTTCAGCACGTCAAATTCGTCCAGCCCGACGATGCGGTCAATCTTGCGGCTGCCCGCCGCATTTGCCACGGCGCGGACGTAATCTTCGCCCGTCGCGCCGCGTTCGACCGTCCGCACATCGTCAACCGCCGTCCACGCCCACGGATAATCGAGCAAATCCTTGCGCGTCACGAGCGTGACGTGCCAGCCTGCGTTGTGGCATTCTTCCAGAAATTCGTTTCCTTTATGTTCGCTCGCAATGCAGACGATATTTTTGCTTTTTTCGCTCATAAACAGAGATTAAAATTCGCTCGTGCCGATTTACTATTTTTTTAAAAGAATGGCACAATTTAAAGGCAAAGACAACAAATGTTTATTATTTCGATACGAATATAATATAAAAATTCGTCAAACCTGCGGAGCGTTCAAATGGGTAATTTCGACATCGCTGATTTTGTTTCAAAACTGATCGTTTATATGGTCGTCTGGATTTTCGCCGTTTCCGCCCACGAAGCCGCGCACGCCTGGACTTCGTGGAAATTCGGCGACGACACGGCACTTCGACTGGGTCGCGTGACCTTGAATCCGCTGCCGCATATTGATCCGATTGGGACACTTTTACTGCCGATTATCGGATTTTTTATCGGTTATACGAGCGCGGGAAATTATCCGCTGATCGCGTGGGGCAAACCAACGCCGGTTAATCCGCTCAAATGGCACAATAAAGACGCGGCAAACGTCTGCGTTTCGATTGCGGGAATCGTCGTCAATATGATAATTGCGATTACTGCCGCGATTTTGATTAAAATTCTGGCGGTTCAGCAGATTATCACCAGTCAAAACTTTGACGAAGGAATGATTAAAGTTTTCTACACCTTTTTGATTACGACTATCTTAATGAATGTCGGTCTGGCGATTTTTAATCTTTTACCTTTTCCGCCGCTCGACGGCAGCAAGGTTTTGCAGACGTTTCTGCCCGCGAGCTTCGAGCCTTTATTTCAAATTCTGGAAACTTACGGCTTTCTGATTCTGCTCGTTTTACTGCAAATGGGAATTATCGGCTGGATCGTCGCGCCGCTCAACTCATTTATTTTGAGTCTTTTATTTTAATAAAAACCCGTGCATATTTTCAACGCGTCAGCGGCGGCTTGAATTTGGAGTCTGTTTAGATTTTTTAAATTCTTGATTCTTCTCGCTGACAGCGACTAATTCGAGAGCGTCGGACAAAGGTTTTACGCCGCCCGACGTTAGTTGCGAACAAATCTTCCGACGCTGTAAGTGTCGAATTAACAGCGCATTTTGTTTCTCACTTTCAGCGAGCTTGATTTCTTGGTCAACTTCGGCGGGTGTTATTACGCTCGCGCTTCATTTTACAAAACAGTTTTCAGAAACTGTCCGGTGTATGATTTTTTTACTTTGGCGACTTCTTCGGGTGTTCCGACGGCGACGATTTTGCCGCCTTCGCTGCCGCCTTCGGGTCCGAGATCAATGATGTAATCGGCGGATTTTATTACGTCTAAATTGTGTTCGATGACGATCACGGTGTTGCCCGTGTCAACCAATCTTTGCAAAACATCCAATAATTTGTGAACGTCGGCGAAATGCAAGCCGGTCGTCGGTTCATCTAAAATATAGATCGTTTTGCCGGTTGCGCGTTTCGATAATTCTTTGGCGAGTTTGATGCGCTGCGCTTCGCCGCCGCTTAAAGTCGTCGAAGATTGTCCGATTTTGATGTAGCCGAGACCGACATCGAGCAGCGTTTGCAGTTTGATTTTGATGTTCGGGATATTTTCGAGAATCGGCAGCGCGTCTTCAATCGTCGTATCGAGAAGGTCGGCGATTGATAAACCTTTATACTTGACGGCGAGTGTTTCGCGGTTGTAACGTGCGCCGCGACAAACATCGCAGAGAACGTAAACGTCGGGCAGAAAATTCATTTCGATGGTTTTCAAACCCGCGCCTTCACACGCTTCGCAGCGTCCGCCTTTGACGTTGAACGAAAATCTGCCGGTTTTGTAGCCGCGTTCGCGTGATTCGGGCAGCATCGCGTAGAGTTCACGAAGCGGCGTAAAAAGTCCTGTATAAGTCGCCGGATTCGAGCGCGGCGTTCTGCCAATCGGCGATTGGTCAATTTCGATAATTTTATCAACCAATTCCATCCCTTCAATCGAAGAATGTTCGAGCGGTGTCATCGCCGATTTATAGACGTATTTGTAGAGCGCGGGATACAAAATATCTTCGACCAGCGTTGATTTGCCCGAACCGGAAACGCCGGTTACGACCGTCAAAATTCCGAGCGGAAATTCCGCGTCAATATTTTTGAGGTTATGAGCTTTTGCGCCTTTGACTATTATCCGTTTGCCGTTCGGCAGGCGGCGAAATTCGGGAACTTCGATTTTCAGTTTGCCCGACATATATTTTCCGGTCAGCGAATTTTTCGATTTTTTAATTTGCGCGGGTGTGCCTTCGGCGATAATTTCGCCGCCGTGCGTCCCGGCGAGCGGTCCGAGATCAACAACGTGATCGGCGCGTTCAATCGTTTCCTCGTCGTGTTCGACGACCAAAACCGTGTTGCCGAGATCGCGCAATTGATGGAGAGTTTCGATTAATTTCTGGTTGTCGCGCGGATGCAGACCGATTGACGGTTCGTCCAAAACGTATAAAACGCCGCGCAGCTGTGAACCGATCTGCGTCGCCAGACGAATGCGCTGACCTTCGCCGCCGCTCAAAGTCTGCGAAGCGCGGTCAAGCGTCAAATATCCTAATCCGACCGATTTCAGAAACGTCATTCGATCCCGAATTTCGCGCAAAACCAAGCCGGCGATTTTTTCTTCGCGTGAATCGAGTTTAATTTCCGAGACTTTTTCGAGCGATTCGTCGAGCGATAATGAAACGTAATCGTCAATGCCCAAACTGCCGACCTTAACCGCTAAACTTTCCGGCTGCAATCGTTTACCGTGACATTCGGGACACGGCAAAGGCGCGACAAGTTCGGTCAGCGCATCTTTAACCTTTTCCGACGGCGGAGTTTCGAGCCGGTCGCGCATCGCCCGCAACGCGCCTTTCCATTCGGCTTCGTATTTGTAACTTCCCTGCTCGAACGTCAGCCGTTTTTTTGTGCCGTGCCAGAAAGCGTCTTTGATTTCCTGCGGCAAATCGGCGAATTGGCGATTGGCGATTGGCGATTGGCGATTGCCCGTTTCGCTTTCCGGCGAAAGAATTTTAGTTTTTTTCTCCTTCGTTCCTTTTCTCTTTTTCTCCTCGTCTGCACCATTATCTTCTTCGTAACGCTGAATCAAAGCCATCAACGCCGAATGCAGAAATTTGCCGCCGGATTTATCGGTTTCGGCGAGAAATTTAATCTTGTTAACCGCGACACTTTCATCGGGAAGAATTTTCCCCGCGTCCATTTCCATCACCGTTCCCAAGCCCTGACAGCGTTTACACGCGCCGAACGCCGAATTGAATGAAAACGAACGCGGTTCGAGTTGGGCAATATTGATGCCGCAGTTGACGCAAGCCATTCGCTCGGAATAGAGTTTTTCTTCGCCGTCAACAATTGAAACCAGAACTGCGCCGCCGGTTAATTTGAGCGCGGTTTTGACCGATTCGGTGAGGCGTTCCTTGACACCTTCCTTAATTAACAGTCGGTCAACGACGATTTCAATCGTGTGATTTTTGCGTTTTTCGAGCAGGATTTCTTCATCCAACTGACGCATTTCGCCGTCAATCCGCGCCCGCGTAAAATCTTTGGCATATTTTTCGAGTTCCTTTTTGAATTCGCCTTTGCGCCCGCGCACAATCGGCGCGAGAATCATCACGCGCTCGCCTTCGGGCAGTTCCAAGATTCCCGAAACGATTTGTTCGACGGTTTGGCGCGTAATCGGTGCGCCGCATTGATGACAATGCGGCGTGCCGATTGACGAAAAAAGCAGACGCAGATAATCGTAAATCTCCGTCACCGTCCCGACCGTCGAACGCGGTGAACGCGAAACGGTTTTCTGCTCGATTGAAATCGCCGGACTCAAACCTTCGACCGAATCAACATCCGGTTTTTCAAGCTGATCCAAAAACTGCCGCGCATACGCCGACAAAGATTCGACATAACGCCGCTGACCTTCGGCGTAAATCGTATCGAAAGCGAGCGAAGATTTGCCCGAACCGCTCAAACCCGTAATCACCGTAAATGTGTCACGCGGAATCTCGACGTTAATATTTTTAAGATTATGCTGCCGCGCCCCGCGCACCGAAATATGTGTAATGCTCATTGTGTCTTACAGATAAAATAATTGCCTGATAGTGAAACAAGTATTTTATCAAGTTAAAACAAATAAAGTAAAATGCACTAATTTTAGAAATAATTCTTTTTTCGGTTTTGAAATTCGCAAATCATAACTTCCAAAAGTAAAACCCGCAATTCTTCGTGAATTTTTAATATTTTATATAGATTGGGCGTAAAACTTTCGGTTATGAGTGAGTTCGCTGCGAGGTATTTAGGAAATCTGTCAAAGAATGATTTTTGGAGCCACTTTGCATAATTATCTAAATTTTGCTGTTCAATTGCTTTAAATTTTTCGATTGCGCTTAGTGACCAAAGGCTGTGAAAAAAGGTATGCAAGTCCGGTTTTATACTCCTTAAAGATTCTTCTAATTGAGATATTTTCCGGCAGTCATCATAAAGGAATCCCACTTTAAATATCTCTTTATTGAGAGATTTTATTTTAAGAATGGCATCTTTTTCAATCATCCCAATTTTTCATTAACAAATGTAAAGATGCCGGTGGCGACGATGACGACGAGGAAGGTGGCAATTGCCCGCCAAACCGCGTCGGATTGGGTGAACTGCCAGATAGCGAGAATGCACAAAACCGTGCAGGCGACGAGCGAAAGCGTGATAATGCTGAATGAAATATTTCGCACCAGGCGCGGCTGAATGACACCTTTTAATTCCCGCTGAGGTTTCGGCGCGGCGAATTTTTTCTCGTTTATTATCTCGTTGTCCATTTAGCTAAGGCTAACATTTCAATTCCCCGAAAGACAATGTCTGCAATTATTTCAAACATCCCGGCGAGGCACGATTTTTGCCGTTCAATAATTTTTCAAGTAATCGTTTTGAATTGATGCAGGGGAAAACCGGGATGACCGAAATAGCGAAAAAATCGAACAATTTGTTAGTTGGCGCGATTATCGGCGCGGGAACGCTGGCAGCGATAATCGCGGCTGTCAGAAAGAAACGCGAATACGATTTCAGCGGCAAAGTCGCGGTCATCACCGGCGGTTCACGCGGGTTGGGTTTGGTTTTGGCGCGTCAGTTGGCGGCAGAGAACGCCAAAATTGCCATTTGCGCCCGCGACGCTGACGAACTCGGACGCGCTCAAAGTGATCTTGAATCGCAGGGCGCGGAAGTCTTTTCAGCCGTCTGCGATGTCCGCGACAAATTAGCGGTCGAAACATTTATCGGAGATGTCGCCGATCACTTCGGGCGCATTGATGTCTTGATTAACAATGCCGGAGTCATTCAGGTTGCGCCGCTCGAAAATCAGACAGAACAGGATTTTACCGACGCGATGCAGGTTCATTTTTGGGGACCGTTTTATATGATGCAGGCGGCGATTCCAAAGTTAAAAGAAAGCGGCGGCGGGCGCATCGTCAATATTGCTTCAATCGGCGGGAAAGTCGCCGTGCCGCATCTCGCGCCGTATTCGGCAAGCAAGTTCGCGCTCGTCGGATTGTCGTCGGCGATGCGAAACGAACTGGTTAAAGAAAATATTTTCGTCACGACGGTTTGTCCGGGTTTGATGCGGACGGGCAGCCATTTGAACGCGATTTTTAAAGGTCAAAACGAACGCGAATTTGCGTGGTTCAGCGTCGGCAATGCTCTGCCGGTCACTTCGATCAGCGCGGAAACGGCGGCGCAGCAGATTATCAGCGCAGCAAAAGGCGGGAAAGCCGAAGCAA
The DNA here is from genome assembly GCA_965247235.1 of Pyrinomonadaceae bacterium. Taxonomy (GTDB): domain Bacteria; phylum Acidobacteriota; class Blastocatellia; order Pyrinomonadales; family Pyrinomonadaceae. Next base: position 1,203,213 of record OZ252004.1, read on the forward strand.
TCATCTCCGTTCAGGCGGAAATCATCGCAAAAATCAATCAGCTTTTTCCTGAATTCACATCCGAAGCAGCCGCGTTCGTCAACCAACTTCTGCCGTCACCGGGCGGCATCGGCGAAGCTCAAAAGCGCGGCTTCGACAGCGCGTCGTTCGTTTCGCCGTCGTTTTTAACGACTTTGGCTGACAAAGCCTCGGTTCACAACAACGAATTGAAACCCGGCGAACATTTAACTTAATTCTTCTAATCATCAGAACAAAGGGAAGGTGCAAATTATGGAAAAGTCACTCGAAAAAAAATCGTTTTTGGAAAATTTATCCGATACCAAAAAGAATATGAGCCAGACCGAGCGCGTCGTGTCCGGTGCGGCGGCGGGCGGATTAATTGCTTACGGCATTAAACGGCGGGACGCGACCGGTACAGTGTTAGCGGTCGTCGGCGGTTTGCTCGGCGTTCGGAGCGCGACCGGGCATTGTCAGGTTTATGACGCGCTCGATATTGACGGCACGAAAAGCAGCGTTCAAAGCTGGCTTTCGGGTAATATCGAAGTCAAAAAATCGGTCACGATCAATAATAAATCGCAATCGGAACTGTTTTCGTTTTGGCGCAACTTTGAAAATCTGCCGCGATTTATGAAACACCTCGAATCGGTCAAAAACATTGATTCGACTAACTCGCACTGGAAGGCAAACGCGCCGTTCGGCTATACGGTCGAATGGGATGCGGAAATTACCGATGAAATCCTCAATGAAAGAATCGCCTGGAAGTCTAAGGAAGGCTCGGATATTCCGAATTCCGGTTTCGTCGAATTCAAGCCGACAGCCACGCGCGGCACCGAAGTTGTCGTGCATTTAACATACGAAGCACCGGCGGGGAAAATCGGTTCACTGGCGGCAAAACTCTTCAATGAAGAACCGTCGCAGCAGGTCGAAGGAGATTTGCGCCGTTTCAAAAGTTTGATGGAAGCCGGATTGACTATGAAGATCGAAGGTCAGCCGTCCGGCAGATCAGAAGACGCGGCGAAAGCCAAGAAAGCGTAGATTGATTTAACAAGTTCGGAGTTTTGCCTTGAGGCGGCGGCGGTTTTTATCCTATTACCGCGAGAAAGCCGGCTCAAGACGAAACTCTATGCTTTAGTGGAGAAACAAAATGACAGAACAATTTATCGAAGCATTAAACGACATCGAGAAGAACAAAAATTACGACAAAATGCTCGCTCTTTATACAGATTCAAGCGAAACCGGCAACGTCGGACTGACCGAATCATTAAAAGGTCTGGACGGCGCAAAGGAATTTTGGCAGAGTTACCGCGATTCTTTTAATGATGTTAATTCAACATTCAGCAATAAAATCGAATCCGGCGGCGTGATCGCGCTCGAATGGACGACCGAATTTAACCGCGAAGACGGCGAAGATTCGAGTTATCGCGGTGTCAGCCTGATTGAAACCGACGGCGATAAAATCAAGCGATTTTTCGCTTATTTCAACCCGCACGAACTCGGCGAACAGGTCGTCGAAAAGGCGAAAAGCTGGGAGGCGTAAAATGTCCGATGAACCAAAAGAAGGCGATACGGTCGAATGGGAAACTTCGCACGGGAAAACCGAAGGCAAGGTCAAAAAAAAGTTGACTTCGCCGACCGATATTAAAGGTCATCACGTCGCCGCCTCGAAAGATAACCCTGAATATCTGGTCGAGAGCGGCAAAAGCGGAAAACCGGCGGCGCATAAAGCGTCGTCACTAAAAAAAGTTAAATAATTTGTCAGAGAACAAGGAGGTTTTTATTAAATGAAAGCTGTATGCTGGTATGGAAAACACGATGTGCGCGTTGAAAACGTGCCTGACCCGACGATCTTAAACGGTCGGGATGCAATTATTAAAATCACGACGACCGCGATTTGCGGTTCGGATTTACATCTCTACAACGGTTATATTCCGACGATGGAAGCCGGCGATATTCTCGGACACGAGTTTATGGGTGAAGTCGTTGAACTCGGTTCGGAAGTCAAAAATTTGGCGGTCGGCGATAAAGTCGTCGTGCCGTTTACAATCGCCTGCGGAAATTGTTTTTTCTGTCAGAGAGATATTTGGTCAGCCTGCGATAATTCTAATCCGACTCCGGGAACGGCGGAAACACTTTACGGTTATTCGGGTTCGGGGCTTTTCGGCTATTCGCATATGATGGGCGGCTTTGCCGGCGGTCAGGCTGAATATGTCCGCGTGCCGTTCGCCGATGTCGGACCGATTAAGGTTGATAAAGCGATTGACGATGAAAAAGTTTTGTTTCTCTCGGACATCTTCCCGACAGGTTATCAGGCGGCGGAAAACTGCAATATTCAGTCCGGCGATACGGTTGCCGTCTGGGGCGCAGGTCCGGTCGGACAGTTTGCCGTCAAATCGGCGTTTATGCTCGGCGCGGAAAAAGTTGTGCTGATTGACCATTACAACGCACGTCTCGACGAAGCCAAAGCAAACAACGACAATCTCGAAACGATAAATTTTGATGACGAAGAAGTTTACGACAGGCTCAACGATTTGACCGGCGGACGCGGACCCGATTCGTGTATTGACGCGGTTGGTCTGGAATCGCACGGAACTTCGCCCGATTCGCTGCTTGATTATGCCAAGGCGACTGTTTTTCTGGCAACTGACCGTCCACACGCGCTCCGGCAGGCGATTTTTTGCTGTCGTAAAGGCGGAACTGTCTCAATTCCGGGCGTTTACGGCGGTTTGCTTGACAAATTTCCGATGGGCGCGGCGTTCGGCAAAGGTTTGACCTTTAAAATGGGACAGACGAATATGCACAAATATCTGCATCCGCTGTTAGACGCGATTCAGGAAGGGAAAATTGATCCGTCATTCGTTATTTCGCATCGTTTGAAATTAGACGAAGCACCGGACGGTTACAAACATTTTAACGTGGAAAAAGACACATGGCGTAAAATTGTCTTGAAACCGTAAGATTTTAATAACCGCAAAAAATCACAAAAGGCACAAAATAGAAAGAAATCTATTTTGTGCCTTTTCGCTTTAATCAACCCAATCTATCGCAAAATTCCGAAGACTTTTTTGAGCAGACTCGTCGTTCTGCCAATCGGGTCTTTGCGAATGGATTTTTCTTCGTCGGCGACGAGCAAAAATAATCCGTCGAGAGCCTTCTGCGTGACATAACCGTCAATGTCGGTCACGTCCTGACCAAGCAATTGAGAGGCAAATCCGGCTTTGCCGATCATTCGTTTATAGTTGGAAGTGACACCGGTTTCGGCGGTAAATTTTTCGACAATCGGGCGAAATTTCCCGCGCAGATTTTCTTCGGTCGTGCGGCGAAAAAACTGCGTCGCCGCGTCGTCCTGACCGCTGAAAAGGATGTCTTTTGCATCCGAAAAACTCATTTGTCTGAGCGAATCAACGAACACATCGAACGCCACCGGCACGGCTTTTTCCGCCGCGTGATTCATCGAACCGACAAATTCGTCAACCGTTTTTCCCTGTCCGGCAAGCCGCAAACCTTTTTCGAGAGTTTGCAGTTTGGACGGAATCGGAATTTTGACGCGTAGATTATTCAAAAATCCGTTTTCCTGTCCGAGCGAATCAACTGCCGATTTAATGCCTTTTGACAACGCTTCTTTTAATCCGCCGGAAATATCCGAATCAGTCACCGTATTTGCTGTCGAACCGGTCGTGTTTGACTTGGTCACGACCGTCGTTTTCTTCGGTGTCTTTTTCACAACCTTTTTTCGCTGTCCGAAAGCATCGGGCGAAACGGTCATAAAAATCCCTAAAACCAATATCGGAACGATCAATTTGATCAGACGCATAATATTTTTCTCCTTTACAAACTCTTATTTTCGCAGAGTTTTGTTAAAAAAACTTAAAACCTTTTCCTGATAGATTTCGGGGGTTAATTTGTATAAATCCTGATGTTCCGCGTTTGGAACAATCCATATTTCTTTAGGTTCGTTTGCCGCCTTAAATCGTTGTCCGGCAATTTTACCGATTATTTAGCTTTTCCTTGATTTGCGACCGCTTCCTGCGCGGCTTTGATTGCCTCGGCGTTGCCTAAATAATAGCTTTTGAGCGGCTTTAAATCGTCGTCCAGTTCGTAAACGAGCGGAACGCCGGTCGGAATGTTGATTTCCACGATGTCTTCGTCGGCGATGTGGTCGAGATATTTGACGACGGCGCGAATCGAATTGCCGTGAGCGGCGATAATCAGGCGTTTGCCCGATTTTAAAAGCGGCACGATTTCGCCTTCCCAATACGGCACGACGCGGGCGACGGTATCTTTGAGACATTCGGACAGAGGAATTTCCGCATCGGTTAAATCGGCGTAACGTCTATCCCTGCGCGGATTGCGTTCGTCATCGGCGGACATCGGCGGCGGCGGAATGTCATAGCTTCTGCGCCAGATTTTGACCTGTTCGTCGCCGAATTTTTCAGCAGTTTCGGCTTTATTCAAACCCTGCAAATCGCCGTAATGCCGTTCGTTGAGCTTCCAGCTTTTGTAAACCGGCAGCCAGAGCGTATCGAGTTCGTCGAGAATGATATTTAAAGTCCGGTTTGCCCGCGTCAGAGCCGAAGTAAAGGCAGCATCGAATTCAAAACCTTCGCTTTTGAGCAGTTCGCCTGCTGCTTTCGCTTCTTCGCGCCCTTTGTCCGAAAGGTCAACATCTTTCCAGCCGGTAAAACGATTTTCCTTGTTCCATTGGCTTTCGCCGTGTCTGATCAAAACTATTTTGTGCATACGGGGCATTTTAAATCGAAACCGATTTATTTCAAAGTTTGCAGTTGCTTTTGCGCTTCGCCGACCAAATAAAGCGAGCCGGTGATGCAGATGAAAGCATCTTTTTCGGCAGGAAATTTTTTGACGATTTTGATTGCCGATTCAATTGCGCCGCGCACATTTTCGACTTTGAAAATTTTAGATTTATCAATTATTTTTTCGGCTGTTTTCTCTAAATCTCCGGCTTCCGCCGAACGCGGATTGTCGGGTTCGGTCAAAATCAGATTTTCCGCCAGCGGAAATAAAACTTCGCCGATTTGATCTAAATTTTTATCGTTCATCGCGCCGAAAACAAAGGTTATTTCGCTGTCGGCGTAATCTTTTTGCAGATAATTTCGCAGAGCTTTTGCGCCGGAAATATTATGTGCGCCGTCCAATAAAATTTTCACGCCGCTGATTTCAAGCCATTGCAAACGTCCCGAATGTCGGGCATTTTCTAAGCCTGCAATGATATTTTGAACGGTAATTCGATATTGAAAATCCTTCTCTAAAATTTCCGCCAGACAAATCGCAAGACAGGCATTTTCCCGCTGATGTTCGCCTTTCAGACCTAAATTTATATTTGAATAGATTCGGTTTTCCAGCTTAAAACTTACTTCCGGTTGATTTTCTTTAAAGTAGTTACAGTCTGCAATGACAGATTCGACACCGACGGCGTGGCATCTTTCGAGAATGACATTCATCACTTCGGGCGATTGCGGGACGACCGCGAAGTTGGAATTTTGATGAATAATCGCCGCTTTTTCCGCTGCAATTTCCGGCAGAGTTTCGCCCAGATATTGCTGATGATCGTAATCAATCCGCGTGATCGCGCAAATTTCGGCGCGGGCGGCGGTCGTCGCGTCGTATCTGCCGCCCAAACCCGTTTCGAGAATTGCAAGTTCGACATCATTTTCGGCAAACGCCGTCAAAGCAATTGCCGTCACCTGTTCAAAATACGTCGGCACGGTTTCGAGTTCGCCTGCTTCAACTAAATTTTCCGAGGCTGTTCTAATCAGCGTCGCGTATCGAGCAAATTCATCTTCGGAAATATTCGCGCCGTTTATTCTGACCCGTTCGGTGATCGAAACGAGATGCGGCGAAGTCGTCAGACCGACATTAATTTTCGCCTGTAAACAAATCGTTTCCAAAAACGCGCACGTCGAACCTTTGCCGTTCGTCCCGGCAATCTGGATTTTGAGATAGTTGTTTTGCGGATTGTTTAGTGATTTGAGAAGTTTGGAGATGTTCTCAAGTCCGAGTTTCATTGCTAAAACTTCGTTGCCGAGATTCAGCAGATATTCGAGAGATTCGTCAAAATTCATCAATTATTTGAGCGCGTTTTCCGTTGATCTGGTCAGCAGATAAACTCTCTCGTGCAGTTCGCCGAGAACCGCTTTGGTGCTGAAAATAACCGCCCGGTTTTCGGCGATCTGCGATTCGAGCCGGTCAAACTGATTATAATTTTTGACAATTCCCTGCCGAATGGCTTCAAACTGATTTTCGGAAAAACTTTTGAATTCGGACAAATCATTTTTGATTTCGTTTTGCACCGATTCAAATTTATCCATTCTCGATTCGAGCTTATCCATTCGACCGGAAAAATCCTGTCGCAAGCCGTTGATCGCCTGAAGAATCTGATTAAAATTTTCTTTCGTTTCCATCTCCAGAGTTGACGCTTCGCCGATTTTGTTTTTGCCGCTCATAAAGTTTTCCAAGTAAATTTTATCACGATTTTTATTGATTAGATGCTTATTTTTTCTTTGCTCATCATAAAATCGAGCAGCCGAATCAGAGTTCCGCGCATTTCGCGGCGGTCAACGACCATATCGAGCATTCCGTGTTCGAGCAGGAATTCGGAACGCTGAAAGCCTTTCGGCAGTTTTTGGCGAATCGTCTGTTCGATCACGCGCGGACCGGCAAAACCGATTAATGCTTTCGGTTCGCCGATATTGACATCGCCGAGCATCGCAAAACTGGCGGTCACGCCGCCGGTCGTCGGATCGGTCAGCACGGAAATAAACGGCAGTCCGGCATCGTGCAGACGGGCGAGCGCGGCGGAAATTTTCGCCATCTGCATCAGCGAATATGTGCCTTCCTGCATTCGTGCGCCGCCGGAAGCCGCGAAAATTATCACCGCGCCTTTGGTTTCCAACGCTCTTTCGATCAGCCGCGTTATCTTTTCGCCGACCGCCGAACCCATCGAACCGCCGATAAACGACATATCCATCGCGCCCGCATACGTCAGATGTGCGCCGACCGTTCCCTTGCCTGAAACAATCGCTTCGGGCAGACCGGAAGATTTTTTCGCCTGTTCGATGCGTTCGATATACGGTTTGGTATCAACGAATTCGAGCGGATCAGCCGACGTGATGTTTTCGTCGAGTTTTTCATATTCGCCGTTGTCAAACAGAGTGTCGAGGCGTTCACGCGCGGGCAGACGAAAATGATAGCCGCAATGTGTGCAAACCTGAAAAGATTCGCGCAGTTCGCGTTTATATAGTGCAGTTTCGCATTCGGGACATTTGACGAAAATTCCTTCGGTGCGGACGGTGCGTTCCGCGCCGTCATCTTGTTCTTCGATTTTTGGGGTATCTCTTCGGAACCAGGACATAATTTATGACAACCTTTGAAAGATTTAAGGTTAGCACATCGGCGCGAGGCGTAAAAGTATGATTAAATTTCAGCGAACGATTTCGAGCATTTCGTTGTGAATCAAGCCGTTTGAAGCGAGAATCGGCGACGCGTAAATGTCTAATTTCCCGTTTGTATAGTTGGTCACGATGCCGCCCGCTTCTTCGATAAACAGAACTCCGGCGGCAATGTCCCACGGGTTCAAACCTTCTTCCCAAAAGCCGTCGAAGCGTCCGCAGGCGACATACGCGAGGTCAATCGCCGCCGCGCCGTCACGCCTTACGCCGCGTCCCTTCAGCAAAAACTCGTTCAAATGACGCGCAAAATCCGGTTTCTGTTTAAAATCATACGGAAAGCCCGTGACGAGCAGCGATTCGCTCAGTTTTTCGGTTTCCGAAACGTGAATCTGCCGATTGTTGAGAAACGCGCCGCTTCCCTTTTCCGCCGCAAATATCTCATTGCGCGTCGGGTCGAAGGTTGCGCCGATGATGATTTCTCCGGCTTTTTCGAGCGCGATAGTCACACAGAAACACGGATAACCGTGCGCGAAATTTGTCGTCCCGTCGAGCGGATCAATAATCCAACGCCAAATATTGTCGCCGCTGTTCGCCGACGCGCCCGATTCTTCGGCTAAAACCGAATGTTTCGGATAATGCGTATTGATTTTCTCGATGATAAATTTTTCCGACGCGAGATCGGCTTCGGTGACGAGGTTGATGTCGGCTTTTTTGGAAATCCGAATCTTTCGCCCGAATTTTTCGAGTAAAATCTGTCCTGCTTCCCGCGCCGTTTCGACAGCAAAATTGAGCATATTCTTTAAGTGGAAAGTGAAAAATGGAAAATGAAGATTATTTTCAAGAAACCTAATAATCATTTAAATATTTTCTTGCATTTAATTTTCCATTTTCCACTTTCCATTTTCCATTATTTAAGATAAGTCCCACTCGATTCTAAAAATTCTCTAATCTGGTCGTCCCAGAATTTCCAGTCGTGGATGCCGGGATGTTCGCGGTATTCGTGCGGAATTTTTTTCTCGAATAAAGCGGCGGCAAAGTCGTGATTGGTTTGAATTAAAATATCTTCCGTGCCGCACGATTGAAAGATAAACGGCATCGCTTTGATTTTTTCGGGCGAAGCATCTTTTATCATTTTAAAGATGTCATTGTCTGCTCTGGTTTGACTGCCGTCCGCGCCGTAGATGCTCATAATCGAATCGGACAAGGCTTTCCAACTGTTGCCGAGATTTTTGTCCGTCCACGAAGCCGCCGGAAGTGCGCCGCTGAAACTGCCGACGAGCGCGAACATTTCCGGGTATTTCAGACCGAATTTGAGCGAACCGTAGCCGCCCATCGAAAGTCCGGCGACGGCGCGGTGACTGCGATCCGGCATTGTGCGGTAATTTTTGTCAATTTCGGGAATTAATTCTTTGACGATATAACTTTCGTATTTGTCGTTCGGAACGGTCGCGCTGTCGGAATACCAGCCGTTGTCGCCTTCGGGCGTGACGATGATGTATTTGTAACCGGCGGCGTAGTTCTTCAACTCGGTTTTGTTCGTCCAGTCATCAAAATGCCCGGTCAAGCCGTGCAAAAGATAGACGACGGCGTAGCGTTCCGATTTATTTGCCGCGTAATCCTTCGGCAAAATAATGCGATACGGCATCGAACGCGTCATCAGTTTGCTTTCGAGTTTGAGATTCTGAACGGGCAGAGCCGCCGTGTTCGATCTTTCGATAATGACGCGCGTTTGCGCCGAAATGCCCGATAAACCGAATGCAAACACGGCAGCGATTAGAAAAACCTGCGCGGAAACAAATTTAATATTCATAATTTTTAACCGAAGAATCTACCTAAAAAACCTTTATGTTCGTCGTCTTTGTGCATAATCTGCGCGAGTTCACCGGCATCGAACCACACGCCGCCGCATTTGTCGCAGACATCAATTTTGATTGCTTCATAATCCGATTGATGCAGTTTGCCGTCGCATTTCGGGCAATTAAATTCGGTGGCGACGGTTGAATCCGCCTTGATTTTTTCGCGCATCTTTTCAAGTAGTTCCTGCTCACGGCGGCGAAAATAATCGTTTTCAAGTGCGCGACCGCGGTCGTCCAAACCAATTTCTGACATAATTTTTGCTCCTTATGTTTTGTGCTAAATAGTCTATTGAAGAAAATAGCAAACCGCCGCCCAAGTTTCAAAAGCATTATCGAAATCTCGCCTGATGTTTGCCTTCCGATTCGTCAATCAATGCCCGTTGATTGTATAATTTCGCCTTAATGACAGACACAAAAAGTCCGGCTTGGACAATCGAAAATTTTCTCGAATCGAAAGATAATCAACTGCATATCAACGGCGTTTCGGCGACCGATTTGGCGAATGAATACGGAACGCCGCTGTTCGTTTTCTCCGAATCGCGGATCAAACATAACATCGCGCATCTGCGTGAAGCGGAAAATGTCATTGATTGCCGTCTGAAGATTTGTTATGCGGCAAAGGCGAATTCAAATATGGCGATTCTCCGCGCCGTTAAAGATGCAGGTGCGGATTTGGAAGTCAATTCCGGCGGCGAATTGTGGAAAGCGATTCAAATCGGATTCGCGCCCGAACAGATTATTTTCAACGGCACGAGCAAAGAAGTCTGGGAAATCGAAGAAGCGATCAATCGTGAAATCTACGCGATTCAGGTTGATTCGCCCGAAGAATTGGCGTTAATCGTGAAAGTTGCTGAAAGATTAAATAAAACCGCGAACGTCAGTCTGCGGCTCGTGCCGGAAATTGAAACGAACACGCATTCGGGTTTGCAGACCGCGCTTTTAACCTCGAAATTCGGAATGATGCCCGACGAAGCGTTGCAGGCGTTTCATCAATATAAAGATTCAAAATCGCTCGATCTCTGCGGCATTCATTTGCACATCGGTTCACAAAATCCCGAATCTGCGCCATATACCGAAGCGTTGGCGACGCTGTTCGACAACCTTTTGCAGATTCACCGCGAAACCGGCATCAAACTTTCGCACCTCAATCTCGGCGGCGGTTTTCCCGTTAATTATCTGCGCGACCAATCCCAGGCGAACGATTTTGCCGAAGCCGAAAAAACGATGTTCACCGCTGATTTCGCGCCCGCCGACGCGCTTCGTGAAGCGTGGCAAGCCGTCAAAAATTCCGCCGCCCAAGCCGACGCTTCCGAACTGCTCGATAATTTAACGCTTCTGCTCGAACCCGGCAGAAGCGTCATCGCCGACGCTGGCATTTGCCTGACCACCGTTCGCGCACAAAAAGAGAGAAAAATGGAAAATGGAAAATGGAAAATGGAAAATGAAGAATCGTCTGAAGAAGATTCAGAGCCGGAAACGACGGGTTCGGAATCCGACTCGAATGCTTCATTTTCCACTTTCCATTTTCCATTTTCCATTGACTCCTGGCTGCTCACCGACGCGGGCTTTAACATTCTGCTTTCGATGGAGACTTATAAATGGTATTACCAGATCGTTCACGCTTCACGTTCGTCGGAAACGCACGATTTTCCATATAAACTCGCCGGACCTTTGTGCGACGGCGGCGACGTTTATTTCGACATCGAAAGCTTGCGCCGTCTGCCCGATCATCGTCTGCTGCCTGCATCAGTGCAGACCAATGACGTTCTCGCCTTGCTCAACTGCGGCGCATATTCCATCGCGCAAATGTTTCAATACAACGGCAGATTTCTGCCCGCCGTCGTGCTGATTGACGATCACGGAACGCCAAAACTGATTCGGAAACGCGATAATTTTGAAGATTTGGTCGGCAATGATATTTGGTAAAATCGGTCTTATAAATTTTTTGAAAATTTTGAATCCGAATTTTATCGTCCGCCGAAATAGTCAAAGGTTGGATAATTTGAGTCTGTTTTGTCCATATTTCAGGTTCACAAAAATTGTCCGGCTGAAATCATAATTTGCTCGGAGTTTCAACGCTCCGAACTTCCCCCAAAATAAAAAAGAACCGCTATTCCGTGCAGTTCTTTTTTATTTTTGCTCATTCCAATATATTCAAGGTTCTGTCTAAATTTCAGATTTTTTATTGTTGTCGCTGACAGCAATAAATTGATGGTATATCTTCCGACGCAGAAAGTGTCGAATTAACTATGTGTTTGGTGGCTCACTTTCGGCAAGCAGGGTTTTATGGTCAGTTTTGGCGGCTGTCGCTGCGCTCACGCTTCAATTTTACCTGCCGCTGAAAATTTATTGCTTTTAGCAAATATCAAAGGAAGTCTAATCAGACATTAAGGTTTGCTACTCAGTTCTTTATACTTTTTTCGGTCAGCCTCAGCTTTTTCGTTCTCTCCGATTTTGTTGTAGGTTTCTGCACGAATTTTGTAGATTTCGGCAAAATTGGGATTTAGCTTAATTGCTTTATCAAAATCAATGATTGCCGACTGATAATTCTTTAAGAAGTGATAAGTAATTCCTCGATAATAATATGACAGGTAATAATCCGATTTAATTTCAATGCTTTTATTTAAACTTTCAAGTGCTTTTGGAATACCTTCACCGCTTAAAGTATCGAAAAGCGACTTCAAAATATAGTTGTAAAAAATACAACCTTTGTTCGGTTGCTTTTCAATTTCTTTCGCCAATATTTTTGAACCTGCTTTCCAATCTTCAATTGCTTCGTTCCGATAACCTAGATTTAAATAATCAGAACCGCGTGAATAATATCCATTAATATATTGCGGATTCAACTCAATAGTCTTTTTTGAATCCTCGAAAGCTAGATTTCGTTGATTGTTGTATGAATAACTTCGAGCGCGGCTGTAATAAAGACATTCATCATCAGGACTCAGTTTGATCGCTTCTGTAAAATCTTTGATTGATTTTTCATAATTAGCCTGTTCCGCATACAATTCGCCCCGATAGGAAAAACCTCTGGCATCTTTCGGATTCAATTCAACCGCCCGATTCAAGTCTTTAATGGCTTGATCGAATTCACCTTTCCGCATCAGAGCGTATCCGCGTTTGAGAAATGCTTCGAGATTATATGAACTGAATTTAATTCCTTTGGCTGCTTCTGCAATATCAGCATCGTAATTTGTATCTTCATCACAATTTGCAGGTGGTAAGTTTTGCCCGAAAAAATTGGCGGCTGACAACATTATTACAATAAAAACAGTTACACAGTAAATAAATGATTTGAGTTTGGGCATCGTTTCAACCTCGTGATTTTCTAAAAATTGTAGCAGAGGAAACTTGTCAAAATCAAGAAAAAGGCAAACGAAATTTATCGTTTGCCTTTTTGCTTATTGTTTTTGCCGTTGAAAATTATCTTTCGCCAATCGGCACATATTTTTGATCGCGTTTGCCGATGTATTCGGCGCGTGGACGAATCAATTTGTTGTTGCCGTATTGTTCTAAAATGTGTCCCGTCCAGCCGGAGATGCGCGAGACGGCGAAGATCGGTGTGTATTGGTCGAGCGGAATGTCCATCAGGTAATAGGCGGAAGCCGAATAAAAATCTACGTTCGGGTGCATTCCTTTTTTGTCGAGCATCGCTTTTTCGATTTTCTGCGACATATTGAACCATTTCATTTCGCCTTTTTTCTCGCCGAGTTGTTTCGAGAATTTGCGAAGCCACGTCGCTCGTGGGTCTTCGGTTTTATAGACGGCGTGACCGATGCCCATAATCTTACGCTTTTCTTCCAATGCTTTATCGAGCCAGCCGTCAATCGCTTCTTCGCTGCCGATTTCCTTGAGCATTTTCATCACGTTCGTGTTCGCGCCGCCGTGCAGAGGTCCGGCGAGTGCGGCGATTCCTGCCGTGACTGCGCCGTATAAATCTTCGAGCGTGCCGGCGACGACGCGCGTCGTAAAGGTCGAGGCGTTCAGTTCGTGGTCGGCGTGTAAAATCAGCGCGATGTCGAAGATTTTTGCTTCGTCGGCTTCCGGTTTTTCGCCGGTGAACATATAGAGAAAGTTTTCCGCGATGCTTAGTGAATCGTCCGGCGCAATCGGGTCTTTGCCGGTGCGGACTCTTTCCCACGCGGCGACCAAAGTGCCGATCTGCGCGGTTAATTTAACGGCTGTTTTAACGGCTGTTTCGCGGTCGGTGCCGTGTCCGTCTTTATCGTAAAAACCGAGCGCGGAAACAGTCGTGCGAAGAACATCCATCGGATTCGCGTGCTTCGGAAAAGTTTTCATCATTTCGACGATTTCCGACGGAATATCGCTGTTTGCCTGAAACTGCACTTTCAGATCGGCGAGTTCTTCCGCTTTCGGCAAGCGTCCGTTCCAAAGCAGAAAAATCACTTCTTCAAACGTCGAATTTTCGGCTAAATCGTGAATATCATAGCCTTGATAAATTAAAATTCCCTCTTCCCCGTTGACATCGCCGATTGCGCTCTGGGCGGCGACAACGCCGCGTAATCCGGCGGTCGCGGCGTTTGCTTCTGGTGCTGTGCTCATTTGGTCAATATTCCTCGCGTAATTTGTCTATAAATTAAATTTATCAAAACGGCGTTCGGCTGACAATCGCCGTTTTGATAATTATAGCTTATTTTTGACGTAAATTTTCTGCGTATTCGATATTCTCAATAATTTTGCTGCCGAATCATCCCGCGCCGCAATTTCGAGAAATCCCGCGCTGCCTTCAATCACGAATATTTCGCCGTTCAAGGCTTCAGCAAAGTATTTATATTTTTTCTCGATGATTTGCCCGTTTATTTCAATTAAAAAATTTTCCGACAAATTTTCAGGATGCAAATTTGTAATTAAATTCCCGAAATGATCGGTATGAATAATTTCCGCTTCGATCAGGTTTTCATCAAGCATTTTCGTTTGATTTGCATCAAAGCGAATAAAATCATCAATCTTTTTGCCGAAATTTTCAGCCGCGATTCCGCTTGCGAGATGCGCGGCAACCGGCGCGAACACATCGCGCCCGTGAAAGGTGCGGCTCAACATTTGTCGAAAATATTTCGTTTCAGTCAATTCAAGGACATCGAAATTTTGCTCTTCGTCAAAGATAAAACTCAGCAAACCGTTGTCCGGCGCGACGAAAAAAAAGTCTGCGGTTTTGACCAAAATCACCCGCCGCCGCGAACCGACACCGGGATCAACGACGGCGACAAAAATCGTCTGCGGAGGAAAATCGCGGTAACACGCCCGCAGATTAAAACCTGCCGCGCTGATATTCTGCGGTTCGATTTCGTGCGTGATGTCCACGATTTGCGCGTCCGATTTGATTGATAAAATCACGCCCTTCATCGCGCCGACGAAATAATCGGTCGTGCCGAAATCGGTTAGAAGAGCAATTACCGACATAAAGAAATTATCCGTTAAATTACGGCAAAATCAAATGATTGAGCTGTCAATTAACGGATAATTTTTAATGCAGTGGCAGAGATTAACCTGCCGGTTATCTGATTTGAGTTTCGTATGAAGTTTTGATGCGAAGCTGTTGGCTTTTATTGAGACGAATATCTTTGCCGCGTTCGATGACGATTGCTCCGACACCGAATGCCGCGCCGACACCTGCGCCGATTGCCGCGCCCGCCGGACCGCCCGCGACCGCGCCGATGACGAGTCCCGTGCCGGTTGCCGCGCCGACTTTGATCGAATCGTCTTTGAGCGAACTCTTGCCGATTGCCGTGCCTTCGGTATCAACCAATTTGACGTTATCGCCTTTGATCGGCAAAATCTCCGTCAAAACGGCATTGAAATTGCTCCAGCGTTCCTGCGTCAAAATTATTCGATCAAACGACAAAAGCATCTGCGAACGGCGTTTGATTCTGCCGGGTTTGATGATTTTGCTGACTCTGCCCTCGATTAACGCGCCGCTGATTTCCGCCGGTGAAACGACCCGCGCGGTAAATTTATCGCCTTCACGACTGCGCTGCGTGCCGACTTCATCGCTCAATTCGAGAATTAATTCGGTATCGGTCGGAATCACGACAATTGCACCGCTGTCATTTTGATATTGAGCCTCGACCGGATTATTTTTCATCACCGGAGGCGGATTTGCCGGGTAATTATTGTTGACCGGCGGTTGATTTTGGGCAGCCGTATTATTTGAATTGTTGTTGGCAGAATTATCAACCGATTTTTCAGGTGTCACGACGACCGCCGAAACGCCGCGTTTATTGAGCGTCTCCGGCAAAGTCGCATCGAAAGCGTGTTTGTCGAAACCGGTATCGTAGCCGGTTTCAAAACCTTGCTGATAACCGTCACGATATTCTTCGAGTTTGCCATAATCCTTGCTAAAGGCGCGGTCGGCTTTACCGTATTCGTTGTGTTTACTATAGTTTTTGGCTGAATTTTCAATCGAATCGCGGTAGCCAGCCATATATCCGTCGGAATATCCGGTGCGGTATCCGCGCTGTAAAGCGATTTTTGCGTCTTGGGCGTTGATTGTTTGAACGGGAAGAATCAGAAAAGAGAAAATACTCAGGGAAAAAGATAGGGCGATAGCTAGAAAAACTTTGGTTAGCTTCATTTGACCTCCAAAAATGTAATTTCAAAAAACAAGAAATGTTTTGTCCGCTATGATTTATACATCAATAGTTAAGAAATTACAAGAATTATTTTTCGTTACTGATATTTTGTGCAGAAATATAACATTCAGAGAGTTTCGATTAACCGTTTTTTTCGTTTTCATCGAGTCGGTTCGGTTAATCAAATGCGTTGCCGAATCGGAATATTTCAGGCAGTGTCGAAATTTATTGTTTGTTTTGCTTTTTTAGATTGTTTATAATGTCTCTGACCTTCGTTCGATGACAGATTTTAACTGGCGATTTCAACTTTCAGACTTGCCTTTTTTTTCCCAATAATTATGTCAGATAAACTCAGGAAATTTCTCCCGCTCGTGGTTTTAATCGCGGCGATTGCCGTAACAATCGTTTTGTGGTTATTTTTCAGAGAATATCAAAACCGGCGAATTTCCGTGATCGTGCAGCAGGCAACCTTTATTTTACAGAACAATATTCAAGGCAGTTTTGAAAACCACGCGCATTCGCTCGAACGAATGGCTGGTCGTTGGGCGCGGCACGGCGGCACTCCGCAGGCGGAATGGAGCGCGGACGCGCAACAGTATTTGTCGGATTTTCGCGGATTTCAAGCAGTCGAATGGGTTGACCGGACAGGACATATTCGCTGGGTAATTCCCGAAAACGGCAATGAAAAGTCCGTCAATTCCGATTTAAATAGTGAATCCGACCTGCGTGCCGCGCTCGACGAAGCCCGTAATTCCCGGCAAACCGCCGTCAGCCGCAGCGTTGAACTGATTGAGGGCGGCAACGGTTTCGTGGTTTTGTCGCCGATTTATTCCGACAACGATTTCGATGGTTATATCGCGGGAGTTTTTCGCATCGAAAATTTTATCAATCAAAGTTTGCCGGAAAATCTCAAGGAAAGTTTTACCATCGAGTTATTAGACGACAATCAGGAAATCTTCAAATCATCGGATATTTATCTAAAAGGCAGCGCATTTGTCGTCGAAAAAACCGTTAATTTTCGGCAAACCCTGTGGACTTTGCGGGTAACTCCCAGAGAATCGCTATTTATCGAACAAGGATCGTCGAGCGATTTATTGGTTTTAATTGTCGGAATACTGATTTCCGCGTTGCTTTGCCGGACAACTTATCTGGCTCAAAAAGCTGATCGAAAAACTGTTCAAATCGCCGCCGCCAATGCCGAACTGAATAAAGAATTCGGCGAACGCGAGCGAATTCAAAAATCTCTTCAGGCGAGTGCGGCTTTGCAAAATGCCGTGCTGAACGGTGCAAATTATATGATAATCGCTACCGATTATGGAGGAACGATTATTTCATTTAATAGTGCCGCCGAAAAAAATCTCGGTTATTCCGCCGATGAATTGATCGGTAAAAGTTCACCTGCCGTTTTTCACGATATGAACGAAATCGTTCAACGCGCACAGGAACTTTCAACCGAAAAAGGTGAACAGATCGAACCGGGATTCGAGGTTTTCGTTCATCAGTCGCGCACCAAGGCATTTGTCGAAAACGAATGGACCTATATTCGCAAAGACGGATCTCGTTTTCCGGTTTCGCTGTCAGTTACGGCAATGCGCGATGAAACCGGACAAATAATCGGCTTTCTCGGTGTGGCGAGCGATATTTCGGCGAAAAAATTCGCTGCCGAAAAAATTCGCACTGCTGAAGAAAGAATGCGTCTATTCGTCGAAAATACGCCTGCCGCAGTCGCTATGCTCGACCGCGAAATGCGCTATTTAATGACCAGCCGACGCTGGAAAATTGATTATAATCTCGGCGATCAGGACATTATCGGGCGCAGTCATTACGAAGTTTTTCCCGATTTGCCGGAAAGTTGGAAAGTAATTCACCGGCGCGGACTAAACGGCGAAACGCTCAAATGCGAAGAAGATCCGTTTCCGCGCAATAACGGCAATATCGAATGGCTGCGTTGGGAAATGTTTCCGTGGAGCGACATCAGCGGCGATGTCGGCGGGATTATCTTTTTTACCGAAGTTATCACCGAACGGAAACGCCTCCAAATCGAATTGGCGCGGACAGCCGCGATTGTCGAATCGTCGGAAGATGCGATTATGAGCAAAAACCTCGACGGCATTATTCAGACGTGGAATCACGGCGCGGAAACCACCTTCGGCTATCGGGCGGAAGAAGTGATCGGCAAACACGTTTCGATTTTATTCCCGCCCGAACTGATCGGCGAGGAAGCCGAATTTATCAAAAAAATAAACGGCGGAGAACGGATCAAACAATATGAAACGATTCGTCTTAAAAAAGGCGGCGCGAGTTTCCCGGTTGCCCTGACGCTTTCGCCGATTTTGAACGAAAAAAGCGAAGTTATCGGCATTTCCAAGATTGCCCGTGATATTACCGCGCAGAAAACAACCGAACAAATTTTGCAGACAAACGAGGAAAGATTCAGAAATCTGCTCGAATTTTCGCCGGTCGGCATTGTCCTGACCGATTCACAAGGCGGTGTAGTTTTCGTCAATGCCCGCTGGTCGAAAATAACCGGATTGTCTATCGAAGAAGCAAAAGGCGCGGGTTGGGCAAACGCGGTTCATCCCGATGACCGCGAAAAAATTGTCGCGGAATGGACGGAAAATGCTCCGCTTCACGAAGAAACAACCTACGAATTTCGTTTTCTGACCAATCAAGGCGTAGAAACCGAAGTGATTGCCCGTGCGCTCAAACAATATGATCAAAACGGCGAATTTACGGGACACCTCGCCACCATCGCCGATATTTCCGAGATCAAACAAATGCAGACCGAACTTGAGCAGGCGCGTGATGCCGCGCTCGATTCGGCGCGGATGAAAGCCGAATTTCTGGCAAATATGTCGCACGAAATCCGCACACCGATGAACGGCGTGATCGGGATGACTGAAATGCTTCTGGAGAGCGATTTAACGAATTCACAGCGCGAAAATGCCGAACTCGTTCGCAACAGCGCGGACGGTTTACTGACGATTATTAACGACATTCTGGACTTTTCAAAAATCGAAGCCGGCAAACTGAATTTTGAAATTATTGATTTTAATCTCGTCAACACGATTGAAAGCACAATTGAATTATTTGCCGAACAATGCCTGCGAAAAAATGTCGAAATCGCCTCGCTGATCGAATCGGATGTCAATGCGAATCTGCGCGGTGATCCGGGCAGATTACGGCAGATTCTGACAAATTTAATCGGCAACGCCGTCAAATTTACCGATGCCGGCGAAGTCACGGTGCGCGTTTCCAAAGATTTTGAAGATGCGGAAAAATGTTGTTTGCGATTTGAAGTCCGCGATACCGGAATCGGCATCAAAAAAGATTCGCAGAAATACCTGTTTCAGGCGTTCACGCAAGCCGACGGTTCGATGACGCGGAAATTCGGCGGAACGGGTCTCGGTTTGACTATTTCCAAACAACTCGTCGAACTGATGGGCGGCGAAATCAGCGTCGAAAGCGAATCCGGCACAGGTTCGGCGTTTACGTTTACGGTTAATCTGAACAAACAGGAAACCGATGTTTCAGACGAGCATCAGCCGCGCAAAAATCTTGGCGGTTTGCGTGTGCTGGTTGTTGACGACAACGCGACGAACCGTAAAATTCTGCTTCACAATCTCGATTCGTGGGGCATTATCGCCGACCAAGCCGAAGACGGAATGAATGCGCTCATCAAATTGCGCGAAGCGGCGGAAGAGGGCGAACATTTCGATCTCGCCATACTGGATTTAATGATGCCGGGAATGAGCGGTTTTGAATTGGCGTATTTCATCAAAGGCGATCTCGAAATCAGCCGCACGAAACTGATTTTAATGCCGTCGTTCGGTCAGCGCGGACATACTGAAACCGCGCAGGAAAACGGCATTGACGCATATCTCGTCAAACCCGTGCGCCAGTCCGATTTGTTTGACTGCATCGCCAATTTGACGGCAAAACACGACTATTTAATTCATCAATCAGAAGCATCCGATTCAGCCAAACAGCCGCGATTTCTGACTCGGCACGTTTTGCGCGAAATCAAAAAACCCGATACCGAGACGATTTTGATCGTGGAAGATAATCCGGTCAATCAAAAAGTCGCGCGAATGCAGGTCGAGCGTCTCGGCTATCTGACGCAAATCGCCGAAAACGGTCTCGAAGCCGTCAAAGCCTTCGGTCAGCATAAATATTCGCTGATTTTGATGGATTGCCAGATGCCTTTGATGGACGGTTATCAGGCGACGGCGGAAATTCGGCGTGTTGAAGCGAATCTCGGTCGCATCCCGATTATTGCGATGACCGCCAACGAGATGCAGGGCGAACGCGAAAAATGTCTCGCCGCCGGGATGGACGATTATCTGACCAAACCCGTCAAATCGGAACAACTCGCTAAACATATCAGCCTTTGGCTTGAAAATCCCGTCAAAACGCCTCAAAACGCTATTCCTCCGACAGTCATGGCAGAAATGCCCGATACCGAAGATTTGGCGACGCTCGATCCTTCTATTCTCGAAAGTTTCCGCGATTTACAGCTACCTGACGAGCCTGATTTAGTCACCGATTTGATTGATCTGTTTATTAAGGATTCGACTAACAGGATAAATTTGCTGACTGATGCCGCCAACCGCAGCGATACGCCGACGATTAAGGCTCAGGCGCATAATTTCAAAGGCAGCGCAGGTAATATCGGAGCATTTAAATTGGCAAAGCTCGCCAAATCTATGGAATTCAATCTCGGCAACACGCCGTTAGTGGTTGAAATCGCCGGTGAAATGAAAACCGAACTGGCTAAGGTTGTCATCCTGCTCAACAAAATACGAATTTGATCGTCTATCTTTTAAATCAAAAAAAGGTCGTCATATTCGAATTATGACGACCTTTTTTCTGCTTTTGGAGAAGTTTCAGTTAGAAACTCTTGCGAAAAAGATACGATGCACGGATGAAAAAAGTTCGATTGTTTCTTTCAAATCGCGGTTCGAGTTGGCTGGTGAACGGGCTGAATCCGTTGTAATTAAAACTATCGTTATAACCGGCATATAACGCTGTTCCCGGACTCGGATTCCAGCCGAGCAAAACCTGTCCGCCGGTGCGCGAACTCAAAGTATCGTAATCAACCCGCAGTCTGGCGAAAATAAATCTGGTAAATTGATAGGTCGAACGCAGCGAAAAGATATTCGTATCGAACGCCTGCAAATGATTATCGTTGCGCGTCAAGCGGCTTTTCGTGTAATCGAGCGAGATTCGGAATGGGTCAATCGGTTTGTATTCCGCGAAAATTTCCCCGTCCAACTGGTGTCCTTTGCCCGGATCGAGTCCGGGAATGCGCGGATCGGGAACGATGATATTCGGATCGGTCTGAGCTAAACCGAGCAGACGAATATAATCCGCATATTCCGGGCTTTTCAAATAATTGACAAACGCCGGACTGCGGCGCGGAAAACGGTTTCCGCCGCCGAAATCGAGATCGAACGCGTTCCAAGTTGAACTGATAAAACCGCCCGCGCTCAATTTCTTGCCAAAGTTTTTATTGATATTAAAACTCGCATACGGCTGCCGCGCAGACCTTTCCGGCGCACCGAAAAAAGCTCCGCTTTGATTTCGCAGCGAATCGCGTTTCGCGCCGAATTCTTCTTCAAACAACCGTTCGTAAGTCACGCCGAATTCGGCATACAACTGGAGATTATTTTGCAGCGTCACCTGATAATTATTGCCGATCAGAGCGTTTTGCGAACGTCCCTGCCAGTCATATTCGAGTTTTGCGAACGGATGCCACGCCAGCCCGACGATCTTGGCTTTCGGATTCGGGTCTTTGCTCAAACGTCCGGCGGCAAAAAGTGAATTCGTATTTGTCCGCCGCGTAAATCCGGCATCGGCGCGATAATTTTTCGTGCGTCCGATGGCTTCAAAAAAATACCCGTAATTTTTCGCCGTGTAATCGTAATTGGCGTAATAAGCAAAACCGTTGCCCGTTTTATAGGCGGCGGAATCGGTGTTCGGGTCATAGAAATTCTTTTTTGAATTCGTGCCGAGAACCTGAAAAGCGACGACGGTATGCGAATCGAGTTTGAATCGCCCGTCAAAACCGCCGAGAAAATTGCGATTACGCGGGAATGTCCGCGCGGTCGCAAAAAATCCCAGACTGTTTTCTTTGCCGACATCGCGTTTGACGCGCACCACGCCGAACAAGGCATTTTTATCTACAAACGGCGCAATTCGCGGGCTGATTACCGGATCGTTGCGCTCGTCGAGCGAATAATTTCCCGGCGCGTTGTCCGACGCAGCCAAAATTCCGAACGTCGTTTTGCCGATCTTCCCGGTTATTTTCGCCGCCAGATCGGGATCAATAATCGTCCGCGAATAAAACGGCGAAAGCGGTGAATCGAAAATTTCCTTGCCTTCGAGAAAGAACGAACGCTTTTCCTCAAAGAAAATCGGGAAACGCTGATTCGCAGTCACGACCGGCGCGTCGGCTTCGATTTCGGCGAAATCGGGATTAACCGCCGCATCGAGCGTGACGTTCGGCGTGATCGTATATTTGAGATTGAGGCTCAAATCTTTTTTGATTCCGTCGTTGACGAATCTGCCCGGATCAATCACGCCGAACGGGTTAAAAATCGGATCGAAACCGTTGCTGTTGGCAAGATTGAGCGGCACGGTGCGTTGGCGGCTGCCGGTTTCCGAAACAGTCACGCTCGGCGCAATTTCGAGCGTCCGTTCGCTTTTGATGCCGTCCAAACCGCTAATTTTCCCGTGTTTGATTAAAAACCCCGAAACGTCACGATCATCGGGCATCCACTGATCGAATTCGTCATTCAGACGGTCAATGTTGCGGGCGGCGTTAAAACCCCAGAGTTTTCCTTTGCCGGCGGAATAGCGCAGCGATTTGAAAGGAATTTTGACCTCGACCGACCAGCCCCAATCTTCGATCACGCCTTTGGATTCCATCACGATGTCAACGGAAAAATCCGAGCCTTCACCTTCCGTGATAATCCCGTCCTGCTGTATGCCGAGCGGATTAAACCCGAAAACATACGCACGGCGTTGATCGTTGTAGGTATCGAGCCAGAAACGCACGTTATCTTCATTGAAAACATTGTCGCGTTTGGCAACCGTCGCGCGAATCTTATCCTTTTCGTCCCAGCATTTGAAGGCGACGTAGAGATTTTTCTCGTCATACATCAGATACGCTTCGGTCGGTTTCGAGGCTTGAATATTGTAACCCGGCTGCGTCTGGTAAAAATCTTTGAAAACCGCCGCCTGTTTCCAGATTTCTTCGTCTATTTTGCCGTCAATGACCGGCGCGGCGGAGATTTTCGGAATCGTCATCGGGGCAGCTTTTTCAGCCGGAATTTTAACCTTGCCGCCGTTTTTTGAAAAAATTTCGGTATCGCTGCGTCCTTCGACGGCATTGTTAGTGGAATTAGAGTTTGAATCCTGCGCGTTGGTAAAAACGGAAAGTATAAAAACAAATAAAATTATGTAAATCTTACGCATATCTCAGCCTCAGCTAAATTGTTGAATAATCGGAGGAAAAATTAAATGTGATGATTCAACTGTCAGAAAATCCCCCGATCTTTTAACGGTCAAATACTCTTAACTGTTTCAATTATTTGATTAAAAGTTTTCTTGAAAATTAAATAATTCGATTAATTTTCCAGAGTATTTTTACCGCGAACCGTGATTTTACCTTTGGTTTCGCTCGTGAGCTGATATTTTGCGCCGCCTTTCCCGATTTTCCAGACGGTTGATTCGTCATTCTTGTCTTCAGTTGCGGATGTGATCCCGTCGAAAGCTATTTTGCTTTGATTTGAACGGATTTCGGCATTAATGTTTTCCGGCAGCGTGAGAATGATTTCGCCGTTTTCCGAAATTGCACTGAGTTTGCTGAAATCGCCTTCGAGATATGCGTCGCCTTGTTCAGTTTTAGTTTCGAGTTCGCCGTTAAATCCGATAATCCGCACCAGTCCGTTTTCGGATATAACGCTTAATTTGCCGCCGCCGTCGCGGACATTGATCGCCTCATCGCCGCCGTTCAAATTAAGATTTCCGGTGACACCTTCGAGACGAATCTGCCCGTCAGTGACGATATTCAAGTCTGATTTTTTCGGCACGAAAATCTCGACACGCGTGCTTCCGCCGCCTTGCGCGTATTCGTCGTTATTTCTTAAAATTTCATTGCTGATGACCAGCGAAACGGCTGAATCCGAATGATTGACCGTGTAATCGAGCGGTTTAGTTGCGCCTGATTTAGACATTCTTTTAATCGAATAAGCAACCTCGGCGCGATC
This sequence comes from Pyrinomonadaceae bacterium, assembly GCA_965247235.1. Classification (GTDB taxonomy): domain Bacteria; phylum Acidobacteriota; class Blastocatellia; order Pyrinomonadales; family Pyrinomonadaceae. Next base: position 1,227,338 of record OZ252004.1, read on the forward strand.
CCAACCGCGCACGCTGACCGCACAGCCGTTGGCGTTGACAGTTATTTTCGGTGTTCCTTTGACGGAAAAAGTTTCGCTCTTTTTCTCGATTTTGGCAGCGGAATTGTTGGCAAAATCGAAATATCCGTCACGCGAAACAATCTCGCGCTGAACCTGTATTGCTTCTTCGATCTGTTTTCTGACTTCCGGCGAATTAACGGCAATATTCGCCTGTTTGAGCGCGTCGCGTGTCGCCCGGTCAATCTGCGGCTGTTGTTTTCGCAGTTCTTTCTGCGCTTGTTTCATCGCCTTTGCCTGCTCTTTCATCGCTTCGGCAGTTTCTCTTTTCGCATCGGCGATGTCCCCGGCATCTTCGCCCGAGTCGTCTTTATCCGAATCTTCATCATCTGCTTCGGAATTTTGGCGATTCAGCAAATTAACTACCGGACGCGGATTTTTACCGTCGGCGCGATGTTTGACGGAAAGCCGACCGTTGACGCTGTTGAGTTTAATGGCGGTCGCGCCGCTGCCGAGTTTGCCGTATAAATCTTTGCCGACATATTGTCCTTTGTGAACCGGCAATCCGAAATCGTTGATAATTTCGCCGTTCAGCGTGTCGGCTTTGATCGTTGCATCCGCATCGGTCGGAACGGTCAGGTGAACTTCACCGTTGACGGTTTCGAGCGAGATTTTCTGCACCGATTCGATAGTTTGAAAATCGGCTTCGACCGTGCCGTTGACGGTTGATAGATTCGAGTTTCCGCGCAGATTAATCGCCCGCACATCGCCGTTGACGGCGGAAATCTTGGTGTAGCCCGTAAAGTCTGAAACTCTCACCGAACCGTTGACCGTTTCGATTTCATTGAGCGAAGCGGTGCGCGGCACGGTCAATTTGATATTGACTTCGAGATTGCTACGGCTGTTCCAATTGCCGCCTTTTCTAGTTGTTCCATATTCGGCTTCAACCCGGAATGAATTCTGCCGCGCATCAATTTTCACCTCGACTTCGGCGAGCGATTCGCTCCGGTCGGCGGTTTTGACGACTTCGAGTTTGATCTGCGGTTCGTCCGACGCTTCAATCGTGATCGAACCGTTGACGTTGGAAACGCTGACCGTGCCGTTCGCGTCAAACGGATAATTTTGAGCAAACTTTTCGGTTTCGTCCGGTTTGATATTTTTCTCTACGTTCGGATTTCGTCCGCCGTCGGCGAACAAATTTTGGTGGTTCAACGTCAGATTTTCGCTACTGCCCGTCAGCATCAATCCGGTAATCAGTATTGTATAAATCAAGTTCATAATGGCATTTCTCCAAATAATATAATTTTCAGGTTTTCCCTGTTCTGACTATAAAACACCGTGAGATTTTTATTTGTGACATTTTTTTCGAAAATTCTTCCGCAAAAAATTTTATTTATTTCGATTTATCTATTTTTTAATAAACATTCATCCAAAATAAAAAACTTTATTAAAATTTTTTCATCTCGAATTTTTCAATCTGTTGCCACAGGCAGAGAATCGGTATAATCCAAAGATTATTTTGGAAAATTGTCTAAAAGCTGTTTGAAAAGTAACGCGAACGTCCCGTTTGCAGTATCGGGCGCGTCCCGCGTCCGTGTCAAAACGGCGGCGACACACGGACGCGGGACGCGCCCGATACTGACAGGCAGGATGCCTGCGTTACTTTTCAAACAGCTTCTAACGTATGACAGTTTTAAAACTCTCACAGTTGCGGCAATTTCAAAATCACGAAGTAGTAAATTTAACCTTGATGAAATAGTTCGGCGGCAAAATATAATCGGCTGAACAATGCCGAAACGGTTTCGCCGAAAGCGAAAAATCTTGAATAAAAAACGGCTGGCTCATTGGCTTTGAATAGATTGAAGACAACATCTTCAACATTTACGGGCATCAGACGAATTTACATCATCCGGCTGATTTGATATTTTTTTAAGTGAGCAAGACGAAAACGGGGGGAATTTTGATGAATCTTAGACAAACGCGGCTGCTTATTCTGCACGAAGACGACAGCCTGACAACTAACCGGCGGACAGGCGTTTCGCTTCATTGCCACACGCAGTATTCCAAGGAAATGATGGATTTCGTGCCTGTTTACGCTGATAAACTTCCAGTTATCAACTATTTCTGGAAAAAAGAAAAAGCCAAATACTTTGTCCGCGAAGGCAAAAATCTAAATTTCGATACGGGTTTCTGGTCGCCGCCGATGCGCCCGGAAAATGTTTTTACCATTGAAAAAGACCAAATCAACAACGCCGGACTCGACGCGCTCATTTCGATTACCGATCACGACAGCATCACGGCAAACTGCCGTTTGATTGCAGAAGGCACGACCAATGCTGCAACCGCGCCGATTTCGCTCGAATGGACTGTGCCGTTCGACTTCGGATTTTTTCATCTCGGCGTGCATAATCTGCCGCCTGACGATGCTCAGGAAATCACCGGAAAACTGCTCGAATATACCTTCACAAGCGATTTGCAGACGGCGGAAAAACTTCACGAAATTTTTGCGATGCTCAATGAAATTCCCGATTTGCTGTTGGTTTTGAATCATCCGCTCTGGGACATCGAAAACGTCGGGAAAGAAAAACACGAATATTTGCTCAAAAATTTTATCGGCGAACACGGTCAATGGCTACACGCTTTTGAATTTAACGGTTTTCGTTCGTGGTCGGAAAACAAACAGGTGATCGAGATGGCGGAAAATCTCGGTTTCCCGATTGTCACCGGCGGCGACCGTCACGGCTGCCAGGCGAACACTGTGATAAATTTGACGAATGCCAAAACATTTTCCGAATTTGCCGACGAAATCCGCAATGATCGCCGCGCTGAAATAGTGTTGATGCCCGAATATAAACAACCTCTGCATTCGCGTCAATTGCAGTCTTTTTCGGAAATTCTTAAAACTTACAAGGGACTTCCCGACGACCGGCAGCGTTGGTTTGACCGCGTTCATTTCGATATTGAAGACGGACACGGGCTGCGTCCGCTGTCGGCACATTGGCAAAACGGGGGTCCGGCGTGGCTCAGAGCCGCGATTTGGTTTCTCGGCGTTTCCGGCAGCGAACTGGCGCGACCGCTTTTTGAAATGGCTAGAAACCAAAAAGACCGCGTTCCTTTTGATGCGGCGGAAACACAGTTTGAATTGCCGAATTACGAAGAAAATTCGCCGAAATTTTCGTCAAAAATCGCCGCTTAAATTGCAGCGGCGGTCAATGTTTTTAATTTTTCTTCCGACAATTAGATTTTGTTACGGCGGGCGAAAACCCGCCGATTTTTTTGATTTTACAGTGAAAGATATTTTGCGCGTCGCCTTCTTCCCGGATTCATTTCTCGAAGTCAACGGCGTAGCGATGACCAGTAATCGTTTGGTAAATTTTGCCCGCAAGCGCGGGTTTCCGATGCTCTGCGTTCACGCCGGCGAAAAAACCGAAGTGACGCAGGACGGCAGCATCACCTTCGTAAAACTCAGGCGTTCGCCCGCCGCCGTCAATATGGACGAAGGTTTGCGCTACGATCCGCTCTTTCAGCGACACGCCAAATTTGTCAAAAAAGCTCTCGACGATTTTCAGCCCGATGTTTTTCACATCACCGGACTCAATGATGTCAGCATTTTGGGAGCATATCTGGCGTGGAAAACGCACACGGCGATGGTTGCGTCGTGGCACACCAATCTGCACGAATACGCGGCGCGTCGTTTGCGAAAACCTTTAAAATTTCTGCCTGAAAATTCCAAAATCAACCTGACGAATTTGATCGAACGCAAAATTCTCGACGGCGCAAAACTTTATTACAAAATGCCGCAGATTATTCTCGCGCCGAATATGGAATTGGTTGAAATGCTCGAAAAAGGCACGGGCAGAAAGACGCGGCTGATGATTCGCGGCGTTGATACCGAAATGTATTCGCCCGAATTTCGCACTATTTCAGACGGCGTGACGCGGTTCGGTTTTGTCGGCAGACTTCGCGCCGAAAAGAATGTGCGGATGCTCGTCGAGATCGAAAAAAGTTTGCTCGCGGCTGGCAAATCCAACTTCAAATTTTTAGTTGTCGGCGAAGGCAGCGAACGCGAATGGCTTGAGCAAAACCTTGTCAACGCAGATTTTACGGGATTTCTCGAAGGCGCAAAACTTGCCGAAGCGTATGCGAATATGGACGTTTTTATTTTCCCGTCGGAGACCGACACTTTCGGAAATGTCATCCAGGAAGCCAACGCCTCGGCTGTGCCGTGTATCGTTTCAAATCTCGGCGGACCGAAATTCATCGTCGAGCCGGGAAAAACGGGTTTTGTCGCCGAAAATGTTGACGAATTTGCCGCGTTTGCCGTCGAATTGATAGAAAAGCCGGAAAAACTGGAGGAAATGAAAAAACTTTCACGCGAATTTGCCGTTTCGCGTTCTTGGGAGACGGTTTTTGAAAAGGTTTACGAGGTGTATTCGGAAGCCAAAAATATTTTGGATAAAGCTGAATTGGAAAAAATAAATGGAATAAAATATTAAGATTTATGCTTTAAAGTTTGAGGAAATTCAAATAAAACGTTGATTTTTTTACAATTTATCAACTGCACGAATAGACATTCCTACGAAAATGTTGAAAATTGGTATAACTGCGTTTGAAATTCGGAATATCATTCAAACATCAAAATTTAATAACGGGTTTAATAATAGAAAATTCACGATCATTTTTTTCGACGTTTAAATCCCTGTAATAATGACAAATTTAGAAGAAATACACAGTTCGCTGATCGAAGCGGACGATTTGGAAGAAGTTCACAAAGCGATTATTTCGACCGGCGAAGTTTTGGTCAGCCTCGTGCGTCATCCGATGCAGATGCTGACGCGCTGGAACTGGAAAGCTGCACTTGTCGGCGCGTTAATTCGCGCTTTTTTTTATTTGACGGTTTACAAAACTTCTAAAGAAAACTGGATCGTCACCCTCACAGCCGTCGCGGTCGAACTCTCGTTTCGATTTTTCACGTCCGGCATTTCCGGTTCGATTACCCAATCTTTTCGCCGCGCTCAACCGCAATGGCTGTCGGTCGTCGTCGTTTCGACCACGCTGCCGATTTTCGGGCATCTCGTCGAATACATCACGCATTTCGCGCAGGAAAATTATTTCGCCAATGTCTTTGCCGCGTCCGAAAACAACGGTCGTCAGCGGGCGTTTGCGATTTCGGTTTTGATCTCGATTTTGTCTTCACTGTTTAATTTGTTTGCGATGCGCGACGGCGTTTTGCTGGTCGGCGCGGGCGAAGAGCAACAGACGCTCTGGCAGGATTTGAAGCGGATTCCGGCGTTATTGCTCGAATTTATGATTTATATTCCGGTCAAAATCATCAACAATTTGAAAACGATGAATGTTTTGACGGCGTTCGGTTATTTTCTCGCGTTCGGGCTTTCAATCGGCGCGATTCTCGGCATTTTTCGGGGCAAATGGCAATGGGCGTGGACGACCGCCGTCGGCGCGTGGGCGATAATGCTGGTCTGGACGATTCTGGTCGCCATCGGGATAAACATTCAAAGCCGCCGAGCCGCCAATCAGGAATCCGAAGCGTGAACGACAATCAGGCGGAGACAAGTATTTTAATTACCAGTGCAGTCGTCAGAGCCATTGTAAAAATGCTCAGATATATTTTTAATTTTCTGATTTTTTCCGATTCGATGCTCGCCGCCAAAGCATTCAAACCGCCGAGAGAAAGGAGCATCGAAAGAATCAATGACTGCCAGTTTCTCGCCTCGAAATAATAAAACGCCAGAATCATCAAGATCATTCCCAGTGCCGCGCTGATATAGTCGAATTTCATACCGTTATCATAAAATTGATCGCCTTCAAATACAATCTTTTTCAGCCGGCTGGTTTTTCCCTTAAATGAAATCGGTTCACATTACCAACTATTACCACAAAAATTCGGGCGGTATATATTTGTTCTCGCTGATTTTAGATTTTCACACCAGTAAAAATTAAATTTCATGGCTTTCAAGAATTTTCACGACATCATATAATTTTCGCTCCCTTGCAATATCCAATGCCGTTTTCCCGTTTTCATCTCTTAATTCGGCATCCGCGCCTCTTTCCAGCAATAATTTAATAACTTTGTTGTGAGCAGTTGATTTCACCGCCACTAATAGCGGCGTATCGAATTGTGAAACAGTCGGATGGCTATCAGGGTCTTTCTCAATGGTCTTACTAAAACTAGTGTTTGCAATTATTCCATTAATATTCATACCTTTATCAAGCATTTCTCTAACCAAATCAACTTCTCCGAGCATTGCTCCCCCAAGCAACGCCATAAAATATGCCAGTTCCTTTTTTTCTTCCCCATTTTCTATTTCCATAAAAACTCCTTCGATTTTTGTCATTTCAAAAAGATTTATAAATTCGGCAGAAGCAATATAAATTACATCTGCCGATTAAAATAATTAAAACCCGTTGCAATATTTCCGAATTAAAGAAGCAGTGCAACAGTGCAAGCAGCGATACAAGTACTCACCGAACCTCCTGCTCCTCTGCAAAGAACATAACATCCAAATGCTATGACAGGTCCGGCATTCGCTTGATTTTCACTTTTCAAAAGCAAATTATCGGATGAACTCCAAAATACTTTATTTGGAATGTTTGGTGCAGACGAAGACAAAAACACTTTGTTATCGAGCAAAATGTTTTTTTCATTTGGTTTAAGAGCGATCTTTTCAATATGTCCTTGATTTGCAAAAGCAGAAATTGACGATAAGCACATCACCAAACAAAAAACCAAAAATCTACATTTATTTTTCAACATAATATTTCCTCCACAGAAATTTTTAAGGAGAGTCAAATATAAACCGACAAACAAAAACCATAGTTTTTATTTCACTCTCAAGCCGATTGTTGAATTTCCGCCGTATTTTGGTTATGATGCTAATTGCGTTAGTCGCATCTGTTGTCGAAATACGGCGGAAGCACTAAAACAAACAAGCATTGAGGTCAATTGCGTTGACCTCAATGCTTGTTTGCAAAAGAAACAATTTTGTTTTTACAAGTCCGCTAAACATACGACAACTCTTTCTCCACTGCGTGAGAATTGTAGTTTTGACCGCAAGTTGTGGGGAACTTAGCAAAAACATACCATTTCTATTTTATTAAACGGTGAAAACACTCTACTGAAAAGTTTATAAAATGTCAAGAGCAATTCCTGTAAGTGTAAAAAAAAAACAATTTAACTAAATGAAATCGGTTCACATCACCAATTATTATCACAAAAATTCGGGCGGCATCAGCACGAGTTTTAATAATCTGCTTGCCGCCGCCGAACGGCATCGGCGATTGGTGCGTCTGATCGTTCCGGGCGAAACCGAAGCGGTCGAAGATGTCAACGAATTTGCCAAAATATATTACGTTCCCGCCAAATTTTCGCCGGTTTTCGATCAGCGTTATCGCCTGATTTTGCCTTGGCAATATATGCAGAACGATTCGCTGATTCGCAAAATCCTGCTCGCGGAAAAGCCCGATTTGATCGAAGTGACCGACAAATACACGATTTCGATGCTCGGCGCGATGATTCGTCTGGGGAAATTCAAACAGCTCGGTCGTCCCGCTCTGGTGCATTTCAGCGCGGAAAGAATGGACGATAATATCGGTTCGTTTTTGAGCGAAGGCGGCGCGGGCAAATGGCTGGCGCGGCGCGTGATCGGCAATTATACGCTGGCGATTTTCGATTTTCACATCGCTAATTCGGTTTACACGGCGCAGGAATTTTACAACGCCTGCAAAAAAACGGAAAACCTCAATCGTTCCGACTGGTTTTTCAACAAATGCTGGCAATTTTTCAAAGCTCCGCGCATCCCGATTGAAGAGCGAATCTACGTCTGTCCGCGCGGTGTCAACGCCGAAATTTTTCGCGCCGAACGCCGTTCTGAAACCGTTAAAATGCAGATGCGCGAACGCGCCGGAATTCCTGAAAATTCGGTCGTTTTGCTCTACGCCGGACGCATTTCGCCGGAAAAAAATGTCGGGCTTCTGGTTGAAATGATGAAGTTTCTCGCCCAGGATTCGGCGCGTGATTATCGGTTGCTGATCGCCGGCGCAGGTCCGCAGGAAGATTTTTTGCGCGACGAAACGGCGAAAAATTTTCCCTGCAAAATCGTCCGGTTTGGACATTTGGACAAAGAAACGCTCGCCGATTATTACGCTAACTGTGATGTGTTCGTCCATCCGAATCCGCGCGAACCGTTCGGCATCGCGCCGCTCGAAGCGATGGTTTCCGGTGCGCCGACGCTCGCGCCAAACTCCGGCGGCATTCTCTCGTATGCGACCGACGAAAACTGCTGGCTCGTCGAACCGACCGGCGCAAATTTCGCCGCCGCCGTCCGCGAAATCATCGAAAATCCGGCACAAACACAGAAGAAAATAACCAAGGCAATCCAAACCGCGCTTGCCAACACCCGCGAAAAATCTACCGACAATCTCTTCGCCGCCTACGATAAAATGTTCGCCGATTTCCAAAACCGCAAACCATTATTCACCGACAACGAACAGGCAAAACATTTCGATTACACGACGCTAATTGATAATTGATAATTAATAATTGATAATCAAAACCGAAGAAAATTTGTATTTTTATTATCAATTTTCCATTTTCCATTTTCCATTTTTTATCTATGTTTGAATTAATTCTCGCCAATCTTCGTGTTCGCCCGTTTCGCACTTTAATCAGCATCGTCGGTGTCGCGCTCGGCGTGGTTTTGATCGTTTTGTTTACGGGTTTAGCCAAAGGAATGACCGACGATATGGCGAAACGGGCGGCGAACTGGAAGGCGGAAATTCTTTTCTCGCGTCCGGGCGCAATGGAATTAACCAGTTCAAATGCTTCGGTTTCTGTCGCCTACGCCGATAAATTACTGGAAATCGAAGGCGTGGATTCAACCGTCCCGTATATTAAATACTTCACGTCCAATCCCAATCAGCGTTTCGGCATTCAGCAGCTTGACGGAGTTGATTGGGACGCTTTCGCCAAAATGAACGAAATGAATCTCGTCGCCGGACGCGCCGCCGTCGCCGATGACGAAATAATTTTAGACGAACGCTATCTGGTCGAAAATCAAACCAAACTCGGCGATAAGATCGAGCTTTTCGGCAGACCATATACTTCGGTCGGCGTATTTTCGCCGCCGTCGGGTGCGAGAATCAAAATGTCGCTCAAAGCGATGCAGAACGCGCTCGACGCGCCGAACAAATGCGCGGGTATTCTCGTCAAGATCAAAGACGGCGAAAATGAGGAAGTTGTCGCCGCGCGAATCAATGCCGCTCTGCCGGGAAACAAAGTTACATTGCGGAGAGATTTAATTATTGACCAAAGCGAGCGCATTCCCGGTCTCGGAGTGTTTCTCAAAGTCTTGGTCGGCTTGGGCGCATTCGTCAGCACTATTTTCGTCCTGCTTTCGATGTATACGACCGTCACCGAACGCCGCAAGGAAATCGGTATCTTAAAATCGCTCGGCGCATCAAAATCCTTCATCATCTCGACCATCGAAGGCGAAGCGTTTCTGATCGGCATTCTCGGCATCCTGCTCGGCTTGATCGCGTCATTCACCGCCGCCTATTTCATCGCCGAACTCTTCAATCTCGTTTTCGCCTTCAGCCGCAACTGGATCATCTCCGCCGTCGCCATCGCCATCATCGGCAGCTTAATCGGCGCACTCTATCCCGCTTGGCGTGCCTCGGCAATTGATCCGGTCGAAGTAATGCTCAATGAATAATTTTCGACAATTAGACTGGAACGCCAGCCGTCGGCGTGACGTTCGAGCGGCGCGACAGTCACGCCCGAACGCGGCGTTTAGCTAAAACCGACTCGGAAATCAGAGAATCTCACCGCGTTCGATAAAATCTCTCTTCGGAATGTCCGCATAAAAAATTTCCGCTCAACTTCGATAATTGCTCACCGCCGCCGCTATCTCTTCGCCCCGGCGGTCAAGCAAGCTCACTTCACTCCGGTCAAAATTTATTCTTAATTTCCGAATCGAACTGCGAAACTGCTCGATAAATTTTACTGTTGCCGTCATAAATTTTGTTGCAAACCGTTTGTTTAATTCTTATAATGATTCCGCATATTAAGCCGCTTATGCGGAATCATTCCACATAACATACGAAATCCGCTGCTTATGCGGAATCGTTCCGCATAAGCAGACAAAATTGATGATTAGCATGAATCATTCCGGTCAATCAATAGTTCGACGGCTTCCTTGTTCTCTTAACGATATTCCAATGAAACATTTTATTTTAATCTTACTAATCGGAGCTTTTGCGGTTGTTGCATTTGACACTGTTGGTTCTTTAGCTTCACGCAACTTTGGTTTTGGCTATCAATGGCTGACAATCGGCTCCCTTCTAATTTATGCTGGTGTCGGTTTCGCGGCTTCAAAATACAATGGCTTACCGTTTGCGCCTTTGGCTAGCGCAATTACGAGTCTTGTTGATTCAACTTTAGGCTGGTATATTTCTTGGGTTATTGGTCCGGGTCGTCCAGCGATAGAAATGGATTCAACTGCAATTATTTCAACGGTGATATTTGTAACACTAACAGGAGCAGTTGTTGGATTTATCGGCGGGCTTATAGGGCGAGTCATTTAATTCTTTTTATCTTTTTGAGTTGGCGCAAAAAACACTTCGTAAATGAAACGCGCCGTCGAACAAATCAGCTATGAAAGAAGCAGTCAAGCATAGAGATTGACCTGTCCGCCGCATCTGATTTTTGCTACTGCGGCGGGCTATTTTAGTTGTCGCCGGCTGGCGGTTGACGTTATTTGAGAAGGTATTTTGAATTAGCCTTGGTCGCCGATGATGCCTCATTTGCAGTAACCTCGTTTCAAAGTTTGAACCAGCTTTACCGTCCCGGTCAGCTATTGGAGATTTCGCTTGATTAAAAGCGGTCTATGCGTGTTTCGGGTAGTGGCAATAAAAGCGGCGGTCGTCTCACCAATAGACGAAACTCGAAGATTTTTTACTCTCTTCGGTTTATGAATTAAGTTTTGAGACTAACCGCCATCCGTGCCAGGCATTAATCTTGTTGGCGACAAACGGTTTATTAAACGGTTCTTTATCAAACAAACGGAAACGCGCCGGGGCATAGATATTTTACGCCGATGACAGGCGGACTTCAACGGAAGTCGCCAGCCCGTCTTTCATCCTACCAATGGACGTGAGAGCGAAACAGCGACTCTTAAAAAAGATTCTTCTGAACCCGCCTTATTTAATATTCAAATTTTTCATCCGGCGATAGAGATGGCTGCGGTCAACGCCCATTGATTCGGCGGCTTTCGTAACGTTGCCGTCGTGTTCGGCGAGTTTGTGCTGGATGAATTCGCGCTGGTATGCGTCGGTTGCGTCTTTGAATGACGGAAAGCGAAACGACGACGCAATTGGCTCGTCCGAAGCGTTGAATTTCGGCAGATCGTCGGGCGAGATTTTTTGTTTTTCGACCATAATGACGACGCGCTCGATTGTGTTTTTGAGTTCGCGGATGTTGCCGAGCCACGCATAATTCTGCAAAGCGTCAATTGCGTTTTCGGCGAAGATTTTCGGCTTTTTACCGTAATTCGATGAAAACTTTTGATTGAAATATTCGACGAGTGCCGGAATGTCTTCCAATCTTTCACGAAGCGGCGGAATCTGAAACGGAATGACGTTCAAGCGATAAAACAGATCAGCGCGAAAATCTCCGTTTTCGATCAAACCGGAAAGCGGTTTGTTGGTCGCCGAAATAACACGAACATCAACCTTAACCGGCGTGTTGCTGCCGACCGGCTCGAAACGCTGCTCTTCCAAAACACGCAGCATTTTCGCCTGCACACGCGGCGACATATCGCCGATTTCGTCGAGAAAAAGCGTCGCATTATCGGCAATTTCAAACTTCCCTTTTTTCGCCGCGAGCGCACCTGAAAACGCACCTTTCGCGTGTCCGAAAAGTTCCGATTCAACCAAATCTTCAGGAATCGCGGCGGAATTTATTTCGATAAAAGGCAGATTTTTACGCCGCGACTGCGCGTGAATCGCGCGTGCAACAAGTTCTTTGCCCGTTCCCGATTCGCCCGAAATTAAAACTCGTCCGTCAGTCGGCGCGACAATCGAAATTTGTTTTCGCAACGCCCGCATCGCCACTGACGTGCCGATCATTTCGTATTCGTGCGAAAGATGTTCGGTCAATTGCGCGTTCGTGCGTTCCAAATCTCGCTGTTTGAGCGCGTTGCGAACGGTCAAAACCGTCTTTTCCAAACTCAAAGGTTTTTCGATAAAATCAAACGCGCCGAGTTTCGTCGCGTTGACCGCAGTTTCGATATTGCCGTGTCCCGAAATCATCACGACCACCGAATCGTTCCCGTTTTCGCGCAATTTCTTGAGCGTTTCGAGTCCGTCAATGCCGTCACCCAACCAAATATCAAGCAAAATACAGGCGTAATGTTCCGTTTCAATTGCTTTCAAACAATCTTCGCCGCTGACGACGGTTTCAACCTCAAAACCTTCATCTTCCAAAACCCCGCGCAGAGTTTCACGGATTCCGCGCTCATCATCAACGATTAAAATTGAATTCATTTAGAGTTTTTTAAAGCAATCACAAAAGTTACAATTTGGTATATAAGACTGAGAAAAAAGTATGTAAACACTAGTAATTCAAAACTGTGGCTCGCGTAGAGAAACAAATTAGGAGAAGTGTCTGTCACGTAAAATGGAGATGACGGCTCGAATAAACTTCTGTATAATTTTAATCTCGTCGCCACAAAAAAAGTCGTAATGAAAAGCATACCAATTGCCCAAAACAACTGTTCCAGCCAAAAACTTTTTTTTGAATTAAAAAACAGCAGGGCAAATCTTACAGCAAAGACAATTCCTATAATCAGATGAAATATTACAGAGATTATGAGGTAGTCCCAAATATCATTTAATGCATCGTAATTGTAAAAAACTGCTGTAAAAATTTGCCAGCAGCTCAAAAATGCAAACAAAGATATTGAGAAAACTCCTAATTTTGAAAGAAATCCAGTTTCGACAGAAATTCTTTCGTATTCTTCAAACCATTTTGTAAACATATTTCCACCTCAAACAATCACAGGTAATTCTACAATAAATTTCGCGCCTTTTGGAGAATTATTTACTGCCTTTATTTTGCCGTGATGTTCGGAAACAATTCTTTGGACGATTGCCAGACCCAAACCCGTGCCGCGTCCTTTGGTTGAAAAATACGGCTGGAAAAGTTTTTGAAAATCGGACGGCGTGATGCCGCTGCCGTTGTCGGAAACTTCGGCGACGATGATGTCACGCGCCGTGTCGTGAAAGGTTTTGACGGAGACTTTTTTGTCCGTTTGTTTTTCGTCAAAAGATTCGACGGCGTTTTCGATTAAATTGATGAAGACGCGTTTTAACTGTTCTTCGTCAATCATCGTACTCGGCAGATTTTCGCTCAAATCAAGTTCGATTTTCGCGTCGCGGTCTTCGTAAAGCACGGCTGATTGTTTGACAATTTCGTTCAGATTTCCGCTTTCCAGTTTGACATTCGGCAGCCGTGCAAACCGTGAAAACTCGTCAACCATTGACTTTAATGAATTAACTTCGCGCAAAATCGTTTCAGTTCCTTCTTTAATAACTTTGGCAGTTTGGTCTTCGGTTTTAGGATTTTGGTCGTCGCTTTTCGATTTGAAAACTTCCAAAAAACTTTGAACTTTGGACTTCGGACTTTGAATTAACGCAAATCTTTTCGCAATTCTTTCAGCCGAAAGTTGAATCGGTGTCAGCGGATTTTTGATTTCGTGCGCCATTCTTCGCGCGACTTCCTGCCACGCCGACGCTCTCTGCGCCGTGATAAGTTCGGTCAAATCTTCGATCACGAGAACCACGCCGCTCGGTTCTCCAAAGTTTCGCGGCAATTCCGTTGCCGTCAGCGCGACCGGCAGATTTGCATTATTTGATACGCCGTCGCCCGTATTTTCGCGCTGCAAAACCGTCTGTTCGCCTGCCTGTCCGATGCGTTTGGCGCGATTGAGTAATCTTTCGAGAACGATTCGATTTTCTTCACTAACCAATTTTTCGAGCGCGAATCCGGTAAAATTTGCGTCTTCGAGCCGTAAAATTTGCACGGCGGATTTATTAATTGTCGTGACGTTATTATTCGCATCAAACGAGATCACGCCGGTCGGCAGCGATTGCAAAACCGTTTCGATATATCGGCGGCGTTCGCCGAGTTCGGCTGAATTGGCTTCGAGCGTCGCCGACATTTGATTGAAAGATTCGACCAGCATCGCAAGTTCGTCTTCGGCAAAAACATTAATTCGGTGCGCGAAATTTCCCTGCGCGATGATGTCCGCGCCCTGTGCCAGAGCCATAATCGGGACGGTCAAGCCGCGAGCGATATACAACGCCGTCCACGACGACGCGAAAATCAGCAGAAACGTCAAAACACCCAACGTCAGCAAACCGATCTGGCGAATATTGAATTCTTTTTCTTTCAGTTTTTCAAATTCTTCGCGCGATTTATCAATTAGCAGCGTGACGTTTTCACCGGCGTATAAATCCGGCACGATTATTAATTTTCTGCCGTCGGCAAGCTGTGCGACGGCGGCATCGTAACCGATTCCGTCGCGCAGCAATATTTCGTCCGTTCGATTTTCGCGGATAAACGCGAGCGTCGAATCAAGTTCGGTTTGCCGTTCTGCGCCGATGTTTTTTTGAAATACAGCGATTTGTAAGTTGTTTTGCGATTCTATTTCAATGTGTGTCAGGTTTCCCGATTCGGCGATTATTTTCAAATCATTATTGCCGATCTGCCGGTTTTCGAGCGCGGCGGCGAGCATATTCGCCGTTTCCTGCAATTTTATCGCCTGCGATTTGGTCGCCTGATTTTGCACATTGAGCGATTCGCTGATGACATTTTCGGGAATCTGCCGAAACCAGCGGTCGAGTGCGCGGTTCATAAAAAGATACGAAAAAACCGCCATCGCAATAATCGGCAGCAAACTGATGGCGAAAAAATATGTCCAGAGCCGCGTTTTGATTTTCGAGCCGAGAACCAGCGAACGCCGTTCACGCGCCAGTTTGATGAGCGTTCGGAGCAGAATAAAACCGAAGATCACAAACGCAATAAAATTGAGAGACGAGAGCGCGTAGAGCAAAACCGTGTCGCTCGCCGAATCTATCGAAAATGTTTTCCAGAGATTCGACGATTGCAGCAAAATCAGCAAGGTAAACGACGCGACGACAAAAATTCCCAATATCCACGGCGATTTAGTTTTTTTCGGCTGATTTTCCACGAATCAAATTTTAGCATAAAATTTTTCGCCCGAAAGTTTTTGTCAGAATTTGCGTAATAGTTGTAAACTCAAAGCAATTTATGAACAACAATTCGGCATTTTTCAACGAATTCGGACGTTTGCGAAGCGGTTGGCGATTCGGCGTTTATGCCGCTTCGTTTTTTGTCGCGGCAATTGTTTTAATGCTTTTGGGTGCGGTTATTCTTGCCGCTTTCGGGGTTGATATTAGAACCGAAAATCCGGCAACTTTTACTTTGCAGCAAGTCGTCACCATCGCGGCGGCGATGTTTTTCGGCTGGCTTTACGGCAAAATTTTTGAAGATTTGCCGTTTCGTGCGCTCGGCTGTGCGCTCACGAAAAATTGGTTGAGAGATTTATCGTTCGGTTTGATTTTAGGTGCAGTTTCGCTGACGATTGCCGCGCTGATCGCTTTTATTTTCGGCGGTTTGACCTTTGAAGTTGACCGCGATTTCAGCACGGCGGCGATTATCACGACGCTTGTCACTTCGCTCGGCGTGTTTATTCTCGGCGCAATCGCCGAAGAAGTGATGTTTCGCGGCTATCTTTTGCAGACATTCGCCCGCGCAAATCTTGCTTGGTTTGCCGTCGGTTTGACGGCGGTTTTCTTCGCCTCGGCGCATCTCGGCAATAAAAACGCCAACGCGATTTCGACGATTAATACTGCGCTTGCCGGAATCTGGCTCGGCGCGGCTTATTTGAAAACGCGGAATTTATGGTTTCCGTTCGGCATTCATTTGATGTGGAATTGGTTTCAGGGCGCGATTTTCGGCGTTGAAGTCAGCGGTATCACAAAATATACGACCGCGCCGCTGCTCCGCGAAATTGATTCGGGTCCGGCGTGGCTGACCGGCGAAACTTACGGTCTCGAAGGCGGAATCGCCTGCACGATTGCGCTGATTATTTCGCTCGCCATTATTTATTTTCTCCCCAATTTAAAACCGACCGCCGAAATGCTGGCTCTGACAAGTGAAGAAAAATTCAAAAGTTCAGAGTCCCGCCTTTAGGCGGCTTTTCGTTCAGCGGTTGCCGCCTAAAGGCGGGACTCTAAACTCATTCTATTGAAATTTTTCGTCCAAAGCCTTGAGTATTTGCAGAATATGGCGTTGATTTTCGCCGAAATCTTTTTTGCCGACACGCGATGCCGAATGTAGATCAACCGATATTTCGCCATTGTCGGCAAATGAATGCGCTTTGATTTCCAAGTCGTCGGTAAACATTACGACCGGCACTTCGACCTTGATAATCGCTGATTTTTCGGTAATTTCCGATGCCGTCAATTTCCAGTTTTGCCCGTAGGTCGTGAGCGTCGGAATTATTTTGCCTGCTTCATCCGCAAATGTCTGTAAATTTGCCTGATAATGCCGCGTTTTGAGATTTACATTTGACGGATTCTCCGAAGTTTCCGCCGAATTTCCTTCGCCTGCAACTGCCGAAATTCCTGCCGCGCCGACCAATGCCGCGCCTGCCGCAATGCCGATAATTTTTAATAAATTCATAGTTTTCCCTCTGGTTCTAATCAGAAATTTTGAACACGGATTGGACGAATTGGGCGGATAAAATGATTTTAGTGAAAGATAACTGACTCATCAAAATTATCCGCTCAAATCCTCTCAAATCCGCCTAATCCGTGTTCGTCCCCTTTTTTGCGCCTTTTTGCGGCTATTCTTTCTTATTTTTAGATCGTCTGAATCTTGAACGAGATGTCCACTGCCCGCGCCGAATGTGTCAGACGACCGACTGAAATTAAATCTACTCCGGCTTCGGCGAATGAACGAACGCGGTCTAAATCCATTCCGCCCGATGCTTCGAGCAATACATTCGGATTAATCTGCCGCGACATTTCGACGAGTTTTCTGGCTTCTTCCGGCGTTTGATTGTCGAGCATAACGATGTCCGCGCCGGCTTCGAGAGCTTCGCGGAGCTGCGCCCAATTAGAGATTTCAACCTCGATTTTGTGCAGATGCCCGACCTTCATCTTCGCCCGCGTGACCGCTTCCGTAATGCCGCCCGCGAGCGCGATGTGATTGTCTTTAATCAACACGCCGTCGTCCAAACCGAACCGATGATTTTTGCCGCCGCCGATTGTGACCGCGTATTTTTCAAGCATTCGCAGTCCCGGCGTAGTCTTGCGCGTGTCCACGATCTGTGCGCCCGTGCCTTCGACCGCGCGGACATATTCGCGCGTCAGCGTCGCCACGCCCGACATTCGCTGCATTAAATTAAGCGCAAGCCGTTCGCCGGTCAGCAAAACGTCGGCATAACCTTTGAGCGTCGCAAAAACCGTCCCGGCTTCGACTTCATCGCCGTCGTTGGCGGTCGTTTCAATCTCCGGGCTGTCTTCGTCAAGCTGCATAAAAACGGCTTCCGCGACCGCCAAGCCGCAGACGACGAGCTTTTCCTTCGCCAAAAATCTGCCGATTCCGCTGACTTCTTCCAAAACGGTTGACTGCGTGGTAATGTCGCCGCGCCCGATGTCTTCGGTCAAAAATTCGCCGATTTGCAGTAAAAGTTCGCTATTTCCTAACCAGTTCATAAATATTATTTTTTGCGTGTTATTTTGATATGTTTAGCTAACGGAAAATCAACGTCTAATCCAATCGGATTCGCACCGCTATTTTTGATCGCTTCGATGATTTTCACGACCTCGCCAAATTTTGTTGAAACACCTGCGCTGATAAAAACCGTTTTTTCAACTTCATTCAGTCCCACTCTAAAAACCCCATTTTGTTCTCTTTCATTGAAAACTTGCAGCAAATGAGTAGATAGACTCTCTTTTGTTTCCGGGGAATTGTTAAGTTTGATATTGCCCGTTTGGTCAATTGTCACCGTTAATGATAATGGATTCGGCTTGTTTTTGCCTAAAAATCGTTCAAGCGGAATTATTATTTGAGCAATTTTTGAGAGATCGCTTTTTTCAAAAGCATCAGAAGATATTAATTTGTAAGCATCAATCTGCGCTATTCGTCCAACCTGCATTATCTGAATAACTTTTCCAAACATTGCATCATCTTGCGATTTAATATAAACAGTTCGATTATCGGGAGTTCTGGTGTCCTTTAAAGAATCAAGTTTTTTGCCGATTTGTGATAGAACGACTGACTGCTCTCCTAAAAAAATTTCATTTGAAGGCGCAATCGTAATTACAATCGGAGAATTATTCTCCGAATTGATTTTATTTTTACTGCTTCGTGGATCAAGCCGAACTGTTTGCCCGAATGAATTAACAACAGACAAAATAAACACAGTTGCTAAAACTGCTGAATAAATAATTGTTTTCATTTTATTTCAAAGTTTCCAAATTCTGATTTAATGTTTGCACCTGTGCCACAATTTCTGCAACTCTTTCGCGGATTCCTTGCACTTTTTCGGCAGGTGCGCGTTCGATGAAATTAGCGTTTGAAAGTTGTTTTTGCAACTGTTCGTTTTCCTTTTCGAGTTTGCCGACCTGATTTTCGAGCCGCGCAATTTCCTTTTCAAAATCTATTAATCCTTCAAGCGGCAGAGCGATTTCGGCGAGCGTTGTGACGGCTTTTGCCGAGGCTTTCGGCACGTCTAATTTTTCGCTTAAAATCAAATTCGCGGCGCGGGCGAGTTTTAAGATTTGCGCTTCGTTGGCGGCGAAAATTTTCTGCGCGTCGGCGTTGGCGGCAATATGAATCGTCGGTTTATCCGAAGGTTTGATCTGCATTTCGGCGCGGATGTTGCGGACTTTTGAAATGACATCAATGACGGCTTGCATCTCGCTTTCAGCGTGTTCATCAATCAAATTCGCGTCGCCGCGCGGAAAATCGGCGAGCATAATCGTCGCTTCGGCGGATTTATAAGCGTCGTTGTGAAGTTCGCTCGAAACAGCGGGCAATTTGTGCCAAAGTTCTTCGGTCAAATACGGCATAAACGGATGCAGCATTCTGAGCGATTGTTCGATAATCGTGATAATGCGCGTTCGCGCCGGAATAGTTTTATGAACCTTAACTATATGTCTGTCTATTTTTGTCATTTGGTTTGAACTAATTCTTGAAACTTCGGATTCATCAAAACTATCTAACAAATAACTTTCTGTAATCTCATCCTTCACGAGTTCGATATACCAATCGCAAAAATCGTCCCAAAAAAAGTGATAAAGCAGCGAAACCGCCGTGTGAAACTCGTATTTGTCGAGCGATTTATTGACTTCGACGGCTGTTTTATTAAGCCGCGAAATAATCCATCGGTCGGCGATAGAAGCCGTTTTGTCAATCTGCAAAGACTGCAAATCAACGCTCGCGCCTTTGGAATTTAATAAACAAAAGCGCGTCGCGTTCCAAATTTTGTTGGCGAAATTACGATAAGTTTCGATCTGCGCGTCATTCCATTTGATGTCCGCGCCGGTCGCAATCGAAGCGAGATAAATGCGCGTCGCATCAACGCCGAATTTGTCGAACATTTCAATCGGATCAACGCCGTTGCCGCGCGATTTCGACATCGGTTTGCCGTCTTTGCCGAGAATTGTTCCCGTAATTAAAGCATCATTGAACGCACTTTTACCTGTGAACTTCTTCGTCAGCATTATCATCCGCGAAACCCAAAGGAAAATAATATCGCGTGCCGTAACGAGAACATCGGTCGGCACGAAGACTTCTAAATCAGAAGAGGAGAGAGGGAGACGAGGAGATGAGGAGATGGAAAAATTTTCAACCCTCTCCTTTTCTCCTCTTCTCCTTTTCTCCTCTGCTTCCTCACCCGTCCAGCCGAAAGTCGAAAATGCCCATAATGCTGACGAAAACCAAGTGTCTAGAACATCGCTGTCCTGCGTTAAATCATCAGTTCCCGCGTGATTCGCGGCTTCGGCAAATGTTCGCGCAACAAAAACATTTCCGCTCTCGTCATACCACGCCGGAATCTGATGTCCCCACCAAAGCTGGCGCGAGATCGTCCAATCCTTGAGATTTTCGAGCCACGTCGTATAAACCTTCGCGTGCGGAACTTCGGGCGAAAAATGCGGCACGTTTTCGTTTTTTATCAAGTCCAATCCGATGTCGCGCAGTTCGTTCATTTTGACGAACCATTGTTCCGACAAAATCGGTTCGACAATCGTTTTACAGCGTTCGCAGGTCGGCAGAGAGATTTCGTAATCTTCGATTTTTTCCAATAAACCCAATTCTTCAAAGCGTTCGATCACTTTTTCACGCGCCTTAAATCTGTCCAAACCTTCAAAATCCGCGCCCGCGTTTTTATTCATCGTCGCGTCGTCGTTCATCACGAGAATCTGCGGCAAATTATGTCGCTGCCCGACGAGATAATCGTTCGGATCGTGCGCGGGCGTGATCTTGACCGCGCCCGTGCCGAATTCCGCGTCAACGTATTCGTCCGCAATAATCGGAATTTCGCGGTTTGTCAGCGGCAATTCAATCGTTTGACCGATCAAATCTTTGTAACGTGCGTCTTTGAAATTAACCGCGACCGCCGTGTCGCCGAGCATCGTTTCGGGGCGCGTCGTCGCTACCGTGATAAATTTGTCGGAATTTTTGACGGGATATTTCAAATAAACGAGCTTGCCGTCTTTGCGCGTCTCTTCCTTGACTTCGAGGTCTGACAAGACGGTTTTATCCTTCGGACACCAATTGACAATTCGCAGTCCCCGATAAATATTGCCTTCCTCGTAAAGCGTACAAAAAACTTCGCGCACCGCTTTCGACAAACTTTCGTCCATCGTAAAACGCTCGCGTGACCAATCAACCGATGCGCCTTCGCGCCGCATCTGTTCGGTAATCGTATTGCCGTATTCTTCCTTCCACTTCCAAGCGCGGCGGATAAACTCTTCTCTGCCAATATCCAACGGTGATTTATTTTCATCGCGCCGCAATTGTTCGACGACCTTTCGCTGCACCGAAATTCCGGCGTGGTCAGTTCCCGGCAACCACAGAGTCTTAAATCCCTGCATCCGTTTGCGGCGCACAAGCACATCCATCAAAGTATGCTGCAATGCGTGTCCGATATGCAGACTGCCCGTGACATTCGGCGGCGGAATGACGATTGAATACTTCGTCGCGTTCGGATTTTCGTTTATTTCAGGCGCGAAACAACCGTTCGCTTCCCATTTTTGATAATGCGATTCTTCGGCTTCCTTCGGGTTATATGCTTTTTCGAGTTCCATAATTACAGTTATCAGTTATCGGTTATCGGTTATCGGTTTCTTTTATGATAACTGATAACCGATAACTGATAACTGTCAAAATTCTAAAACAAAAACGGTCAGCTTTCATCTTTGCAGAGAAACTAACCGTTAATTGAACGCTTTTTTTTGATTTTTACGATTACTTATCGAAATATTTCTCCGAAAGTTTTTCAAAAACTCTTTGGGCGATAGCTTCAATAACATCCGGCGAAAAATTTCCGGTGTCGTTATTTTTGTTCGTTTCAGCAGAGATTTCCGATTCCATCGTTTCTGCAAATTGATTAACTTTTGACGTATCATCTTCAACTTTCGCCTTTGTTTCGGCTGTTGTCGAAGGCATTTCCAACGGCGGAAGTTCGAGCAGATTAAATTCCTCGAAATTAATTTTCGGAATTGAATGCGGCAATGAAACTTCTTCATCTTCAGATTGATAATCAGAATCTTTGTTATCAATCCGAACTGTTTCTGCCGGATTTTCGGTAGAATTTTGAGTTTCGGTAAATTTTTCCGAACTTTCCGGTTCGTGATCGGAATCTACGGGTTCTGATAAACCTTGCGTTTCATCATTTTCAGCCAGATCGTAAATTTCCGCCGATTCGGTCTGAGTATTTGGTTCATCTTCAACAGTTTGCGCGTTTTCAGCCGAATCTTCCCGATTATCATAATATGAATCTTCGGATTCCGGGCGGACAGCGGAAAATTCTTCATCTCTTTCGGCTTCAAAATCGCTGACGGTGTTAATCGCGGCGGCATTTGCCGAAGCCGTTTCAAATCTGCCCGTTCCTATTTGCTCGATCGGGTAAAGTTTCGCAGTTTCGGCAGTCGTGCTGTGAAAATTATTATCGGTTTGAATCATCTCATCGTCATAATTGACCTGCGAATACTTGGGAATATCATCTCTCAACGGTTCGCCGGATTTGGTCAGATTTGTTGATGCAAAATTTTCATTGTCCGAATCTTCGTCCGGACGGTCATCACGTTTGAGCAATTCGGTGACTTTGCCGACCAACTGACGGATTGATTGAAACGGTTTGGTCATAAAATCGTCTGCGCCGACGCGCTTTGCTTCGTCTTCGTCGAAAGGCTCGAATGAACCGACCAGCAAAATCACCGGGATATGTTTCAAATCGTCGTTTTGCTTGACGGCTTCGCAGATTTGATAGCCGTTTTGTCCCGGCATATTGACATCCGCCATTATCAAATCGGGCGCGGCTTCGCTGATTTTCAGCAATGCCGAATCACCGTCGCCCACCGTCACGACCTCGATGCCTTCGTCGGCAAAAGTCAGGTTGACCACTTTTTGAATCGTAATCGAATCATCTGCGAGCAGCAGTTTATGTTTAGACACGAACGGTTTTACTCCTTCTTGAAACTCGACAATTTTAGAAATTATTTGAAAAACTGTTTGACTTGAAAACTAACACTCGTTTGACCTTACGTCAAGAAAAGTTTCCATTTCATTCATTTTTGCTCCCGACTTTGGCGAACATCCGAAGCATTACCTGAAGCTGCGAACTCGTGAAAGGTTTCGGCAAAAATGCGACCGCGCCAGCCGAAAAACTTTCGGACGAAAGTCTCGGATTTTGCTCCGCCGTCATCATAATCACCGGGATTTTCATCAGGCGTTTTTCCGACTGCATATATTTTACCAGTTCAGTTCCCTGAATATACGGCATCACGACATCGAAAATCGCCGCCGAAACAGGTTCGCCTGATTGCAGAAATTTGTAGGCTTCTTTGCCGTCGCGGGCGGCAAAAACCTTGTAACCTTCCTTTTCGACAATCGCCTGAACGAGCCGCAAAATCGCCGGATCGTCGTCAGCTACCAGAATTTGTAATTTTTCGCCGCCTGTTTCTTCGTTCATTTATTTTAAAACCTCTATATGAGACCGGGAATTGTTCCGGGAATTGTTAAGGCTTGATTCTAACAAACTTCGTCCGTTTTACGAATGCCTGACAAGTTCAGCCGCCAACTTTATCGCAGTTTTCATACTCGAAGCCTCAGCGATGCCTTTGCCGGCGATGTCGAGCGCGGTTCCGTGGTCAACCGATGTGCGAACGAGCGGCAAACCGAGCGTCACATTGACCGACGCGCCGAACGACAGGCATTTGACGGCAATCGTCGCCTGATCGTGATAGCACGAAATCACTCCGTCGAATTCGCCCTTGTAACCGCGCAGAAAAATCGTGTCCGGCGAAAACGGACCGGAAACATTGATGCCCGATTTTTCGCGGCATTCGGTAATCGCGGGAATAATTTCGTCCGCTTCTTCGCTGCCGAACATTCCGCCTTCCGAGGCGTGCGGATTGAGTCCGGCGACGGCAATGCGAACCTGTTTTTTGAGTAGGTTGCCGAGCGTTTGATCGGTGAATTTGATTAACTTGACCAGTTTTTCCTTTTTGACAAGTTCAATCGCATCCTTGAGCGAAACGTGCGTCGAAAGCAAAATAACGCGCAGACGGTCGGCGAAAAAACTCATCGCAAACTGTTCCGTTCCAGTCAGAAAAGCCAAAAATTCGGTGTGTCCGGGATATGCGTAACCGCCGAGATGCAGCGCGGCTTTGCTGATCGGCGCAGTTGAAATCGCATCAATTTTGCCTTTTTTCCAAAATTCGACCGCCGTTTCGATATATTCGGCGCAAGCCTTGCCCGTAATCGCAGTTTCGCGTCCGCTGACGACTTCGCCGCCCAAATTATCGAGATCATAAACAGCGATTTGCCCGCCGGTCAGAGATTCCTGACTGAAAGCGTTGACAAAATCAAATTTCAAATCCAGACTTTCCGCCGTTTTCAACAGAAATTTTAAATCACCGATAATCAGCGGCTGACAAATCTGCCTGATTTCGCTGTCGGCGAGAGCTTTGAGAATAATTTCCGCACCGATTCCGGCAGCATCGCCCGTCGTAATCCCGACGACCGGCAGCATCTGCAAATTTTCCTTTGTATTGTTTTCCGAATCGTTCACAAAACTCTCATTCACTAAAAAATGCCGAAAATTCAACGAATATCGGCATTTTGTAAAAATTATTTTTTCTCAGTTATCAATTAAATTCACGTCTTAAAAACAACTCGAAATCTTACCGAAAAAGTAAATTTAACTGCCCGGTTTTATGCTTTTTCTTCGGCTTTATACATATATTTGATGTTATGTTTCGGCAAAAGCAAATTCGGTGCGTCAGTTCGATTGATTTTCAGCGCATCGAGATCATACCATTCAATCGTGCCGGTGATTTCTTCGCCGTCGCTTAAAATAATCGTCATCAGCGTTCTCGAATCAATCTGTTTTTTGTAGTAAAAAGTTTCCGCATTCGTTTCGACCGGCGGCGTTTTCTTGCGCGTTTCCTGCATGTCCGGCTGCCGTGCAAAATTTTTCATATCCGTTAAGTTTTCTCCTGCTTATTCTGTATCGTGGAGCAATAATAATTAAAAACTACGACTTCGGCAATTGCCGTTTTATTTTTTTAACCTAATCAGCCTGACGGCGGATAAATGTCGGCACATTCATATTTTCGCCGGGTTTATTTTCCGGCTTGTTAAATGGAGGTAAATTATTGCCGCCATTGTTGCCGCCGTTCGCATTGATAAATTCGGGATTTTTCGGGTTCGGAATCATCATCGGAATTTTGGTATCGAATCCGGTGGCGATCACTGTCACCTTGATTTCGTCCTCCATTCCTTCTTTGAAAACCGTTCCCCAGATAATATCGGCATCGTCATCGGCTTCTTCCTGAATCAGGCTGATCGCATCTTCGACTTCGCCGAGCGGCATATCTTCGCTGCCGGTAACATTAATGATTGCACCTTTTGCGCCTTTGATCGAATCTTCTTCGAGCAGTTGATAATCGAGCGCGGCTCGCATCGCTTTGGATGCCGCGCCTTCGCCTCTCGCCGAACCGATTCCCATCAGCGCAACGCCGCGACTCTTCATCACGGTCGTCACATCGGCAAAATCGAGATTAATCATTCCCGGCGTGGTAATTAAATCGGTGATTCCCTGAACGGCTTGCAGTAAAATTTCGTCGGCGCGGAAAAAAGCGTTTTTGATCGTGATTCTTTCTTCGACATCGCGCAGTTTTGAATTCGGTATAGTGATAATCGTATCAACACAGCCGCGCAGTTCGGCGAGACCGCGTTCGGCTTGCGCCATTCGTTTTTTGCCTTCGACACCGAACGGTTTTGTGACCACGGCGACGGTTAATGCGCCGAGATCAATCGCCAGCGAAGCGACAATCGGAGCTGCGCCCGTTCCCGTGCCTCCGCCCAAACCCGTAGTAACAAAAACCATATCCGCGCCTTCTAAAACGTCGAGCAGTTTTTCGTGATCTTCGAGCGCGGCTTCGCGTCCGACATCAGGGTTTGCGCCTGCGCCGAGTCCGCGTGTCAGTTTCGTGCCGAGTTGTAATTTAATCGGTGCTTTTGAAGCGTTGAGTGCCTGCACGTCGGTATTGGCAACGATGAATTCGACACCTTTGATGCCGGCTTCGATCATTCGATTGACCGCGTTTCCGCCGCCGCCGCCGACACCGACCACCTTGATCCTTGCCCCCGTGATCGGTGGTTCGTCCATAAAAATTTTAATTCCGCTATTGTTCATTTGACCGTCCATTGTCATTTTGTTCAATTTTTCCTGTCTGAAAATTTGCCGAATCGCTTAATCGTGATGCTTTTGCGAGGGTATTGCGCTTTCAACAAGATATTGTGCTTTAGGCAATGAAGCATACAAGATTGGGGATAAAAAATCTACCCGGAAAAACGATTTTTGTTAATTTCAGGTTAAATTTTCCCCGAAAACTTTTTAAACCACTCAGTCACCTTTTGCGTCGGCGATTTTCCGCCGACGTTTTGCTCGCGGATTTGCGAACGCATTGACGATAAAGCCAATCCGCAAGCCGTCGCCCATTCGGGAGTTTGCACTTCGCCGGCAAGTCCGCCGAAATATGACGGCTCTAAAAATCCGAGTCTGGTCGGCGCATCGAAAACCTGTTCGGCGATTTCGGTCATCCCGCGAGCAACCGCGCCGCCGCCGGTCAGCACTACGCCGCTCGAAATCTGCGCCTGTGTCTGCGCGACTTCGTGGGCGATAAACTGCAACAGTTCGACCGCTCGCGGCTGCATAATATCGCAGAGAATCTCTTTGGACAGCCCACGTGTTTCGCTTCTGCCGACCGGCGTGATTTCGATCATTTCCTGCTTTTCGCCTTCATCCATCAGATAACCGGCGACGCAGCCGTAAAGATGTTTGATTTTATTGGCTTCGGGAATCGAAACGCGCAAACCCTGGGCGATGTCTTTGGTAAAGTGCATACTGCCGAACGGGAAAACCGACGTATGCTGCACCGCGCCGCGTCCGAAAATCATCAGTCCCGTAATCTCCGCGCCGATATTAACGACCGCGCAGCCGTATTCTTTATCGTCATCGGTCAGAGTGCTTTCCGCCGCCGCCAACGGCTCGAGGATCATCTGCTCGACTTCCAAACCGGCGCGATTGATCGCTTTAACCAGATTTTGTCTGCCCGCGCTCGGACTGATAACGATATGAACGTGTGATTCGAGCCGTGCGCCGTTCATTCCAATCGGTTCGATAATGCCGTCCTGACCGTCAATGATAAATTCCTGCGGCAGACGATTGACGATTTCCCAACCTGCCGGAAGCTGCATCGCGCTCGCCGATTCGACGGCGCGTTCGACATCTTCTTCGGTAATTTCGCGCCCGACACCGGCAACCGCGACCACGCCCGATTTGTTTTCGCCGCGAAAATGTTCGCCCGACAGATTAACCGTCGCCAACTGCACTTCCAAACCGCTGACACGTTCGGCTTCACCGACGGCTTTGCGGATTGATTCGGCAACCTGTTCGGTCGTCGTCACGATGCCGCGCCGCAGACCGCGCGATTCGGCTTCGCCGATGCCGATAATGTTCATTTTGCCGTTCGCCGCCGGTTCACCGATCACGCAGCGAATCTTGCTCGTGCCGACATCCAAACCAATTGCGTGAATTTCCCGATTAACCATCTATTGATTTCCGCCTTCTTTGTAAATATATTCGACCTTGTTCTCCCGCATATTCAGACCGCTGATTTCCTTGCCGTGTCCGGCGACGGTTTCCAAACCTTTTTGGAGACGTTTTGACGAATAATCGTGACCGAGATGAATCGTGATATTTTGTCCCGCATCTTCGACGACGGCTTTCGGATCATCCAAATCGTCAAGTTGAATTTCCTTGACACGCTTGATTAAATCGAATTCGCGCCAATCATCAAGCATTTTCAGATACATTTTAACGCGCGATTGATTAGGTTTGACCGACTCATCCGAACGCGAAATATCCCAGCCGCGCATCAGCAATGCGGGTTTTCCGTCCGATTTGCCGATTGCGCCCAAAACCGCGCCTTCATCGTCCACCCAAACGTCGCCCGTGTCGAGATGAACGGCGGCTTTCGGAATGCGTTCGTTAATATAAACCCTGATTCCGTCGGGCAAAATTCTTGAAACCGCCGCCGATTTAACATAATTTATTTTCTCGACACGCGATTTAATTTCGTTCAAATCAGCGTTCCAAACGCCGGTTTTTTCCGTTTGCGAACTGACGATTTTCTGCACGTCATCCTGCGAAATACGGGTTGCGCCGCGCACCTCGACGGTTTTGACATCAAAAAAATCCGATGCCGTGACGGTTCGATAACCCATTAATCCCAAAAATCCGAGACAAAACAGAATGCCCAGACAAAACACCAGCGGCACGGCAAAATTAGCAATTCTGCCCGCCGTTGCCGAACTGTTTCGCCTGCCCGCCACCGCCGCACGTCTGCGCGTTGCCGTCGTCGTAGCTCTCTTTGCCGTCGCTCTTTTTCGTGTCGCAGTTGCCATATAATTTAAGTTTCAGGTTTCAGGTTTCAGGTTTCAGGTTTCTAATTTCTGATTTTTATTTTTTGTTTCTCAACCGGAAACCGGAAACCTGAAACTTGAAACCTACATTACTTTTAATCTTTCCAGAATCTCATCGGACAGCCGCGTGATGCTGCCTGCGCCGAGCGTAATGACCAAATCGCCCGTTTGCAGGTGCGGCAAAACTTTTTCGGCGGCGGTTTCGACATCGCCGATAAATGTCGCGTTTTTATGCCCGTATTTTTTAATATTTTCAGTCAGAATTTCCGCCGTGATGCCTTCCAAAGGCTGTTCGCTGGCGGCGTAAATGTCCGTCACGAAAAGCACATCGGCGTTGTTAAAAGCGAGCGCAAATTCGTTCATCAATTCCTGCGTCCGGCTGTATCTGTGCGGCTGAAAAATGACGACCGTGCGCCGTCCGTTCGAGCCGTTTTTCGCCGCCGAAAGCGTCGCTAAAATCTCCGTCGGATGATGCCCGTAATCGTCCACCACCGAGATTCCCTGCGCTTCGCCTTTGAGTTGAAAACGCCGGTTGGCATTCTTGAAATTGGCAAAGGCTTCGGCAACTTTGATAAACGGAATTTCGAGTTCGAGCGCAACGGCGGTTGCCGCGAGAGCGTTGTAAACATTGTGTTTGCCGGGAACGGGCATCGAAATTTCGCCCAACACTTCCGAGCCTTTCCAGACTGAAAACGTCGTTTTAAAATTCTCGTCATAACGGACATCGTGCGCCGAAATATCAGCCTGCGCCGTCATCCCGTAAGTGACGCGGCGGCGTTTGATACGCGGAATAATCAACTGCACGTTCGGATCGTCGAGACACAAAATACACGCGCCGTAAAACGGGACTTTATTGACGAAATCGGTGAAACACTGCACCACATCTTCCATCCCTTTATACGATTCCATATGTTCCTTATCAATGTTCGTGACGACCGCGACCGTCGGGTAAAGCATCAAAAAAGAACGGTCGGATTCGTCGGCTTCGGTGACGAACCAATCGCTTTTGCCAAGCCGCGCATTCGAGCCGAGCGTGTCAACCACGCCGCCGACGACCGTTGTCGGATCAAATCCGGCGTGACCGAGAACCGTCGCCACCATCGAAGTCGTCGAAGTTTTCCCGTGCGTCCCCGAAACCGCCACCGCGTAGGGTTTTAACGTCATCAGTTCCGCCAGCATTTCGGCACGCGGAATAACCGGAATCGCTTTTTCCTTGGCGCGGACAACTTCAGGGTTGTCTTCCTTGACCGCCGACGAATAGACGACGACCTGCGCGTCGCCGATATTTTCAGCCGCGTGACCTTCGTAAATTCGGACTTTAAAAAGCGTCTCCAAGCGGTCGGTGTTTTTCGATTTTTTCAAATCCGAACCCGAAACTTCAAAGCCGAGATTGCATAAAACTTCGGCAATGCCCGACATACCGATGCCGCCGATGCCGATGAAATGAATTTTTTTAACGTGTCTGAACATTTAGTGTTTGGTTTTTGGTTTTTCGTGTCTGGTTTTCGGGTTAAATTATTTGCCGATATTTGACTGAAAAACTCCGACGGCAAATAACCGAAATCCAAACACAAAAAGCCAAATACTATCTTTTCAATCCTTCAATCAAATCTACCGTAATTTCCGCCGCATCTTTTCGCGCTAAAGACTTTGCCGCTGTTTCCATCGCCGAAATTTGTTCGGGCGCGTTGATTAAACCTTTAATTTCGTTTGCCAACGATTCGCCGTTTAAATCGCGCTGTAAAATCATTCCGGCAGCACTGACTTTTTGCAGAGCTTCGGCGTTTTTGCGCTGGTGATCGTCGGCGGCGGTCGGCAGCGGAATCATAATTGACGCTTTCCCGGCGGCGGCGAGTTCGGCGCACGAAGTCGCACCGGCGCGGCAAATAACCAAATCCGCTTTGGCAAATTCTTCGACCATATTTGAAATATACGGGCGCACATCTGCGGTTTCAAATCCGGCGCGTTTGTAGATTTCCGCGATTTTTTCGTAGTCGAATTCGCCGGTTTGATGCGTAATCTGCAATTTATCCTTCGGCAAAAACGGCAGCGCATCAGCCATCGCATTGTTAATCGCGCGTGCGCCCTGCGAACCGCCGAATATCAATATATGTGTTTTTTCGCCGCGTGTCTTGGGCGCAATTTCAAAAAATTCCTTTCTCACCGGATTGCCCGTGACGACACCTTTTTTGCCGAAAAACGGCAACGCCTCCGAAAAAGTCAGCGCGGCTTTCGTAATAAACGGCGCGAGTCGGCGATTGGTAAATCCGGGCAAAGCATTCGATTCCATCACCAAAGTCGGAAACCGCATCGCCGCCGCCGTCATCAAAACCGGACCGGAAACATAACCGCCCGCACCGACGACGACATCAGGCTTAAATTCTCCGAGCAAGGTTCGTGCTTCCAGAAAACTTTTCGGCAGCACGAATAAACCTTTCAATTTGCCGACGAAACCGACGTTTTTGAGTCCCGCGCTGTTTATCAATGCAAGCTGAAAATCATTCGCCGGCACGATTTTAGTTTCCAAACCGCGAGCCGTCCCGACAAATAAAATCTCCGACGACGAATCGCGCCGCAAAATCTCTTTCGCCACCGCAATTCCCGGATAAATATGTCCGCCCGTCCCGCCGGCGGCGATCATTACTTTCATTTCTTTTTAAAGTTTCAGAAAGTTGCAGGTAGTTTCAGATAGTTGCAGATAGTTTTTGAAGCAAAAAATTAATTCGATATTTCAAATCATTTATTGATTTCTAAATTCAAGTGACTCAATTTGTTGCTGCGAATTAAAATTACCTGCACAAAATTTCCAACATAAATCTCGATTCAATTACCGACTGTTTCACTAATAACTCACAACTAATCTGAAACTATCTGCAACTACCTGAAACTTTCTGAAACTTCCCGATTTCCGCGTTTTTTCTTTCTTTTCGGCAATTCTCTCGCTTCTGATTTTTCAGTAGCAGCAAAACCCGCGTATTGCGAAATGTTGAGCAAAACTCCGACGGCAAAGAGCGTCACGACGACCGAAGAACCGCCGTATGAAATGAACGGCAGCGGAATTCCTTTTGCAGGCAGAATTGAAATTACGACCGAAATATTAAATAGTGCCTGCACGATTATTCCCGTGATAATTCCCATTCCGAGCAGCATTCCGAAACGATCCGGCGCAAGCAGAGCCGCCCGTGCGCCGCGCCAGAGCAGCAAGCCGAACGCAATTACGACGGCTAACGCGCCGACCAAACCGAGTTCTTCGCCGATGTTGGCGAAAATAAAATCGGAATACGGATACGGCAGATAAAAAAGTTTCTGCTGACCTTTGGCAAAACCTTCGCCGAACACGCCGCCCGAACCGATGCCCATCAGCGATTGGCAAACCTGATAACCCGCGCCGACAGCGTTTTCCGGGCTGCACGGATCGAGAAAAGCCATCAGACGCGCCACGCGCCACGGCGCAAAAACGAGCGCGGCAACACCGATCAACAACAATCCGCCGCCGACCACCGCGAGATGCAGCAGATTTGCACCGCCCGCAAAATAGACGCAGACAAAAATCGCGCACAGCACAATTGTCGTTCCCAGATCAGGCTCGATAAAAATCAATCCGCCCATCACGCCGAGCGCAAGCAGGCACGGCAAAACGGTTTCCTTTAAATGCCCGACCAATTTCTCGTTCTTGGTCAAAAAATACGCGAGAAAAATCGGCAGAGCGATTTTGGCGATTTCCGAAGGCTGAAAAGACATTCCCGGCAGGCGAATCCAGCGACGTGCGCCGTTGACCGTCCCAAACCCGAAAACCGCCGCCAGCAACACCAGCGTTCCGGCGAAAATCAGGTAAACAACCGTTTTATTCTGATAAAATTTATAATCAATTCGGCTGCCGATATACATTGCCAGCAGTCCGACGAGCGTGAAACCGAATTGTTTGGAAAAATAAGCAAACTGCGTCGCCCCGCCCGGATTATCCGCCGTTTCCTTGAGCGAAATCATCGCCGACGCGGAATAAACCATGACCGCGCCAAACAGTGCAAGCGATGCCGCGATTGCGAATAAAAACCAGTCTATACGAAGTTTCTTTGCCATTTTTAGAAAAATTAAATGCTACATTATCTGCGCCGGATCGCAATATAAAACGACGACTGTATATTTTTTCTTCAATTCCGTCAGTTCGTTCTGCTTCGTCTTTGCATCTTCCTGATCCTGCTCGAAACCGGCGGATGCACCGCGACAGAGCGGTTCGTAAAAACGAATTTCTCTGCCTTTCCCGTCAACCAAGACATTTTTTTTATAACGGGCTTTCAATTCGTGCAGACGTTTTTCGACTGTCTGCACGTCAAACGAACCGACTTCTTTTTTAGCGTTCAAAAAATCTTTGCGAACTTTTGTTTCGGTCGTGATGTTCGGCGGCAAACGATCATATTTCAACGGCTTGCGCTGGCAAAAACCCTGCGTTTGAAACGCTAAGATCATAAATGTCATCAATATAAAAGACTTCATTTTGCCACCTCGGTTAAGCCGTTCAGTTTGCCGACTTCCGCTTTGAAAATGTCGCCGCGCTGCTCGAAACTTTTGAACATATCAAAACTCGCACACGCCGGAGCAAGCAAAACCGAATCGCCTTTCTCGGCTGATTCAAAACTTTTTCGCACGGCATCAGACATCGAATCGGCGCGGACGATTTGCGCGTGATTCTTTAACTGTGATTCGATGTTGTCGCCGTCTTCGCCGATCACGATTATTTTGCGAACCGACGTTTCGATCAGCGGAACGAGCGGCGAATAAGGCGCGTTTTTGCCGCGTCCGCCCAAAATTAAAACCGTTTTTCCGGCTTCTTCGCTCAATGCTTCCAACGCTTTCGAGGTCGCGTCAACGCTCGTTGCTTTCGAGTCGTTGTAGAATTTCACGCCCGAAATTTCGGCGACGAATTCGATGCGATGTTCGACACCTTTGAAATTGCGAACGGTTTCGCGCATCGAATCTGCGGACGCGCCGCAAGCTAAACCGGCGGCAAATGCGGCGAGAACATTCTCGACATTGTGCAGTCCGCGCACAAAAATCTCGTCGCGCGTCGTCAAAATCTTCTCGCTGTCGTTGTTCCGGCAAACCAAATCTCGACCGCGCAAAAACAAACCTTCGTCGAGTTCTTTTTTGACCGAAAAAAGCACGATATTCGCCTTCAAACCTTTCGCCCAACTCGCCGTGATTTCATCGTCGGCATTCAGAATTGCGACATCTTCGCTCGTTTGATTCATAAACAGACGATGTTTCGCGGCAGCGTAATCGGAGAAAAAATCGTATCGGTCGAGATGATTCGGCGTGACGTTCGTCGCAATTGCGACATTGGCGCGAAAATCCTTAATCGTTTCAAGCTGAAAACTCGAAAGTTCGACGACCGACCAAGTTTCATCGGTCGAATTTTCCGTCAAATTCAGCAAAGGCGTTCCGATATTTCCGCCGATTTGCGTTTCAAACCCTGCGTTTTTGAGCAGTTCTCCGATTAAAGTCGTCGTCGTCGTTTTGCCGTTCGAGCCTGTAATGCCGACGATTCTGCCTTTCAAAAATCTGTATGCAAGCTCGACTTCACCGATCACTTCGCCGTCTTTGCGGTCAACATATCGCGCCGGAATCGAATTCGTCGGCACTCCCGGCGAAATCACGACTAAATCAATCTGATCCAAAAACCACGACGGAAGATTTTGGTCAATCAAACCGACTCTCAAATCTTTCAAACTTTTCGCTTCATCCGACCAAGTTTCAACCGGCTTTTTGTCATACAGCGCAACCGTTCCGCCGCGCTGTGCGACGAATCTGGCGGACGCGATGCCGGATTTTCCCGCGCCGAGAACTAAAGTTTTTTTGCCTGAAAGTTCCATTTTGTCATTCGTCATTGGTCATTGGTCATTGGTCCTTTGCAAATCAAACAGCAAAGAACCAATGACCGATGACCAATGACGATTTCATCTTAACTTCAACGTCGAAAGACTCATCAACGCAAAAAGTATCGCAATAATCACGAACCTGAAAACAATTTTCGGTTCTTTCCAACCCGCAAGCTGAAAATGATGATGCAGCGGTGCTTGGAGGAAAATTCGTTTGCCTTTGCCCTGAGTCTTTTTCGTAAATTTGAAATAGCCGACTTGCAGCATTACGGACGCGGCTTCGATGATGAAAACGCCGCCGATAAAGGGCAAAAGAAATTCCTGCTTGGTCAAAATCGCCACCGTGCCGAGTGCGCCGCCGATTGCCAGAGAGCCGACATCACCCATAAAAACTTCTGCCGGAGGCGCGTTATACCACAAAAATCCTAACGACGCGCCGACCATCGCGCCGCAAAAAACCGTCAGTTCGGCGGCTTCGGGTTTGTGCGTAATGTCGAGATATGACGACCAGCGACCGTCGCTGGCGACATACGTCAGCGCGGTCAGCGCAGACATTGCGATGAACGTCACGCTCGATGCGAGTCCGTCCATTCCGTCGGTCAAATTCACCGCGTTCGATGCGCCGAGCAGCACGAAAACGATAAAAGCCAGATACAAAATCGGTCCGATATAGGTGACGGCAACCGTCGGATCGGTGAACGCCGTATCTTTGAAAAAAGGAATCGAAACATTCCAGGCGTAGCCGCCCGCTTTGCCGAATTCGCCTGAAAAAGATTCTTCGAGCAGACGGCGGTTGAATCTGACGAGTCCGTCGCCCTGCGTCGGGCGTTTTTCGATCAGTTTTTTTGTTTCTTCGGAAAATCTGATTCGATCATCGTTCAATTTCAAACGATCATCATCGGGCAGATTCGCCGCGCTGAAACGCTGTTCGTTGTAAAAATTCGGATCAATCAACACACGATTCAAATCCGCCGTCAGATTTTTTTGCAGTTCGGGTGCGCGTGAACCGTCGTAACCTTTCAAGATTTCCTTGGTTTCAGACGAAAACTGCGTTTGCAGATATTCGGAAACAGGTTCCTTCGGCTGACTGATTTTCGCGGCAAACCTGTTTAAATCACGATATTCCGTGCCGCGAAACAGCGAATCGCCCGTCGTCAAAAACAGACAGCCCCAAACAACCAACGCGGTCACAAGCTGTCCGAGAAGTTTTTGCCGTTCGGTTAAACCTTCACTGCGTTTTTTGACGACTTTAATGTAATCGTCAACAAATCCGATCAATCCGAACGCCGTCGTCGCCGCGAGCGCAAGCCATAAATAAAGCGAATCGAGCCGCGCCCAGAGAATCGTCGAAAGAAAAACCGACACCAAGATCAAAACTCCGCCCATCGTCGGCGTGCCTTTTTTCGCCTGATGTTCTTCCGATAATTCTTCGCGGATTTCCTGCCCGATTTTCAATTGCTGAAGTTTTTTAATTACTTTGCCGCCAAACAGCAGCGAGATCAGCAGCGCGGTAATCGTCGCCCAAGCCGTGCGAAACGTCACATATTGGAAGACGTTCAAGCCGCGATAAAAGATCGAGCCGCCCGCGTCGCCGTAGCTTTTGAAAATCAGTTGATATAAAAAGTAATAAAGCATCTGCTAATGTAACGCCGTCCGTCCCGGCGGCGTTACGGCTCCAATTCGTATTTTTCCAGCAATTTTTCGATTAACTTTTCAGTCTTCACGCCGCGCGAGCCTTTGACTAAAATTAAATCGCCCGCTTGAACTTCCGTTAAAATTTTTTCGCCCGCAATAGTAGAATTTTCGTAGTATTCGACATTGCTCAAACCGCCGTTTTTCGCACCTTCGAGCATATTTTGCGCGAAATTTTCGATGCCGTAAAGTTTATTAATGCCGAGCGCAGCGATTTTTTCGCCGGTTTCGTAATGAATCTTCGCGGCGTTTTCGCCGAGTTCGCGCATTTCCCCGGCAACCACTAATTTACGTTTCGCGCTTGCGCCGCCTTCGACAATCGTTTTAACCATCGAAATCAGCGCGTCGGGATTTGAATTATAAGTGTCATTGACGACCGTAAAGCCTTCGACAAAACGCAGAATTTCCCCGCGCTGCGGCGGCGGCGCGACAGTTTGCAGACTTTCGGCGATTTGTTCGGCAGACATTCCGAACGAAACGCCGACCGCCGAAGCCGCGAGCGCGTTCAAAATATTATGTTTGCCGTTGAGCGGAAATAAAACTTCCGCCGCGCCGTCCGGCGTTTGCAAAGTAAATTTTGTTTCGCCGAATCGCTCGAAACGAATGTTTTTCGCCATTACGTCCGCCTGATTTTCGATTCCGTAAGTCAAAACTTTGCCCTTCGACAATTCGCTCATCGCCGCGACGCGAAAATCGTCGGCGTTCAGGACGGCAGTTCCGCCGGTTTTCATTCCTTCGACGAGTTCGGCTTTTGCCTTGGCGACGTTTTCAATCGAGCCGAGATGTTCGACGTGAACCGGCAAAACATTCAGTTCGACCGCAACATCCGGCGGCGTAATCTTGCACAAACGCGCGATTTCATTGTGCGGCGTGGACATTCCCATCTCCAAAACCGCGACCTCGTAAGAATCATCTTTGACCAGATTCAAAACCGTAATCGGCAAACCCAAACCGTTGTTATAATTTTTGATATTGCGTAAAATTTTACGTCCCGAACTTGCCAAAACGTGCGCCGTCAGTTCCTTTGCCGTCGTTTTCCCCGCGCTGCCGGTGACGGCGACGACGGGTTTGTTCCAATCGAGATAGACGCGATGCGCGAGTTTTTGGAACGCGGCGATGACATCGGGAACGAAAATTAATTTGTCCTGATATATTTCGAGCGCGGCGTGATGTTCGGCGTATTTATCGGCGCGAACAACGCAGGCAATTGCGCCTTTTTCAAAGGCTTTGGGAACAAATGCGGTCGAATCGGCAAAGTCGCCGTTAAAACAATTATTCTGAAATTCCGGCTGCGAAAAAGCGAAAAAGACTTCGCCCGCCTGCACTTCGCGGGAATCGGTGGCAAAAGTCACGATTTCCGCGCTCTGCAAAGCGGGATCGAGTTTGGAAGCGTCGGCTTCCGTGTAGGCAATGATTGTTTCGAGTTTCAAGTGTTATTTCTTTCCCGACGATTTATTTTTAACTTCCGTTTTTTTCGGTTCGATTACATCAGCACTCGCCCGATTTCCGCCGTTTTTATCTTTCGGCAGATTCTCCGAACTTTTTGTTTTAACCTTTAAATCGTTTGCCGAAACCGTCGTTTTTTTGTCGGCTTGATCGTTCAAAGATTTTACTGCATCACCCGTTTTTGATGTTTTATCGGCATCATTGCCGCCGACGGCTTTAATATCGGTCGGCACTCCGAGCGTTTCGGTCGTCGTTTTTTCTTCGGCGACATTTGCCTGCCGGACATTCGCGTCGGGCGCAACACCGAGTTCGGGCAAAAGTTGTTCGGCGATGTTATGGAAAATCGGCGCGGAAACCTGTCCGCCGTCGCGCATCGCCACCTGCGGTTCGTCCAAAACGACCGCGATCACCAGCGAAGGGTTATCCGCCGGAGCCATTCCGACAAACGACGAAACATATTTATTCTCGTCAATCTTTTTCAATTGGGCGTTATATTTCCAAGCCGTGCCGGTTTTTCCGGCGACCGTATAACCGTCAATTTGCGCTCTGCGTCCCGTGCCGGTCAAAACGACCTGACGAAGCATTTGACGAAATCCACGCGCAGTTTCAGCGGAAACGACCGCCGTTTTCTGCGGTTCGGTCGCGCTGATTATCTGTCCGTCTGCCTGTCGGATTTCCTTGATTAAATGGGGCTGAATCTTGATACCGTCATTTGCGATTGTCGCGTAAGCCGATGCCACTTGTAAAGCCGAGACACCAATTTCATAACCGATTGACATCGAAGCCAGACTGTCGCCGTTCCAGGTCGAAGGCGCACGAAAAATTCCGTTCGTGACCGACGGAAGTTCGATGCCTGAGTTTAGTCCGAAACCGAATTTTTGCGCGTAATTATAAAATTTTTCCCTGCCGAGCGCAGTTCCCGTTTTAATTGCCGCGACGTTGCTCGAAACCGCGAGTGCGTCGGCGTAAGACATTACTTTGGTGGCGTGCGGATCGTTGAAAATGTGTCCGGCAACTTCGATTTTGCCGCCGCGACAGTCAACTTCGCCGTTCGGATTTATCAGCTTTTCATTGATCGCGCCGCTGTAAGCAACTAATTTGAAAACCGATCCGGGCGAATAAATGTCGTGAACGGCGTGATTGACGAAACTTTCCGGCTGAAATTCGGTAAAACGGTTCGGATCGAACGTCGGATAATTTGCCATCGCCAGAATCTCGCCGTTTTTCGGGTTGATGACAATCGCCATTCCCGATTTCGCGTTCGCATTTTTGACGCCGCGTTCGAGTTCCTGCTCGACTTTATACTGCATCGAACTGCTCAAGGTCAGCACGACATCTTTCGGCGGTTCGCGCTCTTCGATTTCCTCTTCGTCGTAAACTCTGCCGAGACGATCACGGTCACGCCATCTTTTAACGACCGCGCCGTGCAGAATCTCTTCCTGCGACTGTTCGATGCCCGCGCTGCCGACATCTTCGTTATTGCTGAAACCGAGAACCTGCGCCGCCAGAGTTTGGTTCGGATAGCTGCGTTTTTGTTCTTCCTGCCAATGCAAACCGACATAACGCGGCAGATCGCTTTTCTTTGTGTCTTTATTCTCGAGAGTTTTATTGATTTTGTCGGCGAAATTTTCGTCGAGTTTGCGGGCAAGCCAGACGAAATGGCGATTGTTGTTTTTCGCGTCCTGAATGATTTTGGAAATTTCCGCCGGTTTGCCTTTGAGAATTTTCGACAAATCTCTCGCCGCCGCGTCAACATCAGTAATTTCAGACGGATCGGCGTAGAGCGATTTGGCATTAACGCTCATCGCCAGCGCGTGTCGGTCGCGGTCGAAAATCGTGCCGCGAAGCTGTTTGTCCTTGACCGTATCGCGCCGTTGTCCGAGAGCTTTGCCGAGCATCGCGTCATGTTGATTGATTTGCAGATGAACGAGTCGTGCGCCGATGCCGCCAATCCAAATGACGAAAAACGCGATAATCAGCATAAATCTGGTAAATGCCGTCTGCACCGAACTTTTATTTTTTGCTTTTTTGATTGGTCTGGGCATAATTTTAGCGGTTTTATATCGAAATTAAACTTAAATATCAAACGTCCAGCGTTCTTAATCTGCGGATTTTTCTTTCGGATTGCCTTTTTTATCCGAAATGCTGTCAGCTTCTTTAACCGTTTTTTTATTGACTACATTTGTCCGGGTTTTAGAATCTGCGTCATTAACAACTTTGGCGGTTTTCAGATTTGGATCAACTTTAGTTTTATCGGCGGAAACCGGAGTTTTGTGAGTATCGCCCGGAGATTTGAGATTAGCCGCATCGGTTTTGCTTGTTTCGCTTTTCACGACCGGCGCATCGCTCGTGATTCCGGCGGCGTTCAACGCGTCGGTCAAACCGAATTTCATCGCCGCTTTTTTGAGTTCAGCAGGCGAAACGGCAAATTCCTTCGCCAGCATCAACCGGCGTTTTTCATCTTCGAGGTCTTCGAGCTGTTTTTTGAGTTTCGAGTTTCTGATTCCGAAATCCATCGCCGCAAAATGCTGCCGCGCGGCAAAGAAAAATCCGCCGACTAACAGCAGCCCGCAAACGAGCGTCAGAAAACAATATCGCCAAGGAATCGGATCGCGTTCGTGCTTAATTTTTTGGACGGATTTATTTTGTGAATAGTTTCGGTTTTTCATAGCTTGCAATGATTAAATTGAAATGGGAATTTAAGCTGTCAACTTTACACAGGCTCGTAATTTTGCGCTCCGGGCGCGTGGATTCGCCTCGATTTCCTGCTCGTTCGGCACAATCGGCTTGCGCGTTAAAATTTCAATCGTTTTTACCGCACCGCACACACAGACGGGCATTCGCGGCGGACAGAAACATTTTCCTGACAGTTTCTGCAAAGTTTGTTTGACGATTCGGTCTTCGAGCGAGTGAAAAGTAATGACCGCCAAACGTCCGCCAATATTTAAAAGATCAATCGCATCGCGCAAAAATTTTTCGAGTATTTCCAATTCGCCGTTGACCGCAATTCGCAGAGCCTGAAAGGTTTTCGTCGCCGGGTGAATCTTATCTTTCGGTTTGCGCCCGACGGCTCTTTCGACGAGTTTCGCCAGTTGTGTGGTCGTCTGCACGGGTTCGCCGCGTTCGCGTCTCTCGACGATGCGGCGGGCGATGCGGCGCGACGCTCTTTCTTCGCCGTATTGATAAATCACGTTGGCGATTTCTTCTTCCGTGCGGTTTGCCAGCAATTCGGCGGCGGTTTCATCGTCGGAATCGGCATCCATACGCATATCGAGCGGCGCATCGAACCGAAAACTAAAACCTCTCTCCGCGCTGTCGAACTGCAATGAAGAAACGCCTAAATCCGCCAGAATGCCGTCGGCTTTTTCGATTTTCGCCTGTGCCGCGATTTGTTTGACAGCAGAGAAATTGCCGTGAAAAATTTCGATGTCTTGCCCGAAACCTAAAAGCCTTTCGGTAGCCAGTTTAATCGCCGCCGTGTCCTGATCTATCCCGATCACGCGGACGTTGGCGGCTGACTGCAAAATCAATTCCGTGTGTCCGCCCAAACCGAGCGTTGCGTCAATAAATACTTCGTTCGCCTGCGGACGCAGACATTGCAGACTCTCGGCTGCCAAAACTGATTGATGCAAATTTTCGGCTTTCATTATTCCGGTTTCAAAGAACTTCAAAAAATTACACAGTTCGACCTCTGCAA
Organism: Pyrinomonadaceae bacterium; assembly: GCA_965247235.1. Taxonomy (GTDB): domain Bacteria; phylum Acidobacteriota; class Blastocatellia; order Pyrinomonadales; family Pyrinomonadaceae. The sequence continues at coordinate 1,268,376 of OZ252004.1, forward strand.
AATAATGGTAATTTTCGCCAGACTCTTTGCTAAAAAATTAAATTTTTGTTAGATTCTTGGTGGATTTTCAGTATTTAACACCGTCCATATGCTAAATACAGGGTTGCGGTTTCCACGCAGCATCTAGAAAGAAATCAACTTGGGGATTGTGCTTAAACATTTAAACACCTGTTTCTTTTCTAATTTTCCGCCTCGAACATTCGCTCTCGGCTTTCATCAACTACTTGCAAGCATCTTACGATTATTTTTTATCGCCTGTCAAGAAAAATCTTGCATTTTTTAATCAGGTGCTTAATTTTTTTCCACAGCCTTTTGATGCGCTATTTTTCGTTTTTCAAATCAGGTTTTTCATTCGTCGTTTTTTGATGTAAATTGGAGAATTCAATTTTATGAACTCCACGCTGATCCAGTTGATAATTTTCGGTCTCGCCGCCGCCGCCGCCAATATTTTGGGCGGTTTGATACTGTTCCCTAAAAAAATTCACCATAATTACAAGCGGTTTTTAAAGTATCTGCTCGCACTCGGCGCAGGTTTTATGCTGGCGGTGACTTTTTTTGACGTGCTGCCGGAAACGGTCGAAATCTGGTATAAAAATTATCCGAATAATGCTGCGACGCTTTATCTGCCGATGAGTCTGCTGCTCGGCGGTTATCTGCTGACGCAGTTTTTTGAACATACGATTGCGCCGCATTTTCATCTCGGCGAAGAAGTTCACGCCGAACATCTAATCAAACCGTCCGCCGCTTACACGGCAATCGGCGGTTTGACGATTCATACATTCTTCGACGGCGTTTCGATTGCCGCCGCCGCGCAGGTTAATTTCCGCGTCGGTCTGCTGGTTTTTATTGCCATTTTTCTGCACAAATTTCCCGAAGGCTTTACGATTTCTTCGATGGTCTTAGCCGCCGGAAAATCTTTCAAAGAAGTAGTTTTCGCCACTTCGCTCGTCGGATTTTCAACTTTTCTGGGCGTTCTGGTTTTTTATTTTATCGGTTCGTATTTTGAATCGAGCATCGCTTACGCGCTTCCGCTTGCCAGCGGTGTGACTTTATATGTTGCTGCCAGCGATCTGATTCCCGAAGTCAATCATCACGGCGGCAAAAACCCGCTCGTATCGTTTTCTGTTTTCGCAGGCGCGGCGGTGTTTTTCGCCCTGCATTATATTTTGCACTCGTTTCTGGAGATTTAAACGATTGAAACAGACGGAACAATTGTGATACAACTTTCGTAAGGAAAAGATTGATTCAGGAAATAGTTTTCAAGAGATGAAATTAAAATCGGTTTCGGCACAACTTAAATTTTTCTGCGCTGTCCTGATCTTTATTTCGGCGGTCGCCTGCTCGACTTCGACGACGGTTTTTCCGCAGACGAATCAGCCGGCAAATCCGCCTTTTTCACTCAATACTTCGCCGCTGCCCGCGCCGACCGGCTTTATTAACGATTACGCCGGTGTGATTGATGCGGCAACCAAACAACAGCTCGAACAAAAAATAAAATCATTTAAGGAAACTTCCAATCCGCCGGTCGAACTGGCGGTAGCGATTGTCAAAACAACCGGCGAACGCCCGATTTTCGATTATTCTTTAGCTGTTTCGCGCGGTTGGAAAATCGGCTCTAAAGCAGACGATAATCCGAGCGCACTATTGTTTATTGCGATTGATGACCGCAAATATTTTACGCAGGTCAGCAAAGATTTGGAAGACGAACTGCCCGACGGAATAACCGGCAGCCTGCAAAGACAAAATCTCGTTCCCGCCTTTAAGCAAGGCGATTACGGTAAGGGCATTAATGATACGATTGACGCTTATATTCAAACGATTCGTTCAAAACAGGACGGCAGTGCGCCGCCTGTCACTACTTCAAATACACAGAGCGATACGACCGGCAGAAGAAGCGGTTCGTCTTCAGGAACAAATATCGTGACTTGTTTAATTATTTTATTTATCTTAATGATAATTATTTTCAGTCGGCGCGGCGGCGGCGGCGGCGGACGCAATAATCGTTGGGGCGGCGGCGGATTCGGCGGCGGCGGCAGTGCTTTGCCGTGGATTATTGGCGGCATTTTAAGCAGCGGCGGTTCGAGCAGTTCGTCATCAGGAAGTTGGGGCGGCGGCAGTTCCGGCGGCAGTGATTGGGGCGGATTCGGCGGCGGCGGCGATTTCGGCGGCGGCGGCGCAGGCGGAGACTGGTAATTAAGTGTGAGTGGTGAACGGTGAACGATGAGTGTTCGGAAAATTGATTAGAGAGTCATTATTCTATTTCTTTTCACTCACCGTTCACCGTTCACCACTCACTACTAAAAAACTTTATGGTTAATCAATTTGCAGAATTTATTGATGATTTGCGGGCGACGCACGGCAAAAATCTTGCTTCGGTGATTCTCTACGGATCGGCGGCGGCGGGCGATTTTGTGCCGAAACAGTCGGATTACAACATCCTGATTGCTCTGCACGAAATTACCCCGCAGGACTTGCGGAACGCGCAGGCGACTCTGCGCGAATGGTCGCGTCTCGGTCATCCCGTGCCGGTTTATTTTACCGTTGACGAACTGAAAACCGCAGGCGATGTTTTTCCCATCGAATTTCGCCAGATGGAAAAAGCGCGTCGTGTTTTATACGGCGCGGACGTTCTCGACGATTTGCAAATTACCGATGAATTTCTACGTCATCAGACTGAATATGAACTTCGCAGTAAATTGATTTTGCTGCGCCGACATTATATTCCCGCTTCGGGTTCGGCGGCGAGTTTGAAAAATCTGATGGCTGACAGTCTCGCCAGTTTCGCGTCGCTTTTTCGCGCCGTTTTGATGCTCTATAAAGCCGATCCGCCGCTGACCAAGTACGAAACCGTGCGGATGACCGTCAGCAAATTAAAACTCGACGGCGAGCCGTTTGAAAAAATATTTAAAATCCGTGAAAATAATTCGGCAATCAAGTTGGATGAGACCTCCGCCAATGCACTTTTTGCCGATTATCTGCGCCAGATCGAAACGGTTATCGGCGCGGTGGATACTTTGAAAACATCGTAAATTGTAATTGTTGATGGTTAATCGTCGGTTCCGGTTACGATTAACAATTAACGATTAACAACCGGCAATTAACATTTTATGAGGAGTAAAATTATGAAGAAGACAATTTTATTTATTCTGGTCGCATTCGCCGCCTTCGGCTTGAGCGGTTGCAGTTATAACAGTTTGACCGCGCAGCAGCAGGGCGTGAAAGGTAAATGGGCAAACGTCGAAAGCTCGATGCAGCGACGCGCCGACCTGATTCCGAATCTGGTCAAAGCCGCGCAAATGAACGCCGTCAACGAACAGGAAGTTTTCGGTCAGATCGCCGATGCGCGTTCCAAACTGATTAATACCCAGCAAGCCGCACCGCAGGGAACAGACGGAGATAAGTCACCTGAACAGAAACAAGCCGTCATTGATGCCAACAACAGTTTCGGCGGAACTATCGGACGACTTTTAAGTTTGCAGGAAAACTATCCGCAGCTTCGTTCCAATGAACTTTTTATGAAAGTTCAAGACGAGCTTTCCGGCACTGAAAATCGCATTAACACAGCCCGAATTGATTACAATGACTCAGTTACGGGCTACAACACGGCGCGAAATTCGTTTCCCGCAGTCTTGACCGCCGGTTTACTCGGATTCAAAGAAGAACCGTTCTTTCAGGCTGATCCAAGCGCAAAAACTGCGCCTGACATTGGCAATCCGAATGATCTGCGTAAAAACAACACGCAGCCTGCGCCTGCCAATAAATAATTTACCGGACAATTTGAAGAAAAAAGCCTGAATGCAAATTCAGGCTTTTTTATTTTCAGAGGGCAGATAGTTTGTCTGCCGGTTGCAAAATTTATCAGATCAATTAAAAATTCAAATCGCGGACACGGATGTCCGCGCTCCCTGCTAAAATCCGCGAGAGTTGCACATCGAACAGTTGTCGCAGGGTTTTGCTGTCGGTTCATACGGGCAGATTTTTTCGTCGGAAAAACGATTGAAAATTTCGTCGGCGAGTTCTTCGAGATTGAGAAATTTTTCCTGACTCGGATGGTTCAATCGTATATTTTGGATTTTGGATTTTGGATTTTGAGAGGAAATTTGTGATTCGATTTGATTTAATCTCCGGTTGATATTCTCAAGACTCACGCGCAGAGAATCGTTTTTATCACGCGACTGTAAAAGCTGCGTGATTTGCTCGGCTAAATTTTGGGTATTAATACTTTCCACAATCTTAAATCTTACATCTTAAATTAGTTTTCGTTCGGCAGCAGATCAACGTAATCAACCACGCCGACGATTGCCGAATCTATCGCCGCGCCCTGTTTGCCGGTCGCGGCGGTTGATGCGCCGAAGCCTTCCTGCACGATCAAAACGATGTCGCCTTCACCCGCCGAGACCGAATCGAGCGCGAGACAGGTGTAATCCATTTCCACACCTTCGGGCGTAATTTGCCGACACAACATAATCCGCGAACCTTCGTATCGCTGATTTTTTTGCGTCGAAACGACATTTCCGATAACTTTAGCGAGAAGCATAAAAATAAATAATGGATAATGGATAATGGATAATTTTCTTTCATTTTCAATTATCCGCTATCCATTATCCATTATCAAAAACGTGTTTGTCCGAATCAATAATCCCGACAATCGTGCAGTCGGTCGGCGTGTCGTCGCGTTTGAAGGGAAAACTCGCCTCTTTGCCGCGACACCAGAAAACCAATTCGCCGACACCCGCGCCGACGGCATCGAGCGCGATCAGCGGCGCACCTTTCGGCTGCAAATCAGCGTCGAGCGTCTGCACGATCATCAGCTTTTTAGCTTCCAATGATTCGTTTTTGACCGTCGAAACGATGTTTCCGATGACACGCGCAATCTGCATTTAATCTTTGTAATAATTTATAATTGATTTGAAAACGCCTAAAATTTCATCCAATTCCGACAGGTAAAACTTTTCGCTGTCAATAATCGCGGTATTTCCTTCCAACTTCAAAAACTGCCAATTTTCGCCGGTCGTGACGCATCCGAAAATCGTTTTAAGATCGTTGCCGCTTCGTTTATTAAAAATTGCCGAAGCAAACATTTGCGCGATACATTGTCCGAGTCCGAGTTCAATGTCGTTTTTTTTCGCTTCAACCAAGGTAATAATCGGTGATTTCAAAATTGGTGTCGGCTTGGTTTTCGACAAAATAAAATCGCATTCACCCGTTAGTCCGAGACTGGCATCAATATTTAAGGTTTGACCGGAAAAAATTTGAATTTCATTGTTAGCGATTTCCTTTGCCGCCAGCAAAATCGGCGCAACAATAAATTCGGAACGTGCTTTTTCGCTGACGAAAGCGATTTGTTCGCCTCTTTCAAGACTGTTCAAAAGCCATTCGGAAGGCGCAGTCGGCTCAAGCTGCCAGTCAATTTTTTTGATGACAATTTGGAGATTTAATTCGGCTTCAACCTTTGAGATGTCAAAATCGGTATAGCTCATTTTCCAACGTCCACAGTGTCAATCACGCCGATGATCGCCGCGTCAATCGGGCAGTCTTTGTTGCCTTCGGCGAGTCGCGCACTCGATCCGGCGACGACCAAAACTTTTTCGTGAAAGCCCGCGCCGACCGTATCAATCGCCACCGTATAGCCGCTCTGATCCGTGCCGTCGAGATTTAAAAATCTGACGATCATCAATTTTTTGCCTTGCAGACGTTCGTCTTTTTGGCTCGAAACAACCGTTCCGATAATTCTGGCGATTAACATCCGTTAGTGGTGAGTGGTGAGTGGTGAGCGGTGAGTGATGAGAGTTTTCACTCACCGCTCACCACTCACCACTCACACTTAATATTATCCAATCGGAAGAGCAGTTTCGACGCTTTCGTGCGGACGCGGAATGACGTGAACCGAAACCAGTTCGCCGACTCTGCGGGCTGCCGCCGCGCCTGCGTCGGTTGCCGCTTTGACCGCCGCGACATCGCCGCGCACGATTGCCGTGACAAATCCCGCGCCGATTTTCTCGTAGCCGACGAGATTGACATTCGCCGCCTTGACCATCGCGTCCGCCGCTTCGATCATTGCGACCAAACCTTTACATTCGACCATTCCCAATGCTTCCTGCATATTTTCTCCTCGTAATTTATTCGATTATACCTTGATAAATTTCATCAACTTTCAATTCGCATTCGAGCGATTCGAGCTTTAATGTTTCGCCTTCGACGTATTCGCTCTGAAACCAAAATTTTTCGTTATATTTTGTGTAAAGCGTCACGAATTTTTGATCCTGATTAATTAAAAGATATTCGCGCAGACTTTCAATTGATTTATAAGCCTTGAATTTCAAATCGCGGTCATATTTTTCGGTCGAAGGCGAAAGAACTTCGACGATTAAACTCGGATTAATTAATAATCGCCGATTTCCTGAATCTTCATAAATCGGCTTGCCGCATAAAGCCGAAACGTCGCCGTAACAATAAGGCAGTTTTGTCGGAACTTTAATGTGAACTTCCGAATTGTAAACCGAACAACCTCTTGTATCTACTTGATTTCCCAAAAGACGGCAAATTCTGCTTCCCAAAAGTGCGTGTTCAGGACTGCCGCCGCTCATCTCAATCACTTCACCGTCAAAGTATTCGTAGCGACCTTCGGCGTTGTAATCGAACTCCAGATATTCTTCGAGAGTCATTTGCTGGCTGGTAATCGGGATTGCTGACATAATTTTATCCTGCGGTGGCGGCTTGCGCCAATAATTCTATCAGTTCTTCGCGTGTTAATGAAATTCTCGCGCCGTCACCCGAATCTTGAATCTTGAATCTTGAATCTTGAATCTTGGATGTTAAATCAATTTCGCAGGCGATTCCCGCATCTTCGAGATAACCGCACGATTGACAGCGGGCGGTTTCGGGCAGATAGCCGCCTTTTTCGCGGATGTTGACGAGTTTTTTAATTGCGTCGGGCGGCAGATTATTTGCGCCGCCGAGCGTTTTGGCTAAGATGGCGATTTTTGCCGTGTGTTCGAGCGTTTCCAAACGATCAAACGCCTGCCAAAGATCATTTCCGTAAGCGACGACACCGTGATTTTCGAGCAGCAGCGCGTTGTGATGCTGAACGTAAGGTTTGAGCGCATCGGTTAATTCGGGAGTCGAAGGTGTTCCGTAAGCGGTCAGCGGAACACAGCCGAGCGTCAAAATAACTTCGGATAAAATCGGTTGGTCAATCGCTAAACCGGCGGCGGCAAACGCCGTTCCATGCGGTGTATGTGCGTGGCAAACCGCGCCGACATCCGGGCGATGATTATAAACCAAGAGGTGCATTTTGATTTCCGAAGACATCTTTTTATCGTTCAGCGCGTTGCCTTCCAAATCAACCAACGCCATCATATCTTCGGTCATTCTGCCCTTTGAAACCTGCGTCGGCGTTGCCAAAATAACATTTTCATCCAAACGGCAGCTAATATTGCCGTCCGACGAAGTAACGTAACCCTTGTCATACATCAATTTGCCGATTTCGACGATTAATTTTCGGGCTTCATTCTCGTCCATTTACTATTTAACACAATTTTCTACATAAAGTAGATTATGATTACTTTTCATTTGCTCCATCGAAGCGTTTAATTGCTTTTTGAGTTTTTCCAAAGATACTGATAATTCCAAATCTCCAAACTTTCGATCAAGTTTTTTTGGAATTTTAGTAAAGTTTGCCTTGAAGTCTTGATTTTGACAATCCACAGAATCAGCAACGTCAAATAAATTTCCCGACTGCATTATATTTCGCTCTGTTGAAAATTCAGCAGCAGAATTCAAGGAAACTTGAGTAATTTTGTTTTTATCAAAATCAGACAAATTTGAAGAGTAGAAACCAATTGCAAATGTTAATGAAAACCAAAGCAGTCTTTTTCCAAAATTTATACAGCACATAATAATGTTTTACCCGATAAGAATTAGTAAATTGTGAAGTTATATTGAACTGATTTTGTCACAGTTTGAGGAATTCCGTTTTTCATTGCAGGCTCAAATTTAATTTCTCTTGCCGTGCCTAGAAATTGTTCAGTTAAACCATTAGGCAATCCTTTTATTGCTGACATTTTTCCAATCTTTCCATTAGCTAAAAATTCTACTTGGAGAATTACAACTCCTTCAATTTTATTTTTTCGTGCTAAATCCGTATATAATGTTCTTGATTTTGAAATAAGATTCAAAGGTTTATTTGTTTCCGAAGAAAATGACGGGAAAGAATCTAATGATTTACAGTCTAAACAAGAAAAACTTTTATCTTCATCAATCATTATAAATCTATTGTTTTGATAGTTTTCAATATATTCTTGCAAGTAATTTTTGTTGCTATTTATGCCGGATAAATCTTTTGTTATCGTTGATGACTGTTCTGAAATGCTTTCCACATTAAAACTGTCCCTTTGAAATATAAGAGAAAAAACTGTTCCAATTGAAAAAACTACAACAAATGTAAAAACTGTTTTTAGTAAATTTCGACAACACATTTTCTATTTTCTCCGTTAAAAACTAAACCACAGATTAGCACAATCGAAGAAAATCTTCATTCGGCTAAACTGTGGTTTGAGACTGAATAAAAAAGTTATTTAGTCAATATGTCGCGGCGCGAGCGGTGCTTTGGGCGGCGCGGGCGGCATCGGCGGCGGCGGAACTGCGAATTTCAATTCCTGAAAGTCGGCGTTGTCAAAATCGCTGTCGGCGTTTTGTTCGCGCAGACGCATATTTTCTTCCTGCAAGCGTCGCAGTTCGCGTTCGCGCTGACAATCGTAATTGCGATGATTTCTTCTACCTTCAAAATTAACTCTGAAACTTGGCGCGGCAATTGTCATAAAAAAACTGGCGATGAAAATTCCGACCGAAAAGGTCAGCAGAAATGGGGCAATTCTTTTTACAAATATTTTCAAACTCATGATGTTTACCTCTTTTGTTAATTCAAAAATTGATGATGTTTTATTAATTCTCAAGATGATTTACGACGGACTTTCAATTCCGGTTTCACATTATTTCCGTTGACGGCGGGTTTTGCCAGAAAATATGACAGACTTTCGAGTGAAATCGTTAAATCAACATTTTTCAGCTTTACGCCTTCTTTAACTTTCAACGGAGTCGGCGCGAAATTCATAACGGCTTTAATGCCGGCTTCGGTGACGATTTCGAGAATCTTTTGCGCGAATTCCGCCGGAACTGCGATCACCGCTAATTCTATTTTATGTTGTTTGGCGATTTCCGCAAAGTTTTTTGTGTCGAAAACTTCGACATCACCGATTTTTTTGCCGATGATGTCCTTGTTGTCGTCAAACAGCGCGGCAACCGTGAAATTTGTCTGCGAAAAACCGTAATAATTCGAGAGCGCAGTTCCCAATCTGCCTGCGCCGACGATGCCGACGCAGTGCTGTTTGTCCAAACCTAAAATATTCACTAATTGCTGGCGCAGAGTTTCGACATTGTAGCCGACACCGCGCACACCGAATTCGCCGAAATACGCCAAATCTTTGCGAATCTGCGCCGAATTTAAGTGAAATGTATTTGCCAGAGACTCCGACGAAGCGTTTTTCACGCCGTTTGCCGATAATTCCTGCAAACATCGTAAATATATGCTCAAACGATTCGTCGTGAGTTCCGATATTTTCTCAACCTTCATTGCCAAAACCTTTTTTATATCAATAAAACATCTGCATTAGCAGAATCATAGATGACTTTATCTTCTTTTATCGTTGCCCCGAAACGTAATTTCCATTACAATTTACGTTTCATAGGTGAAACAATGATTGCATATTTATCGGGAAAATTACTGGAAAAACAGGCAAACGCGGTAATCTTGGATGTCGGCGGTGTCGGCTACGAAGTCATCATTCCGCTGACGACGTTTTACGAACTCGGCGAAGTCGGTTCGGACATCCAGCTTCGCATTTACACGCTCGTCCGCGAAGACGCTCTCCAACTTTTCGGCTTCAAAACCGAACGCGAAAAACAGCTTTATCTGAAACTGATTTCGGTTCAGGGCATCGGCGCAAAATCGGGCATTTCGATGCTTTCGGGAATGAGCGCGGACGAAATCGTGACGGCGATTCGCACGGATAATCTGGCGCGTCTGACTTCAATTCCCGGTGTCGGCAAAAAAACCGCCGAACGAATGGTGATCGAATTGCGGGATAAACTAAACGATTTGACATCACAGTCAACGCAGGAACGTCTCGCCGCCGGCGGTTCGCAGTCGGATTTACCCGCCGACGCGGTTTTCGACGACGCGCTGTCCGCGCTTATCAATCTCGGTTATCAGCGAAACGCGGCGGAAAAAGCCTTGAATCAGGCGGTCAAAGACGGCGCGGAAATGAACGTCCAAAAATTGCTGCGAAAAGGTTTACAGCTTTTGGCGAAAGGTTAAAACCGGAACGCAATCGGCTCGATTGCAATGAGTGTTTGCTTCAAACGCGAAAACGGAACAGAGTTTCTCCAAACTTTTAATTAACCAATCTTCGTTTGAGCGGCGAAAGCCTTCGCTCATTGCATTCCAGTCAAATGATAGAAATTTACCGCGAACTAAAATCAGACCTCGCGCCGATTGATAAAAGAGCCGCGTTTGCGCTTGTTTACACGGCATTTTCGCTGACCTGTATTTATTATTTCGGCAACGCGCAAAAACTCTATGAATGGACACGCGGCACGAGATACGCCGATTTCGTGCAGAGTGTTTTCGATAACGAACGCAACAATTTAAGTGTTTTAGTTTATTGGATCGCGTGCCTGTTCGTTTTTTATTTCGTCATTCCGGCGATTTATATCAAGTTTTACCGGCGCGAAAATCTGTCGGATTACGGTTTGAATTTCCGCATTGAAAAAGACTTTTGGAAAATTTATCTGCTTATCTGCTCGTTTATGATTCCGCTCGTTTACGTGGTTTCGCTGACCGATGGGTTTTCCGGCAAATACCCGTTTTTCAAGGTTTATAAAGGCGAACCTTATTTAAGCGCGGCTTTCGGAACTTGGGAAGCGGTTTATTTTTTCCAGTTTTTCGGCTTGGAATTCTTTTTTCGAGGCTTTCTCGTCCAGAGTTTGAAGCCTTCGCTCGGCATTTATTCGATCTTCGTGATGACCGTGCCGTATTGTATGATTCATTTCGGCAAGCCGATGCCCGAAAGTTTCGCGGCGATTGCGGCGGGAATTTTCTTGGGCTGGCTGAGTTTCAAAAACGGCAATATTTGGCTCGGCTTGCTGCTGCACTGCACGGTTGCGCTGACGATGGACGTGCTTGCGCTCTATCACAAAGGATTACTTTTTTAGATTTTACGTTTTATGTCAAAACACGAACTAATCGAAACCCGCGACGGTTCATCGCTCGATACGGATAAACAATTTGAACTTTCCCTGCGTCCGACGCAACTCGGCGAATATATCGGTCAGCGCAAGGTCAAGGAAAACCTTCGCATCTTTATGAAAGCCGCGCTAAAACGACGCGAAGCTCTCGATCATATTTTATTATTCGGTCCGCCCGGAGTCGGTAAAACGACGCTTTCAAACATCGTGGCGACCGAAATGGGCGCGAGTTTGAAATCAACCGCCGGTCCGATTATCGAAAAATCGGGCGATTTGGCGGCACTTTTGACTAATCTCGAAGAAGGCGACGTGTTGTTTATTGACGAAATTCACCGGATGAATCCGGCAATCGAGGAGATTCTCTACCCGGCGATGGAAGATTACAATCTCGACATAATGATCGGGCAAGGCACGGCGGCGCGTTCGATCAAATTGGAACTGCCGAAATTTACCTTGATCGGCGCAACGACGCGCCCGGGAATGATTACCGCGCCGCTTCGAGGTCGTTTCGGCATCGTTCTTCATCTGGATTTTTACAATATCGAAGATTTACAGACGATTGTCGTGCGTTCGGCGGAGATTTTGAAAGTTGAAATCGAGTCGAACGGCGCAGTCGAGATCGCCCGCCGTTCGCGCGGCACGCCGCGAATCGCCAACCGATTATTACGCCGCGTCCGCGATTACGCCGAAGTTGATTATGACGGGCGAATCACCGAAGAAGTGGCGATGGACGCGCTCAACCGGATGGAAGTTGACACGTTCGGTTTAGACGAAGTTGACCGCAAACTGCTGCTCACGATCATCGAAAAATTCGACGGCGGTCCGGTCGGTTTGGGAACGATGTCGGCTTCGATTCACGAGGAAAAAGATTCGATTGAAGAAATAATCGAACCTTATTTAATTCAAATCGGTTTCTTAAACCGCACACCGCGCGGTCGAATGGCGACGCGCCTCGCCTACGAACATTTCGGCTTGGACGGTCTTTTACGAACGAGCAATATGCCGGGTTTGTTTGATTAAAGGAACGCGAACTTTCCAGTTCGCGTGTCAAGCTTTTTTAGGATTTGAGTGTTTCAATTTTAACAGTTTTGATACTGCCGAAGTTTTTATATTTTCACACGCGAACTGGAAAGTTCGCGTTCCGTCAATAAATATATGCCTTTGAAGGGTTGGTATAATCGGGGATATTTGCCGCATTTTGACGGCGGTGAAATTTGCCAATTTATTACTTTTCGACTGTTTGATTCAATGCCGCAAAATTTAATTGAAGCTTGGAAAATCGAATTATCACAGGAAAAGGTTAGAGATTTTGATGCCGCACTGAGAAGACGAATCGAGATTTTTCTCGATTCGGGTTACGGCTGTTGTTATTTGAAGGAAAATGCTGTTGCGGAAATTTTTCGGGACAGTTTATTTCATTTGGACGACAGTAAATTTAAACTGATTTCGTGGATTGTTATGCCGAATCACGTTCATCTGCTCATTAAACCCTTGCCCGGAATGTCTCTGCTTTCGATAATGAGATCGCTCAAAGGCTGGACGGCGCGAGAGTCGAATAAAGTTTTACAGCGTCAGGGCATATTCTGGCAGCGCGATTATTTCGACCGCTTTATACGCAATCACAAACATTATCTCACCACCGTTGACTATATCGAAAACAATCCCGTCAAAGCCGGACTATGCGAAAATGCTGAAGATTGGATTTTCAGCAGTGCTTACAAAGGGAACGCGAACTTTCCAGTTCGCAAGTAAAGATAATCTGATTATGAAATTATCTTTACCGGCGAACTGGAAAGTTCGCGTTCCGTCCGGTTTATTCTTCGACTTCTTCTTCGCTGATTGCGAGCAATGACGCGCTTGTCACCAAATCGTCTTCGCCCGTGCGAATCAGCATCACGCCTTGAGTGTTTCGGCTGACTTCGCGGATTTTGTCAACTCCGATGCGAATCAGTTTTGCCTGCTGCGTGATAATCATAATTTCCGAATCGTCTTCGACCGGAAACGATGCAACGACTTTGCCGGTTTTAGCGGTCGCCTTCATATTTATCACGCCTTTGCCGCCGCGTTTCGTCAGGCGATAGCTGCCGACAACCGTCTGTTTACCGAAACCTTTTTCGGAAACGGTCAGAATCTTTTCCGTGCCTTCTGTGGAAACCGCCAGAACGGAAACGACAAAATCGCCTTTTCGAAGATTGACACCGCGCACACCGCGAGCGACTCTGCCCATCGGTCGAACGTCGGTTTCGTTAAATCTGACCGCCATTCCGTCGTGCGTCGCAATCAGAATCTGCTGGCTGCCGTTGGTGCGTATGACATCGAGCAACTCGTCTCCGGCATCAATATTGATAGCGTTAATGCCCATCGCGCGGATGTTTTGATAATCGGCGAGCGACGATTTTTTGATGATTCCCTGTTTCGTGACCATCGTCAGATAAGTTTCTTCCGAAAAATCTCTGACCGCCATCACCGCGACTAATTTGCGTTCGCCCGAAAGCTGGACGAGATTGACGACCGCTTTGCCGCGAGCCGACGGATCGGCTTCGGGAATCTCGTGAACCTTCATCTTGAAAACCTGACCGTCATCGGTGAAAATCATCAGCGAAGCGTGTGTCGAAGCGATAAACAGATGCTCGACAAAATCTTCGTTTTTGGCTTTCGCGCCGAGACGACCTTTGCCGCCGCGACCTTGTTTTGAATAGACCGAAACCGGCGTTCGCTTGATATAACCGGCGTTCGTAACCGTAATCGCCACATCTTCGTCGGGGATCAAATCTTCGATTCGCAGTTCTACGCCCGCGTCCACGATTTCCGTTTTACGAGCATCGCCGAACATTCTTTTGACTTCGTATAATTCGTCAATAATCACCTGACGAAGCAGCGGTTCGTTCTGCAAAATCGCTTCGAGTTCGGCGATATATTTGAGAATCGTTTCGAGTTCGTCAATGATTTTCTGACGTTCGAGAGACGAAATTCTTTTGAACTGCATATCCAAAATCGCCTGTGCCTGAATATCCGTAAAACCGATGGAGGCGACGACTTTTTCCAAATCCTTCAAAAATCCTGAAAGAGTTTTGGTCGAATCAACGCTTTTCCAATTTTTGACTTCGTGCAAAGTCGCAAATTTTCCGGTCAGCCATTGTTTCGATTCTTCGGTGTTTCTCGAATTGCGAATCAGCGGAATAATATAATCGAGCGCGTCAATCGCCTTGTTCAAACCTTCCAAAATATGCGCCCGCGCCTGCGCTTTGCGAAGATCGTATTCAGTGCGTCGGCGGACGACTTCGCGTCGAAATTCGATGAACGCTTCGAGAATCTGTTTGAGATTCAAAATCTTCGGCTGCCCGTCAATAATCGCCAGATTGATGATGCCGAAACTCGACTGCATCTGCGTCAATTTATAGAGTTTATTGAGAACGACCTGCGCGACCGCATCGCGTTTGAGTTCGATGACGATTCGCATTCCTTCGCGGTTCGATTCGTCACGCAGTTCGGAAATGCCGTCGAGTTTTTTCTCGTGGACGAGTTCGGCGATTTTTTCGATCAACCGCGCTTTGTTGACCTGATACGGAATTTCGGTGACGACGACCGCATCTTTCTCGCGTTCGCCGCGCCCGACGCGATCAATCCCGGCACGCGCCCGCATCTGGATAATTCCGCGCCCGGTGTGATATGCGCGGTGAATTTCGTCGCGCCCGTAAATAAATCCGGCGGTCGGAAAGTCGGGTCCGGGGATGATTTTAATCAGTTCGTCAATCGTAATTTCCGGCTTTTTAAGCAGCGCAATCGTCGCATCCAAAACCTCCGTCAGATTATGCGGCGGAATTTTCGATGCCATACCGACCGCGATTCCTTCCGAACCGTTAATCAGCAAATTCGGAAACCGCGTCGGCAAAACCTTCGGTTCGCTCAAAGATTCATCGTAATTCGGCTGAAAATCAACCGTTTCCTTCTCGATGTCGTTCAAAAGCTCGGCAGTCAGCTTCGCCATCCTGACCTCAGTATAACGCATTGCCGCTGCATTATCGCCGTCTATCGAATTATGAACGAAAATTCCGTCCGCTAACAGGAAGTTATGATGCTCGTCAACCGTGATGTCATAAACGTCCGCCGTTTCGCCGACACGGTTAATTTGCAGTATTTTATGATTATAGTTTTCCGAGACATTCAGAAACTCGTCGAACGATTCAAAATAAACGGCGACCTTTTCAAATTTCGGAATCCAATTGGCATCACGACGTTTTTGATAAATTTCCGGCGTGATATGTTCGCGCCCGTATTCGGCAAGCAGCATTGAACCGTAGCGCGACAGACGCTTTCGCATTATTTGGATTTTATAATTTTCATCCTTCCACTTCGCGCGAAGCGAATCAGCGGAAAGCTGCGCCATTTCACTCATCATATTCGGATTTTCCAGCAAACGCTGACGATTGCTTTTTTTCACGCCTTCGATTTGCGCCTCGACGAACTCCGAATGACTGCGTTGTTCAATGATTTTTTGCCGGTGAATCTTTTTAGCTTCCGGTTTTGCCCAAAAAGACTTCGCCATTTTTGAAAAATGATCGCCCGCATATTTTGCGCGATATTCTTCTGTTTGCCATAATCGTTTAGAATTTTCGCTCATCTTGGCGCGGACGGTTTCGGAAGATAAAGCACATGTAATTGCCTCGACAATTTCGATCCGTTTTGCGTCGTCGCCCCACATCGCTCGGCTTTTTTCGGAAATAATTTTCGCTACCCGCGTTTTTTCCTGCGCCGACAAAGGGCGTTTCTCAATGCCGCTGAGAGCTTCGCTCATCTTGCGGCGGTAATCTTCATCCGCCCATAATACCTTCATTCTGCTTGAAATGTCCTGTGCTAACTGCGGATTTTTAGCGTGACTCTGTTTCAGAACTTTAGATATGCGCCGACCATTTTCGCGTCGAAATGTTTCGTTTTTGTTTTGTTTGATAAACTGTTCGCGGCGTTCTTCCAAAACCTGCGGATTCTCGGCGTAATAATTTTTGACACCTTTACTCTGTGCCTGACGAAATTCATCCGACTGCCAAAGTTCGCCGATACGTTCAGCGTGAAGATGCAGATGTTCGAGAAAATCCATCCGTTCGATATTGACCGGACGATTATCAAAACGGTCAAAGTTTTTATGATGACGAACAAACGCACCTTTAAAATTCTTCGCCAAACCTTTTTCTCTATTAAATTCGTCGGCTAAACAATGAACGAAATCATATTTTTCCGCGTTCGGCTGCCAAATTTGTAAATATTCGTTCAAACCCGCTTTAACCGGCGCAGTTTGAAAATATCCGGGCATCAGGCTATCTTCCGTCGTCAGGTCTTTTGCTTCCTTATAAATACCGTTTCGCAGTAAAAATCTGTGATCGGGCGTGCAGCGAATTTTCGCGTCATTGTCTAAAACGACTTCGATAATCTCCGCATTTCGTTTCGTAATTCGGGAAAAACGACCTTCACCGACGACGATCTTTCCGTTTTTATCAACCGAATAAACGTAAAACACTTCGTCTTTCGGAAGTTCCGCAAGTTCGGCAAAAGTTTTCTCCGTGCCGTCAAGCATTTTGATTTTCGTCTCGCCGGTAAAACATCCGAAATTTCCCTGCCCGTCAACCAGCGTGTAACGCATCGAAAAATCCTGCGCCAAACGAACGACCGTGCCGTAAACGGATTGATCGCCGTGCGGATGATATTTGCCGATGCAGTTTGAAACAGCACAGCCGTGCAGTAAAAATTCGTGGCTGTCATCAGCAATTTGGATGTCGAAAGTTTCTGATTTTTCGCCATTATCAACGACCGAAACGACTTGCAAAAGCGAATAATTTTCGATTAACTTTCGCAGATTGACGGCGAGCGGCGAACCGATTTTTTCGAGTTTCGTTAAAATTCCCCACGCTTCGATTTGGCGATACGAAAGCGTTTTTTCGTGCAAATCGGCGGAATATCGAATTTTCGCGCCCGATTCGTATTTAATTCCAGCGCGGAATTTTTCGCCGTTTTGGTCTGTAAACCAGCCTGAACCGATGTGGTGTTTAGAAAATTCTTCCCAAATTGCGCGGCTCGGAACGCATTCGGTTTCAAGATTCAAAGTGCGGCTCTGCCAATTCGAGAGATTAAACGCAGTTTCCCGTTTGCGGGCGATTTTCAAAAACGGCTGGATTAAAACCGCCAGCCGCGAAGCGTTTTCCCCCGACAAAATTAAATTGAAACTTGCCAGCCGATTTTCTTCGTTTGATTCCGGCACGACTGCGCCGTGAATGCCGCAGTCGGCTAACATCGCCTGCAATTGAATTGCAAGCTGTTCGGAAGTCGTCGCCAAAACCGCGTCGCGTTTCGATTCGGTTGCGCGTAAAAATCCGTCGCCGTCAACGAATCCGGCGATGAATGCGGCGAATAACGTGCGGTCTTCCAAAATCCACGCCGGAACTTTTTTGTCGTCGCATTTATCCTCGCAGACCTCGACGGCTTGCGGAAAATTACTAAAGCGGAGCGTATGTTGTGTTTGATAGTGCGGTTGCTGCGGCTGTTTGACGCTCCAATTCGCCGTCACCGATTGAGCGGCGCAAACTTCCGCGACATATTCGAGCGGTTCGCGGTCAATCATCGAAATTCCGACGCGGCTCGAACGATTACGGTCGGTCAAGAAGCCTTCGGCGACGAGCAGCCCGGCGGTGTAAGCCAAACCGATTTTTTTTGCGTCGCTGCTGTTTTCGGGAAAGCCCAGACTGCGCGGACTCGCCGCCAAAATTTGTCTGCCTTCGAGATTTTTCGCCTGTTCCCAGACGATTTCATAATTCTCATCGAGAACGCGAAACTTTTGATCGGGCGTGGCGGTAATCGCCGCGCCGTTCGAGAGATTGACATCAATTACGCTCGACGGCAGCTTATGAAAAGTTTCAACGACGCAGCTCGTAAAGCCGTTCGGCATCAAAACCTTCTCGCCGGTTTCGATTTCTTCAATCGGTTTTAATCCGTATTCGGTATGCACCAAAGTTCCGGCGGCAAAACAGTCGCCAACCACACGCGCCGATTTTTTATATGCTTTATTGTAAGAGTTGCCGAGTTCGTGCATCGCCCATAAAACGCGGCGGTGAACGGGTTTGAGTCCGTCACGCACGTCGGGCAGGGCGCGTCCGATGATGACGCTCATCGCGTAATCGAGATACGAACGACGCATTTCGTCTTCGATGTTAATTTGTTGCGGTTCTAAAATTGTATCCATTAATTGTCCTTAAAATTATTTTGCCGGTTCTTTCTTTTTTTGTTCTTAAAATTGAATTTCGGAAAGGCTCGGAGTTGAAAACAGTAGAAAAATTTCCCGTTTAATTGTATGATAATTATACAGGTAAAATGCTTGTTTCGCAAACGACACACCTGAACAAAAATCCGATTTTTATTCGCTTTTGACGATTTTTCACGGTCTGTTTCCCCACTGCATTCGACGCTCGAAAATCAACTGATATTTATGATGGACAGTCCCCCGAAAACCGAAAATGACGAGAACCGTCGAATCAGCAGATTCACGATGGCTTTGCCGGTCAAAGTCGAAAGTATCGTCAACTCTCAGACAAGTTGGTCGGAGGTGACGCGCCTTCAGGACATTTCAAATTACGGTGCCGGATTTAATCTCAAACGTCCGGTCAAAAGCGGTCGTTTGATTAAATTAACGATGCCGCTGCCGCGCCAGCTTCGCAATTACGATTTCGGCGATCCGCAATATCTCGTCTGGGCTTTGGTGCGCCGCTCTCTGAAAATCGAAACCACCGAAAAAGCTGATTTATACGCGCACGGCGTAGCTTTTATCGGCAAAAACCCGCCGGAAAGTTTTGTTGAAAACCCGTCGAAAATTTACGAACTGACAACAAAAGTAAACGGTATCTGGAGCATCACCGAAGCAGACACGACCAAAAACGACGACGATTTGCCACCCGATAAACGCCGACATTCGCGGCTTTCGATTCCGCTCACGCTGCAAGCCGAAAAGATTGACGGCGACGGAAATAAAATAGCGACCGAATATGCCGTCACGGAAAATCTGAGCGTCAGCGGAGCGGCTGTTATTTCAACCATTGATGTTAATGTCGGCGAATTTTTACGGATCACGAGCGATCAATACCGGACGACGATCATCTCCATCGTGCGCGGCAAAAGAATCGGCGCGGACGGCATTCCGCGTCTTCATCTCGAATTTATTGACAGTCATTTCCCGCTCGAAGAAATCGGGTAAACTTCACGTATTTCTGCCGAATGCACCGACGACAAGACTCAAAAATAAATTATCCAGCCGCGCCGGTGATTAATTCGGTCAAACTTTCGGTGCGGATACTGAGCCGGATTTTGTGGTTTATCAAATATCGCGGGACGGAAAATATTCTCTCGAACCGTTCGCAGGGAATGCTGATCGCCGCCAATCATCAATCTTATTTCGATCCGTTTTGGATCGGCGTGCCGGTCAGACAGAAATTGCGTTTTATGGCTTTTGACCAAGCCTTCGATTGGTTTTTGATCGGCGGAATCATTAAATATCTCGGTTCGTTTCCGGTCAATCTCGAAGGCGTTCACGCCCGGAAAAGTTGGCGCGAAGGCTGTCAAACATTACGGGACGGCGCGGCTCTGGTAATTTTTCCCGAAGCGTCGAGAAGTTTTTCGGACGGGCAATTGCTGACGTTTAAAAGCGGCGCGATTCGTCTGGCTTGGGAAAACAAGGTGCCGATTTTGCCCGTCACGGTGCGCGGCGCAAACCGTGTCTGGGCGCAGGATTTGAAGATGCCGCGATTTTTCCGCCGCGTTGAAATTATTTATCATCCGATTTTCCAACTGCCGCCGAAGCCGCCCGAAACTTCTGCGGCGGATCATCTCGAAAAACAGACGGCAATTTTAAGGCAGATCATCGCTTCGGGTTTATAAAACGATTTTGCATTCGCTATCGGCTGTTCACGAATAAAAGAGTGGACAAGACTGATCCAAAACCGCTAGAATTTTAAAGGACAAAGACCTGCGCCGCTTTTCCCACTAAATTTCCAGTCGAAACAATTCAAAAAATGCCCAATCAAGGTTTTATCAAATCAA
The DNA here is from genome assembly GCA_965247235.1 of Pyrinomonadaceae bacterium. GTDB lineage: Bacteria > Acidobacteriota > Blastocatellia > Pyrinomonadales > Pyrinomonadaceae. Next base: position 1,288,755 of record OZ252004.1, read on the forward strand.
ACAAATCGAAACTTCCGCCGAAAAATTGGCGCGGCGGCAGAAAAGTCAAAGCGTTCAAAGCCGATGTCGTGCCGCGTTCGAGATTTCGGCGTATGCTGCGATTCTTTTTTAATCCGTGGACATTTTCGCTGGCGGCGATAGTTTTGCTCGCTTCGTTTGCCGTCGGATTTTATTATTGGCTGGAGTTTTCCGATCAGATTGACCGACGTTTGTTGAGCGGCGAAGTTTATACGCCGTCGGCGGGCATTTATTCCGCGCCGAAAAACCTCCGCGTCGGCGACGCTTTGACGGCGGATGATTTGGTCAATTATTTGAAGTCGGCAAATTACGTCGAAAAAAATAATCAGGCGGACGCTTCGCGCAGCCGTTATCAAATCGGCGACGGGCAGATCGAAATCGAGCCGGGAATAAACGGAATTATCGAAGGCAAAAAAGTTTTCCCGGCGATTTCCGTCAAATTCAAAAAAGACGGCAAATCCGTGCAGGCAATCGGCGATAAGGAATCGGGGAATTTAATCAATCAGACTCAACTTGAACCGAAACTGCTCAGTTCGCTCGCCGAAGAAGGCGACGGCAGACGCAAAGCCGTCAAATTTACCGATTTGCCGAGAGATTTGATCAACGCGATTACGGCGACCGAAGACCGCGCTTTTTTCGAGCATTACGGCGTTAATTTTCGCGGCATCGCCCGCGCACTCTATCGCCGTTACGAAGGCGGCGACGACGATTCGCCTTTGAACCGGCAAGGTGGTTCTTCGATCACGCAGCAGTTGGTCAAGAATTTGCTGCTCTCGAACGAACCGACGCTCCAACGCAAAATTAAAGAAGCGTATATGTCCATTATTTTGGAGACGCGCCTCGGCAAAGAGGATATTTTTACGCTCTACGCCAATCAGATTTATCTCGGACAGCAAGCCGGAGTTTCGATCTACGGCGTTGAAGAAGCCTCGAAAGTTTATTTCGGTAAAGACGTTTCACAGCTTTCGCTGCCCGAATGCGCGTTTATCGCCGGAATTATCCGCAGTCCGAACCGCTACAATCCATACAAACATTTTGAAAAAGTCACCGAACGGCGTAATCAGGTGCTTGATTCGATGGTCGAGGCGAATGTTTTGAGCGGCGAACACGCCGCCGAAGCAAAAAAAGCGACGCTCGAACTTTATAAACTGGACGCGAAACGCGATTTGCAGGGAATGCCGTATTTTTCACAATACGCGACCGAAGAACTGCCGAAAATTATCACCGATCCCGAAGCCGTCAAACATCTGCGCGTCTATACGACGATTGATCCCGATTTGCAGAGCGCGGCGTATCAAATCGTCAATAAACGGCTCGAAAAACTCGACAAATATTTTGCCAAAACCAACAAGGGAAAATTAAACGCCGCGCTCGTCGCCATTCGACCGAAAACCGGCGAAATCGTAGCGATGGTCGGCGGCAGAAATTTTCTCGAAAATCAATTTAACCGCGCCACCGACGCGATGCGTCAACCCGGATCGGTGTTCAAACCTTTCGTTTATGCGACCGCAATCAATTCCGCCTACGAAGGCAGCGCGACGACTTTTACCGCCGCTTCGCTCTTTAAAGACGAGAAAAAGATTTTTAATTTCGGCACTGATACATATGCGCCGAACAATTACGGCGACAATTTTTCGGGCAAGGAATATACGCTGCGCGACGCGCTCGTCAAAAGTAAAAATACGATCACGGTTGACCTCGGAATGCAGCTCAACATCGGCAAAGTTATGAATCTCGCCGCTAAAGCCGGACTGCCGAAAGTTGAAAAGGCGTATCCTTCGATGGCACTCGGCACGAGCGAAGTGACACCTTTGCAGATGGCGCAGGCATACACGGTTTTCGCCAATCTCGGTCAAAGGGTTGATCCGCTGCCGATCAATAAAATCACCAACGGCGACGGCAAACTCGTGATTGCGCCGACCGCCGAACGTAAAACCGTCTTGCGTCCCGATGTCGCATACATTATGGACGATATGTTGAAAGACGTGATTAATCGCGGCACGGCAGCCGAAGCTCAGGCTTGGGGTTTTAAGAACATTGACGGCAAACAGGCTTACGCCGGCAAAACCGGGACTTCGCGCGACGGCTGGTTTGCCGGGTTTACGCCCGAAATCGTCTGCGTCGTTTACGTCGGATTCGACAACGGCGACGATCTCGGAATGAAAGGCGCGGATTCGGCGATGCCGATCTGGGCGGATTTTATGCGCGAGGCGTTAGACGAGCATCCCGATTGGAACGGCGATTGGCAGCCGCCGGTCGGCATTCGGCGCGGCGAAATTGATACGCGCAGCGGTAAATTAATCCGCGAAATCGAAGACGCGCAGGTGCAGACCGTCAAAGCCGAAGAAACGGCGGCGAAAAAATCGCCCGCGTCCAACAAACCGCCGACAACCGATATTCAGCCCGTGCCGATTGATGAAAATCTCAATGCCGAAGCCGATAAAGAAATTTATGTGACCGATGTTCCGGCGGAATTTCGACGAATCGAAGTCTTCGTTTCAGGAACAATGCCGGGTAAAAATCTGCTGCCGACAAATGATGAAAATTTAAATCAGGAACAGATAGATGCGGAAGCGACTCCGAAGCCGACACCGAAAGCGACGGCGACACCGTTTACGACGTGGCAGGATTCCGTCCCGAAACCGGGTGGCAATACCGACACTTCAAAACCGATTCCCGACGCGCCGAAAATACAGCGCACAGTCACCGTGATGATCTGCGATCTGACCGGACAACGCGCCAATGCCAATTGTCCGGTCAAACGTCTGCAAACCTTTAAAGAAGGCGAAGAACCGAAAGATTTTTGCCGTTTCCACGTCAACCCGCCAAAATAATATTCTGACGACATCCCGTAAACACCTGTAAAGCCGTGGTTTGCAGGTGTTTTCGTGCGCGAAAAAAGTCTTGAATTAAATGCCTCGAATTTGTAAAATTAGTATGCAGCTAAATTAAATTCCAACACGAATAAAAAATAATTTAAAAAATATCGCCGATTTCTTTTGAAAATCATTTTAATATGAAAAAAATAATGTTGTGCGCCGCTCTGATTTCGAGTGGCTTTATTATCTTTGCCTCGCAGAACGGTATCTTTAAAACTTCAGCGCAAGTTACTCGAAAAAGCCGAAAATATGCAGTTTCCGCTCCCGATAAAAACGCCGATTCAGCCTTGGCAAATACGATTCGGCAGTTGACGGATCGTTCGACCGATAATCTGCCTGCGCGAAAAACCGCTCAGGGCGCGACCGAACTCGATTTGGGTAACGGTTTTCAAAACCTGATGCTGTCGAGAATCGAACCCGACGGCGAACCCGTTGCGGCGTGTGTGACAAGCCTTAGTGAAGCGAACGCATTTTTCGGCAGAAATCTCGAAACCGGCGAAGCCGTTCCGCAAACCGTCATCAAACAGGACAAAATTTCGGCTCTCGCGGCGCGGCACGGAATGTCGGCAGGTGAATTCCTGTTTTATCAAAATATGATCGTGCAGGCTGACAAAAACCTGACGCAATCGCCGCAATCGTCGAACATTACGATCAGCAATGCCGACGGCGCAGGAGAAGGCTTCAACGATGCGACGGCAACAGTAGCGGAAGGCGGCAACGGCGGCACGACGCTCGGTCAGCAGCGTTTGAATTTATTTAATTATGCGGCGGGAATTTGGGGCGCGTTTCTCGATTCAAAAGTGCCGATTGTCATCAATTCCAAATTCGATCCGCTTTCGCCCTGCACGACGAGCGGCGGCGTTCTCGGTTCATCAGGCGCGACCGGACTTTCCGCCGATTTTCCGAATGCGCCGATTGCCAATACTTTTTATCCGACTGCGCTCGCTTCAAAACTTTCAGGCGTTGACCGCAACGGCGCGACTGCCGAGATCAATTCGACCTTTAACAGCAGCATTGACACGGCTTGTTTGGGCGCGGGAACGAAATTTTATTACGGATTCGATAACACCACGCCGTCGGGCAGAGTAAATCTGCTGGTCGTTCTGCTCCACGAATTCGGTCACGGTTTGGGTTTCCAGTATTTCGGAAACGGCACGACCGGCGCATTGCCTAATAATATTCCTGATGTTTTTTCGCGGATGACATATGATCGTTCGGTCGGCAAATACTGGAGCGATATGACCAACGCCGAGCGCGTCGTCTCGGCAACCAATAACGGAAATATTTTCTGGGACGGCGCAAACGTCAAAATCGCTTCGGGTTTTTTGACCGCCGGACGTGAAGCGACTTCCGGCAGAGTTCAGCTTTACACGCCGACAACTTACGAAGCCGGTTCTTCAATTTCGCATTGGGACACAGCAGCATTTTCAAATCTGCTGATGGAACCGGCGATCAACTACAATCTTCCGTTGACGCTCGATCTGACACGCCAGCAAATGCGCGACATCGGTTGGTATCGTGACACGAATCTCGATTTAGTGCCTGATACGATCACCAATGTTTCGCCGGGCGCGAATAATTTAACGGTCGGTTCGACGGCAACCGTGACGTGGACAAACACCGGCGGTTTTAATCGAAACGTCACCATCGAACTTTCAAACGACGGCGGCGCGACTTTTCCAATCGTCATTGCGTCCGATGTTGCCAACAGCGGTTCATATAGTTTCACTGTGCCGAATAATCTATCGGCGGAGTCTCGACTGCGCGTTCGTGAATATGATTTCACCGCGCCGCTCGGCAGTTCTTCCAATTTTACGATCAGCACGGCGGCGGCAAATCCGGCGGTGGTTACGGGCAGAGTTTTATACGGCGGCGGCAGATATTTTTCCAATCGCATTCAGCTTAAAATCGAATCCGTCGGATTTGAAACGCGGTATGTGATTGTCAATTCATTCGGATATTTCCGCTTTAACAACGTCCCGGCGAACGCCAATTACACGATCAGCGTCGTCGGCAAAAAATACGCATTCGCCCCGCAAGCCGTTTCAACTTCGAGCGGCAACGTCAGCGGATTGGTTTTTACGGCACAATAGAACCATTTATCATTGAACATTTAGCATTAATCACTAATCCGATAGTGGAAAATTTATCTAAACCGACACTAAATTCGCTGCTTGATAAATGATAAATGATAAATGTTCAATGAACATACCATTTTTCGTGAAGTGAATTTTGATGGCAGGAAAGGCAGGTCGTGTAACGCCATTGATGCTGACAGCCGGGACATTTGCCGCGTGTCTCGAAGGTGTTCCAATGCGTGTCACAACCGCCATAAAAATTTTCGGGAAACGGCGCATCGGCGCAGCACCAACGGCTCGATTTCTGCGGCTGCCATTGACACAACGGGCAGCGAATACGGCTGAAATCAGTCGTATCCTGCTGTTCGGCAATATTTTTGAGAATCTCGTCGGTTTCAGGCGTTTGACGTGAGAAACGAAGATAATCTGCGTGGAAAAAATCTGTCCAAAACATATTTGCAAAGGGAAAAGCTATTAGAGTCTGTTTAAATTTTGAATAGTTCCTTGAACTGTCGCCGAAGGCGACTAATTTAATAGCGGCGGGTAAAGGCTTTGCGACACCCGCCGTCGTTGATAAAAAGAAGTTCCGACGCTGAAAGTGTCGCATTATCGAGCAAATAATTGCTCACTTTCAGCGAGCAGACGGATTTTACCTGTTCCGCCGGGTGTCATTGGCAAAGCCTCGTTTTACCCGACGCTGTTAAATTTATCGCTTTCAGCGAATTTGAGGAAATATTTAAACAGACTTTTAGGAAACGCTTTGTAAAAAGTTGCGAAACGCTTTAAGCATCGCAGTTTGTCCCGCAGTTTTACCGAGTTCCAAGTATTCGGTTAAAATTACCGCGCTGATTTTCGGCAAAGCGACGCTGTTTTCGGTTTCCGAGTATTGATTCTGCGAAAGCGTCAAAATGTGAAAATCCAAACCGTCATAACGCCAGATTTCAGGCACTCCGAGCGCGGCGTAAATTTCCAGTTTGTCGAGCGATTCGTTGGTCATATCAACTTCGACCACGACATCGGGCGGCGGATTTTGTTCCAGATCAATTTCCGTTTTGCCGATCATCTGCGAGGCGTTTTGGACGTAAAACGAAGTATCCGGCTCGACACCTTTGGCTTTCGGACGGCGGCGATAAGTCGTCGAACCGTAAGATTCGAGCATCAATTCCATTTCGTCGGCGTAAACGGTTATTAACTTTAAAACAACGTCTTTCGGATATTCGTGGTCGGCGCGTGGACTCATAATTTTTAAAGTGCCGTTATTATAGCTGATTCGACAAGCCGGACTATTGTCTATTCGGGCTAAAACTTCTTCATATTCTTCCCAGTCAACTCCATACATAATGAGTGTGCCGTGATGCGGCAGATTTTCAATCGCTTCCAGATAATTTACGGCTTCGGCAATCATATTCGGTAAAAGTATGTGTTTCGGGAGATAAAAGCAAGCGGACGGAGAACGATTTAGTTATTGTAAAAAAGTAACGCCGACATTGTCTTGTCGGCGTTATTTATTTGCTTATTTATTCATACCCAGATTTTTCATCAAAAACCCGTAAACGTCCGCCTGTTCTTCGATTACTTTGGCGGTCGGTTTGCCTGCGCCGTGTCCGGCTCTGGTTTCAATGCGGATTAGAATCGGCGCGTCGCCGCCCTGCGCGTTTTGCAGTGTCGCGGCGTATTTAAAGCTGTGCGCCGGAACTACGCGGTCGTCGTGGTCGCCGGTAGTGACGAGCGTCGCCGGATATTTCACGCCTTTTTTGATGTTGTGGAGCGGCGAATATTTGTAGATCGCGGCAAATTCGTCGGCGTTATCGCTCGAACCGTAATCGGAAGTCCACGCTCTGCCGATGGTGAATTTCTGAAATCTGAGCATATCCATCACGCCGACTGCCGGCAGTGCCGCGCCGAACAATTCGGGACGCTGATTCAAGGTCGCGCCGATCAAAAGTCCGCCGTTTGAACCGCCGGAAATCGCCAGACGCGAAGGCTGCGTGTATTTATTTTTGATTAAATATTCAGCCGCGCCGATGAAATCGTCAAAGACATTCTGCTTGCGGAGTTTCGTTCCGGCTTGATGCCAATTTTCGCCGTATTCGCCGCCGCCGCGCAAGTTCGGCATCGCAAACACGCCGCCGTTTTCCATCCAGACGATGCGCGAAACTGAAAAACTCGGTGTCATCGAAATATTAAAGCCGCCGTAAGCGTAAAGCAGCGTCGGGTTATTGCCGTCGAGCGCGATGCCTTTTTTGTGGACGATGAACATCGGAATCTTCGTGCCGTCTTTGGAATTGTAGAAAACCTGTTTGACTTCATAGTTATTCGGATCGAATTTTACGTCGGATTTACGGAAAATTTCCGATTTGCCCGATTTCATATCGTATCGGTAAATGGTCGGCGGCGTGTTAAAACTCGAATAGGTGTAAAAAGTTTCGGTGTCTTCGCGTTTGCCGCCGAATCCGCCAGCCGAACCGATACCCGGAAGCGCGACATTGCGGACGAATTTGCCTTTCTGATCGAAAATCCGAAATTGCGTGTAAGCGTCTTTCAGATAATCGCCGACAAACTGATTGTTGATAAAATTAACGCTTTGCAGAGTTTCTTCGGACTGCGGGATAACCTCGCTCCATTTCAAGTTTTTGTCGAGAACATTGACCTTCAAAAGCCGTCCGCGCGGCGCGTCTTTGTCGGTGCGAAAATAAAATTCGGAATTGACGCTGCCGACGTAACTGTAATCATTTTCGAGTTTATCCACGACCGGCAGAATTTTTGAATCGGCTTTGGTCAAATCTTTGACGTAAACCAGATTCATCGGCGCAGTGCCTTTGGTGACGGAAATCACCAGCCATCTGCCGTCGTCGGTGACGAAACCGCCGACACCTTTTTCCTTGTCTTCGGCGCGTTCGTAAACCAGCACGTCAGCAGTTTGCGGCGTTCCCATTTTGTGAAAATAGAGTTTCTGAAAGTAATTGGCGGAAGTTAATTTGTCTTTTTCGTCGGCACGCGGAAACGTCGAATAATATACGCCTGAACCGTCTTTCGTCCAGCTTGCGCCGGAAAATTTGATGTCTTTGAGAACGTCGGTCAAATCCGTGCCGTCGGCGACATTTTTGAATCTCCATTCCTGCCAATCCGAACCTGCCGCCGATAAACCGTAGGCGAGAACTTTGCCGTCGTCGGAAATCGCCGTGCCGTTGAGCGCAATCGTGCCGTCGGTCGAAAGTTTGTTCGGATCGAGAAGAATATGTCCCGAATCATTGATCGAATCGGCAACGTAGAGAACCGACTGATTTTGCAGACCGTTGTTTTTGTAATAAAAATATTTGCCGCCCTGTTTCGCGGGCGCAGTATATTTTTCGTAATTCCAGAGTTCGGTCATTCGCGCTTTAAGTTTGGCGCGTTCGGGAATTCGGTTGAGATAATTAAACGTGACTTTATTTTCGGCTTCAACCCACGCCTTTGTTTCGGCGGAATTGTCGTCTTCCAGCCAGCGATACGGATCGGCGACCTTCGTGCCGTGATAGTCGTCGGTTTGGTCAACGGTTTTGGTTGGCGGATATTCAATTTTCATTTGTGCAGAAATCGAAATGGTGAAAAATACGGAAATTGCGAATAAGATTAATAATTTAGTCATCATTGGCGGTTATTTTGCTCCCTCGAAAAGTTTCTAATTATTATAGTTCCGCGAGCGATGAACAGCAAAATCAAGGAACGCGAACATTCCTGTTCGCCCGTCTTTTTTGTGAAACCATACGAGTCATCGAAGAAGAAATACACGCGAACAGCAATGTGCGCGTTCCAAAATAAAAAGCCGCCGCAATTTTCATTGGGCGGCTCGATAAAAATGTCTTGAATCTTAGTTGGGTTGGTCAACTTCCGTCAAAGACTGCGGACTCAAATTCAAAACATTTTGTCCGTTGGCAACCGACACCGGCGAATTCCAAACCGCAAAACCGTTGCCCGATTTAGTCACGCCGAACAAATAATAGCTGTTCGGTTCGATGCTTTTCATCTGCGCGACACCGCTGCCGTCGGTCAAACCGCTGTATTTGATGTGCGTTTTGATCGCGTTAAAAGCGTCGTTTTTGAAATCTTTATAACGGTCGGGAAACAAAACCGCGAGTCCGAAACTGTTGGTTAATGTCTGTCCTTCAATCGGATCAACTTTGGCATTGCTCAAAATCGTTTCCAAATCTTTATCGAGCAGATAAAATTTTTCGTTTTTGACATTCTGCACCGCGCCGGATTTAGAAGCGATTTTTGCCTCGATTTTGACCGTGCCTTTGTCTGCCGGAACATTTGTAATGGTCGTCGGCGGAACCGGCGCAGCCGTCTGCGGAATCGCTGCCGGGACGGACGATGTGGTTGACGAACTCGGCGGAACAGTCACGGTTTGCGAAGTAGTTGACGGCGGGACGGTTACTTGGCGCGTCGGTTCGAGATCACGCGTGTTGGTCGTGACGGTTTCGGTTCTGCCCGGAACTGTCACATTGATTGCGCGATTTGCCGTGTCATCGCTGTTGCGATTAAAAATCAACAGCATAATGCCGATCAGCAAAAGCCCCAAAATACCGAGCGGAATAAACGCCCACTTCGGAAAACCTTCTTCTTCGGGAAGATCGGCGACGATCACTTTGCGTTCGATCACGGGACGCGCAAACGGATGACCGCAATTTGTGCAGGCGGTCGCGGTTGTTGAAACTTCGTGTCCGCATTCAGGACAGTTAATTAATGACATAAAAACTTTTTCTCCTATTTTCGATCAATACAGGCAAAACCTACACTTCGCAAGCATTTTTTGTTCCAAAGACGACAGAAATCCAGAAAAAGCAAAAAACAATTTAACAATTGCCAAAAAATAAATACAAACACATAGATATCAGACAAAAAAATAGAAACATCAAATTTGATATTTCTATTCACGAGAAAATTTTGGAGCCGGTGAACGGGATTGAACCGCCGACCGATGGTTTACAAAACCATTGCTCTACCACTGAGCTACACCGGCTGAATTACAGTCGGCGATCTGCTCGACAACTGCAATCAAAAATACTACAAAATCAGGAATTATTGTGCAAGTCGGAGTTATCTAAAACTAAGATTAAACTATTAAAATAATTGTTGACCTTTGTTTTACAAAATTGTTAAAATAGAGAGGTTCGCCAAAAACGGCGTAATTACTGCCAACAAATATTCTCATCCCGGTAATTCTAAACAAAAATTAATTTTCGTCATTAACAAAGGAGAAAAACGTGAGTTTTCAAAAAATCTTTAAAAAAATCGTCGGCGCAGGATTCGTTTTGACCGTCGCTTCGTGCGCGGTCGTGACGGCGCAAACCAATAAATCGCCCAAACCGGCTTTAGTAGTCGAGCAGGAAAAACAGTTGCCCGTCGCCGTCGGCAATAATCTGTATTGCGCGGGTTATGTGCAGACTGCGCCGGTCAACACATCTAAAAAAATCGTCGGCGCGGAAAACGAACAGGAAAAATACGCGTATGCGCGGAACAATAATTTGTATGTTTCGATGGGCGCAAACTCCGGCGTGAAGGTCGGCGATATGTTTTCAGTCGTTCGCCCGCGCGGACCCGTCAAAACAAAATGGTCGAAAAAAGGCGATCTCGGATTTTTGGTTCAGGAAGTCGGGATGGTCGAAGTTGTCAAAGTAAAAAATGATGTTTCGGTCGTGCGCGTCAAATCGAGCTGCGAGGACATTTTACTCGGAGATTTGCTTGAGCCGATGGAAACCCGCACGAGTCCCGAATTTTCGCAGCGTCCGGCACTCGACACGCTCGGCGATGCGAGCGGCAAAGCCCGGGGCAGAATTTTTATGGCACGCGACGGGCGTGAAATGCTCGGACGTGAGCAAATCGTCTATATTGATTTAGGCGCGGACAGCAACGTGCAGGTCGGCGATTATCTGACGATTTTCCGTCCGCTCGGCAAAGGCAATCTGGATATTAACAATACCGACGACGGTCCGGTGGATGCTCGTGAACGAGGGTATGAAAGCAATAAATATCACGGCGGCGTATTCTCTAATCAGGCAGGCAGAAAACAGGGCGAAACGGCAACCGGAAAGGTTGAGTCAGCCAAAGCCTCGAAAATGAACCGACCTTCAAACCTTCGCAAAGTAGTCGGCGAAATGGTGATCTTAAACGTCAAAGAAAAAACCGCAACCGCCGTCATCGTCCGCACCGCGCAGGAAATTCACACCGGCGATATGGTTGAAGTCCAGTAATTAAAATAGCTCTCAATCGAAACGGATTCGGAAATTAATAGTGTTGCTCCAAATCCGTTTCTCCCGAATAAATCAAACATTATGAAAAGTATCAAATGTCCCGCTTGTAATCTCACGAATTGGGCAGACGTGAAAGAATGTAAACGGTGCGGTTACTCATATGAAGGAAATCCGCCGCCGCCGCAAACGATGCCGAACGATTTCGGTAATCAAAACGCTCGAGATTTCGGGCATAATCAGCCGAATTATCAAACTCAAAACAATTATTCGGCGAACGATTATCAGGCGAATAACTATCCGCCGCCAAATTATCACCAAGGCGATTACCGGCAGCCGAATTACGGACAGCCGAATTATCAACAGAATTACGGTTATCAGCCTTACGCGAATCAAAAAAGCGGAATGGCGATTACCGCGATGATTTTGGGAATTCTCGGGATCGCGCCGATTGGTTTGATTTTGGGAATTATCGCTCTTAAAAAAGCCAATAAAAATCCTCAGGAATATGGCGGCAAAGGCTTTGCAATCGCCGGAATAGCTTTAAGTGCGGTGACGATGCTGTTTATTCCGATGATCGCGGCAATTGCAATTCCCAATTTAATGGCAGCGCGGCGATCTGCCAATGAAGGCAGCGCAATTGCTTCATTGAGAACACTTCACGGAGCCGAGGTCACTTAATCAGGCGACAGTAGGCAGAGGAAAATGCGGAGAGTTAGCAGATTTAGAAGGTAACGGTTTAGTCAGTCCGACACTGGCAAGCGGTCGAATGAGCGGTTATAGATTCACCGTGACTGTTTCATCGAACAGCAACAACTGTGAAATCAACGCTGTGCCAATGACGAAATCAACCGGAACACGTTCGTTCTTTGTAGCTTCTGAGGATGGAATTATCCATACGGCGGTAAAAAACGGAAGTCCGGCTACGCGGAATGATCCGTCTATTGATTCGGGCGCGACAAATTACGGCTCATATCCGGGAACGGCTTCGAGATAGTTTTTAGCTCGATTTTAAAAATGAAATACGAGGGCGAAAGTTCTCGTATTTTTTTTAGTGATGAGTAGATTGAAAAAACTTTAGTAGATTTATAATTAATGAATAGACGGAAACAGAAGCCCGCGCATGAGCAAGGGCTTCTGTTTTTTTGATTATTCCCCGTCAAAAATCGGCGGTGAGACTGATTTGCGGCGTTTGGTTTCGTCGAAATAAAACTTGAAATAATCGAGCATTGACCAAATCGCCGTCAGCACGGCAATCCACAATGCGCCGCGACCGACGAGATAGCCGAAGACGCGCCAATCGTCTGAATTAATACTCAAATTCGTGAGATGTAAAAATGCGGTCTGCACTTCGGAAACTTCCCAGAAACGAAAAGTCGGCAGTTCAAAACCGAAATTGGAAACCGGCGGATTGCCGTTTGCACCGGCGACGAGCAGCGCGACAATGGCGACGCACTGCGCCCACATTTTGATTTTTCCGCTCGTTTGCGCCTGCATCACGAAACCGTCGGCGGCAGCGACCGAACGCAGTCCGGTGATGATAAATTCTCTGCCGAGAATAATGACGACCGCCCACGCCGGCGCGAGATGTTTTTCGACCAAAACGATTAAGGCGGCGGAAACGAGTAGTTTGTCGGCAATCGGATCGAGTAGTTTGCCTAAGTTTGAAACCTGATTGCGTTTTCGTGCGAGATGTCCGTCAAGAATATCGGTGAACGAAGCGATCAGAAAAATAACAATCGCAAACGCATATCCGCTGACCCCGAACCATTGATCGGCAACCGGCGTAAGCAAAACCACGACCAGCAAAGGGACGATTAAAATACGCGCAAAAGTAAGATAATTAGGTAGATTCACTCGTTTATCGGCGGCAGAGCAAGACGAAATTGTTACGCCAAACAGAGTTTAATTTGAAGGTTTTGAAACAGCAAGACGCTGCGCGGGAAAAGTCAGGGAAATTTAACGGTAAAAAGTTCAGAGTCCCGTTTTTAGACGGCAAACCTTAGCAGGAAGCCGCGTAAACTCGGGACTCTCAACAAAAAACTTTATAAAAATCCTAAATTTGTCGTCGGGAAATTGGCGATATTAGGGAAGACCGAACTGAAATCTCCCGGCGCGAGACCGAACCAATTTGCCAAAGTCGCAGCGTATTGGTCAACTGAAGTCGTCGGAATCCAGCGTCCGCGTGCGCCCGTGCCGCTGTCGGAATCGTCGGGACCGTTCATCGTCAGCGTCGGGAAAGGTGTGCCGTTCGAGGCATTGACACCGTAGAAATCGCCGCCGAGAACGCCGCCGCCGAGAACGAGCATATGATTTCCCCAAGCGTGATCCGTGCCGACCGCCGCGCCCGAACCCGCCGGATTGAATGTTCTGGCAAAATCGGAAAGTGTAAAGGTCGTGACGTTATTTTGCATCGTCTGCGCCGTCATCTCGTCATAAAATGCCCGCGCCGCCTGACTGAACTGCGAAAGCAAAGTCGCCTGTGTCGTCAATTGGTTATTGTGCGTATCGAAACTGCCGACCTGACAGTAAAAAATCTGCCGCGTGACGCTCAAATCGGCGCGTTTTTTAATCAGCCGCGCCACCTGTTTAAGCTGTCTGCCGATGCTCGTATTCGGGAAAGCGACGGTCACTTCGTTAGAAGTCGCCAGAGCCGAATTCGCCTGCATCGCCAGATCGGTAATGTGACTTGCCGCCGCGATATAATTTGAACTCAAATCCTGTGCGCGAAGCTGATTAAAAGCCGTCAGACGCGCCTGATTGGTTGTCGAAGTCGAATAACCCGCCGGATTGAGGACGTTGCTCAAAAGCGTATTGGAATCGGCAATCGCCATTGGCAGAGTGGTTTGTCCCGAAGTAAAAAGCTGTGCGCCGTTGATGGACGTGACCATCGGCACGAGACCGCCGACATTGCTCCCGGCAGTCATTTTATCGGAAATTCTGCCGCCCCAGCCGGTAAAAGATGCCGTTCCCGAAAAGCCCGCCTGAAACTGTGCGACCTGATCGGAATGCGAAAAAAGCTGATACGGTTTCGGAAACGAACTCGTTTGATACTGAGTTTTATTTGTCGGTTTGACGATATTGCCGCAGTTCGGCACGACTGCAAATTTCTGCTGCGCCCAGAGTTCGTGAATGCCGTTATTAATGCCGCCCGTCACCGTTCCCAAACTCGGATGCAGACCGTAGGTGAGTCCGTTCATTTTCGGCACGGAAATCGGCAAAAGCTGCGCCTGCGGAATCGCCAATCCCTGCGAACTGCGAGCCGCGCTGTAAGCCGAATAATTGGAAATACCTGCGTCCGAATGATTCGGAATCAGCATATTATTGCCGTCGTTGCCGCCTTGGAAAAAGACTAAAACCAACGCTTTATAGGTATCAGCCGAAGCGTTCGGCGCATCGGACGGCAACTGTTTGATTGATTTTTGCGCCAGTGCGCTCATCAAACCGAAATGCGGAAACTGTGTCGCCAGCGTCGCCATACTGAGGGCGCAACCCGTTTTTCTCAAAAAATCTCTGCGTGTCTCATTCATAATTTTGATTACCTCTGAACCTGAAATTGTGACGAAGTTGCCACCAGATAAACCGCCTGCTGAACGCGGGCTAAAGTGCTTGCCGCCGGAACTGCATTGACCGCCGTCAAAATCGTGCTTCGCATATTCGCGGGCATCGCGTCGTGCATCATTCGCTGGTTGAGCGTGTCGAGCAGTTGACCGCTCGAAGTGTCCGCTGCCGCGATTGTCTGCAACGCGCTGAAATCGAGCGAAGTGCCGAGCGGAATAGTCGTCGTGTTCGCCGAAACCTTACTGAAAACCATCGTATTGACAAAATTGGCGCGGGCAATCGCCGTTCCGGTCGTCATAACGCCGAATTCGGGACCGTTCAAAGCCGTTCCCGGAACTGTATAACCGGGTGAATAATAATTAAAAACCGTCGGCGAATAAAAAGCATTTTGCAGCATATTAGTGCCTAAAAACGCGACTACGCCGTCGCTTTGCTGTGTTCCGTCCGACGAACGCACGTTGAAATTTCGCATTAAATTCGTCATCAGTTGAACGGGTTCACGCAGTTTGCCGTAATTCGGATCGGTTTTGACATCACCGCGAGCTTCCGGGTCGAGAAGAATAGCCTTGATAACGGCTTTCAAATCGCCGCGAATGCCTGCGCCGTTGTTATTAAATACGGCGGAAACGCGCCCGACATAAGCCGGAGTCGGACTGCTCGTGACGAACTGCTGAATCAAATAGCGGCTGACAAACGGCGCGACATTCGGATGATTGAAAATATTGTCAATCGCCTGATCTATCTCGGTGCTGCCGTTGGTGTTGGCGGCAATCGTCGGATTGACCGCATTCGGATAACCGAGCAGAGTTTTCGCCGTGACATCGTGATTGGTCTGCGTCAAAATCATCGGGTCTTTGAAATTAACTATTCCGGGAGCGGAATTGGCGCAGGTCGTGTTGCAGAAACTAAAACCCGTAAAAACCTTGGTAAAATTATTAACCGTCGTCTGATCGTATGACGGAATCGTATTGCCGCTAATGTCGCGCTGCAAAGTGCCGTCCTGATTGAGCATAAACAAGCCGACACTGAAAAGCTGTAAAATCTCGCGCGGGTAATTTTCGTTCGGATTGGTTTTCGTGCTTCGCGCCATATCGAGATAATCGCCCATCGCCGGATTGAGCGACATTTCTTTGAGCAGCGTTCGATAATTGCCAAACGCATTTCTCGATAAAACCTGATGATACGCGATCATATGGCTCGACTGCTGAACGTCCACACCCGAAGTCACGAGCAATTGACTAAGCGCAAACGCGACGCGGTGGCGAAGCTGTGCATCGCCATAGAATGCTTCCTGAAAGAACCAGTTTTGCAGCGGATATTGATTGTAAAAGGTGCGAATGCAGTCGCTGTATTGTGTCGAAGGATTAGTGAACGCTCCGCAGCCGTTGGCGATGTCGTCGGTATTGCTTGATTTGAGGGCGAGATTCGGATACGGAATCGTCGGATACGGTGCGTCGAATTGTTCGGCGAGCCACGTCCGCAAACCGATGCGGCGAATCCGCGAATCGAGTGCAGGTGTCGGTCCGAAAGTCGCCTGTTCGAGAAACCGCATCCGGTCGCCCGACCAGCGATAACCGATATAATTCGGCGCATTTTGATCGGAGTTGAAATCAGTTGTGTTTGCGGCGGGAATATTACCGGCAAACGATTCAATCGGAGTCGGCGCGGCATTTGCGTCCGGTCTGATTTCCCCGCCTATTTTGCCGAGTCCGAGCAGTGTTCGATTGCTGCCGAGTCCGCGCCACGTCAAACCGGCGAGCAGATCGCCGTCAGCTTTCGGCGCATCCCAAAAACCGAGTTGGTCGTGCAGATAAACTGTTAATGCGCGAAGATTCGGATAACCGCGCACTGATTGGACGTTCAAAATGGGAAAGCGGAAATGTTTGCCGTCGCGGTCTTCGATTTCGAGCCGCAAAGCACCCGCGCCTTCGCCGTTCATCAAATCGAGATTCGCGGCATAAACGACAATTCGCGCATCGGGACGGAACGCCCGCGCCCGAATTTTGGTCAGCGAACCGATTCGCGCCGAATATTCGTCAGTCGCCAAAATGCGTGTCGAACCGCTGATGCTCAATAAAACAGGTGTCGGCGAATTCGGATCGGTGTCTTCCTGAGCAAAAACCGACATCCCGAAAACAGAAATCACGAGTCCGATACCTAACCAACGAAAAACAGAAAAAAACTTTCCGCTTTGCATAAATTTTCTCCTCAAAGACACAAAACTAAAATTTCAGGTGAATAACTAAAAAAATGGCGGGGAATTAAAAAAATAAACGGCTTTGCCAATTGTATCTAAATTCGTCGGTAAAAATCAACAACAATAATTTATTTGATTTAATTCCTCAAATACTTAAAAACCTTCCGCCGGACTCATTAGACGCACGGATTTACGGTTTAGCCGAAATGGTGAGAAAATAAATAGTTTAATGAAAATATCCGGAATCTAATAATTAGACAACTTTCTAAAATAACAGTTGATTTTTAATGATTTTCAGCCTGTGATGAAAGGCTTTCCGCGTTTCGCGTTAGCCACGCCGGTTGACGGCGCGGTCAGTTATAAAACAAGTATCAGAAGGCGTTTTAACGTCCTTTTTCGGCTCGAGTTAAGCACGTTAAAACGCGCTCGATGATTTTAATAACAACTGCCGACCACGCCATCAATGAGCGTGGCTAAAAGCCGCGAAATGCGGAAAGCCTTTTGTCACAAGCTAAATAATTGAAGATTCAAATACTTACAATTTGACCAAATATGCCTGAAACATTATTTTCAGATGAAATGAAAATCAATCAAATGTCCAAAGTAATTTACATTCCAACGCCTGAAAATTTCAGTTTTTCAAACACTGTCAACAGTCACGGCTGGTGCGAACTTTTGCCGTTTGTCAAAGCCGATGAAAAGCAAACTCTGAGCTATGTTTTTACCGATGAAAACGGCGCAAATCCGTTTCAGGCGGTTATTTCCGAAGACAATCGTCAATTAAAAACAGAAATTTTCGGCGAACAATTCGATGAACAAAAACTTGTCCGCAATGTGCGCCATATTTTTCGGCTCGATGACGATTTGAGCAAATTTTATCAAACAATCAGCCGCGAAAAACGCCTTTCGTGGATTGCCGAAGCAAATGCAGGTAGAATGCTGCGTTCGCCGACGGTTTACGAAGATTTGGTGAAAACCATCTGCACGACCAACTGCTCGTGGAGTTTGACGAAAAAAATGACGACGAATCTGGTCGAAAAACTCGGCGAACCGGCGGCAAACGGCGCAAGATCGTTTCCGACGGCGGAAAAAATGGCAGGCGTTTCCGCCGAATTTTACCGCGAAGAAATCCGCGCCGGTTATCGCGCATCTTATTTTGCCGAACTCGCCGAAAAAGTTGCAAACGGCAAACTCGATCCCGAAAGTTGGCTCGATCCCGAATTAACGGGCAACGAACTCAAAAAACAAATGAAGTCGGTCAAAGGTGTCGGCGATTACGCGGCGGAAAACCTCTTAAAACTCGTCGGCAATTATGAAGGTCTCGCGCTCGATTCGTGGGTTCGGGCGCAGTTTTACCGTAAACACAACGGCGGCGAAGTCTGCGACGACAGCCAAATCGTTCAATTCTACGAAAAATTCGGCGCGTGGCGCGGTCTCGCCGCGTGGTGCGATGTGACGGAAAAATGGTTTAAATAGTGGTGAGTGGTGAGTGATAAAAAAGATTTCAGATTTCAGATTTCAGATTTCTTTTATTTGTCATTCATCGTTCACCACTCACCACTCACCACTATTTTTCGACTTTTTCGGGTTTTTCTGCGTCAAACAACTATCGGACAATTTATTTTGTCAGATAAATTTACAGACGGGAGAATAAATATGAACAGAACTTTTACTAGACCTCTTGCGAAATTAAATTTTGAGAGTTTTAAGTTCAAAATTGTAGATGCCTGAAATCAGATTGAATCTCAGTCCAAGCCGTCTTCTCCGATTTCGATAACGCTCTGCCAAAATCCGAAATATCTTTAACCGGCGAATCACATTTTCCACTCGGATTCGTTTTCTCGCCAACTCCCGATTGGCTCTCTTTTCCTCTTTGGTCAACTTCTTTAACTTGCTCCGCTTCTTTGGCAGCAACACTTTACCGTGCTTCTTCTGCAATCCCTGATAACCGCTGTCGGCTTTGATTCCGACTTCTTTGGCTAATTTGACTCCGCTTTTCTCATACAATTTATAGTCGTGGGTTTTGCCTTTCCCGAAAAATGTGGCGATCACTTCCAAACTTTCTTCGCCAATGATTAACTGCTCTTTTAACGTGTGCCGCTTCTTTTTTCCGCTGTAACACCGCCTTTGTTTTTTTTCGGGCGTTCGACCGTCATTTCCGTCACATCAACTATCGTGTAAGTCAGCCCGGTTTCTTCTAACAAGCGTCTTTTACCGGGCAGCGAAAACTTCCCGCATTTGATTAAAATATCTTCGACTTTCTGAATAATCCGCGAAACATTCGATTCGTGTAATCCGAAATCCTGCCCCAAATGAAACATCGTGCGATATTCCCGCCAATAACCAAGTGTCAGTAAAACCTGATCTTCGACCGTTAAATCAGACTTTCTGCCTCTCGTTTCCCGGCTCAAGACCGCATTGACTACTTCGCACATCGTCGTAAAGGTTTCTTTTTTCACTCCGCACAACCGCTTGAAATCACCGTCTTTCAAATCTTTGGCTTTTTCGTATCTCATCAAATTTGCTCCTTTGAGTTAGTTGTGCCATCTTTATCAAAAGTTTTCAAATACCCGATTTATTTTGCAAGAGGTCTACTAAAATTTTTACGGGTTTGATCGCTGCTTTGGCGATTTTTATGATGGCTGACAGTGTGCAGGCGCAGCGCGTCGCACGCGGCAGAGTTTACAACAAGGCGCAGGTCGGACGAATTATCAAAAACGTCGAAAACAGAGTTGACAGATTTAAAGGGCAATTGACCGCAGTCGTTTGGACGGCTCGAAACGTGAAGATGTCTTAAATCAACGCGCCAAAGATTTGGAATCGGCGACCAATAAATTACGCAGCGAATTTGACCGCCGCGACACTTGGCAGGAAAACCGCGACGAAGTGCAGCGATGTCTCGATATTGCCGCCGACATCAACGTCAATGTTCGCCGCCAAAGTTACGGCAGAGGAACGGAAAACAATTGGCGCAATGTCGTCCGCGAACTGAACACGTTGGCGCAGGTTTATAATCTGCCGGGAATCGGTTCAGGCACATATCGTTAATATTCAAAACACCCTGACAAAAATAAATTAAACTGTTTTTGATCCCGCCTTCAGTTTAATTTTTCAGCAGTAATCAGACTGAAGGCGGGACTCAAAACTCAGACAATTAAATTAGACGTAAACTGAAATTATTGGTGCGCTCACTAATTCGCTATTCGCTGTTTACTATTCACGAATGACGTTTTACGATTGTGTTATGAAGATTCTCGTGACCGGCGGCAGCGGATTTTTGGGAACGCACATCCGCGATTTTTTTAAGGCGGACGATTTTTCGCGCCGCGCTGATTTCGATGTTTTGAATTTGCAGGACACGCAAAAGGTCGAAGAATACGATGTCGTTATTCATCTCGCCGCCGAACTCGATAAATCGCCGGAAAATGCCGAGAGCGTTTTTTTAACCAATGTCGAAGGCACGATCAATCTTTTGCGTTCGATGCGCGAAAATTCGGTTTTTATCTACGCTTCGACCAAAGACGTTTACGGCAGATTTGCCGACAATTATCAGGAAGTTCCCGAAATCTGTCCGACCGTTTACAGCGGTCAAACCGCGCTCGAATGGTCGAAAATGATCGCCGAACGCTACATCGAATTTTACGCCGACCAGCGCAATTTTCGTTCGTGCATCTTTCGTCTTTCGACCGTTTACGCCAAAAATTCCGCCGGCAATACGCCGAATTTCGTCTCGCATTACGCCGATGCGATCAATTTCGGCGAATCTCTGCGATTGCCGGCAAACGGTCTGCCGCTGCGCGATTTGCTGCACGTCGAAGATTTTGCACGCGCCTGTCAAGCCTTTATTGATTCGATTATCAGGCACGGATTATACAATCTCGGCGGCGGCATCAAAAACGCTTTGACGCTGCGCGAATTGGTCGCCAAACTCGAAGAAATCTCCGGTCTGCAAGCCGTCATTGACGAAGAAAATCCTCTGCCCGCGCCCGTCCCGACCAATTACGTTTCCGATCTCTCGCTTATTATGCAGGAACTCGACTGGCAGCCTGAAAAGAGCCTGAACGACGGACTGAAGACATTGTTCATTTAACATTTATCATTTATCATTTCCTCTTTCCCATTTCATCATTTATCAAATCTACAATCCCGATAAATGATAAATGATAAATGACAAATGAAAATCATGGTGCGCGGAACAAATTGGGTGGGCGATGCGGTGATGACGATTCCGGCTTTGCGGGAATTGCGCCGCATTTTTCCCGACGCGCATATTTCGCTTCATACGCGTTCGTGGGCGCGGGGGATTTTTGAAGATGCGGATTTTATTGATGAGATTCTGACGTTTGAAAAATCAAATTCAAAAATTAAAGACGTTCTTTCGCAGGCTAAATCCCTTAAAATTCAAAATTTCGATCTGGCGGTTTTGCTGACCAATTCGTTTGAATCCGCGCTTGTTGCCAAACTCGCCAAAATCCCGCGCCGTTTCGGTTATGTTAAAGAAGGCAGAAGTTTTCTGCTGACCGACGCGCCCCAAATCCCGCTTTGGAAAAATGAACGTCACGAAGTTTTTTATTATTTAAATTTAATCGCCGAAGTCCAAAAATCTTATTTCGGCGCGGCTTTTGAATTAAATAATGTCGAACGAATCAGCTTGGATGTTGCCGAATCGCGCCGCGAAAATGCACGGCATATTCTCGAAAAACACGGTGTTGATTTATCGAAAAAAACCGTCGCGCTCGGTGTCGGTTCGACTAATTCGAGAGCTAAACGCTGGCAAGCCGACAGTTATGCCGCGCTTAATGATTTACTGCAAAGCGTTTCCAATGTTAATGTAATTTTGGTTGGTGCAGAAGATGAAACCGCAGTTGCCGAAGAAGTTTACGCCAAAGCGAAGATTAAACCGTTTATTTTAACCGGCAAAACTTCCCTTTCCGAAGCTGTCGCCGTCTTGTCGGAAGTTGATTTATTGATCGCCAACGATATGGGTTTGGCGCACATCGCGCCCGCCGTCGGCACGGAAACGCTGGTGATTTTCGGTCCGACCAATGAAAAAACGACGCAGCCGATTGGTTCGGAAATCATTCGCCGAAATGTCGAATGTGCGCCGTGTATGCTGCGCGATTGCCCGATTGACCATCGCTGTCTGACCGGAATAACGGCGGCGCAGGTTTTTGAAAAAGTAAAAAATAAATTGCTCGTTCGATGACACACGACTGGAAACAAATGTCAGAAAATCACAACCCGACTAAACAAAAAACGGTTTTTATTGACCGCGACGGCACTTTGATTGAAGAGGTGAATCATCTCTCGCGCACCGAAGATTTGCGTTTTTTCCCGTTCACCGACCAAGCGATTGGAATGCTCAAAAACGACGGTTTTTTAGTGATCGTTGTCACCAATCAATCGGGCATCGGGCGCAAAATCTTTACCGCAACTGCGATGCACGAAATTCACGCAAAGATTCAGACCGAACTGACTGCCAAGCTCGACAAATTTTATTTCTGTCCGCATCTGCCCGACGCAGGCTGCCGCTGCCGCAAGCCGAATCTCGGAATGATCGAAGCAGCCTGCGCCGACTTCCGGGTTGATCTCGAAAATTCGTGGATCATCGGCGATAAAATGCTCGACATCGAACTCGGTTTCAACGCCGGCATCAAAACCGCGTTGGTTTTAACCGGCTACGGCACGAAACATCTGCCGGAAATCGGCAAACAACCCGACATCATCGCCGAAAATCTGCTCGAAGCCGTTAAAATAATTGTCGGAAAAAGTTGAAAATTTCTATAATTAAACTTCTTTCTAAAATAATATGCCTCATTCCGTTATTTAAGTTTTCAACTATTCAGCCTGTGGCAACAGGCTTTTCGCGTTTCGCGGCTTTTAGCCACGCTCATTGATGGCGTGGTCGGCAGATCGGTAAATCATCGAGCGCGTTTTAACGTGCTTGAGTTTGACGACAGAAGCCAACCGGAAAAGGACGTTAAAACGCCCTCAGATGGTATTTTTCATAGCCGACCGCGCCATCAATAAGCGTTGTTAAAAATGTGCGAAGCGCACGAAAGCCTGTTATCAAAGGCTGAAAACCATTAAAATCCAACAATTATTTTGGAAAGTTTCTGTATTAATTCCTGAATTTATGTTCAATCTGGACGAAAAGATTTTCCCTTCGGATGCAAAACAATCACAGCGCATTCAAACTCTGATTATCGGGCGGCTTTTAGTGATATTTTTGCTGCTCGTGACGAGTTGGATTTGGCACGGCGGACGGCTCAGACTTTCGTTCGACAATTTTCCGCAGGGACTTTTTATCGTTTTTTTGATTTCGGTCGGACTGACGATTGTTTATTTTTTTCTGCTTCGCCTGAGCAAAAGTTTTCGCTGGCAGATTCACGTTCAATTTTTTCTCGATGCGCTGCTGACGACGTGGTTGGTTTGGCGGACGGGCGATTTAACTTCACCTTACATTACGCTTTACATTATTCTGATCGCCGTTTCGAGCGTTTTTCTCCAAGCCCGCGAAACTATTTTGATGGCGGCATTCAGCGTTCTGCTCTTTACAGGATTGACGGCGGCAAGCGTTTTCGGCTGGGTTGAATCAGCTAACTCGCACCTCGAACCTTCAAAAATCATCCAGATTGTCGGCTTTCACGCCGCCGCGTTTTTAATCGTCGGTTTGCTCGCCTCGCGGCTTTCCGACCGACGGGCTTCGGGCGAAGAATTAAAGGAAACGGCGAAAACACTCGCCGATCTGCGCGTCCTGCACGAACGCATTATCGAATCAATTCGTTCAGGATTAATCACGACCGATTTGACCGGCAACATTTATATTTTCAACGCCGCCGCCACCGAAATCACCGGTTATACCTCAACGCAGATGCTCGGCAAACCCGTCGAATCGCTGCTCGGCAATATCAATCAGTCAATCGCTTTAACGCTCGATAAAACCGAAACCGTCGAGCAGTTGCCGCGATTTGAAACCGATTTAATCACGCCCGAAGGTTTCGCCGTTCGCGTCGGTTACAGTATTTCGTCGCTCTATAGTGAAAACGGCGAGGAAACCGGATTTATCATCACATTTCAAGATTTAACCGAAATCCGTTCGATGGAAGAAAGCGTCCGCCGCAAAGATCGCCTCGCCGCCGTCGGGCGTGTCGCCGCCGGTTTAGCGCACGAAATTCGCAATCCGCTCGGCGCGATGGGCGGCGCGATTCAGGTTTTGCAGATGAGCATTCCGCCGGAATCTTCGCAGGCGAAACTGATGGAGATAGTTTTGCGCGAATCCGACCGTTTAAATAAAATCATCACCAATTTTCTGACATATGCGCGTCCGCGAGTCAGCAATTTTTCCGAAACCGACGTTTGCGAAGCGATCAGAGATACGTTCGCACTATTACGCCACAGCCCGGACATCAAAGAAAATCACACGCTCGAAACGCATCTGCCCGATTGCCCTTTGACGGTTTCCGCCGATCCGACGCAGCTTAAACAAATCTTTTGGAATCTGGCGCGAAACTCGATTCTGGCGATGCCGAACGGCGGAAAGTTTTCCGTGACGGTCGAAGAAATTCCCAATAGCCGCATCAAGATTCTATTTGCCGACACCGGAGTCGGAATGTCGCCGACGCAGGTCGAACAGCTTTTCGAGCCGTTTTCCGATTCGACGAACGGCGGCACCGGTCTCGGACTTTCCATCGTCTATCAAATCATCCGCGACCACAACGGCACGATCAATGTCCGCAGTCTCGAAAACGAAGGCACGATTATCACTGTCGAACTGCCGCGTGAATCCCGTCTCCAATCAAATATTACATCCGAAGAAAACATCGAAAATTCGACTGCGCCGCCGCTGCTTAAAAATTATCTCAACGTCGGCAAATAAGTTTTGTTAAATTTCTTCTTGAATAAACCCGCCGTTTTGCGCCACAATAGATGTTGACGGCATTTTTCGCCGTTTGCCGCCGTAGATAAGTTAAAAATTTCAGATTCGAGATTTAAGATTCAAGATTCAAGATTCAAGATTCAAGATTCAAGATTCAAGATTCAAGATTCAAGATTCAAGATTCAAGATTCAAGATTCAAGATTCAAGATTCAAGATTTAAGATTCAAGATTCAAGATTCAAGATTTCAGATTCAAGATTCAAGATTCAAGATTTAAGATTTAAGATTCAAGATTTAAGATTTCAGATTCAAGATTTAAGATTTCAGATTCAATGAAAAAAATTGAAAGATTTGAGGATTTGGAAGTTTGGCAATTGGCTAAAACCGTTGCGAACAATATTTATGATTCAACAGAATTCGGTAAGTTCAGTCAAGATTATGTGTTGCGCGATCAAATAAGACGCGCCGTAGTTTCGATTTTTTCAAACATCGCAGAGGGTTTCGAGAGAGACGGGAACAAAGAATTCGTTCAGTTTTTATGTATTGCCAAAGCATCTTGCGGAGAAGTTCGCGCCCAATTAATTTTTGCCAAAGACCGCGAATATATTTCAAATGAAAAATTTAACGAACTGATAAAAAACTTAATTAGTTTAAGCAATCAACTCGGCGGGTTTCTAAAATACTTAAGACAATGCAATTTAAAGGGTATAAAATTCAACAAATCTTAAATCTTGAATCTTAAATCTTGAATCTTAAATCTTAAATCTTGAATCTTAAATCTTAAATCTTAAATCTTGAATCTTGAATCTTGAATCTTAAATCTTGAATCTTGAATCTGAAATCTTGAATCTTGAATCTTGAATCTTGAATCTTGAATCTTGAATCTTGAATCTTGAATCTTGAATCTTGAATCTTGAATCTTAAATCTCGAATCCAACCCAAAAAATGCCAAATTTATTAATCGTTGATGACGAACAAAGTTACAGACAGCTTTTAACGCTCGTTTTTGAAGGCGGCGGACACCATATCCGCACGGCGATGAACGGGCGCGAAGCGTTGAAAATGCTCGCCGAAGAACCTGCCGACGTGATAATTTCCGACGTTAAAATGCCGGATATGGACGGCATCGAACTGTTGCGGAACGTCCGCGAACTGTCGCCTGAAACGGGAATGATTATGATGACGGCGTTTGCTTCGGTCGAAACCGCCCGCGAAGCCTTTAAACTCGGCGCGGACGATTTTATTCAAAAGCCTTTCGATGTCGAAGAACTGAAAATCATCGTCAAAAAAGCCATCGAACGAAAAGCGTTGATCGAAGAAAATCAAAACTTCAAACGCACCCAGCGCGAAAAAGGCAGCGTTAAAAACATTATCGGCAGTTCCACCAAGATGCAGGCGATTTATCAAATGATCGAAACCGTTGCCGAAGTTCAGTCCACGATTTTAATCACGGGCGAATCGGGAACGGGCAAAGAACTGGTCGCCCGCGCCATTCACGATTTGTCGCCGCGAGCCGAAAAACCTTTTATTTCGATCAACTGCGGCGCATTTACCGAAACCTTGCTCGAATCCGAACTGTTCGGCTACGTCAAAGGTTCGTTCACCGGCGCGAACGCCAACCGCAAAGGTTTGTTTGAAGCGGCGCACAAAGGCACGATTTTTCTCGACGAAATCGGCGAAATGTCGCCCGCGATGCAGGTCAAACTTTTGAGAGTCTTGCAGGAACGCCGCGTTCGTCCGGTCGGCGCACACGAGGAGATTGCGATTGATGCGCGGGTTGTCGCCGCGACAAATCGTGATTTGAAGCAAATGTCGAACGACGGCACGTTCCGCGAAGACCTTTTTTACCGCATCTCGGTCATCCCGATTAATCTGCCGCCGCTGCGCGAACGACGTGACGATATTCCCGATTTGGTGGATCATTTTATCCGCAAATTCTGCGATCAAACCGGCAAAAATTTAACGCTCAGTCCGCGCACGATGCAGATTCTCGAAAATTATTCGTGGCACGGCAACGTCCGCGAACTCGAACACACCATCGAACGCGCCGTCGCGCTCGAACGCGGCGACGAAATCCAGCCCGAACGTCTGCCCGAACACGTCACCAACTACAACGCCGAACGCATCAATTCGGAATTCGATCTGCCCGAAGACGGCATCAATTTAACGGCGCATCTCGACAATCTCGAAAAAACCTACGTCGTCGAAGCTCTCCGCAAAGTCGGCGGCAACCAAACCAAAGCCGCCGATCTGCTCCAAATGCAGGTGCGTTCCCTGCGCCATCTGCTCGACAAACACGGCATCCGCACACTTTCCGCCCAAATGCGAAGCAGCGACTGATTAGTGGTGAGTGGTGAGCGGTGAGTGGTGAATGAAAAGTCTTCTGAGCAATAATTTCGTGCGCTTTTTTTATTTTTAGAGTAAGTAACATTATAAAATCTTTGATTCACCACTCACCACTCACCGCTCACCACTTACCACTGACTTCTGACATTTTTTGTCAGCGATTATTTACCAAAAACTGTTAATTTCCGGCAATTCCATCTGCGGCAAACTCTTTTACAAATATTATTTATTTACTCAAAGCTCAATAAACACGGGCTTTTTCTAATATCTCACGAATTGAAATATCTTTGGCACGGTGCTTGTTATTAAGCAAATTACCTGAGGAAGGTAGAAAAAACTTATTTAAGATATTTAGGAGATTGTGAATTAATATGAAAAATCAAAAAGGTTTCTCGCTTATCGAACTTTTAATCGTCGTCGTTATCATCGGCATTATCGCCGCTATCGCTATCCCGAACTTACTTGCCGCACGTCGTGCAGCCAATGAAGGCGCAGCAGTTTCAACGCTTCGCACCATTCACGGCGGCGAAATGACTTATCAGGCAACCAAAGGCAACGGAAATTTCGGAACCTTTCTTAACTTGTCAACTGAAAGCATTCTTGACCAGAATTTCAGTGCTGCAAGCGGCAAACCGCAAAAAAGTGGTTTCACGTTTGAAACCGCCAAAGCCGATGCGGTTGCTAATGTTAGCGGTGCAACATTTACAGCTATTGCTAAACCGACCGGCAATACGGGTGTGACGGCAACCGGAACGCGCAACTTCGGTATTGACACGGCTGGTGTTATTGCAGCAGAAGTTTTAACCAGCGGCGGCGTAGGAACATTCACAGCAAGCGGTGCATCTTACGGTTCAGCCGGTGCTGTTATGGGTAACTAATCGGACTAACTTAATTCAAGCAAAAGGAAAGCGTTACTTGTTTAATGCTTTCCTTTTTTTTTAATCGCTTTTAATTTGGTGAGCCTCCAACCTTGCTATGATTCAAAAAGAAGAATTTATAGAAATGAAAAATCAAACAGGTTTCTCGCTTATCGAACTTTTAATCGTCGTCGTCATCATCGGCATTATCGCCGCTATCGCTATCCCGAACTTATTGGCTGCACGTCGTTCAGCTAACGAAGGCGCGGCAGTTGCCACGCTTCGCACCATTCACAGCGGCGAAATGGCTTATCAGGCAACCAAAGGTTACGGTAATTTCGCTGCTTTAGCGACACTTTCATCTGCTGCAATTCTTGACTCCGGTTTCTCCGCCGCTATCCCGAATAAAAGCGGATATTCCTTTAATTTTAATAAGTTTGACGCAAATACGGTCGGAACAAATCCCGCATCGTTTGCAGTAGTTGCCAAGCCGGTGAACAATACGGGTATTACTGCCACCGGAACGCGCAATTTCGGCATTGATTCCTCCGGTGCTTTAGCGACGGAAGTTTTGACAAACGGCGGCGCGGGAACTTACGATTCAACCGGCGGTTCGCCTGCTGCCGGTGCGACCTACGGCAACGCGGGCGCGGCAATGGGAAACTAACGGAATCATAAAAATCGAAGTTTTTGAAAAGGGAACTAATCAAAACATTTGATTAGTTCCCTTTTGCCCGTTTGAAATTTCTCTTGTTAATATCTTAAAAAATGATTGATCGTCAATTTATCAAAAACCATCGCAGTTTTCTGCTGCTTTTTTGTTTCGGATGGTGTCTGGTTTTACTGACCGGCTGGTTTCCTTTTCTAATCGGTTTAGATACTTTTATCCATTTTTGGCGGGTTGAAACATTTGCCTCGATTTGGCTTTTGGCAACGCTGGGATATTTATTTTTTACTAACAAAAATATCGCTCTAAAATTTAATTTGCCGTCGCGGGAAATTAAATTGATTATTCTGCCGCTGACGGCTTTTATTGTTTGGAGTGCGTTTTCAATCGGCTGGGCGACTTCGTGGAAATCGGTTTTGTATCACACGCTGATTTGGGCTGAATATTTGATCTTTTATTTATTAGTCAGATTTTTGATCGGGTCTGAGAAAAATTACCGTTTATTTTTGAAGTTATTGACGGCAGTTTTTTTGCTGATCGCGGTTCCGGCAATCATCGAATTCGGATATTTTACGGCAACCGGCGGAAGCACGACGCTCGGCATTCGATTTGCCAAATACGGCGAACAGATCGTGGCTTTTCTGCCTTTGCCGGTCGTCGCCGTTTTGAGATTCAAAGGCAAAATATTCGCTTACGGCACGGCGGCGGCAACAATTCTCTGTCTGCTGATATTCAGCACGCTCGGCAGAACGAACATCGTTTTATTCGGCGTTGGCGTGTTCGGATCGTTGATAATCTTTATTATATTTAATGGTTGGAAACCGTTTCAACGACGCATTTTGATTTTCTCCGCCGTTCTCATCGCCGCCCCGATATTGATAAGCTGTCTGACATTTCTTTCCGAAAAACCGGAGGTGCCGATTATCAACCGGATGAAAGAAGCAGCGGTTGACAATTACAGCGGCAATTTTCGCAAACTGACGACTTCGATTTCGCTGGAAATGATTAAAAAACATCCGATTTCCGGTATCGGCGCGGATAATTTCGGGATGCAGTTTAACGATTACCGGGCGGAATATGCGGCTCAAAATTCCGGCGATGTCAATTTATCAGTTGCCGAGATCGAACTTGCCGAACGCGCTCATAACGAATTTCTCCAAATCGGCGCAGAACTCGGCGTAGTTGGCATAGCAATTTTTATATGTTTTTTGATTGGTATTTTGATTTTAGCGGTCAGTTCATTTAGAAAAAGCGGCGACCGGCTCAAAGCTTCCGCCGCGCTGCTCGGTTTAGCATTATTTTTGCTCAGTTCGCTGGTCAGTTCCTTCTCATTTCGGCTGGAACAAAACGGGTTTGTCTTCTTTTTCGTTCTCGCGGTCGCGGTCAAATATTCGGTTAAGACGGGCAATAAATTAACTGATGTAAAAAGCCCGGTTATTTTCTCAAAGCACCTAAAACCAGCCTGTCTCGCGGGAATGATTGTCTGCGTTTCGATGCTCGCGCTCTGTTTGACGCGCCTTGCTTCTGCCGTTTACAGCAATCGCGCCAATCAGTCGGCAGACATTTTACAGGCGCAGGAATTGTTTCAAACTTCTGAAAATTTGGACTCCGAAAATCCGAACCCGCATTATTTTCTCGGCTTAAAACTATTTAAAGCCAAAAGATTCGCCGAATCTGTTCCCGAATTCAAAACGGCGATCAAACTCGGCGCGGCAACTTCGCCGATTTACAATTATCTGGCGGCGGCACAGCTTCTATCGTCCGATCCGGCGGGCGCGGAGCAGACTTTTGCCGAAGCCGTCAATCTCTATCCGTTTTCGACTTTCGTCCGCGCACGTTACGCGGCGATTTTGGAAGGCAACGGCAAGTTTGCCGTGGCGCAAACCCAGTTTAACCGCGCCCTCGAACTCGATCCGCAGCAGGCGAGAACGTGGCAGGCTGTGATTAATCAAGGAATCAAAAAAGCCGCCGAAGAATCGCTCAAAAACGATAATTACGCCAAAATAGATTATCTACTGCCGACTCGAGCCGTCGAAGCTGTCAAAGACGAGCGCGAAATCGTTCATCCCGAAGAAAAGATCGAAATGAATTTTTCAGACCGATAAACCGCCGGTAATTTTAATAAACAGTTGTTTTTTTTCGGCATTCGCAGTAAAATAATCTTGTTCGATTCCGAACAGTTCCCGCTCGAAATTACATCTTCCGCCAATCATTTAAGCAATGCAGAATTCATCATCGCCGAGCCGCATTTTTTCAATCGCGCTCAATACGTTTCGTGAAACGGTGCGCGACCGTATTTTGTATAATCTCGTTTTTTTCGTGCTGCTGATTACCGCCGCCGCGATTCTTTTGGGCGAACTGACCGCCGGCAACGAAGCACGCGTGATCGTCAATCTCGGCTTGAGCGTCGTTTTGATTTTCGGCGCGTTTATCTCGATTTTTGTCGGTGTCGGGCTGGTTTCCAAAGAAATAGAACGCCGGACGGTTTACGCGATTTTCGCCAAACCCGTCGGACGCGCCGAATTTTTAATCGGTAAATATTTAGGTTTGAGCCTGACTTTGCTGGTCAATGTTTTGGTGATGACGCTCGGTATTGCTCTCGCGCTCGTCTATGTCGGCGGCACGGAATTGATCGGCAGCGTCTGCGCGGCGGTGTTTTTAATTTATCTCGAATTGCTGATTATGACGGCAATTTCGATTCTTTTTTCGAGTTTTTCCTCGCCGACTTTATCCGCGCTGCTCGCGTTTATGATTTTTATCATCGGGCATTTCAGCGCGGCACTCAATCAAATCGCCGAATCGCTCGGATCGAGTGGCGCGAAAATATTTTTTCGCTTTTTATATTATTTTCTCCCGAATCTTTCATTTTTCGGATTTGCCGTCAACGCCGCGCACGGCGAACTGCCGACGGCGGCATTTCTCGGCTCGGCGATTCTCTACGCGCTCGTTTACGCCGTCATTTTGCTGACGGCGGCTTCGTTTATTTTCAGCAAACGAAACTTTAAATAATCCGGCGGAATTTATGAAAAAAATCCTGATATTATTGACGGTTTTAATCATCGGTTATGCAGCGGTTTTTGCTCTCAGCCGCAGTCTGGAAAAAAATCAGCCGCCGGTTGATGAAAAATCGGCGGATGAAGATTTGTATTTTTCCGCCAACAATCTCGAATCCGCCGGACACGATTTTCGGGGTTTGATCGCCGACTGGTATTGGATTAATTCGCTGCAATACATCGGCAAAAAAACCTTGAAAGAAGGTGAAACCGTTAACATTAATGATCTGCGTTCGCTCAATCCGCGTCTGCTTTATCCGATGCTCGACACGGCAACGACGCTCGATCCGCAGTTTATGGCGGTTTATTCTTACGGCGCGTCGGTGCTGCCCGCGATTGACAACGCGCTTGCCGTCAAACTGCTCGAAAAAGGTATTGCGTCCAATCCGAATGACTGGAAACTTTATCACAATCTCGGCTACATTTATTGGCAAACCAAAAACTACGCCAAAGCCGCCGAACTTTACGCCGAAGGTTCGACCAAACCGAATGCCCCGTCGTGGCTTAAAATGATGAGCGCGAAGATGCAGACGCAGGGCGGCAGCCGCGAATTTGCGATTGAAACCTACCGGCAGATGGCAGAAACTGCCGAAGACGAACAGACCCGAAATTTTGCCGGTCTGCGTTTAATGCAGGCGGAATCGCTCAATGAACAGGAAGCAGTCAACAAACTGCTTGCCGATTTGAAACAAAAAAACGGTCATTGCGTAAAAAGTCTGGCGGAAATTTTGCCGCAGTTAAAAACCGTTAATCTGCCCGATAAACAGGAATTTCACCTCGATAAAACAAATAATCTGACCGATCCGAGCGGCGTTCCGTATCTGCTTGACGCGGCAAATTGCCGGATGACGCTGAATCCCCAAATCTCTAAAATCCCTCTCAACTGATTATGAAATCTTTTTCTCAAAATTCAAGAGAAAATAACGGCTGGCATATTTTGTTTATTTTAGCCGTTTCGTTTCTAATAATTTCGCCCGTCATTTTCAACGGCGTGCCTTTCGGAACTGCCGATTTCGGTCATCATTTGCAGATTTCCGAAGCGTTTTACGATTCGCTCAAACACGGACAGATTATTCCCGATTGGATTTTTGAAGAAAATAACGGTTACGGCGCAGTCACCGTCAGATTTTATCCGCCGCTGCTGCATTTTAGTCTGGCGATTTTCAGATTTATCACCGGCGATTGGAGGTTAGCGATTTACTTCGGATTCGTGTTCTGGTCTTTTGTCGGCGGTTTGGGAATTTATGTTTGGACGAGAGATTTTTTTGATAATCGCTGGCAGGCAACCGTCGCCGCCGTGCTTTTTATCCTTGCGCCGTATCATCTGAATCAATTTTACAACTCGTTTATGTGGGGCGAATTCGCCGCGCTTTCCGTGCTGCCGTTCGGTTTTTATTACGCCGAAAAAGTTTGCAGCCGCAGACGGATTTCCGATATTGCGGGTTTCGGCGTTTCGCTTTCGCTTTTGGTTTTAAGCAACTTGCCGCAAACCGTTATCGGCGCAATTGTGATCGGAATTTATATCTGTCTGCATCTGGAGAAAAGCCGCATTTATTCGCAAATCTTCAAATTATCGAGCAGTTTTTTAATAGCTTTGATGTGCAGCAGTTTTTATCTGGTGCGCGTTATTTATGAGATGTCGTGGATTAATATTTCGCAGCCGAACAGCGATCCCGATTACGATTTTCACAACCATTTTCTGCTCGATAATTTTTCCTTTGACGGTCGCGGCGTGTGGTTCGCTTCGCTGATTTTTGCGATTCTGATTTTTCTGATCGTTCTCGCTCTGACCGTTTCCGGCAAAATGAAAATCGCCGCTCAGGACAAAAATATCAGGAACATTCTGATTTTGATATTTCTGTCGGTTTTGATGATGCTTCCGACGAGCAGGTTAATCTGGGAAAACATCTCTTTTTTACAGAAAATTCAATTTCCGTGGCGGTTTCTATCAATTTTGACAATTGGCGCGAGTATCGTTTTGGCTTTTTGTTCGAGCTTTGTAAACGGCGAAAATTTGCGCTCGAAACGACCTTTGATAATTTTGCTGGTCGGGGCAATTCTGATTTATCTGACATTTTCAGTCAAACAGGTTGCGCTCGGCGCGTTGTTTCTCGAACCGCAGGAATTTGCCGCGTTCGCCGAAAAATCGGTTTCCGCCAAAGGTCTTCCGCATTGGCTGCCGGTTTGGGCGAATGAAAAAACTTTCGATTCGCCGTTAAAAGTCTCCGCCGGTGAGCGTGTCGTGGCGATTAATCAATGGGATTATCAGGCGCATTCGTTTTCAGTTGCTGCCGGAAAACCTTTATCGGCGAGAATCGGAATTCTCTACTATCCGCATTGGCGGGCGAAAGTAAACGGCGTTGATGCCGAGACTTACGCCGCAAATGACGGCGCACTAACCCTCGATTTACCGGCGGAAGAATCGCAGGTAGAATTGTATTTTGCCGAACCCGAAGACAGCCTGATTTCGAGAAAAATCTCGATTTTCGGCTTGATAATCGTTCTCTTGCTTTGTTTTTATCAAAAATTTTACACGCGCCAATCCAAATAATTTATGTCGTATATAGTCGAAATCGAAAATTTAACCAAAGACTACGAAGTCGGATTCTGGAAAAAGAAAAAAGTTCGTGCGCTCGATAATCTGACTTTGAATGTCGAAGGCGGACAGATTTTCGGTTTTCTCGGCGGCAACGGCGCGGGGAAAACGACGACGATCAAGATTTTGATGTCGCTGATGTTTCCGTCTGCCGGAAATGCGCGGATTTTGGGCGAAGATATTTCCAGCACGAAAATGCACGGCAGAATCGGTTATTGTCCCGAAAATCCGTATTTTTACGATTACCTGACGGCGCGTGAACTGATGAATTATTTCGGTGAACTGTTCGGTTTGGATGCGGCAAAACGCCGACTGAAAACCGAAGAATTGTTAACCAAAGTCGGCTTGGAAGAAAAGGATTGGAACAAACAGCTTCGCAAATTTTCCAAAGGAATGTTGCAGCGCGTCGGTCTGGCGCAGAGCTTGATTAACGAGCCGGAAATCGTTTTTTTGGACGAACCGATGTCGGGACTCGATCCGATTGGACGGCGCGAGATTCGTGAGTTAATCGCCGGACTGCGCGACAAAGGCACGACCGTTTTTATGTCAACGCATATTTTGTCGGACATTGAAGCCTTGTGCGACAACGTGGCGATTCTGCGTTCGGGCAAACTCGCGGCGACCGGCAAACTCGACGATCTTTTAATGCAAAGCGGCGAAAAACAGCAATACGAAATCGTCGTCAAAGGCGTTTCGGCGGCAAATCTGCAAATTGAAATTTTAAAAATCAACGGTGCAAATCTCTTCGCCAAAGCCAATGGCGCAAACATTCAGGTTGAGAACGAGAACGACATCGAACAAGTTCTCAAAATCACCCGCGAAAACGGCGGCAGTTTAGTTTCCGTCCAACCCGTCAAACAATCGCTTGAAGAATTGTTTGTTAAGCAGACCGGATAAGATTTTTAGCCATGAATTACACGAATAAACACGAATTAAAAAAGACATTTATTTGGTTTTTCTTAATTCGTGTTCATTCGTGTAATTCGTGGCTAACCTATTTATTGAGTTCGTATTGCCGAAACTTTCCAGCGGACATTGGCGCGTTCCTGATCTTTGGCGAAGCCGTCGAAAACGACGTTGGCATCGAGTATTTCTCCGGCTCCGAGCAGATTTTGCTGCGTCGGGATGATTAAAACTTCCCTTTCTTTCAAGACTTTATTTTGACGGTCAACCACGCCGACGCGGACTTGGAGACCGTTGATGACTTTGCTGCCGCGATTGCGGATTTTGCCCCAGATGGACATTTGAATCGTGCCGAGTCCGGTCGGTGATTCGGTCGTGCGGTCGAAATCGGTCGAAATCACGATGTCTTTGTTGAGCTGTTCAAATTCGGGCGAGCCTTCGAGAAACATTCCTTCGAGCTGTTTGGCTTTGAGATCGCCTTCGGTCGGACGCTGTGAAATGAGCCACGCCAGCCCAGCCAAAAAAATCACGGCGATTAAAATTCCGGCGATAAATCCTTTATTAATTCCCCGTTTCGGTTTCGATCCGTCAATAAAATTTTCCATATACGGTTTAGATGTCGGTTTTTCTAAAAAGTTCCGATAGGTTATCATTTTAGACGAAGAAACGATAAATGTTTAATCCGTCCAAGCAAGAAATTCCTCTGCCCGAATTCGTCGAAATCGCTCTGCCGATTCCTCTGCGGCAAACTTTTACTTATCGTCTGCCGCTCGGTCTGCGTGAAAACGTGCGTTTGGGTGCGCGTCTGCTCGTGCCGTTCGGCAAGCGTCAGATCACGGGTTACGCCGTCGCGCTCCATCAAAAATTAAGCGAAGAAATCGAAATTGACGAATCGGCGATTAAGGAAGCTGCCGAATTACTCGACGAAGAACCTTTGATTACCGAAGAAATTTTGAAGTTGACGCAGTGGACGGCGGATTATTACGCTTCGAGTTGGGGCGAAGTTTTAAAGGCTTCACTGCCTGCCGGAATCAATTCGGCGAGCGAGCAAATCGTGACGATTACGGCAAGCGGACGCGATGAATTAATCAAAATTTCGACGGCGACCACCGCCAAAGCGCAAATTCTAAATTTTATCGCGCAGCAAAGCGAAACGACGGCGCGGGAACTGGCGAAAAATTTCGGTGCGAACGCGGCGCAGCGCATCGTCCGCGAACTCGTCGGCAAAGGCTGGGCGGGAACATTTCACCGGACGGTGACGGCGCAGACCAAGCCGAAACGCCGCAAAGCCGTCAGACTTTTGCCGCCCGAATTTCATCAAGCCGGAAAACCTCTGACCGAAGCGCAGCAGACGATTATTGACACGCTTTTGACGGCGGACGGCGAGATGATTTTTACCGATTTGCTCGAAACGGCGGATGTCGGCGCGTCGTCGGTCGGCACTCTGGCGAAACGCGGCATCATCGAAGTTTTCGTGCAGGAAGTGTTGCGCGATCCTTTGAAAGACGCGAAACTCCCTGAATTGTTGGATTTAAAACTGACCGATGAGCAGACTAAAGTTTTGATCGAAATCGAAGCCGCACTCGACGATGCCGAATATAAAGCGTTTTTGCTGCACGGCGTGACGGGCAGCGGCAAGACGGAAATTTATATCCGGGCGATGAAAAACGCGCTCGACAAAGGCAAATCGAGTTTGATGCTCGTGCCGGAAATCGCGCTCACGCCGGTTTTTTCGCGCCGTCTCCGCGCCGTTTTCGCCGACGAAGTGGCGATTCTGCATTCCAATCTTTCGACCGGCGAACGCTTTGACGAATGGCGCAGAATCCGTCGCGGTCAGGCGCGAATCGTCATCGGCACACGCTCGGCGGTTTTTGCGCCTCTGCAAAACGTCGGGCTGATTATCGTTGACGAGGAACACGACGGTTCGTATCGGCAACACGAAATGCCTTTTTACAACGGGCGCGATGTCGGCATCGTCCGCGCCAATTACGCCAAAGCCGTCATCGTTCTCGGTTCGGCAACGCCCGCGCTCGAAACTTTTCACAACGCACAAACCGGCAAATATACATATCTGAGTCTGCCGAACCGCGTCGGCAATCGTCCGCTCGCCGCCGCCGAAATCGTGGATATGCGCGAAGTTTTCAAAATGCAGGGCAAAGACAATTCGATATTCTCCGCCGATTTAATCAAGGCAATCGAGGAAACACACGAACGCGGCGAGCAATCCATTATTCTTTTGAATCGTCGCGGTTATTCGAGTTTCGTGCTGTGCCGTGCCTGCGGCGAATCAATCAAATGCGGCAACTGCGACATCACCCTGACGTTTCATAAACGCGAAGGCAAACTCGTCTGTCATTACTGCAATCACCGCGAACGTGCGCCGCGTGCTTGTCCGGGGTGCAAATCGCCGCATATTTATTTCGTCGGCGAAGGCACGGAACAGATCGAAGATATTCTCAAGCGGAAATTTTCAAACCTTAGAATCGCCCGTGTTGACCGCGACACGACCGGACGGCGGCGCGAAATGGAACGAATTCTGGAATCTTTCAGCGCGGGCGAAATTGATATGCTCGTCGGGACACAGATGATCGCCAAAGGTCACGATTTTCACAACGTCACGCTCGTCGGCGTGATTTCGGTTGATGCCGGACTCGCGCTGCCTGATTTTCGTTCCGCCGAGAGAACCTTTCAGCTTTTGACGCAGGTCGCCGGTCGCGCCGGTCGCGGTGAACTTCCCGGTCGCGTGATTATCCAAACCTATCACCCGGAACATTACGTTCTCAAACACGCCAAAGCGCAGGATTATCAAGCGTTTTACGCCGAAGAAACCTCATTCCGGCGCAAGCTCGCTTATCCGCCGTTCGCCTCGCTCGCGTCGGTTTTGATCAAACACGCCAACCACGATTACGCATTCGACCACGCGCAGATTTTTAAAGAATGTCTGAAAAATGCGGATAAGGAAGGAAATTGCCGGATTTTAGGAGTCGCGCCCGCGCCGCTTTCGCGTCTGAAAGGCGAATATCGTCTGCAAATTTTAATTAAAGCGAGAAACCGCGCCAAACTGCGCCAAACAATAGATTTCGCCGTCGCCGAAGCGCAGGAAAAATTCTGCGATTTGAAAATTATCAATATCGAGATTGATCCGATAAGTCTGCTGTAAAAATGGAAAATGGAAAATGGAAAATTTCAAAAATGGAAAATGGAAAATGGAAAATGGAAAATGAAGGAATTATCAAATTCTTTATTTTAAAATTCCAAATTCTGATTTCTGAGTGCTGATTTCTGACTCCTGCTTCACATTTTCCATTTTCCATTTTCCATTTTCCATTTTTGAAATTTTCCATTTTCCATTTTTGAAATTTTCCATTTAATTAACGGCTTTGGATGAAATATGCGCCTGACCGAATTTGATTTGGGCGTAGAGTTCGGCGAGCGATAATTTGCAGTTGACCGAATCGAGCGAAATTACGTCGTCGCGTTCGTTGTAAATGCGGTAAACCCATTGCTTGGCGTTTTGCTTGGCATAATGTTCGACGCGCATTTCGTCTTCTTTGACGAGCAGACATTCGCGGATGCTGTCCATTCCGAGATAGCTTTCGAGGCGTTCGGTTTTGTGTGTGTTGTTGGTTTTATTGGAGAAAATCTCGACCGCAATCGTCGGATTCAGCAGAATATCGGAATTTGAATCGGCGAAAACCGGATCGGCTGAAACGATTGTTACGTCCGGGTAACAAAAGCGGTTGTTTCTCAGTTGAACGCGCATTCCGCTGACGTAGATTTCGCCTTTATGACCGTGCAGACGGCTGCCGATGGCGATGGCGACGTTTGACGCGATTAAATTATGCCAGCGGTTCGCCGCCGGTTTTTTCAAAATTTTGCCGTCCTGATATTCGTTTTTGACCGAGTTTTGTCTTTCCGTCCCGATATAATCTTCGACGGACGTGCGTTTGTCTGCCGGTTGTAAAATATTTTCACTCATATAATTGCTCCTTTTTTTGTATAATTCTCTATTTCGATTGGGTTCGGGGAAAGGAAGCAAAGAACGGTAACTTTGCACAGCAGGATTTGTTTGCAAAAATAGTGTGACACATTTGGAAACGACAATTCAAGGACGATCTTATGAAACTAGCCGAATTAGCCGAAAAAACTTTTTCCCGCCTCGAACGCGGCGACGAAAACGCCGACATCAGCCGCGCCGCCGGACTCGATATTGCCGAAAGCGGCGACATCACATTTCTCGCCAATCCGAAATACACGCCGCAGATCAAGGACACCAAAGCGACCGCGATTTTTTTGAACGAAAACGCCGCGCTCGACCGCGAAGATATTTACGTTCTCCGCGCCAAAGACGCTTATCTCGCCTACACGCGGGCGTTGCGGCTTTTTAATCCCGCACTGCAAATTAACGCGTCAATTCATCGTTCAGCCGTCATCGAAGACAGCGCGAAAGTTGACGCATCAGCCGAAATCGGCGCAAATGTCGTGATCGGCAAAAATGCGTCTATCGGCGCAAACGTCAAAATATTTCCGAATGTGACCGTTTACGAAAACGCTGCAATCGGCGCAAATTCCGTCATTCATTCGGGCGTGTCAATTCGTGAAAACTGCGAAATCGGCGCAAACTGCATCGTTCACAATAATACGACCATCGGTTCGGACGGTTTCGGCTATGCCAAAGACGAAGATCAACACTGGCTGAAAATTCCGCAGACGGGCAGAGTCGTCTTGGAAGACGACGTGGAGATCGGCGCAAACACGGCGATTGACTGCGCTTCGGTCGGCGAAACACGCATCAAACGCGGCGCGAAAATTGACAATCTAGTTCAAATCGGACATTCCTGCACGATTGACGAAGACGCGCTGATTTGCTCGCAGACAGGTTTAGCCGGAAGTTCGGTGATCGGCAAACGGGTGATTTTAGCCGGACAGGTCGGCATCGCCGGACATCTAAAAATCGGCGACGATGCGGTCGTGACGGCAAAATCCGCAACTTCGCACGACATCGAACCCGGCAAAATCATCTCCGGCATTCCGGCATTCGACAACCGCGACTGGCTGCGTTCGACCGCCGCCTTCAGACGTTTGGGCGAAATGGCGAAAACGATTCGTGATTTAGCCAAACGCGTTGCTGAATTGGAAAAATAAGAAGGAATAGCCGCGAAAACTCAAATCTCGGTTTTGTGAATCGAACGCACACGTTGGCGGGCTTTTTTGGAGCGGCGGATTGCGGGACGTTTTTTGAGATTTGTTCCCGCCCAATCGGAAACCTGTTTGAGCGGATGCCATTCAAATTCTTCAAGCGGCGCGACCTCGCTCGATGCGTCTTTTAATTTGAGCGTGCCGATGGCGAGAAATAAAATAATCGCGTTAAAAATTGCGCCGACCAAAACAACCATCCATCCCGGCGCGAGACCGACCTGAGCTCGAAAGAAAAACATCTGCCAAAATTTTGCTTTATCGTCGGCGGAAATTGACGGAATCGGGAACGGGTGAATATAAATTTTAAGTGTCCAGCACAAAGCGAGCAGCATAAAAATCCACAAATAATTGCTTCGCAAACGCCTGCCGACGGCTTCCCATTCGCTGATCGTAAAATGCGGATTGATCAAATCGGCGGCGATATGTTCCGCCCATTCCTTATCCGGCGGAATCGTCCGGTGCGAGAGCATCGGCGCAAAATACCCGGTTTCGAGAACGCGCACACGATTCGCCCAAACCTCATAATAACGGTAACGCCGCGCTTCCATAAAAAGAAAAATCGAAACTAATAATGAATTAATCGGGATCGCAAAATGCGGATTATCGGGCGATGAAAAAACAAAAGAAAGCGTCGCGCCTGCCGTAATTACCGCCCAATTAGTCGTCGCGTCGAGCCGTCCGCGCCAGACATTCGAACGCTGCACTTCGCCGCGATAAAAATGCACCATCGCCGTATTAAATTCAGCCGGCGCAAGTTTTTGCGGAATCGTCAGCGGCGTGGTCACGGGTTTCTGATTGCGGCGGTGAACTTCTTCGGCAAGCGATTTAAACGACGACGGCGCGGTGGTAATGTGAATAGTTTCTTCGGTCGAATTTTCATCAAACCGAATTTCATCTTTCATAATATTAAAAGGCAAGAGTTTGGCGAAAAGCGCGGGAACTTTCTAATTCTAATCTAGCACTAGACCGCAGTTCAAACAAGATTTATTTCGATTTTTTCAAACGGCGGTTTTTAGTTAAACTGTTTTTGATGTCTAAACAGGACGAAGTTTATATGCAATCGGCAATTAAAGCCGCAATGGAAGCAGAATCGCTTGGAGAGATTCCCAT
Organism: Pyrinomonadaceae bacterium; assembly: GCA_965247235.1. GTDB lineage: Bacteria > Acidobacteriota > Blastocatellia > Pyrinomonadales > Pyrinomonadaceae. Next base: position 1,330,328 of record OZ252004.1, read on the forward strand.
CGGTGCGTGTCTGATTGACGCAAACGGGGAAATTTTGGCAGTTTGCGGCAACCGCACGATTCTGCAAAGCGATCCGACGGCACACGCCGAAATTCTCGCTCTGCGCGAAGCGGGGGCAAGAATCGGCAATTACCGTTTGAGCGGTGCAGTTATTTATTCGACCGTCGAACCGTGCGCGATGTGTGCCGGTGCTTTGGTTAATGCGCGAATTAAGCGTCTGGTTTACGGCACGAAAGACGAGCGTTTCGGCGCGGTCGAAACTCATTTCAATATTTGCACGGCGGATTTTTTGAATCACCGGATCGAAATCGTTTCCGGTGTTTTAGCCGACGAATGCCGCGAACTGATGCAGAGTTTTTTTCGCCGCAAACGCGCTGAAAACAAATTGCAGCGGATAATCGCAAATCCGACTTGAAATTTTGCGCCGTTCCTAGTTAAACTTATAAGTTCGCGGAGAGGTGCGAGAGTGGTTGAATCGGGCAGTCTCGAAAATTGTTGAACCTTAACGGGTTCCGTGGGTTCGAATCCCACCCTCTCCGCCAGTTATTTGAATTTAAAATTATGAATTAAAAATTAAAAAATTAGGATTTCATTTTTAATTTTTAATTCATAATTTTTAATTTTCAGGAAAGGTGCGAGAGCGGTTGAATCGGCTACATTGGAAATGTAGTGAACTTGAAAAGGTTCCGTGGGTTCGAATCCCACCCTTTCCGCCAGATATTTGAAGGATGAAGGATGAATGATGAATGATGAATTTTTAAGAGTGCAAAATTGCTTTCTTAATTTCATCCTTCATCCTTCATCATTCATCCCTCAACATACGGCTTCAGGCTCCGCACAAGGTTTGAGTTGTGAACTCCGCTAGGCGAGGAATCGAGCAACGGTAACTATTTCAGCTTGTGTTGCGGTTAAGTCTGAAGCCACCAATTTTAAGGCGCGATTTTGATTAAACAATCAAAATCGCGCTTAATAATTTTAAAAACCCCAAACGCTGCTGTAACCGCCGTCGGCAATTTCCGGCGGCACATTGCCGCGCTGACTGCTTGCCGGTGATGCCGATTTCAAAGCCTTTAATATCACTTCGGCGGTAAAATTTCCATTTGCAGATTTGAGAGTTTTCTCACACGTCAACCAGCTATTGACCGTCGCCAACATTCCCGGCGGAGCGGTAGATTCAGGCTGACCTGACGCATACTTGCATAAAATGCTGCGCTTGGTCGAACTTGTTCCGCCCGTCCGCAGATGTCGCAGATAATCTACGGTTAGATCAACGCTCCACGATTCGTTTTCAAGAATTGCACCACGACTGTAGATATGCCGTCGGGCTTTGTAGAGCGCGTTGACGACATCCATAGATTCTCCCTGAACCTGTCCGAATCCGATAGCCTGCAATTTTCCACCCTTCTTGAAATTGATCTGTTCGATGTTTTTAAATTGTGTTTCCTCCCAAAAAATCGCCATCAGCAATTCGGTAGAAAATTCTCCGCCGGTGCTGACGACATTGCTTGTTTCGGCTAAATTCCACATTTCGGCAAAAGTTAAACTTTCCATATTTCCTCCGTAAACTTATGCCGAACAGACGTTTTTTAAATTATTTTTTGCTTTAGAACTGTAAGGTCAGCGTCTTGCACGACGACTCGTTTAAGTAAAATTACCTGCCTGTTATATTCTCGAATCAATATAGTGATAAAATGGTCTGAAAAATTAAGCGTGCGCTTTTTCACCCCGAAAACGATTAAAATTATTTAGTTATTGTATGTCCTATCAAGTTATCGCCCGTAAATGGCGACCGCAAACATTTGAAGAAGTTACCGGACAGGAAACGATTACGCAGACGCTGCGGAATGCTCTCGAACACGACCGACTGCATCACGCTTACCTGTTTTCCGGCGCACGCGGTGTCGGCAAAACGACGACGGCGCGGCTGCTTGCCAAAGCCTTAAACTGTCACAAATCTCCGAAACCGAACCCGTTTCCCTGTTCCTTCAACGACGAAAACGCCTGCGCTTCGTGCCGCGAGATTTCCGAAAGCCGTTCGATTGACGTGCTTGAATTCGATGCGGCATCGCACACGGGCGTGGACGACATCCGCGACATTATTCTCGAAAGCATCAATATTTCACCGGCGCGTGACCGCTACAAAATTTTTATCATTGACGAAGTTCATATGCTCTCGAATTCGTCGTTCAACGCGCTCTTAAAGACGCTCGAAGAACCGCCGCCGAACGTCGAATTTATTATGGCGACGACCGAACTGCACAAAGTTCCCGACACGATTTTGTCGCGCTGTCAGGAATTCGAGTTTCGGACGATTGCCGTCAAAAAGATTTTCGAGCGTTTGAAATTAATCGCCGAAACGGAAAAGATCACTGTTTCCGACGAAGCCTTAACCGAAATCGCGCGTTCGGGCGAAGGTTCGATGCGCGACGCGCAGTCTAATTTCGATCAGGTCATCAGTTTTTCCGGCGAACGCATCGAAACCGAAGATGTCGTCGTCGCGCTCGGTCTGGCGGGCGCGGAAATGCTCACGCGCATTGCGACGGCGATTGCCGAAAACCAGCCGCAGGAAGCTCTCAAAGTGGTTGACGAGCTGATTTCACGCGGTCAGGATTTGCGAAACTTTTCGCGCGATCTGCTGGCGTTTTTCCGCGATTTGCTCGTCTTTAAAATGGCTGGCGAAGTCGAAAATCTGCTCGACACGGCGATTCTAACCCGCGAAGAAATGCGTCAATATGCCGCGCCGTTCTCCGAATCCGATCTGATTCGTTTTTTTAATTCTCTGAGCGAAACCGAAACGAAACTCAAAGACGCAACTCAGTCCAGATATGTTTTGGAAATCGGTCTTGTCAAATTAATCGAAATGCGCCGCGTCGCGCCGATTGAAAAAATTCTCGAACGACTGGCAAATTTGGAAAACGCTCTGCTCGGCGGCAATCTGCCGAAAATTGCGCCGAATACAGTCAATCTTCCGCCGCCTACTCAAAGTTCGGAAAAAAAAACTCTGAAAGTTGATTTCCCGCTCTCCGATGTTCCATTTCCGGTTAATTCATCGGCGAATATTGAATCAGAAGTTTCAAATTTTGTTGAAGAAACATTAATTGATGAGCCGATCACTGATAATTTTCCGCAGGTCGAACATATTCAGGATGTTGAAACTTTGCCGGAAAATAATATTTCTTCTGAAGAAATTCTTCAAAATTCCGAATTTGAATCAGAACCGCCGAGTTTTATGGCGGTAGAACCTGAATATTTTCCCGACTTGCCGGATTTCCCTGAAACAGAAACCAAACCTCAATTGCCGCCTTCGCTGCGTGAAATGATCGCTGCGATGCCGGTTAAAATGCTGCCGATTACCGCTGAAGAATTGGAGCATTTTGAAGACACCAAACTCGATGACGCGTATGATAACCGGCTCGTGCAGCTTGACGATAATTTATTTCCGATTAAAAATGCTTCCCAAATTGTTGAAAAACTGTTGAATTTTGCTGAATTGCCGGCGTTTTCCGCGAATGCTGAAAACTCCAGCGGAAACGGTTCGGCAACCGCACCGGCGCGTGAAAAAATCGCTTTTCATATCCCGCAGTTGGATGAAGAACCCGAAGAAACCGGCGAATTACCGGTGCTTTCCGAAAATCCGACGCAGGAAGAATTGCTCGCCTACGCCCACGCGCACCCGCTCGTCAAAAAAGCCATCAAATTATTTCGCGGAAAAATCATCGAAATTTCCAAAGGCGGAACTCCGGCTTAAACAGCGAATTAATTTGAATTTAATTGTGTCGTCATTTTCTTTTTCAAAATTTGCTTTGGAAACAATTTGCAAAATTATAATTGGCTCAAAAATTAACAGATGGGACGCAGATTGACGATGTATCAGTTGAAAAATCAGTAAAAATCCGCTAAATCCGCATTCGTCCGCGTCCCGTCTCCCGGTTCTCAACTGATTCCTTTAATACTCCGCTTAAACTCTTTTTCTAAAACACTTTTCGCCGCATAATAACCGCACATTCCGTGAACGCCGCCGCCCGGAGGCGTGGATGACGAGCAGATATAAAAGCCTTTAGTCGGCATCGAATACGGATTCAGTTTGACGATTGGGCGCGTGAAAAGCTGCGACAAAATTCCCGCGCCGCCGTTGATGTCGCCGCCGATGTTGTTGGCGTTGTGTCTTTCCAAATCGGCTGGAGTTTTAACCGATTTTGCCAAAATGCAGTCGCGGAAACCGGGAGCGAAGCGTTCGATTTGGTTTTCTATCGCTTCGGTCATATTAACATTCGAGCCGTGCGGAACGTGGCAATATGCCCACGCCGTATGTTTGTTTTCGGGTGCGCGGCTCGCGTCAAAAAGCGTATGCTGCGCCACCAACACGAAAGGTTTTTCGGATATTTTGCCTTCGTTATGTTCGCGTTCCGAGAGCGCGATTTCTTCAAAAGTGCCGCCGACGTGAACAGTTGCGGCTTCAAAACATTCCTTCGCTTTCCACGGAATCGGATCGCTCAAAGCAAAATCCATTTTGAAAACGCCTGAGCCGTATTTATAATTTTCAAGCCGTTTTTTGTAGCTTTCCGGCAAACGATGTCCGGCGATTTTGATGATTTGGCGCGGTGTCAGATCAAACAAAACGGCTTTCGACGTTGGCAGTTCGTCAACATTTTCGACGCGGCGATTCGTTTCGATTTCGCCGCCGAGTGAAACGAAATATTCGGCTAAAGCGCGTGAGACATTTTTCGCGCCGCCGCGCGGGAAACCCCAGCCGACGGCGTGTGCCGTGAGCAGTAAAACCAGCCCGAAAGCCGCCGTCGGAATGTCTTCGAGCGGCAGCATCGAATGCGCCGCGTTGCCCGCAAACATTGCACGCGCACGATTTTCACTAAAATATTGATTAATCAAACTCTGCGCCGAAGCCAAGCCTTTTAACCCGAACGCGCCCATAAAAAACGGGTTGAGCGGAATGCCCAAAGGCGCGAGAACGTCCTGTGCCAAAACGTCGAAATTTCGCGCTAAGATTGTGACCAACTTTTCGTAACTCCCCGCGTCCGCGCCGAGATTCGCGGCAGTTTCGGTGACAGATTTTGTCAATAAAACCGCCGTCCCGTCATCGAGCGGATGCGCGACCGACGCGTTTGGCTGAACGAATTCCAGACCAAATTTTTCAAGCGGCAAAGTTTTTAAAAACGGCGAAGCAATCGTCAGCGGCAGAATCGCCGCGCAAATATCGTGCGTAAATCCCGGCAGAGTCAATTCCGCCGAACGCACGCCGCCGCCGATTTCGTCCGCCGCTTCGACAATCAAAACCGACAGATTATTCTGCGCGAGCAGAATGCCCGCCGCCAAACCGTTCGGTCCCGAACCGACAATCACCGCATCATACTGTTCATTTTTCACATTCAACCCTGCTAACTGATAACTGCTAACTGCTAACTGTTTCTCCCGCCGCGTCGTCCATAAAATGATGGCAGAATTTTTCCCACTCGCCGTTTTGGATGCCGAGATAAGTGGACAAATTAACGGCGACGTTGCGAATCGTTTCGAGTGCGCCGCCGGTTTCATTCGTATTTTGTTTTTCTTTTAAGCCGATAACGTAAAGCGCGACCGTTGAGCCGTTTCTCGAAAGACAAAAATTGTTTATTGATTCGTCGGTAAAAAAGTGCGAGATAATTTTTTCGTCCCGATTTTCGGCGGTCGGATCAAAGGTCGGGCGCACCGTGATAATAAATTCGTCCGGCGCGTCCGAGATGTTTTCGACGCGCACCCAATCGTATTTGCCGGAGGTTTTAAGGCTGATTCGCAGAAACGCGCCGACGCGGATTTTTTCGTCCGCGATTTCTTTTCCGTCTTTGTCAAATAAGGCGTAAGACGACATCAGCGCGTGTTCGTTCCATTCGCTGACGTTGATGATTTTGGCTTTGATCGCTGCAAAAAACTGCCGCGCCGCATCTTCGTTTGTAAATTTCCTGTCGGCTGCGCTGATCGAACTTTCGTTGGTTTGCGCTTCCGCCTGTTTCAATAATTCATCGGTTTTCATTTCATTTGCCCGCCAGATTTTCCCAAGCCTTTTTTGCTTCAAACAATGAAAGTGCGGCGATGCCGATGTTTGCCGCCGCACCGACGATGCAGTAAGCGCACCATTTTTTCTCGACGGCGGGCATTTGATAAAAATACCAGCCCGCGACCAACGCTTCGACCGAAGATTTTGCGGCGGCGGCAAGCGGCACGAGCGGCATCGTTTCCGCGCGGTCTTCGCCGCCGAACGCGGCGAGCGGAATATTTGCCGCCAGACTTGCGAGCGACATCGCGCCGTCCGGCACGCCGAGCGCGTAAGCCGTGTCCGAAGAATTCACCTTGTCCGAATCAAAATCCGGCAGCGGCGGATCGGGCAGATGTTTGACAATGCCCGTCTGCAACAGCGTAACGGCGGTCATCGCGCCGATTCCAATGAGCGAAAGCGCGATAATTCCGCGCCGGTAATTTAAGTTTTCACTTTTGCCGTTCTGTAATTCCTTTCTTAAAGTTTGCGTGTCTTTTTTAATTAATGATTCCACCTTGATCTCCTTGTTTTTTGACTGGAGCGCAAGACCTTCCTCGCTTGCTTGCTTTGCAACGCCGCGCTTTTCAGCGGTGTAATGACGTTTGTTTACAGTCAACTTGAATTAAAATGAAGGTTGTTACATCGCTGAAAAACGCGATGTTGCAAGCGAGCCGCTTGCGCTCCAGTCAGTTTATTTGTTCTTCCTTAAATATTTCCACGCCAGCAATCCGCCGAGAACGCCGACTGCGCCGAGCATAATCGAATTTTTGGCTTTCGGCGAAGTTTTGATGAATGTGTATGGATCGCTCATAAACTGTTCGTCGGAAAAATTGCCTTCGACCGTATCGTAGCCGGAAATCGGTTCAAACAGATTGTCGGTAAATTGTTCGGGCGTATCTTTTTCGCCGCCGTCCTGACCGATAAAACCGATGGTAACGGAAGCGAAATCGGCGACTTTCGGCGAGATTCTTTCGGCGTAAACGACACCCAAGCCAGCCGCGCCCGCGATTAAATCACGCACCGGATTTTCCGCCGCATAAAGAATCGCGTCCGTCACGATCTGCGGATGATAAATCGGGAAAACCGGACGCAGTTTGAAAGGCATTTTGTTGCGACCTTTCTCGTAGATTGGCGTGTTAATCGCGGCGGGCATAATTTCGGTCAATGAAACCGGAATATTATCGTGCGCGAGTTCCGCGCGGAGAACCTGCAAGAATCCCTGAACGCCGTGTTTTGACGCGCCGTAAGCCGATTGATACGGCGCGGTGCGGACGGCTTCGACACTCGTGACGTGAATTAATGCGCCGCCGTTTTTCTTCAAATAAGGCAGTGCGGCTTTTGCGCCGTAGATTTGTCCGAGAAGATTGACTTCGATCAGGCGTTTATATTCGTCAGGTTCGGTTAAATCAACCGTCGCAAACAAAAACGCGCCCGCATTGTGAATCCAGGTGTCGAGCCGCCCGTAGCGTTCGACGCATTTATCCGCAACGGCTTGAACTTCATCAAAAACGGCGGCATCGGCTTCGACATAAAAAGCCTCGCCGCCCGTTTCTTCGATTTCCTCAACCAGACTTTTTAAACCTTCGACACTTCGCGCCGAGACACAGAGTTTCGCGCCGCGCTTTGCCATTTCCAGAGCCGTCAGCCGTCCGATGCCGCTCGATGCGCCGAAAATGACGGCAACCTGCACGCCAATCGGCTTTAAAGTTATATTCATTTCTTTATCCCTTGCTCGTAAATTTTCTAAAAACTTTCTGTCTGAATAGTTTATCTTTAATGTTTTATTCGAGGCAAGATTTTCGTTGAGAAATTATCGTTTATGTTTAGAGTCGCGTCTTCAGGCGGCTTTTCTGTTGCTCAGTAACCGCCGCCTGAAGGCGCAACTCTAAACTTTTTTGAAATTTCGGGAACTATTTTTTGCGCCGGTCGTAATAATAATTTGGAGGTAATTATCAAATTATGCGTGAGCCTTTAATTGCAGGAATTTTAAGTTTTATTCTTCCCGGTGTCGGACAGATTTATAACGGCAGGATTTTAATCGGCGTTTTATGGCTGGTTTTAACCGGCTTTTCGTGGATCGGTTCTGCCGGAACGCTCGGCTGGATAGTTCACTTTATCGCCGCGTGGTGTGCTTACAGCTACGCGAAAGAAAATCCGATTCGCGGCTAAAAGTTTTTTCTACGTTCCTCCTTTTACGCCCGTTGTCCGATGACAACGGGCTTTTTTTGTTTTTCAAAATGATATTTTTCAAGTAAGATAAAAAATCGCGCGAAATTGCACCGGGCGGTAATTTATAAAAGATTTGCGCGTCCGACTATAATTTCCAGCCGCTTTGTTTTCGCAAACCGCATATTTACATTTATTTTTATGGTTAAAGAAGGTTTTCCTTTTGTTTTCGGCTGTCTGCTGATTGCCGCTGTTTTTTTTCTGCTTTATTTTTTTGCCGGCGGCTGGATTTTTCTGCCTTTGGCGATTTTATTCGTTTTGCTGACGGCGTTTATGGCGTATTTTTTCCGCGATCCGCAACGCACGATTCCCGTTGATGCCGATGCCGTAATTTCCGCCGCCGACGGCAGAGTGACCCGCGTCGAAGACCGTGCGGAAGGAAAATTTGTTTCGGTGTTTCTGTCGCCGCTCGACGTTCACATCAATCGTGCGCCGATTGCCGGGAAAATCATCAAAGTTGATTACATTCGCGGCAAAAAAAATCCGGCGACGAGCGATCAGGCGAGTTTGATTAACGAACGCAATTCAATCACCATCCAAGGCGAAAAGCTGACCGTCGTCTGCACGCAAATCGCCGGAATCGTCGCCCGCCGCATCGTCTGTTGGAGCAAAACCGGCGACGTTCTCGATCTCGGACAAAAATTCGGCTTAATAAAATTCAGTTCGCGCACTGATCTGCTGATGCCGAAAAACGTCGAAATATTAGTCAAAGTCGGCGACCGCGTCGTCGGCGGACAAACAATAATCGCAAAATTACAAAGCTGATTAAAAGATTTCAGGTTTGAGGTTTCAGGTTTCAGGTTAGAAACCGGATGTTTTAAGTTAAAAACCATCAATCCTGAAACTTGAAACCTCAAACCTGAAACCCATTAATTTATGGAAATAGAGCAGAACCAATCACCGCATAAAGGCTTGAAAAAAGGTTTATATATTATCCCGACGGCGTTTACGGCGGCGAATATTGCGATGGGTTTTGTCGCGGTTTTGTATTCGATTCGCGGGTTTCAGTCGGTTTTTACCAATCCTGCATCGTCCGCCGAATATTTTGATTACGCCAGTATTGCGATTGCGTTGGCGATGGTTTTCGACACGCTCGACGGGCGCGTTGCTCGAATGACCAAAACGGCGACTGAAATCGGTGTCCAGTTAGATTCGCTGGCGGACGTTCTGACGTTCGGCATCGCGCCGATTGCGCTCGTGTTCAGTTGGGCAATCGCGCCGTCGTTCGGCGAAAAAAGCGGTGCTTACGGATTCGGCATTTTTCTGCTTTTTATGTATCTGATGTGCGGCACGTTTCGGCTGGCGAGATTTAATTTGCAGGCGACCAGACCGCGCGTTCTAATCGAAGGAACGCCGAAGGTTGACAAGAAAAATTTCGTCGGGCTGCCGATTCCGCTCGGCGCGGGAATGCTCACCTCAATCGTTCATTTTGCGCCGATGCCGTTTAATTATTACGGCGAAGGTTACACGCAGTTCCACGCATATTTGATAATGGTGCTGCTCGCCGTATTAGGACTTTTGATGGTCAGCACGATCAAATATTCGAGCTTCAAATCCGCCGGAACAGGCAAAAATAATCTCTATATCGTGCTGCTGATCGCCGCCGTCGGGATGCTGATCTGGCTCTATTCGAGATACGTTCTGCTCGCGCTCGCTGCCGCCTATTGTCTGCACGGCATTATTTGGCAAATATGGTCAATGCTCAGACCGCGCCGTAATGTCGAGCAAAAGCCGGAACCGTCTGCGTGAGCGGACGGTTAAAACCGGAGATTCTAAAGTCACGACATATCTATCCGCAAAGTTCAGCCGCCCGCTCACGCAGACGGTTCCGGCTTTTTCAGCTTTGGATTTCCTTTCTTTTCTTGCCTTCTTCGATTGAAACGACGCTCGATTTCGTGCGTCGTTTTTTGTGTCCGGCATTTGGCAATTCCTCGACATCATCGGCGTAAGCGTTGCCGCTTGAAACCACGAGCGCAAGCAGCGTTAGAAAAAGCAGCGAAATTGCGGTGATATGCAGCACAAAATCGAATAAGCTGTGAACCAAAATCGCAAAACATCCGGCAAGTGCGCCGACGGCGATGCCGCGACGATATGTGTTGGAAGTTTTCACGCTCGCCAGACCTGTCTTGAACAGCCAAAACAAAAACAGACCGCCGATGATAAAACCGACGATGCCCGCGTCCGCCAAAACTTGTAAATAATCGTTATGCGCCTGTTCGACGCGCTGAAAACCGTTGAAACTGTCAAATTGCGGATACGCCGTGCCGAATGCGCCGAAACCTGCGCCGAGCGGCAGATTATGTTTGATGACATCGAGCGTCACGCTCCAGATATGCGAACGATTGGTCGTAAAATTATCGCTCGCGGCGGTTTCCGCAAATCTCGTCAGCGAGGTTTCGCCACCGACCAAAATCGCCCCGACGATCACGCCCGCGAGCAGCAATCCGGCGAGACCGATTTTCAAACCGATCTGCCCGTAATTTTTGCTTTTCGTCGTCAGGATAATTAAAAAAATCACTTCCGCCAGAAACGCCACTAATCCGCCGCGCGAACCGCTTAAAAGCAGAGCCACGCCCATCAAACCGATTGCCGTTAAATACAGCAGACGTTTATCTTTGCCGATTGCGCCGACGAACAATAAGCCGAGCGGCAAACTCAAAGTCATCTCGATATACGCCGCGAAATTATGACGATTGACGAACGATCCGAACGGCGAACCGTAACGGCTTTCGTAAATCCCGTAAATTTTCGCCGGACTTAAAATCGCCTGTAAAATCGCGTAAAAAGAATAAATAAATCCGAAAATCGTAATTAGTAAAACGAGTTTTCGCAGACGCGCCGCGCTGTCGGTCAGCACGAGCAAAACCGAAAAGAATATCGCCAGCGCGAGAAAATGAACGGCGGCAAGCTGCGTCGCAAAAGGTTCGAGCGAAATCGTGCGCGGCACATTTTCGACTCCGCCGAGTTCGCCGATTTTGCCGAACGGAATGATCTGCACAAAGGCATAAACAAACGCCGCCAGCAATGGAATTTGCAAATAACTTCGGCTGACCCGCAGATTTCCGCTGTAAAATCCGTCAATCGCCCACAACATCGCCGGCAAAGTAACGAGCAGATAAAACACCGCGATCACCGGCTGATGCACCGTGCCGTAAGCCATCGTGGTAAAAACGACGGCAAAACAAATCAGAAAAAATGCGGTTTTATTTGCCCAACTCATATCTCTCTAAATCCCAATCTTAATCACGAATAGAAGGGGAAATTTACCACAGATGAACACGGATTGAAGATGATGAAAACTGATAAGAATTAACGAAATCATCCTGAGTTTTAATTTCTACCTGTCTTTTTATGTCTTATCCTGTTTTTTATCGGTGTTTATCCGTGTGCATCTGTGGTAAAAAATTCCTGATTTTCTTATCAAGTCTCGGATTTTCTAAAATTTATAAAATTCAATTTTTGACGAGTTTGAAATCATCCAGCCAGAGCGTTCCCGAAATCGGGCATTGTTCGCCGCAGAAGGCGCGACCGATTTTGACGGTTATTCCCTGACAATTTTCAGGCGCGGTAAATTCGAGTTCGGTCGCCTGCCAATCGCTCGAACCGACAGCCAAAGGTTTGCCCGCAACAATCATTTTATCGTCGTTGGCATTGACGATTTCGATGTTCGGCGTTCCCGCGCTTTTGAGATTTTCGGCTTTCGCCCAGAAACTCAGACGATATTTGCCGTTCGGTTCGACGGCGACGAATTGGACGACGTTTCCGAGATACGAATTGGCGAAACCCGTGAAGACGACACGCAGGCTGCGGCTGCCTTCGCGCTTTTGCGTCGCGTCGGTTTTGATTTCGATTTTTTCGGCGGGATTTAATTTCCAGTTAAAATAAGTCGCGTCAGCCGCCGAAATTTCGCGCTCGAATCCGCCGTTGGTGATCGCGCCGATTTTTGCGTCAGCGTCAATTCCGCTCTGCGCGGCAAATTCTTCGGCGGCTTTGAAAAATCTTTTTTGAAACGTCAGTTCGGTCAACAGTTTAGTGAAATTATTGACCGTTTTTCGCTCTGCATCGGGCAGCGAATTAAAAACTCCGAGCGCGTCCGCCGGACGATCTTTGGCGATGTAGAAATTGACCAGACCTTTTTTCGCATTGACCGAATCACCGGCGATCTGAACGAGTTTCGCGCTGTCCTGACCGTAAAAATCCCACGCGATGGCGAACACCTGCGCCGGATATGTATCGTTGCTGTCGGCGGCTTTTTTTAGTTCCGTAAAGGCTTCGTCGCCGCGATTTTGGCGCAGATAAAAATTGCCGAGCTGCCAGCGCGGATACGCATATTCGGGCGCGAGTTCGGCGGCGCGGCGAAAGGCTTGTTCGGCTTTTTTCAGGTTTCCGTCCTGTTCAGCGGCGCGTCCGAGTTCGATCCACCAGCGAAAATCGTTCGGAGCAAGCCGCACGACCGTTTCATAATCCGCCGTTTGTTCGCCGCTCGAGTCGGCGTTTGCCGCGAGCCAGTTTGCCGACGGATTATCCGGCGCAAGATTTTTCGCCGCTTCCGCCGCCGTTTTTAAATTCGGATCACTAACCGAAGTCAGTTCGCCGAGCATTGCGCCGAATTGCCAACGCACCGACAACCACGCGAAAACAAGCGCGAAAATCATCATGCAAATTAGTAAAATGCGACCTTTGGCGGCTTTTGAATTTATTTCTAAAAATTGTTCCGACACGATTTGTTGATAGAAAAGTTTTTCGTAATTTTATCAGTAAAGTTGTTTTCTTTCATTTCAGAATGGTCAATTTTTTTTGGAGGCGAATATCAGACGGAACGCGAACTTTCCAGTTCGCCTGAGCGTTTGCTTCAAACGCGAAAGCAACATAGAGATTATCCAAAAGTTTAAATTCCGATACTTTGTTTGAGCGTCCGAAGCGTGACGCTCAGGTGAACTGGAAAGTACGCGTTCCGGTTTTTTTGTCAGTCTTTTTTGCGGTAAAATTGCGTTGATGGAAATTGATAAAACTATTCAAACCCGCGAAATAATTAAACGCCTCAAAAAAGAATATCCCGACGCGCATTGCGCTCTGGTTCACGGCAACGCTTTTGAATTGCTGGTGGCGACGATTCTTTCGGCGCAATGCACCGACGAACGGGTTAATATCGTGACCGCCGTGCTGTTTCGCAAATACCGTTCCGTGCAGGATTTTTGCGACGTTTCGCAGGAAGAACTGGCGCAGGACATCAAATCAATCAACTTTTTCAACAACAAAGCCAAAAGCATTCGCGGCGCGTCGGCGAAAATTATCGAGAATTTCGGCGGCTTTGTTCCGCAAACGATGGATGAACTTTTGACGCTCAACGGTGTCGCGCGAAAAACCGCCAATGTCGTGTTGGGCAACGCTTTCGGCATTGCCGACGGCGTGGTTGTTGACACGCACGTTTCGCGTCTGTCGCGGAGATCGGGTTTGACAGAGCAGACAACGCCGGAAAAAATCGAACAGGAATTAAACGGGTTAGTGCCGAAAAAAGATTGGGTAATGTTTCCGCATTGGCTGATTTTTCACGGCAGAAAAATCTGTCAGGCTCGCAAACCGAAATGCCCTGAATGCGTTCTCAACGACATTTGCCCGTCGGCTGAGATTTTAATCGGCGAGCAATAAATAATTCTTTAATAAATAGCCGCTCGTCATTTGTAAAGTAAATTTACAGGTTGCAGGTTGGCAGTCGCGTTCAGAGTTCAAACTTTAGTTTGCAGCAATCGTCGAGCGAGGCAAGGCGATTGCCGAGGCGCGGCGCACTCCGACACTAACCAAAATTCACAACGCTTAACTTGAGGTTTTCGCCCGGCTCTCGCGGGCGAAAACAGCAAACTAAAGTTTGAACTCTGAACGTGATTGCTGACTTTCTACATAAATCTGACGTTTCAAGACACTCTGGCGGCAATTTATAAAAACTTAAACAGCATTGATTATTAAGCATAAAAAGGCGCAAAAAAAACGCAAAAATTGATTTATTTCATTTTTGCGTTTTTTGCGCCTTCTTTGTTTGTAAATTTTAACTGATCGTGACTTCCCCGTTGATTCCTGCGACAAAAGTTTCCGGTTTTTTCGGGCGATTGTCGTCACGCGGCGGATTCGGCGGCGGCGGATTTTTCGGCTGCACCGGAATCGTCGGCGGATTTTTCGGCGGACGATTGTCTTTTTGCGCCGACACATTGAGCGCGATGCCGAAGGTCAGCACCAAGGCGATTAATAAATTTTTGAAAATATTATTTGTTTTCATACTGCTTTCTTTCCTTTTTATATTTCGCGCCGGGGAAAGATATATCTGCGCCGCTTTTTAGATGCAATCCGAATGCCAAAGGTCTGAATATCAATAATTTAAGCTAAATGCCGCGTAAATCGGCATCGTATCGTTTGATTCGCTGACAAAACTTTACGTTTTCCGCTATTTTTATACGAAAAAGTTAAATCTTCAAGCATCATTGAATTTTAATTGTCGGTCGAGTTATGCCAAAATGAATTGAAAATCTGAAAATATTTCATTTATGAACGAAAAATTAAGGCAAATTCTGGTCATCGCGGCGACGGTTTTAACTATCGCTTTCAACGGTTTGGCGGGCGCGGGTTACGTCAATAATGTTTCACCGGCGACGATTTCGGATCATTACCCGTCGCTCATTACGCCTGCCGGATATGCGTTTTCGATTTGGGGTTTAATCTATCTCGGAATGCTGGCGTTCAGCATTTATCAGGCTTTGCCGTCAAACCTCGCCAAATTTCGTCCGATTCGCCACATCTATATTTTAAGCTGCGTCATCAATTGCGCGTGGATTTTCTTTTGGCATCGAGAGCAAATCGTTCTCTGTCTCGGCATTATTTCCGCGCTGCTCGGAACGCTGGCGATTATCAATATCAAGCTGAAAACGACCGAAACGAACGGCGAATACTGGCTCGCCAAAGTTCCCTTCGGCATCTATTTCGGCTGGGTGACGGCGGCGACGATTCTCAATGCGACGCTCGCGCTCGTTTATCTGAAAGTTCAGGTGACGGCGGAAACCGCTTCGATGCTCGGCGCGGCACTTTTGCTGATCGCCGCCGCCATCGGCGTTTTCGTCCGCATCAAAATCGTCAACTATTTTTATCCGCTCGCCATCGCTTGGGCGTTAATCGCCATCGCGCTCAAACAAACCGGGCAAACGATGATTATCGCGGCGGCGGCAGTCGGCGTAATCGCCTGCACACTCGCCGCTTTGAGTTTCGTGATGTCAATGCCTTCATACACCAAAACCCGATGAACAAAGGAAAAATCTGCATCTCGGTCTGCGCTGAAACTGCCGACAAATTAATCGAACAAATTAATCGCGCCGATAAATTGGCGGATGTAATTGAAATTCGTTTTGATTGTTTAAATGAAAGCGAATTTAATATTTTGGATGCGAAAAAAAGCGAAGAAATATTGAAGAAGATTTTAGTTGGAAATTCTGTAAGGAATAAGATTATTTTAACATTTCGTCCGAAAGAACAAGGTGGAAGACGTAAACTATCAATACAGGAAAGATATAATTTCTGGAATAGTTGTTATGCCACTTGGGGAGCAGATTTAGAACGAGAACTATATGACGGTTCTTGGTGTTGGCTTTATGAAGTAAAAATTTATTCCCATCATGATTTTAATGGAGTTCCAGACAATCTTGAGGAAATTTTTCAAGAAATAAAAGGTGCAGATTTAGTGGATGTGATAAAAATCGCTGCTCAAACTGCCGACATTACGGACACAATTCCAATCTGGAAACTGCTCAAACGCGCCAAATTAGAAAACAAAGAAATCATCCCGATTGCGATGGGCGAAAGCGGCAAATGGACGCGGATTTTGGGTTTGGCGCACGGCGCGTTTATGACTTATGCCGCGCTCGATGCGGGCAGCGAAACTGCGCCCGGACAAGTGACGGCGCGTGATTTGACGGAAGTTTATCGCGTTAAAGAACTCGACGAACACGCCAAAGTTTACGGCGTTTTGGGCGGAGATACGAGTTATTCGATGTCGCCGTTTCTGCATAACGCGGCGTTTAAGTTTCACAAGTTGAATTCGGTTTTCGTGCCGCTGCAAACACAAAACCTCGATGAATTTATCAAGCGAATGGTCAAGCCGGAAACGCGCGAGATTGAACTGAATTTTCAAGGTTTTTCGGTGACGAATCCGCACAAACAAAACATCATCAAACATCTCGACTTTGTGGACGAAACCGCCCGAAAAATCGGCGCGGTTAATACGGTCAAAATCGCTGACGGCAAACTCTACGGCTACAACACCGACGCGCAGGGATTTATCGAACCGCTACAAAATTCATACGGCGATTTAAACGGCGCAAAAGTCGCAATTTTAGGTGCAGGCGGCGCGGCGCGGGCGTGCATTTACGCGCTTAAACAACAAAATGCAATCGTCACGATCTTCGCCCGAAATCCCGAAAAAGCCGAAGGTTTAGCCAAAGAATTCCAAATAGAAATCAAACCACTCACCACTCACCACTCACCACTCACCACTGATTTTGACTCTTACGACATTCTCGTCAACGCCACACCGCTCGGCACAAAAGGCGAATTCGAGACGCAGACGACGGCAATCGCCGAACAATTTGACGGCATCAAACTCGCTTACGATCTGGTTTATAATCCGTTTCAAACAAAATTTATGCAAGAATCCGCCAAAGTTCACGTCCCTGTTATCGGCGGTCTCGCAATGCTCGCGGCGCAGGCGGCGGCACAGCAAAAAATCTGGACGGATTTGGACGCGCCGATCAAAGAAATGAGCCGCGCAGTTTTGCAGAGGTTGAATTAAAAGTGTTGCTGATAGTTATTGCTTATCAATTGCCGTCTGCTTTAGCCGACGGAAAAAGATGAATAAATAACAGGCTTGAGCCGAAATCAGATAAAAGTAATTTCCTTAGCTGCTTTAGCTCAAGCAATTCGGATGATTGATGTTGTTTACTGTTCGGCTCAAGCCGCTTGTATTTTTCAATAATTTTTCCGTCGGCTAAAGCCCGACGGCAATTCATAAAGCATCATTTTCAGTTCATTACTCAGAATTTTTATGAAAAAACTACAATTTTTATTTTTGCTGATTTTCATATCTTTCTCTCAACATATTTCAGTTTCAGCCCAAACCGAATGGAATCCGCAGCGGACCTGGGTATATTTTGTCGGCTTGGTCGAATGGCAGGACAAGGCAAGTTTCGATTCGTTTCCGCAGGCAAACCGGCGCGATGTCGAACTGCTCGAACTGCTCAAAAAACGCGGCGTTCCGGGTAATCAGATTGTCTATTTGCAGGACAAAGACGCGACGGCGGCGGCGATTAACCGCAGTTTTCCGCAGTTTCTCAAACAGGCGCAGCCGGGAGATTGGGTTTTCGTCTATTACAGCGGTCACGGTTATAAGAACGACGAGATGACCGAAACCTATCTGGCGGGTTACGACGCATCCGACAACATTCCCGGCTGGAATATGCGTTCGATCCCGGCGCAGATCGAGAAAAATTTTAAAGGTGCAAACGCCGTCATCGCGCTCGACGATTGTTTTTCGGGCGAGATGCCGCGCATTATCAAACAAGGCAAAAAGCGCGTTTCATACGCGGTTTTCAGTTCGTCGGCGGCGAGTTCGCTTTCGACCGGCGAATGGACTTTTACCGAAGCATTAATCAACGGTTTCAGCGGAAAAAGGTTTGTTGACACCAATCACGACGGCAAAATCACTTTCAGCGAACTTGCCGGAAACATCGAAGGCGATATGCTCTTTGCCGAGGAACAGGTCGCCGATTACGCTTTCACGGGAAATTTCGATTCCAATTCGAGTTTCGCCAAAACCGACGCGAAAATCACGCCGCGCCTCGGCGAACGAATCGAAGCATACAGCCAGGACGGTTGGTATCGCGCGATCATCGTTGATGCTCGCGGCGCGAAATTCAAAGTTCACTATTTCAATTATGACAACGCCGACGACGAATGGGTCACGTCAAAACAGATTCGCCAATTTACGCCGAAACAATACGGCATCGGTGAACGCGTCGAGGTCGAATCTGAAGAAAAATGGTATCCGGCAAAAGTCTTGGAAGTGCGCGGCGGTTCGCATTACATTACCTACGACGATTTCGACGAGCTTTACAACGAATGGGTTTCGTCCGACCGCGTGAGAAAATTAAAATAAAGTCAGAACTGTCCGCTGACGCAGACGGTTCTGACATTTTAGCAACAAAAATTTCCTTACTTTGCTATCATTTATCTTAATGGATGAACGATACAGCCGACAGATTCTTTTTTCGCCGATTGGGAAAAACGGTCAGGAAAAACTAAAAAATTCGCGCGTTTTGCTCGCCGGCTGCGGCGCGTTGGGCGCGGCGCATGCGGAAGTTTCGGCTCGTGCCGGTGTCGGTTTTCTCAGAATAGTTGACCGCGATTTTGTCGAATTTTCTAATTTGCAAAGACAGACTTTGTTCAGCGAACGCGACGCGCAGGAACGTCTGCCGAAAGCAATTGCGGCGAAAAACAGAATTGCGGAAATCAATTCGGAGATTAAAATTGACGCGATTGTCGCCGATATTAATTATTCAAACATCGAAAACTTCGTCAAAGATGTCGATTTGATTCTCGACGGCACGGACAATTTTCAGATTCGATATTTAATTAACGATGCCTGCGTGAAATTAAACAAACCTTGGATTTACGGCGCGGCGGTTTCGAGTTACGGAACAACGATGACGATTTTTCCGAATCAAACGCCGTGTCTGCGCTGTATTTTTGAAGAAATGCCTGATGCCGGAAGCTCGCCGACGTGCGACACGGCGGGCGTGATTCAGCCGATTATCACGAGCATTTCAGCGATTCAAACGACCGAAGCGTTAAAGATTCTCACGGGAAACCTCGACGCTCTGCACAAATCGCTCATTCAGATTGACGTGTGGAACAACGATTGGCGCAAGATCAAATTGGGCAAACCGAACGAAGATTGCGAAACCTGCGTGAAAGGTAATTTCGAGTTTTTGAATGCCGAATCGAACGAATTTTCCGCCGTTCTCTGCGGACGAAATGCCGTCCAAATCGCGCCGCCGCGACCAACGCGGTTAGATTTACAAAATCTCGCCGAAAGATTGAAAGCGCACGGCGAACTTAAACAAAACGAATATTTGCTGAGATTAAACGTCGAAAATTACGAATTAACCGTTTTCAAAGATGCCCGCGCCATCATTCGCGGCACGGACGACATTTCGGCGGCGCGTTCGATCTATGCAAGATTTGTCGGATTATGAGATAATTTTCACAAAGTTTTTTGGCGTTGATTCGAGGAGATTTTAGTGACAAATAAACCAAAAATCGTAATTATCGGCGGCGGTTTCGGCGGATTGCAGGCGGCGAAAGATTTGGCGAATAAAGCGGTCGAAGTAACGCTGATTGACCGTAAAAATCATCATACTTTTCAGCCTTTGCTGTATCAGGTAGCGACGGCGGTTTTGTCTCCGGGCGAGATTGCTTCGCCGATTCGACGGATTTTGCACGGCGATAAGAACATCGAAGTCATTTTGGGCGAAGTGACTGATTTCGATGTTGATAAAAAAACGGTCGAACTGCTCGACGGTTCGCAGATACAGTTCGATTATCTGATCGTTGCCGCCGGTGCGCGGCATTCATATTTCGGTCACGACGATTGGGAAAAGAACGCGCCGGGACTGAAAACGCTCGAAGATGCGGTGGAAATTCGCCGCCGTGTGTTGCTCGCGTTTGAACTCGCCGAACGCGAAGCCTATTTGACGGGCAGCCATAAACCGCTCAATTTCGTCGTCGTCGGCGCAGGTCCGACGGGCGTGGAAATGTCGGGCGCGATTGCCGGCATTGCGCGAATGGCGTTGGCGAAAGATTTTAATTTGATTGACACGCGAAAGGCACGCGTCATTCTCTACGAAGGCTCGAACCGCGTTCTCGGAACATTCGCCGAATCGCTCTCGGAACACGCCAAAAAAGACTTGGAAAAACTCGGTGTCGAAGTTCACCTCGACAGTATGGTTTCGGACATCGAACCGGGACGCGTCAAAGTTGGCGATGAATGGATTGAATGCGATGTCGTCGTCTGGGCGACCGGCGTGGCGGCTTCGCATCTCGGCAAACAACTCGGCGCGGAAACCGACAAAGCCGGACGCGTTTTCGTCAACAAAGATTTGACCGTCCCGAATCAGCCGAATATTTTCGTCATCGGCGATATGGTTTCGCTCAAAATGGAGAGCGGCAAAACCGTTCCCGGAGTTGCGCCCGCCGCGATTCAGATGGCGCAAAACGCGACGGCGAATATTTTACGCGATTTGAAAAATGAACCGCGCAAGGATTTTAAGTATTGGGACAAAGGTTCGATGGCGACTATCGGACGCAGCAAAGCGATTGTCGAAGCCGGACGTTTCAAACTCACCGGCTTTATCGCGTGGCTGGCGTGGCTGTTCGTCCACATTTTAACGCTCATCGGCTTCAAAAATCGGCTCTATGTGTTGAGCGAATGGTTCTGGGCATATCTGACACGCGAACGCAGCGCGAGACTGATTACCGGCGACGCAGAAGAAATGCGCGATGCCATTCAATCAATCACCGATAAACCGGAACTAAAATTAATCGAAAAAGAATCCAAAGCGTTTTCCGGCAAACCGCAACAAAAAATGTGAATACCTTTTAACGATAAAGATTGCGCGGGTAATTTGATGCAGGCAACTGCGTTCAAAACTGACCGGAGGCGAACTACTTCTTTAATCCGCCTGACAATTTCGATAATTCGTGAAATCGTGAAATAATTGTTGAAATCAAATGATGAATCTCTATCTTGAATCAGCAAACATTCCAATGAAAAAAATATTTTGTTTAGTTTTCGTCGCGCTTTCGTGTGCTTTTGTTATTCGTGCAAGTGAACCGCAGATTTGGACGGTCAACACCAAAACCGACATTTTGAAGGGCGATTCGCGCGGCGTTTCGATTGACGATAACGGCACGATTCGTCTTGCGCCGAAATTGAGCGAAGCGTTCAAAACCGATCAGCCATATATTTGGTCGAGCGCGATTGACCAAAACGGCAATGTTTACTTAGGCACGGGCGCGGACGGCAAGATATTTAAGGTTGACCCGAACGGCGCGGGAAAATTGTTGACCGATTTGAACGAACTGAATGTTTCCGCGCTGGCAATCGGCAAAAGCGGCGAAATTTACGCCGGAACTTCGCCTGACGGGAAAGTTTACCGCATAGACGCAGGCGGCGCGGCGACGGTTTATTTTGAGCCGAAGGAAAAATATATCTGGTCGCTGGTGGTTTTGAGCGATGGCAGTCTCGCGGTCGGCACGGGTGAAAACGGCAAAATTTACAAAGTAAAATCAGCGAATGCCGCTCAGGAAAGTTCCCTGCTTTTCGATACGAGCGAAACACATATTATCTGTCTGGCGGCGGATAAATCGGGCAATCTTTACGCCGGAACCGATGCAAACGGTCTGGTTTTGCGTTTCGGCGCGGACGGCAAACCTTTCGCTTTGCTCGATTCGACGCTGCGCGAAATTCACGATTTATCAATCGCCGCCGACGGTTCGGTTTACGCGCTGGCACTCGGCGATTCGGTTTCCGTCCCGAAACCGGCGGACGCGGCGGCGGCAGCGGCGGCGGAAAATAAAACCGTCTCGGCGGACAAACCGGCGACCGAAACTCCGGCGAAAAGTCGTTATGATTTGTCGGCGGCAAAATCGGCGGTTTACCGTATTTTGCCCGACGGCGGCAGCGATGTCGTCTGGAATTCGGCAACGATTGAGGCGTTTTCGATTGCGGCGGACAACGGCGGCGTTTTGATCGGCACTTCCGACAAAGGCAGAGTTTACAGAGCGACGAGCGACGGGCGCGAAACGCTCGTTTTGCAGTCGGACGAAGGACAAATCTCGACGCTCAAAAACATCAACCAAAACATTTACGCGACTTCGAGCAATCAGGGCAAACTTTATCGTTTCACCCAGGAAACCGTCAGCGAAGGAACTTATGATTCGCCCGTGTTGGATGCGAAAGCGGTTTCGAGTTGGGGCAGAATCTGGTGGAATCCCGGCGGCAATGTTCAGATCGAAACGCGCAGCGGCAACACCGAAAAACCAGACGAAACGTGGAGCGCGTGGAGCGCAAACTACACCGATTCAAAAGGCGCACAAATTGCCAGCCCGAAAGCCAAATATCTTCAATGGCGGGCGATTCTGCGAAATTCTTCCAACTCGCCAAACTCTTCACTTTCAGAAGTCAATGTTTCATTTCTCGCCCGCAACATCGCGCCCGAAGTTTTGAGCGTGCAGGTTTTGCCGTCGAATGTCGGACTCGCGGCAAATCCGCCGATTCAGATTGACCCGAACATCGAACTTTCGGGACTCGATCCGCAGGTTTTCGGCATCGTCAATGCGCCGCAACCGCCGCGCAAACTGTATCAGAGAGCCGCGACTTCCCTGCAATGGACGGCGGAAGACCGCAACGGCGACAAACTTTTATACGATCTTTATTACCGTGAAACGGGCGCGTCTAATTTCAAACTTTTGAAGGAAAATCTGACCGATAATTTTTACACGATTGACGGGCAGACGCTCGCCGACGGGCGTTATGTGTTCAAAATCGTCGCCAATGATTCGCTGTCAAATCCGGCAGCCAACGCGCTCTCCGGCGAGCGCACGAGCGAACCGGCAAACATTGACAACACCGCGCCGGTCGTCACCGCCGGAACCACGCAAATCAACGGCGACATGGCAAAAATAACCTTCGACGCAGCCGAAACCGCCAGCTATATCAACCGCGCCGAATACAGCATCAACGGCGGCGAATGGCAAACCGTCTATGCCGACGACGGCATCTCCGACAGCCGCCGCGAAACTTACACGGTCAATATTCCGGTTAAAACGAGCGGAGAATACTCAGTTGCATTAAGAGTTTTCGATGCCAACGGCAATGCGGGAAATACACTTATTATGTTAAGGAAGTAATTTTTATCGTGAGGCTTTGAATTATTTTAATTCAAGGCTTCGACCAAGTTGTCTAAACTGACCGCATCAATTTTATTTTCGATCAAATAACCGTAAAGAGGCTTATCATTTGTGAAAATCAAATACGAATTTGCAGCATTTTCGATAGTTGCAGTATCTGCCAAACCAAACTTCAGGAAAGTTTTTTTACCTGAAAGCTCAATACCGGTAAGAATTTTCTCTTCTGATTTTTCAATATATGTTTTTAGATATAGATGATTAATTTCCCGATTCCCCAGCAAATTGCTAACTTCAGTTAAAATATGCGGTGTTGTGATTTTAACATCAAAGTAATCAATAAATTTAGAAACTTTGTAAAAATCGTTTTCTGTAAACATTGAAGTTCTTGAATTATTTCTAATCAAATATAAATCAATTGAACCGATTATATAAAGCAAAACGATATTTGTATCAATCAAAATCCCTTTGTTTTTATACTTCTGAACAAGCATCAATAAATAATTGTTCATGCGGCTTCGCGTCGTTCAAAAGACCAGTTCATCATTCCGATAACATTGTCATTCTCGCTATCAATAACGACTCTTTTATAAACTCTTTCGCTTTCCAAACCTAAAGTTTTTTGCAGTTCATTGGGCGTTTGAATTCTCCTGAAATAACTAACTGTAACCGACCACTTCATTTTGTCTTCGGAAAGAATCACTTCTTCAATCTGAAATCTATCCAAATTACCATTTAATTCTGTAATAAATTGTTTTGCTTTCTCAATTGCCTCTTTTAATTGAATCATTTTCACCTCTTATAAATTCATTATTTTATAAATTATTTTTCGGCAGCGTCATTGTTTCGCCTTCGGAATCGGTTTTCAGGTGTCGCGTCGTGTTTTCTGTCACGCTCGGCGGCATGGTCAGTTCGCCGGTGTCGTAGATCGAATGGCGCGGCTGTTCGATATATTTATTTTGTTCGGTTTGTCGGCGTTCGATCATTTCTACTGCGTCTTTTGCGTCTTTTAATCCGACATCGAACACTTCCCGGTAAACTTTTATCGCCTCGATTTTGCTGTCCGATTTGAGCAGCGATTCGACCTCGACGAGATTTGCGCCGGTTGTCGGCAGAGATTTCGGTTGATTCGGCTGATTGAGCGCGTTGACATTCGGCTGAATAAAAGATGCGCCGTATTTTTGTGATTGTCTGATCTGCAACATCTGCGCGATGCCGCTGCCGAGCGAGCCGAACGCCGGAATCAGCATCCAAAACCACCAATCGTGTCCGCCAGCCGCACCCGTGAACCCCAAGACGATGGCGACCGCCAGAAAAGCGATGCCGGTAAAGGTTTTGGCAAGTGCAGTTTCATAGTTGATCGGCTTGCCTTTTTTGCTGTATAAAACAGGCGCAGCCGACGGCAAATTGCCCGACAAAGCCGCCGTTATATTTCCCAAATCCGCGCCGCAACTGCGGCAATATCTGCCCGTTTCCGGGTTCTGCGTTCCACATTTCGGACAAAACATAATTTTTACAGTTATCAGTTAGCAGTTAACAGTGAACAGTGAACAGTGAACAGTTATTTTTTTCAAGAAATAACAATTTGTCTTATGATAACTGATAACTGATAAATGCTAACTGTTCCTCTGTCTGACGGCTTCAAAAAGGATTACGCCGGCGGCGACCGAGACGTTCAATGATTCTATTTTCCCGGACATCGAAATTTTCACCAGAACGTCGCATTTTTCCGCCGTTAAGCGGTGAATGCCTTTGCCTTCGCCGCCTAAAACCAATGCGGTTTTGCGTTTCCAATCCCAATCGGTATAAACGGTTTCGGCTTCGCCGCTCGTGCCGACAATCCAAAAACCGTGTTTTTTAAGCTGTTCGATCAAACGATTGACGTTGCCGACTTTGGCGACTTTGACATATTCGGTCGCGCCCGCCGAGGATTTGGCGACGATTTCGGTCAAGCCGACGGCGCGGCGTTCGGGGATAAAAACGCCTGCCGCGCCCGCGCATTCGACGACGCGCAGGATCGCGCCCAAGTTTCGCGGGTCTTCAACGCCGTCCAAGATCACGACCAAAGCGTTTTCCTGCGCCGCGATTTCGGCGAATAGTTCGTCAGCGTCCGTATAATCGGCGGCGGCTGTAAATGCGATCACGCCTTGATGATTCGTGCCGTATTCAACCAGTTTCGATAAATTTTCGCGCGGCGATTTTTGCCACAAAACTTTATTTTCACGTGCCAGATCAATGATTTCCGAAATACGATGTTCGCGTGCGCCGTCGGCAATTAAAACCTTTTCGACGCGACGGTTTTTCGACCGCAGCAATTCTAAAACCGGCAAAAGTCCGAAAATTATTCTCGAATCCGTCGTTGGCGGTTCAGATTCTCTTTTTCTCCCGCTAAAATCCGAAGTTCGCTCCGGCAATTTTCGATTGTCGTCCCGTGAATCTTCGTGACGGCGGCGCGAATAATTTTTTCCGGTTTGTGAATCCTGAATCTTGAATCTCGAATCTCGATCCTTAAATTTTGAATCTTGAATCATGAATCTCGATTCCTGTTTCCGGGGTTTATTTTTGTTCATACATTTTCCGCCGCAGACGCGAATATTTTGTAAACTGCTGTAAATTACTGCTCGATTCGACGTTGGCAGAATCGAATTTTGAAAAACCGTGGCGTTTCATTCCTTTTGAATCTCGATGATTTTCGATTTCCCAAACTGCGCCGAGCAGTTCGCGCATTTTCAGATATTCGTCGGCAAATATCGCGTTCGGCGCGATTTGACGCAGTTTTGCCGACAGTTTTTTGATGTTTTCGACCGCTAAAATTCCCTTTTCCGCGCCGAGACCGGAAAAATCGAAGCCTTTCGTCCAGATTCGATACCCGACTGCATCATCGGTCGTGTAAAGATCAACGAGCGGTTCGGTCGAATCGGTTTCGCTCGATTCAATAATTTTAATTTCCTTTTTGCGGCGTTGTTCGATGGCTTCGACTTTGCGTTCAAAAATCGCGCCGGAAACAATCAAACAAAGCTCTCCGGCGTTTATCTCGATATTTTCGCCGGTATTAAAAAGATTGAGAACGATTTTGTCATCATCAAATAAAATTCCGCGCAAACGTCTGGTCGGAGTTTCAACCTGTAAACTTTCATCGCTGACAATCGCAGTTTCCGCGCCGAGCAAATTGATTTTTTCGTTCAAAATCATCGCTTCTCTTGCCGATTCGATCCGCGCAACCGGCAGATTTTGTCGCGCTTCGACTAAGTGTTTTAATGTTTCCGTTTCCAGACCGATTAATTCGCCGATTTTGGCATAATCAACATCCGCCGCACATTTCGTCAGAATCAAACTGAAACCTTTCTCCCAATTTTCGAGCTTTCGCAAATTAAATTTTTCGACGTTTTTTTGTTTTTCATTAAACGGCAAATCGGCGGCGCAATAGACGCATTTCAGGCGATTCGGCGGATTTTTGCGCTGACACGACGGGCAATCAATCATTTCGTCGGGCGCAAATGCGAGATTTTCCGACTGCACCGGCAAATCTTTGAGCCATCGGTCATCGTGAATTTTATCATCAACTCTTTTCATAGCTTTTTAAATTATCAGTTGGAATGTTATCATTTAATTGCTCAATCGCCTGAATACACTTTTTTAATCGGGACGGATTGAACGGCTTTTTTCAGCAAAATTATCATCATAAATCGAACCGGAAATCATTTTTTGCAGACTATTTTTTATTCAGCTTTAGATTTTTTATAAACCGTTATCAAAAAGATTTTATAAATTATCCCCATTTTTCATTAAATTTTAATTGCCTTCCGTTCACGATTTTTGACTGCGATTTTCGTCTGAAATCCGCCTGAAATTTTATAAAGGGCTGGAAACTAATGCAATTCGAGACGACGACAAGTGCTTCATGGAAGTTCGGACATCGCGGTCGTGTGGCTGTCTTTATTGACGGCAACAATCTTTTTCACGCGGCGCGTTTTCATAATATTGATATTGATTACAACAAAATGCTGCGCCTTTTGCTCGGCGACGGCAGATTGCTGCGGGCGTTTTTTTACACGGGCGTGGACATCGGCGCGGAACGTCAGCAGGGATTTCTGCTGTGGATGCGGCGCAACGGTTTTCGCGTCGTGCAGAAGGAACTAAAAACCTTTTACGACGGCACACGCAAGGCAAATCTCGATGTCGAAATCGCGGTTGATATGCTTAGTTTAGCGGGCAGATACGATACCGCCGTGCTGGTTTCGGGCGACGAAGATTTTGTTTACGCGATCAACGCCGTCGCTTACAAAGGCTGCCGCGTCGAGGTTGCGGGTTTTCGTTCAAACACCGCGCCGCGTTTGATTGATGTCGCCGATTTTTTTATTGATCTCGGTGAAATCGCCGATCTTGTCCGCAAAGACATTTCACAATCAGGCGAATATGAAGTTCCGTCGTTTGTCCCGCCCGGAGAAATGCCGCCGATTTTGCCTGCCAACGGAAATTTGAGCAAAGCGTCGTTTGATTCACCGTTCGCCGACGATGAAACCGATGAATTCGGCGATTTAATCCGCGTCACCGACGAAAGATGAAACTATTCACCGTTTACGAAGCCAACGATCTGCTGGTCGAAATTATTCCCAAATTGCGGGCGGTTCAACAAACATATGCCCGAATCGCCGAACTTCGCGGCGATTCGCGGGCGGCGGCAACCGTTTCGCAATTCGGCGGCGGAATGAAAGGCGGTTCAGATTACGTCAGAAATCTCTATCAAGCCGGAAAACTAACGACCGAAATCAACGATCTGGGAGTTCAGTTAAAAGATTACTCGCGCGGTTTGATTGATTTTCCGAGCCTCCGCAATGGTCGCGTCGTGCTTTTGTGCTGGCAGTTTGATGATGTCGTCGAGGAAATAAAATGGTGGCACGAAGTCAACGGCGGATTCGCCGGTCGTCGTCCACTTTAAACCGATTTTGCACCGAAAAACAGATAATTTTATTGCAATAAAAGTTGTTTTTTGAAAAATCTTTATGTTTAAATCTCACAACCTTAACTTTCGCTTAAATTTACTATTGACTACTTAAAGTAATTTCTGATAGTATCACCTCAGTTAAGTCCGAAATACTTATTAGTCCTTAGAACTCTTCAGTCATTTTAAATCATCTTTTAAAGCATTATGAACTGCCCGGTTTGCCGTAAAGCATTAGCATCAACGATTTCAGTCTGTTTTAGCTGCGGAGCGATGGTCAAAGATACCATCCGAGAGGAATTGGAAGTCAAACCGATGCCGATAGTTTCGCCCGTTCAACCCGTCAAAGCTGTCAATCAACCAAGGAGTGAATTTTCGCCGATGAAATACGACACGAATCAGACACGCCCGGAAAACACACCGATCAGACCTAATTTTATTGCCGAAAGAAAAGCGGAGATAAATAATTACGCCGCGCCGAAAGCCGAACTTTCTACTTTCAAAACCGGCGAAATCAGCGTCAAAACGACCGTGCCGACGCTGGTCGGATTTCAAAACAAAAACGTCACGCTGCCGGATTGGAGGCTCAAAATCCAAAACGCCGTGCAGCAGCGAAAGAGCGGCGAAACTGCGTTTGAGAGAACCGTGGCGACAGTTCAGCCGCAAACCCGCACACGGACAAACGGTGCTAACGCGCTCAAAACGGAATATATTGCCGAACCCGCAAAGGTCAGCCGCGAGGAAAGAATGGCTCGTGTTCTCGAACGCATCGAAACGTCGCGTCAGGCATTTTTGATCGAAGAAGTTCAGACTGAATATGTTTCGGAGGAAACGCCTTCGCCGGTTTTGAATTTTCCTACTCAATTTGCTCAGAAAGCACCCGAAATTACTGCCGATGCGCCGCAGACGAAAGCCAGAATCAATGTTTTGACGAGACCGAAACTGGTTTCTTCGATGCGAAACGAAAACGGTGATTTGGACACCAACAAATTGCCTGCGCTGTCTTCGCCAAAAGCTGAAATTGATCTCGATTCGTTGCCGACTGTCAGCATTGCCGCCAAAACACAGGATGAAACGAAATTTGTAACTCCGGCAAAAGATATTCATATTACAAATACCGAATCGGAAATTTTGACCGGAGATGAACCCGGATTAGATGAAGCTGACGATCTCGCGCCATTCTCGATGCGGTTTAATGCCGGATTATTCGATTTAATTCTCGGTTCGTTCGCCGGTTTGATTTTGCTTGCGCCGCTGATGCTTTCGGGCGGCGAATGGTTTTCGTTCAAAGGTTTTATGGCATTCGTCGTCGTGACATCAATCGTGATGTTTATTTACCTGACGACGGCGACCGCATTTTACGGCAGAACGCTCGGTATGCGTTTGTTTTCGCTCGAATTGATAGACATCGAAGAAAACGATTACCCGACATTTCATCAAGCCGCCGTCAATTCCGCCGTTTATCTTTTATCGCTGCTTTTCGGCGGCATCGGCTTTCTGACGATTCTTTTCAACTCCGACAAACGCGCCGCTCATGATCTCGTTTCGGGGACGATTATGATCAAAGAGTAGATTAAGTCCAAAGTCTAAAGTCTAAAGTCTAAAGTCCAAAGTCATTCTTGACGGCGGACTTTTTTTATCGCCGGTGATTTGTTAGATTTTGATTTCAACTTTGGATTTTGGACTTTAGACTTTAGACTTTGGACTTTGGACTTAAACCCGTGAACCATTCGACACTCGAAAAACTACTTCCCGAATTAAAAAAAGCACTTGTCGGACAGCGATTCGGCAAGATTTTTACGCTTTCGCGCCTTCAGTCGGCGTTTGATTTTCGACAGTCTGATACGCGTTGGCTGTTCGTGTCCGTCGAACCGTCTGCGCCGCGTATTTATTTGATCAGGCGGCGGCTGAAGGATTTGGAAAAAATTTCCGGCACGCCGAGTTCGTTCGCGCAATTTGTCCGTAAACGTCTGGGCAGCGCGACGCTTGCGAATATTGATAAAATTCACGGCGAACGAATTTTGTTTTTTGAATTTAACGGTCGGAATGAACTCGAAAATGATGAAAAATACTTTCTCGTCGTGCAGTTGACGGGACGTTCGTCAAATCTTTTTCTGCTCGACGCAGATCGTTTTATTCTCGACGCGCTGCGCGATAATTCCGGCGAAGGTCAGCAAATCGCCCAACAATATGCGCCGCCGAAACGCGATTCGCCCAACAGTAAACCTGTATCGGGTGAAGTTTTATCAGCGGACGGTTTTATTGATCTGTCTGAGGCTCTCGATGTTTTTTATCTCGAAAAAGACCGGGAAAATCTTTTGCGAACGCAGATTAAATCGGCGGAAAACAAAATCGAGCGCGAAATTTCCAAACGCCGTAAATTGTCCGCCAATTTAAATAAAGATTTGAAAAACCACGGCGACGCGGAAAAATGGAAACGCTTCGGCGATCTGATTCTGGCAAATCTCGCGGACGCGGCGCGGGTTGACGATAAAATTTTGCTGCTCGATTATTTCGATGAAAATGTTCCGGCAATCGAAATCGAAGCCGACGCGAACGACTCGCTGACCGTCGCCGCCGAAAAGTATTTCCGACGCTATACAAAGGCTCGCAACGCCAAAACCGAAATCGCCAAACGTCTCGCCATTCTCGAAGATGAACTGGTAAATCTCGAAGCAAAAAAATCAATGCTCGCTCAGGCTGTCGCGGAAAATGACGAGGAAACAATCGCCGAATACGCCGACAAAATTCCCGCTCGCACAACTGCCAAATCAAAAGAAAAATCGAACGATAATTTCAAAGGCGCAAGATATTTCGTCTCCGCCGATAACTTTCGGATTTTGGTTGGAAAAGGCTCAAAAGATAACGATTTTCTCACTTTCCGCGTCGCCAAATCTCTCGATTTATGGTTTCACGCGGCGGATTATCCCGGTTCGCACGTCGTCATTCGCAATCCGAACCGTTTGGAAATCCCGAATAAAACCTTGCTCGAAGCCGCGCAGCTCGCCGCATTTTACAGCCACGCCCGCGAACAGCCGAAGGTTGCCGTCAACTACACGCAAAGAAAATTTGTCGGCAAACCGAAAGGCGCGGCGGCAGGTTTAGTCAGTTTATCGAGCTTCAAAACGATTCTGGTCGAACCCAAAATAGAATCGAAATTGTCAGAACCGCCTGCGTAAGCGGGCGGCGAAAAAGTAAAGCAGAATAGCCGCAAAAAGGCGCAAACGACGCAAAAAAATAAAAAATAAAATACCAATCGGAATTTGAACACGGATCGGGCGGATTGGACGGATAATCATTTGAATAAATCCGTCCAATCCGCCCAATCCGTGTTCAAATTCTGCTACTCCAAAGTCTTTTGCACCTTTTTGCGGCTATCGATTTCCTAAATTATTCGTTGACGACTTTTTCGACGTTCATCCTGATTTTTCCGACCATATCGCTGCCGCCGCCCGCGAAAACGCCGCGAAGTCTGCCTTGGCGGTCAATTAAATAGCTCTGCGGAATCCCGGAAAATTTGCTGAACTTGATAAATTCGCCGACGACTTTTTCTTCGCCCCAGCCGATTTCATAGTTGAGCTTCATTTTAGCGACAAAATCTTTGACATCAGTTTCAGGTTCGTTGTCCACGTCAAGCCCGACGATCTTGAAATTTTTATCTCTGAATTTGTCCTGCAACGCCACTAATTCGGGCATTTCGCCGCGACACGGACCGCACCACGTCGCCCACAAATTAAATAAAATGACATTGCCTTTCTCATCGCCGAGTTTGAATGTTTTGCCGTCAACCATCTTAAATTCGGCGTTGGTAATTGCCGCCGGAGCAGGCGGAAAATCACCAGCCGAATTGTCATTTTTTGAGGCGGATTGATTTGCCGAATTATCAACGCCTGCCGTTTGGTCGGAAGTTTTGTTCGGGACATTTGCCGAATTTCCGCCGACCGGATTTTTAGAATCTTCGACTTTGCTTCCGCAGGCGGCAAAACCTGAAATAATAATCGTTAAAATTGTAAATATTGCGAACTTTTCAAATATAGGTTTCATAAGTTTTTGGATGCAGACTTTTTTGTTTCGGATGCGGAATTTATCGCAAATCCTGCAAGCGCAAAATCAGCAGCGCAGCCGAAACCAATAGAAAAAACATTAACATTAATACGAGTTGATTTAAAACCTCGTTCATCCACGGATGCAAAAATGTGACGTAATTGCTCAAGTCTTCGGGAATTTTTCGCGCTTCGCCGATCTTCGGCGGATCATCGAGCGTCGGCGCGGACGCACTCTGTCCGTTTCGCAGATTAGCTTCGTAATCGTCGAGTTTTTTCTCCGAATCTTTTTTATATCCGTCCAAATCTTTTTTTGCGTCGGCGATTAATTTGTCGTTGTCGGCTTCGACCGATTTATACAAGCCTTTGCCGTGCGTTTTGCCGTTCGTTTCCGCGCCTTCTTCGCGCAGAGTGTCGAGCGTCGAAAACCTTTTCATCGTATCGAACGACCAAGCCGCCGGCATCGTCAGGCTGACGACCTTGCTCATTCCGGTCGGCACACCGATTAATCCCGAAAACAGAATCTGCGGAATCAAAATCAAAGGCACGAGACTCGTCGCCGTTTCCGATGTTTTGACGAGCGCAGAAATCAGCAGACCGAGCGCAATGCCGACGGCGGCGGTTAAAAACATCGTCCAAATCTGCGGAATGCCGAATAATTCTCCCGGCATCGGCATCGCGCCGATCAAATCGAAAAACTTGAGCGGCACAAATAATAAAAGGCACTGCACGCCGACGATTATTCCCAAAACCAAAAGTTTTGAAGCGAGATACGGGAAAATGCCGAGATTAATCATTCGTTCGCGGCGATAGACGGCGCGTTCGCGGATGATTTCACGCGCCGAAATGCTCGTCCCGAACCAGACGGCAACCAGCGCAAGCACGAAATAAACCAGATCGCGCGGCAGATTTGCGCTCATCACCAAAAACGTCATGACGGCGATAATCGGAGCCTGCGCGAGCAGAATCAGCAGATTAAATTTATCTTTGAACAAAACTTCGGCGTAACGGCGTGAGAGCGTCGAAAATTGTCGAATACCGCCGAAAATGCCGAGCCGATTTTTTTTCTGTGTTCCGCCGGACGCGATTTTGCCGAGCTGTTTGAGCGGTTCTTCGATGTTCTGCCGGAATTGCGGCGTTTCCGCGAATTTCCGTTTCCATTCTTCCGCCGTTTTTTCGGTAATTTGAGCGCGATTTTTTTCGCCTGAAAGCGTCACTTGCGGTTCAATCGGTTCTTCGAGTTTATCGTAGAGTTCTTTGAAACTCTTTGCTCCCAAATGTTTGAGAGCTTCGTCGGGCGTTCCGTAAAAGGCTAGTTTGCCGCGCATCAGGACGACGATTTTGTCGAAAAGTTTGACATTTTCCATCGCGTGCGTTGTCAGAATAACGGTTCTGCCCGATTCGGCGATTTGGCGAAAGAGTTTCATTATTTTTTCTTCGGTCGCCGGATCGAGTCCCGATGTCGGTTCGTCGAGAAAAATAATCGAAGGTTTGGTAATCAGTTCGACGGCGATGGAAACGCGCTTGCGCTGTCCGCCGGAAAGCTGTGTGATCGGCACGTCGCGCCGTTCGCTCAAACCTGTTACATCAAGCACTTCGTCAATGATTTGCTTGATTTCCTGCCGCGAAACGTCGCTCGAAAGACGCAGTTTGGCAACGTAGAAAAGCGTTCGATAAACAGTCAGTTCGCGGTGAATGATGTCGTCCTGCGGAACGTAGCCGATAGATTGTTTGAGCGCGTCGAGATTGCGATATAAATCGAGATTGTTGATTAAAACGCTGCCCGAAGACGCGCCGCGCATCCCGTTCATCGCGTCCATCAAAGTTGATTTGCCCGCGCCCGACGGTCCGAGCAAGCCGACAAATTCGTTCGGCGCAATCGAAAGCGAAATGTTATCGAGCAAGTTGATCTGTCCGCCGCCCGCGCGATTTTTGACGGTTTTCGTCAAATTAACGGCATCAATCCGCGTTTTCGAGCGCGTATCGAAAACGCTGATGTTGCCGAAATTATCCGTCCGAAAGAGAAACGAACCGATCTGCGCGGCATCTTCGGGTGTCAGCGTCTGCCGCGAGATTTTTTGACCGTTGAGATATACGCCGTTCGTCGAATTCAAATCTTCGACGACGATGCCGCCGTTCGACTGTAAAAGCCGTGCGTGACGATTGGAAATTTGCAGACCGTCGAGGCTGATGTCGTTGGTTTTATCGCGCCCGATTGTCAATTCGCTTTTGCTGCCGAACGCGAGCGACATCATCAGTTGCGGCTTGACGTGATCGCGCCGTTTTTCGCCGCCGGAAAGTGTCGCCGCGTTAATCGCCATTGTTTTTGAACCGATTTCTTCGCGCGGCGGTGCAATTTCAATCAATTGCTGAACGGCAACCGAACGCTGTCCCGCGAGACTCGCGCCTTTCGGTGCAATTTGCGTCGGCGCATTAAAACGAAGAAGCGGACCGCCGATGCCGAGCCTGATTTCGTCGGCGTGATAAAGCGCGGTCGGCGCGGAAATGCGCTGTTCGTTAATCAGAGTGCCGTTAAAACTGCCGTTATCGTAAAGCATAAACGCGCCGTTTTCCTGCCTGATTTCGGCGTGACGACGCGAAACCATCACCGCCGAAGCCGCGAATCTGACCTCGCACTCGCTTTCCCTGCCAATCAAAACGAGCGGTTTGGTAATCTTGAGCGGCGGCTGATTTTCGCTGACAAATTCGATCTGCGGCGCACTTCCGGCGGTCGAATTCAGCGTAAAAGATTTCGGTGTCGTGTCGAAATTCGGAATCGGCGGCGTTGGGTTTTTCGGCTGTAAAGGCGTTTGATAATTAACTTCGGGCGCAAATTCGGATGCGGCTTTAGTTGGCAAGCCGACAATTAAAACCGGACCGTTCGTGCCGAACTGAATACGCTGACCGTTGAAGATTTCAGTCGGCGCGGAGATTCTTTGCCCGTCAATATACGTTCCGAAACTCGAACCCGAATCACTTGCCAACCAACGGTTATTTTCCAGACGCAGTTCGGCGTGGCGGCGCGAAACCATCGGAAAATTTTGCTGATCGAAAAAAATGTCCGATTCAGCCTGATTGCGACCGATACGGACGATGTTTTGCTCGAAAGTTTTGGCGTTCGGAAAACCGCTCCGAGCATTTTCTCCGGTTAAAATTATTTTCATCTAAATTTATCTCGATCAGGCTGAATTGGCGTAATTTTAACTTATGAAAGCAGAATTGAAAAGAAACGCGCAAATAAATTCGGCAGTAAAATCAAAGTAAAGATATGTAAAAAAGGTTTCTATAAATTGCCGCCGACTTTAGCCGGCGGCAATTTATCAAAACAATACTTTTATTGACGCGCAGAAAATTTCAAAGCGTCGCCGTAATGCTTGCAACATTACGGCGACGCTTTGACTGATTCGCTTTTATCGGGAAAGCGAAAATTAATAGCTTTGATTCGGCTCGAAGGTTTCGAGAATATCTGCGAGTTCGTCCTTGTTGCCGATATCGTCAACGCTTTTGACGTTGGCGGCTTCGGAGGTTGCCAACATCGTGATTTCATAGCCGCTGTAAGCTCCGGCGCGAACCTGCGGAATGAACAAACGTCTGCCCCAGAGAATCATTTTTGCGCCTTTACCGTTCGTGCCGCCGCCCTGAAATTTTACTTCGTAGGCTTTCCAGCCGTTGACTTCGGTTTCGCCTTCGCCCAAAACCTGATAATTCGGAATCAATTTTTTCAGGGTATCGTTGGTTTCTTTGACAAGCTGCGGAAATTTCGGCGCGTCGTCTTTGAAAGTTCCTTTGCTGTCGTAATAGCTGACGAGCATCTGTTCGGCAAGATTGCCGTCAGGGGTATTTTTCGATAAATCGAGAAATTTGCCGCGCGTCCCGGCTTTTTCACTCGGTTTGACTTCGTTCGATTTCCAGTCTTTCGGATAATAGAGCGAAAAACCGAGAAAATTACGCACCAGATCGCCTTTGACGGATTGTTTCGTATTTTGAAAATAAACCGTGTTCGGCGGCTGTTCGATTTGACGCGCATTCGGCGGAACTTCAATATCGAGTTTGAGCGGCGCGGAAATCAGCGGTGTCGGTTCGGCGGACGGCTCCGGCTGCGCTTCCTGTGCCTGATTGATCTGCTGATTTTCCGCGTCAATCACGCTCTGATGCGCGGCGGCATATTTCCAGATTGCCCACGCCGAAACCAATAAAACAGCTATCCCGATCAACGACAAAAGCATCGTCGTCAGCGAAACCGTTTTCGGCGGTTCGGGCGAACGCCGCGCCCACGCCGGATCGTCGTTATTAGCGTCCTTGCCGATTTTTTGATTGACGGTTGAAATTTCCGACTGTGTTTGCGGCTCGATTATTTGCGGCTTGAATGAAATATCAGGCACGACCGGCGCATCGTAGATTTTTTGATTCGCGCTTTCGACTTTATCGGCATCAAACGCCGGAATTTCGGCGAGAACTTTTTCATCAGCGAAAACGGTCTGAGTTGGCGGAACTTCTTCGGTCAGAATCGTTCCGGCGGTTTTGCCGACTTCTTCGGTCATCGCGTCGTTCCATTCGGCGGCGGTCGAAACGGCGTTAAAAAAAGCATCGCCGAAATCGCGCGTTTTCGCATAACGCGCCGTCGGGCTGTAAGACATCGCTTTTTCTAAAATGCCGTCAACCGACGGCGACAAATCCTGACGCAGACTCGACGGGTAAACTCTCAAATCTTCCTGCTTTGCACGCAAAATTTCGCGTGTGCTGCCGCCTTCAAACGGCGGTTGGTTAGTCAGCATTTGATAGGCGATTGCCGCCAGCGAATAAATATCCGAAGCAAATGTGGTCAGTTTACCTTCGATCACTTCGGGTGCCTGATAAACCGCATTTCGCTCGTTTGACTGGCTGTCGGACGCGCCGAAACCGTTGATTCTGACCTGTTCGACACCGGCTTCGTTGACGTTCAAAAGTAAATTTGAAGATTTGAGATTGCGGTGCAGAATGCCGCTTTCGTGAACTTCACTAAGGGCGTAAGATGCCTGACGAATGATTCGCGCCGTTCGCATCGCGTTAAACTGACCCGCAGATTCGAGCAGATCGGCGACCGAATCGCCCTCGTCAAATTCGGTCACGAGAAAGCGAAAACCTTCGTGCAGTTCGCCCGAATCAACCACGCGGGCGATGTTCGGATGGCTGATATGCGAGAGCGAAATGCGTTCTTCGGCGTAAATATTTTCGAGCAGATCGTCTTTGACGACTTGCCCGGTCAAAACCTTGACGAGATGTTTTTTCGGCGGCGAGAGTTTGTCTTCCGACAAATATTCGATGCCCGATTCGTCCTGCGAAAGAATTTCGACGATGTAATATCTGCCTTTAATGGTTTGTCCGAGCAGCACATTCGGATTATTTATCGTCAATGCCAATCTGCCCGTCGGATTGGTGCGGCGGTTGCCGATTTCCGCCGTCCCTGAATGAACTTCGCTCTGTTTGATGACACGCGGCAGCGGCAAAACGGGTTTCGCCACAGGTTTCGTTCCGGGCAGAGGCGGCGGCGTAAAGATGCTTTCCAATTCCGGCGGCACAGATAAATTTTCTCTCATCACCGGCGGCGGCGGCACGGCAACAGATTCCTCTCCCGGCGGCAGCGGCATCGAAACGGTTTCTCGAATTGGCGGCGGCGCGGAAACAGGGCTGCGCGGCGGCTGAAATGTTTTTTCAATGACCGGCGGCGCGATGATCGGTGTTCGCTTGGTTCGGGGAAACAGTTCGAGTTCGATTTCCGGTTCGTCGTCGTATGGTTTCGGAGTTTTCTCAATCGGCGCAAAATCCGACCGGGAAAATCGCGGAATGGCGGCGAGTTTTTCGTCCTGCGATTGTTTTGACGGGGATTTACCGATCAAATTGGTAAAAACACCGCCGTTTTTATTCGGCGACTCCGGCGCGTTCGGCGCAGGCAAAAGTCTGCCGCCGTCGTTGTCGCAAAATCGCCGCGAGCTTTCTTCAAAAGTTTTTTGACATTTAGGACAATAAAGCATTGTATTTACACTTGCGATGCCGGTCATACGTTTTAAAACCTCGATCAAAATTCAGCGTTTGGACGAAACGCTTTGACCGTTAAAATGTTTAATTCGGCAAAATTTTCAGTAATGTTGATAATTTTATCAAATCAGATGGATAATTAAAAAATTATTTGGCAGCAGATATTGGCGGTATGAATTTTGAAAACAGGTTAAAGAAGATTTTTTCCGCGCTAACTATTTGCGGGATTTGATTTTCAGGCTGGAAATCGGAGAAAGCCTTCAAATTCTTGGAGATTCATCCGTCGAAATGATTCGACCTTTTTATTTTAACCGATTACAGCCGTAAATTACAATATCTATTTAATGTAAATAAAAATCGAACATTCACGTTCCGTCAAAAGATAAAAACGCCGTCAAAAAAACTTTCCGGCGTTTTCAGTATTTAATTCGCACGTTTTATCAAGATTGAGATTTGGCGATTTTTTCGTTTAATCCGGCTTTCTGCAAATCCAGATCGTGCGCCTGACGGTATAAACGCACGGCATCTTTGGGTTTACCGGCATTGGTATAAGCGTCGCCGATGTTTTCAAATTCCTGCGCGAGACGTTTTTTCTCATTCGTCGAAACGACTTTCAAAGCGCGTTTGAGCGAACCTTCCGCGTCGCCCAATTTTCCCTGCCGCGCATACATCGAACCGAGCAGCATATAGGAAACAAAACTGTTCGGGCTGACATCCGCGCTTTTTTTGAGGACGCTTTCGGCTTCGTCATAACTGCCGCGTGTCGTTAGTGCGCGACCGAGCAGAAAAAGCGCGGTCGGATTTTTCGGATCGGTTTTGAGTGCGCGGCGCAGTAATTGTTCCGATTCCAGATAACGCTGTTGTGACTGCATCACGTCGGCGACCAGAATCATCGTCGGCACATCATTTGAAAATTGAATCGCGCTGCGATACGCGCCCGATGAACCGTTCAAGTCACCTTGGCGGCGCAAAAGTCTGCCGAGATGCGCGTAGGCGAGCGCAAACTGCGAATCGAGTTGAATCGCTCTGCGGTAAGCATTTTCGGTTTCATCACCGATCACGCCGCGCAATTCCATTGATACGCCGAGTTGATCGTAGGTCGTGGCATTTGCAGGATCGAGTTTGACGGCTGTCCGCGCCGCTTTTTCGGCTTCAATATACCGAGCCGGCAAATCCGCGTTTTGAATCGGCTGTGTCAGCACGAAACTCAAAGCCGTGTATGATTCGGGCGCAGATGGATCGAGTTGAATCGAAGTGCGGTAAGCCCGTTCGGCTTCTTCCCAACGCTGCTGATCGCTGTATAAATTTCCGAGACCGTAAATCGCTCTCGAATCGCCGTTTCGTAAAGATTGCGCCCGCAGATAAGCGGTTTCGGCTTTGGCATAATTGCGTTCGTCCCGCGCCTGATTGCCTTCGTCAATCGCTTTTTCAAACTGTTCATCAAAATCGCCGACGGCAGGCTGTCCGACCGTGATGACATAATCATTTGCAGGCGTAATACCGACATTCCCGTTTTTCGGCGGGGCGGAATCAACGGCGACGGCATTCCCGGTTTCGATTTCCCCGGTTTTCGTGCGCGTCACCTGTTTAGTTTTGGCTTCCGAACTTTTCCTGATCTTGGCGGCAGTTCTCGCATTAGCGCGATTGGTCACAGTTTTTGACGCGGCTTTTGACGTTTCCTTTTCGCGCGATTTGGCAGCGACGGGTTTCCTGACGACGGTTTTCTTCTCCGCCGAAGGCGCAGGTTTGGCAGACGTTTTTTTGGCGACCGGATTCGGCGAACGGAAAAGCCCGTTGCTGCTGCCTAAATCCTGTCCGAAGGCGGCGGCGGAAAATATCGTCAAACCGATCAGCGAAAAACAAATTCTGGTCAAATAAAACATAATTTATAAATTGCAAAAGCAAAAATCATTCCGTGCGAACCAATCGAAAACCTAATTCGGCACTGCGTTTTTTAGCTTCGACCGGCTGGCGAAAAGTTGACGTGATCGCCATATCGCCGGTTGATTTCTGAAACGCCGAACCGCCGCGCACCATCACATAACTTTCCTTCAAATTGTTGAGCGAACCTTTGCTGCCCGGATAAAGTTTGGCTTCGCTGCCCGTCCATTCAAAGACGTTGCCGATTAAATCCTGCACACCCCAATCGTCGGGACAGGTGCGCGTTCCGACGGGTTCGGGATCGCCGCTCTGACCGTCGAGAACCGCGCATTTCGCGTCAAATTTGTCGCCCCACGGGTAGAGATTATTTTTCGCGCCGTTGCGGGCGGCGTATTCCCATTCTTCTTCGGTCGGCAGACGATATTTCGCGTTATCGCGCTTGGAACGCCATTCGGAGAAGGCTTTGATGTCTTCGATATTGACAAATCTGACCGGCATTTTTTCCTGTCCGGGCAGAGGTTTTTCGTTGACCCAATGCGACGGCAGCGGACGATAACCGCTTTTATTGGTAAAATCGTAATACTCGGCATTGGTGATTTCCGTCTTGTCCATCTGAAAATCTTTGACCGTCGTATCGTGTTCCGGCTGTTCGTTTTCGCGCCCGTCGCTGCGTCCCATTTTGAATGTCCCGCCGGCGATTTTCACCATTTCGGTTTTAATCTGCGAAGGCGTTGCCGAACTTTCAGGCGTTGCCGAATTTCCGGCGACAATCGGTTTTGACCCGACCAAACCGGACAGAAACGCGCCGCCGATGCCAACTATAGCTAGTAGTAATAAAGCGGAAATTCCAATTAATCCTAAAATCAGCGGTGAAAAGAATGATTTTTTCGGCGCGATTGATTCCGTGCCGATGTTCTGTCCGCTTTGATTGCCGGTCTGCGCGAACTGTTGTCCGGTCTGATAATTTTGCTGTTCGGTTTGATAATTTGTCGGCTGAGTTCCCTGCGTCGCGGCGAAATTTCCCGTCGGTTCGGGACGAATCGTCTGATAGTTCGGTATTTGCGCCGGATTCGGTTTCGGAATCGCGTTGACATCAACCTGCGCGGCGCGAAGTGCGGCGACGACCTGATGCGGTTTGCCGTCCAGCACGATGTCGTCTTCCCAATCTTCAAAACCATTATGACTGACGCGCAGACGATGATTGCCGCTCTGCATTCCTTCAAGAAACAAAAGTCCGTCGGGCTTGCTCTCGCCGACCGCGACATTGTTGATGAAAACACGCGATTTCGGCGGATTCGTCAGTACGCTGAGTGATGAAACGACGATTGACGAACCTGAAAACGTCGCAAAATTCTGCGAACTGTAGCCGAGCGCAGAGCGCAATTCGCCGACCATCGCTTCAACCGTCGGCGTTCGTTTGTCGGGTTCTTTTTCGAGTGTATGACGCACCGCGAGTTCGAGTTGCGGCGGCAAATTCAATCCCAATTCGGCAAACGAAGGCGGCGCGTCGTAGAGATGTTTTTTCATAATCGCCGGGATAGACGAGCCTTTAAAAGGCACGTCGCCGGTCAGCATCTGAAACAACATCACGCCCAGACTGTAAATATCCGAACGCCCGTCGGGTTCATCGTCCGCCCATTGTTCGGGAGCCATATAATACGGCGAACCCATTAATCCGGTCGTCTGCGCCTGAATAAACGAGCCGAGCAGTTCGCCCGATTTAATTTTCGCCAGACCGAAATCGAGAATTTTTACGCCGTCGGCAAAACTCTGACGGTCGTTGCAGATCATTACATTGAGCGGTTTTAAATCACGGTGAACGATGCCCTGTTTATGCGCCGCGCCGATGCCCGCGCAGATCGCCGTCATCATCTCCAACGCTCTCTCCGGCGCGAGTCTGCCTTCGCGCGTCAGCAGATCGTGGAGAGATTCGCCTTCGACATATTCCATCACGAGAAAAGGCATCGTTCCCTGCGCGACCCCGTAATCGGTCGTGCTGACGACGTTTTGATGGCGAATGGCGGCGGCGGCGAGAGCTTCCTGCCGAAACCGCGTGACGAGCTGCGGATCGTTGCCGACCAGATCGGGCAGGATCACTTTGATGGCGTGCTGAGTTTTCAGATAAGCGTGCTTGGCGCAGTAAACCACGCCCATTCCGCCCTGACCGAGACGTTTATCGAGATGATATTTGCCTTCCAAAACCGGCTCGCCGCTGATGGTGTGAAAGGTCGGCATTCCGTCCGCCGGACAAACATTGACATCATCGGCGTAACACTTTTTGCAATGTTGACACTCTTTCATTTTATTTAAAGGGTTAGAACTGACGGGTTAAACGGGCAAAATTTAACCGCACAATCCGCTGACAATTGATTTACGCAAGCTAAAATAACGGCTTAATTTTAGACGCTTTACTCTCTGCAATCAAGGTCACACATAATAAACGCCGAAACGCAGATTTCGACCGATCATCCAACGTCGTTTCTCAACTTGCCGTTTGATTGCCGATTGATAATTTTTTCCGTTTAAAGGTTGAAAGTTTTAATAGCCTCGATTTTCTAAAATGTTTTTCTTTTTTTCTGCTGACTGTCCCGGTTTTTGACGTAAATTACAGTCGTTTTTGCAAAAAGGCGGACTGTCAAACAATCCGCCTTTCAGCTTGCAGTCTAATTTTTCCCGTATTTTTAACCTTTAATCACGATATTGACCAGACGCTTCGGCACGACGACGATTTTGACGATCTCTTTGCCCTGCGTCCATTCGATAACTTTTTCATCCGCGAGCGCGAGTTTTTCGAGTTCATCATTCGGCGTTTCGGCGGCGGCAATAATGCGTGAACGCAGTTTGCCATTGATCTGCACGGGAATTTCTATTTCGTCGGCGCGGGTTAATTCCTCGATAAATGCCGGGAAACGCGCTTCGTTCGCCAAAATTCCGTTGTCGTTGCCGACAATTTGCGAATACAATTCCTCAGCCGTATGCGGCGCAAACGGCGTGAGCATCAAAATCAAACTTTCAACCGCTTCACGAATCGCGTAAATATCTGCGTCGGTTGCCGTTTCAGGTTCGACCTTAAAATCATAAATCGCGTTCGACAATTCCATCAAAGCCGCAACCGGCGTATTAAACTGCAAAGATTCAAAATTTTCGCCGATGCGCTTAATCGTTTGGTGCGTCTTTTGCCGCAATTTTCGCGCATCGGGAGAAAATTCTTCATTGCTGACTGATAACTGATGACTGATAATTGATGACTGCCATTTATAAACAAACCGCCAAACTCTCTGCAAAAATCTCACTGCGCCTTCAATTCCGGTTTCGTTCCAGACGAGTTCGTTTTCAACCGGCGCGGCAAATAATATGAACAAACGAGCCGCGTCCGCGCCGTAAATTTCGACCATTTCGTCCGGGTCAACGCCGTTGCCTTTCGACTTCGACATTCGTTCGACTGCCGATTGCAAAATCGCGCCGTCGGCTGATTTTGCCGTGATGATTTTGCCTTTCGCGTCGCGTTCGACTTTTACGCTTGAAGGCGGAAAATAAATTCGTTTGCCTTTGCCGTCGGGTTCGTCCGGGTTCGGAATCTCGTCAAAAAATGTTTCGCCGACGACCATTCCCTGCGTCAAAAGTCTTTTGACAGGTTCATTA
Source organism: Pyrinomonadaceae bacterium (assembly GCA_965247235.1). GTDB lineage: Bacteria > Acidobacteriota > Blastocatellia > Pyrinomonadales > Pyrinomonadaceae. The sequence goes on from OZ252004.1 coordinate 1,374,102, forward strand.
AATTTCACCAAACCGATGTCGCGCATCACTTTTGTCCAAAAGCGCGTGTAGATCAGGTGCATCACGGCGTGATCGTCGCCGCCGATGTATTGGTCAACCGGAGTCCAATATTCTGCAACCTTTGGATCAAAAGGCATTTCCGCATTTTTCGGATCGGTGTAGCGAAAATAATACCAGCACGAATCCACAAATGTATCCATCGTATCGGTTTCGCGCTTCGCCGGTTTATTGCAGTTCGGACAAACCGTATTGACGAAATTTTCGTCTTTCGCCAGCGGCGAAGTTCCGGCAACATCATCGCTCAAAACCATTTGCTGCGGCAATTCAATCGGCAGATTTTCAAACTTTTCGGGAACGATGCCGCAAGTTTCGCAATAAACAATCGGAATCGGTGCGCCCCAAAAACGCTGCCGCGAAATTCCCCAATCACGCAGGCGATACGTCGTCGCGCCTTCGCCGAAATCGTGCTTGACGGCATATTCGGTCATTTCCCTTTTCGCGTCGGCGGAACTTTTGCCGTTCCACTCGCCCGAATTTTTCAAAAATCCGTAATCGGTAAAAGGTTCTAAGACTTTTCGTTCTCGCGCATCCGTTCGAGCCAATCCCAAATCGGCGCGTCCTTGTCCGGCATCTCCATCGGATGAACTGCCGAAGCTGAGTTTTTGATAATCTGCTGATTGACTCTCTCGCCCCAAGCCTCTATTTCCGCCGGTGTCATCTTCTTTTTTGGAGTTGCTGTTTCTGTTTGATGATTCGTTTCGTTGCTTATTACTTTGCTTGTATTCGTTAATTCCATAAATTATTTTTTGCAAAACCTCCTCTTTGTTATTATACGCTTTTTCTTTTAACGAATTAAAAGAAATTACTTTTGGCTCACCATTTTCGATTGTTTCGTCATAGTAAGTCGTAAAATTTTTGCTTCGTGCATATTCGTCCGTATCGTTTATAAATGCTTGCTGACTGCCGAAATGTCCGCTTGCCATATTGTCTTCGGAAACCGGACGACCTTCTATCAATTGCCTTCTGAGCATTCCGACAACTGCAAATTCGATTGGGCGATAGACATAAAATATCTTAGCGATATGACTTTTTTCTTCAATCAAATCCAAAACTTTTCGGTTTCCGCTTGCACTTGCCATTACCGAATCATAAATTAAATCGGCATCAATATTTTCCCGAATAACGGTTGATTTCCCCGAAGCCTGTCCGCCTGCCGTCAAAACAACGGTCGAACCTTCCGGCAATTCGTTCAAACGACGCTTCAAAATCAAACGAGTCAGAGCCGAAGCCGTCGGCTGAACGGCGCGGTCGTTTTCAAGACGATTTTCGTTGTAAATGTCGAAAAGTTCTTTCGCACGGTCGGCGTTGATGATTTGTTTGCCGTGAACCGCATAGTATTTTTCGATTAGTTTTTCGACATTTGCCTGCAAATACGCAAAAGTTTCTTCCTGAATTTTGCGCTCGTTTTCAGTTAATTTCGGATTTTCAAACAACTCGACTTCTTCGTTGTAAGCGGTTTTCAGCAATTGATTTTCCGCTTCTTTATCAACAACTTGGCGAATCGGCAAATCGTATTTCTTTGCAAATTCAAAATCGCGCTCGTCGTGCGCCGGAACGCTCATCACTGCGCCCGTGCCGTATTCGATCATCACATAATTGCCGACCCAAATTGGAATTTCTTCGCCGGAGAACGGATTGATCGCTTTGAGTCCCGTGTCAACGCCTTCTTTTTCGACTTCGGCTTCGTGATCGGTAACTTTCAGTTTGTCGGCTTTGATCTTTTCGATTGTCGCTTTTGTTTCATCTGAAAAATGTTCAAAATTCGCTGCGACAATCGGATGTTCAGCCGCGACGACAATCGCATTCGCGCCGTAGATCGTGTCAATTCTGGTCGTGAAAACACGCACCGATTTTGGATTTTGGATTTTGGATTTTGGATTTTCGGAATCTTCTTCAATTTTTAATTTTTCATTTTTAATTTTGAATTCGATATACGCGCCTTCGCTTCTGCCAATCCAATCGCGCTGACGTTTCAAGACTTTTTCCGCCCAGCCTGCTTCGATTTCCGCCATATCGTCGAGCAGTTGATCGGCGTAATCGGTCGTTTTCAAAAACCACTGTTCCAAATCGCGCTTCGTCACCGGATTTCCGCAACGCCAGCACAAACCGCCGCTTGCCTGTTCGTTCGACAAAACGGCTTTATCCGTGTCGCACCAATTAACCTGCGTCCGCTTTTTATAAGCCAAACCCATCTCATACATTTTGAGGAAAAACCACTGGTCGAATTTGTAATAATCGGGACGATGCGCCGCCATCTGCCGCCGCCAGTCGTAGCTCAAACCCAAACGCTGCAACTGCCCGTTCATATATTCGATGTTCGATTCCGTCCAGTCGCGCGGATTCACGCCGCGTTTGATCGCCGCGTCTTCGGCAGGCTGACCGAACGAATCCCAACCAATCGGATGCAAAACATTGAAACCTTTCAAACGCTTATACCAGGCAAGCGCGTCGCCGACCGAGTAATTGCGAACGTGTCCCATATGCAGATTTCCCGACGGATACGGCAGCATTTCCAATTGATAAAACTTCGGTTTTGCGTCATCAATCTCAGCCTCGAACGCGCCCGATTCGCGCCATTTCGTCTGCCATTTATCTTCTATCTTCTTTGCAAAATATTTCTCGTCCATAAATTTTTCCGTGACTGGAACGCAAGCGGCTCGCTTGCCTGAGCGCGGTTTTAGCGCGAAAACGAAGCGTAGTAAAACTTCAAAATTGAATTTTAACAACGCTTCGTTTGCCTTTTGCAAAGGCATGCAAGCGAGCCGCTTGCGTTCCAGTCAAAACCTCAAAAAAAGTAAGTTTAGCGAATAAATAAAAATCTATCCACTTTTTGAATTTTTAATTTGGAATTTTAATTTGCGTGAGCAGAGCCGCGTCGTCAAAGTTTCAACGAGCGGCTATCTAAGGGCGAGATTGTAGCGATTCAAGACCATAACTGGAATTCTACCCGAAATGTTTTACTATGTCCAATATTTTGACTGGAGCGCAAGCATCCTTGCTTGCGCTCCAGTCTTTACGCCAAAAAAAATGCAGAGCAATTAAACCCTGCATTTTCTAATAAAATTTGATCTGCAAATTAATTCGTCTGCGATTTTTCTTTCAGCTCAAAAACTTCCTTCAAACCTTCCGCCGCAAATTTTACCGCGTCAGCCGCTTTTGAAACTGCTCCGGCGAGTCCGAAAAATTCGTGCGTTACGCCGTTGAAGCGTTGAAATTTCACCGAAACGCCCGCGTCGGCGAGCTTTTGCGCGTATTGTTCGCCTTCGTCGCGCAGCGGATCGAATTCCGCCGTGATAACGATTGCCGGCGGCAGACCGCTCAAATCTCCGGCTTGCAGCGGCGCGAGGTATTTGTGATTTTTGTCCGCGTTTTCGTCCAGATAATACTTCATAAACCACGGCATCATCGAACTGTGAAGCGGAATCGTGTCCTGATTTTCGGCGTATGACGCTTGCGACATCGAAGAATCCGTCACCGGATAAACCAATAATTGCGCGATTGGCATTCGCCCGCCCTGATCTTTCGCCTGCAAACACGTCACGGTCGCCATATTTCCGCCCGCCGATTCGCCCGCGATGGCGACACGTTGCGGATCGCCGCCGATCTGCGCCGCGTTTTGAATAATCCACTGCGTCGAATCGTAAGCGTCGTTAATCGCCGCCGGAAATTTTGCTTCGGGCGACATTCGATAATTAACCGAAACGACAATCGCTTCCGCCGCGTTGCAGAGCGCACGGCACGAAGATTCGTAAACATCCAAATTCGCAATCACCCAGCCGCCGCCGTGATAATAAACGATCACCGGCAGATTTTCGTTAGTGTTCGGATAATAAACACGAGCTAAAACTTCGCCGCCTTCGCGCGTCGGAATCATCACGTTTCTAATTTTTTCGACAGGTTCCGGCATCGCCGGCATCGCCACATTCATCGCCCGCGTGGTCGCGCTTTTGGAAGCCATTTCTTCGACCGCGTTTTTAAATGTCGGCGCATTTCGCGCATTTCCGTAATCCAAAGTTTCAATTGGCGGCGGATTAAATTCCATTAATTGGTCAATCACCGCCTGCATATCCGAATCCAACTTGTCGTAATTTGTAAACTTGTTCATAAAATTCTCCCTTGTTCGTTATTTTTTAGTAATCGCCGCAGCGCAATCAGTTTAATAAATGACTGCTCGTCATTTTTTTCGCAGTCAAAATCTTTCGCGTTCTGCCAGATGTCGAGAAAAATATTCTGTGCGGCATTTTCGGCATCAACCGTTGACCGGGTTAATCCGGTCGCCAAATTCCAAATCAAATTGCCGTAGGTTTCCACACATTCGCTGACTGCCGTTTGATCGAGACCGGCGATTCTGGCTAAAAGTTTTGGCGGCTGATGACCGTTCAAAATATTCTTTCCCGATTCTTTATGTGCGAAAATAGTGTCGGTGGTGTTAAAAGTCAGCTTACTTTGATACATACGATGTTTTTTGTGTTTTCTATTGATGCAATTCGATTTAATAAAACCCGGTAAAGGTCAATGAAAGCAAACATTATGCCAGCTTTAATTTTGAAATTCGGGGCTGATCGTGGTATTTTGAAATTGACTTTATTAATTGGAGATTTATCAACACCAACATATTTGATGAGCAAAACAATTACGCCGACGGTCAAAACATAATTCGCTGAATTTTTGCGTCTTTGCCCGTCTGCCCCGAATCGAAGGAGGAACGGAGATGGTCAAAAGCAAAAATAAAATGATGACAAGCGAACTTGATAAATTAAACGAACACGAAACATCCGCAGTTTTGGATTATATTTCCAATCTTCTTTCCAGCCGCAAACATAAATCAAAAGACAACACACACGCCGACGATTTAATCGTTTCGCTGTCTGACGCGCCCGAAAACCGACGCGCCCGACAGGTTTTTGAATGGGAACGCGTTCGACGGTCGAATGTGCAGCGGACGGCGTGAGAAAAGCAATTACGAATTACGAATTACGAATTACGAATCGAGGCAATAAGTTTTGCCGTTCGGTTGGTCTTTTTTTCGTGATTTTGGCTTGTTCGAGTGTAACTGCATTCGCGCAGAGTTTTGACGTTTTGAGTGAGAATATCAAGCGCGGCAATGACGAACAGAAACGCACCGCGCTCGTGCAGATTCGCAATTTTGAAACTGTCGAGGCTTCGCGGATTGCCGTTCCCGCGCTTAAAGATTCGTCGGAAATTGTCCGCGCAACCGCCGCTTTTTCGGTGATTTTTCTGCCGAAGGACGAAGCCTTTGATGTTCTGCTGCCGAATTTGAGTGATAAAAAAGAGTTTGTCCGCCGCGAAACCGCCTACGCGCTCGGCAAAATTCAAAATCCGGCGGCGGTTGCGTTTCTTATTCAAACATTTCAAAAAGACAAATCAATCGAAGTCAAAAACGCTGCCATCGTCGCGCTCGGCGAAATCGGCGATGTTTCGGCGGTAGATTTTTTAACGCAGATTCTGCGCCGAAAAAAAACCGGCGAGAACGAGTTTGAAAGGCGTAGCGCGGCGCGTTCCATCGGACAAATCGCGCAGATTATTCTCACCGGCAAATCCAAAGTCATCACGCCGCCCGACGGTTTCGGCAAAATCGAAACGCCGCGATTTCCCGATTTAACCGCGCGTTTCCCGGTTTTTTCGGCGGCGATTCCAATGTTGATTCAAACTCTGCAAAACCCGCAGGAATCCGACGACGCGAAACGCGAATCAGCCTTCGCGCTCGGCGCAATCGGCGATGTTTCGGCGACGGCAACTTTACAGTCCAAGCTTAACGCCGAAGATTATCATCTCGCCGCCATTTGCGCCGAAGCATTACAAAAAATCGCGCTCAATAAAAAACTGCAAACTCCGCGTTCAGAGTCCCGCCTTTAGGCGGCTTCACGCTAAACTCAGAGCCGCCTAAAGGCGGGACTCTGAACGCGAAATCCTAAATTTCAAAATTTTTCTCTACCTTTTTACCTCAAAATTTGGTTAAATAATCGTATGCAGGCAAAACAGCAAAAAAACTCGCAGACGGAAAATTTGACCGAATCATATAACCGCGTTCGCGCCTATACGAAAGAGCTTTGTGAGCCGCTCGAAACGGAAGATTATATACCGCAGCCGACCGTTGACGTATCGCCGCCGAAGTGGAATATCGCGCATACCAGTTGGTTTTTCGAGGAAATGATCCTGAAGAAATACGCGGCTGATTACCGCGAATTTAATCCGCATTTCGGCTTTCTTTTTAACAGCTATTACAACTCGGTCGGGACGCGCACACGGCGCGATAATCGCGGCGATCTTTCGCGCCCGACGGTCGCCGAAGTCTTTAAATATCGCGCACACGTTGACGAAAAAATGCGTGAACTTTTATCGTCCGAATTGTCCGGCGAACTGCGCGAACTCGTCATTCTCGGTCTCAACCACGAGCAGCAGCATCAGGAACTTTTTCTGACCGATTTCAAATACACTCTGAGCCGCAATCCGCTGTTTCCGGTTTATAAGGAAAATTTCGCGCCGGTCGAAAAAACCGAAAGTAAATCCGACGGTTTCGCCGAACTCAGCGAAGGCGTTTATGAAATCGGTTTCGCGGGCGAAGACTTTCATTTCGACAACGAACTCGGACGGCACAAAGTTTATCTGCACGATTTTTCGATTTCCAAAAATTTGGTAACTAACCGCGAATTCCTCGAATTTATCGAAGCCGGCGGTTACGCGGATTTTCGTTTCTGGCATTCCGAAGGTTGGGATTGGGTGACGCAGAACGAAATAGATTCGCCGCTTTACTGGCAGAAAATCGAAGGCGTTTGGCACAATTTCACGCTTTCCGGTCTGCGCGAAATCAATTTGGACGCGCCCGTCTGTCACGTTTCTTTTTACGAAGCATCGGCGTTTGCCGAATGGAAACAGATGCGACTGCCGACTGAATTTGAATGGGAAATCGCCTCGGATAAATTTGATTGGGGACTGCGCTGGGAATGGACGAATTCGGCTTATCTGCCTTATCCGAACTTCACCAAACCGGACGGCGCGGTCGGCGAATATAACGGTAAGTTTATGATAAATCAGATGGTTCTGCGCGGCGCGTCGGTCGTCACGCCGGAACATCACAGCCGGAAAACTTACCGCAATTTTTTTCATCCGCCGCTGCGATGGCAGTTTACCGGCATCAGATTAGTTAAAAAATAACTTCGATTTTTTTATTTCAAGGGGTTTTCAATCAATGGATTCATCAATTGCCGCCAAACACGATGCGTTTGCCGAAGATGTGCAGAAAGGTCTCTCGTCAACGCCAAAATTTCTTTCTTCAAAATACTTTTATGACGACGAAGGTTCGAGGCTTTTCCGGAAGATTATGGAACTGCCCGAATATTACCTGACGCGCAGCGAACACGAGATTTTTGCGGCGCAGACGAAAGAGATTTTTGAAGCATTTACTGACAAAAATCAAGCGTTCGACCTGATCGAACTCGGCGCGGGCGACGGCACGAAAACCGCTGTTTTGATCGAATACTTTCTCGCTCAAAACGCCGGTTTTTCGTATTCGCCGATTGATATTTCGCAGGAAGCGATTGATATTTTGACCGGAAAATTTGCGGCGCGGTTTCCCGTTTTGCAGATGAACGCCAAAACCGGCGATTATTTTCAGATTCTCGAAACTCTCAAAAACGAATCATCGCGTCCGAAAATACTGCTTTTTTTAGGCTCGAATATCGGCAATTTCTCATACGAAAGCGCAGTCGAATTTTTCAAACGTCTAAACAACGTGATGAACGCGGGCGATTTGTTGTTTATCGGCTTCGATCTGCAAAAAGACCCGAAAGTGATTTTACAGGCGTATGATGATGAGCAGGGCGTGACGGCTGAGTTTAATATGAATCTGCTGCGGCGCATCAACCGCGAACTCGGCGCGGATTTCGACCTCGAAAAATTTTCGCATTACGCGGTTTATCATCCGACCGACGGCGCGGCGCGTTCATTTTTAATCAGCCGCGAAACTCAGACTGTTAAAATCGAATCTCTCGATCAATCATTTAATTTTAATGCGTGGGAAGCGATATTTATGGAAATATCGCAAAAATATAATCTGCCGATGATCGAAAAATTAGCCGGCGAAAGCGGTTTTTCGGTGAGGGAAAACTTCTACGATCAAAACAAATATTTTGTTGATTCGCTATGGAAAAAAGGTGAGTGAGAATAAGGTGTGAGATATAAAGTGTGAAGTATGAGTATCAGAAAATTCTTTGACTCACATTTCATACTTCATACTTCACACTTTCAACCGAATGAATTTCACGATTTTGCATTATGACGTTCTCGAATCAACCAATGACGAAGCGTTAAATCAGGCAAAGCGCGGCGCGGACGAAGGTTTGTGCGTGTCGGCGCGGCAGCAAACGCACGGGCGCGGACGTTATGGGCGCGTTTGGAATTCACCAATAGACGCGGGAATTTATTTTAGTTTGCTGCTTCGTCCGCGAATCGAATTGCGTTTTTTGCCGCTTGTTACATTGATGTCCGCCGTTGCCGTTCACGACGCGCTTGCGGAAACTTTCGCGCTCGACTGCGACATCAAATGGGTCAACGACATCCACATTGCAGGCAAAAAAATCAGCGGCATTTTAGCCGAAACCGCCGACACGCCGCAAGGTTTAGCCGTCATCGTCGGCATTGGAATCAATCTGAATTCGCAAAATTTCCCGCCTGAAATCTCCGAAACCGCGACTTCGATTGAAACCGAAACCGGCGAATTGCCGAAAGCCGAAACATTTCTTCCCGTCTTAACCGGAAAACTTTCTCACTATTATCAAATGTTAAATACGACGGACGGCGCACAGCAAATCCGACGCGAATGGACACAGCGATCAACTTACGCTGACGGAAAAAATGTCAAAGTTTCACTAAAAGCCGAAACATTTGAAGGCATCACACGCGGCATCGAGGAAAACGGCGCATTGCGGGTTGCAACCGAATCAGGCGAAATAAAAATCGTCAATGCCGGAGACGTTCAGATGTTGCGGGGAAACTAAACGCGAAACAGAAAACTTTCCGTCACAAAAACATTTCTGACTTTATATCGGAGCGGACTTTGAACGATGGCGGCGGCTTTGAGATTTTCCAAACCGGCGACAAAATAAGGCTGACGGCATGCCGGAATTTTTCGAGTCCAAGCCGGAATTTTGATTTTTAATTCGTCACACAGATTTTCGACGGTCGAAGCCAACAGCGCATCGGTTTGATCGTCGGACAAATCGAACGATTCGGCAATCATCTCATATTTACGAAACCGCCGAAATTCGTCAACGAAATCGTAAAAATATAATTTCCACCACTTCGGATCGGCGGCAATTTTTTGACTGGTTTCTTTGAGCGTGATCATTTTCCCTCTAACAATTCCTCAAGTAAAAACAGCGTTTCCGGTTTGATAATTTTGTTGGGATAATATTTTGCGACGATATTGACAGCTTTATCAATGCTTTGCAGATCTAGTTTTTGAATGAGAAATTTCACATCTTCCAGATCGAAACTTTCCGCACGCGCTGCCAAAATTTTCATTGCCAGCAGATATTCCGGGACGGGAACGAAAACTTTTAGATTCGGCAGATCGAGATAGATTTCTTTTTCGTGTTCGACGACAAAGATTTTGACGGCAAAATTAATCCAGTCAAACGGCAATTGATACCGTTCGGTAATTTTTCTGATTGCCGAGCGAAAATTCCTAACCGGCTCGAAAACCGCGTCTATATCTTTGGTCGCCGGACGCGCTTTATACGCCAGACACATCGCTGCGCCGCCGTAAATGCAGATTTCGCCGACGATATTTTGCAAAGATAATTCGTCATTAACTTCGCGCAGATATTTTTCAATTTCTTCGGCTGTCATATTTTCACACAATCGCGTCGATTAGCTCGCAGTTATGCGCTTCGGAAATTTTCACGTTATAAATCGCGCCGATTTGCGGTTCGAGGTTTTCGGGAATGTCGTTGATTAAAATTCAATTGCCTGCCGCTTCAGGTAATTGCAAAGTCAGTTAATTTCCGTTTTTCCAGCGAATAAAAAGCCAGCACAATATCTTTTTTCGGAACGCCTTTTTCTAAAAGGTATGTCGCCACGCCGTCTTCCAGACCGTCATAATAAATCCAGAATTTGCCGTCGCGGATGCCGACGTGAATCAAGGCGTAATGATTTCGTTTGATTCCTTCCCAACCGTAAACCATCAATAAATAATTATCGCGTTCGCGGTCAATGACGGGAATCATCTGCAAATTATCGTAATTTTTATAACCGATTTCGGCTCGCCAATTAATAATTTCTTCGATGTAATTTCGGTAATCGTCTAATTTTGCCATTCCACAATTTCCTCTTTTTGCTTGTCGAATATCAATAATCTGACTTCAAAATCCTTTATCAAAAGTTCTCTCAATTCATCACTCAAGGTATCATTCAGAGTTTCCAGATCAATCGCCATAAAAAGAATCCGGTCAGATTCTTTTTTCATCAAAAGTTTTCGGTAAATCAAATATTGCCCCAAAGCGTTTTCGGCATCATTGATAACCGAACGTCCAACAAAACTTTTGATCTCGACGGCTATTTTATCATTTCCTTTTTCCGCAGCGAAAATCTTTTCTGCTCCTAAATCTATAAATAAATCTTTTTGCCCTAATTTCAACGGATAAGGATCGTGCGTGATCGTCCAACCATCTTTGATTAACGCATTTATGACTTGTTCGTGATAAAAATCTCTGGCAGGCATTATTAAATTATTGCGCCGATCAAATCGTAATTGTGCGCTTCGGAAATTTTCACGTTATAAATCGCGCCGATTTGCGGTTCGAGGTTTTCAGGAATGTCGTTGATTAAAATATAGCCGTCTATTTCCTGCGCCTGACCTTCGAGGCGACCTTGAAATAACAGATCGGATTCCTGCGATAAACCTTCAAATAATACTTTGTAAGTTTTGCCGATTTTCGCTTTGTTTTTGCGTTTGCTGATTTTTGCCTGTTCTTTCATCAACAGCGAACGGCGGCGTTTGGCGGTTTGCTTATCAACTTTGTTCGGCAAATCGTAGGCGGCTGTGCCTTCTTCATCGGAATAGGTAAACACGCCGACGTTGTCGAATTCGCAGTTGCGGACGAACGTCATCAATTGTTCAAAATCTTCGTCGGTTTCGCCGGGAAATCCGGTGATGAAGGTCGTGCGAATCGTGATGCCGGGGATTTTTTCGCGGACTCGTTTGATTAATTTTTCCAAAGATTCGCGTGTGCCGCCGCGTTTCATCAATTTCAAAACATTGCGCGAACCGTGTTGGAGCGGCATATCGAGGTATTTGACGGCTTTCGGCGTGTCCGCGATTGCCGCGAGAAATGCGTCGGAAATGTGCGTCGGATACGCATACATTACGCGAATCCATTCCAAATCTTCGATTTCGCCGAGCGCACGAATCAGTTTCGCAAGCGCGTCCGTCTCGCCCAAATCTTCGCCGAATCTGGACGAATCCTGCGCGATTAAAACGACTTCTTTAACGCCTTGTTTCGCTAAATCTTCGGCTTCTTTTAAGATCGAACCGAAACGGCGCGAGCGAAACGAGCCGCGCATTCCGGGAATCGAACAGAACGCGCACGGACGGTCGCAGCCTTCGGCGATCTTGATAAACGCCGTGTGCGATTCGGTCGCGCGGTGGCGCGGCGTGTCGAAATCGTAAAGATACGTCGCGGTTTTGTTGCCGATCTGCATCAACGGCAGCGCGTTAAAATCAATCTCGTCGTTCGCCGCTTCTAAAATGCGCCCGACTTCGTTCGTGCCGATAAATGCGTCAACTTCCGGCAATTCCTTCATCAAATCGTCGCGGTAACGCTCGACCAGACAACCGGCGACGATCACGCGCTTGGTTACGCCCATCTGTTTCGCGCCGGTCGCTTCCAAAATCGCGTCAATTGATTCCTGTTTCGCCGATTCGATAAACCCGCAGGTATTGACGACCAGCGTTTCCGCCTCGTCAAAATTGTTGGTGATCTCGTAACCGGAATTTTTTAATTGTCCCATCATCACTTCCGAATCAACGAGATTCTTCGGACATCCGAGACTGACAAATCCTACTTTTTTCATTGTGTTATGTTTTCAATCTTTTTGCGTTTATAAAATAATACTCCAGCCAAAATCCAACTAATAATTCCAAATATTGAAAACTTTATAATACCAAACTTAAAATTAAAAAAGATTGATGCCGTTTCTTCGTCAGACATATAAATACTTTCTCTAATTCCATAATATTCGTATGTTTCTTTTAAACTCTGAATTTCGTGGAAGCAAAAAAATGCGATACCAAACGAGATTGCGCCAATTATTAACAATACACCGGCAATAATTAAAAATTTATTCATTGTTTTTTACTGAATTCAAGTCGTTTAACCAACTTTCAATTTCCTGCGCTTCATCGTTCGACAAATTCTTTTCGCCGAAACGGACGCGGTTGTATTTTTCCGTGATCGAAACGGCTTCCGGCATATTTAACGCAAAGGCAAATTCTAACGGCGTTTGATGCGGTTCGCGCTCGAAACCTTTGCTTGCCAAAACCTTTTGCATTCGTTCGTAAAACTCGACGATTGATTTTTGGCGTTTATTTCGCAGCCCAAAAAGTAGTTTTTTCCAAATTCCGAGCTGTTTGATTTTGCGGAAAAGCCAAAGCAAAAATAACACGCCGAAAATCGCGCCGAGCAAATATAAAATGCCGTAACTGACCGCCCACAGGTTTTCGGCGAAACCTGCGTCGCCGCGCACCTGTTTCCACCATTTAAGCAGATTCTTTTGCAGATTGCGGGCGATGACCGAACTTTTCGCCTGCAAATCAACCAAAACGCTGCGAAGCGAACGCATCAGCGATTTCTGTTCCTGATTGTCATACGCGACGACATATTGAATCCAAAAAGTTTCGAGAGCTTCGGCGTATTGATTCAAATTGCCGATGATGCCGCCCGTGCCGTTTGAACTGAATTGTCCGGCGGCGGGCGTGGCATCGAACGGAATCCAGACGTTTTCCTGCGGGAAATAGACTTCGACCCACGAATGCGCTTCACGCTGGCGGACGACGTAAACATCCGCCGTTTCGTTGTATTCGCCCGCCTGAAACCCGTTGACGATACGCGTCGCCATCCCTTGCGTGCGAAGCATTATCGCCAGCGCAGTCGCAAAGTATTCGCAATGTCCCTGACGAATATTAAATAAAAAATCCGCCAGCGGCTGCTCGCCGCTTTCCTTCAAATCGAGCGTGTAGCCGTAGCTGGTTTTCAAATAATTTTCAACCGCTTTCGCCTGATCGTAACGATTTCGCGTCCTCGAATCGTCTATCACTTTCTGCGCGAGTTCGGCGATGCGCGGATCGAGCGACGGAGGCAAACTCAGGTAGCGGCTAAACGACATCGGATAAACACCATTATCGTCGCGCAGACGCTCGACGGTCGGCATCGTCGCGTCCGAATATACTTTGTAAGTCGTGCGTTCGGAAGAATTTCGCAAAGCCGTCAGCGCATTTTCCGCGTCTTTATTTAAAACCGGGAAATTTCCCTGCAAAGCGACCGGACGCGCCAGCGAAAACAAAACCGGAGTTTCAAGCGGTTCGAGGTAAATCGTCTGCGCGACCAGATTATTGGCGTTTTGCGCGAAATCAATCTGATAAAATCCCTGTTCGGTTTTGACGAAAGGTTCGGTGTTTTTCTTGGTTTTCTTCCAATTTTTGTTGTCGAAAAAATCCAACGCCACGCCGCGCCAGCGAATCTGGTTGGTTTTGCCTTTGTCGGCATCGTCAATCCTTACGCGCATCACGATTTCGTTGTTCTGCTGGACGCTCGCAATGTCGCCGAGATGCACCGAATCGGAAAATCCGGTGATCGAAACGCTGTCCAGACTTTTCCCGAATCCGGCATTGCCCGTGCGCGGCAGAGCGAAAAACAGCGGCACGGCGAAGACCGAGATTATCAGCAGAAATACGATTGAAATTAGCGGCAGACGCAGAATCGGCAGTTTTTTTGAAGCGTTTTGATTCGCATCAACAAACTCGCTGTGAGTTTTTTCCGCCGTTTTCTTGATCTCGAAAGTAATGATCGCGCAGGTCGCACAGATTAAATAAACCGTCAGCGAAAGGATAAAAAACGGGCTGATGCTCAGTCCGGCAGACAGCAGAATTTCAAAGAATGAGATAACGTAAAGAAAAATCCAATCGCGGTAGCTTTTTCTTTGCAGCAGTTTAACCGCCGACAAAATCAAGATCGAACGCGCCAGACTGCCCGCCGCCAGACTTTCACGCGAAGTATAACCGCTCAGACCGTATTTCCAGTCGAGATAAAACAGCGGAATCAGCACGACGATCAAACCCGTCCCGACACGCTCCGACAACTGCCAACGGCGACCTTCGAGCATCCATCCGCCGAACACGACGAGCAAAAAAAACGTCGCCAAAACGATCCCGATACTGCCCGAAGCCAGCAGCGAAATCAGACCGCAAAGAACGACGGCGTAAGAAACCGCCTTAAAAAATATCTCGAATTTATGTGATCCAGCCATAAAGCTCAGTCTTTATTATAACTTTTTGGCGCAGCCGTCACAAAATTTGTTTAATCCCAAATTAAAAGAGCGGATGCGCCAAATCGCAATCTGCTGTGACACATTGTGAAATCAGCACTTTTCTTTAACTTTTGGCGCAAATAATTAAAAGCTGTCTGAAAACGCCGGAATAGCACACGGATGAACGCGGATTAAGCGGATTTATCACGGATTTATTGAGAAGAATTATTAAAAAATCCGCGCTTATCCGCCGTCATCCGCCGGAATCCGCGTGCTGTTTTTTGTTTTCAGATCGCTTTTATTGCGGCGTTCTGATATTCGGTTATGTTCATTGGGCAAAAAATTAATTATCCAAAGTCTATGATTTGAGCGGGAAAATTGCTAAAATCCGTTTCAGTCGTTTTCTCTGCATCTTTGTAAATTCTTATGAAAAAATATTTTCGCCTGCTGACTTCTCTTTTGTTGTTTCTCGCCATTCTGCAAAATGCGATGCCGTGCGGACCGTCTTATTTAACGCCGGTTTTTGATTACAAATACGCGCCGGAAAATCCGTTTGAAAATTTTGCGGCGGGCAAGATCGGCATCGTCAAACCGAGCTATCACCGGACGATTCTGGTCGCCGCGTATCGTTATCTGACGGGCGGAAATTTTACGCCCGACGAACAGAAAAATCTCATCGAAGTCTGGAAAGCCGATTTTAATAACGAAGATTTCAATAAGGACGACTCAAGCGAAGCAGTCAAAAAATGGGTGCAGAAACGTCTCGAAGTCGTCGGCAAAGACGAAAAAACGCCGGATATTTACGTCGAACGCGAATACGGCGGCTACAATTTTTTCCCGAACTGCACGCCCAATGCTTTTGAAACCGCCGCGCAGACTTTAGCTTCGCGTATCTCGTCTTACGGCGCGGACAGTAAAGATGTTAAAAGTTGGGTTAAAGCACAAGACGCGGTTTTTTCCAACTGCGCGAGCGGCAGAGAAATTCCCGCGCCGCTTGTTCCGGGCGCGGCTCAATGGCTGCAAAAAGATTTCGATTATCAGGCGGCGGCGGCGGAATTTTATTCGCTCAATTACACGGAAGCGAAAAATAAATTTGCGCTGATCGCCGTTGATAACGAATCGCCGTGGCAGGAAACCGCCGATTATCTTGTCGGACGCACTCTTTTGCGCGAAGCGAGTTTGACCAAATCGGACGAAAAATCAACCGAACTTTACCGTCAAGCCGAAACTCAACTGCAAAATATTTCCACTCGCGGCGGCAAGTTTGCCGCTTCATCCGATAAACTTTTAGGTTTGATTAAATATCGCCTGCATCCGCAAGACCGCATCCGCGAACTCGCGCAGCGTCTGACGTTTGAACAGGGCAACGTCAATTTCCGGCAGGATTTGATTGATTATTCGTGGCTGCTCGACAAATTTCAAAAGGAAACGCTCGAAGCCTTGGAAAAACGTCACGAAGCTGAAAAACTCGCCGCCGAAGGAAATAACGCGAACACGGCGACCAATCAAACCAACGACGACGCGCAAAAAGAGGAAGACAAACACGAAAACGAATTGACGATTTATCTCTTCGAGGAAAAAACCGGCAAAAGCTGGACGGTTTACATTTCGCCGAACGCGACCGATGAAGATGCGATTGCCGAAGCCGAAAAAGTCGTCGGATTGCCTTTGACCGAAGATCAGAAAAAAAGCGTCCGCGAATCGCGCCTTGCCGGTTACACTTCGCGTTTTTCCGGCTCACGACAACCCGAATATCAGGGCGGTTATTTCGGCGTTGAAAAACCGCAAATCTCGATTTTGCCCGAATTTCTGCGGCAGGACGATTTGACCGACTGGCTTTATACTTTTCAGTTTAATTCCGTTGATGCTTACCTGCACGCCGTTTCCAAATTCAAAACGACCGGCGCGGACATTTGGCTGACCGCCGCGCTCAATAAAGCCGGCAAAAATTCGTCCGATCTCGATTATCTGCTCGAAGCGGCGGCTCGCAGCGATCATCATTCGAGAGCGTATCCGACTATCGGTTATCACGCCGCGCGAATTTATCTCGAACTCGGCAAAACCGCCGAAGCCGATAAAATACTCGACGAAATGCTCGATTCGACCGATGAAATGCCGATTTCGACGGTCAATCAACTGCGCCAAATGCGTTCGAGAACGACCGCCGCGCTCGACGAATATCTCAAATTCTCGCTCCGCAAACCTTTCGCCTTCGACTATGACGGCGTGAGCGGAACGGTCGAAGATTTTATCGCGCAGGAAAAATCTTATTACGATCCGACCTACAACAAAGAATCGAAAGCCGATTTTGACCGCGAGGTCGAAGAGCGATACGCGAGCCGCAAACTCTGGCAGGATCGCCTGATGTTCGACACGGACACGACCGAAACTTTTAATCAATATTTCCCGGTTTCGGTGTTGATCGAAGCCGAAAAGTCGCCCGAATTGCCCGAATATCTGCGCGGCGAATTTGCGCTTGCTATCTGGACGCGCTCCGCGCTGCTCGGCGATGCGGTTTCGATGCGGCAAATTATGCCCGAATTAATTAAATATCAGCCGGAAATGGAGCAATCGCTCAACAAAATCGAAACTTCCGCAACACCGGCACAGCGGCAGAATGCAATTTTGTATTTCATTTTGAAAAATCCGGTTCTCACGCCGTTTATCGAAAGTCCGCTCGATAAATCGGACAACACGACCGACACATTTGATTCAAATGATTGGTGGTGTGCGCCGTATGATATTGAACCTTCCGATGGCGGTTCGACCGATTACGCGCCGCCGCCGAAACCGAAATTTATCAACGCCGTGCAAATCAATCAGGCAAAAGCCGAACGCGAAAAACTCAAATCTCTCGGCGAAGCCTCGAATTATTTGGGCGGAAAGGTTTCGGATTGGGCGAAACGTTCGCCGAACGACAAACGAATTCCCGAAAGTCTGTATCTCGTTTACGAAGCAAACGGCTGGAAAAAATACAGTTGCGGCGGCGACGAAGAACTGCGAAAAACCACCGGCGATTTGCTCAAAACGCGCTACGCCGACAGCGAATGGACGAAAAAGATTTTAGACGAGGAAAAGGAGAATCAATAAACGATAGCCGCAAAAAGTCGTAAGAAACGCCACACAGAAAAGAGGAAAACCGATAAATTGGAGCAGATTCCGAATGGATAATATTGAAATGCGACAGACCGATTAGTCTGCCTTTCATTTGCCCTGAATTTGCTTTAACTGCTTTCCTTTTTTCTTTGTTTTTTTTGCGTCTCTTGCGCCTTTTTGCGGCTATTACTCTCAGCCGATACTATTTTTTGCTGTCTTCTTCAGCTTTGTATTTGTCGAGCTGTTTGCGGTAATCGGTGCATTCTTTCGCCATCTTTACTTTGTCACCTTTGTTTTCTTCGATGCTTTGTCTGATGCTCTCGCGGATTTTGTTCATAAAATACTGGCGCGTCGCTTTGGTGACATAGTTGTCGCCTTCAACTTTTGACTGTTCGGCAAAATAATCGAGCAAATCGTCGCATTCGGGAACGCCGATTTTTTCGTCGCCGACGGTCGTATCAATCGCGCGGTCGCCGATTGATTTATCAGTTTCAACGGTTTGAGAACTGCCCGGAGTTTTCGGACTTCCCGATTCACCGACCGATTTCTGCATCCGGCTGACCAAACCGCAGCCGCTCACGCAGACTAATAAAAATCCGATCATAATTAAATTCGACAAATGTTTTTTCATAAATTTCTCCCGTAATATATTTTGACGGACGTTTCATAAACGAAAGTTTTGCCGATTTTGTTCAGAGTCCCGCCTTCAGGCGGGACTCTGAACTTTAATCAGTTGGATTTTCCGGTGAAATCGTAGATGACGTAGAGATTCAGCGAGTTATCTTTGATGTCGGAGCGCACGTCTTTGACGTTTGCCTTTAGATTGCCGTTGACGGCGGCAATCGGCAGATCGAGATTGATTTGTTTGCCTTGCAGAATCTGCACGGGATTGACGCGGTTATTCAATGTTTGTTGGACAATCGGCGTGACAAATCCGCTTAACAGGGGCGAAACGCCGTCCAGATTGACCGTTTCAATGTTGATTTGACCGACGACGTTTTGCTGATTTGCATCATAGCGCAGATCAAATTTGGTCTGCGCCCAGCCGGTAAAATTGACGCAGTTACCGAGAATGCTCGTGCTGCCGCGAAAGGCGAGCGGCGCGGTTAATTTGTTATTTTCCAGCCGAAGCGAAGTCTGCACGCCGCTGCCTTCGGGCAGTAAAATAATTTTGCCGTCGCATTGATTTGCCGCCGGTTCGGACTGCAAACCGTAGTGTTCGGCTTTTGTTTGATCGGCATTTTGCCCGGTTAAATTAAGCGGAAATGACGGCGCATTCATATCGCGGAAAATCGTCTGCAAAACCTGATTGAAAAATTCCTGTTTGAGAACGATCTGCGCCGTTCCCGGCGGATTTCCGTTCGGATCAGGCGGCGAAATCGGCGTTCCCGGCAATTGTCCGGCTCGCGGTGCGCCGCCAAAAAGATAGAACGCGATGCCGCCGCCGACGAGCAACCCGACTAGAATTCCGATTAAAAACTTTCCCATTTTCCCGATCCTTTATTTGCCTGCGGCATTCGCGTCTGAACTTGAATTCGTATTAGCTGTCGCCGCCGTGTTTGCATTCGCCGTCACGCCTGTTCCGGCAGGCGATTGAAGCATCTGCGCGAAAAATGTTCCGGCAACTTTGAACAACAAATCAGCCTGCGCCCGAACCTGAGCCGAATCAACTTTTTGATAATCGGTCGGCACATTAAACAAATTCGGATCGGCTTCGGTCTTGATGTCGGTGATGTCGGTCGAAAGCCGTAAACCGTTGAATCCCTGCACGTTGCTGCCTGACTGCGCCTGTGAAACCGTCTCCGAATGCAGCGGCAAACCCGTTTCTTTATCAACCAATACAAACGACTGAGTTTCGACATTTCCCGCCTGCGTCTGCGTGTTGGCGGTCGCCTGATATGAATATTTGACCGCCGGACGACCGTTGACGTTTTCGTCGCCGACGAGATTAAATCCCTGCAAATTTTTCACCTGTTTGACGATTTGGTCGGGCATCAGCAGTCTGCGAACATCCAAACCGACCGTTTCCTGATTGATTTCGGCATACTGTCGGCTTTTCGGCAGAATCGCGTAATTAGTGCCGTTTTTGTCTATGTAAATTAATTTTTCGCCGTCCGGCAGAGTAAGCTCCATCATCCGGTCGGAAGTATTTTTGGCAACATTCGCCGTGATCGCCGGGAGCGAAGTGGTTTGTTCTTTGCCGGTCGCCTGAAAGTAAATTTTGACCGTCGCCTGATATTGATCCGGCTCTTTGGCATCAATCGCCGATGAAGTATTTATTTTTGTATTTGCGCTGTTAGCGTTGGAATTGGTCGAATTTGAAGATGAATTAACAGTCGTGTCGTTGTTGCCCGCGCTCATATTGCTGCTGTTTCCTGCTTGCGCTCCGCATCCCGCGCCGAAGCTGACTGCCACCAAAATCAACCACGCGCCGAGCATTTTATTATCAATTACGCATTTCATATTCGATTCTCCAAACTTAAAAAAGTGTCCTGAATTATTACAAATCAATTATCTTAAACGCTTTGACGCAAAATTTATGCCTTTTCGAGATTGGCAAATTTTTCGATCAGTTTTTTCTGCCCGAACCCGGGAAAACTAACGGTTAATTTGACGTTATCGCCCGTGCCTTCGCGCCGCAAAACCAAGCCTTTGCCGTATTTTTCGTGGCGGACGTGCGCTCCCGGCGCGAAACCTTTGACGTTTGCGCCTTCGTTTGCAGATGATTTCGGTGTCGCCTGCGATTTTAATTTGTCGAAGCCGGACAAAGGTCTGCTGATCGTCGGTTTTTCGCTGTCGGGCGCAAAACCTTTCTTATTTTTGAAAAATTCGGCAATCGCTTCCGAATTATTATAAGTTTTGCCGGTGTATAAATTTTTCGGCTTTTCCTTAGGAGTTTCGCCGCGCAGTGCCGAAATAGCGTGTTTGCCCGCTTTTGCGCCTGAACTTTTCTTGAACGAAAGCCACGACGAACCGCGCGTCAAATCTTCGATCAATTCGAGCGGCATTTCATTTAAAAACTGCGACGGTTCAGCCGCCGTTTCTTCGCCGTAAACGCGTCGGCGCATCGAATGCGTGACATACAGAACCTTTTCGGCGCGGGTGATCGCCACATATGCGAGGCGGCGTTCTTCTTCGAGTTCCTTGCTGTCGTTGAGGCTGCGCGAATGCGGAAAAATTCCGTCTTCCATCCCGACCAGAAAGACGACCGGAAATTCCAGACCTTTCGCCGCGTGAACGGTCATCATCGTGACGGCGGCGTTACGGTCGAATTTGTCGGTGTCGGAAACGAGCGCGGAATGATCTATAAAATCGCGCAAACCGTCTTCTTCCTGTTTGTCGTAATCAACCGCCGCGTTGACTAATTCCTCCAAATTTTCGAGCCGCGCCGCCGATTCGTCGGTATTTTCGACGCGCAGCATCGTTGCATAACCCGTGTCTTCAATCGCCGCAATGACGGCTTCAGTGACAGGTTTTTCGGTCTGCGCGGCTTCCGAAACTTTGGTTTGCAGTTTTTCGATAACGGCTTTGAATTTTCGCAGAGATTCGAGCGCACGCGGTGTCAGATTGACCTTTTGACCGAATTCGAGATTCGTTAAAATCGCAATCGCTTCCCAATACGACACGCCGAAATCTTTGGCGCGAAGGGCAAGTTCGTCGAGCGAAGTTTTGCCCAAACCCCGCGTCGGCGTGTTAATTGTCCGCAGTAAAGCGATGTCGTCAAACGGATTGAGCGCGACTTTCAAATATGCGATAACGTCTTTAATTTCAGCGCGTTCATAAAACGAAAAACCGCCGACGATGTTGTAATCAATCCGGTAACGGCGCAAAGATTCCTCGAAAACGCGCGATTGCGCGTTGGTGCGATACAAAATAGCGAGGCGCATCTGCGGATTGCGCCGCCGCTGTTCGTCAATTTGCGAAGCGACAAAACGCGCCTCACCGTCGCCGTCAAACGCCTGAAAATAAAAGATTTTGTCGCCGCCCGCGTTCGCCGTCCAGAGTTTTTTCTCTTTGCGGTTCTCGTTATTTTTGATGATCGCGTCCGCCGCGTCGAGAATCGTCTGCGTCGAGCGATAATTTTGTTCGAGCAGAATCGTTTTGGCATTCGGAAAATGCTGTTCAAACTCCAAAATATTGCGAATATCAGCCATTCGGAAACCGTAAATACTCTGCGCGTCATCGCCGACGACGCAGACGTTCTGCTGTTTTTCCGTCAGGTAATTAACGAGCGCAAACTGCAAAGGATTAGTGTCCTGATATTCGTCAATCAGAATATATTTGAATTTTTCGTTATATTTTTCCCGAACTTCCGGCGAGACGCGCAGTAATTTAACGGTTTTGATAATCAAATCGTCAAAATCGAGCGCGTTGGCGTTGTTCAGGCGGTCTTCATACAACTTGAAAACTCTCGCAATCGCGGCGCGTTTTTCGTCGGTTGATTCGACACGCGAAGCATATAATTCATAATCTTCGCCGCGATTTTTCGAGCCGGAAATCTGATTTTGAACGAACCGCGCGGAAAGCTGTTTTTCGTCGAAACCGATGTCTTTGACGCAGGCTTTA
The DNA here is from genome assembly GCA_965247235.1 of Pyrinomonadaceae bacterium. Classification (GTDB taxonomy): domain Bacteria; phylum Acidobacteriota; class Blastocatellia; order Pyrinomonadales; family Pyrinomonadaceae. The sequence goes on from OZ252004.1 coordinate 1,396,368, forward strand.
ATGACCTTGATCGAATCGTCCGTATCGTAAATCGTAAAAGATTTAGTGTAGCCTCCCGGCATTTTTTCGATGTCCTGACGCAGAATACGAACACACAGAGAGTGAAAAGTTGTCACCAAAGGCGCGGAATTGAGCCGCTCGCCTTTAAGCAGAATTTCGACGCGCTCGCGCATTTCGCCCGCCGCTTTGTTGGTAAACGTAACCGCCAAAATATTATACGGCTGGACGTTTTTGACCGAAATCAAATAAGCGATTCGCACCGTAATAACGCGCGTTTTGCCCGAACCCGCGCCCGCCAAAACCAGCACCGAGCCTTCGGTCGTCGTCACCGCTTCGCGCTGCTGCGCGTTGAGAGATTCAAGTAGTTCCATAATTTTAAAGGGGAAAGTTCAATGTTAAATCTTACTGTAATTTTGGTCAAAGAAGAATTTTTCTTGACAAAAGACTCTCAAAATGAGATATTAACTTTGCTCTCATAACGAGAGTAAAATTTTTTCATATTTTAATTATGGGGAAATTTGAAAATCACAATAAAAATAACAAAAATAAATAGACACAACTAACTAAACACAATTAAAGGAGACAAAACAAATGCACAAATACAATTTAAAATCGGGAGTTTTTTATAATGAGAGTTATCGCAAAACCAATCCTTCGAGAATTTTGGGCGGCACATCTGTCAGCGGAAGTTCCGCTAATAGATTGGTATAAAAAATCGTTAAAAGCTGATTGGAATAATTTAGCAGACATTAAACAAACTTTTCCGCACGCTGATTTAGTCGGCAAATGTATTATTTTCAACATTGGCGGAAACAAATATCGTTTGATAACGAAAATAAAATTCAGGACAAAAATTATATATATCCGGTTTATTTTGACTCATAAAGAATATGATCAGGATAAATGGAAAGATGATTGTCACTGTTGAGAAATACAATGATTTCAACAATACAAAATAAAACTTATGCAGATTTGGTAGTCAAAGTTTTGCCGACCGCGATCAAGACAGACGAGGAATATCGCATTATGCTGGCGAATATTGATGAATTGATGAATATAGACGAAGACGATTTATCTGTTGAAGAAGAGAGACTGCTCGAAACATTGGCAATTTTAGTCGAATCTTACGAAGACGAGCATTATCCGATGCCCGATTTGCCGCCGAATCAGGTGTTAAAATTTCTAATGAATGAGCGCGAACTTAAACAAAAGGATTTACTGGAAATTTTCGGTTCAACCGGCATCACTTCGGAAGTCGTCAATGGCAAGCGTTCGGTCAGCAAGGCACAGGCGAAAAAACTGGCTGAGTTTTTTAATGTTTCGGTCGAACTTTTTATTTAATCAGACTTTGAATTTCCTTAAACTTTTCGTGCTTTGAATCGCGCATTAATTCAAATAAAGCCATTTCGACGGTCGCGGGAATTACGCCGTGCATCTGCAATTTTTGGAGCGCGGTTTGTTTATCAACGGCGAAACGCGAGGCGACGCAGTCCTGCAAAAGATGAACTTCGCAGCCTTTTTCGATTAAATCGTGCGCGGTTTGATTGACGCAGATGTGAGTTTCGAGTCCGGCGAGCAAAACCTGTTTCGTGCCGTGATGTTGCAGTTTTTCGAGAAACGCCGTTGAACCGCACGAACTGAAACGGGTTTTCTCGTCGAATTCAAATTCCGGCGCGAGCGAAAACAGAATCTCTTCCGCCGTTCTGCCCAAGCCTTTCGGGTATTGTTCGGTCACGATCACCGGCAAACCCAAAATCTGAAAGCCGCGCACGGCAAGCGCACAGCGGGCGGCGATCTGCGGAAAATCGGAAATTGCCGAACGAAATGCTTCCTGCACATCAACGATCACGAGCGCGGTTTGATTAAAATTCAGCATCTTTCGGAACGCGCACATTCCTGTTCGCGCGTGTTGGTTTTATTGACTGTCGGAAATATAAAAAATTGACCGGCGAACCGGAAAGTTCGCGTTCCCGGTTTTAATCTTGCTTTTTTTCGGCTTCGATCCGGCGTTGTTCTTTTTCGCGCATTTCTTTTTTATAAATTCTGAAAAAAGTATAGATGGCAAAAGCACTGAACAACAGCATAAAAAACATTACCAAAACGATAAAATAAAGTTCGGCGGTCGAAGCGTGTGGCATATTGAAAGTTTAAGGTTTCGGGTTTGAGGTTTCAAGTCGGGTTAGAGATTCAAGATTCAAGATTCAAGATTCAAGATTCAAGATTTACTAATCTCTAACTCGGCGGTTGATTTTCGGGGAAAGCGTTTTCGTCGGGGATTTCTTCGGCGAGCAGTTTTAATCGGTATATTTCCGGCAAAGATTTGATTTTCTTATTGTTGTCTGTGACAAGGTGCAGAGTTTCGCCTTCGGCAAGCAACATCTGATCGCTGCCGCGATAGATTTCATAAACGAATCGAATCGAACGACTGCGGATGTCGGCGATTTTGGTGCGGACGGTGATTAAATCTTCATAAAATGCCGGCGATTTATAACGGCAATAGACTTCGGCGACGACGAGCAGCGCGTTTTCTTTTTCCTCCATATCTTTGTAGGAAAAACCGCGAGCGCGGCAAAATTCGCTTCTGCCGAGTTCAAACCAGATCAGATAATTGGAATGATGAACGATTCCCATCTGATCGGTTTCGGCATATCTCACGCGAATTTCGATTTCGTGCCAATCCTGCATAAAGTTTCAAAGTTCAAAAGTTCAAGGTTCAAAGTATAAAGCAATTAAACTAAACAATTTATCGTTTTTAGCTTTGAACCTTGAACTTTTGGACTTTGAACTAAAATGTTTGGCTGGGAGACAGGGAGTCGAACCCCGATAGGCAGATCCAGAAACTGCAGTCCTACCATTAGACGATCTCCCAGCAGGAGAATGTCTATTTTCCGAACTACGATGAACATTGTCAAATGTATTAAACGGCTTTTCCTTGATTGTTTGCGGTTTGACAGGCAAAATAAAGGTTTATGTCCGAAGGCAAGGAAATCATCAATAACCGTCAGGCGTATTTCGAGTATCACATTCTCGACAAATATGAAGCCGGAATCGTCCTCAAAGGCACGGAAGTCAAAAGCGTAATGCTCGGCAGAATTCAGCTTATGGATTCATATGTTTCGGTGCGCGAAGGCGAAGTTTGGCTGATGAACGTCCATATTTCGCCGTATTCGCACGGCAACCGGCAGAATCACGAGCCTTTGAGGACGCGCAAATTACTGCTTCATAAACGCGAAATCGAGAAAATCGAGCGCGAAATCACGATTAAAGGCTTAACTTTGGTGGTGACGCGGATTTACTGGAAAAGCGGTCGCATCAAATTTGAGATCGGCGTGGCAAAAGGTAAGAAATTATACGACAAACGCGATGCCGAAATGAAAAAAGCGGTCGAAAAAGAAACCCGTCAGCAGTTGAAAGAAAATCTCAGATAAGATATAGATATTACATAGTTTTACGTTGAATTATTACAAGGAAATAAAAAAAATCAATGAAATTTCTGGCAATTACTGAAAATTTTACGGACGCGAATGTCGAAGCACTCGCCGTGGCGGTTTTTAAGGACGAAAAGGCAACCGGCAGCGGACTCAAAGAGTTGGACGCGCTGACCGGCGGTCTGCTCGATTCGGTTCTCGGCGGCGAAGGCTTTAAAGGTGAAGCGGGAGAAACCGCTTTACTTCGTTTTGCGCCTACCGGCAAAAACAGAGCGGGCAAACTGCTGCTCATCGGGGTCGGCGAGAAAGCCGAATTCAAACCGGCGCAGGTCGCAATTTTGGCGGGAACAGCCGCCAGATATTTCCGCAAACGTCACGTTAAAAGTTTCGCTCTGCTCCCGCGTTCCGAAGAAAATGCGGTCGAAGTCGCGCAATGCGCGGCGCAGGGCGTAATTACCAGTCAGTTTGAATTGAGCAAATATAAATCGAAAGACGAGAGCGATAAATCAATCGAAAGTTTGACGGTCTGCATCGAAGGCGCGAAATCCGGCGATATTAAAGAAGGTTTGAAACGCGGCGAAATCGTTGGTGAATCAATGAATTTTACGCGCGATCTGGCGAATGAGCCGCCGAATATTTTAACGCCGACCGAAATGGCGAAACGCGCCGAAAAAATGGCGAAAGAAGTCGGCTTGAAATGCGAAATTCTCGACGAAAAGCAGATGGAAAAACTCGGAATGGGTTCACTTCTGAGCGTTTCGCTCGGTTCGGAACAGCCTGCTAAATTAATCGTTTTAAAATACGAACCGAAAAAATCGACCGGCAGAAAGGGCGAATTGATTGCGCTCGTCGGCAAGGGCATCACGTTTGATACGGGCGGCATTTCAATCAAACCGGCGGAAGGAATGGACGCGATGAAATACGATATGTCGGGCGGCGCAACCGTTATCGGCACGATGCGGGCGATTGGCGAATTGAAGCCGTCGGTTCCGGTTCTCGGCGTGATTGCGGCGGTCGAAAATATGCCGGACGGCAAAGCGACGCGCCCGTCGGACGTGGTGACGGCTTCCAACGGTAAAACTGTCGAGATTCTCAACACCGATGCCGAAGGTCGTCTGGTCTTGGCTGACGCGGTTCATTACGCTGAAAATCAGGGCGCAACGACGATTGTTGATATGGCGACGCTGACCGGCGCGGTGATTATCGCGCTCGGCGATCTGCACACAGCGGTTTTGGGTAACGATCAGGAATTAATTAACGACATCATCGCCTGCGGCAAAGAAGCCGGCGAAGATTTCTGGCAGTTGCCGGTCGGCAAAGGTTACAGCAAACAAATTAAATCCGACATCGCCGACATCAAAAATATCGGCGCGGGACGCAAAGCCGGAACGATTGCCGGCGCGGTTTTCATTCAGGAATTTATTGATAAAGCGAAATGGGCGCATCTCGATATTGCGGGAACGGCTTGGTCTGACAACGTGCAGCCGCACCAGTCGAAAGGTCCGACGGCGATTGCCGTTCGCACGCTTTTGAAATTTGTTGAAAAATCGCAATAGACAAAATTTGACAAACATTTTATATTGGCTGATAAACACGAAAGTTTGTCAGCCGTTTTTTTTGCAAAATGTTTGTCTTGAGAACGTCTTGGACAGAAGCAGACGCTCCGCCCTGATCGAGTCAAATTATGTCCCGAAATTTTTCAAATTTGCTGTTCGTCGGCGCGGTTTTAGTGCTGATTACGGCTTGCGTCTGCCGTTCTGACCGCGACCATCAGCCGGAACAAACCTCGAACGCCAACGCCGCGACACCTCAGCCGACCAAAGAAAATAAGGCGGAATCAAAAATAAAAACCGATTCGATCAAGAAAAAAGATGCGGGCGATTTTATCGTCGAACACGTCGCCGTTGACAATTCTCACTACACGGAAATTGATCGTCAGGTCAAAGATGAAAAACTGATGGAAAAGGCGGCGGACAGATTGAACCGTTCGCTCAGTCTGCCGTATGACATCACTCTGCGTTCAAAAGACTGCGGCGAAATCAATTCGTTTTACAACCCGGATGACCATTCGGTGACGGTTTGTTACGAATTGATGGAGCATTTCTTCAAGATTTTTCGCTCGAGCGGCGAAAGCGAACAGAAGGCTTACGCTAAAATGTTCGATGCCGTGCAGTTCGTTTTCCTGCACGAGATCGGTCACGCGCTGATTGACACCTACAAACTTCCGGTGATGGGCAACGAGGAAGATGCGGCTGACCGCTGTTCGGCGTTTATCAATCTCAACGAACTCGGCGATGAAGGTGTGCGTTCGGTGCTTGCCGCGTCCGATGCTTTTGCCATCGAAGCCAAAAACACTTCTCCCGACGAACGCAATCCGGCTGACGAACATCTCTTGCAGGAACAGCGTTTTTACAACACATTATGTTTGACCTACGGCTCGAATCCGAACAAATACGAATATCTCGTTTCCGAAGGTTATCTGCCGAAAGAACGCGCCGTGCGCTGTCCGAACGAATATCAGCGAACGGTCGAAAGCTGGGTTAAACTGCTTGAAGAATGGCGAAAAAACTAACAGAACAATGGAGGGAATATTTTATGAGAAAATTAATAGTTAAATTGCTTTCGGGCAAGGAAAATAAATTCAGCGGTTTGCTCGCATTCGCGCTTGTCGGAATGGTCGCACTCGGCTGCACCTGCGGAAAAAACTTCGATCTCGCAAATATCGCTAAAAACGCCGAAAATGCCGCTAATACTTCTTCGGCAAATTCGAGTTCAACGCCGCCGCCGTTCGGTGATAATACCGATACGAATTCGACGGCAACGACAACTTATACGGGCAAAAAAGCGGACGCTTCAAAAAGCGAAATTCCCGGCGATGAAGAGTTGCAGTCAATGGTCAAAACGGCTCTGCTCGATTTTAACGATGCGGTTTTGAGCGACGATTTTACCGATTTCCATTCAAAAATCTGCAAACCGTGGCAGAAGCAGATGACACCCGAATCGTTCCGCACGGAGTTTAAAGAATTCGTAGATAAACGAATTGATATTAAAGACATCAAGCCGCTCGACGCTCAGTTTTCGCCTGATCCTTTGATTGCCAAAGTTGTCGGCTACCGCACTTTAATCATCGAAGGAAAATATTTGACCAGACCGGTGATCAGAAAATTTATCTTGAATTACATCCCCGAAGGCAAGGAATGGAAACTGTCCAAAATCGAGGTTGATACGACCGAAAAATACTAAACTGCTTTGTCAAAGCTAAATCAAATAATTGTCTTTGGAAGCATCAGAAGTAATTTGACTTAACTGATGTCATATCGCTCAAAGCGATTAACATTATAGCCTGGCGGGAATCGCCGGGTCAGTATTTATAACTCACCTTATGCAACAATCGTTTTTATTGTCGCCGAAGGTGAATTGCTAATTAAAAAACAGGAGAAATAAATGTTAAAAAATAAAATATCGGCACTCGCAGCATTGCTGATTTTGACTTTCGTTATATTGGGTTGCGGCGGCACGAAGCCGGAAATGCCGAACGATGCGGCGGTGCAGTCATTGGTTAAGGCGACGACCGCCGATTTTACCGACGCGGTTGATAAAGGTGATTTCGGTTCGTTGCGCGACAAAGCGTCGGCGGATTTTCAAAGTCAGTTTTCCAACGACGCACTGAAAACAGCGTTCAAAGACTATACGGATCATAAAGACCTGATTGTGCCGATTCTGAAATCGGCAAACGGGATGACCCCGACATTTGCGCCCGCGACAACGATTCGTGAGGAAAAAGGCAATTATATATTGGTTGTCAACGGCAGTTATGCGACCGAACCGGCGGCGACGGGCATCAATTATGAATATGTCTGGCGCGACAACGCCTGGAAGTTGCTGACGATCAAACTGAATGTTAAATAATCCGATAATAAATTTGTAGGGGCGACGGCTTGTCCTCGCCCGTGATGTTAAATCATATTCAAGACCGGCGAACATCGAGAATCGCCGCTACAAATTACACCCGGAAAAGCAAAGTCAATTAACCGTTGGCTTTGCTTTTATTTTTGCCTCAGGCTAAACTTTTCTTACTGATTTTTATCACTAAAAAACTTAATGAAAATACACGAATATCAAGGCAAAGAACTTTTAAGACAATCAGGCGTGCCGACACCGCGCGGCATCGTCGCCCGAACGCCGGAAGAAGCCGAAGCTGCGGCGCGTGAACTCGGCACGGGCATAGTCGTCGTCAAAGCGCAGATTCACGCCGGCGGACGCGGCAAAGGCGGCGGCGTTAAACTCGCCAAATCGCCGGAAGAGGCAAAACAAATCGCGGCTGAAATGCTCGGAATGACGCTCGTCACGCATCAAACCGGCGCGGAAGGAACGGTTGTCAAAACTCTCCTGGTCGAAGAAGGTTTGCCGATTGACAAGGAATTTTATCTCGGCATAACCTTAGACCGCGCGTCGGGCAGAGATGTTTTTATGGCTTCGTCGGAAGGCGGAATGGACATCGAAAAAGTCGCCGAAGAAACGCCCGAATTAATCTTGAAGGAAACGATCAATCCGGCGGTCGGTCTGCGCCCGTTTCAGGCGCGTGATCTGGCGTTCGGTCTCGGCATTCCGCCCGAATTAATCAATCAGGCGGCGAAATTTATGATGTCGCTTTACGAGGCGTATCAAAAAATGGACGCGACGATTGTCGAAATCAACCCGTTTCTACTGACCAAAGACAATCGCCTGATCGCTTTGGACGCGAAAGTTAATTTTGACGACAACGCGATGTTTCGTCACAAAGATTACGCCGACCTGCGCGATTTGAATGAAGAAGAACCGCTCGAAATCGAAGCCTCGAAATCGGATTTGAACTATATCAAACTCGACGGCAACATCGGCTGTATGGTCAACGGCGCGGGTTTGGCGATGGCGACGATGGACATCATCAAACTCGCGGGCGGCGAACCGGCAAACTTTCTGGATGTCGGCGGCGGCGCGTCGCAGGCTCGGGTCGAAGACGCTTTCCGCATTCTGCTCGCCGACCAAAACGTCAAAGCCGTTCTCATCAATATCTTCGGCGGCATCGTCCGCTGTGATATGGTCGCTAACGGTGTCGTCGCGGCGGCGAAAAACCTCGGCGTGTCAATCCCGATTGTCGCCCGTCTCGAAGGCACGAACGTCGAAGAAGGCAGACGCGTCCTCGAAGAATCAGGCATCGGCATCATCTCCGCCCAAGGGATGAACGACGCGGCGAATAAGGTCGTGGCAGCCGCGAAACAGTAAAACAAACGGAAAATGGAAAATGGAAAATGGAAAATATAAGAGAAAAAATCTTTCCCGTATTTTCCATTTTCCATTTTCCATTTTCCATTAATTCTTTTCCTCCAAAGCAACTGTTTCGCCTGCTCACCTCATCTTTTATGCCGGGTCTTACAGCACATTGAAAGGAAAATAAATTTATGAAAATCAAACTTTTGCTCTCGTTGGTCTTGGTGTGTTCAGTTTTAGCTCAAGCGCAGATTCGTTCGCGCAAACCCGCCGTTTCCAATCCGCCGTTCAATCCGTCTAAAATATCAAACTCATCCGACAACGCCTCACAGTTGCCGATTCGCCGCGTGATACTTTATTCAAACGGTGTCGCCTACGTCGAACGGCGCGGATTGGTTTCGGGCAACGCCGAGATCAATCTTTCGTTCAAGCAGTCGCAGGTTGATGATGTTTTGAAATCAATGCTCGTGCTTGATTTGGGACAGGGCAGAATCGGCGCGGTTTCATACAATTCGTCGCTCCCGGCTTCGGCGCGGACGGCGGAAATTCCATTTTCGGTTGACGCGCAGACGGCGAACGGCGGCGGCATCGCCGGAGTTTTGGGGCAGTTGCAGGGCGCAAAAGTCGGCATTTCGACGGCGCAGGGAAATTTTATCGGCTCGATCTTGACTATCGAAAAGCGTTCGGTCGCGGGCAAACCCGGCGAACCGCCGGTCAGCACGAGTTTTCTGGTCATCGCTTCGGACGCGGGCGAGATTTCGAGTTTCGATCTGTCCGAAGTTAAAAGCGTTAAATTATTGGACGAAGGCACGAAACGCGATGTCAGCGAATTTGCCAACGCGACGGCTTCGACACGGCGGCGCGATGCGAAAACCATCACCGTCACGAGCGCGGGCGCGGGACAGCGCGAGATGGTCGTCAGCTATACGATTGCCGCGCCGATCTGGAAAACGACTTACCGCGTCGTGCTGGACGAACAGGGCAAACCTTTTTTTCAGGGTTGGGCGATTGTTGATAATGTCAGCGAAGAAGATTGGTCGGACGTGCAGTTGTCGCTCATTTCCGGCACACCGATTTCGTTTATCCAGCCGATTCAAAAACCTCTCTACCGCTATCGCCCGGTCGTGCCGATTCCGCAGGATTTAAATTTACAGCCGCAGGTTTATGACGAGGAAAGCCATCCTGTTTCCAGAAAAGACAGTCGTGAAGAGGTCAATGTTTCAAACGAATCGGTTGCCGATACCGTTACTCAACGGCAAATCAGCGGTTTGCCGATCAACGGCAGACAGGCGCAAAATTTTATGATTCAAGGGCAGATGGCAAGCAGCAATTCGTTTACTGTTGACGGCGCATCAAATCAAACTGCGATCAGCGACGCGCTGATTTCGGGCAATTCGGGTGTTCAGGCGAATGCGCGGGGCGAAGAAATCGGCGATTTATTTGAATACCGCATTGAACAGCCCGTGACGGTTTTGCGCGACCGTTCCGCGCTGATTCCGATTGTGCAGACAAAGATGGACGGCGAAAGAGTGGCGATTTATAACGAAGCGGCGCAGGCTTCGCGCGTTTCGCGCCCGATGAGCGGAATGCTGCTCAAAAATCTGACACCGCTGACGTTTGAATCCGGCAGCCTGACCGTCATTGACCGCGACGCTTACGCCGGCGAAGCCTTGATGGAACGCCTCAAACCGAAGGAACAGCGTTTGATTTCATTTGCGCTCGATCTCGGCACGCTCGTCACCATTGACAACGACGAAGACCGCGAACCGGCGCGTCTGGTCAAGGTCGTTAACGGCGTTTTTGAAGTCCACTATTTTCAGACGGACAAAAAAATCTACAAAATCGCCAATCAAACCGACCGCAAAAAAGTCGTCTATATCGAACATCCGATCCGTCAAAACTGGACGCTGTCCGAAACGTCGGCAAAACCCGATTACACGACGGCGCGATATTATCGTTTCCGCGTCGAACTCGAACCGTTCGAGAAAAAAGAACTAACCGTCGGCGAAAATCAGGGGTTGATGGACACCTACGCGCTTTCGACGCTCTCGCCCGATCAACTTAATTTGTTTATTACGCGCCGTTATATCAACGAAGAAACCCGCGCAAAACTGGCGAAGCTGATTAGTCTGCGAAATCAAATCGCGCAAATTGACGCTAAATATCAGGCGTATGACGACGAGGAAGAAAAAATCTCCACCGATCAAAAACGCATCCGCGACAACATCGAAGCACTTTCCAAAACGCCCGAAGCCAAAACGCTGATTGCCCGCTACATCGCCAAAGCCGACGAACAGGAATCGAGACTCGAACAAATTCAAAAAGACCGCCAATCGCTCGAAACGCAAAAGACGCAGATCGAATCGCAATTGGCGCAGGAGATTAAAAACTTTGAAATTAAATAACCGGGAGAGGCGTGAATCGTGAATTTCAGCTTCTAATCAGACTATAAACTATAAACCATACACTATTAACTATTTAGGATACATCTTTTCCTAAATAGTTAACAGTGTATGGTTTATAGTTTATAGTCAGCGTAAAAATTACGATTGACGATTCACGAATTTACGACTTCCCGCTGAATAATTCTTTGAGTGTGCTGCCGCTTTGATAGACGATGTCGCTGATTTTCCACGCTTTTGCCGCGCCGGTTTCGAGTTGGAATTTGATCTTTTCCGCTTTGCCGAAATTTTTAAAACTGACCGTCACCGCCGCGTTTCCGTTCGATTTGTCATAGACGGGTTTGCCGACGACGAACGACGTGATTTTCGTATCCTGTGCGCTGTAAAGCGGATCGAAATCAAGCACACCGACTTCGCCCTGCGGAGTGCTTTTGGCATCGTTCCAGATTAAATCGGCGAAATCTTTGGTGAAAAATTTATCGAGCAAAGCGCGTTTTTTTGTCTGGAAAAAAGGATTCGCGTTCCCTTTCTGTGCCGCGTAAAGCTGCGCGACGAGCGCGTCCGGCGCGACGGCGAGCGATTTTTTTGACCTTAACGATTTTGCCGCAAACGATTTGACCGAATCGAGTTTGGTAATCGTGCCGACGGCTGACAAATCGGCTTCGAGATTCGGGACGGCGCAGGCTTTTTCATAGTCAATGTCGCCGGTAAATTCGCATTGTGCGCCGTTTTTACAGGTTTTCAAAATTTGCCGTCCGACCGCCGAATTGTTCGCAAAACAAAACGCCGCATAATCGCCCGATTCTTCGCCGACATAGAGAATCGAAGAAATAGTTTTACCGACATTTAATGCGCCTTTAAATGTGTTTGTTTCGTTAGTTTCAGGCGTTTCATTTTCGGCTTCGGGCGTTGTCGCCTCATCGCCTGCACAGCCTTCGACCCATTCCGAAAGCGAAAATTGATTTTGCAAATCCTGATAAACAGTCGCTTCCGCCCGCTGTTTTTTGCCCTTCGATGTCACCGCCAGACACATCTGATAATTTGACCCTTGGACAATCTGACGCTTTGCCGAAACTACCGAATTAAACTGCAAAGTATCGTCTTTGACATCGTTGCTGTGCGTATCAACCGCAAATTTTGCCGCCAAGACGACCGTTGCGTCGGTCTTTGAAACATCACGATAACCGCCGACTCTCGGCTGTGCCGCGCAAAATATTGCGCTCGATAAAAAAAGCATTGATCCGATAAATATCACGGACACTTTTGATTGAAATTTCATATTAGTTTTTAAATCTCGATTTTAAGGTTTTAATTTTTCGACTGCATTTTCAGCATATTTTGAAGTGTTAATTCCTGCTTTTGGACGCAGTATCAATTGACGGCAGCAGAAAAGTTTATTGCTGACATTTTCCGTTTAATTTCGGGAATTTGGAGAATTGATTTTTACAGCAAAAATTTCACCAATTCAGACGTTCGCGCAGGCTCGTAATATGCGCGGTGTGATGGCGACTGTGCCAATCGTAAAGCGCAAGCATTTTTTCGAGCGTAAATTCGCCGGAATCGGGATGGACGAGTTTTCTTTGAAAATCGGCTTCCGACATCGAATCGAGCAAATGCGACCAGCGCGTATGAACGCCTTCGATAATCTTAAATGAAACGTCTAACGGCAAACGGCTGTCGGCAAGTTCCGCCCATTTATCTTCGGCATACGGGCGAATCGTCGGTTTGTCTTCGGTGAGCGCGAGTTTAAATCGGATGTAAGCGTTCAGGTGCGAATCGGCGACGTGATGAACCGTCTGCCGCACCGTCCAGCCTTCGTCACGATACGGCGTTTCAAGCTGAGATTCGTCCAGATTCTCGACCGCTTTTGCCAGCATCAACGGCAAATCTTTAATCGTTTTGACAAAGCCGCCGCGCATTTCCGGTTTAATTTCCGGCTGCGTATCAAATTTCCCGATAGGAAATCTCAAATCATTCTCCGCCATCGCTTTGGTAATCTCCATAATAATTTTCAAACCTCGTAAATTCCTTCAAAAACGCCAAACGCACCGTTCCCGTCGGACCGTTGCGCTGTTTGGCAATCAAAAGTTCGGCAACACCGGCATTTTCCTCGCTCGGTTTATAATAATCTTCACGATAAATAAACGCCACCACGTCCGCGTCCTGCTCTATACTATTGTGAACAAAGAGGTTATCTGAAACAAAGTTATGATTATCTGCAACTGTTAAATCGAAAACCTCGACATCTTCATCATATATGACCGAAGAAATTTCATCCCAATAAATATCGCTGGCGGCTAGATTGAGCAGCAAATCGGACTCAACTATTTTCGCAATTTTACTCATTCTTTCGCGGCTCAAATTTTGTTTGTATAGCGATGTGCCGCAGTATTTCGTGTTCGACAGTGCCGCCAATTGACGTGCGGAAATTGATTTATCTCTCATCGTCGGCAGAATATACATCTGCCAGACGAGATTCGGAATCGAATCCCTATTCGCATTGGCAATCGTTTGACTGATAAAGCTGCGAACATTCTCTAAAGAAGAATTTTTATATGCGCCGACCGCTTTGACAGTCTCGATAAATTTCTCTATTTCTATTTTGCCGCTGACAGTAACGTGATATTGGGTCAAGCCTTTCGTTCCCTGCGGGATTTCGCGCAGACGAGCATTAATACCAATTCTCAAAAGCAGCGTCTGAACATCCTGTGCGAGTCTTTTACTGCTCGAAGCATAATAAATTCCGGGATGATGTTTCCCTTTTCCAACCCAAATACAGCCGTCGGTCGCCCACAGATGTCGCAGAAAAAGCGCAATTGCCGATGACGGCTGACTGAAAACTTTTTCGGGAATAAATTTTTCGTGCGAGCGAAGTCCCCGGACATTTAAATTTTCGAGCCATTCGGCAACTGCGCTGCGAACGCCGTGTGTGTGTCGGCGCGTCGAAGTCAGATAAACCTGAAACCAGGTTCGTTCCTGTTTTATTTTAGGCGCGACATCTGCGCCGAAAACTTCTGTCGCCAGTTGCGCGACTTTTTCAGCCAGATCAATTTCGCGGGTCGTATATTGAATCGAATGACGCGGCAGAGTGCAGCCGTCGCCGATCAGATGGGCGAGCAGCGCGAGTTCGACATCGCTCATCGTTTGTTTGACCGGCTGAGATAATCTACGCGGCAGAGCGATTTTTTCGCCGATTTTTAATTCATCGAGCCTTTTCCAGCCGTTGAGACTGAAAAATTTATGATTCGCCGTCGCCCTGATTTCGCGTCCGAGCCTCGTCGTCATTTTGAAAACAGGTTTTATGCCCGTCGAAAAAGCGTTGGTGACAGTTCCCTTTTCAATTTTCCACGATTTCGGATTCAGAGACCAAACACGAAATCCACTTTTACCGGCAAGTTCCCGAATCGGAATTCGCTCTCCGGTATCAGCCATTGTGACTAAACTTTCACCCGCCAGACAACCCGATTCGCGCAGATCGGACATCATCGGTTTTGGCGGACTTCTCGCTTCGGGAGCGCGTGAAAGCTGCGAAAGAGCGACCACCGGAACCTGCAATTCCTTAGCTAAAGATTTTAATTCGCGCGAGATTTGCGAAACTTCCTGCTGGCGCGATTCGGTTCTTTTCGAGCCGGACATCAGCTGCAGATAATCAACCACGATTAAATCGAGTTTTTTCTGTTCGGTAAATAAACGGCGCGTTTTCGCCCTCATTTCCATCACCGAAATTCCCGGCGTATCGTCAATAAAAATCTTCGCTTCCGACAGAGTGCCGATTGCGCCCGCAAGTCTGCCCCATTCGTCGCGCGTCAAATATCCGGTGCGAAAACGATGCGCGTCAACTCTCGCCTCGGACGAAAGCATTCGCATCACGAGCTGTTCCTTTGACATTTCAAGCGAAAAAACCGCCACGACCGCGCCTTCCAAGGTCGCCGCATTCTGTGCAAGCGTTAGACATAAAGCCGTATTATGAACGCAGATGTCGTTGGCGACAAAATTATGCGTTCCGGGAATTGTCAGATCGTAAACCTGTTTATTTCCCGCGTATTCGACTGAGATGATTTCGTCCCAATAAATTTCACTCTGCGCTAGATTTTGGAGGTATTTGTCGTCCAAACTGTCCGCAAATTTTTCCAGACGCTGCCGCGTTGGAGCGCGTTTGCCGGCGTGAACATTTGTATATCCTTTTATTCCGGCGCGTTTTGCCAATGCCGCCCAAGATTCCGAACCTTTGGCAGATGAAATGTGATTCCAAATTTCGTGCGGAATCAAATCCTTGTTAGTTTGATAATTTCGCGTTTCAAAAATTTCAAAAATCTCTTTAAAAACGAATTCTTTGCCGTAAATACCGATTTCCCGTGCGAAGATTTTGATTGAAACTGCGTCGGTTATGTCTAATTGCCAGGAACTGCGTCGTGTTTCCCGGTATTTGACCTGCCGATGTTTTAAGTTGGCGATTACGCCGAAACGAAGCAACAAATGCTGAATCTGCCGGATCATTTTTTCGGAAACCGAAGCATAACCGACCTGAATCTGTCTGCTGGTCAAAATGCTCGCCCAACCGTCGGTCGAAAACAGACGATTGAGAAATAACGCAATCAGTTTTTTTTCGAGCTTGAAAATTTCGTTCGGAATAAATTTCGTATGCGAATTGCAGCCGTAAATTCCGAGTTTTTTAAGCCGGACGGTCAAATTATTGGCACCGCTTTTCTTTCCGCCGATTTTACGAACGCGCAATGAGAATGCGCGATCAGCAGTATTTGACTGAACCGCCTCGACACCGCCGAACTCATTAACCGCTTCAATAAAATCATTTCTGAGATAAGTTTTTTCGACGGTAAATTCCGGTGAACTTTTCGTCAGGCAGCCGTCGCCGAGCAGATAACCCAAAAGTTTCACTTCGCATTCGCGCAGGTTTTCACTGCCGAAAATATTTAGAACACGCGGAACGGCAATCCGTTCCCCGACTTTTATTTCCGAAAGTGTTTTCCAGCCGTTGATCGTCAAAAACGGATGTGTAATGGTCGTTTCGATTTTTCTGCCGAGCCTCGTCTGAACTGTAAAAACAGGTTTGATGCCGTCATCAATAAAATCGGAAGGTTCGGTTAAGGCAAATTTGAAATTCTCTTTGAGAGTCAAAATAGCGGCATTTTTCGACCCATAAATTTCTTCGATGGTGACAACGCTGCCGTCGGCTTTGGTTATTAAACTGTCTGCCGCCAGACATTTGCCCATTGACGGACGAGCGGCGACGATGATTAAATCGGTTTTCTGCAAACCGGAAGTTTTTTCGTCCAGATCGCGGAATCCGGTGGCAAGCCCGGTGAGCGCGTGTGACTCGCGTTTGGCATATTCCTGAACTTTGGCGAGGACGGTTTCGGCAATCGGCTGGATGTGCGAAAAACCCTGCCGGGTGCGTTCGTCGGCGAGCGCGAAAATCATCGATTCGGCGTTGTCGAGAATAACTTCGGCATCGTCTTCTTCGGCGAGTGCTTCGCTGGTAATCTGATTGCAGACTTTGATTAAATTGCGAACGGTCGCTTTGCTTTTAACAACCTTGGTATATTCTTTGAGGTCGGAAAAATGCGGCAGTCCGTAGGTTAAATTCGTGATCGTCGCCACGCCGCCGATTGAATCGAGTGCGCCTTCTTTTTTGAGTTCCTCGCCGATTAAAATCGGGTCAATCCGTTTGGAAGCGTCAAACAGAACGAGCATTGCTTTGTAGATTCGGCGATGCAGCGGCGAATAAAAATCTTCGGGTTTGAGTGCTTCGATGGCTTGCGTCAGCAGTTCATTGTCGAGCAGAACCGCTCCCAAAATTGCGCGTTCGCTTTCTTCGCTGCTCGGCAAAGGTCGTTCTAAAAATTGTTCGCGCTTGTAATCGGGTGATGCCATTTTTGTTATTCAAACGTCGGTAAAATATGACATTCGCCGCTGCTGACGGCAAAAAATCCAATGAAAATTGTTTTTAACGGATTAAAAAAGACTGCAAGTCGGGTAAAAAACTTGCAGTCTTTAGATGATACTATCAACCGTTTTTTCGGGCAATCAAATCAGTCCGAAACAAGTAAATCAGTTTTGGCAGACGGCTTAAACGTAAAATTTGCGCCGTCTGTAAAGTTAAGAACAGATTATCGGATAATTTAGAGTATAAAAAGGATTTTCCAATACTCTGCAACTTCTGATAACTCTGAAAACTTCCTGTCAACTGTTTGTTTAGCTGACGGTCTCTTCGGTTGCAGTTTCAGCCGCTTCGGTTTTCGCCGGTTTTGCAGCTTCGGCTGCGCCTTCCGCCGTCACCGTAATCGGAATTTCGATAGCGACCTCGCGGTGCAGTTTGACGCTTGCTTTGTATTCGCCGGTTTCCTTGATCGTGTCTTTCAAAACGATCTTGCGGCGGTCAATGTCGTAGCCCTGCGCTTTTAACGCTTCGGCAACGTCCATCGAAGTAACCGAACCGAAAAGCTGTCCGGTTTCGCCCGCTTTGCGTTCAAATTTGAGCGTGATGCTTCGCATCTGATCGGCTTGCGCGTCGGCGGTTGATTTTTCAACTGCCGCTCTTTTCAAAAGTGCGCCGCGTTCCTTTTCAATTTGATTCAGATTGCCTTTGGTGGCGAGCGTCGCCAACTTCTGCGGCAGCAGATAGTTTCTGGCGTATCCAGCTTTGACCTTGACGATTTCGCCGCGTCCGCCCAAACTTTCGATGTCTTCGCGTAAAAGAATTTTTGTATTTGCCATAATTTTTTTATTAACCTCCCGTCAATCAATCAGCTACGAACGGCAGTAAAGCCATTGAACGGGCGCGTTTGATCGCCTGTGAAATACGACGCTGATCTTTCGCGGAAATACCGGAAATACGGCGCGGCATAATTTTTCCGCGTTCAGGAACAAACTGTCTTAAATAATCAACATCCTTCCAATCCACATAATCAGGCACGACCTGACGCGGACGGCGGCGTTGAAAACGGCGGGGCATTTTTTCGTTAAATTCCGAATCTGCTCCCGGTTCGACCTCTCTCTCTGGACTAAAATCTCTCTCGTTATCTGCCATTTTTTCCTCCGAAATTATTGTGCGTCAGCCGTCTGCTGTCCGCCTTCGCTTTCGCTCTGTCTGAACGAAGCGCGTCTGTTGGTGCGATTATCGCGTTTGGCGCGTCTCTTTTCCGCCGATTTGCGTTCTTCGTCAACGCGGACGGTGATGTATCGCAAAACCGCATCGTTGACGCGCATCCGGCGTTCGATTTCGGCAATTTCCTGTCCGCTGCCTTCGATTTCCATCAAAACGTAATATCCTTCACGTTTTTTGTTAATCTGATAAGCCATTTTGCGTCGTCCGATGTTGTCGGTTTTGACAATCGTGCCGGTATCACCGACTAATTTTTCAATCGTTTCGTTAATTTTTCCGATGTTTTCCTCCGACGTTTCAGGGTCGGCGATATACATCACTTCGTATGTTCTGTTTGCCAATGTCTTTTCCTCCTTTTGGCTTTCGAGCCTCGATTTTTGATCGAAGCAAGAAGGGTTGGTTAAATTAAAAATGTAAAATTAAAAATTTGAGAATTAAAACCGGCTTGATTAAGCAAATCAAATTAAAAATTTCCGATTTTTTAATTTTACATTTTTAATTCTCAATTATATTGCGCCATCGCTTTTTCAACTCCGTCAATGACGACGGCGCGAATCGCTTCGGCGCATTTGTCTAAAATCGTTTCGAATTCCGCCGTTTCCGATTTGGAAAAATTTTCCAGCACGAAATTGCTGATATTGCCGAGCGGATGTTCGGGCTGAATGCCGATTCGCAGACGAATAAACTCGTTTGTTCCCAAACAATTGATAATTGATTTGAGTCCGTTCTGTCCGCCGTGCGTTCCCTGCGGTCGAATCCTGATCGTGCCGAACGGCAACGCTAAATCATCGGTGATAACGATTAATTTTTTAATCGTCCGGTCGGGCTTTTTAAGCAGACATTTAATTGATTCGCCGCTCAGATTCATAAAAGTCTGGGGTTTGACGAGTTCGACCAAATTTCCGCCGATGTCGGCACGACCGACCAAAGCGCGGCATTCTTCACGTTTAATCTGCGTTTGGTATTGACGGGCGAGTCGGTCAATCAGCATAAAGCCGAGATTATGGCGCGTTCGTTCATACTGCAAACCCGGATTTCCGAGTCCGGCGACCAGCCAATTTTCAGTTAAAAGCGTTTCCATAATTTTCGTTTAAGAATTTATCGAAGCGGCTTTCACCCGAAATTTATGACTGTTTATCATCACCGGATTTTTCGCCCGTCACTTCGGGTTCGCCCGCACTTTCGGTCTGCGGTTCGAGTTCTTCTTCCTTGACGATAACGACTGAGGCGACAACCGTTTCGGGAAGTTCGTGAACTTCGATGCCTTCGCCGAATTTCAGATCGGAAATATGGATTGATTCACCAACATTCAGATTTGAAACGTCCGCTTCAATAAAGTCGGGCGTTTTCGCCGGTTCGCACAAAACTTTCAATTCGTGAATCGGCTGATTCATTACCGCGCCGTCTTCCCGAAGTCCGGGAGCATCGCCGATCAGATGAATCGGCACGGTCATTTCGATTTTTTCGCCTTTGGCAAAGCGACGCAGATCGGCGTGTTTGAGCCGACCTCTGAGCGCGTCAATCTGCCGATCCTGAAAAATCACGTCGGTCGCGCCCATACCGGCGATGTCGAGCGTGAACACCGAATTAACACCCGTATCGGTGCGGATGACCGCCGCTAAATCTTTCAAATCAACCGCCGCCGCCGTGCTTTCACCGCCGCCGCCGTAAACGACGACCGGAATTTTTCCCGCCACGCGCAAACGACGTGAATCGTTTTTGCCGCGACCTTCGCGTATTTCTGCTTTTACGATAATTTTATCTGCCATAATATTTAATTGTTCAAAGTTCAAAAATTTAAGGTTCGAGGTTCGCGGAATAAACTTTGAACATTGAACATTAAACCTTGAACCGTTTATTTAGATAAACAATGACGAAACGCTGGTTTCATCGTGTATCGAACGAATCGCCGAGGCTAACAGTCCGGCGACATTTAAAACTTCAATTCTGCCTTGTTCCTTCATCGCTTCGCCTTTTTCGCAGAGCGGAATCGTATTGGTCACGATCACTTTTTCGAGAACCGAATCGCTGATATTTTCCATCGCTCTGCCGGACAAAACGGCGTGTGTGAAGCAGGCGTAAACTTCATCTGCACCGGCTTTGTGCAACGCTTCGCCGACTTTGCAGATCGTCCCGCCGGTGTCGCACATATCGTCAATAATCAGACAATTTTTGCCGCGTACGTCGCCGACAATGTTCATCACTTCGGCAACATTCGCTTTTTCGCGCCGCTTGTCGCACAGTGCCAAACCTGCGTTCAGACGTTTCGCATATGCGCGGGCGCGTTCGGCTCCGCCGGTATCGGGCGCAACGACGATCAAGTTTTCAATCGGATTATCACGAAAATATTCGACAACAATCGGCGCGGCGTAAAGATGATCTACCGGAATATCGAAAAATCCCTGAATCTGCGCGGCGTGCAGATCAATCGTCAAAATTCGCTGCGCTCCGGCAATCGTCAGCAGATTTGCGACTAATTTTGCCGCAATCGGCACACGCGGACGATCTTTTTTATCCGAACGCGCATAACCGAAATACGGGATAACCGGCGTGACCCGTTCCGCCGAAGCGCGTTTGAACGTGTCAATCATAATCAGCAGTTCCATCAAATTCTGATCGGTCGGCGGACACGTCGGCTGGACGATAAAAACATCCATTCCGCGCACATTTTCGCCGATCTGAAAATTAAACTCGCCGTCCGAAAAACGGTCGGTCGCCGATGCGCCGAGATCACAACTCAGATGACGGCAAATATCTTCCGCCAAAGCGCGGTGGGCATTGCCTGCAAACACTTTAATTCCGCCCGGAACAGTCATTTCGATTTTGGATTTTGGATTTTAGACTTGGGTTTCAATCCAAAACCTTAAATCTAAAAACGTAAACTTAAAATAAAAACGGGCAATTTTTTGTGCAAAATTGCCCGTTCCGATTACTGAAAATAAAAATGCTGGGGCGGGAGGGATCGAACCTACGAATGCCGGAACCAAAGACCGGTGCCTTACCACTTGGCTACGCCCCAATAAATATTTTAAGAAAATAACTCGGAAACGAACTAAAACACTTCTGCAAGTGCCGCGCGATATTGTTCGCGCGAAATAGTCGCTACGGCAAACTGTCGCCAATACTTTTCAGTTTCGATGGCTTTAATGGTCGCCTGCCGTGTCTCTTGATTGTCAAATACTGCGAAAACGCTTGCGCCGCTGCCGCTTAAAAGCGCGATTCGTGCGCCTTCGTTTAATAAAAACTTTTTGATTTCCCCAATTTCCGGTTCGATAGCAAAAACGCTCTGCTCGAAATCATTTTTCAAATCGAACTGCTTTAATTTTAGCCTTCCAGCCTGTTCAAAGCAAATTTCGAGAATACTTTTCGAGGCGAATTTTGTCAAGCGAGGTGCATTAATCCGGGCGAATGCTTCGGCAGTCGAAACATTGATCTGCGGCGTAACGATCAGCATCAGATTTTCGCTAACATCTTCAATCGGCTCGATTTCCGTGCCGCGTCCGCTGCCGGTTGCCGTGCCGCCGTGTAAAAAAAACGGCACGTCCGAACCGAGTTTCGCGCCGAATGCCGCTAATTCTTCGAGACTGATTTCCAAATTCCAGAGTTTTCGCAAACCGAGCAGCGCAATCGCCGCATTCGACGACCCGCCGCCGAGACCGCCGGGAGACGGAATACGTTTTAGCAGATGAATTTTCGCGCCTTTTCTAATGCCGAAATGCTGTTGCAGACTTCGCGCGGCTTTGACGATCAAATTCGTTTCATCTACCGGAATTGACGGATTATCACAAATCAGGAAAACTTTGTCCGCCGATTCAAACGTCAATTCGTCGCATAGCGAAACGGTTTGAAAAACCGTCAAAAGTTCGTGAAATCCATCTTCGCGTTTGCCTAAAATATTCAGATGCCAGTTGATTTTGGCAAACGACGGCAATGTAATTTGATTCTGCGACATTGCCTTTAACGATAAAAAATGCCGCTCAATCAATCAAGCCGCATTCTAAAAAGGTGGCGCAGGCGGCTCGCCTGCATTACTTTTTATCTAAGAAAACTTGGGTGAAATAATATGTTCCGTCTTCGGTGACGGCGATGCCGATGGCTGAATCTTTCCAGCGTGTGCTTAACAAATTTTCCTTGTGCGCGGGCGAGTGCATCCAGCCTTCGACGGCACATTTGAGCGGATTTTTAAAGCCTTGATTATAAGCGATATTTTCGCCGATTGCCCGCCATTTGCCGATGCCGAATTGATCGGCGCGGTCGCTGACCATCGTGCCGTCGAGTCCGGCGTGGCTAAAAAATTTGTAGTTCGCCATATTCTGCGAATGAATCCGCGCAATTTTGGCGACTTCATCGCTCCAAACCAACGGTTCGAGATTTTGTTCGGCGCGTTTTTGATTAACCATCTCGAAAACCTGTCGTTCGAGAATGAAAACGACCCCCGAATTTTTGTCGGTTTTCGTGGTTTCAGCAATTTTTTCGTCGGTTTTGATGACACGCGGACGGTCGAGATTGGTTTTCGCATCGGCAATTTTAACGACGCTCAAAACACTTTCGCTGCCGCTGTTTTGCGCGGCTGCCGGAATGCTCAAACTAAAAACGGAAACGATGGAAAGGAAAAGAAAATATCTGAATTTCATTGTAAACCTCACTTCGGTAGCCCGACTTTCTTCGTTGTTAAAATCGAAGATTCGCTGCTTTGCGACCGCTTTTTTTGAGCGGCTGCCTTTTCGGTTAAGGCTCGAATTTTTGATGATTCGGCGACAAAATATACAGATATTTTGCTAGTAAATAGAAATTGATAATGTTTTCAATATTCCAAAAAAACTTATTTTACTTTGCGTCTTTGCGCCTTTGCGGGAATTATTTACTGAATATTTGCAATTATCGAAGGACAATCTCCCGCAAAGGCGCAAAGACGCAAAGTAAAGCTGAAGAACATTAAGAATATTTGATTCAACAATAAAATGTTTAGTGTTAAATCAGATTTTTGGGATTGCTGTTGTCAAAGACTGTTGGTTTAATGATGAATCTCCATCGGTTATAATTGCATCCAACTATGATGAATCAAAATGTCGTTCAATTGAGTCGCAAAAAATCTTCCGATGCCGATTTTGAAACGCAGGTTGATCCCGTCTGCAAGATGCTCGTGCAGCCTGCGAGTGCCGCCGCCGAATACGAATATCGCAATAAAAAATACTAGACCTCTTGCATAAGTTATTTGACAATGAAAGCGTTTTCGCTCATCAATAATTTGATGAGTTTTGAACAAATTGAATCGCTTTCGCCTGAATTATTCAAACGATATTGTGGTGTCAAACCCGACACTTTTATTAAAATTTGCGGATTTGTCCGTGATGAACTGCGCCGCGTACAGAAAAAGTCGGGCAGACCGTGCAAATTGTCGGTTGCCGACCAAGTGTTGCTGACGCTTGAATACTGGCGCGAATACCCAACGCAGTTCCATCTTGCCAAACGCTGGCAATTGTCCGAAGCAACGGTTTCACGCACCATTGTCAAAATCGAAAACCTGCTCAAAAATTGTAACGACTTGAAATTACCCGGCAAAAAAGTGTTGCGTGAAAGTGAAAACAGTTTTGAATTTATTATTGTCGATGTTACCGAAACACCGATTGAACGTCCGAAAAAAAACAAAAGCGGTACTATTCGGGCAAGAAAAAGCGGCACACGATAAAAACGCAGATTGTCATTGATCGGGCGACGCGCCGAGTTATTTGCACGGCACAGAGAAACGGCAAAACGCACGATTTTGCGATGTTCAAACAGAGCGCGTTGGCAATTGCCGAAAACATTTGTCTGCTCGGCGATGCCGGTTATCAGGGCTTGCAAAAGATTCACGAAAACTCGCAAACGCCGCTCAAAAAGCCGAAAGGCAAGCAGTTGAGCGAAGACCAATGCCGCGCCAACCGTCAATTGTCGCGGCGCAGAATTCTGGTCGAGAACGTGATTCGGCATCTGAAAATCTTTCGCATTATCTCGGAACGGTATCGCAATCGCCGCCGCCGCTTCGGATTGCGATTCAACTTGATTGCCGGATTGTATAATTACGAAATCGGTCATTAAATTACTTATGCAAGAGGTCTACTATTTCTGCGGTGTCGGCTGTTTCAACAAATTTCGTCAAAATCCCGAAAATTTTCTCGCGCCCGATTCTGTCGCCGTGCCGATGAATGAAGATTCGGGCGCGGAATATACCTGTCCGATGCACCCTGAAATCGTGCAGATCGGGGCGGGAATCTGCCCGAAATGCGGAATGGCTCTGGAGCCGAAAACTTTTACGCTCGATGATGCACCTGATCCCGAATACGTTGATATGAAACGGCGTTTGTGGATTTCCGCCGCGTTGACGGTTCCGGTTTTCGCGCTCGCAATGGCAGAAATGCTGCCGAATTTTCACGCGCCTTTCGCGCCGCAGATGATCGTCCGGATTCAGTTTTTGCTGGCAACGCCGGTCGTTCTCTACGGCGGACTTCCCTTTTTTGTGCGCGGCTGGCAATCGGTCAAAAATTCCAGCCCGAATATGTTCACGCTGATCGCTGTCGGCACGGGCGCGGCGTATCTGTTTAGTGTTGCCGCGCTGTTTCTGCCGGATTTATTCCCGGCAACGATGCGCGACGCGCACACGGGTTTGATCGCGGTTTATTTTGAATCGGCGGCGGTCATTACGACGCTCGTTTTGCTCGGACAGGTTTTGGAATTGCGGGCGCGTTCTCAGACATCTTCGGCAATCAAAGAACTTCTCGGACTCGCGCCGAAAATTGCGACGGTCGTTTTCGATGACGGCAGCGAAGCCGAAATTGCGCTCGCCGCCGTGCAGATCGGCGCGAAACTTCTCGTCAGGGCGAACGAAAAAATTCCGACTGACGGCGCAATTATTGACGGAACAAGCGCGATTGACGAATCAATGATTTCGGGCGAACCGATTCCGGTCGAAAAAACCGTCGGCGAAAAAGTGATCGGCGGAACGATCAACGGCAATCGTCCATTGGTTATCAAAGCCGAAAAAGTCGGCAGTCAGACGATGCTCGCGCAGATCGTGCAGATGGTCGGCGAAGCGCAGCGTTCACGCGCCCCGATTCAGCGTCTGGCGGATGCGGTCGCCGCTTATTTCGTGCCGATAGTCGTCATATGCGCCGTCGCCGCGTTTATCGTCTGGATGATCTTCGGCAACTTCGCCGAAGCGTTGGTCGCCGCCGTTTCGGTCTTGATTATCGCCTGTCCGTGCGCTCTCGGTCTGGCAACGCCGATGTCAATAATGGTCGGAACGGGTTTCGGCGCACGTCATGGCATACTCGTCAAAAAAGCCGAAGCACTGGAAATTCTCGAAAAAGTCAACGCCGTCGTCGTGGATAAAACCGGAACATTGACCGAAGGAAAACCGGCTTTGCAGACGATTATTTCCAACTCCGATTTAAACGAAAACGAACTTCTCAAACTCGCCGCATCACTCGAAACATCGAGCGAACATCCGCTCGCCCGCGCAATCATCGCCGAAGCGAAACGGTGCGAATTAACGCTCGACAAAGTCGCGGATTTCAAATCAATGACCGGGCAAGGCATCAGCGGAAAAATTAACGGCAAAGACATCGAAATCGTTAGTTTGCAAACCGCAACCGAACAGTTAAAAACCCTGCAAAGCCAAGGTCAAACTGTCGTTCAAATCGGTATTGACGGCGCGGCAGTCGGCTTTCTCGGCATTGCGGACGCGATTAAAAATTCTGCAAAAGATGCGATTGCCGAACTTCAGCGGCAGAACATTGAAGTGATAATGATGACCGGCGATAATCCGAGAACCGCGCAGGCTGTCGCCGATTCGTTAAATATCAAACAATTTTACGCCGGAGTTTCGCCCGCGCAGAAAGCTGAAAAGATCAAGCAAATGCAGGCAGATGGAAAGATCGTGGCGATGGCGGGCGACGGTGTAAATGATGCGCCTGCGCTCGCGCAGGCTGATGTCGGGATTGCGATGGGAACGGGAACGGATGTCGCCATCGAAAGCGCGGATATTACCTTGCTCAAAGGAGATTTGAACGGAATTTTGCGGGCGCGAACCCTGAGCCGCGCAACGATGAAAAATATCCGGCAAAATCTGTTTTTCGCCTTTGCCTACAACATTATCGGCGTTCCGGTCGCCGCCGGAATTTTGTATCCGTTTTTCGGCATTCTGCTCAGTCCGATGCTCGCTTCGCTGGCGATGACGTTCAGTTCGGTGTCGGTGATTACGAACGCTTTGCGGCTGCGGAATTTGAAGATTTAAGATTTCAGATTTCAGATTCGAGATTCGAGATTATTTTCAATTTCAAGAAACTCACAAAAAGATGCTTGAAGATTTTGATTCTGTCGCCGACGGCGACTAATAACATAGCGTAGGATGCAACCCTACGTTAATGACGTTTGATTTCTCGTCGCTGAAAGTGACGAACAAACCCGGCGTTATTGTTGCTCACCTTCGGCGAGCGATGTCTTTTACCGACAAACGTAAGGGTTTCAACCCTACGCTATGTTGTCGGTCATCTTCGATGACAAAAAGAATGTTCGAGTATTAAACGGCTTCAGGTGATTTTTCAATCAATATTTAGTTTTACAAACCGCCTTGCGAATTTTAAGATTGATTATCAGCTTGATTTTTTATGACCAAAAATAAATATGTGCGCCCGCTGAGGTTCGAGTTTTTAACGCGCTTTTACGATCCGCTCGTTTATTATACGACGAGGGAAAGTGAATTTAAGTCTGCGCTCGTCAAACAGGCGAAATTGGCGGACGGACAGCACGTTTTGGATTTGGCGTGCGGCACCGGAACGCTCGCCGTGACGATCAAAAAGCGTTATCCGCGCATCAGCGTCTGCGCTTTCGATGCCGATCAAGAAATCCTGCAAATGGCGCGACGTAAAGCCGAAAATGCCCGTGCGGACATCAATTTTGAATGCGGTTTCTCGCATCAGCTTCCCTTTGCCGACGCGACTTTTGATCGTGTTTTTTCGACGCTTTCGTTTCATCATCTGACGCTCGAACGCAAACATCAAACTTTGCAGGAAATACGCCGCGTGTTGAAGCCGAAAGGCGAATTTCATCTCGCCGATTTCGCACTGCCGCGCAGCAAAACGCAGTTCGTGCTGTCAAAATGGATTCGCCTCGTTGACGGCTACGAAACCACCCGCGACAATCTGCGCGGACGCTTGATGTATTTGATGCGGCAAAACGGCTTTCAAAATGTCGAGCGAACGAGGTATTTCAAAACGATTATCGGAACGATACGACTGTTTAGAGGGATGAAGGCTTAACAGTAAATGGTGAATCTTTGAAAAATTTATCAATCCGTTCAATCCGCCTAATCCGCCTGATCCGTGTTCAAATAAATTAGATAAATCTTAAATCTTAAATCTTGAATCTTATGAACAAATTTGCTTTAGCGGTTCACGGCGGCGCGGGGACGATTTTGAAGGCGGAAATGAATGGCGAACTTGAAGCCGAATACCGGCGCGGATTGGAAAACGCTCTGCGTATCGGTTATCAGATTTTGCAAAAAAAAGGCTCTGCGCTCGATGCGGTCGAAGCGTCGGTTGCTGCGCTCGAAGATTTTCCGCTCTTTAATGCCGGACGCGGCGCGGTGTTTACTCACGAAGGTTTCAATGAACTCGACGCTTCGATTATGGACGGCAAAAATCTCAAAGCCGGCGCGGTCGCCTTCGTCAAAAATATCAAAAATCCCGTCAAACTCGCGCGGCTCGTAATGGAGCAAACCGAACACATTCTGCTTGCCGGAACAGGCGCACAGGAATTTGCCCGTCAAATGAACGCCGCAACCGAACCCGACGAATACTTTTTCACCCAAAACCGTTACGATCAACTCATTAAAGCCCGCGAAGACGGCGTTGTGCAACTCGACCACGCGGAGAAAACGGAAAATGGAAAATGGAAAATGGAAAATGACAAGTCGGAAGTCGGAAGTCGGAAGTCGGAAGTCGGAGGTGAGGAATTAGAAATCCGAAATCCGAAATCCGAAATCCGAAATCCGAAATCTCTCGGCACAGTCGGCGCGGTTGCCTGTGATCTTTCGGGCAATCTTGCCGCTGCGACTTCGACGGGCGGGATGACGAACAAAAAATTCGGGCGCATCGGCGACACGCCTTTGATCGGCGCGGGAACCTTTGCCGACAACGAAACCTGCGCCGTTTCCTGCACCGGACACGGCGAATTTTTTATGCTCGCGGCGGCGGCGTATGATGTTGCGGCGCGAATCAAATATAAAAATATTCCGCTGCTCGCCGCCGCGCAGGAAACCATTGACCATCTCACCGAAATCGGCGGCGAAGGCGGCTTGATCGCCGTTGACAGATTCGCCAACGTCACGCTGCCGTTTAATTCCGACGGGATGTATCGCGGTTTGATAGACGCTGACGGCGGGTTTCAGATCGAGATTTACGGTCGGGATTTAACCTGAATTGTTTATCGCGCTGATGGCTCTAAACTCCGCAAACAGTTGAAAATAACAGGAAACTTTTGGAGATTTTTGCCGATAATTTAAGATGATAAGTTTTATCAAGGAGAATTTCCACAAATGACCTTAAAAATCGGCGCGAATCAACCTTCATCAATTACCCTGATTTCCGATAAATTACGGCAAAAGACAGATGAATCGGCAATAAATTCGGCTCGGCAAGATCAGAATGCGATAGAAAATTTGAATCGCCGGATGGCTGTCAAAAAACCGGACACTAACGAAACGGAAAAAACCGTCGGCGATTTTCTCGGTCACGTTTTAACTAAACAGCCGCTCGAAGAAAAGGGTAAGGAAAAGAAAGTTTATCTGGACGTAAAATATCCGAAACCGCCGGAACAGATGACGGTTAAAGATTATCAAACGGCATTAATTCGCGCCGAATACAAACAGGCTGGTTTGGGAATGCTGACCGACGATGAAATAAAAATGTCGGAAGATGCCTTAGCGGGAAAAGGTTTGTCGGTGAAGTATTACGGTTTTGATCTGGCAAGTCTGCAAAACGATCAGCGCAGCGGGAAACCGCTTTTCACGACCGATTATATGATCGAACGCGCACAACGCGGCGGACAAGCTGTTTTGCAATACCGCGAATATCAATCTTTGAGCGATGACGCAAAAGCAGAATATGCCCGACGTTACGCGCCCGACGCAGTGGGCGGTTTCGTGCAGCCGATTGTCAATGCCCCGGTCAATATCGCCAATGGCTTGAGCGAACCGTTCAGAGCCGGCGAAAGAGCGTTGTTCGGAACGAGTTACATTCCCGAAATCCCGCGAATGGAGGTTGCCGAACGCAGCGAATACTGGAACAAAGACGGTCGAATGCTGATCAACAAAGGCGCGGAAATCGGCGCGACAATCACCTTCGGCGGAATGGCAGGCTCAAGGGCATTGGCAACACAGACTGGCAGATTTTTACTCGGCACGGAAGCCGCCTACAACATCGGCGCAGGCATCGGCGGCAAGGACATCACGCAAACCGACGCAAACGGCAACGCCCGCCAAATGCCGCTGTTTGAACGCAGTGTACGCGTCACGGGCGGACTGTTCGGCGCACGGTCAGTCATCAACGCCGAAATCACCGCACCGAATTCGGCAGTTAATAAACTCGACGATATTTTCAAAAACAACACTCCGAAACCACAAGCCGAAATGGTTACGCCGAATGGTTTCAGAGTCAAAGTTCCACAAACTAATAAACCTTTTCAGACGACAGATGATTTTATTTTAGAGGCGAGAGGAAGAACGAACGGAGATTATGCAAATAAAACTTTTCAAGTCAAAGAGAAGGCACTAGAACGTGCGGCTAAGTCAAGAACTGACACTAAAAGACAAGAGTGGATTCAAACTTCAAAAAAATATCCGAGTGGAGTTAAGTTCAATGCCGCCGGCTTTCCAGACTTTAGTCCATATGCCATCAAGTCTGTAAAAATCAGAATGAAAGGCAATTATACGACTGATTTTACTGAAGCTAATAAAGCGGCAGGATTTACTAAAACACCTGACAACTACACTTGGCATCATCACCAAGATAGAATGACTATGCAACTTGTCCCAAAAGATTTGCACGAACTTATAAGGCACGACGGAGGCATTTCTGAGATTAAGAAGTTGGGGGAATTGATATGGTAGCGATAACGATGGAAAATTCTTGGTCATCAATTAATGAGAGCGAGATTAAGCGCGTCGAAGTAGAATTGCAAATAAAATTTCCAGAATCTTATAAAACCTTTCTGCTGAAATATAATGGAGGACGACCCTCACCAAACATTTTTCCTATTCATGGTGATTCAGCGGACAATCAAGGAATTTTAGATTGGTTTCTCTGTATTCAAGAAGGCAGTCATTATGATATTACTTGGGAAATGGAAATGTATGACGGTCGTATTCCAAGAAATTTTTTAATTATTGGAAAAGACCCCGGCAGTAATAACATTTGCCTTTCGATAAGTGGTGATGAATATGGGAAAGTTTTTTTTTGGGATCACGAAAACGAAGTCGCAGAAGGCGAAGAACCCGACTATCAAAATGTTTATTTAATTGCTAATAGCTTCGACGAGTTTTTGAAAAGTTTGAAAGATGAATCTGCTTTGAGTTCTCAAATATAGTCAAAATATTGCAAAGACATCACGCAAACCGACGCAAACGGCAATGCCCGTCAAATGCCGTTGCTCGAACGCGGCTTACGAGTCACGGGCGGACTGTTCGGCGCACGGTCAGTCATCAACGCGGAAATCGCCGCGCCGAATTCAGCAGTCAATAAACTCGACGATATTTTCAAAAACAACACTCCGAAACCACAAGCCGAAATGGTTACGCCGGAAGGACTAAAAATTAAAGTATCACAGATAGAAGAAATAAAAGGCTCAAATGTTCTGGAGATGCGGGCGAAGAAGACGATCAGCGGAGTTGCCCCTAACGAACAAGTAGTCAATGCGCTGAAAACCGAGTTTAAGCCGATAGATTATAAATTCGGCAATAATACAATCAAACTGAGTCGAACGGGAATGAAACATATTCTGCAACGCCATCATCCTGAGTTTTGGAATGGAAGTGTGAAAGATAAACAAAGTTATTTTGCGGCAAAAACGACAATAGAAGAACTGCAAAATGTGATTACCAATGTGCTTAAACAAAATCGGGATATTTTAGCAGTCAAAGGAAGTAGCGGGCGATTTCAAATCTTGGGTGAGGTTAATGGAATTCAATACAAACTTGGAATAAAAGACGGACAAGTGAGACAACTTTATATTCCGCAAAAGTAAAAAATGATAAAAATCAAAAACTACATTAAAGATGGAGATAATTTTATTCCGATTGAAGAATTCAACGGAAAAGTTCCTGACCCCGAATATATTGACAGTGCAATGGAATTGATTATCAATAGTATTCCGATTATTACGTGTGCCGAATGGGATTATATGGATGATTTATGGGCATATATAGCTAATGGTTTTGAAGAACTAACCGAAAAATCAGAATGGACTACTGGATTTCCCGATCAACCAATTGATTTAACTTTTCGTCTCGACCGAATAAACAAAAAAATTGAGATTGAATCTACTCCATCAAGAGGGAAAATTAAAGCAACTACTGATTTAGATGAATTTCTAACAGCGATGAGCGAAGCTGGACAAAAGTTTTTCTTGCGAATGGGTGAAATTGTTCCTGAGGAAAAGGATAATTACAAATGGGAAGCAACCCGAATGAACGAAATGACAATAAAACTCAAACAATCATTAAGCAAATAATGACATTACCAGTAGGCAGACGAGAACGCACGCCCGCCAAATGCCGCTGCTCGAACGCGGCTTACGAGTCACCGGCGGATTATTCGGCGCACGGCAAGTGGTTAAAACGGAAATCTCGACACCGAATTCAGCAGTCAACAAACTCAATGATATTTTCAAGAGCAGTTCGCCAAAACCACAAGCCGAAATGGTTACGCCGAACGGTTTTAGAGTCAAAGTTCCGCAAACAGAGGAACTTAAAGGCTCTAATGTTCTAGAAATGCGCGGAGATTATCGTATAAATATACGAAATGGGGACGGAGGCAAAGGTTCAGGATTGAATTACGCTTGGAGAAGGCATGGTCCAACAAGCACTCCACAAAATAAATCTATATTTTCGATTTCAAAAGAAGAACTCAAACAATTGCTTCAAAGAAAAGATGTTATTCAATCACCTGCGGTCAAAAGTCCTACAAGCGGAAACTATATTAGACAGGTAGATGTTGGCAAGGTAATCGGCAATATACCTATTCAAAAAGGTGGTCAATCAACTTCAGTTTTAACAATTATTACTGATGAAGCAGGAAATCTTGTGAATACATTTCCTGGCACAGAAACTTTTGGAGTTACACTACCGTGATGACAATAATATTAGAGAATGAAAAAGGAGAAAGAATAAAAAGTGTTTTCAGTAAAGATAATGGAAAATATCTTTTTACAATTGAAGATTATAAAAATTTTCCAATAATGTCCGAGTTCGCTGATTGTGATAATGAAATAGTTTTAAATAGAGACATTACACAATTAATAAAAGAACTAGAATCATTAGCAAATACCTTAAATGAAAGGGATTCTCAACATATTAATGAAATAATTGAATTGGCTAAAAAAGCAAAAGAAAATAAAGGGTATTATTTAATCTTTACACCTTTCATCAAGCCGGAAATTGAATATTAAAACGGAATCAAAAGATAGTTTGTCAGAACGCTGCTCGGCATCAAATCGAGCTACAATATCGGCGCGGGCATCGCAGGCAAGGACATTACGCAAACCGACGAGAACGGCAACGCCCGACAAATGCCGTGGTTGGAACGCGGCTTGCGCGTGACAGGCGGCGTGTTCGGCGCACGACAGGTTATCAACACGGAGATTGCAACTCCAAATTCGGCGGTTAATAAACTGGATGATATTTTCAAAAACAATTCACCGAAGCTGCAAGCCGAAATGGTTACGCCAAATGGTTTCAGAGTGAAAGTTCCGCAAACTGATAAACCTTTTCAGACGACAGATGATTTGATTTTAGAAGCGCGAGGAAGAACGAATGGTGATTATGCAAATAAAAAATTTCCAATGGCAGAATACGCCGAAAAAATGAAGGCTAAATATCCTGACAAAGCAGAAATTTTTGATGAAATAGTAAAAAAATATCCGAACGGAGTAAAATTTAATGCTGAGGGATTTCCTGAATTTTCACCCTATTCGATTAAAACAGTTAAAATTAATATGAAAGGCAATCGGACGAGCGATTTTACAGAAGCTAATAGAGCGGCAGGGCTAAAAACAACTCCAAAAGGCTATACTTGGCATCATCATCAAGATAGAACGAAGATGGAACTTGTTCCCAGGGATTTACACGATTTTATAAGACACGATGGCGGAGTTTCAGAAATTAAAAAAATTGGAGAAATAAAATGATAGTGATTAGTGAGTCAGGTGAACCAATTAATGAAACAGAATTGAATAAAACAGAAACGGAACTTGGATTAAAATTCCCAAAATCCTATCGTCAATTTTTGTTAAAAAATAATGGCGGAAGACCTAGTTTGAATGTCTTCCCTATTTACGGTGATTCAGCTGACACTCACGGTCTTATAAACTGGTTTTTATGTATTGACGCTAAGGATGATAATGACATTGTTCGGTCAATGGCTTTACATGCGGGGCGTTATCCCAAAAATTTTTTGCAAATTGCCGAAGATCCGGGAGGTAATGCAATTTGTCTTTCAGTAGGCGGAAATGAATACGGCAAAGTTTATTTTTGGGATCACGAAAACGAAGTTGCAGAAGGCGAAGAACCCGGTTATCAAAATGTTTATCTAATCGCCAATAGCTTTGACGAGTTTTTAAATAGTTTGCAAGAAGAATCGGTTTTAGACTCCATTTCAAAATAAACTACGAATGCGGGTCGCCGAACGCAGTGAATACTGGAACAAAGACGGGCGAATGCTGATTAACAAAGGCGCGGAAATCGGCGCGACGATTACCTTCGGCGGAATGACCGGCTCACGGGCATTGGCAACTCAGCCGGGCAGATTCCTGCTCGGCACGGAAGCCGCCTACAACATCGGCGTAGGCATCGGCGGCAAAGACATCACGCAAACCGATGAACAAGGAAATCCGCGACAAATGCCGTTGCTCGAACGCAGTTTGCGCGTCACGGGCGGATTGTTCGGCGCACGGTCAGTCATCAACGCGGAAATTGCCGCACCGAATTCGGCGGTCAATAAACTCGACGATATTTTCAAAAACAACACTCCGAAACCACAAGCCGAAATGGTTACGCCGAATGGTTTCAGAGTCAAGGTTTCGCAAACTACCAAACCTTTGCAGGCAATTGAAAATCCGATTTTGGAAATGCGCGGGCGCGGCGGTTATGAAACGAATCAGATAACCGATAAACTTGGAACAAAGATACCCAAAGTGCGGCAACCTTTTGAAGTTTCGCCGTCAATAAAGCCAAGTGTAACGAACAAACCGCTTGGCACGGCAGAAAAAATAAATCCAGATGCTTTCCCTGAAAACATTCGAGGACTGACGCGCCAAAATGAAGCGGCGGAAACACTGGCAGAAAACGGTTACAAAATTGAACAAAAACCGCAGTTGACAAATACTGATCGAATAAGCAATCCGTGGCTTGATGCCAAAAAGAAACCGGATTTCAAAGTTGAAGGAGAAATATTCGATGCTTACACTCCAAGTCGGGGAAAATCGGCAATCAATATCAGAGGTGAAATTGAAGCGAAAGTTAATGAAGGACAAACACGTCGTATCGTTTTGAATATGGATGACAGTACGGTTAATTTGAATCAATTGAAGAAAACGATTTGGGAAAAGCCGATTAGCGAATTGGAACAAATTCTGGTTGTTAAAGACGGCAAAGTAGTAAAATTTTTTCCTTTTGGTAATTGAGGTAGAAGTAAATGTCCATTTGGCACAGCTTACAGTTTGAATCAACCAAAAGTAAAGAAGAAATATTTAGCTTTCTTCTTTCAAGTGGTGTGGGACTGATGGAATACAGCAATGGTTTTGAAACTGATGGAATTTACGGAAGAGTTTCGGAATTGAGTGCATATAGTCAGTCGGGAATGGAAGAATATGGCTTTCTCCCTAAAATCAGAATAACTTTTGATGAAGATTCAGATGGCGACATTAAGGAAGGCGAGAAAACAATGGGCAAAGCCGTTGCCTTAATACTTCAACAGGAAAAAGGCGACGCAATATTTTTCTATGTTGTTGACACGCCGATTTTGAAAAGAATTAACGGACATTTACAAGTGGCAGACGATTCATATTTCGACTGGCTGAGAAGTGCTTTAAACGAAACAGGACTTGAATATGAACTCAAAGCAAAAGAGGAAATTCTAAAATATCAAAATTAAAAACAAAGACGGTCGAATGCTGATTAACAAAGGCGCGGAAATCGGCGCGACCATCACCTTCGGCGGAATGGCGGGTTCGCGGGCATTGGCAACCCAATCGGGCAGATTCCTGCTCGGCACGGAAGCGGCTTATAATTTGGGAATCGGCGGCACAGGATTGGTCACAGGCAAAAATTTCGCCGAACGAAATGATGACGGCAGTTTTAAAGAGATGTCGCTGCTGGAAGCCGGAGCGCGCACAACTGGCGGCTTATTCGGGGCGCGGTCAGTCATCAACGCGGAAATCGCCGCGCCGAATTCAGCAGTCAATAAACTCGACGATATTTTCAAAAACAACACTCCGAAACCACAAGCCGAAATGGTTACGCCGAATGGTTTCAGAGTCAAAGTTCCGCAAACTGACAAATCAGTAAACACAACTGTATTAGAATCAAGACAAAATGGGTTTCCGGGGATTAGAATTCCGTCTTCAAACGGTTCTTGGGAAGGTGAAGTTGGTAATTCAGGTTGGAAATCTACAAAGCCGGAAGTGATCGCCGTGACAAAAGGAAAATCCGTAGAATTTAAGAACGGGTTTCCTGATTTTTCGCCTTGGTCAAAAGGTGAAGTAAAGTTGCCGAATATGAAGGGTAATCACGATTCAGATTTTAAGGCGGCTGATAAATTGTTTGCTGAACAAAAAGGATGGTTTAAAGAAGACGGATCGGCAGATTGGAAGAAGGTTCAAAAACTTCGTGATGATAATAGTTTGACTTGGCATCATCACGAGGATTGCACGACAATGCAACTCGTCCCAAGTGATCTTAATAACAAAATATCGCATACCGGCGGAGCTTCGTTTGCCAAAAAAGTGAATGCAAAAGGTGGAAATTAGGTATGACACAGGTAATAAATGATCCAATAGTTGGAAAGTTAGAAAATAATAATGGTTCATGGGAAGGCAAATGGAATATGAGTGGTAACCATACCGTTAGAATTTTGGCTGAATTAGAAAATAATCGGGAACAGCTACCCGAAAAATTTTATGAATTTCTCAAACTGACAAAAGAGAAAGATGCAGATTTCCGCCGAGCATCTTCAAAATCACTAATTAAACTCTATAATGAAGATTGGACTGAGGGAGAACAAATTACTGAAGAAGAATTTGCACGTCGGATTAGGTTAGACTCAATCAGTTTTGATGAAGAAGACGATAAAATTAGTGTATATTACGATGACGCTGATTTATTTGCCGGACACGCGATCAAAGTTGATGTTTCTTTTGATGGAACAGTATTAAAAGCTGGTCTTCCATAATAAAACGCAAAGACATCACGCAAACCGACGAGAACGGCAACGCCCGCCAAATGCCGCTGCTCGAACGCAGTGTAAGCGTCACGGGCGGACTGTTCGGCGCACGTTCAGTCATCAACGCGGAAATCGCCGCACCGAATTCGGCGGTCAATAAACTCGACGATATTTTCAAGAACAACTCGCCGAAACCACAAGCAGAATTGGTTACGCCGAACGGTTTCAGGGTGAA
This sequence comes from Pyrinomonadaceae bacterium, assembly GCA_965247235.1. GTDB lineage: Bacteria > Acidobacteriota > Blastocatellia > Pyrinomonadales > Pyrinomonadaceae. The sequence goes on from OZ252004.1 coordinate 1,433,495, forward strand.
AGTTTCGCAATCTGAAAAAACCGTCAAAACGATTGAAAATCCGGTCTTGGAAATGCGCGGGAGCGGCGGTTACGAAACGAATCAGATAGCCGATAAACTTGGAACAAAAATGCCTAAAGTGCGCCAGCCTTTTGAAGTGTCGCCTTCAATGAAACCAAACGCGGCAAATAAGCCTTTGGGAAAAACGGAAAAGGTTCGTCCGAATTCCGCACCGGAAAATATTCGAGGACTGACGCGCCAAAACGAAGCGGCGGAAACGCTGGCGAAAAACGGTTACCGAGTTGAGCAAAAGCCTCAGATTACTAATACTGACCGAATGAGCAATCCATGGCTGAAAGCAGAAAAGAAGCCTGACTTCAAAATCGAAGGTGAAATCTTTGACGCTTATGCTCCGAGTAGGAACAAATCAGTAGAAAACATTAGAAGTGAAATTGAGGAAAAAATTCTTGAAGGACAAACCAGAAGAATTGTTCTAAATATGGATGACAGTTCAATTAGTTTGAGTGATTTGCAAAATAAAATGTGGAATAAGCCAATTGCCGAACTAGAGCAGATATTAGTTGTCAGAAATGGAAAAGTCACAATCTTTTTTCCTTTCAAATAGAGTAGCTACTTAAGCGTGAATTTATGTCTATAACTCACAGATTCAAATTTAAATCGGATAAGACCGAAGAAGAAATTTTGCAGATTATATTATCAAGTAATGTTGGTTTGTTGCCGGCAACCTACGACGAAATGAAAGGTGATGGTTTATTTGGTAGAGTTGCTACAATTAGTAATATCAGTCAACAAGGTTTTCAAGAAGAATATAATTTCCCCGCCAATATTGCTGTTAGTTTTGATGAAGATTCAGACGGTAATATTGAGGAAGGCGAGAAGATTATGGGCAGAGCCGTCGCCTTAATACTCCGACAGGAAGAAGGCGACGCGATATTCTTTTATGTAATAGATACACCGATTTTGAAAAGAATCAACGGAAAAATTCAAGTTGCTCAAGAGAAATGGTTTTACTGGTTAAGAAATGCTTTGGATGAAGCAAATCTTCAATACGAGTTGAAACCCAAAGAAGAACTTCAATAGCTAAATGCTAAAAATCAGGATAGCCATCGGCGGTAAAGACATTACGCAAACCGATGAACAAGGAAATGCCCGCCAAATGCCTTTTTGGGAAAGAGGTTTGAGAGTCGCGGGCGGCGTGATGGGCGCACGACAAACGATCAACACGGAAATTTCTTTGCCCAATTCGATCACCAACCGCGCCGTCAATAAATTATCCGACATTTTCGACCGCCCGAACTTCCCGCCAAATCCGCCGTTTGTTTTAGCCGTCAATAACGGCTTAACTTTCGGTTCACAGGCTGTCAATACCGCGAGAACACTGACAATTCCAAATTTCACGCCGCCGAAAATAAATTATCCGAACGGCTTCGGCGGAGTTTTCAAACCAACCGATACGACTCGAACAGACGAAAGCGGTAAATCTTCATTATGACTACGGCAAGCACAAATACACTTTTAAGGCAGCGTGGTCAGCGCACACCAATTAACACCGGATTCACATTTTAATTGCCTCTATTTATCTTCCGGCAGCGGATTGGCGCGGTCGCGGAATTCTCTCATAATCTGCATATCTTCCAGCACACGGTCGCCTAATGTGACGACGAGTTCGCCGGCGCGGGCGTGACTGAAAGCGTAATCAATCGCTTCGCGGCTGTCGTTGATGATTTTGACGGTCGGATTTTTACCCGCGCTGTCAACGCCTTCCTGAAGCAGACGATACATATTTTCGACCGGACGACCGCGCAGATAATTGCCTTGGCGGATGATAATGCGGTCGAAATTGTCGGCGCACAGTCTGCCCATTTCGCGCAAATCTTCGTCGCGCCGGTCGCCCGTGCCGTTCAAGATGACGGTGCGGTGTTTGTATTGCAAATTGTTGATAAATTTGATGAGCGCGGTAAAACCCGCCGGATTGTGCGCGTAATCCATCAGGACGGTAAATTTGCCCATCTCGATAAAGTTCAAGCGTCCGGGCGTTTGCGCCATTCCCGCCGTAAAGGTGGCGAGTCCGGTGCGGATGTCGGCGATGGAAACGCCGTGGACGAAACACGCGAGCGTTGCCGCCAGCACGTTCTGAATCATAAATCCGGCGCGTCCGCCGAAGGTCACGGGAATATTTTTGACCGATTCGACGCGAACCTTCCATTTGCCTTTCAAAATCGTCACGAAACCGTTTTCATAAACGCACGAAATACGTCCGCGCCGCATCTGCCGCTGGATGTTGGCGTTGTTTTCGTCCATCGAAAAATAGACGCAGTGACCGTCAACCAGATCGCGCATCCTGAAAACGTGCGGGTCTTCGGCATTCAAAACGGCGTAACCTTTGCGCGAAACCGAGCGCGGCACGACCGATTTGACACGCGCCAAATCTTCGAGCGTATTGATGTCTTTTAAGCCGAGATGATCGGGCGCGATATTAGTGACGACACCGACATCGCAATGATCGAAGCCCAAACCCGAACGAATAATGCCGCCGCGAGCCGTTTCAAGCACGGCGATTTCGACCGTCGGGTCTTTCAAGACGAGCTGCGCCGAAACAGGTCCGGTGTTATCGCCGTTTTGAATCTGCTGATTTTGAATGTATGTGCCGTCGGTCGTCGTAAATCCGACGGTTTTGCCCGTGCCTTTCAAAATATGCGCGATGACGCGCGTCGTCGTCGTTTTGCCGTTCGTTCCGGTAATCGAAAAAATCGGGATGCGTGAAGGTTTTCCGGGCGGAAACAGCATATCAATGACGTGTTCGGCGACGTTGCGCCCGATGCCTTCGGACGGCGCGAGGTGCATCCGAAATCCGGGCGCGGCGTTGACTTCGATAATGCCGCCGCCGTTTTCGCGCAGAGGTTCGGCGAGATTCGGCGCGACAATATCAACGCCCGCGACATCCAAACCGATGATCTTGGCGATGCGTTCAAAGAGAAAAACATTTTCGGGATGCACTTCGTCGGTGCGGTCAATCGCCGTGCCGCCGGTCGAGATATTCGCCGTCGTTTTCAAATAAAGAATCTCGTCCTTCGCCAAAACCGTTTCGAGCGTGTAGCCTTTGGCGGCGATCAGACGCTCGGTCTGCTGATTAACATCAATTAAAGTCAGCACGTTTTCGTGTCCGTAACCGCGTCGCGGATCGGCGTTGGTTTTGTCAATCAACTGCTGAATCGTATTTTCGCCGTCGCCCGTGACATTTGCCGGAACGCGTTCGGCAACCGCGATCAGGCGATTATTGACGACGAGCGCACGAAAATCCGCGCCTTCGAGCATCTGTTCGACGATCACGAAGCGCGAATATTCCTTCGCTTTTTCAAAGGCGATTTTGGCGTGTTCCAAATCACGAATGCCGACCGTCGCGCCTTTGCCGTGATTGCCGTCGAGCGGTTTGATAACGCACGGATAACCGACCGATTTGACCGTTTCAGCGAGTTCATCAATCTCACGAATGCGATAACCGTTCGGCACGGGAACGCCCATTTCGCCCAACAGTTTCTTGGTCGCGTGTTTGTTGCCCGCGATGTCGGTCGAAATCATATTCGTGTTCGAGGTCGTCGTCGCCTGAATGCGCGATTGATGAACGCCGTAGCCGAGTTGGACGAGCGATTGATCGTTTAAGCGAATAAACGGGATGCCGCGCGAATCGGCTTCTTCGACGAGCGAGCCGGTCGAAGGTCCGAAACGAAATTCTTCGCGGATTTCGCGCATTTTCTGCACGTCTTCGGCAATTTGCAGTTTAATTTCATCAAGCGGTTTATTGCCGGCGAGATCGAGAAACAACTGCACCGAGACACGCGCCGCAAATCGCCCGACTTCCTGTTCCATATAAGCGAAAACGACATTATAAATTCCGGTTTCGCCCGTTTCGCGCGTTCTGCCGTAACCGACATCCATCCCGGCAAGCGTCTGCAATTCGAGCGCGAAATGTTCAATTGCGTGTCCCGCCCAAGTGCCTTCGTCGGCGCGGCGCAAAAATCCGCCTTCTTCCTTGTAACTGCACCCGTGAGTTTGAAGCGTCGGCAAAACTTCGCGCATCCGTTCATTAAAGCCGTCAATTTTGTTCGTCGGCTTCTGCTCATATTCGCCAATATCGAGACGCATTATGATGAGTTTTTTCCAATAACCGCTCCAATAGTTCGGTCCGCGAAGGGTTCTGATTTCTAATATATTCATCGTTCAAGATTCAAAATTTAAGATTCAAAATTCAAGATTCAAAATTCAAGATTCAAAATTCAAGATTCCGAATTCAAGATTCCGAATTCAAGATTCAAGATTCAAGATTTAAGGATAATTACTTCTTTTCTCAAATTTTGAATCTTGAATTCGGAATCTTGACTTACTCAATATCCGGCAACAAAAATTCATTCGGCGGCTGTAACGGCGAGCGTTTGAAGTAATCGTAGATCAAGCCTTCGCCTAAAATATTCAACTGCACACCGCAGACGCTGAATGCCTGATGTTCGTCAACTTCGGCGATTTCGTTGTAGGTGATTTGCGAGCCGTCAACAATCGTCACCGTGCCGCCGCCGTAAACTTCTAAAATTCCTTCTTTATCGAGAATAATCGCCGTGTTTTCGTCAATTCCGATGCCGAGATTATAAGGGTTATACGAAACTGCCGTGACCAGCCGCGAAATGCGTCCGCGTTCGGTGAAATGCTGGTCAATGATGATGTTTTTCAAAAATCCGAGTCCGGGCGAAAGGCGCACCGAATTTTTCTGCGGATGCGGTGTTGATTCGCCGCGCACGATCATCGAGGTTGACATTCCAGCCGCGCCCGCGCTCGTTCCAGCCAAGACGATATTGGTTTTTTCGACCATCCGGCGCAATCTCTCGGCGAACTTCGTCCCGCCCAAAATCGAAACGAGCCGCATCTGATCGCCGCCGGAAATAAACACGCCGGTCACGCCGTCGAGCAATGTTTCGGCATCGGCGGAAATCACGTCCTGCCGCGAAGTCGCCCGCAAGACGCGCGGATTGTGAACGCCTAAACGCCGAAACGCCTGCACATAAATGTCCGCCGCAAACTCCGGGAAATCCGACGCGACCGGCACGATCAAAATCTCCGCCTTGTCGCCGCCCGCGAGTTCGAGAAATTTCTTCAAAATGCGCCGTTCGTTATATTTATCTTCCGCGCCGCCGATCACCAAAAGGTGTCCGCCGATCACTTCGCGGTGTATTCTTTCTTCCATAATGTCATTTATCATTTATCATTTATCATTGAGCATTAATCTTTTATTCCTTGAGCTAAATTCAATTTTAATTCTTTTTGATTTGATAAAATGTTCAATGATAAATGTTAAATGATTGATGTTGCTTGTAAGAATACTATAAACGGACTTTAGATAAAAAGTCTTGGTTTGAAATGCAACTCTTTACGGGTTAAAATCTCAGCTAACTTAAAATAAGTTTTCTTCAATAATTCCGCCGGAATAAATTTAACCGGAAAATCGCATAGAATTGTCAGTTACCGAGTTTAAGGAAGAATGAAAAGCGGGGAAACACACCAGCGAAAAATCAATTTCGGGTGAATCAATCGGTTCTCTTTAACGCTAATAGTCGAAGAATTTTTGTCTCAATATTATTTTCAAATTATGAACAAAGCCTACAAGTTCTCCGATTTTATTCTCGATAAACGATCAATTGCGGTTTACCACAAAAATATTCAAATTCAGATCAGTTCGCGGGCTTTCGAGATTCTTTCATTTTTAATCGAGAGAAGAGGCGAGGTGGTCGAAAAGGACGAAATTTTAGAACGTGTCTGGAAAGACAGTTTTGTCGAAGAGGCAAATTTGCCGGTTCATATTTCCGCCATTCGCCGCGTATTGCAGGAGAGAAAAGGCGAAAGCCGTTATATCAGAACCATTTCCGGGCGCGGATACAGTTTTGTCGCCAATGTCGAAGAAGTCAATTCTCATCCGGTCAGCGATAATTTCCCGAAGAAAAAATACGCTCCCGTCAACGAACTTATTTCAATCGCGGTGCTTCCTTTTATTTTTGAATCGAATACTGATGAAAATGAATATCTGGCAAACGGGGTTACTCAAAGCCTGATTAATGATCTTTCGCAGATTCAAAATTTGCGCGTGTTAGCTTACAGCGCGGTCAAATCTTATAAAAATTCCAAATTAGAATTGCAGGAAATCGGCTTTTTGCTCGAAGCCGATAAAATTTTAACCGGAACTATTTCCGAATATAAAGGAAAACTGGAAATCGTCGCCGAGTTAATCAATGCCGGCGACAAAAGATGTCTCTGGGGAACTACGCAGTCTTTTGAAGCTGATGACATTTTTCAGGTCAAGAAAGAAATCTCCAATACCATCGCCGAAAAACTCAAATTAAAATTGGGCAGTGCCAGCCAACAAAAAGAAATAGATTCGGAGGCTCAAAAACTCTACTATCGCGGAAAGTTTATTCTGGAATCTCGCGGAACGAGAAAAAAACCCGAAGAAAGTTTGCATCAGGCGTTAAAGTTTTTTAAAGAAGCCATCAGGCGCGAACCCAACTATGCGCTTGCCCATACCGGAATCGGCAGCGTTTATGTGTCGCTTCATAATCACAGTTTATTAAAAAACGAAACAGCGTATGCCGAAGCGATGACTGCTCTCCAGATGGCAATCAACACCGACTTCGGACTTTCGGAAGCCTTTGTTCTAAAAGGTTCGATTGAAATAATGTTCGATATGAATTTCGCCGATGCCGATATTTCTCTCGATAAAGCGATTAAAATTAACGCGAACAATCCCGACGCATACCACTGGAAAAGCATTATCTGTCTGGCTCTGGGTAAATTTAAAGATGCTCTGTTATTTGAAGAAAAGGCTGTCAAACTCGATCCTACTTCAAGTCGTTTCAACGAAAGTCTGACCAGAATTTTTTATTTTTCAGGCAATTACAACAAAGCGATCATACAGGCGGAAGAGTTTCTCGAATTTGATTCTCAGATGCTTGCCTCCTCCATTTATCTTGCGCTCAGTTATGCTCAGATCGGGTTTTTAGATTTGGCTCTGAAATACATTGACAACGCTATCAAGATCAGAAAAAGCCCGGAAATGCTTTTACAAAAAGCAACTATTTTCGCATTATTTGAAGATCAAGAAGCTGCTCTTGAAATCCTCAATTCTGTTTTAGCAGATTATTCAAAGGATGAAATTGACTTTGCCGATGTCGGATTAGTTTATGCAACACTCAATGAAATCGATTTCTCGGTCAAATATTTGATTGAAGCGTTTAATGAAAACTCCGTCGGACTGCTTTATCTAAAAATAGATTCCCGTTTCGATTCATTAAGAAAAGACCAAAGATTCAATCTGCTGTTGGAAAAATCACATCTCAAATAAATAGTTATATCAATAGTTTCCACGTTTTATTGAATTTAGAAACTTTTAGATTTTTTTTAGAAATCTTTAAGACATTTTCCCAATAACCTCATAGACTGACTCTATTAACTGTCAAAGAATTCAAAAAACAATTTTCAGTTTGTCGGGAAACGGTTGATATTCAATCCGATCCGAATGATTCGGGAATCAAAGGCAGAGATTCCGTGGTCTTTTCCGACGATTAATTTTTTTCCGGTTAATCTAAAATTTCTAAAAATAAGGAGAACATAATATGAATCAAAGAAAAATAATCGCCGTTCTGGTCGTGATTGCAGCTTTGGCATTGCTAACTTCGGGAGTTTTATTTAATAACACTATTTTCAGCCCGGTTGAAACCAACGCGCAGCAAGCTCAAGATAATGTTTTCGACACTATAAACACTCTGGCTAAAAACAATGCAGCCTCACCGAATTACAAAACCACACTCAAGATTACACAAATGCTGTTGAACAATTTATCCGTCCTCGAAATTCCTTCGCCTTCCGCAGATGCGATTGTCGAACAGGTTGCAACCGCGCATTTGAACGGCAGCAGCCAGATTGACGAGAACAATATTGCCAAGGCAGTCAATGAACTTGCGGGACGATCTTCCGCTCCCGATTACGCTTTTACCAATACAGAGCAGGTGAAAGTAGTCAGAACCGTCTTAAATCGCCTGATGCCTGATGTGGTTTCGCCCAGCGGCGAGATGAACGACCTCGAAAGTTTTGCAGTCTTTACCGCAACACTATCGCAAAAGGTTGATAACGACGCATTTATGGTGACACCGGCAGAATTTACCAATTCGCTTGCAAATCCGGTTGCCCAACCGTTTCCCGGTTCGACGGCTGCGAATCAGGCAGGGCTGGAAGTTTCTGAGCCGAGTAAAAAGGCGATTGAAATGCAGTCGGTTGTCAGCAATTTTGCCGGCATAAATGACGGGATCACCGCCGACCAAATAATCAGCGAAATCGGAATTCAATAAAACGAGGAGAAAACAAAATGAGAAAATATGTGTATCTATTGTTAGTGATAATAATTTCGGGTTTATTCCTAAACTGCACCAGTTCGGTTCCGCAAAACGCATTCAGAGTCAGAACGAAAGCCAGAATTCATCTCTTTGGACTTCCGCTGCCGATTAGTGTGCCTAACCCGTTCGTTTCCATAAATATTAAAACCACCGCAACCCCGGCACCCGGAAAAATTACGGAATATAATCCGGGCGGAGCTTTTGTGAGAACAAACATTTTAGGTTATTACGATGCGGTTAATGCCCAGCTTCCGGCACCTTGGACGGCAAAAGCAGCTCCGATGCAGAGTTTCTGTCGGAATGCACCAACGGCAACTTTTTCCGCCGTTGCCGGACAGACATACAAACTCGAATGTAAATGGAATATAACGATTGGATTTTCGGTTCAGCCGGGAATGGTTGATTTGTCCCACACGACCTCTGAACCTCCTCCAACCAGTGTGATAGGCGCAGTCCAGAAAAACCTTCACTATTTTGACGGTATGAATGATCTCAAGGTTAAATACTACCGGCAGATTGGCGACGGCGAAGATTATGAACTCGACGGGACTAAGCCGGTGACTTCCGTATCAGAGGACGGTATGTCCTTGACAATCCCTGTTCCGAATTATTTCTTGCGTCATTATGGTGAAACTCACTATAAATTGCTGATTGTCGAAGACGAAGATACTTACGATCCGTTTGTCGGATTAGGCGATTTGGATGTCATCTATCCCGAACCGCGAGATCCGTGTTCATCACTTAGACCTGACCCCAGAGATTGTATAAAGTAAAATTGATTTTAAATGTTGATTAAAGAGAGCCGTAAAAATACTTACGGCTCTCTTTTATTTAGCCGGGAACTAAAACTTTATGCAAATAAGAATCTTCCACTTTGTTTTGTAACGCATTGCATCACAAAAAAATGCTAGTATTCCCCAATTATGGCAAAGAAGATTTTAATTTTAGCGGCAGCGGTCGGCGCGGGACATCTGCGGGCGGCAGAAGCGGTCGAGAAAGAATTTAAGCGGCAGATGCCGTCGGCGGAAATTAAAAATATTGATGTTTTGAATTATACGAATCCGCTGTTCCGCAGGCTTTACGGCAAAGCGTATCTCGATATGGTCAACAAAATGCCTGAAGTTCTCGGCTGGATGTATGATTCGCTCGATAAACCTTGGGAAAACGAACGGCGGCGGCTGGCTTTAGATCGTCTGAATACGCAGCCGCTGATCAAGTTTTTGAAAAATTATCAGCCCGACATCGCCGTCTGCACGCATTTTCTGCCCGCCGAAATTATTTCGTGGCTGACTGCGAAAGGTAAAATCAATTTTCCGCAGTCAATCGTCGTCACCGATTTCGACGCACACGCGCTCTGGCTTTGCCATCATTACGACCGTTATTTTGTCGCGCTCGATGAAACGAAAATACATCTCGAAAAACTCGGCATTCCCGCTGATAAAATTACGGTTTCCGGCATTCCGATTGATCCGGTTTTTGCTGAAATCAAAGACAGACGGGCGATGCGCGAAAAATATAATCTGGCGCAGGACAAACTGACGATTATGGTTTCGGCTGGCGGTTTCGGTGTCGGCAACGTCGAAAATCTGCTCCGTTCGCTCGCCGAACTGGAAACGCCTTCGCAGATTCTCGCGCTTTGCGGGCGCAACGAAGAATTAAAAAACAAACTCGAAACGCTCGCGCTCGAAAAATTAAACAATGACCGCGTGACCTTCAAACCGATTGGATTCACACGCGAAATGGACGAATATATGTCCGCGTCCGATTTAATCGTCGGCAAACCCGGCGGCTTAACGACGAGTGAAGCGATGGCAAAAGGATTGATTTTCGTCATCGTCAACCCGATTCCCGGACAGGAAGAACGTAATTCCGATCATCTGCTCGAACAAGGCTGCGCGATTAAATGCAATAATTTGACGATTTTAGCTTACAAGATTGATGAATTGGTAAAAAATCCAATGCGGTCGGAAACGATGAAACAAAATATTCGCAGTTTTGCGCGTCCGAATGCCGCCGCTGAAATCGTCAAGAATTTAATGGATTCATCAATCAAATAAATAATTTTTCAAGTGTAGAAGGCTTAAACCGGGCGAAACTTCTTATCTAAATTTCACCCGTCATTTTGCGCCGGTGAACTCAGAATCGGCGAACCGACAGATATTTACCTGTCAATGAAAAAACTTTAAGAGTCTGCTTTAATTCGCTGAAAGCGATAGATTTAATAGCGGCGGGTAGAATGGAGCGCGAGCGCAATGACACCCGCCGAAGCTGACCGCAAAATTTCGCTCGCTGAAAGTGAGCAATAACCCGCCCAATCAATTCGACACTTTCAGCGTCGCAAGATTTGTCTGCAGCTCACGTCGGGCGGCGTAAAACCTCTGCCCGATGCTATTAAATTTGTCGCTGTCAGCGACAAGAGCCTAAAATTTTACTATTTAAACAGACTACAAAAGTAATCAGTATAAATAGTTTGTCAAAATAAAATACGAACATTATTGAGCAACAGTCTTGCCATTTATCAACGGCGACGGGCAAACCTGCCGATGAACGTCAATTTCCGGCTTTTATCTATTTCCGTTCGATTCCCTAATTATGAATGAAAATCAGTAAGTTTCTACATATCGGTTTTTATTTGATAGAATTTATTTACAAGGAGAAAAATCTAAAATGTCATTTGTTATTTACACCAAACCGGGCTGTCCGTATTGCCAGAAAGCCCGCGATTATTTTGCCGAAAATTCAGTCGAATATATTGATTATGACGCGCAGAGTGATAAGGCGCGGCAGCGCGAAATGCTCGAATTTTCGGGCGGTGATTTGGTTGTGCCGTGCGTCGTCGAGAACGGAAACTATGTGCAGTCGGGTTGGGGCGATCCGCCGCGCGGCTGAACGATTATCCCCGATTAACGGCAGTTTGCCGTTATTTAAATTTAATTTGCGATTTGCGATTTGCGATTTGCGATTTTTCCAATAAACTATCATTTACTTTTCATTTACAGATTGAAAGAATTTAGATTTCGACTCAAAATCGTAAATCACAAATCGCAAATCGCAAATCTCGTATGATTGGTTCTAAAATTAACCAATATTTAATTCAGGAAAAACTCGGCGCAGGCGGACAAGGAACGGTTTATAAAGCCCTCGACTCAAAGCTGAATCGTGCCGTTGTCATCAAAGTTCTGCCGCCGGAATTAACCGCCAAAACCGCTAATTTCAAACGCTTCGAGCGCGAAGCACAGCTTTGTTCACAGCTCGACCATCCGAACATCTGCACGATCTACGATTTTCACGAAGACCACGGCGTTTATTATATTGCGATGCAGTATATCGAAGGCAAAAACGTCCGTCAGCTCGTCGCCGGTCGTCCGCTCGAACTTCGCAGCGCGGTTTCGATTGCCGTGCAGGTGTGCGACGCGCTCGCCTATACGCATTCGCGCGGCATCATTCACCGCGACATCAAAGCCGGAAATATTATGGTCAATGATGCGGGGCAGGTTAAAGTTCTCGATTTCGGTTTGGCAAAACTCGTCCAAAATGAATTTGAAGATTTGCCTTCGAGCGTTGACCGCACGGATTTGACAGAAGTTGGAATTCCTTACGGGACAGCAACTTATGCCGCGCCTGAACAGGCGAAAGGCGAACGCGCCGATCATCGCGCAGATATTTTTTCGACCGGCGTTCTGCTTTATGAAATGGTCGCGGGAATTTGGGCGTTCCAAGGCAAAACCGTGATTGACGTGCGCCATCAGGTTCTGCACGCTACGCCGAAACCGCTCGCGCAGATGCGAAACGAAACTTTGCCTCCGCAACTGCAGGCAATTGTTGATAAAGCACTAATGAAAGAACCGAAAGACCGTTACCAGAAAATTTCGACGATGCGTGACGAACTGCGGCAGGTTTTGCAGGAAATCTCCGGCGTTCCGGCGTTTCAGGGCGAAATCTACGCGCCGCGACAACTTGAAAATAATGCCATCAAACGTGCTTGGAATTGGATTAAAGGCAAGCCGACCGGCGAAAATTCGACTAATTTCACGCCGACGCATTCAAATCCGCCATCTTTTGCGCCGGATTTATCTCTGACTGCAACCGGCAGGGAAAAGAAAAGCATCGCCATTTTGCCGTTTAATAATCTGAGCAGAGACCCGAATTCCAAATTTTACGAATTCGCGCTCGCCGATGCCGTCATCACCGAACTCGCGCAAATCAAATCGCTGGTCGTGCGCCCGTCGTCGGTCATCGCCAAATATCACGGCATCGAAGTTGACCCGCGCCAAGCCGGACAGGATTTAAAGGTGAGCGCGGTTTTGTCCGCCGGATTTATTCGTTCGGGCGCAAAAATTCGCGTGACGGCGCAGCTTTTGGATGTCTTGAGCGGCGAAATCGTCTGGAGCGACCGCATTGACACCGAAGGCGCAGACGTTTTGGCGATTCAGGATTCGATTGCCCATAAAATTCTCGACGGTTTGCGGCTCGAACTTTCGGAAAACGAACAGGAACGACTCGCCCAAAGACCGACCGACAATGCCGAAGCGTATGAAGAATATTTGCGCGGACGCGACAGTTTCGGGCGTTTTATTTTTCGCACCTTGGAAATCGAAGACTGCGAATCGGCGATTCACAATTTTCGCCGCGCCATCGAACTCGATCCGCATTTCGCGCTCGCCTATTCGGGTTTGGGAGCGTGTTACGCCAATCGTTTCCTCAAAGGTTTGGGCGAACCCGAAGATTACACACACGCCGAAGCCGCATTTACCAAAGCCTTTTTCTACGACCCGAATGTCACCGAAGCGCGTGTTTTAATGGTGATGATTTATCTGGCTCGCGGCGAAAAACGCAAGGCGCGGGCGGAAATCGAGGCTTTGCAGAAACAATTTCCCAACGAAGCACCGCTTTATTTCGTCAAGGGAATGATGCACCGGCTCGACGGCGAATATGAGCAGAGCTTGAAAAGTTTTGAAAAACTGGCGCGGCTCGATCCGGCGGCGACGGTTATTTCCGCCTACAACCGCGCCAGAATATTTCTCTATCGCGGCGAATATGAAAAAGCCTTGGCGGAACTCGTTCGAGGCGAAGATGCCGAACCGAATCATCCGATGCTCAAGATTTTTCGTTCGGATGTTTATTTCTATCAAGGCAGATCGGACGAAGCGATTGCTCTGATGGAGGACGTGTTAAATCACAACCCGCAAATGGACGGCATTCGTCCGCTTTACGCTCAATATCTCGCCGAAGCCGGCAGAAACGATGAAGCCCAAAAACAGCTCAACCAAGATGTTCTCAATGTTTCGCGCTCCGATCACGATATGGCATATTGGGTCGGTTCGGCGTATGCGCTGCTTAATGACAAAGATTTGGCATTCAAATGGCTCAACCGCGCTATCAAACTCGGCAACGAAAACAAACCGCGCTACGAAACCGATGCCAAACTCAATTCCCTGCGCGACGATCCGCGTTTCGATGAACTGCTCGCCAAAATGTCATCACTCTAACTTTAATTTAACCTTCAACAGCTAAACAGAGATTTGCCCGCGAAATACACTAAAAACACGAAAATAAAATATTTTGCACAACTTTTCACTTCTCTTTTTTTCGTTTCTTTCGTGTATTTCGCGGGCAAATCTCTTTAACTCCGAAAACTTCCTGTCAACTATTTAATTCGGTGAATTATTTTTTTTCATCACCAATTCGACGCAGCCGAGACCAACGCCTTTGCATTTGAGTTTCGCCATTGAAAAACCTTTCGCTTTGTAAAATTCAAAAAGTTCGTCGGGCGCGGCAACTTCGTATGGATAACCGCCGACCCAATCAATGATGTCATACCAGCGGTTCATCCCGCGATCATTTTTATATTTCGTCCACGAATTGATATATTCCTGCGGTTTGAGTCGCGCCATCGAACTTAAAAATCTTTTCGATTCTTCCGGCAGAATCGCGGCGACGGCAAACGGCGTTTTGAGCGATTTCGGCAGACGGCAGTAGGTTTTTTTCACCCAGTGCCAGCGCGTCGCCTGACTTCCGGTATCGTTGTAAATGGCGATAAAAAGTTTACCGTTATCGGCAACCGGAATCGCGGCATTGTCGAGCGCGTCCCACATCGCGCCCGTGTGATGAAGCACACCCCACGAATACACGATGTCGAATTTGCCGAGCGACGAAACATATTCGCGGTCAAGCGCAGAACCTTGCTGAACCGTCCAATCGGCATCGTTTTCAAAATATCGTCGTTTCAATTCGGTGGTGCAGGCAAACGAGTTTGAATCGAAATCAAAAGAAAAAACCTTCGCGCCCAAACGCCGCGCCGCGAGCGAAAAAAGTCCGCTGCCCGAACCGATGTCGAGAAAAGTTTTCCCCGCCAAATCTTCGACTTCGAGCATTTCCCGCAGCGACTGTTCCGCCTGTAAAATGCGTTCTTCGTCCAAAACCGACAAAAAAGCCGACCAATTTTTGCCAAACTCGAATCGTTCGCCCTTTTCCACTTCGAGCGCGTGTTGCTGTGCTATTTCCTGCATAATTTTTAGGAGTTCAAGGTTTAAGGTTCAAAGTTCAAAGTATGTAATCTTTAACTTTGAACCTTAAACCTTGAACCCTGAACTTAGTAAAACATCCAATAATAAACGAATTTCAAATACTCGCCGCCGACGCTTTGCCAGCCGCGCGGCTTGGTCCACCACATTTGCGGCGGCGGCGTTTCGATGCCGGTCGGCGGCGATTCAATGCCGAATTCGATTGGCAGATTTGCTGCCGTTTTCTCAAAAATCCAGAGCGCACGGCGCGTGTGATACGCGCTCGTGACGAGCAAAATTTTGTGCAGATTTTCAGTCTGCGCCGTTTTTGCCAGCAAATTTGCCTCGTCAATCGTCGCATCAACGGTTGACGGCAAAACTTCGATCTTTTCCGCCGGAACGCCTTGCGAAACCAGATTGCGGCGGGCTAGTTCGACGAATTTGAGATTCGTCTGTTCGGCTTTGTTCCAACCGCCGCGATTGCCGTCGTCGGTCAGCAAAATCTTATCCGCAATTGCTGTGTGGTAGATTTCGGCGGCTTTCTGCGTCCGTTCGATATAGGTCGCCGAACCGCCGAGAACCATTATCGCATCGGCTTTTTCGAGCGGTTTTTCAACGACCAGACACTTCGCCAAAAACGGCGCAAATGCAACCCAAAGCAGCAGACCGAGCAAAAGCGTCAGGATAATTTTCGAGAAAACGCTCAATTAATTCCTCTCTTTTTTGCCCGCATTTTGCCGCATAATTTCCCGCAGTTCTTCAATTTTCGCTTCCCAACTTTCGTGGCGAATAGCGTCGGAAATCTCTTCGCGCGATCTCGGATAAACGAGCGCATCTTCGATTTTGGCGATAAAATCAGCGTGATTTTCGCCGACCAGACAATCACTTAAAACGCGCACTTCGGGAATGTCGGTCGAAACCGTCGGCACACCGGCGGCGAGATATTCGCGCACTTTTAAAGGATTCGCCGCGAGCGTTAATTCGCTGATTTCAAACGGATTAAGCGCGGCATCGAAACCTTTGCAATACGCCGGAAGTTCCGCGTAAGGCTTGCGTCCGAGAAAGTGTATGTTGTTTACGCCGCCCAAAATCTTGATTTTCTTTTCTGCATCAACCGTGATTTTACCGATCAAAACGACCGATCCGTTTTTGAAATGCTCGGCTGTTTTTTTAATCAATTCGTAATCAACCCAATCGGCAAGCAGACCGTGAAAACCGATCACCGGCTTCGGCAAATCTTTGATTTCAGCGGGAATTTTCGTGTCAGTATCGAGCGCGGTGCGAAAATGTTTCCAGTCCGTGCCGTGCCGAATGATAAATGTATTTTTGTTAAAATGCCGTTTCGATTCGAGCAGTTTTTCCGCCGAAACGATCACTAAATCGCTCTTGCGAAACAAATCTTCCTCGATGCCTTTCAAACCTTCCGCCGCGCCGGTGAACGCCGTATATTCGTCAACGCAGTAATAAATCAGCTCGGTTTCGCCCAAATGTCCGGCAAGCAAACCGGCGGCTGGATTGAACACCATATTGAGCGGATTTACAAAATTCAATTTTCGCATCGCTTTTTTAACCTGCGACACAAGCGTTTTTTCATTAATTTTCCTGACCACCGCGCTGCCGTAAGCCGGAATCGCCAACGGATTCAAGACGAAAATATTCGGTTCGACCTCGCGCACGGGTTCGGTAAAACTTTTCAGTTTTTTGACGATGCGCGAAAAATCCTTCGACGAAGCCGTCGGCATCCGGTTGGCAATCGCGTTGATCCACAAAATCCGATTTTCCTTTGAAAGAACGCGCATCAGATGAGTTTTCGACAAAGGATCGCCCGTCCAATCGTGCGAAAAACACAAAATATCGCGCCCCCGCAGAATACTTTTTTTAACTTTTTCAGGTGTTATTTCCGTTTCGACAGCGAACATAAAATTAAGGTTTGGGAATTTCTAAATCCTTACAGATTTTTATCACGAGAAAATCGTTAATCTCACGATGTCTTGGAACAGCGGTTGCTTTTCTGGTTTTCCGGTTGACGTAAACGCTGTGACTGCCGCCTTCGCGCAATAACTGACAGCCGTTTCTCTCCAAATATTGGATCAGATCACGAAGTTTCATGCGGCTTTTAAAGTCATCGTTTCACGAATCGAATCTTTTTCACTAAATTCTTCTTCGGACAAAATTCGATTCGCTTCCAACACTAATTCAATTGCTTCCTGCAAATTTTCACGCGCTTCTTCAAGCGTTGCGCCCTGCGTGTTTGCGCCGGGAAGTTCTTCGACAAACCCGATGTAACCTTCGGGAACTTTTCGATAAACGGCAGTTAAATTTAATTTCATACTTTTGTGATTTGAAACATTAATCGGGAATTATACTCGAATTTAATTTTTTCCCGCGATTTGTTTAATTTTTGTTTTCACCGATAACGGCAAGCTCTGATAAGTTTTGATGCCGAAATCGAACATATTTTCTTTTAGATTGTGGATTTTCAGTTTCGTCAAATCCATTTTATAACGACGCTTTGCCCGTTCGCCGCCTTTTTCTTTGAGAGCGTGAAGTAAAATTTGAGCAGTTTGAAATAAATTCGTGTCTTTGCGAAAAGCCGTCTGCGGTCTGACTGCCATTTCCGAAACGAGTTTTTTGCCGTCGTCAACGCCCGTTAAAACCGCCGACACTTTATCATCTTCATCAAACGTCAAAACCGCAAATCGTTTGCCGCCGCGAATAAACGGGTCAACAAAAAAATTCGGCGTGACGTAATGCGTCGCGTATTCGGCGTTGGCGAGAAATTCCTGCCATTGCGCGAGCGTTTCCGCGTCCGGTGATTCGTGTAAAATTTTATAGCTCATAAACTCAAACTTTTTCGCCGTCAAAATACTGCCGCTGCCACATTTCAAAATTAACCAGAAACCACAATCGTTCGTCGTGGTTTTCGCCCGCGTCGTGTTTGGCGACGAGTTCGCGGACGAAGTTCGGATTAAAAATCCCGCGTGAAAGTGCGCGTTCGCTCAGGACGTTTTCGTCAACGACGTGTTTAAATTCGCGTCTGAACCAGTTTCCGATGGGAACGGGAAAACCCATTTTCGAGCGCGTCAAGATTTCGTCAGGCAAAATTCCCTTCATCGCTTCGCGCAGCAGAAATTTCGTGTCGTGACCGCGCAGCTTCATTTTCACAGGCATTTTCGCCGTCAGTTCGACGAGTTTGTGATCGAGAAACGGCACGCGCGATTCGATTGATGCCGCCATAGACATCTGATCCTGTTTCATTAAAAGTTCGTGCAGATAGGTTTTCGTGTCAACATACAAAAGTTTGTCCAAAACTTCCCGCGCGTCGGTTTTTTCGAGCCATTTATTTTGCAAAATATACGGATTTTCTTCGCAGATTCGCGCTTTTGTCTCCGCGCTGAAAAGCTGCGACTGCAATTTTTTGCCGAAGACGGCGAAATTGTCGAGAAACAAATTTTCGATGTCGTTGTCACGCGTCAAAAAAGTGCGCGTCAATTTTCCGCCGAACGCCGACACGCCTGATTTAACCGCCGAACGAATAAACGAAGGTGTCAGGCTCTCGTATTTTTCGCCGTAATCAAGCATTTGCAAAGCCTTGGCATAACGCCCGTAACCGGCGAGAATTTCGTCCGAACCTTCGCCCGTTAAGACGACTTTGACGTGCTGCTGCGCGAGTTTTGAGACGAAATAAAGCGGCACGGACGCGATAAATCCGAGCGGTTCATCTTCGTGCCAAATCAGTTTCGGCAGTTCGGCGAAAAACTGTCCGGGCGTAATCGTGATTTCGTGATGTTCGGTTTTGAATGCTTCGGCGACGATTCGCGCATAACCGAATTCGTTCGCTTCGCGTTCGGCAAAACCGACCGAAAAAGTCTTGATCGGCTCGTCAACCATTTTCGACATCAACGCGCAGATCGCCGACGAATCAATGCCGCCGGACAAAAACATTCCGAGCGGAACGTCAGCCATCAGACGCATTTTGACCGAATGCCGAAACATTTCAAGCCATTCACCGATGTATTCCGCGTCCTTTTTTTCCTCGTGTTTCGGCTCGAATGATACGTCCCAAAATTCGCGGATTTTCAGTTTGCCGTCCGACCAACTCAAAGTATGTCCGGGCAACAGACGTTTCACGCCGACGAACAAAGTTTCGTCGAAAGACGTGCCGTGATTTGCCATCTGATCGGGCAGAGCGCGGTAATTCATCTCGGCTTTGACGGCGGAAACTTCGAGCAGCGTTTTAATTTCCGAACCGAAAAACAAACTTCCCTCTGCGTCCTGAACGTAATACAAAGGCTTCACGCCGAGCCGGTCGCGGGCGATAAAGAGTTCTTTCCTGTTAATGTTCCAAATCGCAAATGCAAACATTCCGCGCAGTTTTTCGACGCATTTTTCGCCCAATTCCTCGTAGAGATGAAGAATCGTTTCGGTGTCGCAATGCGTTTTATAAACGTGACCTTTGGCTTCGAGTTCGTCGCGGTAATCGGCGTGATTGTAGATTTCACCGTTGTAGATAATGACGCACGAATTATCTTCATTAAACATCGGCTGTGCGCCGTGCGAAACGTCCACGATTGACAAACGGCGATGTCCCAAACCGACCGTTTCGTCCGTATAAATGCCGCCGTCGTCCGGTCCGCGATGAAACTGCACGTCGCGCATCTGCACGATCACGCGTTCGTCAATTTTTTTCCTCGATTTGCCGGAATATGCTATTCCGTTGATTCCGCACATAATTTCCGTCTCTTTTCGATCAATTACCCAAACTGTTTTGAGGATAAAATCTGGCGAATTTGAACCGATTAGTCCAAATCTCGCGCGTCACGATTTTTCGCACATCGGCGTTCATATGCACCGGATCATTAAAATTATTCTTATTCGCCGTCAGTTCGTTGCTCCAGTCAAAATCGTAAACGTCGCCGCCCGAGTTAAAATCTTTGAGCATTTTTTCCCTGTTTTCGATCATCTGCGTATTCGCAATAAGCTGCTGCGCGTCAACGTGCGTCGGGAAAATAATGAACGAAAGTTTGATGTTATTTTCGCGGCAAAAGGCGGCGAGTTCGCTTAACTCTTTGCGATATTTGACCGGCTCGACATACTTTTCATAATACTTTGTTTCGACCGCGAGTTCTTCATCCCAAAATTCGTCTTTGCTCATATTCGGCACGCCGATTTTAAATTTTTCGCCGCTCAGAGCGGTTTTGACTTCGTAATACGCTGTCTGCCAAACCGCCTGATTCAAGAAATACAGAGCCGGATTTTCGTGCGCCGCATTGTAAAAGGTCATTCGATTATTGATTTCATAATCGTTATATTTGTCGAGATTCAAACCGATGTAAACTTTTTTAAGCGCGACTTTTTTGCTGACGACCTTGAACGCGTCAACTATCTCGCGGACGGTTCCGCCGCCGAAACCGAGATTGGCGTAATCTTCGCCGGAAACTTCTTTGACTTCTCCCGGCAGTAAAATCATTCTCGAATCGCCGAGCAGAACATTCTCGCGCGGTTCGTGTTCAAATTTATTCAACTGCCAAAAGCAAGGGTTAAACTGCGAAGCAATCGGGGCTTTGATGTCTTTCGGAATGATTTGGCTGACGGCGAAAAAATTAAACGGATCAACAACAAAGATCAAGCCCGCCGCCAGTAAAAACGGCAGCAAGAGAACGACGAGGCGTTTTGCCAGACGGCTAAAATCCGCCGTCTCAGAATTGGAAATAGATGAACTGCTGCGATTCATTGAAAGCTCCGAAAAATAACAGTGCAAAAACCATTGCGAAATAAAACGCCCAGCGAATCAGGCGATTTTGACGATTCAAAAGCGTTCGTCCGCTGATGCCGCGCTGCAAATAATGGGTAAAAAGCAGAAACGCGATTGCCGCCAGCGCAATCATAAAATCCCATTTATCTCTGCCGAGCATCACGTTTAATTTAACAAACGGCAGATTGAACATTTGATGCGGCAGATCGCTCAAGCCGTCAAACAAATGCGTGACGACATAAAAAGCATCGCTGACCGTATTTGCCCTGAAAAATATCCACGCAAAACACGTCATCGAAAAGGTCAGCAAAACTAAAAATAAATTGATGAGAAATTTACCGAAACTGCCGTGAGTTCTGTCTTTGAGATTTGTTACCAAACCCTGCCACTGCATTTCGGCGATCAGATAAAAACCGTTGAGTGCGCCCCAGATGACATAAGTCCAGTTTGCGCCGTGCCATAAACCGCTCACGAGAAAAGTAAAAAACAGGTTGAAATAACGACGCGGCGCGGAAACTCTGCCGCCGCCGAGCGAGATGTAGAGATAATCACGAAACCAAGTCGAGAGCGAAATGTGCCAGCGTTTCCAAAATTCGGAGATGGATTTACTGAAATACGGTCGGTCGAAATTGAGCATCAGCTTAAAACCCATCACCTGCGCTGAACCGAGCGCGATGTCCGAATATCCTGAAAAATCGCAGTAAATCTGAAAGGCGAAAAAGACCGTCGCAACGATCAGCGAAATCCCTTTATAGGAATGCGGCTGATTGTAAACGACGTTCGCAAACGCCGCCAGACGGTCGGCGATCACGACCTTTTTGAACATTCCCCACATCATCAACTGCAAGCCGAGTTTGACGCGCTCGTATTCAAAATAATGTCGTTCGCGGAACTGATAAATGACGTTCTGCGGACGTTCAATCGGACCGGCAACGAGCTGCGGATAAAACATCACATAAAGCGCGAAAATGCCGAAATGATGTTCGGCAGGCGTTCTTCGGCGGTAAACTTCGATGGTGTAACTGAGCGATTGAAACGTGTGAAACGAGAGTCCGACGGGCAGCAGAATCGAAAGCAGCGGCGGCACGGGCAAATCGAAACCGCTCAAACCGACGAGTTCGCGCCAGTTGTAATTTAAGAAATTGTAATATTTAAAAATCGCCAGCACACCGACGTTGGCGCAGATGCTCGCAATCAGAAACCATCTGCGCTTTTCGCCTTCGCTTTTCTCGATCCAAATGCCCGCAAAATAATCAACGGCAATCGTAAAAGCGAGAATCAAAATATAAACGGGCTTAAAAACCAGATAAAAATAACAACTCGCCGCGAGCAGCAGAACCCAGCGGAAACGATGCGGCGATAAGAAATAAAGCGCAGTAACGACCGGAAAAAAGATTAAAAAATGAAGCGAATTGAAAAGCATTAAAAACTTTCGGTGTGAATTTATTGATCTGGAGGCTGGTCGCGGGAAACTAAAAAGTGACCAAACATATTTTACACAATGTTTGTAAGTTTTGACCAGCATTATTTTTTTATTTGAAAATATATTTTGAAATATCGAATGTTCGGCGATTAGCATTGCAACCGGACGGAGAGCGGGCAGCCTGCCTGCGTGTCTTAGATGAATGCAAAGCAAACACGCAGGCAGGCTGCCCGCTCCTTTGGCATTATTTTTGAATTACACGGCGTTTTGAGTGTTTATTTTGATAGAAAAAAATTTCGGTTTATAATTTTATTCTGATTGCAGATAAGGATTTACTAATATGACGGAAAATCAGATCATCGTTCGCCGCAAAGACACGCCCGCCAAAAGTTGGAACAAACTTTATATTTTTGTCAGTCTGGCGTTGCTCGCCCTGTTAGGAACTGCCGCAGTCGTCGCCGTCACAAAATTTTCAGACAAATTCAGCAGCGCGTTCGAGCCTGCATTGGAAATCACGGCAAACGGCGCACATCAGATTATCCGCGTTCCGGCAGGCGGAAATTTGCAGACGGCAATCAACAAAGCGAGCGGCGGCGATACCATCGAACTGCAAGCCGGCGCGGTTTACAAAGGCGAAATCAGGCTTCCGAATAAACCTCTGACCGAATTTATCACGATTCAATCTTCGGCAATCAAACAATTGCCGGAAAACCGGCGAGTTTCGCCCGCGCAGGCGAAACTGATGGCGAAAATCGTCACGACCGGACAGGGAAAACCTGCGCTCGACACCGAAAAAGGCGCGAATCATTTTCGTTTCGTCGGCATCGAATTTGCGCCCGACACCAAAGATTACACTTATAATTTGATTTATCTCGCCGACGAAAACGGCAGCAAAATCGCCGATGTGCCGCATCATTTGGAATTTGACCGCTGCTTTATCCATTCGACTTCGCAGGCTGTGACGCGTCGCGGCATCGCTTTAAATTCGGCGCAGACGACCGTTAAAAACAGTTATTTTCAGGGTTTTGCTTATCCGCAGGAAGAAACGCAGAGCATCTGCGGCTGGACGAGTTCAAAGGATGTCAAAATTTTGAACAACTACATCGAAGCCGGAGCGGAAAACGTGATGTTCGGCGGTTCGGATGTCGCTTCGGTCGAACTGATTCCGTCCGACATCGAGATTCGCGGCAACTATCTGACAAAACTTCCCGAATGGAAGGGCAAGGTGGCGACCAAAACTTTGTTCGAGATCAAAAATGCCAAAAGGCTCGTGTTTGCCGAAAATTATCTCGAAAACAACTGGGTCGGTTCGGCGTTTCGCATCACCGTCCGCAATGAAACCGGCGGTTCGCCTTATAATACGGTCGAAGACATCACGGTTAAAGACAATATCATCAACGGCGCAGGCGAAGGCATCAACATCCTCGGCAAAGACAACAATTATCCGAGCCGAACCTTAAAAAATCTGACGATCACCAACAATCTTTTGCTCAATATCGGCGGCGGCGAATTCGGCGACGGTTCGGGATATTTTTTCCAGATTTCCGACGGCGAAAATATTTTAATTGCCCACAACACTTCATTTAATAACGGCAATATTGCCACGCTTTACGGAGAAATGCCGAAGAATCTGGCGGTCAGGGATAACATCGCCGGACACGGAAACTACGGCATTCACGGAATTGATGTTAAATCGGCATTAGCGCGGCAATTTTTCACTAATAATCTTTTCGTCAACAATCGGCAGATTATTGACGGCGGCAAATCATTCCCGTCAAACAATTTTTGGGTCGCCGATTATCAATCGGTCGGCTTTGAAAATCTCGCGCAGAACAAACTGAATCTCACGCCAGCCAGCCGTTTCAAAAGTAAAGGCATCGAAAAAACGGATATTGGCTGCAACACCGGCAAATTGCTGGCGGCTTTGGCGGCGAAAAATCAAAAATGATTTTTTTAAATTTATGAGCTAAAATCTATTCGGCAATCGCTGAAATAATCTTTTGCCGTGAACTCACGAAAGATTATGAATTTAAACTGCGAAATTTTTGCACACTCGGACACCGAACATTTGCAGCAGATTTATACCGGCTTTAATTTGCTTCACCGTCAGGGTTTTCTCAATCTCAAACAAACGATTCCGGCTGAATTTCTGCACGACAAATCGGCTGCAAATCGTTGGAATAATTATAAATTTCTCAACACCAAAATTATTCTGAACGGTAAAATTACAGTTTATTATGATATGCACGATTGGAATCGGATTGACGAAAAACTTTTAAGTGAAGCCGATTTTTATTTCAAGCGCAGCTTTGACGAAACATACATTTCACAGCTCGAAGATGTGGACAAAGTATTTCCGTTAGGTTTGAATTATCCCGTATTAAGCGATCAGCGCGATTTTTTTAAACTCGAAAGAGCGAATTTCTATCAAGGCAAAGAAAAATTTAAGACGATAATTAAAAGTTTAAAGATTGCCGAAAAAATCGGATTGAGAGGCGGCGCAGAACAGGTTAATTATCTCGAAGCATTACCGGATTTCGGTATTGAACCGAAAATCCTGTTTATGGCGCGGGTGTGGGACACAATCAGGCTTGAATCGCCTGAACAGAGCGAAGAAGTCGAACAGATCAACCAAAACCGTGCTGATTGTATCAGGCTTTTGCGCCGCGAATTCGGGACAAAGTTTTTCGGCGGTTTGTCACACGATGATTTTTCTCGAAAACACTTTAAAGATTGTCTGCTGCCTGACGAAAATTTTGCCGACAAAAGAAGATATTTAGAAATGATTAAAACATTTCCGATCTGCGTCGCTACGACCGGACTCAACCGTTCAAACGGTTGGAAACTCGGCGAATATGTCGCGCTTTCAAAAGCGATAATCACCGAACCGCTGCATTTTCAAGTGACCGGCGATTTTGCCGCCGGAAAAAATTATCTGGAATTTAACAACAGCGAAGAATTAATCAATGCGGCGAATAAACTGTTGGATGACAAGCATTTGCGCTTTCGGATGATTCTCGAAAATTACGAATATTACAAGGCATTCGTCAGACCTGATTCAATGGTTCTGCAAAGTCTGGCAGTCGTCGCCGCGCATTCCGAACTGTAAAATTGGAGCGCGGACACTCTTGTCCGCCGGTATCCAAATATTTCGCTCAATGGCGGACAAGAGTGTCCGCGCTCCATCAGCCTTCGATTAAATCGAGGTAATAGTCTTTCCAGTCCTGCTTAATTTTAGATAGCTCGTATTTTTGACATTCGCGGCGGGCGTTGTTGATGATATTTTGCGCCAGTTTTTCGTTTTTTAAAACTTCCAGTGCTTTTTTCGCCAGATTTTCGCAGTCATTTTTTTCAACCAATAATCCGGTTTGATCGTTTTCGACAATAAAGGGAATGCCGCCCGCGTTTGTTGAAACGACCGGCAAACCGCAGGCGAAGGCTTCGATTAATGAAAGCGGCATATTATCTACAATCGAAGCGTTCAGATAAACGTCGGCGCGATTGTAAATTTCAGGCATCTCTTCGCTCGGAATTTTACCGATAAATTCCGTATTTTCGAGTTTTAATTCGACCGCCGTTTGTTTCAATTTCGCTTCCTCGCTGCCGTAACCGGCGACGATTAATTTTGCTGACGGAATCTGTTTTTGAATCAGCGAAAACGCCCGTAAAACGCAGCCGACGTTATAGTGTTCTTCAAAATTCCGGTTCGATAAAAACACCGGCACAAGCGGTTTCCTTTCGCGGAAAACGAACTTTTCCGTGTCGAGAAAATTGTAGATTACTTTTGCGGACAAATTATATTCAGCAAAAACATCGGCTAAAAACTGTGACGGCACGACGATCTCATCAAATTTTTTGATGGTCGGGAGCGCGGTTTTTTTCCAAAGTTTAATGTGTTCCGCGAGATTACCGCTGTGATAATTGAGAACGATTTTTTTGCAAAACAGTTTGGCGAAAAACAGCGGCGGCAGCGTCGAAAAAACATAACCGCTCATCGCGGGCGAAAAAACCTGCACCAAATCCGCTTTCGGCAGTTTCGTTATGAGCAGCAGCCAAAATTTGAGCGAAGTCAGAATTGTCCGCAGATATTTGATGTTCTGAAAAATGTTCGGCGGATTGGTCGGAATAAAATCTATTTCGATTGATGCGTCCGCCTCGAAAACCTCGCGCAGACGATTTGCCTGAATTGATTGCCCGCCGACAACGCTCATTGACGGCGCGACGAGGGCGATTTTTAATTTTCTGGAGTTTTGGTCGCTCATTAAAATTTATTACCGTAGAGTTTTTTCGTCGCGTCGAGCTGTGCCGCGCAGGAAAAATTTTGTTCGACGATCATCCGTCCGCGCCGTCCGAATTTTTCGGCTTTCATTTCGCCGCCTAAAAGTTCGGTCAATCTTTCCGCCATTTTTTCGTCGTCGTCCGATTCGACCAAAAACCCGGTTTCGCCTTCGACAATCGCTTCCGCCGCGCCGCCGACGCGTGTGGCGACGACTGGTTTTCCGGCGAACATATATTCCAAAATCGAATTGGAAAAGCCTTCGTTAAAACTCGTCAGGCAACACGCAAAACTGATCGAAAGCAGTTCGGGGACTTGTGTGCAGCGACCGATCAGATGAATATTGGCGGAGATTTGCAATTCTTTGGCGAGATTTTCCAGTTCGATTTTAAGTTCGCCTTCGCCCGCCAGAACAAAATGCGCGTCGGGAAATTTACTGACTACGTTTTGCGCCGTCCGCAGAAACATCGGCTGATTTTTAACCGCGTGGCGCAGATTGGCGACGAGCGTAATGTATTTGATATTGTCGTCCGGCGGCAATCCTAAACTGTTGCAGATCGTTTTGCGGTCGGTCGTTTTCGGCGTTAGACGCGCTAAATCCAAGCCGTTGTAAATGACATTTATTTTCTGCTCATTGATATTTTCATCAATCAGATATTGCTTGACCGCTTCGGAATTGACGACGATTTCGTGAGACTGACCGAACGCGAGTTTTTCGATTATCTTCTGCGACTTTGAACGCATTCCGCCGGTTTCGCGCTTTGATGCAACCCGTAACGGAACTCGTGCCAGACGCGCCGCCGCCATCCCGAAAACATTCGTGTAAAAATCGTGAGTGTGAATAATTTCAATTTTATTTTCGCGCAGGAATTTCGCGCAGAGTTTTATCTGCCGCAAAAAATTTGCGTCGTAAAATGAAGTCAGCTTAAATTCCGCGATTGGCGGCAACCCCAAATTTTCAATCTCGCTTTTCAAAACGCCTTCATTATTCAGGGTTGCGGCGTAAACATTAAACGCGCCGTCTTCGCGCAACAGCCGCGCGAGTTGCACCGCCTGACGCTCCGAACCGCCTTGATGAAAACTGCCGATCAACTGTAAGACATTTGTCATTTATCATTTATCATTTATCGCCCGCTTATTTTTCAGGCAACAAATGACTCCGAATTTCTGGTAAATGATAAATGATAAATGATAAATGACAAAAGTTACTCGCTGTTTTTGAGTATGTAGTTTGAAGTGGTTTTTTGCGGAATCGAAATACTGAAAAGGCTTTCGCTCGTGCGGACGTTGAGTTTATTGCCGAGGCGACGGGCGACGGCGAATTCGAGTTCGTTCGGATAATTGATGATTTCGCGGTTTCCCAACGTGAAATTCGTGCCGCCGACCATCACGAATTCTTCCGGCAGATGCTCGCCCGGAGTCAGACGCGCCCAGAGAAATCGAAAATTCGTGTTGAAAATTTCGGTGCGGACGATTTGCTCGTTCGTATCGGCGAAGACGAATAAATCCCAATAACCGCGATAATTAACGACAAAAGCGCGACCGCCGCTGACGTTGGTTTCAAAAACTTCGGGTTTGGCAAATCCGTATTCCGACGGCAGCATAAACGTGAAAAATTCCTGTGTGCCGATGCCTTTCGAGTTGTAGCGCAAAAACGGCGCGTTGATTTTTTCGCCGTATTGATTGGAAATCCAGCTTTCTTTTTTCTGCCAGCCGCCGTTGTCGCCGAAGGTGAAAAATCGCCAGCCTTCACGCAAATCCGACGACGTTTCGCCGATGCAGAAATTGCCCGCTTCCGATTGTTCGATTGACGGATTGGTCTGCTTGTTAAAGTGAAAATTGAGCGCGTAATCGTGTTCGTCCTGCGTCTGCACGAGATCGCGCATAATCAGGTAATCATTTTTGAGAAACAAAAGGCTTCGCAGATGCGTCGAATTTATCGAATTGTAACCGTCGTGCGAACCTTCAAAAAAATCGAAACGGTCTTCGGAAATCCACGAATGAACGCGCGGTTTCGCTCTTGTTTTCCAGCTGAATTTGCCGTCAGGCACGGACGAAGATTGCTCGTCAATCGTCAGAGTATTGTGCGCGGTCGTCGAACGAAAATAATTTCGCATCGCGTCGGATTCGTGATAAGTGTATGTTCCCGAATCAACGAGCAGCGTTTTGCCCTGAATCGCCAGTTCGATGCCGAGCGTGTCGGCGTGTCCGTGTCCGCCGGAAAGTGCGCCGATCTCGCCGCAGTCCAAAAGCAGATAATTGTCGCTTTCCGTCCAGCCGTCGCGCATCACGAAATAGCCGCCGTTTTCAAACCGCGCCGAATTTTTATTCGGAACGTGCGCCCGCATCGTCTCGAACGCCTGCACGCCTTCGTTGCCCAAAAGCCAGACGATTTCTTCGGATAATTCTTTGGCGACGTGTTTGTAATCGCCGCGTTCAAAAAGCGTTGCGCCGAGCGCGAGCGTGCCGCGAAAATCGTCCGGTTTCGCCGTCGTCAGCGGCAGCATTCGTCCGCCGTCGTCGTCGCCGATGATCGGCGATGTGCCGTCCGGTCGCGTGATATACATCATAAAATCGAGCGCGGCGATGATTTTCGTTTCGAGTTTGGCGGAAAGTTTCGGATCGGTCGCGTCTCTGCCGTTGAGCGTTTTCAAAAGCAGAAAATGCGTGTAAAAATCCACCGTGTAACGCTGATACCACGTTGACTGCTCGAAATAAACGCCGTCCTTTAAAAGCTGACGGTCGAGTTCGGCAAACAGAATTCGTTCGCCGAGCTTGCGCCAATGCGATGAACGATGGAGAAACGGCAATTGTGTGCCGAGATAATAAAGCGCGAGTGCTTCGCCCGTCAGATGCGTGTTCGGACTGAAATAAGTCGAAAGATATTTTTCGATGTGCCGACCGTGCTGATAGAGAAATTTGAGCGTTTTGTAAAAAAGTTCATCGCTTATTTCCGGCGAATCTCTAAAGAAATTTAACGCCCAAATCCAAGACATCGCGCGAAAAGCGATTTCCAGACTGCTCACCCAATTAACGCCTTCACCCGGCGGATTTTCGTTCATCCAGCCTTCGAGATGCGCGGCAAATGTCTGCGCGAATCGCTCGTCGTCTTTGAGCCAATATGCCGCGCCGAGATTGAAAAAATGTTGATGACGATTCAGTTCCCAGACGATTTTTTTGTCGCCCGATTCGCTCGCGTCCAGTTCATCAAACTCTTTCCAATGCTTGCGCGGAGAGCGTTTTTTGCTTAACGGTTCGAGATGCCAGTCAACTTTTTTGCCGAAATCGAGATTGAGCAAACCGAGCAGATCAAATCTGCCCTGACGATTTTTTTCAGCTTTTTCGATTATTTTCCCCGCACTTTTCTCGCCGAAATGTCGTCGAAAGACTTTGATAGTCGCCTGTTTTTCCGAGAATGCGGGGAAAAAATTGCGGTCAGCGTTTTCGTAAAAAACGCCGCGCAGCTCGGCGGGCGAAGTTTCTCCTTTGCCGAGATATGATTTATCCAAAAGCTGCCTGAATTCGTGATCGGTCGGCAGTTTGCCGCTCAGACCGATCTGTTCGGTATAGACGGAAATCGCCTGTCCGCCGCGCGTGCGAATTTCTTCCCAACTCCGACCTTTGAGTTTTTTGATTGTTTCAAGCGGATTTGCCATCGTTTCATTCAACTCTTGCAAGATAGCTCTAATCGTGCCTGAATTTCAGTTTTAAGCCAAAATTTGTTGCAATTAAAATGCTTATGCGCCGTCCATAATCGTCTGCAAACGATAATCGCGGTAATCGTTCGGATTTCCGCGTTTCCCGTCAACCGCCGCCGAGATCAGATTAAACGCTTCACGCGCCGAGGCGAAATGCACCGAATATGCGCCGGTTTTTTCACCGTGTTCGATAATTTCCGAGAAAAAACGCCGCGCATCTTCGCCGATGCAGAACGATTGATCGCGGTCGAAAAAGCCGTGGCAATAGAGTTTGACGAACACCCAATCGCTCTTGCCTTTGACGGTGATGTTCGTGTTCGTCCAGCGTTTGAATCGTTTCAAATCCGTGCCTTGATTTGCCGTCAATGCGCCGTCGTCAATTTTCGGGACGGGCAGATTTTTAATTCGACGCGAAAAATCGAACGCGAGCGGTCCGGTAAAAATGACCGGCAATTGAAAATCCGCGCCTTTGACTTCGAGAGATTTGCCCGTTCGATGCGGCATTTTTTGTCCGAGCGGCTGACCGCATTCGTAGATTTCGTTAATCATTGCCACCTGCGTTTCATCAGGCGCGGACGGCAGCGTCAGATCGGCGTAACAGCCTGTTTCCGCTAAGATTTGCAGTTCGTCATCAACCCCGCAGTATTTTCCGCCCGCAGAATTACCGAGCGCGAGATTGCCGTGAACAAACGCATATTTCGGTTCGCCCGCGCCGCCGAAACGCGAGAGACAGCCGTGAGTTTCCGCCAGACAATCACGAAATTCAACCAAAGATTTTCGCAGATTTTCCGACGTGTCAGGCTTTTCAACGCCGTGATGCAGATGAATTTCGACTTCGCCCAAACCTTCCGCCTGCATCGCCGCCAAAGTGTCGAGAATATTTTTGTCGTATTGTTCGCCCGGATAAAAATTGGTATGCCGAAATTTTGTCCCGTCCGTATCAATCACCGATTCGCCAATCGTCCGCGCCATTTTATAATAATCATCTAAACGCCGCCGCGAAGTGTCGAGATCGAGAATGCCGTGATCGCTCCACGCCGGTTCAAAATGATCGGCAATCGTTACGATCACGCGCTTTTTCTCGAACGCCGTCCGCTCCAAAAAACTCTGCGCCCGCACCAGCGGATAACGCACCAGCCAAGGCAGATTTGATTTTAATTTTTCTAAATATGTTTGATTTTTCGCGGACATTTGTTAGTCTTTTGTCTTTTGTCTTTATTCTTTATTCTTTATTCTTTATTCTTTATTCTTTTGTCTTTTGTATTAATTTTTAATTTTTAATTTTTAATTTTTAATTTTTAATTATATAGAACGACGGCGTTTGCACGTTCGTATCGCTTAGTTCTTTGACGATTCGCAGATTGTTGGCGGCAAATTCCCTGTCAAGAAAACTGCGCGTTTGATAGGTTTCCTTGCCGCGCCAGAATCCTTTTTCCAATTGTTTGCCCGTCAAAGAATGCCACGCGCCCGCCGCCAGACAGATTAGTGGATAAGCGACCTGTTTCGGATTAAATGTTTTCAAACGCGCCGGAAGTATTCCGAAATAAAAAGCCGGAGCGTGAATTTTCAGCAGAAAAACGCCATTCGGTTTCAAAATTCGCGCAACTTCCGAGATCGCCTGCCGGTTGTTCATATACGGCAGCGCAACGCGGCACAAGATGACATCAAAACTCTCGTTCGCAAACGGCAGTTTTTCGCCCTGCGAACGGACAAAAAATGCTCTCTCCGAATGCGGATTCGACCGATAAACTTCGCGTGTTACCAAACCGATTTCCGGCGCGACATCAACACCGAAACAACGCGCGGCGGTTTTTTCGAGAAACGGAAAAAGTTCCTGCCCCGCGCCGCAGCCGACATCCAAAACGCGTTCGATTTTCAAATTCTTAACCGCATCAAACAGCAAATACCGGCTCGCCGCATCTTTCCGCGAGTAATTCTCAATTGCCGCCTTCGCATATTCGCTGTAACTGTCCATAGTTTTCTTAACGGTGAACGATGAACGGTAAGTGGTGAGTGAAGGAAGATTCAAGATTTAAGATTTAAGATTTAAGATTTAAGATTTAAGATTTAAGATTTCTTGTTCTTCACTCACCGCTCACCGTTCACCACTCACACTTCAATCTGCCTTTGCCACAGTTCAAGCATCCACAAAATCCAGAGCGAATGCGAATGATCGCGGCGGTTTGAATGGTGTTCGTCGAGCAGTAATTTGATATATTTTTCGTCGAAAAGCCCTCGTTCCAATGTGCGTTTGTCGAGCAAATCGCCGTGCATTCTGTCCTTGAGTTGGACATTAATCCATTCGTTGATCGGCACACCGAAGCCTTGTTTTTCGCGGTAGAGAATCTCGTGCGGGACGATTCCTTCCATCGCTTTTTTAAAAATATATTTGGTTTCTGCGTCTTTTAATTTTAATCGGGGCGGAATTTTCTGCACCATTTCAATTAATTCGTGATCGAGCAGCGGCACACGCGCTTCGAGCGATGCCGCCATCGTCATCCGGTCAACTTTGGTCAAAATATCGGACGGCAGATAAGTTTTGCTGTCGAGATAGAGCAGTTTGTCGAGCGCGTCGGTTGATAAAATGCCGTTTGCCAGATCGCGGAAAAGTGCCGCGCCTGCACCTAAATCGCCGTTTAATTTGCCGCGCAGATTTTCCGAGTAAAGTTCGTTTTTACCGAGTGCGCCGAAGTGCGAAACGCTGTCAATATACCTGTCAACCGCGCCGAGCGAGGCGTTGTAGAGATAATTTTTCCCTTTCGCGCCGTGCGGCAGTTTTTCGCCGAGCGTCTGCAAAACATTGCGGCGAAGAAATTTCGGGAGTTTTCCCAAACCGCGCTTGCGGCTGTCAATCGCATAGCGCGTGTAACCGGCGAAAAGCTCGTCGCCGCCGTCGCCCGACAGCACGACGGTGACATATTCACGCGCCATTTTCGCCACCATAAACGTCGGCAGCGCAGACGAATCGGCGAAAGGTTCGTCAAAATGCCAGACCAAATCGTCCACGATTTCAGTCAAATCCGGTGTCACGACAAATTCGTGATGTTCCGTATTAAAATGATTTGCCGCCATTCTCGCAAATTTAAGTTCGTTAAAACTGTCTTCGTTAAAACCGATGGAAAACGTCTTGACCGGCGCATCGGAAAGCTGCGACATCATCGCCACGATTGACGAAGAATCAACGCCGCCCGACAAAAACGCGCCGAGCGGAACTTCGGAAATCAGACGAATTTTGACCGATTCCTTAATTTTTTCCCTGAGCATTTCGACGTATTCGGCTTCCGATTTTGTTTCGTATTCGCCCGAATAATTAAAATCCCAATACTTTTCGGTGCGAATTTCGCCGTTTTTATAAATCAAAAAATGTCCGGGCTGAAGTTTTTCGACGCGCTTTAAAATGCAGAATTCTTCCGGCACATATCCGAACGTCAAGTAAGCGTCGAGCGCGGCATAATCA
This sequence comes from Pyrinomonadaceae bacterium, assembly GCA_965247235.1. Taxonomy (GTDB): domain Bacteria; phylum Acidobacteriota; class Blastocatellia; order Pyrinomonadales; family Pyrinomonadaceae. The sequence goes on from OZ252004.1 coordinate 1,467,036, forward strand.
ATCTCACGCGAGATTTCGCCGTGCGCGGTCAAAACTTTTAATTCCGAACCGAAGACGAAATTTCCCTTGTCCGTGACCGCGTAAAAAAGCGGTTTTTTGCCGACGCGATCACGCGCGATAAACAAACTTTCCTCGCGTTTATCCCAAATCGCAAAGGCAAACATTCCGCGCAGATGTTTGACGCAATCCGCGCCGTATTCTTCGTAAGCGTGAATAATCGTTTCGGTGTCGGAATGCGTTTTAAATTGATGTCCGCGCTGTTCGAGGTCTTTTTTGAGTTCTAAAAAATTATAAATTTCGCCGTTAAAAACGATCAGTTTTGCATCGTCTTCGGTATAGATCGGCTGCTGTCCGCTTTTCAAATCAATAATCGAAAGCCGCCGCATACCGAGCGCGGCGCGACCTTCAATCGCCGTTCCCTGCTCGTCAGGTCCGCGATGCGTGATAGTTTTGCACATTTTATCGAGCAAAATCTCACGTTCCGCGACGGGCGCGTTTTTATCTTTTGAAATGAATCCGGCAATTCCGCACATAATTTTTTAAGAGTTTTTACTTACAAGTTGAGATTTCTCAAAACGCAGTCGTTTCGAGGGGTAAATTTCTGTTTCTTCTAAAAATCCGATCAAATAATTTTCGCGCCAATTCTTTTTCGTCGCTGTCTATAATTCCGAAATAATTAGCGGCAAGCAAATAAACGCCCGACATCAGCATAAAGGTCAAACCCAAAACCAACACGCCCGACGTGAAATCGAGAATCGAAGTTTTCTCCGTCGCCAAAAGTTTTTGCGTCAGTTCAACGCCGAAACGCGTCAGCGGTTGACGGGCAAAATAATAAAATAAAAATGTCGGAATGCCCGCGATCAGCGCACAAATCGCCGTGCTGCCAATACCTTTGAGCAGCGCGAAATCGCTCCAACCGCATTCGAGTTTTTTGATAACGAGCCACGTCAAAATCACTTTTTCGATCAACACGGTCGCCACCACAATCGCAATCATTCCGCGCAGATCGAAATTTTGAATACCGTAGTAAAGCGCGGCGGTCATCGCGGCAAAAAGCGCGACGCGTTCGATCAGCAAAAACCTGCCGAGTTCTTTGTAAGCGCGGACAATCGGGTCAATCGTCCAGATGTAAAACGGCAAAAGCGTTATATTTATCAGGAAAATCGGCACACTCGCCAGATAATTTCCGGTAAAGAGCGTGACGACGAAAACCTGCGCCGTAATCAGAAAAAAGATGTAGAGCGGAAAATAAAAGAACGCGAGTTTCTGCATCGCGCGAATCGTCAGGCGCAGCATTTCCGGTTTGTCGCCGACCGACTGCAAATGACTGATGCGCGTGAACATCACCGATGTCACCGAATCGGAAATACTGCCGATCAAAGGCAGTTCAAAACAGCCGTAAGCGTAAATCGCATATTCCGCCTGTGTGAAACGATAGCCGACAAAATAGTTGTGAATATCGGTCTGCAAAATCCACAAAATTCCCGACAAACCGAACGGCAGTGCATAGAACAGATGCTCGCGGAAAAACTGCCAACTGAATGCCGCCCAAAAACGCGGAAATCTCGAATTCAGATACCACAATAAAACCAGCGTCTGAATTGCGCTTTGCAGCATCGCCGCGTAGAGAAACGCTTCGACCGTCGTAAAAATAACGACCGCGCCAACCATCAAAAGCGTTTTCGTAAGCTGCGCGAGAATGATAAAAGCCGTCGCCATTTTCGCTTCGCCGTTGGCAATCGCCACCGTTTCGAGATAACCGGAAAACAGCCAAATCCAAATCACCAGACCGATTTGCGGAGCGAGCCGCGTGATTTCCGGGTTTTGAAAAACATTACCCGCAAGCTGCGGAAAAAAGAATAAAGTCAGAAACGCGAGTGCGCCCATCGTGAAATTGAAAATCACGATATTCGCCATCGCCGCGCCGCGTTTTGCCCGGTCGCGCGAGAGAAAATAATACGCGCTCATACTCACGCCGAGCGAGAGAACAATCGTCAAATTGCCGACCATCTGAAAAATCTGGCGATATGTTCCGACCTTATCCTGACTCAAATAACGAACCGTTAAAGGCGGCAGCAAAAATGTAAAGCCGAAACCGACAACCTTGGCAAAAAGTAGCCAGGTGCTTTGAGCTTTAAGTGAAATTTGCTGATTTTCAGTTTCCATCCGTTTTTCGGAACGCGCACATTCCTGTTCGCGTGTGCAGTTTTTTATAATCTCCAGTTTTTGTATTTTCTTAATGCTTTTATGTTTTTTGACGCGCGAACAGGAATGTGCGCGTTCCGTTTTAAATTTCAATTCGAGCGCGGGGCAATGAACGAGAATTCCGACGGACGAATTTTTTTGAATAAACTCAAAGTCAATTTCGGTGAAATTTTCATTAAAAGCATTACCAGCGAGATTTTCGGATTGCGAAAATATTTGTATGCCTTGGCAAATTCCGAATGCGCCTGCGAATAATCGCCCTCGACCAGCAAAAGTTTGCCCTGTTCGAGCGCGAGTTCGGCTTCGGAATGTTTCATCTGTTCGCGCCAGATTGTCATTTCCGCATCATCGAGCGAATGTTTGTCGCGGACGACATTTAACGCCGTAATATTGCGGCGGCAGCGATTGACGCTCGAACCCGACAAACTGTCGTTGCGGACGCGGTATTTGACCAGCACTTTTCTCTGATAACCGATTCTGACGTTATTTTTCGCCAGTCTGAACCATAGATCGAAATCCTGCATTCGCGGCAGAGTGACATCGAATAAACCGAACTCTTTAACCTTTTCGAGTTTCAAAACTGTTCCCGAAGTGATCACATTGCACTTTGCGCCGATCAGCGCGGCGGGCGTAACTTCGCCGTTGGAAGGTGAGTTTTTCGAATACTTTTCGTTTGCCGCAATACCTGCGCCGAAAAGTTCGGCATCGCAGTAAACCATTTCCAGATTTTCCGCTTCGAGAAATTTAAGCTGCGAATCAAGAAATTCGGGAAACCAAATATCATCGCCGTCGAGAAAAGCGAGAATCTCGCCGCGAGCCAGACAAATCGCCAGATTTCGCGCTCTTGAAGCTCCGGCGTTCTGCTGTTCGGCATAAATTATTTGATTAAAATAAGGCGCGAGATTTTCGAGCAATTGCGCGGTATCGGACGAACCGTCGTTGACGATGATGATTTCAAAATTTTGAAAGGTCTGTGCCAAAACCGAATCGAGCGTTTGTTTGACAAATTCGGCGATATTATACGCCGGCATAATCACGCTGACGGTCGGCGCATCCCTGACTTTTTGTCCGCGCCGCAAATCTTTGATGCGCTCTCTGATTTGCGGACAGTTTTCGTATTTTTCTTCCGAATATTGAGTCATATCGCTTACCCGTAAGATGCGGCATTCTTTTCGCCGTCTTTTGTTTCACGAATCGGTTCCCAAGCCGCGAAATGTTCGCCGTTCAAAAATTTAATAAAACCTCTGACCGAAGCGAGATTTGCCAGCACGAAATAGAGCGGAATCGTCAGAATAATTGATTTGATGCCGACTTTCTCAGCCAGCCAGCCGACCAATGCCGTCAGATAAAATGCCGCCTGTAAAGCAAAAAACACCAAAAACAAATTTGAATTAAAACTCAGCACAAAGGCGGCAATCAACAACAAAACTAAAAAAAGCGGCACGGCGTAGCGCAAGACTTTGTGCGAAAAAAGTTCGACGGCGTAGAAACCGTATTTGAACGGATTCATCACCGCCCGATTCGTCCAAAGATCGGTAAACGTCTGCGAGATCACGCGAATCCGCATCGTCATTTCCTTGCCGGTTTTTTGATTTGTCGCCTCGTAACAAACTGCGTTCGGCTCATAAATCGAACGCAAACCCTGACGAAAGACAATCGTGCAGATTAAAAAATCGGAACACGCCGCCGCATACATCGGCTGATACGCCGATTTGCGAACGGCATATAAACAGCCCGACGCGCCGATCAAAGAACAGGCGCGGCTTTCGCTTTCCTTGAGAAAAGTTTCGTAATTCCAGTAACTCCGCGCACCTTTGCCGACGTTCGATTTCGATTCGTCAACGTAAATTAATTTCCCGGCAACGCAGCCGACCGATTCATCGGCAAAATTCGGCATCATTTCGCGCAAAACATTCGGCTGATATTCGGTCGTCGCATCCGAAAATAAAATAATTTCGCCGCCGCAAACTTCGACTGCGTGATTCTGCGTGACGGTTTTGCCGACTCTGCCTTCCTGCCGAAAAAGTTTGACACCGCGTCCGGCGAATTGACGAACAATCTCGTCCGTCGCATCGGTCGAACCGTCCGACGCGACTAAAATTTCGAGTTTTTCCGGCGGATATTCAATGTTCAGAGTGTTTTCAAGTTTGGCGCGAAGGTCTTTTTCTTCGTTGTAAGCCGTAATTAAAATCGTTACTTGCGGCTCGAAATTTGCGCGTTTAATTTTTTTCGGGAACAGACGGCTGACCGCATACACAAAAAACGGATAGCCGAGATAGACATAAAATAATGCCGACGCGCTGCTCCAAAAAATAATTTGTGCGATCATCTTCAACATTTTTTCTAAGGCATCTGCCGTTGCCAGAGCGGTTCGGGAACGACTTCGTTTTTCAGTCCCTCATTGATTTGATAAACGCGCCGAAACGCGACGCAGTAAGCGATCAGATAGTAAATAAACCAATTATAAGCGACCGCCGCGAAAAAACTCGAAATCCAGTAAGCGACCAGACTTGCCTGCAAACCAATCGCGGCGTGGTAAAACCAGTCGGATTTGTCGGCGGCAAATTCACGCCGCTCGATTGCGCTCAACTTGCGAAACGGACTGACCATAAAAACCAGATATGCCGCCAGCGCGAGCAATCCGAGTTCGGCTGAAACCTGCGTGAAAGCGTTATGCGTAACGAGCATATGGATGCTCACAATCGGGAAATTTCCCATTCCGATGCCCCACGGATTACGCGCCGTCACGAGCAGCGAACGAATCAACAGTTCCTGCCGCTGATCGGAAGAACCGTTGGGATCGGCGGCAAGTCCGAAAATTGAAAGAATTCGCAAGCCGTAATTTCCGGGCGCGAGCAGAATCACGATCAAGCCGACGACGGCTGACGAAAGCGTGACTTTCAGACGGCTTTTTCGTCCGAGTTTCCAGACCAACACGACCGAAGCTCCGATTAAACCGAGAAATCCGCCGCGCGAATAAGTCATAAAATTTGCCGCCATCATCAAAATAGTCATCGCAAAATAGATTGCTTTGAGATAGATTTTTTTGGCAGCCAACCCGAATGTAAAAACGAGCGGAATCATCATTACCAGATGCAGAGCCAACTCATTCGGGTTTTCAAACATTCCTTTAACTTCGGCGGTAAAACGATAATCTTCAACTGCCGCCTGACCTTTCCAGGTCAGTATCAAAATATCAACGCTCAGATAAACGCCGATGGCAAACGAGAGCCACATCAAGCCGACCAGACGCTTTTTGTTTCGCACGACATTGACCATCACGATAAAAATCAGCACCGCTTTGATAAAAATGTCGTTAAAAGATTCCCAAGCCGTGCCGGGGTCTTTGGCAATCGGGATCGAAAACAGCGCAAACGCCGTCAGCACCAAAACCGCTTTGACTTCGGTTGAAAGGCTGGTCAGATTTCCTTCGGTCGTGAGCTGCGTCGGCAGATAAATGAGCAGCGTCGCAATCGCCACGATAAGCGCACTCGACGACAGAAAACCGAGTCCCGGAATCAGTTCATACGGACGAAATAAAACGATGATCGTAAAAATATAAACGCCGATATATGTCAGCGAATGTCCATTGCGCGTCAGCCAAGCGTCTTTATTGATGAGTTTGACATCCTGCGCGGCTCGTTTCTGTTTTTTCTGATCTTTTTGCTGTTCGGAATAGCTTAAATTTTGTTTTTGAATTTCTGTTTGAGAGTTGAAATCGCTTTCGAGGTTTGCCGTTTTATTTTCTAAAACGATTGATTCCGAGCTCGCGGTTTCGCCTGAGGACAAAACTTGCTCGTTCGGAATCAATTGTTTGTTTGGTTGTTTTTGAAGATTTAACAGGCTTTGAGGAGTCAAATCATCATTTTTTTGAGTATTCCGAGGCTTGAGCGTCGGTAAATCGTGAGTTTTCGGGTTGTGAGAATTCAAGCCGCCGTTGTCGGCGGATGAGCTTAGAGATTGATAATCGGCTCTTTTTCGCTGGTTGGTGGACATTGATAAATCATTTGGCGGGGCAGCACAATTCGGATTCGGGATTAAACGGTTTCCTCGGACATCTTAACATTATCGGGAGAGATTTTGAAGAATTGGGCGAACAATCCGAATGATTTTAGATTTAGACGGCGATTGTTTCCTTGTCGTGCGCGATAATTTCACGAATGCGGTGTTTAAGAGCTTTTTCAAACTGCCGCGCTTCATTGACGCTGCCGAACGAAAGCTGCTGCAAATTCGCTTCGATACGTTTGCGGTAATCAGAAACGAGAGAATCGGAAACTCCGAGCATTTCTGCGACTTCGAGTTGTGTGCCGCCGTCGGAAATCAAATAACAATGCCACAAAACGCTGACCATCCGGCTGTATTGTTTGGATTTTCCGCGCACACTTTTTTCAAGGTTGACCAGAAAATCACCAACACAACCGATTGCCTGATGCTCGGCTTCGCGGCGCAGAACGTCTTGTTCCGGCGTTTCACGCGTGTCGGCGTAATCATATTCCATCCGGTCATCTTCGTCGCCCGTGCCGGTTCCGCTGACCGGGACGAGATGAATATCCATAATCGGCAGGCGCGACATTACGAACGAACGCAGACTGCGGACATCAATCGTCGAATCGGCGGCTTTGAACACTCTGACAATCAGTTTTTCGAGTTCGACATTGCTGATGACGATCTGCGCGTCGCCCGTGCAGCCGACCATTCGCGTATCACGGCTCTGAAATGAAACCGTTTTGACGCGAACATCCATTTCCGCCAAATCGCGGCGAACTTTTTTATCAGCCCATTCGGACAAACCGTAGAGTCTGTCCGCCAGACGGCGATGCGCTTCGGGATTCGACAAATTGTCGAATCTTTTAAATAGCTTGCCGGTTTGAATCAGTGTCGAAATGCGCCGTGCCAGACGATAGCTTTCCGGGTAACGCTTTCTCAGTTCGGCGGTCAGCATATTTGTCAGTTCGATCTGACTGATCTCCGCTTCGATCTCCGCATCGGTCATTCCCGTGTCGAGATAATGCTGGAATCTTTCCTTGCTGAGCAGCGCGACAAATAATTCCTGAGTCAAATCCGTGTAGGCGTTATGTCTGCCTTCTTCGACCAAAAATCCGGCTCTCTTCGAGGCTCTGACCAATGGATGCGATGAAACTATCCGGTGCAGTTCCGCCCAAATTTGATTGACTTCCGATTTAATGAGGCTGTCATTCCACTTCCCGACCTTGATCTGCCGTGTCTGAACAGACTTCGGCTGTGTTTCCTGCGGTTTTGTTAAACTCATATTTTGAACCTTTTTGTTGATTTATTATTTATGCCCTGATTTTGAGATGGTTCTGCCACACCCGTTTTTTTGTAAAAGTTTCATCCCGATTGAAACTAACGCATTACAATTAAACGATTTAATCTTGCTGCAAGATTGCAAAATTATTTGTTAGGCTGATTTTCTTTTAAATTACGACACTGCGCGAAGCATCGAATTTGGAGATTGTGAGCGGTATTGGATATTTCCTAACCACCTACAATTAAGATGTTATCAATTATTTTCGATTAGAGCAACACTTTTTTGTTATTTTTAATCTTGTTTAATAGTTTGGGTAAGTCTAACTATATCTTGGTTTAAGTAAGTATCATCTATCAATCTTGAGGAATAGGTAAAATTTATTGCAATAAGTTTTGGAACAAATCGGTCATTACGGATTTATTTTCTAATAGAATTAACAAAAGCTATGCGCCGTGCGGTCAAATTTCGTCCGGCAATTAGAAAACGGACGAAATTTTATTTATGACTTGGTTTAAGATGGTAAATTTTTGCAAAAATGTTTCGTGTCCTTCGTCGCAGGAACTGCTCGCGTTTCAGAATCGGGAAAATAATCCGAAGGAAGATTCGGCGATTTTGAATCATTTGATTAAGTGTGATTTTTGCGCGGCTGAGGTGGAATTTTATCAAAACTTTCCGCAGGCTGAGGACAAAATCGAGATCGAAGAAATTCCGCAGCCGTTGTTTGAACTGGCGGAAGCATTGCTCTGCAATAAACGCAAAGATTTATCGCGGCTCAATAAATTGCTTAATGAAAGCGAAGGATTAACGCTCGAAAAGGTTTGAGGCGGGAAATTTATTTTCCCGATTGAAGTTTCAATTATTCGGCGTATTATTGAGGCGTAAAAAAATTACTCGAATCTTTTAATTATAAAAGTTCTTTACTTTCCACCAACTTCGGCAACTTCGGCAACTTCGGCAACTTCTGCAAACTTCCTGTCAACTATCTAACTTCCGCAGATTTCATCAATCGCTTCCGAAAATTTTTCGTCTATCACATTTCTTTTTATTTTGAGCGTCGGTGTCATTTCGCCCTTATCAATCGAAAATTCGCGCGGCAGCAGATACACTCTTTTGACTCTTTCGTAATCGTTCATTTCCCTCGTAAATTCGATGGCATCGCGCTGGACACGTTTGATGACATACGGATTTTCACACAGTTCTTCGCGCGTTCCTTTAGCTTCGATTCCGTCTTCTTCGAGCGTCTGTTTGAGCGTGTCCCAATCCGGGACGATCAACGCGCCGACCTGTTTGCGCCCGTTTCCGACCGCGACCGCCTGCGAAACCAGCGGACTTTGTTTCAATAAACTTTCGACCTGCAAAGGCGCGACGTATTTGCCGTTCGATAATTTGAACAAATCTTTCAAACGGTCGGTCACATAAAAATGCCCGTCGGCATCAATATAGCCGACATCGCCGGTGTGATAAAATCCGTTTTGATCCAAAACCAGTGCAGTTTCTTCAGGCTTGCCGTAGTAACCGATCATCACGTTTTTACCGCGAACGAGGATTTCTTCCTGCGCCCCGATTTGCATTTCAATGCCGTCGAAAGGCTTGCCGATTGAACCGACTTTGTTGTCGTCAGGACGATTGGCACAAGTCACGCAGGCTTCGGTCATCCCGTAACCCTGTAAAATCGGGATTCCCGCCGCCCAGAACGCATACGACAATTTTTTCGACAAAGGTGCGCCGCCGGACACGAAAAACCGCAGACTGCCGCCGACACCTTCGCGCCATTTGGAAAAAACGAGGCGGCTCGCCAGCGAATGTTTCGCCGCGAGTCCGACCGGAATCGTTTTCTGCGCGTCTTTTAACGCCCAATATTCCTGTCCGATCTGCAAAGCCCAATTAAACAACTTAGTTTTGTAACCGCCGGCGGACTTCCCTTTTTTAACGATTTTATGATAAACCTGCTCGAACAGACGCGGCACGGCGGTCATAATCGTCGGTTTGACTTCCGCCAGATAACCGGCTAATTGCTCGAACGCCGCGCAGTAATGAATCGCCACGCCGTTCGCGCATAAAACGTAGAAAACCGTCCTTTCAAAAATATGCGACAGCGGCAAAACCGCGAGCGAACGGTCGGCATCGGTAATCGGCAGACTGCGCGAAACGGTCAGCACATTTGACGTAAAATTCTCGTGCGAAAGCATCACGCCTTTCGGTTCGCCGGTCGTGCCGGAAGTGTAAATAATCGTCGCCAGATCATCTTTGCCGACTTGTTTGAGATAATTTTCAAACGCCTGCGAATCAATTTTGTCGGCATCTTCGCCGCGCTTGGCGATGTCGTTCAAGGTCGTCGCGCGATAATCGTTTTCAGGTTTCGCGTCGTCGTCAAAAAAGACGAGTTTTTCCAGTCTTTCAACCGACTGAATGGCGTTTTCGGCGTGTTTCCAGAGTTTCTTGCCGGAAATAAAAAGCATTTTCGCGCCCGAATCTTCGAGAATGTAGCGAATCTGTTCGACCGCCTGCGTCGTATAAATCGGCACATTGACGGCACGCAAACTGAGAATCGCCAGATCGGTGAGCGACCATTCGGGACGATTTTCGGAGATAATCGCAATTTTATCGCCCGCCTTGATGCCCAAACCCGCCAAACCGAGCGCGATATTTTTGATTTTTTCGATCACTTCCGCACCGGAGAGATGTTTCCAAACATCTTCGATTTTATAACTAAGCGCGTCGGGTTTATTGTTCCGCCGAAATGATTCGAGGCAGTAATGCGGAATCGTCTGCGGAATATTTTCAAAACCGGGCAAATTGGCGTATCTCATTGATTGTTAATTTATCCTGAATTTTCAGTTTCTGTCACAAAGGTTTGATATTAGCATTTTTCGGCGCGATTTCACTATCTCGAATCGGCTGAGTTTTAAGCATCTGTTTTAAAAGTAACGCAGGCATCCTGCCTGTCAGTATCGGGCGCGTCCCGCGTCCGTGTATCGCCGCCTTTTTGACACGGACGCGGGACGCGCCCGATACTGCAAACGGGACGTTCGCGCTACTTTTAAAACAGCTTCTAAGCGGAAACCGCCTGCGCTCCGGTCGCCGGTTTGAATTTATTTATGTCGGTCGGATTTTCGGGAGAACGATAATCAACCAAATCAATCGGATAAACCCCGACATTTTGAAGATTTATTTTGGGCAAACCGGCAACAACGCTGACGAAGTTGAGAATTTTGGTCGGGACAAAAACGAGTGTTTGGCGCAAACTGCGTTTTTTCAGTAAAACCGCGAGCGAACCGCCGATAACAATCGCTGCAAAAATACCGAAAGGATGCAAAAACGAAGGCAAAAACAGGCTCGCCGCCGCGCAAATCAGCCACGCCATAAACAGGATCGTCGTCTTTAAACGCAGCCAGCAAAACGTCAGCCCGTAACCTTCGCGGAAGGCGTAAGCGGCGGTTTTGGTAATTTCGCCGATGCGTCCGACGGCGATGTCGCGGCGGAAAGCGGAAATCAAATTGAGCGTCGTCTGCAAATGAAAACAACGCGTGTGAACAGCCATCGGGATCGGCAGAATATGGAGTTTCCAATTATTTTTTACCAACCGCAGACCGAGTTCGGCTTCTTCTTCGACGGCTAAATAAGGATTGAACGAACCGGCTTTTTCGAGCGCGGCGCGGCGGTAAAAACAACACGGACCACGCAGCCATTTGACCTCCGCCAATTCATCAAAACGAACTTCGACATCTGCGAGCAGTTCGCCTTTTTCATTCAAATCGTCGAGATGTCCGTTGATGCCGCCGACCTGCGGATTTTTTTCAAAATGTTCAATCGCGGCGAGCAAAAAATCTTTGTAAACGAGCGTGTCGGCATCGAGAAATAAAATAAATTCGCCCTGCGCGTAACGCGAACCGACAAAGCGACCGGCGGACGGCGAAAGTTTCATCGTCGGTTTGAGCGCGATCACTCGCACACCCGATTTTTGGACGATTTCGACGGTTTTGTCGGTCGAAGCAGAATCAACGTAAATAATTTCCGCGCCGCCGATTTGTTCAGCCGCCGAGAGAGCCGCGCCGACGCATTTGCCGATGCCGCGCTCCTCGTTGCGCCCGATGATGACGATTGAAACTTTATGCATTATAAAATTACCGTCTGCGGTTTCATCTGCCGATTTCTTTCCCGGTTGCGTTTGCGTGTTTTCAGCGATTCGACCAAATTTCCCGGCAGAACATTTTTGGAAAAACTTTTCACGCCGCGCATCGTCCGTTGCCGAACGCCGTCCGCGATTGCCGGAATCGTCCGGCGGCGCAAACCGACCGTGACGAGTTCGCTTTGCGTGTTCGCCCAATCGAATTTATAAGTTTCGTCGCCGCGCAGAAAATCATAAATTTTCACGCCGCGAGCAATCGCGTCTTTAATCGAAAGTCCGATCAGCACGAGTCCGACGCTTTTGTCCGCCCAATCGAGATCGTAACCGGCGTTGTAATAATAAAAAGTTTTGCCGTCGTCCAGACCGTAAACCGACGCGCGACACGCGCCTTCCGCCCACAATTCGTCAAAACGAACCAATCCGGCATTCGCCATTTTGACGACGGCTTCACGCTGAAACGCCGCCAAACGCGGATGTCCGCTTAATTCCGAACCGCCGTCCGCCGCCCAGCGTCGTTCGTGCAGTTCGTAAAATCTTTCAAACGCTTCGACGGATTGCTCCGCATCCGTCACGGAACGAAATTCAAAACCCGCGTGTTTTTCGAGTTTTTTCAAACGCCTTTTAAAATTGTCGGCGCGTCGGCTTTGCTTCAAAACCGTTTCCCAACCGTGCGACAGATTTATTTGCGGACAAATCGCCGTCGCCGCAGTTTCCGTCCGCAAATCTTTGGCGGACAAATTGTCGAGAAATTTGACGATTGCCGAATCACCGGACATATTTTCGAGTTCGATCAAATCGTAATTATTTTCGCTTTTCAAAAACCCGAAAACCGCCGTTAAAATTTCGTTTTTATCTTCCTCTTTCGCAATTAAATCGAGATAATCCGCGCCGCCCTGCGCTTCGCCAAGAAAACCGATTCTGCGTAGTTTTAAACCGAAAACTTTTCGATTCAGCAAAGCGAGCGGCAAGATTCCGATTGTTTCGCCGCCGCGTAAAGCCCTGAGAGCATAAATCTTGCGACCTTCGCCGAAATTTCCGAGCCAAATCGAAATCCATTCAAACGAGAGAAACGGCGCACAGACGCTCGCGGCAAAAAGTCTTCGCCAATCGCTTTCGAGCGCGGCAAAGTCGTGTTCCGTTTCGATTTTTTCGATCTCAATTCGATTCATTTTTTGCTTCGGCGAAATCGTTATTCCGCTTAAATTTTCGTAAGTTTTTAACGATTGTAAATTTCCAACAGTTAAGCATTTTGCCCGTCAATCCGCGCTTAAAAATATAAAATGCGGCGTGTTCATATTCGCCGTCCGCCCACAGACTTTTGTTGTAAGTCGCCGGACTCAGTTGGTCGAGTTCGGTCGAATCGTTACGCAGACATTCGTTGATAACTTCGATAAAAAGCAGATTTCCCGGCGAATATTTCGCGTAATTTTCGTCGAAAGACATCTTCCAGCCGATGGTTTTCCGCCCGAACATTATGCTCAGATACATCGCAATCGTCTTGCCGTCGAGCTTTAATTCGTGAACAAACAGCGCGTTGTGTTTGGCGATTTCACGGGCAAATTCGTCGTGCAGTTTGGCGGCGCGTTCGTCGCTCGTGACGGCGGTTCCGGCGCGACCTTTCCAGCTTTGCGCTTCGAGAGCGAAGTATTTTTCCAATAATTCCGCATTGTAGCCGCGCGTCACGGCAAATTCGACCGCGCCGAGTTCATTCAAATAACGCGTTTTTTTCTTGAGTAATTGACGGCGATTTTTGCTCAGATTTTTCAAATAATCCGCGATCAGTTTTTCTTTATAATCGCCTTGCGGCAATGTCACAAACGGCGCGGAATCCATCTGCCAGATGCCCGTCGGATAATTTTCCGTTTGTGCGAGCGCGAGCAAATCATTGATCCAACTGTCTTTTTTAACCAATCGCAATTCAAAAACCTGCCAACTTTTGCGGCTTCTGATTTCGTTCCAAATCGCCTTGATAATTCCGGCGCGTTCGGCTTCGTCCGCGCCGCGTATCAGATCAAAACGCTGCGTCTGCAAATTAAAAACCGCTGCGAGTTTTTTGACCGGAACGCCGTGCAGACTCGATTTTTTGCTGACCAAAGGCAAAACCGCGCGAAGTTTTCCGCCGCGCCTGATTGTCAGAAGTTCGATTTCGTTTTCGTAATTTTTGACGAAAACCTTGAACCATTCGGGACGGTAAAACGGCTCGTCACACGCGCCTTCTTCGCAGAGCGCAGTCCATTCATCAGAAATTTTTTCGATAATTTCAACGCCGCCGCGCAAAACTTCGGCGCGGTAATCAGCGGGAAAATGCGCCGCGTCCGCCGAAAATTTATCGGTCGTCATTTCCCGTTTTTCTTCTCTTAATAATGCGGTCGCCGTTGTCATTTTTATTGGTTCAAACTTTGATTGTCCAATGATTCTGCACACCTTTTTTCAGTTCAAATTTTGTCTTGACCGTTTTTCCGCCGACGATGATTTCAACTTCGTAAACGCCGTAAAAACCGCGAAAAACGGCGGCGTTTTTAGTAGTTTCAAGCGGCAATTCGGTATGCCATTGCCGGTTTATTAATCGGTCGAGCATTTTAAAGTTCGCTTTCGGCTGAAATTTTTCGTCGAGCAACCCGATGCCCGGAAGCCACGCGCGTTCGTCGTCAATGCCCCATTGAATAATCGCTTCGACCTGCGGATTGCCGAATGCGACGGTGTAAAATTGGCGGTAAAATTCCGCCTGTTTTTCATCGTTCCAGATGCCGCTTTGATAATTCCCGTCAATATTTTGCGCGGTTTTGCGGTCGTCGTATTCAAGCGTTTGTGCGCTGAATTCGGTGATCTGCAAAGGCTTGCCGAGCGTCGCGTATTTTGCCAACTGTTCGGCGACATTTGCCGGCGCAAACCATTCGCCGTTGGCGTGTGCCTGAATCCCGATGACATCGAACGGGACGTTTTCGCCGATCATTTTTTGCAGCAGGGCGTAGTATTTATCGCGGTTATATCTTCGCTCCGAATCTGCGCCGAACACGCCGTATTCGTTAATCAAAAGCCTTTTTGTCGGCGCGATCCGACGCGCCTGTCGAAAGGCATTGGCGATATATTCTTTGCCCGCCGTCGGCGCGAAAACATCTTTTTTCGGTGCCAGCGGTTCGTTGACGATTTCCAAATCTTCGGCTGATTCCGCCTTGCTTAAAACCTTTTCAATATGCCGGTTAATCGCCGCCGCAAGTTCGTTTTGACGGCGCGGCAGCCACGACGGAGTTCCCGCCTGATTCGTTCCCCATATAACCGGCGCAAACTGGATTTTCAGATTCATTTTACGCGCCGCTTCGGTTTCCCTGACAAACCAATCCCAATTTTCCGCACCCTGTTTATTTTCGATAAAATCCCAGTAAGTGCCGACGACGGCGTAATTAAAAAGTCGGGCAAAACTCTGCTCGTAAACGTCAATTTTTTCCGGCGCAAGATCGTCAATTTTCAAATAACCGCCGAACTTGAAATCGTGCGAAAGCTGTTTCACTCTAATTTTTGCGTTTATTAAAGGTTTGCCCTTCGCGTCGAAAATTTCGATCTGTGCGTCGCCTTTGCGATATTTTTCGATGTTTTGTTCCGCCTGCAAAAGTGCCGCCGCGTTTTTTTCCGTTGAATAACTCTGCGCGGTCGTTTCTTTGCACGACGGCAGGAAAAAAAACGAACTCAACGCCAAAAACCAGACGAAATATCTGTTGCTGGAAGCGTTAAATTTAGCGGCAAAATTTATGTTCATTCTAACCGAACCGCATTTGGTTGACGGGCGCAGACGTTTCTTCGATCTCAGTTTTTTTGATTTTGGAAAACTGCAAAGCGATCATCGCCAAATACAGCGGATTCAGATAAAGATAGCGTTTCCAGAGCCTTTGCGGTTCCTGCACGAGCCTGTAAAACCATTCGAGACCGCGTTTTTGAACCCACGCCGGAGCCTGCGAAACCGTCCCGGCGTGAAAATCGAACGCCGCGCCGACCGCGAGCAAAGGCATTCCGATCAATTCGCGGTTTTCGTAAACCCAGATTTCCTGACGCGGACAACCCAACCCGACCATCACGATTGACGCGCCGCTCGCTTTAATCGTCTGCGCGATTTCAATCTGTTCTTGAGGCGAAACCTGTCGAAAGCGCGACGGCTGTTTTCCGGCGATGACAAGCTGCGGAAATTTCGCTTTAAGATTCGTTTCAAACTTTTCCAAAACTTCTAACCGGCTGCCGTAAAGATAAACGCTCAAATTTTCCTGCGCCGCGCGTTCGCAGACTTTGAGTGTCAAATTCGGACCGTAAACGCGGTCGGGCAGTTTGATATTGTCGAGCCAATTTAACGCCCAGCGAACAGACTGACCGTCGGGAACGACGAGATCGAGTTTGTTCAGACGATGACGATGTTCCGCGTCGAGTGCGCCCGTCATTACGCCGTGAACCGCAAGTGCGCTGACGGCAAACGGACGTTTTTCCCGCGCCGCCGACGTTATTTTTTCGACCGCCGATTCGTAATCAACCGCGCTGATGCCGACACCTAAAATGTTGTGTTTTCCGTAATCAATCATTTTTCTAAAACTAAGCCGCGACCAATTGATGGCGCATTTCTTCGTGCATTTTTTCGGTCGTCGCTTCGACAATTTCCCTGATCGTCGTTTCGAGATCGTATTCGTAACTCCATTCGGGATAATCGTTCTGAAACCGCTGAACATCGCTGATCCACCAGATATGATCGCCTTCGCGGGCTTGGTCGGAGAGCGTATAATCCAGCTTTTTGCCGGAGACTTTTTCGGCAATCGCAATCGCTTCCAGCACCGAACAATTGCTGTGACGGCTGCCGCCGATATTGTAGGTCGCGCCCGCTTTCGGGTTCTGACAGAAATGCCAAAAGGCGCGAACCAGATCGTGCGAATGAATGTTGTCGCGCACCTGTTTGCCTTTATAGCCGAAGATCGTATAAGGCTTTTCGTGAACGACGCATTTAATTAGATACGCGAGAAAGCCGTGCAGCATCGCGCCGGAATGCGCCGGTCCGGTCAAACATCCGCCGCGAAAAACGCCGGTTTTCATTCCGAAATAACGACCGTATTCCTGCGTCATCACGTCCGCCGCGACTTTGCTTGCGCCGAAAACGCTGTGTTTGGAATTGTCAATCGTCATCGTTTCATCAATGCCGCGAGCAAAATAGGCGTGGTTTTCGTCCACTTCCCAGCGCGTTTCCTTTTCCACCAGCGGCAGAAAATTGGGCGTGTCGCCGTAAACTTTGTTGGTCGAAGTAAATATAAACGGCGCGTCCGGGCAAAACTGCCGCGTCGTTTCGAGCATCACGAGCGTGCCGGTCGCGTTGACGCTGAAATCGGTGAGCGGTTCTTTCGCCGCCCAATCGTGACTCGGCTGCGCCGCCGCGTGAATGACGACCGAAATATCCGCGCCGTATTTGCGGAAAAGATTATTGATCGCCCGTTCATCACGAATATCAACGGCGTGATGTTCGTAGTTTTTCAGGGAGTTTTTCAACGCCTGCATATTCCAGTCAACCGAACCGTCCGCGCCGAAAAAATACTCGCGCAGATTGTTGTCAATCCCGACGATTTTAAAACCGAGTTCGTGAAAAAACTTTGCCGCTTCGCTCCCGATTAAACCGGAACTGCCTGTAATTACTGCAATACTCATAATTTTTCAGTTCAAAATTCTCTTGATAATTCTCAAACTTCTGCGCCTAATAAAGTGCGAAAATCACTAATTTTCCAGTTTTTAGTGCTAACTTAACCTTTCTCAAAACCTTCAAATTCCCAGTCGCAATGCCGCAACTTTCGGCGAATAATTGCCGGCGATGCCGCGTGTTGATTCTTCGCACAGGCTGATTCTGCCGAGCGAGAGTAAATCCGCTCCCGCGTAGTTAATTCGTTTTTCGGTCGTGACCGCGATTTTGTAGCCTGCGTCAGCGATCATCCGGCGAATTTTTGCGTTGTATTCGCCGTTCGGATAAGCAAACGAAGTAGATTCGGTGCCGAGTTCGCGTTCGAGTTTTTGCTTGCTCGAATAGATTTCATCCGCCATCGCCGCGTCTTTTTCGAGCGACAAAACGACGTGATTTGCCGTGTGTCCGCCGAAACTGATTTTCTGCCGGGTCATTTCGCGGATCATTTCCCAGTCTAAAAGCCGGTATTCGCGCGGATATGAGCCGAAATTTCCGAGTTCGCGTTCGAGTTCGCCGATGATTCTTTCGCGCAGTTCGCTCGGCAGATGAACCATCTTTTCGGTGAGCGCGAGACGGTCGCGCGAGGCGGCAAATTCGTGCGCCGAATCTTTCTCCATTCCCGAATTAACGAGCAGTTTGCCGAGCGGAATTTCTCTTTCAAAAGTTTGTTTCAGCAGCCAGAAAAGACGGTCGTGAGCGAGCGGTTTATCGTGTCCGACGCATTCGGTCGGCAGAAAAACCGTCGCCGGTAAATCGAGTTCCCGCAGCACCGGAAACGCCTGTTTGTAAACATCGAGATAACCGTCGTCAAACGTGATGACGGCAAGCGGACGTTCAATGGTGCGTTTGCCGTTCAGATAATCGGGAATGGTTTCGAGCGCGACTACATCGTAAGCATTTTTCAGCAATTCGCAATGGCGGCGAAAAGTTTCGGTCGAAATGACAATCCCGTAAAACGATTCTTTTTCCGCTTTGGCGAGGTCGGCGGCGACACGGTGATAGCCGAAAATATTGACCGCGCCCGATTTGACCGCCGGAAAAACCGTGCGGTTTTTAACCAGCGAAGCCGCCGACTTAATGGCTCTTTTAATGAATAATTTGGGGGAATTCATATCTGTTGAAATAAATAATCGCGCAATGCTGCTGCATATTCCTTGAAGTCGAATTCGTTTTGCGCTTTGCGTCGTCCGTTTGCGCCGAGTTGTTTTCGCAATGGTTCGTCGGCAACGAGTTCGGCAATATGCGAGGCAAGCGCGGCGACATTGCCGGGTTCAAATAAAAGTCCTTCGCGGCGGTCGTCAATCAATTCGGGAATGCCGCCGACGCGTGTCGAGATCACCGGCAAACCCGCCGCCATCGCTTCGATGACTGACATCGGCATCGCTTCGGCGTAAGTCGGAAGCACGAAAATATCGGCGCGGCGGTAATAATCGAGCCGTTCATCCATCGAAACCGCGCCGAGAAATTCGATCAAATGCGAAATTTTCAACTCTTCGCAAATTGCCCGCAAATTTTCCGCGCCGTAACCGAGAATCGAAACTTTGAGCGGCAGATTCTGTTCGCGCAATATTGACAGAGCCGCGAGCAAATCGCGTTCGCCTTTGAGTTTGCCGATTGCGCCGACAAACAGCAGACGGACAAATTTATCCGTTTCAGCTTCACGTTTGAAATCAAACGCCGACGTTTCAATCGCGTTCGGAATCAGTTTAATCGCGGCGGACGGCACGATTTCGAGCAGTTGCCGCGCCGATTCCTTTGAGACGACGATCATCGCGTCGCACGATTTTAACGCCGTCCGAATAAACCGCCGTCCGGCTGCGTTTTGAAACGGGTAATAATTTTCGACATCTCCGGCGTGAAAATGCCCGACGGTTTTGATTCGCAAAATTTTGGCAAGCAGCACGAAAAATCCTTCTCGATACAAACTCGCGTTGCCGCCGAAATGCACATAAACCAAATCCGGCGAACGTCTGACGCATTTTTTCAAAAAACCTGAAACTGCCTGTGCAGCCAATAAAAACTTGCGAAATCTGTCGAAATCTTCGGCTTGCGCGGAAACGTATTGGAACTCGAAATCATCTTTGAGCGGCGATTTGAGAATCTCGGCGATCAAGGTCGTAATGCCGCCGCGCGTTTTCGTCAGGTGCATTCCGACCGTCAAAATGCGCGGTTTGATAACCTCGACCGCCGCATTTTGTGTGTCGTCTTTCATTCCCGTTAAAAATCTTCCCGGATATTTAATACTTTCACGCATTTCGCTCAAATTTATTCATCTCTTCTAAAAGTGTAATCGCCCGGATTTCCCAAATAATTCGCATAACAGAACGGAATAACTGCTTGATGTTTCAGCCTTTCACCGAAGTTCCCGACACCGAATGCAGCGGCAGACGCGCCGCGTTTATATGGTTTTTCCGTTCATTCGTTTTTTTGAGCAGATAAACTATTTCGACCAAAGCCATCAATAAAAACGCCGACAATTGGGCGATTGCCGCGCCTTTTGCGCCGTATCGCGGAATCAGCGACCAGCCGATAATCAGTCCGGCGAAGACACCGAGCGCGTTGGCAAGCAGATCAATTTGCGGCGCATTTGCCGCGATCAAACCGCGAGCCGTCAGCATCACCAGACAAAACGGCAGAACGCTGATCGCTAAAATATCCAAAACCGGAGCCGCCTCCGCGTATTTTTCGCCGAACAAAAAACCAATCGTCAAATGCGATAAAAACGGCGAAAGTATCGCCGCCGCCGCCGCCGCCGTCAACGGCAGACGCGCCGTTTTCGCCAGCCACCGTTTTAACTCGATGCCTTTCAGACGCGCTAGTGTCGGCTGAATCACGCCTGCATAACTCGCCATCAAAATCGTCACCGGAATCAAAAATCTCGAAGCGACACCAAATTTCGCCGATTCGGTTTCCGTCCCGATTCTGCCCAAAAGAATGACGGCGATCTGCCAATTGAGCGAAGCCAAAATAATGGTCGCGGCAAAAGTCGGCGTAATTTTCAGTATTTTGACAAACTCACTTTTGACGAATTGCAGTTTTGCAATCGTCCGCCGTGCCGAAATTAAATATACGCCGAGTGCCGCGAAACGGACGGCGGCAAACGACACGCAGATGACCGCAATATCATAGTTTGCCCAAAGCAGCGCGAGCGGCACGACCGTCCGCAGAATATTTTCAAAGGTTGCAACGAAAGCGATCAATTTCGTCCGTCCGCCGGCAATCGCCGTCGCTTCGGCAACGCCGATCAAACCCGTCGGCAGTATCGCCAAACTGAGAATCGCCGCTGCCCGCCGCACCTCGAAAGATTCGCTGGCAACAAATCCGCCGACGGTCATTAAAACCGCGCTGACAAAGCCTGAAATTAATAAAAATCCGGCTGCGCTGCCGATCAATCGTGTGATTTCCCGTCCTCTGCGCCGACTGATTTCACTGACCAGATACGGCGGCAGTCCCATCGAACAAATCGTGAAAAAGAGCGCGTAAAGTCCCATCACAATCGTGAATCTGCCGAGTTCGGCGGGTTCGCGCCAACGGGCGATAAAAATCCACAGCACGATGCTGTTGGCGATGCTGACCGCGCCCGACCAAACCATCCATATCAATCGCTGCCCGAACTGTCCGCCGTTCGGCAAGGCTGTTTCCTGTCGTGATTCCGTCAAATTCATTCCACAAAAATTACCGCTTTTTTAGTTAATCGTATAATTGGCGGCGCAGACGGCTGACTGCCAGAATCGTGCCGAAGAGAAAAAAAAGCGTTCGCAGCGGCGGTCTGCCCGAACCGAGCGAACCGGGTTCTTTAATTCCCGAAATGACGAACGCCAGCAAACCGGCGGCAGTTCCGACCGCCAAGGCAAAAAGCAGACGGTCGGGACTGTTTTTCGCCCGGTAACATTCGTAAAAACCGATGACGATCAAAAACGTAAATAAAATGCCGCCCGGAATGCCGATTTCCGCCGTGATATGCGCGAAGACATTGTGAACCGGATTCGGAAAAACCTGCGACACGAACATTCTCGTTTCGTCATATTTCGGCATCGCCGTCCGGTAATTGTTCGTCCCGACACCGACCAGCGGATTGTCTTTGATAATTCGCACGGCGTTTTCCATCAGCGGAATGCGAACCATCGCCGAACCTTCGTCATCTTCGGTCAGCCGTTCGTAAACCTTGCCGGTAAACGGGATCATCAGCATCAGAGCCAGAGCCAGCGTCACGCCGACCGCTTTGAAATATGATTTTTTCTCCTGCTGTCCGAGTCCATACCAGCCGCACAGCAGAACCGCGCCGATGGACAGCACGAAACCGATCCAACTGCCGCGAGCCAGCGATAAAACAACCGCAATCGAGCCGAACAAAATCGCCACCGGGAGCAGTAATTTCTGCCGCAGCTTAAATCTGTTGAGGCAGCAGATAAGCGGAGCCAGCACGACCGGAATGAGCATCGAAATAACCCAAGCCATCTCCGTCGGCGTTCGCATAAACGCCTGCGCTCTCGATAAAACCTCGACCTGCGTCCCGATCAATTCGTCTTCAGTTCCCGTCCCCAAAAGCGGCAGATTCGTCGGAAAATCAATCGCGTATTGCGAGAAAGCGATAACTCCCGTAAACATCAATCCGCCCGCAATGCCGACGACTAATTCGACGATTCGTTCGCGGCGGCTGAAATGCGAAGCCATCGCATAGGCGATTATTATCGAAGTCAGAAACGACCAGACTGAAAACCAGCCGAGCAAATTCAAATCGTTATAGACAACCGAAATAACCGCGCAGAGCAGCAAAGCCGAAACGCCAATCGAAAACGTCGCCGGAAAAATCTTCTCGCGCGACTTGTCGGTAAAATGATCGTAAACAATCAAAATCAATGCCGTTATCAGCGTCAACGAAAGATTAAAACCCGACGGGTCTTCGAGTTCGTCGAGTTTGTAGAGATTAAAATCGAGCTTGATAAAAAACGTCGCTAAAAAAAGATAACGCACACCGACGATCAGCGGCAGTTCGAGTGCCAGACAAATGACCGTGCCGATGGCAGACAAAGCGACCGCGCCGATGCCGAGAGTTTTCTGCTGCACACCGTCGCCCGCGCCGACGACCGCTGCACCGAGCAGACACGCGCCGAGCAGACACCCGCCGACGAGCGTCAGATATTTAGCGATTTCATTGTAATTGCGGTTCTTTATCATCAAAAAAAATCAGACTGATTACATTGCGCCCGTGCCGCGCAGAACGGTCGGAATCGTCTTGAACAAAATTTTCAAATCGAGGACGAGCGACCATTTATCAATATATTCGAGGTCTTGCAAAATCCATTTATCAAAACTCGTCTCGCTTCTGCCGGAAATCTGCCAGATACAGGTGATTCCCGGTTTGACGCTGAAACGGCGGTTAAACCACATCCGGTTAAATTTCTGAAAATCGCGTTCAGGCAAAGGACGCGGACCGACGAGCGACAAATCGCCGAGCAGCACATTGAGAAGCTGCGGCAGCTCGTCGAGGCTCGTTTTGCGAAGCCATCTGCCGACCGGCGTAATGCGCGGATCGTTTTTGATTTTGAAAACCGGACCGTCGGCTTCGTTAAGGCTTTCGAGTTTTTTCTGCTGCTCGACCGCATCAACGACCATCGTGCGGAATTTGAACATCCGAAACAGCCGTTTGTTATGCCCGACGCGTTCTTGAATAAAGAACACGGGACCTTTTGAAGTAATTTTAATCAACGCCGCGATCAGCATCAGAATCGGTGCAAGCACGATCAGCAGAATCAAACCGAGCGAAAAATCTATGACGTTTTTAAGAAAAATCTGCCAACCTGAAAATGATGTCGTGTAAAGCGATAAAACCGGCGTATTGCCGATTGCGCCCGGAACGGCGTGAGCGAGTTTGAGATTGAACAAATCGGAGTAAATCCTGACGGTAATTCCTTGTTCTTCAGCGGCTTTGGCGATTGTTTCCATCTGAGTGTAGAAAGTTTTGACGGGCAGGCAGATGATAATTTCGTCAATCACGTTTTCGGCTAGAACCTGCGAGATGTCGGCTAATTTTCCGAGCGTGTGCGGCGTGTCGAGATCGTCCACGAAACCGATAAAGTCATAACCGATTTTGGGTTTCCGGCTGATCGAATCGAAAATTTTCTGTCCGCGCGGTCCCGCGCCGACAATCACGACCGACCGCAGATTGCGCCCGTGCAGACGCAGTTGTTTGAGAAACATTCGCTTGAACAGACGCAGACAAAACAATAAAACGATTGCCGTCGAAGCAAAGATCAGCAAAAATCTTTTCGGGAAAACTATCCATTCCGCCAACAAAATCAAGGTTGCGAGCGTCAGCGAACAGAACATTACCGCCCGCAGAACGTCGGCGAATTCGTCGTTTAAGTTTGCCAGACGTTTCGAGCGGTAGAGCCAGAACGACGACAGCACGAACGCCCAGCTTCCGATCACGCCGCCGACAAACAGTGTGCTTTCGAGCGTCGGATCGGTCGCCGCCCGCACGAGATAATCCGTGCCTTCGGGTCCGCCGATCCGGAATGCGATCCACAGCGCACAGCCAAGCGCGGTTAAATCTAAAACTTTAGGTTCTACCGTCAATTTAATGGAAAGTGATAAAATCGGCAAATGTTTACCGAGCAATTTTTTGATTTATTATTAGAGTTTGGAGCGGATTGGAAAGTCAAAGAAGTTGAAAGTGACTTCGAAACTGAGGAAGTTGATATTTATGTCGAGTATGTTGGGACCGCAAAGATTTACGATTATGCCCCATCAAGACGTTGGCGGCATCTGGATACGATGCAGTTTAAGACATTTATCAACGCCTCATTGCCAAGGATTAAAGATGAGTTGGGGGAAGTCAAAACGCTCATCCCGCCGTGGGCGGAGCGACACGAGCGACACACCAAGTTATTTGAGAGTGCGGTGATAAGTTTGTTGCAGGCAACTAAGAATCAGAGTCAAACAGCGAACTTAATGAGATGCGGATTTGATGTCGTCAATCGGATTATGCACAATGCGACGCAGCGGGGACTGGCGCGGAGAAAGAAGAAAGAAAAGATTATCAGAGCCTTGAGCATTGATGAAAAATCATTTCAAAGCGGACATCATTACGCGACCATCTTGAGTGACCCGGAGGCGGGAAGAGTCTTGGAAGTCGTTGAGCATCGGACATTAGAAGCAAGTAAAGATTTGATCGATAAAGCATTAACGGTTGAGCAGAAAGCTCAGGTGAGAACTATCAGTATGGATATGTGGGAAGCATTTTTGAGTTTGGCAAAAGAGAAATTACCGGAAGCCGAAATAGTTCACGACAAATTTCATTTAATCAAATATCTGAATGAAGCCATCGATAAAGTCAGACGCAGAGAAGTCAAAGAGGAGGTTGAATTAAAAGACAGCCGGTATGCGTTATTGAAAAATGAAGAGAATTTAACCGACAAGCAAAGAATCAAATTTGCCGCCATTCGAGCGGCAAACTATGAAGTGAGTCGAGCGTGGGAAGTGCGGGAAAACTTTAAGGAAGTGTTCAAAAATGCGAGTCTCGAAGAAAGTGAAAGTATCTTTTGGGAATGGAGTGAATCAGTCAAAGCGACAAAAATAAAAGAAGTTATCAAAGTCGCCGAGATGTTTGCCAACCATTTGAAAGGAGTTCTCAATGCGATGACCGGCAGTTTGAGCAATGCCATGGCAGAAAGATTGAACGGAAAAATCCAGTTGTTAAAAACAGTTGCCAGAGGTTATCGAAAATTTGATAACTTCCGAAGCGCAATACTTTTCTTTTATGGGAAACTTAGCTTGTTTCCATTAAATTAGCGGTAGAACCAAACTTTATAACCGAAAAGGAATGTGTATCTGAATCTTTCTCTCATATTTCAAAACCAATCGTTAAATTTTTCCGACCTTTTTGAACGGCGGCATATTCAGACGCTTCGGTTGGGCGGAGATTTCGGCATTTTTCGGAATTAAGATCACCGGAATCGAGGCAAGCACCGGCAGATCGAAATGCTGTTCGAGCGCGTAACGCGAATTGATTGTCTGATTGCCGGTTTCGGTCAATTTTTCCAAGACGACGGCGGAAGCAAAACCGGCGAACAGACCGATTGCCGTCAACACCAGAAGATTCGTGAGCATTTTCGGATTTTTCTGTTCGCCGTTGGTGCGCGGCGCGTCAACCAGACTGAAATTCATTACCTGTTCGCGGCTCAACGCCTGTGAAATCTCGTTTTCGCGGGCTTTCTTTTGATAGAGCAGATACGCTTCTTCATTAACGCTGCGCTCGCGTTCGAGTCCGTCGCGTTCGATGCTTTTGCTGTTGATAAATCCGACCTGCGTTTGCAGTTTTGCCGCCCGCGCCGTTAAATCAATCTGCCGTTCGCGGAGCGCGGAGATGTTGGTCTGCGCGTTCGTCAGATCGCTTTCGAGCCTTCGGCGCAGATCGTTGAGCGCAAAGGATTTTTCCTGCGGCGGATTTTTAATTTCCTCGTCAATGCTCTTTTTAATCTGGTCAATGCGCTGCTGATTGTCGGTCACGAAACGGCTGTTCGGCTGATATTTCTGCAAAAGCTGTGTGCGCTGCTGCTGCAACTGCGTCAGTTCGTTTTTCATCCCGTCAACCGCCGAAACATATTTAGAAACCGAGCCGGTTTGAATCTGTTCGGGCTGCGCGGCGATTTTTTCCTTTAATGAAGCGATGCGCTTTTCGGTTTCGCGGACTTCCGTGTCGGTTGCGCCCGCCTGCGCCTGCGTGTCGTAAAATTGTTTGAGCAAAAGTTCGCGCTGCACGCCGCCCTGTGCGCCGGAAACGCCGTTCTGCGCGTCGAAATTTTTGAGAACTTTCGTCGAACTGTTCAATTTCGTGTTATATTTGTCGCTTTCTTTGCTGAAAACCTGTCCGGCTTGCGGCTTTTCGCTGATCTGAACGTGAAGCGCGACGAATTTTTCGTAGAGAGATTCCAAAACTTTTTTCGCTCTGACCGGATCGGTGTCGGTGTATGAAATGCGAATCACTCTGGATTTTTTGTTTGAAGTAACGGCGAGATTGCCGCCGACCTGACCGACCGTTCGTTCGGCGGCAAATGTGTCCGGCGGCGCGTTCGAGTCTTCAGGTTCGCGTCCGGTCAATTTGTATATTGATAGTTTGACCTTGTTGCGAAAGGTCGAAAATTTCGTGTCGGGTTTCGGTTTTTGATTATTAACGAGGTCTAAATCCTGCACGACACCGGCGATCACTTCGCTGCTTTCGATCAGTTCGAGTTCCGAATTAAACTCTTCATCGCTGATTAAAGTCGGCGTGGTTTCCGCGCTTTTGTCCGACGGGTTGATCTGCGGGTCAATGCGGTCGCGCGACACCAGAATGCTCATCGTCGCTTCAAATTTCGGCGTAATCATCATCGTCGCCAGCATTCCCGACATCACGACCAGCAGCAGAATCGAAATAATCAGAAATAATCTGCGGTAAATCGTCTGCCCGATCTGTTGAATTATATTTTTTTCGCTCGCTGTTTTCATCGCCTTAAAAAAACCGGCAGCAGCACGTTAAATGACTGAACTGCTTTGTTAAACTGTGAAATTTTGGAATCGGGAATAAAAACGTAATCGCCGTCCTGCAAATTGATGTCTTTTTCCTTGCTCTTGCGGTCGAGAATCTTCAGCACATTAACGGCTTGTGTCTGCCATCCGCCGCTGCCGTCGGCTCGCGCCAATACGACCAATTTGCGATTCGCGTCGCCCGTAAATCCGCCCGCCAGAAAAACCACCTGCACGACCGTTCGCGCATCGCGCAGATCGTATCGTCCGGGCTTGAAAACCTGTCCGCCGATAAAGACTCGCGGCGGAACGAATTCGATTACCGCCACCGAAATTATCGGGTTGAGCAAAGTTTCGCTGTATGCCTCGAGCAGATCGTTTTTCAATTCGGTCGCCGTCCGCCCGTCAGCCTTGATGTCGTCAATGATTTGCAGGCTGATAAACCCGTCGGGACGCACGACGACGGTCGGTTCGCTCAGTTCGGGATGCGAAAAAAACTTGACGCTCAGTTTGTCGCCTTTTTGGATTCGATAAGCCGCATCCGCCGCCGGTTTGCCGTTATCATTCTGATTTTGAGCGGCAACGCCGGTCGGCAGAATCAACAGACCGATGATTTGAATAAATAATGTCAGAATAAATACACGCATAGATTCCTGATGTGTCTATATAAGCCGAATAATCGAAAATTTCCAAAGGATTCGGAAATTTCTCACAAACGACAATTCCCTTCGTCCCGGGTTTCTTTTCAAATCTAAAAGTATGCTTTAGATAGAATTCGACCGAATCGAAAAATCCGATTTAAACGCGATAAATAAACCCGGCTTGAATTTCCCGAACCCGTTTTAATTTTTCTGGATGATGGATGTAAGTTTTTTAAAATAGCAACATTTACGGGAATTTGTAAATTCCGTTTTCGGAAAGTCCGTAAACCGTCTGATTTGTGAGAAATGTGTGCGGCGTGGAATTGGAGCGGATGAGTTTAAGCCCAATAATTGCGGTCGAGCGAGCGGTAATTGATGGCTTCGGAAAGATGCGCGGCTTCGATATTTTCGCTGCCGTCCAAATCGGCAATCGTCCGCGAAACCTTCAAAATTCTATCGTGTGCGCGGGCGGATAAACCTTGTTTGAGCATTGCGCGTTCGAGCAGATTTTCGCTGTCGGCATCGAGACCGCAAAATTTGCGAATCTGCGTCGGCGACATCGCGGAATTCGAGAAAACTTTTTCGCCTTTTAATCTTTCAAGTTGTATCTCACGCGCCGCGATGACACGCGCCCGGATCGTTTCCGAACTTTCGCCGACGGGAACACCTTTGCCGCGAAGTTCTTTGAAATTAACCGCCGGAACGTCTATGTGAATATCAATTCTGTCCATCAACGGTCCCGAAATTTTACCGACGTATCGCTGAATCATCGGCGGCGAACACCGGCATTCGCGGGCTGAACCGTAATAACCGCACGGACACGGATTCATCGAAGCGACGAGCATAAAATTGGACGGAAACGTCAGCGAAGTCGCGGCGCGTGAAATCGTCACCTGTTTATCTTCCATCGGCTGCCGCAAAACTTCGAGAACCGTGCGGTCAAATTCGGGCAGTTCGTCCAAAAACAAAACGCCCAAATGCGCGAGCGAAACTTCGCCGGGTTTCGGTATCGAACCGCCGCCGATTAAACCAGCCTGAGAGACCGTATGATGAGGATTTTTAAACGGACGCTCGACAATTAAACCCGATTTTCCGGTCAATCCCGCAACCGAATGAATCTTTGTAATCTCCAACGCTTCTTCAAATTCAATCGGCGGCAAAATCGTCGGCAGACGCTTGGCGAGCATTGTTTTGCCCGATCCGGGCGAGCCGATCATTAAAATATTATGTCCGCCCGCGCTGGCGATTTCGAGAGCGCGTTTTGCCGAAGCCTGACCGCGAACTTCGGAAAAATCAACGCGGTATTTCGTCGGATTGCTTTGGATTTCGCTGATGTCGAGTTTCAGAGGCGGAGACGGTGTGCCGCGTCCCGACTGCAGACCTTTGGCGATTTCAACCGCTTCGCGCAAATTTTTGACGGGATAGACATTTATTTCCTGCACGACGGCGGCTTCCGTGCCGTTTTCTTCGGGAATAATCAGATTTTTAATGCCGTTTTCGCGGCATCTGAGCGCGATTGACAGCGCACCGCGCACCGGACGAATTCTGCCGTCGAGCGACAATTCACCGACGCACAGAGTATCGTGCAGACGGTCGTCATTGCCCAAATCGCCGTTCGCGCCCAAGATTCCGAGGGCAATCGGCAGATCGAAACTCGCGCCTTCCTTCCGCACGTCGGCGGGCGCAAGATTGATCGTCGTTTTGTGAAAAGGAAAAAAATAAGAACTGTTGATAATCGCCGCGCGAATTCTCTCACGCGATTCGCGGACGGCTGTATCGGGCAAACCGACGACAATCACCGGCGGCGAACTGTCAACTTCGCCTTTAACCGGCTGAAGATTAACCTCGATGTCAACAATCAAAGCGTCAATGCCGTAAACAGCGGCAGACTGCGTCAGGAAAAGCATTATAAAAGCCTCGGAATTTTATGGGATTTATCAAAACAATGCTTTTATATCATAGGTTTAGAAGTAAATGAAGTGAGTTCTTCGACTAAAACAAAACAATAAAAATAAATCGAACTCAATAAATATAAAAGATTACCGTGAAAGATGTCGCTAAAGACTGGAGCGCGAATATTCCTGTTCGCGTGAGCATTCGCTTCGGATGCTCAAACGAAGCGAAATTTCTCTGGTTTGTTCGCATCGCTAATCTATGTTGTCAGAACCGTCTGCGGTAGCGGAGGTTTAAGTTTAATCGTTCAAACGTCTGATTTGTCGAGTTCAACCCGCCCGCTCACGCAGGCGGTTCTGACAATACGCAAAAAATCTAGTGCTTTTTTTCGCGGTTTGCGTTAAGATAGTTGGAATTTCACGATTCTTGGCAATCTTAAATTTACAAATTAAAAATTAAACGATAAAAAATTTCCGGCTAATGCAACTAATTTTCGGAGGTCGAACATCATAAACGCAGACAAAATTTTAAATTCCGACAGCAGTCTTTTAGGAGTAAATATGGATGCAACCTCAGCGGCAATCGAACAGGAAGCCGTTTTCGGGTTTGATGAATCTTTCGGCATTGCCGAAGCGCAGATTCAAACGGCGGAAAAAATCGAGTTTTTCGATGCCGCCACGCCCGATTTCGATCTGGTCAAAAGCGCGTCGGCGAACAACATTGCGGCGTTCGAGATGCTTTATCAGCGTTATCACCGCCGGACCTATTCGCTCTGTCTGCGAATGACCAATAATCAAACCGAAGCCGAAGATTTAACGCAGGAAGTTTTCATTCAGCTTTTTCGCAAAATCGGCAGTTTTCGCGGCGATTCGGCGTTTTCGACGTGGCTGCACCGCCTGACCGTCAATCAGGTTTTGATGCACTTTCGCCGCCGCAGCGTCAAAAACGAAAAGACGACTGAAGAAGGCGAAATGCCCGAACAGACCGTCAAAGGCACGGAAAATCCGAACAGAATGACGGTCGTTGACCGCATCGCGCTCAAAAAAGCCATCGGTGAACTGCCGCCGGGTTATCACAAAGTTTTCGTGCTGCACGACATCGAAGGCTACGAACACGAAGAAGTCGCGCGGATGCTCGGAATCTCGGTCGGCACGTCCAAATCACAGCTTCACAAAGCGCGTCTCAAGCTGCGCGGACTCTTGATTAAACGTGCGTGAACAAAAAGTTTTGACAATCAAAGGCAACTATTTTTTTTGACCGACAATCTATTGACATTGAATTGCTGAAACGATTCGCCCTGTATAACTTTTATAAAATTTTGATGAACTGCAAAATCTGCCAAACATTGATTAGTGCTTTTCTGGACAACGAACTTGATGAAACGAGTTCGGCAAACATCCAGACGCACCTTTCCGTGTGCGCCGACTGCGCCAAGGTGTGCGAAGATTTTGCGATGATTCTCGATTACTGCCACGACGAATCGGGCGCGAAGGAAATCGTGCCGCCCAATTCGCAGGCTCTCTGGTGTCGCATCAATAACGTCATCGAAGCCGATCTCAAACAGGAAATTCAGACGCAGAACGCCGCGCCGCCGGAAATGCCGAAAACTTTTATTTCGAGAGTTTGGCAGTTATCTTTCGCGCAGGTTTCATCGGCGGTTCTGGGTATTGCTTTAATAAGTTCGCTGCTCACATTTGTCGGCATTAAAAATTACACGGCGCAGGCGGCGGACGATAATTTTGCCGCGCAGTCAACGGTTGCGCCAAACTTTTTTGACCGCGTTTTAGCAAAAGTCGGCTTGATTGAAACGCCGCAACAGGCGCGTGAACGCCGCGTCGCGCAGCAAAAATCGGCGATTGATTATTGGAACAAACGCGTCGAAGTTCGCCGCGAGCAATGGGATAATCATCTGCGAATCGCGTTTGACCGGAATCTGAACGAAATAAATCAAGCGGTTGATGAATATACCTTGATTTTGCAGGAAAATCCGCAAGACGATCTGTCCGGCGAAATGCTCGATTCGGCTCTGGACGAAAAAATGGAACTGTTACGCGAATTTTCGGATTTATAATTTTTTTTAGATATTTAAGATTTTGATTTTAATAGTGTTATTTGGCAATGAAATTGGACTTTCACAGATTTTTTAGAGTTTTTAGCAGCAAAACTACGGTTCTCTGGTTGATGAGCGTAGTTTTTTTTGCGTTTTCCGCCGGACAGATTTCGGCACAGAAAAAGTTTGCCAAGATTTACCCGGCAAGCAAAGACGTGCGTTTACAACTCACCAACCGCACCGGCACGGTGACGGTCGAAGGCTGGGACAAACCGCAAATTTCGATCTCCGCATATTTTGAAGAACCGATTGCCAACATCGAACCGCAGAGTTTGAGCGGCACGATTTACATCAATCTCGTCAAAGACAATCAGGGCAGAAACGAGGTCGGCAATGTCAATTTTCTAATCCGCGTTCCATACACTTCATCGGTTGATATTGAAACGCGAATGGGAAACTTAAACGTCAGCAATGTTTCCGGCGGTCTCGTCCGCGCACATATTTCGAGCGAAGGCGACATTACCTTGATGAACATCGCGTCAGGCGCGGTTTCGGCGGAAAATGTTCTCGGCGATATTTTCTACGACGGCGAAATTCAGCGCGGCGGCAACTATCGTTTCACGTCAATACGCGGCAATATTAATATGCGAATTCCCTTCAACGCATCATTCAAATTAGTCGCCACCGCGCCTTCGACGCGCAGCATTCAACTCGGCGAATTTTCCGGCGGCGATATGAATTTCGTCGGCGACGGTCGGCGCGTTCTCGGCAAATTCGGCGACGGCAGCGCGAGTTTTACCGTCACCAACCAACGCGGCAGCATCTCGTTTTTGAGACGTTAGGATTTCAGATTTCAAATTTCAGATTTCAGATTTGATTGGAACGCAAGCAGCTTGCTTGCCCCGTTCGCGCGAAGCAAGAACGGCAGCATCGAGAATTAAGCAAAGTCAGCAGAAATCTATTCGCGCAAACGTGATACATCGAGATTTTTACCAACATCAACAATCAAATAATTTGACAACGTGCCGCCCGAACAAAAACCAAAAATGTTCACCATCCAATCTTAAATCTTGAATCTTGAATTCCAACAATCAATGTCTAACACCCGATTATTTTTTTCAGTCTTTTTATTGCTCACTTTCTCTGTCGTTTCATTCGCTCAAAATCCCGTCCTGCTCAAGCGAACGGCATATAAAACCGAATCATTCGACTTCGGCGCGGGCGGCACGATTTCCGTGATCGGCGCACCGAACGGTTCGATTGAAGTCGAAGGCTGGCAAAAAAATCAGGTTGAAATCACGACCGAAATCGAAGTTCAGGCGGCAAACGAAGCGGATTTAGCCAAACTCGCGGAAATTTCCGGTTATTCGTCCGACGTTAATTCAAGTCACATCAGCATCGAAAGTCTCGGCAATTTCAAACGCGATTATATGAAGCGCATCGCCAAAAAATTCCCGAAAAATCTGCTGACGATGCCGCTTAAAATTGATTACAAAATAAAAGTTCCGCTTTATTCCGATTTGGAAATTGACGGCGGCAGCGGCAAATTCAAAGTTTCGAATGTGGACGGCGCATTAAAAATAAATTATCTCGATGCCGATGCCGACCTCAATTTAATCGGCGGCACTCTCAGCGCGGTTTTCGGCGCGGGCAGCATCAACATCACGATTCCGACACGCGGCTGGCGCGGACGCTTCGCCGATGTGCAAATCGTCAAAGGCGATTTAAACATCAATCTGCCAATTCTCCTAAACGCCGAAATAACCGCCAAAGTCTTGCGAAACGGTCAAATCGAAAATAATTACAAAGAGTTAAAACCCAAAGATCGAACCCGTTTCACCGATAAATCAATCATCGCCAAAGCCGGCAGCGGCGGCGTTGCGCTCAATTTCACGGTCGGCGACGGCAATCTTAAAATCGCTCGATTCATAAAATAACTTAAGTTCCGGTTAAAATTAAAAAAACGTTTTTGAAGTTGGCAGACGGAAAATGATAAGTTAATTTTTTCTTTATCACATTCCGTTTTTTACTTTTAAATTAAATATATGACGATTAAATCCGACATCTGGCTTCGTAAAATGGCGGCGGAACAGCAAATGATTTCGCCTTTTCTGCCCGAACTCGTCCGCGAACAAAACGGCAGCCGAATCATCTCGATGGGCGCATCGAGTTACGGCTACGATATGCGTCTTGCCGACGATGGTTTCCGCATATTTTCATCAGTTTACGGCATCGAAATTGATCCGAAACATTTCGACGAAAATTCGCTCATCGAACCCGAACTCCGCACCGCCGACGACGGTTCGCAATACTATTTATTACCGCCGCACCATTACGGTTTGGGCGTGACCGTCGAAACTTTCAAAATGCCCCGCAACGTCACCGGCGTAGCGGTTGGAAAATCTACTTATGCGAGAGCCGGACTGCTCGTCAATACGACTCCACTCGAAGCCGGTTGGACAGGCAGATTAGTCGTCGAAATCGCCAATCTCGCCAATCTGCCACTGCGCGTTTATGTCAACGAAGGCATCGGACAAATCCTGTTTTTTGAATCGGACGAAGACTGCGCCGTCTCCTATTCCGACCGGGGCGGCAAATACCAAAATCAAACCGGACTGACTTTTGCTAAGGTTTAATTGTTTTGTGGAATTTAATAAAATAATTTAAAATTCTAAGTATAGAACGAACTTTGTATGATTTAGATAAGTAAATATTCAAGCACCGCGCCCTTAAATCCTACGCCGGTTGCTGACACGTCCAAAAAGAAATCGAAATGCCGCTCATCACCGGCGAAGAACTTTCCGGCATTCAATGGATTTGGTATCACGATTTCCACGACGCGCCGAGTGTCACCAAAATTTACGAAGAAGTTTTCGGAGAAGAACTCGTTATGAACAAAGAAATCAACGAACGCCGCGCCAAAGACCACCAACTGCTCGAAGAAATCTGCCGCGAACAGGGCGTTCCGGTCGAACTCGTCGAACAACTCTTACAAATCGAAAAAGACAAAAGCGGTCTGATGCGCCGCAACAATCTTTTCAAAGATATTGATATGGCGTTAAAAAATTTTTTGAAGCGTCAGGAAACAAGCAATCTTGCAATTACCTGTTGATTCCATTTGAAAATGGTTGACAGGGCGGATAAAATATGGTGTAGATAAGTCGCGCAGTCGAAAATTATTAATTTTAAAACTGATTATTTCATTCACGAAAAGAAACTTTTATGCCCGAAAAGAAGTTACGAGATTTTTCTGTCAAAGTCGTAGATTTATTTTGCGGCATTGGCGGTTTGACGCACGGATTCATAAAGGAATCTTTAGATGTCGTTGCCGGTTATGACATAGATTCCGATTGCAAATATGCTTACGAAGCGAACAATAAAAATTCCGATGGGAAAATTTCAGAATTCATTGATAAAAGTATAATTGATGTAACCGCAGATGAAATTTCCGCAAAATTTGTAGGTGCTGACGTGAAAATTTTAATCGGCTGCGCTCCTTGTCAACCTTTTTCCACTTACTCATACAAAAATCAAGACCCGAAAAAAATAGATTTGTTACTTGAATTCGCACGTCTGGTCGAACAAGTAAAACCCGACATCGTTTCGATGGAAAATGTCCCGCGACTCGCCGAATTCGACGGCGGGTCGGTTTTCGGACAGTTCGTTGAAATCTTGGAGACTAACGGTTACGAAGTTAGTTGCCGAATCGTTTATTGCCCGGAATACGGAATTCCGCAACATCGAAAGCGTTTGGTTTTGCTCGCCTCCAGATTCGGAAAAATCGAATTGATTAAAAAGACGCATACCGAAAAGAAATTCAAAACGGTGAAGGATGCAATCGGAAAAATGCCGCCTTTGAAAAGTGGCGAAGTTTCGCCGAAAGATTCTCTGCACAGAGCTACTAAGCTATCGGAGTTGAATCTGAAAAGAATCAAACAATCTGTTCAGGGTGGAACTTGGAAAGATTGGGATGAGGATTTGAAGTTGAAGTGCCATTTGAAAACTAGCGGCGAAACTTATGTTAGCGTTTACGGAAGAATGTCGTGGAACAAACCCGCACCTACTATGACGACTCACTGTATGGGTATCGGTAATGGAAGATTCGGACATCCCGAACAAGACAGAGCCATATCGCTAAGAGAAGCTGCCTTGATACAAACATTTCCTCAAAAATATAAATTCGTCGAAAAGGGAAAATCCTTTAAAGTAAAGTTGGTTTCTACTCAAATCGGAAATGCTGTTCCTGTAAAACTCGGACAGATAATTGCGAAAAGCATCAAAAAACACTTAAATACCGTGTTTAATAAAGACAGTTAATTTATGGCAAATCAAGAACAACTCAGGCTTTTTCTCGCTGTCACCGAAAAAGATCAAGAACTAGCGGAAGAACAAATAATTAAAGAACAAAAGGTCGTTGATTACGATATTCACGAATATCCCGTAGAAGTTCTCGTTCAATTGTATTCAAAAGGAATAGAAGATGAAACAAGCGATCTTTTTATACCCGAATATCAGCGAAAGTTTGTTTGGACTATTTTTCAGCAATCCAAATTTATTGAATCTTTAATGTTAGGACTTCCGATTCCATATATTTTTACTGCCGATTCGACAGAAAATATGGGGAGAATGGAAGTAGTTGACGGCTCTCAAAGAATTAGAACACTCGAAGCCTTCTTAAATAATAAATTCAGACTTACCGGATTAAAGAAGTTAGATAAGCTGAACGAGTTCAAATTCGAGAACTTTCCTATATCGCAACAAAGAAGATTTAGAAGAAAAACAATCAGGCTTATTACTCTGACAGATAAGGCAACGCGAGAAGTTCGCAAGGAAATGTTCGATAGAATAAATTCTACTCCGACGCTTTTGACCGATATGGAAAGTCGTAAGGGTGTTTATGAGGGAGATTTTTATTATTTTCTCGAAGAATGTGCCGCCAATAAAAGATTCAAACAGTTATGTCCGATTACAGAGTCTAGAGCTAACAGAGAAGAAGGAGCAGAAATGGTGCTACGCTTTTTTGCTTATTCGGAGAGATACACGGATTTTGTTCACATAGTAAAAGATTTTCTTGATGAGTATATGAGGGACAAGCAAGCAGAATTTACCGAAGACATTGCAAAAGAAATGAAATCGGAATTTGAAAATATGCTTGATTTTGTCGAAAAGTATTTTCCATACGGTTTCAGGAAAAATAAAAATGCAGAATCTACTCCACGAGTCAGATTTGAAGCCATTTCTGTTGGAACTCAATTAGCATTGAATATTGAATCCGAGTTAAAGCCGAAAGATGTTATAACTTGGCTGAATTCAAAAGAGTTTGAAGAGCATACGAGGTCTGATGCAGCTAACAACAGAAATAAAGTTCTAGCGCGAATTGAATTTGTCAGGGATAAATTACTCAAAAAATGATAGACGTTAAACGTGATTTTCAACAGAGATGCGATGAAATTGACCTCTATTTTTCATTTATGGAAAAAGTAGCAAAAAGAGGTAGTAAAATTTCTTTATCGGATGGAACAGCCGATAAAATAGAACCCGTATTGGCAAAAACTTTAAAAGCAAACGGCTTTATTCTTCTTTATAATTTGGTTGAATCCTCCATCAAGAAAGCCGTCGAAGAAATATATGTGAAAATGAAACGGGACGGGACGAAATATGATGACGTTAAAGAAAGTATTAAAAGAGAAATTATCATCTTTCTAAAAAACAAGAAGAATGCCGACGAGTTTGTAACATCCGTAAATTTCATTGCTGAAGACATAATTGAGCAATGTTTTTCATCTAAAACTCTTTTCTCAGGAAATATAGACGCAAAAGAAATACGAGAAACTTCCAAGAAATACGGCTTTTCGACAGCGACAAATAATAGAGTAACTAAAGGCGGTAGAGAATTACTTACAGTTAAAACCCACAGAAACGATTTGGCGCACGGAGTTTTCTCCTTTCAAGAAGTCGGCAAAAATTTCACGCCACAAGAAATGCTGAGAATTAAAAAAGAAGTAACTTCTTATATCAAACAAATTCTCGACAATATCGAAGAATACATTAACAAAAAAGAATTTTTAAAGTAACACTTTTCGATTAATTCGGATTTTTTCATTCAATTATGGCTGATATAGTTTCTCGCAGTAAGAGAAAAGAAATGATGTCGAGTGTTAAGCAGCGGCATACGAAACCCGAAATTGCCGTTCGCAAAATACTCCATCGTCTCGGTTACAGATTCCGACTTCATAATAAAAAATTGCCCGGAACGCCCGACATCGTTCTGCCGAAATATAAATCAGTGATTTTCGTTCACGGTTGTTTTTGGCATCAACACGAAGGATGTCGAAAGGCTCGCCGTCCGACATCGAATGTCGAATTTTGGAACGAGAAATTAGATAAAAACATTGAAAGGGATAGTCGGAAAGAAGCCGAGTTAAAAAATTCGGGTTGGAAAGTCTTGACTATTTGGGATTGCGAAATAAAGAATGAAGATTTACTGATTGAAAAAGTAAAAAACTTTCTTTACGTCGAATAATTCTTAACGAATCACGACAAATTAAATATTTAAGCGCGGCGAAGACGGACGCGCTATTGATACGCAGCAGATTTTTAGCGGCGGAACGGATTACACACCGCTTTTTCGCGCTTTGATTGTGCAGAGGCATCGCCGCGTTTTGTCGAACGACGAGTTTTTGCATCTGCTCAAAGCGCACGTTGACCACGGCTTTGCGTTAATCAAAAACGACACCGCCGGTTTTAAGTCCGAAGACGATTATGTTGATTATCTCGTCGAACTGACTCGCGCCGGATTGGAACAGCGAACGCAGGAAGCTGCGCCGACGATTGCGACGACTCCGGCTTTCGGCGGATTGCTAAATTTGCAAATCGGTTGGGAAAATGACGCGCCCGTGAACGTCGAATTTAACCGGCGGACGAACAGTTATCTGGCGGTAACGGGCAAACCCGGAAGCGGGAAAACGCAGTTAGTGAAGGATTTGCTCGCGCAAATTCGTCGGCAATCGGATTACGCCGTCAATTTTATCTTTTTTGATTACGCCAAAGGCGACGTGGCGGACGACGCGGATTTTATCGAGGCGACAAAGGCGGAAGTCGTGCGTTTGCCTGAGAGCAGTTTGCCGCTCAATCCGTTTGCGCGTGTCAATGTGAACTCGGAAACGGCGGTCAAAGTCGCGGCGCAGGAGTTTGCCGATTTGATGGAATCGGTCGAAAAGCGTCTCGGAATTGTGCAGAAACGGCGTTTGAACGATGCGATTTTGAGCGGCTTTGAAACGATGCACGGGACAACTTCGCCGTTTCCCGATTTTGCAATTCTCCGGCAGGAAATTGACGCGCAATACTTTTTCCTCAACAATTGGAAACCCGACACTTTGACCGAAATCGTTCGCCAACTGACTGATTTCAAGATATTCGCCAACAACGGCGACACGGAAATGTGGAACAGTCTGACCGATAGAACCGTCGTGATTGATCTGCACGGCTTAACCGTTTTGCGCGAGATGACGGCATTTCTCGTGTTAAATTCACTTTACCGCGAACTGATGGCGATGCCCGATTCAAATGTCACCGACGGCGTGCGCGAAATGCGGACGATCATCGTGATAGACGAAGCGCATCATTTTCTCAAAGACAAACGGCGCAACGCAATTTTAGAAAGATTGATTCGTGAGATCAGAAGCAAAGGCGCAAGCGTTTTCCTAATGTCGCAGTCGCCCGACGATTACGATCAGGGCGATTTCGATTTCACCGAACTGCTCGAATTCATCTACCTTTTACAATCAAACGCGGGCGCAACCAAATTCTTACAAAACACTTTCGGCGTGTCGGCGGCGGAAGCGAAAAAACTCCCGGCTGAGGTTTCAAACTTGCCGACCGCGTTTGCCGTCGGCAAATCAAGCAAAAAAGCAGGCGCACAAACATTGCGCGTCCGCCAGTTTTGGCGCGAGAAAGGTCTGTAAAAAGAAATTTTGAATTAATAACCGAACAAAACGCCGCGTGACTTTAACGCGACAAATATTCTCAATCCTGATATATGAGCGGCATATTTCACTAACAAATGCCCGTCAGTCAATCTGCCCGAAAACACAGTCTAAACTGCCGAAAAAGTCAATTTTCAAAATAGACAACCGCTTAGGCTATGGTTAAAGTTAGATTGCGTTTTAACTAATTTGCAATTAACCGAAAACTCGATGAACCGAAAAATAATCACATTATATCGCCCGACCGGAACAAAAGAATTGGCGTTAATCGAAGCGAGCGATTTCACCGCATTTCCGCCGCGTCTGCCCGAACAGCCGATATTTTATCCGGTTCTCAACGAAGAATACGCGACGCAAATCGCCCGCGACTGGAACGCAAAATTCAACGAAGACAAAATCGGCTACGTCACGAAATTTGAAGTCCGCAAAGAATTTCTCGACAATTACGAAGTCCAAATAGTCGGCGGCGCAACGCACGAAGAATACTGGATTCCGGCGGAAGATTTGGAAGAATTTAACCGCAACATCGTCGGAAAAATTGAAGTGATTGCAGAGTTTAGAGGAAATTAATTTTTCGGGTAAAATGTTTGTTGAGGAGATTTATCAGATGACACAAATAACTTTACAAAACGCCGAAAAAAGTTGGACTGAGATTTTGCGTAAAGCCTTGGAAGGCGAAGAAACAATCATCGAACGCGACGGCAAACCTGTGGCAAAAGTTTCGCCTGTCAAAACCGACGAAGATTGGTTTGGAATGGACGACGGCAAAATTTGGATGGCTGATGATTTTGACGAAACTCCGAAAGAAATTATTAAGTCTTTTAAAAATAGCAAAATATAATGTCAAATATCTCACAAAAACAAACTACATATTTATTTATTGATGGCGCAAACTTTCGTAAATATTATAACGAAACTACTCAAAAATGGTTTGGACAAGAAGTTGAGTTTGATTTTGGTTATATTAAAGCTATCTTTGGAGCAGAAAAAGCCTTTTATTACGATTGCATTGACGATATAAAAACTGATAACGAAAATCAAGCGGCTTTCGACTTAAGAGTTGATTTACAAGAAGAAAAACTCAATAAAATTCGTGAAGTTGAAGGTTGTCATGTTCATTTGGGAAGTATTTCCGGTAAGGGGAAAAAGAAACGCCAAAAAGAAGTTGATGTTTTGCTTACTGTTCAAATGATGGAACACGCTTTTCGAGGGAATATAAGCCAAGCAGTTCTTTTGTCAGGAGATAAAGATTTTAGACCTTTAGTTGAGAG
Organism: Pyrinomonadaceae bacterium; assembly: GCA_965247235.1. GTDB lineage: Bacteria > Acidobacteriota > Blastocatellia > Pyrinomonadales > Pyrinomonadaceae. The sequence continues at coordinate 1,507,681 of OZ252004.1, forward strand.
TCTAGTTAGATTAGGACTTTTCGTTCATGTTGTAGCTGACCAAAACCACTTTTCGTCAGATTTACTACATTCAGCCGATAAACATACCAAATTAAACTTCAAAAATTATTATGATTGGACGTTAACAGACTTCCAAAACAAGAAGCGTTTAGAAATAACAACTGTGGATTTCTTTCCTGAAAGGGCGGAAACTAATGATTTTCGCCTTATAAAAGATGGAAATTGGAATGATAATGAAGTTCGGCTTTATCAAAGACGAACTTCTAAAGAGTTAAGATTATATTCTAAAATTATACTACCTTCAAAAGAATTGGCGTATGCTTTGAGTGCAACTCCCGTCAACGAAATACTTTCTACACTTAATCTTGAACCGGAAAACGAAATGTTTAATAAACTTGACTTGTATTTTGAGTTAATTCACGGAAAGATTAATTGGAAATAACTGTTTACAAATGAAACTTTTAATTGCAAACGGTCATTTGATTGACCCGAATGAAGGACAAAACAGCGGGAAAAATCTGCTGATCGAAGACGGCAAGGTTGTCGCGTGGCTTGGGCAGAATGAATCTGCGCCGGAAGATGCGGAAGTTTTCGATGCGTCGGGAATGGTTGTCGCGCCGGGATTTATTGATCTGCACGTTCATTTGCGCGAGCCGGGACAGGAACATAAGGAAACGATTTCGTCAGGCTGCGCGGCGGCGGTCGCAGGCGGTTTTACGAGCGTTTGTCCGATGCCGAATACGCAGCCGATTAACGACAACGCGGCGATTACGCGCTATATGATCGAGCAGGCGGAACGCGCGGGTTTGGCAAATGTTTTCCCCGTCGGCGCGATTACGAAGTCTTCGGACGGACACGAATTAGCCGAAATGGGCGAGATGAAGGCGGCGGGCGCAGTTGCGGTTTCCGACGACGGGCGACCTGTGCCAAATGCCGGAATGATGCGCCGCGCGATGCAGTATGCGAAGGATTTCGATTTGCCCGTCGTTGACCATTGCGAAGACAAATCGCTCTCGTCGGGCGGCGTGATGCACGAAGGCAGGATTTCGTTATTGTTGGGATTAAAGGGAATGCCCGCGCTCGCCGAAGAAATTGACGCGGTGCGCGATATTATTCTGGCAAAAGAAAACGGCGCACATATTCACATCGCGCACATCTCGACGAAAGGCGCAATCGAAGCCGTTCGTCGCGCCAAAAACGAAGGCATCAACGTCACCTGCGAAGTGACACCGCATCATTTTACGCTGACCGATAGAGTTGTCGAAGGTTACGACACCAATACGAAAATGTCGCCGCCGCTTCGTTCTGAAGAACATCTCGAAGCGATTCTCGAAGCCATCAAAGACGGCACGATTGACGCGATTGCGACCGACCACGCACCGCATCATTCGGACGAAAAAGCTCTCGAATACGACCGCGCTCCGATGGGAATTACAGGTTTGGAAACCGCGCTCGGTCTTGCTTTTAACGAACTCGTCCACAAAGGCGTGATTGATTTGGTGAAATTAGTCGAACTTTGCGCGACGAATCCCGCCAAGATTTTTCGGCTCAAAGATCGCGGAACTTTGCGCGTCGGCTCGATTGCCGATGTCACAATCATTGATCCGAATCTCGAATGGACCTACAAAAACGCCGATTCAAAGTCTAAATCAAAAAATTCGCCGTTCGACAATTGGACATTTCACGGCGGCACAGTGGCAACAATCGTCGGCGGAAAAATAGTTTTTCAACGGTAATAAAGAATGCGAACCAAGATAGTTGGCTTTTCCGCCGCGCTCCACCGGCGGTTGCCGCCTGAAGGCGGGACTCTGAACTTTTTTCCTGATTAATTACCGTTCCAAAAATTCATTTTCCCGTCGGCATCAACGCTGATTAGAGTCTTGCCGTCTGCCGAAAATTTCAGTTGATTGATTTGTTTTCGGCTTGCCGTGAAAGCCAGAACCTGTTCGCCTGATTCGGTGTTCCAGAGCCGGATAACACCGACATCGCTTGCCGTGGCGAGCCTTTTTGCGTCCGGCGAAAAGGCAATCGCAAAGATTCCCGCGCTCATTCCCGAAAATTCGTGAACCGATTTTTTGTCCGAAACGCGCCAGATTCGCGCCGTGTCGTCCGCGCCGCCCGCTGCCAAAAATTCACCGTCCGGCGAGAAAATTATTTTGTAGAGCGGTTTCGTATTGCCGCTCAAAACGGCGATTTCCCTGCCTGTTTCCGACTCGAAAATTATGACGAGTTTGTCGTTTCCGCCGCTTGCAAAAAATTTACCGTCGGGCGAAACGGCGATTGACTCGAGAACGTCGGCTGAGGCTTGCACGGAAAAGATTTCCGCGCCCGAATCGGTGTCGAAACACTTGATTAATCCGTCTTCGTAAGCGGCAAAAAATTTTCCGTCGGGCGAAAATTCGGCGTTCCAAACTTCGTCAGGGTGTTGAAACGACGCGATTTTCGTCGGCGGATTGAGCAGATTGTTCAAAAAATACCATTCAAAACCGCGCAAATCCTCTTCGTCGTCATTGCGCGGCTGATATTTTTCGACGATTTCGCGCAAACGATTGAGATTCGCATTTTCGTATTCGTTAGCCGCGAGAATCATCTCCGCCGAATATGCGGCGCGGCGATTTTCACGCGCCTGCGCTTCGGCAATTTGCGTCTGCAGAATCGCCGTCACGAGCCAGCCGAACAAAATTAGCGCGAAAACCGCCGCGATTACCGCTTCAAATTTATGACGTTTGACGTATTTTTGCCGCCTGTAAAAAATCGTGTTCGGACGCGCCGAAACCGGCTGATTGTTGAGATACTTTTCAATATCAACGCGAAAATTTCCAACTGTTTGATAACGCTCCGACGGCGATTTGGCAAGTGATTTGAGAACCACCGAATCAAGTTCGAGATTCGGGATTCGGGATTTAGAATTTGGAATTTCAGACGGCGCGAACGGTTCTTTTGTTTGGATGATTTTGATAATTTTTCGCCCGCGCATAATCAACCAGCAGATTTCGCATCACGCGCGAGGCAACCGCGAAAAAATGCGAGCGATTTTGCCAGTCGGTCGCGCTCCGGTCAACCAGTTTCAGCTACGCTTCGTTGATGATTTCCGTCGTTTGAAAAGTGTGTTCGCCGTGTTCGCGTGAACGATAACGCCGCGCGATCTGCCGCAATTCGCTGTAAACGAGCGGCAGAATTTCTTCGAGCGCAGACGTTTTTCCATCGCGCCAGTCGTGCAAATACTGTGTTATTTCACTTGAATTGTCGGTCATTAATTGGTGTTCGATTTCGGTTGATCTTAGCATAAAACTGCACCGGGACTTTGCCGCGAAAAATAAAAAATTCGACTTTTTGAAAGTTTTTTTAATTTATTTGATACGACTTTTCAAAAATTCTCGCTTAGAGAGTTGAAGATTCATTCAAGAAGAGAAAAATTATGACGAAAGCGGCGATAATCCATTTTTAGCCAAATATAAAACGGGCGAGAAATTGCTTATCAAAGGCTTAACAGGTTACAGCCAAATTGATTTCGAGGTTGAAGGAAAAGACAAAAATGCCAATGCCAAGGCTCAAAAAATGGCAGACGGGAATTTTCAGTAAAATATGCGTAAATTATTTATTTTATTTGGTTTAATGTGTGCATTTGTTTTATTTTCCAATGAAGCAAATGCTCAAACTAAGAAACGAATCGGTTTGCCCGAAGGTGCAGATTCGGTTCAAGTCAAAGGCAAAATTACAGGTAATCAATTCGCTTTATATGAAATTTTTGTTTCCAAAGGCGACACTTGGGAAGTTAAATTAAATTCGAGCAGCGGTTACATCGGATACACGGTCAAGGATGCGAACGGAAGCAAATATGACTTTCTCGAAGCTGCTCCGGTCGAAGGCTATTACGTCATTCGCGTTGAATTAAATTCGATGGGTGCAAAATTAAAAAAATCTGCGAATTTTACGCTCGATATTAAATTTGAAATGGAGAAAAGCAAACCGATCAGCGAGTAAAAATTATGAAAAAATTATCAATTATCTTTGTTTGGCAATGCTAACATTCGTCTGTTCCACGACTTCCTTTGCACAACGCAAAGCTGTTACCAACAAAGAAGTTACAGGAATATTTAAAACTTCGGACGGGACAAATGAAGTCAAAATTTTCCCGGTCGGAAAAGGCGGACTTGATCGTCCCGGTTACAATCTGCAAGTTGAATTTTTTGCTTCGATCAAACTTCGGCGGCGAACCTTGCACATCCGATTTTAAGGAAAGCGATTTGATGTTCAAATTGACGAAATCAATCGTAAAAGGTAAAACCGTGATTTTGACGATTTCGGGAAAACTAAACAAAGGCGAAAGCGGAAAGGTTTATTTCAAAAAATAGCGGGAAAAATGATGAAGAAAAACATTAAACAAATTATTCTATTATCAGCGTTAATGTTGATGTTTGCGACTCTTGTATCTGCTCAAATCTGTTTGCGATGACTGCGATGCAAACGGCGACGGAATTCTTGCTCAATTTGAATGGAACAGCACCAAGTTCGTCAAAAAATAGTTTGCAAAAAATTTCTATGGAATAATACGCCAATGGTGAAAATCTTTGGCGTATTTCTGACTTTGAACTTTTTGTTCAATGGAGAAAGATTTTTAGAAATTGTATGAAATCCAGAAAATGGCACGCGGACAAACGCGGGATAATCAGATAACTGCTCTTGTTATTGAGAAAGTTAACCTGCCGGATTCGTGTTTGTCCGCATCCCATTTCTAGTTATCTGAATGAGCAAAGATTTTGTCAAAACGATATAATAAAAATCAAAGACTATTAAATATGCAGCAAACAACTCAATCAAAAACAATTTCCGTCGAAGAGATTCGCGCACATTTTCCGGCTTTGAGCCGCGTTTATGACGGTTTTCCAGTCGCTTATTTTGACGGTCCGGGCGGGACGCAAGTTCCCCGTGCGGTGATCGAAGCGGTGACGGATTATCTTTACAATCATAACGCCAATTCGCATTGGGTGTTTCCGACGAGCGTCGAAACCGACGAGATTTTGCTTGATTCGCGGCGGGCGTTGGCTGATTTTTTGAATGCTTCGGAAACGGAAATTTCGTTCGGGCAGAATATGACTTCGCTCGCGTTTCATCTGGCGCGGACATTGGGCAGAGATTTTGCAGCGGGCGATGAGATTATTGTCACCGAACTCGATCATCACGCGAATATTGACACTTGGCGTTCATTGGAAAAAGAGCGCGGCGTAACGATTCGCGTCGTGCCGTTTGACTTGGAAAGCGGAACTTTGGAAATGAGCGAACTCGAAAATCTTTTGAATTCGCGGACAAAACTGCTGGCAATCGGCGCGGCTTCAAATGCTGTCGGGACGATTTCGGATGTCAAAAAGGCGTGTGCGTTGGCAAAGGAAAACGGCTCGCTGTCGTTTGTTGACGCGGTGCATTACGCGGCACACGAACTGGTTGATGTGCAGGATTTCGGCTGTGATTTCCTCGCGTGTTCGGCGTATAAATTTTACGGTCCGCACATCGGCGTTCTTTACGGGCGCAGCGAGTTGCTTGAAAAAATAGATTTCCCGAAATTAAAACCTTCGCCGAATTACGCGCCCGAACGTGCGGAAACAGGCACGCAAAGTCACGAATCAATCGCCGGTGCAGCGGCGGCGGTCAATTTTATCGCGTCGCTTTCGAGCGGCGAAACACGGCGCGAAAAACTGCAAAATTCGTTCGCGGAAATTCATTCGCGCAAAATGGATTTGTTTAAAACTTTGTGGGAAGGTTTGTTAAATATCGAAGGCGTTCGCGTTTACGGGCAAAACCCTGAAGCGCGTCGAACGCCGACGATTGCCTTTACCGTCAAAAATCTTGACACTCGAAAAGTCGCTGAAAAACTGGCGACGCGCGGCGTTTTTGCATCGCACGGTGATTTTTATGCGACGACCGTCGTCGAAAAACTCGGCTTGCAGGATCAAGGTTTAGTTCGCGCCGGAATCGCGTGTTACACGAATGCGGACGAAATCGCACGATTGGTCGAAGGCGTTGAATCAATTTCCAAATAAGGGGAAATAGCCGCATTTGGACGAAATAGAATCTGCGTTCGTATTCCGCCCTTGCTCACGCGCGGGCTGCCGGTTTTTTCGCCGGAATTTTTTCTGCTTTTGAAATCGAATCACCATTTGCTGCCGTGTTAAAATTACGACGGATTTTAACAGGCGAGGTTTTTATGGATTGGCTGGCTGACCCGCAGATTTGGATTGCGTTTGCGACTTTGACGGTTCTCGAACTTGTTTTGGGAATTGATAATGTTATTTTTATTTCGATTTTGTCGGGCAAACTGCCTGCCGAACAGCAGCCGAAAGCGCGTTATATCGGTTTGGCTTTGGCGTTGGTGATGCGCGTAATTTTGCTGCTGTCGCTGACTTGGGTGATGGGTTTGACCGCGCCGCTTTTTTCGATTTTTAATCATCCGATTTCGGGGCGCGATTTGATTTTGATTGTCGGCGGTCTGTTTTTGATCGGCAAAAGCACACACGAAATTCACGGTTCGCTCGAAGGCGAAGAAGGCGCAAAATCCAACAAAAAACAGGTTTCATTTGTCGGCGTGATCGTCCAGATTATGCTGCTCGACATCGTATTTTCGCTCGATTCGGTGATCACGGCGGTCGGGATGGTTGATAATGTTTGGGTGATGATCGCGGCGGTCGTCGTTTCGATTCTGGCGATGATGGCGTTTGCGGGCGCAATCGGCGAATTCGTGCAGAAACGTCCGACGATTAAAATGCTCGCGCTCTCGTTTCTGCTGCTCGTCGGCGTGACGCTGCTCGCCGAAGGTTTTCATCAACAGATTCCGAAAGGCTACATTTATTTTGCGATGGCGTTTTCGGTGTTGGTCGAAATTCTCAATCTGCGCCTCAGAAAAAAATCCGAGCCGGTGCATCTGCACAACGCTTATTCGGACGAAGACGAAGCCAAAGCTATCAAATCGGATTAGACGTTTCGGCAAAATTGTTTGATAATGTCCGTCAGAAAAAAAGGAAAATCTATGAACAAAATATTTTTAATCAGCGGTTTAATCTTAATTTTTACGTTCGGCGCGGCGGCACAAAGCAAAAGCGTTTACACGAGTTTGTCGGACAAGGTCTGCAAAACCGTCGAGTCCAACCCGAACGAAGGCGGCGATTATCGAGGCATTTGTCCGGGAACAGGCGGCTATAAACTCGAACTGCTCGAAGGCGATTTGCGGCAATCAATCAACATTATCGCGCCGAACAAAAAGAAATACGAACTGAGCCTGTGGACGACGGTTTCTTCGGGCTTTTCCGCCGTCGGTCAAAAAGCCGAATGGCGAACGACCGGCGCGGGCAAAAAAACCAAGCCGACAGCGATTATTTTTCGTTTCAACGTCAGCGAAAATCCTGAAAAACCGGAAACAACCACGTCATATTTGGTCGTCGTCAAAATCGCCGACGATTCCGGCTGCGTGACCGATGTCGTATCGCCGACTGCCAACGCCAACGTGACAGCCCGCAAATTAGCCGACCAATCGGCACTAAAACCGTGCAAATCAAACGATTAAAATATTTATGAAAATTAATTTTATCTTAATCACTTGCGCCTTCGCCGCAGTTTTCGGCGGCGGCTGTGTGTTTTCGAGAACTCGGACGAACAGTCAAACACCTAATCAAAATACTGTGCAGACGACGGAAAGCGTCAATAACGTGCCGGTTTCCAATGCCGCCGACGGTGCGGGCAAAATCAGCGGCGAAATTCGCAAAGTTGATTTTAAAAATTTCACTTACGAACCGGGCTGTGCAGGCGAAGACACGAAAAAAATTGCAGTCAAAAAAGGCGTTTACGAGGTTGATAAAGGCGATGAAGACAAAATGTATTTCTCGGTCGAAAGCATTACCTACGGCGACTTAAACGGCGACGGTGATGATGAAGCGATTGTTTTGACAACCTGTAATACGGGCGGCACGGGACAATTTACCGAGGGTTTTATTTACGGGATGAGCGACGGCAAGCCGAAATTATTAACGAATCTCGAAGGCGGCGACCGCGCCGACGGCGGTTTGCGTTCGGCAAAGGTTGAAAACGGATTGCTCACGGTCGAAAGCAACGACGCGGGCGAAACCGGCGGCGCGTGTTGTCCCGAATTTGTCGTAACGACAAAATATAAACTCGAAGGCAAAAACCTCAAACAAACCGGCGCGGAATCGAAAAAAGAACTGTATCCGGTCGAACGCGTCAAATTTGCCAAAGGCGCGAGCGAAAGCATCTCGAAAATCAAAATCGCCGAAATCAAACGCTTTATTATCAGTGCGCGAACCGGACAAATTTTGACCGTCACCGTTGATTCAAAAGACGTTTCGATTCAATTGCTGAAAGGCGAAGCCGACGTTTCTGACGGGAAAAATTCTTTAACGGCGACGCTCAAAGAAGACGGCGATTATACGATTCAGCTGCAAAATTCGGCGGAAAAACCGACCGATGTGACGGTCACGATTGGCATCGAATAAAATTTTGAGGTCTCAGAAAATCGTTGTCAGCGACAAGCGAATTTATTATTTATGCTTCCCGAATTTTTGCAGTATTTGACTGTCAGCCGAAAGAAGCGTAAAAATTGTTCATCATAAATTTTACGACAATTACAATATTTTGCCTGTTCGATTCTACATTTCCTCTCGAAAAAGTTTTAAGTTTTATGTAAAAATTTAATTTTACGGGAGAAACCGTCAATGAAAATCAACTTGCGAACTGCCGATTCTTATTTTTTAAGATGTTCAATGTTGATTTTGTTTGTCATTTTTCAGACTTTTTTCTGCCGCGCCCAGACTCTTTCCGCCACTGATGTTCAAAATATCATCGCTCAAACCGTTTCCACCGCTGCCGCTCAAAATCAAACCATCACCGTTGCCGTGACCGATCACGAAGGCAATGTTTTAGGTGTGTTTGCGATGACCGGCGCAAATCCTTCGACCTTGATTCGGAGCGTCGGCGCGAACGGTCAGGGACTCGAAGGTTTGACTGTTTCGGCAACGGCGGCGGCGATTTCCAAAGCCGGAACTGCCGCGCTTTTGAGTGCGGGCGGCAACGCTTTTACGACTAGAACCGCCAGTTTTATTATTCAGGAACATTTCCCGCCGGGAATTGACAATCGTTCCGGCGGTCCGCTCTACGGCGTACAGTTTTCTTCGCTCTCGTGTTCGGATGTCGCGGTTGCCGGTTTGCCGCTCGGACTTTCGGGCGACGCGGGCGGCATTCCGCTTTATCGAAACGGTGTGTCGGTCGGCGGTGTCGGTGTCGAGGGCGATGGTCTATATACGGTTGACCGCGTTCCATATGATAACGATCAGCCGCCGGAAGAAATCATCGCCGTCGCCGGTTCGCACGGTTTTGAGTCTCCGGTTTTGATTCGTGCTGATAATATTTTAATTGACGGCGTTCGGCTGCCGTTCGCCAATGTCGCTGATGCCGCTTCAACAACTATTCCGCCGTTTTCATCGCTGCCCGGAACAGTCCTTTCAACGATTCGAGCCGCGCCCGCGTCGGCGTTTTTCGCGTCGGCAATCGGCGGCGTGACGGGCGAAATGACGACCCGTTTCCCGGTTGTCGCGGGAACGAATTTGACCGCGCCGGAAGTCGGCGGAATTTTGACGCTCGCCGCGCAGATGGCGAATGTGACACGCGCCGGAATTCGTCAACCGCTCGGCGGCAACGCGCGGGTTTCGATTGCCGTGGTTGATTTGAACGGCAATGTTCTCGGCATTTTCAGGCAGACGGACGCGCCGGTTTTCGGCTTTGACGTGTCCGTCCAGAAAGCGCGAACTTCCCTGTTTGCATCGCTGCCGAACGCCGCGTCGAAACTTACTTCCGCCGGTTTCGGCAGTTATGTTTCACGCGCCAACGCCGACGGAATCGGTCTGAACGGCGCGATTGCGTTCAGCGACCGCGCTTTCGGGTTTCTTCATCGCCCGCTTTTTCCTGACGGCATCAATAATACTGCGCCCGGACCTTTCAGCACCGCGCTCGGCGATTGGAGTCCGTTTAATGACGGCTTGCAGCTCGATCTGGTTAAATCCGCGCTGACCGCGCCGCCGATGTTGTGTTCGAGCGCGATGGCAAAAAGACGGCAAAAAATGCGGCTTGCCGCCTGTGCCTGCACGACGATTCCCGAACTGAGAAACGGGGCGCAGATTTTCGCGGGCGGCATTCCGCTTTATCGCGGCAGCGTGCTGGTCGGCGCAATCGGTGTGAGCGGCGACGGCATTGATCAGGATGATTTTATCGCCGCCGCCGGAGCGCAGAATTTTGCGCCGCCTGCGGGCATTCGTTCCGACCAGATCACGGTGCGCGGTGCGCGTCTGCCGTTTTTGAAGTTTCCCGTGCGTCCGACGCTTTGACCGATTTTTTAATTTTTGATGAAAAGAATCTTTTGCACAACTTTAGTGTTGATGGCAGCTTTGGCTGTTTCGACCGCCGTGCTTTTCGGGCAGTCAAAACCTGCGCCGACCGGCACGATCCGGCTGATCGGACAGCCTTCGATTGACGGCGCGACGGTCAAATTAAACCGTAAAAGATTTTATCTGCTGCGCGGCGATTTCAAACAAAACGCCGATTTAATCGAACGCCTGAAAAACGCGCAAACCGTTTCGAGAAGCTGTTTTATCCGGTCAATCAAGGCGAGTCCGCAGCTTGCCTGTTGGTTTAAAAACGACAAATTCGACTGCGAATCGGCGTTTTGCCGACAGATTACCGCCGCCGATATTGATGCCGTGCCGGAATTTAAAACCGCTTATCAACTGACCTTGAAACAGGTCGGCGGACGCAAACCGCTTGCCGCCAAATGGCTGACCAATAATCTGTCGGCGGACATTCGCGGCGGCTTCTACCGGATGCAGAAAGCCGCGCTCAAAACGCTGCTCGGCGAAGCGCGTCCGGTGCGAAATATAATGACCGACGGCATCAACGGCACGGCGTATCTGACCGATATTCCGCTTGCCCGAGCAGACGGCGACGCGCCCGAAGTTTTTACGCTTTCAAATATCGTTCCCATCGAAATCGGCGCAAAAAGCTATGTCTGGACGTGCGAGGCAAAGGTTGACGCGAAAAAACTGCTGACGCTCAATCTTAAAAGCTGTAAATCTTTCGTCAAAGATTTAACGCTCTGCGCGGCTGACGGCTGTCAGGCGGAGGCGAAACAATGAAACGACCGAAAATCAAAATTTTATTCGGACATTCGGCGGCATTTCTGCTGTTGTTGACAATTTCCGTTCCGCAAATTTTCGGCGAATTTGTCCATAACATCAAACAGCACAGCCAGAATTGCAGTTCGTGTCACCGCATTCCGAGCGGAAATTGGGCGGCGACGCGCGGTTATCCCGATGTCACGACTTACCCGACGCACGACGATTGCCTGAAATGTCACCGCGCCGATTTTTTTTCCGGTCCGAAACCGGCAATCTGCGCCGTCTGTCATACCAATATTTCGCCGCGCGGCGCAGGTGTTTTCGCCTTTCCGCAGCGTTCGCGCAAAGGCGATTTTTCGACGATTTTTCCGCACGATGTTCATCAGGATATTATCGCCGGCAACCTGCCGCGCGATGTTGCCCCGGCGCATTTCTTCAACGCCGCTTTTACCTTCACCGACGATAAAAAAGATGCCGCCGAATTTAACAGTTGTGCGATCTGCCATTCGACGGCGGTTAAAATCCCGTCGTTCGGGACGCGCAAACCATTTTCCGAAGTCAAACTAATTACCGATTCGTCGGCGGATAAATTCAAGCCGCAAGCCGAATTTTTTAAAATTTCGCCCGACAGTCACGCCTCGTGTTTTAACTGTCATTATCAAAACCAGAAACCGACGCGCAACGATTGTGCGAGTTGTCACAGATATACGGGAGCGCACGTTGATTCGGAAAAGATTACGCGCTTTTCGCTCAAATTTAATCACGAGGACAAAAATCATCAGCGCGACTGCACGGTGTGTCACATTCGCATCACGCAAAACGGCGATCTGCGGACGATGACCAACGCCGACGTGCCGATTCTGACGTGCAGCACGAGTTCGTGTCACGGCGCGAAAATCAAGGAAGAAGTCAAAAGCCGCGCCGACAGCATCGAGCAAAAAACCGCGACTTTTCAATGCGCGTATTGTCACACCGCGCCAATCGGCAATTATACGATTCCCGAAGATCACAAATAATTTTTACGAGTGAGCATCGAAAACCCGAAAATTCAGCTTAATTTTTTGACTGCGCGGCGCGTCAAGCTCTCGGTCGTCGGTTTATTTTCGATTTTTATTTCGCTCGTCCTGATTAACTGCACGCGCACCGCGCCGACCGAAACGGCGGTTGAAGACGAACCGGACGCACCCGTGACGGTTTACGCCAAACTTCCCGGCGACAAGGCAAATTACGCGCTCTTTTCGCACCGCATCAAGGAACATCTCGAATTCAAGTGCAACGCCTGTCATCAGCGCACGGACAATTCCGTCTCGCCCGATTATGCCGGACATTCTTCGTGCATCAATTGTCATCTCGAACAATTTGTCAGCGAAAACGCCAAAATCTGTTCGATCTGTCACCGCGATGTCAAATCTGCGCCTGCGCCGATGAAGAGTTTCCCGGCGAGTTTTATCGAACCGTTTAATATGAAATTTGACCACGCCGTCCACGAACGCGGCGGCGCGAGACCGGCGCAAGGCTGTGCCGCCTGTCACAGTCCGGCAAGCGGCGCATCGCTTTCGATTCCGGTCGGAATTGCCGCGCACAGCGATTGTTTTTCGTGTCATACGCCGAATTTAAGAGTCGGCAAACAAAATCTCGGAACGTGCAATACCTGTCACGCCGTCGGCGGTTATACGCGGGCTTCGACCGGCGGCGCGGCTTTCAGCACGAGTTTTACGCACGATAACCACAGCCAACTCGACTGCACGAGCTGTCATTCCGTGTTGGCGGGAGCTGCACAGCCGCATCAGGTCGGCTCGCCCGTGGTCGGAATGCACCATTACAAAGGCGGCGGCACGAGCTGCGCGAGTTGCCACAACGATCAGACGGCGTTCGGCGACAAAGATTTCAATAACTGCAAACGCTGTCATCTCGGGCAATCGTTCGCGCAGGTCCCGGCTTTTTAGATTTCTTGTGTATTTTGCCAAAGTGTGCGAAATTAAGTCAGCAAATTTTCAGGCAAATACTACAAAGAAAGAGCGTCAGGAAGTATCAATTTATTTTCAAGCGTTTTTCGAGGGAATAGTTTTTATGAGCAACACGAAAAAATTTATGATTGTGACGGTCTTCGGGCTGTTGGCGGCGGCGATGTTTATTTTCGGGCAAATTTCCCCGGCATCGGCGCAGAAAGCAACTGCTCCGGCGGCGAATACGGCTGAGGTTAAGGCAAATACGAACACCGCCGCCAAACCTGCCGACAGCAAAGCGATTCCTAAAGAATTTACGCTTGCCAAAGATGCGGTCGAAGTCGGCACGGTCGCTTTTAATCACGATAATCACGCCAGTCTGAATTACAGTCCCGACGGCAAATCGCCCATCGCCTGTATCGAATGTCATCACACCGACCAGCCGAAAGCTGCTCTGCAATCGCCGCTTGTGACATCAAAACGCGAAACGACTCTGACTTTGGAATCTTATAAAACCTCGAATCAGCCGGTCGAAAACTGCCGCACCTGTCATTTTCAGGAAGGCAGCGTTCCCGACAGCCAGACGCAGCCGTCGGCAACTTACGTTAAAGCAGGCAAATCAACGACTTTGGAAATCAACAACGAATTGGCGTATCACAACAACTGCAATGTCTGTCACGACAAAGCGGCGGCGATGCGACCGGAAGTTAAAAAGAATCCGAAATTTGCGACCGGCAACGACTGCACCGTCTGTCATAAACAATAAGCCGGACGCAAAAATTTATGATGTCCGAAAGACAATGCCCGGTTTGCGCCGCGCCGGTCGAACGGCAAAAAGCCTTCTGCCCGGAATGCGGTTCACCGATAGAACGGGAAGAAAAACGCGAAATCATACCGGAAATCGGCGGGATGACGAAAACTTTTAACCTCGGCGCAGACGAATATCAGCAGATGCTTCGTGATATGAACCTGTCAACCAAACCGGCTGACGAGTTCCAAAAATCGCAGAGCATCGTGATCGCGCCGGAATCTGCCGAAGAACCACGAGAAAATGTTGTTCCGGCGGAAGTTCCGAAAAGTTCAAAAAAATGGCTGACGATTTTGCTGTTTTTGGTTTTGCTATTTTTGCTGTTGGTAGTTTTTTTGATGATTTTGGCGTTTATATTTAGAGATCGGTTTCAATAATCGGAAAGCAAACTGCCGGTTCAGACTGGAACGCAAGCTGACGGCTGGCACCGTTCGAGCGAAGCAAGAACGGCGGTGACGGGCATTTGTCGGAGTCAGGCGGAAATTTATTCGCGTCAGCATTGTCGGTCGAGTTTTACCAAACGCAGCGATTCTTATAATTTTCCAGAGTAATTTAGCTAATCGCGGCGTTCGTGCGTTGCTGCCGCGCCGCACGAACGGCAAGCAAGATGCTTGCGCTCCGGTCATTGCGCCCGAATTTACACAAAACATCCGGTAATTTTCGACTTTTGATTTAATTGTCATTTGAGGTTCATTCATAAATTTTATGCCGCGTGAGTTGACCAACCACGATCAAATTATTGACGTATTTCGCCGCACGGAGATTGTGTCGGAGTTGGTTGAAAAACTGCCCAACGGCGAATTTAAACACGAACTTGATATTGATGTCATTATTTTCGGCAGAGATTACGCCGGGAAAAAGGTCGGACCTTACGCACGTCTGCTCGAATTTGCCGCCGATGAGACGATCATCGAAGAAAACACTTGGGAAAGCAGTCTGTTTTATATTTTAGCCGGCGGCTGCCTCGATGCTCTGATTTCCGACAAAGACGGCGCGGCGAAAAAGGTCGGCGAGATTGCGGTCGGCAATTCGTTCGGCGAAATGGCGATTTTAGCCGGAACGCAGCGTCGCGCAACCGTCCGCGTATCGCCGAATGCGTCCGCTTTGGTTCTCGAATTAACCCGCCCCGCGCTTCGTCTGCTCAGAAAACTCCCGAAATTCGGCAAGGTTTTAGACCGCAACTACCGCAGTTACGGTTTAAATTTGATGCTCAACGAGATCAAAGGATTTTCGGGCGAAAAATTTGACGAGCAGTTAATCAAACAATTAGGCGATGCGGCGCGGTTCGTCGTCTATGAAAAAAATCACGTTCTCTTTCACGAAGGCGATCCGATCAATCGTCTGGTTTTCGTCCGCAGCGGCTGGATTCAGCGCGTCGCCGGGGCGGATTTTAATCCGGCGGTCGCCGATTATCTGCTCGGCACGAATGACAAAATCGGACTCGACTTTCTCGGCGCGGGCAATTGTCTCGGACTTGAAGGCATCCGCGAAACCAAGCAAAACTGGCAATACACGGCGACGGTTTTAGGACGCGCCGAAGTTTTGGAAGTTGCCGTCACGCGGCTCAACGACGATCCGAAACTCGGCAGCGCGGTTATTTCTTCATTCGCCAAAACTTCTAAAATTGACGACCACGCCGCGCCGCTTCCGCCGGTTGACAAGCGCGTCGTCGAATCAACCAACAAAATCATCGAAACCGGCGTGGTGGACAGCGTTAATCTGCTCGTGATGGATATGGACAAATGTATCCGCTGCGGCAATTGCTCGCTCGCCTGTCATCACGTTCACGGAAATTCAAGGCTCGTGCGGCGCGGCATTCACATCGAACGCCCGAAAAAACCCGAAAGTTTCAGCGTTCAGGACGTTTTGATGCCGTCGGTTTGTCTGCATTGTCAAGACCCTGAATGTCTGACCGGCTGTCCGACCGGCGCGATTGCGCGTTTTCCGAACGGGCAGATTGATATCAATAATGCGACCTGTATCGGCTGCGGCGACTGTGCGACGCAGTGTCCATATGACGCGATCACGATGGTTCCGCGCACACCGCAGGAAGATCAGCGCGGTTTTCTGCGAAAAGGTTTCGGTTCGGTGTTCGGATTCACGCCGCCGAAACTGCCGAAGCCGGTGACACAAACCGAAAATCTGCTCGCCGTCAAATGCAATCTGTGTGAAGGCACGAAACTGAATCCGCGACGCGCCCGACGGAAAGCGTATTCATGCGAAGAAAATTGTCCGACCGGCGCACTCGTCCGCGTCAATCCGCGCGAATATTTCAGCGAAGTAAAAAATACTATCGGCTTGATTTACAAAGATCAAAATCAAGCCATCGGGCGCAATATCCACAAATTCGATCCGCTGGCGATTTTCTGGCACATTTTCGGCATTTTGCTCGTCGCCGCCGGTGGATATTATGCGATTTGGGGAACGCTTGAATATACGCAGGACAAATTATTGATGCCCGATTCGTGGGTGACGATGCGCTGGCTGACGGGTTTGAGCGGTCTCGGCGGCATCGTCTGGGTGATGGCGTATCCGCTGCGAAAACAAATCTACCGGCGGCGCGGCGGCGCACTTCGTTATTGGCTGCTCTCGCATATTTATCTCGGTATCTTGGCGGGATTGCTGATTTTAGTTCACGGCGGGAAAAGTTCCGGCGGTTTGCTGACGACCGCGCTGATGATTTCGTTTGATCTCGTGATTTTTTCCGGCATTTTCGGAGCGATTTGTTATTTCGTCGTGCCGCGAATGCTGACGCGCATCGAGGGCGAACCGCTTTTGCTCGAAGATTTACAGGCGCGGCGCGAAGAACTTCGCGCCGAACTCGCCAAGGTTTCCGAATTCGACAAAAACGAGCAACTGCGAAAACTCGTCCGCACCAAAGTCAAACCGCGTTTCCTGTCGCTGCCGTTTCTTTTTCGACAATATCTGCGCGGCGAAGATTTGAAAACTTTGTCGGCAAAAGCCCGCAGTAAATTTACCGTGCAAGCCGAAAAACTCGGACGCGCCGACGGTGTGCGGCTCATTCGTGCGGTCGAAAACGCCGTGATGCTGCGGCGGATTGACGCGCTCTGCTATCTGCATCAATTGTTGAAAATCTGGATCGCGCCGCACGTTTTGTTCACGTCGCTGATGCTCGTTTTATTGATTGTTCACGTCATTCAGGTCGTCTATTTTAACGTCAGATGAAACTTCAAAGCGGAAAATTTATCGTCGTCCGCCCGGAAACGCCCGGTGATGCCGTCGTCTATGAAAAAGACGGTCTGGTTCTGGGACGAATGCCGTCGTGCGACATCGTGCTGAATCACCGATTCGTTTCGCGCGTTCACGCCGGCATTAACCGCGTTGACAACGAATATTTTTTAATCAACCTCAGCACCGCCAATTCCCTCTCGCTCAACGGTCGCCTGCTTTCGTCTGAAGAAGCCGACGTGTTGGCGAACGGCGATATTATTCAGATCGGACCGTTTGCGATTCTCGTTTCGCGCGATAAAAAAACTCTCAAACTCGAAGTCACATATCAATTTACCGGCGATTCGGCATCGCATACGACCAATAAACTTTCCAATCCGCTGCTGCCCGTGCAGGCGCAGGCGGACGTGCAGGACGTGTTGAAGGTTTTCTGGGAAAAAAGAACGCGCGACAAAGACGAGTTCGGCACTTCGCTGCGTCCGACCGCCAAACCCGTGCCGGGAAAGGCTTTAATCAATTGGCGACCGACCGGCGATCTGGCGCGACCGTGGCGCGGCGGCATTTTTACCTGGGCTTTGCTCATTCTCGGCGCGATGGCGTTCCTGACATTTCAATTTTATCCGCAAGTTTACGCGCCGAAACCGCTCTCGAATCCGCACAGCCGCGCAGATTTTACCAAAGCCGTCCCGATTGCCGCGCAGCCGAACAATAATTCGTGCCTGTCGTGTCATACGCCCGACGGGAACATCGAAAATTCGTGCATCAAATGTCATTCGGCGGACGGTTTTCACGCGACGATGACCGACCGACATAAAAACGCCGGATTCAACTGTGCGACCTGTCACAAGGAACATCAGGGCGCAGATTTCGAGCCGCGCGTCTATGCTTTTGCGACCTGCACGATTTGTCATAACGACAATAATAAAGAGCTTTACAACGGCAAAGGCGTATCCACGCCGCACAAAGGCGGATTCGGTTATCCGGCGGAAAACGGCGATTGGAAGGAAAATACGATCACGCCCGAAAGTCTGGCGATGATGCCGGAAGTGACCAGATTTCTTCAAAAAAACGACGACGAACAGATCGCCCGCAACAAACAGTTTCACGCGATTCATATGTTTCGCCTGAGTCCCGATGCGAGTATGACGACCGACAAATCGGGCGCGATTTCGTGTTCGACCTGTCACAAATCCTTTAACCCGGTTGACCGCGAAACGCCGAAACAAACCTGCGTCAAATGTCACACCGGCTATGTTGACAAGCTAACCGGGCAGACATTAGTTCCCGCCGGTCAGCAAAATTGTCTCTCCTGTCACGTTCAGCATCAATACGACAAAAACCGCTGGGGCGGACAATTAAATTCCGCCGCCGAACAAAACCGGCAGAAAGTATTGGACGAACAGATCAGACAGAAAAACGGGAAATAATGGTGAGTTGTGAATGGTGAGTGGTGAGTGATAAAAAGTAGTTAGTAATTAAAATCTTGAATCTTGAATCTTGAATCATTCTTTTTCTTCCACTCACCACTCATCACTCACAGTTCACCACTAAAACTATGAGGTTTTCGCATTTTATATTCAGTCTTTTACTGCTCGCGCTGGTGATTACGGTCAACCTGTCGTGGGATGTGACGGGCGCGGATAAGTTTGGCGGGCTGACTTGGCTCGGATGTTCGAGCGCGGCGTTTTTTCTGCTCGGACTCGGGTTTATTACCGCGCTCGGAGATGTCGCGCGGTCTTTTAGTTTTTTCAGTCGGCGTGATGCTAAAGCGAATCCGCTCGATAAAGTTCGTGTGCTGTTGCCGGAAGAATTAGCCGAACTCGGCATCAAAAAATATAGAGGTCCCGATTTTCCGCACCCGGTGATTTTCGCCGACCGCTGCATCGGTTGTCAGGCTTGCGTTGACGCGTGTCCGCACGATGTTTTGAAAATCGTGGACGGTCGCGCGGCAGTCGTCGCCGCCGATCAATGTATGGAAGACACGGCGTGTCAGGTCGAATGCCCGGTTAATCCGAAAGCCTGCATCGTCATCAATACGGCGAAAACGATCCGCGCCCGACCTGCGCCGACGCGTGACGGCGCAACGTATATGACGAACGTGCCGAACTGCTATATCATCGGCGATGTTTCGGGCGTTCCTTTGATTAAAAACGCTGTCAAGGAAGGCGCGGAAGTGATCGAACAGATCTCCTCGCAGTTAAAAAATATGCCGCCCGAACCGCAAGCCGAATACGATGTGGCGATTATCGGCATCGGTCCGGCGGGCGCGTCAGCCGCAACGCGGGCGCACGAACTCGGTCTGCGTTACGCCGCCGTCGAACAGACGCAGATTTTATCCACGATTGCCGCGTATCCGAAAGGCAAATATATTTTCTTCAAACCCGACACGAAAGATTGGTCCGGCGGTCTGAGCGTCGCCGGTCTCGGTTTGACGAAGGCGAAATATGCCGCCGAAGACGGCGCGGAAACTGCCGGCGCGATGAACGAAACGCTCAAAAATCAAATTTCGGGGATTGCCCGCGAGCAGACGAAAATTCTCCGCGCCGAAATGTCGAAAAAAATTCCCGTT
The DNA here is from genome assembly GCA_965247235.1 of Pyrinomonadaceae bacterium. Taxonomy (GTDB): domain Bacteria; phylum Acidobacteriota; class Blastocatellia; order Pyrinomonadales; family Pyrinomonadaceae. The sequence goes on from OZ252004.1 coordinate 1,527,361, forward strand.
TCGCTGCACGGAGACTTTCTGCCGCTGCTCGAAGCCAAAGGTTACAAGGAAATTTTCAAACTTTTCACGCAATATCTCTCGGAAAAAAGCGGCGCGGGCAGTTTCGGCGTGTTGACGACCGATATGTGGAGCGAGCTTTTTCGCAAACACTGGACAAACCTCGACGCGGCGGCGCAGGAAACGATTCTTTCGACCGTCAGGCGCGACATCGTGCAGACTTTGAGCGGCAAAATTCCCGGCGATCAGCGCGAAAATATTCTCGCCGTCTGGCTCGGCGGAATGGTTGAAAAAGGCGTAAAAATTAACGAATCGGAAAATTGCACATCGGTCGTCCGCGCTGAAGACGGCGATTATTTCGTCGTTCAAACCGAACAAGGGGACGGCAAAATTCCGCAGACGTATTGCGCCCGGAGCGTCGTTGTCGCCATCGGTCTGCGCGGTTCACCGAACAAATTGCGGCTCAAAAATGAAGATTTGAAAATTGAATTTGACGGCGCGGCGCAAAATAAAGTTATTTACAGTCTCAATAATCCGTCGGAATTTCGCGGCAGACATTTGACAATCGTCGGCGGCGGCAATTCGGCGGTCGAGGCGGCGGTTGATCTGGTCTCGGTGCGCGAAGGCTCGAATATCGTGCCGCGTGCCGCCGAAAATATGAACAAAGTAACATTGCTCGTCCGCGAAAGTTTGGCGGGCAACGTCAAATTCGGCAATAAGTTACAGCTTTATCATTGTTTGGATAACGGCTGGTTAGATGTCAAATTCGGTGCGGGCATCAAGGAAATGCGCGACCGCGAATTAGTGTTGGTCAACGTCAAAGGAAACCGCGAAATCGGCGCGATTCCCAACGATTTCGTCTTTGCGCTGATCGGCGGCGAACGCCCCGATAGATTTTTGCAGTCAATCGGTATTACAATCTCTGGGTAGGTTTCAGATTTCAGATTTAAGCGCAATGACTGGAACGCAAGCAGCCTGCTTGCACCGTTCGCGCGAAGCAAGCACGGCAACGACAGGAATTTATTGAAGCAGGCTAAATTTTCAAGCGTGAACATTTCCGGTCGAAACGCAAATTCGGATGGCGGGAACTTTGTAATTTCCGCCATCGAAACAGCTAAACATTACGTCTGCGCGTTGCTTCGCGCCGCGCAGACGGCAAGCAGGCTGCTTGCGTTCCGGTCTGAAATCTGAAATCCCAAGCGATATGAAAAAAGACAATATACTTTTCGGGGTAATCGGTTTGCTGGTCGGGTTGATTGCCGGATTTTATTTTACCAACAAATTAAACTCTTCGACGATACGACCGCAACAGGTTTCGACGGCGAATCAATTGAACGCGCCGAATCAGCAGCAGCAATTACCATCAGATCATCCTGCGCTCGATCCTAAAAACGCCGGTTCAAAAGGCGCGGGACCTTTGCCGCAGGTTCAGGAAGCGATTGACGCGGCGAAAAAACAGCCGAATAATCTCGAAGTGCAGTTGAACGCGGGCGATTTGTATTACCAGATTCAAAATTTTGACGAAGCCGTTAAATTTTATATGCAGGCAAACAAAATCAAGCCGGATGCCGACAGCGTCTGGCTCAAAATCGGCAATGCGAATTTTGACGGCGAAAAATACGAACAGGCACAGACTTGGTATGAAAAATTTCTGGCGAAAAATCCGGACGACATCAACGTCCGCACCGATCTCGGTCTGACGTTTTTTCTGCGTCAGCCGCCGGACATTGACCGCGCGATCAAGGAATATCAAACATCGCTGACCAAGAGTCCGAATCACGAACTGACGCTGCAAAATCTGGCAATCGCCCTGCGCGACAAAGGCGACACGGCGGCATTTCAGGAAACCGTCGAGCGCATTCGTCAGGTCAATCCGAAAAATCCGATTGTCACCGGACAGGCGGCTGCACCGGCAACCAATTAATTTGAAATGTAACGCAAGCGTCCCGCTTGCAGTCGTGAATGCGTCCCGCTTTCACGCAAAGGTTTTAAATCTCGCAAACGGCAGTCGGGACGACCGCCGGACAGCAGGCAAGATGCCTGCGTTACAATTTTTAATTATGAATTTAGTTTTACAACCTGCCTGTTAAATTTGCAGTTTAAGTTTCGGGCATTCGAGGACAAGCCGAATGCGAATGAGATTTATCACCGCGCTTTCAATTTTATTTTCGCTGATTTGGGCGACTGCGCCGGTTTGCGCTCAATCGCAGTTCGGTCGTTTGACCGGCACAATCACCGGCAAAGACGGCAAACCGTTGGCGAACGTCGAGGTTTCCGCCGTCAACCAAACTTCCGGTCAGATCAAAATCTCCAAAACCAAAACGGACGGCAAATACCTGTTTCGACTGAATGCGGGCGCGTATCGTCTGCGAGTTTTGCCGCCGTTCGCCGCTCGTTTCGAGCGCGGAAAAGCCGCCGAATACGGCAAGTTCGCCGATGTCCGCTGCGGCGAATCAACGACCGTCTGCGAAACGCTCGAAAATTTAATTGTTTCGGGCGAAGCGGTTACGAAAATTGATTTTGCCGTCGCCGAAATTAAAAATGAGATAAAGGAAACGTCGAACGGCGAAAAACCCAACGGCGCGGCAGGTAAAACGAGCGTTGATTCAGCCGCGCAAACCAAGCCCGACCGCCGCGAAGTCCGCGACCGCTGGCGCATCGCTTTTCCCGAATACGACCGCTACGGCGACCAAGGCGCACGCGGGCGCGATGTCCAATTTAACCGCAACCGCTGGTTCGATCCGTATTCGCAAAATGTTTTAAAGGGCGATTATCCGGTCGTCGGCAACGATATTTTCCTGATTCTCTCGGCGGTCAGCACGACCGGCGCGGAGCTTCGGCGGACACCTTTGCCGACCAATGTGAGCAGCGAAAACGCCGACAGCAACAACCCGTTCGGCAGACAGGAAAGTTTTTCGGCGAATGAAACTCTGCAATTTTCGTTTGAATTATTCAAAGGCGATTCGACGTTTCGACCGCGCGATTGGGCAATTAAAATTTCGCCGACCTTTAGTGTCCCGAATTATTTCAATGCGCGTGAACGCGGTGTCGTCAACATTGATCCGCGTCGCGGCACGAACCGCACCGATTATCAAATTTCGCTCGAAGATGCGTTCGTCGAGAAAAAACTTTTCGATGTCAATAAAAATTACGATTTCGTCTCCGTTCGCGCCGGTATTCAGCCGTTCGTTTCGGATTTTCGCGGCTTTGTCTATTCGGACAATAATCTCGGCGCGAGAGTTTTCGGCGGTTTCGATAACAACAAATCGCAGTTTAATCTCGCCTATTTCGAACAGATTGACAAAGACACCAACAGCGGTCTGCTCGATCTGACAAAACTAAGAAAACAGACTGTTTACATCGCCAATATTTACCGTCAGGACTTTTTTTTCAAAGGCTACACGGCACAGGCTTCCGCGCTTTTCAACAATGATCGCGGCGGTGTGCGCTACGATTCCAACGGTTTTCTCGTCCGCCCGACGCTCGTCGGAACGCCGAAACCACACTATGTTCGCGCCGCATATTTAGGATTTAACGGCGACGGACACATCGGATTTTTAAATCTTTCGCACAGTTTTTATTATGTTTTCGGGCGCGACGAATTTAACGGCATCGCAGGCAAAAAACAAGACATTCGCGCACAAATGGGTGCGGTCGAACTGTCGGTTGACCGCGATTATCTGCGTTTTCGCACGTCGGTTTTTTACGCTTCGGGCGACAAAAATCCGACCGACGGCAAGGCGAACGGTTTCGATTCGATCATTGACGATCCGAATTTTGTCGGCGGACAATTTTCATACTGGAATCGTCAGGGCATCCGCCTGATTTCGACCGATGTCGGATTGGTTCAGGGCAACAGTCTGCTGCCGAATCTGCGTTCGAGCAAAATCGAAGGTCAGTCTAATTTCGTCAATCCGGGCATTCAAATCTTCAACGCCGGTGTTGATGTGGAGATTACGCCGACGCTCAAAGCCGTTTTTAATCTCAATTATCTGCGTTTTTCGCGCACCGAATCGCTCGAATATATTTTATTTCAGCCGCGTGTCCGCCACGAAATCGGCTTTGACACGAGTCTCGGCGTGATCTGGCGACCGCTCAATATCAATAACGTGCAGTTCACATTCGGCGCGTCGGAGTTTCAGCCGGGCAAAGGTTTCCGCGACATTTTCACCGACGCGACGCGCAACTGCCCGATTCCGGCGTTCTGTTCGCCCGAACCGATCAATCCGAGCAAACGGCAATATGCTTTATTCACGCAGTTTAAGTTGATTTATTAATGGTGCAAAATTATGCTTTCGATCAAACGGCTGAAAATTTCCATACTTTTATCGTTCGTTATTTTGGCGTTTATTTTCGGACTGCAAAATTTCGGTCTGCATACGCAGGCGCAAACCAACACCAATCAAACAGCCGCGCCGACTGTTGAAAAATCCGCCGATGCGCCGCCTGCCGAACCTGTCGCGGTTTTGGAATCGTGTCTCGAATGTCACGGAAATATCGAACCGATGCACCGTTATAACGCCAAAAACGAAGTTTTCGATACTTTGAAAGACGGCAGAGATGCGCTTAATTTGTCCTGCACGAGTTGTCACGGCGGCAATCCGGCGGCGGAAACGCAGGAAACGGCGCACGTTCAGCCGCGTTTCCCGAAAGAATGGGATTGCCGGAATAAAAAATGTTCGAGCAAAAATCCCGAACGCTCGAACACTCTGATCGCCAAAGAATCGCCCGAATTCGTCCGTTTTATCAATCCGACCGATTTTCGCGTCGTCGAACAAAACTGCGGTCAATGCCACAACTCCAAGCAAGACCGCATCGTTCAAAATAATCCGCGCAGTATGATGGCGCACGGCGCGATGCTGTGGGGCGCGGCACTTTATAACAACGGCGGTTTTCCGCTCAAAGACGGGCGTTTCGGCGAAAGTTATAACGAAGCGGGCAATCCGCAGATGCTCATTCAAATTCCTGCGCCGACCATCGAACAGCGCATCAAACACGGCTTGCTTCCCTTTATCGAACCGCTGCCGCGCTGGGAAATTTCGCAGCCGGGAAACACTCTGCGCGTCTTTGAACGCGGCGGCAGACGGCGTTTTGAAGTCGGTTTGCCTGACAAGGACGAGGACAACGGCAAACCCGACAAAGGCTTGAGCGCGAGAGGTTTGGGGACGGCGAACCGCACCGATCCGGTTTTTCTCGGTTTGCAGAAAACCCGTCTGCTCGATCCGACTTTGAATTTTTTAGGCACGAACGATCACGCCGGCGATTACCGCACGTCGGGCTGCGCTTCGTGTCACGTCATCTACGCCAATGACACGAGTCCGGCGGCTTCGGATTTTTACTCTAAAGCCGGAAACCGCGGCTTTTCGCAAAGCACCGACACGCAGATTCCGAAAAACGAACCGGGACATCCGATCAGGCATCAATTTACGACGCAGATTCCGACTTCGCAATGTATGACCTGCCACATGCACCCCGGCACGAATATGGAGCAGACATATCTCGGCTATACTTGGTGGGACAACGAAACCGACGGCGATAAAATGTATCCGCAGGACAGACAGATCAATCCGTCGGCGGCGGACGAAGCCGAAAAACTCGACAAAAACCCCGAAGGCGCGAGTGTGTGCGGCAATTGGTCGAACGAAGAATTTTTAAATAAAACCGGCACGACGGAATTTAACAAAACTCTTAAACGCACACAATTTGCCGATTCGCACGGTCACGGATGGATTTATAAAGCCGTCTATCAAAAAGACCGCGCCGGTAACTGGCTCGACGCGCACGGCGGCAAAATTGATCCGAACGATCCCGATAAGTTCAAGAAAGCCGTGCATTTGCAGGACATCCATCTCGAACGCGGAATGCACTGCGCCGACTGTCATCTGCGGCAGGATTCGCACGGCGACGGCAATCTTTATAACGAACCTCGTGCCGCCGTCGAAATTAACTGTGTTGACTGTCACGGCTCGATTCAGAAAAAAGCCGACGGCATCACGTCGGGTTTCGCCGCCGACGCGCCCGACAACGCCAACGAAATCGAACGCCGCAAGAAAAATAATCAGCCGGAAATCGGGCGCGATTTGACCAATGTTCGTTTTCGTACGACCGACGGCAAACGCAAACCCGTCATCGAAATTATCAATAAAGACCAGAAGCGCAAGGACGAAAAAGGCATCGAAATCGAACTGAAAAAAGGCGACATCGTGCAGAATTCAATCGTGATGCCGACGCGTTGGTGGCGCGTCAAACAAACGCAGGAGACCGTCCAGAAAACATCAAATCACCCGGAAGATTACAACGAGCGTTCGGCATATGCGAAGACGATGCACAAAGATAATCAGACGTGGGGCGACGTGCCGGGGGACGAAAACGAACTCGCGCACCGCGACGATAATATGACTTGTTACGCCTGTCATTCGTCGTGGGTGACGAGTTGTTTCGGCTGTCATTTGTCTATGAAGGCAAACGCCAAAATGCCGAACCGACATAACGAAGGCGGCGATTCGCGCAATTTCACGTCGTATAATTATCAGGTTATCCGCGACGATATTTTTATGCTCGGCAGAGACGGAACGGTGACAGGACACCGTGTCGCGCCCGTGCGTTCATCGTCGGCGGTGATCGTCAGTTCGCAAAATCAGAACCGCGAATGGATTTACCGGCAGCAACAGACCGTTTCCGCCGAAGGCTTTTCAGGTCAGACATTTAACACGCACGTTCCGCACACCGTTCGCGCTAAAGAAACCAAACAATGCAGCGATTGTCACCTGTCCGAACAAAACGACAACAACGCCTGGATTTCGCAAGTGATGCTGCAAGGCACGAATTTTGTCAATTTTATCGGTCAATACGCCTACGTCGCCGCGACCGATTCGCTCGAAGCCGTCGCCGTCACCGAACACGACGAACCGCAGGCGATTTTCGGCAGCAATCTGCAAAAACTCGCTTATAAAAACGACTACGAAAAATTTGTCGCTAATGGCAGTAAATTAACCAAAGCCTTTGAACATAAAGGCAACCCGGAAGTTTTAGGTGTTCAGGTGCGCGGCGAATACGCTTACGTCGCGGCGGGCAAAGGCGGACTCAGAATTTACGATGTCGCGCAAATTGACCACAAAGGATTTTCCGAACGCATCACGACCGCGCCGGTTTCGCCGTTCGGTCAGAAATTTTATGTCGAGACGAAATACGCGACCGCCGTCGCCGCGCCTTCGACCTTGGCGGTTGATCCGGCGCGTAACCGTTTGATGCTCGGCGAAGACGGCAAACTCGTGTCCGTCACGCCCGCCGACGCGCAAAAGATCAGCGGTGAAGCCGCTCAAAACGGAAAGCCGAATCCGCTCGTCAACGAAGAAGAACCGATTCATCCGCTCTACGCTTATCTCTACGTTGCCGACCGCGAAGAAGGTTTGATCCTGGTCAACGCCGCAACTCTGCTCGACGGCAATCCGCAGAATAATTTTCTCTCACGCGCCCTGACGTTCAACCCTGACAACGCTTTGAAAGGCGTAAACAATCTGACGATTGCCGGTAATTACGCTTATCTGACGACTGACAGCGAACTCGTAATTATTAATTTGAACGAGCCTTTGAAACCGCAAATCGTCCAAAAAATAAAGTTTAATCAGCCGAAAGCCGTCGCGGTTCAATACCGCTATGCTTTCGTCACCGATGCCGACGGTTTGAAAACGCTCGATATTACCGATTTGCAAACTAATGGCGCGGTTAAATTAGTCGAATCGGCACTCGTTCCGCTCAAACACGCCAACGACGTTTATCTGGCGCGAACTTACGCCTACGTCGCTGACGGCGCGGACGGAATCGCCATCGTCAACGCCGAAAATCCCGAATCGTTGAAACTCGAACAGATGTTCAATGCCGACGGGAAATTAAACGATGCACATCAGGTCAAAGTCGCTATGACCAACGCCAGCCTTTACGCCTACGTCGCCGACGGCAAAAACGGGCTGCGGATTTTGCAGTTGACCGATCCCGAAACGATGCCCGAATACGCCGGTTTCAGCCCGAAACCGCAGCCGAAACTGATCGCTTCGTATCAAACCAAAGGCGCAGCCGTCGCCGTTTCCAAAGGTTTGGACAGAGATCGCGCCGTTGACGAAAGCGGCAACCAAATCGCCGTTTTCGGCAGACGCGGCGCACGTCCGTTCCGTTTTGACGAAATGCAGAAAATGCTCCGCACCAAAGACGGCACAGGCGATTTATTGAAAGTTTCCGACCAGCCGAAAAAGCCTTCAACAGCAAAAACCGAAGACTCGGGCGAAGGCATCATCGGATTTTTCAAATCGCTGTTATTTTTCGGCGGATTCGGTTTCGTCGGTGTTTTGTTAGTCGGATTAAAAATTAAACGAAGCGTTAGAAGGATTTAAGGATGAAGGATGAAGGATGAATAAAAAGCAATTCTCAATTCATCCTTCATCCTTCATCCCTCATTGCCCTTGGCAATTCAAGTTCAAACTCCAACATTTGCCCGCCGTTCGGATGCCATAATTTTATTTTGTAGGCGTGCAGACACATTCTCTCGAATTCGCGTCCGCCGTATTTGAGGTCGCCGATGATCGGATGACCGATGTGGGCGCAATGGATTCGCAGTTGGTTGGTTCTGCCGGTGACGGGTTCGAGTTCGAGCAAGGTGCGGTCGGCGTATCTTTTTTTTACCCAAAATCTGCTGTGCGAATGTTTGCCGTCGGCTTTGATGTTCCAGAAACGGTCTTCGACATAGCGACCGATAGGCGCGTTGATTTCGCCGCAATCCTGTTCGACGATTCCTTCGACGAGGGCGAAATATCTTTTTTCGATCAGCCTGCGCTGAAAATGACTGCACAAAATCCGGTGCGACCGCGCGTTTTTGGCGATAATGACAATCCCGGAAGTTTCCTTATCGAGACGGTGAACCAAGCCCGGACGGACGAAATTTCCGTGCTGTTTATTTTTATTCAGATAAAAGGCGAGCGCGTTGAGCAGCGTTCCCGTGCGAACTCTGATCGTCGGGTGAACGAGCATTCCAGCGGGTTTGTTGACCGCCAAAAATTCCGTGTCTTCGTATAAAATCTCGACGGCAATGTCTTCCGGCTGAAGCGAAGTCTGCCGCGCGTCGTCAATTTGCAGTTCGACAAAATCATTTGTTCTCAATAAATACCCGCGATTTTTCCATTCGCCGTTGACTTCGCATTTTTCAACTTTAACCAGTTCGCGCAGATAAATCCGACTCAAGTGAGGAAATTTTTCAAACAAAAAATCGTCGAGCCTCTGTTTATAATCGGGCAATTTTACCTGAAACTCGAATCTTCTTTCCACATCTAAAATACTAACGTAAAATTTTTTTCATATCGAACAGGTATTTGAATTAAAGCTGTATATTCACTCGGAACGCGAACTTTCCAGTTCGCCTGAGTGTTTGTTTCAAACGCGAAAGCAAACAATATTTCTCCGAACTTTCGATTGTGCGCCGGATAATAATAGAATATAAATCCGACAAATTTGAAGTAATTGAATTTTAAATTGATACAATGGCATTTTAATTTTATTATTGTTTGATTTGTAAAACTAGATTTGAGGATTTACAACTATTATACTTTTTCATAAATAACAGCCTTAACATCAGCTACTATCACAATTAGCGGCATAATTTTTAATAAAACTTAAATTTGATATAATAATTAGTGACAATAATGTAGAGATGCCTGACAATCACAACAATTTTGTAGCCAAGTTTCACCAAAACAGAAATTATGTTTATTTTCTCTTGATAATTTGATATAACTATAATGTTTCCCAAAAACTTCCGACAAATTTGTAAGTTATGGACAAAAAATTAGTTGAAACAGTTGCACAGGTCAGCAAAGTTTTAGCCGGAACAAAAACCTTGCGTAATAATCTGTCGGGCGTTTTAGAGCTTCTGGCGGAAAAAGTCGGCGCGACGCGCAGTTTTATCGTGATTTATCAGGATGAAACCGAATTTTTCGAGCCGATTGCAAATCAAGGCTTGAGCATTTCGGAATTTCGCCGTTTGGAAACGAAATTTGCAAAAAGTTCGCTTAAAAAAGTTTATGAAACTGGCACGGCGGCGGTTATTTCGCCGGTAAATGCTGATGATTCGCTCGGTTTTCTCACACAGACCGATCCGGCAAATACTCTGATTGCCGTTCCCGTCCAACTCGGAAACGTCAATCTCGGCGTATTGGCGGCTGAGTTTTCCACCGGACAAATGCTCGATTCCGAGTTTTTGACGACTTTTCTCGCGCTCGTCGCATCGCTGATCGGGCAGACGATTCGCATCGAACGCTCGGTTGCCGGTGAACGCCGCAAACTTCAGGAAGAAAACACACATTTAAAGCAGGAACTCAAGGAAAAACACGATTTCAGCCACATCATCGGCAATTCGAGTCCGATGCGGCAGGTTTACGATCAGGTGACGCAGGTCGCGCGGTCGAATACGACGGTTTTGCTGCGCGGCGAATCGGGAACTGGTAAGGAAATGATTGCCAACGCTATTCATTACAACAGTTTGCGAAGTAAGCAGCCGTTCGTCAAAGTCAACTGCGCCGCGCTGCCCGAAACACTTATCGAATCGGAATTGTTCGGCTATGAAAAAGGCGCGTTCACCGGCGCGGACAAGCGTCGCAAAGGTCGTTTCGAGATGGCGGACGGCGGAACTTTATTTTTGGACGAAATCGGCGATTTGCCGCCGCAGACGCAGATTAAAATCTTGCGCGTCTTGCAGGAACGCGAATTCGAGCGTTTAGGCGGCAACGAAACGGTTAAAATCAATGTGCGGCTGATTACGGCGACTAATAAAAATCTCGAAAAATTGATTATTGACGGCACATTTCGTGAAGATTTATTTTATCGCCTGAATGTTTTTACGATTTTTCTGCCGCCGCTTCGTGAACGCAAATCGGACATTCTGCTGCTTGCCGAACATTTTCTCGAAAAATACGAAGCCGAACACGGCAAACGAATCCGGCGAATTTCGACACCGGCGATTGATATGCTGACGAGCTATCATTTTCCCGGCAACGTCCGCGAACTGGCAAACGCCGTCGAACGCGCGGTTTTGGTCTGCGATTCCAACGTCATACACGGTCATCATCTGCCGCCGACGCTGCAAACGGCGGAAGTTTCCGGCACACAAACCAAGCTCACACTTGCTTCGGCGGTCGAAGCATTTGAACGCGATTTAATCGCCGACACGCTCAAATCGTCCGCCGGGAACGTCGCCAAAGCCGCCAAAACGCTCGACACGACCGAACGCATTTTGAGCTACAAAATGAAAAAATATGCGATCAATCCGCGACGGTTTAAGGTAATCAAATAATAGTAATGGCACGCGGATTAAGCGGATTTCGGCGGATTTGCACGGATAAAAAATTGATAATAACTAAGTTCGGGCGATGAATGAGACAGCCAACTTTCTCACCAAAAAAAATTTAATCTCAAACCGCGCAAATCCGCCGAAATCCGCTTAATCCGCGTTCTATTCTTCCATTGCAAAAATTTTTCAGATCCAAATTTTACAGGGAGTTTTGTTTATCTATGTCATAGTTATTAGAATAAACCTTCAAAACCTGCGAAAATTTGCCTGATGAACGATTTAAAATTCCTGCTCAATGATTTGCCCGACGCTGATTCGGCTGAAAGATTATTCGGGCAGTTTGCCGAAAAATATCCTTCGCAGACGAATAAACTACTCAAAAAACAAGGATTGCTGTCGGATATTCTGACAATTTTTTCTTATAGTCCGCTGCTTTCGGCGACGATTCTGCAAAATCCGCAGTATATTTCGTGGCTCGAACGTCATCGCGCCGAATCGGGCATTCGTGACAAATCAGAACTATTGGAATCATTGGGACGATTTTCGCTGACAAATTCGGAGATCGAACCGCAGATTCTGCTCGCGCGTTTTCGCCGCCGCGAACTTTTGCGGATTTTTTTGCACGATATTCGCCGTTTGGCGACCATCGCCGAGATCACCGAAGAAATATCCAATCTTGCCGATGCGGTTTTGGAATACGCGCTCGGCATTGCGCGTCAGGAACTCGATAACCGATACGGCATTCCGCTTGAAACCGATGCCAAAAACCGTGCGAAACCGGCGAATTTCTGCATCGTTTCGCTCGGCAAACTCGGCTCGAAAGAACTCAATTATTCGTCCGATATTGATTTATTGTTCATCTATTCGGCGGAAGGCGAAACGTCCGGCAAAGGCGCGAAAGGCGCGATTACCAACCGCGAATATTTTGTCAAACTCGCCGAATATATCGTCAAACTCGTCGGTCAGCCGACCGGCGAAGGCGCGGCGTATCGCGTTGATCTGCGCCTGCGTCCGCACGGGCGCGTCGGCGCGTTGGCGGTGTCGGCGGCGGACACCGTTCGTTATTATCGAACCGAAGCGCGGGCTTGGGAACGACAGGTTTTGATTCGTTCGAGGTCGAGCGCGGGCGACCGTAAAATCTTCAAAAAGTTCTTTTCTCAAATTGAGAACGTCGTGTTCGCGCCCGATCAAAACGTCGAAGATGCGCTCGAAAACGTCCGCCTTTCCAAAGAAAAAATTAATCTCGAACATCAAAACAGCAAGGGTTTCAACGTCAAACTCGGTGCGGGCGGCATCCGCGAAATCGAATTTATCGCGCAGGCTCTGCAAATCGCTCACGGCGGACGCGATGAATGGCTGCGTGCGCCGCACACCTTAATCAGTTTGACGCGCCTCGCCGACCGACGGCATTTGAAGGCAAAAGAGTTGACCGAATTGTTTGAAGCCTACGAATTTCTGCGCCGCGCCGAACATCTTTTGCAGATGGAAAACGGCTTGCAAACTCATCTCGTCCCCGAAGATGCCGGTAAAAGAATGCTTTTTGCACGCAAAATGCGCTGCGAAAACGAGGTCGAATTCGATTCCAAACTGCGAAAACACACGACACAGGTGAACCGCATTTTTCGCCGCGTGTTCGCTCAAACGAAACCGCCGACAGATGTATCAGACAAAATTGACGGAGCAACAAAACAATTTTCTGCTGATTTAAACGCTGCGGCGCAATTAAAATTAAGTGCGGAAATTTCAACCGATTCCGGTGATACGTCAATTATTTCGTCTGATTATTCCCAGATTTTAGCGGCAAATGAAGACTTAAATTTGAGTTTACCGGAGACGGCGGAAGAATTATTGAATCAAAATTTTGCCGATTTTTTAATCGCTCAAATCGAACGTGAAGATAATTTCGCCGCGCGGCTTTCGGTTTTGCGGCAGAGTTGGTCGCGGATTGTCGCGGAAATTATTCTGCTCGATGCAAACGGCAGACTTTCGCTCAAAGATGTGAAGAACATTCAGACCAAACTTGCCGAAGCGAGCATCGAAACGGCGATTTACATTACGCGCCGCGAGATGGAAAACCGCCTGTCAATCGAAATGAAAAATTTTCCGCTGGCGGTTTTGGGTTTAGGCAAACTCGGCGGCGGCGGTTTGGATTATCAGTCGGATTTGGATTTAATTCTAGTTTTCGACGATGAACTGCCGCTCAATCCGGAAAATTTTTCACACGCCGAATTTTACGCCCGCGCCGTCGAAATTTTCGTCAACACGCTGTCCGGTTTTACGCGCCACGGCAATCTCTACCGCGTTGATTTGCGTTTGCGACCGGACGGCAAAAACGGCACGACTTCAATCGGTAAAACTGCTTATATCAACTATTTACAGCAACGCGCGGCGATTTGGGAATGGCTCGCGTATGTCAAAATCCGCGCCGTCGGCGGCGATTTCGGTTTGGCAAATTTCATCGAGGAAGAAACGCGAAAAATCATTTACGGCAAGACTCTGGAAATGCAAAATTCGGCGGAAAACAATCTTCTGGCTGAAGAAACGCGCCGCATCCGCGAACGGCTCGAAACCGAAAAGTCCGAAACGCGACGCACCGGCAGAGAGATAGACATCAAATTCGGTGCAGGCGGTTTGCTCGACGTTTATTTCGCCGTCAGATATTTGCAGTTGCGCGATAATTTGGCGGATTCGGGCGCAAATCGCTCGACTATTTTCACGCTGGAAAAACTGCTAGCCAATCAATCTCTGAGCGCAGAACATTTTGAAATTTTCCGCGACGGTTACGAATTTCTCTCCGCGCTCGATCATCAATTACGGCTCGTCATCGGACGCTCGACCGTCTTGCCGCTCACCAAACCGTCTGCACTCGCGGAAATCTGCCGCCGCCTGAATTTTGCCTCAACCGGCGAACTGCTCGAACAGCTTACTTTTCAACGCCTCGACATCCGCACTGCTTTTGAAGCCATTGTGAGAGTTTGAGAAACTGTCACAATCCATCATTTAACGAATATTTTTCAGGCTAAGATTTTATTTATTCAAAATTCGGAGTCCAGCGTTAATGCGGCGCAAAAGCCGTTTAAAACGGAACTCTGATCGAAAAATATATGAGATTGAAAAATATTTTTTTTGTATTTTTTCTGATCTGCGCCGTTGTGTTGGCGGTCTGCGCTCAAGCGGAAACGCTGACTGACGCGGACATTATCGAATTGACCAAAGCCGGTTTGGGCGTTGATTTAATCGTCGCCAAAATCAACAGCACTAACAGCCGTTTCGATATTTCGGCGAAATCGCTGGTCGAATTGAAACAGGCGCAGGTCGAAAACGAAGTAATCGCCGCGATGCTCGAAAAAGCCAAAGGTCAGCCGGAAATTTCCGCCCCGAAAGCCGTCGAAACATCTGCCGCCGCCGAACGAAAATCGCTCACGCCCGCCGAAATGCTGCGTTCGGCGCGAACGGTCGCCATTCATAAAACGTCGCTTTATCCTTCGCCGAAAGCACTCGAAAGAGAGCTGATGAAACGCAGCGACTGGCAAAAACTCGATCTCAGCATCACCGAAGAAAGAGCCAATGCCGACCTCGAAATTGACATCAGTTTCGTCCATTTTTCGATCATCACGCACCGCTATCTTTACAGCGTTTTCGACCGCCGCAGCGGTTTCGTGATCGCCGCCGGTGAAACGACTTCGTGGGGCAGTCTGCCGGCAAATCTGGCGCGTCATATTTCGGTGCAGTTGGAGAAAATCGCAACTAAATGATGTAAAAACCTTCTCTCTCGGAAATCTATATAAAAATTTTCGATCCAACTCTGCCGGAACTGAACCGCAATAGGCTTTTTAACTTCCTACTTCAACCGATTGTGAGAAATGTTGAAGTGCTACAGTTTAAAACATCTGAAAATTTAATTTCATCTGTGAGCAAAACTAACTTTTATACCAAGTTGCGCGAAAAGAAGGAATTTATTTTGCCGCAGATTTCGCCGATGAACGCCGATTTTACTTGATTTAATTATCGTTCATCGGCGAAATCTGCGGCTCAAACTTTTTCATCTTATTTACGCAATTCGGTATTAGATATTTAACCGAGCGTCTTCATAATATTTTTTCTGCAAGACAAATATTTTTTTTTGGGATAGAATAATCTGCTTTCTGAATTCAAACATTAAAAATCAAATATTCAAGGAGAATTATGAAAAAATTCCTAACTATAACTTTGCTTACTCTTTTTATCCTCAGTTTTCCGGCATCAATAATTTTGTCGGGAAACGTATCTGCTCAGACTTCAACTCCGTTCGGCTTAACTGATGGAACTCCGATCAGACTCAGAACAACCCGAAACTTGTCATCAGGCGAAGCTAAAACCGGCGAAACCGTTGATTTCGAGGTTCTCGAAGATGTCAAAACCGGTGATACAATTCTTATCGCACGGGGCGCGACCGCGCTCGGCACAGTCACGAATGCCAAACCGAAAGGAAGAATGGGCAGAGGCGGAAAATTAGATATTAATATTGATTCCGTCAGATTAGTCAACGGCGATAAAGTTGCCCTTCGCGCCGTCAAAGAAAACAAAGGCGGCGGTCATACAGGAGCAATGACCGGCGCAATTGTTGCTTCGAGTATTCTGTTTTTTCCTGCCGCGCCGTTTTTTCTGCTGATGAAAGGCAAAGATATAAGTATTCCGAAAGGCACGGAAATTACTGCTTATGTTAATGGAGACGTGCCGCTTGATGCTCAAAAATTTGGAACGCTGAACACTTCAACGTCCATAGTTTCAAATGTTGGGACTTCGGCAACAGCAGGAATGGCAAATGTTTCTGTCAAATCTACTCCTGACGGTTCGGATATTACGGTTGACGGAAAATTTGTCGGCAGCACACCTTCAAATATTCAACTCAGTTCCGGCGACCATAAAATTTCCGTTTCGCATTCGGGTTTTGTGGTTTGGGAAAAAATTATCAGCATCACGGCTGGCGGAAGCGTCAATCTTAATGCCAATCTCGAAAAAAATCACTGATTGTTTTGATGAAATGCTCATTGAAATAATTTCAATCCAAATACACATAAAAATTTACGCATATTCACTCTTGAATTCAGAAACTTCAAACCAGCATCGCTCGCAAAAGCGGTGCTTTTTTCTTTGTTCGCGGGAGAATTCGGCGGACGCGGGCAGGCGTTCGGCGAGAAATCTTTGTTCTTCGGAAAGTTCCTTCCAAACTTTTAGACGATGATTGCAGCGCGGACAATGATTTTCGTGCATAGCTTATTTTGCCTTTTAAATGCGGAAAAAGGTAATATCAACACAGCTTTCAAATTCGCAAATTCAAACTTTCTATTCGATGAAAAATAAATTATTTTCGCTTGCCGTAATTGTTTTTTTGCTCGGTATAAATTCTGTTTTCGCCCAAAATTACGAATCGCCCGACGTGCCGAAGTTCGATTTTTACACGCGCGGCGAATATCGCGCCGAAGTTCCGCGCCCGCAGGCAATTCTGCGCTATGATGTCGGCGATTTTCATACGACTTACGCGCAGATGGAAAAGGTCATCGAATCAATCGCCAAAGCCGCGCCCGACCGCGTAAAAATCTACGACATCGGCGAAACGAACGAACATCGAATGCAGCATATCGTCGCTATTTCCGCGCCGGAAAATATGGCGCGGATTGACGAAATTAAAACGAACAATCTGAAATTAACCGATTCGCGCTTGACCAATGCAAATCAGGCGAATCAGATCGCGCAGAATAATCCGATTATTTGCTGGATGGCTTACACGATTCACGGCAACGAATCGGCTTCGTTTGAGACGATGATGCAGGTCGTTTACCAACTTGCCGCGTCGAACGAACCGCAGACTTTAGACACTCTGAAAAATACCGTGACGCTGATCGTCACCGGCGAAAATCCTGACGGACACGAGCGTTTTGCGACTTGGTATAACTCCGTCGCCACGGGCGACGCGAACCGCGCCGCGCTCGAACACCGCGAACCGTGGAGCATCTACGGGCGTTTGAATCATTTTCGCTTTGATCTAAACCGCGATAATGTGGCGGCGACGCAGACCGAAACGCGCAATCTGGAAAAGGCTTTTTTTGAATGGAATCCGCAGATTTCCGCCGATCTGCACGGTCAGCCGTCACAGTATTTTTTCCCGCCCGACGCGCTTCCGATCAATCCGAATTTTCCGCAGCCGGTGACGAATAAATGGCTCGACGTGTTCGGGCGGGCGAACGCCGCACAGTTTGACCGGCGCAAATGGGATTTTTACGTCCGCGATATTTTCGACCTTTTTTACGTCGGTTACTGGGATTCGTTTCCCGCGCTCAATGGCGCGACGGCGATGACGTATGAAACCGACGGCGGCGGATTTAAAGGTTTGCGATACACGCGCGACGACGGCACGATTGCGACGTTTCGTTCGGCAATCGCCAAACATTACGTCACTTCGCTGACGACGCTCGAAACGGCGGCGCAAAACCGCGCGGCGCGTTTGCAGGATTATTACGATTACCGCAAATCGGCGATGAGCGAATTGACCGGCGAACGGATGAAACGGATCGTCATTGATCCGTCAAAAGACCGCGTCAAAACGGCGGAATTAGTCGAAGTTTTACAGCGAATGAAGATCGAAGTCGGTGTCACGAATGCTGGTTTTTCAAGTAAATCGGCGCACGATTACGACAATAAAGATTCTTCCGCCAAAAATTCAAACTTCCCTGCCGGTTCATACGTTATCGAACTTAATCAGCCGCAGAAACGCCTGATTAAAGCCTTGCTCGAACAGGACACGCCGCAGGATAAAGCCTTTGTTGCGGATAATTTAGGACGTTTCAAACGCAACGAACTGCGCGGTAAAGGTCAGGCGAAAGAAGATTACGGTTTTTACGATATAACTTCGTGGAGTTTGCCGCTCGCGTTCGGCGTAGATGCTTTTTGGACCGAAGATGCAGGCGGCGCGAACGCTTCACCCGTGACGGCGGAATATCTGGCAAATGCCAAGCGCGGCAATGTTTCCGGTCGCGCCCAGATCGCCTACATAATCCCGTATGAATCGGATTCGGCAGCGGCGTTGGCGATGCGTCTGCTCGGCGAAAATTATAAGGTTGCCGTCGCCACCAAAACGATGAACGCGGGCGGACGCAACTGGAAACGCGGCACATTCGTCGTCCGCGTGACGCGCAATCCCGAATCCGTTCACGATGCGGTTGCGCGGCTGGCGCGTGAACTCGGCGTTAATGTGACGGCGGTCAATACGGGTTATTCCGAAGAAGGCGATACGCCCGTCGGCGGCGAATCGGTCGTTTCGCTGTCGTCGCCGAAAGTTGCGATGGTCGCCGACGAAGCGGTTGATCAAACGTCTTACGGTTCGATCTGGTGGACGTTCGACCGTTACGGTGTGCAGTTTACGCCGATGACGATTCAGAATATCAAAAGCGGCGCACTCAAAAATTATACGGTTCTAATTATGCCGGACGGCGCGGCGGGCAGATATTTTTCGGCTTTCGGCGCGGGCGGCGTGGCGACTTTGAAAGATTGGGTTTCCGGCGGCGGAACGCTCATTACGATTCGCGGCGCGTCGGTTTTCGCGGCTCTGAAAGATGTTAATTTAACCAGTTCGCGGCTCGTCGGCAGCGATGATGACGAGGAAAAAGGCAAAACCGAACCGGACGAACCCGACAAACGCAAAGACATCGAAGGCGCACCGACACCAACACCTTCGCCAACACCGCGTTCGACGAAAACGCCCGTTCCCGAACCGTCGCCGACACCCGATAATAAAACCGACAAACAGGATTGGCAGCCCGCAAATCTGCCGCCGATTGCCTCGCCTTCGTCAAATAAAGGACAAGTTCCCGAAGCGATACCCGGCGCGATTATGCGCGGCACGATTGACCGCACGACTTATCTGACTTACGGTTTGGAAGACGAAAATCTGCCCGTTTTACTTTCGACCGGATATTTTTTCCGCCCGACAAAAGAAGGCACGAACGCGATTGTTTTTGAACGCCGACCGAAAAATCCTCTGACGATTTCCGGCTTCGTCTGGGAAGGCAACACCGAAAAATTGCTGCGCGGCACGACCTATCTGCTCGACGAACCGAACGGCGGCGGTCACGTTATCGTCTTCGCCGAAGAACCGTTTTTCAGAGGAATTTTCCGCACGATGACGCGCCCGTTCTTCAACTCGATTTTATTCAATGGAACTTTTTAACAGTTATCAGTTATCAGTAGGAAGAATCTAATTCACTACAAATTTGATTACTGATAACTGTTTACTGATAACTGATAACTGTCTATGTTTACAATTCGCGCTAATTATCACGATTCGGTCGAGATCAAAACTAATCTCGAAAACGCCAAACGATTTTTTACCGATGTTCGCAATTTTGTCGAAATGATGCCGGGAATCGAGAGCATTCATACGGATGCGTCGGGCATCGCGCATTGGAAGGTTCGCGCCGATGTGCCGGTCGTCGGCTCGTTTATTCAAAAATTTGCCGTTCGCCTGATCGAAAATGAAGAAGATCGCGTCGAATGGCTGCCCGCGCTCGGCGAAACGCAAAATCTGCTGCGATACGCATCAGATTTCGCCGAAAAATCGCCTGACACGACGCTCATCCAGATCACGCTCAACATCGAAATGCGCCGCCAGTCAGCCCGCGAACTTCACACGCTCGCCGGACTCGCCGGTGAATCAATTATCAGCAGCGAAATGAGCCGCTCACTCGCCGAAATGATGAAAACTTTCGTTCGTAAGGCAAAGACTAAACTGGAAAACGGTTGATTACAAAAATTCGAGTAAATTGATTCGTTAATAATTTTGTTGACATAAAATCTCTATTCAGCTAATTTATTTCTTGAACTCTTCTCAAAAAATTAATTTCCCGGAGGTTTTAATTCCCCTTTAAAACTTTCAACCGATACACAAACTGGAGAAAATATGAATAAAATTATCATTAAAATGATGTTCCTGTGTCTTGCGCTGTTCGTTTTTTCGTTGACGAACACCAACGCACAATCTTCCGCCGATACGATAATTCCGCGCAATTCAAAAATATATATTGCGCCGATGGATGGTTTTGAAACTTACCTCGCCGCCGCCATTCGTAAAAAAGAAGTCCCGCTCTTGATGGTCACAGACCGCGAAGATGCCGATTTTGAAATCACCGGCACACACGAAAAAAATAAACCCGGCTGGGCGAAAACCATTTTTCTCGGCGATGTGCGCTCATCGGCTTCGGCGAGTATGCAGATCGTCAATTTGAAGACCAAAATCGTCGTTTATGCCGATTCATCCGACCGCAGCAGTGCAAATCGGGGCGAACGAAGCACGGCGGAAAAACTCGCCAAATATCTGAAAAAGAAAATAGAAGACGACGAAAAACGCAAACCTTAAAGATTCTTCCACATCCGTTTAGAAAAGAATTATCTGCCGCAAAAAGACGCAAAAAAGAAATTATCAAAAATCTTTTTTGCGTCTTTTGCGTTTTTTTGCGGCTATCTGTTCTGACTACTATTATTTAAGTTACCGCGCCGCCGTCAACGATGACGATTTCGCCGTTCATAAAACTGTTGCGGTCGCTGCACATAAACGCGGCGTATTCGGCGAGTTCCGACGGTTTGCCGACGCGACCTTTCGACACCCAAAAATCGTGCATTTGCAGTAATCTTTCGGGCAAAGTGTGTCCTAAATCGGTGTCGAAAATTCCGGCGGCAATGGCGTTGACGGTGATTCCGAAGTTGGAGGCTTCGCGTGAAAGGCATTTTGTAAAGCCGATCATCGCCGCTTTGGAAGTCGCATAATGAACCGAAGTCGGCAGACTGCGGATCGCGCCGACGCTCGTGATATTGAGAATATTGCCGACCTTTTCACGAATCATTTGCTTGTAAAAAGGTTTCGTGACAGCAAACAAACTGTTGACATTGGTATCAACGACCCAATCCCAACTCTTGTCGGTCGTCGTCGCAAAATTGTCGGGTTTATTGACGGCGGCATTGTTGACCAAAACATTGATTGCGCCCCATTTTTCCTTGATTTCGCGGGCAATCTGTTTCATTCCCAAACGGTCGGTGACGGAAATTTTGTAAGACAAAGCCTGCCGTCCGTGCGATTCGATTCTCGCCCGCACCTGATCGGCTAAATCATCTGATGAGTGATAGTTAAATGCCACATCCGCGCCTTCGCGGGCGAACACTTCGCAAATCGCCGCGCCGATGCCGCGTGTTCCGCCCGTCACAAAGGCTCGTTTTCCTTCCAATAAAAGACTCAAAATTGTTCTCCCTGAGAATTCAAGATTTCAGATTCAAGATTCGAGATTCAAAATTTAAGTTTTGAATCTCGAATCAATTAAAAAGGTTAATGAAATTGCGGGAAACTGACAAGTTTGCAGAGGCGAAATTTAAGCAGCAAAGGCTTTCGGCTGAACTGCCGGTGCATTTTGCGGCAGCAGCGCAGTAATTTCTTCGATAATTCTCTGCGTCGAATTCGGAATCGTCATATTTTGCGTGGCGGCTTTCATCTTTTCGTATCTCACCGAATCGGAAGCCAGATCGCGGATCGTTGCGACAATATCCGAAGATTTTTCAAGCAAAATTCCCGCGCCTTTTTCTCTAATTAAATTAACCGTTCCAACTTCCTGCGGCATCGGCGGCGTGGTCGCGTCGGCAATAATCGGCAGACGGCAGGCGAGAGCCTCGAACGTCGTCAGACCGCCGAGTTTACTGACCATCACGTTTGCCGACTGCATCAGTTTTTCGATTTCGTCGGAATAACCGATAACCTTGACGGAAAATTTCGCGGTTTTGGCGAGTTCTTCGGCTTCGAGTCTTAAATCTTCGTTTTTACCGGCGAGGAAAATCGTCTGCACATCGAGTTCGCCGCGCACGAGTTCGCGGAAAATCTGCGGGATATTGCCGCCGCCAATCCATCCGGCATTAACGAAAACCGTAAATTTATCGGGATTCAAGCCTAACGCCGAACGAGCCTTTTGCGCGTCAATTTCAGTTACTTCGTGAAATTTCGGATGCACGGGCATTCCCGAAATCTTAATTTTTTCAGGTGCGATTCCGTAATCAATCAACTGTCTCTGCGCGTCTTCATTAGCCACCAAATAAAGCGAAACATCGTTGCACGCCCAGCCTTTCCAAAACCCGTAACACGGATCGGTGACGACCGTGACGAGCGGAATCTGATGTGAAAGATTAAGGTTTTTTAGAATCCGTGCGAAAATATGCTGCGTCATCGGATGAACGCTGACGACAATATGCGGACACCATTTTTCAAAAATCTCGGTGCAGAAACCGATACATCGTTTCATAAAAAATTCGCGCGTTTCCGGGCGAATTTTGTTCATCGTCCAATACA
The DNA here is from genome assembly GCA_965247235.1 of Pyrinomonadaceae bacterium. Lineage (GTDB taxonomy): Bacteria > Acidobacteriota > Blastocatellia > Pyrinomonadales > Pyrinomonadaceae. The sequence goes on from OZ252004.1 coordinate 1,550,049, forward strand.
GATATTTCATCCAATGCTGCCGATTTTTCAGCACCCAATTGTAAACATTGACGAGTTTTTCGGTGACGTGATGCGATTCTTCGACGGCTTTGATGATGCGGACGACCGCAAAATCATCCTTCCAAAACTTATTCACACCTTCGGCAATCGCCGCCGCTGCCGAACGATGTCCGCCGCCGGTGTCGGATGAAATAATCAGAATTTTGGGGGTGCTTTGTGGCATTATTTTATCAAAGTTGCTAAAGTCGCCAAGTTAGTTTGTTCGTCAAAAATTGACTGAATCGGAATTTTGAATTCGGTTAAGACGACGCTTTCGATTTTTCCGTCCTTGGCTTTTAACAAAAGTTCATACTTTTCGTTTTGCAGAAAATACTGCTCGACAATTTCTTTTTCCGCGTCAATAATCCAATATTCCTGAACTCCGTGCGCCGCATAATCTTGAAATTTTGTTTCGCGGTCATACTTTTCAGTCGAATCAGATAAAACTTCGACAATAAAATCCGGCGCGGGAAACTGCATTTGTCTGCCGGTAAACTCTTTGGCTTTTTCGATGCCAAACAAACAAATGTCCGGTTCGTAATCGTTTCGCGTTAATGAAATTAAAATCTTTTCAAATCCGACATAACCAAGATTATGTTTAATAACAAAAGTATCAATTAATTTACAAAGCAATTTTGTAGCTGAATTATGTTGTTTTATGACAGGCGAATGAAAAATTATTTCGCCGTTGACAAACTCCACTTTCTTATTTTCTTCGACGATCTCGTAAAAATGCCGACGTTTTTTCTGCTCGGCTTTCAGCGCAGACTCCAACTTCTGCGCGAAAAGCACCGCGTCCGGCATTGAAAGAGCTTGTTCTAAAGAAATTTGCATTTTATTAATTCAGCCGGATTGTTTCTGTTAAATCAGCTTCCGAATTTGTCAAAGCCGAATTTGGAAGCGGCAAAATTTCGCCAAAAAGCAGATTTGTTTCCGCCATATCAACCAAAGCATCAGCTAAAAGTTTGCGAGTTTCGTCCAAAGTTTTGCCGCAGGTTATGACACCAGCGAAATCCAAAACTTCGCCGTGAACGCCTTCGTTCAAAAATTTATACATTGCTTTGTAAGTCAACATTTAAAGTGTCCAATATTATTTAATCAGGCTTTCAATCAACTCCTTGATCGCTTTGTCTGAAATATTCGCCTGCTCCGATTTATCATAAATTGAAAGCAAATAAATATCCGTTTGCGAGTCTTGTTCGACATTTTCAATTAAAATTTCAACAATTCGCGTAATTACCCGAACACCGCCGCTTTTGCCCTTGCCTTTGCTTTTAACCGCCAAACGAATTTTGTAAATACTCTTTCCAAGCGGTGTTCCAAGACGCGGATTTTGCGCCAAATTCTTTTCCAAATTAAATAATTCATCCTTCAGCGAAGCGTATTTTTTAACCAAACGCTTGGCTTCACGCTGAAAATTTTCAACAACGATGATTTTATAATTCATCGAGAAATGCGCTCAAAGTTACCGCCGGTTTTTCACCGCGCCGGATTTGTTCGGATTCCTGTAAAGATTCCTGCAAATTGTCCCGAAAATCAATCAAAGACTTTAACCGTTTATTTTCAGCGATTAATTTATTCCAATCCTTAACCGCGATTTGAATAAACAGTTTTTCGCCTTTTCCGTTGACGATATAATTGATTTCAGTTGCCATTATTTACGCTTTGACCGCAATTTCTCCGCCTTGCGGCTGATTCGTATTCATATTTTTCGCCGCTTTTTTCATTTGCCCTTCAAGCCGTTTGATCTTGATTAAATGTCCCGGATTGAGCGGCAGACTCGGATAAAAACAGTTCGATTCGTGTGTGCAGTGACAGCCGCCCGCGATTTCCTTGCGGCGTTGATTCATTTCCGCCGTTTTCCACGCGGTTTGAAAATTCCATTCAAAATCACGCAAATTCAGCACGTCCGATTTGTTTTCGCACGACGAAAGTGCGCCGTTATCGTAAATCACCGCGCCCGCGCTGCCCGCGTAACACTTCAATTGCGGCTTGTTTTCCGCTTTTGTTTTCGCAATGATGTCGTGCATATAAATATCCACGGCGGCTTTGAAAAAGCCCGATTTTCCGCCGTAATTATTTTTCAAAACGGCGTTTTTCGTGTCTTCCAAAATCTGGTGCGACAATTTCTTATACATTTCGGGATCAAAGTTCAGTTCGTTCGGGTCTTTTGACGGCGGACGAATGTAATTGATGTTGATTTTGTCGGGTTTGAGATCGTATTTCAGGAAATCATACCATTCAAAAATCGTGTCTTGATTGGAATTCATCACGCAAGTACAGGTTTGAATGTCGAGTTTCGGATATTGTTCGCGCTTCATCTGCTGCAAAGTTCGCGCCGTGTGAATCGCTTTATCCCAACTTCCCTCTTTTTGACGAATTTTTTCGTGCGGCTCTTTTACGCCGTCAATGCCGAGTGCGACCGTCACGTTCAAATTCGGACATTCATCCATAATTTGCGCGACATCCGGGAAAATTCGCGGATGAATCTGCCCGTTCGACATCAGATAAACCGAATCGAGTTTGTTGTTTTCGTAGAATGAGCGAACGATTTCCGGCAAATCCTTGCGCGTAAAAGGTTCGCCGCCCGCGAGAACGAGAACGCCCAAATTTCCGCCCAAAGTTTCCGAAATCTTCGCAATTTCGTCAGCCTTCATCTGCAATTTCTTGCGCGGTCGGTCGTCGAGTTCTTCGGTAAAAAAACAATGTGTACAGCGCATATCGCAGACGCTCGTCACTAAAATATTGAGAAAAACCGGCGAAATCGGCTTACCGATCAAAATGCTGGCGTATCTTTTAAAAATCTCTTTTGTTGCAAAATCCATTATTTTATCCTTTCAAAAACTTACGCGGTTTTGATGCCGCAAGTTTCCGCTACGTTTTAATTTATCTTACATTTGCTTCTTTCGGCAACATAAAGCAAACAGTTGCGGTATCTTAGAATGTCACAAAATTGTAATTTTTGTTTTCAATCAAGTAATAACAGCAATAATTTGCTGCAAATTTAAAGTTGACTCGTCAAAAAGGCTTTCCGCAAGTTAAATTTCCTGTGCAATCCTTTTTACTGTTTACATATTCAAGCGGCTTTGAGAATTGGTATGATTTGGCTGAAAAAACTTTTTCTGTGTTTTTGGCTCTGCTGTCCGCTGACCGCAGCACAGGCGCAGTATCGCTTTGACTCGTGGACGACCGACGACGGACTGCCGCAGAATTCGGTTTATTCGATTCTTCAAACCAACGACGGTTATATTTGGTTGACGACTTTGGACGGTTTAGTACGGTTCGACGGTATTAAATTCAAAGTGTATAACCGCAGCAGTTCTTCCGGGTTGACCACTAATCGGCTGGTTGATTTATCGGCTGAAAATGACAATACGCTGTGGGTCGGAACGGAAGACGGCGGGCTGTTCCGATTTCGGGACGGTAAATTTCGCGCTTTTACGACGGTTGACGGTTTGCCTTCCAATAAAGTCAATAAATTGCTCAAAGATTCGGGTGGAAATCTGCTGGCGGCGACGCAAAACGGGTTGGCAAGATTTGACGGTCAAGGTTTTACTGCTGAAAACAATCTCGATTTTAGAAGCTACGCTTTGTATTTCGCGCCGTCCGGTATTCAATGGAAGTTGTCGGAAAACGGTTTGACGGCAGAGCGAAACGGGAAAATCACTGAATATAAACTGCCCTTTGACTCCGATAAAATATCCGGCGACCGCACCTTTAATTATCCGAGTTCGGTAGCGATGCTCGAAGACCACAACGATTCGGGCGTTTTATGGCTGACGGCGGCGGCGAAATTATACCGGCTCGAAAATGGCAAGTTCGATGCTTTTTCAGCAGTTGACGGAATGCCGAAAAGCATTGTTCGCGCAATTGTTCAGGATGCCAAAGGGAACATCTGGCTCGGCACGGAAAGCGACGGTTTGTGCCGGTTTGCCGAAAATCGCATCAAATGTTTTACAGCCGCCGACGGCTTGACAAGCCGGCGCGTCGTCAATCTATTTGTTGACCGCGAAAAAACTTAGTGGGCGGCGACCAGCGAGCGCGGCATCATTCGCGTGACCGAACAGGCGATTACGCCGCTCTCAAAACAGCAAGGTCTTTTTGACGGCAATGTTTATCCGCTGCTCGAAGACCGCAGCGGCGGTTACTGGATCGGCGCGTTCAGCGCACTGTCGCTTGAACGGAACGGCAAAATCACGAACTTTACCCGGCAAAACGGTTTGCTTTACGAAATCGTGCAATCATTGTTTGAAGATAAAGACGGGCGCATCTGGATCGGCAGTGTCGGCGGCGTTGAATATCTCGAAAACGGAAAGTTCGTTGATTTTACGAAAAAGCTCGGCTTGCCCTTCGGAGATTTTGATTTTTGGGACATTTATCAAGCGGCGGACGGCGCGATGTGGTTTGCCACCGACAAAGGTTTGCTTAAATACGATGCCGGAAAGGTGACAAAATTTACGGTCGAAAACGGTCTGCCGTCGAGTGATGTCAAGAAAATTCTTCGCACGTCGGACGGCAATCTATGGTTCGGCACACTCGGCGGGCTTGCCCGGTTTGACGGCGAAAAGTTTGCAAGTTTCACCGAAAAAGACGGCTTGCCCGGAAATCACGTCAGAACAATTTACGAAGATGCCGAAAATTTGCTGTGGATCGGAACTTACGACAGCGGTCTGGCACTTTTCCGCAATAACGGATTTACAAAAATCACGCTGGAAAACGGGCTGTTCAGCAACGGCGTGTTTGCCATTCTGCCCGACGAGCGCGGCAACTTTTGGATTTCGAGCAATCAGGGAATTTACCGCGTCAACCGGCAGCAATTGATTGATTTTGCCGACGGGAAAATTGCTTCGGTTACTTCGACGGCATTCGGAAAATCCGACGGAATGCTGAACGTCGAATGCAACGGCGGACGGCAGCCTGCCGGAATAAAATCGAGCGACGGCAAACTCCGTTTTCCGACGCAGGACGGCGTGGCGATTGTTGATCCCGAAGCAGTCGCGTTTAATCCGCTGCCGCCGCCGGTCGTCATCGAAAACGTCAAAATTGAAAATCAGCCGCTTGAAAATTTTCAAACCGGAATCGAAATTCAGCCCGGACAGGCAAATCTCGAAATCGGCTACACCGGCTTGAGTTTTATCAAACCGGAACAAATTCGTTTCCGCTATAAACTCGAAGGTTTGGATAAAGATTGGACGAGCGCGGGTGAACGGCGAACGGCGTATTTTTCGTATTTACCGCCGGGAAGCTATACTTTTCATATTGCCGCCGCCAACAGTGATAACGTCTGGAACGAAACCGGCGCGACGCTTTTAATTACGGTCAAACCGGCATTTTATCGAACGTGGTGGTTTTACGCGCTGCTCTTTCTGGCGGGATTCAGTCTGCTTTATACGGCTTTCAGATACCGCGTTAGTCAAGTGGAAAAGAAACGGCGCGGGCAGGAAGAATTTTCGCGTAAATTAATGGCTTCGCAGGAACAGGAACGCCAGCGGATTGCCGCCGAACTGCACGACACTTTAGGGCAAAGTTTATTGATTATTAAAAACCGCGTCGCTCTCGCGCAGACCGATATTGACGAGAAAGAAGTTGTTGAAGAACAGCTTTCCGAGTTGTCGTCTTCGGCAACGGCGGCAATCGAGGAATGCCGCGAAATCGCTTACAATCTGCGACCGTATCAACTCAGCCGGTTCGGTTTGAGCAAAACGCTCGCCGGAATTTTCAACCGCATCGGCGAAGTTACGACGATTAATGCGGCGACGGAAATTGACGATATTGACGACTTTTTATCGCCGGAATCGGAAATCAATGTTTATCGAATCGTGCAGGAATCGGTCAACAATATCATCAAACATTCCGGCGCGTCCGAGGCTTTGCTGGTGGTCAAAAAAAGCGGCGACGAAATCATTTTGCTAATCGAAGACAACGGGCGCGGATTCGTGCCGGACGCAGAACCGAAAAGCAAAAGCGGCGGATTCGGTTTGATCGGAATCGCCGAGCGCGTCAAGATGCTTCACGGGACTTGCGAAATCAATTCCGCCTCCGGCAGCGGAACTTCAATAAGAATAAAATTGAGCGGCAATCATCAAAACAATGGCAATTGAAACTAAAATTATCGTCGCCGACGACCACCCGATTTTTCGGCACGGACTGATTCAGGTTATCGAAAAGGAATTCGGTTTTCGCGTCGCCGCCGATGCCGAAGACGGACAAACTGCGCTCGAATTAATCAAAACACATCTGCCCAACGTCGCCGTTCTCGATCTCGATATGCCCGAAATGGACGGTTTTGCGGTTGCCGACGAGGTGCGGAAACTAAAACTGCCCGTCAAAATCGTGATTCTCACGATGCACAAAGACGAACTGCATTTTAATCAGGCGATAGATTTGGGTGTCAGCGGCTACGTCATCAAAGACGGCGCGGCGCACGAAGTTATCAACTGCATCAAAACCGTCAAATCCGGGAACGCATATTTCAGTCCGGTTCTTTCCACTTTTCTGCTCAATCGCGGTCGCCGCGCGGCAAACGCGCAGACCGAATTCGGATTGGGCGATTTAACGCCGACCGAACGCCGCGTTTTGTTTCTTTTGTCCGAACTGAAAACCAGCCGCGAGATTGCCGCCGAACTCTTCATTAGCCCGCGCACGGTGGACAATCACCGCGCCAATATCTGCTCGAAACTCGATTTGCAAGGCTCGCACGCGCTGACGAAATTTGCCCTTCAACACAAGGGCGAGCTTTCATAAATCACTTTTTTAATTTAACCCGCGAAAGCGGATGTCAGCATAAAGCCCCGTGCGTGAGCGCGGGGAACATTCGCAATATTGCCAAAGCCCGTGAAACGGGCGACAGTCGTTAAACTCGAACGGCTGTCGCTATCTTCGATAGCTTTGTGTATTTTATCAATTTCACCCCGCGCTCACGCACGGGGCTTTATGCTATCGCCCGTTTCACGGGCTGAAAAACAAAATCGCGTAACATCAGTTACTTAAATAAAACCACTCAATCAAAAATGAGTAACTTTACCTATCTAAAATGAGCAGGTTTGCTCATTCGCCCGCCCACGCCTTCGCGTTATAAATAATTACACAGAGGTTAAAAATGATTCTTCTCATTGTGGACGACAACGCTGAAACGCGCCGCTTGATAAAGACGATTGTCAGGAAAATCAGCGATGCCGTTTTTGAATGCGAAGATGGCGACGAGGTTTTGGAAGCGTTCGGTAAACATCAGCCCGATTGGGTTTTGATGGATATGGAAATGAAGCGGATGGACGGGCTGACCGCGACAAAACAAATTTTGGTGAATTTTCCGCGAGCGCGGATTTTGATGGTCACGCAGTATGACGACGGTAAATTGCGCGAAGCCGCCCGCGAAGCAGGCGCACGCGACTATTTATTGAAAGAAAATTTGATGGATTTAAGGCAGCTTTTATTTTGAGGAAAAACGATTATGAAAAACACGATTAACGAAAAACAAATGAAGACGACGAACAATCAAAAATCAAACCGCAACACTTTTCGGGCAATCTTCGCGCCGAAGAAATTAAAGAAGAAATTTAGACAATCGTTGTCGCTCGTTTTTATTTACGCGCTCGTTTTTGTGCCGCTGCTGACGATTAATTCGGCGATGCCGCAAACATTCGCTCAACTGCCTGATCCGTGCGCTCCGACGGCGAATCGAATCTTTCAAAATTGCAGTTTGGGCGGCGGTCAGGTTCAAACGGATCTGACGAACGCGGCGATTGACGACGTGATCGAGTTTTATAATTTACCGGCGACCGACCGCACGCGCGTGATGGGACACGCCCGCAACGAAGTGCGTTCGATGCTTTATCTGCGACTGATCGAATTAATTAAAAAACCAAACCGCACACCCGAAGAACAGTCTGCGCTCGATGTCTTTACCGCGCGGATCAAAGCTCGACGTGTGCTTGCCGCGCAGAAAGCACAGGATGAATATTTCAGATGGCAGTCCGGTCCCTGTTACCGAAGCCAACAAAATCCGGGTTATCAACCGCCCGCGCCTTATACATACGATGCGGGACCGGCGTGCGGAACGGGTTACAGCGTTTATTTTACGGGCGGTCCGAAAGTTCCGACGTTCGAGGAATTTCAGCAATTCGGCGCGGCAATCGCCTATCAGGATTTACTGACACCCGAAGCACAGGATATTTCAAACCAAACGACAATAGGAATTTCAGTCGGAATCGGCGCGGCGGCAATCGGAATCGGAACCGGAGCAGCGGCGATTATCGGTTCACAGGTTGCATTTATTGTTTTTCGGCACGTTTTTCCGTTTCTCGTCCGAGCTATTACCGTTGCGGCATCAACGGCATCCGGCGCGGTCGGCGCATCATTAATCGGCGGCGCGGTCGGAATCATCCTGGTTGCCGTTACCTTCGCGGTGATGCGCGGAATTACGGTCGCGGCGATTTCCGAACTTCCGGGCAAATTACAGCAGGCAATTGTTGACGCGCAGAATCAGACGATCAATATCGGCGATCTGATCAACGACGAGCAAGGCAGTCAAGAATTCTACGGCGCGTTTTTATTGGCGACTCTGCCTGATTTTCCGGCGACCGATATTCCCGCGCCGCTCCCAACCGACCGTGATTTCGAGATTCGCGGGCAATCCGGCGGAACGACTTATAACGGAAGTATCAGCTACGTTGATTGGGACGGCGTTTGTCATTCGGCGCGACTCAGCGGCGCGTGGTTTATTGATACGAAAAACGGAGTTGAAAAACAAAGACTTTCGATTCAATTTATGGATTGGAACGGTCAAAAACGAATCGCCTCACGCAGCGGCGGACAATTTATTATTTCAAACCCTGAAAATATCAATCAAACTCAATTAACTCCTGAAATACTTTACAAAGATTGTGCGAGCGTGAATCGCGGCGCGAAAATAAAATTCGAGGTTTTATATATTAGACCTCTTGCGAAATTAAATTTTGAGAGTTTTAAGTTCAAAATTGTAGATGCCTGAAATCAGATTGAATCTCAGTCCAAGCCGTCTTCTCCGATTTCGATAACGCTCTGCCAAAATCCGAAATATCTTTAACCGGCGAATCACATTTTCCACTCGGATTCGTTTTCTCGCCAACTCCCGATTGGCTCTCTTTTCCTCTTTGGTCAACTTCTTTAACTTGCTCCGCTTCTTTGGCAGCAACACTTTACCGTGCTTCTTCTGCAATCCCTGATAACCGCTGTCGGCTTTGATTCCGACTTCTTTGGCTAATTTGACTCCGCTTTTCTCATACAATTTATAGTCGTGGGTTTTGCCTTTCCCGAAAAATGTGGCGATCACTTCCAAACTTTCTTCGCCAATGATTAACTGCTCTTTTAACGTGTGCCGCTTCTTTTTTCCGCTGTAACACCGCCTTTGTTTTTTTTCGGGCGTTCGACCGTCATTTCCGTCACATCAACTATCGTGTAAGTCAGCCCGGTTTCTTCTAACAAGCGTCTTTTACCGGGCAGCGAAAACTTCCCGCATTTGATTAAAATATCTTCGACTTTCTGAATAATCCGCGAAACATTCGATTCGTGTAATCCGAAATCCTGCCCCAAATGAAACATCGTGCGATATTCCCGCCAATAACCAAGTGTCAGTAAAACCTGATCTTCGACCGTTAAATCAGACTTTCTGCCTCTCGTTTCCCGGCTCAAGACCGCATTGACTACTTCGCACATCGTCGTAAAGGTTTCTTTTTTCACTCCGCACAACCGCTTGAAATCACCGTCTTTCAAATCTTTGGCTTTTTCGTATCTCATCAAATTTGCTCCTTTGAGTTAGTTGTGCCATCTTTATCAAAAGTTTTCAAATACCCGATTTATTTTGCAAGAGGTCTATTCTGACGCGCCGGAATATCAATGTGAATTGCAATTCGATCATTATCAATCCCGATCCCGGCACGGATTACGATCTGGGCGCGGTTTTTGCACCCGGCGCAATTCCTTCGGACTTGCAAATTACGGTTAACAATGCGGCAAGTGCGACCGTTAATAATATTACGGTTCGCAATCTTTCAATTGATCAAAATTATCGAATTAAATTAAATATCGCTTATCAAGCGGCTGGAACTCCGGTCACGGCAACTTTTACCATTAAGGTCAGAGACTCTTTAGGACAGGAAAGCTCCGAATCTTTGACCGTCAAAAAAAGCGCGATTGTTGATAATCTCGCGCCGTCGCTGCCGAACGGCGCAGTCGGCGCGGCGTATTCCGCGCAGTTAAGCGACGGAAACATTCTTGTAACTTGTTCGCCCGCGACGATTTCCATTACCGGCGGCGCACTGCCGACCGGCACGAATCTGGAGTTCAGCAATTTCGGTGTGCCGCGCATCAGCGGAACTCCGCTTTCGGGCGGTTTATACAGATTTGAAGTCACCAAAAGCTATGCGAACGGCGAAAATCTGAAACGCAATTACAGTATTTTCGTCAACAGCAATCTCGCCGATTTGCCCGCCGGCGCGACGAGTTGGTGGCGTGCCGAAGACGAAGCGGTTGATTTTTACAATTTGCACAATGGCGCAAAGGTCGGCAGCGTCAGCTATGATGTCGGCAAAGTTAATCAGGCATTCAAATTCAACGGCACGAACGGTTACATTCAGCTTCCCGACGACACATTTTCGCCGTCACTCGATTTCACGTTTGAAACGTGGTTCAAAACGGCGACCAGCGGCGTTATTCTCGGACAACAACGCGCCGTTACGCCTTACAATAATCCGCAATACGGTTCGACTCCGGCGATTTACGTTGACCAAAACGGCAAGCTCCGAGTGCAGATGTTCGCTAGCGGAGACGGATTATTCGTGACGAGCCAAAATAGAGTTGACGACAACGGATTTCATCACGTCGCAGTTTCTTATGATCGGACATCGCAAACGCGGACTGTTTATCTGGACGGCGTAAATATCGGTTCGCAGAATTCAGGTCAATCTGCGGCAAGCAATTACAAATATCAATTCGGCACGGGTTACGTCAACGACGGCTTTGTCGGCGGTTTGACCGGCTGGATAAATTTCAACGGCTTGATTGACGAACCGACGCTCTATAACCGCGTTTTGAGTCAATCCGAGATCAGTTCCATTTTCACCGCCGGTGATGCCGGAAAAATATCGGTGAGCATTTTCACCACGCCCGCCCAAACACGCGACGCTTCAACCGGCTCGATCACCGTAACGGCTCGCGGCGGAACACCTGCGCTCAATTATTCGATTGACGGCGGCACGACTTTCAAGAACACCAGTTCATTTATTGACCTCGCTCCCGGAACTTACACGGTCGTCGTTAAAGACGGCGCGAATCGCACGATCACGCGGCAATCAACAGTTGTTAATCCGCCGCCGACTCTGAGTTTGACGACTTCAACCGTCAGTCCGACCTGTAACGGCGCGCAAAACGGTGTCATCAGAATTTTTCCGACCGGCGGCAGCGGAAATTATGAATATTCTGTCCGCAACGGCGCGAACGTGCAAAGCTCGAATATTTTCGATTCTCTGAATGGCGGAGCTTATACGCCGTGGATTCGTGATCTCGACAGCAACACGATCTTCACGGGCGCAGCCGTCAACTTGTCGCAGCCGTCGGCATTCACCGTCAGCCCGACGAATTTCGTCAACGCGACGCTTAATCAGCCGTATTCGCGGACGTTCGCCGTTTCCGGCGGAACGCCGCCGTTCAATATCACCGCCGACGGAGCTAGTAATGCTAACGGTTTTGCTCTGCCCGCCGGACTGACGGCAACTGCCGACAGTAATTCGATCACCATCAGCGGAACACCGCAGCAAGTCGGAACTTTCCCGATTTTATTATTTATTCAAGATCAAAATACATGTCAGGAAACGCGCAATTTCCCGCTGACGATCACTTCAACGGCAACTTACGGCATCAGCGGCAGAGTCACGAACGGCGGACAAGGTTTAGCAAATGTCACGCTGACTTTGGCGGGCGCGGAAAACCGCACGACCGTTTCCGACGCTTCAGGAAATTATTCGTTCGCCACCGTTGCGGGCAGCGGAAATTATACAGTAACGGCAACGCTTGCCAATGCCGCGTTCGCCCAGCCGATAATCACCTACAATAATCTGAGCGCGAATTTTACCGACGCGAATTTTGCAACCGCCGCGACGACTTACGAAGGCGACATCGCCACGCGACCGACTGGCGACGGCGCGGTCAACGTGCTTGATTTAGTCACGCTCGGCAGAATCAACAATAATCTCGACGCGCAGCCCGCGAACGGTGCGGAATATCAACGCGCCGACATCGCGCCGCGTTCGAGTCTCGGCAACGGCGTAATTGATGTCAACGATTTCAATCAGTTGCGTGATTATATCGTGGCAAATAATCCCCGAACTGTGGCGGGCGGCGCGGTAATGTCCGCGTCGCCGTTAAATCAGCCGGACGCGGCAGAATCGGCTTTGCGCCAATCGCCGCCGACTGATTCAGCCGTTAATCAAACCGGCGAATCAAAAACCGAATCTGCGCTGCTCGATCCGGCAAGAATTACGGCGGCGACAGTCGGACTCAGCAATAAAATCTTTGTTCCGATTACTTTAAATTCCGGCGGAAACGTCAGCGCGATTCAATTTACGATCAATTACGATTCGACCAAATTGAATTTATCCACCGTTCAAACCGGGACGAATTTGCCGCCAAACACTGTTACCATCGTTAATGCCAATACTCCGGGTCGAATCAATATGTTAATGTATTTGCCGCAAGACGGAACGGCGGTGTTTCCAACCGGAAGCGTTCAAATTCTGCGCCCGCTTTTCACGATTAAACCGAATTCGACGGGTTTCGCCGCCGTCGGTTTCGGCGATGTTCCGACGCAGAGCATCGCGTCCGATCCGCAGGCAAACGCCGTCACGCTTAACAACACGCCCGGCGGTGTTTCGATCACGACGGTTTATCAAATTTCCGGCAGAGCGACGAACGGCGGACAAGGCTTATCAAACGTCAGCGTCTATCTGCGAACGGGTTTGTCGGACATCGCCTCGACGACGACCGACGCGGCGGGAAATTATTCGTTCGGCGACATCACGCCCGGCAACAGCCACAGCGTCAGAGTTCAGTTGAACGGTTACAGTTTCACGCCCGCGACGCTCGTTTATAACAATATCAACGCCAATTTCACCGACGCGAATTTTGCGACGACCGCAACAACTTACGAAGGCGACATCGCCACGCGACCGACCGGCGATAATGCAGTCAACGTACTGGATTTAGTCGCTTTAGGGCGCATCATCGCCAATCTCGACGCGCAGCCGGCAAGCGGCGGCGAATGGCAGCGCACGGATGTCGCGCCGCTCGTAAATCTCGGCGACGGTTTTGTCAACGTGCAGGATTTAGTGCAGTTAGGACGTTACGCGGGAAATCTCGACGCATTACGACCGGCAGGCGGCGCGATTTTCTCCGCTCAACCGCGACCGGCGACAGCGGAAGAATCATTGTCCGACGTTGATAATCCGCCGCCTGCCAAAGATACGTTCGGCATTTTTCAAACTGATAACTTGCTGAAAACTCTGACGGCATCGGCACTCGGCACGGCGACTGTCAGCGCAAGTTCGGTGACGGCGACTTCCACCAACGCGGTCGTTCCCGTCAATCTTAATTCGATGGGCGATACGGCGGCGATTCAGTTCACCGTTAATTACGATCCGGCGAAACTTTCGATTCCGAACGACGCGGCAATCGTCAACCGTTACCCGAATACGACGTTCATCATCAACCGCAACGCAGCCGGCAAACTCGGCATCGTCGCCTATCAGCCGCTCGACGGCGCGACGGTTTTCCCGATTGGCGACCGCAAACTGTTCGATATTAATTTCACTGTCAACAGCGGCGCAAGCGGCACGACGACAATCAATTTCGGTAATGATCCGGTCACGCAGACGGCAGCAAACCCGCAAGCCGGAGTCGTGCAGGTCGCAAATAATCCGGGAACGGTCACGCTGCTCTCACCGACCGCCGCCGGAGTTTCAGTCGGCGAGCGCGTTTTCGTCGGCTCACGCGGGTTAATGAACGCGATTGTTAATCTGACCGATCAAAGCGGAGCAATAAGAACGACGCGAACGACCACATTCGGTTATTTCCACTTTGAAGATGTCCCGGCAGGTCAAACCTACGTCGTCACGGTCGTTTCAAAACGCTATCAATTTGCGCCGCAGGTTATTTCAGTGTCTGACGATTTGAGTGATTTGAACTTCGCTGCTTTGGAATAAATTATTATCCTCAATTCTACCTTGTCAGATTAAATCAACTGACGAGATTTGGTTTTCAGCCCGTGATAACGGGCGATAGCGTAAAGCCTAATGGCATTAAGTTAAGGCTTGGCTCAAGTTGTCCAACAAACTTCAGTTTGTTGAAAGCGTTGATAATTAAGACCTTCAACAAACTGAAGTTTGTTGGACTTTGCTTAACTTAATGCCATTGGGCTTTACGCTATCGCCCGTTATCACGGGTTAAATTTAATAAGTCATACATTTACACAGATTAAGATAAAAGTTTAATCTGACAAAGTAGAATATAAGAGGCGAAGTTTTTTTGAATTAGCTCGAAAAGCAAAGGTCAAAAGATAAGATTTTTCAGTTTTATCTTTTGACCTTTAACTTTTTAAAAATGATTTCACCTCATTTTCGTAATTTAGGATAAAATATCGCAAACTATGCCGCCGACCGCAGTATTTTCCGGCTAATTTTTTGTGACATTTATTGCTTGATTTTCAGCGCAAAACGGATATGAAATTTAAGAAACGGCTAATGATTCTGTGCATTTTTGCCGCGTTTTCAGGCGCACGAGCGCAGTATCGCTTCGACTCGTGGACGACCGACGACGGTCTGCCGCAGAATTCGGTTTATTCGATTACGCAAACGCCGGACGGTTATGTTTGGTTCACGACTTTTGACGGTTTGGTGCGCTTTGACGGCGTTCGGTTCACGGTTTTCAATAAAAGCAATCATAAAAATCTGCCCGGAAATCAATTCGTCAAACTTTTTGCCGAAGCCGACAATACGCTATGGATCTGCACGGAAGAAAGCGGTCTGGTGCGTTATCACAACGGCGAATTTCAGACTTTTACGACTGCCGACGGACTGCTCGCCAACCGCGTTTATGAAATTCAGAAAGACACGGACGGCAGCCTTTTAATCTCGACCTTAAACGGGACGATGCGCTGGCGCGACGGAAAATTTTCAACCGAGCGGCAGGAAGATATTCACGGCTTTAAGGTTTATCTCGCGCCTTCGGGCATTCGCTGGGAGATGGACAAAAGCGGTTTGCGGTCAATCGGCAAGGACGGGCGCGAAACTTTTTACGCTCTGCCTTTTGCGGCTGACAAAATTTCGACTGACCGGACTTTCAATTATTTTCTGCACGTCAATCTGTTTGAAGCCCGCGACGGCGCGTTGTGGTTTGCGGCGGCGGGCAATGTTTATCGTTTGAAAGACGGCGCGATCAGCGTTATGACAAAAGAAAATAATGTGCCGCCGAGTCTCGTGCGCGTTATCGCGCAGGACGGCGCGGGAAAAATTTGGCTCGGCACGGACGGCAGCGGCGCGTGTCGTCTGCAAGCAAATCGGTTTGATTGTTTCAACCAATCGAGCGGAATTTCGAGCGATAATATCTACGACATTTTCACCGACCGCGAAGGAACTTTGTGGTTCGGCACGAACGAACGCGGCATCAATCGCGTGACAAATCGCACGATTACGCCGCTTTCGGTTGCCGAAGGCTTGGCGGATAAAAACGTCTATCCGATTCTGCAAGACAAAACGAGCGGCGTTTGGATCGGTTCATTCAGCGCGTTGGCGTATTTCAAAGACGGAAAAATCACGAATTATACTTACGGTAAAGGATTGATTTATGAAACCGTCCAGTCGCTTTTTGAAGACGACGCGGGGCGTTTGTGGATCGGCAGTATCGGCGGCGCGTCGTATCTGGAAAACGGAAAATTTTATGATTTTACCGAAAAATTGAATCTGACCATCGGTGACTATGATTTTTGGGACATCCACCGCGACCGCGATGGCGCGTTCTGGTTTGCGACGAACAAAGGTTTAATTAAATACGAAAACGGTGCAGCGACGCGCTACACGACCGCCGACGGTTTGCCGGGCGACGACGTGAAAATCATTCACGAAGCGCGGGACGGGACGCTTTGGATCGGAACTTACAGCGGCTTGGCTGTTCTGAGTTCCGACTTCGGGCGGCAAACGCCGGATAATCAAGAAAGCCGCCTGAAGTCGGGACTCAGAACATTTAACGAGCAGGACGGTTTAGCCGGAAATCATATTCGTTCGATTTACGAGGATGAAAGCGGCGCGATGTGGATCGGAACTTATGACGGCGGACTTTCGCGTTTTAAGGACGGCGCATTTACCAATTACACGACCGAAAACGGTTTGTTCAGCAACGGCGTATTTCAGATTTTGCCGGACGAGCGCGGCAATTTTTGGATGTCGAGCAATCAGGGAATTTATCGCGTCAGCCGTCAGCAGTTAAACGATTTCGCCGACGGCAAATTAACGCGAATCGTTTCGAGCGTCTTCGGCAAATCCGACGGAATGCTCAACACCGAATGCAACGGCGGACGTTCACCGGCGGGAATCAAAACACGCGACGGACGGCTTTGGTTTCCGACGCAGGACGGCGCGGCAATTATCAACCCGGAAGCCGTTCCGTCAAATCCGCTTGCGCCGCCGGTCGTTATCGAAAGCGTCAAAATTGATAACAATCTTGCCGAAATCAGGCAGTCTGCCGTCGAGATTCAGCCGAATCAGAACAATCTCGAAATTCATTACACCGGCTTGAGTTTTATCAAACCCGAACAGGTGCAATTTAAATACAAACTCGAAGGTTTGGACGAAGATTGGACAAACGCGGCGAATAGGCGCGAGGCTTATTTTCCGTATCTGCCGCCGGGAAAATATACGTTTCGCGTGATTGCCGCCAACAGCGATAACGTCTGGAACGAACAGGGCGCAAGCATCGAAATCGTCGTCAATCCGGCGTTTTATCGAACTTGGTGGTTTGTCGTTTTGTGTAGTTTGGTGATCGGACTAATCGCTTTTCTGCTTTATCAAAGGCGTTTGAACGAAATCCGCCGCCGTCAATTCGCGCAGGAAGATTTTTCGCGCCGTCTCATCAACGCGCACGAATCGGAACGCCGCCGAATCGCCGCCGAACTGCACGATTCGCTCGGACAATCGCTGGCGATGATAAAAAACAGCGCGGTTTTCGGTTCGCAGTCAATCGTAGATTTACCGTCAGCAAAAGAACAGCTTGCGGAAATCTCGACCCAATCGGCACACGCCATCGCCGAAGTCCGCGAAATCGCGTATAACTTGCGCCCGTATCTGCTCGACCGTTTGGGCTTGACGAAAGCGATTAGCTCGCTGCTCAACAAAGTCGCGGATAATTCCACACTCAAAATAATTTCGGAAATCGAAGACGTTGACGGCATCTTTGAAAACGAAGCCGAAATCAGTATTTATCGCATCATTCAGGAAAGTTTGAGCAATATTCTCAAACATTCTGAAGCGTCGGAAGTAAAAGTCAAGATTGCCAAAACCGACCGCGCCGTTTCGATTAAAATTCAAGACAACGGCAAAGGTTTCGATGTCAAAGCCAAAAGCGAAACAAAGCGGCGCGGCGGCTTCGGGCTTTTAGGAATGAGCGAAAGAGTGCGAATGCTCGGCGGCACGATGACGGTCGAATCGGAGTTAGAAATCGGGACAAAAATTTTAATTACGGTGAAAATTTTCAAACATCCCTAATGATGCGACTAAAAAATCATTTTTGCCCGGAGCGCAGGTAGCCTTGCCTGCGAGTCAATGTATTTTGAAGGAACACACGCAGGCAAGGCTGCCTGCGCTCCCGGTGTTAAATTATGGAAACACAAATAAAAATCGTGATGGCGGACGATCATCCGATTGTGCGGCAGGGTTTGCGGCAGATGATCGAAGCGGACAAAAATCTGTCAATCGTTGCCGAAGCGGGCGACGGCGAAACCGCGCTCGATTTAATTGAAACTCATCAACCCGATGTTGCCGTTCTCGATATTGATATGCCCGAAATGGACGGTTTCGCCGTCGTCCGCGAATTGCGCCGCCAAAAAATAAACGTCGAAATCATTTTTCTGACGATGCACCACGAAGAAGAACTTTTTCAAGCGGCGATGGATTTGGGCGTGAAAGGCTATGTTTTAAAAGACAGCGCGGTCAGCGATATTGTTTCCGCGATAAAATCAGTAGCGAAAAATCGTCCGTTTCTGAGTCCGGCATTGTCGCTGCTGCTACTGAATCGCCGCCGTCGCAAAGAAGAATTAGAAAACGAAAAACCCGGACTTCATCTGCTCACACCGACCGAAAAACGCATTTTGAAACTCATCACCGAAAATAAAACCTCAAAAGAAATCGGCGAAGAATTATTCGTCAGTTACCGCACCGTCGAATCTCACCGCACCAATATTTCCCGCAAACTCGACCTTCACGGCTCACTCGCGCTTGTCAAATTTGCCGCGATTCACAAATCCGAACTTTAGAATTATCCACGAAGACACACGAAGATTTCACGAAGTTTTTTAAAGATTTCCATCGTGTTTCCTTCGTGTGTCTTCGTGGATAAAATTAAAAATAAGTGTTCACACCTAGACCGAATTGCGTAGCGACACGGATTTTCAAGCCATAAATAATCATTTAAAGTCGCCTTCAATGAATTTCAATTTGACGGGAAGCGGAGCAATGAAAGTCTTGATTGTGGACGATAACGAACAGGCGCGATGGATGATTAAACATTATCTGCGCGAATTGTCGAACGAGTTTTGCGAATGCGAAGACGGCGCGGAAGCATTGTCAGCCTATACCGAATTTCTGCCCGATTGGGTTTTGATGGATTGGGAAATGAAACAGGTCGGCGGACTTGCCGCCACGCAAAACATTATCGAAAAGTTTCCCGACGCGCAAATTCTGATAGTTACCAATTACGACGAAAACGATTTGCGCCAAGCGGCAAATGAAGCTGGCGCAGTCGGATTTATTTTAAAGGACGATTTGGTGAGATTGCAGTCGTTTATCAAAGGGCATTAAACCCGCAAAGAAAATTGTTTGGCGAAAGTCAGTCTGAATTTACGAGGTGAAATTTATGAAATCGAATAATTATATGAGCAAAAAAATCAAATCAAATCACAGTTTAGCGGGCATTTTATGTGCCGTCGGCTTTTTAATTTGCGGTTTTGCCGCGAGCGTTTCGGCGGCGACGATTACCGTTGACCGCACGGACGATACGGCGGCGGCGGGGGCTTGCACGGCGGCGGTGAATGATTGTAGTTTGCGCGGTGCGTTTGCTTTTGCCAACGCCAATAGCGGGACGGTTATCAACATTCCCGCCGGGACGTATAATTTGACGATTAACGAGCTTGTCGTCGGCACGGCGACCAATATCAGCACGACGATCACAGGCGCGGGCGCGGCGACGACGACCATCAATCAAACCGTTGCCAATCGGCGCGTGATTAACCTTAATCCGACACTCGCGGCAGATGTTGTCGTCAACATTTCGGGTGTCAGAATCACGGGCGGCAACTCTCCGGGCGATAATTTCGGCGGCGGCGGTTTGATCGGCGGCGGCTTTAATAACACGCTTAATTTGTCGAACTGTATTTTTGAAAACAACAGCGACATCAACGCCGCAACTGCCAAAGGCGGCGGGATCGAATGGGCGGGCGGCGGTTTTTTGAACATTGATAACTGCACTTTTAATAACAACACGGCGGGCAGCGCGGCGGGCAACAAAGGTGTCGGCGGCGGCGTTGATTATAATCTGCTCAATCTTGCCGGAGCTTCGGGTCAGGGCGGTTTGACCGTCACCAATTCTACTTTTACAAACAACAAAGCCGGTGCGTCGAACAGCGGCGCGGGCGGCGGATTAAGCGTGGCAGTATCGACTACGCAAACGCCGCGCACGGTTACGATTACCAATAATACATTCACCGGCAATCAGGCAAATGCCGCCAGTAACGGTTTGGGCGGCGCAATCACCAATGCCGGCAGCAGTGCAATCACGGTCAAATTCAACCACATCACCGGCAACACCGCCACGGGCGGCGCGACGGGAATTTACGAAACGACCGGCGCGTTGGGAACGATTGACGGAAGCGAAAATTGGTGGGGCTGCAACGCCGGACCGGGAAATGCGGGCTGCGATTCGATTGGCGGAGTTGTCGCCAACATCACGACCAATCCGCGCATTGTTTTGACGCATACACCGACCACGACTCCGATTGTCATTGGACAATCAACCGTTTTAACCGCGAGTTTTTTGCGCGATTCGGCGAATAATGTTTTGACGACCGCCAATGTTTCACGGCTCATCGGTTTGCCGATTACTTTTAACGGCGCGGTGAACGGAACGCTTTCGGGAGCGCAGACGACGATTCAGGCAAGCGGCACGGCAACCGCGAATTTTACGGCGAATTCAGTCGGCGCGGGAAGCGCGAATGCGATTGTTGACAATCAAACGACGACTGCTTCGATTACCGTCAACAAGGCAAACACGGTGATTACGATGATGTTCGACACGCCCGACCCGACTGTTACCGGACAAAGTTATACGGCAATTTTTAATGCGCCGACGGCAGTTGCGCCGGGTTCGGGAACTCCGACCGGAACTGTTACGGTTTCCGACGGTTCGCAAACCTGCACGGCAACGCTTCCGACCTTGAACTGCCTTTTAATAAGCACGACAGTAGGAGCGAAAAATCTGACCGCAACTTACAACGGCGACGCGAATTTTAACGCAAGTCCGGCTTCGGCAAGCATCTCGCACACCGTCAACAAAGCGAACACGACTGTTACAATTACCGCCGATACGCCCGACCCGTCTGTTTTCGGGCAGAATTATGCGGTAACGGCAATCGTTTCGGTCAATTCTCCGGGCGGCGGCACACCGACGGGAACCATTAGCGTTGCGGATGGCGACGCAAATATATGCAATATTATTCTGCCCGCAACGAGTTGTAATCTGCCAAGCACTTCGGTCGGCACCTCCGGCATCTTTGCAACTTACACCGGCAATGCCAATTTCAACGCAAGTCCGACTTCGGCAGGAGTTTCGCACACGGTCAATCAAGCCGCAACGACAACCACAATAACTTCCGACGTTCCCGATCCGTCGAGCGTGGGGCAAAATGTCGTCGTTACTTTTACCGTGACGGCAAACTCTCCCGGCGCGGGAACGGCGACCGGCAATGTGACCGTTTCGGACGGCGTAAATTCCTGCGTCGGAACAGTTGCGGCGGGACAATGCACGCTGGCTTTGTCAACGCTCGGAAGCCGGACTTTGACGGCGACTTACGCGGGCGATACGAATTTTACGGGAAGCGTTTCGGCGGGAGTTTCACATCAGGTTTGCGGAATGAGTATTGTCGTCATCAACACGAACAACAGCGGCGCAGGTTCTTTGCGGCAGGCAATGGTTGATATTTGTCCGGGCGGCACGATCACGTTTTCAGCCGTCTTCAACACGCCGCAAACCATCACGCTGACCAGCGGTGAAATGCTTATCAATAAGGATTTCACCATCAACGGCGCGGGCGCAAATCTCTTTACGATCAACGCCAACAACACCGGACGCGCCTTTTTAATTACCGGCGGAACGGTTAATTTGAGCGGAATGACAATCTCCGGCGGCAACGCCTTAAACGGTGGAAGCGGCGGCGGAATCGCCAATATCGGCGGAACTTTGACTCTGACAAACAGCGTCGTGACGGGCAATAATGCCCCGAACTTCGGCGGCGGAATTTACAGCAGCAGCCCGACAATGATTATCGGTTCGACAATTTCAAACAATTCCGCGAACGACCCGACCGGCACGACCGGCGGCGGCATTCACAGCATCAGTTCCCTGACGCTCATCAATACGACGGTTTCGGGAAATTCCGTCCCGAACGGCAATAACAACGGCGGCGGCATCCGGGCGGAGGCGACGACCTCAATCGTCAATTCGACCATTACGAACAATTCCGCCATCGGCGCAACGAGCGCAAGCGGCATTTTCCGCAACGCCGGAACGGTGACGATTCGCAATTCGATCATTGCCGCCAATCAAAACAATGCGACCCGACCCGACGCGGCAGGCGTGTTCGATGCGACATCCGCGTTCAATATTGTCGGCAATATCGGCACGGCAACCGGATTTTCCGCCGCCAATCAAAACCAAACCGGCACGGGCGCGTCGCCGCTCAACCCGTTGCTCGGCACACTCGGCAGCAACGGCGGAACGACACCGACCCATTCATTGCTTGCGGGCAGTCCGGCGATTGACAAAGGCAGCGCAGTCACCGTTCCGTTTGTCGAATTCTTTTTGCCGCCATTAACGACCGACCAGCGCGGCGCAACCCGTCCGGTTGATAATCCTTCGATTCCCAACGCGACGGGCGGCGACGGTTCGGACATCGGTGCGTTTGAAATTCAAGCCCCGACCGCCGCGAATGTTTCGATTAGCGGCAAAGTATTAGCCGGCAATCGCGGATTGACCAACGCTTTCGTCACGCTGACCGATCAAAACGGCGCAACCAGAACAATGCGGACGAGTTCGTTCGGCTATTATCGTTTCGATGCAGTCGAAGCCGGACAAACCTACATCGTCGCGGTGCGGTCAAAGCGTTATCAATTTGCCCCGCAAGTCGTCAATGTTGCTGAAAATTTGAGTGAACTGAACTTTTACGACAACGGCAACTGACAGGCAGAAAGTAACAGCAGAATCAATTGATCTAAAGAAAGGTGCGAAACAAATTATTGTTTCGCACCTTATCTTTTAATTTTTTAAAGGCTTGCGTCTTTCTTACACCGGATTTCGACTTTGGCTTTGCTCCGATACACGCTAAAATCAGACTATGTTTCGCAGAGTTTATTTAGATAATTCAGCTACCACGCCGATTGATAAAGAAGTGTTTGACGCGATGATTCCGTTTTTGACCGACAAATTCGGCAACGCTTCGAGCATTCATTTCTTTGGACAAGAAGCGCGTTCGGCGGTTGATAAAGCGCGGCACACGGTCGCCGAATTAGTCAATGCACGTCCGAACGAAATCGTTTTCACGTCCGGCGGCACGGAATCGAATAATCTCGCAATTCGCGGTTTAATCGAAGCCAACGACAAATACGGCAAGCACATTATCACGTCCGAAATCGAGCATTCGGCGGTCAAAGAAGTCTGCGAAGATTTGGAAAAACGCGGTTTTGAAGTGACGTATTTGCCCGTTTATGAAAACGGCATCGTCAAAATCGAAGATGTCCGCAACGCAATTCGTGAAGATACGATTTTAATCACGATTATGACCGCCAACAACGAAATCGGCACGATTCAGCCGGTCGCGGAAATCGGCAAACTCGTCCGCGAATTAAAGGAAGGCGGCAAAAAGATTTGGTTTCACACCGACGCAGTGCAGGCGGTTGGCAAAATAAATGTTGATGTCGAAGAAATCGGCTGTGATCTTTTATCAATTTCGGGACACAAAATCTACGCGCCGAAAGGCATCGGCGCATTATACGTTCGGCGCGGCGTGCGGCTGCACAAACAGAATATCGGCGGACATCAGGAACGCGAACGGCGCGGCGGCACGGAAAACGTCCCGTATATCGCCGCTTTTGCCAAGGCTTGCGAACTCGCCAAAAAGAATTTAAAGGTTTCAGCGGAAAATTTACAAAATCTCCGCGATAAATTTGAAAATTCCATCGGCGAACGAATTTCCGACATAATTTTCAACGGCGGGCGCGAAAATCGGCTGCCGAATATTTCAAACATTTCCTTCCGTTTTATCGAAGGCGAAGGCTTATTAATCAACCTCGATATGCAGGGAATCGCCGTTTCGACCGGCGCGGCGTGTTCGTCCGGCTCACTCGAACCGTCGCCCGTCATCCGCGCTTTAGGCAGAAACGACGAACTCGCTCGCGGCGCAATCCGTTTCAGTTTCGGCAAGGAAAATACTGTTGATGATATAGATTATCTGCTCGACGCTTTGCCGAAAGCCGTCGAAAATCTACGCCGTTTATCTGCGATGTAACCATTTAAAATGAAACAAATGCTTTGTTAATTTCTTAACAAAGCATTTGTTTGGGAGTTCGTCAAATCTTTTTGGCGAAGTTTTCGACCTGCAAGTTAGTCGCCGATCAGCACACCTGAATCACTGCCGCCGCATTCCGGTTGTTCGCCGATTAAAACTCCTTGAAGATCACCGATCAGAACACCTATAATCGAACTGGCGGTTTGATCGTCAGAGTTGTCTGCCGTCACACAACCGGCGGTTTCTGCGCCATCCGACATCATAATTCCGGTTGCTGCAAAAGTTGTGTTGACCATTAACGCGCCCATTATAACTCCGAATCCGAGTAGTGTTTTTAAGTTTTTCATTTTGTTTTCCTCTTTATTTTTTTATTTTTTATTTTTTAAGGTTTTTTTAATTTACCTTTCTCACGTTTTTACTTATAACAATTCGTGTGCCAAAACTTTTTCCTGTTTATGTAATTGCGTAAATATAAGCAAATGCAATGCTTATGGAGACAGAGCGGTTTTTTTATCCTCGATTAAGAAACGCACCACTATTGTATACAGGATAATCACAGCAATAGATCGTTTCAGTTAAATAACTTATTACATTGAGCTTAGAGAATTTGATACCAGATATACATTTTTGTAATGTAACCTCGCTATACAAAATTAGAGAGTATTTTTTTGTTAAACTTTGAAAAATAATGCAAAACTAGCTGGATTTTCTCGAAATAATAATGTTATATTTAGATGTGAGAAACTCAATCTCTTATCTTTCCTGTATTTAGCCGATAAAAACTATTCAAATATCGTTTAACTCGTGGCATTTCCCCGATACTCACCAAACTTTGCCATATGTTAGATTAGACTTTTTATGAAATCCTTTAATTTGTTTAATTTGTATAAAGCAAGCCTGATTGTTTCCGGCTTATTTTGTTTTTTATTTTCTTTGTATAGCCTGCCTTTAGAAATTTTGGGTTGGGGATTTCTATTTTTATTGTTTTTTGCCGTTATTATTTCTCCCAAATTGAGTCTTACCTTGCCCAATTCAAAGTTCACAATTACTTTTTCCGATTCACTAATTTTTCTCACACTCTTATTTTACGGCGGTCAGGCGGCGATAATTTTGGCATCGTTGGAGATGCTGACTAATTGTTTATACACCAAGAAAATAAGAGGTTCGATGAGTTACCAGACTATTCTGGGCAATATCTCGACGATTTCACTTTCGACGGCGGCAACTTATCTGCTGTGGATTCACAATCCGATTATCAACAGTATTCAAATCAAAAATGCCGATACCCGCAATCTGGCAATTCTGTTGGGAATGCTGGCGTTTTATAATTTTCTAACTAACTCGATTTTGGTCGCCACTTTCCAATCATTAAAATTTCAGACATCTCTTTGGGCAACGTGGAAGAAAAACTGTTTTTCAAGCGCACTTTTTTATGTGGTCGGCGCGGTCATCGCAGGAATTTTGTTTCAATTGATTTATTATGAAGATTTTCTGCTGACGACAATTGCATTGCTGTCGGTGATAATCGTTTATGTCACTTTCAAATTATCAATTGAAGAGGTAGTTACTGCCAACGCGCAGACGGAACTAGCCGAAAGAGAGAAAGCCGAGATCGAGAAAGAGCGACGGCTCGAAGCTGAAAAATTGAATGAACAATTAAAATTTTCGCTGGAGAAAGAAGAAAATGCCAACACTGCGCTTCGTCAGAGCCAAAAAGCCCTCGAACATTCCGCTTATTATGATTCGCTGACTAATCTTGCTAACCGCAAACAGTTTGTCGAGGTTCTTCGCCAACTGATATTTCAATATCGTGAAGATTCATCCAAATGTTTCCACGTTCTGTTTTTGGACATTAATCGTTTCAAAAACATCAATGATAGTTTTGGACATACAGTCGGCGACCGCGTTTTGACGCTGATTGCCCGCCGATTCTTGAGAAACTTTCGCGCCAATGACACGGTTGCGCGATTAGGCGGCGATGAATTCGCCATTATTCTGCACGATTTGCAATCGGTCAACAAGGCTCTCAAAGTTGCCAGAAAAATTCATCAGGCAGTCGCACAGCCGTTCGCTTTGAGCGGCAATCGCATTTTCGTCAGTTTGAATATCGGTGTCGCGCCGTGTGACACCGATTATGAAACGCCGGAAGAAATCCTTCGTGACGCGGATATTGCAATGCACTATGCGCGTGAGAAAAAGATGGGCGTAGCGGTTTTCAGCAAAGAGTTGCGCGAAAGATTTTTGGAGCGCGTCAAACTCGAACACGATTTGCGCTTTGCCGCCGAACGAGGCGAACTTTTGATGAATTACCAGCCGTTAGTATCTTTGGACAGCGGTTCGATCATTGGTTTTGAAGCCCTGATTCGCTGGCAGCATCCCGAACTCGGATTGATTCCGCCCGTAAAATTTATCCCGATTGCCGAAGATTCAGGTTTGATTATTCCGATCACTATCTGGATTCTCGACGAAGTTTGTTCAAAATTAGCGGCGTGGCAAAAAATTTCACCGACTTACCGGGATTTGATAATGAGCGTCAACATTTCGGGTAAACATTTATCGAATGACGAACTGTATGATGAAATCGAAGAAGTTCTCGATACTTATAATCTCGCACCTGAAACACTTAAACTTGAAATTACCGAGAGCGTAGCGATGGAGAATGCCGAACAGACGATTGGAATTCTCACCAAACTCAAACAAATCGGCGTTCAGCTTTCGATTGACGATTTCGGAACGGGATATTCGTCGTTAAATTATCTGCATCGCCTGCCGTTCGATACTCTGAAAATTGACCGTTCGTTTGTTTATTCGGTCGGCGAAAACGGTGAAAATTCCGAGATTTTGGAAACAATTATCTCACTTGCCAAGAACCTCAAAATGAAAGTTATCGCCGAAGGAATAGAAACTGAAAATCAACTTTCGATGCTGCGAACACTCGGTTGCGATTACGGTCAGGGTTATTTGCTGTCCAGACCGAAATCTACTGCTGATACGCAAAACCTATTGGAACAGAATGCGAACTGGCTTCCGGTCGAAATTCAAAACTCTCATTCGGCTTCGTCCAATGATTCGATGATCGGGCAGAGCCATATTTTTTAGATTTGTTTGAAGCCTTTACGGTGTTTTTTCAGTAATTCTTAACATCCAGTTTTTTCAACAAAATAAGTGTGAAATATTTATACACAACTTTAACAAAATTGTGTATAATGACAAACGAAATTAGCGTGTCCGGGCAATTTCTGCAACGCCGCCAAAGATAACGGCATCAATTGAACTGATAAAGTCGTCTTTTCCCCGAAAGTAACACATTCAATGAAAAAACTTCTATTTTGCCGGTTTGCCGCGCTTTATCAATCAAATTATTTTAAGTTTGTGGAGGATTTTATGTTTCTTAATTCAAAGTTTCTGCGTTTTTCGCTTTCTTTGTGTCTGATTTTCTCGACGGCTGCGCTCGCTTTCGGCGATACGATTCGTCTCAAAGACGGCAGCGTCATCAAAGGCAAAATCACTAATTTTAACGGCGGCAAATTTACCGTTGCGGTCGGCGAAGGTTCGCGCCGACGTGAAATGAGTTTTCGCGCCGACGAAATCGAATCAATCCAGTTTGACGCGAACCAATCGCCGGCAGTTTATAATCCTTCGCCGAATGTGTCGCAGAATCCGAACAATTCCGTCATCACCGTCGGGCAAAACAACAAAAATACGAATCCGCCGCCGGTCAACAATATTCCGAACGGCAATGTCCCGGTTTCGACCGTCAAACCGACTTCAAAGAGTCAGCCGATTGTGCTGAACGTGCAGGTTTTAGCCGATAACACGGCAAACGGCTGGACGAATTCGGGCTGGGTTGTCAGGAAAGGGCAAAAAATCCGCATCGTCGGCGACGGTCGCGCCTCGCTCGGCAACGGTCGTTTCGCCACGCCGTCAGGTGTCGCGTCGCTGCCGGACAACGATAAACTGATGAAAAACGTCCCGACCGGCGCATTGATTGCGGTTGTCGGCGATGATAACAACGATTTCATATACGTCGGCGGCGACCGCGAATTTGTCGCTACCAGAGACGGCGCGTTGTTTTTAGGTGTCAATGAAGGCAATTTGAGCGATAATTCCGGCGCATACAAAGTTCGCATCGAAATTGATCCGAATCTCGGCAATTAATCGGTTTTCAATTGACTAAAATAGAATCGCCGTCAAACTCCGAATTTTCGTTTTCGTAGTCTGACGGCGATTACTTTTATCGTCAGAATTTTTTGCTTGATTTAATCCAACTAAAAGCCGACAATCGGTATCTAAAACAACAAATCTCGAAAAACAAAAACTTTATGACTAAGCATCTGCGCCGATTATTTGCATTGACCGTTTTGACGGCTTTTCTTTCGCTGCTTCCTTTTTCTGTCGCCGACGCGCAATCACGCCAACAAAAACAAGACATTCCGAATGGCACGACCAAAGCCAACGAGCGTCCGAAACCGCGCACCGAAGAAGAATTAAAGCAGGAAGAAGCCAAACGAAAACAGGAAGAAGAGGAAAAAAATGCCGTCGTTGATACCGAAGTTTTAAAATTGGATACCAAACTCGTGAGCGTTGATACGGTCGTTTACAACAAAAAATCGGGTCAAATCATCACGGGATTGAAAAAGGACAATTTTGCGATTTTTGAAGACGGCGTTAAGAAAGATATTACCAATTTCGCCACGCCCGAAGCACCGATCACCGTTTCGCTTGTTCTCGAATTCAGCAAATGGTCGGAGCTTTACGGTTCAGCCGGCACCGACGGTTTTGAATCCGGCACGACGGAAGCGATTCGTCCGGTTGCACAATTTATTACACAATTTATCAAACCGCCGGATGATTATGCTTCGGTTATCGCTTTTGATATTCGCCCGACACCGATCACGGATTTTACCAATGATAGAAATCGTCTGAATCAAACGATCAATTTGTTATTGCGAAACAATCCGGCGTTTCGTGAAAGCAATCTTTACGACGCGCTCAAATTTGCGCTCGTCGGCGGTCGCGGCGATTCGGTCGTCTTGGAAAATTCTAAAGAAAGCACCGCTCAATACGGCGGAATGGTCAGCGTCAAAGCCAAACGCCGCGCCATTATTCTGGTTGCTTCGGGCATTGATACGTTTAGCAAAATTAACTACGATCAGGCAAGAAAAATCGTGCAGGAAGCCGGAATCCCGATTTATATCATCAGCACGGGAAATCTGTTTTTCAAAAAATATGAAAATCAGCTCGGAGCGACTGACGATATTGGCGGCGGAGCAGGCAGATTGACTTTTTTGCAGGCGAAAAATGCGATGAACACTTTCGCCAAAGATTCGGGCGGACAGCATTTCGAGATGACTTTTCCGGGTGAAATTTCGGGTTATTTAAATTCCATCAACTCGCTGCTTCGCAATCAATACAGTCTCGCATATGATGCCGACGAAAAAGCCGAACCCGGCAAAAAACATAAAATCGAGGTCAAAGTAGATGTCAACGGCGACGGCGTGTATGACGAAAAAGAATTCGTCATTCGCAACCGACCTTTCTACATTACGCCCGGGGGAAAAGATTCCAAAGATAAAAAAAGTAAATAGTTTTGATCAGATTTACGCCGGAATTTTTCGATTTGAAATTTCAAATGAAAACTTGACGGCGTTTTTTATTGACTGATTTTCAAAGCAAAAAATTTGCAATTGACCGGCAAAACCTGCTACAAATATAAGTTTGGACTGAACTGTAAAAGGCTCTCGATCCAAACAAGAGATTAATGAATAAAAAGATCATCGAAAGTTATCAGCGCAAACTCGCCCGCGAAGAAGGCTGGATTCTCAAACGCGGAGCGCAGCTTCGAGTGGCGTTGTGTTATCCGAATACGCATTCGATTGCGATGGCAAACCTCGGAATGCACACGATGTATGAGCTTTTCAACCAGATTCCCGAAGTCTCGTGCGAACGAGTTTTTCTGCCTGACAGCGATGAGTTGAAGGAATACGAAAAGTCGAAAAATACGCCTCTGCTCTCGCTCGAATCGCAAACGCCGGTGCGCGATTTCGATGTCGTCGCTTTCTCGATTTCATTTGAAACCGATTATCTGAATATGGCGAAAATGCTGCAATTGAGCGGCATTCCCGTCTGGTCAAAAGATCGCAATCATTTTCATCCGCTGATCGTCATGGGCGGCGCGGCTTCGTTTTTGAATCCCGAACCGATTGCCGATTTTACCGATGTGATCGCCGTCGGCGAAGGCGAAGTTCTCGCGCATCAATTGATTGATGCGGTTTTGGAAGGCGGCGAAAAGAACGAAATACTGCTCAATCTTGCCAAAATCGGGCGCGGATTTTATGTTCCGTCCCTTTATGATGTGATTTACAACGACGACGGGACGATTTTCGATTATCTGCCGAAGGAAACAGGCGTTCCGAAGCGGGTCGGACGCGCATTGGCGGCGGTTAATCCGAAAGAAGGAACGCTGCGCCGCGCACTCAAACGCGGTGAAAAAGAATTGGCTGATTTTCTCATCAATCAGGAAGTTTTTTGTCCTTCGACCTCGGTTTGGAGTCCGGGCGCGGAAATGGGCGACCGTCTGCTGGTCGAAATCTCGCGCGGCTGTTCGCAAGGCTGCCGTTTCTGTTGGGCTGGTTACAATTATTATCCGCCGCGCGTCGTTCCCGCCAAAGATATTCTCGCCAAAGCCAAAGAATGGCGCAGCAAAACCAATAAAATCGGCTTGGTTTCGACCGCCGTCTGCGATCATCCCGAAATTTCGACGATTCTTTCCGAACTGCGGAAAATGGATTATAAAATCACCGTTTCTTCGCTTCGTTTAGATCAAATTTCCGATGAATTGCTCGATGCTTTGGTCGAATCGAACGATCAGCAAATCGCCGTCGCGCCCGAAACGGGTTCGGACAGATTGCGCCGCGTCATCAATAAAAACTTGACGAACGACGAAATCGTTGACATCTGCGGCGCGGTTTTTGATCGCGGAATGCTGACCATCAAACTATATATGATGGTCGGTCTGCCGACTGAAACGCAGGAAGATTTGGACGAAATGTTTGTGCTGGTCGAACGCATCAAAAACCGTATGCTCGAAGCGGGTAAAAAATTCGGACGCGCCGGAAAAATTATTCCTTCGCTCAACGGTTTTGTGCCGAAACCGAATACGCCTCTGCAATGGGACGCGATTTGCGATGAAAAGGAACTGAAGCAGAAAATCAAATACGTCGCCAAAGGTTTAAGCCGCATTCCGAACGTCGAAGTTCGCTTTATGTCGGCGAAAATCGCTCACGAACAAGCTCTGTTTTCGTCCGGCGACCGAACGATTTCCAGAGTCATCGAAACGGCGGCGCGAACCGGCAAAAATATTCGTGAAACGCTTCAAGTTCTAAATTTTGATGATTCGTTTCATATTTCGCGTGATCGTTCCTACGAAGAATTTCTGCCGTGGTCAATCGTTGATTCGGGTTTGAGCTTTGAATTTCTTAAGGAAGAACACGAAAAATCGCAAGCCTCGCTTTCATCAAAACCTTGTCCGGCAGTCGAAAAATGCACGACCTGCGGCGTTTGCCCGACGACTTGGCTGGCAGACGCGCCCGCAAGTCTCGTGCAAATTCAATCGATCAAGGTTCAAATGGCTTTGGCTGGAAATTAGCCTGAAATTCGGATAAATGCAAAAAGCGCAGAACATCAAATTCTGCGCTTTTTTAATTTTCATTGACTACGATGAAATTATTGTTTGAACAAAAATCCGGTCGGCGTAGCTGTGTAATCGAATTGGTATTGGTAATTGTAGATTCCGAACGGAATAATCGGAACCTTTTTGATGTAGTAAACTCGTGCCTGCAAACCGTTTTTGTCCTGCTTGACTTCGATATATGGATTTGGCGGTATGTTATTATTTGTAACTGCCTTCAAAATTCTCAACTTCGTCGAATCAATCGGCGAAACGCCCTGAGTTACTGCCGATGCCTGAAGAACTGCGGTTTGCATATCCTGTTTAAAGTTCTGAGCATCATACGCCGTCGGAATATAATTGTATGAGGCAAATCCGATCAAAAACAGAATAACGCCGACTATCAGCATCTTAATTCCCGCACCGCCCCGCTCGTTAATGCGCTTTTCTTTAAAGTTATTCATTCTCCGCTAACCTCTTTCTTAACTTGTATTTATAATGTGGTGAGATTTCGAGTGCAGAACTTTTTGAAGAGTTTCACGAATTGCCGTTTCCGGTATTTTTTCACCTGAAACAATAATCGGCTGACCGATTGATTCAAGCAGCACGAACTGAACATTTGCGCCGATTTTCTTTTTATCAAAAACGAACAACTCGAAAACCTTCTTCAAATTGATATTTTGTGTGTCCGGCAATTTCCCGATATTACACAAAACATCGTTCAACAAGTTTAGCTCATTTTTATCTAAAATATCAAGTTTTTTTGAAAGTTCGGCGGCAAACATTATTCCGAGACCGACGGCTTCCCCGTGTTTGAAGTATTTAAAGTCGGTAATCTTCTCTAAAGCGTGAGCGAGCGTGTGACCGAAGTTTAATGTTTTGCGCGATTTAGCATCGGTTCGGGCAATATCTTCGAGTTCATCACCAGCGACAATTTCGGCTTTAAAACTGACTTGCGCGGTCAGCATATTTTCTAAATCGTCAAGAAATATATCGTTTTGAAAGTTATCTTTAAATTTTTTGGTCGGATGTTTTTCCAAAAATCGTGCGGTTTGATCGAATAATTTCCGACCGGAAATTGCGCCGTGTTTGACGGCTTCGCAAAATCCGGCGACGAGTTCGCGGCGCGGCAATGTTTGCAGAGTTTCGACATCAATTAAAACGCCGCGTGGCTGGTGAAATGCGCCGATCAGATTTTTTCCGAATACCGAATTAACGCCGGTTTTGCCGCCGACCGACGAATCAATCATCGCCAGAAGCGTCGTCGGAATTTGCAGAAATGCGATCCCGCGCAGATAAATTGCCGACGCAAATCCGGCTAAATCGCCGACCACGCCGCCGCCGAGCGCGATCACGGCATCGCTGCGGCTCAAACCGTTTTCGCCGAAAAACCTCAAAGCATTTTCGACCGAACGCCAGCTTTTGTATTTTTCGCCGTCCGGCATCAGCCAAAAAATCGTTTCAAAACCCTGCATTTGCAAACTTTCCCGAATCTTCGCTCCGTATAAACCGAAAACTTTTTGATTGGAAATGATGACAACTTTTTGGGCGGAAGACGGCAGACATTTTTTCGCCCAACTTCCGCAGCCGGTTAATAAATCGTGACCGACGGCGATTTCGTATTGGTGCGGATGACCGCCGAGTTTAACCGCGACTTTTTTGGATTTCATTGCTCACATTATGCGGAAAACAGGCAAAAAGAAAAAGCCGCAAATCGAAATTTGCGGCTTTGAACCCGTAAAAATTAAGTGCAGACGAAGCAACGTGGAAGTGAACCGCGTCTGCCAATTCGTGATAACTGTCCTCACCCCAGCTATCACTGGAAACGGAGGTTCCACCTACCGTTTCGATGAACTAAATATAGCGCGTCGTTATCTAAAATTCAAGCGCGGTTTTCTAAAAGTTATTTTCAGTCCGATTTGCACACGCATTTTAGCCCAAACTTTGTTTAATAATCTCCGCCAGACGATGCGCCTGCGATTCGATTTCCGTTTGATTTTCGCCTTCGATCATCACGCGGGCGAGGTTTTCCGTTCCCGAATATCTGAGCAAAAGACGACCTTTGCCGTCAAGTTCGCGTTCGATCTGGTTTGATGCCTTGAAAATTTCGGCGACATCTTCAAACGGCTGCTTTTCGCGGACTTTGACGTTGACGAGCGTTTGCGGGTAGCGTTTGAAACCGGCAGCGGCGGCGGAAAGCGTCTGATTTTGTGAACGAATCGCCTGAAGCAGGCAGAGCGTTGTCCGCATCCCGTCGCCGACCAGACTTTCCTGAGGGAAAATAATATGTCCCGATTGTTCGCCGCCGATTGACGAGCCGGTTTTGAGCAATTCTTCGAGAACATATTTATCGCCGACTGCGGTTCTCAGAAGTTTCATTTCCTTGGAAGCGAGCGCGATTTCGAGACCGATGTTGCTCATCACGGTTGCGACGATGGTTTGATGATCGAGTTTGCCGTGCGAATTCAGATAATTTGCCATCACCCAGAGCGTCGCGTCGCCGTCAATCAAATTGCCGTTTTCATCAACAAACAGCGCACGGTCGGCATCGCCGTCAAACGCTGCGCCAAAGTCGGCTTTTTCGGCGAGAACTTTTTCCCGCAATTTTTCGAGATGCAGCGAACCGCAGTTTTCGTTGATGTTTTTGCCGTCGGGTTCATTATTGAAACAAACTATTTCGCCGCCAAAACCGGCAAATAATTCCGGCGCAAGTTCGGATGCCGCGCCGTTGGCACAGTCAATCACCATCTTGAAACCTGTCAAATCGAGCGCGGAAAATTCGCCTTTTAGATGATCGAGATAAGTTTTTTGAAATTGTTCGACGTTTGCAAAATCAGTAACGCTTGCAACTTGCACCGCTGACTCCGAATTTTGTCCGGCGTAAATAGCTTTTTCGATGGCGCGTTCGGTCGCTTCGTCGAGTTTTTTGCCGTCGGGCAGGAAGATTTTGATGCCGTTGTCCTGATACGGATTATGTGATGCGCTGATGACGATGCCCGCGTCAAAACCGTAGCGTTTGGTTAAGTATGCAATTCCCGGAGTGGTAATAATCCCGGCGGATTCGCACATCGCACCGCCCGCGATTGCGCCTGCGGAGAACGCTTTTTCAATCCATTCGCCGGATTCACGCGTGTCTCTGCCGATGATAAAACGCGGTAATTTGCCGTTTTTCTCCGAAAATTGCCGCGCCAGCGAATCGCCGACACTCGTAATCGCTGCCTGATCGAGCGGAAATTCGCCCGCGTGTCCGCGCATTCCGTCGGTTCCAAAAAGTTTTTTCATATGTAAATAGCTACTGTTACATCGCCCGTGAATCCTTCGGGAATCAAATAAACCGCCTTGTTCGGATTGGCGATTGAAAAACACGAGAAACTCAACAGAGCAAAAAGCAATATAGAAATTTGTTTTAGTTTTCTCATCTTTACCCTTTTTCAATTAGAAGTTTGGGTTTCATTTTTTGATGACCTTCTTCCAATTTCGTCAATTCGGTCGTCTATATCATCATATAGTTTTGAGGAATTTTTAGGATTTCCAATGGAGAAACAACTAATTAATTCTTTATCCTCATTAGTGCCAAACGATACTTTTCTGTGATTCATTACAAAAACCCCATTATTTCGTTCATCTTCCGTAATACTGTCTAAACTTTTTGAAGTCGTGTCGCCGCGATCTCTGACGTAGTATTTCGGATAAACGTATTCAATTTCAGTGCGCTTATCGTTGGCATCCACATAATAATAATTGAATTTGTAAGCGACCTTTTTTAACGGCGGTTTGACTTTCAAAAAACCGTCTTTCGGTATTCGATAAATAATCGTGCCGTCGTCAGCGGTTTCGGGAACGATGCCGTCCGGTTGATTGTAGAGAATAATGACACCGCCCGTAAAGCCTTCGGGAATCAAGAAAATCGCTTTATTCGGATTGGCGATTGAGAAACACGAGAAACTCAACAGAGCAAAAAGTGAAATAATAAATCGCCTTTGTTTTGTCATTGGATCTTACTTTTTGAAATGCTTCTTTGAATATCATTAATTTTATCTTCATTTTTATTGAAAATAATATCAATGTCTTTTACCTTACTAATTACAAACCTGTAGAGATAAACTTTTTCTCCTCGACCGTTAAAATTTGTCGTTTCGTGGAACATAGCAAAAATTCCGTTATTACGCTCATCTTCATTAATAGTATCCAAACTTTTTGAAGTCGTGTCCCCGCGATCTCTGACATAGTATTTTGGATAAACATATTCAATTTCAGTGCGCTTATCTTGAGCATCCACAAAATAATAATTGAATTTGTAAGCGACCTTTTTGAGCGGCGGTTTAACTTTCAAAAAGCCGTCTTTCGGTATTCGATAAATAATCGTTCCATCGTCCGCAGTTTCAGGAATGATGCCGTCCGGTTGATTGTAAAGGACAATGACACCGCCCGTGAATCCTTCGGGAATCAGGTAAACCGCTTTGTTCGGATTGGCGATTGAGAAGCAGGAAAAACTCAACAGAGCCAAAAGCAATATAGAAATTTGTTTTAGTTTTCTCATCTTTATCCTTTTTTGACCGGCGGCAGACTCGTATAAACCTGATTATGTTCGGCTAATGAAATCGTTCTCCCGTTTTTGATAATGCCCGTAAAAATGCCGTTTTCCACGACAATCGTCACATCAATATCAATCATCGGTAAATTCCTGTCGCCTTCTATTCCAAGCCACCAATCCTGCGATATAACCGGACCTGCGCCTTCAGGAATTTGCCAAACTCCGAGCATCACGCCATTGAGATTACGATCAAGCACAAATGATTCAACGGCTGGAAATTGATCTCCGGTTATCTTTCCGGTTGCCCGCATCAAAATTTTCTTCGGATCGGCTTGCGGTTCGTAGTGAAAGCTGATGTTTGGATGCACATCAATATCTGAAGTCAAAAGACTGTTATCTCCCCACAAAGCAAAGGCATCATCATTGCCGGAGAGATGATAATCCAAAGTATCGCTCTCTGCCAACAAAAGATAAATATCTTCATCTTCGTCAATGTAACCTTCGGATTGCTCTACACTGTCTGCATAGAGCGGCATCCACAAAACGGAAGTTGTCGCATCGGAGGCTGTTGTTTTCGACCACGGAAAAGTATGATGCCCCGGTGATGCGATTCTGGTTGACTCCGCTCTAAGTCTGTAAGTTGCTTTTCTATCCATTCCAAATGGACGCTTATCTCCATCACCTTTTGACCAACCTAAAGGACCGAACCAATCGAAAGGCGCAAAAACACTTACATAAACAGTGTAGGTAAAACTATATTGGCTGGAAAAGAAACTTGAAGAACTCGTATGAATCGCCGAACTATTAGCATTGTTCGACGAAAACTTTTTAAACGGAAATCTTGACCGGTATCCCGCCTGCAACAAATCGCGCAATGTTTTGTCGGACATCGAGATGACGTTAATCGAAATCGGATCCATCTCCGCGCCGATGGCGAGCCAAGTTTTCAAATTCATTCTGCCGGTCGGACTCAAATTTTTAAATTTCTGAAAACTAGCAAGAGCGTTTTGAGTGTTTTTGTCAAACGAGTTATCAAACCTGAGATTGTTTATCGAAACGCTGTTATGAGAATTAAGAAATGCTTTAACTGAGTTTACGGCTTTGTGATTATTTCCGCTCTGAAACATATATGATTGAATGCAAGGTAAATTAATTGTATTCATAAAATTCGGCGAAATTCGAAGTGAATCAAACAATCGTTATCAAAGGAATAACTTCGCTTCCATATTAAAACTTTCTATTTCACAAATTCAAATGATTTATAAATGTTATTTGTGAAAGCCATAAATTTTTCTCAACAATTTGACAACCATTTGAAAATTGCGCGAATCTTTAATAGTGTCTTAAATATATTCGGATTTAGCGAATATCAGGCAAAAAACTCATCAGCATCCGCGTCCAGCAGTTATCAGCAGTATGAAAAAAAACTTTTTAATCGGACAAATTATTTTTCTGTTATCAACCGCCGCCGTTTTCGCTCAGACCGAAACGCCGAGTCCGACACCCGTGCGACCGCGCATCATCGTCGGTTCGACAACGCCGACTCCGACCGTTTATCCGACTCCCGCGCCTGTTCCGAACAGAGTTGTCGTCACCAATAATTTGCCCTCGCCGACACCGACCGTCACGCCGCGCTCAATACCTTCGGCAACGCCGATTATTGTCGGCAGCGCACCGCAATTCCCTGCAAAAATTACGCCGACGCAGATTTATCCGCCGATTCCCGTGCCGACGGCATATAACGTCCGTTCGATGAGTTTCGCCCAGTTGAAAAATAAAATCGCCGAGGCGAAACGGCTGATGACATCACGCCCCGTGCAGACGGCGATGTCCGAACCGTCTCTAATTACGGATTTTGTCCGCATCGCTTTTTACGATTGGAAAACACAGCAGATTGATTACGCCGTAATGATGAAGGATTTGTTTTTATCAATTGACGAAGACGCGACCGTCACTTCCTCGAACGGTAAACTATTGCGAATTCATACGATTCGTGCCAACGGTGTCAATACGCCAATCGTCATTTTCGATGAAACCAACCAGACGATGCTGCCGCTGATCGTCCAGTATCCGGTCGAAAAAGGCGGCAGGCTCAGGGAAACCGCTTATTACGTTTCGACTCATCCGGGCGTGGTGACACCGGAAATCGTCAACGCCGGAAAATTTTACGTTCATAATACGATTGATTTGGCGAGAGAAAAATTAAAGGAAAAAGGCATTTTTATTCAGCCGGAAATCGCCGATATTGCCGAAAGGCTTTCGACCGTCGAACACGTTGACCACCAGCGTTTTCGCAACGAATATCAGCCGGGAATTTATAACGACATTTTCACGCTTTACGCGCTGAACGAAGGCGATACTTATCGTTATTCGGTCAGTTCGGCGGGCGCGGGCGGAATGGTGCAGATGATTCCGGCGACGTATCGAATGATTCGTTCGCGGTATTATATGGTCAATCTGATGCCCGATTTTGTCGAGGGAATGCGAAACCATCTCAATGCGGCGCAGGCGATGCTGCTCTATATGCAAATGACGTGGAGCGACATTACGACCAGCGAAACGATCAATTACGCGATGCAGACCGGCATTGCGACACCCGCGCAATTGATGGCGGCGGGCTATAATTCCAATCCTTCGCGCCTCGCCTCATACATCAATCGCGGCGGCGCAAACTGGACAAATCTGATCCCGCGCGAAACGCAGATGTATCTGCAAATCTATTCATCGCTCGACCGATTTGTGCCGATGACACCGAGAAATAGGTGAATGGAATATGGAAAATGGAAAATGGATAACGGATAATTAAAAGAAATAATATCTGTATCTTCAAGTTTATTATCCGTTATCCGTTATCCATTTTGTCAGGATTTGATTATTTTCGTTCATTCGCGCAAATTCGGTCTGCACGTCGCTGAATTTTTTGCCGACCAGATTTGTTCCCGTGAAAAATAAGTTATCGGTTATTTCGGCAACGACGAACGGCGGGATTTCAAAATTTTCGAGTTCCGCTTCATTTTCAAAGTTCGCCCGCGCCAGATTCAATCCCCACAAATCACCGAGAAAAACATCAATCTCCAATTGTTTGCCGCTTGCTTCGTGAAAGTATCGGTTTTTACGGATTTCATTGGTTTCGGCGCGTTCGTTTTTGCTGATTTCCCTGCCCTCGAAAATTTCAAACGCCTGATGTTCGGCTTCGTTGAGATATATTTCAGCGATTTTCCAATGCGATAAATTTTCGCCGACGGGAAAACGCTGCTGCAAAATAAACGTCCGGTTTTTCGTCTCCGGCGAACGCATCGAACGCAGGCGCAGGCGTGTGTTTTCCAGATAATTATCGAAAATCTGCAAATGACTGCTCGCCGGAATCAAAGGTTCGGGCAATCCCTGAATAATAAAAACCCGGTGTAATTCGTCGCGGTATGTTTTGTTCATCTTTTTATGTCGTGAATCGTGAATAATACTTTCAATTCTGAATTGCCATGTCAGATGATAAGCCGTCACTATAAATTATAACTGAGGTTACGCAAAAACGGCTCGAATGGAACCCGGACACTCTTGTCCGACAGATTTTTGCAAAAAATCCGTCGGTCTTTAATTAAACTCAAGTCGAGTTTTAGCCGACATAATTCAAATGCTCTGCATTTGTTCGGACAAGAGTGTCCGAATTCCACTTTGCGTAACATCAGTTATAATTAGTAAATAAATGTTACTTCATTCACCATTCACCATTCACCATTCACCACTTACCATTTCAACATTCACGACATATTGTTTATACTTTTTTCTTCTATTTTTCAAAATCAGGAGATTATATTTATGAATTTTCAAAAGTCTTTAATTTTAATAACATCATTTATTTTGCTTATTTTGACGGGTTGCGGCAGTAATCCGGCGAACAATCAAACGGCAAATTCCAAATCTAATGTCAACGCCGTCAATGCCAATGCCGAGCCGAATTCCAGCGGCGCGACAACCGTGACGAAAAAGCCGGAAGCGGAAACGACCAACAATGCGCCGACGCTTGCGCCGGTCGTGCAGGCGTATTATGACGCGCTCAAGAAAAAAGACGACGCGGGGCTGAAAAAAGTTTTATCGCAGGACGTGATTAAATCTACGCAAGCCGATATGAAAGACGAAAAAGCGGCGGGAACAATGGCGGCGTATCTCGCTGAAACAGATACGATTCCCGAAAAACCCGTCGAAGTTCGCAATGAAAAAATCAACGGCGAAAAAGCCGTCGCCGAAGTCAAAGGCGGAGCATATCTCGTGTGGTCGCCGATTGCGTTCGTCAAAGAAGACGGTCAATGGAAACTTTCCAACGAAAATCCCGATGTCGAGGCGGTCAAAAGCGCGGCAAAAGCCAACGGCGGCAATCCGGCGAAATAATCTAAATCAATCAAATAAAACGGTTAGCGCAAACGTAAAATTTATTTTTATTTTGCCTGCCGTTTTATGAGTTTTTAGCTTTACAATTCCCTGTTTTTTGCTATTATCTCGAATTTGTTTGAGTAATATTGTTCAAACAAATAGATTTACCAAAAGGAAGAAGAAGAAGAAGAAGTAAGAATATGAAAATTAAATTTTTCGCAATGACATCAATGATCGCCGCCGCTGCCGCTATTTCGGCTTGCGGACCGGCTGCCACCAATTCAAATACCGCAATGAACGGAAATTCAAACGTCGCTGTGGTTGTCAATTCAAATTCAAATTCGGTGACACCGAATTCAAACGTCGGCAACAAAGTGGCAAATGCAACCAATACGGTTGTCAACGCTGCCGGGAACGCGGTTAATCACGTTGAAAACGCGGCAAACAAAGTCGCCAACGCGCTGACCCCGAATTCAAACGCCGCGACGCATAGCAATATGGCAAACGCCAACCATACCGCTAACGCCAACCATTCGGCAAAAGACGGCGATAAATAAACCAAAATTTATCTTCGCTGATAACAAATGAATTGCCGGTTCTGTCCAAATATCAGAATCGGCAATTCACATCGAATTCCAAATTTTACGACCCGAATACGACCCGAATAAATATAACAATGAAAATCAAACTTATTACTTTATCAATTGCTGCATTGACCGTTGCCGGATTGTCGGCTTGCGGCGGCGCAGCAACCAATGTTGCGAACAAAGTCGGTAATGCGGCGAACACCGTCAGCAACACGGCTGGAAATACGGCAAATGTCGTTTCCAATGCAACCACCACCAATACCAATACAGGTAACACGATGGCAAATACTGCCGCTGCACCGGCAACCGACGGCACGGTTATCAACATTGACGAAGCGGGACTGACAATGACCGCACCGAAAGGAATGAATTTTTCCAAAGACGGCGGCGATGTGATTGTTAAATCCGACGATAACGGCGTTGACACCAGATTCACCGTTTTGAACGATGAAAATGTTGACAAAGTAATCGGAGATGCCTTCAAAGAAGTTGACGAATATGTCAAAGACGCGAAGTTTACTTCAAAGGAAGGAAAAAAATCCAGTTCGAACGGATTGGACATCACGAGTTGGGACGGAAGCGGCAAAGCTGATAACGGCGACGAAGTGCAGTTTCAGTTAGCGATTGTTTCGATTCCCGATTCGCCGAAAAAACCGGTGATGGCTTTGACTTATGCTGAAAAAGAAAGCATTGACAGCCACAAAGCTGAATTAGACAAATTTTTCAGCAGTATCAAGAAGCAGTAATTGTTTTTAAGACAAAAAAAAAGCGTAGATGTGTTAAAAACATCTACGCTTTTTGAGGGTGTAAAAAAATCTGTGTAAATGGCAACAATCAACATTTATTTTAATGGAGGAAAATGATGATGCCAATTACGAAAGATTTACTTGACCAATTACTGAATGAATATGAAAAGCCGGAGGATTTGCCGAGGCTGTCAGGGTATTTTACAACAGTTGACGAAAGCTCTGGTTGAACGTGCGCTCGAAGGCGAGCTGACGCATCACCTCGGCTATCGAAAGCACGATTTGACCGGGCATAACTCCGGCAATTCGAGAAACGGAACTACGCCGAAAACGATTAAAAGCAAACGCGGGCAAACCGAAATTGAAGTTCCGCGTGACCGCAACGGAACCTTCGAGCCGCAGCTTATCAGAAAGAATCAGACGCGCTTTGACGGCTTTGACGAAAAGATCATCTCGCTTTACGCGCGCGGAATGACGACGCGTGAGATTCAGGGACATCTCCAAGAGATTTACGGCACGGAGATTTCTCCGGCACTGGTTTCATCAGCCACCGAAGCAGTTTTGACGGAAGTCCGAACTTGGCAAACCCGTCCGCTCGATACGGTTTATCCGATTCTTTATTTGGATGCACTGGTCGTCAAGGTCAAAGAAAACGGGCGGGTGATTAACAAAGCGGTTTATCTGGTGATCGGTGTCAATTTGCAAGGCTTGAAAGAAGTTCTCGGTATTTGGATCGCCGAAAATGAAGGTGCCAAGTTTTGGCTGTCAATTGTTACTGAACTGCAAACGCGCGGTGTGCAGGATGTTTTTATCGCCTGTGTGGACGGACTCAAAGGTTTCCCGGAAGCCATCGAAGCGGTCTTTCCGAAAACGCAGGTGCAGCTTTGTCTGGTGCATTTGCTGCGGCATTCTTTGAGCTATGTGTCTTACAAAGAACGCAAAGAAGTCGCTGCCGATTTGAAATTGATTTATCAGGCTTCGACTTTGGAAGAAGCCGAAACACAGCTTTTGGAATTTGCGGAAAAATGGGAGTCGCAGTATCCGGTGGTCGCCCGTTCGTGGCAGTCAAATTGGGCGCGAGTCGTCCCGATGTTCGCTTTCACGCCGGAAATCCGTCGGGCGATTTATACGACGAACGCGATAGAATCGTTAAATTTCTCGTTAAGGAAAATCATCAAAAATCGCGCACTTTTCCCGAACGATGACGCGGTGCTGAAAATTCTGTTTTTGGCATTGCGAAACATTGCGAAAAAATGGACAATGCCGATACCGAACTGGAGCGCGGCGATGAACCAATTTGCGATACTTTTCGAGGAAAGAGTGCCGATGAACGGATTCGGCACAAACTCATTTACACAGATTTTCTAACACCCTCCGCTTTTTTTGTCTGAAGTTTTGCTTAGGCTGTTTTGGCTTCGGCTTTATATGCCGGAAGGGAGACACGCGCTTGTTTTTCCTTTTTCAAACCTAACACCCAATCCGCCTGCATCAGCGTATGAATATCGCGCGTTCCTTCATAAATCACGGCGGCTTTGCAGTTTCGCAAGTAGCGTTCGACCGGGTAATCGTTGGTGTAACCGTTCGCGCCGTGAACTTCAATCGCCATCGAAGCGGCGGTTTCCGAACGCGTCGTCGCCTGCCATTTCGCCAAACTCGCGGCTTTTGCCGACGGTTTGCCTTCATTTTTCAAATAACCGCATTTCAGCCATAAAAGATGCGTCATTTCATAATCGGCTTCCATCTCGGCGATTTTTTGTTTGACGAGTTGAAAATTGCCGATTTTCTGCCCGTTCACTTCGCGCGTATTCGCGTAAGACACTGACGCATCACGCGCCGCCCGAATCACGCCCGTTGCGCCTGCGGCAACCGTGTAACGACCGTTTTCAAGCGAAAACATTGCGATTTTGAAACCTTCGCCTTCCTGTCCGAGCATATTTTCCTGCGGCACACGCACATCTTGAAGCGAAAAATAACCCGTGTTTCCGGCTTTGATACCGAGTTTGCCGTGCAAAGTCCCCGAAGAAAATCCTTCCATCGTGCGTTCGACGATAAAACAGCTCATTCCCGTATGATCGCGTTTTTTTTGTTTTTCCAAATCCGTCCAGCAGAAAAACAAGAAATGATCGGCAACATCGCCGAGCGAAATCCACATTTTTTCG
Organism: Pyrinomonadaceae bacterium; assembly: GCA_965247235.1. Lineage (GTDB taxonomy): Bacteria > Acidobacteriota > Blastocatellia > Pyrinomonadales > Pyrinomonadaceae. The sequence continues at coordinate 1,594,221 of OZ252004.1, forward strand.
CCGTTCAAAATCCACTCGTCACCATCGCGTTTCGCGTGTGAGCGCATTCCGATAACATCGCTGCCCGCATTCGGTTCGGTCAGCCCGAACGTCGCCAGTTTTTCGCCTTTCGCCTGCGGCACGAGATATTTTTGTTTCTGCTCCTCAGTTCCCCAAGTCAATAGGGATAAAGAATTTAACCCGACGTGAACCGACATTGCGACGCGCAAAAACGTATCGCAGGCTTCGAGTTCTTCGCAAACCAATCCGAGCGCAACATAATCGAATCCCGCGCCGCCATATTGTTCGGGAATACACACGCCCATCAATCCGAGTTCGCCCATTTTATCGAAAACCGAACGCTCGAAATGCTGTTTCTCGTCCCATTCTTTGATAAACGGCGCGACTTCGCCCGCGCAAAACTCTTTAACGGTTTTTTGCAGTGCCAGATGTTCTTCAGATAATTCAAAATCAATCACGGTTTTATATTTTCCTCGCTGTTTAGATGTTTATGATAAAATTTTTCTATGCAGACATTATCAAAAACATTCTAACATTTTGCGAAAATTTCCGCTAAAAAATGTTCTTTAACTGTTTGAATCAGGTGTGTCAGCCAAACTTATAACTCGAAAATGATTAAAATTTCCGAAGCATTAGCGATCATCGAACGCGAAACTCATTCATTAGCTGCCGAAACGATTCGGCTTGAAAATGCAGTCGGGCGCGTTTTGGCTGAAAATATTATTGCCGATATGGATTTGCCGCCGTTTGATCGTTCGCAGATGGACGGTTTCGCGGTAATTTCAAGCGACACTGAAAACGCGCCGGTCAAACTGAAAATCATCGGCGAATCGGCTGCCGGGAAAGGTTTCGACGGCGAATTAAATTTCGGCGAAGCCGTCCGAATTATGACCGGCGCACGAGTTCCGAAAGGCGCGGATGCAGTTCAGAAAATAGAATTAACTGTTGAAACCGATAGTTTTATCGAGATTTTAGAGAAAACTAAAGAACAGCAAAACATCAATGCACCGGCTTCGGAAATCAATCGAGGCGAACGCATTTTTGAAATCGGCGAGTTTATTACGGCACAGATGATCGCCGCGATTGCTTCATTCGGTTACGCCGAATTAAAGGTTTACCGCCGCCCGAAAGTGGCGATTCTTTCGACCGGCAGCGAAATTGTCGGCATCGGTGAAACGCCGCAGAAAGATCAGATTCGCAATTCAAATTCGATAATGCTCAAAGTTTTCGCCGACGGATTTGCTGAAACGGAAATTATTCCGCACGTGAGCGACGACATTGAAAGTCTGCGCGAAGCAATTAAAAATGCGACTGAGAACTTCGACATTTTAATCACGACCGGCGGCGTTTCGGTCGGCGATTACGATTTCACAAAACCCGTCTTGCAGGATTTGGGAGCGGAAATATTCTTTGAAAAAGTCAGCTTAAAACCCGGCAAACCGACGGTTTTCGCCCGCCGCAAAAACTGCCTGATTTTCGGTCTGCCGGGAAATCCGGTTTCGTCAGCCGTGACGTTTTATCTATTTGCACGAACGGCGATTTTGCAGATGCAGTCGGCAAAAAATCATTCGCTCAAGCAAGGTTTTGCCGTCGTCAGCAACAATATCAAAGCCGCACAGGAACGCGATTCGGTGCTGCCGGTTTCAGTTTCGATTAATGAACAAGGTAAAATAATGATTGAAACCGTGCGTTTTTCCGGCTCGTCAAATTTTATTGCTTTCGCCCGCGCCGACGCTCTTGTCTTTGTCCCGCAAGGCGTAAACTTGGAAAAAGATGATGTCGCGCAAATATTATTTTTATAACGGTGAATGGTAAATTAAGAAAAAACCGATTTCCCGAATTGACGATTCACCAATTATCCTTCACCACTGAATTTTATGCGTTTGATCGTAATTTTACTGATTTTAGCCGTTGTTTTCTTCTCGTCTCACTATGGGTTTCGAGCGAATTCAAAATCTGTCCGTATTTTGTCGTATTTCAGCATTTTTTTGTCGGTGGCGGTGATGGTCTATTTGCTCACCATTTATATGATCGAAAGTTCGTTGATCAATATCTGATTGAACGAAAGGCACTCTTAACATAGCGATTTTTTTATATGCTAAAATCCTTATATGAATCCGAAAGTATCTGAAATCGAGCCGATGCCATTAGCTCCGGTGTCTATTTACAACTCTGTCGAAAACATTTTACAGAATGAAGTTCGGGGAAAATTGTTGGATATTCCGGCAGGTGAAGGTATAGTAGCGCAGCGTTTAAAAAATATGGGTTTCGATGTCGTTTGCGCCGATTTGTATCCTGATATTTTCCGACTCGCAGGCGTAGAAATAAAATCCGCCAATCTTAATTCTAAATTGCCATATGAAGATGATTCGCTCGATTACGTTGTTTGCGTGGCGGGGATCGAGCATATCGAGAATTCGGCGAACGCCATCCGCGAGTTTGCCCGAATTTTGCGTCAGAACGGTCAACTTGTCGTTAGTATCCCGAATATTCAGAATATCGAAGAACGTTTAAAATGGCTGGTTTACGGCTACACGTCTCATTATAAACCGCCCTCCCGCGAAGCGTTGGAAGCGATTCGCGCCAAAAAATACGGGACGATGGAAGAGATTTGGATTCAACCTAATACGATAACCTATTCGGAACTGCGTTATCTGCTCGAAAAAAATAATTTCAACTTAAAGCAATTACATATTGACAGACCGAAAAAAAACTTATGGCTTTATCTGCCAATCACCGGATTAATCAGTTTGTTCGGCAAGCTCATTCCGGCACATAAACGCCGCATCCGCTGGATGGATGAATTAAATTCAAAGGAAGTTTTACTCGGTGGAAATACTCTGCTGTTTCACGCGATCTTAAAGAAATGAACAAACTTTCGCATTACGACGAGCAGGGAAAAATAAAAATGGTGGATGTTTCCGCCAAAGCAACGACGGCGCGGCGGGCGGTTGCTTCCGGCGTAGTTTTGCTTAATCCGCAGACGCTTTCGATTCTCAAAGCGAACGAAAATCCGAAAGGCAATCCGCTCGAAATCGCGCGAATCGCCGGAATTATGGCGGCAAAACGCACGTCGGAACTGATTCCGCTCTGTCATCAAATTAATCTTTCAAAAGCCGATGTGCAGATCGAATTCATTGAAAACGGCATTAAAATCGAAGCCGAAGCCAAAACAAATTCGCAAACCGGCGTAGAAATGGAAGCCTTAACCGCCGTTTCGGTCGCCGCGCTGACGATTTTCGATATGTGCAAAGCCGTCCAAAAAGACATCGAAATCACGGAAATCAAAGTTGAGTTAAAGACGGGCGGAAAAAGTTAGAGTTCAAGGTTCAAAGTTCAAGGTTCAAAGTTATTAGATCGCGGCTTTATTTGACTGGTCTATTCTAAGGCTCGACCATCATACATTGAACCTTGAACTTTGAACCTTGAACTTTTTTTAGAGACAAACGCCGAACATTGTTGTAGAATCAAACGTATTGACATAAGGAATTTTGAAAAGGAGTTTGCTTGAAAGATGAGATATAAAGTTGCCGAAGATGCCAAACCGCAGTTGATACTTTTGCTGATTGCGACCGTTATTACCATTGCTTTGTGGTTTATTCCGTTTGCCGATTATCTGGTTTACCCGATTCGTCTGTTCGTCACGTTTATTCACGAAGGCAGCCACGCGATTGTCGGTTTTTTGACCGGCGGTTCGGTGCAGAGTCTGACGATTGCTTCTGACGGCAGCGGCGAAGTTTATTCGGTTCCCTCTGGATTTTTCGGGCAGATTTTCACTTCGAGCGCGGGTTATCTCGGCGCGACGGCGTTCGGCGTTTTGCTGCTCGGTTTGATTCGTCTGAATTTTTCGCCAAAGAAGATTTTGATGGCGTGTGCCGGTTTGATCGGTGTGCTGACTTTGGTTTTCGGCGTTATCAGTCCGCTGTTTAATGTCTTTTCACTGCAAGTCGCTTTGTCGAGCATCGGTTTTACGGTCGCTGTCGGCATACTTTTGACTGCCGCGCTGTTTGCACTCGGCAAATTTTCGAGTCTCAAAACGGCAAATTTTGCGGTCGCATTTCTCGCCGTTCAATGTTTGCTCAACTCGCTGTCCGATTTGAAAACGCTCTTTTTCCTCAACGCGCCGCTTGTTGGTTCGGACATTCACACGGACGCGATGAATATGGCAAACGCGACCGGATTGCCGTCGTTTGCGTGGGTTCTAATCTGGATCGGAATTTCGATTGTGATGATTTCCGTCGGTCTTCGTTTGTATGCCGTCAATCAAAAATCGAAGCAGTTTGATCTGCCGTTCAACGATTAGTTTTTTTTTGAGTTTATGTAAAACGGAAAAGCCTTTGAGTGATCGGCTTTTCCGTTTTTTTGTCAGAACCGCCTGCGTGAGCGGGCGGCAGAAACCGAGAGTTTACAATTTCAGTTTATCTTTAAATTGATTGCGCTTAATTTATGCCGCCCGCTTACGCAGGCGGTTCTGACGAGTGAAGCATTTTTCTAACCGGCGCAAAAAATTTTGATTTTTTCGTTCATTTACAGCTATGAATAAACCTTTAATAATTTTTATAACACTCGTTTCCGCCCTCGGAATTTTCGCGCAGACTAAGATGGAATCGGCGGCGGTTTCGCTCCCGAAATTTTCAACTTCGCTTCAGACGGTTGTCGTGACAACCAAAGACTGGACGACGATTCAGGGCAGAGCGCAGATGTTCGAGCGCAAAGATTTGAGATCGAAATGGCAGACGAAAGGCAAAAGTTTTCCGGTCGTCGTCGGCAAAAACGGTCTGGCGTGGAGCGATGACGCGCGGATGATGGCGGAAGGCGAACCGCACAAAATCGAAGGCGACGGCAAATCTCCGGCGGGAATTTTCAATCTGACACAGGCGTTCGGCGGCGGCGAAAAACCTTCGTTTGTCGAGATGCCGTATCTCAAACTGGAAAAATTTACCGAATGCGTGGACGACACGAATTCGACGCATTACAACACGATTGTTGACCGGATGCAGGTCGGAAATTTCGACTGGAAGAGTTCGGAAAAAATGCTCGCGGTCGGCGAAAATTACGATCTCGGCGTGTTTGTCGCGCATAATTCAAATCCGCCGGTGAGAGGTAAAGGCTCGTGCATTTTTCTTCATATCTGGACGAACGACGCGACCGGAACAGCCGGATGCACGGCGATGGCGCGGGAAAATATCGAAAAGATTCTGACGTTTATCAATATCGAAAAGCATCCGTTTTTGATACAATTGCCTGAAAGAAATTACAAAGGAATGCAAAAACAATGGAAGCTGCCGGACTTGCCGAAACAGTAGAATTCGAGCAAATAAATTTAAATCATCTGCACGTCGGTTCAAAACTGCTCGTTCAAACCAAAAAAGACTGGCGCACGGCGGTCGTGTCGTGTAAATCAGGCGAAAATATCATTTTGCGAATTTGCTCGCCGTCCGGCGGAACATACCGCAAAAAATGCGAACTCGAAACCGTTCTCCAATTCGACGGCGCATTTTATCTGCTCGGCGAAGGCATCTGGCGCGAACAATTCGTCAAATACGACTGCCGTTGGTGAGAGTTTAACGGTGAACGGTGAAAGGTGAGTGGAAGATTGGTTTTACTCGATTTATTAATTTTTTAAAGATTTATAGCCGTAAAAAGGCGCAGAAGACGCAAAAAAAGAAAGTATAAAAATCTTTTTTTGCGTCTTCTGCGCCTTTTTACGGCTATATTCCCCGTCAGTTTCTTAGAATTTTTAATTTTTAATTTTTAAATTTCAATTCACTCAAATGCTTTTGACTGCTAAAATTTTCCTCGATTCGTTTTCCTGAACGAAGATAACGATTTTGGTGTTTTGCTTTTTCCATTCGGGTTTTGTTTCAAGGTTGGTTTGCGCGGCGTAATCGTTGGTTTTGGCTTCGACTATGCCTATTGCTTTGAGTTGGCGCACGACGGCAACGTGTTCGAGATGTTCGCCGGAATTTTCGCCGCCTTTGACGTTCGACGCTAAACCGTTTTCGGCAATTGCCAGAAAAACCGTCGCGTCTTTGTGTTTCGGCAGTTCGGCGATGTTGATGTTCAGTTTGTCGCCATCGAGCGTCGTTTCGATTCCGGCTTTAGGCGATTTTGCGGCTGATATTACCGCCTGCGTTGCGCGATTCAAATCGCTGCCGACAAATTCCGTCTGCCCGTCAACGATCATCTGCGGCGTATAAGTCGAATTAATATGCAGACTTCGCGCATAAAGCGTCTGCCGTTCCGAAAAAAGATGCGACGAAAACGGATCGCGCCACGATGCACCGTCCCAATAATCAACGTGTTCGGACAGCGCGATGATCTCGGCTTGATTAAACGGCTGTTCTTTTTGCAGATACATCAATGCTTTATCGGCGGGCGGACAACTCGAACAGCCTTCGGACGTGAATAATTCAACCAGTACCGGCGATTTTTTAGCGTCATTATTCATCTGCGCTTTTTCCGCCATCGTATTGTCCATCTTCTGACTCTCGACCGTCTGCCACGAACAACCGGCGGTAAACGCGATAAAAATTAAAAATATCACTTGCTTCATAAAATTATTATACTCAAAACGAATGCTTTATTCCCTCAGTTTTCAACCTTAAAAGTTTTCGGCTTTTCGCATTTGGTTTGATTTGGTAAAATTGAGTTTTGCAGACACGACAGGATTTTTCATCTATGCAAGCAGTCAAGACCAAAGCAGAAGCTATCGAAGTTCGCGGTGCGCGGGTTCACAATCTCAAAAACATTTCGTTTCATTTGCCGATCAATAAATTGACATTGGTAACGGGCGTTTCCGGTTCGGGTAAATCTTCGCTCGCCTTTGATACGATTTATGCGGAAGGTCAGCGGCGTTACGTCGAATCACTGTCGGCGTATGCGCGGCAGTTTCTCGAACGAATGGACAAACCGGACGTTGACGAGATTATCGGGATCGCGCCGGCAATCGCCGTGCGTCAGAAAAATTCGACGCGCAATCCGCGTTCGACGGTCGCCACGCAGACCGAAATTTACGATTATCTGCGTCTGCTCTTTGCGCGAATCGGTCAGACTTTTTGTTACGAATGCGGGCGCGAAGTCAAAAAAGATTCGCCCGAATCCGCCGCCGACGAAATTTTGGCAACTTTGCCCGAAGGCGAAAGATTTTACGTTTTATTTCCCGCGCAGGATGAAAAAGTCCAAAATCCAAAATCCAAAATCCAGAGTCCGATTCCGCATTTGATGAGTTTGATGCAAAGCGGTTTCACGCGCTTGATGCGAAACGGCGAAACGATTGAACTGCAAAAGCCGGAAGATTATCAATTCAAAGATTTCGACGAGACATTTGTCTTAATTGACCGTTTGAAAGCCGATCAATCCATTCGTCAGAGATTGGTTGATTCGCTCGAAATCTGTTTCCGAGACGCAGGCGCAGCGGTTATCAAAACGGCGAGTAACGCAAGCGTCCCGCTTGCAGGATCGGGCGCGTCCCGCGTCCGTGTGCCAAATAAATCGGGCAAAAGCAAAGCAGGCAAAACCGAAGATTTAGACGCGGGACGCACTCAAGACGGCAGTCGGGACGACCGCGTTACCTTGAATTTTTCGGACAAATTTATCTGCAAATACGACAACACGGTTTACGAAGAACCCGAACCGCGCCTGTTCAGTTTTAATTCGCCGTTCGGCGCGTGTCCGCTCTGTCAGGGTTTCGGCAACACGATTGATATTGATTTTGCGCTCGTCGTGCCGAACGAAAATCTCTCGCTCGAAGAAAATGCGGTCGAGCCTTTTTCACGCCCGCAATATGAGTGGGCGCAAAAAGAACTGTTGAAATTTGCGCGTTCCGAGAGCATTCCGACGCGCACACCGTTTGCCGATTTGAGCGACGCGCAAAAACAGGTAATCTTTGAAGGCAAACGCGGTTGGCGCGGCGTGCGCGGGTTTTTCAAATGGCTCGACACGAAAAAATATAAACTGCACGTTCGCGTTTTTATGGCGAAATTTCGCGGCTACACGCGATGCCCGGAATGCGGCGGCGGACGGCTTCGCAAAGAAGCGCGGGCGGTCAAAATCAACGGTTTTAATCTGCCCGAAACCGTCAAAATGTCTATCAAAGACGCGACCGTTTTTTATGACAGCCTCGAACTTTCGCCCGAACGCGAAAAAATCGCCGAAAAATTATTGCTCGAAGTTCGTCGCCGCCTCAAATTTATGGTTGATGTCGGACTCGATTATTTAACGCTCGACCGCTTGGCTTCAACGCTTTCGGGCGGCGAAGCGCAGCGCATTCAACTGGCAACGAATTTGGGGTCGCTGCTCGTCGGTGCGCTCTATGTGCTTGATGAACCGTCAATCGGACTGCATCCGCGCGATAATACGCGGCTCATTAAGATTCTCGAAAATCTGCGCGACATCGGCAACACGGTTTTGGTCGTCGAACACGACGAAGAAACGATGCGTTCGGCTGACCATATTCTCGACATCGGTTTATACGCCGGAGAACTCGGCGGCAACGTGATTTACGAAGGCGATTTTGTCGGCTTGATCGAAGATGAAAATTCTCTGACGGCGAAATACCTGCGCGGCGACCTCGAAATCAAAGTTCCGCAGAAACGTAAAGTTGCGGGCAAGCAAAAAATCGAAATCGTCGGCGCGAGAGAAAATAATTTGAAGAATGTTTCGGTCGAAATTCCGCTCGAAATGCTCGTCTGCATCACGGGCGTTTCCGGTTCAGGCAAATCAACACTCGTTCACGACGTTTTGTATGCCGGCATCAAGAAAAAACGCGGCGAATGGCAGGGACCGGTCGGACAGTTCAAGGAAATCAAAGGCGCGGAAGCGGTGGACGACGTAATTTTGGTTGACCAATCGCCAATCGGCAGAACGCCGCGCTCGAATCCGGTGACGTATATTAAAGCTTACGACGCGATCCGCGAAGTTTTTGCCGGTTCAAACGGCGCAAAAACCAAAGGTTTCAACGCTTCGCATTTTTCGTTTAATGTTCCCGGCGGACGCTGTGAAACCTGTCAGGGCAGCGGCACGGTAACGGTCGAAATGCAGTTTCTCGCCGATGTCGAATTGACCTGTGAAGACTGTCGCGGCACACGTTTCCGCGAAGAAATTTTGGACATTAAATACAAGGGCAAAAACATCGCCGAAGTTCTCCAGTTAACGGTGCGCGAAGCGATTTTATTTTTCAAGGAAACAAACAAGCTCGTCAATAAATTAAAAGTCATCGAAGCCGTCGGACTCGGCTATTTGCGGCTCGGACAATCGGCGACAACGCTTTCGGGCGGCGAAGCGCAGAGAGTTAAATTAGCCGCGCATCTGGCAACCAAAACCAAGTCGAAAACCCTTTTCATCTTCGACGAACCGACGACCGGCTTGCACTTCGACGACATCAACAAACTGCTCGCCGCCTTTCGCGCTTTGATTGATAACGGCGGTAGTCTGCTCGTCATCGAACACAATCTCGATGTCATCAAAACCGCCGATTACGTGATAGACCTCGGACCCGAAGGCGGCAGCGGCGGCGGCGAAATCGTCGCCGTTGGAACGCCCGAACAAATCGCCAAAGTCAAAAAATCGCACACGGGACAATATTTGAAGGATTATTTGAAATAATCAAAATCATTCTCCGGCTTTTGCTTTCAGCATTTCGACGATGGAAGCGGAAAGCCATAAACCTTGTTCCTGAACTTTCGCCAGAGCTTCGGAAACAGACGAAATTGTTTTTTTCTGTTTGGCTGAAATTAAAATTCCGCCTGTTCCGATAAATGAAATATTCAATTCTCTTGCACATTTCCGGGCGGCAAAATCATCGAGTATGACACCTGCGTCAGGAATTTCCAATGCCAGACTCAAGGCTTCGGTTTCGCCTTTGCCCAAATTATATTTTTCAATTTCCGCGCTTAAATGTCGGGCGGAGATTCTTTTTGCCCAGGAGAGAAGCGGCAGTTTTTGTTTGGCAGCGTCGTCATCGCCGCCCGATAATACTTCTTGCCAAACTTTTTCGGGAATCAGTATTTCGTCGAATAATTCGGGAAGGATGTTTTCCAGATCGCTTTTGAGCAAAACAATCAACGGTGAAGAATCGGCAATAATAGTTTTAATCAAGGCTCAGTTCCCCATCCAAATCTTCCCTGGTGTATTGCCAAGCCGAAACCCGAAATTTTGCCAGTAAGTCGAGCAGTTCCGAACGTGAAAGACCGAGAATTTCCGCCGCTTTGCCCTGTGAGATTGCGCCGAGTTCAAACCATTTAACAACCGCCGCCGTCAACAGTTCGCGCCCCAAATCATCCTGATTTTTCCCTAATGCCGTAAAAGCATATTCGGGTATTTTGATTAAAACCGTATTCATAAATTTATTATTTCGCAAATTTGCCGATAAATTTCAGTAAATCGCCAATCCGACAAATCAATGATGAACGGCAGATTAACAGTCAGCACCCTGTAGTTTTTGCCCTTCCGTCATTTAACGTCGTGCCGAAATTATATCAGAAAAATCAAACAAATCCCCAAAGTCAAAAAATCGCACACGGGACAATATTTGAAGGATTATTTGAAGTAAGTTTCTTTAATAGTTTTGAGGATTATCGTTTTGAAGGTTTTCATCGTTCGCCGAGTCGAGAAGTTTTTGGTCGGAAGCAAGAAAAATCAATTCGGCAAAACCGTCTTGTTTTAAAGTTTCATTGGTTAAAAGTGCAGATGCCAACTGTATCGAATCGCTTGCCCGTAATGAATATTTTTCTAAAAGCCCGCGTGATTTGTCGGTTACTTCTTCGGTGATTTCAATGATTTGATATTCGGTTTGGCAGAAATCCGCAAAACTCTGCGCGGCTTTCCCGTAGTCGGCTTGACTCAAACTCAACTCACGACATCGGCGGTTAAATGCGCTGAAAACTTCCGAAATACTCAATCGTGAAATGACAATCAAATTGCCCGTCTTCGTATCGGCAATTTGTGAGAACCAGGAACTTCCGATCTCCGCAACGTGGCGTTTGACCAAACCGCTGCTGTCGGCAAAATATATTTGTGACATTAAAAGTTTTCCTCTCGGTCTTGGCTAATCAGTTCGCCGAGCGGCTGCGGAGAAGAAAAAACTTGAGCAATTCTTTCTCTTTCCCCGTCAGAAAGAATCTGTTTCGGACTAACGGTTTTCATTTTTAAACTCAGTCCTTTTCGTTCGAGAAGTTGACCGATTGACCGTCTTAAATCCGTATTATTTTCGACGATTTCCACCTTTAATTCGACTTCCGTGTTTTCAGGCAAATCAAGCGAGCCAATCGGACGCAAAACGCCGTTTTGATAAATTGCGTGAACTGTTTGTTGATTCATAAATTTATTATTTCGCAAATTTGCTGACAAACTCAAGCAAATCGCCAATCGGACTTTTCTGCCACATCGCCACGAGGAAAGCATAGGTATAAATTACGTTAATACAACGCACTCTCCAGATTTCATTTTTCGATAAGGCTTCAAAGTATTCATCTTGCCAATCTGAAGCTATTGGTTCAAAAATTTCTTTCTGAACCTTCAACCGAAAAATCATTTCTGTTACTTTGAGCAGTTTGCAATAAAATGGCTCTCTTATTTGAGATGTTCCGAGCAATCTTGCCTTTATGAAAATGTGGTTGTCTATTAAAAACATACCAATCATCACAACAATACAAACTATTTGTAAAGGCTCAATTAAGTATTCTGGAGTAAGTTGGGGAGTCGGGAAAGTTACGTCATTAAGAACAAACATAAATACGAACAGAAAGATTGCTTTCATCGCAGTTTTCAATGCCCTCTGTTTTTTATTACTATCAATTGCCATAATTTACGCTCCTCCCCAAACAAATTCAGAGTTGAAAAATTCCTGTGCTTTAAGATTCGTTTGAAAAACTCGCTCGCCCAAACCCGTCGCCGAATATTTGCGGCGCGGGATGCCGATTTCGGGCATTTGGCGCGGTTCTTCGCGGGATTCGACGTAGCCTTTGTCGCCCATTCTCTGCAAGGTAACGTAAACGGTTCCGCGCGGCAGTTCGCCGTCCGACGCTTCGACCATTTCGAGACCGAACATCTCGCCGCCGGCAATCAGCAGTTCTAAAATTTTGTATTCTTTGCGGGAAAGTTTCGGAAATTCGTTTGTCTTACTCATATTTTTCGGACTCTTACAAAATGTATTGTCGAGTCTTACTTTATGTCAGACAAAATTGCTTGTCAAGTAATTTTTTTGTTCAGTCGAATGCTTTGCGCCATTCGGGAACGATTTCTTCGAGAACTTTGCAGTCGCAGAAGCCGCCGTTTTCGTTGAGCCACGCGGTTACTTTCGGGAAATTCAGACGATTTTCCATCACATACTGCATCGCATATCTGAGCGTGTGATTGCACGATTCCTGTTCGAGTTTGTCCTCGATAAAATAAAACATATCCTCGAAATAATCTTTGGCGGCGGGCAGACGTTTGAGAAATGCTTCGAGTTCCTCGCCGCTCATTTGTTGTAAATTTTCGATTTCTCTCTTTCTGACAATCGGCATAAATTTTAGAATTCTCCTTCCGAAATCCTGTTTACTTCGGCGCGTGCCGCTTCTTCGATGTCTCTTTGTTTGATGCCTTCGCGCCCGTCGTAAGTGATAAATTTCGGCAGCAGCAATGACGAAAAAACGACTGCGACGACGCATAGAACGCCGCCGGAAACGATGGCGGTTTTGACATCGAAGCGTTCGGCGACGATGCCCATTTTCGCGCCGCCGAGCATCGGTCCTGTCAGATAGCTTATCATTTCGAGACTGGCGAGTCGTCCGCGCAAATAATTCGGAATCGTCTGATTCCAGATCGTCATCCGAAAAATTCCCGAAATCATATCGAAAAAGCCAGCCGCGCCGAGAAAGAAAAGCGCGAACCAGATGCTGCTCGACAAACCGAAAAATATTATGCCGACACCCCACAAAACGGCGGCGACCGCGACCATCAAACCGTGTTTGTGAATATTTTTCGTCCAGCCGGAAGTAAAATTGGCGACGAGCATTCCAATCGCCAGAGCCGCCGGAAAAAATCCGAGATATTTTTCGCCGTAGATCAACGCCAACGCCGGATATAAAGCCTGCGGAAATGCAAAAAACATCGCGCAAATATCAATCAAATACGTTCCGAGAAGTTCCTGACGACTGACGGCGTAGCGACAACCTGCGATAATGCTTTGCAAACCCGGACGTTCGGCGTTTTCGGGCGAAGGCACGGCATTAATCAAAAACACGGCGGCGAGCGAGGCAATAAACGTCGCTAAATCAATCGTATAAACCGAAGTCGGGGAAAACTGCGAAACGATAATTCCGGCAACCGAAGGTGCAATAATCGCGCCGAAGTTATAGCGCAGAGAATTTAAGGACGCGACCGCCGACATCAGTTCGTCGGGAATTATTTTCTGAATGAGCGATTCAAAAGCCGGACGCTGCAAAGCGGCAAATCCGGCGTGAAGCGCGGCAGCGGCGTATAAAATCCAAATATGCGGCGCAGGCAGAAACGAATTGCCAAGTAAAATCAGCGTCACGACCGTCTGCCCGATTTCCGTAAAACGCAGCATTTTCCGCTTGTCGAGCGCGTCCGCGAGTGCGCCGCCGATAAACGCGAGTGAAACCATCGGCAAAAATTCGGCGAGATAGATATAGCCGACCATCTCGTTTGAATTCGTCAAATGCAGCATCTGCCAGGGCAAAATGACGAATGACATCATCGAACCGAAAAACGAAACTAACTGCCCGAAAAAAAGCAGACGGTAATCGCGTGAAATTTTTAAGGGCGTAATATCGAGCAGCATATTTTCGTTTTGATCTGACAAAATTTATTCGATGATTCCGATAATCACCCCGAAATTTCCGTCCGTTTGAGAGATGTTTGCTTCCGGCGCATACATTCTCGAAACAAAACCGTCGAGATAGAGCGCGTTGCGGCAGCCCGCGTTTTTGAAAAATGCGGCGAAATCGTAAAAATTTATTTCGCGGCGCGAAACGGCGAAAATAATTTGACCGTTTTCCAAAACGCAGACTCCGTTTCTGACGTTCAAATTTGCCGAATTCGGCGTAAACAGCGGATTTATTTGCCCGTCAATGAGCAGCATTGGTCCCGACTGCGTAGCGAAACGAATGTTTTCATTGATCTGAAAGTTGTCGGTTGTTTCGACAAACGCCTTTTTTTGATCGGTCAAATAAAAAATGCCGTTCGGCTGAAGATAAAAATTGCCTTCGGCTTTTCGCCGATTAAGCGGCGTGACGACGAGGTGATTTTGGATGAAAAGTCCGAGCGGCTTGCCGTCCGCCTGATACATTCCGCCGTTCATCGCAAAACGCAGTCGTTTGCCTTTATTTTCCGCGTATTTTTTCAAGTTTTCAAGACTGCCGAAATTTCCGCCGTCTTCATTTTTCCAGAAAAATTCGATATTCGTCGTCTGCGCGTCAACGGTCAAAGCCGTTACCGACTCGTCGTCAACCTTCAGTTTGTCCTGACGGCAGCAAAACCCGACAGTGCCGATGAGAATAAACAGACTGATTTTGACAAATAATTTCATCGGGCGATTATTTTTTCAGCTTCCCGAATCGCTTCTTCGACGTTTAAAACTTTGCCGTCGAGCTGCAATTCATAAACCGCCTGAATTATTTCGCCGAATCGTTTTGACGGCGAAAGTCCGAGCGCGATCAGATGGCGACCGAGCAGCAGCGGTTTCGGCGCGGTTTCTTCGACCGATAATTCACGGCAGCGTTCGATAAACCATTCCTGCGCCGCCGCGTCGAACCATTTTTCTTTTGGCAGCCATTCGGGATTTCGACCGAGCGAATCGGCTTTTGAGACGCGGTAAAGCAAATCGGGTTCGACCTTTCTGGCGAGCCTGCGAAACGCGCCGTCTCCCGGCTGCGATTTGAAAAACATTCCGGGCAGCAGATGATAACGGACGAGTTGAATAACCTGTTCGCGCACGTCGTAACCGTCGAGCGTATAGATTCCCAAAGTGTCGAGAAACGAAATCGCCGGTTCGACACCGGCTTCGTCGTGCGCGTGTGACCGCCAGCGACCGTCAAAAAACTTGGTCGTCGGCGGTTTGCCGAAATCGTGTGCGATTGCCGCCAGCATTACCGTTACTTTTTTCGCGTATGGCAGATCGTCAATCAATTTTCGAGCCTCATCAACAACAAAAAGTGTGTGATAAAATACGTCACCTAAATTTACGGAAAAACAGTTTGTGGCAAATTTCTCTTTAACTTTATGAACAAAATCAATATTTCCTACGAAAGACAAATCGAAGTAAAAGAATACATCGTCATTGACGGCAGACGTTCGCGCCTTCACTACAACAACGGATACGTTTACACCAGTTGGAAGGGTAAAAACGGAACTCTCGGCGTTCATCGTTTGATTATGGAGTTGATTCTCGGTCATGCCCTCGAACCCGGTCAGCATGTCCATCACAAAGACGGCAACCGGCAGAACAATTCCCCTGACAATCTCGAAGTCGTTGACGGCAGAGAACACAATCGGGCGCATACGACTGAGCGGAATCTTAAACACGATCCTGACAACTTCATCTGCTGCCGGTGTCAGGGTGCCGAAAGACCACACAAGGCTTTCGGCATTTGCGTCAACTGCTGGTCTAAAAAAAGATGGAAAGCCGCAATCAAAATTCCGTGTGCCATCTGCGGCTTCGAGGTCGGAAAGCGCGGAGTCGGCAGATTGTGCATTAGTTGTGCCGTTGCCAGTTGGAATAATTGTCGTGCCTGCGGCAAAACTCGTGACGAACTCCCTCAAGGAAAACAAACTCCTATCAACGCAAAAGGTTTCTGCCGTGCCTGCAATGAAAGATTCAAAAGGCAATGCCGAAAAGAGCCAACCCTCAGGATGCCACGTTGATTCCTGCGGCACACCGACGAGCGCGACGAGTTCGGGAAATAACTGCGCGGCGATGTTTAAATCGTAAAAATACTGCAATCCGATGGAAGGTTTGGCAGATTTCAAAAGCAGTTTTTCGAGTTCGCCCCAGATGCGCTCTTTCGGCAAATCGGTCAAATCAATTTGGCGGCAGATTTCGATTGTTTCGGGTTCAATCGTAAATTCAAAACGCGCGGCAAACTGTGCGGCGCGTAAGACTCTGAGCGAATCTTCGGCAAAAGTTTCATTGGAAACGACGCGCAGAATTTTATTTTCGATGTCGGCGCGACCGTTGTAAACGTCAATTATTTCGCCGGTCAGAGCGTCCTGCATTATCGCGTTGACGGTAAAATCGCGGCGTTTGGCGGCTTCGGCAAAAGACATCTGCGGATCGCCTTCGACGACGAAACCTTTGTGTCCGCGTCCCGTTTTTCGTTCGCGGCGCGGCAATGCAACATCGAGATCATCACCGATTTTGTAAACTGTAAACGCTTCGCCGACGGCATCAACTTTGCCGAATCCGTCGAGAATTTCGCGCAGCTTTGACGGTTCGATGCCGTAGATTTCCAAATCCCAATCCTTCGGCTCAACGCCCATCAGCGCGTCACGCACACAACCGCCGACGAGCATCGCACGTCCGCCGTTTCGTTTGATTATTTCGGCAAGTCCGGTGATTTTTTCAGGCACATTTTGCATAAATCGAATGTTTATTGTGCCTGAAAATTTGGTGTGATGGCAAAGTCGGAAAGGCGGGAAGAAATTCTGCCGCAGATGCACATGGATGAAATCGGATAAAAGATGATAAGAGATTGATTAAAAACCGT
Organism: Pyrinomonadaceae bacterium; assembly: GCA_965247235.1. GTDB lineage: Bacteria > Acidobacteriota > Blastocatellia > Pyrinomonadales > Pyrinomonadaceae. The sequence continues at coordinate 1,610,930 of OZ252004.1, forward strand.
CAGTTTTTATCTTCTTAAATCTGTGGGCATCTGCGGCAAAATCTTTTACTTTTTCAAATGATACGGCACGTTCGTCACGATAATGTTTTTCTTAAATAACAATTTTCCCTTTAAAATCAAAGAGCTTTGATTGTGCAGAATCTGATGCCACCATTTAGCGGGAACGAATTCGGGCAGCACGACGGTGACTAGATCATCGCTGTGCTGACGGTCAACTTTGTCAATGTATTTGATAAGCGGACGCGAGAGCGAGCGGAACGGCGACTGCAAAATCTTGAGCGGAACGCCGAGATTGGCGGCTTCCCACGTTTGGCGCATTTTTTCGCCGGATTCGCCGTCGAGGTCAATAAACACGGCGGTAACGTGATCGGGCGCGATTGATTTAGCGTATTCGAGAGCGCGAAACATTCCGCGATGAATGCCTGAAACCGGCACGATGACTTCGTGTCTGATCGGTTTAAGCTGCGGGATTTCATCGAACGAAAGTTCTTCGGCGAGATTGACGTAGTGTTTGTGAACGCCTTTGAAAATCATCACCAGACACGGAATAATGATGACCACGAGCCACGCGCCGTGGACGAATTTCGTGGCGACAAAAACCACTAAAACGACGGCGGTTGCCAACGCGCCGAAACCGTTTAAGAGCATCGAACGAAACCAGTTTTTCGAGCCGGAAACTTCATCGGAAACCGCCTGACGCTGTAAAGATTTTTCTTCGGCGCGAAGCAGAGTCAAATCCGACATCAGGCGTTTTTCTTCTTCGGGTGTCAGAGTTTTTTCGATTTCCGCGACGTTTTGATTATTCATCAAATCGCGTTCTTTGAGCCAATGTCTGACCATTCCGAGCTGCGAGAGCGTGAAACTCAAAAACACGCCGACGGCGTAGAGCGGAATTAAACGGCTCGTGTCGCCGTGAAATGCGACGATTAAAATGATCGCCGCGATTGATAAAATGACGATGCCGTTGGTAAAAACCAAACGGTCGCCGCGATTGGCAAATTGGCGCGGCAGAAATCGGTCCCGCGCAATCAGCGACGAAAGACGCGGAAAATCGGCAAACGCAGTATTCGCCGCCAAAACCAGAATCGCGGCGGTCGAAGCCTGTATGACGTAATAAAACCAACCTAAATTTCCCGTAAAAATCTCACGCGCAAACTGCGAAATGACCGTTTCGCTCGTGTGCGGATGAACGTGATAGAGATATGCCAAAACGCTCGTGCCGAGAAACATCACGCCGAGCAAAGCCGCCATCGCCAGCAAAGTCGTCGAGGCATTTTTGGCTTCGGGTTTTTTGAAAGCCTGCACACCGTTGGAAATTGCTTCGACTCCGGTGAGCGCAGTGCAGCCGTTCGAGAATGCGCCGAGAATCAGAAAAACGCTCAAAAACTGCGGCGAATAACCTTCAGCAAGTTTGATTTCTTCACCTGACGGTACGGGAACTGCGCCGCCGATTGTTAAATAATGAAACAAACCGTAGGCGATCATCAGCATAAAACTGACGACAAAAATATATGTCGGAAAGGCAAAAATCACGCCCGATTCGCGCACGCCGCGCAGGTTTGCAAAAGCGATCAGGATTACGAATCCGACGCACATCGAAACCGCGTAGCCGCCGATCCATTCAAAACTCGTCCCCTGCGCCGCCGACGTGATCGCCGCCACACCAGCCGACACCGAAACCGCGACCGTCAGCACATAATCAACCAAAAGAGCCGCGCCCGCGACGAGTCCGGCGGTCGTGCCGAGATTGTCTTTGGCGACGATATACGCGCCGCCGCCGGTCGGATAAGCGTGAATCGTCTGGCGGTAACTGAGCGCGACAATCCACAGCAAAGCGGCGATGGCGAGCGAAATCGGCACGACGTAATTGAAAGAATTATTCTGACCGAAAGCGACGGCAACCGCTAAAACCAGCAAAATTTCTTCGGTCGCATACGCCGTCGAAGAAAGCGCGTCGGATGAAAACACGGCGAGTGCGGTTTTTTTATTTAATCTTTCGTGATCCGCCTGATCGTTGGCAATGGCGCGTCCGACAATGACGCGCTTGGCTTTATCCAGAAAACTACTCATAAAAATTATCGTTCGAGATTGCCTGTATGAGAACTTTGAACGACCAAAAAACAATTAAAGACTGAGGATTCCCGCGAAAAACAGTCGAGATCGTATTCTGCTTAATGCTTGCGAATCCAACCGGCGAGCAGGGAAAATAGAATTTTCCATTGACCTGAACTGCCTCCCGAAAATTCATTTTCTTCGCGTTGTTTCGTTCAAACAACCTCAGCGACGGCATTCCAAAATGTTCAAAATACTAAAAAGTTTATAAAGAATCCGTAAAGAAGCTATAAATGTTTCGTTAATTTTTTATTCTTTTTCGAGCGGAACGACGTGGACGTTGGCGTTGGTTACGTCGGTGAGAAAGCGGTTGATGATCGAGCCTTTCCAGAAAATTTCCCAGCGGGTGCGGGCTGATTGTCCGAAGATAACGTGCGTGATCGAATGTTCACGGGCGAATTTAACGAGTTCGTCGGCGACGTTTTTGCCTTTCAGGTGAATATATTTACCGCCGAGCTGCGAAGCCAGACAGATGTTTTCCTGCAAGGCTTTTTTTGCCTCGAAAGAGATTCGGTCGGGCGATTCTTTGGGTGTTTCAACATAGACGACGACCCAATCGGTTGCCAAACGTCCGGCAAATCTCGCGCCTTTGCGAAGCAATTTTTTAGCACTGCCGCGACTCGCCAGACAGACCATAATTTTTTCGGGAATCGCGGGCTGTTCGATGCCGCTCATCTCGTAATAATCGTGCGTCTGCGCCGCCTGTTCTTCGGCAACCTGCCGCAAAGTCAGTTCGCGCAGCACCGAAAGATTGCTTTTGCGGAAAAAATTGTTGAGCGACTGTTCGATTTTTTCGACGCTGTAGATTTTTCCCTGTCGCAGACGTGTTCGCAACGTGTCAATCGAAACGTCAACATTTATCACTTCGTCGGCGCGGCGCAAAAACCAGTCGGGAACGGTTTCGCGCACCTGAATGCCGGTCGTGCGGGCGACGACATCGTTTAATGTTTCGAGATGCTGGACGTTAACCGCCGTCATGACGCTGATTCCGGCGTTCAGGATTTCCAGAACGTCTTCGTATCGCTTGCCGTTTTTCGCGCCGGTGACGTTGGTGTGCGCGAGTTCGTCAATGATGACGACCGACGGTTTTCGTTCGATAATTCCCTGCACATCGAGTTCTTCAAAAATCGCCCCGCGATGCTCGATTTTCTGCATCGGCACGATTTCCAAATCGCCGACCATTGCCGCCGTTTCCGCGCGGTTATGCGTGACCGCCACGCCGATCACGATGTCGGTTCCCTGCTTTTTGAGCGCGTGAGCGTCTTCGAGCATCTGAAAAGTTTTGCCCACGCCGGCAGCCGCACCGATATAGATTCGCAGTTTAGCTGTTTCCTGCTCGTGAATTTTTTGCAGAAATGATTCGGGCGACGGGCGCATTGCGCCGCTGTAATTCGGAACTTCGGTGATGTGTGTGTCAACAAACATAATTTTTAAGATTTTTAACACCGATGCCCACGGATATACACGGATAAAAGCAGGATTTTATCTGTTTTTATCCATGTGTATCCGTGTCAAAAGTTTCTTTTTTCATCATCATCTGCGCTCGTCCAGTGTTAAATTCAATTGCAGCACATTAACGCGCGGTTCGCCGAAAATGCCGAACTGTCTGCCCTCGGTAAACTGCGCGACGGTTTTGCGAACATCGGCTTCGCTCATCCTGCGGACTTTGGCGACGCGCGGCACTTGAAATTCCGCCGCTTCGGGCGAGATTTCCGGGTCGAGACCGGACGCGCTGGTTGTGACCAAATCAACCGGAACTTTGGCATTCGGATTTTCCGCCTGCAAAGTTTCCGTGTCGGTTTTGATGCGGTCAATCAATTTTTGCGAAGTCGGTCCTAAATTTGAACCGCTCGAAGCCGATGCGTCGTAACCGTTTGCGCCAGCCGCCGACGGGCGCGGATGAAAATAAATATCGCCCGTAAAAGGCTGCGCGAGCAGACTCGAACCGATAATTTCGCCGTTGGCGTTTTTAATCAGCGAACCGTTTGCCTTTTCAGGAAAAATCACCTGCGCCAATCCCGTCACCGCCAGCGGATAACCGATGCCGAGAACAATTGTAAAAATAACCATCATCAAAATCGAAGTAACTATGTTTTTCATAAAAATTTGTTTTTTGTCATTAGTCATTTGTCATTTGTCATTTGTCATTTGTCCCCGGCTTTCGACTTTCATTAAATAAAAATGAAATCAAGCCGGAAACTAAAAACCAAAGACAAAGGACAAAGGACTAATGACTAATACCTATGCCAACCCAATCGTCGTAATAATCAAATCAACGATTTTAATGCCGATGAACGGGACGATTAAACCGCCGACACCGTAAATCAGCAAATTTCTTTGGAGCAGTTTCGATGCCGACATCGGAACGTATTTGACACCGCGCAGAGCGAGCGGAATGAGCGCGACGATGACGAGCGCATTAAAAATCACGGCTGACAAAATCGCCGATTCAGGCGATTTGAGATTCATAATATTCAACGCCTGCAACTGCGGAAACGCGACCAGAAACATCGCCGGGATGATGGCAAAATACTTCGCCACGTCGTTGGCAATCGAAAACGTCGTCAATGCGCCGCGCGTCATCAAAAGCTGTTTGCCGATCTCGACGATTTCGATCAGTTTGGTCGGATTTGAATCCAAATCAACCATATTTCCGGCTTCTTTCGCCGCCTGCGTTCCGGTGTTCATCGCCACGCCGACATCAGCCTGCGCCAGTGCCGGAGCGTCGTTCGTGCCGTCGCCGGTCATCGCCACGAGCTTGCCTTCCGCCTGCTCTTTTTTAATCAGAGCCATTTTGTCTTCCGGTGTCGCCTCGGCAAGAAAGTCGTCAACGCCCGCTTCTTTGGCGATTGATGCGGCGGTCAGCGGATTGTCGCCCGTAATCATCACGGTTTTAATGCCCATTGCGCGAAGCTGGTCGAAGCGTTCCTTCATTCCGCCCTTCACGATGTCTTTCAAATAAATTACGCCGAGCGGTTTGCGATTGTCAGCAACCACAAGCGGTGTGCCGCCGAGTTTGGCGATCCGTTCGACGATTTGGCGCAATTCCGGCAAAGGCTGATTGCCGCCCGCCGCGACGTATTTTTCAATCGCGTCCACCGCGCCTTTACGAATTTCGCGTCCGTCAAAATCAAGCCCGGACATTCTGGTCTGCGCCGTGAACGGGATAAATTGATGATTTGCGCCGAGTTCGGCGAGTTCGCGTCCGCGCAAGCCGTATTTTTCTTTGGCAAGCACGACAATCGAACGACCTTCGGGCGTTTCGTCGGACAAAGATGAAAGCTGTGCCGCGTCCGCCAACTGTTTTTCGTCAACACCTGCAAACGGGATAAATTCCGCCGCCTGACGATTTCCCAGCGTAATCGTGCCGGTTTTATCGAGCAGTAGCGTGTTGACATCGCCCGCCGCTTCGACGGCGCGACCGCTCATTGCCAGAACATTGTGCTGAACAAGGCGATCCATTCCGGCGATGCCGATTGCCGAAAGCAGCCCGCCGATAGTCGTCGGGATTAAACAGACGAGCAAGCTAATAAGCACAAAATTTGACTGCGGCGCATTTGAATAAACCGCAAACGGCTGCAACGTCACGACCGCGAGCAGAAAAATAATCGTCAAACCGCACAATAAAATATTGAGCGCGATTTCGTTCGGCGTTTTCTGACGTTCCGCACCTTCGACGAGCGCGATCATTTTGTCAATAAATGATTCGCCCGCATTCGCCGTAATACGAATCTTGATTTGGTCGGACAAAACGCGTGTGCCGCCCGTCACCGCCGAACGGTCGCCGCCCGATTCGCGGATGACCGGCGCGGATTCGCCCGTGATCGCCGATTCGTCAACCGACGCGACACCTTCGATGATTTCGCCGTCGCCGGGAATAAATTCGCCTGCGACAACGTAAACCACATCGCCGCGTTTCAAAGTGTTTGCCGCGACGGTTTCGGTCTTGCCGTTTTCACGGATGACGTTTGCCGTCGTTTCGGTTTTGGCTTTTCTGAGCGTGTCCGCCTGCGCCTTGCCGCGTCCTTCCGCCATTGCTTCGGCGAAGTTAGCGAATAAAACCGTAAACCAGAGCCAGAGCGCGATTTGCAGTTCAAAAGCCACGTTGGTTGTCGCAATCGGCGCAACCAGAGAGCGAATAAGCTGCAAAGTGACCAGCACCGCGCCGATTTCGACGACGAACATCACCGGATTTTTCATCATCGTGCGCGGATCGAGTTTTTTAAACGAGCCGGACAATGCCTGCGTGATAATATTTTTGTCCCAGATAGAAATTTCGTTTGTCATAGAATTAGTGATGAACGGTGAACGGTGAACGGTGAGTGAAAGAATAGTTTTCACTAATCACTCACCGTTCACCGCTCACACTTAAAAAGTTTTACCGTCAAGCATTTGCAGATGTTCGACAATTCCTCCCAAACTCAATGCCGGGAAAAACGTCAGTGCGCCGACAATTACGATTACGCCGACCAGCAAAACGGTAAAGATTGCCGTGTTGACCGGAAATGTCCCGGAAGTCGGCGGAATCTGTTTTTTACGCGCTAAATTTCCGGCAATCGCCAGCGTCGGGATAATCATAAAAAATCTTCCGAACAGAATTCCCATACCGAGCGACGAATCATACCAGAGCGTATTGGCGTTGAGTCCGGCAAAAGCCGAACCGTTGTTGCCGGTAACGGATGCAAAACCGTATAAAATTTCCGAAAGCCCGTGTGCGCCCTGATTATTGAGCGAACTCAAACCCGCGTCGGGCATCGAGATCGAAATCGCGGCGAAACCGAGAATAATCAGCGGAAAAATCAACGCGTACAGCATCGCCATCTGCACGTCGTAGGCTTCGATCTTTTTGCCGAGATATTCGGGCGTTCTGCCGACCATCAAACCGGCGATAAAAACCGTCAGGATTACGAAAATCAGCATTCCATACATTCCCGCGCCGACTCCGCCGAAGACGACTTCGCCGAGCAGAATGTTGACGAGCGGAACCATTCCGCCGAGAGGCGTGTATGAATCGTGCATCGAATTGACCGCGCCGCACGACGCGCCGGTCGTGACGGTCGCAAACAATGTCGAATTAGCAATGCCGAAGCGCGTTTCCTTGCCTTCCGTGTTGCCCAAAGCCTGACTAACGCTTGCCGGATACAGCGGATTGCCTTTTCCTTCGGCGACCGTCGCCACCACGATTCCGACGACCAATAAAATCATCATCGCCGCGAAAACCGCCCAGCCGTGACCGGGCGAGCGCGTCATTCTACCGAGCATGTAGGTAAATCCGGCGGGAATTACCAAAATCAAAAGCATCTGGATAAAATTGGAAAAAGGTGTCGGATTTTCAAACGGGTGAGCGGAGTTGGCATTAAAAAATCCGCCGCCGTTCGTGCCGAGCATTTTAATCGAAAGCTGCGAAGCCGTTGCGCCCTGCGCGATGGTCTGCGTGTCAATCGTCTGTTTTTCCTTGACGTTTGCGCCGCTTGCGTCGGTGATGACTTTGCCGTCAGCGTCTTTTTTATCAACTTCGACCGTCTGTTTTTCGACGATTGCCGCCGTGTCATACGGATTGAAATTTTGAACGACACCCTGCGAAACGAAAAATAGCGCGAAAAATATTGAAAACGGCAGCAGAACATAGAGCGTTCCGCGCGTTAAATCTACCCAGAAGTTGCCTAAATTTTCGGTTTCAAATCTGGCGATACCGCGAATAAAAACAATCGCCAAAGCCATTCCGACCGCCGCCGATGCAAAGTTCTGCACGGTTAGTGCCGCCATCTGCGTCAGATAGCTCATCGTCGTTTCGCCGCCGTAAGACTGCCAGTTCGTATTCGTCACGAACGAAACCGCCGTATTAAACGACAGATGTTCGGACGGCGCGGCAAAATTCTGCGGATTGAGCGGCAAAAATCCTTGAAGACGCTCGACGGCGTAAACCATCAGCGATGCCGCGCCGGAGAAAATCAGCATCGCCGCGCCGTATTGTTTCCAGTTCATCTCCGCCGAAGCGTCAACGCCCGTCAATTTGTATAAAATCCGCTCCAAAGGTCGCATTATAAAATCGAGCGGAGTTTTCTCGCCCGCGTAAACCTTGGTCAGATAAATGCCGACCGGCTTGGTCAAAAGCCCAAGCACGATCAGGTAAAGTAAAATTTGTATCCAGCCGAATGTGTTCATTTTGTTAGTAAATGAGCGGTTAATCTAAAGCCGCAGGTGTCTTAATTATTCAACACTTGGGCGGCTTAAATTCACCGCTGTAATTAAAATTTTTCCGGTCTGAGCATCGCGTAAGTCAAATAGACGAGCAATGCGACCGCGCAAACCAGAGCTGCAATTGTTTCAATATTCATATATTTATTTCAGCTTTTCGCAAAAACGCAGATAAGCCAAGGCTAAAAAAAAGAATCCGATAATCACGCCGACAAAAAGTAAATCCAACATAGTTTTTTTTAGTGGTGAACGGTGAGTGATGAGTGGTGAGTGAAGAAGATTCGAGATTCAAGTTTCAAGATTTCTGACTACTTAATACGGTCTTTTAAGTTATGTCTTCCTTCTTTCACTCACCACTCATCACTCACCGTTCACCACTAATCCCTCACCGTTAATTTAAGTTGTAGCCGACTTCAAACAAAAAGAAATGATTGCCGTTTGAAGCATTCGTGTTGCCGATTGAATAGGCAAAATAAGTCGTCACCTTCGGAGTCGGTTTGAATGTTACACCCGGCGTAAAATAGCCGTTGGCGTGTTTGCCCGTGATCCAGTCGGCGGCGACCGAAAATTTTGAATTAATCGTCTGTTCGACGGCAAATTGTCCGCCCGCGCGTGAAGCGTTGACGGCGAAAACATTTTTGCTCGTCACATATCCACCGGCGGTCAGACGGGTTTTGTTAATCGTTTTGCTGCCTTCGATGTATGAATATGTGCCGAATTTATAAGCACGATTGCGAACCGGAATATAGAAATTCGTGCCGGCGACAAATGCCGTGCCTTTTTTATCGTTTTGATAAAATTTCCATTTGACGTTGGGCGAAAGCGTCGTCGAATCTGCTCCCGGCTGAATATTGCCAAGCACGTTTAAGCCGATTTCGACTTTGCCGCCCGCACCGCCGACGATACGCGGCGTAAAGCCTGAAAATCTCGACAGCGCGTTGCTGTTATTGGTCTTAAATGCCGCGTCAAGTTCGGCGTAAACTTTGCCTTTGTCCAAAACGTCGGTCGAAGGCACATTAAAAATAGTTTGCTGTGCCGAAACCGGAACGACGGTTAAAAACATCGTAAAAATTAAAGTTAAAAGAGTTTTCATCGAAATATAAGTTAGTTAAGTTTTTTTCCTGCCTGTCTGTAGAAAGCGATTTTGTCGAGCGCGTGGGCGGCAAGAAAACATACCGGAAACGCTGCGAAAAACAGTATTCCGCCGATTCGTGAGTTCATCGTCGTATAAAATCCCGTTTCGAGATACGCCATCAAACTGACGATTATACCGCCGGCGAAAAGAAAAAACGTCCCGACCGTCGCCGTCACACAAATCGCCGTCCACAAAGACTGCTGACGAAGCGAAATTCCCGCTTCATCTAATTTATTAATGCTTTTCGCCGGAAACGGCAGGACATTTTCTCTCATATTCTTCATCGCCTTATCAGGAAAATATAGTTGTTTTCGCTGATATTTAAAGAATACGGGAACGGTTATAAAGTCAGGGTAAAAGGTTTATAAAAAGTTCGTAAAGATGGTTTTTTTAGTGGTGAGCGATGAGTGGTGAGTGGTGAGTGAAAGAATTAAATCTTCTCTTCACTCACCGCTCACCGCTCACCGCTCACCATTAATTGAAGTTTTGGCAGTTTTGATGGAAGATGTCAGAAGTTTTTGAATCTCTTCACAATCACTAAGAACTGATTCGGCTTGTTTTTCAGTAATGAATTGGCTGTCACGCAAAATTCTCAGCCAATAATTTGTTTCGGCGGCTTCCTTTTGAGCTATCGAAAGTTTGTGAACGAAATCCGTTTTAGACTGTGCGTGTCCCGCCTCTTCTATATTCGCACCAATCGAAGTTCCCGAACGTAAAACCTGTTTCGATAAAACAAATTCTCTTTTTTCCTGCGCGATAAATTGATAAAGTTTCACGATCCGCAAGGCGAATTGATAAGATTTTTCTTTCAAAATACTTTCACTCATAATTTTTTTTAGCGGTGAACGGTGAGTGAAAGATTTTTCTTGAACTCACCACTCATCACTCACCGTTCACCGTTATAAATCTGTATCCAACCCAGGGTTCAGTCTGAATATACTGCGGTTGTGACGGATTGGATTCGATTTTTTTTCGCAGATTGCCGAGGAAAACGCGCAGATATTCGGTTTGTTCAGTCGAATTTCCGCCCCAGACGGCGGCTAAAATGGTGCGGTGCGTGATGACTCTGCCGCGATTTTGAAAGAGGAAAACCAGCAAATCGAATTCTTTCGGCGTGAGATGAATTTCCTGTCCGCGAATGACGGCTTTGTGAGCGTCGAGATCAATTAGAAAATCGCCTTCTTCTAAAATTTGCGATTTTTCTTCGTTAGCTTTTGAAGGTTTGCGCCTGAGCGTCGCGCGGACTCGTGCGAGCAGTTCGTCAATGCCGAAAGGTTTCGTCACATAATCATCCGCGCCTGCATCTAAAGCGGCGACCTTGGTTTTTTCTTCGCCTTTGACCGACAAAATTATGATCGGAATTTCCGAGATTTTGCGAATCTCGCGGCACAGTTCGATGCCGTCCATCTCCGGCATCTGCAAATCGGTGATAATCAAATCCGGCTGCCAATCGGCAAAAGTGTCGAGCGCGGAAACGCCGTCCGCCGCCGTCCGAACTTCATAACGATGCGCCCGCAAACTCGCCCGCAGCGTCCGCGTAATCTGCGATTCGTCGTCAACTACTAAAATTTTATTCGCTTCATTCATATCAAATTTAAACCGCAGATTGACGCAGATGAACGCGGATAAAATCCTCAAAGAAAATCTAAAACAAATCTGCGTTTGTCTGCGAAAATCTGCGGTTTTTCAACTTTTTCTTTTACCGTCTTATTCTTCTTCGCCGATTGGAATCTGAAAGACAAATCTCGTCACGAAACCGTCCGTTCCGTTTTCAACCCGAATTTTTCCGCCCTGTGATTCGACAATGCCGCGAGCGATTGCCAAGCCCAAACCGAGACCGCTTTCGGTGGCGTGAATGTCGCCTTCTTCGCGGCGGTAAAATTTGCCGAATATCTTTTCGCGCTGATTGTCGAGGACACCGCGACCTTCGTCTTCGACGGCGATTTCTACTTTGTCGGTTTCAAGTCTTCGCGCCGAAACGCGAATCCGCGAATTTTTCGGCGAGTATTTCGCAGCGTTGTCGAGTAGCGTGTAAATCACTTCGGAAATCGAACCCGCGTCCACGCAAATCTGCGGCAAATCTTCTTCGAGTTCAATCGTAATCCGATAAGTTTCCAGCCGCAAACGGGCGCGATTGATTGCGTTATTGAAAATTTCTTCAATCGCCGCCCACGATTTTCGCAGATGGAGAGCTTCGGCTTCGATCTTGGCGATGCCGACCATTGATTGAATAAATTCGTTCAGGCGGTCGGTTTCCTCGTTGATGATTGATAAAAATTCTTCGCGTCCTTCGGCATCCAGAATCTTTTCGCGTTCGTCATCAATCAGCGTTGTCACCGACGCTTTGATCGAAGTCAGAGGCGTTCGCAGATCGTGCGTGACGGCATCGAGCAACGACGATTTCAGCTTTTCCGATTGCTTCAAAGCCTCGGCGTGGCTTGCTTTTTCAAACGCGGTTTGCAGTTCGTGATACAAATTTTCGATCTCGATTTTCTGCCGTTCGGCTTCTTCGGCGCGACGACGCGCATAAGCCGAAAGTTCGCCCGCGATAATCGCCGTCACCGTAAACGCGCCCCACGCGACCAGATTCTGCGGATCGGAAATCGTCCACGTTCGCACCGGCGGCAGAAAGAAAAAATTAAAACAAAGCATCGCCGCCAGCGAAGAAATAATCGCCGGATTGCGCCCGAAAAACGTCGCCGAAAGCAAAATCCACAACAAAAACGCAAGCGCAACTGTTGTCGAATTTATCTCTTTCTGCAACTGCTCGAAAATCGCCGTGATGAAAATTATCCCGCCGATGGCGAAACTAAATCGGAAAATTTTCGATTGATAGACGGCGGCTAAATTCATCTTTTAAAAACAATTAACAGGGATCAAGAGGATGAAGAGGATTATTAAAACCTTTATTCTTTTCTAATATCCTCTTCATCCTCTTGATCCCTGTTAATTTTTCCTGCATTCGTGTTTTTTAACTCAGACGTTTTTGTAAATATTCTCTAAGTTCGGAAATTTTCACGCGCTCCTGTTCCCAAGTGTCGCGGTCGCGGACGGTGACGGCGTTGTCTTCGAGCGATTCGTGGTCAACGGTGACGCAAAACGGTGTGCCGATTTCGTCCTGCCGCGCGTAGAGTTTGCCAATGCCGCCGGTGTCGTCGTAAACGGTTCGCATTGTTGGCAGCAAATCTTTTTTCAATTGTTTGGCGAGCGCGACGATTTCGGGTTTGTTTTTGGCGAGCGGCAGCACGGCGACTTTGATCGGCGCGAGTTCGGGTTTGAGTTTCAAAATCACGCGAACTTCGCCTTTGTCGTTCGTTTTTTCGGTGTAAGCATCCATCAAAATCGCCAACAAAGTGCGATTCACGCCGACCGCCGGTTCGATCACATACGGATAAAAACGCTGTTTCGTCGCTTCGTCAAAATACGATAAATCTTCGGTCGAATCCGGGTTAATGCGCTTGCCTTCCGCATCTTCGGGCTTTTTGGAATGCGCTTTGAGATCGAAATCTTTGCGGTTGGCAATGCCCATCAATTCGTCAAACTGCTTTTCTTCGTCGTCACGTTCGGGGAAAAAGCGATACAAAATATCAACCGTTCTTTCCGCATAATGCGCGAGTTCTTCTTTCGTCTGCTCATACAATTTCAAATTTTCCGACGAAATGCCCAAAGAATTAAACCATTTTTGAAATTCGTCAATAAATTCCTGATGAATCGCGGGCGCGTCTTCGGCTTTGCAGAAATATTCCATCTCCATCTGCTCGAATTCGCGTGTGCGGAATATAAAATTTCCCGGCGTGACTTCGTTGCGAAACGCCTTGCCGATCTGCGCGATGCCGAACGGCAGTTTGCGGCGCGAAGTGTCGAGAACATTTTTGAAATTGATAAAAATTCCCTGCGCCGTTTCCGGTCGCAGATACGCCAACGCCGATTCGTCATCGTCCGCTGAAACTGCGCCGACAGTCGTGCTGAACATTAAATTAAACTGTCGCGCATCGGTTAAATTACACTCTTTATCTTCGCCCGGATGCACCGAACCGTGATTCGGGCATTGAACATCCTGCAATTTGTCGAGGCGAAATCTGCCTTTGCACGTCCGGCAGTCAACCAAAGGATCGCTGAAAGTCGTTTCGTGTCCGCTGTATTTCCAGACATTGCGGTTTTGAATGATCGAAGAATCCAAGCCTTCGATGTCGTCGCGTTCGTGAACCAGCCAACGCCACCAACTGCGTTTGATATTGTTCGCCAATTCAACGCCGAGCGAGCCGTAATCCCACGAACTGCCGAGTCCGCCGTAAATGTCCGACGCGGGAAAAACAAAGCCGCGACGCTTTGATAAATTAACGATTGTTTCAATGTTCGGTGCTGTCATAAATCGAGTTTCAATTTTTAAGTTTAAATGCGAACTCGAATTTTACAATGTAAATTCGGCTCGAACAATCGCCGAAACAAAAAGAAAGGAAAACTCCGCAGAATTTTCCTTTCAGGTTTGATGAATAATTGTTTTTCGCGTTTAGTTTTGCGGAGTCGGCGGTTCTGCTCCCGGCGGCACAATCCAGATTTCAAAAGTATTGTGCGGCTTTGTCCCCCAATTTGTCAGGACAATGCGTCGAGGGTCAATGCCCCGTGTTTGCACCAGATAGTTGAAAGTGCGTTTGCCGAGACGGTCAACCGTCAGACGTTGGCTCGATTTGTCGGTTCCCTGATAAACGATGATGTAAAGTTGTGAATCGGGAATGTTTTGAAGCTGAATGCTGCAATTGTCGAAACGTGCTTTGTCATCGTCAAATGCCTTCGATTCAAAAACGTCACAGCTAAAAGCCTTCGGTTTTTCAGGTGTCGGGCTAACATTTGAAGAAACCGATGCGCGTTGGCGGCAGGTCGCATCATATGGTGCGCCGTCCGAAACATCGAGATCAGCCGTTACTCTCTGTCCGTTTAGTCCTTTCGTATCAACAGTAATCGCCGAAGTTCCCAAACCGCTCGTAATGACGGCGGCGGCAGGCGAAACAGCCCACAAATAATTTGCCGGACTGGTGCGGTCGCCGTTATTGCGGGCGGCAAAAGTAATCAAATCACCGTCAATCACGCTTTCCGGTCCGTCAACACTAACATCATATGGGCAAGGTCTTTTATCAACATTCGTGACCGTTTTCAGACAGATACAGTTGCGCTGACCTTTGACAACCTGAATTTCTTTGGTGAATGCGGTCGTTCCCGCCGGTCCGCCGATTTCGATGTTGTGCAAACCCGGTGTCAGAAAAAATTCCGCCGCCGTGCCGGTGCCGCTCAAACCGACAATCTGCCCGTCAACTTTGACCGGATATGCTTCCGGCGAAGTTTTGACCGAAAGAACGCCCATATTTTTGGGCATTTTATTTTTGTCATCGGCGGCATTGGCAAACGCGGCGTTCAAGCCGAGAATCAGCATCAATGCCAGTCCGAATAAAAAGTTGGATTTGATATTACTCATCATTATTTCCCTCAAATTTTCGGCGAAACAATACAGATCGCCATCAAAACTGTTTTCATACGTCGAACGCATTGCAGAAAGGTTTTCCGCACTTTTTACGAGTTGCGCCGATTTGTCAAAATTTATTCCGCTTCTTCAGAAGTCTCGTCTTTCTTACCGAAACGTCGGCGGGCGGCAACTCCGATTCCGGCTAATCCGGTGCCGAATAACAGGATCGTGACAGGTTCAGGCACGGGCTGCGGCGGTGTCGGCGTAGTCGGCGTATCGGTCGGCGTGACAGTCGGTGTCGTCGTCGGTGTCGTCGTCGGTGTCGTCGTCGGCGTTGTTCCCGGTTCGTTCGGTGTCGGTGTCGGCGTATTTTTATTGTTTTTCAGCAAAAACACGAGCGGCACGGCAGCTAAACCGAGCAATGCCCATTTCGGAAATCCTCTGCCTGCGCTCACAGGCGGAACCGGACAATCGCATTCTTCATCTTCGACAACCGAAGTCGTTTCCGTGACAATGACGCGTTCATCCTGCTGCGGTGCAGAAGCCTTTTTATCATCGCCGCCTTTCTTGTCGTCATCGCCGCCTGTCGCCGTCGAATCATCGCCTGACAACTGGAGTTTTGAAAAACTGCCGGTGGCGGATTTGCCGGGTTTCGCGCTGATAACCTGCACGACGCGGTTCAGTTTGACCGGCGCAGCAATCACGGTTGACGAGATAACCGTCAAAATCGAAGCCAAGCAAAAGGCTGACAGGATTGATCTTAAAATAAAATTATTCATCTTTATTTACCTAAATTAAAACATCTATTGCGTAAGTAAGCACAACTATCAAAGTCTGAATAAACAAACTATTTCAGTTTTTTTTGGGGCGATGGCAAACTATATCAAAAAAAAATCGAAAATGCACGTTAAATTTTAAGGTTTGCAAGTCGCAGCCGGAACGAGTATTTCCGGCTGTCCACTGTGTAGAAGTTTCAATTATCGGGCATTTCCAGTTTTTTTTAAGTTTTTTTGCGAATATTTTTTCATTCCGTAATTTATCGCCCGTATTTCCGCCTGAATCCGTGCATTTGCAGGTATTTGTCGGGATTATACTAATTCAGGTTCGTTTGTGAGTATTGTCAGAACCGCCTGCGGTAGCGGGCGGGTTTTGTTTGCCGGTCAAACGTCTGATTTGACGAGTTCAACCGCCCGCTACCGCAGGCGGTTCTGACACGACAATTTGAAATCGGGATTATTTTTCGCTCCGCATCGCGCGTTGAGGTAGAATGTTTAATTGAGACGGTTTTCAGCGTCAATTCCGCTTCGAGATTATTCGTCAATGAAAAATCAGCCATTATTAAAATCCCGCAAAATCGCCGTCGTGACTACTTCCCGCGCCGATTATGGTCATCTTTACCAAACTCTCGTCGAATTAAATTCGCGTCCCGGAATTGATTTGAAATTGATTGCGATTGGCGCACATTTTTCGCCGGAATTCGGGCAGACTTTTACTGAAATCGAAGCCGACAAATTAACGATTGACGAACGCATCGAATGTTTAATCAGTTCGGATTCGGATGTCGGAATGGCGAAAACAATCGGCGTGGCGACGCTCGGTTTAGCGGACGTTTTAGGGCGAATGCGTCCTGATTTGCTGCTGTTGATCGCCGACCGTTACGAAATGCTCGCGCCTGCGTCGGTCGCGCTTGCGCTGCGGATTCCGATAGCGCATATCGAGGGCGGCGACATCAGCGAAGGCGCGATTGACGATGCGGTTCGCAACGCGCTGACGAAAATTAGCCATATTCATTTGACGACCAACGAAGATTCCCGAAAAAGAGTGATCGCAATGGGCGAAGAAGCGTGGCGAGTTTACTGCGTCGGTTCGCCGTCGCTCGACAATCTGCGGCATCGCAAACTGTTTTCGCGCGGAGATTTGGAAAAAGATTTAGGTCTCGAATTCGATCAAAAAACCATCGTCGCCGCCTATCATCCGGTGACGATTCAGCGCGACACCGTAACGGAAGCCGACGCGGTTTTCGACGCGCTCGAACGAACCGACGCGCAGATCGTGTTCTGTTATCCGAATGCCGACGCAGGTAGTTTTCAGCTAATTGAACGCGCCCGCAAGTTTTGTCAAAACCGCGCCGACGCACATCTGTTTGTTAATTTGAATCATCTGAAATACTGGAGTTTGCTCAAATATTCCGATTTGCTGATCGGAAATTCGAGCAGCGGAATTATGGAAACCGCCTCGCTCGCATTGCCGACGGTCAACATCGGAATGCGTCAGCAAGGTCGCCTCTGTCCGCCGAATGTCATCAACGCCGCGCCCGAAACCGCCGAAATTTTTGCCGCTATCGAAAAAGGTCTGAGCGCAGATTTTCGCCGGTCTTTAAAAGGAATGAAAAATCCTTACGGCGACGGCACGGCTTCGGAAAAAATCGTCGAAATTTTAGCGAATGTAAAATTGGGCGACGAACTTTTAATCAAACGCGCCGCCGGGACACAGACATCCGTGTCCGCGAGTTGAGCGACAATTCAGCAAAAAAAATCATTAACTCGCGGACACGGATGTCCGCGCTCCGATAAACGCTCCGTTTTATGAAAATCCCGCTTTCCGCGCCCGACATTACCGAAGCTGAGATCAACGCCGTGACGAAAGTTTTGCGTTCGCCGCGCCTCAGTTTGGGACCGAAACTCGCCGAATTTGAAAGTAATTTTGCGGATTATATCGGCGCAAATCACGCGGTTGCAGTCAATTCCGGCACGAGCGGTCTGCATCTCTGCATTCGCGCAATCGGATTGAAAGCTGACGACGAAATTATCACGACACCGTTTAGTTTTGTCGCGTCCGCCAATGTTTTACTGTTTGAAAAATGCGTTCCGGTGTTCGTTGAGATTGATCCGCAAACCTTAAATATTGACGCAAACAAAATCGAAGCAGCGATTACCGAACGGACAAAAGCGATTATGGTCGTTCACGTTTTCGGTCGCCCTTCGCCGATGTGCGAAATAGGCGAAATCGCCAAAAAATATAATCTGAAAATCATCGAAGATGCCTGCGAAGCCGTCGGTGCTGAATACGAACACAAAAAAGTCGGCAACCTCGGCGATTGCGGCGTTTTCGCGTTTTATCCGAATAAACAAATGACGACCGGCGAAGGCGGAATGATCGTCACCGACGATGCGGAAATAGCTGAAATCTGCCGCAAATTAAGAAATCAGGGACGCGATGCCAACGCCGATTGGTTTGACCACACCGCGCTCGGCTACAATTATCGCCTGTCCGACATCAACTGTGCGCTCGGCATCGAACAACTCACACGCATCGAAGAAATTCTCGATAAAAGAGCAGTTGCGGCGCGAAAATATCACGAACGATTGTCGGCAAACGCGCATCTTATTTTACCTGAGATAGAATTTATCAACGGTCGCGTCAGTTGGTTCGTTTACGTCGTGCAGTTGAGCGAAAATTTTACGCGAACGCAGCGCGATTTGATTGTTAATCAAATGAACGAAAACGGCATCGGCTGCGGTCGCTATTTCGCGCCGATTCATTTGCAGCCGTTTTATAAGGAAAATTTCGACTACCGAACCGGCGATTTCCCGCTTGCCGAAAACGCGGCGAACCGTGTAATTGCGCTGCCGTTTTTTAATCGAATCACCGACGCGCAAATTGATGAAGTTTGCACGACGCTTGAAAGTTTGATTTAAGTTTTTGAAAAAGACAATTGAATACGGATTGAGCGGATTGAGCGGATTGAAACAGATATTTTTTTACTAAATCGCTTTTATCCGTCTAATCCGCCAAATCCGTGTTTAATTGTCTTTGAATAATCTTGTTATAATGATTTTATGAGAGTGAATTTTCGCCTGATTTTTATGTTTTCCCTGTTGTGGTGTGCCGCATTTGCCGCGCATATTTTCGCGGCAAACGTCGAAATCACGGCGGCGGCGCGTGAAGCGGCGTATCGGCAAAACAATGTCGGCGTGGCGCAGCTCGAACAGTTTAATCATATGGAAGGCGCGGAAGCATTTCGCCGTGCGCTTACGCTCGATCCTGATTTGAAGCTCGCGCAGATCAATCTTGCCATCGCGCTTTTTAACGCGCAGGATTTGGACGGCGCACGACAAGCCGCCGAAACCGCCGCCGCCAATTCGCCCGGAAAACCTCAGCCGCAATATATTCTCGGCTTGATCGCCAAAAGCGGCAATCGCTCCGACGATGCCGTTTCAGCGTTTCAAAATGTCCTGAAAATTGATCCGCAGGATGTCGGCGCGAACGTCAATCTCGGTCAAATTTATATTCAGCAGCGCAAATACGCCGAAGCCGTCAAAGTTTTCCGCGTCGCGCTCGATGCCGAACCGTATAACGCGACGGCGATGTATGCGCTGGCGACCACGCTTTTGCGAAGCGGTTCGCGCGAAGACGGGCAAAAGCTGATGGCAAATTTTCAAACGCTGCGGGCAAGCGGCGCGTCAACCAATATCGGGCAAAACTATCTCGAACAAGGCAGATACGCCGAAGCCGCCGCTTCGACCGGCGCGGAAGACGAACTGGTTGATAAATCCGCGCCGAACATCAATTTTGCCAACACCGACATCGGTTTGCCGCAGATTAAAACAAAAATCAGCCGCGCTAAAAAAGCCGAAAAAGATTCTGCACCGACCGCGACTTTGTTTGATATTGATAACGACGGCGATTTGGATTTGGTCGAAATTACGGCAAACTCGATTCGTCTTTTTCGCAATGACGGCGGCAAATTTACCGACATCACGACTGCCGCCGCAGATTTGAGCAAATCGCTGACAACTAAAATTTCCGGCGCGGTCGCAGGCGATTTCGACAACGACGGTTTCGCCGATCTGCTCGTTTTCGGCAGCGGTCAGCCGACGCTTTTTCGCAATGACGGCAAAGGCGTGTTTCATAATGTCACGGCAAAGACGAAGTTTCCCGTCAACAATATCAACTCGATTTCCGGCGCGTTCGTTGATGCCGATCACGACGGTGATCTCGATATTTTTCTCGGCGGATTTTCCGTCGGCAAAGATAATATCGCCGCCAATCAACTCTGGCGCAACAACGGCGACGGCACGTTCACGGACATTTCAGCCGCCGCCAAAATCAATCTGCCAAGCCGCGCTGTTGCCGTGATTCCAACCGATTTCGACAACCGGCGCGACATTGATCTGCTCGTCCTAAATCAAGGCGGCGCACCCGAACTTTTTCGCAATCTGCGCGACACGACATTTAAAAACGTCAGTGATGAAGTCGGATTAAACGTCAAGGCAAATTGGACTTGTGCGGCGGCGGGCGATTTTAATAAAGATTCTTACACCGATTTCTTTTTCGGAAAATCGGACGGCGCAGGCGTTTTTGCCGTTTCCGACGGGCGCGGTAAATTCGTTTTGAAAGATGCGCCGAAAGGCACTAAAAACGCCGCGTCAGCGCAATTTCTCGATTTCGACAACGACGGTTTGATTGATCTCGTCGTCAACAGCGACCAAGGTTTCGCCGTCGTGCGAAATTTGGGCGACACTTGGGCAAACGCCGATTATTCGATGTTCAAGTCAGGCAAAAATTCGATCAGCAACGCGCGGCAGTTTCTCGCGGCGGATTTGGACGACGACGGCAATCTCGATTTGATGGCGTTTGATGCCGCCGACAAACTGCAATTTCTCAAAAACAGCGGCGCAAACAACAATTCGGAAAACATTCGTTTGCAGGGACGCGTCAGCAACCGCAGCGGTATCGGCGCGAAAATTGACTTGCGTGCAGGCAGTTTGACGCAGAAACTCGAAAGCTATTCCGCCAGCCCGATGCCCGCGCCGTCCGACATTCATTTCGGTCTCGGCAAACGCGAAAAAGCCGACGCGATTCGCATTATCTGGACTTCGGGCGTGATTCAGGCGGAAACCGATTTGTTTGAAAAGTCTGCCAATCAGACGGCGAAAAATACCGAACCGCTCAAGATTCTCGAACTCGACCGCAAGCCTTCGTCGTGTCCTTATCTCTACGTTTGGAACGGTGAAAAGTTTGAATTTATTTCGGATTTTATGGGCGGCGGCGAGATGGGCGATTGGATGTCGGCGGGCGTTTACAACAATTCAAACCCGGAAGAATACGTTCGCATCGGCGCGGACAAATTAAAGCCGAAAGACGGCAGATACGAAATTCGCGTGACTAACGAACTCGAAGAAGTTTTGTTCGTTGACAACTTAAAACTCGTCGCCGTTCAGCACGACGCGGACACCGAAATCTATCCGAATGAAGGTTTAGGCATTCAAAAAACAGATAAGAAAATTTTCTACATGACACGCGCCGAACACGCGCCGATTGCCGCCGTTGATTCTGACGGACGCGATATTTTGCCGAAAATAAACGCGCTCGACCGCGTGTTTTACGACAATTTCAAATCGCTCGGTATTCGCGGTTACGCCGAAAAACATTCGATGACTTTGAAGTTAGACGAACGGAAAAACTACGCGGGCAGAACACTTCTGCTCTTGACGGGTTGGACTGATTACGCTTTTTCGTCGGACAATCTTGCTGCCGCGCAAAGCGGAAAATCGCAGTTTCTGCCGTCATTGCAGGTCAAAAACAAACGCGGCGAATGGCAGACCGTGATTGACAGCATCGGCATTTCCATCGGTCGCCCGCAAACCGTCGCGGTTGACCTGACCGGCAAATTTTTAACCGACAGCCGCGAAGTGCGAATAGTCACGAATTATAAAACTTACTGGGACAAAATCGCCGTGGACACGAGCGCACAAACCGACATCAAAAAAATCGAACTCGCGCCCGTCGTCGCAAATCTGCACGAGCGCGGATTTTCCGTCGAAAAGAAAATCAACGAAATGATCGTGCCGGATTACGACAAAGTTTCCTTTGAGGAAAAGTGGAAAAATTTTAACGGCAAATTCACGCGCACCGGCGACGTTAAATCTCTGTTATCGGCAACCGACGACGTTTTCGTAATCTCGAAAACCGGCGATGAATTCGTCTTGAGCTTCGATGAATTGCCCGCGCCGCCCGCCGGCAAAAAATATACATTTCTGCTCTACGCCGACGGTTACAGCAAAGAAATGGACATCAATTCCGCCTCGCCCGAAGCCGTTTTCCCTCTGCCGTTCAAAGGAATGACCGAATATCCATACGCGAAAAACGAGCATTTCCCGATGACCGAAGTAAAGCAAAAAATCTACGACGAAACTTTAACACGCTACAATCGCGGCGGACTGGCAAAATATTAGACAAGACTGGAGCGCAAGCGGCTCGCTTGCATGCCTTTGCAAAAGGCAAACGAAGCATAATTTTACTCAACTTGAAAATAATTATGCTTCGTTTTCGCGCTTTCGCGCTCATGCAAGCGAGCCGCTTGCGCTCCAGTCAAAGCGAGCCGCTTGCGCTCCAGTCAAAGCGAGCCGCTTGCTGCTCCGGTCACAAAAATATGGAACATATCAGATATTCAGTTGCCGTCCAGACGGATTTTACCAACCCGACGAATAAAAATAAAAAAGAACGGAATTTAATCTTCCGTTCTTTTATTATTTGACAATTGATTGGTGATTTAGTGAGTCGGCGGAGCGGTGAAGAAAACATCCCACGCCCAGCGTCCGACCTTTGCGCCTTTGGCATCGCGGACTTTGGCGCGGAAGTTGAAGCGATTGCCGAATTCGTCGGTGCGTTTCGATTCCTTGTAATCGAGAAATATCGCCACGACATCTAGTGCAGGCAGTTTCGATAATTCTTCCGGTTCGGCGATGCCGTCGTGATTTTTGTCCTGCCACAAACGCAGTTTTTTGAACACCGTATCGGCGCGGGTGATTTTACCGTCACCGCTGCCGTCGAATTCGGCAAGCGCGAGAAAACCGTTGCGCTTGTCAAACGGGACGGATGAAGGCTGCGGCGTATAATTGCCGAATAACTCCGTGCCGTCGTCAATGCGGTTGTTTTCGTTACGATCAAGCACGAGAAAAGCATCATCGGAATCAGCCGAAGTCCAAGCCAGACGCTCTTTGACACCATTCGAGTTGAGATCGAACAACACGCCGTGTGCATTATCGGTCAGATTAAAGCCGTTGCCGAGAACATCAATGATAATCGGCGATTCGCAGGGATCGGGCTGTTCTACTCCGTCAACTACATAATTCACACGGTCTCCCGGCGGCAAACACGGCGGCGCACCGCCGCCGCCGCCGCCGCCATTTCTAGGTGTTGGTTTAGGTGTCGGTGGTGGAGTTGGTGTGGCTAAAACTGTAATTATTCCTTGTCCTGATCCTGTAAAAGAAACAGTTCTCTCGCCTCCACTACACGGAATTGTGATTTGGGTGCTTGTTGGTTGAATATCAAAAGTTCTTGTTCCTTCTGGACTTTGCGTTCTTACCCTAAATTTCCAAACATGAGGTTTTCGATCTTCCCCTGTGATAAAAGGTCCGTCAGAACCTGTATATTCTTTAGGGACTGTGACTGATTTACTTGCTACGGTACTGGAATCAAGTTCTATGCTTGGAGTTCCCTGACGATTAGCACCTATTATTTCAACGGGAGCTTCAAAATTATCTCTACTACAACTTGTTAATGCGTCTTTAACTCCATTTGAGCTTTTAATAGTTAGATCAATAAACACAGGAGTTTCGTAACTTTGACCAGCCTGTGCCACACCATTAGGATAACTAACCGAAACCCCGATAATTTCAACCGTCATCGGTGCAACTTCATTTGTTGACATGCTTCCTAAATTGTATGTCCCATAGCTGTTGTAGTTTCCCCATTCGTCATAATAACCTCCGGCATCGGCATCAAAACTTGTCTGAATGTCGTATGTTCCGTCCTCCACGCCAATTGACAATCCGGCATCGTTGCTCAGAGTCGCATAGTTCCAATCGCCGCTTGTCGTATTCGCGCGTCCGGTCGGAGATGTCACCGTGACCGTTACCTGATAGCTTGTGCCGCTGGAATATTGTTCGGAAATCATTCCTGAACCGAAAACATTCGCTCCGTCGTGCCAAGAGGTGCTGTAAAGATATGCATCGCCAACCTGTGTCTGTGCAGATGTTTTGCTGCTAAAACTTTTAATGTAGGCTGAATGTTTATTTGTCGGCTCAGACTTTTTTGTCCGTGACGCTGTTCTCACGCTGACAACCTGCATATTGCTCTTAACCGTTGTTTGAACATAATTTTGAATTTGTTTCCAACCATTATCGAAAGAATCTGATTCCGTCAGATAGCGGGCAATGACTTTTCGGATGGCAGCTTTTTTCTCGGACTGTAGATTATCTAAATCGTTTTTTGTTTTAGCATCACTAAGAAAGTCCGAATTAAAACTTTGCCTCAGAGATTTTTTAAGGCGTTGAGACTGTTCGTCAAAAAAATTTATTCGGTTGGTGAATAATTTGGCGGCGGTTTGAATCTGCTTAATCTTTTCAGCATCTTTGTTTTCGTCAAGTCCAGCTTTTTGCAAAAGCTGTATTGCGTTATTTTCTCCAACCGTTCGCAAAAAAACTTCAAATGCCACATCATCAGGAATAGCTTTTTGTGCGGCAGTTAAAGTCTTAGTTTTCGGTAATGTTTTACTGA
Organism: Pyrinomonadaceae bacterium; assembly: GCA_965247235.1. Classification (GTDB taxonomy): domain Bacteria; phylum Acidobacteriota; class Blastocatellia; order Pyrinomonadales; family Pyrinomonadaceae. Next base: position 1,635,397 of record OZ252004.1, read on the forward strand.
GTTCATTTATTACAAATCTTCCATTCAAAGATTGTATTTCATTTGTTTTTAGATTTTCGGCTTTGGTCATTTGTAAAAAATTGACACTCAAAAAAGCCGCAACTAATAAAACCAAGAGAATCGGAGCGTAGCGAGATTTCATAAAATCCTCCTTGCCGTCAAACGGCAATAGTTTGGGAAAAATGGGAGCAACCAGCGGATTTAAAACCGGATTGCGTGAAATTGTATCGGAATATACGCTTTCTAAATTATATGAAAAAAAAACTCGAGTCAATATTTTTATTTTATGACCGGATAAGTCCGATTTATGTAAAGCCCGGAATTGGATAAATTGCTGCCCGTTTTATATGATTGGTGAAACAAAATAATGGAACACATCAGATATTCAGCCGCTGCCGTTCAGACGGATTTTGCCAACCCGACAAACCGCGCCGGAATGCGGAAAAATACCGATAGAATTTTGCAGTTGATTGATTCGGCGGTCGTTGGCGCGATGCCTTTTTTGCCGGTCAAACTCGTCACGTTTCCCGAATTCGCACATTGCGCTCCCGTGTTTCCGACGGTTGCAGAACTGCGCGAAAAACTCGCCGTCGAGATTCCGAACGAACACACCGAACGCCTGATTTCAAAGGCGAAGGAACACGATATTTTCATCCAAAGCGGCACGTTTTTAGAAATTGACCCGAAATATCCGAATCACGTTTTTAATGCGACTTGTTTGATAGATAAAAACGGCATTTTATACAAATATCGCAAGGTTAATCCGTGGATTCCGTATGAAGTTCATTCCAGTCCGCACGACATCGAAGGTTACGAAGAAGAACTCTTTCCGGTGGCGAAAACCGAGATCGGGAATATCGGCTGCGCGATTTGTTACGATTGGCTGTTTCCCGAAAGTTTGCGTCAACTGGCGATTAACGGCGCGGAAATTCTCGTCCGCGTCTCGGCGTATATGGACCCGTGGAACGCGACCGAGCCGCTCGATTGGTGGACGCTCGTTAATCGCTGCCGTGCGCTCGAAAATCTGTGCTACGTCGTCGCCTCGAATCAGGCGGCAAGCCTCAAACATTATCCGCCGTATTCGTGGTCGGGCGGTTCGATGATCGTTGATTACGAAGGCAGAATTCTAGCCAAAGCAAGCGAAGGCGCAGGCGAAAAAATCGTCGTCGCTCCCGTTGATATTTCGGCTTTGAGACACGAGAAAAATGCCAGAAAAGGTCATCAAATGCTCGCCCATCTGCGAACCGAAGCGTATCCGATGTATCGAAAACACATCTATCCGCCGAAAATTGACGGCGCAGAAAATGAACTTTCTTACGAACGAAATAATGAATTGATCGAAGCTGCGAAGAAAGAATTACAGTAAAAATCGTTAAGAGAGACAGCCGCAAAAAGGCGCAAAAGACGCAAAAAAGAATAAAAAAAATAAGCCTGAAAAAATCTACCGAAATTTACACTATTTTTTCTTAATCTTTTTTGCGGCTATTTCTCTTTATGCCAGATTGATTTAAGCGTCCACGCTTTGGCGTTTGTAAAGGCAATTTTGCCGCCTTTGGTATAGATTTCAAATTCGTTAAAGTCTTCAGTTGGAAAGAAAATGTCGGTCAGCGCAACTTCGCCGTCATCGCCGAACATTTCGCAGGATGCGGCATCGAAAATGATGTGCATTTTTAGGATATTGCTCTTGCTCAGGCGTTTTGCCGAATCGCGCTTGACGGCGAATTTGCCGGAAAAATCTTTGATTCCGGCGCGTGTGCGGTCGGCGTAAAATTCGTTTGTTTCTTTATCGTAACCGATTTTGAAACGTCCGCCCTGATCGTTTTTCAATTCGATGCCGAAGGTTTTCGCCGTCGTTTTCGAGAGATCAATTTCCAAATCCATTTCGGCAATCGAATTCTTTTGCTTGGCGACGACCGTTTCTTTCTCAAAATCCCAATTCTTTTTATTCAAAATCTGCTCGCCGCGCAAACTCATCGTTTCTTTGACCGGCGTTTGGACAACGCGCAAACCTTGTTCGGTCTGTTTCAAACTCAATTCACGCGGCAGCGTCATCGCGCTGCGCCATTTTGTCGTCGGCACGACCTGCGCGTAATCCCAATTGCTCATCCAGCCCAAAAAGATGCGGCGGTTATCGGGAGCGTTCGACCAAGTTACGCCCGCATAGTTGTCGCGCCCCTGATCGAGCCATAAAATTTTGTCCGCGTCATTGTCATTTTTGAAAGTTTTGCCGTCAAAATCGCCGATAAAATACTGCGTCGCCGAACCGCCGTTTGCGCCGCCGGGATTGATGCTCGTGAGCAAAATCCATTTTGTCCGCCCGTTAAATTTCATCGGAAAAATATCTGGACATTCCCAAACTCCGGCGTGTGTGCCGTCAGATTTGCCGAATTCGCCGGTCATTTTCCAGTCTTTCAAATTCGGCGAACTGTAAAATCTGACGTGATCGCCGACCGCGAAAACGACCGACCACGATTTTAATTTTTCATTCCAAAAAAGTTTCGTGTCGCGGAAATCCTTGATGTTTTCGGTATTCGGAATCACCGGATTATTCGCGTATTTCGTCCACGTTCGACCTTTGTCAACTGAGTATGCGATGCCCTGATATTGAAAATTCGTGCGTCCGGCTTGTTCGCCTTCCATCAAATGATAGGTGAACATTGCAACCATCGGCGGATTTTTTTTCGTGCCGAATCCCGACAAATTTTCTTTGTCAATGACTGCGCTGCCTGAAAAAATCAAACCTAATTTGTCGGGATAAAGCGCAGTCGGCAGATTTTCCCAATGCACCAAATCTTTGGAAACGGCGTGTCCCCAGTGCATCGGTCCCCAGACGGTCGCGTTCGGATAATACTGGTAAAAAAGATGATATTCGCCCGCATAATAAACCATCCCGTTCGGATCGTTCATCCAATTAGCCGGCGGCGAAAAATGAATCTGCGGACGATGCGGCTCGTCATACTGCGCTAAAACATTGACGGCGAAAATCAGAATTATTATGACGATTTTTTTCATTTTTAATTTGAAGCAATAGACACGCGCAAATAATGGCATAGAAGATGCAACTCTATTCGCCTAATTTCGCCGCGCTTTTTGCAGCTTATTTCCCACAAAACTCTGCCTTTTTAACTAACTCTGCAACTCTGCAAACTTCCTGCAAACTATTTTAAGGTTTCGGCGGACGCTGATTTTCCGGCACATTGGCGAAGATGTCTTCGTATTTTTGAAAGCCGTCACGGACGACATCCATCAGGTTCGCTTTTTCGATTATTTTCGGTTCGATAAAAATAAACGGCACTTCTTTATTAACCGCTTTCATCGTTTTCGTCGTGTCGAGTTTTTCGCCTTTGGCAAGTTTAACGGCGGCTTCGACGGCGGCGTAGGCGAGCGGCTGAATCGGTTTATAAACCGTCATTGACTGTTCGCCTTGGGCAATGCGCTGCAATCCGTCAATCTGCGCGTCCATTCCGGTCACGATAACTTTGCCCGTCAGATTCTGTTTTTTCAGAGCCTGCACCGCGCCGCCCGCCGTGCCGTCGTTCGAGCAGACAAACGCGGCGACGTTATTTTCGTTTTGCGTCAGCGCGTTTTCAGCAGTTTTGAGCGCGAGTTCGGGCGACCAGTCTTTGGTAAATTGGTCGGCGACAATTTTAATATCGCCGCGATCAATCGCCGGTTTCAAAACTTCCATCTGCGCCTTCTGCATAATCTGCGCGTTGTTGTCGGTCGGCGCACCGTAAATCATCACATAATTGCCTTTCGGCGCATTTTTAAGCGCGTATTCAGCCTGCATCTGTCCCGCAAGCGAATGCAGATGCGACACCAAAACATCAATCTGATCCGACAAAATCAAACGGTCATAACTGACGACCGGAACATTTTGCTTCTTCGCCTTTTCGACCGCAGTCGCGGCAATCTGCCCGTTATGCGGCGCGATTATCAGCACATCAACGCCCTGCGTCAGCAAATCGTCAACCTGTTTGAGCTGCACTTCATCATTGCTGTCGGCAACATTTGTGATGACTTCCGCGCCGAGTTCCGCCGCGCGTTTTTCAATTAGTTCTTTATCCTTAACCCAATGTTCCTTGAGCGTGTCCATCGAAAAACCGATTTTGATTTTGCCGTCTTTCTTTTTCGTTTGAACATTCGTCCGTTCGGTCGGCGTGTTGACGCACGATGCGAGAAACAATGCGAAACTCAATGTTAAAAGTGTAAATAATTTTTTCATATTAAATATTCCTCGATAATTAAATTGAAGCACAAGCGGACTGGAGCGCAAGCGGCTCGCTTGCAATGAGCGTCGGCTTCCGGCGCGAAAACGAAGCGTGATTACATCCAACTCGAATAAAATTAACGCCGTTACATCGCTGAAAAACGCGATGTGGCGGAGCAAGCAGGCGAGGAAGGTCTTGCGCTCCAGTCAAAATCACGCTCCGGTTATTTTATTTATACGGCAGCAAAATCTCGCGTTTGACGTAATCTTTGCCGTTGCCGCCGAAAACAATTTGCAGATTTTGTTCGCCCGGAGTTGCGCCGACAATCATCACATCTACGCCCGCCTTTACGCCGCGCGGCGATTTGACGTTTAAGATATTGCGCCGGTCGCCGCGACCTTCGAGCGTTAAATATAAACCGTCTTTTCGCGCCTGCGCTTTGATAATCCGCATTCCGGTATTTTCCTGTCCGGCTTCAAGCGGCGGAATTTCCTGATAAACTTCCGTTCCTTCGGCGTAATCAAATGCAATTTCGACGGGCGCGGTTGTTAAATTCAAAGTCAATTCTGCCTGCTGAACATCGCCGAAATTTTTCATTTGAAACGCGATTTTTTTGCCGTTCGCGGTGACGTTTTTGACGACGGCATCGAGCGGGAACGACGGCGATAAAACAATGTTTGAAAGCGTCCCGCTTTTGCGATTGACAGAAATCGTCATTTTGCCGTTGCCGCGTTTGAGCGCGAAATCAATTGACGAATCTGCGGCACGGACATTTTGAACGGTTAAATCGTTCCAGTTCGCCGGAATCTGCGGCGCGAATTTGACGGTTTTGCCGGCGTTTGAAACTTCGATGCCGAGCATTCCGCGCAAAACGGGCGAAATAACCATCGCTTCCGACCAGATTTGATGATGCGACGAGCGACCGAAAGGCGCGTTAAAATCGCCCGATAAAAGTTCGGTAACGTAGCCGAGCGCGTTTGAATAGGTCAGCAGACTATTTGCCATCAACGCCTGATAACCGACGTGCGGACGACCGTAATTGTATGCTGCGACCGATTGCCAGCCGGTGAATAATCCCCAAACCGAGCCGTAATGATACGACAGCGGATCATAGAGTTGCGATTCGTTTGAAATAATTCTCGCGCCCCAATCGGTCGAGATTTTCGCGCTGCCGAGATGGTCAATTTCCTTTTGCGCGTTTGTGTCGTCCAAAGTTTTCCACCACATCGGCACGGCGGGCAGAACGGTGTCTTCGTCATAAATCGTCGCCGTTTGCAGTTCGTTCAGACGCTTTTGACGGCGTTCGAGATTCGGTCCGGGTTCGGCTTTGACAGGTTCTTTGCGCGGCAGTTGCGTCGCGTAAGCGTAAAAACCTCTGTCGCCGAGCCAGTAAGTTTTCTCCATCGCGGCTTTCGTTTTCGAGGCGTTGGCGCGGCATTTTTCGGCGAGCGTTTTGTCATTCATCGCGTCCGCCATTTCCGCCATATTTTTCGACGCTTCGATCCAAACGCCCTGCAGATAAATTTCCTCGTGCGGCGGATATAACGCGCCGCCTTCGACCCAGCCGTGACCGAATTTCGTGTTTTCGATCAAACCGTTATTATCCGTATCGGTCGCTTCTTCGTATTTGTAGGCTTTCAAAATCGAGTCCCAATTCGCTTTCAAATAATTAATATCGCCGCCTGCCGCGTATAAATCGCGGTTGACGATGACGTAAAGCGGCGTTGCGTCGGTCGAATTCCACGGATACGGATAACCTTTGAACCAATCGAGCAAAGCCGCGCTCTGCGAAATTTCGTGCGGAATTTTGCCGTCGTCGCGCTGATATTTTTTCAAAAAATCAATCGCCTGTTTCGAGGTCGAAAAATCGCCGTATGAATTTATTGCCAATGCCGTCCACATCGAATCGCGCCCGAAATACCACGCGAAACCGGGACGCTCCGATTCGCCCGACGTGCGAAAACCCGCCAATAACCCCGTTCCCAAGTAAGGATTTGTCGCCACGCCTTTTTCCACGCCGATTTTTGCCCACGCAAACGCCGTGTTCAAACGCTCGTCAGGCGTTTTGACATCGGTCGTGCGATCAAGAAAATCTTCGTAATATTTGACGTTTTTTTCGTAAAGCGGAATCGCGTTGGCGATCAGATTTTTATAAGTTTCGACGGCTTTTGCACGTCCTTCGGTGCTGGCGGAAATCGCAATCGGAATGAAATTTTTCGCCGCTTCTTCGGGCGAAATCTGCAAAGTATATTTGACGGGAATGTCCTTCGGCTCTTCCTGATACGGATTTAAGGATACGTCTTTCGCGTTCGGCGAACCGACGATGCCGTAAAATTTCTGCGTTTCCTCGCCGATAAAATAATACTTTTCCTTGTCGTCCTGCCCGACAAACGGGGTCATCATATTGCCCGCCCACATCAGCTTCAACTTCGGGCGAAACGACACCGCAACCGTCATCGGCAGTTTCGTATTTATATCCAAAAGTGAAATCAAACCCTGCTCGTCAACCGGCGCGTAAACGATCTGGCGAACCGTAAAAGCCGCGTGCGAATATGTGAAAATCGTCGCTTCGGGGCGCACTTCAATGTTCGTCAAAAGGTCTTTGCCCGCGAACGGCAGATTGTAACCTTCGATCTGAAAATCGAGCGCGAAATCGTCCAAAATTTTCAACGGATAAACCCACGCCTCCATATTGCGATGCTCATACCCGAACGCCGCCGATTTGCGCCCGATGACATCGTAAAACGAACCATTCTGCGTCCGCCGCGTCAGCATCAGACGGCTTTTCGGCAGTTCTTTTTTTGGTATAAAATTGCTTGTCGTTTGAGCGAATAAATTACTCAATAAAACACAAAACAAAAGTGCGAAAATCGGTATGTTTTTCATAAATTTTAACGAAAGCGCAGCTCAAACTAACTAAACTGCAAATTCTAAACAGTTTCAAAAACGTAAATTGCGTTGCCGTCCCGTAAAGTCTTTAAAGCTGTTTTCAAAGCACTTTCCGGTATTTGTATCACTCCAAATTCGACCGCCTTCTCGACAATCGAAATTTTCTTTGCGCGGCGATAACCATTTTGTAAAAATAATTTTTCAGGCTCATCATCGGTAAATTTAAAAGACGCGCCCATTCCGTTAAGTTTTTCGTGCAGTGTTTTGCCGTATTCTTCAAAAAACTTTCGGTTTATCAAATCGCCGATTAGCTTGTGATGCGGAAATGTTTGACGTAAATGCCGAATCAGTTCTTTGATTACTTCTTCGTCCAAATACATAAAAACACCTTCAATCACGACGACAACCGGACTTTGAGTTAAAAATTCTTCAAGTTTTTCCGTAAGCAAATCAGTCGAAAAATCAATCGCAATACGCCGCAGTTTGTTCGGGCAATTTGCGGCAGGCAGCCGCCCGTTTTTATGTTCGATAATCTGCGGTTCGTCAATTTCGACCCAATTGCCGCCGGTGAGCCGAAACGCGCGGCTGTCAAATCCCGCGCCGATTATAACGATGAGCAAATCGGGGTCGGTCAATAATTCCTGCCGCAAAATCTCATCAATAGTGCGATGGCGCGAAAGAATGGCAGCATTCGGACCGTTTTCGTCCTTAAATGATTCGAGTATTTGCCGCCCGTCTTCAGTCATCAAAGATTCAGCAAAATTGTCGCCGCAGACGGATTTGTCGCGTTTTGCGTCTTGCATTCTCAAGCCGCAAGTGTAAAACGCTGTCCTCGAAATTGGATTCATAATTACTCTACTTATCTGCGCTAAATAACTCTTCAACTTTTTCAAATTGCCGGCATTGGCAAATCTCATACTCAAAATCGCGCTGCTGTTGACCAAAAATAATTTCAAAGTATTTTTAATCGTCAAGCAAATCATCCCGCTTTTCGTAATTTGACGGGCAAATGTTTGTGAAACGGCGTTTTAGTCAGCGGTTCGCAGTTGTCGCCCGGTGTGAGTAAATTTAATTGCGGTCCGCTCGGTGCGCCGTTTTTATATCTTAAACCGTAGCCGTTCGGCAATGTAACCATTTTCAGGCGAACGCTCGCGTCAATTTCGGCGATGACGTTGATGCTGCCGACGGTTGATTCGCAGACGACTTCCGCGCCGTTTTCGATGCCGAGTTCGAGCGCGTCCGACGGGTGAATTCGCATCGTGCCTTGCTTGTCAATTTTGCGCCATTCGGGATTGCGGTAAATCTGATTGGCGTTGTAACTGCGGCGTTCGCCCGCCATTAAAATGAACGGAAATTCGTCGTTGGTTAAATTTTCGTGACGCAATTCCCGCAAGGCTTCGAGCATTTCGGGGATTTCCAGATAAATCCGTTTGTCCTTATTTTTAATCAGCGACCAAACTTCGGCGAATTCGTGTTTGCTGATGATAACGCCCGATTTATCCGCGATAATCGCGTCAAATAGCGCGTTGCCGAGATTCCCTTCAAATCCGGCGGCGGTAATTTGTTTAGGATATTTCGCGGCGTAAGCACTCGTCAAACCCAATAACGGCGCGGCGGCTTCGGCATTTTTCGGCAGAGTTTGCCCAAGCGTCCGATACATTATCGAACTCGCGTATTTTTGCAGTTTCGGTTTACGTTTGAACAAAAGCTGCAAAGCTGCTAAATATGCCGAACGCGATAAAGACGCGGCAATTCTCAAAATCGGAAAGTTTCTCGGTATCAAATCCATCTTTTCGAGCAGCCGTGTATAAATTTCGGGTTCGGGCAAAGATTCTTCAAACGGCTCGAAAACCGCGTGGCGCAGATGGAAAAAGTTTTCAGGGAATTCAAGATTAAAGCCGCTCGCTTCCAGCTTTTCAAACTGCGAAGCGGCGGGCAAAATGTAATCCGCAAGCCGCGCCGTTTCGGTCATCGCCACGTCAACGACGACTAATAAATCGAGTTTTTCAAAGGCTGAAATATAGGCGTTTGAATCGGCAAAAGTCAGCACCGGATTTGAACTGTCAACCCAAACGGCACGGATTCTGTCTTCGCCCGAATGATTTATTTCGTCGGGCAAAATATTCGGCGGATACAGCCCGCCAATCGGAAACATCCCGTGTTTTGCGGTGCGAATTCCTTTTTTTCGCTCGTCCGTGTTGCTCACCAACGGAATTAAACTCGTGTGCAAATTGTTGCCGCCTTTTTTACCGAAATTGCCCGTCACCAGATACAAAAGTTTTTCGAGATAAGCGTTTAGCGTGGTGTGCAAAGTGTGCTGCGTTCCTAAATCAACTCTTACGCAGGCGTTTTCGGCAGTCGCAAAATCTCTCGCAACTTTGGCAACTGTTTCAAACTCCACATCGGCGCGTTTCACATAGTCCGCCGCGTCAATCGCCAGCAATTCCTTTTCCAAAACTTCAAAACCCGTGCAGTGTTCGGCTAAAAATTCCTTATCGTGCAAATTTTCGCGGACGATAATCGAAAGCATCGCCGACAACAAAAAAGCGTCCGTTCCCGGTCTGATCTGCAAATGAATGTCAGCCATTTTCGCGGTTTCGGTGACACGCGGATCAACGACGACCATCGTTCGCTTGTTATCTTTTTGAAGTTCGCGCAAAGTGTTGCGGGCATTGACGATGCCGTGCGCCTGATACGGATTCGTGCCGACAAACAAAGCGTAATCGGCGTGTTCGACATCTTCCGTTGTGTGGCATTTCTGGTTGCCGAAAAGCCGCCCGTTGACCCAAATATCGCCCGTTTTTTCCTGCGCCAAAGCCGTGTAAATAAACTTGGAATCCATCGCCGAAAGGAGTTGTCGGCTATACATTCCGCCCCAATGATTCCCTTGACCGCCGCCTCCGACAAACGCAAACGCCTTTCCGCCGTGCTGTTTACGAACATCTTTCAACTTCTCGGCAATCTCGGAAAGTGCCGCGTCCCAAGAAATTTTTGCGAAACTTCCGTCAGATTGTTTTTTCAACGGATACTTCAAACGGTCATCGTGATTTTGATAAAACTCAAGCCGCGCCGCTTTCTGACAAATATAGCCTTTAGAAATCGGATGCGCTTCGTCGCCCTGAATTTTGACGAATTTTCCGTCGCCGATCTCGACCTTTAATCCGCAATTTCTCGAACACAAAATACAAGCTGTTACTTCTGCCGTCATTTTTCTGCTCCTTTTTCAGCAAGACTATTTTACTATTCGCATCTGCCGGTTAGCTTTAAATTCTTCCATATTTTAACTGTATTTCTTTAGTTTATTCAGATCGTCTGCGTTTGCGAATCGCAAACTTACCGCCGCGCCGCCGCCGTTTGCCAACGCGATTTTCAGCACAGTTTTATTATCAACCAGATAACTTTTAATTTCGTAAGCCATCGGATTTTTGTCCCAATCGGCATCTTTCGCGTCGGCGTAAATAGTTGCAACATATTGTTTTCCGCTGTCCAAAAAATCTAAATTAACATTCGCCGTTCGCGCGTTTTCGTCGGTAATCGCGCCGATGAACCAATCGTTTTTATTTTTCGCTTTTCGCGCAATCGTTACATAATCGCCGGGTTCGGCTTCCAGAATTCGAGTGTCGTCCCAATCAACCGCGACATCGCGGATAAATTGAAAAGCGTCCATCCGTTTTTCGTAACTTTCCGGCAAATCCGCCGCCATTTGCAGCGGCGAATACATCGTTACATACAACGCAAGCTGCTTTGCCAGAGTCGTATGCACAACATTAGTTTTCTTTGCGTCCCAATAACTCAATTTGATCTCGAAAATTCCCGGCGTGTAATCCATCGGTCCGCCCATCAGCCGCGTGAATGGCAAAATCGTTTCGTGTTCCGGCGGGTTGCCCTGGCTGAAAGCGTTGAATTCGTTGCCTCTCGCGGCTTCGGACGCAAGCCAGTTCGGATAAGTGCGCGTCAGTCCGGTCGGGCGCACTGGTTCGTGCGAGTCAACCATAATTTTGTTTTTCGCGGCTTCTTCGACGACGTGCGTGTAATGATTGACCATCCATTGCCCGTCGTGCGTTTCGCCGCGTGGGATAATTTTGCCGACGTAGCCGGTTTTCACCGCGTCGTAACCGTTCGATTTCATAAAGCGAAACGCTTCATCGAGACGGCGTTCGTAATTACTCGCCGAGCCGGAAGTTTCGTGGTGCATAATAATTTTTACGCCTTTCGACGCGGCGTATTTCTGCAATTCCTTGACATCGAAATCAGGATATGGCGTGACGAAATCGAAGACGTTTTCCTTCCATCTGCCGAACCAATCTTCCCAGCCGATGTCCCAGCCTTCGACAAGCACGCTGTCAATATTATTTTTCGCGGCAAAATCAATATATCGTTTGACGTTCGCAGTATTCGCCCCGTGTCTGCCGTTCGGTTTCAAACTTTTCCAGTCGGTTTCGTCAATTTTGACGTTATCCACATCGGCATAACTCCACGTTGATTTACCGATTTGCAATTCCCACCAAACGCCGACAAATTTCTGCGGTTTGATCCAACTCGTATCGGCAATTTTCGTCGGTTCATTGAGATTCAAAATCATTTTCGACGCGAGAATTTCCGCCGCTTTATCCGAAACGATAATCGTCCGCCACGGAGTTTTCGCCGGAGTCTGCAAAAACGCCGCACTTCCGACCGCATTTGGGGCGAGATGCGAGGTCAATCCGAAAGTTTTGCGGTCAACCGACATATACATCGCCGGATAATTCGCCAGTGCCGCCTCGTGAATATTGATGTAAAGTCCGTCGCTCGATTTCATCATCAAAGGCGTTTGCACGGCATTGTCGGCAAACACGGATTTGACCGCGATTTCGTCAACATACTTTCCCTTACCCGCGTCAATTTCGCTCAATTTCGTCGTGTTATAAGCATATTCCTGCGAATCGTAATCGCCCGGAATCCAAAAAGTTTTATGATCGCCCGTCAGATTAAACTCTGTCTTTTCGTCTTGAATAGTGAAATATTTAAGGTCCGATTGTTCCGGGAATTCGTATCGAAAACCCAAACCATCATCAAAAAGTCGAAAGCGAATAATAACCTTTCGCGCCGTCTTTTCGCCCTTTTGTTCGAGCGTTACCGCCAATTCCTTGTAGTTACTGCGAATCGTTTTGACTTCACCCCAAACCGGATTCCAAGTTTCGTTTTTCGCGTCAGTTTTCGTGTCAACAACCTTAAAACCGCTTTTCAACGCGGACGAATTCTCAACTTCAAAACCCATTTTGCTCGCTTTAATCACGTCCAAACGCTTATATGTCAACGAATAAGTCGGTTCGCCCGCGTCGTTCAACTTAAAAACCAAAGACAAATTCCCGTTCGGCGACTGCAAATATTGGGCAGAAGCCGAAACCGCGAAAAGTAGAATTATAAAGATTAGCTTTTTCATAAATTTACCGCCAATGAGAAAAATCAGCCGCAGATTTCGCAGATTTCGCGGATTAAATCAAAATAAAATCCGCGTTTTCCGCGTTAATCTGCGGCAAAAACATTCCTATCTTTCGCTCGTCATCTCGCTTTTCAAACTCGCCTTGCCGCGCAGATTGATTTCGGCGGATGAACGCCCGACTAAAATGTCGTAATCGCCTGCGCCGGCTCGCCAATTTTTTGAATTTACGTCGTAATATGAAAAGGCGCGTTTATCTAAAATTACCGAAACTTTTTTCGATTCGCCCTGTTTCAAAAATACTTTTTCAAAGCCTTTCAACTCTTTGACGGGACGCTCGACTTTTGAATTTTGCGGACTGCCGACATAGACTTGCGCGACATCCGCGCCTTCGCGGTTGCCCGTGTTTTTGACGCTGAACGAAACTTCAAAACGTCCGTCGTTTAAGGGTTTGACGCTTAAATTGTCGTATTTAAAAGTCGTGTAACTCAAACCGAACCCGAACGGGAATTGCGGCGTGATGTTGTTTTTCTCGTAGCCGCGATAACCGACGAAAACGCCTTCTTTATAGGCGACGTGAATGCCGTTTTGCGGGTAATAATTTTTGAAAGTCGGATTGTCTTCGGCGCGTTTTTCAATCGTGATCGGAAGCCGTCCCGAAGGATTGACATCGCCGTAAAGTATTTCAGCCAAAGCGGTTCCGCCTTCCTGTCCGGCATACCAAGATTCGATTACGCCTGAAACTTTATCAATCCACGGCGACATCTCGACACCGCCGCCGGAATTTATCACGACGACGACGTTTTTATTCGCCGCCGCGAGTTTTTCGATCAATTCGGATTGTCCCGGCGGCAGCGCGAAAGTTCGGTCCCAACTTTCGGTTTCAGTCGTTGCGTCAAAGCCGACGGGAACGATCACGACATCGGCGCGTTTCGCCAATTCGAGCGCGTTCGCCTCGACCCATTCGTCTTTTTTGACAATGCCGACACGGATCAGCGGCTGCGAAATTCCGCCCTGTGCTTTAAATTCCAAGACGATTTTATGCGATTTCGCGTCCATCGGCAGAGTCATTTCTTCAATCGCGGCAATCGGAATCTCCCAAGTATCGCGCACCTTTTTTCCGTCAATATAAAGACGATAATTGCTGTCGCCGAAACCCGTTGCCTGCTGCACAAAAACGTCATAGTCGCCTGCTGCTTTCGGCGTAAAATTTGCTGTCAGCCGCGCCGACATCGGCTTCGGAAACGAGAATGAGCCAAGCGAAAGATCCGCATCGCCCGTCGCAAAATCAGCAAAATTAAACAGCGTTCCGTTAATCATATTCGGTTTCATTTCGGTCTTTTCGGGTTTGCCCGAAAGCTCCATATTGTCGAAAAATTCGGCTTTGACTGCGCCGTCAAATTGCGTGCGATTTGCCAGATTTCCGTAACTGTTGATGCCGCGAGCGAAATTTACATTCGCGTTCGTGCCGAGATAATTGCTGATTCCGTTGAGGAAATTGACCGTTTCAAACGGCGCAATTGACGCGCTGCCGCCGCCCAAAACCGGCGTGTAAAAACCGTTCGGACCGATAACGGCGACGTTTTTTGTTTTGGTTTTATCAAGCGGCAAAATATTTCCGTCATTTTTGAGCAAAACCATCGCTTCACGCGCCGCACGAAGTGCAACCTGTCTGCCTTGCTGATTCAGACGCGGAATCGAATTGTCTTCCTGCGGACGGTCGAGCCAGCCGAATCTCACGGCAGTTCTCAAAAGCCTGCGAACTTTGTCGTCAATCGTCGCTTCGGAAACTTTGCCGGATTTGACGAGCGGCATTAAGTTCTGCTTATTCATAAACTTAGCAAACGGCATTTCAAGATCGAGTCCGCCGTTTGCCGCCGCTTCCGCATCGTAAGTCGCGTCCCAATCGGACATCAAAACGCCGGGGAATTTCCAGTCGCCTTTCAAAATTCCGTTATTGATCTTGGAATTCGCCGGCATATGTTCGCCGTTGACAAGGTTATACGAACACATCACCGCGCCCGTTTTCGCGTCTTTGACGGCGGCTTCAAAAATCGGCAAATAAATTTCGCGCATCGTCCGTTCGTCAATTACCGAGTCTGAAGTATGCCGCCAATATTCGGAATTATTGCCGAGAAAATGCTTGACGGTCGAAGAAACGCCCTGACTTTGCTCTCCTTCGATAAACGGCACGACCAGTTTTGAACCGAGAAACGGGTCTTCGCCGAGATATTCAAAATTGCGCCCGTTAAGCGGCGAACGATAAATATTCACGCCGGGACCGAGCGAATAACTCACGCCGCGCGACCGCGCATCACGCCCGATCTGCGTTCCCGTTTCACGCGCGAGCATCGGATTCCAAGTCGCCGCCAGCGCAATCCCGCCGACCATCACGTTGGAGCGCGAATCGCGCCGCACGCCGAACGGACTGTCCGCCGTCTTCAAAAGCGGCAGATTCAGTCGCGCCAAACCCGGAACGTCAAACCCGTTCACGCCGCCAATCGCATCAATCTTTTCGGCAAGCGTCATCTGCTTCAAAATTGATTCGATCCGCGCCTCATCGTTCGCATTTTGCGCGAAAATTACGGTTTGGAAAAAGGTGATTAAAACTGCGATGGTTAATATTTTTTTCAGCATAGTTTTTATGAAATCCTCAATTTCTAACTTTCGTCTGATTTTTTTACATTCCAAACATTTAAATTTCCACTAAATTCGGCTAATGGGAAATATCAGCCAAATTCTGCGTCTTTAACCGAACTAAAGGAATAAATAGCTTCAGGCTAATTTGTGCTACGAACCAAACTTTCTAAACAAATCGTATAAATAAAGATAAATTTTCGGATATAAATAGATTTTCTCGAAATTTTCTAAGACTTCCAACAAAATTTCATTCGGACAATCTGGATTTCTAACAAAAAACCAAAACTCACCAAGTTGATTGTTGATTGAAAATTTATGTTCCCGATATTCAAAATCAAGCCAAAACTCAGTCAAATTATCGCTTACATATCCGGTTTCAAACGCACCTTTGAGCAATTTAATCTGTTTTCGTAAAATTGACCAAGGATAAATTTCCGGTAATTCACCAAACTGTCTTGAGCCTTTCGGCGTTACAAAATTCAGCAAATCATCATTCATACTTCATACTTCATACTTCTCAAACGAAGGCATCGCGCCCGTGTTCGATGCGATGAATGCACCGACTTTGTTAGCGAATTCGTTTATTTTCTCCAATTCCCAACCGCGCAAAATGCCGTGTGTCATCGCGGCGGTGAACGCATCGCCCGCGCCGATTGTGTCTTTGACCGTGATTTTCAAACCGGCGTTTTCGCTAAAATTATTCTCCGAAATCAGTAAACTGCCGTTTGCGCCGCGTGTCACGCAAAGAAATTTCAAGTTGAATTTTTCGCGCAAGTTTTTCGCCGTTTCAAATTGATTTTCGCCCGCAATTTCGAGCATTTTCGCAATAATCGGCAATTCATCGTGATTGAGTTTGACGACATTGGCGAGCGCGAAAGATTCTCGAATTATTTCCGCCGAAAAATAATTTTGGCGCAGATTGACATCGAAAATCTTTAAATCGTTCGTTAATGCGACAAATTCACGAATCGCTTTTCGGGAGACTTTACTGCGCTGGGCGAGCGAACCGAAACAAACCGCAGCAGTTTTTGCGGCAATTTCACGCCAATTTTCGCTTAACTCTAAAAAATCCCACGCGACGTTTTCGACGATTTCATAACTCGGCTGACCGTTTTCGAGTTTGACGTTGACGATGCCCGTCAGTTTTTCCGCATCAATTCCGACATATTCGGTCGAAAGATTTTTCGCCTGCAATTCGTCCAAAATCTCGCGTCCGAATTCATCATTACCGACGCGGCTCAACACGATTCCGGTATTTCCAAGCGCATTTGAAATATACGCAAAATTCGCCGGTGCGCCGCCAAGCTGTTTGCCGTCGGGCAAAACGTCCCACAAAATTTCGCCGAGTCCGATGATGTTGAATTGTTGTTCGGTCATTAAATAATGGACTGGAACGCAAGCGGCTCGCTTGCAATGAGCGTTCGCTTCGGACGCTCAAACAACGATTGATTAATTTTGACTTTCGAGTAAATAAACGTCTGTTCGCGTCGGAAACCTCGCTCAAGCAAGCGAGTCGCTTGCGTTCCAGTCTATTTAAACTTCCAAAATCACGGCTTGATACGGTTTCAAAGTGCCGTCGAAATCTGTGTCGTTGCCGAATAAAACTTTCGCGTTTTTGACATCAAATTCTACATTCGCCATCGCTTTGATTGCTTTAAAGTTAATCAACACCAATAATTTTACGCCTTCAAATTCGCGTGTGCAGGCGAAGACGTTTTCGTTTTCGAGATCGTAATATTCGGTTTTGCCGTAGATTAAACCCGGATTTTCCTTGCGGAATTTGACCATTCGGCGGAAATAGTTGAGCGGCGAGTTTTCTTGCTTTTCTTCCGTCTCGACGTTGATTTCGGTGTAATTCGGATTGATTGCGAGCCACGGTTTGCCGGTCGTGAATCCGGCGTTTTCGGCTGCGTTCCATTGAAACGGCGTGCGTCCGTTGTCGCGTCCGATCAGTTTTTGCGACTCCATAAATTCATCCAAATCGCCGCCTTCGGACGCAATCAATTTGTGCAGATTGATCGTCATAATGTCGCGGTAATCTTCTATTTGCTCGAAACGAATATTCGTCATTCCGAGTTCGTCGCCGAAATAATAATAGATCGTGCCGCGCATCGTCATTAAAAACGTGGTCAGCATTTTCGACGAAATTTCACGGAATTCCGGCGCGTCATTGCCCCAACGCGAAACCATTCGCGGGAAATCGTGATTGCCGAGATAAACCGTTCCCCAACCTTTTTCCTCGAAAACTTCGTCCCATTTGCGAAAGATTTCCTTGAACTGCGTAAAACTCCAACCGTCGGGCGACATCAGTTTTTTCGCCAAATTTTTATGTCCCAAATCGCTGATTTCAAAATGGTAAGACATATTCAGTTCGCGGCGGTCTTCGTCCACGAAATCGAGGACGTTTTCGCTGGTCGTTCCGGGACCTTCGGCGACGGTCATAATGTCGTATTCGGACAAAACTTCTCGGTTAAATTCCTGCAAATATTCGTGGAGTTTCGGACCTTCCGCATAATACTGCACAAAATTTCCGTCGTATTTCGCGGGCAATTCCTTGAATGGCAAATCTTTGGAAATAAACGTGATAACGTCCATTCGGAAACCGTCAACGCCTTTGTCGAACCAGAATCTTACTGCATCGTAAATCTCCTGCCGCAGTTTCGGGTTTTCCCAATTCAAATCGGGCTGTTTGACGCTGAAAATGTGCAGATAATACGCATTTGTCGCTTCGTCGTATTTCCAAGCGTTCGCCTCGACATCGAAAAAACTCCAGCGTTTCGGCGGTTCACCGTCTTCGGCGTTCCACCAGTGATAATAATTTCGATACGGATTATCACGCGATTTGCGCGATTCTTTGAACCAAAAATGCTCGTCCGACGAATGATTCGCCACCAAATCCAGAACCAATTTGATGCCGCGTTCGTGAAAACCTGCAAGCATTTCGTCAAAATCCGCCATCGTCCCAAAATCTTCCATAATTCCGCGATAATCGCTGACATCATAGCCGTTATCGTCATTCGGCGAACTGAAAATCGGGTTTAGCCAGACGACATCAATGCCGAGATTTTTGATGTAATCCAATTTTTCAATTATCCCGCGCAAATCGCCCACGCCGTCGCCGTTGCTGTCTTTGAAAGAACGCGGATATATTTGATAAACGACGGCTTCCTTCCACCATTTTTTTTGTATTTCGTTCATTATTTTTTTAGAATTTTGACTGGAATGCAAGCAGCTCGCTGCTTAGATTTTTGAATAAAAATTCAAAAGTCTTTACGTTCGTTTAACTTAAATTTTATCCAAACATTGAAAGTTTCACATTCGTGCAAGCGAGCCGCCGTCGTTTCATTATTTTTTTATATCGTTTATTGTCACTTAGCGGGATTCAGCCTCCTGCCAGGTTTCAACGTCATCATCCTGTGCTAATAAAGGCTCTGCTTCTTTAGAGATGAACAGACAGGCGATTGCTCCGAGAATCAAACAAATCCCGGCTAAAACAAGCGCGTTGCGCGCGTCACCGCCGAGCAGACTGTCATAGTAATAGCCGATGGACAGATTTTCAAAGATTTGCGGAATACATATAAAGGCGTTCAGCAATCCCATATAAACACCGATTCGAGCCGGTGAAACAACTGTGGTCGTCATAATAAACGGAATCGTGATGATTGCCGACCAACCGATGCCGACCAAAACCATACAACTCATCACCAAATAAAGATTGTTGGTCGTGAGCATCAATATAAAACCCAACCCGCCGAGAGCCAGAAACGAGGCATAGGTTTTTCGTGTGCCGATGACTTTTACAATTGATGGAATAACAAGTGCCATCAGCAGCGTCGTAATATTCATTACGGTCAAAGCGACTCCGCCTTTCGCGCTGCCTTCATTAAATCCGGGTGAATCCGGCGTTGCGGCGTTGTAGCAATGGCGGGCGATAGATAATCCGAGATATTGCCACATCATCGGCATTCCATACCAAGTGAATAATTTTACCCACCAAATTTGTTTAAGAACCTTCGGCATATCTCTAATTGCCTCGACAAGTTCGGTGATGGCTCTGATAATAGCCTTCCAAATTCGGACAAAGATATTATCCTTTTGAGCGATTTCCTTTTCTCTCAAAAGTTCTTCCAAATTTTCAGGTGGATATTCATCGGTTGTATATGCTGTCCACAAAACCGTGATGAGCATTGCGGCGACACCGATTACAAATGAATATTTAACAATATTGGGAACGGTGTGAAATTTTTCTTCCGAAGAAATTCCTAATGCGAGCAACACCGTCGGCATCAGTCCGGCGGCGATTTGCCCGCCCGCGATCATAAACGTCTGCACCGAAAAACCAAGTGTTCGCTGTTTGTCGTTTAGTTTATCGCCGACCAGCGCACGATACGGTTCCATCGCCGTATTCATCGAAGCGTCTAAAATCCAGAACAACCCGACCGCCATCCACAAATATGGAGAATAGGGCATCATCATCACCGCGACGCTTCCCGTAAGTGCGCCAATCACAAAATATGGTTTTCGCCGTCCCCAACGTCCCCAAGTACGGTCGCTCATTGCCCCGATAATAGGTTGGATCAACAATCCCGTGATCGGACCTGCGAGCCAAAGCACCGCGAGATTTGACTCTTCCGCTCCGAGAATACGGAAAATCGGACTCAGGTTCGCCTGCTGCAAACCGAATCCGTATTGAATCCCCAAAAATCCGAAACTCATATTCCAGATTTGCCAAAAGGAGAGCATTGGTTTTCGTTGTGTGTTCATAAGTTTTATGCCTTTAGGATTAATTTATTGAAAACAAATTCGTTATTAAAGTTTGATTATTCATTCGGAAAACTTTTCGCGGCTGTGCCGCCCGATGTGCGGAAAGGCTGTGCCTTTCCGGGAAGTTTCCCTCTAATTTTGAGGCTTGCGCCTCAGTTTGATGAGGCGCAAGCCTCAAAGAATTTGAATAGACGATAACGGCGAGGCACAACCATCGCCGCACATCAGGCGGCAGAGCCGCATATATGCTTTTTAGTTTCCCAATTCCATCACGACCGCTTCATACGGTTTTAGTTTGCCGTCGGTCGAAGGCGCGGCGTAATTGCCCAACAAAACCTTGCCTTTGCTCAAATCCAGACCTGTGTTCGCGGCTGCTTCAGTTGTTTTAAAATTGAGCATAATCAACAGTTTTTTGCCGTTTAATTCTCTGGTGTAGGCGTAAACGCTTTCGTTGTCTGCATCTAAAAGCGTGTATTTGCCATAGACGAGAACCAGATTGTCTTTCCGCAGCTTTGTTAATTTTCTAAAATAATTAAGCGGTGATTCGGGTTTCGCTTCTTCGGCGGCAACATTTACATCCGTATAATTCGGATTGACTTTGAGCCACGGCGAACCGCTTGAAAATCCCGCGTTTGTCGTATTGTCCCATTGAAACGGTGTGCGTCCGTTGTCTCGCGCGGCGATTTTTTGCGATTCTAAAAATGATTTCAAATCGCCGCCTTCTTTGGTGATTGCCTTATACCAGTTGATTGATTCGATGTCTTTGTAGTCTTCGATTTTGTCAAATTTGATATTGCTCATTCCGAGTTCGTCGCCGAAATAATAATACGGTGTGGCTCGCATCGTCAGCAGAAATGTCGAGAGCATTTTCGATGAATAATCACGAAATTCGGGCGTGTCGTTGCCCCAACGAGTCAGCATTCGCGGCTGATCGTGATTGCCGAGATAAATCGTTCCCCAGCCTTTCTGATCGAAATTATCGCTCCATTTCGTATAGATTTTTTTGAAATCGGTTAGTTTCCAGCCGTTCGGGTCAATCATTTTTTTCGAGTTCGGCAGATAACCCAAACCAACGCCGTCAAAATGATACATCATATTGAGTTCGCTGCGGTCCTCGTCCACAAAATTGTGCGCGTCTTCGGGCGAAACGCCGATTTCGCCGACAGTCATAATGTCGTATTTGCTCAAAACTTCTTTGTTCATTTCCTGCAAATACTCGTGCGTGTGCGGACCGTGACTGTAGAATTTGCCCCAATCATTATTGTATTCGGGCGGAATCGGCGGGAAATTCGTGTCTTTGGAAATGAACGCGATGACATCCATTCGGAAACCGTCAACGCCTTTGTCGAACCAAAATTTGAGCATCGAATACATTTCCTGACGAACTTTCGGATTTTCCCAATTCAAATCGGGCTGCTTCTGCGAAAAGATATGCAAATAATAAGATTTCGTCGTTTCGTCATACTTCCACGCATCGCCGTTGACATCGAAAAAGCTGACGCGCTTGTTCGGCTTGCCTTTTTCTTCGTTCCACCAGTGATAATAATCGCGGTAAGGATTATCGCGCGATTTGCGCGATTCCTGAAACCATTTATGCTCGTCCGAAGAATGATTGGCGACCAAATCAAGCACGATTTTCAGCTTTCTGTCGTGCGCCGCTTTGAGCAGCGCGTCAAAATCTTCCATCGTCCCGAAATCCTTCATTATGTTCTGATAATCGGAAACATCGTAACCGTTATCGTCGTTCGGAGACGAAAAAATCGGGTTGAGCCAGATCACGTCAACGCCCAAACTTTTTACATAGTCGAGTTTTTCCGTAATCCCTTTTAAATCGCCCACGCCGTCGCCGTTCGTGTCTTTGAACGAACGTGGATAAATCTGATAAACGACCGCTTCCTTCCACCATTTGCGGTTCGGAATGTCGGTCGAAGTAGCTTGATTTTGATTAGTGTTCACAACGGTTTGATTGGTGTTCGTCACAGTATTTTGACAAGCGGAAAGCATCGAAATAATCAATGCTAAAAAGGCGCAAATATAAAATTTATGACTCATAATTTTTTAATCTCCGTCGCTAAAGGCGACCAACATAATAGCCTATGGTGAAGGCGTTTCGCCGAAACCATAGGACAAAAACAATTATTCAACCGCTCGCTGAAAGCGAGCAACAATCAAGCATCAATCCCAAACATATTGCTCATCAAAATCCACATCATATTTTTTCAAAAAACCTCTATATTCTGTTTTGAAATCTTTCGTTTCGTGATGTTCTTTTTGCTTTGCAATATAATTTTTGACAATATCTGTTTCCAACTGTCCAACCGAAAAAGCACCGTAACCTCTCTGCCAATAAAAGTTGTCGAATCGTGAATCCTGCTTTTTAATCCAGGCTGAACTGTCACGTTTTATATCGCCGATCAATTCGGGAATATCAATCTTTTTCGGTAATGAAACTAATAAATGGATATGATCTGTCGTGCCGTTGGCGATGATTAATTTCGCATCATTATTCGCCACAATTCCGTTAATATATCCGAATAAATCGTTTTCGATTTCGGGATGAATTAAATGTTCCCGATTCTTTGTCGAAAAAACAATGTGGGCGAAAAATTTAACAATTGATTGCGGCATAATTTGTTCGTCGCTTTCAGCGACGGATGAAATAATTCAATCTACCTATGGTTTCGGCGAAACGCCTTCGCCATAAGCTATTATGTTGGTCACCGTTGGCGACTTCGGAATTTTTTAATTGAAATAAATCAAACAATTTATCAAAACTTAATTACCCAATTCATAAATTACCGCTTGATATGGCTTCAACTTTCCATCAATTGACGGCGTTTCGTAATTTCCTAATGTAACTTTCGCCTTCGACATATCTACGCCCGTGTTTGCCGACGCTTCTTTATCGGTAAAATTCAGCATAATTAACATCTTCTTGCCGTTCAACTCCCGCGTGTAGGCGTAAACGCTTTCATTCGGTTCATCGAGCAGCGTGTATTTGCCGTAAACCAAAACTAGATTGTCTTTTCGCAGTTTTGTCAATTTACGAAAATAATTGAGCGGCGAATTCGCGTTTTTATCTTCGGTTTCGGCGTTGATTTCGGTGTAATTCGGGTTGATTTTGATCCACGGATTGCCGGTTGTAAATCCGGCTTTTTCCGCGCCGCTCCATTGAAACGGTGTTCGTCCATTGTCGCGGGCTTCAAACTTTATTTTCTCGAAAAACTTGTTCAAATCCGCGCCCTGATTTTTCTGAAACTGATATTCATTGAGCATCGGTTTGTCGCGGAAGTCTTCAATTTTCTCAAAACCGGCGTTCGTCATCGCCAGTTCGTCGCCGAAATAATAATACGGCGTGCCGCGCATCGTCATCAGAAACGTCGAAAGCATTTTCGACGAATAATCACGAAATTCGGGTTTGTCGTTGCCCCAAAATGAGACCATCCGCGACTTATCGTGATTCGCCAAAAAGATCGAAAGCCAGCCTTTTTCGGCGAAATCCGTGTCCCATTTTGAGAACACTTCCTTCATTTTCGACAGTTTGTAACCGCCGAATTTCGCCGTGTCCGCCGGTTCAAACGCATACGCCATCGAAAGTTCGCGGCGGTCGGCATCAACCAGATCGTGCGCGTCCTTGAAATCTCGTCCTGCACCTTCGGCGACCGCCATCACGTTGTATTTCGTCAAAACCTGCTCGTTCATTTCCTTCAAATAATCGTGAATGCCTTCGCCCATCGAATAATTCATCAAACTCGGTTTCCGGTCTTTCGGAAATTCGGGCAATTTCGGGTCTTTGGCGACAAACTGAAACGCGTCGAGCCGAAAACCGTCAGTGCCTTTTTCCGCCCAGAATTTCATAATGTCATAAACTTCCTGCCGCAGTTTCGGGGTCGACCAATTCAAATCGGGCTGTTTCTGCGAAAAAATATGCAGGTAATAAGCGTCCGACTGCTTGTCGTATTTCCACGCGTCGTGATTGACATCGAAAAGGCTGTAACGCGCCGGTGGCTTGCCTTTATCGGCGTTCCACCAGTAATAATAGTCGCGGTATGGGTTATCACGCGACGCACGCGATTTGGTAAACCATTCGTGTTCGTCCGACGAATGATTGACGACAATATCCATAATCAGCTTGATGTTACGGTCGTGCAAACCCTTCGCCAACTCGTCAAAATCCGCCATCGTCCCGAATTCCGGCAAAATTTTGCGGTAATCCGAAACGTCATAACCGTTATCGTCATTCGGCGATTCAAAAATCGGATTAAGCCAAACCGCCGTCACGCCCAAACTTTTGATGTAGTCCAATTTCTCGATAATCCCGCGAAGATCGCCCACGCCGTCGCCGTTCGTATCTTTAAAGGAACGCGGATAAATCTGATAAACCACCGATTCCTTCCACCATTTGCGGTCGGGAATATTTTCAGAATTTTGAGCTGTCGGACTGACGGCGATATTTTGATTTTGCTCATTAACGACCGTCTGCCGACAAGCCGAGATTGCCAATCCAATCAATAAAAATAGCGCGATAAGTTTCAGATTTTTCATAATTCTTCTCAACCGGAGCGCAGGCTGGCAGCCTGCTCTTCGTTTTTCTACTTCATTCCGGGCATATTCATCATCTCGTGATGCGAATTTCCTTTGGCATATGCAAATGCTTTTAACGGCGCAATTTCGGGATTTAATTGATTCTCACGCAAACGGTAAAATGTATCAAATTTAATTTTTGAAAGTTTTTGAATTTTGTTCGAGCCGTGCCACTTGATTTCGATTTCTTTGACCGAAACTGCGTTTGCTAAACCGATATGCTGACGAAAAGGCGAATCGCCGAAACTGCCGCCGGATGAAACCGTGCGATAGATTGCGCGTTCACCGTTTGGCGTTGCAACGGTAACTCTAATGCGTGTGCCGATTGCCGAGCGATTCGATTTTACGCCCTGCAAATCGAGCGAAATCCAATGATTTTTCGTTCCCGGATTGGCAAAAAGAACGCTCTGACAATCGTCGCCCGGATACGCGCCGCCGATGACCTCGAAAACATCTTCCGCGCCGTCGTTGTTGAGATCGGCGAATGCCACGCCGTGACCTTTTTGCAAATGTCCGAAGCCGCCCGCAGTCGTCACATCCTGAAATACTCTGCCGTTATCGTTACGAAACATTTTATTTGGCAAAAGCGCGGCGAAATCGGGCGTTCCCGTGCCGAAATAACAATCTGACCAACCGTCGTTATCCAAATCGCCGAAATTTGCGCCCATCGCCAAAATCACTCGGTCGAGCCGCATTTGTTTAGTGACATCGGAAAATGTGCCGTCGCCGTTGTTGTGAAAAAGTCTTGGCGTTTCGGCTTTATTGGGCTGACCAATCATAAACGCGCCGACATCGCCGTCGGTTTCGTCGTAATAACCTTCAACTAAAATATCCTGCCAACCGTCGTTGTCGTAATCCCAAAACCAAGTCGCAAAGCTGTGCAGAGGTTCGCCGACTTTCGCGTTTTCGGTCACATCGGTGAATTTCCATTCGGCAAAATTCGGTCTCGACGAGTTTACCGCGCCGTCGTTGCGGAAAAGTTTGTTCGATGCGCCTTTGATCGAAACATATAAATCGGTGCGCCCGTCGTTGTTAAAATCGCCCGCCGTCACGCCTTTGACGAAACCGAGATCGGCGATTCCGAGTTTCTCGCCCGTTTCAGTAAATGTGCCGTCGCCGTTATTATGAAACATCTGCGACGGATGTTTGCCGAGTGCGCTCGATTCGTGACCGACGAATAAATCTAAAAATCCGTCCGCGTCGTAATCGAGAAAAACTGCCGTCTGCGTCGGATGCAACGACATCAAATTTGCGCTTTCGGTGACATCATCGAAAGTTCCGTTGCCGTTATTTTTCAACAGCGAGAGCGGATATTTACCGTTTTCGCCCCACCAGCCGCCGCGCAAAACGACGACATCGGGAAAACCGTCGTTGTTGTAATCGGCGTGAATAATATTGAGTCCGCCGATCTCGCCCGTCAATCCGGCTTCTTTCGTTCGTTCGACAAATTTGCCGTCACCGCCGTTGTGAAAAAATCTGAGTTGGTCGAGCGGATTCTGCCCCGAAATCATCACGTCGAGAAGTCCATCGCCGTCAAAATCTTCGGTAATCGCGCCGCCCGCGTGATTCATCGCGTCGAGTCCGACATTCGGCGCGACATCTTCAAAACGCGGCAGTTCATAATCGGAAGCAAACCGTTCGGGCGCGATCAAAAACTCATTCGGAACTTTTTGCGGATATTCACCGAGCGTCATCGCCGCGACATTCAAAAGCCAACGCGAACGCCAATCTTTCGGATCATCTTTGAGCAACGCCGAAAATTCATCAAACGCATTCGACGCACCTTCTTTCAACTTATGAACGCCGCCTGATTTAATCGGAAAAATACAAGAATCGAGATTATGATTCGTCCGGCAATTTTCCTGCTCGCCCATTCGTAAAACCGAAATTGCCGCCAATTCGCCGATTTGCTTAACAAAAAACGGCGCAGGAACGATGCCTTTTTTCTTAATTAATTTGCGTAAATTTTCAATTTCTTCAGCCGCCTGACGGCTTTCGCCTGAACGCAAGAGTTCGGTTGCGAGTGCCATTCGTCCTTTTAATTCCGAACGAATATCGGGATTTTGTTTTAATTCGCTCCGATAGTATTCAGCGCGTTCGGCTGATTTATTCGGATCAATCTTAAAATCCTGCGCGTCATAAATTTGCCGCAGCATTTTTGACATTTTCGCCGTTCCGTTTGATTGATAATATTTTGCCGCAGGAACAGTCTGCGCGAGCGACAAAATCGAACCGCAAGATAAAAAAGTCAATCCTGCCGTGATTGCGTGAAGAAAAAATTTAAATCGTTGTTCCGGCAAGGATTTTTGCATTACTATTCGTTCTAAATCTTCAAGCGTCAAAAATTGTTTTGAATAATATTCGGCTCAGTAATTATTTATGCAAACTCTATTTTAATAAGGCGATATTAAAGTCTTTTGTAAAAACCGAATTGAATAGAAACTTTACGCGATTTTGTAAATTTTTAACTAATCTCAATTTGCAATTTAATTTACCAAACTCAGATCAACTTAAAATTCGGATTAGAAAAAAGGAGAAGTTCCTTTGTGGAATTTCTCCTTTTTTCAATGCCGCGATTTTGCGGTTAGACAAACGCGGGCTAAATGTATTGATTAGAATGCGAATCTGACAGCAAACTGAACATTACGCTGGACGGCGTTAGTATTTGTATTGTTGATTGTGCCGAAATTAGTTCCGCCATTGGTTGCATCCGAATTCGGCTGTCCCAAATTAACGTGATTAAACAAATTCTGCACTTCCGCACGAAACTCTAAATTCATTGTTTCTTTGAAAGCAAATCGTTTAATCAAGGAAGCATCGGTTTGCCAGAATCCCGGACCGCGTAAGGCATTACGTTTCAGATTCCCGAAAGTACCTCTTGCCGGTATGGTAAAGGCAGATGCTGCGGTAGTAATGTATTTCACCTGTCCGCTTGCATCACGTGTGCTTCCGTATGTGACGTTTCCGCTAAAGTTAGGTCGGTTTGGTCCCGTATCGTTGAGACTGTTAATCCCGATATTAAACGGAATACCGCTCTGAACTGTAGTCGTCGAACTGATTTGGAAGCCGCCGAGAAACGCATTAGCAACGCGTGACGCACCGCTAAAATATGTTTTGCCTTTACCGAAAGGTAATTCGTATGTTTCGGCTAAAACAAACACTCTCGTGCGATTAAAGTCGTTCACGCCGCGATTGACTTTGCGATCAATAAAGAAATAATCACCGCTATTGTCAAGAGCGCGTTGAATCGTGTAATGCGTCAGCAAAGACAAACCGTCGGTAAAACGCTTGGTAAGTTTGATCTGCAAACCATCATAACGAGTGTCGGCACAGTTGCAAAAATAGTCAATTCCCTGCGTCAAACCGAATTTCTGGAAGAAAGGTTTGCGCTGGTCAGTGCTTAATCCCGAATTAATGCCTTCTACTGTCGGTTGATTGACATTTGCCGCCGGACCGTTGCCGATAAAGGCGTGTGTGCCTTTGTTTCCGACATACGCCACTTCGAGCGAAAAGTCTTTATTCAACTGTCTTTGTATCGTGATGTTATAAGCATCAACCTGCGGCAGACGCTGTTTATCTGTTAAAGCACGGGCAAACACGCCGTCCGGCAGATAGAAAGTGCCGCTTGAAGGAAGCGAAGTATTAGCAACGCCGCCTCTGTTCGGTGCTGCGTTCAAACCGAAAAAGTTGGTGAAAACGGGCGGACCCGTCGCTAAGTTGAAAGCTCTTTGGATATTGGTTTTCGATAACTGCTGTTGTGCCAGCACAGGTAAGTTTTGCGTCACCGAGTGACCGAAGACCGAACCGAAAACCCCGGTATCATAACTGCGTCCGTAACCTGCACGGATCACTGTTTTCTCATTGATTTGATAAGAAACACCAAGACGCGGAGCAAAATTAACTTTATTCTTGACGTTGCCGGCAAGATTCGTACTGCCGACACCGGCAACAGTAATTTGTCCCGTATCGAGCGACAGGAATCCGCCGTTGCCTGCTTTATTTAAAGTCTGCGGGTTGATAATATCAGCACGCAATCCATAAGCTAATGTCAGTTTCGGCGTTATTCTCCAAGTATCCTGACCATAGTAGTAATGTCGCCATTGTCGTTCGGCAGCAGTAGTTGATGTGCTGACGTAACGATTAAACGAAGTAACGTCACCAAGCAGGAATGTTGCTAAACCCAATCCGCCGTCGCCATTAACTCCGCCTGTTCTGGTATTATCAATAAAAAGCTGCCCTGAGCGATGTGAATCACTCGGAACACGCAAATTTAATGCACGACGAACATCAACACCGAATTTGACTGTATGATTACCGGCAACTTTGGTTAAATTACCCACGACCTGATACTGTTTTTCAGTTTCGATCAGTGGGCAGTTACAACGGGAAATATCGAGAGCCGTGCCGAAATTGACACCTCTATCGCCCTGAATGAATATACCCGGCAAACCGGAAGTAAAATTGTCGTCAAAGTTTAATCCGGGAATTCCTAAACTAGATGCAGCTCTCGTTCCGAAATCATTCGGCTTGACATCCACCCCGTATTTGAAATATCCGAAGCGTGCATCAATGACCGTTGTCGGCGATAAAGTGTAATCGAATCCGGTTGCCAAACTTTTATTACGAACTTTGGAAACACCGCCGAGCGTGACGAACTGTGCGCCGCCGCCGGCACCGAAGGCTTGTCCGCCGGCTAAATTGTAGCGGGCGTAGCTATAGCGGGCAAAGGCGTTAGTAGTTTGTCCCAATCGAGCATCACCGCGCACATCGAATGTATCATTATTGAATTTTTCAGTCCCTGAAGCGGCATAATTATCTTGTGTCCCATTTCTCGTTCCTGTCAGATTCGGCAACGGGATAAGTTTCAACAATGCCTGCGCCTGCGGAGACAAACGATTCGTCGGAATTATATTTCCGGCAAATGGCGTAGCAGCCGAAACACTACCGTTCGGCTGAACGACGGATAAATTAGGATCGTAGATTGTAGTTCCGTATTGACTAAAATTACCTGTTCGTGCCAGAGCCGTCGGAACAGATAGTAACTGTGTTCCACCGATTCGACTGCGAACGCCTTGATAATCACCGAAAATAAAGATTTTATCTTTAATGATTGGTCCGCCGATTGAGCCGCCGAATTGATTACGCAGCGTCGCCGGAACAGATTTTCCGGTATTGCCGTCAGCCACAGACTGCGAAAATGGGTTACGAGCCTGAAGCGCATCGCTCCGGCGATAGTCGAACACACTGCCGTGCAGAGTATTTGTGCCGGATTTGGTTTGCACGGTTGCGATACCTGCAATTGCCTGACCGAATTCGGCATCGTAGTTTTGCGATGTGATTTTGGTTTCGCCGATGGCTTCAAAGTTCGGATTGATAACGATGATACCCAAAATCGGGTCGCGGTTATCGGTTCCGTCTAATTGAAATCCGGTGCCGCTGAAAGTTTGACCGTTGACGCTGGTTTGCGTCGAACCCTGCGGGTTTTCGCTGGCAGCGTGTCCCCATTGCTGTTGCACCGTTCCCGGCGTAAGCAGAATGAGTTTGGTAAAATTGCGGTCGAAAATCGGCAAATCGTTGATTTGTCTGGTTTCAAAAGTCGTCGCCACGTCGGCACGGTCAGTCTTTAATAACTGACTGTCGGCTTCGACATTGACGATTTCCGTAACTTGTCCGGTTGCTAAAGAAATATCGTTTTTCGTCTGCGTATCAACGCTGACTTTGACATCGCTGGTCAAAGCCGCGCTAAACCCGGCTTTTTCGATTTTTACCGAATAATTACCCGGAAGCAGACGGTCTTTTTGAAAGAAACCGTCAGAATTAGTGGTGACGGTGTCAACCGTTTTTCTTTCGTTATTGGTGATTGTAATCGTCGCCCCCGGCACGACGGCTCCCGCGTTATCCGTCACAGTTCCGGCTACGCTTCCGTAAACCGCCTGCGCCCGGATTTGCTGCGGGACATACAATAGTGACAATGCAAACACCATCACTAACATTAATAAATATTTTCTGGTCATCCCAAAAACCTCCATTTTTGATTTTAAATTGATAAGTAAAACAGCATTTTCTTTTTCAAGCAGTAAAAATAGAAAAAGACATCGGTAATTTCCGGTTTGTTTGGAATACAAACAAAGAAATCGGTATTATTTATTTAGCCGGTAATCCCGGCAAACCCCTGAAACGAAAATAAACCCGTGTATGTAATGTCGAAATTGAAATTAGGTGCTGTTTAAGCAAAATGAACTATATTTTTCTAAGGCAACTTTCAATCCATTTATTCAATCCTAACGGGAATAATTCAAAAACCCTGTTAGATACTTTAATTTAATTCAAGAATCATTAAAAATAAAACTAATTTGTGATTTGAACTATATAGATGTTTTGGCTCGATTCTGCAAAACTTTGCAACAAAAACTCCAAAATTTTGGAGAGACGGCTATCAATCGTTTCCGGTTTGTTGAAAGTTTCGGTAAAAAGTTTATTCTGAATTACGCCTGCTGGTTCAAATATTATTAAAGCAATTTTACAATTACCGCGTATGAAATCTGCTCGACTGATAATGGTTATGTTTTGTCTGGTGCTAACCGCCGACAATCTTTCAGCGCAGCGGATTGAACCTTATTCCGCTGATTCTTCAGCCATCGAACAAACAATTTCCGAAGTTCAAAATTTGCTGAAAAGTAAAAATGCTGCCGGTGCGATTAGTTTATTAGAGCAGTCATTACAAAAATTTCCGCATAGTGAAAAACTGACTTATTGGTTGGGAAAAGTTTATTATTCACAAGGTAATTACCAAAAAGCGGCGGAACATTTGGTTGCGGTAGACGGGAAATTTCCTGATAGTTCGGTTGAGCAGAGTCAGGTAATTCAGATGCTCGGATTATCGAATTATGTTTCGGGACATCTTGGCGAAGCGATTCCATATCTTGAAAAAATACTTCAAAAACAACCCGGAAACGGTGAAATCGCTTATGCACTCGGTGTCAGTTATATTCAAATGCGGCAACCTGAAAAATCGCGCGGCGTTTACGCCAATCTATTTAAAGTGTCGGTTAATTCAGCTTCTGCTTACTTGCTCAATGCAAAGATGCACATGCGGCAGGAGTTTGAGGAAACCGCCGAAGTCGAGCTAAATAAGGCAATCGAGCTTGATCCGAAATTGCCTGAGGTGCGTTTTATTTTGGGCGAACTGGCGATTTATAAAGCTAATATCGATAAAGGAATAGATTTGCTCAATCAGGAAATCGCACTTAATCCTGCAAATGCGATGGCATATTATCGTCTCGGCGAAGGTCTCTCGCGGCAGTTGAAATGGGACGAAGCGATTCCGCCGCTGCAAAGATCAATCTGGTTAAATCCTTTTTTCAGCGGTCCTTACATCGTTTTAGGAAAAGTTTATTTCAAAAAACAGGATTTGGGAAACGCTGAAAATCTGCTGCGGCGTTCGGTGCAGATTGATCCGAATAATTTTGGCGCACATTATCTTTTAGCGCAGGTTTTACAGCAAGCCGGAAAAGCCGACGATGCAAAAGTCGAATTTTCTCTCGCCGAAAAACTGCGCGGCGAAAAAGAACAAAACCCATAATCAATTCATATAATTCTATATTTAAATCTTTAATGTTAATTGGTATAACCAATTTTTGCTTTTTAAAAATGCTAAGACTGTCGCTCATTTTTTACATAATTATTTCTGCATTTGCCTTTACCGACGCGCAGACGGGCAAGCCGTTTCCGGTGACGTTCACGGACGTGGCGAAACAAGCCGGAATTGCGGAAACGACGGTTTACGGCGGTGTGGCTTCCAAAAAATTCATCATCGAAACGAACGGTTGCGGCGTGGCATTTTTTGATTACGATAATGATAATTGGACAGATATTTTAGTGATGAACGGCTCTAAACTCGAAGGTTTTCCAAAAGGTAAAGAGCCGACGATTCATCTTTATAAAAACAATCGCAACGGCACTTTTACAGATGTGACCGAAAAGGCAAACTTAAAAATTTCCGGTTGGGGTTCGAGCATCACGGTCGGCGATTACGACAACGACGGTTTTGAAGATTTATTTTTAACTTATTACGGGCAGAATGTTTTGCTGCACAATAAAGGCAACGGCGCGTTTGAAGATGTCACGAAACAAGCCGGATTTCCCGTCGGCAGTGTGCGTTGGGGTTCGGGCGCGACTTTTGTTGATTATGACCGCGACGGCAAATTAGATTTGTTTGTCGCCAATTATTTGAAATTCGATGTTAAAACCGCGCCCGAACCGGGAAAAGGCGCGACTTGTTTCTGGAAGGGAATCGCCGTCAACTGCGGTCCGAAAGGCTTGCCGACCGACACGAATCTTTTGTATCACAACAACGGCGACGGTACTTTTACGGACGTTTCGGACAAATCCGGCATTTCAAAAGTTACGGGCAGATATTCGATGACGGCGATTGTTACCGATTACAATAACGACGGCTGGCAGGATATTTACGTCGCGTGCGATTCCACGCCTTCGACGCTTTACCGCAATAATAAAGACGGCACGTTTTCGGATGTCAGCCTCGAAGCGGGAACGGCTTATAACGAAGACGGCAACGAACAAGCGGGAATGGGCGTGACCGTCGGCGATTACGACAACAACGGTTTTCCCGATATTTTCAAAACGCATTTCGCCGACGATTTGCCGATTCTTTATAAAAACAGCGGCAAAAATTTCTATGATGACGCATCGCGTCTTGCCGGATTCGATCACACGCGCTACGTCCAATGGGGAACGGGTTTCGCCGATTTCGACAACGACGGCTGGACGGACATTATGACCGTCACCGGCAATGTCTACCCGGAAGTCGAGAAATTTTTCAAGGAATATCCGCACCGCAGCCCGCGTCTTTTGTATCAAAATTTGGGCAACGGAAAATTCAGAGACGTTTCGGCGCAGTCGGGAACAGGAATTACCGATCCGCGTTCGAGTCGCGGCGCGGCGTTCGGCGATTTTGACAACGACGGCGACGTGGACGCGCTCGTGATGAATATGAACGAACCGCCGCTGCTTTTGCGAAACGATTTGAAGTCGGCGAATAATTGGATAAGTCTGAAACTCGTCGGCACGAAATCAAACCGCGACGGCATCGGCTCGCGCGTCATCGTCAAAATCGGCGACAAAATTCAGGCGCAGGAACTGACCGCGCAGACGAGCTATTATTCGCACAACGATTCGCGCCTGCATTTCGGCATCGGCGCGGCAAAATTAATTGATTCAGTCGAAATCCGCTGGGCAAACGGCGACACGGAAACGGTAAAAAACATCGCGGCAAATCAATTTGTCAGCATCAAAGAAGGCAGCGGAATCGTCAAATGATGAATGGAATTTTGGACATCGGTTTGCTCGATGCCGAATCGGCGACGCAGGCAATTCGGATTGTCGGCGAAATGGCGACGGCAAACGGCATCGAATGGGCGATCTGCGGCGGAATTGCGATGGCGATTTACGGCAGTGACCGAAACACGAAAGACATTGATTTTATTGCGTCAAAACGTCTTCCGATTCCGAAAGAAGAAGTTATCGCTTATCTAAAACAAGGTGGCGAACACTTTTTAACTAAAACCGATAAGCAAGCTGTCAAAACAGACTGGATTTTGCGAAATGACAGGTTTAAGAATTACTATCAGGATGCTTTGAAACAAGCTGTCACAATCAACGGTTTGCCAGTCGTGACAGCCGAACATCTTGTTTTGATGAAATACATTGCCGGACGTTTTAAAGATCAGGAAGATGCCGTCTATCTGCTGAAAACAAAAGGAATAGTCAGCCGACGCAAAATAAAGGAAATCGTCGTCAGAGTCGAAGGTCAAACCGCTTGGACGGGAATTTACATCGGTTTATCGCGCTGGTTTGATTTGGCGGATAATTTTATAAGACAAGGTGATGAAAATGAATCATACCGCAGCGAAGATGATTATTTGGATTCTTAAAACTTTGGTGCAAAAAGATTTAAGTAGATGGACACAATTAAAAAACAGTTCAAGTTTCGCAATCACGTTTAGAGTTCACGCTTTAGCGTGTGAATTCTGCCGCGCTTCGCTGGCAGAATTCAGCAAACTGAAGTTTGAACTCTAAACGTGATTGCGAAACTTTTTCACTTAAAATGATTGTGTCCATTTACTTACCAGAATAAATGAATAATGTTTCAATAAAAATTTCAATCTCATTATTAGTGATTATTTCAGCGTTTTGTCTGAATATTGCCGGACAAATTGCGCCTGCGACAAATCCGTTTGCGGTTTCGCTCACAAATATTTCAAAACAAGCCGGAATTGATTTCAAAACGGTTTACGGCGACGAGAAAAAGAATCGTTATCTGCTCGAAACGACCGGCACGGGCGCGGCTTTTATTGATTACGACAACGACGGATTTCAGGATGTTTTTTTCGTCAACGGCACGCGCCTTGACGCTTTGCCAAAAGACGTTCAGCCGAGCAATCGTTTATTTCGCAACAAAGGCGACGGCACTTTTGAAGATGTGACGGCAAAAGCCGGTTTGACGCGCACGAATTGGGGACAAGCCGTGACCGTCGGCGATTACGACAACGATGGTTTTGATGATATTTTTATCTCGTGCTTCGGCAAAAACGCACTTTATAAAAATAACGGCAACGGCACTTTTTCGGAAGTCGCGCAGAAAGCCGGAGTCGCCGACAATAAATCGAAATGGGGTTCGGGCGCGTCGTTTTTGGATTATGATAAAGACGGCAATTTGGATTTATTCGTCGCCAGTTATATTGATCTGGACTTGAAAACCGCGCCGCTGCCCGAAACCGGACCGTGTTTGTATAAAGGTTTGACGGTCGCCTGTGGTCCGCCGGGACTTCAGGGCGGTGTCAATATGTTGTTTCACAACAACGGCAATGGCACGTTCACGGACGTTTCCGAAAAGTCGGGAATTCGCAAAACCGACGGCACTTACGGACTCGGCGCGGTCGTCGCCGATTTCGACAACGATTCTTGGGCGGACATCTACGTCGCCAACGATTCCGCGCCCGCGACGCTTTATCACAACGACAAAAACGGCACGTTCACCGACATCGCGCTCGAAGCCGGCTGCGCTTATTCGGTTGACGGCAAACCGCAGGCGGGAATGGGCGTGTCGGTCGGCGATTACGACCGCGACGGCTGGCTCGATATTGTCAAAACCAACTTCGCGGGCGACACGACAACCGTTTACAAAAATGTCGGCAAATCGGTTTTCGACGATGTGACGTTTCCCGCCGGACTCGGATTAAATACGAAATGGCTCGGTTGGGGCGTTGGTTTTGTTGATTTGGACAACGACGGCTGGCTCGACATTTTTCAGGTCAACGGTCACGTTTACCCGGAAGTTGAAAAGTTGACGACCGAAGCCGGCTACGCGCAGCGCAAGGTTTTGTATCAAAATTTGCGAAACGGCAAATTCAAAGACGTTTCCGCCCAAACCGGCGGCGCGGTGATGGAAAATATTTCGGGACGCGGCGCGGCGTTCGGCGATTTCGACAATGACGGCGATACCGACATAATTATCAATCCGGTCAACGCCGTTCCCGAACTGCTCCGCAACGATTCAAAGTCAAATAACAATTGGCTCAAAATCAAACTTGTCGGCACAAAATCAAATCGGAGCGGCATCGGCGCAAAAATCAAAGTTACGACTGAAGACGGCACACAAACCGACGAATCACGCGCCAGCAACAGCTATTATTCGCACAACGATTCACGCCTGAACTTCGGCATCGGCAAATCAGCAAAAGTAAAATCCATCGAAATTATCTGGACGAGCGGACAAGTTGATAAATTAAACGACATCGCCGCAAACCAAATGATTACAGTTAAAGAAGGTGCGGGAATTATCAAGAAATAGACTGCCAACTTGCAATGAGCATTGGACTGGAACGCAAGCGGCTCGCTTGCAATGAGCGTTCGCTTCGGACGCTCAAACGACGATTAATAATGTGTAAAGTTTCGAGAAAATAAACGTGAGTTCGCGTCGGAAGCCTCGCTCACGGGCAAGCGAGCCGCTTGCGTTCCAGTCGCAACGCTCCAGTCTTTATAAGTTGAATTATGCTTTTTAGAACATTTCAAAAAATAATTTTTGCGCTGATTTTGGCGGCGTTTGTCGCCGCGCCGATTTTTGCTCAAAAAAGCACGAATCCGTCGGCGGCGATTTATCAAAAAGGTTTGACGCTGGCGAGAAAAAACGATTTTGCCGGCGCGTCCGTCGAATTTGAAAAAGTAATCAAGGCAAGTCGAAAGTTTTACGAGGGATTTATCGCTTTGGGTTTGGCGCGTCAGCAGTTGCAGCAGTTCGATGCCGCCGCCGAAGCGTTTAAAAAAGCCATCGCAATCAAGCCGAAATCCGCCGAACCGCATTTATATTTGGGCGGACTTTATCAACAATTGAACGACGCAAACGGCGCATTGACCGAATACCGCGAAGCCTTAAAAGTCGCGCCAAATTCTGCCGAAGCGCATTCGTCGGTCGGCTTTGTTTTAGCTTCGACCAATCAAATTCCCGACGCGATTAAAGAATTTGAAACTGCCGTCAAACTCAAGCCGACGCTCGCGCAAGCGCATTATTTTCTCGGCACGGCAAAACTTTTCTCCGACGATGCCAAAGGCGCAATCGCCGCACTCACGCAAGCGGCGAGATTAACCCCGGCAAATCCCGACGCGCAGTATTATCTCGGTGTTGCTTACGGAAAAACCGGAGATTTCTCTGCTTCGATTTTCGCGCTCAGACAAGCCGTTAAGATTGCGCCTGATTTTCTCGAAGCGCGGCAGGCGTTGGCGGAAGCGTTGATCGCCAACGATGATGCTGATTCGGCAATCGAACAGTTTCGGGAAATCGTCAAAATTAAGCCCGATTATC
The DNA here is from genome assembly GCA_965247235.1 of Pyrinomonadaceae bacterium. Taxonomy (GTDB): domain Bacteria; phylum Acidobacteriota; class Blastocatellia; order Pyrinomonadales; family Pyrinomonadaceae. The sequence goes on from OZ252004.1 coordinate 1,672,784, forward strand.
TTCAGGGATACAACGATTTAGGTCTCGCGCTCGTCAATCAGCGTCTGCCTGACGAAGCGATAGTTATCTTTCAAAAAGCACTCGCCATCGAGCCGAACAATACGCTGATTCGTCATAATCTCGGCATCGCGCTCATTCAAAAAGCCGATTTCGCCGCCGCCGTCAAAAATTACCGGGACTTAATTCAGCTTGCGCCCGACGATGCCGTCGCTTATTACAATCTCGGTCTCGCGCTCAAAAATCAGGACAAACTCGACGATGCCGCCGCCGCGCTTAAAAAAGCCATCCAATTGCAACCCGATAAACTGCCTGAACTGCATTACACAATGGGCGTGATTTTATTGCAGCAGGCAAAATTAGACGAAGCCGCCGCCGCGTTTCTCAAAGCGACCGAAATCAAACCCGATTACGGCGAAGCGATTTACACGCTCGGTTCGGTCAAACAGCAGCAGGGCAAACTTGATGAAGCGATTGAATTATTTCGCGCCGCGCTCAATTTTCTGCCCGATGCGCCGGAGATTCATAACACGCTCGCCGCCGCTCTGCGTTCCAAAGGCGACAGCGAAGGTTCAAAACTCGAACTCAAAGAAGCGCAGAGACTTAACAAAATAAAAACCAATTTCCAGGCGGCAACTTTTGCGATGAACACCGGAATTTCCAATCTCAAAAACGGCAAAATTGACGAATCAATCGTTCAGTTTCAGAAAGTTACCGAATTAACTCCCGAAAACGCTGAAGGATTTTATAATCTGGCAAAAGCCTACAAAGCCAAAGGAAAAATTGCCGAATCAAACGCTGCTTATCAAAAAGCGAAGCAGATTGATCCGCACATAAGACTTCTTTAACTTTGTCAAAACCTACACAAAAGGTCTAAAAAAAATATTGACATTTATCTCGTTTTTTTTTTACGATTTACGTATATTGATTTTTGGTAAGGCAAATCAAAGATTATTCTTTGCTGATATTTGAGTTTCCTAATTAGAGTTTGCAATTATATTTTTACTTTCACTAAAACTTTTAAGGAGGATCTCATTATGACTTACCGCAGATATGCAAATATCTTGACAACTTTGTTTATTACCGTTTGGGTTGGTTTGGCTTTTGTCACTCCGAGAACAAATTTTTCTACAGACGACTTTGCCGATAAAGCCGACAAAATAACTGAATTCAAAAGTTCCGTCTCTTTTATTCAACAGGAAGAGATTCCAGATAAAATAGCTTTTGAATTATTTCTTCGCACGGTTGGCGAAAATAATGCCCGGAGTTTAGTTGAACGCTCAGGGTTTAATGATGAACAAACAGAAATAGTAGTTAAGGAAGCTAAATCGCTGACGAAATTGGTTGAAAGTTTTGATCAATCAGCGCGTGAGGTAAAAACTGCCAAAACGTCCCGTGCCGATAAAGTCGGACAACTCAAAATCTGGGAGACGCGAAAGCAAGAAGCGGTTAGTCGAGCTATAGATCATATTTTGCCTACCATATTAGGTGAAGAAAATTGGCAAAAGCTGGCAGAATTTATCAACGCGAATATCAAATCGAAGATTCGTAAAATTCCCGTTTCTTCACTGCAATCGAATAAACAGAAGTCTCCGAACTTTTCAAAAGTTGCATTCGTTAAGAATTCGGCGGTGCAAACAGGCGGCAATGTCTATCTTTACAGCGATGCGTGGCAGGACGGCATTAATGCCTTCGGGTCAGGCACGCTTGTCGAAGATTATACCAGCTACACGAGTTACTCAGTTACGACAACAATTACTTCTCCATCTCAAAATCGCTCAAATACAACCAACAGCTATTGGGGTTATGCAACTATTTCAAATACATCGGGACTGTCGTTGGGTTCGGAGGACGGACATTATTCGGTTCAATCGGTTTTTGAAGCGGATGCAGGCGGCTACTATGACGAATGGGGAAATTATTACAATTTAGGAACATACAATGTCGGCTCTACGTCAGGAGAAATTGAAGTTCCACCAAGAATCACTTTGGTTAGCGTATTGTTGGATCCAACGGTTTTGCCTCCGGTAATTGGTCGTATTTCGAACGCTACAGCAACAGTAAGATTTTCTGAACAGGTATTGGCGGGAACACAAATTGCTGTAGAACTTGATGACAGCAGAACATCCGGTAATCCTTCATATGAGGTGGGACAAACTGTATTTAATCCTGTTGGAAATGGAATGGCACAATCAGTTAGGACTGCTACGGTTAAAAAAACTACTGATGCCTCTGATGTAAATCTAATTTATCCATTTAAACTTATAGATTCAGGAAATGGAACTACAGGAACTGGAACTGTCAATGTAAATGTGATAATTGCTAATCCGAGTCCACAAACATCTCCTAGTATTCAAGTTGTTAATGGTAGTTTAAATGCGGTTTTGACTATCACACCGACTCCAACTCCGCCTCCTCCTACTCCGAGTCCAACACCTCCGAATTGCCCCGCAACTTGTTCGACTGCCTGCGGAAATGGCAATTATGTAACTTCAGCGGTTCAGGTCGGCACATCCTGCGCCTTTACTTGCGGATGCAACGCAAGTCAGCGACCCGGTTGTCCCGGAGCAACCTGCAATTCTATTGATGGAAGTCCCCGATGGGTATGTAATTCGCCGATTGTCATTGACGTTGCAGGCAACGGGTATAATTTAACCGATGTTCAAAACGGCGTTAATTTTGATTTGAACCGCGACAATGTTGGAGAGCGTCTATCGTGGACTGCTTCCAATTCTGACGATGCTTGGCTATCCTTGGATCGGAACGGTAACGGCACAATTGACAACGGCGGCGAATTGTTCGGCGACTGCTCGACACAGCCGAATCTCCCGCCGGGTCAACTTTATAACGGTTTCCTCGCGTTAGCCGAGTTTGATAAATCTGCCAACGGCGGAAACCAGGACGGCTTGATAACGCGGCGTGATCAGATTTTCCGACAGTTGAAACTATGGCAGGATAAAAATCACAACGGCATTTCGGAACCGGAAGAATTATCAGGATTGCGTTCGCTTGATGTGGTTGCACTCTATCTTGACTTTAAAGAATCGAAACGCACGGATCAAAATGGCAATCAGTTTCGATTCAGGGCAAAAATAAGAGATGCTCAGGGAGCAAAAGTTGGGCGTTGGGCTTGGGATGTTTTTTTGAAAAAACTTTAAATAATTTTTCAAAGTAAAAAGCGCGAACAATAAAAATATATTGTTCGCGCTTTTTACTTTGAAACTTAACAAATTTCAATTAACTATTTTCCTGACCTTTTTCCTGCATAATAATGGCTTTGCGCGACAGTTTGATTTTGTTGCCTTCCCTGCCGATACATTTGACCATAATCTGCTGACCTTCTTTGAGTTCGTCGCGGACATCGCGGACGCGGCGGTCGGAGATTTCCGAGATGTGCAGCAAGCCTTCGAGTCCGGGGAAAATTTCGACGAACGCGCCGAAATCAACGATGCGCGTGACGGTTCCGAGATAGGTTTCGCCGACTTCGGCATCAGCCGTCAAAGCCTTGATACGGTCAATCGCGGCTTGTGCGGCTTCGCCGTCATTGGTCGCAATCAAAATCGTGCCGTCGTCGGAAATATCAATTTTTGCGCCGGTTTCTTCGGTAATCGAACGGATCGTCGCGCCGCCTTTGCCGATCACGTCGCGGATTTTTTCCGGGTTAATCATCATCGTGATAATGCGCGGTGCAAATTCCGAAAGTTCTTCGCGCGGTTGGGCAATCGTCTTGTTCATAATGTCGAGAATATGCAAACGACCTTTACGCGCCTGTTCGAGAGCTTCCTGCAAAATCATCGAATTGATGCCGCCGATCTTGATGTCCATCTGCAAAGCGGTAATGCCTTCGGCAGTTCCAGTCACTTTGAAATCCATATCGCCGTAATGGTCTTCCGCGCCCGCGATGTCCGACAAAATCGCGTAACGATTGCCTTCCATCACGAGTCCCATTGCCACGCCTGCGACCGGTTTTTTGATCGGAACACCTGCGTCCATCAAACTCAGGATGCCGCCGCAGACCGATGCCATCGAACTCGAACCGTTAGATTCGCTGATGTCGGAAACGATGCGGATCGTGTATGGAAAATCTGCACCGTCCGGCAAAACCGATTGAATTGCGCGGCGTGCGAGATTGCCGTGTCCGATGTCCCTGCGTGATGCGCCGCCGAAACGTCCGGCTTCTCCGACTGAATACGGCGGAAAATTATAGTGCAGCATAAATTTGCGCTTGACTTCGCCTTTTTCGAGATCGTCCATAAACTGTTCGTCCATTTTCGTTCCCAAAGTCGTCGAAACCATCGCCTGCGTTTCGCCGCGTGTAAATAACGCCGAACCGTGGACGCGCGGCAGCCAGCCGACTTCGCAGTTGATCGGGCGGATTTCCGCAAATTTGCGACCGTCCGGGCGGCGGCGGTTATCGAGCATATCGGCACGGAAAATCTTTTCCTTCAAGTGTCCGAAAACCTTGCCAGCCATCTGCCGTTTTTCCGGTTCGTCGGTCGAATAGCTGTCCACGACTTCTTTTTTTAGAGCGTCCTGCGCGGCATACGCCGAAATTTTATCTTTGCCGCGCGTGTCCAAAACTTCGCGGAGTTTGTCGGTGTAATTCTTTTCGACTTCCGTCAAAATCGTTTCGTCGAGTTGTGCGGGGGTGAATGTGCGTTTCGTGATGTTGAGAGCTTTGCCGAGTTCTTTCTGCCACAAACAAAGGCGTTTGATTTCCTTGTGCGCGAGCATCATCGCTTCGACCATAATGTTTTCAGCGACTTCGTTGGCTTCGGATTCGACCATCACAATCGCTTCTTCCGTTCCGGCGACGATCAAATTCAAATCCGATTCGCGGCGTTCGTCGTAGGTCGGATTGATGATGTATTTGCCGTCAATTAAACCGACGCGGATGCCGGCAATCGGTTTGTCGAACACGATGTCCGAGAGATAGAGCGCAAGCGACGCGCCGGTGATTGCCAGAACGTCCGGGTCATTGCCGTCAGCCGATAAAACCGTGCCGACAATCTGCGTTTCAAACCTGTAACCGTCTGGAAATAAAGGGCGAATTGGTCGGTCAATGATGCGGCAGGTAAGCGTTTCTTTTTCGTTCGGACGGGCTTCGCGGCGGAAATAATTTCCCGGAATGCGTCCGGCGGCGTAGGTTGATTCGCGGTATTCGACGGTCAACGGGAAGAAATCCAGTCCTTCCTTGGCATTGCGTGCGCTGACGGCGGTCACGAGAATCATCGTGTCGCCATAGCGTATCACGACGGCTCCATCGGCTTGTTTGGCAACCTTTCCGGTTTCGACGATAAAATCGAGTTCGCCGACCTTGATTGATTCTTTTAAGTATTTTTTCTGTGTCATTTTCTTTTCCTCATTACAAAAAAAACGACAGGTCTATGCCGTGAAGCCCTGCCGTTTTCGGTCATTAAATTTTTAGTCGTATTCTCTTTTGTCCGCCGGTAAATTACGCTGTCACGTTCAGCAACCTTCGTCAAATTCTTCGAGAGAAACTTTTTTGTTGATGACTCGAAGCAGTCGGGATAATGGATAATTGACAGTTGATAATTGATATTTTGTTTTCTTAATTTTCAATTATCAACTGTCAATTATCCATTTTTCCTATCGTCTTAATCCTAATTTCTGGATGATCGTGTGATATTCGTTAATATCACGGCGTTTCAAATAATCCAGCAATTTGCGTCGGCGCGAGACTAATATCAGCAGTCCGCGACGCGAATTGTTATCTTTTTTATGAATTCTGAAATGATCGGTCAATTCGTTGATGCGTTGCGTTAAGAGCGCGACCTGAACCTGCGATGATCCCGTATCCGATGTATGCGTTTTGTAATCGCCGACAATTTCTTCTTTCTTTTCTTTAACTGTTGCCATATTTTAATTGACTTTAATTAGTCTCTCCTTGTGTGCAGTAACTTCGTTTTCGCAAACGATAACCACAACTGTTTTTTGTTTTTATTGTTTTCGGTGCTAATCAATTCCGATTATAACCTGTTTCCATTCCGCTGAAAAGTTTCGACTGCGCGTTAATTTGCGTGGTAATCGAATTCTTCCATAAACTTGGTGGAAAAATCGCCTTTTTGAAACTTTTCGTTTCGCATAATTTTTTGGTGCAGCGGAATCGTCGTTTTGATTCCTTCGACGACCATCATTTCCAAAGCTCTCTGCATTCGTGCAATCGCCAGTTCTCTCGTGCGGGCGTGAACGATTAATTTGGCGATCATCGAATCGTAATAAGGCGGCACGATATAGCCGGGATAAACCGCCGTGTCAACTCTTACGCCGGGACCGCCGGGAATATTAAATGCCGTGATTTTGCCCGGACTCGGCGTAAATTTTTCCGGGTCTTCCGCATTGATGCGGCATTCGATTGAATGCCCGACGATCAAAACATCTTCCTGCGTAAAACCCAACTCTTCGCCTTCGGCAATGCGGATTTGATTTCGCACGATGTCGGCAAGCGTGACCATTTCCGTTACCGGATGCTCGACCTGGATGCGCGTGTTCATTTCCATAAAATAAAATGAACCGTCTTCGTCGAGCAAAAATTCAAATGTTCCCGCGCTCGAATAACCGATTTCCTTGCAGGCTTTGACGGCGACCGCACCCATTTTTTCGCGCTGTTCAATCGTCAAAACCGGCGATGGAGCTTCTTCGAGCAGTTTTTGATGCCGCCGCTGAATCGTGCATTCCCGTTCGCCGAGATGAACGCAGTTGCCGTGTTCGTCAGCCAAAACCTGAATTTCGATGTGGCGCGGACGTTCGATATATCTTTCAATATAAACCGTCGGATTTTTGAATGCCGCGAGTGCTTCAGTCTGCGCTAGTTCGAGATTCGAGGCGAGTTCTTCTTCCGTGCGAACGATTCGCATTCCGCGTCCGCCGCCGCCCGCCGCCGCTTTGATAATCACCGGAAAACCGATTTCTTTGGCAAGTTTAATCGCTTCTTCCGGCGATTCAATCGGATCGGGCGAACCCGGCAGAATCGGCACACCGGCGGCGATCATTGTCCGTCGGGCTTCAACTTTGTCGCCCATCATTCCGATCACACGCGCCGTCGGTCCGATAAATTTGATATTACAGTCTTCGCAGATTTTGGCGAAAGTTTCCGATTCGGCTAAAAACCCGTAACCGGGATGAACCGCGTCAACATTGGTAATTTCCGCCGCGCTGATGATTGCCGGAATGTTGAGATAACTTTCCGAAGACGGTGCGCCGCCGATGCAGACGGCTTCGTCCGCATAACGAACGTGCAGAGCTTCGCGGTCGGCTGTCGAATGAACGGCGACCGTTTTGATGCCCATTTCTTTGCACGTCCAGATAATCCGGCAGGCGATTTCTCCGCGATTGGCGACTAAAATTTTGCGAATTTCTCTCATTCGTAAACTGTGAATCGTGAATCGTAAATCGTAAATAGATTTAATTTATCTATTTACGATTTACGATTCACGATTCACAAAATATTATTTTCGGATTCCGAAAAGCGGCTGTCCGTATTCGACCGGCTGTCCGTTTTCAACGTAGATTTTGACGATTTCTCCAGTCGCTTCCGCCTGAATTTCGTTCATCAACTTCATCGCTTCAACGATACAGACGACAGTTTCGGGTATAACTTTGCTGCCTTCTTTGACATACGAATCTTTGTCGGGCGAAGGTGAACGGTAAAACGTGCCGACAATCGGCGAAGTAATTTGTTCTAATTCTTCCACGAGCGGCGCAGTAGTTTCCGCCGAAGCAGTTTCTGTTTGTGCCGGAACTGACGGCGCGGATGAAACAACTTGACTTGGAGCAACTGTCTGAACAACCGGCGACTGAACTGTTTTACTGAGACGAACACGGATATTCTCGTTCTCGAATTCAAAATCCGTAAAACCGTGTTCGTTGACCATCTCGGCAAGTTCACGCAATTCGGATAAATTGAGCGACGGTTTAATCGTTTCACTCGAACTTTTAACCGTTTTCTGCGCGGGCTTCGGCGTTCCCGGTGTTTTGGTTTTTGCCTTAGTTTTAGCTGAAGCGGCTGATTCGCTCATAACGGTCAACTCCTCTTACTTACTTGTCGCTTTTTGATGTGCGCCGTCAACTAATTCGATGACCGCCATTGCCGCATTATCGCCTTGACGACGACCAAGTTTAATAATTCGGGTGTAACCGCCGTTGCGATCTTTGTAACGTGCGCCCAGTTCATCAAATAAACGCTGCACGGCTTTGACTCCGGCGGTGCGTTCGATTTTAACTTTCGGTTCGCCTTTTTTGCCGCGAAAACGACTTTGTGCAGCTTTAAAACCATGATTGCCGGCGTGAAAAAATCTCGCCGCCTGACGACGCAGATGAACGCCCTGCGCGATTGCTTCGTCGCCTGTCAACCCCTGCGCGTGACGCGCAATCGTGATAACTTTTTCGACGTAAGGGCGCAATTCTTTAGCTTTCGGGACGGTCGTCACGATATATTCTTTTTCGGCATTGATTAGTGACGTTGCCAAATTTCTCAACAGCGAAATGCGATGTTCCGTCGTTCTTCCCAATTTACGATGTGCTTTTAAATGTCTCATTTTAATGGTGAGTGGTAAATGGTAAATGGTGAATGAAAAGATTGACTTATCACTCACCACTCATCACTCACCACTAATATTTAATCTATATCTCTGCCGCCTGATCCCGGAATCGGGTTGCCCTGTTCATCGAAATCCATTCCGAAATCGAGTCCCATTCCGTGAAGTAAATCTTTAATTTCGGTCAGCGATTTCTTACCGAAGTTTTTCGTGTGAAGCATATCGCGTTCGCTGCGGCGAATCAGATCGCGGATCGAACGAATGTCGGCATTTTTCAGACAGTTGTATGAACGAACGGAAAGTTCGAGTTCATCAACCGGCTTGTCGAGCAAATCGTTTCGCATCAGCGGCGGACGCGCGATGTCTTCGTATTTGTATTCTTCTTCTTCCTCTTCAAAATTGATGAAGATGGACATATGATCTTTGACGAGTTTTGCCGCCAGACCGATTGAATCTTCCGGCGCAACCGATCCGTCCGTCCAGACTTCGAGAATCAATTTATCAAATTCGGTGTTTGATCCCTGACGGGTTTTATCAACCGTGTAATTAACTTTTTTGATCGGCGTATGCACCGAATCAATCGGGATGTAACCGACCGACAAATCTTCGTCGTTATTGAGTTCAGCGGAAACATAGCCGCGTCCGCGTTTGAGACGCATTTCGATCTCGATGTTGCCGTTTGCGCTGATCGTCGCAATATGCACGTCTTTGTCGAGAACTTCGACATCCCCGTCGGTTTCAATATCCGCGCTGGTCACTTCGCCTGCGCCTTTTTTGCTGATCGTCAAAGTTTTAACGCCGGTTCCGTGAAGTTTGAAAGGAATCTGTTTGAGATTCAAAATCACGTCCGTGGCATCTTCGACAACACCTTTGATTGATGAAAATTCGTGTTCGACACCTTCGATTTTAACCGCCGTGACCGCCGCGCCTTCGATGGAAGCGAGCAGTGCGCGTCTAATGGAATTACCGATGGTTGTTCCGAATCCGCGCTCGAACGGCTGGGCGTAAAATTTCCCGTATCTTTCGGTCAAAGTTTCCGTTTCAACCTGCAAACGGCTCGGCATTTGAAAATCTGTCCAATTATTACTTTGTGTCATATTCTTTTTAAAAAGTTTGCAGAGTTTGCAGAAGTTACAGATAGTTTGCCGAGTTCCTTCAACTCTGCAACTTCTGAAAACTCCTGCAAACTCAGTGAACTACTTACTGTAAAGTTCGACGATTAACTGTTCGTTAATATTTTGGTCAATATCTTCACGTTTCGGTAAAGCTGAAATTGAAATGCTGAAATCTTCGCCGCCGGTTGAAATCCAATTCGGACGACCGCGACCGACCGCAGTTCCCCACGCGCCTTCGACGTGCGGGTTTTTCTGACTGTTATCTTTAACCGTCAGGATGTCGCCGACTTTGACTTGAAATGAAGGAATATCAACTTTGCGGTCATTGACAAAAATATGTCCGTGATTGACGAGTTGACGCGCCTGGCGGCGCGAGGTTGAAAAACCCGAGCGATAAACAACATTATCGAGACGGCGTTCGAGCATAAACAGCAAGTTTTCGCCGGTCACGCCTTTCTGCCGCAGTGCTTTCTCAAAATAGTTGCGAAACTGTTTTTCGAGGATAAAGTAAATGCGCTTGACTTTCTGTTTTTCGCGTAACTGCTGCCCGTATCCGGCTAACATTTTGCGCCGCGCCGCGCCGTGCTGTCCCGGCGGGTTGGTTCCGCGTTTTTCAATCGCGCACGAGGGCTTGAAACATCTGTCGCCCTTCAAAAATAATTTGCCACCTTCACGGCGGCACAAACGGCACACCGCATCTCTATATCTAGCCATAATTGTATGTTGCTTTCGTCCTTTTAATTTGCGAATTTCGATTTGCGATTTGCGATTGCTTTAATTTCAAGTTCGCAATGAATCACACATCAATTTTCGCTCAAGGCGAAAAAGTTTACGGGATTTATTCCCTTCTTCCTTTGATAATTTAATTTTCAACAAAAATTGCTTTTTCAAATCGCAAATCGCAAATCTGAAATCGCAAATTTCTCAAACTCTGCGTCGTTTCGGCGGACGGCATCCGTTGTGCGGAATCGGCGTGGTGTCACGAATTGACGTGACGCGGATTCCGGCTTGGCTGATGGCGCGAATCGCCGATTCACGACCGCCGCCCGGACCTTTGACGCGAACTTCGACTTCACGCATTCCGGCTTCCGTCGCTTTGCGGGCAGCTTCCGAAGCTGCCTGCTGCGCTGCGAACGGTGTGCCTTTACGCGAACCGCGAAAACCGCGTGCGCCCGATGAAGACTGCGCGACGAGATTGCCCTGCGAGTCCGTAATCGAAATCAGCGTGTTATTGAACGATGCCGCAATGTGAACGATTCCGACCGGAATATTCTTTCTTTCTTTTTTCTTGAAGGTTTTTTTTCCCTTCGCTGGTGCTTTTGCCATATTTTTAAGTAGTCAGTAGTCAGTAGTTAGTAGTCAGTAGAAATCAATCTACTTTCTACTCGATACTCTCTGCTTAGTGCTATTTCTTGCCCGGTGCTTTTTTCTTGGCGACGGCGGCTTTGCGCGGACCTTTGCGGGTTCGTGCATTGGTGCTGGTGCGCTGTCCGCGAACCGGCAGACTGCGGCGGTGACGGAGACCGCGATAGCATCCGATGTCCATCAAACGCTTGATGTCCATCTGCACACGCTTTCTCAAATCGCCTTCGACATCGCCGGTTTCTTCGATCAAAGCGCGAATTTTGGTCAGTTCGTCCTCATTCAAATCCTTGATTTTCGTGTGGACGCTGATGTCGGCTTTATCCAAGATCGTGGTCGCACGAACTTTTCCGATGCCGTAAATATACGTCAAACCAATCTGCGCCCTTTTATTCGGCGGTAAATCAACTCCTGATACGCGAGCCATAATTCTCCTAATAGATTCAAAATTCAGGATTCAAAATTCGAGATTATGTTCGATTCATATTCCTTAATTTTGAATCTTAAATCTTAAATCTTAAATCGTTTTATCCCTGACGCTGTTTGTGCTTCGGATTTTCGCAAATCACGCGCACAATCCCTTTTCGGTGAATAACTTTGCATTTATCGCAAATTTTCTTAACTGAAGGACGTACTTTCATATTATTTCCCTCTCTCTTTATTTATAGCGATAGGTGATTCGCCCACGGGTTAAATCGTATGGCGAGAGTTCAATTAAAACCCTGTCACCCGGCAATATTCTAATAAAATTTTTCCGCATCTTGCCGGAAATATGCGCCAGAACCTGATGCTGTCCGTCTTCCAATTCGACCTTAAACATCGCGTTCGGCAGAGTTTCCAAAACTGTCGCCGTGACTTCTATCGCTTCTTCTTTTGACATACTTTATCAAAGCTGACTGCCCGACTTTTTCGTTTAGTTGGGCAAACCGTAAATGTTAGCCTTTTTTCAAACTTATTTCAAGTTAGGCTCGAACGGTTTCACTTTTTGCGCTTTTAGCCTTTTCTTTCTGGGCTTTGGTTAGCGTCAAAATCTCCGGTCCGTCTTCGGTGACGGCAACCGTGTGTTCGGCGTGTGCGCTCGGTTTACCGTCTTTGGTAACAACCGTCCATTTGTCTTCGAGCGTCTTCGTTTCGTGTGTGCCTAAATTGAGCATCGGCTCAATCGCAAAACAATAACCGACGCGGATTTTTTCTTTCGTTCCCGCTCTGCCGTAATTGGCGATTTGCGGTGCTTCGTGCATCGAACGTCCGATGCCGTGTCCGGTGTAATCTTTAACGATGCCGTAACCGTATTTGTCGGCGTGCTGCTGGACTGCCCAACTGATGTCGCCGACTCGATTATTCGGACGACACTGTGCGATTGCCAGTTCTAAACACTCTTCGGTGACGCGGATCAATTGTTTAATTTCATCGCCGACTTCGCCGATTGCCGCCGTAAACGCCGTGTCGCCGACAAAGCCTTCATATTTGCAAGCCATATCGAGCGAAATTATATCGCCTTCTTTGAGCGGAATTGCGGTCGAAAATCCGTGAACGACCGCATCATTGACTGACGCGCAAATCGCAAACGGAAACGCGGTCATTCCCGAAGGTTTATAGCCGACAAACGAAGGAATTGCTCCGGCATCGCGCATCATTTTTTCGGCGACCGCATTTAATTCCAGAGTCGTAATTCCCGGCGTAATCATTGCCCGCAGAGTTTCACGCACTTCGGCGATCAATTCGCCGACTTCACGCATTTTGTCTAAATCTTTTTTCGATTTGGCGAAAATCATCTGTTTTCCCAACAGAATCCGGCTCAAATCTTTTAAAACTTCGCCGATTCTCAAAACTCTTGAAATCCTTTTTAGATTAGTTTATCAATCGCTTGATAGATACTTTCCAATTCACCTTCACCATTAACTTTTTCCAGACGACCGGATTTCCGGTAATAATCGAGCAAAGGTTCGGTCAATTCGTCATACGCTGCCAATCTCGTCGAAACGCTCGATTCGTTGTCGTCCGCCCGATGAGTAAGTTGCGCGTCCGTGTGCAGATCGCAAACATTATCGTTTTTCGGCGGCTTTGAATAGATATTATAAATCTCGCCGCAAACCGGACAACTGCGTCTGCCGGTTAAACGCTTCAAAAGTTCTTCACGCGCGATGCCGACTTCGATTGCCTGAATTTGTTTACCTTGTTCTTGAGCTAAATCTTCAAGCTGCGCGGCTTGCACGGCAGTTCGCGGATAACCGTCTAAAAGATAATCGCCTTTGCAATCGTCGCTCAAAGTTCGTTCTTTGACGATTTCAAGTGTCAATTCATCTGAAATCAACTTTCCCGCTGCCATCGTCGCCTGAACTTCTCTGGCAAGCGGCGTGTCCGCATTTTTCATCTCGCGGAACATATCGCCGGTCGAAATCTGCGGAATGCTGCGTCGTTCCTGCAAAAGCCTTGCCTGCGTTCCCTTGCCTGCTCCGGGCGCACCGATCAGAACGATGATTTTGCTCATAATTTTCAATTCAAACTTCAAATTACGAAATACGAAAATTAAAGATTGCTCTTTCCATTCGTAATTCGTAATTAGCTAATTCGTAATTGACCTAATTTCTTCTGCCGCGAAGTCTCGATCCCGCGCCTAAGAAACCTTCGTAATTTCTCATCACGAGTTGTGCTTCGATCTGCGCGACGGTATCCATCGCTACGCCGACGATAATCAAAAGTGACGTGCCGCCGAAATAAAATTGATACCCTAAACCTACCGGAATCCAACTTAATCCGGGCGTTGAAGTGAAAAAATTATCGAGTCCCGCGCCGATAAACGGCAGACGGGCAACCTTAAATCCGCTCAACAGCAACTGCGGAATAAACGCGATCAGCACCAAATAAATCGCTCCGACCGTAGTTAATCTGGTTAAAATCGTGTTCAGATATTCGGCAGTCGGTGCGCCGGGTCTGACACCGGCGACGAATCCGCCGTGTTTTCTCAGGTTGTCCGCCACTTCGTCGGTATTGAAAACAATCGTGATGTAAAAGAACGTGAATAAAACGATCAGCGATAAAAAGAACAGTTCATAAAACGGATCGCCGCCGTGAAACTGCTGCATAAACGCGTAAACTTTGCTCCACGTCGAATCGGGATTATTCTGATCGGGCGGAAAAGCCGAAAACAAAGTCTGCGGCATCGCCAAAACCGATGAAGCGAAAATGACCGGAATCACACCGCCCATATTCAGTTTCAACGGCAGACTCGTTTCCTGTCCGCTGAATGTTTGATTGCCGACGCGCCGGTTCGCGTAACTGATCGCAATATTGCGACGCGCCGATTCGACGTAAACGATCAACGCAATCAACGCAATCAAGACAACCACTAAAAAGACGACTCCGAGCGTCTGTGTCGGATCACCGGCACTCACACGGTCGGAAATTTGTGCGATTCCGCGCGGCAGTCCGATGACGATTCCGGCGAAAATCAGCAAGGAAATTCCGTTGCCGATACCGCGATCAGTAATCTGTTCACCGAGCCACATCACGAAAATCGTGCCGGTCGTCAGCGTTACGACGATCATAATCGTCGCCCACCAACCGGCTGCACCGTCGCTGACGATAATGCCGTTGCGCGAAAGCCACGTCGAAACAAAAAAGGTTTGCACGGCGCATAATGCAACCGTTGCGTAGCGCGTCCATTGATTGATTTTCTGCCGTCCGACTTCGCCTTCTTCCTGGATGCGCTTCATCGTCGGTGAAAGCACCGGCAAAAGCTGCATAATAATCGAAGCCGTAATATATGGAGTTACGCCGAGCGCAAAAACCGAGATCGTCCGAAAATTTCCGCCGGAAAATAAATCTAAAACGCCGAGCAGCGTTCCCGCGACCTCACTCCAAACCTGTTCGAGTTTCGGTTTATTGATCCCCGGTGCGGTGATATGCGCTCCGAGACGGTAAACCGCCAACAATCCGAGCGTGAAGAGAATTCTCTTCCGCAACTCAGGAATTTTGAACATATTTTGGACGGCACTAAAAAACTTTTCCATAAAAATTTGTCCTTTGCCCTTTGTCTTTATTTTCTCTCGAAATGACGACAAAGAACTATTCAACTATGCGGTTTTCGCGGTTCCTTTGGAGATCGCTGATGCGCTTCCGCCCGCTTTTTCAATCTTTTCTTTGGCAGTTTTGGTAAAACGATGCGCCGAGATATTGAACGATTTGGTCAGTTCGCCTGTCCCCAAGATTACTAAATCGTGCTTGGCTTTTTTGATCAAACCGCGTTCGTGCAAAATTTCCGGCGTGATTTCATCGCCGCTGCTGAAATTTTCTTCGATCTTAGCGAGACTGATTTCGATCCACAATTTTTTGAAGATATTTGTAAATCCGCGTTTCGGCAGACGACGCTGCAAAGGCATCTGACCGCCTTCAAAACCGATTTTGCTCGAATATCCCGAACGTGATTTCTGACCTTTATGTCCTTTTCCCGCAGTTTTTCCGGTACCCGAACCGGGACCGCGCCCGATTCTTTTTTTCTTGTGCGTCGAACCTTTTGCGGGCTTTAAATTATTTAGTGATAATGCCATTTTTTTATCCTCGTAAATCGTGAATCGTGAATCGCCAATATTGAATAGACTTTAAGGTTTTCGCTTGGAAAAATCTATTCTGAATTCACGATTCACGATTCAATTAATATTATTCGACAATTCGCAAAAGATGCGGAACTTTGGCGACAATCCCGCGCATCGAAGCGTTATCGGGTTTCTCGACCGTCTGGTTGAGTTTGGTAATGCCCAAACATTTAACCGTATCTTTTTGTTTCTTCGGATAACCAATCGAACTCCGGTAATACTGAATTTTGATTGAACCGCTTGTTTCTTCTTTTGTATTGTTTGCCATCTCTTTATTTGCGATTTGCGATTTGCGATTTGCGATTTATTTACAATTTAGAAAATAATTTCAAATCGCAAATCGCAAATCAAAATTCGCAAATTATCTAAGTTCTTCCACCTGTTTGCCGCGCAAACGCGCCACTTCAATCGGGTCTTTCATTTTCAGCAAACCCTCGAAGGTTGCGCGAATGACGTTATGCGGATTAGTTGAGCCGAGAATTTTCGTGCGGACGTTGTGAACGCCGAGTGACTGCAAAACCGCGCGAACCGCGCCGCCGGCGATCACGCCCGTTCCTTCTTTTGCCGGTTTCAGCAAAACTTTTCCTGCACCGTATTCGCCGATCATTTCGTGCGGCAGAGTGCCGTCAATCAACGGGACGCGAATCAGATTATTTTTCGCCGCTTCGACCGCTTTTTTGATGGCGTTCGGAACTTCTTTGGCTTTGCCTGTCCCGAAACCGACGTGACCGGATTCGTCACCAATCACGACCAGCGCGGCGAACGACATATTTTTGCCGCCTTTAACGACTTTGGTGACGCGATTGATCGAAATCAACTGATCCTTCAAAATCAGACCGTTCGGAGAAATTCTTTGTTTACTGTTCATTATCTTCCTGTGCTTCTGCTGCTTTTTCGTTTTTGTTGAGTCCGGCTTCGCGCGTCGCATCGAGCAACGCTTTGACGCGTCCGTGATAGACATATCCGCCGCGATCAAAGACTACCTGATTAACACCGGCGGCGATGGCGCGTTCGGCAACCGCTTTGCCGATTCTCTGCGCCGCTTCGATATTTCCACCCGTCGTGCCTTTCAAATCTTTTTCAGTCGTCGAAGCCGCCGCCAGCGTTTTGCCGCCGATGTCATCAATCACCTGTGCGTAAATGTGATTCAGACTGCGAAACACCGCCAAACGCGGACGTTCGCTGGTTCCGCTGACTTTCTTACGAATCCGGCTGTGAACGCCGCGACGAATTTCTGCTCTTTTCTTAATAGACATATTTCAATTTTGGATTTTGGATTTTAGATTAAAATCTGTCAAATCATAAAAAACTTGACAAATCCAAAATCTAAAATCCAAAATCGGACTATTTCCCTGTTTTACCCGGTTTCAAGCGGTAAATCCTATCAGCGTAACGAACGCCTTTGCCCTTATAAGCATCCGGTTTACGCAGGCTGTGCATTTCCGCCGCGACTTGTCCGAGAAGCTGTTTATCAATTCCGGTTAATGTAATTGTCGTCTGGTATTGGTTGACGGAAGTTTTCGCCGGATTTCTTTCGGCTTTGGCTTCGATGCCGTCCGGCAGAGGAAAATCAATCGGATGCGAATAGCCGAGCGAAAATAGAATTTTTTTGCTCTGCACGTCGGCTTTGTAACCGACACCGACGACATCCATATCTTTCTTAAAGCCTTCGGTGACACCGACAATGGCATTATTTGCCAAGGCTCTCGCCAAACCGTGAAACGCGCTCAACTCATCATTGCTGCGTTCCGCGATCAAATTTCCTTCTTCCTGTTTGAAAGTCACGCCTTTCGGCACCGGAGTTTTCAAAACTCCTTTCGGACCTTTCACTTCCAGTTCGCCTTCGTTAATCGTGACCGAAACGCCTGTCGGCAATTTAATCGGTTTTTTTCCTACACGCGACATAATTTCCTTTTGATAAGTGCTGCTTAAATTATGTATCGAATTAAATGAATTCTCACCTTCGATACTTTTCAGCGTCCACTCGATTAATAAACCTGCGCTAAAATTTCGCCGCCGACATTTTCCTGTCGGGCGCGTTTTCCGCTCATTAAACCTTTCGAGGTCGAAACGATACTGATTCCGTAACCGCCGAGAACTCTCGGAATTTCGGTCGCCCCGACATAAACTCTTCTGCCCGGACGGGAAACTCTCGATAAATGGCTGATCGAAGAAGTGCCTTTTGCATCGTAGCGCAGAAAAATGCGAATCTGCGGTTTAGAATCTTCGGTTTTGCCCACAAAGTTATTGATATAACCCTCTTCTTTCAAAATTCTTGCCACTTCGAGTTTTAACTTCGAGCTTGGCATATCTACACGAGTATGATTCGCGGCAATTGCATTGCGAATTCGCGTCAGCATATCGGCTATTGGATCTGTCATTTTTTACTTAACTCCGTTTTATTTTGCGGTGGTTCGGAATCTGTTCCGCCTGCCGCAGACGTTTTTTTACCAGCTTGATTTAACTACGCCGGGAATCTGTCCTTCGAGCGCAAGTTCGCGTAAAGCGATGCGCGAAACCCCGAATTTTCTCAGGAATCCGCGAGTTCTTCCCGTCTGTGAACAACGGTTGCGAACCCGAATCGGTGAAGCATCGCGCGGCATTTTTTGTAACTTAATCACCGCCGCATCAACTTCTTCGATTGAGGATTTCGGGTTGTTGATAATCTTTTTAGATTCAGCCCGACGCTCTGCGAATAAAATAACTTTCTTCTTGCGTTTTTCGTTTTTAACTACTTTGCTAATCTTTGCCATATTTTTTAATTTTCACACTCATCAGCTATCGCTTCAGCGGCTCTGGACGAGAAATAATTTTACTGTCTGAAAGGCATTCCCATGGCTTTCAGAAGCGCACGCGACTGTTCGTCATTTTTCGCCGAAGTGACAATCGAAATATTCATTCCGCGCGTTTTATCAACTTTATTAAAATCAATTTCGGGGAAGATCAACTGTTCACGAACGCCGAGCGTGTAATTGCCGCGACCGTCGAAGGCTTTCGCCGAGATACCGCGAAAATCGCGGACGCGGGGCAAAGCAACCGAAATCAGACGGTCGAGAAATTCATACATTCTTTCGCCGCGCAGAGTGACCATCGCGCCGATATTCATACCTTCGCGCAATTTGAACGCCGCGATTGATTTTTTCGCTTTGGTGACAACCGGCTTTTGCCCGGTAATCGAACGCAGTTCTTCAACCGCCGTATCGAGAATCTTGGCATTGGCGATTGCTTCGCCGAGTCCCATATTGATGATTATTTTTTCGATACGCGGAATCGCCATCGGGTTTTTGATGCCGAATTCTTTTGCCAGCGCGGGCGCGATTTCTTTTTTATATTTGTCTGTTAATCTAGCCATTTTTTTATATTCGTTTGGGTCTCGTTCTTCACGTTTCCAAACATTTCTTTGTTAATAAAATTATGCTTCGTCTTCGTCCGATTTCTTTTTCTTTTCGGTCACTCGATTGTCAGGTGTCGGAATAATTTTTCCGCTTTTCGCCACGCGAACTTTTTTGCCGTCGCGGACTTCCTGTTTAATGCGTGTCGGTTTGCCGGTTTCAGGATCAATCAGAGCGATGTTTGAAGCACTGACCCACGCTTCTTTTTCGAGAATGCCGCCTTCTTTGCCTAGTTGCGGCACGGCTTTCGTATGCTTTTTGACGATCATCGCGCCTTCGACCTTAACTTTTCCGTTTCGCGCGTCAACGGCAATCACTTTGCCGCGATACGGCTGGCGTTTGCCTGCACCGTCGTAACGGTTATATTCTTTGCCCGCGATAAAAACGACCTGATCGCCGCGCTTGATTTTGCTTTTTACTGTTCCGGTTTTAACTTGTTTCATCTATTTAACCTTTTAAGCGTTAAAATAAAAATTGCTTTCTACTTTCGACTTAAATAACCTCCGGCGCAAGACTGACGATTTTCATAAAATTCTTTTCGCGCAGTTCACGGGCGACCGGACCGAAAACGCGTGTGCCTATCGGCGAACCGTCGTCTTTAATCAAGACGGCGGCATTCTCGTCAAAGCGAATGTAGCTCCCGTCTTTGCGGCGAATTTCCTTGCGCGTTCTGACAATGACGGCGTTGTAAACTTTACCTTTTTTCGCCGTTCCGTCCGGCGACGCTTCTTTAACGGTAACTTTGATCTTATCGCCCAAACGAGCGATTTTGCTCGTCGAACCGCCAATCGGCATAATCATTACGACACGTTTCGCGCCTGAATTATCTGCGACCGTTAAAGAGGTCTGCATCTGAATCATAATCTTTCTCCCGTGGTGAAAGTTTGGCGGGTTTGGTGAGTCCGGCGAGTTTGGCGAGTTCAATTACTCGGTCAACTCGGTCAACTCGGTCAACCCGGTCAACTCTATCTAACTGCTTTCTGAATAATTTCAACCACGCGCCAGCGTTTTCTCGCCGACAGCGGTCTGGTTTCCTGAATGCGAACTTTGTCGCCGACTTTCGCGCCCATTTCATCGTGCGCCATAAATTTCTTACGGCTGCGAACGTATTTGCGGTAAACCGGGTGTTTGACCTGACGATCAACGCGAACGGTCACGGTTTTCGTCATTTTGTCGGATGCAACGACACCGATTTTCTCTGAGCGATGGCTGCCTTTGACCTTTGTTTGCTCTGCATCGCCGCTGCCGGTAATTGCCGCGACTGCCGATTCGACACCGCCGACTACTGTTTCAGCGACCGAACTGACTGCTGACGAAACGGTTTCGGCTATGCTTTCCAAGATCGAAGGACTTTCTCCTTCTTCTTCTTCGGTTTTAGCTTTTTTAGCAGCTTTTTTCGGCTTTTCATCGGTTTGAGCATCAGCGGAAACTGCGTTAGATTCTTCAGCCGCCGTTTCGGTTGCTTCGGTTTCGACTGCTTCCGTGCCTGTTTCTTCTACTGTCTCTGTTTTCTTTTTTGCCATTTTCTTATCTCGACCTTTTACGCTCGGGTTTCCGATTCCTTTTGGTTAATTAAGGTATAAACCCGCGCCAAAGTTTTTTTCTCGCGCCGAATGTCGCTTAACGCTTCACCGACACCTAATTTTTTTCTGAATTTCAAACGAAACAGCGATTCTTTCAAAGCGTCTGCCTGTTCATTTAATTCTTCCACATTCATCTCACGAAGTTGGTCTAACTGTTCTTTTGCTTTCATTGTTCTAAACTATGCCTCCTTCGAGATCGGCGCGACTGACAAATTTAGTCTTGATCGGCAGTTTCTGCGCCGCCAGCCGCATCGCTTCACGCGCCAGTTCTTCGGGAACTCCCTGAATTTCATACAAAATTCTGCCGGGTTTGACGACGGCAACCCAATGATCCGGCGCACCTTTACCGCTTCCCATACGGGTTTCAGCCGGCTTTTTGGTGATCGGTTTGTCGGGAAACATTCTAATCCAGACTTTACCGCCACGTTTGATGTGACGTGTCATCGCAATACGCGCCGCTTCAATCTGGCGGTCGGTAATCCAAGCTGCTTCTAAAGTTTTCAGTCCGAAATCACCGAAGTTCATCTTGTCGCCGCGCGATGCTGTTCCGCGCATACGACCTTTCATAACTCTGCGGCGTTTGACCTTTTTAGGCATTAACATAGCTTTTTAGTCCTTTGTTCTTTGTCAGTAGTCAATTTCCGTCTGCCGATAATCTCGATTTATCCAAATGACGAATGACGAATGACGAATTATCTGCTTCTCTCGTTATCTCTCCGGCGCGGTCTGCGGTCTCTGTCTCCGCCGCGTCCGCCGCCCTGAACTTTCACTTCTTTCATCGGATCGGTCGTCGTTCCGCGTGCCATCGAAGCATTCGGATCGAGAATTTCTCCGCGATAAATCCAAACTTTGACACCGATAATTCCGAAAGTCGTGAGCGCGGTCGTAAAGCCGTAATCAATATCAGCGCGAAGCGTATGCAGCGGCAGGCGACCTTCCAAAGTCCATTCCGTGCGGGCAATTTCCGCTCCGTTCAAACGTCCGGCAATCATTACTTTGATTCCCTCCGCTCCGAAACGAATAGATTCTTCAATCGTTTTTTTCATCGCACGACGAAAAGCAATACGTTTTTCGAGTTGTTGTGCTATCTTCTCAGCCTGCAACTGTGCGTTGAGTTCAGGATGACGAATTTCCTGAATCGAAATCAAAACTTCGCGTCCCGTTTTTCTCGAATAATCTTCACGCAGTTTTTCAATTTCCGCGCCTTTACGTCCGATGATAATTCCCGGTCGCGCCGTGTAGATGATAATTTTCAAACGAGTTGCCGCTCTTTCAATATCAATGTGTGAAACTCCGGCTCCGTTGAAACGCTTTTTCAAATCACGTTTGAGCTTTAAGTCTTCGGCTAAAAATTTGGCAAATTCCTGTTTGGCGAACCAATGCGAATGCCAGTCTTTGTTATACCCGACTCGAAAGCCGTATGGATGAACTTTTTGTCCCATAATCTTATTTAGTGGTGAGTGGTAAGTGGTCAGTGGTAAGTTAAGAAAAAGTTTTCATTAACCGTTAACCACTAACCATTAACCACTGAACTTACTGTCTTTCCAATTCCTCGTTTTTGTCCAATTGCGCTTCGTCAGCCGGTTTCGTTTCGTTTTCGACCGCCGGTGTCTGCACGGATGCGTCTTTCGCATCGGCGACTTCAGCTTCGATATGCAGATGCTGTTCTTCGGCTTGCTCGACAACCGATTCGCCCGTTCCGGCGGCGGCGGCGACCGGATCAACTATTTTAACTTCTTCAAGCGGTTCGGCTTCAACTTTAGCTTTTTTCGCCGGTTTTGCCGGTGCAGCTTTTTTCGCGGCTAATCTCGCTTTGGCGGCTTCAGGATCGAATGCCTTTTTGTTTTTATCTTCCTGCGCTTCGCTCGAAACTAAAATCGTGATGTGACAATAGTGACGCTGTTCCTTATAAGCGCGACCTTGCGGCGCGGGACGCATACGACGGCGATTTTTATGCACTCCCATATCAACGAAACAGGTTTTCACCCAGAGATCGTCAGGATCAATCGCTATATTTTGCTGTTCCGCCAGATATGTCGCATTGGCAATCGCCGAACGCAAAGTTTTGGCAATCGGATCAGCCGCACGTTTATCGGTAAATTTCAGGATATTCAAAGCGCGTGAAACATTGACTCCGCGAATTAAATCAATCACGAGCCGAGCTTTTCGCGGCGAACCTTTCAAATGTCTTGTTTTTGCTATCGCTTCCATAATCTTTCTAATGGTAAGTGGTGAGTGATGAAGATTTTCAACTTCATCCTTCCACCGTTCACCGCTAACTTATTTACGTTTCGCCATTTTCTCCGCTTTTGTTCCCGGATGTCCTTTGTAGGTGCGCGTCGGCGAAAATTCGCCTAATTTGTGTCCGACCATATTTTCGGTTACGAAGACCGGAACATGACGTTTCCCGTTATGAACGCCGAAGGTTAATCCGACCATATCCGGCGAAATTGTCGAACGGCGCGACCAAGTTTTAATTGCGGGCGGTTTCTTTCCGCCGTCCAAAATTCGTCTGAGAACTCTGGCGACGCTTAAATCAATAAAAGGTCCTTTTTTTAATGAACGTGGCATATTTTTTCAGGGATGAGGGATGAAGGATGAGGGATGAATTCCCTCTTAACCCGTCGCACTCATCTTTTCAAATTTTATCTTCAAGGAACAAATTTGAGGATTTAAACTCATCCCTCATCCTTCATCCCTCATCCTTCTACTTTCTTCTTCTGTCGCGCACAATCATATCCGAAGTGCGTTTGTTACGGCGCGTTTTGTAACCGCGTGTCGGTTGTCCCCAAGGAGTCACCGGATTACGTCCGCCCGAAGTTTTACCTTCACCGCCGCCGTGCGGATGATCTACCGGATTCATCGCCACGCCGCGAACACTCGGACGTTTACCCATCCAACGCGAGCGTCCGGCTTTACCCAAACTGACGTTTTCGTGTTCGGTGTTGCCGACCTGTCCGACGGTTGCCATACAGACGACCGGCACACGGCGAACTTCGCCCGAAGGCATTCTGAGCTGCGCGTAATCGCCCTCTTTAGCGACAATCTGTGCAAATCCACCGGCTGAACGAACCATCTGTCCGCCTTTTCCCGGTCGCAGTTCGATGTTGTGAACCTGCGTTCCGAGCGGGATATTGGTGATCGGCAGTGCATTTCCCGGCAGAATGTCAGCTTCCGGTCCGCTTAAAATCATTGCGCCTTCCTTTAATCCGACCGGCGCGATGATGTATCGTTTTTCGCCGTCGAGATAAGTAATCAAAGCAATGTGCGCTGAACGATTCGGATCATATTCGATTTGGGTAACTTTGCCCGGAATGCCGGGTTTGTTGCGCTTGAAATCAATAATACGATAATGACGTTTATGACCGCCGCCGCGTCTGCGGATTGTAATGCGACCATCATTATTACGTCCTGAAATTCTCGTTTTCGGCTCCAGCAAAGATTTTTCGGGTTTTGCGTTCGGAGTCAATTCATCGCGCGTCAGATACGTCTGGTATCTTCGCGCCGGTGATGTCGGTTTTAGTTTCTTAATTCCCATAATTTTAATGGTGAATGGTGAACGGTGAATGATAAATGGTTGCTAATTTTCCATTTTCCATTTTCCATTTTCCATTATTAGATTGCTTCTGCGTAATCAACCATCGGCTCGCCCTTTTTCAAGGTCACATAAGCCTTTTTCCAAGCTGCTTTGCGTCCTTCATAACGACCGCGTTTCTTCATTTTGCCGTCGTAGTGAATCGTGCGAACTTTTGAAACTTTGACGTTGAAAATATCTTCGACCGCTTTTTTAATGTCGTTTTTGCCGGCTTGTCGTCCTACTTTGAAAGTCAAAACCTGACCTTCTTTGCGGTCTTCGTCGGTTTCATCGCTGGAAACTTCTTTCAAAATAACGCTTTTTTCCGTGACGATTGGCGACTTTAATACATCCCAAACATTCATTTCCTTTTTCATTATTCAGCCGCCTCCTCTTCAATTTTTGCTTTGGCTTTCTTCGCCGGTTTTTCGGTAGTTTCAACTTCCGATTTTGCTGCTTTCTTAGCTTTCGACGCAGTTTCGACAACTTCCGCTGCTTCAGTCTTATCCGTATTCGGGTTAAGAATCTGTCCTAATTCTTCGATTGCCGATTTTGAAATCACGAGTTTTTCGTGATAAATCACATCGTAAATATTCAAACCGTAGCTGTTGGTAACTTTCGTTTTCTGCACGTTGCGAGATGAGAGAATCAAATTCTCATTATCAAGTGAATCGACGATCAAAGTTTTGACCGGCTTCGTGCTGTTTGAAAGTTGAAGTCCGCCGATTGTAGTAACAAAATCTCTGGTCTTGGCGTTTTCAAAAACCATTTCGTCAACGACTATTAAATTACCTTCGCGCAGTCTTTCGGAAAGTGCCGAGCGTAATGCTCCGCGCCGCATTTTCTTGGGCATTTTTGATGACCAGTCGCGCGGCTGCGGTCCGTGGACATTACCGCCGCCTTTCCAGAGAGGCGAACGAAGCGACGCGATACGCGCCCGTCCCGTGCCTTTCTGTTTCCACAATTTTCTGCCCGAACCGGAAACATTACCGCGAGTTTTCGTCGCCGACGTTCCCTGTCGCCCGTTTTGCAGATAATTTTTAACTGCCGCGTGAATCAGCGATTCGTTCAGTTCGACACCAAAAATGGCATCCGAAAGCTCAACATCACCGACTTCTTTATTCTTTAAGTTGCGAACCTTAACGGTAGGCATAATTCTTACTCCGTTCGAGTTTCAATTTTCGAGAAGCTAACTATAAATCTTCAATCTCAAATTTTGAACTCATCTATGATTTTTTAACAACAACTAAACTTCCGTTAGGTCCGGGAACTGCGCCTTTGACCATCAAAAGATTATTTTCGGCATCAACTTTGGCAACCGTCAAACCTTTCACGGTCACGCGGGCATCGCCCATATGTCCGGAAGATTTCGTGCCTTTGATGACGCGCGAAGGATAAGCCGACTGACCGATTGAACCGGGAGCGCGAATATTCATCGAACCGTGCGACATCGGACCGCGACTAAAGTTATGACGTTTAATCGTTCCGGCGAAACCGCGACCTTTAGACTTGCCGATAACTTCGATCTTATCGCCGTCGGCAAAAAGGTCAACTTTGATTTGATCGCCGATATTTGCATCGGGTTCATCTGTCAAACGAATTTCCTTTAAAATTCTTGTCGGGGGCAAACCGCCGCCGGTTTTTTCAAAGTGTCCGCGCAACGGTTTGCTGACATTTTTCAACTTAATCGGTTTGTCTTCGACAAATCCGAGTTGGACGGCGTTATAACCGTCATTTCCGTTCGCGCTTTTGGTTTGAACGACGACGCAGGGACCGGCTTTGATAACCGTCACCGGTGTCACCGTGCCGTCCGCCGCAAAAATCTGCGTCATTCCAACTTTTCTTCCAATGATTCCGCTAATCATAATAATTTGATTTTGGATTTTGGATTTGCGATTTGCGATTGATCGTATCAATCGCAAATCGCAAATCCAAAATCGTAAATTCCTTAGCTTTTGCCAAATGCTTTGATTTCAACATCAACTCCGGCAGGTAAATCCAACTTCATCAACGCATCAACCGTTTCCGCTGTCGGATCGAGAATATCCATCAAACGCTTGTGAGTTCTGATTTCAAACTGTTCGCGCGATTTTTTGTCAACGTGCGGTGAACGCAACACCGTCCATTTATTTTTGATGGTCGGCAAGGGAATCGGTCCGGCAATATTCGCGCCCGTGCGCTTGGCGGTTTCGACGATTTCCTGAGTTGACTGGTCAAGCACCCGATGGTCGTAGGCTTTCAGTTTAATGCGAATTTTTTCGTTTAACATAATTTCAGTATTCCAGATTTCAGATTTCAGATTCCAAACTAATTTGAATTTGGAACCTGAAATCTGGAATTAATTAACTATTCAACAATATCACTAACGGTTCCCGCTCCGACCGTTCTGCCGCCTTCCCTGATGGCGAATCTCAACCCCTTCTCCATCGCAATCGGCGCGATCAGCTCGATCTCCATCTGGATGTTGTCTCCCGGCATCACCATCTCGACTCCCGACGGCAAATGCGCCACGCCCGTGACATCCGTCGTTCTGAAATAAAACTGCGGTCGGTAGCCCGTAAAGAACGGGGTGTGACGACCGCCTTCTTCTTTGGTCAAGACATATGCTTCCGCCTTGAATTTGGTGTGCGGATTGATCGAACCCGGTTTGGCAATCACCTGTCCGCGTTCAATCGCTTTGCGGTCAACTCCTCTGAGCAGCAAGCCGACGTTGTCCCCGGCGCGTCCTTCGTCGAGCAGTTTCTTGAACATTTCAACGCCTGTCACGACCGTCGTCTGCGTGTCCTTGATGCCGATGATTTCCACCGACTCGTTGACCTTGACGATTCCGCGTTCGATTCTGCCCGTCGCCACCGTGCCTCTGCCCTGAATGGTGAAGATGTCTTCGACCGGCATCAGGAACGGTTTCTCGGTATCACGCGCCGGGGTCGGGATATAATCATCAACCGCCTGCATCAACTCGTCAATGGTCGGTTCCCATTTCGGATCGCCTTCGAGAGCTTTTAACGCCGAGCCTTTAATGACCGGAATATCATCGCCCGGAAAATCATACGAGGACAGCAGTTCGCGGATTTCCATCTCGACCAATTCGAGCAGTTCCTCGTCGTCCACCATATCCACCTTGTTCATAAAAACGACCATCGAAGGCACACCGACCTGACGACCCAGCAGAATATGTTCTCTGGTCTGCGGCATCGGTCCGTCGGTCGCCGCCACCACTAAGATCGCGCCGTCCATCTGCGCCGCGCCCGTGATCATATTTTTGACATAATCGGCGTGTCCGGGGCAGTCAACGTGGGCATAATGACGATTCTTTGTTTCATACTCGACGTGCGTCGTCGAAATCGTGATCCCGCGAGCCTTCTCTTCCGGTGCATTGTCAATCTCGGCAAACGACTTGACCGCCATCTTCGGATTATTCTTCGCCATCACCTTGGTAATCGCCGCCGTCAACGTCGTCTTCCCGTGATCCACGTGTCCAATCGTCCCGATATTTACATGCGGCTTGCTTCTGTCAAATTTCTCTTTGCTCATCTTATTTACTCCGTAATTATTTATTCATTGGTTCATTTTTTCATTGAAAATTTCAAATAATTCAATGAAAAAACAAATAAATTATTAACTTCCTGCTCCCTTAACTTTAGCGATTACTTCTTCGGCGACATTTCGCGGTGCTTCGTTGTAACGCTCGAAGTGCATACTCGAAGTCGCTCGTCCCTGCGTCGAACTTCTCAGATCGGTCGTGTAACCGAACATTTCCGAGAGCGGAACGAACGCGGTGACAACCTGCACATTGCCTGGACGCGGCTCCATTTTATCAATCTGTCCGCGACGGCGATTCAAATCCCCGTTGACTGCGCCCATATATTCTTCGGGCGTGACAACTTCGACCTTCATAATCGGTTCGAGCAAAACGGGTTTCGCTTTTTTGACCGCGTCCTGAAACGCGAACGAACCGGCAAGATGAAATGAAATTTCGTCCGAGTCAACTTCGTGATATGAACCGAAAAGCAATCTGACTTTGATGTCAACCAATTCGTAGCCTGCCAAATATCCGCGCTGCATCGCGTCTCTCACGCCTTCCATCGTCGGTTTAATAAACTGACGCGGAATCGAGCCGCCGGAAATTTTATCTTCAAAAACAAATCCTTCGCCGGGTGCGGGTTCGATTTCCAATTCAACGTGACCGAATTTACCGCGACCGCCGGATTGTTTTTTGTAAATTTCTTTGCCGGGTGCGCCGATTGTGATCGTTTCACGATACGCAACCTGCGGTTTACCGACGTTCGCCTCGACACCGAATTCGCGTTTCATACGGTCAACGATGATTTCGAGGTGAAGTTCGCCCATTCCGCCGATGATCGTCTGCCCGGTTTCGTGATCGGTTGAAACTCTAAACGACGGGTCTTCCTGTGCCAGACGATTGAGCGCAACGCCCATTTTGTCTTGATCCTGGCGGGTTTTCGGTTCGACGGCGACGCGCACGACCGGCTCCGGGAAATCCATTGATTCGAGAACAATCGGTTTATTTTCGTCGGAAACCGTGTCGCCGGTGGTGACGTTTTTCATCCCGCCGATAGCGACGATTTCACCTGCACTCGCCGATTCCACGTCTTCACGTTTGTTGGCGTGCATCAGCATCAAACGACCGACGCGTTCTTTCGTGCCTTTGATCGTATTCGTCACATACGAGCCGGAAGTCACCGTTCCCGAATAGATTCTGACGAATGCTAATTGTCCGAGATGTTTGTCAGCCATCAACTTAAAGACAAGACCGGCAAACGGCGCGGTGGCGGTTGCTTCGCGCAATTCAACTTCTTCGGTTCTCGGATTCGTGCCTTCGACCGCCGGAATATCGAGCGGCGACGGCAGAAAATCAACCACCGCATCGAGCAGAGTCTGAACGCCTTTGTTTTTGAAAGCCGAACCCGTCACGACCGGAACGATTTTCAAATCAATTGTTCCCTGACGCAGAGCTTTGCGGATTTCGTCTTCGGAAACTTCCTCGCCTTCGAGGTATTTCATCATCAAATCGTCGTCAATTGCGGAAACGGCTTCGACTAATTTTTCACGCGCTGCCTTTGCCGCGTCAAGCAAATCAGCCGGAATTTCGACAGTTTCGTATTGTGCGCCTTTCGATTCGTCATTCCAGACAAGACCTTTCATCGTGATTAGATCAATCACACCTTTCAGTTGATCTTCTAATCCGATAGGAATTTGCAAAGCGACGGCATTTGCGCCGAGACGATCTAAAATTGATTGAAACGAACGGTCAAATGATGCGCCTGCACGATCAAGTTTATTAATGAAACAAATTCTCGGAACGCCGTATTTGTCAGCCTGTCTCCAAACCGTTTCGGATTGCGGTTCGACACCGGCAACCCCGTCAAATACACAAACCGCGCCGTCAAGAACGCGCAAGCTGCGTTCGACTTCCATTGTAAAATCAACGTGTCCCGGCGTATCAATAATGTTAATGCGGTGTTCGACACCATTGCGTTTCCAGAAACAGGTCGTGGCAGCGGACGTAATCGTGATTCCGCGCTCTTGTTCCTGTTCCATCCAGTCCATCGTCGCCGTTCCTTCGTGAACTTCGCCGATTTTGTGCGAAACTCCGGTATAGAACAAGACGCGCTCGGTTGTCGTGGTTTTACCCGCGTCAATGTGCGCCATAA
Source organism: Pyrinomonadaceae bacterium (assembly GCA_965247235.1). Classification (GTDB taxonomy): domain Bacteria; phylum Acidobacteriota; class Blastocatellia; order Pyrinomonadales; family Pyrinomonadaceae. Next base: position 1,702,635 of record OZ252004.1, read on the forward strand.
TGCCGATGTTTCTAAATTTGTCTAAGCTAATGTTTGCCATTTTACTTCAGTTATCAGTTATCAGTTACCAGCTATCAATAAAGTCATTCGGTTGACTGATAACTGATAACTGATAACTGTCTAGAATCTGTAATGCGCGAATGCTTTGTTCGCTTCCGCCATACGGTGAACGTCTTCGCGTTTCTTGACCGCGCCGCCGCGATTATTGGTTGCGTCTAAAAGTTCACCAACCAATCTGTCCTGCATCGTTTTTTCGCCGCGATTTCTCGCCTGACTGACAATCCAGCGAATAGCCAGAGTGTTGCGGCGGTCGCGCGTGACTTCGAGCGGAACTTGATAAGTCGCGCCGCCGATACGACGTGATTTGACTTCGAGAGCCGGGGAAACCGTGTCCAGAGCTTTCTTAAAAACCTTTAAGGGTTCTTCGCCGGTTTTGTCAGCGAGTTTGGTCATCGCGCCGTAAAAGATTTCTTCAGCCGTAGATTTTTTGCCGCCCCACATCAAACCGTTGATGAATTTGGTGACGACCACGCTGTTGTAAATCGGATCGGGTAAAACTTCTCTTTTTCCTGCTACTCTTCTTCTTGGCATATCTTTATTTAATCTCTAACCTGACTTAAATCAGTTGATTAACGAAACTTTATTTCTTACCTTTCGCCGGTGCTGCTGCGCCGCCTTTCGGACGTTTCGCGCCGTATTTCGACCGCGACTGGTTGCGATTGGCAACGCCTGACGAATCGAGCGTTCCGCGAATAATGTGATAGCGAACGCCGGGTAAATCTTTGACGCGACCGCCGCGAATCAGCACAATCGAGTGTTCCTGCAAATTGTGTCCGATGCCCGGAATATAAGTCGTCACTTCGATGCCGTTGGTCAAACGGACACGCGCTACTTTGCGAAGCGCGGAATTCGGTTTTTTCGGGGTTTGTGTATAAACGCGCGTACAAACGCCGCGTTTCTGCGGATTTGCCTGCAACGCCGGACTCGCCGTTTTGTATTTGACCGCCGTGCGACCTTTGCGAACTAATTGATTAATCGTTGGCATTATTTTTCTTATTTAAAAATCCAAAAGGCAAAAGTAAACATTTACCTGACTCTTGCCGAAGTATTTATCGGCAGTTAGCACAAGCGGTTACTTGCATTTTAAGTTAATGGATTAAACCTTAAATTTAATTTCGGGTTTCAACTTTGCTGTAGCGTGGCTTTTCAAAAGAAAAGTTTTATTTATGCCGCAGACGTTGGTTCGCCTGTCTTACGCTACAATCCGTGTCTCAACCTTCAAAAATCTACAATCGGCACATCTCTCAGTGCCGTCTGTCAATCTAGACGTTTATAGTCCGAACTAAAAAATATACAAAACACCAAAATCTTTGTCAAGCGTGGTTCTGCACAAACCGCGTTTATATTGGATTGTCCGGCTAATTACAATTAAAATCTAAAGCGTACTCTCGAAATCGCTAAAAATTGAATCGCATACCAAAGGTAATTTTTCGGGATTGACCGGCAACAGTTGCCTGCCGGTAAAATGGTGATGTTTGAACGCCGGAAAAGTCAGTTAAATTAGTCCGGTTGAAAATATTTTCAGCGTTGGCGAAAAAGCGCAGTGAAAATCTTTTTTCAGGATCGGTGAAATCGAATCCCGATTCGGTTGAATTGGTGACGATGGAGTAACCTTTATCGGATTTTCCGCCTTTTCTCGTGACAAACGAAATGATGTAACTCAGGCTCAAGTCCAATTGATTATTCCATTTGCCGCGCTCGCTGTTGTGTTTTAAACCGGCGGGTCGGTCGTTAAAAACCGTATCCCGATTATCATCAAAACCAGTCGTAATCGTATAAGGCAGAGGTGAGTTTGCTGAATAAATCGCATTCAAACGTAACCCTTTTTTAATCTGCCAGCTTACCGAAGCATCCAAAATATGTCTTTGATCGTTGTTTGCTGCGCCTAAATCATTCCGCAGATTATAGCTATCTGACGGCAGACCGAAAACGCCGTTGCTGTCGGAAATAATTTTCGACAAAGTATATTCGAGTGTATAAGAAACATTTTTCGTCAGGCTTCCGTCCAATCCGACGTTTAATGAATTGCGGACAAAAAACGCCGAAGATTCGATTTGCGCGATTTTGCCGAATTCAGCATTTGGACGAATGCCTTTTATCGGCGCATTGGCATCGCGGCTGCGGAATTGATGAATACCCTTTTGATAAACGTATTCGGCGCGAAAAGCCGTGCCTGAGGAAACGCGCTGCCGAATGCCGAACGAAGTATGAAAAATATAAGGATTTTTCGCATCTTCTGCTCTTTGCGTAAAACTTAGCGGGAAAAATTGACTGTTGCCGGAAAACGGATTTGGAAAACCCGGATTGAAAATGATCGTTTCTCCGGGTTGCGTTCTGTCCTGACTGCGAATTGTCAGCAAATTGCGTGTTTCAAGCCAGTTATAAAATAATCCTGCTCCGCCCCGAAAAGTAGTCGTGCCGTTTTTAAGCGGTGTCCACGAAAACGCGACGCGCGGTGAAAAATTGTTACGGTCGCGCAGATTATTTTGCCTTTCGTAGCGCACCCCAAAACTCAATAACAAATTTTTGCGAATTCGCAGATCATCCTGTATAAACGCGCCGACTTGATATTGACTGACACGAGCATTTCTTAATCCCAAACTCTGCGAAAAAATTGACGGTTTGTTGAGAGTATAATCCTGCAAAGTCGAAAAAATAAAAGTTCCGTTTTGATTGAGCGCGGAAATTTGCCGATTGTTCTCGAATAAAAATGAGCCGCCGATTTTCAAAGCGTGTTGTCCGATGCCGAACAACAAATTATCCGCCAGCCAAAAACTTTTTCGCAAATTTCGCTGACTGTTGCCCGCGCCGCCGTCGCTGAATGAATCCAAAACAATTATTGCCGCAGCATCGTTCTGCGGGACGGTGCTTGAAGTTTCATTTTTATACTCCAAGCGAAATTCATCAAAATACTTTTTAGCAAAACTGCCCGCTGTCGAAAAACGAAATTCGTGCGAACGATTTTTTTGATTAAAGGCGCGGTCGCGCAAATTAAAGTCACCGACACCGAGATTTTTCGAGTTGCTGTCCGTGAAACTGTAAACTAATTTGACCGGCAGATTTTTGGTCAGATTATGGTTGACCCGAAAATTCAGAAAAGTGCCGGATGACCGGCTGTTGACTGAATCGGTAAATTCGCCGTTCGGCAGAAAAGCAACGATATTTTGCGCTTGAAAATTCCGTGCATCATTAAAAATCAGTGAAAAATCCGTTTTTTTCTCGATAATCGGACCGTTCAAATTAAAGAAAGTGTTGCGATTCTGTTCGGGGAAACGTCGGACGGCAAAAGGATTTTTAGCGTTAAAGGCTGCGTCGTTAAAATTATACGAAAGCGAACCGCTGAAACGTCGGCTGCCGACTTTGGTGAGGACATCAACGTAGATAAAACCGAGTTCGTGATTTTCTGCATCGTAAGAACTGCGGACGATTCTAATCGAAGCAATTTGTGACTTCGGCGGCAAATCCGCGCCTGAGAAACCATCCACGCGGATCACGACATCGCCGCCGCCCGCCATATTTTTCAAAACTTTCTTCATCTGCTCCGGGTCATCCGGCAGCGAGGCGATTTGTTCGTTTGTCAGAAAATTGCTGAAAGCATTATCCGTGGCTTTCTCCTGCGGGTCTAGTTCAACCTTGACGTTTTCAACTGTTTCCGCTATCTCCAGACGGACGGTTTTCCGGTTTGTCCCGGATGTTATTTCAATATTTATTGATTGCGGCTTAAAGCCGGGGGCTTCGATTTCGAGCAAATATTGTCCGGCGGCGAGATTTGTAAAAACAGCTTCCTGCGGGTTTTCAGAAATAATTTCCCCGATGATTTTTTTATCGTTTTTTAAGCGAACGACAAACACCGAAATTAAAGCATCGTTTTGGTCGGTAACTTTAACCTCGAAACGAGAAATATTTTGCTGTGGGAAAATCGCCGCTGCCGCCAACAGCAACAGCATTATTACCGCAAGGATGCTTTTTAGATTTAAAGCGGACATTCGTCAATTCATTTGAAAAAGTCGGACTTGAAAACCGGATTGACTTTCACATCTTTAATTTCGCGGCTCTCGATGATTTTTCCGTTAGTTTGAGTAATTTCAGTTTTTATTTTTGCCGCGATCAGTAATCCATCCATTTCTTTGTAGTCCGAATAATAAAATTTTTGCTCAAGTTTATTATTTTTGCCGTCAATGGAATTTTTAACTATTAACAAAAGCAAATTGGTTTTTTCGTCAAAAAAAAGGCGGTAAACTGTTTGCTCTTTAGTCGCTGCTTCAATAATATTAGCGCGTCCGTCCTTCGATTCGGCAACTCCGACATAATAAAATTCGAGCGGACGATACCAGAAATTCAGAGTTATCGGAAACAATTTGGGAAAAGATTCTTCTTTCAGGTAAGAAATTGACTCTTCTTTCGGTGTTGACGGCAAAGGAATCACTACTTTTTCACCTTCCACAAAATCATCCCTTTTGTAAGAAAAATTATCACCGTTGAGAACACTTTGTTCGATTATTTGCGTGTTATCGATTAGTTTGCGAAACAAACTCGTTTGATCGGTTTTCTCTTTTACTTTAATTTTCAAATTTTGCAGTTCAAAATAATTTTCCGATTCGATATTGTCATCAATTTCCGCCGACTCCCCGTGATAATCGAGTGCCGAATGCTGTTTTGCGACTGAGGTTACTGATAATCCTTTGATTTCTTCGGTTTTTCTTTTCCTGCTGATTGCTTCTCTAGCCTTTGTCAGAATTTCCTGAGCTTTCGCTTTGTTAGCTTCGGTGTTTTGCCCGATAGCCGTAAAAGAAAAAACCAGCATCATTCCCAAAATAATTTTTATCCGTTTCATTTCACAAACTCCGATAATTTAGTTTTGTCCTGCGGTGAGCCGAAAATCACTTTTTCTATTTTTCCGTCATTCACAATAAAGTTAGACGGAAAGTATTTCAGTTTTATTGACTTAGCAAAATTTCTGTCTTTATCAAACAAGATTGGAAAATTTATGTTGTGTTTTTTAACAAAAATCTCAACTACATTTTCATCCTCTGCCATAATTCCGACTATTTTAACTTCTGATGCCGAATCGTTATATAATTGTTCTGCATATTGTAATTCATCTTCGCAGGCTTCACAGGTGCTTAAAAGATAAATTGCCCAGACTTTGTGAGTATCGTCAATTAAAATTTGGTTATTTTGAAAACCATTTTTTTGAAAATCGCCAATGTTCATTTCTTTTCCAATTAATAGATTGGCTTCAAGCGTAAATTTGTCTTCAATAGAAAAATACCAAAACGTCAAAACACTCGTGACAATTAAAAAAACACCAATTAATAATATGATAATTCTACTATTTTTTTTCTGCATTACAATTTTAATAAGTTAAACAGGAGTTTCATAAAAACAACCCCTGTTTAACTTTGCTGTTAGCAATCATACTCGCAAATTAGAACGCCGTTTTGAGTAAAACTGCCGCTCAAACCACACACTTGCGATACTCCGCCTGACTTAAATACTAGGACACTCGCACAATGATCTTGTCTGGCGAAAACTGTCATTGGGACTGCCGAAACGATTAAACTAAGAACTACCGAAACAAAAAGTTTCTTCATTAAATTTTCCTCCTGATTTTTTTTGAATTGTAGTATGTAAACTACACTCTGATTATTTCAAACCTTTTACGAAATGCAACAATTATTTCTTAGCGAAAACTGTTTTTTTTTGGCTGATACTATCATTCCTGACCATCCGATTCTTCTGCTTGTATTTTGTCCCAGTAGCGTCTGCGATATTCGGTCGGGGTGATGCCGAATTTCTTTTTAAAATCGCGCGTAAAATGACTGTCGTTGAGCATTCCGACGGCGATGCCGATTTGGTTGATTCGATGATGCGAATCTTCGAGCAATTGGCGGGCTTTTTCGAGACGCAGTTCGCACAGATAGTTCATTGGCGGCGTGCCGGTTTGAGTTTTGAATAGTTTTTGAAAATGAGGGATTGATAGTTCCGTGTAATCCGCCATTTCATCAATTGTCCATTGATGATCGAGACGAACGAGAATACGCTTGTGTAACTGAAATATTCTTCCATCCATTTTGGGAGTTCTCCTGAAAGAGCTGAATAGATATATTTTGGAGTATATGACAGTCAATTTGTTTAAGTCAACGATTTTTGTTTTAATTATAGTTTTTGCTTGGAGAATAAATTTCGAGAATGACAAACACTATATTTACCGATTATTTAAACAAATTCGACGAAAAAGAATGGCTGGCGGCAATCGCAAAAATTGCACCTTCCATCCACGAAGTTGACAGGAACGCCGTGCAGATTTGGTTTCGTTTCTATCCTTTGAGTCTGCACGAATTTCTCGGCGCGGCGGAAGATAAAGCCAAAGCCGAACATCAGTTTGCGATACAGGGCGAATATCAATTGGTCAATCAGATTGATTCGTCGCACCGATTTCTTTACGCGCATCGTTTCTGGACGGCGGCGAAAAAAGCGGTCGAGGAACGCGCCGCGTCTTTTAATAATGAAACGGCGGATTTGGCGAACGAAATCGAAACGCTCGCGCAGAACGTCGCGGGAAATTCAAAAACAGACAAATCTTTAACGCTGGCAATCGCCGCCGTCGGCTTGATGACTTGGCGACAGGTCGGCGCGGAAGCGTTCAAAAATGCCAAGGGCGAAGTCATTAAAGCGCACGGTTTGATGACCAAAACGCCGGATCAAATTGTCGCCGAACGCGCCAAAGACGATTCGCAGGGCGTTTTCGGATTTTTGAAAACAGTCAATAAAAAATACACCGTTAAATTTGAAACGCCGAAAACACACGGAGATTTTCGCGCCACTTTGAGCGAAGACATCGCCACCGCGTCGGGACACAACCAATCGCAAAACTGGAAACAGCAGGACGAACGCTGCTGGGAAGGTGTCGTGCCGGTCGAATGTCGTTCGGCGGCATGCGGAACGTGTTGGATCGGTGTTTTAGGCGGCGAAGAAAAACTTTCCGACGTGCAGCGTCTGGAACGCAAACAGATGAAAATCTTCGGTTACAACCAATCGTCCGAAGCCAAACCTTATCTCAGACTCGCGTGTCAGGCGAAGGTTTCGGGCAATGTTTCGATTGTTATTCCGCCTTGGAACGGCGTGTTCGGCAAAAAAGTTTACGATAATATCGAAAATATCGAACTCGAACCCGTGACGACTTCCGCCGCCAAACTGCGCGAAACGATTGCCACGGCAACCGACGGCGATAAATAAAACATTTGCCCGCGAAACAGACGAAAGGCACGAAAAAAATTAATAATAGTTTGAAATTTGATTGAAAATTTCTTCTTTTTTTCGCTTGTTTCGTGTATTTCGCGGGCAAAATCTTCTCTTTCAATCCCGAAAATGAATAATTCCTCACCGAATTCTCCGCCGCGTTTTCCGCCGATTACTTTGATCGTGCTGGCGGTTTTGCTCTGGTCAACCGGCGGACTTTTTATCAAATGGACGACGCTCGACGCTTTTTCGGTCAACGCCGGACGTTCGCTGCTTGCCGCGCTGACGGTCGCGGTTTTTACTTACAAAAAAGGCTTAAAACTTAACAAATTTACACTTTTGACGGCATTTCTTTACGCCGGAACGCTGTCGTGTTTTGTTTACGCCAACAAAACGACGACTGCCGCCAACGCGATTTTTCTGCAATACACCGCGCCGATTTACATCCTGATTTTGTCGCCGTTCATCTTGAAGGAAAGGTTTCGACTTTTCGATTTGGTGACGGTCGTTTTATGTCTGGCGGGAATGAGTCTGTTTTTTCTCGAACCGCAAAATTCGGCGAACAAACTCGCAGCCGACGTTTTTACGGGCAATATCGCCGCACTTGCTTCGGGTGTTTTCTTCGGCTTGTATTTTATTTTTCTCAGACATCCGCGCTCATTGGCGAATACGAATCCGGCGATTTCGGTTTTCTACGGCAACATTCTCGTCGTGCTGTTGATGCTGCCGTTGGTTTTACAAAATCCGCCGCAGCCTTCGGGCAACGATTTTTTGGCGATATTTTTTCTCGGCGTTTTCCAAATCGGCATCGCCTACGTTCTATTCACCAACGGCATCGCCGGCGGCGTTCGTTCGCTCGATGCCAGCGTCATCGGCTTCATCGAACCGCTGCTCAATCCGGTTTGGGTTTTTCTGTTCTTAGGCGAACGTCCGGGTTTTTGGGCATTGATCGGCGGCGCAATTATTCTTTTTGCAGTTGTTTTTCACACTTTCAAACTAAATCGAGAGAATCAATAAAAGATTAAAATGTTATGCAGACTGAACCCGGTTTGCATATCCTTTCAAGTAATTAATGATTGTTTCCCGTAATAGACCTTTTGCGAAATAAATCGGGTATTTGAAAAGTTTTGATAAAGCGTGATGTGCGAAGCGTTTAAAACCGATTTTCACCGTCCGCACACGAATTTTAACATCCGCTAACCGAATTCCGTCATCCGCACACGAGTTTGCATATCCGCTATTCCGTTTTGCATATTCGCAGACGGGTTTGCGCGTCCGCTGTTGAAATTATGCCGTCCGCTGACGAGTTTTATCATCCGCTAACCAATTTACGCCGTCCGCTAATGTATTGTCACAATCCGCTGTCGAGTTTTAACAGTTCAATATCATTTTCTTCGACAATCAGACATCGAGCCGAAACTTTACAGCGTCCTCGATCTGCTGCCTTTGCCGGTTGGATAAACTGCCGGATTTTCCGCTGAATTTCGCGTGTGAGCCGCCGGTAACTTCGCAGTAGATTCCTGCTCCGTCAATATCTAAATATTTTCCCGAATTATGGTCAAAGTTCATCATTTTAGTTTCCCTCAGTTTCCCGATAAGAAGCGGCTAACGGCTGAGATGACGTGGGGCGAAACCGCCACCACACAACTCCGAGTTCACCAAAAACCTTCGATAACAAAGTCGCTGTTTCGCTCTCACATCCATTGAATTGTTCGGTGCGGCGTAATTATTAACCTCTGCTGTGTTAAAGGTCAAATAACTTCCGCAGTTTGTTCTCAATTTCCGTTTGTTGCGATATTGATAACTCGCCTAACTCACGCAAAATAATTGATTTTGTTACTGTCATCAAACGATGAAGGCGAATCATCGAAGACACTTTCAAGCCGGTTGCTACAAAGTCCGCGTCCGACTTGTCAATCACAAAATCAGTTGCCGACGCGCTCGCGGAAACTCGACTCGTAATAAAAGCCAGAACGATATGACTGTGCGGTTTGATTTCATTGGTCAGACAAACAGCCGGACGAACTTTGCTTGCCGTCAAATCGTCAAACGGAAACGGCACAAGAACGATTTTGTATTTCATTAGTTCAGCGGTTTTCCATCTGTCAAAGTGTAAATATCTTCTTCCGGGTCTTTCAAAAAATCAAACGCTTCGTTTTTTGAAGCCGCTTGCAGCCATTCGCCTTCGCTTAAATCTTCGGCTTCGGGAAACAAAACGATAACTCGCACAGAAGTCGGTGCGTCCACCGAAAATGTTTCGTCAATAACGATTCGCCCGCTTTGCTCAATTGTTCCGGTTGTTTCAATCGCTGTCAGCATAATTTGTTACCTCTCAAAGTCATTTTACGGAATTTCAGAAAAAAGGGCGAATCTGCAAAAAATATTCTCCGTTTGTCCGCAAACTGTTTGGGGAAACTCAAAAGCACCGAACGGCTGAGATGACGTGGGGCGAAACCGCCACCAAGCCCGCCGAAAGTAACCACGCAAGTTTGATAACAAAGTCGCTGTTTCGCCCTCACGTCCATTGATTTGTTCGACAGCCCCTTATTTACTTCTCCAAATGGCAGAAACAAATGTTTTTTCTGCCGGTTCTCGATATGCGGCTCAAGAACTTGTGATGTAATTATTTTTACACATTACCGTCAAGAAACTTTCGCGCCGCCTCAACACCAGCCTCAATATTCCATCCGGGAACAACAGCCTCAAGCAAACCAGATGTTATATTCGCATCTGCCGCTACTAAAGCTCCAAGTGCTTCAAGTTCGGGCGGTTGACCGTTCAAACCGGGAGCTTCCGACGCAAATTCAATCAGATCTTCATAATCGCTGATACTACAAGCCGATAACAACCCGACAGAATTAAATCCGTCCTCTGTTTCATAATCGGCTCTCTGCCATTTTCGACCATCCCATCCGTAAATAAAGCCGACCCAATCGCCGATGGGTAGAATGGTTAAATCTATTCGCCACCAATCCGGCGCACCAGCCAGCAAGTCTGTTTCTTCTTCGCCAAAGTATTCGGCAGCTTCGCCAAAGTATGTTTCAGAATACTCGTGGTCGTTACCAAACAACACAGCCTTGTCTTTGTCAATAAAACGCAGGCACGCCCAATTACCGCCGCCATCGTGATACAGCCATTGATCGGCAGTGGCATAAACGATGTCTTTCCATCCATGTGCCGCGCAGACTGCGGCAAGAGCCGCCCAACCGCCTTGCATTTCCTTAGGACTCGGTAACTCAAGTGTTCTTAATTTCATAAAATGATTTGCATTTGTTCCTAAGTCTAAAACTTGAATGTTCGCGTGTATTAATTTTTTCCAATGGCAGTTGGTATCGAGAACAGTCTTTAATTACACTCCGAACATTTAATTTTTGTAGTAATGATAACAGTATGTTTCAATAAAGTAAGCGTTTTGCCTACTTCCTCAAACTATTTCTTACTCATAATTTCAAAAGAGGCTGTCGAACGGTTGAGATGACGTGGGGCGAAACGGCTAACACGAAAGTTTTGGTTTCACACGCAACACGATAAGAAAGTCGCTGTTTCGCCCTCACGTCCATTGGTAGGATGAAAGACAGGCTTTTGCCTATTGACATCCGACTTGCTGTTTGACAATCAAGTGCTTTGAATGACCTTCTAATTTGAGGGAGGTTTTTACAATGCAACAATCATTTTATGTCGGCTTGGATTTGGGTTCAAGTCAGTGTTATCAAAGTATTATCAATTCCGACGGTGCGCTTTGTGCGGCGCGTTCGATTCCGACGAGCGAACATCATTTGCGCACGGCTTTCACTAATTTGCCGGGCGCTGTCCACGTTCATCTCGAAGCCTCGGAGCTTTCCAATTGGGTCGCTTCGATTATCGAGCCGTTGGTTTCCGAAGTCATCGTTTCGCATCCGCGCTCGCTGGCGTGGATCGGCAAAGATTCACTCAAAGATGACAAAATCGATGCCGGGAAACTCGCCGAACTGCTCCGTTTGGGGCGCGTTCATCAAGTCTTTTATCAATCCGATAATTCGCGCCGAACATTCAAATATCTGGTGACGCACTACGAACAACTGTCGCGTGAACAGGCGCGTTACAAATCAAAGATCAAGGCTCGGCTGCGAACTCTCGGCATCATTCGCAAAGATTCCCGATTGTTTTCCGGCAGCGGACAAACCGCTCTGCTCGATGAAATCGAAGCGGTTTCGATCAAACAAATGATCGCTCAATCGTTTGCCGTTCTCGCTTCAATGCTTGCATCGCTGGCGCACGCCAAAGTTGCCATGATTGAAGCCGCCAAGCAGTTCGAGGAAGTCAAATTACTGCAAACCGCGCCCGGTGTCGGCATTATCACCGCGTGCCGGTTTGTCGCTTATCTGCAAACTCCGCATCGCTTTTCCAACAAACGCAAACTCTGGCGGTTCTGTCGGTTGGGTGTCACCCGCCGCGAATCGAACGGGAAAAGATTGGCGCATCCACGACTCGATTCCGCCGGGGTCGGTTCGTTAAAGGACGTTTCGCGCAAAGTCTTTGAAGCGGCGCGGCGCACCAAAACGGATAATTCCTTCAAGCGGTTTTATGAAATGTCTTTGCTCAATACGAAAAATGCCGTTCACGCACGGCTTTCAACGCAGCGGAAAATACTGGCGACTTTACGCGCGATGTGGATGAGCAATCAGGCTTTTCACCACGATCTCACCGGAATCGGTTGAGTTCGAGCTTTCACAAGGCGTTCCGTTTGGCAGTTCTTTGACAAAATAACTTGCGAAATCAACCTGTCTTGCCCATCAAAGATGACTGCTTGTGGCACGGGTGGCGGCAAGTCTCCAAACTTAATTCATGAACCGCGACTTTACCAGTTGTGAGTTCCGTCCATTGGTGAGGCTGCCGCCGCTTTATCAGCCATTTACCCGATACGACCATAGACCAACTTTTAATAAGTTGAAGTCTCCAATAGCTGACTGGGACAGAAAAACTAGTTCAAACTTTGAATGAGGTCTTCTGCAAATACGGCATCATCGGCAAACCCGGTAATTTCACAGTTCTTTGTTAATCAACTTGTCACGCCATCCGGCGATCATTAACAGTATCCTGCCGCAGATCAAACATATTCGGCGGCACGGTCATTCTCCGTGCTTGACTGCTTCTTTCATAGCTGATTTGTTATGCCGAATGAGAAGTTTTTCAGATATGCATCTATTCTAAAGCATTCTCTGTTACTCCTGTATTAAGTAATCGTGTGCAATTAAATTAAACAAAGTTGCCTTGAGGCGTAACTCTGAACGCGGTTGACATTTTAGCCAAACCAAATTTTTTATTATTACTTACTATTCTTTACAGCAAATTTATCAAAAACTGCCATTAACAAAAGGCTTATGCAAAGCGTTTCCACCAGCGGCGGAATAACATAATGGAATAATGTCATCATCCACCAGATTAAAGAATTTTCTAGTTTTTGACTGTTATATAAATCAAAATAAAGAACTGCTTCATTTAGAGGAATCTGGAGTATTTCCCAAACCAACTTAATACTCAAAGCGAGAATTACATAGCTGGAAACTTGTGGATGAGCCTTCCGTCTTTTAAGGGCGAATCTGATTCCAATCAGACAAATTATAATGATGGGTAAAAGAATAAATATGTTTTGAACTATTCTTTCCGCATAATACAAAAACTGATTCATATAAGTTTCCTCTCATCCTCTAGCATTTGCCAGTTATAAAGTTAGTAACCACGAATACTTCGGCATAACGGCTGAGATGACGTGGGGCGAAACCGCCGCCACGCAACTCCGAGTTTAACGAAAAACGCCCAAACAAAGTCGCTGTTTCGCCCTCACGTCCATTGATTTGTTCGGTTTGCTTTTGATTTTCTAATTGCCTTACTTTCTGGTTGGATGCGAAGCCAACCAAAAGTTTTTTTGGTCTGTCCCATATTCAACAAAAAACACTCCCTTTTGACTCTCGTTGATTAAATTGCTCCCATTGCTCAATGACACCGAGCCGTTTTTCACTATCAAATATTGTGCTTCTTTTCCGAAATCTTTGCCTGATGCGTCTTTCTTCTTGCCATCTATCCCGCCAACTATCATTCCCACTTTTGCTTTTACATCTTTGTATTCGTAGAATAAGACTTCATCTTTTACGTTTCTAACTACACGGCAAGACGGATCCATATTTAACACCAATTCTTTATTGTCTTCTCCTATTTTGTAATTTAATACGCATTTTTCACCTTTTTCGCGTAAAATAAAAGCCTGACTGCCAATAACAAATGACTCTTCATTTATTATCTTACTCGTTGATTGAATGTTCTGTCCTTCCAGATTCTTTGCATTCTCTAACCGTTGCCCTAATGCACAGGAACTTGCTCCCATTGACACAAAAATTGCAACAAAGATAACTTTCATCATAATTTTATACTCCTATGCTCCAAAACCACACTTGCTCTGAACGTCCGGCATAATCGTGATGTGTATGATTGCCTGACATAAATATGCCGTTCCAGACATCTATATGGTCGCCTTGATTACCCGTCCCCCAAAAATTCCGAAAGAATACGATTCCGCTTCTGCCGTTAATGTCATTTAGAACCAGTGATTTGAAGTCAGATTGATTGGCATTTCCTTTTTTATATTTCTTCGGTGCGCCCAAAGCAACTCCGGTACTCAACCAATCGGCGAGTTCCTGCGCTCGAATGACGTGATTAGTATGCCCGAACCAACATTTGGTTTTGTGGCAAGCGTTGAGATTCATGTTTGCCCCCATCAGCGCGACGCTCATTTTTATCGCACATTGATCTTCAAAAGAAGGAGTTCCGTCTTTTTGTCTACACGGGAATGGCTCTGGTGGATCTTGATTAAGCGGATGACTATTCCATAAATCTTGAAATTTGATGATTGACATAATAATTTGATTCCTTTGTTTTCAGTCTTTAGTTTATCTTTGTATTGTTATAAGGGCAACAAGTTTCTCAATCAAATTTCTCGATAACGTAAAAGAACGATAATAGTTGACCAAGAAAAACCGAACGATTGAGATGACGTGGGGCGAAACCGCCCACACGCAAGTTTAGGGAAACAAGACAACGCGATAACAAAGTCGCTGTTTCGCCCTCACGTCCATTGGTAGGATGAAAGACAGGCTTTTGCCTATTGACATCCGACTTGCTGTTTGACAATCAAGTGCTTTGAATGACCTTCTAATTTGAGGGAGGTTTTTACAATGCAACAATCATTTTATGTCGGCTTGGATTTGGGTTCAAGTCAGTGTTATCAAAGTATTATCAATTCCGACGGTGCGCTTTGTGCGGCGCGTTCGATTCCGACGAGCGAACATCATTTGCGCACGGCTTTCACTAATTTGCCGGGCGCTGTCCACGTTCATCTCGAAGCCTCGGAGCTTTCCAATTGGGTCGCTTCGATTATCGAGCCGTTGGTTTCCGAAGTCATCGTTTCGCATCCGCGCTCGCTGGCGTGGATCGGCAAAGATTCACTCAAAGATGACAAAATCGATGCCGGGAAACTCGCCGAACTGCTCCGTTTGGGGCGCGTTCATCAAGTCTTTTATCAATCCGATAATTCGCGCCGAACATTCAAATATCTGGTGACGCACTACGAACAACTGTCGCGTGAACAGGCGCGTTACAAATCAAAGATCAAGGCTCGGCTGCGAACTCTCGGCATCATTCGCAAAGATTCCCGATTGTTTTCCGGCAGCGGACAAACCGCTCTGCTCGATGAAATCGAAGCGGTTTCGATCAAACAAATGATCGCTCAATCGTTTGCCGTTCTCGCTTCAATGCTTGCATCGCTGGCGCACGCCAAAGTTGCCATGATTGAAGCCGCCAAGCAGTTCGAGGAAGTCAAATTACTGCAAACCGCGCCCGGTGTCGGCATTATCACCGCGTGCCGGTTTGTCGCTTATCTGCAAACTCCGCATCGCTTTTCCAACAAACGCAAACTCTGGCGGTTCTGTCGGTTGGGTGTCACCCGCCGCGAATCGAACGGGAAAAGATTGGCGCATCCACGACTCGATTCCGCCGGGGTCGGTTCGTTAAAGGACGTTTCGCGCAAAGTCTTTGAAGCGGCGCGGCGCACCAAAACGGATAATTCCTTCAAGCGGTTTTATGAAATGTCTTTGCTCAATACGAAAAATGCCGTTCACGCACGGCTTTCAACGCAGCGGAAAATACTGGCGACTTTACGCGCGATGTGGATGAGCAATCAGGCTTTTCACCACGATCTCACCGGAATCGGTTGAGTTCGAGCTTTCACAAGGCGTTCCGTTTGGCAGTTCTTTGACAAAATAACTTGCGAAATCAACCTGTCTTGCCCATCAAAGATGACTGCTTGTGGCACGGGTGGCGGCAAGTCTCCAAACTTAATTCATGAACCGCGACTTTACCAGTTGTGAGTTCCGTCCATTGGTGAGGCTGCCGCCGCTTTATCAGCCATTTACCCGATACGACCATAGACCAACTTTTAATAAGTTGAAGTCTCCAATAGCTGACTGGGACAGAAAAACTAGTTCAAACTTTGAATGAGGTCTTCTGCAAATACGGCATCATCGGCAAACCCGGTAATTTCACAGTTCTTTGTTAATCAACTTGTCACGCCATCCGGCGATCATTAACAGTATCCTGCCGCAGATCAAACATATTCGGCGGCACGGTCATTCTCCGTGCTTGACTGCTTCTTTCATAGCTGAATTGTTCGACGGCGCGTTTATTTGCGGTAAGTGAACAATCGGAAGTCGTTTGTTTTTTTCACTTTCGTCGGCATTGAACAATCCGCATTTCCAAGCTAGTTGCAACTGGCTTCGTGTAAAGCCATTGCCTGACTTCCGGCGAATTGTCATCAAGGTCAATTGCTCGATAGCGAACTGTTATTGTGTATCGTCCGATACGATTAAAGAAATCTTCGAGTTTCCCTTTTTCAACAAATGAAAATTCGTGCGATTCAAGATATTTTTCTCCGGGCGCGAGTTGCAGAAAATCTCCGGTGTAGGGAAACTGCGCTGTTTCACCCGATGCCCAACCATCTGCAATCTTCTTGTGACTGAAATAAACTGAAAGTGAACCGTTCCACAGATAATTTTTATCAATTGTAACCGGCTTTCGACTGACGTTGCTCATTTCGAGTTTCAACGAAATGCTTTCTGTTCCCCTGCAAATCGTCGGTTGCGGAGTTGTAACTTTTAATAGGAGCGGCGATTTTTCGGCTGTCTCCGCTCTTTGCGTTTGTGCCGAAACGCTATTGCCTAAACAAATTGTCAACAAAACGAATGAAACAAAGATTAAAAATATGATTTTCTGTCGCCGCATAATGTTTCTTGTATTTTACTGCTTGGGGTATTGTTTATCGCATTCGGTCGTGATTTGCTTATTATATTCCGTTTGTTCCGCTTCTTTTAGTCCGTTATCCGTATCATCATCATATTTCTTCTGTTTTATTTTTGTGTCAGCGATAATATCGGAAAATATCGTCGGCACTTTTTTGTTGAGGTCTAAATTTGCCGCCTGTGTTGTTTTTCCTGATCCGCTAATTCCCAAAACTTTTGTTTCATGTCGTTGAAGGCGGCAAGTGCTATGCAAACGTGAACTTGCTCGTGGTTGTTTAAGCCATCGAATAATTTCTTCCATTTATCCTTATCTTCCGCCGTTGCCGCTTCAACTTCAGTCCACTGCGGTAGGATAACCTCAATTTTCCCCTGCACGGTCAAACCAATCGGATAAGCCAAAGGTCGAGATTTAGTGCCGCCAAACCTAATTTTATTATAAGCTGACCGATCAATTAACCAGATAGTTAGTCCAATCGGTTGCTCACCGCTCGCGGTTTTGTCTTTAATGACCTTTGCCGCCGCGATTTTCATATTCTTGAAGGCTTCGTCAAAAGTTTTACCGGCAAACTTGTAATACGTCTTCGTCACTTTGAAATTAGACGTTCCGCCCTGACGTTTCAACTGCTGCAACGCCGCCGATTCAAGCGGTGTCAGAAAAGCCGTGTTTTCGGTAATAATTTTGAAACTCATAATTTCTCCATCTAATATGCGTTTTGATTAAAAAAGGAAGCCGTCGAACTTTGTATTCAACCGAATTAAGTTCCGCTGAATAATTTCAACGGAACTTTTAACCGGTTGTTCATTCAACATTTATCAAATACCTAATATGGACAAATGCCGAAATTGTAAAGTTCGGCATTTGTTGTTTCGGTTATTTTTTCTTTCGCAGGCGCGTCGGCATTTCGAGGCGCGTTTTGGAGATGTTTTTGTATGATTGTCCTGTCGTGCCGTATTTGGATTTGATGTAGGCTTTTGCCGAGATGCAGGCGTTGAGCAGGCTGTCGGCGGCGGTGTATGCCGATTTGTCGAGTTTTTCGCCGGACGTGTTGGTGTTCGATTCGGCGTTGATGACGGATTGGTTCGCGTCGCGGAGTGCAGCGTGTTTGGCGCGGTGCGTTTCCGGCTGATACATGGCTTCGTCGGTTTCGATGCCGAGTGCGTCGTATTGTTCGATCAGTTGGGCGTAGCTGTCGGCGCGGCTGGCGTAGGACATTTTGGAGACGGAGACGTGTTTTTTGCCGTCGGTCGAATCAATCGCTGTGGCGCGTCCGCCTTTGACGACGCGGGCGATTGATTGGAGCGCGGCGATTTCGTTGACGGGTTTGCCGGCGGATTTGCTGTAGCCGACGAGACTCGTGACATCGCTGCCGAGCGGTTTGTAGAGATTTTCGCGCCGGTTTCGTGCCGATTCTTCCGCCGCGCCGCTTGCCTGATTTGCCGTCAAGGCGGCGAGCGCATCGTCGCGTTTGGCTTTCAGTTTGACGAGTTTGGCAATCGCGTTCGGCGGATTGTATTCCGCGCCGAGACGTTCGGCTTCGGCGATCAGTTTATGCACGTCCTCGAAAAATTTCGCTTCGGTGCGTTCGTTACGTTTTTTGGTTGTTCGGGAAACGGGAGTTTCGTTTCCATTCATTTCGGGCATATTGGTGTCACCTCAAAGTTTGGAATTAAAAAGTTTTCAAGACGATAAATCGAAAAGGGTTTAATTGTCAAGAAAAAAGATTGAATGGCGGTCATAGCCGAGTGAAAAGTTTTGACCGGAGCGAGACGTTTTCTGACGGGCGCGTTTCCGCCTTTTTTTTTGTGGTCGGGGAACAAAATCGAGTTTGCGGCATCTAAAAGTAATGAAACCGAATTTATTTACCGCAGCGTGAAATTTTCTGCAAAAAGGCTCCGGGCGGTGCGTTCAATGAAACGAACGAAATCGCTCGTTCGGTGCGGCGAACGGTGCAATCGAAAAAAATTGTTGCATTTCTTAACCAAACATTTATATTTATATTTCAGACTGTAATTTTGACAAGGGTTTTTAATCAAATGAAGCGTTTTATCACCGCCGTCGCGCTTTGCGGCGGTTTGCTCACCGCCGCATTATTCTTCTTTTTGCCTTACACGCGGGCGGAATCGAATCCGATTATCGCGCTTTTGACTTTGCCTGCGCCGCCGCCGCCGAATCAATTCGGTAAGGTGAGTGATTCAGCCGTTAAGTATGACGAAACAGCCAATCGTGCGACCGAACCGCCGTCCGATGATGCGCCGATTGAACAGTTGCTGGCGTATTGGACGACGCAGAATTCGCTGTATTCCGATATGGATTATTCACGCGTGATGTCCGACCGCGCCGCCGCGAGAGTTTTGGCGGAAGCCGACAAAAAGCCGGAAATTTTGAACGGTTTGCTCAATGTTTTGCCGGAAACGTCCGCCGTCGTTGAAAAGATTAAAAGTTATTACGACCACAGTCTCACCAATCCCGATGTCACACCCGTCGAAGGCGACGGCGAAGAATATAATCCGGGCGACGCGGCGAAAGCGTGGCTCACTAATCATTCAAAATATTTCACCGACGATCTCTACAAAGGCGCGGCGCAGGTGCATGACGAGAATGAATACCTGACTAATCAGGACGAACTTTTGACGCTCGCGCACGTTGATTGGGAGCGGGCGCGACCGATTGTCGAGCGGCTTTACGGCAATTCTTCACAGCCGGTTTCGCAAACGCTGGCGCGTTGGGTTTATTACAAACACGCCGTCGAAAACAAAGATTCGGGCGATGCCGACCGTTACCGCGACGAGTTGAAAAAGACGGTCGAAAATAAATCGAACGGCGGCGGAATACGCGATTTGGCGATGGACGCGCTCGTCAAACAAGGCGAATGGGATGGACGCGACGAATGGTATTATTCGCTGCTCGAAGATGAAACGCTCTATGATCTGCGCGTCAACGGTCAAACTTACACGGGATTGACGACGATCATCCGCAACTCGAAACCCGGCAAATACAAAGATAAAATGCTCGAACTGGTCGGCAGCGGCAGTCCATCCGTGCGAGGTGCGGCGATTCGCAATCTGACGCAGATGATTGACGCGGACAATAAAGATGTCGTCAAGGCTTTGTTGCCGTGGCTCGAAAATCCGCAATGGGGCAAAGATATTGACGGCAGCCGGCGGCGTTTGATTGATGTTTTGGGAAGCGTCGAAATGCCCGAAAGCGTTCCCGGTCTGCTTGCCGTTTTGAATGAAAAGCCGGTCAACAATCGGTCTTCCGCGCCTTCTCCCGACAGAATCGCGGCGAATGTGGCTGATGCGCCCGTCAGAGAAGATAATGTCGTTCCCGGCGCGGTTATCAACGCACTCGGCAAACAAAAATCTCCACAGGCGATTGCGCCGATTCGTCAGCTTTTACCGCAGCTTCAAGGTTATGACCGCACTATTGCCGTCAGCGCATTGCTCGCCTGCGGCGGATTTTCGACCGCCGAACAGGTTGACGCGCTCGAAGCGATTGCCCGCCGCAGTCCGAATGAAGAAAACAATCCTGAGAGTTCGGGTGTTGCCAAATCAATCGGCAATGCAGCGAATGCGGTGAGTAATGCTCCTATACCAACGAAAAATTCTCGAGACGACGATGATGACAATTCTAATCCGGCTAACATTCAAGCTGCCATTGAAACCGGACAAGTTGAATTGAAACGCGCCTATAATGACGTTGACGGAATACCACAAAGTGATTTTGACCAGCCGCTGACCGCCGACGGTTTAAAAGCTCTGCTCGGTCAGGCAGTCGTGTCTGATTTAGAACCGAATGAACAGTTGGTCGGCGCGACGGTTGAGCGAATTAGTGTTTTGGAGCGCAAAGAACCGCCGGTTGCCGAAAATCTGCGGGCGTTGATGCGAAACTGGCACGGCGCGGCGGTTAATGCTGTCATGCTGCGCGATTTGAAAAACGGCAAAAGCGACAGCGAATCAATCGTTAAACTTTTAAGTCTGCGAAAAACCTTGCGTGAAAATCAGTCGAACGACGTTTACGATATTCGCGCCGGATCGCCGACCGCGCTCGGCATTTCGGCGTGTCTGATCGAAAACGACGGCGAATACGACGCGCTTTTAAATAGCGGCAGTGCCGAGACGAAAACCGCGATGTTTGCCTGTGCGCGTCTGATTCGCGCCAAACTTCCGGTCGAAAAGGTCGCGGAAAACCTCAAAAGTTCGGATCAATTATTAGCAGTCGCGGCGGAAAAATATCTCGAAAGCGAAGATTCGCCGCAAGCCCGCGCATTCGTCCTGGCGCGACATCCGAACGAAGCGAAAATTCTCGGCGCAACTTATTATTTCGCGGACGAAAATCCCGCTGAAAGCCAATTTTTAGCTGAACTTTTCGGCAGCGTTGCCGAATCCGACACAACGGCGGCAAATTATTTCGGATATTCTTCGCCGGAAATTTATAAGATCGAAAAGCGTCTGAAAAAGGAAGTCAAGGCAGACCAAAATCTGATCGGTATTTACGCTTACGATGCCAATTACATCAGGATTTACAACGACAAAGCCGTGTATAGCCGGGAAGACGGCGATTCGCGCTATCACGAACGGACGCTCGATGTGAACGAATTTGAAAATCTGAAAAGCTATTTGACCTCGCAAAGAGTCGAAGAACTGCCGCCTTTTCTCTCGGCTTGCGAAGACTGCGCGGGCAAAGAATTGCTGATGCTCGGACGCAACGGCGGACGGCGCGTGTTTGTCAGTTCGAGCGAAACTCCCGATTTTTTCGCCGGACTCGATAAAATTTTTGAAGAAATGCGTCAGCCGCCTGCGCCTCTGCATTACAAGCTGGAAAAAGATGTCGCCGGTCTCGAAATTATGTTTGCCGACGAAAATGTGAAAGCGCAGAGCGTCTGGAAAAACGGCGCGGATTTGCGCGTCCTGGTTGAAGATCAGGCGCGGCGCACACAGATTGATAAGGAAATTAAAATTCAGGAACGCGCCGAAGAACAGGTTGAAAATTTCGATTACGAAAAAGCCGCGCCGATGCGTCAGAAACGGCGCGAGATGCGGGCATTTGAGGAATATTCGTGGCAAAAGATCGAAAATCACGCTCTCGCCGGAGCGGTCGCACAGCCGTCGGGTTTCGATTACATTAAAAAATACGACGGTCAGATTCCCGGCGCGTTCGATCAATGGAAACGCCGCACGACGAACTTTGAAATTCGCGGCAGCGAAGAAGGAATATTCAAAATCATTCGCGGTCGCGCCGTCAAAATTCAGGACGGTTATTATTCGCAAACCGTCGCCACGCCCGACGGACGCTGGCTCGTCGGCTCAAAATACGGCGAAAACGGCGAAGTTTTATCGCGGATTAATTTACTGACGAACAAGGAAACAGTTATCAAAACCCCGGCGCAGTCCGCCGCTTTTACGCCCGTCGTTTATGTGCCGTCGCTCGGCAAAATGCTCGTTTTTAACGGCTATTACGGCGGCGAAGTAACGGAAGAACCGTCCGCCGATATAAGCGACCGAACGGGCGGATTTTTTCTGCTCGATGTCGAAACAGGCGTTCTCGCGCCCGCTAAAGGCGAATTTAGACCGCTCGCCCAGCAGACTTTTCGACCGCTTCAACCGACCGCAAATGCCGACGAATTTTGGACGGCAATTCCCGACACGGCAAAAAATTTCACCGTCGTCGGCACTTACAACGCCAAAACGCTGACGTTCAAACCGCTGTTGAAAATCCCGAAAATCAATTTCAACAGTATGAATATGTGGACTGACGAAACGGAAAAGAAAATCTATTTCGTCTTTGACGGACATCTGCTGAGTTTGCCGCTCGCCGGAAAGGATGAAGGATGAAGGATGAAGGATGAAGGATGAAGGATGAAACAATAAATCCTTATTCGTTTTGAGAATTAAAGCGTGGAGAGTTTTTTGCTTCGCATTAATTGTCTTCCAATTCATCCTTCATCCTTCATCCTTCTCTTCCAGTTGCCTTTCGCCCTGAAAAAGTGTTTAATTATTGTTTGCTTCGGAGACTCGTATCCGCGCAGAGGAGGTGAACAAGAAAAATGGCTTTTATTTCATTAAATTCTAACGAAAATATTGAAAGTGCGCTGCGACGTTTCAAGCGTAAAGTAATCAGCGAAGAAATCATCAAAGATTTGAAGAAACACGCGCATTACATTCCGCCGGGTCAAAAGGCGAAATTGAAATCGGCAAACGCCCGCAAACGCAACCGCCGTCGTTTCCGCCAGATGCGTCCGAACAACAATAATAATATGTCGTCGCCGAATCAGCAGAGACCGCCGATGGGACAAAACAATCAGGGCAATAACAACCGCTAAGGTTAAAAATTGTCAGATCACGATGCGTGAAGCGTTTGTTAGCAAAACATTCGTTATCACGCATCTTTTTTAATTAGGATTCAAGATTTCAGATTCAAGATTCAAGATTCAAGATTCAAGATTCAGGAATAGAATGCTAACGACCGGAGCGTAAGCAGCCTGCCTGCACCGTTCGAGCGCAGCAAGCACGGCAACGATAAGCTCATATCAAAGTCGGCAGAAACTTATTTACGCAACAATTGCGCGTCGAGATTTTATAGAAGGTAATGATTAACCTTCGTTCGCTAATCGCCGCGTTCGTGCGTTGCCGTCGCGCCGCACGAATGGCAAGCAAGCTGCTTGCGCTCCAGTCGTAATCTTGAATCTGAAATCTTGAATCTTCAATTATATATATGCAAAAACCGCGTATTTTAATCACCAACGATGACGGTTATCACGCCGAAGGCATTATCGCGCTTGAAAACGCCCTCTCGGAAATCGGCGAATGTTATGTCGTTGCGCCCGCTTCGGAAATGTCGGGCGCGTCGCATAGCCTAACGCTCGCCAGACCTTTGCGGATTCGGCAGATTGATGCGCGGCACTGGACGGTTGACGGCACACCGACCGATTGCGTGACGCTCGCGCTCAATCAAATTTTCTCCGATGAAGAACGTCCGCAGATCTGCGTTTCGGGCATCAATCACGGCGCAAATTTAGGCGACGACGCGACCTATTCGGGAACGGTTGCGGGCGCGATGGAAGCGACGATTCTCGGCGTTCCGGGTTTGGCGTTTAGTCTGGTCGTCAACCGCAGCCACGACTTTACCGAAGCGGCAAAAGTCGCCGTTGAAATTACGCGCAAAGCATTGAGCGACGGTTTGCCCGAAAAAACGCTTTTAAATATCAATGTCCCGAAAGGCATCCCGAAAGGCGTTCGCATCACCCGACAAGGTTTTAAAAACGCGCGTCCGGCAATTTCGGAAAAAATTGATCCGCGCGGCAAACCGTATTACTGGATCGGCGAAGTCCGCGAAGGCTTTCATCCGGGCGACGACACCGATTTTGAAGCCATCGAAGAAGGCTTCGTTTCGATCACGCCGATGCGAACCGATCTGACCGATTACAGCGCGATTGAAGGTTTGAAAAGCTGGGAAAAGTGAAAAGTTTACAGGAAGTTGCAGATAGTTGCAGATAGTTTGCAGGAAGTTTTGAAGAGATTGAAAAAGTAGTTTTTATTCCACAATTGATAGTCGTTCAGGCTTTTCCGAACATTCTTCCTACTATCTGCAACTTCCTGTAAACTCCAAAAGAGATGGACGAATTCGAGATACAGCGAAAAAAGATGACGGCGCGGCTGCGCGATCATTACAAGATTCGTGACGAGCGCGTATTGCAGGTGATGGAAAAACTGCCGCGTCATCTTTTTGTCTCCGAAGCCTTGAAAATTCAGGCTTACAGGGACAATGCGCTGCCGATTTCTTCAAACCAGACGATTTCACAGCCGTTTATCGTCGCGCGGATGACCGAACTTTTAGAACCTGATTCCAACTCGAAAATTCTCGAAATCGGCGCGGGTTCGGGTTATCAAACGGCGATTCTGGCGAGCCTCGTGCGAAAAGTTTACGCCATCGAACGCATCCCGATGCTCGTCCGCGAAGCGCACGAAAGATTAATTAAATTCGGTTTCGGCAACGTAGATTTACGCTGTTCTGACGGCACTAACGGACTCGAAAATTACGCTCCGTATGACGGCATTTTAGTCGCCGCCGGAAGCCCGAATGTCCCCGAACCACTGATTAAACAGCTAAAAATCGGCGGTCATCTGGTCATTCCCATCGGGCAGAAAGACCAAAAATCGCAAAATTTATATCGCATCACGCGCACGGCAAAAGATTTTCAAACCGAAGATTTCGGCGCATGCTCGTTCGTCCCGCTGATCGGCGAACACGGTTGGAAGTAAAATAATGGAAAATGGAAAATGGAAAATGGAAAATTAAAGAATAGATTATCGAAATTAATGACGGTTTCTTTTATTTTTTATATTTCGCTTTCTATTATGGACTTATGGAATTTTTACATTACCTGAACCCGAAGTTTTTAATTGATTATCTGCTCAATGCTTTCGGCGATTATGTTTATCTCGCGCTGTTTTTTATTGTCTTTGCGGAGACGGGTTTGGCGGTCGGTTTTTTTCTGCCGGGAGATTCGCTGCTGGTTGTTTCCGGGCTGTTCGCGGCGGCTGGCAAACTGAAAATCACGTTTGTCCTGCTCGCATTTTTCTTGGGTTCGGTGATCGGCGATTCGACCGGATACTGGACGGGACGCGCGATGGGCAAAACACTTTTCGGCAGAGAAAATTCGCTCATTTTCAAGCCTTCACGCGTTGCCAAAGCACACGATTTCTTTGAGAAATACGGAGTCAAAACCGTTATCTTAGCGCGTTTCGTGCCAATCGTCCGCACGTTTGCGCCGCTTGTCGTCGGTGCGACCGCGATGCCGTATCTGAAATTTCTGACATATAGCGTGATCGGCGGACTTTTGTGGATTTTGACGATGGTTCTCGCCGGATATTTTCTCGGCGGCATCATCGAAAATGCCTTCGGCATCAAACTCGAAGACCACATCGAAAAAGTAGTCATCGTCGTCGTTTTCATCTCGATTCTGCCGCCGCTGATCGAATTTCTCAAACATAAATTCGGCAGGAAGGTTTAGGATTCAAGATTCAAGACAAACCGCAAAGACTGACGCGTCACCACTAAAGCGCAGCGATTGGAGTGCAAGCAGCCTGCCTGCACCGTTTAAGCGAAGCAAGAACGGCGACGACAAGCGTTTATCGAACTCGGCAGAAATTTGTTCACGCGGCAATTGCGCGTCGAGATTTTGCCCAAGCCAACGATGACATTAATCTTTGAGAACTAATTTCGCCAATCTTCGCGTCCGTTCGCTGCTGTCGCGCCGCACAAACAGCAAACGAGGAAGGTTTTGCGTTCCAATCTCAAATCTCAAATCTTAAATCCCGCATCCCGCGTTGACTTAAACCTGCCGGTAACTTAGAATTTAAAACTTGACTTAGCGGGGCGTGGCTCAGCCTGGTAGAGCGCACGGTTCGGGACCGTGAGGTCGGATGTTCAAATCATCTCGCCCCGACCATTTATAACCGAAAGATAAGGATTTACGGGTTTTTCCCGTAAATCCTTTTTCATTGATTTTGAAGTTGGAAAAAAGCGGGTTAATGATTAAATTTTTGATTCTCACCCAATTCGTTTCGGTTTTTATAATCCGGGTCTTATTTCCTAACGCTCGAAATCCGACCTTCGCGCCCGCCGGTCGAAATATCCGATCAACACGATCACCAAAAACTGCTTAGTTGTCGCGCAAAACATCAGTCAATCGCAGATTTTCTCCATTCGTCAAAAACACGGCAAGTATTGATGCCGGAATTTCCGGCAATCGGCATCGCCGTGTTTTCGGTCATAAATTGAGTGTAGGTAAGTAAGTGAGCAAAATTATTTTTGACAATTTAATTCGGAATAGCTGAGAGATGAGAGATTTGATCTCTCATCTCTCAGCTTGAATCTTTTATCTATTCAGAATTTTAATTGCAGGTAATTGTGAACGATTACTTGATTTAAAGAATTCAGACGATAAAAAATCCGTCCATTCTTATTTTATATCCAAAAAAACATTTTATTGAAACCGTTAAAACGAAACAATGCTTAATATATTTCCTCTTTGACTGACTAATCGGAAGGCATTCATCTTGATATACCCGTGTTGCCCGACCGCTTGTTTTCCCGACCGGCTGTAGGCTTTCTCCTGACACGCGACGGGTGTTCTTACCGACATACACGATTTTCAGGATATGGGATAAATATAAATATCGTTAGTCACAAAAGCAGGTCGAATGAGCGACTGTATGGATGGTGAAGACCACAATGAAGTCTATTGAAACGAGTTCATAAACTTCAAACGAACATTTGGTTCGTGTCCTTCACCGGAATCGGCTAACGATTTTGAAATAGTTTTCTCGCTGCAAACGGCAACCGGGCGAACCACGCGAAGTCATCACGAGTATGATCGAGCCGATAAAACGAGGAAACCCCGCTCGACACTTCAATTGTGAACAGGGTTTCTATAATTAAACACCAGCCGCATCGTTGCAACGAAGATGTTTTCTGACGAATACAACACATCTTAGCGCATTTACGACGGCGGCGCAAACAGAATAAGGGAGTATACAATGAAATTCAATAAATTTTCCGCGCGCACAACATCTTTCGCACTAAGCTTAGGATTGCTCGCCACCAGTTTTGGCAGTTTTCCAACCGCGACGAAAGCCGCCGATCACCGCGATTCGCAATCTACGGATGCGATTCCAGAAGGCGATTTAACCGACGTATTCGCCTTCGTTGACCCGGCTAACACGGGCAATGTCGTGCTGATTCTGCCCGTTAATCCGTTCACCAGCCCGTCCGAAGGACCGAGCGTCCGCTTCGGCGAAGATTTACTTTATCAATTCAAAGTTGACAACAATGGCGACGGTGTCGAAGATGTCGTCGTTCAATACGATTTTCATGGCGGCAGAGGCGCTCAGTCATATGATGTCATCATCGGCACACCGTCCGTCACGGGACCGCACGGCAACAAACGTCTCACTAACGGCAGAACGCTTTGCTCAGGTGCTGCGGGTAACGTCAATATCGGTAGTGCGAACAGCGGCAAAACGATAAGTGATTATGTCATCACCAACAACGCGACCGGCTCGAAATGCTACGCCGGTGTCGCCGACGATTCGTTCCAAACAGACGTGGCACAAGCCGTGTTCCGCATCGGTTTGAATCCGAATAGTTCAGCCGCGCAGAATGGCGCGAATCACACGCAAGACGTGTTTCGCGGTTTCGTGAGTACCGCGTTCGGTCCGCTTCGCGGTCGCCCGCTGCACGCCGATCTGACCAGCGGCGTTGACGGTTTCGGCGGTTCCAACACGACGATCATGGCGGTTTCACTGCCGAAAGAACAACTTCGCGGTTCGGGCATTCGCGTGCCTAACACGCAGAGCGATACGCTTTCCCAGCCGAATCCTTCGATCATCGGCGCGTGGGGCACGGTCAGCCGTCCGACCTCCGAATCTTTCAACGGTTTCACGTCCACGGCATCCGACACATATGAGCAGTTCGAGCGGATGGGTCAACAACTTGCCAATACCGTTTTTATTTTCGGTGCTAACATTGACGGTTCGGCGACATACGGCTTTCCGGCAATGACCAGAGCGGAAGCAGGTGTCGCCGGAACAGGCAATATGTCAACTGCCGAAATGAAAGACTTCTTTAATGCTTCGGGTCCGGCAACCGATAACCAGTTTTTCTCGAGATACATTCCCGATTCGCTCATCACCTGCGGCGGCGGTCTCGGATGTTTGACGGGCGGTATCGTCGGCGCAAACACTATCGAAGCGCGTCGCACGTTGCTGACCGCCGGCGGATTTGCCGTTCCGGGAGCAGTCACGGGCACATCGGCTATCTTGCCGCAACTCCCGAATAACATCGCGGGAAATCAGAATCCGCAATTGGTTCGCCAGTTGATCATGCCCGACTACCTGCGTCTTAATCTGGACGTTTTACCGAGTGGCGCGATTCAACCCGGCGCGGGCGCAACCGGCAACGGCGATCCGGTTTTATCAATCGCTTCGTGGGGCATTCAGAACGGTCGTCGTCCGGCGGATGATGTCACGGACATCTATCTTCGCCTTAACCGTGAACTCGACGATGTAAAATTCCCGGACAATCTGCAAGTCTTGGGTATGGGAACGGGCGGCATCGCGGGTCTGATTCCCGGAGCAGCACCGCAGGGCAATCGTCATTCGCTGCAATGCACACAATTGCAGGTTACGATTGTCAACCCGCAAATTCTTCAGCCGTGCGAAGATGCACGAATCTTCGCAGTGCTGCAAGGCACGGATTTTATCGAATCGAATCCGCTCGACGTGGAAAACGTGGCGAATCAGGTAAGCAATCAACGCGCCTTGTCCACGACTTTCCCATACCTTAGTGTAAACCCGGTTCCCGGCGAAGCAGGCACGAACAACTACCCGGCACAGAACTAACACCCGGACAGTCAACTTATCGGGAAGGACTTTCGAGTCCTTCCCGAATTCTTTTTCGGAACAAGGAGGATGAATCATGAAAAGGAGGATGAATCATGAATAAGAAACGAATCTTAATCTCGAGCGTTATCATCGCACTACTCGGCTGCACGGGTTACATCGCAACTACGCGGCTGTTGGCGGCACACGACACGGCACTCAATACGGAATCCACGCGGTTCGATAAAAACATAATCTTTCTCGAATCCCGCGTTGACGCATTTCCCGAAGATTCGGAAACCTACCGTATGCTGGCTTCGGGATTGGTGCAACGCGCCGAAGCGACCGGCAATGCCGCCGACTATGACCGCGCACTGGCAGAAATTGATCAAGCCGATAAATTAGACCCGGAAAGTCTGCGTCTGCTACAGGCACGCGCCATTATTTTATTTTCCCGTCATCATTTTCAAGAAACGAAAACCATCGCCGAAAAAGGTTTGGAGCGTAATCCCGACAATCCCGATCTGCTCGGTCTCGCCGGCGACGGTGCGCTCGAATCAGGCGATCTCGCAACGGCTGAAAAGCATTATCAACATCTCGTCGAAACCAATCCGAGATTATCCGGCGGTTGGGCGCGGCTTTCGCATTTGGAAGAAGTTCGCGGCAATTTCGCCGAGGCTGCGCGGTTAATGGAAAAATCAATTGATGCGAGCTATCCGAAACCGCTCGGAAACAACGGCATCGCGTGGACACGCTCGATTCTCGGAGAAATCGAAGCTAAACGCGGCAATCTCGACGAAGCTCGTCGCCAATACAATTGGGCGTTGAATAAAGTTCCCGATTACCCGCTCGCGCTCGAATTTTTAGCCGATCTCGAACAATGGCAGGGACATTCGGACGAAGCGGAAAAAATCTATCGCAATCTGCTTACTAAGAAAGCCGATCCGAAATGGCAGGCGAGTCTGGCAACATTGCTGGAGAAACGCGGCGCGAAAGATGAAGCCGCACGGCTCCGCACGGAAGCCCGCAAGTTTTACGAACAAACCGTCAACGGCGGCAACGAAGGTTATCTGCGCTCGTTGGCAACGCTCGAACTCGCGGAAAACCATTATCAACGCGCCGCCGAACTTGCCGAACGCGATCTGGCACTGCGTCCGACGACCGAGAGCCGCGCCATTTACGCCAACATTTTGAAAGCGGCGAATGATGCCGGACAGCCCGTCACCACCGCCGCCGCCGATACTCGATAAATTAAACGGCACTAAACTTTAAGCGATTTTTCAATAGCGAATTGATTCGATTCAGAGAGGAATTTTATGAACGTCAAATGTCAAACTGCAATGCGTCATTGTGCGCCGTTCACGGTGTTCGCGGCTGTGCTGGGCATCATCGGACTCGCGGCTGGCGCGGCGTTCGGTCACGCGCTCGGCAATTTTACGATCAATCATTTCGCCCGTCTGCAAGTCGGCGACGAACGGATCGCGGTGCGCTATGTCGTTGATATGGCGGAGATTCCGGCACTTCAGGAATTGCAGGCTGCCGACGGACACGGCAACGGCACACCGACGGATGAAGAATTAAACACATACTCGAAACGCGCCGCCGACATTTATGCCAACGGATTATTATTAACCGTTGACGGTGTGCGTTTGCCGCTCAAAACAACTAATCAACAGCTTAGTCTGCCCGCCGGTTCGGGCGGTTTGCAGACGCTGCGGCTCGAATTCGATTACGAAACCGCGCCGCTGACTGCTGACACGCAGAAGAAAATACCACGCCTGCGGTTTGAAGATACGAATCAGCGCGACCGCATCGGTTGGCGTGAAATCGTCGTCGCGCCGTCCGCCGCCGTCACGGTTTTTGACAGCACGGCTTACAGCAACGGTGTTACCGACGAACTCAAAGCGTATCCCGAAAATTTAAATGCTTCGCCACTCAACGAATCCGTCGCCGCATTTTCATTTACGAAAGGTGAAATGCCGGTCAATGCCGTCGCTTTACGTCCGCGAGATTCAAATCCAATCGCCGCAAATTCAGCCGGAAACGATAAAGCGCGTCAAACAACGAATTCGGACAAACCTTCCGAATTCGCTTTCGGTGCTTCGACGATTGACCGGACGCGTGACCGTTTGACCGAATTGATTTCCGTGCCGACATTGACACCGCTCGTCACATTGTTCGGATTGCTCTTCGCTATGGTGCTTGGCGGCTTGCACGCGATGTCGCCGGGACACGGCAAAACGGTCGTCGGCGCGTATCTCGTCGGTTCGCGCGGAACGGCGAAACACGCCGCGTTTCTCGGTTTGACCGTCACCGTCACGCACACGCTCGGCGTTTTCGCGCTCGGTGCGATTACGCTGTTCGCATCGCAATATATTCTGCCCGAAACACTTTTTCCCGTGTTGAGTTTTACGTCCGGCGCGATTGTTCTCGGTATCGGTTTGAGTCTTTTCGTGCGTCGTCTGCGCGGAGTCGTCGGCGGCGCAGCCCATCAACACGGCGAACACGAACACGCCCATCAACACGCGCCCGATGACGCACACGATTCGTTCGATCATCAGCATTCGTCCAATCCGTCAATGATGCATTCACACGGCGGCGGTGTCGCGCACTCGCATCTGCCGCCGACCCGCGTAACGTGGCGCAGTCTGCTCGCGCTCGGCATTTCGGGCGGTTTATTGCCGTGTCCGTCGGCGTTGGTCGTGTTGCTGTCGGCGATTTCGCTGCATCGCGTCGGTTACGGGTTGCTGCTCGTTTTGGCGTTCAGCGTCGGTTTGGCAACGACGTTGACGGCGGTCGGCTTGGCGTTCGTTTATGCGGGGCGTTTGTTGAAGCGGGACAATACGGCGGTCAATCGTTTGACGCGCATTTTGCCCGTGTCGAGTTCGTTCGTGATTGCCTGTGCGGGCGCATTCATTTGTATCGAATCGCTCAAACAAAGCGGCGTGGATTTCAATGCGTGGCTGCCTTCGGCGAATTTGCCGACGGGATATATTTTGATTATTTCGATAATTGTTTTCGGGTTTTTATTCGGACTCAAACGCGCGGTTGAAGCCGCTCATCTGTCCGCGGTTTCAACAAACCCGAAAAAAATTCGCAATGCCCGCAGATGAAGTTACAAACTCGAATCGGCAACAAAGAAAATTATTATGTCATCCGACGGATTAACCCGGACAACAATCGCACCGCCGCCGTTTGCGCCCTTGACCGGCGGCGACGAAGCCGTCCGTCGGGCGACTTTTGAAAGAGAAGCGTTGCCGCATCTCGACACCGTTTTTCGACACGCCGCGTGGTGGGCGCAGAACCGGGCGACGGCGGAAGATTTGACGCAGGAAACTTATATGCAGGCTTTAAAATCTTTCGGGCATTACACGCCGGGAACAAATTGTCGCGCGTGGCTGCTCAAAATTTTGTATTACATTAACCATAAACGTCTCTACACCGCCGCGCGTATGCAGATCAGCGATAATTTTGACGACCGCCTGTTCGACACTTTCGCGTATGGAGAATCCCCGCCGCAAGGCTTGACCGATGAATGTATTTTACAGACGCTCGAAATTTTGCCGCTGAAGTTTCAGGAAGTTATCGTGCTGTCCGATGTCGAAGAATTTTCATACAAGGAAATCGCCGCATTATTAAATGTCCCGATTGGCACGGTGATGTCGCGCCTGCATCGCGGGCGAAAAATTTTGCGGACGGCACTGGCGGTCTATGCACAGACTTACGGAATCGGATGTGCCGACAAGACTGAAAGTCGGGTTCGTGAAAGCAGATTGCGAAGCAGTCGGAGATAGTCGTCCGGCATTAATGCCTTGAAGCCGGAAAAGAAACTTTCGGTTTGGACGTTCCGGCTAAATTAGATCGTCTCACTTTCGAATCCGATTCTTTTGCGGTTTTATCGCCGGAAGAAAAAAGTTTGCCGAGATTCCATAACTTCCCCGACAATTTCAATCAATGATAACTCTCCATATTTTGTTGCAGATTGCGAATTCATCATTCGAAAGACAAGGCAACCATCCAGAAAATTTAACTTCAATAAGAGTAACCGGACAAAATTAATTTTAAGATGTGCAGCGCGTGTTTCGAGTCGGAAAAGCCGCATCGAGACGGGACTCTAAACATTTTGAAAATTATTCCGTCCAACTACTTAATATCAGGGAGTTAAAAACCGATGTAAAAAACCGAGCGAATTTTTAATCGAGGATATTTCCCCGATAGATTGTTTCGGCGTTGCTGTATTCATCCTGAAAGCGTATAGCTTCAGGTTTTTAAAAATTAGTGATTTTGCCGCTTTAGGCAAAAATTTTCCGGCTCTGCCGTCTGTTTGTCACAGAACAGCCAGAAAATTACAAAATTCTAATATATTTCCTATGTTTACTTATCAGCAATTAACAGAAAGTTAACCGGAGTTCCGGTAAACTACTGATAAGTTGAAAACACAGAGTTAAATCGGAATCGAAAGACCTGATAATTTTTTGTTATCTGCTTATTTAAAAACTCTTGATGCGTTTGCCTTAATTCAAGAAGTTGTTGCAATCGTAGAAAGACTATATAATGCGGAGATGATTTATTCGTTAGTGTAATGAGCAAATGAAATATGCCTAACTCATTATCGAAACTACCAATGAGTTAGCGGCAGGTGCGGGCGAAGACCAACCCCCAAGGTAGGCGCAATGCAAATATCCAGATTAAGTAATCCCTCTCCCGGAGTCGAACTAATTCGCAGTTATGAAGTGCTTGATACCCCGAAGGAGCAAGCCTTTGACGACCTTGCCGTGTTCACGGCGCACATCTGCCAAACGCCGATGGCATTTATCGCCTTTCTCGATGATGAACGCTTTTGGTTCAAATCGAGCATCGGCGCGTGTCTTGCCGAAACTCCGGGATGTAACGCTTTCTTTTCACAGATTGTTGACCGGGCTGATTATTTCAGCATCAATGATGCTTCGACGGATGAACGATTCAGTCAGCATCCGTTTGTCATCTCCGAACCGCACATTCGATTTTATGCCGGTGTTCCCTTGCTCACAGCCGAAGGAATCGTGATCGGCACACTCAGCGTTGCCGACCGGATTCCACGCGATTTGTCGCCCGGACAAAGAGATTCTTTATGGGCTTTGAGTCGTCAAATCACCGGCAATTTGGAATTGCGAAAGCAGGTCGCAACCTTAACGCGTGCGCTCGGAAAACACGAAACGCCTAAGCGGGAGATGCCGGCGGGCAAGAGCGTCTCCAACAAAAAGAAGATTAGAGATGAATTGCATGAGTCACAATCTCATCATCGGATCGTAGTTGAGATGGCTTCGGATGCCATTGTCACGATTGATGCGAACAGCACGATTCTCTTCGCCAATCGCGCGACGGAAGAAATCTTCGGCTATACCGCCGCCGAACTGAACGGCGCGAGCCTGACTATGCTGATGCCGGAACGCCTGCGACCTTTACACGAAGCGGGAATACGCCGCTTTATCGAAACGCGCGAAAAGAAACTTAAATGGCATTTGATCGAGATCACCGGACAACGCAAAAACGGTAATGAGTTCCCGGTGGAAATTTCCTTCGGCGAGTATCTCGAAGACGGCAAATATTACTTCACGGGTGTCATTCGTGATGTGGCGGAACGCCGTCGCAGTGCCGATGCGTTGCGCGAAAGTGATGCGCGATTCCAGCAATTGGCGGAAAACATCAATGAAGTATTTTGGTTGAGCAAAACCGAGACGCATGAATTGATCTACATCAGCCCCGGCTACGAAAAGGTTTGGGGATGTCCGGTTGAAAGTTTATACACTGTGCCCAATTCGTGGCTCGACTCCGTGCATCCGAACGACGCGGCGCGTATCCGCGAGGCGGTAACACGCAAGCAGGCACGCGGCGACTACGACGAAGAATATCGCATCGTGCAACCCGGCGGCTCGATCCGGTGGATCAGGGATCGCGCCTTCCCGATTAAAAATAATGACGGTGAAGTTTATCGAATTGCCGGTGTCGCCACCGACATCACCTCCCGCAAATTGCTGCAAGAGCGATTAGCGACGGAGTATGCGGTGACGCGCGTGTTGGCTGAAGCCGCGACCCTGACGGAAGCAACGCCGCGAATTCTTCAAGCCGTCTGCGAAAACCTCGATTGGAAATTAGGTGCGGTGTGGATTGTTGACAAGGCGGCTGATGATATTTACTGCGTCGAAATCTGGCATGATCCGGCGTTTGTCGCCAGCGAATTTACTGCTGTCACGCGCCATTTACGGTTTCAACGCGATGTCGGTTTGCCGGGTCTGGTCTGGACCGGCGGCTCGCCCGAATGGATCGCCGACATCGCCGCGACCGCCGGTCAATATGCTCTGCCACGCGCCGCCATCGCCAACCGGGAAGGTCTGCATTGTGCATTCGGTTTCCCGATCCGGCTCGGTCGGGAAATTCTCGGTGTGATGGAATTCTACAGCCCTGATATTCGCCAGCCTGACCAAGACATCATCGCTATGATGTCAACTATCGGCAGTCAGATCGGTCAATTCGCCGCCCGCCGACGCGCCGAACAAGCATTGCAGCAAGTGAACTCCGAACTGGAAGCGAGAGTCTCGAGGCGCACGGCGGAACTGGCGGCGGCGAACCGAATTCTGCAAGCCGAAATCGTGATGCGTCGAGCGGCGGAAGATTCGCGTGTGCAGCTGCTTCATCGTTTAGTCGGCGCACAGGAAGAAGAACGCGGTCGCCTTGCACGCGAACTTCATGACAAGATGGGACAATATCTGACCGCGCTGATGTTGGGACTCGATTCGCTGTCCGATACCTGTCGAACTCATCCGCCCTCGCACACGCGCCTCCAAAGATTAGTTCAGGTTACGGATGAATTGATGCGCGAAGTCCATCATCTCGCATGGGAGCTGCGTCCCGCCGTCCTCGATAATTTGGGGCTTCGAGCCGCACTCGGAAATTACCTCACGCAATGGTCGGAACGCACCGGCATAGTAGTGGATTTTCATAGCTGCAATCTCGATAAACACCTGCTCTCACCGGACATCGAAACTACCGTTTATCGTATTACTCAAGAAGCTCTGACGAATATTCTCAAACACGCACAGGCAAAACATGTCAGCGTCGCCGTCGAATGTCAGCAGAACATAGTGCAGGTGATGGTGGAAGACGACGGGAAAGGTTTCGAGACGGAACGCCTTTCGTGCAAGGCGACGACGGAAGGTCGGCTGGGCGTGGTCGGGATGCAGGAACGCGCCGCGATGGTCAAGGGAACGCTGGACATCGAATCAACGCCCGGTGCCGGGACAGCCGTTTTTGTTCGCATCCCGCTGCCGCTTGCCGCCGTGTCAGGAGGAAATACTTATGAATAAGGTCTTAAAAGTTTTTCTCGCCGATGATCACGAAATGATCCGCGAAGGTCTGAAAATACTAATTCAGGAACAAGCGGATATGGAAGTAATCGGCGAAGCGGGCAGCGGACGCGCGGCGTGGCAGCAAATCAAGAATCTGCAACCCGACATCGTCGTGACCGATATTTCGATGCCCGATATGAACGGTACACAACTCACCAAGCGTTTGAAGCAGGAATATCCGCACATTAAAGTTATCGCGCTGACCGCATTTGAAGATCAAAATTACTTACGGCAGTTGCTGCAAGCCGGAGTTTCGGGTTATGTTCTCAAACGGGTCGCTGCGAAAGAATTGATTTACGCGGTTCGCATCGTCGCCGGCGGCGGCATCTATATAGAGCCGTCACTGGCGGGCGGAGTCGTCGGCGGTTACATCGGGCGACGGTCGAATACCGGCATTAATTCCGCCGTGGATTTGAGCGAACGCGAGGAGGAAGTTCTCCGGCGCATCGCGCTCGGTTACAGCAACAAAGAGATTGCCGTGCAGCTCGACATCAGCGTGAAGACCATCGAAACCTACAAAACACGCTTGATGGAGAAACTCGATTTGCACAGCCGCGTTGACATCGTGCGCTACGCTTTGCAGCAAGGGTGGTTACAAAAGTCATAAATTTTGATTCAAGAAATTGGAAACTGAATTTCTCGATTTTCCGATCTATTGAATATTATCTACGGGAATTGATTATGAAATTATATAAATATGTCGGTTTAATTTTGACCGGACTGATTTTATCGTTTGCGGCAGGCGCGTGCGATGTGTCGTCAAGCACACCGAAAAGTTCGCTGCAAGCGGCTTGCGCGGCAATCAAAAATAAAGATGTCGCCGCCTACAAAAAAACTCTCTCGAAGAGCAAACTGACGGGTATGGACGAAACGGCGAAACAGTCGAATATCCCGACCGACGAATTACTGAAAAAATATCTGGACGTGATCAGTTGTCCCGCATCGCCGGAAACCGGAGATGAAAAGATTAATGACGATAAAGCGACATTGACATTGAAAAATGCCTCGACCGGCGACGTTGATAAATATAATTTCGTCAAAGAAGACGGTGTGTGGAAATTAAATTAGTGGACTTTTCGTGTGTCCGAACTGCATTGGAAGCGAAAGCCGACTAAATTTTTCTTGCCTTTTGCCCCGCTAATTTACCGATTTCCCGCACAGTTTCAGGCAATTCGATAAAGGAAAACCGAGAGCAGACGGACATCAATATAAAGCCGGAAACCCGCACGTTTAGCATCGTTGCTTACGCGCGGATTTCCGGCTTTTGCCATCTATCAATTGTGAATTTGTTCTAAATCAAAGAACAACTTTAACAATTTATTGAACCAATCTCGTGTCTTGATCTATGTCATATCCATAAAGTCAACATTTTACCCGGCATATTATTTTGAAACATATAATTCGGGAAACTGCTTTTGCAGAGCTTCCACTTTCGGCTTATCGTTGATGACGATGTAGGCTTGCGTCGGATGATTGACCAGATAATTTTGATGGTATTTTTCAGCCGGATAGAAAACGCCGAGCGAATTAACTTGTGTGACAACCGGCGCGGAATACGTTTTCGCCGTCGTTAAATCGGCGATATATTTTTCGGCGGCTTGTTTTTGTTCGTCGTTGGCGTAAAAAATCGCCGAGCGATACTGCGTTCCGGTGTCCGGTCCCTGGCGATTCAGTTCGGTCGGATCGTGCGCGACCGCAAAGAAAACTTTGAGCAACTGCTCATAAGAAACCTGCGCCGGATCGTAGGTGATTTTGACCGCTTCAGCGTGTCCGGTTTCGCCGCCGCTGACCGTTTCATAATCAGCCGTTTTCGCCGAGCCGCCCGAATAACCGCTGGTAACATCCGACACGCCTTTGATGTGTTCAAAAACGGCTTCCAAACCCCAAAAGCAGCCGCCCGCAAAAACAGCGGTTTTCAAGTTTTTCGTGTCTTTCGGCGGTGTCGGCAATGTTGCCGGCTCTGATTTTGTAACGTCTGTGCTTTCGCTCGAAATCGTTGTTTTATCGGCGATGCCTGACGCTGACGAATGATTTCGTCCAACGACAACAATGACAGCGGCGATGGCAATTATTAAACTCAACCCAAAAAGAATTTTTCGATTCATCATATAACTCCTTGTCTGTTCGACACTTGATAAATACCCTGAAAGTCGGCATTTATTCCCGCATACTGCGTCAAATCTTCAGATACTTCGCGGTCACGCGCCGTTTAAACAGCCACGCGAAAAACGTCCGGTATTTACGGCAAAAACTGTGCTTCAAACGCCGACCATTCTTTTTTACTGTCCTTGTCGCCGCCGCCAAACATTCTCTAATTTCATTTGGAAAGACCGCGCTCGTTCGGCAAAAAACGAAGATCGTATTATCCTTTCGCGCCGCCGGTCAATTTCCCGGCATATAATCACGCAAAAGCGCGATCTATATTATGTAT
This sequence comes from Pyrinomonadaceae bacterium, assembly GCA_965247235.1. GTDB lineage: Bacteria > Acidobacteriota > Blastocatellia > Pyrinomonadales > Pyrinomonadaceae. Next base: position 1,741,463 of record OZ252004.1, read on the forward strand.
AAAGTTACGCTTCGTTTTCATTGATATGACGACGAACGGCGAACGAAATCGCCTGCGCGACGCTCATATTTTCGCTTTCGCTCAAATCCGAAACGACGAAAACAGCGTGTTGCGCGGCGCGAAAGCCTGCCGTCTGCATCGCGCCTTCCGATTGAACGGTAATTTGATCGCCGTTCGCGTCCGTCGGCAAATCCGTGTCGGCGACGAGAACGGAAATTCTTCGGCTGCCTTTTCGCAAAATAATGTGTGCGAAACGCCGCCCGTTGTAAATGCACGAATGAGCGTCGAGAAATTCGATTTGGTCGCCCGCTTTGTTCGTTCCCTTTTCCGTCAAAGCGATATTCTGCACTGCCGCCGCGACGGTTTTGTCTAAATTCTTATTAAACTTCCCGTATTTTTTGGCGGCTTCATCGAGCGAAATCGGTTTTTCCAAAAGACGAAAATGCAAGGCGCAGTTTTCGTGATCGCCGACGGCTTCGCGGCTCATTTCTTTCCAGGCGGCTTGCACGATTTGCGCTGATTCATTCGGCTGATTGTTGGCGACTGGTTCGGTTGGCTGATTTTGCTTGACTGCAATATCTGCGGTTGCAGGACTGCGCCGCAACCAAACCGTGCCGAAAACGATGCCGATTAAAAGACACGCTGCCGCCGTCACCGCCCAAACCGGGGAATTGAAAGCGAATCCGGCTTTCAATTTTTCCCAAAACGTCGGACGCAGCGCGTTTTGGCGCAAACTCGCTTTCAAACGACGCGCAAACATCGGATCAATTTGCATCTGCGAATCGTTTTTGACCGCCAAGCGCAGTCTCGTTTGCAGTTCGCGCCGCGCCGCGAGTCGAGCGCGACACGACGGACAACTTTCCAAATGACTCGAAACTTTTTGATTTTCTTCAATCAGCGATTCATCGCTAACGTAAGAATCAAATGTTTCTTCAAATTGCTGACAATTCATAAAACCTCTTAAATTATGCGGCAATAAATGTTTTTTAATTACCCTTTTCAAATTTCAGCGCGACCGAGTTCATACAGTAACGCAAGCCCGTCGGCTTCGGTCCGTCATCAAAAACGTGACCGAGATGCGAATGACAGCGGGGACAAATAACTTCGGTGCGCTTTTCGCCGAGACTATTGTCGGTCTTTTCAATCACATTTTTGCTGGAAATAGTCTGATAAAAACTAGGCCATCCGGTGCCGGATTCAAATTTTGCTTTGGAACTGAAAAGTTTCAAGTGACACGCCGCGCAATAGTAATCGCCTTTTTCGTGATTATCTGCATACTCGCCGGTATAAGGACGTTCGGTTCCCTCTTCACGCAAAACGTAAAACTGCGCCGGAGTCAATTCTTTTTTCCATTCGGCATCGGTTTTGATAATTTCTTTGCCGTCAAATAAATCGTCCGAAGCACTTGCAGTGTCAGTAGTTTTTTCGTCTTTTTCAGCCAGCAAAGTCTGGATAATTTTTTCCTGCGCTTCGTATTCACCTTCGCCGACGTGCGTATAGCGGATGCGTCCCTGTTTGTCGAGAATGATAATCGTCGGCCACGCATTGACGTTGTAAGCCTCCCACGTTTTACTTTCATAATCGGTGACGACCGGGTAAGTGATTTCGCGTTTTTTGACCGCGCTCGTTAAATTGTCGAACTTCTTCTCGCCCTCGGTTTCGGGCGTTTCAACGCCGACGACGGTAAATCCCTTGCCGCCGTATTTCGAGTTGTAGCTTTTCAACGCCGGCAAAGTATTGATGCAGTTGTAACAGCCGTAAGTCCAGAAATCTACCAACACGACCTGCCCGCGCAATTTATCGAGTGAAAGCGGCTCGGAATTAATCCATTTGCCTTCCGCGAAAGCAGGTGCAGCGGCGGCTTTTTTGGCGGAAATCAAAACGTCTTCCGTCGTCGGCGCAGCCGTTTCATCGGCGACGACCGACGCGAAAGAACTTTCCGTCTCGGCGGATTTTATTTTCTCGATTGGCATTTCGACCGGCGGATTCCCGACGGCTTGCACGGAACTGTTTCTAGTCGCGCAGGCGGCGATCACCAATATGCCGGCGACGGCGGTAAATATCAAAGCAAAAATCATTTTGTAATTCATAAAAATTTATCTTCCTTCCCGTTTTCGTAAAACAGAATTCAATGAAATATTAAACTGCGGCAAAAGCATCGGCGACCGCCGCCGACGGCAATTTTTTTTTGCAGGCTTTTGCCTGTCCCAATATTGTAATACCTGAAACTCGTCCGATTATTCCATCCGAAAATCATCGGCGTGTAAAAAAAAACGAAGTCCGTTCAACTTTTGAAGTTGAGCGGACTTCGCTGCGCTGCATTGTTTTCCAAGTATGATCTGCAACTTTTTTGTCGGGTTGCCGGTTATATTATTTACCGTGCATCATAGTTTTTTTCTTCATCATATGTTTCTTTTTGCCCATTGTTTTTTTATGCATCATTTTTTTATGACCCGGTTTTTTGCTGCTCATCATTTTGTCGCCCTGCATTTTGCCGCTCATCATTTTGTCGTCCTGCATCTTGCCGCCATTCATTTTGTCATCCTGTTGAGCCGAAACCGTCGAGATTCCGCCGATTAACGCGCAAGCCAATGTCAACGCGCCGATTGATTTTTTTAACATTTTATAAAATTCTCCTTGTTTCCCTGTTTTTTTTTGCCGGCGAATTTTCGCGCCGGATTTTTGGTTACTGGTTTCAGCCTCAAACAATCAATGTAATTATTACGCTCAAATCAAAATTTGATTTAAAAATTTGCTTGACAGCCGATACTATAATATGCCGGACAGCCTTCATTTTATTCCGCGAACGGTGATTTTTGAAAAATATTTACGGCGACGTTTCTCTTCGTAAATGAATAGAGGCGGACGCTTGAATCTAAACGTCCGCCTCTCTAATTTCGGGATTCGGGATTACAATTTTATTTGATTTACGCCGATAATTTGGCTGCCTTTTTCGACCTGAGCGAAAACGACGAGTTTGAGATTGGGCTTTTTCCATGAAGCATCGAGTTCAAACGCGGTTTCAATTTCAAAACTTTTGTCATTGGCGGCAATCGAGCCGATTGTTTTCAGTTCCCGCACGACCGACGCGTGGTTCAAAGTTTTGCCGCCGTTTTCGCCGTTTTTAACCGCCGTCGAGAGATTATCTTCGGCGATTGCCAAAAAGACGTTCGATGCGGAGTGTCCCGGCAAATTGGAAATTTTCACCTTTAACTTATTTTCCGAAACTGTCAGTTCGACATCCGCTTTCAGCGTTTTAAGGGCTTCGCCGACGGCTTTGCGCGTCTCGTCTAAACTTCCGCCGACAAACTGGAATCTGCCGTCAACGACCATCTGCGGCGTGTAAACCCCGTCGAGATTGAAACTGTCCGAATAAAATCCCTGCCGTTCGCTAAACTGTGCGGCGGAAAATTTATCCGTCCAACCGAGCCGATTCCAATAATCAACGTGCATCGAAAGCGTAATCACGTCAGCCTGCGCGAACGGCTGTTTTTCGTTCAAATAAATCAGACTTTTATCGGCTGGCGGACAACTCGAACAGCCTTCCGAAGTAAAAAGCTCGACCAAAACCGGCGATTTCGCTTTTGGCGGGACAACTGCCGAATCATTCGCGGCAAATGTTTCGACCGCCCCGATTGTCGTTTCGGTCTTTTTCCCGTTATAAGTTATCAATCCGAAAAAACTCAGCGCGGCGATCAATAAAAAAAGTATTTTCATAATTACAATTTCCGGCGATGCCTAAACGAACGATGGCTGCTGAAATTCATTTCCATCACCGGCATTTCCGTCTCCTGACAAAGAAATATCAAAATTCGCCGGATTTATTCCCCGGTCTTTTTCGATAAATCAAAAGTCGGGGACGGCTTTTACGTTAAATTCAGTTCGCATCGCGCTATTTGCCGAACATACTTCATCGAACCCATTTTGATTTTTCACTATAAGTAACCGGACAAAATTAATTTTAAGATGTGTAGCGCGTGTTTAGAGTCTCGTCTCGAGACGGCTCAAAGCGTTCCGCCGCGCTTTGCGGTCGGAAAAGCCGCCTCAAGGCGGGACTCTAAACATCTTGAAAATTACTCTGTCCAACTACTTAACTTAAATCCGATTATTCGACTAATTTATTCTGGACGGCGTAGCGAATCAGTTCGGCATTTCGCTCCATATTCATTTTCTCTAAAATTCTGACGCGATAAGTTCCGACGGTTTTTTCGCTGATGTTGAGTTCGTCGGCGATTTCTCTCAGCGTTTTTCCTTCGGAGATCATCAGCATCACTTGAAATTCGCGGTCGGATAATTTTTCGTGCAGCGGTTTGTTCGCGTCGTCGCTGACGAAAAATGCGAGTTGTTCGGCGATGGATTGGCTGATGTATTTGCCGCCCGTTTGAACTTTGCGAATCGCCCGGATGAGTTCGGTCGGCGCACTTTGTTTGGTAATGTAGCCGCTCGCGCCCGATTTCAGAGCGCGGACGGCGAACGGTTCTTCGGCGTGCATACTCAAAATCAAGATTTTAATCATCGGGCGCAGGGCTTTGATTTCGGGCAATAAATCCAGCCCGCTTTTGCCGCCGGGCATCGTAATATCCAGAATGACGACGTTAAATTTTTGACTGCCGACGAGCTGCAAAACCTGCGCCGCATTTTCGGCTTCACCCGCGACCTGCATATCTTCTTCGTCGGTAATAATTTGTTTCAGACCCTGCCGGACAACCGCGTGGTCATCGGCGATTAAAATTTTAATCATAGTTGACCTGCTTGCCGGTTGCGGCGCGGAATCGAAACCGAGACGTGCGTTCCGCCGTTTTCGACGCGACTGACTTCAACCGTGCCGTCGAGCAGCCGCGCCCGCTCGCGCATTCCTAAAATGCCGAACGAATGCGGATTGCTCAAGGATTCGTCTTCAAAGCCGCGCCCGTTGTCTTCGGCTTGAAAAACTATTCGATAATCTTCTTCCTGAAGCGTGATCCGGGCGTGGCTTGCGCCCGAATGCCGTGCGATATTGGTCAGACATTCCTGAAGAATACGGAAAATCGTCGTTTTCAAATTCTGGCAATCGCCGGACTCGTTAAATTCAATTTCCAGATTACAAACGATTTTGGTGCGTTTTTGAAATTCGCCGACTTGCCACTCCATCGCGGCGGCAAGTCCGAGTTCGTCAAGCACACCGGGGCGCAGTTCGGCGACGATTTTTCGAGTCATATCCATCGCCGCGTCAACGATTTCCAGCATCGTCGTAATCCTGGTTTTTATTTCAACCGCAGACAAACTTTTCTCAGCGGCGCGACGTTTTTCTCCCAATCTGACCAAATCAATTTTCAGCGCAGTCAAACTCTGTCCGAGTTCATCGTGCAGTTCGCGGGCGATGTATTTGCGCTCTTCTTCGCGGACAAGCTGTAAGTGCGCCGATAAGTCCTGAAATTGTTTTTGCGAGGCGCGAAGTTCGTTTTCGATGCGCCGCCGTTCGTTGATTTCGCCGCGCAGGATTTTATTCGCCTCGTTTAATTCGGCGGTGCGTTCGACGACCTTTTCTTCGAGTTCGGCGTGAGCGCGTTCGAGCGCGGCTTCGGCGTGTTTGCGGACGGTGATTTCAATCGTCGTGCCTTGGAAACCAACTAATTTTCCTGATTTATCGCGGCAGCCGAGAGCGTTTTCGCTAATCCAGATCGTGCTTCCGTCGCGCCGGTAAATTTCCGACTCGAAACCGGCGACCGACTCGTTTTTTTCAATCAGCCTTTGAAATTCGGCGCGTCTGCCGGGTTCGACATAAAAGCGCGTGTCGAGATTTTCGGCTTCGCACATTAATTCGGCGGGCGAAGCGTAGCCGAGAATTTCCGCCAGTTTCGGATTCACTTCTTTATATTTGCCGTCAATGGTCGTTTCATAAATCCCGGTAATCGCTTCCTCGAAAATCGCCCGGTAACGGCTCTCGGCAAACAATCTGGCTTTTTCGGCTTGCATTCGTGAGTAACAAATGTAAACCGTAAAAATCGCGGCTAGAATGAAAGCCAGCAAAATTGTCCAATCGTTAAAACTTCGCGGCAATTTATCGTGATAGTAAAGCAGAAAAAAATTGAGAATGAGCGAAATAACGACGGCAAACGCGCCCGAACGCCAATCGCCGCGCAGCGCACTAAAAATAACCGCCGTCAGAAATAAAAAATACATTCCGCCGTCGCCGAGCGCGGGAATGAGCAGCATAATGGCGAGAGCCGCAACGACGGCAAGCAGAGGAATGTCGAAAATATGGAAAGTCGTTTTTTCTTTCGCTTCTGAATACATTACTTATGTCTTATAAAAACGAATATCGTTTCAAAACAATGTTTGAAAATAACGCTTTCGTTGATATTAGCCGGTTGAAAAATTCCGACAATTTTTATTCGCGTGGAAAAAATGTCTTCGCATCTCAAACAGTCGTTATGCTGTTTAATGATGCGAAGGCATTTTTTTATTCCTTAATTGGCAGGAGAAAGTCTGTTTGAATTTAATGAACGTGCGCCGGAAGCGGTGATTTGCCCGAAACACGGCTGAAACTTTCGCGCAGCATTTTGCGCCCGCGATGCAGACGCGACATCACCGTGCCGATTGGAATATCAATTTCACCGGCGATTTCGCGGTAAGTGAATTCTTCGACTTCCGATAACCAGACGATTTGGCGAAATTTGTCGGGCAAATCAAACAGCGCAAGCGATAATTTCTCGCTCATAAAATCCGGCGGCAGCATCGAATCGTCAGTCACCGCCGGAGATTTTATTTCGCCGCCATCCTCGTCAAATTGACAAAAACGCGAGTTGGCGCGAACCAACTGCGAGCGTTTATAAAACATAATCTTGCAGAGCCACGCGCGGCAGTTCGTTCCCGCTTCATAACGGTCGAAGGATTTCAAAGCCTGCGCGTAAGTTTCCTGCACGAGATCGTCCGCGTCCGATTGATTGCGAACTAAATGCAGCGCGAATCGTTTGAGCGTCGGCAGATGCGGCACGGCTTCCGTTTCAAAAATTGCAGATGATTCCAAACGACATTCCCTAACCTCTCGACACATAAAATTCTCCGTTAATTCGTAAATAAACCGTTATTGTTTTATGTTTTTATAGTAGAGAATCGAAAACGGGTAAAATATCGGTATAAGACTGATTTTCGTGTCAGTAAAATCCTGACACGGCGAACCCGCAAAAATCGAATCGGGAATTAAATTAGTCGCTATTGTGATTTAATTTATGATTGAAGGAAAATTGATAAGCAAATGGACAAAACTAAATTACAAATGTTTCGATTTCGTTCAAAGTCCCGCCTTTAGGCGGCAATCCGCCGGCGAAGCGCGGCGGAAACACGCTGAAGGCGTGAACTCTGAACGTGATTAGCTAACTTTCGTATTTCAAACAATTTGTCCATTTACTTGGCAGAGGAAATTTATCAATAAAATATGTCGCTGACTTATTTGAAAGAAGCGGTCGAAGCGAACGACACCGAAAAATTAATTCGCTATGTGCGCCTGCATTTCGGCGACGGCAACGAGGACGCAGGCAAAATAGAGATTGACAAAGCGTGGATCGAAGCGTTGAAATTACTGCTCGATGTTCCCGCGACCGAGCGCGAATTTATTGAACAAATTGTCCGTGAAAAAGACGCGGCAACCTTGGCGCATCTTTATTTTCGGCTGCATTTTTATTTTGTCGCCCGTTCCGGCGAATGGATTCACGATGGAAAAATCTAATCAAGAAAAACAACTGCGTCCCGGTTTGTGGGCGACGGTCAACGAACGCTATCCGGGTTCGTTGATTACGAAAACGGATTTCGTGCCGCTGGCGAAATTGAAAAAGCCGCTGGCGGAATCGCGCCTGACGTTCGTCACGACATCGGGCGTTCAGCCGAAAAATACGCTGCCGTTCGACACCGCGCATCCGGTCGGCGATTACACATTCCGGAGCGTTTCGTCCGGTTCAAAACCGACGGATTTGGAAATTCACCAATTAAAATATCCGACGGTCGGCGCGGAAAAAGATTTGAACGTCATTTATCCGATTGAACGATTGCAGGAATTAGCCGAAGAAAAAATTATCGGCGGACTGACCGACAATTTTTACTCGTTCATCGGTTATAATATGGACGCGGAACGGCTCGAAAAAACTTTGGCGGAAGATATTGCCGCTGCCGTCGAAGCCGAAAAACCGGATGTGGTTCTGCTCGCGCCCGCCTGACCGATTTGCCATCAGAGCATCGCGCTCGTGCAGCGCGTCATCGAAAAAAGAGGAATTCCGACGGTTTCGTTAAGCGTTGCGCTCGATGTCACCGAACACACGAAACCGCCGCGCACCGTTTTTCTGCCGTTTATGATGGGACATCTTTTCGGCGTTCCGTTTCATAAAAGTTTACAGCGCGAAATTATTTTGACCGCATTAAGTCGAATTGAAAATGCGACTGAAAGCGGCGACGTTTATTGCTTTCCGAAAACGTGGGCGCAGGCTCGGAAAGAAGGCAAAGAAATCGAAGAAAGATTAAGCGCGAAATATTGAGAAGTTAAATTTATGACAGGTAAAATCACCGTCGGAATTATTCAGGCAAGTCCCGTTTTTAACGATTTACAGGCAAGCCTCGAAAAAGCCGTCGGTTTGATCGGCGAAGCCGCACGGCAGGGCGCAAAGCTCGCCGCGTTCGGCGAATGCTGGCTTTCGGGCTATCCGGCGTGGCTCGACCACAGCCCGAATGTCGCGCTCTGGAATCACCAGCCGACCAAAGAAGTTTTCGCCTCGATGCGGCAAAACAGCCTCGTCATCGAAAGCAAAGAGACCGAAATTTTGGCGCAAGCGGCGCGGGAAAATAAAATAACCGTCGTCATCGGCGCAAACGAGCGCGTCGAAAAAGGCATCGGCAACGGCACGCTTTACAACGCGCTTTTAACTTTTGACGAAACCGGGAAACTCGTCAATCATCATCGAAAACTCGTTCCGACTTACACCGAACGACTCGTTCACGGGAACGGCGACGGCGACGGTTTGAACGCGGCGGAAACTGCCGCCGGACGCGTCGGCGGACTGATTTGCTGGGAACACTGGATGCCGCTCGCGCGTCAGGCAATGCACGATTCCGGCGAGCAAATTCACGTCGCCGTTTATCCGACCGTCCACGAAATGCACCAGATCGCCAGCCGCCAATACGCCTTTGAAGGTCGCTCTTTCGTTCTCGCCGTCGGCTTGATAATGCACCGCACGGATTTACCGGCGGAACTTTTACAGGACGCGCCGGTTGATAAAACCGAACTCGTTTTGCGCGGCGGAAGCTCGATAATTGCGCCCGACGGCAGCTATGTCATCGAGCCGTTTTTTGACGAGGAAAAAATTTTGACGGCGGAGATAGACTTGTCGCAGATTGACCGCGAAACGATGACGCTCGACGTTTCCGGTCATTACCGGCGGGCGGACGTGTTTGATTTTACGGTCAATCGCGGGCTTCGCCGCTGAAACGATTGATGATTTTTTTTCAATTCAAACGGAATAAAAATGATAGTTTGCGTCATTTGTAATGACAAGCATATTTATCAACGACTGAAAACGACGAAAGGGAGTTTAAAAATAGAAATGGCGAAACAACTCGAAAAAAAACATTCGCTGGCGAAACGCTGGATACATTGGATAAATTTTCCGCTTCTTTCGATGATGATCTGGAGCGGCATTTTGATTTACTGGGCAAACTCGGTGTTCAGCGTCAAGATTTTCGGCTCCGAATTGTTCCATTTTTTCCCCGAATGGTTTTACGAAAAACTGGGCATTCCGTTTCGTCTCGCCGAAGGCTTGCAGCTTCATTTCTTTTTTATGTGGCTGTTTTTAATCAACGGCATCGCGTATGTTCTTTATCTGGCAATTTCGGGCGAATGGCGAACGACGCTGCCCGTGCCGGGTTCGTTCAAACGCGCGATGCTCGTGACCTTGCACGATATGCACATCGTCAAAAAACTGCCGCCGCAGGGAAAATATAACGACGCGCAGCGCATCGCTTACACCGGCGTAATTTTGATGGGCGCGGGTTCGATCATCACCGGCTTGGCGATTTACAAACCGACGAGCGCGGCGTGGCTGACTTCCCTTTTGGGCGGTTACGAATGGGCGCGGTGGGAACATTTCTGGATAATGATTGCGTTTGTCGGATTTTTCGTCGTCCACGTCGTGCAGGTCGCCCTCGCCGGTTGGAGCAATTTCCGTTCGATGATTAGCGGCTACGAAGCCGTTGATGCCGACACTAAAATTCCCGTTTCATCGCTCAACGAAACAAAAGGAGAAGCAGCCGTATGAACGAACAGAATCTGAACGAACAAAAAAACGAAAAACAAAATTCCCCGGTGGAATCCGAAGTTCTGGTTGAAAAAGTCCGCGAACTCGAACGCGAAAAAGAAAGGTCGAAAATTTCCGAAGCGGCGAATTCGGATAATGATAATACTTCAAAAATACTCGGCGAGAAGCGCGAGTTGAGCGAACCTTTAGACGATGCGGAAGCAAAACGGCGAATGTCGAAAAGTTCGCGGCGCGGCTTTTTAGTCGGCGGCGCGGCAGCTTTAGTCGGCATTTTCGGCTGGCGTTGGATGCCGGAAGAAACCAAGAACGCGCTTTTGCGGCGCACTTTTGAATTCAACGAAAAACTCAGTCAGGTCTTTTACCGTCCGACACGCCTTGCGCCGGAATTTTCGCGCGAACTTGCCGGTGACCGCGTCAACGGCGGCGCAGGTTTGAGCGAAGGCTTTGACCCGAATAACTGGCGTTTACAGGTCGTCGGCTTGGCAAATCCGCAGACGTTTTCCCAATACACCCGAAATATCGCTGACGGTCAGGCGACGGACAACGCCGCCGCAAACGACAGTCAGCCGGAAACGAAAGACGCGAAACAAAACCCGGATTCCCAAACAAAATCCGCGAATACGGGTGACAAAGCCGCCGCGCCCGAAATGCCGATGCCCGGATTGCTTTTGACCTTAAAAGACATCAAAAGTTTGCCGCGTGTCGAGATGACGACCGAACTGAAATGTATCGAAGGCTGGAGCATCGTCGTGAGCTGGGCAGGTGCGAGATTTTCCGACTTTTTAGCGAAATTTCCGCCCGCCACCGCCGACGGCAGTCCGCCGGACATCAATCAGCCGCAAAATTTCCTGCCATTCGTTTCGATGGTCACACCCGACGGCAGCTATTACGTCGGGATGGATATGCCGAGCATTATGCACCCGCAAACTCTGCTGTGTTACGAAATGAACGGCGCACCTTTGACGATGGAACACGGCGCACCTTTGCGATTAGTGTCGCCGACCAAATACGGCATCAAGCAGATCAAACGCATCGGGCGCATCGCTTTCACCGCCGAACGACCGGCGGATTACTGGGCGGAACGGGGCTATGATTGGTATGCCGGTCATTAAAAATTCGCGGTTGGAAAAATTTCGATAAAAGACTTGATCCGTCCGGCGTAACCGCGCTCGACGCTTTTCAGCATCAATGGAATTTTGGCGCATTAAATTGACCGCGCAAGGTGTTCCAGTTACCTGCGTTTAATTTTGCCGATTGACTTTCCGGCTGATAATTCATACATAATCTTATTTATCCGAAAGCCGAAAACTTTTGTTTAGATTCGATTTATGTCAATTTTAATTGCCGAAGACAACATCGCCCAACGCCGCTATTTGAGCGAACTGCTCAACCGCGAATTTGCCGGACACGCGCCGGTTTTGGAAACCGAAGACGGCGCGGCGGCGGTCGAATCAACCCTCAAAAATCGTCCGACGCTCTGCATTCTCGACATTCAGATGCCGAAACTCTCCGGCGTTAAAGCGGCGCGAATGATCTGGCGCGAATTGCCCGGAACGCGCATCGTTTTCTGGACACAGTTTCCGCACGAAATCTACATCAACGAAATCCGCAAGATCGTCCGCGCCACCGAACCGCCGCCGACCTACGGATTTATTCACAAAAACAATCCCGAACCGCGCTTTCTGCGTTTTGTCGCCGCCGTTTTGGAAGACGGCGCGGATATGATTGATCCGCTGTTTAAGGATTCGTTTCAGCGTCCGCTGCTCACCGAATTTGAAGCCGAAGCATTGCGTCTGCTCGCGCTCGGCTTTTCAAATTGGGCGATTGCGCGTAAATGTTCATTGAGTTTGCGCGGCGTGGAAAGCCGTCTGGCGACACTTTACGAAAAACTCTTCCCCGAAAATTCAGGCGGCACGGAAAATGAAACTTACGACAAACTCGCCTACAATCCGCGCACACGAGCCTTCGGCGAAGCTCTCAAACGCGGTTTAATCAACGCCGCCGAACTCGAAAATTCCGAAGCCGAACTCGGCGAATGGCTGACCCGCGACCGTCAGCGTTTTGCCGAAGAAAATAAATTTCCGCGCGGCAAAAACCAATGATTTCAAGCAGAGTGAGATTTTTTTTGACAAATAATGTGCCGGTAAATTTACGGCGCATCCGATTTTCAACGCGAATATTTTTCTTGCTCATTTTCAGCATTTTGCTTGCCGCCAATGCTTTCGCGCAGGAATCTGCGCCTTCGCAAAATTTCCATCAATGGGGCGCGGTCACACTTTTTAACGGTTTGCCGTCGGACAATGTGCGTGCCGTCGCGCAAACGCCGGACGGCATTTTGTGGTTTGCGACCGACAACGGTCTGGCAAAATTTGACGGCAGACGAGTTTCGACCGTCGCCGTCGGCGATGCCGCAAAGATTCTCGCGCTCAAAATAATTAACAATCAAACGCTCTTTATCGGCACGGAAAAAGGCGCGTTCCGGCTCGAAAATAATCAATTTGGTCTGATCGAAGCAACCCGCAGTTTAGCGGTCACGACGATCTTTCAATCAAACAAAATCTGGCTCGGAACTGATGCGGGCGTTATTTTCGCGGTTGATTTCGATGCGAAAACAGACGCTCTGCAAACTGAAAAAATCCCGGCGGAAAACCTGCGCGGCAGCGACGGCAATTTTTTACGAATTACGGGTTTTGCCGAAATCGGCGGCAAAATCATCGCCGGAACGCGCAGCCGCAGCATTTTGGTCATCGAAAACAGACAGGCGTTTGAAACTTTCAGCCGCCCGCGACCTTTTTTCGTCAACGCGCTGGCGCAGGACAAATCAGGCAACGTCTGGCTCGGCGCGGATGCCGACGAGCAGAAAAGCGGGCTTTTCAGCTTGTCTGCAATCGAAAATCCGGTGCGAGTCGGCGCGGATGTCGGCGATGTTTCCGCGCTTGCGGCGGACGAAAACGGCGGCGTTTGGGTCGGCACGGATAAACGCGGTCTGTTTCATTTTCACGGCTCGACTTTGCCCGAACATTTTACGTTTGAAAACACGGCGGGCGGCTTGCGTTCCAACCGCATCAATGCGATTTTCGTTGACCGCGAAAACGTCATCTGGCTCGGCACGAATCGCGGTGTCAGCCGTTTCGATGCTTCAAGTCCTTTTAATCAAACGCTTTCCGAAAGCGGCAACAGCAATTTTGTGCGGACGGTTTTCCGACGCGCGGACGGTCAAATCTTCGCCGGAACGAATCGCGGTTTATTTACCGAAGGCGCAGGAAACTGGTTTGAATCAGCCGAATTTGCCGGTAAAAGCATCTATTCAGTCAACGAAATCAGCGGCGGTGAAATGCTTTTTTCAACTTCCGGCGGACTCTTGAACGGCGACGGGAAACAAATATCAGCCGGAGACATTCGCGCCGCCGTTAGTTTTCAGGGCAAAAGCTACGCGGCAATTTTCGGGCGCGGCGTGGTGCAGGTCGAAAATCAAAACGTCATTTTTGGCGATGATTCGCCGACCGCGCTCTTTGCCAACCACAGTAATTTATTGATCGGCACGGCTCGCGGCGAAATTTTCGGTTTCAACGGTCAGACATTCGCGCCGCTGAATATTCCTCAAGAATGGCGCGGCGCGGCGATTCGTAAAATTTTCAGAGACGCGGAAAACAATCTGTGGATCGCGGGCGAACGCGGTCTGCTGCGACAAAAAAACGGCGAATTTGAAATTATTTTGAGCGGTGAAGACGTGCGTGATTTTACATTGAACGGCGCGGACATTTGGGCGGCGACGCTTAAAGACGGACTTTTTCACGCCCGTGACGATGAGCGTTTCGGCTGGCTGAAATCTTCGATTAACGTCGAACAAGGCTTGCCGTCGGAGCAGATTTTTTCGATTCTGCCCGTCGAAAATCATTTATTGATCGGCACGAATCGCGGTGTCGTCAGTTATGCGCCGAGCAACGTCGCGCCGCAGATTACGGCAAGCAGAGTCCTGAGTCAACGCCTGCACGACGCGGATGAGATTTCACGTTCGATTGCGCTCGATTTCCCGCAAAATTCCCTGCTCGTCGAAGTTGCGGGTTTGAGCAGCCGGACGTTTCCCGAACAATTTCAATACGGCTTTTCGCTCAAAAACGGCGGCGGCGAAATTCTCGAAAATCAAATCTCGCACGAAGCGCAATTTTCCGCCAATGATCTGGCGGCGGGCGAATATCAAATTGAAGCGATTGCTTTTAACAAGGATTTGCTTGCTTCCGCGCCGCTGACGATCAGCTTTTCCGTCGCCCGTGCGCCGTTTCCGTGGACGGCGACCGCGCTCGGAATTTTGCTGGCAATTGCGCTCGTCGCGCTCGTTTGGGCGATTGCCGAACGCCGCCGGATCGCGCAAAAAAATCGTCAGCTTGCCGCCGCACGTTTCGATCTGGCGAACGAAGCCGAACGCGAACGCAAACGCATCGCGCAGGATTTGCACGATCAGACGCTCGCCGATCTGCGAAATCTGATGATGATGTCGGACAAAATTCCGGCGGAAACCGGCGATCTGCGAACGGAAATCGAAGCCGTTTCGACCGAGATTCGCCGTATTTGTGAAGATTTAAGTCCGTCCGTGCTGGAAAATGTCGGCTTGATCGCCGCGCTCGAATTCCTGCTTTCGCACACGATTGAAAACCGGCAGTTTATCGCCGACGAAAACTCGGAAGAACGCTTAAATTTTTCGCCGAACACGCAAATGCAGATTTACCGCATCGCGCAGGAAATTTTGACCAACATCAAACGCCATTCCGACGCAAAATTTGTCAGGATGAGTATTCATATCACGCCCCAAAATCGTTTCGTTTTATCAATCGAAGACGACGGAAAGTTCGTTAATCCTTCGGAAAGCGTTCATCACGGACGCGGCATCGCCAACATCAAATCACGCGCCTCGATCATCGAAGCAAAAATTCATTGGCAAAAATCCGACGACGACGGGAATGTTTTCACGCTCGAAATGTAAAAAGATTAATGGTGAATGGTGAATGGTGAATGGTGAATGGTGAATGTCGGATTTTTCTTAAATTAACCATTCACCACTCACCATTCACCATTCACCATTAATCTTTCCTGTGGATTTCCACACCCGAACTTCCGCAGAATCCTTGCTCTGTGCTGTTGCGTGACCCGTTCAAAATCATTTTAAATGCGCCGATAATCGCTTCAAATGATGCGTTTATCTTTCGGCAAATCAATATTTTTCGCGGCTTCGGCTTTGGTTTTGTCGTGCGCCGCCGTTTGGATTTTTGGAATTTACCGCTCTGCCGAAAAAACGCTCGCCGACGAACGCGCCCGCCTTTTGGACAAAAATCGCGTTACTTTTGAGAAAAAAAATCTCACGCCTCACTTTTCTCAAAACGCGCAAATATGGCAGAACGCGGCGGAGACGCGCGATTTTGTCCGGTTTCAAAATTCATATTTCGCGGCAACCGGCGGCGGACTCGTGCAGTTTGACGGGGACGGAAAAATCGTCAGGCATTTTACTGTTTTAGACGGTTTGCCCGAAAGCGATTTGACTGCGCTGGCGGTTTTTCGCGGCAAACTGATGATCGGCACACGAACGAAAAATCTCGTTTCTTTTGACGGCAAAAACTTTGAAAATTACATCTGGAACGAGCGAAAAGCGGATGCCGTGACCGCATTTCTCGAAGCGGACGGCAGACTTTTGATCGGCACTTTTTCAGGCGGTCTGCTCGAATTTGACGGCGCAAGTTTTACCGAAATCAAAGCCGACAACCGCCAAATCAGCCGTGTCAACTGTCTTTACCTGACGGACGGAAAACTCTTCGTCGGCACGTTCGACAACGGTTTGTGGATTCGCCAAAACGATTTTTGGAAACACTTAACTGCCGCCGAAGGTCTGCCTTCAAATCGTATTGTCGGCATCGTCTCAAACGGCGAAAAATTGATCGCCGCCAGCGATTTCGGCGCAGCGATTTTGGAAAATGAACGCTTTCGTCCGCTCGGCGCAATGCCCGCGCTTTCGGGAATCGCGGCGGCAAACGGACAGACTTATTTAACGAAAGATGACGGCGAAATATTGACCCTGAAAACAAATTTTAGAGAATTTTCCGCCGAAAATACTCTGCAAAAAACCCGCCTGACAACCATCGGCGAACGGCTTTTCCGGCTCTCCAATCAAGGCATCGCGGAAATTACGGGCGCGAAAATCAAACCGTTCGGCGAAATGGAAAAAGGCGCGTTGACCGACAATTTCGTGTCGGCTCTGGCGTTCGATAAAAATCAAAATTTATGGGTCGGAACTTTCCGCAAAGGCATTGACGTTTTCGCCTTAGGCGGCAAAAAGCTCAGGCATCTCGAAACCGACAACATCCGCGAAATCAATTATTTACACGCTGACGGCACAACCGTTTCAGCGGCGACGGGCAACGGATTAATTAATTTCACAGGCGATTTTTCCGCCGCCGATTCGACCGGCAGCGACGGTTTGCCGTCAGTTTCAATGACGCATTTGAACGGCGATTGGCTGGCGACGGCGAAAGGTTTGGCGTTTCGTGAAAACGGCAAAATCCGCGTGCTTTCAACCGTTCAGGGTTTGCCGAATAATGCCGTTTACACGACGCTGCAAACGGGCGCGAAACTCTACGCCGGAACGCTCGGCGGTTTGGCGGAAATTCAAAACAGACAGGTCGTCCGCACGTTCAGAGATTCCAATTCCAACCTCAAAACCAACTGGATTACCGCGCTCGCCGAAACGCGCGAACGGATTTTTATCGGGACATACGGCGGCGGCGTATTCGAACTTTTGCCGTCCGGCGAAATCCGTTCGTTTGAAACAGAAACCGGCAAATTCGTCGTCAATCCGAACGCTTTTTACGCCGACGGCGAACGGCTTTTCGTCGGAACTTTAGACGGCGTAAAAATTCTCGATCTGCAAACTCAGAAATGGAGCAGCGAGCGCGAATTTTTGCCGTCCGCCGCCGTTTTATCAATCACCGGCAACGATCAAAAAATCTATTTCGGCACAACCTGCGGCATCGCCGAAATTAGCGGAAGTTTCTTTAAATAACGTCAGAACCGTCTGCGGTAGCGGATGGTTGAAGACGGCAATTCAAATCATATAAGCAACATCGAACCGTCCGCTACCGCAGACGGTTCTGACATATCAAGATGAATAACAAACTGATTTTATCGGCATTTGCTGCAATTCTGCTTTTTTCGTTTTTAATTTTTAATTTTGAATTGACCGCCGCACAGTCCGGCGTTTTGATTGCTTCGGGCGCGAATAAACCGGACGAAAAAGTTTTATCCTTAGCGGTGATGAATGTTGATATAACGATTGACAATCAGCACGCGGTCGTCAAAATTATGCAGGTTTTCGACAATCATCAGGCGAATACGCTCGAAGGCAAATATGTTTTCGCGCTGCCGCCTGCGTCTTCGATTGCCGATTTTGCCGTCTGGGACAATGATTCACGGATTCCCGGCGTGATGATGGAACGCCGCCGCGCCAACCGCATTTACGAATCGGTCAAGCAGAAAACCGTTGATCCGGGCATTATGCAAATGACCGGCGAAACCGAAAGCGCGACGGGTTTTTCCGCCAAGATTTTCCCGATCAACGCCTACGGCACGAAACGTCTGGAGATGGAATACACGGAAGATTTGCCGGTCGAAAATCTGTCTTCGCATTTCACTTTTCCGCTCAAACCGACTTACGGCGAATCGCAGACGGTCGGCGAATTTAATCTCAAAATTCACGTCTTAAATGATTTCGGTTTGACCGTGCCGATTAACGAAAACGTGCTGTTTCCACTAAGTGTTTCCAAAATCGAAGCGCACGAATTTGCCGGTGAATTTCACGCCGCCAATTACAATTTGACCGACGATTTTGCGTTCGATTACGTTCTCAACGCCGATCAAAATGCGCTTTCGGTCGTCGCTTATCGTGCGCCCGAACGCATCTCGGCTTACGATCTGCGCGATCCGCAGACTGCGGCGCCGAATGCCGACGGATTTTTTCAGGCGCAGGCGATTTTTGCCGCCGCGCCGAACCGCGCCGCGCCGCCGAAACAGACGATTTTTCTGCTCGACACATCGCTTTCGATGTATGGCGACAAACTCGCCCGCGCCGTCGAAGCGACCGATGTTTTTCTTCATAATCTCACGCCCGACGACCGTTTCAACCTGATTTTATTTAACGACGAAACACAAAATTTCGCCGCGCAGCCGGTCGCCGGCGAGCCGGAAATAATCGAAGACGCGATGAATCTGATCAAAAATTCTTCGCTCGGCGGCGGCACGAATTTGAAAAAAGTACTCGCCGAAGCCGTCACGCAGACCGCGAAATTTTCCGGCGGAGAAACGCAGATCGTTTTAATTTCCGATGCCGACCCGACGCTCGAAACGGTCGAATCAGCCGAATTTGAAAAACTTTTTGACGGTCATAACGTCAAACTTTTTGCCTTTGCGCCCGGTGCAAACGCCAATTCGAGTCTGCTCAAAACGCTGACCGAAAAAACTCACGGTTATTTCGACGCGGCGCGTGAAACCGAAGACACGGCGACGCAGTTAAAATTATTTTTCGATAAAGTCGGCACGCCCGACATTTCAAATTTAAAACTTTCTTCAAGCAGTGACGCAAATTTATATGACGTTTATGCGACCGGCGCAAATTCATTTTTCGGTTCGGATTTTTCGTTCGTCGGTCGTTATCGCCAACCGCAAGCTCAAAAATTTGCGCTGACGGCTAACTTCGGCGCGGACACATTGAAACTGGAAAATCAGATCAACTTGCCCGAACTCGACGAAACACACGGTTTTCTGCCGCGCGTCTGGGCGCGGGCAAAGGTTGACCGGCTGATAAATCTGATCAACCGCGACGGCGAACGCGAAGATTATATCGCGGAAATTATCAGGCTTTCGGAAAAATATAAATTCGTCACGCCTTATACGGCGTTCATCGCTGCGCCGCGTTCGCTGCTGCGTCCGCGTCTGATTCAACCCGGCGATCCGGTGATCCGCGTCAAAACCGACGATTCGATTACGCAGATTTTCGCCGTTTTGCCGTTCGGCGAAACCTTGCCGCTCAAATTTCTGTCGGCGGAAAAAGTCTGGGAAACGCGCTTTCTCGCGCCGGTTTGGATGGCGGACGGAACATACAGTTGCCGTCTTTTATTGACCGACAGAAACGGCGGCGCATACACCGAAGAAAAAACTTTCGTCGTGGACAGCCGCGCTCCGAAGGTCAAAATAAATCTCGAAAAACAGAAATTCAACGCCGGCGAAGAAATAAATCTGCGCGTTGCCGCCGACGCTGACACCAATCGCCTGACGGGGAAATTTTACGGCGCAAAGCCGGTGCAATTGCGCTGGTCGAACGACGAAAAAGCCAACGTCGGCAAGCTGAAAATCCCCGAAAACATCGCTCCGGGCAGATATATTTTGAGCATTTCAGCCGAAGATTTCGCGCACAATCAAACGACCGCCGAAACGGAAATCGAAGTTTTCGGCAAATAAAACCGGGCGGAACGTGGACATTCCCGACGGAGCGCGGACATCCTTGTCCGCCCGTGAGCAAGGTTTCCGCAGCGAATAAGGATTAGCGAAACATAACTGCCGAATCAATTTATGGCGTTTTGAGCGGCGTAAAAACTTCGCTCACGGGCGGACAAGGATGTCCGCGCTCCGTTTGAGGGACAAATAATGATATGAAAATTCATCGAAATACAAAACTTTTCACCGGATTGTTTACCTGCGTCGTTTTATTGTTGATTTTATGGGCAAACTTTCAAACGAAAAATGTTTCCGCCGAATCAAATGATGACGCGCTTGAAAAGGCTCTGTTTACGCGGCAGGAATTTTTCGGCGCGGAAGCATCTGTGCCTTTGCCGACTGCCGAGGCGCAGGAAAATCTGGCGAAACTCGCGGCTGATGCGCCCGACGATCCGCAGATTTTGGAACATCTTGCCGAACTCGACGAAAAATTGCAGCGGTTTGACGAAGCCGCAGAAAACCTCGCGCATCTCGGCAAAATTGACTCGGCGAAACTTTCAAAACTGGCGGATTTTTACGAAAGACGCGGCGAGTTTGCCAAAGAAGCCGACGTTTTAAGGACGATGCTGTTTTCCGCCGACGCTAATCTGCGCGGTTCGTTATTTGAAAGATTGATCGAACTGGCGCGGATTCACGAGTTGAAAAATTATCAGGGCGCGGATTTTTATCGTTCGGTCGCCGCCGAAAATCCGAATGTTTACGGGATTTTCATTAAACTGACCGACAAGTTTATCGAAGAAAAAAATTATACGGACGCGCTCGCTTTGACCGTTCAGGCGAAGGTAAATTTCCCTGAACGTCAGGAAATACTGCTCGAAAAAGAGGTTGAAATCGTCCGGCAAAAAGACGGCGCGAAAGCCGCTGAAAAAATTTACACGGAAAATTTCGATCCGTTTTGGTCGGAAACCGAAGCGCAGAAATTTTACGATTTTTTAGACGGCGAAGATCGTCTGCGGGCTTACGGCGCAGAACTGAAAGCGCGTTTCCGGCTTAATCCGGCTGATTTTGATGCGGCAATACGTTTCGCGCTCTATCAGGATCACGATTATTCCGGCGGCAATGATTCGGTCGCGCCGATTATTTTGAAAATGGAACAGGCGAAAACATCTTGGACGACCGCAGAACTCGTGACCGTTTCGCGGCTTTTGCTCGCTCAATCGGAGACGGATTCGGCTTCGCGCTTTCTTTACACGCTCTATGCCCGCGAAGATTTCAAGCAAAACGGTGAGCTTCGCGCGAAGGTTTTGTATCAGATTTTCGAGATGTTTTGCCGTGCCGAAGATCAAAAACTGCCGATTTCGCGCGGCGATCTGCGGTTTTACGAAGATGTCGCCAAAACCGACACCAATCCGGGAATTGCGACCGGCATTTTGTCGCTGATTTTTTCCGACACGCATCCGGGCGAAAAACTCGACGCGCAGGAAACGAGCGCGACCGAATTTTTCAACCGCGCCGCCGCATTTCGCATTTTTGAAGAATACAAAGGCGAAAATCCGTGTTCACCCGAACTCGCGCAGATGTCGCTCGACCTCGTGCGGATTTACACCGACGCGAAAGAGCCGGAAATCGCCGCGAAAATTCTCGATGATTTTGCCGCTGATTACGAAAATTCAAAAGATTACGCGGATGCCGCATTAAAACTTGCCGACGCTTTCGCGGCAATTGAAAAATCTGAAAAGACGCGCGAAATTTATCAAAAAGTTTTGGATTATCTCGGCAAAAATGCGGCGGGCAAATTGCAGACCGAAACGATTGAAAATGATGCGCCGTCAAAAGATTCGACGAATAATTCGGATGATTCAACCGACCGAAATGATGATCCGGCAATTGCTGACAACGATTATTTGGGCGCGAAAAAATCCGTCGTGACCTATCAAAATGTGCTGGCAAAGCTCGTTTCATCACTCGCGGCGGAAAAGAAAACCGGCGTAATTCTCGATGTTTACGCCGCCGAAATCGCCAAATATCCAAACGAGCAATGGCTTTATGAAGAGCGTCTGAAATGGCTCGAACAGACGAATTTGGTTGCCGAACAAATGCAGACATACCGCGACGCGCTCGACCGTTTTCAGACGAACGATTGGCGCGACAAACTCGCCAGATTTTTTATCAGACAAAACCGGGACAAAGAATTTGCCGAATACTCCGGCGATTTGATCGGCAAACTGGGCGACGCGGAATCGCAGAAATATCTGTCCGAATTCGTTGACCGCAAAATTTCCGCCGACCAATTTAACCGCCGGATTTATTTCAGTCTTTACCAATCGGCGCACCGCCGTTTCCCGCATAACGCGGCGTTTGTCAGCGGTTTGCTGCGCTATTATAAACTGCAAAAAGACGACGGCGAATGGCAAAAATTAGCCGCCGAATATTATTTTGAATCGAACGAAATCCGCCGCGAATTTTTAAATGATCTGGCGCAGAAGAAAACTCTGCGCGAATTTTCAGCGCGTTCGGCAAACGAATCAGGCACGATTTACGCGCTCTTCCACGCGGACGCGGCGGCGCGTTTGTCCGATTACGAAACGGCGGTCGCGGCGTATCGCAACCTTAATCAAATTTATCCGCATACGCCGGAATTAGCTTTGCGTTTAGCCGATTTCACGCGTTCTCTGGGGCAAAAAAACCGCGAAATTTTGAGCGAATCGGCGAATGTTTCCAAGGCAAACGCCGATTACAATTACGCCGACACCGCGCTCCGCACAAGAAGCGGCGAGGTTTATGCGGAACTCGGCGATTACAAAACGGCAAGCGGCGAATGGAAAAAACTGACGGATGAAGCAGGCGGCGAACGCGAAAATTATCTCGACGCGGCGACCGTTTACTGGGATTATTTTCAATACGACGACGCGCTCCGAACGATTGCCAAACTTCGCGCCAAGTTTGCCGACGACACGCTTTACGCTTACGAAACCGGCGCGATTTATGAAGCGAAATACGACCTCAGACACGCCGTCCGCGAATACGTCAAAGCGGCGGGCGAAAATCCCGCAGACGAAGATTCCAAGACTGAAAAAGCGATCAATCGCCTGAAGTTTTTAGCCTCGAAAGACGAAATTTTGCCGACGGAAATCGAACGTCAAACCGACAGCAAATACTTCAATTCCCTGCCGGTTATCAACGCCGAATTTAGTCGTGCGGTTTCCGCGAAAAATGATTACGCCGCGCTCGGCGAAGCGCGTTTCCTGACAAAAATCAAACAAAATGACCGCGCCGAAAAAGTTTTGAGCCGCGCCGTCGGACAAAGCCGCGATCAGGAATTTATCGAAGCCGCGCTCGATTTTTGCCAAACGGAAACTTTCTCGAACGGCGAGCAAAATGCGCTCGGACGTTTATCCGAAATTTCAACAAGTCCGCGCAAAAAAATTCAATACGCATTGCAGACGGCGGAAAGTTTGCAGGAAAATCGTCAGCCGTCGGCGGCAAAAATAACGATTGATAATCTCGTCCGCAAGTTTCCGACGAATCTCGGTGTGCTGATTGAAAGCTCGAATTTTTATCGTCGCGCAGGCGACGAAAACGCATCGGCGGCGGTTCTGCAAAACGCTCTGCCAAAAAGTCGCGGCGGGTTTCGCAGTCAAATTGCAGCGCGGCTCGCGGCGCGTTTGATTGACGTTAACCGGCTCGATGCCGCCGAACGGATTTTGTCCGATCTGCACAATGAAAACCCATCGGACGCGGCGGTTTTCCGCGAACTCGTGAGCGTTTGCGTCCGCACGGGCAACGCCGTTTTGATGCGAAAAAGTTTTGCGGAAACGGTTTCGGCGATCAAAAAATCCGACGTGCAAGACCGGCGCGAACTCGACGACGAAATCGCCGGTTTGCGCGTCGAAATGATCGGGGCTTTTACCAAACTCGAAGATTACAAATCGGCGGTCGAACAGCATATCGAAATCATCAACCGCGAACCCGAAAACGAAGATTTGACCGAAAACGCCGTCGCCTACGTTCAGCGTTACGGCGGAGCGCAGATTTTGCTCGATTATTATCTCGAACTTTCCGCCGCCGCCTTTAAAAACTATCGCTGGAATCTGGTTTTGGCGCGAATTTATGCGGCGAATAACGACACGGAAAACGCCGTCGTAAATTATCAATCGGCAATTATTAATCAGCCCGAAATGCCCGAACTTTATATCGCCGTCGCCGATCTCGAAACAAAGCGCGGCAATTACGATGCGGCTCTCGAAAATATTGACGAAGTTATGACGCTGACGAACGACGCGCCGGAAAACGTCAAAAAGAAAATCGAAATTTTGCAAAAAGCCGGACGCGTATCGGAAATTGCCGCCGAAAAAGCAAAACTTCCCGCTCAAATCGAAGAGAAAAAAACCGACACCGACGCATTTGCCGAAGCTGAAAAACTGCGCCTGACCGAATCGGAAAAAGCCGTCGAACTCTATCAAACAGCGTTTGCCGCGCTGCTCGAAAATCCGCTCGATAAAAAACTCGAAACGGCGGATTTAACGGGTTATGCCGAAACTGTCCGCACTCACAAAACGCTCGACAAAATCGCCGCAGACTTTTTGAATCTGCGCGAAAAACTAATCGTTATTGCCGACGAAAGCGACGGCACGAACGCCGGTGAAGCGCGAAAACGTCTGGAAATACTGGACGGCGCGATCACCGAAGCAATCGGCGGGACGGCGAAATATTCCGGCACGGACGAAGAACTTGCGGCTCTGCACGAAAATCTGCAAGCGTTGATCGGCGAAAAAGACTTTTTATTAAACCGGCATCAGACAGTTTCGCTCGTTCAAAATTTAAGTCATCGCGCCGGATTCGGCGATTTGGAAGAAATGATTTTGCAAAAACGTCTCGCGGAAAGCGCGTCCGGCGACGAAAAACAAAATGCGCTCATCGTTCTGGCAAATTTTTATGACGAACGGGGCGCGTATCAAAAAGCATTCGACGCGCTCGAAAACAACGGCAGTTCCGACCTCACGCGCAAAGCCGCAGCAGCGCGAATCGTCGGCGCGACGGGCAAGGAAATCGAATATTTACAGGCGATTTATTTTCGAAACGCGGACAAAATCGCCGCCGCGCCCGACGAAAAAACGGCGCGTCTGCTCGAAATTCTCCACGCGCAAAACCGTGATGCGCTCGCGGCACTGACCGAAAAATCTTCGTCGCATCAGTTGCAGTTAATCAATTTTCTGCTCGGTAAAAACGAACGCGAACTCGCACACGCGGCGATTAAAAATTCATCGTTTTCAGAGGCGTGGAAAGTTTCGCGCAACGCCGAAATATCGCTTGCGCTCGACGAATTTGCCGACGCGGACGAATGTTATTTTTGCGACGCGCTGCAATTTGATTCAATCGGCAATCTGCTCGCGCAAACACCGGACAAAAAGCGTTTTTTAATCAACGACGATTGGTTTCGGCTGACGGGCAAATACGGCGAATGGCTGTTCGCGCAGAAAGACAAGCGGTTTTCGGCGGCAAAATACTTGCCTGCAATGACGGAAAATCTGCCGCAGGATTCGGCGCAGCAATTCAAACTCGGCGAATTTTATCTGCAAAACAATGACCTTAAACCGGCGGTCGAACATCTCAAACTGGCGATTGAAATTGATAATTACGTCGTTGAAGACAGCCAAAAACTGGCGACGCTCGGCGCGGCGTATTGGCTCGCGGGCAGAAAAGATTATGCCGAAAATTGTTGGTCGCGCGTGACTGCGGACGGAGGCGAAGATCAATCGTCGCCGCAAAGAATCGAACGCTTTCGCATCTTCGCGCAGACTTTGCAGCGACACGGTTTGCTCGCGGCAAATCGCGGCAGATTTCCGGCACGGATCGTCGGTTTTCTCGCCGAAAACGATGTGGACAATTCGGAAGATTTTCAAAATCTGATTCGCACACTCGCCGCTTCGTTTGAAAATGAAACGGAGAAAGCGGCGTATTTTCAGGCGATTCTGCTCAAACGTCCGAGCGACGAATCGCTGGCGAAAATGCTTTTGGACGAAAACTTGATTGACGGCGAACACGATGATTTTTGTTACCGGCGGTTAATTGAAAAAAATAATTTGGATGGTGAGAATTACGAATTCGCCGCGATTTACGAGCGCGTTTGGAAAAACACGGACGACGCGGAAAGTGTTTTTGCCAATGAAAATGAGAGAGATAATGAAAGCGACAAAGACGAAAACACGGGCGAAAGGTGGCGGCGCAAAGATCTCGCGCATCTGCTTGAAAACGGTGAAAATGTTCAGGCGGCGCAATTGATCGTTGAGGTTGAAAAAGAAATGCGCGGAAAAATGCCGCGTCCCGCGTGGCTGCGAACGGCGAAATTTGAAACGCAGATTCGCGCCGGGAAATTTGATTTTAATGAAGCCGCACGGTTTATCGGCATCACGGTCG
This sequence comes from Pyrinomonadaceae bacterium, assembly GCA_965247235.1. Lineage (GTDB taxonomy): Bacteria > Acidobacteriota > Blastocatellia > Pyrinomonadales > Pyrinomonadaceae. The sequence goes on from OZ252004.1 coordinate 1,767,634, forward strand.
CGGATGCCGATAATACGATCAAACCGCCGGATCAGGAAAAATTCGGCGAAGTTCGCCGCGTTCTGCTCGCGGAAAATCGCGCTGAACCGGCAAACGATCTGAGCGAAGCGTTTTTCGCACGGAAAATTGCGCTCGGAGAAACCGCACGGATCAATTTCGACGGTTTGGCGCGAACATATTTCGAGCGCAAAGATTCTGTCAAAGCCTTAGAAATACTGCATTTAATGGTCAAAGCAAATGACGAAACCACGCGCGAAACCGCGCTCGGCGAGATTGCCGCGCTCGAAACGGTCAAAAAATATGCGGCGGACGCGAAAAAAATCGAAGCAACTGAAAACGATTCGCAAAACGCGGAAGATGCGTTCGAGATTGCCGCCAACCTTTGCGAAGAATTCGGCGAAACCGCGCAAGCCGTTGAATTTAGTCGTCAACTGTTCGACGAAAATCCGAAAAACGCCGACAACGCCGTCAAACTCGGCAAATTATTAATCAAAAGCGGCAACGCAAATGAAGCCGCGCAGATTTTGCAGGCGATTGAAAATGACCGGCAAACTCCGCGTGCGGCGCGTTGGCAGGCGCGGCGGATTTTGCGCGAAACCGGTGCGGAAACCGTTTTTCCAAATATTGCTTACGATAGTTTTTCGCAGTTTTATTTCGGACTCGATGCCGAAAAATCCGAGCAATCGAATGCGGCGAAAGAATTTTTTATCAATGCGATGCTTGCCGATCAAACAGCGGAAACAACGGCGCGATATGAATTAATTAAAATCTACGCGCTCGGAAATCAGCCTGAAGCCGCGCTCAAAATTGTTGAAAAAGACAATGCGGCAAAACCGGACGAGATTTTAGAAATACTTTCGCAAGCGGCGGAAAAAGCCTTCAATTTTCAAAAGGCTCTGGAATTTGAAAACGCCAAAAGTGAGCGCAAAGCGGTGAGAATCAAACATTTGCAGCATCTCGCCGACGAGTCGCACATACGAGCAACGAATTTGACCGTTGATGTCGAGAATATAAAAAAATAATTTTGCCGGAGATTTTTATGAAACTGAAAATTTTTATCGCTTTTTTATCGGTCGCTACATTTGGTTTCGCGGTTTATTCGGCGGCGAAAAAAGATGTTTTTGCGCCCGCCGAAGACTTTCCGCGCGGTGCGCTTGTTTATGTGCAGGTTGATGATTTGCCGCAGTTTATCAGGCTCTGGAACGACTCGAAATTTAAGGAAAAATATCTGGCGGGCGAAAATTTCAGCGATTTGCAAAACCGGCATCTCGGCAGAAAATTGGCGAGCCGCTGGCACGAATTTAACGATGCCGCCGGATTTTCGTTCGATCTCGAAACGCTTGCCGGACTGAGCGAAAACCGCGCCGCGTTTGCGGTTTACGATGTCGGGAAAATGGATTTCGTCCTGATCGCGCCGGTTTCGGACGAAATTTTTGCGGCGACGAAGTTCATTCAAAACAAAGATAAATTTACCGAGGAAACGCTCGGCGACGGGACGACGATTTACCGCGCCGATATTGCGGCTGATCGCGGCAGACAGAAACAGCAGTTGATTTTCACGCATCTGAAAAATCGTTTCGTGCTGACGACCGACATCAAACTGCTCGCGCAAACCGTCAGCAATTTGAACGGAAATAAACTGAAAAATCGTCTGAGCGACGAGCCTTTATTTAGCACGCTTGCCGATAAATCCGAACCGCATTTGGCGACCGTTTGGGCAAATCAGACCGCGCTTAACGACGATTATTATTTCAAACATTACTGGCTGATGTCGGACGCGAAAGATTTGCAGAATCTTCGCGCCGGAATTTTCGATTTCGAGATGCAGGCGGACAAATTGATCGAACACCGCAGGTTTTTATTGAATAACGCGGTCGTTTCCAAATCGCTCGACGCGGCGCATTCCGCCGAAATGCTCACGCATTTGCCTGAAAATATCCCGTTTTATCGTCTGCGAAATGCCGATTCGCAAGCCGTTGATGAAGTCGTCAAACAGACGATTTTCGACCGCCGGCAGAGCAGCACAGTAAACAGTCACTATTCAAATTCGACAGATTATTCAGGCGATTTTTCAGACGATTATTCGAGCGGAGATGACGATTATCTAAATGAAAATTATGACCGGAATATTGATGACACGGACGAAAACGAAGCGGTCGAAACAACTGAAACGAAAACCGATTTTGCGGAAATTTTGCGCGATGCAGAGCCGCAGATAATCTTAGATTTGACGCGCCCGGAAACCAAACCCGCGCCGTTGTTTGTCGAGTTTCAACGCGCCGCCGTTTTTTATCTCGCCGCGCCGGAAAATTTTAACCGCGACCGATTTGAATCGGAAATCGCCCGTCAATACGCCGCGCAGACGATGATTAAAGGCGCAGATGAAAATTTTCAATGGCAGACCAAAACCGACGGCGACCGGACGACGCGTGAACTCGTTTTGCCGATGCTCGATTGGAAAGTCGTTTATCAAATACGCGGTAATCAATTGGTTTTAACAAACGACGCGGATTTTTTCGGAGAAATTGCATCAGCCAAAAATCAAAACCCGAACGAACCTAAAAACGCGCCGATGTCCGAATTAACCGTCATCAATCTCGACCAACGCGCCAACGCCTACGACCGAGTTTTCGACCGTCTCGACAGAGAAAAAGTGGCGGACGTTTTTTTCACCGGCAATGTTTCGAGTTTTCTCAATTCGATTTCCGATGTCAAAAAAATCGAAGTCAAAAAAAATTACACAGGCAAATTTTTCGAGGAAGAAATCATATTTAACGGTGAACTATGAACGGTGTGTGGTGAGTGAAAGAAGTGAGATGGAACTCAGAAATCTTGAATCTTGAATCTCGAATCTTGAATCTCAAGCCTTCCCTCACTCACCACTCATCGTTCACCACTCATCACTCACCATTAATCTGATATGTAGCGATGCTCGTCGGGGTTTCAAAACAGCGGACTTTGTAGATTTGCACGCGGTCGTCGCCGACGCGGGAATTGAGATATTCGCAGATGTAGCAGGCGAGATTTTCCGCCGACGGGTTGAGTTCTTCGTCAAACGGCGGCAGTTCGTTCAAATTTCGGTGGTCGAGATATTTGACGATCTCGTCCGCCGCTTTCTTTAGGTCGCCGAAATCTATCAAAAGCCCGATGTTGTTAAGCTCTGCGCCTTTGGCGTAAATCTCGATTTTATAATTGTGTCCGTGCAGATTTTCGCATTTGCCCGTGTAGCCGCGCAGTTGGTGTGCGCTCGAAAAGTTGCGCTCGATCATGACCTCATAAAAAGATGACATAAAATTTAATTTGCGAATCCGGTCAAATGTCTTTCGCGTCAGGGGTTTTTGGCTTCAAACCGGAAAATTGAATTTTACCGAAAAAACCGTTTTGAAGGAAATTTGCCGCATCATCAAAAAACATAAATTTACTTTTCCCAAATCCGGCTGCCAATCTGAATTCTCAAATTATTTGAAATTCGGTTTAAATTCAAACTGCTGACGTGGTAAATTTTGTTTATTTTTTAGATTTTTAAATTTATTCTGCAATTTTCTTCGCATTCTCCGTCTCTCTTTACAACCGAAATTTTAGTTTTTTGACCGTTAAATAATACGAAAAAGCCCGCGTCACCAGCCATCAAAACCAGCGCAAATAAAGACAAAGACACGGCTTATTGGCTAAAGCAGAAAAGTTGAAGTTTTTTTGACATTATTTTTCGGTTGTGCTAGGTTGAAAACAATTCATAAATAAATCTGCAATTACAAACTTTTTTTGTAATATTTCGCACATTTTAGTCATTACTATCAAAGAGCATTTAGTTTTCCTTTTCCCACACCGAACCGGATGCTTTTATTTTAACTCTGTTTTTCCGTTAAGGAGGGATTATCACAATTTATCCGATCATTTTTAAATGGCAAACGCCGTCGCGGTTTTGTGTATTGAAAACCTGCGTCATTCAGTCCGGCACGATTTCAATCGAAGCTGATGCGGTCTTGCACCGTGCTTCGTTTTTGCCGGTTTCTATTAAATTTTGAGCAGAAAATAAGTATCCGGCTGATAATTAGAGTTATCAACCGGATATATTCGGCTCACTTTAAGGAATGAATTCCAAGAAAATGATGACCTGAACATCTTCATTTTAAATTAATTCATTCCTTAAAACAAGCACCACCCAACAACCGAAAGAAACTTAACCGTCGTTATTAAAACGGTTAATAATTTTTTCATTTCACGCGGCAAGAATTTCACGCGAAATTTCGCAGTTTGCCGTCGCCTTGAACAAATTTCCAACCGACCCGTTCAGCCGGAAAAATTTGTTCACGGGCTTTAACCCGAACACCGGATTAATCGGTTAATCAAAAAGTTAAAGCGTGCATTCACCCTGTTTTTAAGAATATTTTCAAGGAGAGAATTAATATGTCACCCAAACCCGAAAACCCTTCAGGTTTTATCACTTCCCTAAACTTTTTCACCAAAGCCTTACGACAAACGGCTTTGACCCTAATCATCATCACCGCCGTCCTGAGCGCAACCGCTCCGGCACAGAATAATGTCGCACAGCCTCATAACACCGGCAGACCGAGTGCGACTAAAATCAGCGAAGAAAATGTCGTTGCAGACACGCCGGAATTTCGCACTTCCGGCATATTAAGCGATGTTTACAGCGCAGTCGCTGATAATGTAGTGGCTGTGACGGCTGCACCTGTGACGGTCAATTCTACAGGTGCCGATGAGTTTACGCCGACTGCAACCGATAACGATTACACGCGCATTGCTAACGCCGTTAATGCCGCAACGTCGGGAACAGTAATTACCTTACACGGCACATTTCACTTTGATGAACCGAATGCTCTTGCAAGTTGGGCGAATGGAAATGATGGAATGTCAGGCACACTTGACGATTATTCGGTCCTCGGACCTAACAATCTGAACAATGTAAAAATTACATCAAGCAGCTTGGGCGATGCGATCATTCAGGGTCCCGGCGACTTGCCTGTGCTATTCGGCGAAGGTGTATTTCAATTTTATTCAGGCGGAACGAATAAAAACTGGACCATATCTAATATCAGGTTTGTGGGATTTGATAGTCCTATCTTTTTCTTTCATACTGGCGGACCGATTGACGAATATAGCGGAACAAAACTTCTCAACAACGAAATTTACGCCGCCGCCGACAATCCGGCTGATGGCGGTCAAACTATCGGAATTCATCTCTCGTTCGGAACGGGTCAGCAGATTGACGGCAACAAGATTTTTCTTAATGGAGACGGTGTGAGTGATACGACTACCGATCCGGCAAATCCCGTTTATGCGGCTGAAGTTGCTTTACAATCCAACACGAGTGGCGGCGCGGTTTATGACGGCTTACAAATTACAAACAACACAGTCAAGGTTTTAAATGCTCAATCCGCCGACCCTGAAGTTGCTATCGGTATTTGGGAAAACGGACACGCTCATTTGAGCAATATTACTGTCAGCGGCAACCAATTCGTGAATATGAATGTGGGCAATAATCCGACTGCTAATCTCCAAAGAGGTTTTAGAGTTACATCACAGGCTTCGACGGTTAATTATTTAAATAATTCCGTTAGCGGCGCGAATATTGGTTTTCAGTGGTTATCAAGCAGCCCTGCAACTCCGGTAAATATAACGGGCAATACTGTCGTTAATAACAATACAGGCTTTTTGACTAACACAGGAGCATTAGCAAACCTAAGTTTCAACCGAATTGTCGGCAACACCGTCGCCGGAATAGATAACACTTCGGGCGGAACAGTTACCGCCGAAAATAACTGGTGGGGCTGTAATTCAGGTCCGGGCAATGCCGGATGCAGTTCGGTTCTCGGCACGGTGGGTTATAATCCGTGGCTGGTTCTCGACACGACGGTTTCTTCGTCGCTGGTTGCCGGAGGCGGCACTTCGACGGTAACAGCCGATTTAACGAAAAATTCCGACGGTGCGACTCCGGCAGGCGGCTTTGTCCCGGATACCACGCCTGTCACTTTCAGCGCAACCGGCGGAACTATTTCGCCGACCTCAACGACGCTTACTAACGGGAAGGCAACGGCGACATTTACTGCCGGAAATACCACGACTACGGGAACCGCTTTGTCAACAGTTGATAATGAAACACAAAGCGAAAATATTGCGGTTGACGCAACTCCGCCGACAGTTTCATCGGTCACGCGCTTTGATCCGTTGAGCGCATCCACCAATGCAACAACGGTTAAGTTTAAGGTGACATTCAGCGAGCCGGTTAATCACGTTGATCAAAATGATTTCGCGCTTTCAACGACTGGAACGGTCAACGGTGCATTTATTTCAAATGTCAGTCCGACCACCACCACAGACTTTGCCACTGAATACACTGTGACCGTGATGCTTTCACTTTCAGCAGGAAGTAACGGCACACTGCGTTTAGACGTAATTGACAACGGTACTATCTTCGATGCAGTCGGCAATCAACTCGGCGGTGCAGGTGCTGGCAACGGCGGATTTAACGGCGGCGAAACTTATACCTTAGACGCGATTGCACCGACGGTAACGATTAATCCGGCATCAGGTCAGGCTGCTTCGACCAGCACTTCGCCGGTTAATTTCACAGTAACCTTTACCGAACCGACGACTAACTTTGTCGCAGGCGACGTAGTAGTCGCAACCGGCACGGGAACGGCTTTCGGAACGGGAGCGACACCGACGGTCGTTGTCACCGGCAGCGGCACGACTTATAACGTCGCGGTCAGCGGAATGAACCAAAGCGGCAGCGTGACGGCGACGATTCCTGTGAATGCGGCGACTGACGCGGCTGGCAACGGCAACAGCAATTCGGCAAGCAGCACGGTTGCATTTACACTCGTCAACAATACTGTTTCCGTCAATCCGACGAATACAAAACCTGCTTATCCCAACTCAACGACTGCGCCGTATTGGTTCTTCGCAAATGAAGGTGCAAACGGCACGGGAAGTTTTGTTCCGGGTCCGGCAACGCCGCCGCTCAACACCGGCAGTGTTCGATTACAGGTTGACGGCACGGGACGCGAAAACATTGCGACTCAGCAATTTGCCGGAACTCGTTTTGCCGACATTACGGAACTCAGATACAGCACATATCAAAACAATGCAGCTAATCCGAACGGCGCAGCAACCGCTATTTCACTGCAATTTGACGTTGATGATAATTTGAATGATCCTGACACGCATTATCAAGGACGATTAGTGTATGAGCCGTATCAAAACAACGGCGGAACCGTTCCGCAAAACAGTTGGAATGAATGGAATACACTCAACGGATTATTTTACGGTTCAAACGGTTCTGGAAGCCGACCAGTCAGAGATTTTTGTGTCAACGGCTGCACACGCGCTCAACTTTTGACGCAGTTCCCGAATTTGGGAGTCAGATTTTTAGGCACGGGCGATCCGAACAACGGAGCATTTTTATTAAGAGCCGGTGGACCATACGCAGGCGGTTTTGACGGCAATGCCGACAAATTGGTCATCGGAATCAACAGCAGCAACACGACCTTTGATTTTGAACCGATTCCGCCGACCGTTTCGATTGATAACGCGGCGACAGCGTTGGCGCAGAATGAAGGCAATATCGGCGTTACACCTTACAATTTTACGGTGACTCTATCGCAAGCCGCGATGGTTCCGGTGACTGTTCACGTTCAAACGGCGGACGGTTCGGCGACGACGGCGGACGGCGATTACACGGCGGTCAACACGGATTTGACGTTTAATCCGGGTGATTTAACGAAAACCGTGACAGTCAATGTCACCGGCGATACGAAGTTTGAGGGGAACGATTCGTTCACTATCAATCTCTCGAATCCGGTCAACACGGCAATCGCTTCCGGCACGGGTTCGCGCACGGGAACGATTACCAATGATGATCCCGCGCCGACGGTTTCTGTAAACGATGTGACGGGCAATGAAACGAATAGCGGCACGACTCCGTTTAACTTTAATGTTTCACTATCTAATCCGAGCAGCCAGCCGATTACGGTTTATGCGACGACGGCGGACGGCACGGCAAAAGTTTCCGATAACGATTATTTACCGCTGATTTCGACGGGGCAAAATCTGGCGTTAGCCGGAACCGCTTCGCAGTCCAGCACATATCAGAACGGACCGGCATTTGCCAACCGCGCCAATGACGGCAATACGGACGGCGATTACTACAACAATTCGGTAGCGCATACGGAAAGTGAATTTCAACCTTATTGGCAAGTTGATTTAGGCAGCGTTCAGCCGATTGACCATATCAATGTCTGGAATCGAACCGACTGTTGTTCTTCCCGAACGGCAAACTACCACGTTTTTGTTTCCGATGTTCCGTTCACCGGAACGACGGTTGCTGATTCACTGGCGCAGCCGGGCGTTCAGGACAACTTCAATACGCCGCAAGCCGGAACACCGACAGCGGTTGGTGTTAATCGCACCGGACGATATGTTCGCGTCCAGTTGGACGCGACGGAATATCTGCACTTGGCGGAAGTCGAAGTTATTGCAACTACGGCAAGTTCACAGGCGGTGACATTCGCTCCCGGCGAAACATCGAAAATCGTGACGGTCAATGTCGTCGGCGACACGAAAAATGAGCCGAACGAAGACTTTACCGTTAATGTTTCCGACTCTTCCAATAATATCCTGGACAGCGGCACGGGAACGATCACCAACGACGACGCGCAGCCGAAAGTCTCGGTCGTCAATACCAGCGGCGGCGCAGAGCCTTCGACCCCGAACGTCTTTACCGTTACTTTGTCCGGCACTTCCTCGACGGCAGTTTCGGTTGATTACGCGACGGCGAGCGGCACGGCAACCCAAGGCAGTGATTACACCGGCAAAACCGGCACGATCACGTTTGCGGCGAACACGACGACGCTCAGTCAAACCGTCAGCGTGGCGACGATAGACGATCTGTTATTTGAAGGCAGCACGCCGGAAGATTTCAAATTTACGTTATTGAATCCAAGCAGCAACACGACAATTGACACGACGGTTAATCCGAATCCGGCAATTGGAACGATTACCGACGACGACACGACCGCGCCGACCGTGCAGTTTGCTCCGGCAACTTATTCGGTTGCGGAAAATGTGGCGGGCGGAAAAGTCACGCTGACAGTTACGCGCACGGGCGCAGCCGGCGATGCGTTTACCGTTCCATATACTTTGGGCGTAATCGGCGACACGGCAACCGGCGGCACGACTTGCGGCGGAACGGTTGATTACGTCAACACCGGCGGAATATTAAGTTTTGCGGCAAACGATTCGTCGAAATCCTTCGATGTTCCCATTTGTCCCGATTCGGTCTTTGAAGCTAACGAAACTTTCAAAGCGACGCTCGGCGCACCGGATTCACCGGCAGTGACGGCTTCTCCGACAGAGGCGACAGTAACCATTACCAACGATGATCCGGCTCCGACCGTGGCGGTTGATGATGTCACGCACAGCGAAGGCAACATCGGCACGACTGCTTACGTTTTCACTGTGTCGTTATCGAATCCGAGCGACCAATCAATTACGGCAAACGTCGTCACGGCGGACGACACGGCAACGGTTGCTGATAGTGATTACACGGCGGTCACAACTTCCGTGACATTTGCTCCGGGCGACACGAGTAAAACCGTCACCGTATTAGTCAACGGCGACACGAAATTCGAGCCGACCGAAGACTTTACCGTGACGGCAACCGAAACAACTAACAATCAATCCGACAACGGCACGGGAACGATCACCAATGATGATTCGGCTCCAACTGTGGCGGTTGATGATGTCACGCACAGCGAAGGCAACAGCGGCACGACCGCTTACGTCTTCACCGTTTCGTTATCGAACGCGAGCAGTCAGGCGATCACGGCAAACGTCGTCACCGCTGATGGTTCGGCTAAAGTTACTGATAGTGATTACACGGCGGTCACAACTTCCGTGACATTTGCTCCGGGCGACACGAGTAAAACCGTCACCGTATTAGTCAACGGCGACACGAAATTCGAGCCGACCGAAGACTTTACCGTGACGGCAACCGAAACAACTAACAATCAATCCGACAACGGCACGGGAACGATCACCAATGATGATTCGGCTCCAACTGTGGCGGTTGATGATGTCGAACATAATGAAGGCAACAGCGGCACGACCGCTTACGTCTTCACCGTTTCGTTATCGAACGCGAGCAGTCAGGCGATCACGGCAAATGTCGTCACCGCTGACGGTTCGGCAACGGTTGCCGACGGTGATTACACGGCGGTCATAACTTCCGTGACATTTGCTCCGGGCGAAACAACCAAGACTGTGACGGTTTCAGTCAACGGCGACACGAAATTCGAGCCGACCGAAGAATTCACCGTAACGGCAACCGAAACAACTAACAATCAATCCGACAATGGCACGGGAACGATTACTAATGATGACGCGCAGCCGAAAGTCTCGGTCGTCAGCACGAGCGGCGGCGCAGAGCCTTCGACTCCGAATGTTTTTACCGTCACTTTGTCCGGCACTTCTTCGACAGCAGTTTCGGTTGATTACGCGACGACGAGCGGCACAGCGACGCAGGATGTTGATTACACCGGCAAGAGCGGCACGATCACTTTTGCGGCGGACACGACCACTCTGTCGCAGACGATTAGCGTTGACACGCTTTCCGACAGCACCTTTGAAGGCACGGAAAACTTTAATTTGACGTTATCGAATCCAAACAATACGACCATTGACACAACGGTCAGTCCGAATCCGGCAATCGGCACGATCACGGATGCACAATCGCAGCCGACGCTTTCTATTGTCAAAACTCAGGGCGGCGCGGAAAAGGCAACTAATCCTCAACAGGATAACGTCTTTACCGTTACCTTGTCCGGTTCATCGGCTTCGGTCGTGACGGTGCATTATGCAACGTCAGACTTAACGGCGACGGCGGGCAGCGATTACACGGCGGCGAGCGGCGATTTAACCTTCGCGGCAAACTCGACCGGCGCGGCTTTGTCACAAACCGTTACCGTTGCGACGCTCGACGACAATTTGTTTGAAGGCACAACGGTTGAAACATTCAATCTGACGTTATCGGCTGCGTCAAATACGACGATTCCGGGAACCAATCCGGCAATCGGCACCATTACCGATAACGAAACGCAGCCGAAACTGCAATTTAGTTCGGCAACTTATTCGGCTTCGGACAGCGGAACGAATTCGGCAACTATTACAGTAACCAGAGATACGACAACTGCGACTGCTAATGCCGTTTCGGTTCAGTATGCAACCGGCGGCGGAACCGCAACCGGCGGCGCGAGCTGCACGGGCGGAGCTGATTACGTTACAAAATCCGGCACGTTGAATTTCGCTTCGGGCGTGAACAGTCAAACATTTACTGTTCAGGTTTGCGGCGACAGCCTTATCGAAGGAAATGAAACGGTCGGTCTGACGCTTTCAAATCCGATGCCGACAGGTGTTGCGACGCTCGGGACACAGAACACGGCGACTTTGACGATTTCCGACGGCGCGGCTGGCGGGACTCTGATGATTTCCGGTAAGGTCACACCGGCAAACGGTGTAGCTGATCCCAATCCGGGTGTCATCGTGACTCTGAGCAATGGTGACACGGGCGCAGGAATGCTGACCACGACCACGGACGGCGACGGAAAGTATATGTTCACGGGATTGCAGAGCGGAAACTATTTAGTTACCCCGTCGAAATCCCCATATACGTTTGATCCAATTGAGAGAAGCGTCATTTTGGGAACAACGAGTGTTTCAGGAGTTGACTTTACTGCTTACAACACGCCCATCGGACGCAATCTGCGGATTGTCAATGCTTATCAGCAGCCATCGCTGGCAAGCAACGTCACCGTTCCGATTGTTCTCGATAGTTTGGGCAATGAAAACGCTCTGAGTTTCAGCCTGAATTACGACACATCGAAACTTTCAAATCCGGTTGTCGCTTGCGGAAACGACGCGCCGGGATGCACCGCAACCCCGAACACGACAGGTCCGGCTGGCACATTGGGCATCGCATTTGATCGTGATACGCCGCCAAATGGTCCGACCGTCTTTACCGCCGGAAACGGACGGCAGGTCGTGACTGTCACTTTCTCGACAACACCGGGAACAGCTTCCAACACACAGTTGACTTTCGGCGATAACCCGGTTGCACGCGATACGAACGATGTTGACGGCAATTCGCTGGCGACAAATTATGTGAACGGTTTTGTGGTTTTCGCTCAAGGCTATGAAGGTGATGTTGCGGGACGGAAAACCGGAAACGGAATTTTAACTTCGGGTGACATCTCAGTTCTACGAGATTTCATTTCAGGAGCGCAGACACCCGATCCGAACTTTAATGAATTCCAACGTGCCGATTGCGCCCCGGCGGGATCAAAAGGCAATGGAATTTTAACTTCCGGCGATTTGACGGTGTTGAGAACTTATTCTTCAACGCAGACTTTGGTTTCAGCAGGCGGTCCCGGTCAGTCCATTGCCAGTATGATGGCGATGCCATTGAGAGGAAGCGCGATGAAATCCGGTTCGACCTTTAATCTAGCAGCGGCAACTGGTGATGTTCGCGTTGTCAACACCACCGGTTATACAACCCAGAGCGTGACTGTTCCGGTCACTCTCGATTCTAACGGAACTGAAAACGGAATCAGCTTCTCGATTGGTTTTGACAAAGCAAAACTGAGCAATCCGACAATTAGTTTCGGTTCGGATGTGCCGCTTGGAGATTCATCCAATCCGGCACTGCTGACGCTGAATACGACTCAGGTTGCTAATAATGGACTGCTTGGTATTACGGTTAATTTACCGCAAGGTCAAACATTCAACGGATCGGGAACCAAACAAGTAGTCAGAGTCACTTTCAATGTTGCAGCAAATGCGGCGACGGGCAATACGCCGATCACTTTCGGAAGTACCCCGCAGCCGCAGGATTTAAACAATAGTGCAGGTGATTCATTAACGGCTAATTATTTCACCGGGAATGTCAATATTCTCGGACCGACAGCGGCTGGAGTCACAATCAGCGGAAGGTTATTGACTTCGCTTGGTAAAGGCGTGGCTAACGGAATGGTGGTTTTGACCGATAATAGAGGTATGACGCAATCGGCGCGTGCCAATGCTTTCGGTAATTTCCGTTTCGATGGTGTGACAGCCGGAGAAACTTACGTTATCAGCGTCAGTTCAAAAGGTTACAAATTCACGCCGCAGGTCGTGAGCGTGACTGATTCACTGACCGGCGTTAATTTGACTGCTAATCCTTGACTGGAATAACAGTTAAAACTTGGAAAGGGCGAAGAGAAATCTTCGCCCTTTTTTTGTAACGCAGTCCGTCCCGGCTGTTGTCGCGGGCGTGTCCCGCGTCTGCGTGAAAGTTTTAATACCAGGCTGCGTAAATTTAATGAGAAAACTTTCTGTTGCGGACGACGCGGAGAACGCGGATTTTTAATTCTCCAATCCGCGTTCTCCGCGTCATCTGCGGCTAATAAATTACTTCTGTTCTCGCAGCTTCGTATAATTGTGAATGAAACTACCGAACAAATCCGTGTGAAAGCGGGACGCTTTCACGACGGCAGCCGGGACGGACTGCGTTACCTGTCGGACGGTTCGCCCATTATTTTGTAGAGTTCTTTGGCATCGGGTTCGGCTAAATCTTTGCGGACGAGCAGCATCAGTTCGACACCGGGACGCAGCGGATATTGGGCGACGAATTTGTAGTGCGACGAATAGCGCGGGACGACTTCCGCGTCCTGTTCGCCTTTTTTGGCGACGATCATTTCCGCCGTGTTGACTTCGATTAACTGCCCGTTGAAATTGGCGTGCGGGTAATCGTTCATATACCACGGCATTGACCAGTAATCGGGCGAGACGATTTCGATGGTCGCGTCTTTGCCTTTGCCGCTTTTGTCGGCGTAGTATTCGATTTTTTTGATTAAATCCAAAAATCCGCGTTCGGTGTGCGCGTAAACATACGGCATCGCGTCGCTGTCATAGCGCAGAAAATTCAAATCGTAAGTTTGAAACGCCAAAATGCCCGACGCTAAAACTGCTAATATTCCGCCGGTGATTTTTTGCGCTAAATTGTTTGAACGCAGCAGTTCGCCGATTGCATAACCGGCGATAATGCACATCGGCAGGATGAACGAAAGCGCGAGCCACGGCGTTTTATACGGAATAATGGTGTAGGCGGCGAACATTCCGACCGTCCAGAAAGCCGTGAACACCGCGAAACGATTGTCTGCCTTCCAAAACGCGAGCAAAACGCCGAGCGCGGACAAAACAAGGATCGGCGATTCGATTTTCATTCCCCATTTGATATATCCCAAATTGCCGTTCTGCGTGTGGTCTTTGCTGCCCGTTTTCGTCCAAATCGTGTATGCCTCGAACGCTTTTTTAACGCCGTCGGGATAAGTAAAAAACGACGAGAAAAACAAAATGCCGACGTAAGTAAAAACCGCGAAAACCGCTGCAAAAATCAGCCAAAAATTTGCGCTGTCGCCGAGTTTGGCGCGAAAATTCGACCAGACGAGCGCATTGTCCGCCGACGAATTTATTTCGAGATTATTCGTTTGATATTTGGTAAATAAAACGGCGAACCAAGCCGCCGCCGCAACCAAAATCAGCGCGAGAATCGAGTAAAAAACGACGCGTTGATTGGTTTCGCCGTTTTTGAAAAATTCGGAAAAAGTCTTAAACAGTTCAATGATTTGCGTGTGCGCGACTGTTACTCCGATCAATGCCGGAACGGTTGCACCGAGAAAAATCCATCGTTTATGATCGGCAAAAATTTCAACCGCGCTGATTTTGCGCCAGAGCCAAACGCAGACAATCGCAATCAGCATCGTCGCAATCGTGATGAACGCGGTTTCTTTGGTCGCAAACAAAAGCACCGCCGCCGCCGATGACAAAATCAAATATATCGGTCTGCCTTCGTCCCACGCCGCGATCATCCGCACGATCAAAAACACGAGCGCGGCTTCGATTAGAAAGAAAACGATTTGCAGAATGCTGACGGTCGTTTCGCTGTCGCCGCCGATAATGCGCGCCAGATTGATCGTCGAAGGCGCGAAACAAACAAGCAATAAAAGCGAAGTCCAACCGATAGCAAAAACGCCCGCTTTGCGCCGTTCGAGAAAAAACACTACGCCCGTTACGATGGCGAAACTAAAGAAAACGAAGATGATTTCGTGAATAAAATAACGCGAAATATAAACCATTCCCGGCGAGAGCGCGAGAAACAGCGCGGCGAAAATGCTGCCGATTTTGCCGATATAATTTTTGAGAAAAAACGCCAGAATCACCGTCAACACGCCGAAAATCGCCACGCTCGAACGAATGCTGATCGTATTCAGCCCGAAGATTTTAGAGAATGCGAGCGCGAAATAATACAGATCGGGACCGTGATAATTTGCCGGGTCGTATTTATAAACGCCGTCGCGGAAAAGCGTCGTCAAAAAAAACCCGTTGACACCTTCGTCGTGATGCAGAGGTTTGAGTTCGAGCCAAAAAAAGCGCAGAAAAACCGCCGTCAGCGTGACCGCCGCGCAAGCTGTCCACCAGACAAAATCCGTCTTTCGCTCTTCCCTGCCGAACGGCGCGTCGGCGGCAATTTGATTTATTTCGGTATTCATTAATTCAATCTAAGCAACAAGAGAAAATAATTTTAATTCTAGCCGCAGATTTCGCTGATTGCGCTGATCGGAAATAAGGCGGATTCAATCGTTGTTAATGTCTTAATCTGCGTTATCCGCGTCATCTGCGGCTAAATTTCTTGATCTTTAATTTTGCACGGCTGCTTATTGCGACTATTTTACTTTATACAGCCGGTATTGACCGCTTTCGGCGGCGACCGGAAATTTGCTGAAATATGCTTCGTTTGCCGACAGACTGCCGATTTCTTCGGGCGAAATTAAGACGTAGCCGATGTCGTATTTTTTGAGCAAAAGATCGGCGGAAGCATCGCCCTGATAAATTCGCTGCACATCGTCGAGTCGCGGTTGGTAATCAATGCCGTAAGACGAAAGATGTCCGGTGTAGCGCATCAAAGACAATCTGCCCGTCAGCACAACCGGCGAATTATATGTCGCCGCATTGAGAAAAATCGCGTCCGGTTCGGTTTTTTTGATAATTTGTCCGGCAATTTTCACTCCGTCCGCGTCAAATATGTTGTAGTTTACCTGCTTTGAAACCGTCCGCCAAACATCTATTGCGCCAGCCAAAACCAACACTGTCAAACAGCCAAACGCGGCGGTTTTCCAGACGATATTTTTTCGCCACGCCCACGCGAGCGCAAACGCCGCAAACGGAATCGAAGCGGCGAACCAGTAAATTAAAATCTTGATATTGTCCCACTGCCACGGCGCAAACCGATAAACATTGGCGCAGACGAAGCAGAACAAAAAAGGGAGATAGAAAAATAGTGATGAGTGATGAGTGATGAGTGATGAGTGAGAAGCGGAAGAATCGTCTGCGGTTGCTGAAACAATTTTGGTGTTTGAAACAGTTGCGCTTTTTGAATCAGCCGCAACTTTTGCCGTCTTTATTTTCTCTTCTCCATTCTTCCCATCACTCATCCCTTTTCCCTCATCCTTCATCCCTCGCAATACGATTCCTGCCAGTAAAATTGGCAGAAAAATACCTGTATTTTTAATCCAAAACACGAAAAAGTTTTCGTCGTCGCCTTTGTCCCAGCCGAAATGCCAGCCGAAAAATTCGCCCGTCCGTGATGCGCTGTCGTGAATTGACCACACCAGTTCGGGAACGGCGATTATGCAGACACCGATGCCGAAAATTATCCATTCGCGCCAACTTTCAGGCTTTAAAACGAACAGAAAAGCCGTCACCACAAACAGCACGATCAAACTGTGCAGATGCACGAGCGGCAACGTTCCGGCGAGCAAGCCGAGGAGGAAAATGGAAAATGGAAAATGGAAAATGGAAAATATTTTTGAATCGGTTTGAGGCGATTCTATTTTGATTATTGATTTTGCGGACGCGAAAATTCCCCACAGACGGTTCAGAATAATCAGCGTCAGCGGCATTCCGAAGAGCAGACTGCGCTGCGTGATGAATAAAACGCAGAGCGAATTGCCCCAGCGCAGAGTTGCCTGTCGAATCGTGTAATCGGACGGCAGATTCCAGAGAAAATCCCAGAAAGATTTATCCTGCAAACCGAATTCTTTGTAAAGCAGCACGAAACCTAATCCGCCGCTGAAAAATAAAATGGCGGGCGCGATTTTTCCGGCTAGACGATTGCCCGTCAGTTTTGCCGTCAGTTTTTCAAAAATAACGAGCAGCGCAAATGCCCACGAAACATTCTGCGCGAGCATTGCGGTTTCCGCGCCGATGCCGAATTTCATCAGCATCGCCGTCAACAAGTCGGTGACAAACGGGTATGAAAAAGTCGTTCCCGCATACGACGGATTTTGCGGCGGAAAATTAACTCCGTCGGTAAACGAAAAAATCGCGCCGAGATGAAACGGCAGATCGCCCAAATTCTGCGAAGCCCCAGTAAAAATGCCTTCGCTCGTCTGAAACATCGCGCGGTCGAAAAAGAAGATAAAAAGTATAAAAAACAGCGCGTAATAAGCAAAACTCAAAAATTTGCTAAAATTCGCGCCGTTCAGATTCGTTTTCGCCTTCGTCCAATCAATCAGCAATCTGCCGCGCAAATCTTTTTTCGCCAATAAACCGAGCGGCGCAAGCGTTATCACCAACGAAAGCAAAGCCGTCGCCGTCGTCAACCCGAACGCGCACGACACGAGCAAACCGACCAGCCCGAAAATCGTCGAACCGGCGATATTGCCCGCCGAAACGCGCCACAAAAAAGTTTCGTCTTCGGCAAAAAAATATGTCAAAACCAATCCGCTGAAAGCGACGAGCAGAATTATAATCAAGGCGAGAAGCATAAGTTTTTAACGGCAAATTGAATCTATAAAAAATTAAGCCACAACTCGCCGATTTCTCAAAATCAAACTTAAAGGTTACAATATCCGTTTTGTTGGGATTCAAGATTTCAGATTCAAAATTTCAGACTAAGTTGAATCTTGAATCTTGAATCTTGAATCTTGAATCTTGAATCTTGAATCTTAAATCTTAAATCTTAAATTATGCTCCAAGCCGGAATCGTCGGATTGCCGAACGTCGGGAAATCCACTTTATTTAATGCTTTGACCGCGCAGGAAACTGCGCTTGCGGCTAATTATCCGTTTGCGACGATTGAGCCGAATGTCGGCGTGGTTGCCGTGCCGGACGAACGTCTCGCCGTCTTGGAAAAGCTCAACAAGGCGCAGAAAGTCGTTCCCGCGACGGTCGAATTTTTGGACATCGCCGGTTTGGTGCGCGGCGCGTCGAAAGGCGAAGGTTTAGGCAACCAGTTTCTCGCCAATATTCGCCAAACCGACGCGGTGATTCAGGTCGTCAGGTGTTTTGAAGACGACAATATCATTCACGTCGAAGGTTCGGTCAACCCGACGCGCGACATCGAAACGATTCAAATCGAACTCGCGCTCGCCGATCTCGCCAGCGTCGAAAAACGGCGCGACAAGGCGCAAAAAGCGGCGCGTTCGGGCGGCGATAAAGTCGCCAAAGCCGAACTCGATATTCTCGATAAATTTCTGCCCGTTCTCGAAGAAGGTCGTCCGGCGCGTTCCGTCGAACTGACCAAAGACGAACAGGCAATCGCCAAAAATTTCTTTCTGCTCTCGACCAAACCGACGATTTACGCGGCGAATGTTGATGAAGATACTTTAATGGACAACGGCGAAACCAACGCCCACGTCGCCGCCGTCCGCGCCCACGCCGCCGCCGAAAACGCCGAAGTTGTCTTAATTTGCGCCAAACTCGAATCCGAATTAATCGCGCTCGAAGAAGCCGAACGCGCCGAATTTCTCGCCGATCTCGGCGTTAATTCGAGCGGCGTTGATAAATTAATTAAATCCGCCTACAAAATGCTCGGCTTGATGTCATTTTTAACCGCCGGTGAAAAAGAAGTCCGCGCGTGGACGATTCCCATCGGCACGAAAGCACCGCAGGCGGCGGGCGAAATCCACACCGACATCGAACGCGGTTTTATTCGCGCCGAAATCATTTCCTACGATGATTTAGTCGTTTGCGGCACACGCAAAGCCGCCAGCGAAAAAGGTTTGGCGCGTCTCGAAGGCAAAGAATATATTATGCAGGACGGCGATGTCGTGGATTTTCGCTTCAATGTTTAGAAATGTGGAATAAAATTCGGCTTTCAGCTATATTATATTTGATGCTTTCATTTTTTTCGCAAAAAAGTATACAAAGAACGATGTCCGGTTTGCTTACCGTCTGGTTAAGCGGCTTCGTTTTTCTGTTGTGCTGCGGAATGACGAATTCTCCGAAAAATATCAGCAGTTGTCCGCTTGCAAAATCAGGAAATCATTGCGGTAAAACGAATTTAAAATCCGGTTCGCCGACTTTTTCAAACGAATCGGAAGATCAAAATTTTGATTGCTGCGCCTTTCTGCCCGCGCTTTTTGAAAAAACGCGAAAACTCGAAAAGAATCAGCAAACGTCACAAGTTCCCGGTCAGTTAAAGATTGATCTGCCGCATACCAAATTTGCCGTCAGCAGTTTGCAAATTGTCACAACATACACTTTACCCGATTTCGAGCGGGAAAAAATATTTATTAAAAACTGCGTATTCAGAATTTAGAAAAGAATTATATCGAGCAATTTTCACGGAGTTGACATCTTAAAAACGTGACTCCAAAATAATTAATTTTTAAATTCAACAGAGGTAAAATACAAAATGAAAAAACAAGTAATGTTAATAGCTTCCGTAATTTTCGTCCTGACTTTGGCGATTGCGGCTTTTGCTTTAAATAGTTCGACGGCAAATTCCTGCCCGATGAAAAATACTCAGGTTGCGCCGGCTGCCGAAGACGTGAATATGAAAAACGTCGTCGTCTTCAAAAGCGACGAAGACTGCTGCGAAAAAGGCGCGGATTGCTGCAAAGGCGGTTCGTGCTGCCGACGGAAAAAATAATCTGCAATCAAATTTTTGAAGATTAAAAGTCAGTCGTTTGCGGCTGACTTTTTTGTTTTAAAAACATCAGTCTATGGCAACGCATCATTCAGTTCAAATATCCGATTTTAACCGTTTGCCGACGCGGATAATTCCGACTTGTAAAATTTTTATATACATCGCGTCGCGGCTTTGTTATGATTTTATTCTATTTGCTTATACTGAATCGAAAGATTCACACCAATTGATTTTTATCTAAAAAAATCGGGGATTTTTATGAAAAATATACTTTTAACTTCTCTTTTACTCTTAATTTTCGTTTCCGCCGGATTTGCTCAAATCAGAACGATTTATCCGACCGGCGCACTGCTGACCGTCAATAACACCGGCGAATCGAACGATGCGAGAGCGGGCGACGGCATCTGCGCCGACGCGAACGGACAATGCACGATACGGGCGGCGGTCGAAGAATCGAATGCTCACGCCGGGACGGATTACATTATTTTCAAACTGCCGAATCCGTCAGTCATCAATCTGACACTCGGCGAACTGCGTTTGACATCTTCCGCCGTAATTGTCGGAACGGGAGCGCGTCGGCTGACTATTCAGCGCAGCGAAGCTCCGGGAACGCTCAATTTTCGGATTTTCTACATTACGGCAAACTCCGGCGTTTTCACGATTCGCAATCTGAAAATCAGAAACGGCGCGGCGGGCGCATTTTCCGGCGGCGGCATTGATACGGAAACAGGCAATTTTGTTACACTCAGCGACCTTGCCGTCGTCGAAAATTCAGCGGGCGGCGGTGCAGGAATTTCCAACGGCGGTGATCTGACCGTTACTCGTTCGCTGATTGCCAACAACATCGGCAATACCGGCGGCGGATTCAGCAACGCTTCCGGTCTCGCTTCGGCGACGATTACCGATTCGACGATCACGCTTAATAACGGCGGCGGAATCGAAAACCTCGGCAGGCTCGTGCTTGCCAACGACACGATCAGCGATAATGTTTTCAACGGCGCGGCAAGCGGCATCAACACTTTTTCCAATTCAAATACCTACGCCGTCAACACGATCATCAAAGGCACGGGAACGCTGCCGCTGATTTCCGGCAGTTTTACTTCGGCGGGCAACAATATCATCACCAATTCGCAGGGCGGCACGGGTTTTGTCAACGGCACGAACAACGATCAGGTCAGCGACAACGGCAGTCTCGATCCGAAACTCGGAAATTTAGCCGACAACGGCGGACAAACCGACACCCGCGCATTGCTTTCGGGCAGTCCGGCGATTGATCGCGGTAATCCCTGCGTATTCAGATTCGGCAGCAATGGCTGCGGCATTCCGGATTCGAGATTCTTTATTCTCAGTTCCGATCAGCGCGTCGGCTACAATCGTCAGATCAACGGCACACCCGACATCGGTGCTTACGAATACAATGCGCCGCCGCCGTTTAACGGTGCCTTTGGAGTTAGCTTTTCCTTTTTGAACGGCGGTCCGCTCTTTTCGCTCAATGCGTTGGTCATCAGAACCAGCGCAACGACGGGAGAAAAATATTATTCAGTTTCCCGCGCTGACGGCAATTTTGCGAACGGTAGTTTGCCGCCCAACGATGTTTACGTCATCGAAATCCGCGCAAAACGCGCAGGCAAATCGAACATTTATTTACTGGATTTACAAGACCCGTTCGGCGGAAGGTCTTTTTTTAACCGAACCATCTTTTGAAACCGACGACCATTTATACAGAATCCAAATTTCCCCGACAACTAAAAAGAATTAATCAAAAAGCGCAAAGATTTCAGCGATAACTTATTCCGAATTTAGAGAATAATGTTATCGCTGAATATTGCCGCCTTTTATTCTTGAATGGATTTAGTCAGTTTCGGCGTATCTTTCGATCCTCAATGAAGAAATTATCTTCTCAAATTCGCTCAAATGCGGTGTGAATTTATTTCGAGGCAGATTTTCCAATCTGACAGCGACTTTTTTAATTGCCGTGTGATAACGCCTCATCTCGGTTTTGTTGCTTAATTTGCTCCAGTTCATTTTATAACCATCGTATTCATCTGTTGAAGTGTCCGATAAAAAATCAACTTTTAACGGCATTTCCGCCCAAACATAATATTTTCCGTCATTCGTTAATCCTTCAAAAATATATTCAAGCTGTTGGTTGCTCGGCATTTCATAATCTATATTCCAAAAAGTTGCAAATAAAATCCCCTTCCCATCCGGGAATGAAAAAGGTCTTACCTTTAGATGAAACGCCTGATTTGCTTCCCTGTAATAAAGAATAGGTATTTCATTGTCAGTCCAAAAACTTTTATTCTTTAAAACTTTTTTGAAATCTGTAATTTCTTGATTCATCCAATCTACATATTTGCTGTTGACAGCATACATTCTCGGAAAATCATTTATTGGATAAACGACAATCTTCATTGAATATGATTCAGTTGGAAGGTCAAACTTAAAAATTCGATTATCAGGCTCGACATAATCAGGTTTATCGTCCGGGTTATCTAATGGAAATTCAGGCACTAACTCAGCTTCGACGTTGCCGAAAATCTTTTGATTATAAGCAAAACTCACGCCTTCAAAATCGGCTTTTCCACCCGTAAATGTTTGGGTTTTATTTTCCGGTTTTATGGTCGGTTCGATTGCCAACGACGGCACAATTATTTTCGTCTCGACGTTTTCCGTTTGCGCTATCCGGTTATCCGTCATCTGGCAGCTTTGCCAAATCGTAAGGCTGAGGCACAGACAAAGTAGAAAACTGAGCTTTTTCATAGTAGACCTCTTGCAAAATAAATCGGGTATTTGAAAACTTTTGATAAAGATGGCACAACTAACTCAAAGGAGCAAATTTGATGAGATACGAAAAAGCCAAAGATTTGAAAGACGGTGATTTCAAGCGGTTGTGCGGAGTGAAAAAAGAAACCTTTACGACGATGTGCGAAGTAGTCAATGCGGTCTTGAGCCGGGAAACGAGAGGCAGAAAGTCTGATTTAACGGTCGAAGATCAGGTTTTACTGACACTTGGTTATTGGCGGGAATATCGCACGATGTTTCATTTGGGGCAGGATTTCGGATTACACGAATCGAATGTTTCGCGGATTATTCAGAAAGTCGAAGATATTTTAATCAAATGCGGGAAGTTTTCGCTGCCCGGTAAAAGACGCTTGTTAGAAGAAACCGGGCTGACTTACACGATAGTTGATGTGACGGAAATGACGGTCGAACGCCCGAAAAAAAACAAAGGCGGTGTTACAGCGGAAAAAAGAAGCGGCACACGTTAAAAGAGCAGTTAATCATTGGCGAAGAAAGTTTGGAAGTGATCGCCACATTTTTCGGGAAAGGCAAAACCCACGACTATAAATTGTATGAGAAAAGCGGAGTCAAATTAGCCAAAGAAGTCGGAATCAAAGCCGACAGCGGTTATCAGGGATTGCAGAAGAAGCACGATAAAGTGTTGCTGCCAAAGAAGCGGAGCAAGTTAAAGAAGTTGACCAAAGAGGAAAAGAGAGCCAATCGGGAGTTGGCGAGAAAACGAATCCGAGTGGAAAATGTGATTCGCCGGTTAAAGATATTTCGGATTTTGGCAGAGCGTTATCGAAATCGGAGAAGACGGCTTGGACTGAGATTCAATCTGATTTCAGGCATCTACAATTTTGAACTTAAAACTCTCAAAATTTAATTTCGCAAGAGGTCTAATTAAAACACAGAATTTACGCTGATGAACATTTTGAGGGTGTTAGAAAATCTGTGTAAATGAGTTTGTGCCGAATCCGTTCATCGGCACTCTTTCCTCGAAAAGTATCGCAAATTGGTTCATCGCCGCGCTCCAGTTCGGTATCGGCATTGTCCATTTTTTCGCAATGTTTCGCAATGCCAAAAACAGAATTTTCAGCACCGCGTCATCGTTCGGGAAAAGTGCGCGATTTTTGATGATTTTCCTTAACGAGAAATTTAACGATTCTATCGCGTTCGTCGTATAAATCGCCCGACGGATTTCCGGCGTGAAAGCGAACATCGGGACGACTCGCGCCCAATTTGACTGCCACGAACGGGCGACCACCGGATACTGCGACTCCCATTTTTCCGCAAATTCCAAAAGCTGTGTTTCGGCTTCTTCGAGTGTCGAAGCCTGATAAATCAATTTCAAATCGGCAGCGACTTCTTTGCGTTCTTTGTAAGACACATAGCTCAAAGAATGCCGCAGCAAATGCACCAGACAAAGCTGCACCTGCGTTTTCGGAAAGACCGCTTCGATGGCTTCCGGGAAACCTTTGAGTCCGTCCACACAGGCGATAAAAACATCCTGCACACCGCGCGTTTGCAGTTCAGTAACAATTGACAGCCAAAACTTTGCCCCTTCATTTTCGGCGATCCAAATACCGAGAACTTCTTTCAAGCCTTGCAAATTGACACCGATCACCAGATAAACCGCTTTGTTAATCACCCGCCCGTTTTCTTTGACCTTGACGACCAGTGCATCCAAATAAAGAATCGGATAAACCGTATCGAGCGGACGGGTTTGCCAAGTTCGGACTTCCGTCAAAACTGCTTCGGTGGCTGATGAAACCAGTGCCGGAGAAATCTCCGTGCCGTAAATCTCTTGGAGATGTCCCTGAATCTCACGCGTCGTCATTCCGCGCGCGTAAAGCGAGATGATCTTTTCGTCAAAGCCGTCAAAGCGCGTCTGATTCTTTCTGATAAGCTGCGGCTCGAAGGTTCCGTTGCGGTCACGCGGAACTTCAATTTCGGTTTGCCCGCGTTTGCTTTTAATCGTTTTCGGCGTAGTTCCGTTTCTCGAATTGCCGGAGTTATGCCCGGTCAAATCGTGCTTTCGATAGCCGAGGTGATGCGTCAGCTCGCCTTCGAGCGCACGTTCAACCAGAGCTTTCGTCAACTGTTGTAAAATACCCTGACAGCCTCGGCAAATCCTCCGGCTTTTCATATTCATTCAGTAATTGGTCAAGTAAATCTTTCGTAATTGGCATCATCATTTTCCTCCATTAAAATAAATGTTGATTGTTGCCATTTACACAGATTTTTTTACACCCTCGTATATTTAGCTAAAATGCGACTGTTTTTACTTTCTGCAACTACCTGAAACACTTAAACTTTTGTTGATTACTTATTCTCCTAAAGTCCGCTTCGGACGACAGATTTTAGCTACACGCGCAAGCGTGTAGAAAAGCGCAATCAAAATTAAAGCCTGTGAAACAGGCGACAGAACAAACTAAATTTATTTCAAAATAAGCGTTTCAACTATCTGAAAACTTCCTGCAAACTATCTGTTAACTGCTTATGTCCCATACCAATCTGCTTTATCATCTCGTTTTCGGCACAAAAAACCGCCTGCCGACCATTACTAACGAAATTAAACCGCGACTGCACGAATACCTCGGCGGCACGGTGCGCGGACTCGACGGTAAAGCATTCGCCGTCAACGGTATGAGCGAACACGTTCATTTGCTTGTCAAACTGAAATCTTCGCATCGGCTCGATTATTTTATTCGTGATGTCAAAGCCAATTCGTCAAAGTGGGCAAAAAATCACGCTGACGGAAATTTTTCGTGGCAGAGACGTTACGGCGCATTCACGGTCAGCGAATCGCAGTTTTTAACCGTTCAAAACTACATTCGCAATCAGGAAAAACATCATCAAAAATTTGACTTCAAGACAGAATATGAAAGTCTATTGGCAGCGAATAAAGTTGAAATTGACGATTATATTTGGCAGGATTGATCTTTCGCCTGTCAGAGAGGCTCTATTGCACGCTGACTTTCTACACGCTGTCGCGTGCAGCTTAATTCTGTTGCCGCTGTGCGGCTTTAAGAAAAATTAAACTTTATGAAAAATCTTTTGTTTGTAATGTTATTTCTATCATTCGCTATCAGCATTTCGGCGCAGACGAAAGAGGCGCAGAAAATTGAACAATTCAGAATTGTTCAATGTGACGATTATTTGGCGAGAATGGATAATTTCAGCGTTCAGGCGCAAAACGATCCGTCGGCATTCTTTTATGTATTCATTTACGAAGGCAAAGAATCAAAATACAACAGTCAAAAAAAAAGAGAAGAAATAGTTGCGCCGACCTTTGGTTCAGCAAAAGCCAAAATCGTTTCGATGAAGAAATATCTGACCGTTATGAGAGGCGTTTCCAAAGACAGAATTCAATTTATCGAAGGCGGATTTCGTGAAACTTCGGAAGCAGAAATTTGGCTCGTGCCGCCGGGAGCAACGCCGCCGAAACCGACTCCGACCTTGACCAAAATGAAATTTCGTAAAGGCAAGCCGATAGGTTTTTGCCTGTATTGTTGTGGCTAATAATGAAAAATTTGATTTTCAGTTCGTTTTTACTTTTATCGTTCGTCTTCAGCGTTTCGGCGCAAAAGGCGCAGAAGGCTGATGCGGCGACGCAAAATCTGCGGCACGATGTCGAATATTTGGCTTCGGACGCGCTTGCGGGCAGGCGAACGGGCGAAACGGGCGCGACTAATGCCGCCGGTTATGTGGCGAATAAATTTGCCGATTTAAAATTAAAAGCGGGCGTTTCGCAGACGAAAAACGGCAGAACTTCGAGAAATTATTTGCAGGAATTTCCGTTCGTGACGGCTTCGACGCTCGGCGAGAACAATTTTTTAGAATTCAAATCCGAAACAACCGGCGAAAAAGTTCGGCTTAAATTGATTGACGAATGGATGCCGCTCGGATTTTCGGCGAGCGATTCGCTGGAAAACTTGCCGCTCGTTGATGTCGGTTACGGCATTTCAGCGAAAAATTTAAATTACGACGATTATCGCGGAGTTGATCTCAAAAACTGCGTCGCCGTGGCGATTGATGCAGTTCCTGACCGTAAATTTGACGATTACGCCGATCTGCGCCGCAAAGCTCTCGCCGCCCGCGAAGCCGGAGCTAAGGCTTTGATAATCCTCGCCGATATTTCGCAGGAAAAATATAAAAAATTAAATTATGACAATCTCGGCGATGCCGGTCTGCCCGTGATCGTCGTTTCCGGTCAGGGTTTTACCAAAACGAATCCGCTCAGGTTGCCAAAAACGGGAGCCGGAGCGCGGTCTGCCGACGGCACGGAATATAGCGGCAACGTGACAACTAAACCGGATGGCACGAGAATAGTTGCAAAATCGGACGGCACGACATTTACATACAAAATCCAAGAGCGAAAAGAAGGAAATTCCGTTTACAGCAAAAGAGTTGACACGAAAACGCTCGTCAAAAATCCCGACGGCACGAGTTTGGAATTGGAGAACGATTATCTTTTTCACGACCGCGACGGCGAAAAAGAAGAAGATTTTACCGTTTCGATCTCGACCGAACTGCTTCGCCAAACTTCGGAAGCCTACAATGTAATCGGCGTTTTGGAAGGAAATGACACGCAGTTAAAAACGGAAGCCATCGTCATCGGCGCACATTACGACCATTTGGGGCGCGGCGGGCAAGGCAGTTTGGCGGTTAATTCGACGGCAATTCATCACGGCGCGGACGACAATGCTTCGGGCGTGGCGGCGATGCTCGAACTGGCGCGGACATTTACCAAATCGAAAACTAACAAACGCACTTTGATTTTCATCGCGTTCGGCGGCGAGGAAGAAGGGCTTTTAGGCTCGAAATTTTACGTCAACAATCCGATCTTTCCGCTCGCCAAAACCGTGGCGATGATAAATATGGATATGGTCGGGCGTTTGAAGGACGATAAATTAACGATTGGCGGAATCGGCACGGCGAGTGAGTGGAAACGATCTGTTGAGTATCGAAACTTTAATTTCAGCGGCGTTCCAAATACAACAAATTCCGTAAATCCAGTGCCGACAAATCTGCCTGCGCCAAAAATTCCGATGGAAGCTCAGGCGACGATGACCACAGCGACAAGTTCAATTAAAACTCCTTCTTTTAATCTCCAACTCAACGAAGACGGTTTCGGACCGAGCGATCATTCGTCTTTTTACGGCAAGCAGATTCCCGTGCTGTTTTTCTTTACGGGTTCGCACGAAGATTATCACAAACCGACGGACACGGCGGACAAAATCAATTACGACGGATTGCTGAAAATCGAAAATTTCGTCGGCGAAATCGTCAGAGCGATTGACGCAAATCCGAACAAACCGACTTACACCGTCGCCAAATCTTCGGGAACGGGCGAAGGTCGGCGCGGCTTTAACATCTCGCTCGGCACGGTTCCGAGTTACGCCGACGGCACGAACGACGGATTGCTGCTCGACGGCGTGCGCGACGATTCACCGGCGGCAAAATCGGGCATTAAAGCAGGCGATAAAATCGTCAAACTCGCCGGACACGATGTCCGCAACATCTCCGATTACGTCTTTATCTTAGGCGAAATGAAAGCCGGCACGGAATACGAAATCGTCGTCGTGCGCGGCGCGGAAAATTTGGCTTTGAAAATCATTCCGGCGGCGAGGAAGTAGAAAACGGGAAATAGGAAATAGGACGCGGACGAACGCGGATTGAGCGGATTATCGCGGTTAAAACAAAATTATTTCAAAAGAAATCCGTGAAAATCCGCCTAATCCGCGTTTGTCCGCGTCCTATTTCTTAAGAATCTATATGAACCCAATCAAATTCAGCAAATTTCACGGCTTCGGCAACGATTATATCGTCATCGAAAACGATCAATTAACTGCAATAAAAAACTTAAACGAGTTTGCCGAAAAAATCTGTCATCGCCACACCGGAGTCGGTGGCGACGGCATCGCGGTTTTGCAAAAACTCGACGGGAATCCGGCTGATTATGAATGCCGAATTATCAATCCCGACGGCAGTGAAGCCGGATTTTCGGGCAACGGAACACGCTGCGCCGTCGCATATCTTTATCACAAAAATCTTTGGAAAAGCGACAATCTCAAACTGCAAACCAAAAGCGGGATCAAAAATTATCAACTTTTAAGCCGCGAAAACACGACGTTTCGGTTTCTCGCCGAACTCGGCAAACCGTCGAAAATTAAAAATGAAAAATTAAAAATTAAAAATTATGACGGCGATTTGCCGGTCGTGACTTTGGATGTCGGAAATCCGGTCTGCGCGGTTTTCGCTGATGATTTCGATGTCATTAATTGGCGCGAAATCGGGCGCGAAATCGAATCGCACGAGCATTTTCCGAATCGCACAAATGTCGTTTTCATCAAAATAATTGACCGCGAAAACATCGAAATCCGCATCTGGGAACGCGGCGCAGGCGAAACCTCGTCGTCCGGGACGTGTTCGATTGCGGCGGCGGTCGCGGCGAATTTCGCGGGAAAAGCGGGAAGAAACGTCGCCGTTCACGCCGAAGGCGGCACAACCGAAGCCGTCTGGCGCGAAGACGGCGAAATGCTGATTACGGGACGCGCCGACCTAGCTTTTACAGGCAAATTTTAGAAGAAAATAGGACGCGGACGAACGCGGATTTAACGGATAATCACGGATGAAACCTTAAAAATAATCCGCGTCAATCCGCCTAATCCGCGTTTGTCCGCGTCCTATTTCCTCTCAGATTATTCCATCTGCAAATCTTTTATCAATCAAACCTTAACGTATTGTCATCAAAATCCGGTTTCTGCATTTACAAAAACGAACATTCCGATAAGTTAATATTGCTAAAATCCGGCGAACAACGGCTGACCTTTTAATGCCTGAATGAACAGCAATGTGAATACTGCAAAATAAAACGCCGCAAAAATAAATGTCCACGCGGTCGGCGATTTAATGCGGTATTTTTCGAGTGTGTAAGCGAAAAACGGCACAATTTGGAGCGCGTGAAGACCGATAAAATGTGCGACGCGCAAATCGCCGCCTTTGGTTGACCAATTGACCAGCGGTAAACCTGAGCCGCCGTCGGCAACTCCAACGCTGTGCGCCATTTGCGCTGACATATAACCGCCCTCAAAACTTGCGGCGAGAAATAAAATAAGTCCTAAACGCATTCCCCAAACGATTGATTTCGGCAAATCAATTTCCGCTTTAAAGTAGAGCAAAAGCAAATATACCGTCAGCAAAGTGTTGCCGACGATGAATAATCCCATGACCGCGAAAAGAACGCCGTCAAACGGTTCTTTGACGTTGAAATGCGAAGTCGTGCCGCGTGCCGCCTGCAAAACGACGGCGGACATTTCAATCAAAAAAATCAAAACTATTCCCCAAGAAATAACGAAGGCGGATTTTCTGTAATCCTTCAAAAAGGACAAAAAAAGCGCGATTGTCCAGACGAAAATCGCCGTCGAAATAAAAAACTTGATCGGTTTGATCCAGCGTTCGATGCCCAAAATCTGCGTCGAATCAAACGGCGCGATCATCGCTAAAATCACGAAGCAAATGAGCGAAACCGCGCCCGCAATCATCAAAACTCTCTGTTTTTCAAATAATTCTCTCAACATTTTTCACCTCTTTTTTCGCTAAAAACAAACGCAAAATGCTGTAAAGCAAAAATCCGATTGGTCCGAGCATAAACGTCAAGATCAGACACGGAATGACAAACCAATGCGAAATATTTTTCGCCTGCGCGTCTTTGACTTCCCAACTGCCGATAAACAAATCGAACGCGAGATAATGAATCCAACCGGCAAGCGTCGCCCATTCGTTGGTGAAAAGTTTCATCACTTCGGGCAGCGAACCGAAACCGCCGTCGGATTTGCCGAAAAACAGGACGATTAAAATCAAATAAGCAACCGATAAAAGTAACGGAATCGCACCCGAAAGCACGACTTTGCGCGTCACGATCCAACGCGGCGCAATGATTAAAATTATCCATCCGAGTAATGCAATCAGATTTGCAATAGAAAAAATTTGTTCGGCTTTCATAATTTATTTTCTTAAAATAACACTGTTAAGTTTCAGGTTAAATTTTTTTAGGTTTTTACACCCGAAATCAAAGTATCAATCACGCTGTCAATCAATCTTTCGCGTTCGACAAACGGAAATCCGTCGTGCTTGATGAGCAGCGAAGTTACGCCGTGAATTCCCGCCCAAAGCGTCTGGCTGATTAGTTCTATGTCGTTTGTTTTCAAAAGGTTCGCCGAAACACATTCGGCGACAACGATTCGCATCGTGTCGAAGGCAATTCTGCCGTTCGTTTCCTCAAAATCTCTTTCAAAATCCTGCGGCAGAGGCGTGATAAAAACGATTTCATATTGACTCGGATGCTTTAATCCGAAATGAATATACTCGCGCAAACCGCTTCGTAATTTCTCTAAAGGATTATCCGAAAGCAGATAAATTGCCTTGATATTCTGTGCCAAACGCGCAAAAGTCTGTTCGCAAATCTGATGCAGCAGATCGGTTTTATCCTTGAAATAAAGATAAATCGTCGTCGGCGAATAGCCGATTTTATTGGCAATTTTCCGCATCGAAACGCTTGCGTAGCCTTCCGCGACAAACATCTCCCGCGCCGCGTCCATTATTTCCTGCCGCAGATTTTCCTTGTCACTTTGAAGACGATTTCGACTTGCCACAGAAATAAAATAACAGCGTTAAGTTAAAAATGTCAAGCGAATATTGTTCGCCCGCGAAATACACGAAAGGCACGAAATAAAAACACAGAGATTCTTTCTTAGATTTATCTTTTTTTCGTTTCTTTCGTGTCTTTCGTGGGCAAAATTCCTAATCTTTTTTACTCTTCAAATATTTCTTCGGGATCGGCGTTTCCGTCGTTTCGCCTTGCCAGAAAATCGTGACGACATACCAGCGTGTGCCGTCGTTGAAAAGCTGAAAACTGTTGA
Organism: Pyrinomonadaceae bacterium; assembly: GCA_965247235.1. GTDB lineage: Bacteria > Acidobacteriota > Blastocatellia > Pyrinomonadales > Pyrinomonadaceae. The sequence goes on from OZ252004.1 coordinate 1,799,332, forward strand.
TGCCGCGCTGAAAAGGCTTTTTGTCGTTTGCGCCGTGAAAAGATTCGTAAGTCGAGAAAACCTGCGCGATGTTTCCGTAAACATCAACGCGCCGCGCTTTTTCGCGCTCAAAGAAACCTTCTTTTTCCATATTCGCCGAAGCGCGTGTGACGTAATCTTCCGCCGACAAAGAACGTGCGCCGATTACGCCGGTCGTCGGATTTTTGCCGGACGGAATGAGCCGCGCATCTTTGTAAAAGAGCGAGCGAAATCTGTCCCAATCGCGCGGTTTGCCCGCGTCGCCCGAAATCACGTCATAGACCGATTTCATAATCGCGTCGAGCGTCGCCACGTCCGCCGGATTCGCTTCCTTTTTGTCGGTTGTCTGTGCCATTGCCGTCTGAAAAGTTAAAAAACTCAGCGTTAAAATTAAAATTATTTTTCTCATCTCGAAGTTTTACTACGTCAGCCGAAAAAATTTGTTTCCGCCGTCCTGATTTTGATCGAAAACTGTTTGACGAAAGCGTTTCTTGATGTAAAATACACGCGCAGCCCCAAATCAAATTCATCATTAAAAAATTATGGCAGAACCAATTTTAGTTGCGAAAAAAGACGCGAAGGAATGTTATTTATTGCCCGATAAAGCGAACCGGCACGGTTTGATTACGGGCGCGACCGGCACGGGAAAAACGATTACCTTGCAGCGAATGGCGGAAAGTTTCAGTCATCTCGGCGTGCCGGTTTTTATGGCGGACATTAAAGGCGATCTGACCGGCGTGTCGCAGATCGGCGGCGGAAACCAGCGCGTTGACGACCGTCTGACGATGCTCGGACTGAAAGACGGCTTTGAATTTTCCGGCTGTCCGGTGACGCTCTGGGACGTTTTCGGCGATCAGGGACATCCGCTTCGCGCGACGATTTCGGAAATGGGACCGATGCTGCTGTCGCGCGTTTTGCAATTGAATGACACGCAGGAAGCGGTTTTGAATCTGTGTTTCAAAATCGCCGACACGGGCGGATTGATGCTGCTCGATTTCAAGGATTTACGCTCGCTTTTGCAATATGTCGGCGAAAATGCGGATCAGTTTCAGGCGGAATACGGCAATGTTTCAAAGGCTTCGGTCGGCGCGATTCAGCGCGGTTTGATCGAACTCGAAACGCAGGGCGCAGAAAAATTCTTCGGCGAACCGGCGGTTAATTTAGGCGATTTTATGCAGACGGTTTCCGGCAAAGGCGTGATAAACGTGCTGGCGGCGGACAAACTTGTTAATTCGCCGAAACTTTATTCGACGTTTTTGCTGTGGCTGCTTTCCGAACTTTTTGAAATGCTGCCCGAAGCCGGCGATTTGGAAAAGCCGAAATTAGTTTTCTTTTTTGACGAAGCGCATCTGCTTTTTAACGACACGCCGCAGGCTCTCGTGGATAAAATCGAACAGGTCGTGCGCCTGATTCGCTCGAAAGGTGTCGGCGTTTATTTCGTTACGCAAAATCCGGTGGACATTCCTGAAAGCATCTTGGGACAACTGGGAAATCGCGTTCAGCACGCGCTCCGCGCTTTTACGCCGAAAGATCAAAAAGGCGTTCGCGCGGCGGCGGAAACATTTCGTCAAAACCCGGAAATTGATGTCGCCACGGCAATTACCGAAATGGGAGTCGGCGAAGCGTTGGTTTCATTTCTCGATGATAAAGGCATTCCGTCAATGGTCGAACGCGCCTTCATCATCCCGCCGCATTCGCACATCGGACCTGTCACGCCCGAACAAAGACAGCAATTACTGGCAAATTCGCTCGTTGCCGGTCAATACGAAACCGCGATTGACCGCGAATCGGCGTATGAATTATTAAAGGCAAAATCCGAAACTGCGGCGCAGGCGGCGCAGGCGCAATTAGACGCGGAAGCGGCGGCGAAACAAGCCGAAATTGACGCGAAAGAAGCCGCCAAAGCCGAAAAGGAAGCCGAAAAAGAGGCTGCAAAAGGCAGCGCGGCAGGTGATGCTTTCGGTGCATTTGCCAAAAGCGCAGCCCGCGCCGTCGGCAGCAACGTCGGTCGCCAAATAGTGCGCGGCGTTCTCGGCGGAATTTTTGGCGGCGGCGCGACGCGAAAAAAATCTTCGTCGTCGTGGTGGTAAAACCGGAACGCGAACTTTCCGGTTCGCCGGTAACTGCCGTTTTTTCAACGTAAAAATGCCCGTTAAATATGAGCGTATTTAACGGGCATTTTTACGCATTGCGCTGAACGGCGAACTGGAAAATTCGCGTTCCAAAAGAATTTACTGCATCAGATTCTGCCGATTGTCGGCTTTTGTTTCGAGCGCGTCCTGCAAATTTTGCGGTTGGTTCGAGAAAAAATTGTAGCCGGTTTTTTGTTCGAGCTGGCGGACGGTGGTTTTGTAATCGCGCCAACCTTTATCGCTGATACCGTTGATATTGGGCATATCAACGGCGATGATGCGCGAATTGGCGTTGATGGCGGTTGAATTGGGCGACAAAACGACGACGATTTTCCAGAAATTTGTCGGGATCGTGACCTTGTTTTTGAGCCTGCCGTTTTCGCCGTAACTGCCGGCGATGATGTATAAAACCGAATTGCGCCGCGCCAAACTTCGCGCGTAGGTTTCCAGTTTTTCCCACGGTCCGGCATTCAAATCGTGTAGCTGCGGTGTCATATTCGTCATCAAAAACGTCGCGCTGTTTGCCTGCGCCGAATTTGAACGGTCAGCCGACGGACACAGATGTCCGCGATCAAAACCACTGCCCGAATAATCGTTCGGCGTAACGTGCAGCCAGTTTTGCGGTAAGCGTTCGTCGGGACGAAAATCGTTTTGGCGATTGGTTTTACCGATGTCGGCGGCAGTCAAACGCCACGCCGTCCAATTCGGAATTGCTTTGCTGCGGTTGTATGAAACGGCGTAAAAATCGTTAATCATCAAATAATTATCGGCATTTGAAGCATTTGGCGAAGCGTTGCCGGGATTGCCGAGCGCGAGATAAATCTCTTTTTCTTCCGCCGCATCGGACGGCTGCGATCCGCTGCCGCCGCCGTTGTCCGGCGATTGATCGGTCGGGTTAAGAGTAGAGAGCGTATCGTTGATTCGACCGCCCGCCCACAGACAAAAAATCACCGCCGCAACCAATACGACCAACGCGATAATGCCGCCGATTAATGCTTTCGATTTCATATTTCAAATTCAATTTATCATAATTGATATGTTATCGTTAAAGTTTAGACAAAAATGAGCGAATCGAACGAAAAAATTCATCTGACCGCGCTGACACCCGACGAACTTGTTACGTTTGCCGCATCAATCGTCGAGCCGAAATATCGCGCCAAACAAATCTTTAAAGGCTTGCACGAACGGCGTTTACAGGCGTTTGATGAAATGACCGATTTGCCGAAGAGTTTGCGCGAAAAGTTGAATGAAACGGCGACGGCGACAACTTTAAAGGTCGAATCGCGCTACGTTTCAACTGATGGAACACGCCGTTTTTTGATGAAAACGCACGATAATTTTCCCGTCGAAACGGTTTATATTCCGACCGAATCGCGCGACACGATTTGTTTTTCATCACAGTCGGGATGTCCGCTCAAATGCGATTTTTGTTTGACGGCAAAACTCGGTCTGCTGAGAAATTTGACTGCCGGAGAAATTGTCGAACAGATAATTATTGTCTTGAATGACGTTTACGGCATCGGCAACGAAACGCCGCACGGCACGAATCTCGTCGGGATGGGCGCGGGAGAGCCGTTTTTGAATTACGAAAATTTAATCAAGGCTCTGGGAATAATGTCGGACGCAAACGGATTATTTATTGTAGCGAACCGCGTGACGATTTCGACTGCCGGAATCGTGCCGAAGATTTACGAATTTGCGAAACTCGAAAATCGTCCGCATTTAGCGATTTCGCTGAGTGCGCCGACCAACGAACAGCGCGATAAATTGATGCCGATCAACAAAAAATGGAACATCGAAGAACTGTTCGCGGCAGCAAAAGAATTTGAAAAATCTCTACGAAAAAGCGAGAGATTTACGTTTGAATACGTCTTGCTCGGCGGCGTGAATGACAGCGACGAACACGCGCGAAATTTGGCTAACCTGTTAAATAAATATGGTTTAACCAAAGTAAAAATCAACCTGATCGCGCATAATTCCGCCGAACCGCTCGAATATAAACCGTCGAGCCGCGAACAAATCGAGCGTTTCAAAAGCATTCTGGAATCGAAAGGCGTTTCCGCATATTTGCGAACGCCGCGCGGACGCGACATCTACGCCGCCTGCGGACAACTCGCTGCGGTTAGTGGTGAACGTGTTTAGTGGTGAGAAGAGTGGTGAGTGATGAACGGTGAGTGGTGAGTAAAAGACGGAAGCCGGAACTTGAAATCTGAAATCTGAAATTCAATTTCACTTCCCGTTCACCACTCACCACTAAAAGAAGCTATGGAAATTCTAATTCTCGGCGGCATTTTGGTTGCTTTGATGGTTTTTGTTTCGACGCGGATTAAGAAAAATTCGGCGAAGGCTTTTGAGCGTGAACGCATCGAAACTGAAAATTACGCGATTTATAAGCCCGAAGGTTTTATCGTTCCCGTCAGGCTCAAATCCGAATACGCGCTCGAAATGTATTCAAAGGACAAAGGCGAGGAAAAAGCCGGCAAAATCAATCAGGCGTGGGCGACGCTGAAGGTTTTCAAGAAGGAAAATTTTGCCGAGATTTGCCGCCGCGCACAGCTTTCGTCGGCGAAAATCATCTCGAAAGAAACGGCGCGTGACGGGGATTTGAATTATTTTTTTATGCACGGCGAAGGCATCGAAGAAACCGTCGGCAAAGAAATTTACTATAAAATCATCGAAGACACCAAAAGCGGCGCGGTTTATGAACTGCAATCTTCGATTCTGAACGATTATCTCGAAACTTATTCGTCAAAAATCAGCGCAATTATGCAGAGTTTTACGGTTCGCACCGGGCATCTCGTCAAAGCCGAAGTCAATCAATTAATAGGAACAGGTTTATGATTAAAAAATTATTTTCAATCGCATTTTTAGCATTCGTTTTTGTTCTGGCAGGAACATTTTCCAACCTCAACGCCCAAACGGTCAGCGGTTCGGTCGGCGCGGCATCGCGCGGCGGCGCGGCTCGCGGTTCGGTCGTTTTAAGCATTCCGTCCGGTTTGCACGTCAATTCCAGTCGTCCGAGCGGTGAAAATCTCATCCCGACGACGGTTCGAGTGAGCGCGGCGGGCGCGAAAACGGGCGCGGTCAGTTCGCCGCGCGGACACAACCGCAAATTCTCGTTTTCCGAAACGCCGCTCAACGTCTATGAAGGACGCGCGGTTTTCCCTTTTACCGTCAAAATTCCCGCCAATTTCAAAGGCGATACGCTCAAAGTCCGCGCCGTCGTCAGATTTCAAGCCTGCACCGAAGAAGTTTGCTATCCGCCGAAAACGCAGGAAGTAACTTTGACGGCGAAAGTTAGGTGAGATGCGGGGACGCGGAGAAAAGGAGACGCGGAGACGGGGAGAAAAGGAAAGCATTTCTCAATAATGGAGAGATGAGGAAAATTATTTTTCAAAGTAATAATTTCCTTTATCTCCCCATCTCCTTTTCTCCTTATCTTCCCATCACCGTGTCACCGCGTCGCTCCAATAACCGACATCAACCGCCCGGTTTTGCCATAAATTTTCTTCTCGGCGCGGTATGAGAAAAATAAATCGAGGCGTTCCATCGTGCATAACGGCGCGGTGAAAATATTTTCTTCTTTTGCGCCGATACTTAACAGTTGATCTTTGTTTGCCTTGTGTAAATCTATCAGCGCGTGATCTTTGCGGGTTTCGGTAAAAAGTTTTCCACTTGTGGAAAACTTTTCGGTAAAGGCTTCGATAACATCTTTGCCGACTTCGTAATTTCGGCAGCCAGCCGCCGGACCGATGGCGCAGATTAGATTTTCAGGTTGCGAACCGTAGTTTTCGCGCATTTTTTCAATTGCACTAACAACGATTGATTCGACCGTTCCGCGCCATCCCGCGTGAATCGCCGCGAACGCTTTGGTCTGCGGATCGCCGATTAAAACGGGGACGCAATCGGCGGTTTTGACACCGATTAAAACTTGCGGCAGACGCGAAATCAGCGCGTCATATTTTTCTTCCGTGTTTTCAATATCAGTTTTACTTTCGACAATTTTCACCAGATCGCTGTGAATCTGCCAGACGGTCGTCAGTTGAAATTTATCGTCGAAAACACTTAAAAAACGGCGGCGATTTTCGTGGATGTTTTCGTGCGAATCTTCATCGTAGCCTGCCAAATTCAAATCGTTTTCCGGAAAGGACGAAACACCGCCGATCCGCGTCGAAAAACCGTTGGCAAAACCGTTTTCTTCGAGCGCACGACAAACCAAAACTTTGACACCGTTCTTTTCGCGCCAAAAAAATCCGCTTTCTGCTAAAATGTCATTTGTCATTTGTCTTTTGTCCTTTGTATTTCTTCTTTCAACTGACCACCGACCACCGACTACTGACCGATTTTTATGATCGTTTCCATCGGCATAGACATTGTTGAAGTTTACCGCATCCGCGAAACTGTGGAAAGAACGGCGCGGTTTGTCGAGCGCGTTTACACGGAACGCGAACGCTCGTATTGCGAGTCGAAAGGCGCAGCAGCGGCGCAGAGTTATGCGGCACGTTTTGCGGCGAAGGAAGCGTTTTTGAAAGCTCTGAAAACCGGCTGGCGCGGGAAAATAACGTGGCACGATATGGAGATTTTGAACGACGAATACGGCGTGCCGACGCTCGAAATCAAAGGCGAAGCTCAAACATTAATGCGAAATCTCGGCGCAAATAAAATTCACATTTCCATCTCGCACACGACCGATCACGCCGTCGCGCAGGTGATTTTGGAGAAGAATTAGCCACGAATAACACGAATAAACACGAATTGGAAAAAGCAATAAAGCAAATTCACTCTGTTTTATTGTTTCTTTTAATTCGTGTTTATTCGTGTTATTCGCGGCTAAAATCTTACGGGGTTTTGACCGCCGGTTCATCGAGCGAAAAGATGGCGATTGCCGGATCGTGGTCGGAATAGCGTTCGACGCGCGAGGCATCGTTGCGGTAAACTTCCGGGAAATCGGCGTTGACACGCGCGTAGCCGAAACCTTTGACGTATTTTTTGAATGCGTCGGTGACGATAAAATGATCGAGAACCTGCGCGTTGCCGTCGAAGCTGTATGAATATTGCTGCGCCGGTTTGATGACATCAACCAAATCCGTCAGGTCGGGGTTGAGCAAATCTTCTGAAGCGTTTTCGACCTGATCTTTGGCGAGCGGTTTGCCTTTAATTGTTCCGATGATGTCGGTTACACCGTCTGTAAATTGGAAGGCGTTGAAATCGCCGACGAGCGCGATGCGTTCGTTCGGATTCGCTTTAACGCGCTCCTGAACGTATTTCGCCAGAAATTCCGCCTGCAATTTCTTCTTCATCCGCACGAACGGCGCATCTTTGTCGCTATTGTAGCCGCGCAGAGATTTCAGGTGATTGACGATTACCGTGAACTCGAACGGCTTAACCGATTTCGCGTCTTTAACGGCGGCGCGAAGCATAAACGGCGGACGATCATTAAGGGAAACATCATTGCCCGACACGGGATTGGTAAATTTCTCGTCCTTGCCGAACTGTTTGGTTTCCAAAACCTGTATGCGCGTAGATTTAACGAGATAACCCGAATCAATGCCGCCGATGTCGTTGCCTTCGACGAGATACGGTTCATATTTCGGGTTCGGCTTGCCGCTCGTTTCGGCATCTTTGTTGATGCGGTCGGCAAGTTTTTTTAACGTCGGCAGACTTTCCATTTCTTCAAAAGCGATCACATCCGGCGTTTGCAGATAATCACGAATCGCCATCGAAACTTTTTTCAGGCGACGCTCGAAACCTTCGCTCGAAATGATCGGTTCTTTGATCGAAGGATCGTCTTCGTCGTCAAAAAATCTCTCGGTGTTCATCGAAGCGACCGAAAACTGACGCTCGGTCGGCGCGGCGACAGGTGTGCCTTTCGCCAATTTGGAAATTTCCGGTTTGCCGCCCGCATCAACCTCAATCGCATACGCGCGATAGCCGTAATGCACCACGCCCGTCAGATTTTTGATCTCGGCGTTGGCGGTGACATCAATCGGCTGTCCGCCGAGTTGCGCGGTGCTTTCGATTCGCAGGCGTTCGGGATTGTGATCGAAAACCGCGATTTTCGGGTAATCTTTTTTGAATTGATCTTTTTCCTTCTGCGGCAGAAATAAATAATCGTAAACATCAAATCCCGGCTCGCGGAAAGGACGCGGCAAGCCTTTAACGACCCCGTAAAACGTCCCGTCCGATTCCGACGTGCCGCTTTTTTCGTCAACGCCGCGAAAAACTCCGGTCGGCGCAACGACCGTTAATTCGGGAACGGTCACGCGCATTCCTTCGTATTTTTCGAGTTGGTCAATCTGATTCGACTTGAAATCTTCAACCGTCAGGACAATCGGTTTCGGCAGCGCGTTGCCCTTTGAATCAACCTGAATCGTGTCTGTTTTCCGCATCGAAATTTCGGTCACGGACAAACTGTCCGGCTCTTGTTTCGGGCGAAATTCGTTGACGTAGCCGACGACCGTGACGGCATTTCCTAACGTCGCTTCAACGCCGGGTTCGCTCTTGGTGTAAACCATTATGCCTTCGGAGGTTGCCGGATTTTTGTCGGTTTTGTCGTCCGCCGTTTGCAGATAAAAACCGCTTCGCACCCGCGCCGTGACGATACCCGACGTTTTGACGAGTTTGTTTTCAAACGGCGAACTGTTCTTATCGCCCTGAATCTCCGCAATCGTATGCGCGTCCTGAGCGCGAACGAACGACGCGGAAGCACACAAAATCGCCCCGAAAAAAAGAACGGCAAATTTCGTTCGGGAACAACGAATTTTGCCGTTTGAAGATTTTAAAGTTAAAAATTTAAGTTTCATTATTGGAGAATTCAAGATTCAAGATTCAAAATTCAAGCGTGAACCACCGGAACGCAGGCAGGCTGCCTGCACCGTTCGAGCGAAGCAGGAACGGCGACGTTAAGCATTTATCGAAGCAAAAGCAAATCTATTGACGCAAGCATTGCGCGTCGGGATTTTCATCGAAGGCAGCGATAAATTTGCTATCTTAAAATCAGAAAAACTTTACGCCGCGTCCGCGTGTTGCTTCGCGCCGCGCGGACGGCAAGCAGGCTGCTTGCGTTCCGGTCAGAAAGCTGAATCTTGAATCTTGAACCCGAAATTATTACCTATTGGATGTCGCGTCTTCTTTCGATCAGTTCCTGCGTTAATTTCGGAACATTCGAGAAAAAATTATAACCCGTTAATGCTTCGACCGAATCAACCGTCGTGCGGAAATTGCGCCACGGCGTAGTCGAACTAAGCGGCGGCTGATTGGTAATGATGATGCCGAAGGCGCGTGTCGCACGCGAGATGCGGCTCAAGTCATTGTTGCCGTTCGGCAAAATCAGGACGACTTTCCACGTCACTTTCGGAACGACGACGTGACCGCCCGCAATCGTGCCGATATTGCCGGAAGGTCCGGTGATGATGTAAATTTCATTTCCCTGTCCGGCAACGGTGCGGCAGTAATTTTCAAAATCGTTCCAAGGTCCCTGATTATTGGCGGCAAGCTGCGGCACGAAATTAGTCATTAAAAACGTCGCCGAATTGTCCGTCACCGAACGCGTCCGGTCGCCTGACGGACACATATGTCCGCGATCATAGCCCGAACCCTGATAATCGGTATCTAAAACCTGATACCAACCGGCAGGCAAACTCGTGTCGGGACGATAATTATCCTGACGACCCGAACTGCCGATCCACGAACTGTCCAAACGCCACGCCACCCAATTCGGTTCGCCTTTTGAACGGCTGTATGAAAGCGAATACTGCGGTCTGACCAGTAAATAATTTTCTTCGTTGGCAACGTCCGCCGTCGCATTGGTCGGATTGCCGAGCAGCAAAGGGTCTTCGTCCGGCGAAGGCGCATTGACCGCAATATCAACCAGCAGATTAACCGTCCGCGCCTGTGCATCGGAAACGGTGATGCTGATGCCGTATGTGCCGCCGGTCGCGGTCGTCGGGATTGTCGCCCTGTATGAATAAATATTGTCGCCGGCGGTCACATCGCCGTTCGTGCCGTCGTTAAAAAATGTCTGCGAAGCCGAACCGCCGACGGTCGTCAAATCGCCGACGACGGTAATTCCGGTGCTTGCCGGAGTGGTCGCCGGAAAAACCGACGCGGTATATAAAACCGTGCCGCCCGGAGCAACTGTCGTCGGATTTGCCGCGCCGTTGGCAAGCAGATTTGCGCCGCCGCCGCCGCCGCTGCAAAGATTCGGTGCGCTCGCGGCATTGCGCGGCGCAGACGGATTAACGGGCGAAAAATCAGCGGAATTATTATCCGTATCCTGACAGCCGTTGCTGAGACGCATCTGACCGGCATTGACCGCCGGGGCAGTCGTCGCCGTGCCTTCGATAAAAGCGTTGGTCGCCGTGCCGTAACCGACCGAATCAACGATCACGCCGGTATTGATCGCGCCGCTGCGAATCGCCAAACCGCCGCCGCTTGCCGACATCGAAACCATCGAGGTGTTGTAATTGATGTTTGAAGGCGTTGAACCGTCGTAGCTGCCGGTCGCAATCAAATAATAGCCGCCCGCCGGAACTATCGTGGAGGTCGCCCATTCGACCATCGCCACATCGCCCGTTCCCGTCGCCGAACGATAAACGACGCGATAGCCGTTCAAATCCGCGCTGTTTGCGCTCGTATTATGAAGCTCGATAAATTCATCGGTCTGTGTTCCTCCGGCGACCTGAAAACCGCTGATGACAAAATTGGGCGAAACCGCGCCGATTTCCGGTGACTGCACCGCATCGCTCTGCGCCGACGTTTTCAAACTGAAAACAGCCCAAACCGTGAGCAGCGCAAGGCTCAAAACACAAAAATAAAACTTTTTCATTAAATAAAATCCTTATTAAAAATAAAACCGAATTTGTAAATATGGGATGGAAAAATTCGTGGTTATTAAAATTTTAGTCGTATCCGTCAATTTATACAAATACGATAATCACCGATGCCCGGAAAAAACAAATTGTTCAGAACTTGTTAACGCAAAAAATCTCTGATGTTTCAATCAATCGCAATCGTTCGCCGCAATCTCGCCGGATGCAACTAAAACCATTAGGTATGCAAGTGGACAAAATAATTTTTCAAGACGTTCAGAGTCCCGCCTGAAGGCGGGACTCTGAACGAAGTCGAAACATTTTAATAAAATTATATTGCGTTTATTTAACTGAAATCACCGGCAAATTTTTCTCTGCGAACAGGCGATTAAATTCGGCGATTTGGACGGTTTTAATTTGCGCCAGTTTTGCCAACTGCGCGTCGGTGCGCGTTGCCAAATCATCGTAAACGGCATAAGACTGACTCGTCGGCGGATAATCGCCGCCGTCGGCGACCGCGTTGAGCGCGGCGAGTTTGTTATTTAATTTGATCGGATAATTGAGCGCGTCCTGACCGCTTTTGATCTTAACCTGAATCAGTTCTTCTTCGATTGCCGTCAGGTTTTTTGAAATTTCGGCGGCTTTGTCCTTCAAATCTTTTTGTTCGGGTTTGAGGCGGTTCGATAAATCCTCAAACTGTTTTTTCAGATCGCGGATTTCCGTCACGGCTTCGTGCGTCTGCGTGATTTTGTCGCGTGTTTTCGAGAGAAAATCGAACTGTTTCTGCAAATCTTCCTGCGTCACATTCAAACGCGGATCGGCTTTGACGGTAAAATTTTCAGTATTGATAAGTTTGCCGTCAACCGTTAATTTAACCTGATAATTTCCCGGCACGATCTTCGGTCCGGCGAGGCTGCCGCCCCACAAAATCAAGCCCGGAAGTCCGGTCGCGTTCGCCAGACGATAATCCCAGACAAAGCGATTTAAACCGATTTCCGACGCAACCGGCGGATCGCCCGCGCCGCCTCTGCGTCCGCCGCCCGCTGTCGGCGCAGGCGAATTTTCTTTGCCGACGGCGGTTGTAAATTTGCGAACGGTTTTGCCGTTTGCGTCCAGAAATTCGAGCGCGATTTCCTTTTCCGGTTTCGCGTTCAAATAATAATTAACGACCGCGCCGTTCGGCGGATTTGCGCCGACGGTCGCATCGGGCGCAGGTGTGCCGAAACTGCCGCCGATTCCCGCGCTGCGGAATGCGTCTTCCGGCTTGAACAAAAAGGCGTTCGCCTTCTGCGCGTCGCTCAATTGATACAGAATCGGCAGATTATCCAGCACATAAAATGAACGCCCTTCGGTGGCGACGACCAAATCGTGATCGCGTTTCTGAATCGCCAAATCGGTGATCGGCACGACCGGCAAATTTAACCGCAATGTCTGCCAATTTTCGCCGTCGTCGGTCGAATAATACATTCCCGTCTCGGTTCCGGCGAACAAAAATCCGCGACGATTCGGGTCTTCGCGGACGACGCGCGTAAAGGCATCGTTGGCGATTCCCGAAACGATTTTTTTCCACGATTTGCCGTAATCGGTCGTTTTGTAGAGATACGGCTGATAATTGTCGGTTTTGTAGGCGGTCGCGGCGAAATATGCTGTTCCCGCGTCAAACGGCGAGGCTTCGATAGAGTTGATTTGAATCCATTCGGGCATTCCTTTCGGCGTGACGTTTTCCCAATTTTTGCCGTCATCGCGCGTCACCTGCACTAAACCGTCGTCAGTTCCCGCCCAAATTACGCCCTGCGTAACCGTTGATTCGGCGACGGTGAAAATCGTGTCGTAATATTCGACGCTCGTGTTGTCGTGCGAGATTTCGCCGCCCGCCGGACCTTGTTTCGATTTGTCATTTTTGGTCAAATCCGGCGAGATCGTTTCCCACGTCTGACCTTCGTCAACCGAGCGAAACAGATTATTCGCCGCCGCATAAAGCGCGTATTTGCCGTTTCGCTTGAACGGCGAAAATAGAATCGGGAAATCCCACTGGAAACGATATTTCGCGCCTTCCGCGCCCGAACCCATCGGATTATCAGGATAGACATTGATGTCGCGGAACTGCTGCGCTTTGCGGTCGTAGCGCGTCAAAAGCCCGTCGTAACTGCCCGCAAAAATGATGTCGGAATTTTCGGGATGCGGCGCGATCCATCCTGATTCGCCGCCGCCGATGTCATACCAATCCTTTTCGGTAATGGCGAAATCAGCCGAACGCGAGGCGATTTTGACCGTCGAATTGTCCTGCTGTGCGCCGTAAATATTGTATGGAAAATCGTTGTCGAGCGCGACTCGGTAAAACTGCGCGGTCGGCTGATCCTGTTCGGTCCACGATTTTCCGCCGTCGGTCGTCACATTCGCGCCGCCGTCGTTGCCTTCGATCATTCGCGCCGGATCGTTCGGCGCAATCCATAAATCGTGATTGTCGCCGTGCGGTGTGCCGACAGCCGAAAATGTCCGTCCGCCGTCAATTGATTTTTGAAACTGGACGTTTAAAACGTAAACCGCATCAACATTCTGCGGATCGGCGTAAACGCGCGAATAATACCAAGGTCGCTGCGTCAGATTCGGATCGCCGCTCGTCTTGCGCCACGTTTCACCCGCGTCGTCCGAACGGTAGAGTCCCGGTTCTTTGGCTTCGACCATCGCCCACACTCGGTTTGACTCAACCGGCGAAACCGTCACGCAGATTTTACCCAGAACGCCCGCCGGCAAGCCTTTATTGCGCGTAATTTCCGTCCAGTTGTCGCCGCCGTCAATTGATTTATAAATCGAACTGCCCGCGCCGCCCGATTCAAATCCCCAGGGTGTGCGCCGAAACTGCCAGAACGTCGCGTAAATCGTGTTCGGATTCGACGGGTCTAAAACGATTTCGTTCGCGCCCGTATTCGCGTCACGAAACAAAATTTTCTTCCACGTTTTGCCGCCGTCGGTCGTCCGAAAAACGCCGCGTTCGTCGTTCGCCGCCCAAATGTGACCGATGGCGGCGACGTAGGCGATGTCAGGGTTTTTCGGATCAACGCGAATGCGTCCGATTTGGCGCGTGTCACCTAAACCGATGAACTTCCAGGATTTGCCGCCGTCAACCGATTTGTAAACGCCGTCGCCGTGTGTCACATTGCCGCGCAGGGTTTCCTCGCCCATCCCGACGTAAATGATGTTCGGGTCTGATTCGGAAACCGCAATCGCGCCGACCGAAGCCGTTTTGAAATAATTATCGGCAATCGGCGACCAATTTTTGCCGCCGTCCGTCGTTTTCCAAATACCGCCGCCGGTCGCGCCGAAATAATAAACATTCGGCTGCGAAGCCACGCCCGCGACCGAACCGACGCGTCCGCCGCGAAACGGTCCGACCAGACGATACTGCAAAAGTTTCAAAGGATCGGACGGTTTGCCGGTTGTCGAAGCCGAAACTTTCGGCGACGGCGAAGTCTGCGGCGGCGGCGCAAAACGCGGAGTCGGTGTCGGCGCAGGATTTTGCGCGTCGGCGGACGAAACTAAAAACGGCACAGCGGCAAAAGTCAGCAAAACTGCGACTTTTCGTGTCAACGTCGAAAGCGGTTTGGACATATTCTGGTTTTTTTCCCTCTAAATTCGGCTGAACGCCGTTGTTTGATATGTTATGAAGTTATCAAAAGGCAGTTTAATTAGCAAAATATTCAGTTAATCTTAATCGCAAAATATTTTTAATTTTACCGAAAGTGACAAACGGCGGCATCCGAATTTATAATAGACATCTTTCCAAAATAATGTGCTTTATTAAAGTATTTGAATCTGCAATTACTCAGCCTGTGCCAACCGGCTGAAAGCCATTAAAATCTAAAGTTCATTTTGGAAAGTTGTTTAATTAAAACGCCCGGAAGACGGGCAGTTTTTTTGCTTCGATAAGTTTGCCCCTGTTATATACAAACTTGAAAAGGCTGAAAACAATCGTTCAGGTTCTCACGTTTCGTTATTTTGAAACCGTTGACGGTTGAATATTCGGCGGACGGAAACTTCAGCACGGTAAATTTATATGGCAAATCCGAATTCGATGATGCCCCGCGTTTTAATCGTTGATGACGAATTGATTCAGCAAAAGGTCGTGACGCAGTTGCTGCGGCGGCTCGATTTCGTCTGCGAATCGGCTTCGACCGCCGCCGCCGCTCTGCAAATTTTGCAAGCCAGAGATTTCGACGTGGTTTTGCTCGATGTTCAGATGTCGGGCGTTTCCGGTCTCGAAGTTTTGCCGCTCATCAGAAAGCTCGAAGACGCGCCCGAAGTGATTATGCTGACGCTCGATCAGACGCTTTCGTCGGGCATCACGGCGATGCGCGACGGCGCGTATGATTACCTGACAAAACCTGCCGCCGCCGAATCGCTCGAAATTATCATCAAAAAAGCGACGGAGAAACGCCGTCTGGTGCGCCGCAATTCTTCGCTTAAAGATTTTGTCGAAAGCCGCACATTTCGCGCCGATTCGATCAACGATCCGATCTACGCGAGCCGCGTGATGCGCGACATTTTGGAACAGGCGGATGCCATCGCGCCGCTCAATTCGACCGTTTTGATCACCGGCGAATCCGGCACGGGAAAGGACGTTCTCGCCCGCTACATTCACCGCCGCAGTTTACGGGCGAAATCGGCGATGGTCGCCATCAATTGCGGCGCGATGCCGGAATCATTGTTTGAATCGGAATTTTTCGGCTATGAAAAGGGCGCGTTTTCCGGCGCGACGCAAACCAAGCGCGGTTTGCTCGAAGCCGCCGAAGATTCGACGCTCTTTCTCGACGAAATCGGTGAAATGCCGGTCACTTTGCAGGTCAAACTTCTGCGTTTTCTGGAAAACGGCGAATTTCGGCGCGTCGGCAGCACCCGCGATCTGTTTGCCGACACGCGCCTGATTGCCGCGACCAACAAAGATTTGACCGCGCTGACCGCTGACGGAAATTTTCGCTCCGATTTATATTACCGTCTCAACGTCATCAATCTGCACATTCCGCCGCTGCGCGAACGCCGCATTGATATTCCGCTGCTGCTCGATCATTTTCTCGAAGTTTTCCGCCGCCAGTTTCATAAACCCGCCCTTCGTTTTTCGGAAGAAGCGCGTCTCAGGCTCGAAAATTATTCTTTTCCCGGCAACACACGCGAACTCAAAAACATTATCGAACGCGCCGCCGCACTTGCCGATGACGAGGTAATCGGCGCGGAACGTCTCTCGATTCAGAAAAATCTGCCGCCAATCGCCGACGGCGCGGAAAATCTCGGTATTCCGGCGGCTTCATATTCGGCTTTCGATTTCAATCTCGGCTCCGACCGTTCGATCATCGAACTCGAAGAACTGGAACGCCGTTATATTCTGGCGATTCTCAATCACACCGGCGGCAACCGCACACGCGCCGCCGAACTGCTCGGCATCAGCGAACGAACGCTCTATCGCCGTCTGCGCGATTACGAATAATCGCCCAAACTTCTTTTCTCAAATTCTAATTCTTTAAATTTTATTAACTCTGCCAGTTTGTCAGCAATGAAACGACGACTGCCAGTTTGTCAGTTTATCAACACTGACAAACTGGCAGTCACACTTTTTTCTGCTCGTAAATTCCAATTCCTCTCATCGCTCAAACCATTTATTTTCATCATTTAACCTTCGCATAAATAATTACTGAATATCTGGTATGCAGTTTGCAAAATAAGAATCGAGAAATCGAAGGTTTTTCCCGTAGATTTATCTCTGAAAATCGAAATTTGAGATTCAGAATGCTCTTTTGCCCCGTTTGGAAAACCTCGCTTTCGAGAAAGATTCACGGGAAAAACAGACAGACATCAATTTAGGAGATTGAATAATGAAAAATATGACTAGAAAGTTGTTAATGCCCAAGTTTTTGTTAGCCATTTTCGCTTTAAGCGGAATGATGGTTTTTGCAGCAAACAATGAAACAGTCAGCCGCGCTTTGAACATTGCGCGTCCTGACGTGAAAGTGCAGATTTCCGGCACGGTCGTCCGCGCAGGTAAATCGGTTTCTTTTGACAAGTCGGCGACAGTAAGTGCCGGCGAAACTTTGAATTGGAAAGTTGTCTCGGTCAACAGCGGCGCGGGCGATGCACAAAATTATCGTGTCGTCAGCCGGATTCCGCAGGGAACGAACTTTGTTGCAGGCAGCGCGAACGGTGAAAATTCCCCCGAAGTCGCTTACAGCATTGACGGCGGCAAATCGTTTTCCGCACAGCCTTTAATTGAAGAAAAACAAGCTGACGGTTCAGTCAAACAGGTTCCCGCGCCGGTTTCTTCATACACTCAGATTCGCTTTGATTGGTCGCAGTCGCTTCCTTCGCAGGGAACACTCAACGCCGCTTATCAAGTGCAGGTTAAATAAGGAACGCCAAATAACAGGAGACAGCACAATCAAATGAACACTTCAATTTTATCGGAATTAAATCCAATGCGGGCGGCTCGCTTTTTAGCGTTGCTCGCTTTTTGCGCTTTGTTTTCATCAGCGACGTTCGCCCAGACAGCGGGCGGAACGGCGATCCAGAACCAAGCGTCGGCTACTTATTCGGACGGCAACGGCAACTCTTTCTCGTCGGTTTCAAATACCGTGACGGTGACGGTTGCCAAAGTTTCCGGCTTGGCGATCACGCCTGATGCCGGCAGCCGACCTTCACTCGTTCCCGGACAGACGGGCGCGAACTTCACTTTCCGCGTGACCAACACAGGCAACTTTGCCGATCAGGTGCGCTTTCTGGCAAACGGTCAGAGCGTTCAGTTGACCGGTCCGGGAACAGTTACCGCCGCCGCCATCGACTTAAACGGCAACGGCAGCATTGACAGCGGTGAAACCAACATTTTGACCAATTCGGCTGACGTTATTTCGGCTTCGATTGCCCAGAACGGCTATGTTGACGTGATCGTCACGGTTTCGGTAGATGCCGCCGCTTCGCCGAGCAGCACGATCAATGTCCGCCTCGGTGATACGACCACTAATTCGCCGACCTTTGACAATCAACCGGCAGACAGTTCGACACACGAAGTTCGCACGGTTTCGACCACTTCGGTCAACGGACTCCGCGAAGGTCGCGGCGACGTTTCCGCGACGATTGAATCGGACGCGCAGCTTCGTCTCAACTTGACCGCGCCGACCGGACCGGTCGCACTCGGTTCAGACCTTAATTATTCGTGGGAACTGTGCAACACGGGTTTGCGTGACGCTCAGTCAATCACTTTAACCAATGCCCCGGCAGGTTCGAACACGGGCGTTTTCATCATCGCCCCGATTCCGGTCGGCACTTCGCTTAAAGCCGGTCAGACATTCCCGGCGGGAACGCTCTATACGACTTCGGCTTTGTCGGTTTCGCCTTTGACGGCAACTTATACGACGACTGCGCCGACCGATCTGACGACGGTTCGCCGTATAGCTTTCAAAGTCGGCTCGACGCTGGCGGCAAGTTCGTGTGCGACACCGATCAATATGCAGGTGACGATCACGACCGCGAATGCAACGCTCGACATCTATGAAATCGGCGACGCTTTCGGCAACAACACGCTCGGAGCAAATATCACCGACCAATCGGGCGATACGGTTTCCGGCGCGGGCGACGGCAATGCCAACTTTAACGAAGGCAATCAGCCGGGTAATGTTGACGGCAACGGTATTCAGCTCATCACCACTTTACAGCGCAACGGTTCGATCCTGATCGGTCCGCTCAGTCAGCCGGCAGCCGTCGGTCCGACTTCAAATAACGACGATTACACGAATCGTTCGGTGACGACCGGAATTGCAGGAATCGCATTCGGCGGGGTCACGACTGCTAACGGAACTATCCTGTTTACCAACACGCTGAAAAACACGGGTAATGCGAATGATACCTACGCGCTGACCGTGCCGACCGTTCCTTCGGTGGATTTCAAAGTCGAAGTCAGTCTCGACGGCACGACCTACGTCACGCTTCAGCCGGGTAACGGCAGTTTTAGTGTGCCGATTGCTTTCGGCGCACAAGCCAACGTGCTGGTTCGCATTACTGCCCCGGCAGGACTTCAGGTGTTGACGGCAGCCGGTTATTCGGTGGTCATCAGAGCGACCTCGACCAACACGTCGGCGGCTTCCAACGATACGATTGACCGTGTTTACGCCGGATTTATGCGGATGGACAAAACGGCGACCGTGATTAACAGCACGGGTGTCGGCGGTGCCAGCGATGCAGTTCCGGGAGCGATTATTGAATACTCGATTGTGTATCGCAATATCACCGCGACCAACGGCACCAACAACGGTGATTTGACCGTCACCAATCTCGTCATTGACGAGAACGGTGCAACCATTCCGAACAACTGGTCAACGACCACCGATCAGGTCGTTAATTCAGCCTCGGATACCAACAGCGGAACTGTCACGGGCGATGTCGCCGGTTCAGCCCGTCTGACCGACACCGTTCCGACGCTCGCGCCGGGACAGAACGGAACATTCAAATTCCGTCGTAAAATTCGCTAATTCGTTAGCGAACTGAAAATGCGGGACGGCTGAAATAACTTCGGTCGTCCCGCTGACAAATTCAAACTTACCAATTAAACGGATTGAAGATGAGCAACAGATTTTATAATTCAACAATCACCGCGTCCGGCATTTGCCGGTTTGCGGCGATTTTTGTTTTAATCTGTCTCTTTTTTAACGCCGCTTTTGCGCGTTTCGACGGCGATTCTTCGCCCGCCGGATTGATTATTAAAAACATTGCGCTGGCAAATTATGAAGACGAAGCAGGCGAAAAATACCAGAGCGTTTCGCCAATCGTGACGGTCACGGTGCTTGCCGTTCCCGCGATCACGGTGACACCTGACGAAACCGCTTCGACGGCTACAGTTACGCCGAATGAAACGGTCACGCGCTATTTCAAAATCTGCAATTCGGGCAACGCCGAGGATGCTTTTCTGCCGGTTCAGGCACAAATTTCCGCCCCGGCGACGATTGCCGCCATTTATTTCGACACCGATCATTCCGGCACGATCACCGACGGCGACACGCCCGTGACCATCGGACAAACCGCGACACCGCGCCTCGCGCCGGGTTTATGCACCGGGGTTTTATATCAGATTCAAACTGATTCCGCCGCGCCGCAAACTCATCTGACCATTACTTTACAGGCGCGTTCGACGATTCCGACACCGGGAACGAATAATTTTTCCGAAGATACGGGAACGATTATTAACGCCGTCGGCAACGGCGTGACGTTTACGTCGCCGACGAATACGAACCTGCCGCCCGTCAAATTTGTCGAAGATTTGCCCCGTGCCGTCGCCGCGCCGGGACAAATTCTCGATTACAAAATTATTTTCCGCAATCGCGGCGGAGTTGCCGCCAAATCGGTGCGCGTCGTTGACGAACTGCCTGCCGGATTAGAATACGTCGGCGGCACTCTGCGTCTCGGCGGACACGCTTTAACCGACGCTTCCGATGCTGATGAAGGCACGGCGGACACTAGAAGAATCGAACTTTTAATTCCCGAAATTGCGCCCGATGCCGTCACCGATATTCGCTTTCAGGCGAAGTTGGTCGGTGTCAACAGCGGCGCGGGCGTGGTCAATACGGCGAATGTTTCCGCCGCCAACGCGCCTTCGATCAACACTTCCGAAGCGGTCGCAGTCGTTAATCCGCTCGGCACGGTTTACGCCGGAAATTCCGGCGGCGCGGTTCGCATCAGCGGCGCGAAAGTGACGCTCGCCGCCGATCAGGACGGCACGGCGGTCGCGCTCGAATCCGGCACGGGTTACGCGCCGAACGCCGCCAACGATAATCCGTTTACGACCGACGGCAACGGAAATTTCAGTTTTGTTCCCAATGAAAATCAAATCGGCGCGGTTAATTCGCCGGTCAAATACTTCGTCAATGTGACCGCGCCCGACTATCGTCCGCGCTCGCTCGAAGTTTCGGTGAGCCGCAGTTCAATCAATGGAAATTTTCTGACGGCGGCGATTCGCGCACTCGACGAACAGCCGATTGCTGTTGCAGGCGGTTTCAATCTGACTTCGCAGACGGTCGAAATCGGCAATCTCGCCGCACTCGTTTTCAATATCCCGATGTTTGAACTCTCGACGCTGCAAATCACCAAATCGGCGGATAAACAGAGCGCGGAAATCGGCGACATTATCACTTACCGCATTCAGGCGAAAAACGCGACTGCTTACACGATTTCCAACGCCTCGGTGCGCGACACTTTGCCGCCGTCATTCTCTTATGTTGACGGCACGGCGGAACTGGAAAACGGCGGCACGAAAGGCTTGATTACACCGGAAATTAACGGGAACGAATTGGTTTTTCCAATCGGCGATCTCGAACAGGGACGCAGCGTGATGATTTCCTACCGCGTCCGCATCGGCGCAAATTCGCCCGAAGGCGAACAGGTTAATCTCGCCGTCATCAGCGGCACACAGCCCGACGGACAGACGATCACGACGCAGCCCGCGAAAGCCGGTGTGCGTGTGCGCGGCGGCGTTTTCACGCTTCGCCAAATCGTTGTCGGTCGCGTTTTTGAAGATGCCAACCTCAACGGAAAATTCGACGCGGGCGAACGTCCGGTCGCCGGGGCGCGAATTTATCTAAACAACGGTCAGTCGGTCGTCACCGATTCCGCCGGACAATATAATCTGCCCGCCGTTAATCAGGGTTCGATGGTTTTATCGCTCGATCCGGTGACGCTGCCGCAAAATTATTATCTCGCCGACGACCGCAATCGTCGTTCGTCAAAAAGCTGGACGCGGCTCTTGCAGACACCGCTCGGCGGCGGCGGTTTATTGAGGCAGAATTTCGCGGTTGCGCCGAACGATGCACAGTCGGTTTTCGCCGCCGAAGAAAAAATTATTGATGTCAATACGAAGACGCAATCGGTGAAAAACGCCGCGCCGTCAAAACCGCTTCAGATCGCCAGCCTGAAAAACAAAATTCCGCTCAATGCGCCCGCCGATATGTCTCTGATCGGCGAAAGATCGGAAACATTTACGCTCGAAGCGACCGGCGAAACGGCAAACGTCGCCGCCGGAAAAGTTTCCGTTTTGTCGCCGCAGGCGGACGAAGTTTTGATGTCGCCCGCGCTTTCGATCAAAGCGCGGACGGCGAAAGGCTGGACGCTCGAAACGACGGTCAACGGCGAAAAAATCGGCGCGTCCAATATCGGCGAAACCCGCGTGGACAACCGCAACGGCGTGACGACTTTCTATTACGTCGGCATCAACATCAAACCCGGCGAAAACAAAATTTCGCTTACGCCCGTGAGCGCGGAAGGCGAACGCGGCACACCCGAAGAATTGACCGTTTGGGGACGCGGCGCGGTCGAACGGCTCGAACTTACGCCGCAGAAAAATCAGCTTCAGGCGGGCGGACGCGAAGCCGTCGCCGTCCGGATTCGCGCGTTCGACCGCTGGGGACATCCGGCGGCGGACGGTCAGGTCGCGGTTGAAACTTCCGCCGGACATTTTATCGTCAAAGATCAAACGGAAAATCCGTCGCAAACGGCGGAGACGGCGCGTCGTCAGGCGGTTTCGCTGCAAAACGGCACGGCATTCGTCGAACTTTCAGCCGACGGCGCATCCGAACTGGCGCATCTCAAAGCCATTTCCGGCAACAGTCAGGCGTTCACGGAAATTCGTATCACGCCCGAACTGCGTCCGCAATTACTCGTCGGATTGAGCGAACTTTCATTCGGCAAAAATGCACCCGCGATTATTAACAGCGGCGCGGACAAAAGTTTTCAGAGCCGTTTTTCGCTCTATTTTCGCGGGCAGCTTTTCAACACGCGCAATCTGCTGACGCTCGCTTACGATTCGCAGAGATCGCTTAACCGCCTGTCGGGACGTGACCGCACGGGCGATTTCGATCCGCTCGACCGAGCTTACCCGATTTTCGGCGATTCGAGCCAGCGGTTTGAAGACGCGCAGTCGAATTCCAAAGTTTACGCGCGGCTCGACCGCGACAACTCCTACGCGATGTTCGGCGATATGGAAACCGACCAGCAAAATTTACAGCTTGCCGGCTACACGCGCCGCTTGACGGGCGTGAAACTGCATCTCGAAAATGCGGACGGCGATTTTGTTTCGCTGACCGGCTCGCGTCCCGACACTTCGTTTGCCCGCGACGTTTTTCCGGGCGGCGGCTTGAGTCTCGTGCGGCTTTCACACGCCGAGGTGTTGCAGGGTTCGGAAGTTTTGACGCTCGAAATCCGCGACCGCCGCAATCCCGAATTGATTCTGCGCCGCGAAAATCTGATTCGTTCGGTTGATTACAATCTCGATTCAGTGACCGGCGAAGTGTTCTTTCTGCGACCGATTTCGGCGTTCGATTATCAATTGAATCTGCTGCAAATCGTTGCGGCTTACGAATATCGCGGTTCGGGCGCGGCAAATTACGTTTACACCGGACGCGCTTCCAAAAATTTCCGCGCACTCGGTTTGCGCGTCGGCGCGTCTTACGTCAATCAGCGTCAGGGCGAGATCGGCGCGTTTCAGATCGGCGGTCTCGACGCGGAAAAATCTCTCTGGAAAGGCGGTAAATTATCGTTTGAAACGGCGATGACGCGCGGACGTTTTGCCGCCGGTGTCAATATCTTCGACTTTTATAATCAGGACTTGACGACGACCGACGATGCCGCGCGACAGCGTAACGGGATGGCGGTGCGCGTTCAGTTCGATCAGTCTCTGCCGTTTTATCAAAGCCGTCTGAAGGCTGATTTTTCACGCGCGACCGAAAATTTTCTCAACCCGTTCGGCTCGACCGTCACGCCCGGAGCGCAGCGTTTTCAGTTTAATCTCGAAATGCGCCCGACTTCGCGCCGCGCCCTGACGTTCGGTTTCGGGGACGAACGCAATCAAACGCGCAGCGTCTCCAATTCGCGCCGGACGTTCTCGTTTTTATGGAATGAAAATTTCGGCGATAAATTTCGCGCGAGCGTCGGTTTCGATCACCGCGTTTTGACCGACAATCTGACCGATAAAACGACGGCTTCAAATTTAGTGACGGCGGGCGCGGAATATCATCCGACCGAAAAAATCGAACTCGCCGTTAAACGCGAACAGAATCTCGGCGATGCCGATCCGACCTATCCCGATCAGACGACGCTTTCGGCGAATTATAAACTGAGCAGCGGCGCGAAATTATTTTTCACGCAGCGTCTCGCCGCCGCGCCCATTACGCCGATTGGCGATCTCGGCGGAACGGGTTTCGCTTCGACCGGCAGCCGCCGCGAAACGGCGTTCGGCATCGAAACCAAATTTGCACGGCTCGGCGCGGTCAACGGTCGTTACCAGCTTGAAAACGGCGCGAACGGCGTGGACAGTTTCGCGGTCATCGGCTTGCAGAACAGTTGGAAATTAAACAAAAAATTTGTCGTCGAAGGCGGATTTGAACGCGGTTTTATTCTCAAAGGCAGCGGCGCGAGTTTTGACAGCACAAGCGTCGGCGGACAATGGACACCGGCTGACGGTTTCCGCGCTTCGGCTCGCTACGAACTTCGCAACCGCAACGGTTTCGGACAATTATTAAGCTTCGGCGCGGCAGGCAAAATCGGCGACAACTGGACGACGCTGGCGCGGCTGCAATGGGCGAAAAACTCGTTCAACGGGCGCAGCGGCGTTTCAACCGATGCGACGGCGGCGGCGGCGTATCGTCCGCTCAGTTCTGACAAATACGCGATGCTCTTTAGTTACAACCGGCGCAGCAATATGCAGGACGGCACGATTGTTAACGACATTCGGCAGTCGGCGGTTCGTGATCGGAGCGATTCTTTATCGGCGGACGGACTCTATCAGGTCAATTCAAATACCGAACTTTACGGCAGATTCGCGCTTCGTTTTAACGGCAACGGCAATACGACCAACGCTTACGCTTCGGCAATGACGATGCTCGGACAGGTGCGCGTTCAGGAAAGACTGAGCAATAATTTCGACGCGGCTCTCGAAGGTCGCTGGCTTGCACAGGCAAATTCCGGCACATTTCGGCGTTCGGCGGGCGCGGAAATCGGGTTCTGGGCAACGCCTGACGTGCGCTTCGGTTTAGGTTATAATTTTACACAGACCGGCGCGGCAAATCCGTCGGCAACCGGCGAACGACAGTTTCGCGGCGGCGTTTACTTTACGATTACGACCAAACTCGCAAATTTATTCAATTTGTTCGGCACTTCACGGCAAGGTTTGGAAGCCGACAAAAATGTTTCGGAAATCAGCAAAACCGACCCTAATAAAGATAATTGATGTTCACGGAAGAGAAAAATCCGGTGTCTGAAGAAACACGAATGACAAGACAGCGAAAACTATCTGCCGTGTGTCGCGCGTCAGTCAAACTTTTGCCGTATCTTTTCGCGGTTCTGGCGGTGTTTATTCTTTTTCCGAATGCCGCCGACGCGCAGACACAACTGGTTTTTAACGATCCTGCGCCGACGCTCGAAACCGGCACGGCTTTAAGTCAGGGCGCACGTTATCGTTTCCACACGATTACGCCGGGAACCGATGCGCTGGTGACGATTTCAACCGTTTCCGCCGGTGCAACGCTGGTCACGCTCGATGACAATACGACATTTCCCGAACGCTTTCAGCCGACCATCCGAACGACCGCCGCCAACGCCAACGCCTACATCAGATTCGATTTTGTGACCGTTGCCGCCGGGACATCCACGCCGCGATTTATCCCGGGATATTTTCTGAGCGCACAGGACATTGACGGCGACGGGACAACCAACGGGATGCGGGAATGGGTCGAGTTTTTTAACACCGGAACCGTCACCGTCGCGTCGCCGACTTTTCTGACGGCGGCAGCTCCGATCATCGGCGGAACACGCTTTATTCAGTCTTCTTCAGCTAACAATCAGGCGAGCATCGGCACGGATGACCGTTACGAGATGTATGCGCCGGTCTTGAATAATTCGACGACCTTTACGATTGTCGGCGGCAATACGGTCGGAAGTTCAGCCTGTACCGGAACGGTTTGCGACCGGCAAAATTCGTATGCTTTCGATCCGACTTCGGCAAATCAGCCGCAGCCCGCGCCCGACGTTTCGATCACCAAAACCGGACCGGCGAGCGTCAGTCAAAACGGCACGGTGACATACACGCTGATTGCCAAAAATAACGGACCGACGACTGCGAACGGCGCAACCGTGACCGATAATGTTCCTGCTTCGCTGACCAATGTGACAATCACCTGCGCGGCGACGGGCGGCGCGATTTGTCCTGCAACGACCGGATTGACAACCCTGAGTAATGTTTTCATCAACACGTTTCCGAGCGGCGGACAGGTTGTTTTTACGATTATCGGAACGGCTTCGACCGTCGGAACTCTGACCAATATCGCTTCAATCGCTCCGCCGAACGGGGCAATTGATCCGAATCCGGCTAACAACACCTCGGCAACCGTAACCACCACGGTCAATGGTATTCGCTTGATTTCCGGGACGGTTTTCGAGGATTCGGGTTACGCGGGCGGCGCAGGTCGCAGTTTGGCGGCAAGCGGCGGAACTCCGCGCGGCGGCGCAAAAGTCGAGTTGTATAATTCGTCGGGAATTTTATTGACTTCGACGACGACCGCGACGAGCGGCAGCGTCGGTCAATTTCAGTTTACGGCTTTGGCGGCTGGCAGTTACACGGTGCGCGTCGTCAATTCGACCGTCAGTTCGGCGCGGACAGGGTATGTTTCGACGCTCGTCGGTGTCCAGACTTTTCGCACGAACGAGGGCGCAGCGGACACCAATCGAGTCGGCGGCGAAGACCCGACTAAAACCGATGCGGGCGCAAATACGACTTTGGCTTCGCTGGCGGCACTTTTAACGGGAACGACGACGACCGCCGAATCAATCAGCCCGGTGACGCTGTCGCTGACCGCCGATTCGACGGGCGTTGATTTCGGATTTAATTTCGATACGGTCGTCAACATCAACGACGCGGGACAAGGCAGTCTGCGCCAATTTATCACCAACGCCAACGCTTTGAACGGCGCGGACACTTCGATTTTTATGATTTCCGACGGCGCGTCGCACAACGGTCTGCGTTCGGGTTTGACCAATCAATTAACCGTCGGCATTGCCGTTGTTACATTGGCAAGTCTGCTTCCGCCGCTCAACGACGGATTGACGACGATTGACGGCACAACGCAAACCGACAATGTCGGCAACACGAATTCCGGCAGTTTCGGCACGGGCGGAACGGTCGGCGCAGATAATCTGTCGCTTTCGACCGTCCAGAGACCGGAAGTGCAGATCACCGACGGCGCGGCTAATCTCGCTCTCGGTTTGGATTTACAGGGAACGGGCGAAATCGTGCGCGGCATTTCGATTTACGGTTTCGGGACGACAATCAACAGCGACACGAGCGCGAATATCAGGATCGGCGCAAATGCCGCGAACGCGTTGATCGAACAAAATATCATCGGCACGACCGCCAATTCTTTCAGCGATCCGGGCGCGACGGCGCGTTCGACCGGCGACAACGTGCGTTCGGTCGGTGCGCGGAACGGAATTTTGCGAAATAATCTGATCGGTTTTTCCGCGTCCAAAGGTTTCGCTGCGGAAAACGGTTCGAGCGGCTGGCTGATCGAAAATAATGAAGTTCGCGGCAACGCCATCGGCAATCCGAACCTCGACGGCATAGATTTCGAAACGGCGGCAACGACCGGCAACATCGTGCGCGGCAATCTGATTGCAGATAACGAAGGTGTCGGCGTTGATTCTTTCGGCTCGAACGGCTCGAACACGATTCAAAACAACACGATTACCAACAACGGCATCGGCACGGCGGCGACTGCCGAAACCTCCGGCGTGAGAATCTACGGCTCGAATAATCTGGTTGACCGCAATAAAATTTATTCAAACTACGGCGCAGGCGTAACCGTTACCGCCGCCGCGTCCGCCAACACGATCACGCGCAATTCGATTTACGCCAACGGCACAATCGTCAATAAAGGCGGCGCGGCGGCATCGAATCAAATCGGCATTGATCTGCTTAATTCGACTGATAACGTCAATTCCGGCACATCACCGTTCGTCACTCTCAACGACGCGGGCGACGCGGACACGGGCGGCAACGGTCTGCTCAATTTCCCGGTTTTCGAATCGGCGCAGATTTTAAACGGGAATTTAATTTTGAAAGGTTTCGCTGCTCCGGGCGCGACTATCGAATTGTTTATCGCCGCGCCCGACGCTTCGGGTTTCGGCGAAGGTCAGACATATCTGCTGACATTAAACGAAGGTTCGGCGCAGGACACGGACGCGACGACCGGAACATATACTTCGCCGGCGGGCGGCAGAAATGTCGGCACGGACACGACCAATCGTTTTAATTTTTCGATTGCTCTGCCGTCCGGCGTGGCTCCCGGCACGACTCTGACCGCGACGGCAACCGTCTCCGCCGCGACCAGCGAATTCAGCAATAATATTACAATCATCAATGCGCCGCCGAATATCGCGCTCGTCAAATCCGTCACTCCCGGCGGCACACAATTGCCGGGAACGGAACTGACTTACACGATTAATTTTACCAATAGCGGCGGACAGGCGGCGGCAAATTTCGCGCTGACCGATCCGAATCCGGCGAACACGACGCTTAAACTAAACACCGACACCGACTTTAAAATCGGTTCGGTCGTCAACACCTTCGGCACGAGCGGGCTGACGGCAACCGTCGTTTATTCAAAAGACAACGCCGCGACTTTTACTTATACGCCGGTCAGCGCGGGCGGCGGCGCACCTGCCGGATTCGACCGCAGCGTCACGCACATCCGCTGGAATTTTACCGGCTCGCTCGGACAGACCGCGCCGAACAATACGGGCAGCGTTTCGTTTACCGTCCGAATAAGATAAAATGCCGACGCGGGTTTTCCCCGATTTAACCGGATTATTCCGATCAGACTGTCGAATTTAGAAAAATGAACTATCCCGCCCCGAAAATTGAATCGGACAGATTAACGGCATCGCGCGAACATCGAATTCCCGACGCGCCAGCCGCACCGCTGTTTGATGATCTGACCAAACTCGCGGCGCGGATTTGCGATGCGCCGATCTCGCTGCTCGCATTGCTCGACGGGAAACGTCGGCAAATCGTTTCGCAATTCGGCTCGAAAGCCGCAGAAATATCACCTGAAATCTTTTTTAGCGTTCGTCCGAATTTGGAAACGGTTGAAGTTTTCATCGTCGAAGATACAGCCGAACACCCGGATTTCACAGACGATTTGCCTGTTAAAGGCGCACCGCACGTTCGTTTTTATGCCGCCGCGCCGCTCGTTTCATCTGCCGGTTTTGCGCTCGGATGGCTCTGCGTGATTGACGAAATTCCGCGCAAATTTTCCGCCGCTCAAGCCGAAAATCTGCAAATTCTGGCGCGTCAGGTCGTTTCGCAGATCGAACTGCGCGATTCTCTGCAAGCCGAAAAAGATCAGTATAATGAGTCAGATACAAAGTTTTCAAATCAGAAAATCGCCCGCGATTCCGCCGAACACCAAAAAATACGGCATCAACTCGATGCCAGCGAAAATCGTTTCCGCGATTTCGTCAATCAGAGTCTCGCGCTCTTTTGCACACATCATCTGGACGGCACGATTTTGTCAGTCAATCCTGCGCTCACGGAATCACTCGGTTACGACGAAAGCGAGATGGTCGGGCAAAATATCGGGCAGATTCTCAAAGATGAAGCCCGCGAACTGGTTTCCGATTATCTCGACGAGATCAGGCGCGAGGGCAAAGTTTCGGGCTTGGTCTGGATTTTGACGAAAGACGGCGAACGCCGCATCTGGTCTTACAGCAATCGTCTGCTCACCGATGCCGACGGCACGCCGTTCGTGCTGGCTTCGGCGCAGGATGTCACCGAACTTAAATTAAAGGAAGAAGAACTCGTTAAAAGCCAAAATATTTTCGAGTCTTTTATGCAGTATAATCCGGCTCTGATTTCTCTCAAGGACGAAGACGGGAAATTTATCTTCGTCAATCAAACCTGCGAAGAATTGTTCCTAAAATCTTCCGCAGAACTGAAAGGCAAAACGATTTTCGATCTTTTTTCCGCCGAAGAAGCGCGGCAGGTGATCGCGCACGACACGCTCGCCCGCGAAAAAAACACGGTCGTCGAATCGGTGCTGACGGTCACGATGCCGGACGGCAAAATTCATCATCTGCTCGATTATAAATTCCCGATTGAAACGAGTTCCGGCGGGAAACTGCTCGGCGGCATCGCGCTCGATATTACCGAACGCAAACTGCTCGAAGACGAAATGCGGGCGGCGCACGATGCCGCGCTCGAATCGGTGCGGCTCAAATCGGCTTTTTTAACCAACGTCAGCCACGAAATCCGCACACCGATGAACGGCGTGATCGGGATGACCGAACTGCTGCTCGACACGCCGCTCGACCGGACGCAGCGCGGCTACGCCGAAAGCATCAGGAACAGCGGCGACGATCTTTTGACCGTTATCAACGACGTGCTGGATTTGGCGAAAATCGAAGCCGGGAAACTGCGTTTTGAAGCGGTGGATTTTGATCTGCGCGAAACGGTCGAGTCAACCGTCGAAAGTTTCGCCGACCGCGCACAGCGCAAAAACGTCGAACTTTCATCGTTTATTGAACCGGACGTGCCGCAAATTCTGCGCGGCGATCCGGGCAGACTGCGGCAGATTTTGACTAATCTGCTCGGCAACGCCGTCAAATTTACCGATCACGGCGAAATCGGTTTAAAGGTGGAAATCGAGCGCGATCAGCCGCAGGATTTGATTTTGCGCCTGACCGTCACCGACACCGGCATCGGCATCGGGAAAAAACATCTCAAAAATCTTTTCCAACCCTTTATGCAGGCGGACAATTCGACCACGCGGCAATTCGGCGGCACGGGTTTAGGGTTGGTTATTTCTAAACAACTCGTCGAGATGATGAACGGCGAAATCATCGTCGAAAGCAAGGAAGGCGCAGGTTCCGAGTTTTCTTTTACGGCGTGTTTCGACAAAACTGCGGGAAACAACGGCAAAAAAATGCCGCCGAATCTGATCGAGCTTTTGCAGAGTAAAAAGATTCTGATCGCCGACGAGAGAGAGATTACGCGCCGGACGCTCAAAGAATACGTCGGTTTTTGGGGAATCAACGCGGTCGAAGCGTCAAGCGGCGAAGAAACTCTGCAAAAATTAGCGGACGCGGCAAACGACGGCAAGCCGTTCGATGCCGCCGTGATTGATATGAATCTGCCGGATTGGGAAGGTTTCGCCCTGGCGCGGCGCATCAAAACCGACGAATTTTCGCGGCTCACGCAGATCATTTTGACGACGGCAAACGGTCAGCGCGGCGATGCAGCGGAAGCGCAGGAAGTCGGTGCGGAAGGTTATCTGACCAAACCCGTGCGCGGCAGCAGTCTGTTCGATTGTCTGACCGCCGTCTTCAGTCTCCGCGAGCAAAACGCCGAAAAACAATCTGATTCTTTAAATTCGGTCTTGGTGACGCGCCACAGCCTGCGCGAATCAGGCGCGGGCAACAATTTGCCGAAATTCGAGCGTCAGGATTTCAATTTATTGGTGGTCGAAGACAACGAAACCAATCGAAGAATGGTTTACCAGCAACTAAAAAAGATCAATCTGACGGCGGATTTTGCAGTTGACGGCGAAGATGCTCTGCAAAAAATCAACAGCAAAAACTACCGCGTAATTTTGATGGATTGCCAGATGCCGAAGCTCGACGGTTATCAAGCCGCCCGCGAAATCCGGCGTTTGGAAAATAAAAAAAACGCCGCCGGTGTAGAGATTAATCCTGCCGCGATTATCGCCTTGACCGCTCACTCGCTCGCCGGTGAACGCGAAAAATGTCTGGCGGCGGGAATGGACGATTATTTGTCGAAACCAGTCAAAATCAGTCAGTTGGCGACGGTCATCGAATTTTGGTCGCAGACCGAACCGACCGGCGAAAGACTGCCGGGAACGTCACGGGATTTAACAATCGAAACCCGTTTCGCAGACGATGGTTGTTCCCCGGATGCACGTTCGCCCGAAGAATTTGAAGACGATTTTTCAACGGAAATCGAGATATTATTTCGCACCGAAACCGCACGCCAGATCAACGAACTGACCGCCGCATACCTCGACAATAACTTAACAGCCATCGCCCAACTCGCCCACGCCATTCGCGGCAATGCACTGAGCGTCGGCAAAACCACGCTCGCACCCATCGCCAATCTCATCGAAACCGCCGCCAAAACCGGCGACACAGCCCGAATCCCGAAACTGATCGAAACTTTTCAAAACGAATTCGCCGAATTGATATAAAACACTTTAAGCATCACCGCAAAAATAAATCGAATTAAGCAATCGGACAAAATAATTTTCAAGATGTTTTGAGTCCCGACGACCGCGAAGCGCGGCGGAACGCTTTTAAACATCTGAAGACGTAACTCGAAACAGGCTTTTTTGAATGATTGATTTTGACGATGCCGTGATTTATCCGGTTTCATTTCGTGAATTTTTCGTGTTTGTTCGCGGCTGATTTCTTGCTCTGAACTCAGGTTAAGTTACGAACGGCTGAATTTTGCTCGATTTTATTTGTCTGAGCTTAAAAATATGTATTCCCCGATCTTGAGAAATTTCGCCCGCATTTCCGGCGTTTATATTTGAAAGACGAATTACCTGCAAAATGCTGATGTCGTTTACGTCAACCATAGATTTGAACGACTTGAAATTTACGACGATTCGAGAAATACTGAGTTTCAGTTAATCGGTTTGAAAAATTTAATATGAATTTACCAGCAATATTTTCCGTCCGGGCGCGAAACTTCGCCGCC
Source organism: Pyrinomonadaceae bacterium (assembly GCA_965247235.1). Taxonomy (GTDB): domain Bacteria; phylum Acidobacteriota; class Blastocatellia; order Pyrinomonadales; family Pyrinomonadaceae. The sequence goes on from OZ252004.1 coordinate 1,832,076, forward strand.
TGTCTTTTTTTACTGTTATTGATGCTGCCGTGTGTTTCAAATGCCCAAACTCCGCCCGAAATCACGGCGATCAAAGCGAAAATGTCGCGCGGCGAAAAACTCACGCCCGAAGAACAGAAAAAGTTTGACGATTTTTTACAAAGTCAGTCCGACAAACTGGACAAACTGATGGAAAAGCTGAAAAATATCAAGCCGAAAACGGCTGATCTTTCTAAACCCGTCAATCTGCCCGAAGACCGGTATTTGCCGAAACAAAACTCCGCCGCGCATTACAATAATGCCGTCGCGCCGAAATTGAGCGAATATCTCGCGCTCGTCAAAAAATATCACGACGCAAGCGGCGCGGAATTGACGGACATCAAGCCGAAACTCGACGAAACTTTGGCGAAATTAAAAACCGCGAGCGAATTATCGAATCTCGGAATGATGACTTTGATGAGCGCGAAACACAATCACGATCAATCGGCGACGGCTTTGTATGAAGTGACAATGGGCGCGGCGAAAGACACAAAAGACGGCGTGATCGCCGGAAACTTCGGCGTTTTGCTGAAGAATGCGGGCGACTATGAAGACTCGCTCAAAGTTTTGCTTTACGCCGAAAAACTGCTGCCGCAATATGCCGTGATTCAGACCGATCTCGGTTGGACGATTGCTTATTTAGGCGATTTTTTCAACGCGAAAATGCGTTTTCAAAAAGCGATAAATCTCGATGCTTACGACGATAAAGCATACGAAGGAATGGGTTTATTGTTTCGCGTCGAAGGCAATGTTCCCGAAGCGCAGAAATATCTGCGGATGTCTCTGAAAAAAGGTTTTTCAATCGTCGCCGCTAATAATCTGATGATCGTTGACGGTAAAGTTGACGCGGTAATCGCTTCAAATCCCGAAAGCATCGAAGCCGATTCGACCGACGGAATGAAACTTTCGGACGTATTGGAATATCCGTCGAAAGACGCGTTGGTGGCGAACGGCGGCAAATTGGAATTTGCCGACACACCCGATTTTTTCAACATCTCGCTCGCCGCCGTTGACCGCGCCGAAGTCAGAGACGATTTTCTGCGTTACGATTTGGCGAAAAAAGATGAATTCAAATCCGCCAACGACGCTTTTTATGAGGCGCAGCAGCAGCTTGCACCGATTCGTTCCGCGCCGGTCAGAAACGGCAATACGGTCACTTATCCGCGCAGTTACGAAGCCGAAGTTTTCGCGCTCGTTGATATGGAACATATTTTCGCGCGTCGTCATTTACTGCGCCAACTCAAAATGAATAAGCGTTTCGACGGCGAAATTCATCTGCCGATAGTTGATAAAGATGCCGCCGTCGAACGCACTTTCCAGAGCGACATTCAGCAATGCAACCGTGACGAACCGTGTCAGGCAACAGCCGCGCGGAAAAAGTGCCGCGCCGAAATCGAAATTATTAAAGGTTTTAACGGTTCGTTTCAAATTCTCTGGGCGAAATACGTTCAGGAAGACCGCGCCGATTTGAAGCGTTTTTACGATTTGGAAACGCCGTGGCTGCGCGAGATCAGAGACGATAAACTGCTGGCTTTTATGAACCGGCGGCGCGAATTTTTTATCAAATCAGCCGACGCGCTCGAAGAATTAGGTTTTTGGGGACCGTGGGCGCGGGACGTTCACAACAATTGGTCGGACGACTGCGGACAAGACCCGCCGCCGAAAAACACGGGAAATTCTCTGCGCCACCCGCTCAAAGTTTACCCCGATCCGGCGGGCGCGTGTCACGTTCCGACCTGGCAGTTGGGCGCGGGTGTCGGTCCGTTTTCGGCTTCGACGACGGCAACCTGCACGAAATTTGAACTGGAATTCAGCGCGTTCGACGTTTACGCCGGATTTGATAAAAAATTCGGCGACAAAGAAAGCGATGACATCACGACTTTTCATCTCGGACTCAGCGAAAGCGTCGGTCTCAAAGGCAAAATCGGCGAAGTCAACCTCGGCGAATTAAACGGGGCAATCAAATCGGGCGTATATGTTTCGACCAGAAACGGCGAGGTCGTAGATCACGGATTCGACGGTTCGGTCGAAGGCGAAGCGTCGGTCGGCAATGAAGATTTGATCACCAAAGGCAATGAGCAAAAACTCGCCAACTGGAAAATCAGCGGCGAAAGCGGTCCGCGCAGCGACGGCAGTTCGCCGATCAATTTTACAAGTGTTTTGGACAACTTGGACAATTAAAAAGAAGTAACTTTATGAACCGAATTTTATCAGCAGGATTTTTTATTTTGACCGCTTTGACAGCGGTTTTCGCGCAAAATTCGTCGCCGTGTCAGCCGCCGGAGATTGATGCGGCGGTTTATAATTTCGTGCCGGAAGCAAAACTTCAAACCGGCGATTTTCGTCCGTTGATGAAAACGGAAACGGCGTTTGTCGAAAAGATGCGCCTTGCGGAAAACATCAGTCTGACCGATTACACGACGCAGCTTTTGCCCGCTGAAATTCAGCCCGAACCGCCGCCGATTTCAAGCGAATTACAGCCGCCGCCCGCGCAGATTCAGGAAACTTATTTTTTTGTCGGGCAAATTACGAAAACGGCGAACGGATTTTTACTGTCGGTGCAGCTTAAAAAGTCGGCTGATTCAACGCTCTTGAATGAAGTCAAAACGCCTTTTGCAGATGCCGCGAACGCCGAAACTGCCGGAGATGTAACCGCTGCTGCGATGCTTCTTTTTTTTCAGACACAGGCGCAAACGGCGCGTGATAATCGTGAAACCGGCGACCACGCGATTGATCCGCATATTGATCTGACGATTGACAAAACTTATCTTAAACCGAACGAAACTTCGCCCGTCAAAATCGTTCTGACCGACTGCGACGGCGTTCGTCTGAAACACCGGACAATCGAAGCGTTTCTCCAATTAAAGCACGGCGAAACGCCTGTTCAGGAAGACACGCTTGTCCGAGTTACGGACGAAAAAGGCGAGCGCAACGGCGAAATCGGCGCGAAAGCTCCGGGCGTGATTACATACATCGCCAAGTTCAAATACAAAGATGTAATGGGCGTTCCGCGTGAACGAACCGATACGAAAACCATCGTCATTTCCGGCGGCGAAGCGAATTTGTGGCAGATGCGGGCGGACGTTCAATACGAACGCTCGACGCTTTATTTCACGACCGACAAACAAAGCGGAAAATGGTCGGGCAGACGATATTTGATTCGCAAAAAGGCGAGTTTCGTGTTCGTTTTTAAGACTGACGACACCGACGCTTCGGGCGAAGTCGCAACCGACGCAGTAAAAAATTTCAACGGTTACGGCGAAGTTTTTTACCGTGACAAAACAATCAGCGCACAGGAAAGCGCGGAAGTTCGCACGGCTTCGGGCTTGCTCGATCAAAGTCAGGCGGCGGCTGAATCACTCAACGCCGGTTTCAGCATCAGTCCGGCAAATAACGAATTTCAGGTGACGCTCAATAACATCAGATTCGTCGGCGCGGAAGAACTGTTCGCGGTTCGGAGCAATCCATACAATTACGTCCACAAAACCGGAATCGAATATACCGAAGGCTTCGGCGCGGACGGCGGCACACCGATCACCGCGCAAATGAAAAAAAGCGGCGTTTATACATTCAGCAAATTCGAGCGAAAATTGATTGACGATCCCGAAAACAGCGCACTCCGCAAAGGCGGCACGAAAGGTTACGAACTGACGAAATACGATTTTGAAGTCCGGCGAGTTAGTCCGTCAGGCGGCGGTTTGATCAAAAAGTAGTGCGTGTTTGAGAATTTAGACGCATAAAAAATCTTCGGAATAACTGATAGTTCAAAGCTAACAGCTCTCAGCAATCTTAATCTATCAATTATCAGTTATCAGTTTTCAGCCATTCCGAATTATTTTCCCGACGTATAAATCAATTCACAGAGAAATTTAGCGCAAATTTCGCTGAAAAATTTGTCTATTATAGGTATTTAAGGAGAACTAAAAAGATGAAGATGTGTCGAAGAATTTTAATTTTATGTTTCGTTTTGATTGGTATTTCAGGCGCGGTGCAGGCGCAGCAGAATTATAAAATCAGGCAAACGATGTCAATGAACGGGCAAAAAAGCGAATCAACGATTTACGTCAAAAATTCGCGCAAACGCACCGAAGGCGGCGGTTTTATGGGAATCGGCGGCGATGTCGCCGATGTCGAACAATGCGATTTGAAACGTGATTTGAAGATCAGCGACAAGAAAAAAATGTATGCGATTGAACCGTTCGACGACGGGGCAGGCGATACAACGCCGACAACCCAATCCAAAATCCAAAATCCAAAATCCAAAATCGAGAAAGGCGGCACGGTGACATTCACCTCCAACGTCAACGACACCGGCGAACGCAAGCAGATGTTCGGTCTGACGGCGCGGCACATCAAAACTTCGATGACGATGCAGGCAACGCCCGACGCTTGTATGCAGGCAGATATGAAGACGGAAACCGACGGCTGGTATGTTGATCTGCCTTCGTTTTCGTGTCCGATCACGGTTCGTCCGCAGATGCCGCAGATGTCGGAAAAAGGCGGCGGCTGTCGTGACAAGATGCTTTTCAAAACCACCGGCGGCGGCAAAATCGGATTTCCTTTGACCGAAACGCGCACCGTTTCGACCGGCGACGGCGATACGGCTTTGACGCAAACCGTCGAAACGCTCGAATTTTCCAAAGCGACGCTCGCCGACACGCTTTTCGATATTCCGGCAGGCTACGCGCTGACCGACACCGCGCAAAATCTTTACGGCAAACCCGATATGGCGGCGATGATGCGAAATATGGGCAATATGAATGACGATGAGGACAAGCCGGGTAAATCGGGTTCATCAAACAATTCGATGCCGAAACAGAAAAAAGCGGGAACGATTCGCATCGGAGTTTACGCGCCGACCAACAAAGCGGGCGAAAATATTTCGACGAAGAATATGCAAAGTTTTTTGATTGGAAAATTAACCGGCGGAAGCGTCGAAGCCGTCGCGGTCAATTCGGAATCAGACGCTAAATCCGCCGATTGCGATTACATTTTGACGAGCGATTTTTCTAAATTAAAGCAATCAACAGCGGGCAAAATCGGTGGAATGTTCGGCAAAGTTACGGGAACGGACACTTCGTCAGTCGGCAAATACGACGCGCAGGTTGATTTCAAACTCGTCGGCTTAACCAACGGAAAAAACGTCCAAAGTAAAGCCGCCAACAAGACCGAAAGCAACGCAGATAAAGCCGCCGAGAGCGTTCTGTCACTTGAAGCACAGCAGATTTTGAGCGCGGTTCAAAAATAATTCAGCGTCAAATTTATTCAATTCGGAATAAGTGAAAAGTGAGAAGTGACAGGTCGGAACGCAAGGTTTCACCTATCACTTATCACTTTTCACTTATTCCGAATCTTCTCTTAATTTATCTGAAATTTCATCAAAAATTCCGCAACTTCCCGTTTCGATTTAAGCCGGATTATCGTTTTTCCATTGGCAAATCGTTTCAATTTGTCCTCAATAATCAGTTTATTTCTTTTCGGATAATTCCAAATCCAGCCTAAAAATTCCGCGTCAATTTTTTCGCGGCAGCCCTGCGCCATATCGGGGCGATTCGTGCGGCGATATTTCAAGCGGCGTTTTATCACGCGATAAAGACAAATCAGGCGCGGAATGTCGAGAAAAATTATCGTGTCGCACGCCGCAAAACGAATCTCCATCGTCCGCGAATAGTTGCCGTCCATAATCCACGAATCTTTCGCAATCAATGTTTCGACCGTTTTTGCCCAATCTTCCTCCGTCACTCTGCCCCAATTCGGCTGCCAGTAAAGTTGGTCGAGATGGATGATTTCAATTCCCGTCAATTCACTTAAACGGCGCGAAAATGTTGATTTTCCCGCGCCGCCTGAACCGATGACCAGAATTTTTTTCATAAGATTTTTAACCACGAACAAACACGAAAGAACACGATTTTTTTTTTGGTTTTTATTTCGTGTTCTTTCGTGTCTGTTCGTGGCTAATTTTTAGCCTTTGATTTGATAAAACGCCTTTCTCCCCAAATATCGCGCCGAAGTATCTAAATCTTCTTCGATTCTGAGCAATTGATTGTATTTAGCGATACGGTCGGAGCGTGAAAGCGAGCCGGTTTTGATCTGTCCCGCGTTGGTCGCAACGGCTAAATCGGCGATGAAACTGTCTTCGGTTTCGCCCGAACGATGCGAGATAACCGCCGTCATATTGTTGGTTTTAGCAAGTTCGATTGCGTCCAAAGTTTCGGTTAAAGTGCCGATTTGATTGACTTTGATTAAAATCGAATTCGCTGCGCCCGTGTCAATTCCCTTTTGCAGAAATTTCGTATTCGTGACAAATAAGTCGTCGCCGACAAGCTGAATTTTCTTGCCGATGTTGGTCGTAATTTTCGTCCAGCCGTCCCAATCGTTTTCCGCCAAACCGTCTTCGATGGAAATGATCGGATATTTTTCTGTCCATTCCGTCCAATACGCGATCATTTCGTCGCTTGAAAGTTCGCGTTTATCGGACTTTTTGAAAACATATTTGCCGTTCGAGTAAAATTCCGAAGCCGCCGGATCGAGCGCGATCATAATGTTTTCGCCCGCTTTGTAACCGGCTTTGTCAATCGCTTCGAGAATCGTTTCAATCGCTTCTTCGTTCGATTTCAAATTCGGCGCAAAACCGCCTTCGTCGCCGACGCTCGTCGCTAAACCTTTGGCCTTCAACACGGATTTCAAATTATGAAAAATTTCCGCGCCTGCCCGCAGAGCTTCCGAAAAAGTTTCCGCGCCGACCGGCACGATCATAAATTCCTGAAAATCCACGTTATTGTCGGCGTGTGCGCCGCCGTTGATAATATTCATCATCGGCACGGGAATCGTCTTCGCATTCGTGCCGCCGATGTAGCGATACAGAGGCATTTCCTGAAACGCCGCCGCCGCCCGCGCAGTCGCCATCGAAACCGCGAGCAACGCATTTGCACCCAGATTCGATTTGTTTTCCGTGCCGTCCAAATCAATCAAAGTCTTGTCAACGAGCGTCTGATCGAGCGCGTCCAAACCTTCCAACTCATACGCGATTTTCTCGTTGACGTTTTCAACCGCCTTCAAAACGCCTTTGCCCAAATAACGCGATTTGTCATCGTCGCGCAATTCGACGGCTTCATTTTCGCCGGTTGACGCGCCTGACGGAACTGCTGCACGTCCGGTCGTGCCGTCTTCCAAAATCACTTCCGCCTCGACCGTCGGATTTCCGCGTGAATCCAAGATTTCCCGCGCCCAAACTGATTCGATTAAACTCATTATTTTATATATTGCTCCAAAATTTATTAGAAAAATCGCTTTTAGCTTAACACTAAAAGTTGGTTCCTGAAAAAGTTGTTTACTAACAATCAATTTATGAGTTGCGCCGAAAATGTTTTTGTCACTTTAAATTGGTATGGAGTATTTGTACAGCAGCCTGTGAACGGCTTATTGATGAATTGCCCTTCAATTTCAACTTCAACTTTGAAGAGTGTTGTGCCGTTTTTGCTGCTTTGTGTTCGTAATTTATCAATCGGTTCGTAAGCATTTTTATCATCAAAGGTGACAACGGCTCGCCGATACAAATAGCAGGTTTCATCTGATAAGGTCTCATTTTCCATTCCGAAATCAAGACGTGATTTTAACCGAATTGTTTTTCCATCATATTTTTCAGGATTTTTTTCAATTACACACAACGATAATATTTTTCCGTTTTCATCATTATTTTCCGTCCCGGAACTATCAGTCGTGTTAAAACCGACCGTCGGCTGCTTTTGAAAAAAACAACTATTTAATGAAAGTATGAAGATGATTAAGGCTACAGATTTAATTGAACTCATTATGATATAAACTTCAGGCAAAATTACTGAAAATTGCTTTTTATCGTAAATCTTAAATCGTTATTCGCCAAACGCTTCGATTACTTTTTCAAACTCGAAAAGGCAATCGTGACGACACCGAAAATTATCAGCAGACCGCCGAGCGGCGCGAGAAAAATCAGCGGATTCGGGTCGCTTTCGTAATGCCGAATGCCGCCGAGCAGAAAACCGAGCGGCATTAACAGAACGCCGATTTGGAGCGCGTAAACGCCGATTTTCGGCGGCGCGATTAATTTATTTTGCAGATAAACATTGACGATCAAGAGCAGTAAACTCAAAATCGTGCCGTGCGCGTGGGCGAGCCTAAACAGTTCGCGCCGGGTTGCGTCCTGTAAATATGACGGCGAGCGAAAACCGATCAAACCTTCAAATAAAAGTCCGCACGACATCCAAAAAGCCAGACCGAACCAGCCTTGCAAAGAGATAAAAGGTAAATTTGGCGAAGGTTTTTCTGTTAATTGTGCTTTCGCCGGTTCGTCAGTTTGGTCGGTTTTTTGTGCCATTGTAAAATGATTTATTCGCCGACTTCCAAATCGGAATCCTTTCGTTTTTGTCGCAGTTTTTCGGCGATTGTCTGCGCTTCCTTTAATTTACCTGAATCAATTTTTTCGAGCCATTTGACCAGCGTTTGATCGCGCTGCGTTTTGTCCGCCAGATAATCGGGTTTCGGCAGATTCCAATGCGCCGCCGTCAATCCGTTGGCAGCAAAATAGCGGACGACCGGATAATTTTCGCTCGTTAAAGACTGCAACAGGAACGGCGCAGACCAATTTATGTCGGAATGTTCGGCGAGCGCGTTTGCCGACAAAGCTCTCGTCAGCGCGTCGCCGGCGAATAATCCGCGAACGCCTTCGGGAAAATTAAACTGTTCGTCCGTTGATGTTTGCGCGTTTTTGTAGCGTTCCGTCCAGAGCGTTTTTGTCTGCTCAATCGCCCAATTGACCGATTTATCAACGTGACATTGATTGCAGGCGTTCGGCACTTGTTTTTGCGCGGTCAGTTCCGGGTTCGGCACGGTGATCTGATGCGACGGATGAAACGACATCACGCCGTAAACGACTTGCGGCGTGTGACAACTGTCACAACTGCTGCCTTCGGAATTTGCCGTATGTTTCGTATGAAGCGCGAGCGTGTCCGGGTTGTTTAATTGCTGATGACACTGTGTGCAGGCAAGATTCGTTTTTTTGTCGGCGGTCAATTGTCCGTTGACATCGCCTTCGTGCATCGTGTGACAGCTTAAACAGTTGATTCGGTTGCCTTTTTCGCCGTTCAAAAAACATTTTGAAGCGGTCAGTCCTTGATATTCATACGCCGTCAGACGCGGCGAACCGTCCGCCCAAAAACGATTGGCGAACGAAACATTGCCGATAGTCGTTTCGCGGTGAATCGGGCGATAAAGTTTCGACAAATCTTCGCCCGCATCGAACGGATCGCCTTTCGATAAGATTTCCGTGATGCGCGTCTGCGGTTCGGGAATGCGCTGTCCGTGACAATGCCCGCAAACCATCAACGCGCGGTCGGAATCAATTTTGAGCGGATTAACTATTTTAGTTTCAGCATTTGCGTCCGAATGCCAAAGCGTCCGCGTGAGCGGCGACGCGGCGAGTTCGGCGTGTTCCGCGCCTTGCCCGTGACACGCGCCGCAGGCGATGCCGAGTTCGGAAACTTCGGTTTTGGCGAGTTTGGTCTGAAAATTAAAATTCGGCTGGGCTTTGACGTTGTGGCAAAAAACACAGTTCGTGTCCCATTGCGCCGTGTGCTGATTGAAATTATCTCCGTCAGGATAAAAAAACGAACCATTGAGATTCATCCAGCGTTTCTGCGTCAAATCATACGCGACCGGCAGGCGAAAATATTGCCCGTTATTTGTTTTGGCGACGTATTGTTCGATGCGCCGCGAACCGACCGTGCGTTCGATCTTGAAGGATTCTTTTTTGCCGTCCGCATATGCGAAATTCATCCAAAATTCCGCGCCGCGCCGCTGCATTACGGCTTTGACATTCAAATATTCGAGCGTATTTTCACGCTCAAAATCGCCCTGCACGGTTGACGGCGTGATGTTTTGCGTCATCCGGCTGTGATGCGTTTCGCGCCAAGATGCGTAATGATTTTCGTGACAAACCAGACAATCGGTTGATTTGAGATAATTTTCGTCCGCCTTGCCCGCACGAATCCCGGCAAACTGCGGACGCAGCGCATAGACGGTCGCGGCAACTGCCAAAGCGACGAAAATCGTCAGCACGGAAGATTTGATAAGCAGATGTTTCATCAGGTAACGCAGTCCGTCCCGGCTGCTGTCGCGGAAGCGTCCCGCTTCCGGCAAGGATTTTGCGCCGGTTGAAAATAACAGAGGTGGACGGCGGAACGCGTGACGCGTCCCGGACAGCAGCCGGGACGGACTGCGTTACTCTTTTTGAGTTGCTTTCATCCGCACCTGTAAAATTCGGCGTTTGTCCACTTTTTCGACTTTGAAAATATGACCGTTGTAAGCGACGGTTTCGCCTTCTTCTAAAATTTGTCCGGCTTCCGCCATTAAAAATCCGGCGATGGTCGTGTAGCTTTCGTCAATCGGCAGATTCAGTTCGAGCCGTTTATTGACATCACGCACGGCGGTTGCGCCGTCAAGCATGAAGCTGCCGTCGGATTGTTCGTGAATTTGTTCGTTGACTTCTTCGTCGTGTTCGTCGGAAATATCGCCGACGATTTCTTCGAGCAAATCTTCGAGCGTGATGATGCCTTCTACGCCGCCGTGTTCGTCAACGACAAAGCCGAAGTGAAATTTTTCCTTTTGCATCTGCCGCAAAACGTCTTCGAGCCGCGCCGTGTCAACGACGTAGAAAGGCTTTTTCAAAACTCTTTCGAGCTTAAACATTCGCGGTTTGACGAGCAGATACTGCATCACGTCTTTGCCGTGCAGCACGCCGCGCATATCGTCGAGCGAATCGCCGTAAACCGGCAGACGCGAATAACCGTGTTCGCGGAAGGCTTTGGCAATCTCTTCAAGCGTCGCTGCCGCCGGAATGCCGACGATTTCGGTGCGCGGAATCATCGCTTCTTTGACGGTCGTTTCCGAAAATTCAAAAACGCGGTTGATGAGCGTTTTTTCCTCTTTGTTTAAATGTCCGCTCTGTTCGGATAAATTGACGAGCTGGCGAATTTCTTCTTCCGTGTAAACCGAAGCGTGTTCGAGCGATGATTTCAAACCCAAAAGTTTGCCGACCGCGCCGCCGACCAGATTTAAAACCCAGAGAATCGGCGCGAAAACTTTGGCGAAAATCTCCAGCGGACGCGCCGCGACAAGGGCAAAACTTTCGGCTTTTTCGAGCGCGAACATCTTCGGCACGAGTTCGCCGAACACGACGTGAAAAAACGTGATCGTTGAAAACGCGATGACCACGCCCGCGCCGTGCGCGATAATTGCCGCCGTGCCTTCGGAAGCGATTTGTTCGGCGTAAGGTTCGATGATCCGCGCAATCGTCGGTTCGCCGATCACGCCGAGCGCGAGCGATGCCAAGGTTACGCCGAGCTGCACGGCGGAGATAAACTGAGTCGGATTATCGAGCAGCCGCAGAGCCGCTTTTGCGCCGCTGCTGCCTTCTTCGGCGCGGGTTTCGATGCGCGTCCGGCGCACGGACACGAGCGAAAATTCCGACGCGACGAAAAAGGCGTTCAGCCCGACGATGAAAAATATTAAGGCAAATTCGATAATCGCTTCGGTCAGAGATATTGAAGCGGCGGTTTCCTGTAAGAAAAATATGAAGGGTAAAAAACTACCGGCAGGATCGTCCATTGTAAATTTTAGGTTTTCTATTTTCGGATGTTTATCAATTGCCGATCCGAACTAAATGCTGAATAAAAATTTTATTTCCGCCGAATCTCGAATGCGGATTGTGCGATTATAACACAACATTACGGGTGGCGCAGGCGGCTCGCCTGCGGTCGTGTCTGCGTCTCGCTGACACACGCCGATTTGCACTCAAATCATCGTATTTTTCAAGTCAACGTGAACGCGGGACGCGCTCACGCGCAGGCGAACCGTCCGCGTTACCCGTTGACATCAATGATTTCCTGTATCAAAAACCGGCACGAACCGCAGCCGCCGCCGGCATTGCAGAGATCGGTGACTTCTTCGACGGTTTCGATGCGGTTTCTGCTGACCAAGATTTCAATCGTCTCTTCGGAAATGCCGAAACAGGTGCAGATGAGAGCTTTTTCGCCGGTGAATTCTTCGATTTGCCGCCGCCGAAAATCAGCCGTCGCCGCCTCGATTGCGTCCGTGCAGATTGACGCGCAGTGACCGCGACCGGCAGGAAATTCGCCTAAAATTGAAACGATTTCCGTTTGCAGAAAGTTTTTATCAACCGCGTGAAAATCCGTCAATCTGCGCCCAACGATGATTTCCGCCAGCACGTCCGCCGCCGCAATCGTCCAGCCGCAGCCGTTGGATTTAAACGATGACTTAATTATTTTCTTACTTTCCAAATCAATTTCGAGAAAAAATCTGACAAACGTGCCGCACAAAAAACTCGCGCCCGCACCCACGGCATTGGCGCGAATAATTTTTCCGGCGTGACGCGGCGCGGAAAATCTTTCGTTGATTTTTTCAGGATAAAAGCCAGCCACTAATTACACGAATAGCACGAATGAGATGGAAATTAAATAGAACGATATTTTGGTTTCATTTGTAATACTAAATAAAATCAAAAACTTTTCGGAATAGCTGAAAAGTGATAGCTGATAGGTGATAATTTGGTTGTAGAAATTTGCGGCGATTTCCTAATTTATCAGCTATCACCTGTCAGCTATCACCTATTCCGAAACTAAAACGGCATTTACTCACGCATTTCAGTCAATTATTCAGCAAGATTTTCCAAAACCGTCCGCGCCGCTTCGATCAGATTTCCTTCGCGTGTAGCGACGCGCAGAACGCCGCCGGGAGAAAATGCCGCGCTTTCGTTTTCGGTTAAAAATCCCATCAGTTTTTCGGGCGAAACTTTGGCGTTTTCTCCGAGTTTGACGGCGAAACCGTCGTTTGTTTTGTCAATCGAGAGAATGTGCAGCGTTTCGGCGGATTTTCGCAGACGCGCGTATTCAAACAGACATTCGACCGAATCGGGAATTTTGCCGTAACGGTCGGCGATTTCGGTGTAGATTTTGTTAAGTTCTTCGTCGTTTGCCGCCGATGAAACCCGTTTGTAGGTTCGCAGACGCTGCGAAGTTTCGACGATGTAATCTTTCGGAATCGAAACGTCCACGCCGAGATTGAGCGAAACGCTCGTTTCGTCTTCGACCGTTTCGCCTTTCAGTTCCGAAATCGTCCGTTCGAGCATTTTTGTATAGAGATCAAAGCCGAGCGCGTCGAGTTGTCCCGACTGCTGACCGCCCAAAATATTGCCCGCGCCGCGCAGTTCCAAATCTAAAGCCGCGATGCGAAAACCTGCACCCAAATCTGAAAATTCACGAATCGCCGACAATCTTCGACGCGCAATCGGCGTTAATTGCAGTTCGCCCGGAATCAGCAGATAAGCGTAAGCGCGGCGGTTAGAGCGACCGACGCGACCGCGCAGCTGGTAAAGCTGCGACAGACCGTAATTGTCGGCGCGATTGATGATAATCGTATTCGCCCGCGGAATGTCTATGCCGTTTTCGATGATCGTCGTCGCCACCAAAACGTCGTATTTATAAGCGACGAAATCAAGCACGGCGGTTTCCATTTCCTTTTCGTTCATCTGCCCGTGCGCGATCACGACGCGGGCGTTCGGAACGATGTTTTTGACGTGCGCGGCGATTGATTCGATTGATTCGACGCGGTTGTGAATAAAGAAAATCTGCCCGTTTCGCGCCAGTTCGAGTTCGATTGCCGACTTAATCACGGGTTCGCTAAATTGGACGACCTGCGTGTTAATCGCCAGACGATCACGCGGCGGCGTTTCGATCACCGACATATCGCGCATTCCCAAAAGCGACATATTGAGTGTGCGCGGAATCGGCGTTGCGCTCAATGTCAGGACATCAACCTTCTTTTTCAACTGCTTGAGTTTTTCTTTGTGACCGACACCGAAACGCTGTTCTTCGTCCACGACTACCAAGCCGAGTTTCGGCAGTTTGACATCGTTCGAGAGAATGCGGTGCGTCCCGATTAAAATATCAACCTTGCCTTTTTCCGCTGCTTCGACGACTGCTTTCTGTTCTTTGGCGGAACGAAAACGCGACAGAAGTTCGATGGAGACGGGAAACGCGGCGAATCTTTGTTTGAAAGATTCGGCGTGTTGATACGCGAGAACGGTCGTCGGTGTCAGCACGGCGACCTGTTTGCCGTCCATCACGGCTTTGAACGCGCCGCGCATCGCCACCTCGGTTTTGCCGTAACCGACATCGCCGACGATCAATCTGTCCATCGGCACGGCGGTTTCCATATCGTCCTTCAAATCTTCGATGGCTTTCGCCTGATCGGTCGTTAATTGATACGGGAAAGATTCTTCAAATTCGGTCTGCCACGGCGTGTCGGCGGAAAACGCAAAGCCTGCAACCATCCGGCGTTCGGCGTATAAACGAAGCAGTTCGTCCGCCATATCGCGCATCGCCCGCTTTGCCTTCGCCTTGGTTTTCTGCCAACCTAACCCGCCGAGCCGTTCGAGCGTCGGCTGCACGCCTTCGCCCGACGAAAAACGCGAAACCAAATCGAGCCGTTCGACCGGCACGAAAAGTTTCGAGTTTTCGGCATACACGAGCAGCATAAATTCGCGTTCCGCGCCCTGCGAATTAATGATTTGCAAACCTTCAAAACGCCCGATGCCGTGGTCAACGTGAACGACGTAATCGCCGGGTTTCAAATCCCGAAAATCGGAAATAAACGCGCCCAAAGTTGATTTGCGTGTTTGGACTTTGGACTTCGGACTTTGGACTTCGCGCTGTGTGGTTTCGCCGAAAACGTCGTTTTCGGTAAAAACCGTCAAATTTTGCGACGGAATTTCAAAACCGCCGGACAAATCGCCGATGATAATTGATTCGTTCGGAACGCTCAGATCATAATCGCGCAAAATTTCTTCGAGCCTTTCCGCCAAACCGTGCGACTGCGTAACGATTTGCAGATTTCGCGCGGCGGCAAAATCTTTTTTCAAAATTTCGGCAAATTCTTTGACGTTCCCGTGAAACTTGCGCGTCGAACGCGAGGTGATTTCAATCTCGACGGACTTTTCGGAAGCCGGGAATAAAAATAAAGGTTGGTTTGACATCAATCTGAAATGGTTACGGTTTTATTTTGATAATTGATCTGTAAAATTTTGCCTTCAAAAAGCTGGCTGCCGAGCAAACGGTCGTCGCCGTCGTTGATGAGAATGTTGACCGGCATCTTTTCGCCGAACCAGATTATTTCGGAGATTGCAATATCGAGAATTTGACGATGTAGCCCGATGCCGAAAATTTCTTCCTGCAAGTCTTTTGTTAGATTTAGTGCTTCCATCAGCGAGCGCGGAACGCACAAGGAACCGTTGAAACCCGTGTCAATCACGAATTCCACCTGTTTGCCGCCGCCGAATTCAATGAAAACGGTCGGTTCGAGAAAATCGTTGATTTCACCTGTTTCTTGTGCCATAACCGCCGATTTTGTGCGCCGTCGGGAAACCTATTCGCATCAGGAAAAGCGTTTTATCCGGGTATTTTTCTTTGCCTTTGATCGCCGCTGCGACATCTGTTTCGGCGACGAAATATGCGCCGCTGTCAGGTTCGATTGAAACGAATTTTCCGTTTTCTTTTGGTTCGAGAATATTTTTCAGTTTCTCTTCGTAGATTTTTTTTCCGGTTTCGACAATTTTTTCGCTCATTATTTTCAGCCTCCGTTTCAAGATTATATCAAATCAAACGCTTTTTATTTGTTCAGGGAAACAGCAATCATCAATTACGGATGCTTAGGATGTCAGTTGAAACTGTTCATCGGTTGCCGCCGCCGTTTTGCCGAGTGCGCGGAGTTCGACGCGCTGTTTGCCGTCGAGTTTTTCGCGTAATTCTTCAACCTGTAAAAACAATTCCTGCGGCTCTAAACCGACATCGCCGAGTTCGGTGATTTCGGCGTGGCGATTTTCGATTGTTTCGTAAAATGCGCCGAGCGTCTGTTCGATGAGCGCGGGTTCGTCAATGATTAAAACCGCGTCCTTCAAAAAATCGAAAACGCTCGATGTGTGCGGACGAATCAGCGGCAGCAAAAATTCCCAGCCGGAAAACGATTCGCCTTCGCCCGAAAAAGCCGTACGGTCTTTGAGATTGCGGGCGTATTTCTCGTCCGCGAAGCGTTCTTCGGCGAAAAACGTCCAATCGTTAAAATCCTGCGAACGGGCGGCAAATTCACGCATCGGCGCAATCGAAATTTGTTTCAGTTGTCCGATTGAAAGCTGCGTTTCGGCATCGAATTCGCGGATCGAATCAACCGTGTCGCCGAAAAATTCGATGCGGACGGGATTTTCCGCCGTCGGCGACCAAACGTCCAAAATGCCGCCGCGCACCGAAAATTCGCCGACGTTTTTGATCGGTTCTTCGCGCACATAACCGACGGCAACGAGATTTTCGATCAGCATTTCAGGCGCGTAATCAGCGTCAAGTTTCAGTTCCGCGCCGAGATTTTTGACATCCGCAGGCGTGAGCGTTTTGGTGATTAAAGATTTTGCCGAAACGACCAAAAAATCCGGCGCGTTCTGCGCCAAACGCCAGAGCGTCAGGGCGCGTTCTTCCTGCGTTTCGGCGTGCGGCGAAACGCCCGAATAAACGTCGGTTTCAAATGACGGCAAAGTGAGGATTTGGTTTTTGGTCGTTGGTTTTTGGTCTTTGGAATCTTCTGATTTTCCATTTTCCATTTTCCATTTTCCATTCCAAAATTCGAGATCGCAGTTCCAAGTTTCGAGTTCGGTGTTGGTGTCGGCGACGACAACCAAAGTTTTTTTCGCGTCGGCTTGAATTTGCGACAACACGAACGCTTTCGAGGCGATTGAGGTTAATCCGTCGAGCGAAACGACGCGCGTTCCGCGTTTGATTTCGTCGCGCAGACGTGATATTTCAGTTTTTTGTTCGCTGGAAGTATTCATAAAAACACAGTTAGCCGCAGAAAACACAAAGTTTTCGGCGTTTGGCGGTCGTTTAGTTATATTTTGCCACAGTTGCCGAAAGTTTGCCGTGTCTGCGCGGCTTCTCTATAATCAATTTTTGAATAAAAAATTATGTCTATTGCCAACACACAAGCGGAAACTATTATAAATGCTGGAATTATTGACGACAACGATCAGGTTTTGGCGCGTGTCGAGCATTTAAGGGAACTCGAAACGCTCGTCGGAAACGTGTATCCGAATAAGTTTGAGCGCACGAACATTTCGGGCGCGGAAGATACTATTTCAAATGTTTTGATTTACAAACCCGTCGCCGAAATCGCGGCGGAATTTGAAGCGCACAAATCTCGATTAAATGAAGGCGAAAAGCCCGATCAGGAATTGAAAGCGCAACTCAATGAAAAGCTCAAAGCGTTCGGCAATGTCCGCGTTTCCGGTCGTCTTGCCGTGCCGCCGCGCGTGATGGGCAAAGCGGCGTTTGTGCATTTGAGCGACGGCGTGAATCGTTTGCAGATTTACGTTCGCAAGCAGGACGCGAAGGTTTACAGTAACGATTCGGGCGCAACTATCGAAGACGAAAACGCGGCGTGGGACGTTTTTAAATTACTAGATCACGGTGATTTCATCGGCGCGGAAGGTTTTTTATTTCTCACGAACACGGGCGAACTTTCGGTTCACGTCGAGACTTTTCAGTTTCTCTCAAAAGCACTGATGCCGATGCCCGACAAGATGCACGAGATCGGCGACGCGGAAATCAGCCGGCGTTATCGTTACGTTGATTTGATCGCGTCGAGCCTGCGAAACAAGACGGACGAGGAACTCGAAGAAGAAAAACGCACCGGACAGAAAAAGCTGACGACGCGCGAGGTTTTTGAACGACGCGCCAAACTCATCAGCGGAATGCGCCGTTTTCTCGACGACGCGGGTTATATCGAAGTCGAAACGCCGATGCTCACGCCGAAGGCGACGGGCGCGGCGGCGACTCCGTTTGAAACGCATCACAACGCGCTCGACATTCCGCTTTATGCCCGAATCGCGCCCGAACTTTATCTCAAACGCCTGACCGTCGGCGGTTTTGAAAAGGTTTACGAACTCAACCGCAATTTCCGCAACGAAGGTTTGTCGCACAAACACAATCCCGAATTCACGATGCTCGAATTTTACTGCGCCTATATGGATGTGAACGGAATGATGGATTTCGCCGAAGCGATGATTAAAGAATCGGTGCAAAAAGCGACGGGCGGAAGATTGCAAGTAAAATATGGCGAGAATGAGATTGATTTTTCAAAATTTGAAAGATTGACGATGAAACAAGCAATTTCAAAATATTGGAGTAATGAATGGGAAAATATCGAAAATGACAATTTTGAAGAGCAGTGGCTCGAAAATCTACCTCAAATGCGTAGATTAGTGGCTTTTGGAATATTAATGAAATGGGGAGTTAAGCCACAAAGTTTTGGTGGTGGTCAAATAGATGTTGAAAAAACATTTCAAAGAATGGATAAGGTATTTGTTTCGGACGAAAACCGAAACAAATTTTGGGATTTCTCGAAATTATTTGAAAGCTCAATTCCAGACGAAAATGAATTCGAGCTATACAAAATTAGACCACAAGCAAAGTTTATTTTGACTACAACTTTTCAAAAAGATAATACCGAAGACAATTTAATGGCTTCATATACACAAAATTTATTTGAAGATTTTGTTGAAGATAAAGTAGGCATTACAGAAATAGAGGACGATGAAAAAATTGAAGAAGAAACTCTTAAAAAGTTGGCTAAAAGAATCGTCCAACCAACATTCATCATAGATTACCCGAAATCAATTTCGCCTTTGTCGAAAGCGTCGCCGGAGAATCCGCAGATTGCCGAGCGGTTTGAATTGTTTATTAACGGGATGGAATGCGCCAACGGTTTTTCGGAACTCAACGACCCGCAGGAACAATACGAGCGTTTCGTTGACCAAAGCAAAGAACGCGAAGGCGGCGACCACGAAGCGATGGTTTTGGACGAAGATTACATCCGCGCACTCGCCTACGGAATGCCGCCCGCCGCCGGAATCGGCATCGGAATTGACAGGTTAGTAATGCTTTTGACCGACAAACATTCGATCCGCGACGTGATTTTGTTCCCGCATATGCGTCCCGTCGTGAAAGACGAGGAGAAAGGGAGCGGAGGAGAAGAGGAGAAACAGCCCGTCAATCCGAGCTGATTTTTTTGATTTTTATCCAACAGAGCAGAAAAATATCGAGATAAATGCGACAATCATTCAAAGTTTAATTTCAAGGGAGAACAATTATGCCAGAACAAAACGAAAATATTTTTAACAGCGACCCGAAAGATACGACCAAAACGGGCAGCGATCTGCCGGGCGGACACGGCGGCGCGGTGTCCGACGAAGACATCAACGCGATTGATCCGAATGATGACAAAGGCAAGCCGACCGGACAAGATCATTCGCTCGAAAATTATGAAGATTCAGAGCCGCGCGACGGCGTGGGCGCGGTGCAGAACAGTTCGCTGATTAAGGAAAACGTCGCCGATATTGCCGACGATGAGGAGAAGTAGAAATGGAATTCAGAGAGACGGAATCACAACTCGAAGGCATTCGCAAAATTTTCGATGCCGCTAAAACCGAAGACAAATGGAATCTCGACGAAGAAATGCTTTACAGCTTTTATTTCGTTGATACGAGCATTGATAAACTCGAAAAACTCGGCGAAAAACTCGAAGCCGACGGCT
Organism: Pyrinomonadaceae bacterium; assembly: GCA_965247235.1. Lineage (GTDB taxonomy): Bacteria > Acidobacteriota > Blastocatellia > Pyrinomonadales > Pyrinomonadaceae. The sequence continues at coordinate 1,851,777 of OZ252004.1, forward strand.
ATGATTTCGTAGATATTTTTGAACTCGGCGACGAGGAAACCGACGAATCAACCGGCGAATATCTGCTGCATATTGATAAAAACGAGATTCACACGCCCGAATCGCTGGCACAGCGCAACGTCGAATTTCAAAAACTCGCCGACGAATACAACATCGAAACCTACGACGGCTGGGAATTCGGCGAAGTCGGCGATTACGATGAAGACGACGAAGACGCGGAAGAATCGGAAGGTTAAGACATTTGCTCACGAAAGACACGAAAGGGACGAAAAAAAATTAAAAATTAAAAAGAAGAAATTCAAAAATAAATCTTCTCTCATTCGATCTTTAAATTTACTTTTCTCTTTTTTTCGTTTTTTTCGTATATTTCGTGGGCAAACTTCTCTATCAAAAATAGATTTTCAACAGCGTTCCGGGCGGAACGCCGAGCCAATAGAGAATCTGCAAAATCGTCCAGCGCGTGAACGTCAGGATAAAACTTTTCCCTTCAAATCTTCTCGATGAAGTCGTGACCGCCGCCGGCAGCGTGACGAGTTGTCCTTGTTTTTTCAATCTCTCGACAAAATCCAAATCTTCAAAAATCGGGTAATCACGAAATCCGCCGATGTTTTCGTAAGTTTCGCGCCGCGTAAAAATCGCCGAATCACCGTAGATTAAACCGAGCAGACGAAGCTGCGGATAAAGCCGCGTGAGAAATCTCGCCGCCAATCGGTCGCCGTCAAAATGTATCGTGAAATTTCCGCCGACCGTCCGTGCGTCACGCAACGCCGAACGCATCTGCGCGAAACATTCATTTGCAACAATCGTATCGGCGTGAACGAACCAGAGAATTTCGCCGTTTGCCGCCGCGCCGCCGGTTTGCAGTTGTGCGCCGCGTCCGCGTTTCGAGTGCAGAATCTTCGCGCCGAAAGTTTCGGCAATTTCAACGGTCGCGTCCGCGCTGCCGCCGTCAACGACGATAATTTCGATTGATTCACCGCAATTTTCAAACGCGGCGAGCGTCGCGGCGATTGATTCGGCTTCGTCGAGCGTCGGGATGATTATTGAAAATTCAGGTTTATTCATCAATTTATTGCTGCAAAAGGGCGCGAAAAAATAGAAAGAAGAACGAACACGGATTGGTCGGATTGGACGGAAAAAACGGATCTATTTAAAGTTTGGTGACAGATAAAATATCCGTTTCTAAAATATAAACAGTTGATTATTCGGCTTTTTGTTTGACTTTAAAAGCCGCGTAAATCCGCCGGATTCGTCCAATCCGTGTTCAAATCTAATCCTTACCCGTTCGCACCAGCCAGTCGTTTTTTTGTTCGGCGAACGGCAGCGGCAGAATTTTTCCGAGCGTTACTTCGTCCGCGCTGCGATACGCGGGAACACCGATGACGATTTCGTTTTGCGGCACGTTTGTTTTGAAAGTTCCGTGCAGGCGATCCCAGACGGTCAAACCGCTCGACCAATTGGAATCGGTTTCGTCCCTGTCGGTCGAATGATGAATCGCGTGCAGACGCGGCGTGACGATGATTTTTCCAAGTTGACGCTCGAATTCGGGCGAGAGTTTGACGTTAGAATGATGAAAAAGTATTTCGGGCAGCAAAAGCAATTGCCACGCGGCAAACGCCTGCGGCGAAACGCCGATAGCGACGATTTGCGCCGAACGCCACGCGACGGAAATCAGCAGTTCGCCGAAATGAAACCTCAGCGCGGTCGAAGCGTCCATCTCGAGATCGAGGTGATGAACAAGATGAAAACGCCATAAAAACGGCACTTTATGCGTCAAAACGTGCCACAGGTAGAGCGTATAATCGAGCAACAGAACCGCGCCGACGGTTTCTAAAACTTTCGGCAGGCGAAATATTTTCAGCAGTCCGATATTCCGGCGTTCGACGGTTTTCAACAGCGGCGCAACAACCGGCTGTTCGGCAAGCTGCAAAACGACGGCGGCGATTCCCGCGACGATCAGATTTCGCCCGTTGCGAACTAATTTCGATTCAACCTCACGCTCACGCAGCGGACGACGATTTTCGAGCCGGACCAAAACGCCGTAAGTTACCAAAACGACCGGGATGGTCAAAATTTTGAGAAGATTTTTCATAAAACTTTGCTTACAGTAAAGATAAAGAAATTCGCCCGGTTTGTGAATCGTCAATACTAAACAAAGAATTGAAAAATAGAAAAAAGTTTATTGAATTGAATGAGAAAATTGCTCGAACCGTTTCACGCCGACAAGTAAAATGCAGCGACAAGCCGGTTTTTAACCAATGACCGACACAAAAAATCGCCGTCAAAACATCGAAGATTTGACGGCGATTATCAGAGATAATTTTTAATTGTTTTTTAAGTCGGCAGACGGTCATATTCTTTTTTGATTATTTTGTAGCATTCACAGCTAAAATCTACCAAACCCTCACGGTCTTTGATGTTTATCAACCCGCGCGAATATTTGATGTAGCCGGTTTCCTGAAGCGCAATCGCCGACATCGTGACGGTTGCGCGATTCGTATGATAAAAGAGCAACTCCATCATTTCACGGGTATCGGAATCGTCATCTACGAACAGAATTCGAGCATTCGGAAAAGTCATATTTTTCCTGTTACGAAAACTTTTTTAGAGTTTTGTGCTTTGACACCAACGCCGAAAAATTGAGTGCAAATTAAAACGCGTTAATGCAACCTGATACTGATTTTATTTTTTTACGGGTAAAACAATAGCTGTGAGATTTTACTAAGCCGATTTTTCGCAGTCTGTTACTTGCCCAACATACCGAAGAATTTGTTGCAGTATAAATTCAAGCAAAGGTTTCGAGTTTTTAAAGAGATTATTTTAAAATTCCTAAAGTTTTCCTGAAGAACAGAAAAATTTTTATCAAGCCTAAAAAATTCGGTAGAAACGCCGCAGAAATTATGTCGTTCCTGCTGAAATCAAAACTTATTTAATCGAATTGAATCAGAAAGTAAACGGACAAAATTAAACGATGGATGCAGAAGCCCGCACGGAGTAAGGGCGCAAGTCGCAGGCAAAGAACACACTTACTTCGTGCGTGTTTCTGCATAAAACATTTGTCGAATTATTTTGTCCATTTACTTAATGCAAAATTTAAATTAATTTTGGAGTTTTCAGACAATTTTTGAAAGCGAAAATATCGGGTGTGATGAAACTGTGCAGGAACACAAAAATCAGCAATCGTCTCCGTCATTGCTGACACGCGGGTTTCTGTTTTTGATTACACATTCTATTATGAATTTGCTCTAACTCTGCAACTTCCTGCAAACTTCCTGCAAACTTCCCGTAAACTTATCTTAACGGCACAGTTCGCAGACGAGCATTTCGATTTGCAGACGTGCGCCCGCGTTGCCGCCGCCGCCGCGTGAGGTTTTGATAGCGACATCGGTTTCGGCGATTTTTTGCATAATTTGCGAAAAACGTGCCGCTTCGGTGCGCCGCGCAGTTGCCAGAAAATCTTCCTGTTTGCTCGGATGCAGACGCATTACGCGGGCAACTTCGCGGCGTTCGACACCTTGAATCATCAGTTCACGCGCCAGAAAAAGGCGATGAAAATTGTAACCGATTAAACCCAAAAGCATCAGCGGTTCCGCGCCGTCGTCCAAGATTTTTTTGAGCGTTTGCAGAGATTTGGAACGATTTTTGGCGATCATATAATCAGCCAGATCAAAATTGGAAATTTCCCGCGCGTTGGAAACGAGCGATTCGACGAGCGCGAACGTGATGATTTTGTCGGGCAGCGCGGCGGTCGTCACCTTTTCGATTTCGTTGGTCAAACGCCGCACATCATTGCCGACGAGCGCGACCAATTGGCGCAGAGCCTTGTCGTCCGCGCTCGCGCCGTGTTCCTTTAATTTATCCTTTGCCCAAGCCATCAAACGCGCATCGTCAAGCGCGGCAAATTCGACGGCGACGGCGTTTTCGATTAAAAGTTTCGACATCCGTCGGCGTTTGTCTAATTCATCGGCGACGATAATAACGACCGAAGTTTCCGCCGGACGTTTGAGATATTTCATCAAAACCGCTTCGTCGTCTTCCTTGAGGTTATCCTTCGTTCCCGTCGCCGAAACGCGCACGTCAGCGATGCGAACCACGCGCCGCGAAGCAATCATCGGCATTTGTTCGGCGGCAGAAAGCGCGTAAGACAAATTATCCGCCTGATTCAATGAAAATTCCGTCTCGTTAAAATCACGCAGCGAAGCATCGCCAAAGACAAAATCGGCAATCGTCCTCGCCGCCAGATCGCGCAGATAAGTTTCCGCGCCGAACAACACATAAACCGGCGCAATCTCGCGTTTTTTCAGTTGAGCGCGTAAATTTTCGATGGATAAAATACTCATTTAAAGGTTTGCAGAAAGTTTGCAGAAAGTGCCGGAAAGTTTCAGATAGTTTGAAGAATTAGAAAATCGCAAAGCCATTAATTCCTTTTTTGCAGCTATTTCTTCTCTTCTTTCACACCGATTCCGTTAACAATCGTTGAGACGACCGATTCGGCAAATGATCGTGCCATTCGCTCGACTGCCGGGTCTTCTTCGTTGAAAAACGAGCGCGGATCGGACGAAAATTCAAACGAATCGCGGAAGATAAAATTTTGATTGTCGTAAAGAATTTTGTCGGTGTGCAAATCACGGATCGTGACGGCGGAAACAATCGTCACTTCGTAAACGCGGGCGCGTCCCTGCGTGTCGAGCAGCACGCCGGAAAACGAAAAATCACGAATCGTGCCTTCGATTGCCGCGTCCGCGCCTTCCAAAGTTCCCTGCACTTTCAAGCCATTGCCGCGCCTGATGATTTCCTTGGTCATCGCTTCGGTAAAACGCGATTCGACGCGGTAGCGCAAGCCGCGCGTTTCAAACTGAAATGTCGGCACGGCGACCGTTTTAATGTTTTTCGGCAAGCCGGAACTCGTCACGGGTTTATAACATTCGGAAAACCCCGAAACGGCGAGAAAAAACACGGCGAAGGCGAAAAGACGAATGTATTTCATAAATGTTTTTTGACGGATTCGACGACTTTTAAGGCTTCGACCGTCGCTTTGACCTCGTGAACGCGGACGATTTTTGCGCCGTTCCAGACGGCAATCGCTGCGCTCGTCAGGCTTCCGTTAAGCCTTCGGTCGGGCGGCGCGTCATCTAAAATCTTTCCGAGAAATGATTTACGCGAAGTGCCGACAAGCATCGGAAAACCGTCGAATTCCGCCGTCAGTTTATCAAGTTTGGCGAGAAGTTCTAAGTTCTGCGCGAAGGTTTTGCTGAATCCGATGCCGACATCGAGCGCGATTTGTTCGTTTTTAACCGCGAAACTTTGCGCTTTTTCGATGCTCGAACGAAAACCTTCGGCGACTTCGGCGAGAATACTTTCGGAAGTTTTTTTCTCGTGCATCGTTTCAAAATCGCCGCGCAGGTGCATTAAAATTAATCCCGTTTCCCGCTTTGCTGCAATTTCGGCGAGGCGTGCGTCAAACCGCAAACCGGAAATATCGTTAATAATATCCGCGCCCGATTCAACGGCGCGTTCGGCGACTTCGGATTTGGTGGTATCAATCGAAACGGCAATTGAAAAGCGTTTTTTGACGGCTTCGATCACGGGCGCGACGCGGCTGATTTCTACTTCCGCCGAAACTTTTTGCGCGTTCGGGCGCGTTGATTCGCCGCCGATGTCGAGAATATCCGCGCCTTCGGCAACGAATTTTTCCGCCTGTTTCAAGGCTTCGTCAAACGAAAAAAACTTGCCGCCGTCCGAAAAACTGTCGGGCGTAACATTCAAAATCGCCATCACGAGCGATTTTTTACCGGCTGATTTAAATAATTGATCCCACGAAAATTTCATAAATCGAACGAGTATTTTAACATCAATCGCATTTCAAACCGCCAAAACACACGGCGAACAACCGCCGACGACAAATCGGCAACTTAACAGAACGATGTAAAGCGTTAAAGCTCTTAATTTTGAATGATCGAGTAAAGGCGTTTACAATCAAAACCGCATCAAAGATGAGTAATCGGTCGGAATTATATAAAATTAAAAGTTGATGTTAGTGGTATTTTATTTTGACTGATTACCTGTCGGAATTTGAAATTATGTATAAATTTTCCAAAATTTTATTGTTGCCTGTCATTTTTACGACGTTCTTTTTAACCGTTTCAGCGCAGAAAAAACCGCGCAAACCGGCGGCGAAAAAGCCTCCGGCAGCGGTTAAAAAACCGACCGCCGAAACTCCGCAGACGAATGCGCCGCCGAAGAAAAACGAACGTCCGGCGGACGCGGATTCGGCAGTTCAAACAACCGCAGATGAACCGCAAAAAACCAATCAAAACAGCAAAAACAATCAGCGTCCGGCAGTGCAGACGAACGATAATTTTGCGCCCGATTATTTTTACGAGTTTTCGCAGCCCGCGTTTACGATTTCAAAAATCACGATCACGCACGACGCTGACGGCAAAGGAAAAATTTCGTTTCTCAGGCAGAATTATGAAGAACCCGTGAGCGATCCGGTTCAACTTTCGGCAAAGACGCTCGGCAAACTGAAAACCGCTTTTGAAGCAGTTAAATATTTTGAAGCGGGAGAAAATTATCAATACGAAAAAGATTATTCGCATCTCGGCAATTACGAAATCAGGGTTAAAAAAGACGGTCAGACGCGCTCGACCAAGTTTAATTACACGACCAACAAAAACGCTAAAACCTTGGCGGATGAGTATTATCACATCTCCCAGCAATACATCTGGATTTTTGATATGAACGTCGCCCGCGTCAATCAACCGCTCGAAACGCCGGGTTTGATGGATACGCTCGACGGTTATTTCACGCGCAATGAAATCTCCGATCCCGAACAAATGATGCCGTTTCTCAAAGAATTGTCCAACGACGAACGCCTGCCGCTAATTGCCCGCAATCACGCGGCGAGAATGATTAAAAAAGTCGAGAAAACGAAATAGCCGAAAAAAACTAAAGCAAGACAATAGCCGCAAAAAGGCGCAAAAGACGCAAAAAAGAAAGAGAAAAATTTTACTGTGAAAAACACGAAATACAAGTAAACAAACAGCTAAGTTTAGCCGGAAATTATTTGAAATTTAGTTAATTGACCTTTTCGCGTTTTAATTTTTCTCTTTCTTTTTTGCATCTTTTTGCGGCTATCAAACTCCTGTTTATCTCGGCAATGCCGTGAAGTTTAGTGCGCCGACATCTTCGTTTGCCGAAATGACCTGCGACGGTGCGGCAAATCGGTAGTTTTTGCTGCTGACGGCAATAACATAATTGGCGGCGGCGGCGATTCTTTCAAAACGGTAATTGCCGAAATTATTAGTTATTGCCGTTTCCATTTTGCCGTCGGGTTTATAAATTAACACTCTTGCGCCGCTGATGCCGCGATTTTCAGCGGTTAAAACTCTTCCGCTGATCGAAATTGCCGCCGCCGTCGGTGCAAGCGTTGACAAAACCGCGCCGCTTCGTGCCGGAATAGTAACCGTCACATTGCCGCCGCTGACGGTTGTTCCCGCCGTCGGTTTTTTTAGAGCGAGCGACGTGTTACCGAGTGCGTCATTTAAAACCGTGCCGTCCGCAAAATACGCACCGACCGGAATCGTCGCCGTATTTGCAGTCGTTCCGTTGTTCATCACGACCAGAACCTTATCGCTGCCGCTCGTGCGGATGAAAGCGTAAGTGTTGTTGTCGCTTGCGCTTGCCGTCGTGTCGCCGGTCAGCAGAGTCGTAAACGCGCCGGTTCGCAAAGCGATATGACTGCGCCGCGCCGAACCGAGTGCGGTGTAAAAATTAATCAAACCCGAATCCGCCGGACCGTAAGCGTTTTGACTTCCCGATTCGTCCGCCCACGGATAAGGTGCGCGGTTATACGGATCGTCTTCGGCTAAACCGCCCGCGTTGTTAGCGACCGACGGCGCGTTGATTCCGGCTTCGTCGCCGTAATAAACCATCGGTGCGCCGAGGTATGTAAATTGAAAAATCGCGGCAAGTTTGAGACGGGCTTTAGCTTCCGCCGTTGATTCAAATGAGTTTTGCAGCGTAAAAAGAGCGCGGTTCGTGTCGTGCGAATCAATTAAATTGAGCATCGAAAGCTGCGCCGGCAAAGGATAATCTTCGCGGATTGATTTCATCGCGCGGTCAAACTGCGACGGGAAAAGTCCGACGATTTTGTTGACACCGTTGTTATCGTTATCCGAAAAATCGAATCCGCGTGCAAAGCCGAGAACATTTTTGCGGAAACGATAATTCATCACGCCGTCGAATTGATCGCCCGTTAAATACTGGCTTGCGTCCTGAAAAATTTCGCCGATCAAAGGCGCGTCGGATTTATAACCTTTGGCATAGCCGCGATATTCGTGCCACCATTGATGCGAAATGTCGGGCGCAACATCGAAACGCCAGCCGGACGCGCCTTTGTCGAGCCAATACTGCGTGACGTTGGTCTTCGGTGTGCGGTAGAAGAAATCTTTGACCGCATCGGTTTCCTGAAATTCGGGCAAACCGCTGAATCCGAACCAGCCGAAATAATCGGCGGTCGAACACGGTGTGTTTGAATTTTTGAAGTTAAACCAGCTTCGATAAACCGAACCCGTGCTTTCACACGCGCCGACCGTCGCCGAACGGTGATAATAATCGAAATATTCGCTGTCCTGCGACATATGATTCCACACGCCGTCCAAAATCAGGCGCATTCCCTTGGCATTTGCCGCCGCCGACAGATTTTGAAACGCCGCGTCGCCGCCGAGTTGGTCGGCGATATGCAGATAATCGTCGGCATCATAGCCGTGATTGGAACGCGCTTTGAAAATCGGATTCAGATAAATCGTGTCGAATCCCATTCCCTTGATGTAATCGAGTTTGTCCTGCACGCCCTTCAAATCGCCGCCGTAAAACTGTGCGCTGTAGGCGTTATTGTTGCCGGTCGCACGCGGGTCAGCCATCGTTTCATTCCACGTCGTGTGAACGATATTGTCGCTCGTCGCGTTGCCGTAAAGATTCGGACAACCCGTCGTGTTTCCCGCACGACACCAATCGTTGGTGATGTCTCCGTTGCGGAAACGGTCGGGAAAAATCTGGTAAACCGCGCCGTTTTGGAGCCACGCCGGAGTCGTAAAATTCGCGTCGTAAACCGTTAATTGGAACGCCTCAAACGGTTCGCCGGCTGATGCCGCGCCGTCGCCGCCCTGATTGAGATTGTCGTGATCGTCGGCGTATGAATCGCTGTAAAACGCCGTCGCCGTGCCGTCGGTTACGCGGAATTTGTAGTAAATCACCGAAGGCGCGGACGGCGTGACATAATTGATCGAATAAACCGAATAAGTCGTCCCGTTCTCCGTCCGGTTTTCGAGAAACGTGAGCGGATATTCAACCGCCGCGTCGGTCGAAGCGTCCGCCGGATTGTATTTATAAACTTTCAGATAAACATTGCCGACATCGAGCAATGCCGTGCGAAATTTGAGATTGACGGTCGAACCCGTCGTCACCGCGCCGAACGGCGAACGATAATATCCGTCGAAGGTGTCGTGTTTCAAACCGTCATACAAAATATTGTCCGTGCTGACCGTTTGGTCGAGCGAAAAAGGCTTGGTCGCCGAACCGTTGTCGGTATTGACGACGGCGTAATAACGCGCATAATTTCCGGGCGAATTGCCCGAACCGTTGCCCGTCGGAATCTGCCCGTAGATAAAACCGCCGCCCGAACTCAAATATCCCAGAAACAAAAATGATGAAGGCTTGCCGCCGCCGCCCGTAATCGCCGCCCACGGAATCGAAAGTTCGCGCACATTACCCGCGCCCGAAACGTAACTGCCAAAATTCGTCGTTTGATTTCCCCAGCCGTTCGCGCCGTTCGCTGTTTGGTAATCACGATAACCGTCTTTGAAATAAGCGCGAAAATCCGCCCGAAACGGCAGCGTCCCGATTGATGTGCCGTCGTAATTTAAGGCATTGAGCGTGCCGTCGGCATTCGTCCCGCCGTTGGCTGGCGAAATCGGATTGCGGTCAATATTGATAACCGCGCCCTGACTTAGATCGGCATTCGTGACGGCGACATATAAATTCGTATTGTCCCACGTCAAATACCACGTCTGCCCGCCCGAAGTCTGCTGATTTTGCCCGTCAATGTGAACGCCGTATTCATTGGCTGAAATCACGCCGTCAATTGTCGGCGTATTAAACTGGGCAAAAACAGGCAAAGCTAAAATTGGCAAAAATACTGCCGCGACGACAAAAAGGATTAAATTTTTCATTCTCGATTCCCTTAGTTACATTTGTTTGGACTTGAAACAAAGTGTAATTATTTCAAAGGAAAATTTCAAGTTTTTTTTTACATCCGTCGAAATAGTGGAGTTTTAACGGCGATTTCCAACCAGTAATCTTAATGTTTCGAGTTTTTGCTGGAGTTCGTCAGCCGACAGATCGGCGTATTTTTCGGGCAGAAGTTTGCGGTTCGAGCATTCGAAGACGGCGAGATATTCCATAAATTGGAGCATCGTCGTGTCGCGGCTGGGAAAATAATCGGCGTAGGCTGATTCGAGATTTTCGGCGGAAACCGGCGCGGCATTTTCCGAATTGCGGGCGGCATTTTCACCGGCAAGCAGCAAAACGGCTTCGATGTCGGCGGCGGAATAACCGACCATTTTTTCCCAGATGCCGCTTGCGTCCAGAACATTTCCTGAAAATTCGAGTTTGTTTTTTCGCGCCGAAGCCTTACCGACGGCGAAAACTTCCGTTTCGATCTGCGGATAGAAAAACGGGATTTTGCGGTCAATTCGTCCGGCGCGTTTGAGGTCAATATCAATCTGATCGGGACGATTCGACATTAAAATAAACAACACGCGTCCGCGATTTGCCGTGTCGGACATAAATTCCTTCATTTTAGCGATGATCCGCGAAGACGTGCCGTCGTCGCCTTCGCCTTCGCCGCCGCTGCCGAAACTGCGGTCGGCTTCGTCAATAATGACGATCACCTGACCGATTGCTTTAATCACGCTCAAAACTTTTTCGAGATTTCCTTCGGTCGCGCCGACCCATTTTGAACGAATATTTTTGAGTTTAACGGCGGTCATTTTCGCTTCGCCCGCGAACGCCGTCGCAAAAAAAGTTTTGCCCGTTCCCTGCGCTCCCGTAAACAATAAACCCATCGGAACGCGGTTATAAAAGCCTTCGCGCATATTGCGGGCGACGAAACGCAAATCTTCCTTGACTGCTTCCTGACCGCCGACGGCTTCAAAACCGAATTTCGGCTCAATAAATTCGAGCAGTCCGAAACATTCGCGTTCGATGATTTCGCGTTTCCGCTGAAAAATCAGTTTATCGCGCTCGACGGCGGCTTTTTCCTGTAATTCCTTGGCGGTTTGATCGGCGGCATCGGTTTGCTCCGGCGCGAGCAGTTTGATGATTTCCTCGTTCGCTTTTTCGAGCGTGAGCTGCGCGAGTTCTTTGGCGCGGTGCAAAACGCTCTCGCCGCCGCCGAGCAGACCGGCGATAAACTGCGTTCTTTCTTCGACGGTTGCATTTTCGCTGCGGCGCGGCGTGAGAATCGAAGTGATCTGCAAAAGTTTCAGTCCGGCGGTCATTTCCGCGTAACGCCGCAGACCGTTTTCGCTCATCGCCTGATCTATCAGCGTGATCGCCGTCCGGCGCGTTTCTTCGTCGGGCAGCGGAACTTCGATTGCCGCAACGCGCGGGTTAGCGACGATTTTCGGCGAAAGTTCCGAAAGATTTTCAACCAGCAGAATGATGATGTTGTCCTGCTGCTGAATTGCCGGCAGAAACGACCAGCGGTGCAGCGTGACAATCGCCGCGCGGTCGGTGTCCGCCTGAAACGAGGGATCGCCCGCAGGCGCGAGCGTTTCCGCATATTCCAACACGACCGCGTTGCGCGAACCCGTCAAAAGATTCGTTCCCGTCAGCAGTATTTCCAAGGCTTCGAGCCACTGAGTTTTCGTCTGCGCCGTCGTCAGACTGCCGAGAACATCGAGCGTATTTTTTCTGCCGTCGTCATAATTTTTACGATAAGCGATGCGAAAACCCTGCGAAACATTAAAAACGCCGACTAAATCCTTGCTCGATTTCAAGACTTCGTTAACCAGAAAATCCGTCAGTGACAGCAATTTTCCGTCGTGCAGAATCGTGTCGTAAACATTGCCGAAAAGCACAAAAACCGACGCTTCGCCGCGCAGATAACGGCGTTTGAGTTCGTTCGTCCAATCAGGCAGATTTGTTTGGTTCATTGAAGTTTTAGGTTCAAAGTTTAAAGTTTAAAGTTCAAAGTTCTGGATTTGAAATTGAATTTTCATCCGTAATCCCGAATCTTATAATTTTAAATGCTTCTAATTTATATTAACCTGAGTTCGGGATAAGAAACTAATCACACCACAGAGGCACAGAGGCACGGAGATTAGACGGAAAAAACTTTTGAGATGGAATATTGACAGCTTTCGATTAACTGTCTCGCTCAAAAACCTCTGCGCCTCTGTGCCTCTGTGGTAAAAAATCCTTATCCCGAACTCAGGTTATATTATCTTCCGTCGTCACCGGATTCGGCTGACCTTCGAGCAGCGGGACGATGATGGCGGCGAGCCGCTGTTCTTCCTGATGGCGGCGCGATGCGAAGGTTTCGGTCTGCCGTTTCATTTCGGCGATTTCGGTGCGGAGCGCGTCCATTTCGGCGTTTTTTGCTTCGAGATATTTTCGCACTTCGTCGTTGATTTGCTGAATCGCCTGCGAATTACTTTTCCCGGTCTGCGCGGCGCGTTCGTTGAGCATTTTTTGATAAGCATCGAGCGCACGGTCGCGTTTGACGGCATCGCTGACCGGCACATCCGCCGCGACATTCTGCGCCTTCAAAGCCATTTTGACGACCAATGCTTTGGTGCTTAAAGGCTGATCTTTAAGCGTCTCATCTTGCAGCAAATCGTTGAGTTTATCAACCGTAAAAGCCGAATCGTCAACTCCGGCTTCGGCGTAAATGTCTGTAAAAGATTTGCCCGACATATCATCGCCGGTCGCGGTAAATTCGGGGTCAGGTTCGCTCTCCGCCATTTGCGCGACGGTGTTCGGCGACGGCGGCGGCTCATTATACTGCGTTTCCGCCGCGTCTTCACCAACCTTGCTGATAAAAAATCCGCCGATGGATTTTAAGAACGACGACCCGCCGTTCGGATGCGCGGGTTCGGGTTCGACGGGTTCGACTGTTTGGCGGTCATCGCTGCCGCCGGTCAGGTTGTCAACTTCGCGTAAAAGTTTGTCTAAATCTGGATTTCTAGGCATTATTTTTTTCCTCTAAATTATTCATCACAGAGACACGGAGACACAGAGATTTTAATTTCTGATTATGCCGTTTTTCAATAGTTTGCAATCTAAATTTTGTAACATTCTTTGACTTCCCTTTGCGTCTTTGCGCCTTTGCGGAAATTGATTTTTTCAATGATTTTAAATATTAAAGTAAAATTTCCCGCAAAGGCGCAAAGACGCAAAGAAGAAAATCAAGTGTGGAATAATCAATTATTTTACTCTTCTCAAATTTGTCTGCCGCTGTGCCTGTGAATTAGGTTTCTGTGAGTTTTGAGCAGGCAGCGGAACTTTGTCGGAATCGCCCAAAACGTCTTCGTAGGTCGCTCTTAATTCGTCGTCAATATTGAGCGTCGAGATCAGATTATCAACCTGCGACGAAACATTTTCGGGATCGGCGACGGTAAAAACTTCGTCGTGCAAAAGGTTGAGCGAGTTTTTGACGACCGACAGACGCGCCGCCAAAAGTCTTAATAAATCGCCGACCTGCATCGTCCGCTGAAGCCTCTGTTTGATAATCCGCACGTTCTGCGCCAACACTTCGCGCACCTTCGGCGATTTTTCGTTTTGCAGCGCGAGTTCGTTTTGCTGAAGTTCGTTTTGCAGACGCTGGGTTAAATTGGCGACGTTGCGCGTCGAAGACAGGTGATGCGCCTGCAGCATCCGCGCGTATTCAAAACGAAAAGTGCCGAGTTTGCCGACCAGATCGGACATCAAAAAATTGCCGTTATTGCCTTGCGTTTTCCAGCGTTGCTCGATCTCGCCGCAGAGACCGCGCACCGATTCAAAATCCGTCTGATACGGCGCAGGCAAAGCGGCGACGATTTCGTGTTCCTGAATTTCGGTGTGCTGTTTATCGTCAATCTGCGCCCGCAGCCGCAGATAATGCTGGACGACCGGCATCTGCGCGAGCAGCAGCGCGGCAACTTCGCCGCCGACGAGCAGCGCACCGAAACCGATGAAATTAACCACGACCATCAGCAGAAACATTACGCCGATAAACGCGAGATTCCATTGGCTCGTGAAAACTTCCTTGACATAATTAGGCTCGGTTTGTGCCATAAAAACTGATAATTGATAATTGATAATGGACAATTGATAACTGATAATAAACGGACAATTCATTATCAATTATCAATTGTCCATTATCAATTAAACACTTTAATTTTTCGCAATCACCAGACGCGGAAAATGGACGTATTTGATTTCTTTGCGAATCTCCTGGAAGCGCGGCAAATCTTCGATATTCGGCTGATATGCCAGACCTTCTTCGATTAAATTATATTCTTTGACGAAATATGCGCCGCCTTTGATGTTCGCATCGTTCGGTTTGCCGAGCAGATGAATGTGATCGGAAATAATCATCGCCGAAGTGATGTCGTGCGTGACGATGATAAAAGTATTTTCCGTGTGACGGTCGGCGGTCGTTTGGAGCAGACGAATAACTTTGATGATATTGTTCGGATCGAGACCGGAAAACGGCTCGTCGAGAATGATATAGCGGCGTTCCTGTATCAACTGTTGGGCAATCGCCGTGCGCTGTCTTTGTCCGCCGGAAAGCTGCATCGGATATGAATTTGCCTGATCTGAAAGATCGAAATCTTCCAAAAATTCGAGAGCCTTTGCCTTTGCCGCCTGCGCCGACAGACCGCTGTTTTTCGCCGGTTCGACCAGATTATTCAAAACGGTTTGATCGTCAAACAGCGGATAACGCTGAAAAACCACGCCGATGTCGCCGACTCTGACCTCGCGCATCGTGCCGTCTTTGATCGTAATTTTGCCCGAATCGGGTTTATCGAGTCCCGCCAACACACGCAAAAGCGTCGTTTTCCCGCCGCCCGAAGGTCCCAAAATACTAATAATCTGCGGTTTGACCGGAATGTCCAGAATTTTCAAATTAACATCCGACAAAACCTGCAAAACTCTGCCGTCGTCAAAACGAAAACTTTTTGAAATATTTTCGATATTTAATAATAATTCTTCCATACAGTCAGGCGCGTTCGGAAATTTTTGTGTAAGGAAATAAAATGCGTTTAAGCCAATAAAAAAACTGATCTTCCAAAACGGCGATGAAACCGATAATTACCAGATAAACATAGACTTCGGCTTTTTGATTGGTTGCCGAATACGAATAAATCGCCGCGCCGATGCCGCCTTCGGTGCGGTTGAAGGTTTCGATGGCGACGATCATCACCCAACCCATCGCCGCACTCTGCGCGACAATATCAATCATCGAAGGCAGCGTCGGACGCAGCACGACCGTCCAAAAAACTTTGAAATCGCCGTAATTTAAAACCCGCGCCAATTCGTATTTCAAACGCGGAATCCGCCCGATTTCCGCCGTCATCGAAGTAATCAGAAAAAACGCCATTCCCGCCGAAAGCATCGCTACCTTCATTGACCAGCCGATTGTAAAAATCGAGAGAAACACCAAATTAAACGCGACAATCGGCAAATATCGAAACCACTGCAAAATCTGATTGAGCGGCTGTAAAACCGGCAAAATGCTGAAATAAGCAACGACCAGCGAGAGCAGCGAGGCGATTAACAGCCCGACAATATTTAATTTGAGCGTCGTCCAGGTGTTGTAAACCAGATTGCTCGAATCGTTCGAGGCGGACGCGAACATCCGCAAAAAAGCCGTCAAAACTTCGCTCGGATAAGGAATGCCCGGAATCGGCGCAAAAATCCAGACCAGAAACAAAATAACGATCCAAACGGCAAACAAATTCGCCCGCATAAAACGCGCCGGTTCGCCGCAAAAACGAAAAATTTCGTTCATCGCACTCGGACGAGATTCGGCGAGATTAATTTTTTCTGCCTGAGTAACCATAATTTTTAAGCCGGAGCGCGGACATCCTTGTCCGCCAAACCAGCGAAGCGAGGTTTGAATAGTTTGGCGAAAAGTCCCTGACAGCTTAATGAGCGCGTCGTTCGCTTTCGCTGCGACGCGCGGCGGACAAGGATGTCCGCGCTCCCTTATTTCAAAATAATCGTCACGCGGCGATTTTTCGATTTGTCTTCCGTCGTCTGCGTTTCTTTCGTTCCGGCGACCGGATTGAGCGAACCGTAGCCGTCAACCGAAATAATGCGCTGATCGTTGATGTTGACGCGCGATTCGTCCGAAGCCTTGAGCCAAGTCCAGACAGAATTTGCCCTCGATTTCGAGAGTTCGATGTTTTTATTCGCGTCGCCCGTGTTGTCGGTGTGACCTTCGACGATGATCTTCGTATTTGAAGCGCGAATCAGCAAACTGCGAATATCATTGAGTTTGGCGATTTCCGACGGTTTCAGATTAGCCGAACCGGGATCGAAATTGATGTCGAAGTTGGCTTTAACGACCGTATCGGCACTATTGTTCTGCGTCGAATTGCCGGTTTCGGCTTTGACCTGTCCGACTTCATCCGACATTTTTTTAACGAACGTCAGATCAACGACCTGATCGAGCGGCGTGAACGTCGGCATCCGGTCGGGCAAAAGTTTTTGCAGACGTTTGGCGTGTTCATTGTATGAAATGCCGAACACGCTGTCAGTCAGACTTTTCGCGCCGTCAAGCCCGAACAGATGGCGGTTGTCGGCAATATCGTTGACACGCGAACCGCCGAGTTTGACACCGTTTTCTTCGACCACATCAAAATACTTCGCCCAAAAGCTCGGACCTTTGCCTTCGAGGTTAAAAGTCTGCGCGTTCAAAGCGGCGACGCGGGTTTTGAAATAGTTCGGATCGGAT
This sequence comes from Pyrinomonadaceae bacterium, assembly GCA_965247235.1. Taxonomy (GTDB): domain Bacteria; phylum Acidobacteriota; class Blastocatellia; order Pyrinomonadales; family Pyrinomonadaceae. The sequence continues at coordinate 1,868,785 of OZ252004.1, forward strand.
TTGATTTTCGCGCCCGAACGCGCCAGACAGCGCAATAATGTTTCGATATATTCGGGATGCTTTTTGATAAAATCGTCAGTCGTAAATAAAATATGCGGCATCATCGCCGAATATTGTTCGGTCGAAATAATCTTCTGCAATTTTTCCGATTTGCCTTTGTAATCAACCGCGCCGCGCCCCTGCGCCGCCATCACGTCGCCCGGAGTCCAGGTTGCCACCGCGTCAATCGCCCGCGTTTCGGTCTGCCCGGTTTTGACGTTTTTGAGCGAAACTTTGCCGTTCGCAATAAATTTTTGCGAGGCTTCGATGTGATCGGTCGCGTTGACGAAATTAATCGCGTCCGGGTTATACGACTGTTCGTCGGCGTTGACCGGAATTTTATTGTCCGCCGCCCAGTTGACCGCGACGTTAAAATCGCAATACGGAACTGCGGTAACGATCACTGCACCTTTGGCGTTTTGCGGGTCTTTTTTCCACGATTCGGGTCCCATCAAACAATCTTCGCCCGACGAATATCCGCCGCTCCAGACGACTTTGGCGTGCGGACCGCGCAGCAGCTTGTCGGCTCCGGCAATGTCCACCGCCGACTGATCGCCGGTCGTCGTGACGAACTGCATATTGTTTGAAGCCAATGCTTCGACCTGTTTCGAGGTGTCGTTTTCGATGACGATGCGCGTGTTTTTAATGCCCGCCTGATAGAGCAGACTGTCGGGGTGATCGCCCGATTTGCCGACACCGCCAACCGCGTCAATCACCGGACTTGCCGCCTGCCAGGTCCACAACCCGATGGTTACTTCCGGGTCGTCCTTAGTCGGCGCGGGCGGTTTGACATCGGTCGCAGGCAGGTTTTCGCGCTTGATGTCTTCGGTTCGTTCGAGCGTCTGCTCCGTTTTGCTGATATCCGTCTTCGGCGTGAGTTTTTCCAAAATACCGAACTGCCGCGCCGCGACATACAAACAGCCGCCTAAAATAGCGAGCGCGAGAATAATCGCTCCCGGTCCGAGTTGATAACTGCCGATTCTGATAGCCATATTTTTGATTTTGGATTTTGGATTTATGTAACGCAAGCGTCTCGCTTGCAGTATCGGGCGCGTCCCGCGTCCGTGTCTTGATTTCAAACTTGTGTCAGTCAAAAACTTTGTCTAGGAAGCGGGACACTCGCGCTACCTTTTACATCGTTTTATTCGCGCCCGTCTGACCTTGTTGGGCGGCGACGTGCTGCTTGCGAAGTTCTTCAAATTTGCTTTTCGCCTGCACGTTGCCGACCTGCGATTTGATTTTTTCGAGCCGCGCGTCGAGCGAACTTTCGTTTAATTCCTTGCCGAGATTTGCCGCCGCGACGCGGTTTTTGATGTGCGTCCGCACGTTGTCTAAAGCCTTGACATCGCTGTCCATCGAAAGCCCGTCGAGTTGTTCCTGAACCTTGATCCGCGCGTCCGCGCTCGCCAGTTTCGCCATCATCCGGTCTTTTTCGGCGACCAGTTTGTTGCGTTCCGACTGAATCCTGAGCAGCGCGGATTTGACATCATCGGCATCTTTTTTCGCCTGATCGTATTCGACGTTCAAATCGCCGACTTCGCCCTGCAAAGTCTCCAGTTTTTCGACCAGAAGCGTTCCGACTTCCTCGTCGCCGTTTTGGACGGCAACCTGCAACTGCGATTCGATTTCCTTTAGTTCGCGCGTTTTCGTGTCGCTGCGGTCTTCGAGTTCGTCGCGCCGTCGAATGATCGCCGCCGCCGCATTGCGAAGCTGCACGGCTTTGACGGTGATCGCGTCAATCGAATTTTGATAGACGATTTCCGGGTGATCGGTTTCGACCTTAGATACGAAAAGCGAGAAAAATCCTTTCACTACATTCCACAAACGTCCCATCGTTTTCTCCTGTTTATGCGGTTATGATTAGAAACTATTGACTGTCGAAAATAAAAATTTTGCCTAAAACCGAACACAGTATAGGTCAAAAACAAATTTCAGGTCAAAGCATTGATATTTTTAAGGTCGTCTGAGCATTTTATTTCCCGGTATGAAAAATAATACGCCGGATTTATTTTCCGTGTTCCGTCTTTCGCCGAAGTTTTTTCTTAAATTTCCCTTCGCGTTCGCGCAGCCAGTTTTTCCACTCTTCAATCGCCGTCTCGCGCTCTTCCCGCGAACTCGCAGGCTGAAAATTCAGTCAGGTCGAAGTTGCATCACGCAGACACATTTCGGCAAAAAATCTCGTCTGCAAATCTTCGGCGGCGAGAAGTTCAATCAATTCATCAATTGAATTTTCCGCCATTTTTCCGCGCCTTTCAGCAAATTCAGGACGATTCATAAAATATTTCTTTGACTCTTAATAACCTTCGGTTTTTTTAATTTTTAATTTTTAACTTTTAATTTCTCTCAAGATCGTCCGCGCCGGTGCGCCGTCGCCCGTGCCGCCGATGTATTTGAGCGGCAGACAAATCAATTCGTAAACGCCTGCCGGAACTTCGCGCAAATCCAAGCCTTCGATGATGACGACTTCGTTTTTGAGTAAAGTAATGTGCGTGTCGAAAGTTTCCGCGCCGAATTTTTCGACCGAAAGATAATCCAAGCCGACGAGTTTCGCGCCTTTTTCGACTAAAATCGCGGCGGCTTCGGGCGCGATGTAGGTGAAATCTTTGTGGAAAAATTTATCGTTCCAGAAAGCCGAATTGCGCGTTTTAAATAATATTCGCTCGACATTTTCGAGTTTGGAAACGTGTTCGGCTTCGATGGACATGACGTTTTCGTCCAATTCGACGACCAAACAATCGCCCAAAAGTTTGTCGAACGATAATTCGTGAACACGCTTGCCGCCTTCGATAAAATGGTTCGGCGCGTCAACGTGCGTTCCCGTGTGAACGCCGCAGCAGATTTGCGAAACATTATACGGTTCGCCGTCCGCAATTGAATGCGCGACGGTAATTTCGGCTTTCGGATCGCCCTCAAAAATCGGTGTATCTGCGCTGATGGCAAAAGTTACGTCGTAGATTTTCATAATTATTTTTTCTGCTTCGCTTTGGTATCGGAGTTAGACTGCATATAAACCACAGAGACACAGAGACGCAGAGAAAAATCAATTCAATATAATTTTAAATTAAAACAGAATAATTTGAATTTCAAAAACTCCGTGCCTCTGCGCCTCCGTGGTTTACTTCTCTGATCCTGACGTTAATTTAACAAAAATCGAACTTTATTAACAGCGCAAGTTTGGCAAAGCGCAAAGTGTCTGATAGAAATTAAAGTATGAAGATCGAAAAACAGGAACACGGCAAAAAAGGCGCGTTTTACATCGAAAAGGACGGCGATTGGGTTGCCGAATTAACCTTTGTCCGCGAAGGTCAGCGCGTCATCGTGATTGACCACACGGAAGTTCATCCGCAATTGGAAAGTAAAGGCATCGGCAAAAAATTGGTCGAAACCGCGGTTAAATATGCCCGCAAAAACAATCTGCTGATTCGCCCCGTGTGTCCGTTTGCCAAAAAAATTCTCGAATCTTCGGAAGAATACGAAGACGTAATCACACGATAAATGCCGCAGACGCGAATCTCAGCTTCAAGCTATTCCAACACCGCGCCGCTCGTCTGGTCGTTTCTCTACGGGCAAAATGCGGGAAAATACGAGTTAATAATGGACAACGCGCCCGCGCGTTCGGCACAGCTTTTGTCGGAAAAACGGGTTGATGCCGCGCTCGTTCCGGTCATCGAATATCAGCGCATTGATAATGTTTTGCTTGTTCCGCAAGTCTGCGTCGGCGCACGCGAGAAAGTCCGCAGCGTCTGTCTCGTCACCAAAGGCGAAGACTTAAAAGATGTCAAAACCGTCGCGCTTGATGTTTCTTCGCGCACGTCGGTCGCGCTCACGAAAATAATTTTCCGCGAATTTTACGGCATTCAGCCGAACTATCAGACCGCGAAACCGAATTTGACCGAAATGCTCGCCGGTTCCGACTGCGCGATGCTCATCGGCGATCCGTCGCTGACGATTGACGAAACAAAATACCGCAAATTCGATCTCGCCGAAACGTGGAAAATTTTGACCGGTTTCGGCTTCGTCTTTGCGATGTGGATGACAAACACGGAAACCGCCGCAACCGCCAAAACGATAGATTTCGCCGCCGCGCGTGACGAAGGTTTGCGGCATCTGAACGAGATTGTTTCAAACTACGAAAATCACATTCCGCTCGACCGCGAAGATTTCAAAAAATATCTGTCGGAAAATATCTCATATTCCATTAATGAAAATATGCAGCAAGGTCTGGAACTTTATTACAAACTGGCGCATAAAAATAATTTAATTGAAGCCAATAAACCGTTTGCATTTATTTAAGAAGCTGTTTGAAAAGTCATCTGAAATGTAACGCAAGCGTCCCGCTTGCAGGATCGGGTGCGTCCCGCGTCCGTGTCTGAATTTCTATAAATTATACTTTTTGTAAGTCGTCTCGGAAGCGGGACGCATCCGAGACAGCAGCCGGGACGGACTGCGTTACATTCGTTTGGCGAGTCTTTAGATAGTTTCCAAGCTGAAAAATCTGCAAAAAACCTCATAAATAATATAAAACTTTTTGAAGGCGTATTTTTACGGCGAGGAGTTTTTGTCGCTGATAATACTCATCTAACCAAAAATTCCCGACTGAAATACCAACAGCCAAACAGCAATTATGCCGAAAAACAAAAGAGCAAAATCGCTCGGTAAAAGTCGGTTTCTGTTATCTCTCATCATCTTGACCTCGTAAAATAAAATCTCAATTATCAAAGCGCAAAATGACGACGTAAGGTATCAGCATTTTTGGCATTAAATTTGTATCTTTAAATATTGCGCGGGCAAAAAGTCAAAAATTCGGGCTTTTGCGGCTTATTTTTTGGCAAACTGCAATTTTCCGTCGTCAAAATGCGAAATTTTGCGGCGGGTGCTTTTGTGATAAAATCAATCTTTTAAGTGTTATGAACGATATTCAACCGATTTTAGATAAAGTTACCGGCGGCGGCAGAATGACTTCCGAAGACTGCACCGCGCTTTTGGAGAGTTACGACATCGCCAAAATCGGCGCGGCGGCGCACGAGATTCGGATGCGGAAAAACGATCCCGAACGGGTGACGTATATCATTGACCGCAACATCAATTACACCAACGTCTGCAACGTCGTCTGCACGTTTTGCGCGTTTTATCGTCGTCCGGGCAAGCCGGAAACTTACGTTCATTCGATTGAGGAAATCGAAAAACGGATTGACGAAACGATTCAGTTAGGCGGCACGGGCGTTTTAATGCAGGGCGGACTTCACCCCGATTTTAATATCGAGTGGTATGAAAATCTACTTTCGACGCTGCACGCGAAATATCCGAATTTTCAACTGCACTGTTTTTCGCCGCCGGAAATTCATAACATTTCGCTGATTTCAAAACTCGATTACGAAACGATTCTCAGACGGTTAAAAGACGCAGGTTTGTATTCGATGCCCGGCGGCGGCGGCGAGATTTTGGACGACGAAGTTCGCAAGCGCGTTTCGACCAAATGCAATACGCAGGAATGGCTCGACGTAATGCGGGCGGTTCACAAAGTCGGCTTGCGTTCGACCGCGACGATGATGTTCGGCATCGGCGACAACGTGAAACACCGCGTCAATCATCTACAAAGAATCCGCGACGTGCAGGACGAAACCGGCGGTTTCACGGCGTTTATCCCGTGGACGTTTCAGCGCGAAAACACCGCTTTAGGCAGAAAAATCACGGAAGAACCGACCGGAATGGATTATCTGAAAATGGTTTCCGTCTCGCGTCTTTTTCTCGATAATGTTCAGCACATTCAATCGTCGTGGCTGACGCAGGGCTTGCGCTTGGGGCAAACCGCGTTGCGTTTCGGCGCGGACGATATGGGTTCGATTATGATCGAAGAAAACGTCGTCTCAGCCGCCGGCGCAAACAACGAAGCCAACGAAAAAGAACTCCGCTACCAAATCTCCGAAGCCGGTTTCACCCCGCAGCAGCGCGATATTTTGTATGAATACGTCAACCGCGAAAATACTGAGAAATTAGACGCGAGAAACTCGATGCCGCTCAAACAATTAAGCGTGGCATTTGCCGATTAAAAGACTGGAGCGCAAGCGGCTCGCTTGCAACATCGCGTTTTTCAGCGATGTAACGATGTTTAGATAAATTCAAGTTTAATTAATCCGAACATTGTTTGCCTTTTGCAAAGGCATGCAAGCGAGCCGCTTGCGCTCCAGTCTTTACATTTTTTAATTTAATGCCGGTTCGTGTTACTTTACGTTGTAATTGGAGAAAATTATGTCAACGACCGTCGAAAAAATAGAAAAAACCAAGGCTAAAAAAGGCAAAAAAGATAATCTGCTTTTAGATTCACTTGAAATTAAAGGCTATCGTTGCTTTGAACATCTAACGATTGAAAAACTCGGTCGCGTGAATTTGATTGTCGGGAAGAATAATGTCGGCAAAACCGCTTTGCTTGAGGCTCTGTGGATTTATGCTAATCACGACGATATAGATATAATTCATAAAATAGTTTTTAATCGAGACGAAATCACCACCGAAAAAACAATGTCCCACGACTCATTAAAAGAATATAACTTTGCCTTAAGAAATTTATTTACAAATCGCCCAACAATTCCAAATCGAGATCATGACAGAAAAGATTCCTTGTCTTTCATCATTGCCGAAGCCGGACGTGATTTGGATTTTATCAAGCATGAAGCTTTGAACGACGAAATTGACAAAGGTCAACACAAAAGAAGGAAATTCAATGAAGCAGAATTCAATTTGGCAGCTTCAAAGACGACTTTCTTAAGATACTTTTACTCTTCAGCTTTTGGAATGCCGCAGGCTATTTATCTTCCTACTGTTGAGAGAAATATTGAAAATGTATTCATCAATTCGTTTGGATTGAGAAGTGAAAAATTAATAGAATTTTGGGATGCGGTTACACTAACTCCATTGGAAGATGAAGTTATTAAAGCTCTTAACTTGGTGCTTCCACAAAAAATTATCAGAATTGATTTTATTGGCAATCCTAGCGGCTCAAATAATCGTGTTCCAATAGTAAGAGTTATAAATGAGAAAGATCGTATTCCATTAAAGAGTTTTGGAGAAGGTTTGACTAGACTTCTAGGTTTGTCTTTAGCTATGGTTCAATGCCGCAATGGAATAATTTTTATTGACGAAATAGAAAACGGTTTACATTACTCGATTTTGTTAGATGTTTGGCGTTTTATTTTTAAAACGGCGCGTAGTATGAATATTCAGGTTTTCGCCGCAACTCATAGTTCAGATTGCGTAAAAGCATTTCAAAGGGCGGCGGAAGAAGATAAAGAAGATGAAGGAATATTGATTCGTTTGGTGCGGAAAAACGATAAAATAAAAGCTATATTATTTGATGAAGAAGAACTCGAAACAGTCGTTGAAAACGATATTGAGGTGCGCTAATGGCAGATAATCCATTGCTTATCGTCGAAGGAAAAAACGACGCTTACGTTTTCGGTGAACTTCTAAAAAAGCATAAACTCATTATTGCAAAAGATGAGAACGGACAAAAAAAAGAGATCATTATTAAAGAACAAGGCGGCTTTGAAAATCTCAAGAAAAACCTTAAAACGACTATAAAATCTGCTGACAACAGTTTAGCTATTGTTGTGGATGCTGACGATCAAGATATGGCTCATCGTTGGCAAGGTTTGACAGATAGATTAAGAGATTCAGGATATGCAGCAAAAAACATTCCGGCTGCGCCTTTAGCCAAAGGCACGAAGATTAAAGGAGAAGAATTGCCGACAATCGGCATCTGGATCATGCCTGACAACTCATCTGCCGGAAAAATTGAAACTTTTCTCAAAAATATTGTCGCTGACGATAAGAGCGATTTGTGGAAATTTGCAGAAGAAACCATTGAAAAGTTGCCGCAAACTTTGTTCAAAGTTAAAGACAAAGAAAAAGCCCAAGTTTATACATATTTAGCTTGGCAAAAAGACCCCGGAATTTCGATGGGAACGGCGATTCAAACCAAATGTTTTTTGCACGATAAGCCAGAAGCAAAACTTTTTGTCGAATGGATTATGGATATTTTCGATTTAAAGCCGATTTCAGATGATTCTATTGATGAAGAAACAAGTTGATTTGAATAACTTTATTGAAGATGGTAAAACGCCTTTTTTATGACGAATTTGGATTACCCGTTGTGGGTTTGGATAGTTTTTTTCGCGGTTGTGCTGATCGCTTTGTTTGTTGACATCGGGATCGTCAACCGGAAGGCGCACGTTCCGTCGCGGCGGGAAACTGTCGTGTGGAGTTTGGTGTGGATTTCGCTGGCGCTTGTCTTTAACGGGTTTATTTATTGGCAGGTCGGTTCGCATCAGCAGGATTGGAGTTTGGCGGCGGTTAAGGGCAAAGAATTTTTCACCGGTTATTTGATCGAGCTTTCGCTTTCGATTGATAATCTGTTTGTTTTTCTGCTGATCTTTAATTTCTTTAAAGTTCCGAAAAAATATCAGCATCGCGCTTTGTTTTGGGGCATTTTTATGGCTCTCGTGCTGCGTTTGGTGATGATTTTTGCGGGCGCGGAACTGGTTGAAAAGTTTGAATGGCTGCTGTATTTTTTCGGCGCGTTTCTCGTCTATACGGGAATTAAAATGTTTTTCAGCGACGACGAAGCGTTTAACCCGGAAGAAAGCTCGATTATTCGCCTGACGACGAAGATTATTCCGATCAGCAGAACTTACGAAGGCAATAGTTTTTTCGTCACCATCAACGGCAAAAAGATGGGAACTTTGCTGCTGCTCGTGCTGGTTGTCATCAATGTCGCCGATATTATTTTTGCGGTTGATTCGATTCCGGCGATTTTCGGAATCACCACCGACCGATTTATCGTCTATACCTCCAACATCTTTGCGATCCTCGGTTTACGGACTTTTTTCTTCCTGCTGGCAGACCTCGCCGACCGTTTTCATCTGCTCAAATACGGCTTGGCGTTCGTTTTAAGTTTTATCGGCATCAAAATGCTCTTGCCGATTTTGGCGCAGGGCTTGATAATGTTGACGGGGAACGATTCGGCGTTCGGCGCGTTTTTGCAAAAATATCTGCATCACGATTACGAACAAATGTTAATTAACATCTCGCTCGCCGTCGTCATCGGCGCGATTGCGCTCTCGGTCGTGCTTTCGATGATCTTTCCGGCTGAGAAAAAGCAGGATGAACAGCCTGACTAAAATCTGAACGCAAATTTTCAAATAAACCTTCAAATGTCGGATAAGCAATACAAAAGATTTTACGTTGACTGGTGGAACATCAAAAAATCCACCGTTTATATGCTGATCGCATTGGCGGTGCTGTTTGTCGCGTCGCTCGGTTTTTTGTGGTATGCGACGCGTAACAACTGGTTCGCGCAACAGGAACTGGCAGATGCGCCGCAGGATGCCGGACGGCTGACATCGTTTGAAGGCGATGTCCGCGTGATTCGTTCGGCGACACGCGAAACGATTGTCGTCACCAAGCTGATTTACGTTTCGGCGGGCGACACGATTCAGACGCAGAGCGACGGACGCGCGACGATTCAGATGATTGACGGTTCGACTTTGCAGGTGCGTCCGAACAGCACGGTCGTGATCCGCGACAGCTCGTCGCTGTTCGGCGGCAAAAACATTCGCGTCGCGCTCGATGACGGGCAAATCAACGTCAAAACTCAGGAACAGACGGACAACACTAAAAACGTCGTCGAAGTTTCGCAGACGGAAAATCGCCTGATGTCACAAACCGACGCGAGTTTTAATACCGATGCGGCGACCAAAGGCGGCGAAATACGCATCAGTCGCGGCGGTGTCGAATCAACCGGCAACGGCGAAAAAACCGTGATCAGCGAAAACGAATTTGCTGCGATTAATAACGGAAAAATCTCATCTAAAGAAAAACTGCTCGAACCGCCGAAAATGATCGCGCCGGAAAATTCGTCGCAAATAGATTCAAACGGCAATGCCGACATCGCTTTTCGGTGGCAGAACGGTTCGGAAAGCAGTCAAATTTCCAAGTATTATTTGCAGGTTTCGCGTTCGCCCGTCTTTGCCGCCGACGGCATTTTGGTTGACCGCGATTCGCTGACGAATGTCAATTATCCGCTCGCCGGAGTTGCGCCGGGAACTTATTACTGGCGTTTGCGGGCGACTTCGAGTGCCGGACAAAAGAGCGTTTGGAGCGACCCTTGGAAATTTACGGTTCTCAAACGCGAAAGCGGCACACAGCTCGAAGCCGGAAATTGGAAAGTCGAGCCGGTCGGCGGCAGCATCTATTTAATTAGCGGCAAAACCCAGTCGGGCGCGGTCGTGCGCTCGCAGGGACGCGAAGTTTTCGCGGCGGGTGACGGTTCATTTAAAATGCAGGTTTCGTCGTCGTCGCCAAACGTAATTGTTGAAATCAGAGATGATAAAGGGAATCGCAGCAGCTATAATCTTTCCCTGCAAACAGGCAGCGCAAGTAAGCAGTAAGATTTTTTGATAGAATTGCCGTTTTTATTTTTAGTTGCAATGGGCAAAAATTACGCGCGGGCTTCTGCCGTAGATCAATTACAAATTTGTTAGAGGTTTAAAAATATCAGCGCACATCACGGACATACGCACGAAAGGCGTTCGGCAAAGAGTTTGCGGAATCTAAAAATCGCGCTCGCGCTGACCGCCGTCTATATGTTTGCCGAAGCGATTGGCGGCTGGATTGCCAATTCGCTTGCGCTGATCGCCGATGCCGGACATATGCTGACGGATGTTGCTTCGCTCATTTTGACGCTCGCCGCCATTTGGTTTGCCGCGCGTCCGGCGACGGCGAAAAAAACTTTCGGCTATTACCGCCTCGAAATTCTCGCCGCCTTCGTCAACGGCATCGCGCTCGTCCTCATCTCGCTGTTTGTGATTTACGAAGCATTTGACAGATTTTACGCCGCGCCGGAAATCAAAGGTTTTGAATTAACCGTCGTCGCAGTCGGCGGATTGATAATTAATTTAATTTCCGCTTACCTGCTGCATTCGGATCACCGGCACGATTTGAATATGCGGGCGGCGTGGCTGCACGTCGTCGGTGACGCGCTCGGTTCGGTCGCGGCGATTGTCGCGGGCGGTCTGATTATTGCCTTCGGCTGGACTTGGGCGGATGCCGTGAGTAGTTTTTTAATCAGCCTGATTATCATTTTCGGCTCGTGGAATCTAATCCGCGAATCGGTCAACATTCTGCTCGAAGGCACACCCGCGCACATCAATCTCACATCGCTCGAAGAGACGATTCGGCAAACGGAAAACGTCGTTGACGTTCACGATCTGCACGTCTGGACAATCACTTCGGGAATGGAAGCCTTGAGCGCACACATCGTTCATCAGCAGACAATTTCACAAACCGAACTGCTGCAAAATGTCCGCCGCCGTCTGCACGACGAATTCGGAATTGACCATTTGACGATTCAGTTGGAAACGCTCGAAATCGGCGAAAACCACGATCATTCGTGTTTCTCCGGCGCAAATTGTTTCGGTTCAAATGTTGCGCTGAAAACGAAATAAAAAAATTGATGCGCGGCGGAAGGCGGAAGCCCGCGCGTCAGCAAGGGCGGATAGAATTGCGGCTTTTATGTTGTTGTCTTTAACCCGCAATCGTCTCTAACAAAATTGTTCTAAAAAACTCGTCACTGCAAAACGGCGCGGGAATCTTTGATTTTCGCGCCGTTTTGCTGCAATTAACCTTACTTCAAATAAAAAATTTATTCGGCAAGTCCGCCGTTTTCGCGTAACGAAAATTCTTCGAGTTCGAGTCTTTGCGCCTTCTGGGTTGCCGTCAGATGTTGATACATCGCCTGCCTTGCGTTTTCCGTGCTGCGCTCTCTCATCGCTTTAAATATCAGGTGATGCTGTTCGGCTGAATCCTTCAAATCCTTTGCCCGTTTGACCGTCTTTCTCCGACGCTCGAATAATATCGTCGAAACCATATTCATCAACGCCGTCAAAATCCGGTTCTGCGAGGCTGCCGCGATTACTTGGTGAAACCGCATATCGTGAATCAGATACTGCTCCGGGTCGTCAATCGCCGCATACATTCCCGCCAACTCCTCGGCAAGCTGCGTCACCTGTTCGCCCGTCGCCCGCTGCGCCGCCAATCCCGCGACGCTCATCTCCAGCGCGATTCTTGCCTCGAACATCTCGTCCGACGAAAACCCGTGCAGCGACGACATCAACTTCAAAGCACTGCCGTCCAAAGTCGGCGATTCACCGGCTTCGGCGACAAATGTTCCCGCGCCCTGCCGCGACTGCAAAATCCCGATGGTCGAAAGCGAACGAATCCCGGCACGAAGCGTCGGACGCGACACGCCGAGCAGTTTCGCCAGATCACGTTCGGGCGGCAGACGGTCGCCCGACAGCAGTTCGCCGCGATGAATCATCTCGCGCAAACGCCCGACCACTTCTTCGGCGGTCGTCCCGTTTTTCTCCGAAATGATTGTTCTGAAAATGTTGACTTCGCTTTTCGGCATCTTAAAATCCTGACCGCTGAACGGCAAATTTATAGTAGCGCAAACCGTTTTTTATTGTCGAAAATTATTCTTTCTATTTTTTGGCAGGCAAAGGTTCGGCAAATATTTTGATTAAAATCAGCGAAAATTCTTTGCCCTTGACCGCAATGCGTTGGTGCGGCGTGCCGTGCGGAACGACGATTAAATCGCCTTTTTTGATGATAAATGTTTTTCCGCCGATAATTTTGGCAGATTTCCATTCACCCGGCGATGCTTCACGCGGATTCTCCAATGTGCCGCCCAAAATCAACTGCGCCGAACCTTCGAGCGCGTAAAAAACATCGTCCGAAGCATCGTGAACTTCGGCATCGGCGGTCGGGCGCGATTCGTCGTGCTGAACTGCGACGCGCAACTGCATTCCTTCGCCGCCGATCAAATCATTGACCTTGTTTTCATTGCCGAGAGCTTTATTGATGTCGGAAACTTCCTGATTCGTCTTGACGATAAACGGACGAATCGGTTTTGAAGGCTCGCGTGTCTGCGCGAATGAAACAACTGAAAACGCAATAATTAAAATAAAAAGTCCGATATATTTGTTCATAATTTTAATTTAAGAATTCTTAACCGCAGTTTTTCGCAGATAATTTATTCATCAAATCTTTGTCAAAATCCGCGTCCATCCGCGTTCATCTGCGGTTAAATTGATTTTATTTTTTTGCCTGTTTCAAAGCCCACGCGCTCAAATCCTGCGCGGCTTGGAAATTTTGAAAATCGGCGGGTAATTTGCGCCCGTCGGTGTATTCATTGTAAATCCAAGGGTCGCCGACGGCGAAAACCGTGCCTTTGCCGTATTTGGAAACCGCCATCACTTTGTCGTTATTCCACATTTGAATTGCTTTGGCATTGCCCGACAAATTCAAAGTCGAGATTTCCTTGAGATAAACTTTGCTGTTCGCCCTGAAAATCGGATTGTTCGCGTCAATGATGATTTTTCCCTGCTCGAACAGATTTCCCTCGACGTGATTTTTGCTGTCCTTGTTAAATTCGATGCCGAATTCCCGCGCCAGATTGTTGAAATGATCGAACTCGCAATTGCCGAAATCATTGCCCATCAAAACTAAAACACCGCCGTTTTTAACGTAATCTTTGATCGCCGAAATATGCGCCGCTTCGATCAAATTCGGAGTCGGCGATTCCTTCGCGTCGTCCGGGTCAACGATGATGTAAACATTTACATTGTTTAGGTTTGCCGCCGTCGGCGCGTCCGCGAGAGTCGCGGTGTTTGCGCCGTAGCTTTCAAATATTCTGCCCAACAGCGAATAACCGCCGTTCGACATTTCGTCCCATTTATAATGCCACGCAATCGTCTGTCCGTTCGCGTCTTTTTTCGTTTCGTGATTAAAAAAATCGTCGAGCAAAACGGTTTTGCCTTTGCCGATTTGCGGACGTTTCGCCAGTTCCATTTCGGTCGCGGCGTTAATATACGCGCCGATACCTTTCGGATCGTTTTGGACGATTTTTTCGCCGATGTAATAATTATAGTCAGCCGCACGATAAGGATTTCCGCCGAGTCCTGCGCCGCCGATGGTTTTTTCCAATGTAATTTTCCCGCCGTTCGCCGTCGAGATAAATTCCTTGTTTATTCCCGCCCAGCCTTTATCGGCAGTCTTTCTAAACTTTTCGGGCAGATAACCCATTCGCACACCTTTCGCCAATGCGTAAAGGAACATCGCCGAGGCAGACGCTTCGAGATAATTTCCCTTCTCGTTCGGCTTGTCCAAAATCAGCCACCACGCGCCCGATTTTTTGTCCTGAACTTTTTCGAGCGCGGTCATTTCGCGGTTCAAAATATTAATTAATTCGGCGCGTTTCGGATGATTTTTCGGGAAATAATCTAAAACATCAATGATTGCCATCGCATACCAACTCATCGCGCGTCCCCAAAATTGCGAAGAACGTCCCGTCGTTTTGTCCGCCCAATCCATCTTTTTCGATTCGTCCCACGCGTGATAAAGCAAGCCGGTTTTATCGTCGCGCGTGTGTTTTTCCATCCAGACGAATTGATTTGCAATGTCGTCAAAATCCGCCGGTTCATTAAAAGTCGCGGCGTATTCGGCGTAAAACGGTTCGCCCATATAAAGTCCGTCGAGCCACATTTGATTCGGATAAATCTTCTTGTGCCAAAATCCGCCTTCCGCCGTGCGCGGGTGATCTTTAAGTTGGAGACGAATCAAATCAGCCGCTTTTTTATACTTAATTTCGCCCGTCACGCGATACATCAAAAGCACGGCGCGTCCCATATTTACCTGATCCAAATTATAATCTTCAACCTTGTAAGTCTTGATCGTGCCGTCATTTTGGACGAATGTGTCCACGCCTTTTTTGATAAAGTCGAAATACTGACGGTCGCCGGTTTCAAACCACAGATTCTTGATTCCGGCGAGTTCCGTGCCAAAATCATAAACCCATTTCGGCGGAATTCCCGCGCCGTTCGGCGAATCGGCATAAACGCGGTTCATCGCCGTATCAGCCATCTGCGCGGACAAATTTTGCGTCTGCGCCGAAATTGAAAAAGCTGTTGTGATAATTAAAATGAATGTAAAAATTAAACTTTTCATAAGAATTTTTGTCCACAGATGAACACAGATGAACACAGATAAAACCAAAATTAGCCACGAACAAACACGAAGTTTCACGAAAATCTATAATAAAAATCTTTTTCTTATCTGTGTTTATCTGTGTTCATCTGTGGACAATTTATTTCTTCAAATATTTCCGCAAACTGATTTTCTGATTTTTAATCGCTTCAACGGCGAGTTTCGCCATTGTTTCCGCGCCGTTCGGGTTGAAATGCGTGTTGTCTTCGATGCCGTTCGGATAGTTGACGTTTTCGCCTTTTGCCAACTGCAAAAAGAGCGTCCGCGATTTTTCCGCGCCCAAATCCTTTAAGACTTTTTCGCTTCTAAAGTGCATATCAATCAGCGGAACTTTCATTTCGGCGGCGACTTTGCGAACTGCGTCAGGATATTCACCGTGCGTGTCTTGAAAAACTCCGTTTGCGTCAAATTTGCGGCGCATTACCGGCGTTAATAAAATTGGAAACGCTTTTTTGGCGCGAACTTCCGTGACGAATTTGATCAAATTGTTGCGGTAATCGGTGTTCGCGGCGGCATAAACTGCCGGTTTATCAGCCTTTTCGTCGTTATGACCGAACTCGATAAAAACATAATCGCCCTTTTTTAAATTATCAACTATTTGCTGCCAACGATTTTCGCTGATAAAACTTTTCGTGCTTCTGCCGTTCATCGCGCGATTGTCAATTTTGACTTTGTTCGCGTCGAAATACTGCTGTAATTTCTCGCCCCAACCGGTTTCGGGACGTTTATCTTCCGCTTTTTGCGCCATCGTCGAATCGCCCGCGAGATAAACGACAACCGGCGATTTTTGCGCGAAGGCAAAAATATTCATAAAAATCAGCAAAAATAACAGTGTGAAAAATTTCATAGAAAACCGCTTAACCGTCCGTTTACATTAAACGAAATCGTTTGATTTTTCAATCGAATCTGTTCGGTCTAACTCTTTTTCGTCGGCACGACTTTGACGGCAATGTCGCTGATGTCTTTGATTAATTTGCCGTTGACGCGGACGTTTTCGAGTTTTTCGCCTTTCAGATTCGCCGCCATAATTCCTTTGGCGACGTTATCGAAGGTCGAATTTTTGATCGTAATATTTTCAATCGGCGCATTGGCAAAGCCCTGTGCGTCCATTACAAATTCGCTCTTGCCGCTCTTGATATTTTCCGCCGTAAAATTTCGCATCACAGGCGTAAATTTGCCTTTCGCGCCTTCTTCGTAGTTGAAATCAATCGTGATGATCGCGTGGGCGACCTGTCCGATGGTGATGTTTCTAAAATAAAAATTCTCTAAAAGTCCGCCGCGTGAAGCGTTGTTTTTGACGCGCAGAGCGTGGTCGAGATTCGGCGAATCCATCGTGCAGTTTTCACCGAAGACGTTGCGAACGCCGCCGGAAATCTCGCTGCCGACGGTGATTCCGCCGTGTCCGTCGTGCATTTCACAGCCGCGCACGATGACGTTTTCGGTCGGCACATTTATTTTGCGTCCGTCTTCGTTTCTTCCCGATTTGATGGCGATGCAGTCGTCGCCGGTGTCGAAATAACAGTCTTCGATCAAAACGTCTTTGCAAGATTCGGGATCGCAGCCGTCGTTGTTCGGTCCGTGCGAGTTAATGTGAACTTTTCTGACCGTGACGTTTTCGCACAAAACGGG
Organism: Pyrinomonadaceae bacterium; assembly: GCA_965247235.1. Classification (GTDB taxonomy): domain Bacteria; phylum Acidobacteriota; class Blastocatellia; order Pyrinomonadales; family Pyrinomonadaceae. The sequence continues at coordinate 1,885,552 of OZ252004.1, forward strand.
ATGAATTTCCCACATCGGCGAATCAACGATTGAAACACCTTCGATCAAAACATTTTTGCATTTATACGGCTGAATAAACTGCGGACGCAGATAATCGGTCGCGCCGCCGAAAATTCTCTGTTCGAGCGGAACGCCTTTTTCCATCATTTCATAAAGTCGTGCGCGTGTCGGTTTCTGGCTCAAAACATCAGGATTGCCGCCGTATTTCGGATTTCCGTGCCATTTCCAGAAGAACGATTTCCCTTGACCATCCAAAGTTCCTTCGCCCGTAATCGCAATATTTTCCTGCTGATACGCATAAATAAACGGCGACAGGTGCATCAATTCCATTCCTTCCCAACGCGTGTGAACGACGGGCAGATAATCCTGCGGATTGATCGAAAATTTGAGCGTCGCGCCTTTTGAAACGTATAAATTGACGTTCGATTTCAGATGAATCGCGCCTGTCAGAAAAGTTCCGGCGGGAACGACAACTCTGCCGCCGCCTTTTTTACTGCATTCGTCAATCGCTTTGGCAATCGCATTTGAATTTAATGTTTTGCCGTCGCCGACCGCGCCGAATTTGGTGATTTTGTAATCGTTATCCTTAAATTTCGGCGGCACGATTCGCGCCAGAATATTTTTATATTCGGTTTCCCAAGCGTTTGACGAATTGGTTTGCGCCCGACCGATACGCGGCAAAATTGCGTTTGCCGCCGCGCCAGCCAGTAATATCTGTAAAAATTCCCTGCGATTCGACATAATTTATTCCTTTTAACGGTCGGCGTTAAAATTGATTTCGCCGAGCGAATCGTTGACATTAATAACCTGCGGATTGCCGAACGTGTAATTTTTGGCTTCCGCTTTAATGATGTAAGTTACGCCCGATTTGACTGCACGGAAAGAGAAATAACCGAAATTATTCGTCAAAACCGTGCGCGTTGCGCCTGTCTGCCCGTCGGTCAGAGTTATTCTCGCTCTCGAAATTCCTCTGCCGTCAGCGTTTGCAGCTCTGCCCGACAGATCGGCTTGCGCCGCCGTCGGCACGAGCATTCCGCCGTTCCCGTATAATTCGGATCGGTAATCGTGGCGGCAACCGTATAATTTCCGATTGCCGTCGGCGCGTTCGTCGAACCGTTATAAGTCAGCGAGTAACTGATTCCCGCCGGATTCGTCGTGCCGCCGTGCTTGCACCTAAAGAGGTCCAACCGTTACCCGTAAAACTCGTGAAAATATTATTTTGGGCAAAAGCATCGCGCCGATATAAAGTAAAAGGTATTGTTCCCGTTGCTGAGACGACAAATTGCGCTCCGTAGCCCGGATCATCGGCAAAAGCGGCTGATGAATGTCCGTTGGTTAAATCGGTAGTTTGCCGTGTGCCGTTGGAATTAAAAAGTCCGAAACGAATATCCGAACCGATATTTTTGACACCCGTCAATGAAAAAGTTCCGGTAAAACCGAGCGAATCGCCGACACCCAAAGTTACAGGCGAACCGGAATTGGTAAAATACGCCCAATGTCCGTCCGCGCCGCTTCCCGCCGCAGTCATATTAAATTCGACCGAACCGTTGGCATCAGTGCGCGTCGTTCCTGAACGAGATTTATAAACCGCCAGCGAATTGTTCGGCAAGTCTTGATTCGTGCTGATGCTGTCGGTAAACGTATCATCAATAATCGTAGTTGCCGCCTGCACGACAAAATTGATGAGCAATGCCGAAGCAACAAATACTCCGATAAAAGATGCCAATACTTTAATTCGACTCTTTTTCATAAATTTATACTTCCTTTCTAAAATTGTGCGGGGTTAATTCAAAATACTTTTACTTTTTGTTCTTGGTAATCTTTTCCTTCCATTTCGGATAATCTTTATCGAGCAGCGCGTTCGGCTCTGTTTTATACCACGCGTAACCGTTGCGGCGTTCGGCTTCGATTTGCGAAACGTCGTATTTGATGATCGTGTCGCGTCCGCTGAAAATCGGTTTCATCGTGTCAATTTCGTAAAACCGCGCCCAGATCGGCGGCGCATTCGGGTCTTTGACGACCGCGTTTTCACCCTTGACGCGCTCCCAGCGAATGCCTTTGATTTGATTGGCGCGATACCAAGCGACTGCCGATTCAACCGCGTCAATCGTCGCCTGATTCGGATGCGCGTCGAGCATTAAAAATTTAACGATGCCGACCGATTCGCCCGCCGTTAATGAAACCGGCTCGAATTTTCGCGCCGCCGCCGGTTTCATAGTATCTTCGTCATACTGCGCCGCCCAGACGGTTTTTTTGCCGCCGATTTCGACCTGCAATTTCAAAATTAACGGCATCGCTTTGGCGACCGCGCTCTCGGCTTTTAATCTTCTCGCTTCGTCTACAAAGGCAAAATCGTCGTCCTTTTTCGACACTTCGCGGAGCAGTTTCACAACGCCGATCATCGCGTCGTCGTTGAAAGTGATGTGCGTGTAATAACCTTTGCGAAGCGGAAAAAATTGCGGATAACCGCCGTTCGCGTATTGCGCGGCGAACAGATAATCCAAGCCCTTGTTAAATGAATCTTTATATTTCGGAAAATTATTCGGCGGCGTTTTTTTGAGTAAACTCGCGGTAATGATTTTGCCAAGAAAACGAATCTGCGTGTAAGTCGCGTCGTTATCAATCGTTTCGCCTTCATGAGTTTCGGATGGAATGTTTTTCTTTTCGGCTTCGGTGAGCATCGCCGCCATATCTATATTTTTTTCCCAACCGCCGTGTTCCTTTTGATATAAAACGACCTGATCGGCGATTCGCGCCGCTTCGTCGGTCTGATACCAGTCGGCGGATTGTTTGAGAACATCTTTCCAATCAACCGAATCGTAAGCGAGCGAGTTTTTCTGCGCCGTTTGGCTGACGGTTCGCGGATTCCAGTTGTCCGCGCCTTTGAGAAAATTTTCGGCGGAAAACTGTCCGGCTTCATCTTTTGATAATTGGTGCGACCATTTAACTCTTTCCGCAATTTTCGCGCCCGCGCCGCTCGAATTATATTCGGCAAAATAAGCGGTTTTCTCGCGTTCGATCTGCCAGTTGTTCCAGCCTTCGGCGCGAATGTGCGCGTCCATTTTCGTATTCAAAAAAACCGTCCGCCCGTAATCGCGCCACGGACGCGCCAGAAAAACGCCCTGTTCGATATTTTCGCCGGTTAATTTACAATTATCGAAAATGAAGCCGCTCGGTTCATCCGCCGCAAAACGCATCGGCGCGGCGATGTAACCGTCAGCTTTTGAATGAATTTCGCAGTGATTAAAAACCGCCGCCGCCTGCCCGAAAATGTAATCGGTCGCGCCTTCGATATAACAATTCTGAAAAAACTGCCGCCCGTTTTTAGCGTAGAGCGTGTCCTGCCAGCCGATAAAACGGCAGTTTTTAAACACTGCGCGGTCGGCTTCCGCCAACACCGCGACGGCTTGCGAACCCTTGCCGAACGAATTTTCAAACGTCAGATTTTCAGCGTAAAAATCGTGTCCGCCGACATAAAAACTGTAACTCGCCGAAGTCGAACCGGCGGCTTTGTTATTTAGATCAAAAGTTAATTTGGTTTTGTCGGCAGATTCGCCGATGAGTGAAATGAACGGCTTGTCGGCGGGAATTTTAATCTGTTCGCGGTAAACGCCTTTTTTAACCAAAATCGTCAGGCGTTTTTGATTATTTTCGGGAACTTTCGCAATCGCTTCGCCGACGGTTTTAAAGTTGCCCGAACCGTCCGCCGCAACGACCAAATCCGGTTTCAAACCCGCCGTATCTTCAGCGGCAAAGACAGTCGAAAGCAACGCGAAAAACAGCAAAATGCCCGATTTTATGTATTTCATTCCCAATTATTCGTCAAAAATAGTCCTTGCGGCGAATATCACCGGCAAGGACTGGTTTAATAAAATTTACAAACAACCTATCACGAACCGTTTTTTCAGAACCGAACTTCAACAAAATTTCGTCAAAGTCCGGTTCTTGAAAACAGTCAGTTAGAAAGTAAAACGTCCGCCAATCTGAATATCTCTCGGCGGCTGTCTGGTCGGCGCATTAGTAAACCCGAACCGTCCGAGATTACCGGTGTTCGGATCATTGAAATTTGTCGGTACTTGCGTAGGATCAAGCGTCGGCGCGTTGAAATACGGATTGTTCAGAATACTGATAGCTTCGACACGAATCTGAAATTTCATACCTTCACGAATTTGGAAACTTTTCGACATTCCGAGATCGAATTTGAGAAATCTTTGATTACGGAATTTTCCGGTCGTCAAAGGCAAATTTCTCAAAGTATTGGTCGTACTGCTCGTAAAATTATTCGCAAATCCCGGCACATTTCCTGCGGCAACAACACCGCCGACGTAAAATCCGGTAATGTCGAACGCCGGAACGTCAATGCCGTAGCGATTGCCGTTTGAATCTTTTTTGCCGAGATTATTGACGAGTGTGTTCGGATCACCGCTGTAATAAACATTACCGAATTGCAACGGTTCGCCCGACTGCCATTCGTAAACGCCCTGTAGCTGCCAACCGCCCAAAACAGCATCAAGAACCGGATTGAGATTATTAAGATAATCACGTTTGTGTCCGAACGGCAGTTCGTAAATGCTCGAAACCGTGTAGCGATGCGGACGTTCATTCGGTGAAACCTGATTTGACAGCTGCGTATCCTGCGGATTCAAATACTGCACCGCCTGATGTTCACGCGAAAAAGTATATGAACCGTTAAGCGATAAACCTTTCGTAAATCGTTTGACGACTTGCAGTTGAAACGATTGAAACTCGCTCGAACCGTTATATTCGGTAACGGCGACGTTGCCGAACTGCGGAAACGGTGTCAGCAGACGACGACGAGCAATCGTTGCGGCGTTAAATGTTCCGCCGTCAGGAATGAGACCGCGCAGCGGATTGGCAACATTCGCATTCAAAAATGTGTTGGTTGCCGCAATCTGCGTAATAATCTGCGCTCCGGTCAGATTCGTATTGGAAAAATCATTCAAAAATTCGCGCGGAATCGCGTTTAGCTCGCGGCTGACTGATAAATCTTTACCGCGTGAATAGACGTAAGTTGCTTCGACTCCTAATTTGAACGGAAGTTCGCGCTGAATGCCGATGACAAATCTCGAATAATTAGCATTTTTGCGATCATTGGAAAGCACAAAACTCGTCGGTCCGTTAGCATTTGCGGTCGTCACATCACGCCCGGTAAATGTCAAAAGTCCCTGAGCCGCACCCGGCGAAGGAATAACTCCTGCCGGAAACGGATTTGCCAAAGTGCCGACAAATGTCAGACCGTTATTGGTTGACGGCGTAAATGCAGTCGGCGTGGAAAATCCGGGTTGGAAAACCGTTTGAATCTGGAACGGAGCCGTGAAAACTCCCAATCCGACCCGAAAGACCGTTTTATCGTTAATCGCATACGACATTCCGATACGCGGCTGAAAATTATTTTTGTCCGTTTTCTGGTTCGGCTGATTTGCATCGCTCGCAAAATTTAATCCGCCTCTCAGATTTAAGAACGGCGTGATCGGAACGCCTGCCGGAACGCTCGCGTTATAGTTGGCGAGTGCCTGCGCCGCAATCGGGCTGGTGACATTGCGGTCAAAGTTAGTGACAATTCTGCCCTGCGATTCTTTGACTCCGCCTTCAAACTCATAACGCAGTCCTAAATTAAAGCTCAGTTTCTGCGAAAAACGGTAGTCGTCCTGAACAAATCCGGCGTGATAAACCGAACTCGTATCATATTTGGTCGGATTATCAATAATGCTTCCCGATGATGTCACCGGCACACCGAGCAGAAACGCCGCTATGTCACGTCCGGGCAAATCGCGTTGCGTCGAACCCGAATTTGATGCCTGTATCGTGTATGTTCCGTCGAACAAAAATCTGCCGGCGGCATAACCGTTGCTCGAAAAACGCTCGCGCAGATGGCGAAAATCGTAACCGTATTTCAAAATATGGCTGCCGTAAATCTGCGTCAGCGTCGGCTGCACCGAATATAAATCGAACGGTCTGCTCTGTCCGCCGTTATAATCGGAACGCAAACCGCCAACGGTTAAATAGTTACGGAAATCAAATCGGGGAAATACGCCCGCTGAACGCGATGAAGGAATACCTGCGAATCCGAGCGAAGCCGCTGTCGGCTGATCGGGATTTTGATAGCGAAACAGTTTGAATTGATTATAGCTGCTGCGAATATCTAAAACGAGATTGGAATTCAGAGTCGAAGTAAAATCGAGATTTCCGCCGTTGTTGCGCCGATTTTCAAAACTCTGGAAGATCGAACCCGGTTCACCTGTTAGATTGTAGCGGTCTTCAGTATTGCGGCTGTGATAAATCTTGCCGAAAATACGGTTGTTGGAATTGATATTGTGATCAATTTTCGCCAGATATGAGCGATATGGGCGAACCAGATTCTGATCGGTAATGTAATTGTTGGTAATTCCCGGCAGATTGGCGACCGGAAAAAGTTTGAGAAAATTCAGCGATGGCTGATAAATCAAACTCGCCGGAATAATGTTACAGGTCGAACCCGCCGCGACTGCGCCTGAGGTCGGGCATCCGAAAGACGTGCGAACAACATTCGCGCCGCTGGTCGTGCCTGAAAAAGGATTGTAAATAATCGTATTTGCCGGATCGGCAATATTTGCGCGATTGACAATCAGTTCCGAAAAGTCACCGTTTCGCATCGCCGCCGTCGGCACTGAATAAGTCGTCGGCTGTGCGACGTTATCTTTTTGACGTTCGTATGAGAAAAGAAAGAAGGTTTTGTCTCTGCCGTCATACAAATAAGGAATGTTGACCGGACCGTTAATAACCGTGCCGTAGCGGTCGTATTTTCTGCCCGGACGTTCGCGTCCGGCACGATTATTAAAAAAATTGTTCGCCGTACGTGATTTGGCGCGGTCGAAAAGATACGCCGAACCGTGCAGTTTGTTGGTGCCGCTCTTGAGCGCGACGTTGACGGTCGAACCGGCGGTGAAACCGTTTTGCGCGTCGAAACTGTTGGTCTGAACCTTAAATTCCTGCACCGCGTCCGAAGGCGGCGTGAATGCGACCTGTCCGCTGTATGCGAGATTCGGCGAACCGTCGAGGTTAATCTGGTTGCCCGCCGCGCCGTTCGTGCGGAATCCGGCGAGGTTTCCATTCGCCGTCGGTCCCTGAAAATTCGGGTCGCCCGTGTAAACTACGCCCGGAGCCTGCGTCGCCAATGTGTAAGGCGCACCTTCGGCGAGCGGAAGTTCGGCGATTTGACGCTGGCTGACCACAGTTCCGGTTGTCACCGAACCTTTCTCGATAATTTCGGCATCGGCAATCACATTCACTTCTGCCGCCTGCCCGATTTCCAGTTTCAAATCGAGATTCAAACGATCATCAACATTTAAGGTGAGATTTTCGTTGACCGAAGTTTTGAATCCGGTGGCGGAAACCGAGATTTTATATTTTCCCGGCTGTAACAGCGGAAACGTATAAGAGCCTTCGTCATTGGTTTTGACGTTGGCGGCGACATTTGTCGCAATGTTCGTAATCGTTACATTCGCGCCCGGAACCGAAGCCCCGTTCGGATCGGTGACGTTTCCCGTAACTGTTGCGCGAAATTACTGAGCATTAACATTTACCAAAGCAAACATTAAAACCACTAAGAGCTGTATTATGATCGCAGAAAAGCGGTTTCGAGTTTTATTCATTTTAAAAGAGTCCTCTCTGAAATTTTAACTGATTTATTGATTGAAAATCGAGCCTGACGAAGTTTGGCTGAATTTTGAAAATTAGTATAATTGGTAAAACCAATTATAGCAACTTTAAAATCAACAATTTTGAGTTTAAATTTAAAATAGACAATTTTACTGGACAATCAGCAGAAAACAGAGCTATTCAGGAACAGAACATAAGAAGTGATAGTTTGACCAATTTAGTGTTTTCTTGAAATGGGTTTGACCAATAGAGCTATTTGAAACCACTCGAAAATTCCGCTTTATAGATTTCCCGCACGGATGGCTGATGCGGTTTCAAGATAAAACGGCTCGATATTCACTTTAGACACATTTTAATTTTCGATTTATTATTCGGTCGACTATTCGGAGTTTCGCAGCAACCGGATTGACAAATTAATCATTAGACCGGAGTTGTCCGCCTGACGACAACATTTGCCGTCACCGCGAAAAATGCAAACCGCGAAAGCGATGCCGAAGCATTGGTATTTGAGCGTCAATTCTTTTATTCGTCTTTCCCGACAAGTTTGATTCATCAAAAAAATCGCTCCCCGGCAAATGCACATTTTCACCACTTGCCGGGGAGCGATTCTTGGTTAGCCGCTTCAAATTTACGGCGCAGCAAATCCCGTCAACGGATTGCCATAAAAAGCCTCGGTTTTCCACGCCGCCGTATTATATTTGTCGAGCGTTCCCATAATTTTGACGGGAACGACGATTTTGAGATTGTCCATCGGAAGCTGCGCGGCATAAGCATTCGCGGTGAGCCAACCGTTCGGCTGAATGGTGAATTTCGTTTCGCGCACCTGCGTTCCTTTGTAGAAAATTTTGACGGTGTATTCGCCGGGTTTGTCTTTGGTGTAAACGGCGTTCGGTTCGCTGCGGGCGTAGCGGTCGTTGTTCGGATGTTGTTCGCGGTCAAAACTTTCGACGCGAAACATTTTCCACTTGAAACTCCAGAGCGTGTAACGACAGACTTCGGTGTTTTGGAAACAACTGTCGGGATTACGTTTTTCGGAAAAAAGACTGCCGTCATTGATCGTGCCGCCGTCGTCGGTCGAAGTAATCTGCTGATTATTTTGGAAAAGCCGCGCCTCAAAATCGTCACGATTCAGATCGCCTTTGAACCACAAATAAACCGTCGGACTCGGATCGAAATCCCACGAATCGTTCCGGTCGAAACCGGCGTAACCGATGGGCAGACTCCAATCGTTGTCAACGTAAAACATCGCCTGATTTTTGCGGCGCGGATCGCCTTCACCGATCATCGTTTTTTTGACCGTGAATTTGCCCTGAAAAGCGATTTCCTTCGTTTTTGCATTGACCAGACGAACGCCGTAAACTCCGGCGGCATCGGTCGCCTGCGTGTCGAAAACTTCGCTCGTGTAACGGGTTTGCCGATCTTCAATCGGTTCACTAAACCAGAGCGAACCGTCCGGTTTGAGCCATTCGATCTTATAGTGAATCGTTTCGCTTTCGTCATAAAAAAGTCCGAACTGAACGAGCGGAATCCAACTCGAATGATTCGCCTCGTTCGGCGTTTTCCAATATTTATTGCCGGTCGAAATCTTGATATTCAAACCGTCTTTGAGCAAAACCGGCATATTCGACGGCTGCGGTTTCGGCATATAGCTGACATTACCAACCGATTTTTGCGGCTGATTTCGAGTCGGCTTTGAATCGTTGGTCGTCGAATTGCCGTCGTCATTTGTCGGTTCGTCGGTTTTCGGCTGTTCCTTTTTCGGTTTATTAATTTTCGGAATCTTGATATTAAACTGCGCCGAAACATTCGACGCGCAAAATAAGATTATAATTACCGAAAGTCCACCGATTGTTTTCAAAAATAATTTCTGTTTCATAAAATTTCGCATCCTTAAAATTTGTTAATTAGCCTCCAAATATCAGCCCTTGATAAAATTATTCATCGCCTTGGTTAGCTTATCCGAAGTTTTTGCTCTGTTGACATAATTTTCATCTCTGATTTCATTTGCGCTTTGCATTCTTACCGCTTGACCGCTTTGGGAAAGTTTGGTGACGACTCCTTTAATCTCCTGAACGGCAATAAAAGAGTTGGTAAACGGCGGCGGATCGAGTTTCAGCATCGAATAAGTTTTACCGCGAATTTCCTTTAATTGCTCGATGTCATTTAAGAGCAGCAGTTTATTCACAACAATTTGGAGTTCGCCCGGATTTCTTTTCAACAAATCCGGTGCAACCAAAACTCGATTCAAAAAAGCATAGTAATAAGTTTCGATTTCAGTATTTTGTTCGTTTGACATATTTTTTCTCCAGAATGCAGATTATTTTTCAAATTTACGGTGCGACGAATCCTTTCAGCGGATTGCCGTAAAAGGTGTCGGTTTTCCACGAAGCCGCGTTATATTTTTCCGCCGTCCCGACAATTTTTACGGGAACGATGACGCGGTAATCGTTTAAGAAAACCTGCTCGGAAAAAGCGTTGCGGGCGGGCAAACCTCTTGCGTCAATCGTGAATTTCGATTCGCGCACCTGATCGCCGTTCATATAAATTTTGACCGTATATTCGCCCGGATGATCGTTCGTAAAATAGCCTTTCGGGTTGTTTTGCCGCGCACTCGAAGAGTTGTCAAGCACGAAATTTTCCCACTCGAAACCGATCAAAGAGTAAGCGCAGACGTTTCGCGCAAGGTAGCAATCTTCGCCGCGATCCGCGTATTTATTGATGTGTCCGCCTTTGTCGGTCGTGGCGATTTTCTGATTATTGAAGTAAAGTTCGGCTTCCATTTTGCCCGAATCAGGAACGCCTTTGAACCACGTGAAAAACATCGGGCGCGTGTGAACGTCGTAATCCGTGTAATTTTTCAGAAACCCGAAATAACCGACCGGCAGCATCCAATCGTTTTCGACATAAAACAGATTTTTGTTTTTCAAAGTCGCATCGGGCAGCATTTTACCGACTTTGAATTTGCCCTGAAAAATCGTCTGATTCGTTTTCGTATCGGTGATTTTCAAGCCGTATGTGCCGACCGCAACAATGGCTTTCGGATTGATGTCAACGCTTTCATACGGACTTCGGAGATGCGGAAAATCGCCGGATGAAACATCATATTCGAGCGGTTCGCTGAACCAGAGCGAGCCGTCCGCGTTAAACCAATCGGCTTGATAGCGCAATTTCGGCGCACTCGAATCATAAAGCACATCGAAATTGACCTGCGGAAACCAGCTCGAATAATCGTTCTGCTTCGGAAATTTCGCGTATTTATCTTCGTTATGCGCCTTGATTTCGAGCGATTCGATCAAAAATTTCGGCACGTTCGTCATTTCCGGGTTGTCAATATAATCTTTTTGATTCGACGTTCGGGACGGACGATTCTCGCTTGGTTTCGCGTCGTTCGATGTAGATTGATTCTCGTCGTTATTCGGTTGTTCAGGTTTCGGTTCTTCCTTTTTCGGTTTCCCGATTTTCGGGATTTTGATATTAAACTGCGCCGGAACGCTCTGATAACAAAATGCCGAAAAAACTAAAAATGCGAATGCCGCCATCAATTTTTTAATCATAATTTTCCTTTTGGATATGTGTTAATTGTCTGAATTTTTCTTTTTCGCCGCCCAATTTCAGGAAACATTAACGTCTATATATTTCAATCTCCAATCATTTGCTTCCTTGATGTATTGCAGTTTAAAGCCGACATTTTTGCCGGTATGAGCCGGATAACCGCCGCTCAGATTAAGATATTGACCGTCAATCGAAGGCGGAGAGAGATTTATTTTCGCGCCTTCTTTCGGTCTGATGTCTATTTTTTGTTTGATAAACGGCGCAAACGTCGTGTTTAATTTTTCGGTCGTCAGATTATTGGTGACGCTTGCCGCGATCTCGTCACGGTGAAAAGCGTCAAAATCGCCGCGTTCGAGCGAACGGTTGAAATTTTGCAAAGTTTTCGTCGCCAGAGTTTCGGCTTCGCTGTCGGTGATTTTGTTGCCGACCGAGAAATTGAAACTACAGCCTTGAAGCAGCAGTGCAAAAACGAAAATAAATACCGGTAAATTGTAAAATTCGTATTTAGCGTTCATTTTGAAATTCTCCTCGTCGTGATTATTTTTTTTACAAATTAAGATTTTTTGATTGCTTTCAAATTGATAAGACATTTCGGGAAAAACATTTCACACAAATTTTTTACGAAGAAAAAGAGCAGCTAAATTTGCCTGCTCCAAATAAAAACTATTTGCTTTTTAGATGTTTTGTTCGAGTTAAAAAGATTTGAGAAAAGCAGTTATTTGATAATGAAGAAAATTAAAATCCCGCTCAGAGCAATCAGTGCAATCGTCAGCAAAAGCAAAAGATTTTCTTTTTGTGTTCGATAATCTCTTCGCAAAATCGGCGTGTTTGATTCGGCAAGATTTGAAATTACATCGTTCGCTGCAAAATAATCCGTCTCATTATTTTGGAATTTGCCAACCGCTTTATTTTTCCAAGCCGCCGCTTGTTTCTGCCAATTTTCCATTGCTGAACGCTGCCCTGAATTTGAACTTCCGCCGATGCTGTATTCATAATCATCGCCGTCATTAAATTTAATATTCAAAGTATTTCGGCGACCAATGTCAGACCAAAATCGGTCAATGTTAATTTCAGAAACATCTCTCAATTGACGATAACGAACCGTTTTATCAAGCGTTTCGATAACCTGCGTCGGCGTGATATAAACTCGATTTTTGAGCGGCGAACCGAGTATTATAAAAATTTTTCCGGCGAGATAAACGAACCACAGCAACAGCACAAGAGCATCAACTGAAAAAGCAATGATGCGTTTCAAATCCAAGATTTTTTCATTCACATCGTCGGCAATAATTCCCGCCAATCCGATGGACGCAAATATCACCGGAATCAATAAAATAACGCGCCGTTGGGTTTCGCCGCTGCTTACATACAAAAAATCGCCGTCCGTTTTCTGCATCAGAAGCAACTTTTCCCGCACATCTTCCGGCAAATCTTCTAATGCGTAAACTCTCTCCGACGACGAAATTTCAGTCGTTAAATTGTTTTCGATATTTTGCCGATTCGTCATATTTTTATGTTCGCCAATGCTTTCAATTCGCTGACAATCGGATGCGATCCGAAAACATTGAAAAATCTCATTTTCGGAAGAAAGGTGATTTTGCCGCCGAATTCCGAACTTGTTTTCAGATGAATCGTTACCGGATGTCCTCTTAATCTCGATTCGGTTACGTCCCGAATATCCGACAGCGGAATCGAAATTTCTTTGAAGTAATTTGAAGCGTAGAGAAAATTTTCGTCAATTTTAACTTCTTTATACCTTCTGAGAATTAAAAGAATTATCGGGAGAATGAAGATAAAAATTTCGGGCAGTAAAAACGCCGCCGATTTTTCGCTTTCGCCGGATTGCAAATATATCGAAACGGTTGCGGCGGCAATCGTCACGACCAAGAATATCGGCAGTATGATTCGCAGAAAAAAAGTTTGTTTCGATGATATTTGTCTTTTCATTGGATTTGGACAATTTTTAATTGATCGGCTCAAGCGCGACGACGATGCGGTGTTCGGGAATGACGTAGGCGTTCATTTGTTTTCCGAGATTTGCACTCGACAATTTATCGGCAAAGCCGGAAAAACGCTTGCCGTTCAGACTGATATTATAAATCCCGCGATTTGATGAAGGCAGAAACACGCCGACTTCGGCATTTTCGATTAGCGTAACCTTGCATTTGGCGACTTTCAACGGATCGGCGAAGCGAAATGCGTAGTAAATACCGAGCGGAAATGCGGCGAGAACAAATCCCAAAATTGACATAAAGATAACGATTCCGACATCGCCGTTTTTCGTAAAATTCCAAATACCGAAGCCGACACCGCAGACGATTCCGAAACCAGCGATCAGCCAAATCCAACGACCGCCTTTTCTGACCGCGATTTGACGGGCGATTTGTTTCTCCGACATTCGTCCCGCGCGATTCATCGCAATATCCGATTCGTCGAGTCCCTGTGCCGCGAGTGCTTCTGAAATGGTTTTGTTCATAATGATTTTCTCAAAATTATTCCGGCTTCATCGTTTTCAAATTTCCACCCGAATCATCTTTTTCCGACCATTTTGCCAAGCCGCAATTTACGCAATGACGGGCGAATATCGGATAGTAATTCGTGTTTAAGCTCTGCGGAGTGCGGAAGAAAGGCTTTTCGCATCGCGGACATTTTACATAACTTCGATAATAACCGGCGACACAAATGGCGAAACCTCCGATGCCGACCGCGAACAGATAGACATAAAATAAAATCGGCGAAAACCTTGTCACCGCAAGCGACAAACCGACCGTTAAGGCGAGAACCAAAAACATCACCGCAAGCCAATAAACACGGCTTCGGTTTTTATATTCGTCCCAATGTTTTTTGTATGACATAGCTTTTAATTGATCTCCGCCAATTTTTTCAACTCTTCAACGACCGGATGAAAACGCTGCATCGGAGAGCGAAATGCTTTTATTAAAGTCGGCATAAAAAATATCTTCTTGCCGAAAGCGGTATGCGATTTAAAGTAAACGCCGACCCACATCGCTCCAATGGTCGTCAGGCGAATGTCTTCAACTTCCGACAGCGGAATTATTGTTTCCCGAATTAAACGCGAAACATAAAGATTATTTTCGTCCACGCCGACAAATTTCAGTCGGTAATTGATAAAAAGAAAGAACAGCGACCAAATGAAAAACAGCGAGACTATCAAAATCTTGATCGGCAAAGTGTCTTTATCGAGTTCACGATAAACAGCGGGCAACGTGATGAGAGGAAAAATGGCTACGACAAAGTTAAAAATTTTTGTCGGCAATGTCCGTTTTGAAGAAATATTTCGTTTCATAATAATTTTGTTTTGAAAAAACCGATTTTTTTTCAATCGTTACAATATATCCATCAACGGCGGCGATATATTAAAGCCGTCGCCGCATTTTTCGGGCGAACTTTGCACGGCATTTCGCAATTCTTGGATTTGTGCGGGCAAAACAGAATCTCGCGCCGCATTTATCGCAGCGATAAATTTCGGAATTTTCCAAACCACAAACTCGAATTTGTGATTGCGCGTAACAACTTGCATCATTTTGCTCAAGGTCAAAGGTTGGGAAACGTCTTTGGCTTCGACGATATTCGGCAGAAAAATGCTGAAAGTTCCTTTGAATCGGTTAAAGCGATGCGACGAAAAAAACAGTCGAAAATTTGTCAGGAAAAGATGACCGCCGATTGATTCGATTTTTTCCGGCAATCCAAGCAGCCTCGATTCACTTTCAACTCCGAAAAGTCCGAATTTCGGCAATCCGTGTTCATCAAGCTGGAGAATAAAATTCGCGCCTTTTTTCTCGATGACGATTTCACCTGCCAACGAATATCGGTCCATATTATTTCTCGAAAAAATTCTTCAAAGCCCGCAGACGTTTGCGCGTTTCCCAAACAAAAACGCGGCGCATAATCGGATTCAGGATCGGACGCAAAAATCGTGGTTTCGCGGTGAAATTGACTTTGTAAATTACTTCCGAATGCGCGTCGTCAATCTTTATATGGCGGATCGAAGCCGCAAAAGTATCAAAAAACGGCGGCTGGTCGAGCATTTTAACAGCCGCAACCTTGCCGGGTTCAAAAGAAACATATTGGGTGCGAACGGCAAAACCGCCCAAAATATTTTTCCCGCGACAAACCGAAATCGCGCCTTTCTCCGAGCGTTCAAATTCCGGTTCGAGATACGCTTCCTGCAACAGCGTGTCCCATTCGAGCCGCCGTGTGTAATCGTGCAGCAATGCGAAAACTTCGTTCGCCGGTGCGCTAATTGTTTCGTGAATTTCAGCCGTCGGCATAATATTTTTCCGTTATGATAAGGAAATTTGAAAAATTTTCGGTTTTGTATTTAATGACCGGAAGGATAAAAATTTTCGGTCTTCAACAGCGAATTAACACAAAATAACACCGCGTCGGGACAAATGCCGAGATGAATTTTGCCTTGAGAGGCGCGAATGATGATCTCTTCGGTATTTGTCCGCAAAATATCGGCGGCTTCTTTTAACGAGACAGTTTCGACTTCGGCGGCGCATCGCTCGCACCACATTGAAAAACGATTTGAACTATGGCTGACAAACCGTTTTCGACACTTTCGGCTGATAAAACTTTGAATACTTTTCATAAAGTTATATTTACTTGTCCGCAGTCATTTTCGTGCCTGAATTAAACGGCAGACCTTCGGCAAATTCGATTGATGCGCCGCCGCTCGAACCGCCGCCGATTGAGATTAATTCGTTGCCATTGCGAATATATAACGGCGCACCGCAGCTTGCGGATTCCGAAAAACTTGCGCCGTTTTCCAAAACGAACTTAAATCGCATTCTCGTATCGCCGGTTCTGCAACTCCGGTCGAGACCTTCTTCCAGGGCTTTCTTTGCCGATTCTTCGCCGGAATAAACGGTCGCCAGATAAATTACCGAAAATGTTTTCAATTCATTTTCATAGATACCGACAAAATTTTGTTCGGTTCCCCAAATATTTCCATCCGGCGGATAGCGCGTTTTGAGTTTGAATTCACCGTATGTTTCGGTTTTAACCGAATTCGGCAAATATTCGGTCGAATCCGCCGGTCGTTTATTCCGGTAAATGACCACGCCGAGAACGGCTGAAATCAAAAGTCCGAGCAGCATCACGCCGCCGCAGCCGAGCAGCAATCCTTTGCGGCTTTTGCGCGGCGCGGGCGTTTCAGTCAAAGGTTTGATTAGCGGAACCACGACATTATTCGGATTTTTCGCGCTGTTCGGAAAATAATGTCCGAGATTTTGCCATTCGCTTTCGCCCTGTCGAATCGCCGTATCATCCGCCGAAAATTCGCCGCTTCGCATCATTTCCAAAACTTTGGCATCGTCAAAAGGTCCGAGCTGCCGGTTGTTTTTCGAGATATATATCTGCATTTCTATTTTCTCCGTCGAATATTTTTTATTTTTTCCGTGCTGCTGAATTTTCCCCGGTTCAGTAATCCATTGATTTTGTATTGATCGGGATAATGCGGTGATTTTTCGAAACTCCGCGATAGGCGTGGGCGACCGGTAATTTAAATGTCACGACCGTCGAATCGGGAGTCGTATAGATGGAATCAACGGTTGCGTCTCCATCAGTGACGGCAATGGCACCTGCCGATTTACGACCGGAAATTTTTTCAAAAGTAACGAATATATGTAAACGTGATTTCTCTCGCGCACTTTTTTTCATCGCTAATGTTCCCATCGCCGCCTGATGATCCGTGACCGGCGTGAGAACCAAATAAACAAAATGTGAATTATGAATCTGCGAAACCGCGAAACCAACGTCCGCATCATCCATCGAATCGAGACTCAGAAAGTTCATCGCCTGACTGACCGCAAATTCGACAAATGGAATATTTTCGTATGTTTCTTTATAAACAGTCATATTTTCACTCGAAATCTCGAATGTCCGAACTGTCAAATATCCTTTGTAACTCATAAATTTTCTCCCTTTTCCGGTTAAGACTTCAAAGCCGACGACTGATTCCTTCAACTAGAAATTTTTATTTTGTCTCCGCCTGACAGACGATTTGTCCGTCGCGGATAAATTCGGCGCGTGTCGCTGCATAAGTTCCGCCGCCGCCGGAATATGTTCGGATGAGATTTATGAAAGTCGTGTAGCAATATCAACGCCGAAAATAAATGCTTTTTCATAATTTATCCCGTTCGATCAAATGTCGTTCAAATTGATAAGACATTTCGTGAAAATCATTTCACATAAATTTTTCACGAAAAAAAAAGAGGCTCGTATAAACCTCTTTCGATAAATTAATTTTGAATATTTTCAGCGTTTGCCGTCGAGATTTGCCCATTCGCCCGATTGGATAAACGCCGCCCAATAAAACGGGTGCGCCCGATTTTTCTTTTTGAGCATTTGTAACTGAACTTCGCGCAGAGCCGCGCCGCGTCCCATTCCGGCTTTGAGATTTTTGTAGTAATTCGTCATCAATTCGCGCGTCGTGTAATCGCTGACCGACCACAAACTCATTACCAGAGTTTCTGTTCCGGCTAATGTAAAAGAGCGGCGCAGACCGTAAACACCTTCGCCGTTTTTGACTTGCCCCAAACCCGTATCGCACGCCGACAACACGACCAGTTTCGTTCCCCACAAATTCAAGCCCGACGCTTCGAGTGCGGTCAAAATCCCGTCGTCGCTCTTGCCTGAAACGCGGTTGTTAGCTCCGGCAAACGCCAATCCTGAACGCAGCAGCGGATTTTCGTCTTCGGGTTTTGTCTTCGTATCATCCGCCGCCGCCGGTTTTTCTTCGGAAATATTTTGATTGTTTTCCAGAAAAAATCCGTGCGTGGCGATGTGCAGAATGCGCGGCGCATTTGCCTTTTTGAGCGCGGTTTCGGTCGCTTCGGCTTCGCTTAAAAGAGTCGCATCGGGAAAAAGATTTTGAATCGAACGCGCCTCGGCAAGCGTTGCGCCGAGCGGCGCAAAATATGTGTCCGACAAACTGCGCGTTGCCGTGACGCTCCGGCGTTCGGTTTTGCCGGACGAGGTTTTTTCCGTTTTGCCCGAATCGGCAGTTGTTTCGTCATTCGCGCCGAATTGCGGATCGGCAATCAGCAAAGAATTATTTTTGCTTTCCCGCACTGTCTGCATTCTCAGCAGATCGCGTCCGCTCGTCAAATAGTTAAACGAATAATTTTCGATCAGATAATGGTTTTGTTCGTCGCTCAAGGCTTCAAACGGAATCAGACTCAGTTCGCCGTCCGGGGAAATCAAAAACTTTTTCACGTCTGCGGCAAGAGCGCGAAGCGGCTGCATAATTTTTTCATCAGCAGCGCGGGCGAGTTTTTGAACGTCTTTCCGCTGCGGATCACGCAGGGCTTTGCGCCATTCGTCAATCGCCGCGTCAATCGTTTTCGCGTCGCCCAGATCTTTCCATTGCGTTTCGCCGCCGCGCCGTAAAATATAGGCGATATAGCGCGGCTCGCCGTAATTTTTTTCGTCACTGTTGCCTTTGAAATTATACGGATGATAGACGGCAAATTCGATGAGCGCGGCATCCGCCGGAATCGCGGCTTTGACGGCGGCGAGCGTGAGCGGCTGTGTGCTTTGGTAAAATCCCGCACTGCGCCGACCGATCTCGCTTTCGAGATTTTCCTTTTGCAGTTCCAGTTTCTTGATCTGACTTTGATAATCTCCGGGCGTTTTATTTTGTTTTCCGTTTAGTATTGAACGCGATAGCTGAGTCGTAACGTCGTTTAATTCCTTGAGCAGCAACTGATCCTGCGGGTTGAATCTTTGCTGGAGCGCGGAAATATTTTGCGAAAGCGCATCGAGAATTCTTCCTTTTCGTTGTAAAACGGCGGTCACGGCAAGGTCTCTCGCGTCCTTGTTGTCGGGAGCATTTTTAGCGTGCAGAGCGATAAACCTGTCGAGTCGTTCCAACTGGTTAAAGTAGGCGATTTTTTGCCGCTCAGAACCGATCAAAATATTAAACGGGAGAACTTTGTCTTCGTTGTTTTCGAGCCGTTTCATATATTCGACAGCCTGATTTATATCGCCTTTTGAAACGTAAACTTTGACCAGACTGCCGAGCGAGAGCAGCGTGTAATGGTTATATTCGCCCAGCACATTTTCATAAATCGCTTCGGCGCGAAGCTGATACTTTTCAGCGCGTTCATAATCGCCCAAGTTTCGATAGAGAATCGCCAGACTGCTGACGGCGGTTGCCGTGGATTGATAATTTTCACCGAAAACCTTTTCCCAGATCGCCAACGCCCGCTTGTAATATTTTTCAGCTTCGGCGTATTTTCCGTCTTCTTTATAAATAATTCCCAAATTATGCGAGATGGAGGCGATACCTTCACTTTCCGAACCGTTGGCGATTTCAAAAATTTTCAAAGCCCGTTCGTAATCCGCTTCGGCTTGTATATAATTTTCTCTTTTCCATTCGACCAAGCCGAGATTGTTGAGCGCAATCCCGATCTGCCAGTGATTCGGCGGCAGAGATTTTTCTTTTGCCGCGAGCGACCGCTGCAAAAGCGCGGAAGCATTGATAAAATCGCCCGCGCCGTAATAAAAAAGACCGAAATCGTTTAATGCGACACCGGTTTCAAGATTATTTTCGCCGAGCGTTTTTTCGCGGATAGACAATGTTTGGCGAAAATATTTTTCGGCTTCAGGATAATTGTTCATCGCTCTGTAGAGCGTTGCCAGATAACCCGTCGAACGCGAAGCGGCGTAGCTTTCCGCGCCCATAATTTTTGTGCTGACGGCGAGCGATTGTTCGTTTAATTGCCGCGCCTCGTCGAATTTGCGCTGAACGGCGCGAAGCCGCGCGAGAAAATGCAGAACATCGGCATAGTTGAGATTTTCTTTACCGAAAACTTTCGCCGTCAATTCTTCGGCACGGCGCAAAACCTGTTCGGCTTGGTCGAGTTCATTCTTGGCGATGTCTATTCTGCCCAGCAAGACAAGCGAAAAAGCTGTGTCAGCTTGGCTTGCGCCGGAAATTTTTTCGCGTGTTTCGAGCGAGCTTTTAGCGGCTTCGAGTGCCTGATCGAAATTTCCTTCATCATTAAATCTCAACGCCCGATAATACTGCCGCCGCGCTTCGTCGAGCGATTTTTCATCCGCCGTCGCCTGATGAGTTTCCGATAAAACAATCGAGTATTTTCCGGCGGAGAAAAGTGCGGGAATGGCGGACACGATCTCGATTCGGTAATGTTCGTCGGTTTGCGCGACTAATTCTATAGTTTCCGTTCCCTGCGCCGTATTTTCCGAATTGACTTCGGCAATTAAATCTCCGCTCGCCGCCCGAACCCGCGCGGAAATATCAATGCCGCGTTGGTCTATATTTATTTTCAAATATTGATTTGCCGCTAAATCAACTTCAAACAAATGTCTGTTTTCTGCTCTGACAAACCCGCGCTCGACCGGCTTTTTAACTTCAAGTAAAATAATGTCGTCTTTATTTTGTGTTGGCGGTGATTGCCCGTAAATTGTTTCGGCAAACAGCGAAAGCGACAGCAAAAATAAAAAAGTAAATTTACCCGTTCTCGAAATACATAATAAATCTTGAGGCATAAGCGCGACTCCGTAAATTGAATTTACCTGATTAACTGTTTTTGGAACAATTACTTTAACACGGAACGGAACGGATAGTTACTGATAATTTCAGCTTCGCCGGCGGCGTTGATGCCGGAAACGGTCAGCGTATAAATGTTTGATTTTAATAATTTGGCGGGAAAATGTGCGTTGAGAGATTTGTTTTCGCCTTTCTCGAACGATTTCGTCGTGCCGCCGCGCCAGAGCGTTCGGCTGCCGGTCTGATCGGTTAAGACGACGCGGTAGGCGGAAAAATCGTCGGTTTCGAGCTGCAATGTGACGTTGATCTGCGCGGCGTTCGGCGGCACGTCAAACTGCGGAAGTTTGTTCGCGCTTCGCAGCGGCGCGGCGAGAATAAACGAGGCGATGACCGGCGGCGCGGCGATTTTTTGCGGTTCGGGCGAACGCGCCGGAGTCGGCGCGACGGTTGATTCGACTTTCGGAACTTTATTAACCGCCTGATTAACCGGCAATTTAGTTTCCGGCGACGGCTTGACCGGCGGAACTTCGTCGTTTGTATTTTGCGCCGACGGCGTTTCGGTCGGCGTAACCGGCGCGGCGGTCGGCGTTGGATTTTGACGCGCGATTTCGCTTTCGGAATTGCGGCGGTTATTGAAAATCCAAAAGCCGCCGAGCATTACAATCAACAATACGACGACTAAAATCGAAGCGAATTTATAATTCACATTGCGAAAAATATCTAAAAACGCGAAAAACCCGGCGGATTTTTCTTCCGTTCCGGCGATTGATTTCTTACTTTGTCCGACCGATTTTTTCTGCGCGTAAATTTGCAGAGTTTCGGCGAACGCGACTTTTTCACGGCGCAGCGGCGTAATGAGATAATTCGACTTAAATTTTTCCAGACGTTCGCCGCTCAGTTCGCCGCGTGCGAAAGCATCCACCAAATCTTTTTCGGCAGCGTCGAGCGCGGCGGCAAATTCGTCGTCGGTAAAGCTCAGTTCGTCGAATTTTTCGGTCTCGGCATCGTTCAGCGAGCCGAGCAGATATTCGGTTATTTTCTGATTTTCATCAATCGGTTGATTCATATTTCCGGCAGCGAAACGGACGCTTCACAAATATATAAGACGAAATTTTAAAAACATTTCATTCGATTCCGGCGCAATCTTTGACGCAAATTTCCAGTTTGTCGCGGATGCGGCAGGCGCGAATCGTCAGAGCGTTCGCCGAAATGCCGAATTTCTCCGCCAACGCGCAGCGATTTTCGATTTTGACGCGCTCTTCGCCGTAATAATAATTCGTAATAATCTCGCGGCTGACCGTTTCGAGCTGCGCCGTGCATCGCTCCAAACAATCGAGCATTTTTTCCTTCAATTCCCGCGCTTCAAAATCAATGTTCGCGGCTCGCGGTTCAAACGCCGCCTGTTCAAACGATGTGGTATTTTTTTCCGCGTCGCGCAGATGTTCTAAAAATACGAATCGCGCCGTAATATAACAAAATTTTGCCGGCGCGTCGCTTTCGATTTCGCCGGTTTCCTCAAGCCTCCGCGCCACCCGGTTAAGCGTTTCATCGGCGAGCGTTTCCGGTGTCAGACAGTTTTTGCGGTCGAAAAAACTGACCAAACGCCGCCGCATCTCAAGATAATTTGCCCCTTCGGAATCAATGCCCTGATCGAGCCATTCGAGCAGAAATTGAAAGTTTTCAGCGTCAACTTCCCAATTTTTTTTCAGCTCTCGTTTGGACATAAAATTTAATTACCAATCGTAACAAATAAGTTCTTAACTGAGAATGTTAATTGTGCCGCAGACTTTGATAGTCATTAGTTTAATTCGCTGAATATTTTAACTCTATTTTCATCAAAGGGAAAAACGCGGCGGCGCAGGAATAATTAAATTAATTGAATGTCAATCAATTGACATACCCTTTAATAAGAATTATTCTAAATCTAAATTAAACAATGAAAGATTTAGATAATTCGGGATTAACCAAACAGCGTCAAGCCGTTTTGCAGGCTGTTCGTGAATCGGAAAAACATTTAACTGCCAATGAGGTCTTTGACGATGCCCGCTCGATTTTGCCGGGAATTTCGTTCGCAACTGTTTATAATTCTTTGAGTTATCTAAAAAAAGAAGGATTGATCGGTGAAATTCAATTCGGCACGAATGCCAAATTATACGACCGCAAACTCGAACAGCACGACCACGCCGTCTGTGACGAATGCGGAAAGTTGGTTGATCTCGAACTTTCACTACCGGACGGACTGCTTCGACAAGCCGCCGACCGTTCAAAATTTCAAGTCAAATCAATCGAATTGACTTTGCGTGGTTTATGTCCCGATTGCTGTTAATCGGCGGCACATCGGAATCGAAACAATTACCTAAATTCAATCAAGAAAAATAAAAAAATGGCAAATAATACAGATCAAAATACAACGTCAAATCATAAAGTCTTTGAAACCAACGATTCAACCCGCGAAGTTTCAGGCGGCAACGAATCAAATGATTCAAATCCCGATAACCATAAAGTTTGGGAAACTAACGATTCAACCCGCTGTCCGTTCACGGGCGGCGCGATGAAGTTCACGACCAGTACGCGTCGGTCGAATCAGGATTGGTGGCCTGATATGCTGGATTTGAAAATTCTCCGTCAGCATTCGGCTTTGTCGAATCCGATGGGCGAAAGTTTCAATTATGTGGAAGCATTCAAATCGCTCGATTTGGAAGCCGTCAAAAAAGACATCGGCGACTTAATGACCGATTCGCAGGATTGGTGGCCGGCTGATTTCGGACATTACGGTCCGCTGTTTATTCGGATGGCGTGGCATAGTGCCGGAACTTATCGCATCGCGGACGGACGCGGCGGCGGGATGACCGGGACGCAGCGTTTTGCGCCGCTCAATAGTTGGCCTGATAATGCGAATCTCGATAAAGCGCGAATGTTATTGTGGCCGATCAAGAAAAAATACGGGCAGAAACTTTCGTGGGCTGATTTGATGATTTTGACAGGCAACTGCGCTCTCGAATCAATGGGCTTTAAAACATTCGGTTTCGGCGGCGGACGCGCGGATATTTGGGAGCCGGAAGAAGATATTTATTGGGGACCGGAAGGTCAATGGATGGGCGATGACCGACACGACGAAAACGGCGAACTCGAAAATCCGCTCGGCGCAGACCATATGGGACTCATTTATGTTAATCCCGAAGGTCCGAACGGTAATCCTGATCCGCTCGGTTCGGCGCGGATGATTCGCCAGACTTTCGGACGAATGGCGATGAACGACGAAGAAACCGTTGCGCTGATTGCGGGCGGACACACTTTCGGCAAAACTCACGGCGCGGCTGATCCGAAACAATATATCAGCGCAGAACCGGCAGGCGCGACTTTTGAAGAGCAGAGTTTAGGCTGGAAAAACTCTTTCGGCAGCGGACATTCAAACGACACGATCACCAGCGGAATCGAAGGAACGTGGACGAAAACTCCGGCGCAGTGGAGCCACGATTACTTTGAACATCTGTTCGGCTTCGAGTGGGAATTAACCAAAAGTCCGGCTGGCGCGTATCAGTGGAAACCCAAGGATAACGGCGGCGCGGGAACGATTCCCGACGCGCACGATCCTTCAAAAACTCACCAGCCGTTTATGCTGACAACCGATCTTTCGATGCGTGAAGACCCTGAATATGCAAAAGTTTCAAGGCGTTTTCTCGAAAATCCCGACGAATTCGCCGACGCATTTGCCCGCGCTTGGTATAAACTGACGCACCGCGATATGGGACCGAAAGCCCGCTATCTCGGAGCAGACGTGCCGGACGAAGAATTGATCTGGCAAGACCCGATTCCCGAAGTCACGCACGAACTGATTAACGATTCCGACATAACGAATTTGAAGGCAAAAATTCTCGATTCAGGTTTGTCCGTGTCGCAGTTGGTTTCGACAGCTTGGGCATCGGCTTCGACATTTCGCGGCTCGGATATGCGAGGCGGCGCGAACGGCGCACGAATTCGTCTGTCACCGCAAAAGTTTTGGACGGCAAATAATCCGGCGCAGCTTTCGACCGTTTTGGACGCGCTCGAAAAAATCCAGAAGGAATTTAACGACGCGCAATCTGGTAAAGCGGTTTCACTTGCTGATTTGATCGTTCTCGGCGGCTGCGCGGCAATCGAAAAAGCGGCGAAAGATGCCGGTCAGAATATTACAGTTCCGTTCACGGCGGGACGCGCCGACGCTTCGCAGGAACAAACCGATGTCGAATCGTTTCGCTATCTCGAACCGCAAGCGGACGGTTTCCGCAACTATCGCAGAAACCATCACGTCACGTCAGCCGAAGAAATGCTGGTTGACAAGGCGCAATTGCTGACCTTGACCGCGCCCGAAATGACGGTTCTCGTCGGCGGAATGCGTGTTCTGAACACCAATTTCGATCAATCGAAACACGGCATTTTCACCGACAAACCGGGAACGCTGACCAACGATTTCTTTGTCAATCTGCTCGATTTGGGAACAAAATGGAAGGCGACTTCGGACGAGCAAACCGAATTTGAAGGACGTGACCGCACGACCGACGAACTTAAATGGACAGGCACACGCGTTGATCTGATGTTCGGTTCACACTCGGAACTCCGCGCCATCGCCGAAGTTTACGGCTGCGACGACAGTCACGAAAAGTTTACCAAAGACTTCGTGGCGGCGTGGAATAAAGTGATGAATCTCGACCGATTCGATATTACTCGGTCGTGAAGTAATTTACCGATAGAATGTGCAATATAACAAAAACGGCAAGCCTGAGGCTTGCCGTTTTTTATTCTCTTGGTGGCTGGAGGGAGACTTGAACTCCCGACCTCGGGGTTATGAATCCCGCGCTCTAACCAGCTGAGCTACCCAGCCAAGTGAACCTTTGATTATAATTCGTTGAACGAAAAAATCAAGTGTGAGTGTTAGGCATTGAATGTTTCAAAAACAAAACTTATTAAAATCAGGCAAAAGCACACGCCTGACAAATGTCGAACGTGTGCTTTTTAATTTGAACGAAGATGAAATTTAGAAATTAAATTTCAGTCCGAACTGGAATTGACGCGGATCATACGCCGAGGTCGGTTCGCTGTAATACTTGCCGCCTTTGCGTTGATTGAATGAATTGACCACGCTGTAATCGGAGTTTGCCGCCGCTTCGTTAAAGCGGTTGAGAAGGTTAAAGCCTTCGGCGATAAGGTCGAGACTGAATCTTTCGCCGAGACGAATTTTTCTGGTCAGACGCATATCAACCGTAAAATAATTGTGCGTGATGCCGCGATTTCGTCCGAGTGTGCCGTTTGCCGGGAAAATTCCGTTTTGACAATTTGCTTCGGTCGGGACATTCGTCGCGCACAAAGTTCCGTCGGCGCGAACCGTCGGGCGTTCGTTGGTGCTTTGGAAATCTCCGTTGGCATCGCCGACCGCCAAAATATTGAACGGACGACCTGACGACCATTCGATAATCGGTGCGGCGACAAAACCCGACAAAAACTTGTAGGCAATACTGTCGCTATTTTTCCAACTGTCGGGCGCAGACAAAACACCGCTGAAGACGAAACGATGTCGCTGATCGAACAGCGAATCAGAGCGTTCTGCGCGGAAATCAAGATTGTCCTGCGGTTTCAAAAGCGTCTGTAAATCCGAAGAATCGTCAATCGAATGCGACAGTGTGTATGACGCTAAAAATTGGAAATTCGTCGAAAAACGCTGTTTGAGTTCGACGTTGAGCGCGTTGTAAGACGAATTGCCGTCCGACAGCTGCGCGTTGACATCGGCATACGGATTGATCGGTCCCGGCGTGCGAACACTGCCCGCGATCAGCGAATCGAACGTCGCTTTGTTGACCGCGCCGCGTGTTGCCGAAGCGACGAAAAAGTAATTCGGTCCTAGTTTGCGGAAATAATCGGCGGCAATCGGGCTGACGATTCTTTGTCCGGCGGCGTTGACGACGACCAATCCCGGCACAAGCACAGTAAATCCGCCTCCGCTTGCGGTCGGCAAACTAAAGAAAGCCGCCTCCGTTAAATTGTTTGGAGCGCGTCCGGCAAAACGGCGGAAATTTTCAATTAATGCCGCCGAATCAACATTATTGACATCCTGCGGATGCGCCAAATGACGGGCATTGACCGTGATAAAACTCGCGGAAATCGCGGCATTTTTGCCGATTTGATGTTCGACCGCGAAATTTCCCTGAATCGCATACGGATACTGGAAATCTTTGCCGACGTGCAGAGTGAACGGCAGAATCGGTCCGAATCCGGTAAAGGTTTGCGAATTAAAACGCTGGAAACCATTCAAGTATTGTGCGCTCGCCGCAACACCCGGCGTAACTCCCGGAATAACCGTTCCCTGAAAAACTTGGAACGCATTAAACAAAGCGGTCGGCGAAGGTCCGCCAAATGGCAGAAGTGTTGACTGCTGCTGTTGTGAACCGTCGGCAACGTCAGAGTTGAAAGCGACGGCTAAGAGCGGATGATCGTAAAACAGTCCGAGTGCGCCGCGCACGACCGTTTTGCCGTTGCCGAACAAATCGTAAGCGAAACCGGCACGCGGAGCAAAATTGTTTTTGTCACGCGGAAAACCCTGCGTAATGTTCAAAGCGTCCTGTGCCGCCTGCACATCCTGAGCCGAAAGCGTGATGCCGGTCAACGGATCGGTAAACGGTGTCGGTGCAAACTGGTCGGTTAATTCAATGTCGTAACGCAAACCGTAATTAAGCGTCAGACGTTTGGCAATTTTCCACGAATCCTGCACGAATCCCGCAATCGGACGATTTCTGACGTGGCTGTTCGGATTGCCGAAGCCTTGAATAAACACGCTCGGAAATCCTAACCCGTAAGTTTGGATTGGCGTGAGAGCCGGACAACGATTTGCCGCCGGAACTAACGGAGAATCGCAGGCAACCGGTGTCGGGTTCGCCGTGCCGGGTGCAAGATTAAAATTCGTCACAAACGTCCCGGCGGATTGCTGACCGAAATTGAAAAGTCCGGGGAAATTAAGTTCAAAACTCGCATCAACATTGATCCAGTTAAAATCTCCGCCGAATTTAACAGTGTGATTTCCCAAAACGGCGGTCATATTATCGCGCAGTTGAAAACGGGTTTCGATGCGGTTGACCGGCGAAAACGGATTTGAGCCGATAAATCCCGTGCCGGCAATTTGATGCGCGACGCTCGGAACCTGTGAATCGAAGGTCGCTTTGCGTCGTCCGAAACTGAAATATGCTTCATTGACCAGATTGCGCGGCAGAACGCTCGACAACGAAGCCGAAACCGAAGTGTCCTTGGTTTTCTGAATGCCGGTGCGCGAATAGTCGTTTTGTCCGAGCGTCTGATTCTGCGATTCGTCCTGAATTCCGCTGATGCGGCTCGGATTGTAACCGAAGCGCAGCGAGAATTGATTGGTCGGCGTAATCGCCTGATCGAAACGCACGGAATTATAAGTCGTGCCTTCGGAGATCGGGAAAATCTGCGCTAACTGCGAGAGCGGACGAAACGCGACGTATTGACCGCCGGCGTTTCTGGTCAGCGGCACGGGCGCACCGGAGAGCAAGAATCTTTGTCCGATGACAGTTCCGGCAGGAATGCCGATACCCGGCAGAAAATTAACCAATGTGCTTGAGCCGTTAAGCGCGGTCTGCGTTCCGGTCGAAGTAAACTGCGCGTAGGCAATCGCGGCTGACGGATTAGTCGCTAAGTTGGCGTTGATATAAGCAGCCTGAGCCGAAGTCAGTCCGTTAAAAGTTTGCGCGAACGGCAAAAAAGGTGCGCCGATGGTCACGCTCGAAGTTGCGCCGCGCACGATGTCGCCGGTGAAAAAGCCCGATTCCTGTCGTCTGCGCTGCTCGAACGAAAAGAAGACGAACATTTTGTCTTTGACGAGCGGTGCGCCGAAGGTTGCGCCGTATTGGGCGCGGGTGTATGGCGGACGTTTGTTCGGATCGCCGTCAATCACGGGCGCGAAAGCGTTGCGCGATTGAATTGTTTTGTGGCGGAAAAACCCGAAGACGTTGCCGCGAATATCGTTCGTGCCGCCTTTGGTGACAACATTGACGATGCCGCCGGTCGCGCGTCCGAATTCAGGTAAATACGAATTGGTCGTCACCTGATATTCCTGCACGGCTTCCTGCGAAACGGTCGAACGGGCGGCATTGACCGAATTATCGGTGAAATCCGCGCCGTCAACCTGCACGAGCGTCGAGCGTCCGCGTTGTCCGCCGATATTCAAACCGGAAGTCGGCGCGGGACCGACCGGACGACCGTTATCGCGTCCGACCGTCGAAAGCGTTAGCGCAAATCCGGTCGCGCTGCGTTCGTTAATCGGCAGATTTTCAATTCTTTGCTGGTCAATCGTATTTGAAACCGAGGTTTTGGTTTCGACCAATTCGGCATCCGCGCCCGAAACATTAACGACGACATCCTGTGTGCCGAGTTCGAGTTTGACGGCGAGGTCTGCGCTCTGCCCGACGGTTAATTTGACCGGCGAGATCACCGTTTTTTTGAAATTCGCCGCCTGCGTCGTGACTTCATAATCTCCCGGCGGCAGCGCGATAAAGCGGTATTCGCCCGAATCGTTTGCCGTCACGGTGCGTGTTAGATTGGTAGCGATATTTCGCGCGGTGACGGTCGCGCCGGCGACAATCGCGCCGTTCGGATCGGCAACCGTGCCGTTTAAATCAGCCGCGTTCGACTGTGTTTGAGCTAAAATAATGGCTGAACTGAAAACTACCGCAATCGCCGACAGCAAAATTTTTCTGGCAATGGCGGAAATTCCGTCGGGAAATAACTTCATAAATTTTCTCCTTAAATTTTCTGACAAGTCTGTGGTCAAAACGAATGCCGGCAAGGGGCGTGACAGCATTCTTCGGCGTTTTAAGAATTACAAACGCACTTTTAACTTTTTTAAGATAAATTTTTTAACTGAACTGACTTGTAAATAGATTTGCTTTAGAATTTTTATCCTAAAATACGCTGAAAGGCAAGCAAAAACCCCTGAATCAGCGCGTTTTTATTCGATAATTCTGCCTTTCGAAAAAGACTGTCTGGTTGAACGCGCTAAAAATTCCCGCGCTTTGCCGCTCAGACTCAAAGCCGAGATAACCGCGCCCGCAAACTGCGGAAAAAAAGCCGCCCGTCTTAATACGGCGCAAACGCGCAGACGGTTTTGAAATTTAACCTGATGCCGACGGCGATAAACTTCGCTGATCTTCGCTGGTTCGAGTGAGTTTTCCGTCATCGTCTGCGCTAAAATTTCTGCGCTTTCGAGAGCCATCAACATTCCGCTGCCGGTAAACGGATCAACAAACGCCGCCGCATCGCCGACCGAAAAAAGGTTGACCGCCGGGTTTAAGTTTTTCAGCCCGAAACCGTCAACCGAAACCGCCAGCCAATCCATCGCCGGAGTCGCGTTTTTCATCGTTTCAAAAGCTCGCGGATTTTGAAAAATCACTTCTTCGACAATTTTATCGGCTTGACCGTTAAATTTTTTAACCGTCTCCGCCTCGATCAAAAAACAATGATTCGCCAGATTATTTTCAACAAAACTCAAACCGCCGTAACCGCCTTTAAAGAAATAAATTTCGCAGCGATTTTTATCCATTTCGACATTTTCGAGATGCGCTTTAAAACCAACCAGTCTTGGACTTTGAGCTTTAGGCTTTGAACCTTGAATTGCAATCTTCGGATTTTGGACTTTGGACTTTGGACTTTGGACTTTAGACTTCGCTGCCAGTTTGCCTAAAACATTCGCTCTGCCGGTTGCGTCAATCGTCAAATCAGCCGTAATTTCCGAGTGTGCGCCATCCGCCGATTTAATTTTCACGCCGCGCACGATTTCGTTTTCAAATAGAATTCCCGTGACCTGCGTTTCTTCCAAAACATTCACGCCCGAGTGTTTAGCTTTTTCGAGCAGTAAAAAATCCATCTCGGCGCGGCTCAAACTTAACGCACCGGCGGCGTTGCCGAACCATTCGCTCGAAACGCTGACCGATTTACCGCGCAGACTGTAAAAAACCGTCTCCGTCAGACGTTCGCCGCCCGCGCCGAGCATTTCGTCCAACACGCCGAGAGCGCGAAAATGTTCGAGACATTCGGGCGAAATAAACTCGCCGCACAGTTTATGACGCGGAAATTTATCGCGTTCGATCAAGGTGACGGCAAAATTGTTTTGCGCCAGACGAATTGCCAGACTCGCGCCCGCAGGACCTGCGCCGACAATTACGATTTTGGATTTTGGATTTTGGATTTTGGATTGTTTGTTCATTTTTTGCCGTCAAGTTATTATAACCTTTTGCGGAGATTGGCACGGATAAATATCACAAAATCCAAAATCCAAAATCCAAAATCCAAAATATGAAGATCATTCCGCTTTCGATTCCGACACCGTTTTACGTCGGCGATGTCAACATTTATTTGATTGAAGACGATCCGCTGACGCTGATTGATGTCGGACCGAAAACGGCGCAGGCGGAACGGGTTCTGCGCGAAAAACTGCGGTCGCATTCGGTTGATTTTTCAGACATCAAACGCATTTTGCTGACGCACACGCACGAAGATCATTGCGGTCTGGCAAAGATTTTACGCGAAAAATCGGGTGCGGAAATCTTCGTTCACAGATGGGAAACCGGACATCTTGACAGTAGATTAAACGCTGCACAGCGCAGTCTTTTATTTCGTTCCGGCGTTCCCGGAAATGTTTTGGACGAGTTTGAAAAAATGTCCGAAAAAGCCGCCGCGCTGACCGACGCGCTTGCGCCCGGAGAATTTTCCGAACTGCGCGACGAAGCGGAAATCGAATTTACGGGCGGCGTTTTGAAAGTTTTGCACACGCCCGGACACACGCCCGGAAGCTGCTCATTTCTGCGCGAATCCGACCGCACGATCATCGCCGGCGACACGGTTTTAAAGCGCGTCACGCCAAACCCGATGATCGCGCCCGATCCGTTTGACCACACCAAACGCTTTGCTTCGCTCGGCGAATTTTTGGTCAGCCTCGCCAAAATAAAATCATCCGCGCCGACGCTCGTTTACGGCGGACATTACGAACCGATTGAAGATTACGCGGAAATTTTCAACCGCTACGTCCGCGCCGTTGACGAACGGCAGAAAGGCATTCTCAAAATCATTCCGCCAAACGGCGCAAACGCCTACGAAACAGCGCGAAAACTTTTCCCCGACGCGATTGACAAAGGCTTTCACGGATTCCTAGCGATCTCGGAAACCGTCGCGCATCTCGACTACGCCGCGCAAAACGGCAGGCTGCAAATCGAAATAAAGGACGGAACGGAAATTTACCGAAAATAAAATTCAGGATATTTGCCTACGAAACATACAAAAGAACCGAAAATTTAAAAGCAAAAACAAATTATTTTTAAGAGTCTTCTTTTCTCTTTTTTTCGTTTCTTTCGTATGTTTCGTAGGCAGACTCTTTTAAAACTTTGTGAACTTTTTTGCAAACCGAATCGTTTTTTGTGATTCTAAATAAACTTATGCAAAACGATTTGGCGACGGCAGAAAATGTAAACGGGTTGGCGGTCAAAGACGCGGCGATTGAAATCTTGCCTGAAAACGGTCACGCGCTGCTTCCGGCGAAAAATTTGCCGGTGGCGAAACAAATTTCCAATGAACAACTGATTGCCGAAGAAAAGGCTCTGATCGCACAGGAGACGGCGGTCGAGAAAAATTATCGCGGTTTCGGCGGTTATTTGCGGCTGTTTAAGGTTTCCAAAGTTATCGGAATGCTCGCGCTTTATTTGTATCTCGACCAATACGAAATGCACCACGGGCAGCATTTGAAGCAGGCAAACGTGCGGTTGGAAAGCGCGAAACGGCTGACGCGGCTGGCAGTTTTGGGTGAGAGATTTCACCTCGTCAATCTGGGATTTTTTCACGATTTGATGCTGCTGCTGCGCCGGTATTTTATCGGCAGTGAAGCGAATAAGGAATTAAATCAGGAAAAACAAGCCGTCTGGCTCAAAACGAATCTTATCGAGTTAGGTCCGACGTTTATCAAAATCGGGCAATCGCTCGGAACCCGCGCCGACCTTTTGCCGCTGCCTTTTGTTAAGGCTTTGGGCGAGCTTCAAGATAACGTGCCGAAGTTTTCCAATGAAATCGCATTTGCGCGAATCGAAAAGGAATTGGGCAGAAAAATCAATCAGGTTTACGCCGAATTCGATGTCGAACCGATTGCCGCCGCGTCGCTCGGACAAGTCTATCGCGCCAAACTTTTCACCGGAGAAGAAGTCGCCGTCAAAGTTCAGCGTCCGAATCTGACCGCGACGATCAAAGGCGACATCGAGATTTTGCGAAAGGTCACGAAATTCGCCGAACGCTTTCCGTCGCTCAACGAAAACGCGGATTGGGCGGGAATGCTCCGCGAATTTGACGAGACGATTCACGAAGAAATGGATTATTCGGCGGAAGGCAAAAACGCCGAACGCTTTGCCGAAAATTTTAAGGAATGGACAAACGTCCACGTTCCGAAAATCTACTGGGGCGCGAGCGGCACGAAAGTTTTGACGATGGAATTTATCAACGGCACGAAAGTTACGTCGCTCGAAGAATTGAACGCGCGAAATGTTTCGCCCGAAAAAGTCAATCGTTTATTAATTCGCACCTACTTAAAACAGCTTCTCGAAGACGGATTTTTTCACGCCGATCCGCATCCGGGCAATTTGCTCGTGATGCCCGACGGACGCTTGGCGTTTTTCGATTTCGGAATGGTCGGCAGGATTTCGTCGCAATTACAGGCGAAAATGATTGACGCATTTCTCCACGTCGTCGCCAAAGACGCGCCCGGAATCGCGCAGGATTTGATTGATCTCGACTTTCTAAAACCGGGAGCCGACGAAACCAAAATTAGAGAAGTCGTGATAAAAATGTTCGCGCTTCACTTGGATTTGAAACTCAAAGACGTGAAATTTAAGGAATTAACCTACGATCTCGCCGACGTAATGTATGATTATCCGTTTCGTCTGCCGTCAAATTTTACATATATTATGAAGGCTCTGATGACGCTCGAAGGCATCGGAATTATCACCGACCCCGAATTTAATTTCTTTGAAACGGCAAAGCCTTACGCCAAAGAATTTATGTTCAAACGCGAAGGCAAAGATTTGCGTAAAATGCTGACCGACAAGCTCTTAGGACGCGACACGCCCGACGGCAAAATTGATCTGGACAGAACGTGGAAGCTGGCGAAGATGGCGTTTAAAACGGTTTTCAATACGAATAAATAATTTGTGGAACCTGCAAATGTTTTAAAAATCGAAAGTTTGCCTGACGGTTGGCGTGATAAAGATGATGTAATTCTTCACGCTTGTTTTCAACTGTTGAAAGATTTCGTCGAACAGGAAAAGGAAATAATCGAACTTATAGATTGGGAAAATACCGAAGAAACCCAAAATGCTAAAACAGAAATTGATTTCCTTTATAATTGGTGGAAGGAAAAAAATCATTTTGAAGAAGATTTCGACAAAATAAAAGAACAGTATGAGGAAGACAATCAAATGCTCAAAAGACTAATTGACGTAAGAATGTATCTCTGGACTTAGAATTTGAATATCTTCATTCAGTTTGTAAATTTAATAAAATTGGCGTTAAATCTTTTTATGAAGAACGCCAATTTTATCTTTTTGACGCTAATTTTTATCGCTCTGTTTGCCTTGAGCGCATCAGCTAAAATGAATTACAAAACCAAAATCGCGCACGTCAAAAACGATTTTTCCGTCAGCGAATTCGATAACAAAGCGTGGAAAACTGAGAAGGAAATTATCGTTGATAAATATTGGTCGGGCGAAAACGCGCCGGTCGGACGGCAGTTTAAGGCGAAACTTTTGTGGTCTGATACCTCGCTTTACGTTCGCTTTGAAGCGAATCAAGCCGAGCCTTTGGTAATTACAGATAAGCCGAATTTGACGACGAAAACGAAAGGTTTGTGGGACAGAGACGTTTGCGAAATTTTTCTTGCGCCGGATAAAGCCGATTTTCGGCATTATTACGAATTTGAAATCGCGCCGACGGGCGAATGGATTGATCTCGGAATTTATCAAAAACCGGACGAACGAATTACCGATTGGGATTATCATTCGGAAATGCAGTCGAAATCGGTGATTGGCAAAGACAAAATCACAATGGCGATAAAAATTGAATGGAAGGCGTTCGGCAAAACTCCAAAAATCGGCGATGTCTGGCTTGGAAATATCTTTCGCTGCATCGGCAAAGACCCGACGCGCGGCTATCTCGCATGGTCGCCGACATTAACGAAGGAAGCGAGTTTTCACGTCCCCGAAAAATTCGGCGAGTTTGAATTCTTAAAGTAGTGGTGAATGGTGAGTGGTGAGTGGTGAGTGGAAGAATGAAATCTTGAATCTTAAATACTCTCTTCACTCACCACTCACCACTCATCACTAGACTGTCATTCCGCCGTCAACAACGAGCGTTTGTCCGGTCATATAGCTTGAAGCGTCGCTCGCCAGAAAGACGATTGCGCCTTTTAGTTCGCCTTCTTCGCCGATGCGCGGGATGATGTTGTTTTCCTGAATCGAGCGTTCGTAAATATCAATCACTTTGTCGGCGAGGCGCGAATGAAAAAATCCGGGCGCGATGGCGTTGACGCGAATTCCCTTGCGTCCCCAACTTGCCGCGAGTTCGCGCGTCAGACCGATCAAACCGGCTTTGCTTGCCGCGTAACCGGCGTAAAACGGTCCGTTCGCGCTCGAACTCATCCCGGCAATCGAAGCGATATTGATAATCGAACCGCTGTTATTTTTCAGCATTTCCCGCCCGACCGATTGCGCGAAAAGAAAACAGCCGGTTAAATTTACATCAATTACTTTCTGCCATTGCGCGAGCGGCATCTCTTCGGGCATCGCGCCCCACGAGATGCCTGCGTTGTTGATTAAAATATCAACTTTGCCGAATTTTTCGACCGTCGCGTCAACGACCGCCTGAATTTCTTCGGGTTTGGCAACATCACACGTTTTTCCGGCGACGTTAAAACCTTTCGCCGCAAACTCCGCGACCGTTTCGTCGAGCCATTCGGCACGTCGGGCGCAGAGCATCAGATTTGCTCCGGCTTCCGCCAAACCTTCCGCCATTTCCACACCGATTCCGCGCGAACCGCCGGTCACAATCGCCGTTTTGCCCTTCAAATTAAATAATTCGGTAATATGTTTTGCCATAATTTTTGCAGTTAATTTAACCGCAGAGACGCGGAGACGCAGAGTAATTCGAGTGAAATATTTTATTTTTTGCATTCATAAATTAGTTTTCAAACTCTGAAACCGATGACAAAAAAAACTTCGCGTCTCTGCGTCTCTGCGGTTAAATTTTTTATTCTTTAGCGAAGTAAGATTAGCACATTTTCGTTGATTTTTAATCGGCTGAACGTGCGATTATGACCGTCAAAAGTTAAAATAAATGTATGGATAAATCATCGAAGGAACTCGCATTTTTACGCGAGTTGTTAATTGAAAAAGAATGGACCGAGCGTTTTACAGATTATTTCGATCAGCAGTATAAACTCGAAAAAGGCGCGGAAAAAGTGCTTTATATGAATGCGGGCGCAGGCGGTCACGCGCTTGCGCTGACGGAAAAATTTGACGAGAACGCGGAAATTTACGCGATTTGCGAAAACGAAGATTTACGCAATATCGCGCAGGCAAAAGCCGATGCAATCAGAGCCGAAGTGCGTTTCGGGATAAATTTTTCGGGTGATAGATATGATCTGGTAATCGGCGACGGCAGTTTCGTCAAGGCTTATGAAACCGAAGATTTCGTTTCGGAAATAGTTGAGGCATCAAAGAAGAAAATCGCATTTTTTCTGCCGACCAAAGGCAGCTACGGCGAAACTTTTTCGTTTCTCTGGGAAGCTCTGATTGAAACCGATCTGGCGGACAAAGGCGAAAATGTCGAGCGTCTGATCGCCGAACTTCCGGTGGTTGACGAGGTGGAAAAGATGCTCGAAAATCTTGGCGTTAAAAGAATCAAACATTCGACCGAAACCGAAAAATTCGATTTCAAAGACGGCGCAGAGTTTATCAATTCGCCGGTCGCCGCCAATTATCTACTGCCCGAATGGTTGGATTTTCTCGAAGAAGACGAACAGGAAAAGATTAAAATGAAACTCGCCGAACTGATTGACGCAGACGACGGCGAACTGACATTTCGATTTTCGGTCAAAAATACTCTGTTCAGCGGAGAGGTTTAGTTCAGAGTCACGCCTTCAGGCGGCTATTTTGCTAACAGTAAGCCGCCTGAAGGCGTGACTCTGAACGTGAAAACTAAACTTGTTTCGTTTCTGCGCGGCGGCGAAGTTCCGCCATCAATTCTTCGTCGGTCACGGAATTAACCGCCGGAGCGTTGAGGCTCATCGGGGTTTGGGTGCTTTTCAAAGCGGCGGCTTTCTCCTCTTCTTCGGCTTCGCGCAATCCCTCGTTAAAAGCCTTTTTGCTCTGCCCGATTGATTTGGCGAGCTGCGGCAATTTGGCTGAACCGAACAACAAAAACGCGACTCCGACGACGAATAAAATCAGCATCGGACTTTCCGGCAAAAAAAACAAAAATGATTGAAACATAATTTTATCTCTCTCCAAACGCGATTTCTGCGCGTTATTTTTTTTTCACAAATTTCAGATTTTACGATTGTCTGCTTTCGGCGCGGCGGCGCATTTCCGCCATTATCTCTTCGTCGGTCATCTGATTAACCTGCGGCGCGGCAGAGTTTACAGGAATCTGCTGACGTTTGTTTTCGGCAATTTGCCCGTCGCGTTCCGCATCGTCCATTCCTTCCTTAAAAGCCTTTTTGCTCTGCCCGATTGATCTCGCAAGCTGCGGCAAACGACTCGCGCCGAACAATAAAAATATGGCGACGACGATTAAAATAATTTCCGTTGTTCCAAAGTTCATAATTTTAACCTACAACTTTTGACGTTTACCGAATCGAAAAAGTCTGCACGTCAATTGACTAACTATAACGCTTTTATTAAAGGTTTCCAACAAAAGCGCGTTCAAAGTCCAATCGCTTTATTTTTCCGCAAATTTATCCATCGCTTCGACCAATGCAGAAGTGATTCCTTTTTCGCTGACGGAATGTCCGGCATCGGCGACGACGATGAATTCGGCTTCGGGAAAGGCGCGGTGCAATG
This sequence comes from Pyrinomonadaceae bacterium, assembly GCA_965247235.1. Classification (GTDB taxonomy): domain Bacteria; phylum Acidobacteriota; class Blastocatellia; order Pyrinomonadales; family Pyrinomonadaceae. Next base: position 1,923,439 of record OZ252004.1, read on the forward strand.
CCCACGCGCTCGTCAGCGGGCAGACGACATCGTAGCGTCCCTGCACGATGACGGTCGGAATGTGGCGGATTTTTTCGATGTTTTCGATCAAATAATTTTCGGTCGGGAAAAACGAATTGTTCATAAAATAATGACATTCGATTCGCGCCAAGCTGAGAGCTTCGTGTGCGCCTTCCCAATGGTTCATCAAATCTTCGTCGGGGAAAAGTTTCGAGGTCGAACCTTCCCAGACGCTCCACGCCCGCGCCGCCGAAAGCTGCACGTTTTCGTCGGCACTCGTCAGGCGTTTATAATACGCCGTCATAAAATCGCCGCGCTCCTCGAACGGAATTTCGTCGCGGTAGCGTTCCCAGAAATCGGGAAAAATCTCCGACGCGCCGTATTGATAAAACCACAAAAGCTCTTTGCGGCGCGTTAAGAAAATGCCGCGCAAAATCAATCCCAGACAGCGTTCGGGATGCGTCACGCCGTAGGCAAGCGCGAGTGTGCTGCCCCACGAACCGCCGAAAACGTGCCATTTTTCGATGCCGAATTTTTCGCGCAGGCGTTCAATATCGTGAATCAAATCCCAAGTCGTATTTTCACGCAGTTCGGCGTGCGGCGTTGATTTGCCCGAACCGCGCTGGTCAAACAAAATCACCTGATATTTCGCCGGATCGAAAAATCTCCGATACATCGGAATCAGACCGCCGCCCGGACCGCCGTGCAAAAAAACGACCGGAATGCCGTCCGCCTTGCCGCAGCGTTCATAGTAAATTTCGTGAATGTCGGAAACTTTAATCATTCCCGATTCAAACGGTTCGATTTCCGGGTAAAGTGTTTTCATAATTTCAAATAATACTAGAAATTCGTCTAAGGCAAAACTTTGTAGGTCAGCACGCGCAGACTTTCCTGCAAAAAGAGCGCAAATTCGCCGCGCGTCATCAGGCGTTCGGCGTTGGCAGATTTTTCAAAATTAACCGAAATCGCATCCGCGCCGAAAATTGCCGACCATAAATCCATCATTTCATTCTGCGCGAGCGGTTCATAACCCTGAAATTTGCCCTGTTCATCGCGCATCGCAATATCGTATTTGAGTAACAGAGTTTTGACCGATTCGGCGAACGGCTGTTTGGCGTTGAGGTCAATAATTTTGTCGGCAGACGCAATCGCCTGCGGATTGTGCGGCGCAAACAGGTTGATTTCACGCGGCAGTTTGCCGGTTTGTTTAGCGCGTTCCGACAGCATATCGAGCGTCAAACGCAGAAAATGCGCGAAATCGCCGCGCGTCAAAGGCACTTCGGGGTGAAATTTTTTGTCGGCGTAACCGAACGCCGTCTTATCGTTTTCGAGCAGATCAATCAGCGTTTCATAATACGGCGAATCTTTTGTAATGTCGGTGAAATCTTCGATTTTGGCGGGCGTAAAATAGCTGTTGGTGTAAAAATAAGGAGTAAAATTATAAGTAATCACGCCGGAGATCGGCACGGCTGAATTGTCGCAGACGGTCGGCGAAAACTTTGCCTGCAAAGCCGATTTGACCGCCGCGCCCTGCAAAACCACGTTGCCCGAAACTTTTTCGATTTCGGTGACGTTGCCCTTTTCATCAACCTTGACATCAACTTCAACCGTTCCGCCGATTGAATTATTTCGCGCCTCCGGAGGATAATCGGGCTTAGGATTGCTGATAATTTTCCCCAGAGACAGATTTTTACAAGCCTTGCTCGCCGAATCAACCGTCGGCGGCGCAGACAAAACCTGCACATCAGCTTTTTTTTGCGCGTTTCCGAACACTAAAAAAACCGTCAAACACAGCACAGTCAAACCCGTATTTTTGAGAAACATTTTCATCGGAGAATCACGATGCCGCATATTATATCAGAGATGTTTGCCGTTATGTTCAAAGATGAAATTATTAGTGGAAATCAACGATTGCAGATTGCTCTTAAAGTCTAAATTATCATCATCAACCCGCCCGTTACCGCAAACGGTTCTGACGTTTTTATCTAACTTTTCAACAACTCTGCCAACTACCTGCAACTACCTGCAACTACCTGTAAACTTCTATTCCCGCCCGACAATCATCGTTCCCGTGCCTTGGTCGGTGAAAACTTCCGATAATAAGGCGTTGCGGACGCTGCCGCCGATGACGTGCGCGGATTTTACGCCGCCGTTGACAATGGAAATCAGGTTTTGCAGCTTCGGAATCATTCCGCCGGTCGCTCTGCCCGATTCGATCATCGCTTCGGCTTCGGCGACGGTCAGCCGTGAAAGTTTGGTCGTTTCGTCATTCGCGTCCGTGTAAATACCGTTGACATCAGACAACAAAATCAGTTTTTCGGCTTTAAGCTGCGCGGCGATTTCCGCTGCAATCGTGTCGGCGTTGATGTTGAAAATCTGCCCGTCATCGTCCGCGCCGAGCGAGGAAACGACCGGCAGATAATCGCTGTCGAGCAGCAAACTGAGCAGATCGGCGTTGATATTCAGCACATCGCCGACATTGCCGAAATCAATCGTTTCATTTTTTCCGGTCTGCCGGTTCAAAATTTCCTTCGGCGGACGTTTTTCGGCGCGGACGATATTGCCGTCAATGCCGGAAAGCCCGACCGCCGAAGTTCCGCGACGACGCAGCGCGGCGAGAATTTCGGTGTTGATTTTGCCCGCGAAAATCATCTTCGCCAGTTCCAGAGTGTCGTCATCAGTCACGCGCCGCCCGTCAATCACGGTTTGCGCGACACCGAGTTTTTTCGCCAACTCCGAAAGCTGTTTACCGCCGCCGTGGATGACGCAGATTTTAATGCCGACTTGATGCAGCAGCGCGAGTTCTTCGGCTAAAGATGCCAGATTTTCTTTGTCTTCGGTCACTTTGCCGGAAAATTTGACGACAAAAGTTTTGCCCTTGAATTTTTGAATATAAGGCAAAGATTCACGCAGCAAATCGAGTTTTTGAGTATTCATAATATTTCTTGAATCGTGAATCGTTTTAATTTAACCTGCAATTTCTTCAAAAATATTTCCCTGTAAAACAACAACTATAAACTATAAATTATGCGCTATAAACTATTTAGGAAAAGATAATTCCTAAATAGTTTATAGCGCATAATTTATAGTCAGTTCCTTAATTTCCCGGAGATTTAGTCCAATCACGATTTCACGATTAAAGACATCAACGCTTTTTGAACGTGCAGACGATTTTCGGCTTCGTCCACGACGACCGAATTCGCCGAATCAATTACCGCATCAGTCACGATCACGTTGCGGCGAACGGGCAGACAGTGCATAAAAATCGCGTCGTTGGTTTTCGCCATTTTCGCTTCGTCAACGATCCAGTCTTTTCGCAAATCGGCGCGAAATTCGATGTCTTTTTCAGTCGCGCCGTAAAACTTTTTGCTTCCCCAACTCTTCGCGTAAACGACTTCGACGTTTTCAAATGCTTCGTTGACATCATTAACGATTTCCAGACTGCCGCCGTTTTCCTTCGCCTGATTTTCGATTTCCGCCATCAATTGATCGTCGAGTTCGTAACCTTTCGGATGCGCGATTCGCAGATCGTGACCGAACTGCGCGGCGGCGAGCGCAAACGAATTCGGCACAGCCATCGGCAAAGGTTTCGGGTGAAACGCCCACGAGAGCAGAACTTTTTTCTGCCGTGCGCCGAACCTTTCACGAATCGTCAGCATATCCGCCAGAGCCTGACACGGATGGTGCATCGCCGATTCGAGATTGATAATCGGTTTCGTCGCATAACGCCCGAACGCCGCCAAAATAGGATCGGTTCGTTCGAGATTCCAGTCTTTGAGTTCCGCAAAAGTCCGCACACCGATTGCCGCCGAGTATCGTTCCAAAACACGGACAAATTCCTTCAAATGTTCGGTTTTATTCCCGTCCATCACCGCGCCTTCCTGATGTTCGAGCGTCCACGAAGTTCCGCCGGGTTCTAAAATAACTGCATTGCCGCCGAGTTCGTAAATCCCGACCTGCATCGAAGCGCGTGTCCGCAAACTGGGATTAAAAAACACGAGCGCAACCGATTTGCCGCTCAAATACTTCGCCGCATCGTCACCGTTTTTGATTCTAATCGCCGTTTCGATTATTTCTTCGAGTTCAGCGCGTGAAAAATCGGATGTTTTCAGAAAGTTGAAATTCATTTTCAAATTTTATCAAAAACAATCGAAATTATGATTTGAACAATTAACAACCAAAACTATCACTTGTCAACTGTTCCGTATCAAATCGCTAAAACTAATTTTTTCTCACTTTTTACAAACTTTTTCTTTGATATTTTTTAATTTGCAATTTCTCGATTCCGATTTCTTCCGTTAAATCAAATTCATCCAAAAAATCATTCGGCATAAAAACATCGGCATCTTCAACCGTTTCGGGAATTTCCGTGACAATCCATTCGTCAATCGCGTCGGCGAAATTTTCGTAGGTTTTCGCGCCGCCGATGATAAATAAATCGCAGTTCAGATAATTTTTCAACGCGACGACTTCCGCTTTGTTTCGCAAAACGATTACGTTCGGCTGATTTTCAAGTGATTTCGAGCGCGAAAGCACGATATTCAAACGCTTCGGCAAAGGTTTGCCGATTGATTCCCACGTCGGAAAACCCATCACGACGGCGTGATTGAGAGTCGTTTCCCTGAAAAACTTCAAATCCGCCGCGTAGTGCCACGGCAGTTTGCCGTCTTTGCCGATAGCGAAATTTTTGGTAATTGCGACAATTCCGTAGATTTTATTGACCACGATTTCAGTTTAACAAAACCGTTAAATTATACAATTAGTCCCGATTGCTAAAAATCAGAACCGTGTTATACTTGCGGCTATTTCAAAAATCGCGTCAGCCCCTGATTTTGTCGCGCTTCTACCCCCGAAATTGCCCCAAAACAGTTCACCTATTTTAAATTAAACATATTCTTTGGAGGAATTTCTAAATGCAGGAATTATTTGTGAGTTTTCGTGATTCGGTCGGATTATATCTGCCGAAAGTTTTATATGCGCTGCTGCTTTTGCTGGTGGCTTGGATTATTGCGAGCATTTTGCGTGCCGTCACCAGACGCGGTTTGCAGGCTCTGAAAGTTGACCAAAAACTCAGCACGCCGGAAGACGCAACAGCCGGACCAACCGTCGTCAAAACGCTTTCCGATGTCGTTTACTGGATAGTTTTTCTGTGCTTTATTCCCGGTATTCTCGGCGTTTTGGGTTTGATGGGCATTCTCGAACCTGTTCAGAATATGATGAACAGCATTCTGGGATTTTTGCCGAATGTTCTCGCCGCCGTCCTGATTTTTGTGATCGGTTCGCTGATCGCGCGGATTTTACGCCAGATTGTCACCAGTCTTTTGAGCGCGGTCGGAATTAATAAAATTGCTGACAGAGCCGGATTGAAAAATGAAGCGGGCAGCTACGAAATCTCCGGTATCATCGGCACGGTCGTTTACGCGCTCGTGCTGCTCGGCGTGTTGAGCGCGGCTTTGACGGCTTTGAATATATCGGCGATTTCCGTGCCGATCAACAATGTCATCAACGGCATTACCAATGCGATTCCGAATATTTTCGGCGCGGCAATTATTTTAATCATTGCTTATATGGTCGGTCGCGTCGTTGCCGGATTGGTGGAAAATCTGTTAACGAGCGTCGGTTTCAATTCCGTTCCCGCAAGATTGGGTTTAAGCCAAGTTCCCACCGCCGGCGGTGTCACGGCTTCGGCTTTTGTCGGGCATCTGACGCTGCTTGCGATTATGCTTTTCGCCGTCACCAGCGCGGCAAATCTGCTCGGTTTCGCGCAGCTTTCGCAGCTCATTCAGGAACTGACGGTCTTCGGCGGACAACTTTTGACCGGCGTTATTATTTTGGGAGTCGGATTGTTTCTGGCAAATCTGGCGGCAAATCTGGTGCGTGAAAGCGGCGTGACGAATGCGGAAACGCTCGCCACGGTCACGCGTATAGCAATAATCATTTTCACCGGCGCAATGGCTCTGCGACGAATGGGATTGGCGGACGATATTGTCAATCTGGCGTTCGGTCTGTCGCTCGGCGCGTTGGCGGTCGCGGCGGCAATCGCCTTCGGTGTCGGCGGAATTGATTTTGCGAAAAGAACTTTAAGCCGGTTTTATCCTCAGTAATTTAACCGCGTTCTAAATTGAGAAAGCTGGATCCGGCTGATTTTTTTTCGGCGGATTCAGCTTTCTATTTTTAATTTTGCGCCCTTGTAAACTGCGACTTCCGAGCCTTTCGCCATAAAAATCGAGTGCGGTTTTCGGTCGTTCAAAAAGGCAAATTCCGCGCCGTAAAGTTTACCGAAATCGGCGTTGATCTCGTAATTTTCAACCTCGAAAAGTTCCCATTTCGGATGCTCGACGCGGTATTCGTCGGTGCGGTTGCCGCCGCGTTTCGTGTAGCCCCAATAATGTTCAATGATAAATTCGCCTTCCGAATTCGCCGCCGGAACACCGATGTTTGCGCCGATGTCGATTTTTACATCGTGCTGAAAATCATTTTTTTGCCATTTATAACTCAGTGAATTTCCCGCTTTTGAATGGTTCATTTTCCACGCTTCGTAAGGTTCGCCGTAAAACGTCCGCGCGACAAAAGCGATGGCAAAACGCGGCACGATTTCCTTAACGAAAACCACGCCTCGTTTTGTTTCTTCCGGCGTTTCGCGCACTACATAAAACCGCAGATTGACCTCTTCAAAATTAACGTGAAACGGCACGGGAATTTTCAAAACGCGCGTGTCGAGAAACATAAACGCGACCAGACTGACGAAACATTTCCCTTGATAAAAATCAAGCGAAACGCCACGCGGCAGACGCTTTTCGAGAATTTCAGGCGGAACCTCATAATTTGCCATTATCAAATCCTGCCATCTTGCCGTTAAAAATTTTCTCATACGCGGAGCGCGGACATCCGTGTCCGCGAGTCTTATTTTTTTCAAACGCGGACACGGATGTTCGCGCTCCGATTATAAAATCAACCGTTTATCGCCTGCACGTCGGGTGATTTTTTCGCGGTCGAAATATTCCAAAATCGGAATCGCATATTTGCGCGAGATTCCGGCGATGTCTTTGAATTCGGCAACATCAATTAACTTGTCTGTTGAATTTTCGGCGAATTTTTTGAGTTTTGCAACAAGTCGGTCAATTTCGGTTTTCGCAAAATAAAATTCGTCGCTGATTTTGATGATTTCGCCCGAATTCAGCAAAAGTTGAAAGATTTTTCGCGCGTGATTTTTGTCCGATTTCGTGTTTTTGATTGATTCGAGCAAAGCGTCTTCGAGTTTAGGAACTTCGAGTTTCGCGGCGCGATAAATTGTTGAAAGCCGTTCGCGTAAAAGTTGCTCGTCATTTGAGAGTTCGAGATTATGCGCGGCGGCGCGAACGAAATCTTTTTCGGCGGCGATTTTTTGGTCCGCTTCGAGATGCGCCAAAACCGTTTTGAAAATTTCAAGCGGCAAACGCGCAAATATTTTCTCGCGCAGAGTTTCGCGCAAAATTCCTTTGGCAAGCGGTTCTTTTCCGTGAAAACTTTCAATTTCCGCGAGCGTTTTCGTCTTCAAATTTTCAAACGGCGTTCGCGCAACAAAATAATTTTCGGCTTCGATAATCGCTTTTTTCTCAGTATTTTCGGCAATCACACGCTGCAAAATTTCGCTTTTCCAACCTGTTCGCGCCTGCAAATCTTTGAATGTCAAACCGTGTTCGTGCGCCGTTTCGAGATAAATTTTAACTTGTTTCGGTTTATCGGCTTCGGTCAAATTTTGCAAATATTTCTGCACATTTGCGGCATCTTTGCGGCGATGTTTCGGCGCGGAATTGTCCAAAACGCGACCGCCCGCAATCGTCATCTGCGGCGAATATTGGCGCAGAATAAATCTTTCATTCGGCAGACAAACGACCGGAATTTCGAGCCTTATCTGCGCGAAACTTTTCTCGCCCTGCTTGATTTCATTTTGTTCGTTCAAAATCTGCACACGCGCCAACGCCTCGATTGTGCCGAGATGAACGCGCACACGCTGACGCGATTTGAGAGATTTTTTCGCCGCTGCCAAAACTTCGATTTCCGCATCGAAAATCTGTGTCGGGCGCAAAATGCCGCTTTCGGCTAAAACCATTCCGCGCTCGATTTCGGCGTGGTCAATGCCGCCGAGATTAACCGCCGTGCGCTGTCCGGCGTGAGCCGATTTGACCGCTTTGCCGTGCGTCTGAACGCCGCGAACGCGCACCTTTCTGCCTCGCGGCAAAACTTCCATCTCGTTTGTTTCCGCAATTTCGCCCGAAATCAAAGTTCCCGTGACGACCGCGCCGAAACCTTTGACGCTGAAACTGCGGTCAATCGGCAGACGCGCGACGCTCTCGTTTTTTCGTTCGGGAATTTGCAGCACAAGATTTTTGAGCGTCTGTTTTAATTCGTCAATTCCTTCGCCGGTTTTGGCGGAAACGGCGACGACCGGCGCGTTTTGCAGGAATGAGTTTTCGACCAGTTCGGCGACTTCCAAATTTACCAATTCGAGTAATTCCGCGTCAACCAAATCCGTCTTCGTCAGCACGATCAAACCCGTCTTAATTTCAAGCAAACGGCAAATCTCGAAATGCTCGCGCGTCTGCGGCATCACGCCCGCGTCCGCCGCGATGACGAGCGCGACCAGATCAATTCCGCTTGCGCCCGCCAGCATATTTTTGACAAATTTCTCGTGTCCCGGCACGTCCACAAAACCGATTTTCGTTGCGCCCAAATCGAGTTCGGCAAACCCGATGTCAATCGTAATCCCGCGCCGCTTTTCTTCGGGAAAACGATCCGCATCAACGCCCGTCAAAGCCTTGACGAGCGCGGTTTTGCCGTGGTCAATATGTCCTGCCGTGCCGATGATAATGTCTTTCAAAATTAAAAATTAAAATTAGGAAATCTAAAACAAACTCTTCAATTAAAAGTCAGAAAACTGAAATCAGGCAAAATGATTATTTCTCAATATTTTCATATCGTTCGAGTTTCCTATAAAGCGTTTTGCGTCCGATGTTTAGCAGACGTGAAGCGCGTGATTTGTCGCCGGAGGTGTAGTCGAGCGCGAGTTCGATTGCCTGTTTTTCGATTTCGTCGAGTGAGGCGGGAAATTCGATTTCGAGGTTGACGGCGCGTCCCTCGCTGGCGGCGTGGGCGCGTTCCTGTCTTGCCTGCGCGTCGAATTCAAAGGCTTTGCGGCTGATTGCTTCGGGCAGGTCGCCCGATTCGATTTGTCTGCCCGACGCAATAATAACGGCGCGTTCGATGGCGTTTTCGAGTTCGCGGACGTTGCCGAGCCATTCGTAATTGACCAAAGCCCGCAGCGCGTCTTTGGAAATTCCCGACACGAAACGCCCGGTTTTTTCCTTGTAGCGTTCGAGAAAGTGAAAAACGAGCAGGTGAATGTCTTCGATGCGTTCGCGCAGCGGCGGCAGAGTGATCGGGAAAACCGACAGGCGATAAAATAAATCCTTGCGAAATCTGCCTTCTTCGATGGCTTTTTCGAGGTCAATGTTGGTCGCGGCGACGACGCGCACTTCGGTTTTGACGACTTCGCCGCCGCCGATTCTGGTCAGTTCGCCGTCCTGCAAAACTCTTAAAAGTTTGACTTGTGCCGAAAGCGGCATTTCGCCGATTTCGTCGAGAAAAAGCGTCCCGCCGCTCGCTTCTTCAAAACGACCTTTACGCTGATTTCTGGCATCGGTAAACGCGCCTTTTTCGTGTCCGAACAGTTCCGATTCAATTAAACTTTCGGGAATCGCGCCGCAGTTTATTTTGATATACGGCTTGTTTTCGCGTCCCGAATTGTAATGAATAAGGTTGGCGAGAAGTTCTTTGCCCGTGCCGCTTTCGCCGTTGATTAAAACGGTCGTGTTCGTGTCGGCGACGTTAAAAGCGAGTTCGATGGCGCGGCGAATCGAAGCCGCCTGACCGATAATTTCGCTGTGTTTTTGGTGCAGTTGCGATTTCAGGCGCATAATTTCCGCGCTCAATTGATCGCGCTCCAAAGCCGTGCCGATTTGATCGGAAATGCCTTCGACGAGCGCGACTTCGTGATCTTCAAACATCGTTTCCCGTTCTTCGCCCCAGACGAAACCGAGCAGACCGAACGCTTGTCCGGCGACGCGCACCGGCGAAACGAGCGCGGCTTTGCCGTCGAGCTGCGAATTGAAGATCAGCTTGATTCCGAACGGCAGATCGCGGTCGTGGAGTTTGAAGGTTTTGTCTTCGCGCAGGATGTCGCCGAGCGCGGGAAACGGCGCAAGGTCGAGCGATTGCCCGTGTTTTTCGATCATCTGCAACACGGCGTTCGGTTCGCGTCCTTCGGCGGATTTAAATGAGGCGAGCGAGATTTTTTTGCCCGTCTCGTCCAACACGCCGAGTGCGCCGTAATCCGCGCCGACGAGTTGGACGGCGCGTTCCAAAACTCTTTCGGAAACTTCCTTGAAATCCGAATGCGAGTTGAGCGTGTTGGCGATTTCGAGCAGCGCGTTGGTGCGGCTCGTTTCCTGTTCCTGCGCGACGTAAAGGCTCGTGTATTGATAGCCGACGGCGAGTTGTCGGGCGATTGATTCGAGAAACTGAATTTCCTCTTCGAGCCATTCGCGCGGCGCGTGTGTGTCGTGCAGACCGAGCAGACCGACGACTTTTTGCTTCAACCTGATCGGCACGATGAGCAGCGATTTGGTTTCTAAGGCTTTCGCAAAAAACTTGAGCGTCGCGTTATCGTTTTGCGAAACGTCATTAATGGCGAGCGGTTTGGTGATGTCGAAGCGTTCGGCGAGTTTGTCGGTGTCAATCGGAATCTGCGTTCCGAGGCTCGACGGAATTGTTTCGTCTTTGCGCCATTCGTGGTTAATACGAAGTTCGCTTTCCGAAGTCAGTTGCAGCAAATCGCAGCGGTCGGCTTGCAGCATTCGCCCGATTTCCGAAACGACGACGTTCAAAAATCTTTCGAGATCAATGTTCGTCGGCAGATCACGCGCCAGCCGATCAATAATCGCTTCACGCGCTTCGTGCATCCTGATCTTTCTTTCGAGCGACAGATTTTCAGAAACGGTTTGAGATTCGAGTTCGATTTTCATAGACGGGTAACAATAAAAATTTCCTTCTACGTTTTATTATCAATTTATTCTGATTTATATCAAGTTGATACAGGTGAAGAAAGTAGTGTGTAGTTTAGACTCATCTTTTGATAATAACTTATCTTTTAACTCGATAAAAAGTTTCTCATAGTTGAACATCGCAACCAAAATAAATTTGACCGAACGGAGTGCGGGCAGCCTGCCTGCGTGTCCGACAAATTGAAAACCCGATACGCAGGCAGGCTGCCTGCGCTCCGTCAGCACTAAATTTCAATCAAATTTATTTCTGTTAAGTTAATGAATCCGTTTATTTTTTCCCGGCGTTCTGCTCGGCGAGTTTGTCTGCGCCGAAATCAACGCGTTTTTTGCCTGATTGCGCTTTGTCGAGCAGTTCGTCGGCTTGCAGATTTGACGAATCTATTTCGAGTGCTTTTTTGAGCGCACGAACGGCTTCGTCATATTTGGCTAGTTTGACGTAAATCGCGCCGAGTTCGGTTTGATAATCGGAGTCTCCGGGTTTTAGTTTAACGGCTTGAAGCAGGGCTTTCTGAGCTTCAGGATCATTATTGAGCTTGTTATATGCCCGTCCGAGATTGAAATACGCGGCATCGTCTTTCGGATTTTTGATGAGAAATTTCTTGTATGCTTTAACCGATTCGGCGAAGGCTTTTTCGGAATTGGTGGTCGGCGGCGGCGGCACATATTTGGCGTTTTTACTTTGTTTGGAACGTCCCGGTTTCGGTGTCGGCGCGGTGTCAACCTTCATCAGGTTTTTTTCTTTTTCGCTCTTTTCAACCTGCGCGTAAGCGATGCCGAGCCGGAAATACGCTTCGCCCGAATCGGGATTCAGTTTGACTGCCTGCTTAAAAGATTCGATAGCTTTTTCGTTATCGTTGAGGTCGAGCAGTTTGACACCTTCGGCAATCGCTTCCTCGGCGGTTTTAAATTCCGGCAGAGGCGTTGACTGCGCTTTCGCGTTCGCCGCGTTGGTGTTGTTCGCCGCATTAACGGAGTTTGCCGCCGCAACCTTGTTGCTGTTGACCTGATTGGTTTCGTTTTTTACATCAGACTGATTTTGACTGTTATTCGCATCACCGGAACAACCAGCCGAAATAATCGGCAACGCACTGCAAATTGCTATAAGAATGAATTTTTTCATATATCTTTCCATCAAAAATAATAATTTTTTCTTCGGGGGTTTTAAGAATCTTAAATACGAGAGCGAATCTAACCCGGAGGAAAGATAAACGGACGACCGGCAAGCAGATGAACGTGCAGATGAAAAACCGTCTGACCGCCGTCGCTGTTAGTGTTGATAACTATTCGATAACCGTTTTCGGCAAATCCCTGTGAACGCGCAATTTCCGCTGCCGTCAAAAGCAGGTGTCCGAGCATCCCGCGCTGCGGTTCGACGGCTTGATCGAGCGAATCGAGATGTTCGCGCGGAATGACGAGAATATGCGTCGGCGATTGCGGATTTAAATCGTTGAAAGCCAGACAAACGTCGTCTTCATAGACCTTCGCCGAAGGAATTTCCCCCGCTGCGATTCTGCAAAAAATACAATCTTTCTGACTCATACATTTTCGGAAAAAATAATTAAATCACAGTTGAGTAGTTTCGCCAAAGACGAAACCCGTTTGCGATAAATTAAATATCTTCCGAATAAAATTTTAATCAGACATAGTTGCTTAGACTGTTTTCGCCGTCATATTTTCCGAAATCCGTTCGATGTCCGCGCCGACCGAGTTGAGTTTACGGACGATGTTTTCATAGCCGCGATCAATGTGATAAACGCGGTCAATGGTCGTTTCGCCGTTCGCGCACAACGCCGCCAACACGAGCGAAGCCGAGGCGCGAAGGTCGGACGCGATGATTTTTGCGCCGTTGAGCGCGGTTTTGCCGTGAACGTGCGCCGTGTTGCCCGAAATTTCGATTTTCGCGCCCATTCGGACGAGTTCGGAAGCGTGCATAAAACGATTCTCGAAAATCGTTTCCTTAACCGTCGAAACGCCTTCCGCCTGCGTCATCAGAGCCATATACTGCGCCTGCATATCGGTCGGAAACAGCGGATGCGGTTCGGTCGTAATGTCTCTGGCAGCCAGCGGTCGGTCGCCGAGTTTGACTATCAAAGTCGTTTCGTCTTTTTGTTCGATGGAAACGCCGACTTCGCGCAGCGTTTTGATGACCGCCGACAGATGTTTCGGCTGACATTTGGAAATTTCGAGACAGCCTCCGGTGATCGCCGCCGCGATAATGAATGTGCCGGTTTCGATGCGGTCGGGAATAATCGTGTGTTCCGCGCCGTGCAGTTTTTCCACGCCTTCGATTTCCATCACGGGCGTTCCCGCGCCGGAGATTTTCGCGCCCATTTTATTTAAAAGTTCGGCTAAATCTTCGATTTCGGGTTCACACGCGGCGTTTTTGATGACGGTTTTGCCGCTCGCCAGACTTGCCGCCATCATCACGTTTTCCGTGCCGGTGACGGTTACTTTTTCAAAATCAATCTCCGCGCCGACTAATCTGCCGTTCGGCGCACGGGCGACGACATCGCCGGATTCGAGCGACACGACCGCGCCGAGTTGTTCAAATGCCTTCAAATGCAGATCAATCGGGCGTGTGCCGATGGCGCAGCCGCCCGGAAGCGAAACTTTCGCCTGACCGAATCGCGCGAGCAGCGGTCCGAGAGCCAAAACGCTCGCCCGCATCGTTTTGACGAGTTCATACGGGGCTTCAAATGTTTCGATATTTTTCGCCGTGATTTTATGCGTTCGCAATTCGGGCGTGAGAACCGTCGCGCCCAAATCTTCGAGCAGACGACGCTGCGTGATTAAATCTTTAACATACGGAACATTATGCAAAATAACGGTTTCCGCCGATAAAAGTGTTGCCGCCAAACACGGCAGAGCTGAATTTTTCGCGCCGCCGATCTCTATTTTTCCCGACAGCCGTTTGCCGCCGCGAATCAAAAACTTGTCCATAAATTAAATTTTTATCTTTAGAATTGCTTATAGATATGAAAACCAAATGTTATCACGAAAAATTAAAAGCAGAAAAGCACGGGTTTTGAAATTTGCGGACAATTTGAAAAGAATGGTGAAAAATTATTTTCCGAGCCGTTTGCGTTCGGTTTCCGCGCTTGGCGGCAGATAGATTTTCGCCAGCATTTTCGGCGAAAAACCGAGCCAGTATAAGCCCTGAAAAAATGACCATTTGGCAAAAGCGAGCGCAAACGGCTGATTTTCAAACCTCGTCGAAGAAATCGTCACCGGCAAATTAATGTGAATGAAACGACCTTTTTTCTGCACCCGTTTAACCAAATCCAAATCTTCAAAAAGCGGCAGACTGCGGAATCCGCCAACGCTTTCATAAACCGTTCGGCGCGTAAAAATCGCCGAATCGCCGTAGATTAACCGGGCGTTTCGCAGAACCGGATAAAGTTTCGTAAAGGTTCGCGCCCACAGCGAACCGCCTGCGAAAATGACCTCGAAATTGCCGCCGACAATTTCTTCAAAACGCATAAACGATTTGATTTGTCTGCCCGAACCCTGAATCGGTCGCGTATCGGCGCGGAGAAACCAGAAAATTTCTCCGCCGGCGTGTTTCGTGCCTTCGTGAAACTGTTTTCCGCGATTGTTTTCGCCTAATTTAATAAGTTTGAGCGGTTTCTTTTGCGGAAAACTTTCGATAATTTCAATCGTCCGGTCGGTGCTGCCGCCGTCCACGATAATGATTTCGTCAACATTAACGAGCCGCGACAGCGCATCGAGCGTTTTTTGGACGGTCAATTCTTCATTAAAAGCCGGAATGATGACGGAAAGTTTCATTGATATTCAAATTAACAAAATTAAAGCCCGAATGAAAACGATGAAAATTTTCCGGTTTAATCCCGCTTCCGAACTTTCAAAAATTTTCCTGTTTGGTCAGATTGATTGAATTATAAATCATTATTCAATCAAACTGACCGCTGCCGATAAGAGTATCTGATTGCTTGTAACTCAATAAACATCGCGCTTTCAGATAAAAAAACTGTCTGGCACACCAATTGTAAACGGGCAAGCGGGAAACCGGCGATTTTATATAAAAGGTTTCTCTACCCCAAAATTATGAAAACACTTGGAAGACAAAAATTTAACCGATGGTTCGCATCTCTCCTGCTGACCTCGATCTCTGTTTCAGGGTTGAACATTGCGGTTCAGGCTCAATTCAAATCGTTTCAGGATAATGCGCCGCAGGCAAATATCTTAAAAGGCGGTGACGAAACGCAAACGCGCTCGAAGATTGCCGACGATTTGATGGCAGATGTTTCCGCCCGCAGATTCAGCGCGACGGCGGCAACCGAACAAACCAGAAAAGTTATTATCCAATACAAATCGGACGGCGCGGCAAATATGACCGGCGCGACCGATTTTAAAACCAAACTCAAAAACCTGCGCGGTCGTCTTAACAGGCAATTCAAACAACTCGGTTTGATGGCGGCGGAAATGCCTCTGTCGGAAATTGAAAGATTATCGCAAGACCCTTCGATTGAATACATCAGCCCCGACCGCGATGTCGAATCTTACGGTCACATCGAAACGACGACCGGCGCAAATCTGGTGCGCGGTTTGATGGGAACGACGACCTCGGTTGACGGTCGCGGCATCGGTGTCGCGGTCATTGACAGCGGAATGCACGCGTGGCAGGATTCGATGATTTCGCGCATCAGCGGCGACACATACAAATCGCCGGTCGTTTATCAAAGAGATTTTCTCAATCAATATCCGAGCGGCACACTCGACGTGCTTCCGTGGGCGCAGACGATCAACGACGAATACGGACACGGGACGCACGTCGCTTCGCTGATCTCGGCGAAAGATATTTTCAACGGCGGTTATCGCGGCATCGCGCCGGGAGTTAATTTAGTTAATCTGCGCGTTTTGGACGGCGCGGGCAAAGGTTTGGCGAGCAATCTGATTGCGGCGATTGATTGGGCGATTACCAACAAAACGGGGTTTAATATCCGCGTTATCAATCTGAGCGTCGGAATGGTTGCCAAAGACAGTTACAAAACCGATCCGATGTGTCTGGCGGCGCGGCGGGCGGTTGATGCGGGCATTGTCGTCGTCGCTTCCGCCGGAAATATGGGCAAAAGCGCGACCGGACAAAAACTTTACGGCTCGATCAGTTCGCCGGGCATCGAACCTTCCGTGATTACGGTCGGCGCGTCAAATTCGTTCGGCACGGACGGACGCAACGACGACGGCATCGCCACCTACAGTTCACGCGGTCCGACGCGCGGTTATCAAACAATCGGCGGCGTTAAAAAATACGACAATTTGATCAAACCCGATCTGGTCGCGCCGGGAAACAAAATCATCGGCGGTGTCAGCTATTGGAACAATTATACTCAGACCGGCAATATTTTTGCACAGAATCCGGGACTTTATGCCGACAGCTTAATCCGCACGAATGCCGACGGCTCGACCACGACGGGCGAACCGATGATGTATATGTCGGGAACTTCGATGTCGGCTCCGCTCGTTTCGGGCGCGGCGGCTCTGATGCTGCAAGTCAATCCGACGCTCACGCCGAATCTCGTCAAAGCGATCTTGATGTATTCGGCACAGCCTTTGAAAAACTTCAGCACCTTCGATCAGGGCGCAGGCGAACTTAATGTTGACGGCGCGGTCAGAATCGCCAAACTTGTCAAAACCAATCCGAACGCTCTTGCTCAGGGCGCAACACTTTTAACGGCTTCGCTGCCGGCAAAACAGTCGAGCGTCATCGCCGGACAAACCGCAACTTGGGGCAAAGGCGTGATTTCGAGCTTCGATTTCTTATACGGCGACGAATTAATGACCAAATGGCAAATGGCTTATAAACAGGGCAATCTGATGACCAATTCGATCACGGTCAGCAGCGGCGCACTCGTTAAAAACTCTGCGCTTTTAACCGGCGGCGTTAGTTACAGTCGCGGCGTTCTGCTCAACAACGGTGTGTTGGTCAGCGACGGCGTTCTGGTCAGCGACGGCGTTCTGGTCAGCGACGGCGTATTGGTTTCGGACGGCGTGTTGGTTTCCGACGGCGTTTTAGTCAGCGACGGCGTGTTGGTTTCCGACGGTCTGCCGACGGCAAACAGCATTTTGATGGGTGATAATACTTCGTATATGATGCCGGTCGCACACTAAAAAAGTCGGCGCGGTTTCAGGCAAAAGGACGACTAAAATTTAGTCGTCCTTTTGTTACTTTAAATTTAACAGCGGATCAAATAAATTGCATTAATCCAATGTTTGGCTAAACTTCTGCACGATTACATAAATTTATATTTCGGGTTTGTCTGATCGGCAATTTAAGGCAGATCACAGGCGTTCGCGTTTGTCCCGCAGGCGAGATTATTAGTCACGGCGCAGAGTGCGTCAACCTGCTGAACTTTGAGACGAATATTTCTGCCCGGAAGCTGACAATCCCATTTAACGCCTGTTTCTTTGATCTGTCTAACCACCATATCCGGCGTAAACCCCGGATTTTTAGCTTTGATAAGTGCGGCGATTCCGGTCGTTACCGGCGCAGCCATCGAAGTTCCGCTCCAGATTCCGTATCGTCCGCCGGGAATCGCGCTGACGATTCTTTCGCCCGGCGCGACGACATCAACCCACGTCCGGTCAAAAGTTGAAAAACCCGCCAGATGATTGTAGCGCGTCGAAGCCCCGACCGCGATTTCGCCGTCGAGTGTTTCCGCCGCCGGGTAAATCGGCGAAGCATTTCCGCCGTTGCCCGCGCCCGCGACGATAATCAGGCGATTTTGTCCGATTTCAGGAAAAGTTTTTCCGTCGAGCGTCAAACCGTCGTCACAGGCATCGAGCAAATCTTTGAGCAAAGGCGTGTTTTGCGGATAACCGAAGCTGATATTAATCACATCCGCGCCGTGATTTGCCGCCCAGATAATTGCGTCTTTAATCCGCCAGAGTTCGCCTGAGCCGTTTGAATCGAGAACGCGAAGCGGCATAATCTGCGCGTCCGGCGCAGTCAGCGCAATAATTCCGGCGACGTGTGTGCCGTGTCCGAACGCGCCCTGCCGAAACGCCCCGACTTCGCTCGGATCATCGTCGTTATCCACAAAATCGTGTCCGGGCAAGAGCCTGCCCGCAAACGCCGGGTGATTCAAATCAATTCCCGTATCGAGAACCGCAATTTTAACCGGCTGACCGTTATCAATTCTTTTCCCGCGCGTCCCGCCCTGCGAAAACGCCTCGTGCAGCCTGATATTATCGGCAAACCACTGCCGCCCGTAACCTTTCACGCTGCCGCCGATTGACCACGATTGCCCGATTGACCAAGATTGTCCGATAGTCCACGGCAAATCCGTTCTTTCAACGGTTGAAACTCTACGGTTGACCTCGGCTTTCTTGATTCGCGTATCGTTCGCCATCGAGTTGACGACTTGCTGAGGATTTTGCCCGTTATTGATGTGCATCCGAAAAGTCGGCGGCGTTCCGACTTGTCCGAGCGGTGTTTGATCGAGATTATATTGAGCCGCAACCGCCGGTAAATTTGACGGATTTGTGAGTTCAAAAATTATTTCATCCGCCACACAGTCAACACAATTTCCGGTTTGCGCGGAAGTTTTGTGATCGAAAACTCCGGTATAAAAAGTGAGAATCAAGCTGATTATAAAAATAATTTTCAGCCGATTATTTACGTTATTTTTTTTCATTTACTACTCTCTGAATTAAAAAAATTACTGCCCGTCACACAGTGCGCCTGAATTTCTCAAAAAGACACTTTCTGAAAAATTATTTTCCGATCACCATAAAAGACGACCAAAAATACGGGTGTGAATTGTTATTTATGAAATTAATTTGTGCTGATCTTAAAGATGCCGAAACGCTTTCGCCGCGTTGCAGATTAGCATAAAAATCTTTCATTAATGCGGTCGTCGCTTCATCATTGACCGTCCACAAACTCAAGACCAGTGAACTCGCACCCGCCGAAAGAAAGCCGCGAGCCAATCCTAAAATTTCATCGCCCGCGAAAATTTTATTCAAGCCGGTCTCACACGCGCTCAGAGTTACTAATTCCGCATTTAATTTCTGCGAGCAAATATCGCGGACGGTGACAAATCCGTCCGCCAGATGCAGACTTGAAAACAGCGGATTTTCCGGTCGAAACTGCCCGTGACAGGCAAGATGCAGAATATCAAAATCAGGTGCATATTGAGTGTAATTGGCAAACGTCGCGGCATCGCCGGTAAAAGTTTTCGCGGCAGGAAAAATCTCTTGCAGTTCGCTGATTTCACTGTTAACCAACGGAATTCGCTCGTCGGCAAAACCGATCAACAAAGCATTTTCTATTTTGCGCGGCGGTTTGTTCGTCAAAAACTGCCAAACCGTCGCGCTCGGCGCATAGACGACTTCGCGCGATTCGACCAAATATTTTTCGCCGCCGCGCAAAGCGTGAAACGGAACGTAATGCGTCGCGCCGACCGGCACGACAACCAAATTCCGCTCACCGATCAAATTTTCAAACGGCGCGATCAGTTTGCCGTAAAGTTTTTGCAAATAAAAATCAGCGCGATTTTTCAAGTCGCCGGTAAACTTGTCGAGGTTTTTTGCGCCGTAGCGTAATGCGTCAAACTGAAACTGTAAACTTTCAAGAAGCGTTAAAATTTCTTCTTCATCGGCTAAACCGGCGACGAATTCGATTTTTTGATCGTTAATGACAAAAGCCGACAACACACCGTCAAAATTTACATACTCGATCAAAACTCTTTGTTTACCGAGCGATTTTTGCAAATCTTCGAGACTGTTTTCGTTTTGAATTCGCCGATTCGCTGGTTGCTTAACGTCTTTTGTTCGTGTGCTTTCAATCTGCCGCATCACTTCGGCGATTTGTTTTTCGCGCCGTTTCGCTTCCTTTTGCAAAGCAGCAAACTCATTTGTTTCGGCGCGGTTCAAACGACTGTAAAACCAATTCAGTTCTTCGCGCAAATCTTCGAGTTTTTTTGAAAGTTTGGAAGTTTTTCCCGTGTCGTTGTGAGAATAATTACCGTGCAGATTTTCCGAAAGCGTTCGCGCCCGTGCTTTTTCCGTCAATAAAAATGCTTTTTCCAAATCATTTTCAGCGAGATAAATTTTTGCCAGATTTTCAAACGGTGCGAGTTTGTCCGCCAGAAAAGCCATCCGAAACTCCTCTGCCGGTAGCGGCGCACGCAAGGTTTCGATCATTTTAATGGCACGTTTGAAATAATCTTCGGCGATGCGCGGTTTATTTTTTTTCAGGGAAAGATTGCCGAGTGAGTTCAGGCAAATCTGCGCGAGATTTGATTGTTCGTTTTTCAAAGATTCAGCGAAAGATTCTAACAAAAGTTTTTCTGCTGGTTTATATTTTTTCAAATTTCGTAAAATCTCGCCCTGAAGCCATTTTATCAATAATTTTTGTCGCGGATTCTCAGTTTTAGCAACAAGTTTGTTAGTTTCAAGAACTATCTTTAATGCATTTTCATATTTCTGACGGGAAAATTCTAGATGCGCTTCACTTATTTTGACTCCTGCTGCACCGTTTGAATTATTTTCTAATAAGTAAAGTCGCGCCGACTTTCCCAACTCATTTTTCGCTTTTATTAATTCATTTTTGAGCAAGGCGGCTCTCCCAAAACTTGCTCGCGCTCTAGCTTCTTCCCCTTGCATTTTCAATTTGTGAAGTAAAATTGTAACTTTTTCATATATTTTATATGCTTCATCAATCAGGTTCAGTTCAAGATAAGTGTCAGCAATTTCAAGTTCGGCGACGGATGAGCGATGGGGAACATTCAAATTTTCAAATTTTTGCCGTGAAAGTTCTAAGAAATACAAGGCATCGCCATATTTTCCTCGAAATAGTGCTAAATTGCCCATACTCGCTTCAATTTCCGCCTCAATAAAAAACATTTCAGCCTGCCGTGCGCGTTCCAATGCTTGAACATAAAAATCTTCTGCTTTACGAAAGCTGTTTAGTTCAGTGTACATATTAGCTAGATTTGTTTCACACATCGTTACTTCTTTAATATCTTTTAACTTCAAAAATCTTTCTCTAGCTGAAAGATAGTATTGTATTGATTTTGATAAATCATTTTGTCGAGCAAAAATATTGCCAAGATTTTTTTCAATCTTTCCGGCAGAAAGTTCATCGCCATATTTTTCAAATATTTTTAGGTTTTTTTTACTGCTTTTGACTGCTTCGTCATATTTTCCCAATAATGCATAAGCGATGAGTTTTGCAACTTGTGTTTGTGACGAGTTATGTTCCTGACCAATTTGTAAAAAAATTGCAGATGATTTGTCCAAATCAATAATTGCTTGTTCAATTTTTCCGGCAGTTAAATCTGAAATTCCGCGAACCCAACTTGCTAAAGCAAATACTTCGTCAACTGCTAGAATTTTCGTTAAAACCTCTAAAGCATTTGCGGCATTGAGTGTTTTTTGTGGGCTATTTGTCCAAGAATCGTAATAAGTATCTTTTAAATCTCTGGCAAATTGAATGTCAATTAAATCAGGATGTTTTTTAAGCAAAGCCAAATGTTTCTCTTTTTTATTTGTTTCCAGTAATTTGTTAATGAGTTCTCGACGCTGCATATAATGATTAACAATATAATAAAAATAGAAAGAGCGAACAATGTTCGCTCTTTTTTAACTATCATTCTTGTAAATTGTTAGATTGACCAAGATTGACCGCATAATGCGACAACGATAGCAATTGATATTGCAGTAAGCATTTTTTTCTCCTCCTTTTTTGGGATATGGCGAGGATCGCCACGGGAAAGATAGCAAGCGAAGTGAAAAAATACAAGTATTTTTTCACCTTGATTGATGTCTTTCCCGTCGAAGAGAGATTGAAGTATAAAACAGCTAATTTATCGTGAGTATCAGGACGGAGCGCGGACACTCTTGTCCGCATCGTTCGCAAGAACGAAAAAACGATATAGTTTGATTCGATGTCGAAAAAAATGAAGACGTTTTTCACGCTTAACGCGTGATGCGGACAAGAGTGTCCGCGTTCCGTCCTGATCCGATATTCGCGTTAATTGATTTCGATGTTTTCGATGACGATTTCGAGTTCGTTTTTGACGAGCGATAAATCGTAGTTGCCTGACGCAATCTTTTCAAATTTGAATTCGCTCATTTCATTGGCTTTGGCGGTGAAAGTTTTGTCGGCATTAGCGAGTTTGATTTCGGCTTCGGCAAAGTTTTCGCCGAGGATTTGTCCGTGGATTTTGAATGTTTTGCCCGATTTCGTGATTCGCAGATCAATGCTGTGGTCGCCTGCGCCGAAGAGCATCTGACGCGCCGCCGATGCGGATGCCGAGCGTTCGCCGAATGCCGCTTTGTTCGGCGATAGCTCCATTTGCAGAACTGCCAAAACTTTTTGCACGAGCGATTGTTGCGGCGCAGCGGCGCGGATTAGAAATAGATTTTTCGACCATTTGACCGCATCCGCCGGAGCGTCGAACGAATCGTCGTTTTCCATTAGCGAAATGATGTTTCCGAGTAGTTTTTCCTGATCTTGTTTCATTTTCAGATAAAAATTCATAACTTGCCGCGCCTCACAAACGGACAGTGCGGCAGGCAGCGCAAAAAAGACAAATCAACTTGAAAATCCGATAAAAATTTCACTTGAAAGTTATTTTAACCTCTAAAAATCCGACTTTCCCAAAATTTTCGCCAATTTTGCCAGACAGCGTGAACGCAGCGGGCTGATGCTCGTTTCGCCGACACCGACGGCTTCGGCAACTTCGGCGTAGCTTGCCGCCGCATCGCGCAGATAAATCATCGCCAGAATTTTTTGACACCGTTCTTCGAGTTGGCGAAGCGCGGTTCTGATTAAATGCTGCTGTTCGATTTCAACCAACATTTCATCGGCAAGCGGCGCGGAGTCTTTGATTTCGAGCATTTCCCGTTCGTCGTCTTCGCCGGATTTAAAAATCGAAACTTCTTTTTCGCCGCGAATGATGCCCCAGGTTTTAAATTTCGCGGTCGTCACCATCCACGAGCGAATGCGGTCGGGCTGTTCGATTTGGTCGAGTTTTTGGAAAAGCGTCAAAAAAACTTCCTGAAAGACATCCGCCGCCTGTTCTTCGGAAAGTCCGGCGCGGCGCGGAATCGTGATAATCAAACGCTGATAACGGTCAACGAGCGTATTCCAGGCATCGGCATCGCCGTTTCGACAGCTTTTAATAAGTTCAGCGTCAGTTTTTTCCAAGTTATCCTCCGCAATTTTCCGACTGCTTTAATTGTAACAAAATAGACGCATAACCCAAGTTTCCCGGACGATCAAACGCGGTAAAAAACTTTAATCCCGGCGGCTTTTCAACTTTTATTTTCAGAATTTGTCTTTTTGTCTCTTTCGTCCGCACTGTTTTGATGAAAACGTCGAATTATTTAAACGGACGGCAATTAACAAAAGAGGTAAAAAAATATGAATGTGAAACGATCAAAACTTAATTATGGAAAATTTTTTAATATTGCAATTCTGGTTTTGGGCGGTCTGATTTTGGCAATCCAGCCGATAATATCGCTCACCGAATCGGGCGCGTCGTTTGCCGGCGAACTGCCGTCGCTGACCAGAACGGCGGTTTTAGCCGCACCGAATGGCGCGGTTAATCCGCACGGCAAGGCGGCGTATAACGAATATCCGAGCGGCAAACGCGAACTCGAAGTGGAAATCGAAGATGTCGGCGCGGCGGACGGCACATCGTTGAATGTCTTCCTTGATAACGCTTCAATCGGACAAATTGTTTTGAGTCTGCAAAAAGGCAAACTCAAACTCAGCACCGAACTCGGTCAAACCGTGCCGGTCGTCGCCGACGGTCAACTCGTCAGCATCAGAAACGGTCAAACATTGCTCGTTTCGGGAGCGTTTTCGGGCAGCGCGACACCAACGCCTTCGGTTTCACCGACAACGACTCCGACCGGCTCGCCGACTGCTTCACCGACAGCATCGCCGACAGCATCGCCGACAGTTTCACCAACGGCTTCGCCGACAGTCTCGCCGACAGTTACGCCGACTCCGAACGAAGTTCAAACTTATGCAAATTTAACCGGCGCAACGATTAACGGTGTGCTGCCGCGCGGTTTTGCACAATATGAAATTCACGGCAGCCGCACGGAAATCGAGGTTCGCGTCCGTCAGATCAATTTGCCGAACGGCACGACGCTCGGCGTTTTTATTGATAACGTCAATGTCGGAAACATCGCGCTGCAAAACGGCGAAGGCTCTTTGCGTCTGCGTTCTGATCGCGGTCAAACCGTGCCGGTCATCTCCAACGGTTCGACAATTAATATTCGGAACGGCAGCGCGTCGGTGCTTTCCGGCACATTCGGCAGCACGATCACGCCGAATCCGAGTCCGACACCGCTTCAGGGGAGATATTTTGAAGCTCATCTGACCGGCAGCCAATTAACGCCCGCCGTCACGACCAACGGTTTCGGCGAAGTGAAAATCGTTTTGAACGCGGCTGAAACACAGGCGACCGTCAGCGGCGAATTTTCAAATCTGTCGAGCGCACAAACCGGCGGCGTAGTCGAGATTCGCGTCGGCACGGCTTTAACCTTTTACACTCTGCCGGCAAAAGGCGGCACACGCGGCGAGTTTGCCCCGGCAATCATTTCCATCAATGCCGCGCAGGTCGCGCAGCTTCGTTCGGGAGTTTTCTTTGCCGTCATCAACAGCGCAAATAATCCGGGCGGCGAAATCGGCGGCAAAATCATTTCGCACTCCGAACGCGGCGATTTTGACGGCGACGGCATCAACGATCTGTCGGTTTTCCGCCCGTCAAACGGCGCGTGGTATTCACGCAACAGCCTCGGCGTTTCGGTTCAGTCGCTCGGCGGCGCGGACGATAAAGTCGTTTCCGCCGACTACGACGGCGACGGCAAAACCGACACCGCCGTTTTCCAAAACGTCAACGGTCAGGCAACGTGGCAAATCGTCCGCAGTTCGGACGGCGGCACGACGCGGCAGGATTGGGGACTTTCGACCGACAAACCCGTGCGCGGCGATTTTGACGGCGACGGGCGCACCGATCTGGCGGTTTACAGACCTTCGAGCGGCGTTTGGTATATTCAGAACAGCGACAATTCCGGCTACAATTTCGTCAGCTTCGGCATCAGCACCGACGTTCCTTTTGCCGCCGATATGAACGGCGACGGGCGCGACGACATCGTGGTTTTCCGCCCTGAAAGCGGCAACTGGTATTGGCTTTTGAGCGGCTCGAATCAGTTCGGCGCGGCGAGTTGGGGAATGACCGGCGACCAACCGATTGTCGGAGATTTTGACGGCGACGGGAAGCAGGATTTCACCGTCTATCGCCCGTCAAACGGCGCGTGGTATGTTTTCCGCAGTTCGGATAATCAGTTCCAAGCCGATTCGTTCGGCACGGGCGATGATATTCCGGTCGCCGGAAATTATGATTCGGACAACAAATCGGACATCGCCGTTTACCGACCGTCAACCGGCAACTGGTATATTCTGCGAAGTTCCGATCACGGTTTCCAAGCCGAATCGTTCGGCACAGCCGGAGATATTCCGGTCGCGGCTCAGTAAAAATCAAAGCGGCAGTTAATCCCGATTGTTTGGAGATTAACTGCCGCTTTGCTATTCCCTTTAAGTTGATAAAACGAGATCATTGATGTGTTCTAAAATATTGACCAGTTGTTCCTTAGAAATAAAGTTAAAGTCCAGGCAAATTATCAGTTGAAATCTTTTCCGGGGCTTGCCGATTTAATTTGTCGTCGTGATGGTGCAAATACTTTTGACGAATCAAATGAATCAAGTATTCGGTTGGATGACAAAGCGGTGAATACTTCGGGAAATGATGAAATCTGATGGTGATCGGAACATTCAGAGCCTGTTTAAATTTTGAACATGCGGCTGTTTTGTCGCTGACAGCGACTAATCCGATAGCGTCGGGTGAAACCCGACGACTCGCAAGAAAACCGTTCCGACGCTGAAAGTGTCGAATAAATAACGATTATTCGACACTTTCAGCGTCGGAACGAATGATTACTTATTTCGTCGGGTTTCACCCGACGCTATTAAATTTATCGCTTTCAGCGATTTAAATGTAAATTTAAACAGACTCTAACGCCTTAAAGGAAATAACATCTCATATCACTTTGTCATTGCCCGCGTTCCAAATAACCTTCTTTCCAGAATGAAAATGTTTGTAATCAGACAAGAACCTGTTTGTTTGCAAACACTATTTTTACTGCCGATTGCCCGCCGAAAAATCTAAAGTCTATAAAAAGCACAGAACACTGCTGTCAGAACTACTTCCGACCGAAATTGATCGTTGGAACGATCCTTGCAAATGGGTTAAAGAGAAAACATTTCGTGATGGCTGAGGAATGATTTGATTGAGGAGCGGTTATGACCAGTCTCATTAATTTAACGGCAAGCAAAAAAAGATCAATAGCTATTTTATTAATTGTAATTCCGAATCTTTTTTTTGATTCTGCCGCGCCGGTTTTGGCGCACGGTGGTGAAGAACACGGCGATCAGCAGCCGAAAGCGACGACTTCCGGGAAAGGAACGGTGACGCGCAGCGCACGACTCGGCGAATATGAATTGACGCTCAAACAGCCGCTACCGGAACCGGAGACAGCCGCCGCCGCCAAATTGTTCGTGACCAAATACAAAACAAATGAAGCGGTCGAAAACGCGGCGGCGAAAATTGAAATCGAATCTGTCTCAAACGGTTCTATAACGGAAGCGACGGTCGAGAAAACCGACACCGCCGGAAGTTACAGCGTCAAGATTCCCGCGCTTTCGCAAGGCGTTTACACTATTCGCGCCAAACTGACTTACAACGGCGAAACGGACACGGCGACTTTTTCCGGTGTCGAAGTCGCGCCTGCGCCGATTGGTTTGACGGAAAGCGGGATGAGTTGGGCGAGAACGGTTTTGATCGCGGTTATCTTCGCATTCGTTCTTACACTGTTCGGCGGGCTGATTTATTACGTCCGGCGTTTTGCCGACGGCAATGAATCGGCTATTAAAGAGGAAACGATTGCGGTTTGAATTTAAAAATGCTGCACAAACTGAACAAATCGCGCACGAGGAAATTTTCTAAATTAAAGATATTTGCCCGACTGTCTTTGACGGCGGCGGTCTTCGTATTCGTGATTAATGCGTTTGCACAGCAGCCGATTCCTGCGCCGACGGCGGTCAAATCGAGTTCCGCTGAATTTATCGGGCAGGACGGCTTGACAGTTGATAAATTAGTGGAATTCGGCAGCAGTCGCCGTGCCGATTTACAGGCGGCGCGACAGCGTTTGACGATTGCCGAAGGAAAATTGAAACAGGCGAATTTGCGCCCGAATCCGACGCTCGATACGGAATTCGGCAGTCCGCGATTTTTGGGCGGCGAAGCGGAAACCGATTTGTCGGTCGGCGTGTCGCAGGTTTTTGAAACCGGCGGCAAGCGTTCAAAAAGAGCCACGGTTGCCGAACTCGAATTGCAGCAGATTCGCGCCGGAGTAGTAGGAATCGAAAGACAATTAGCCGCTGCGATTCGGCAGAGTTATACGAACGCGATTGCGGCGGCGCGGCAATTGGACGTGCTGGAAAAACTGATCGCGGCGGACGAGGAAATCGTCCGCGTAACCGAAGCGCGTTTGAAGGAAGGCGATGTCGCGCCGCTCGATGTCAATCTCGTCAAAGTCGAAAGCGACCGTTTGAAAATTCAGGCGATAGCGGCGAAAAGTGAACTCGAAACGCAGGTTTTGAATTTGAAAAATTTGACCGGCGCGGACATTGCCGAATCAATCAAACTCGCGCCGCAGGCTGATCGTCCGCCGCGCCTCGATGCCGGTTTGACGGAATTAACCGAAATCGCCCTGCGCGAACGCACCGATTTGCAGGCGGCAAAACTCGGCGAACAACTCGGCGCGGCGCGGATTGATCTGGCGAAATCGAACGCGACACCGAACATCGCCGGTTCGATTCGGTATTCGCGCAACAAACAGATTATAGATTTTCCGCCGTCTCTGAATACGAATCCGTTTCCGCAAACCGACAACGTGCTGACCTTCGGGGTTTCGATTGATTTGCCGATTTTCAACCGTAATCAAGGCGAAATCGCTTCCGTGACGGGCGAAAACATACAGGCGCAGCGCACCCGCGAATTTCTCGAAGCGACGATTAAACGCGATGTCGCGGTCGCTTTTCGCAAATACAAAGCGGCGGCGGAATCGCTCGTTTTATATTCGACGCAAATTCTGCCGCGTTCGGAAGCGAACCTCAACACCGTTCGGGCTGCTTACGGTTTGGGCGAATTTTCGGTTTTTGAAGTCGTCGGCGAACAACGGCGATTGACCGAAAATATCACCGGCTACAACCAGAGTTTGCGCGATTATTACAACGCGCTGACCGAATTAGAGTCGGCACTCGGCACGACGATTCCGCCGACGGGTTTCGCGCCGGTTTCGACTTCCGTGCTGCCCGACGAAGAAATTGTTCCGCAGCAAATAACACGCGAGAATTTTTTGAAATCGTTTCAGCCGATTCAATTAAAAAAGAGTCGGATTGAAACTGCGAGCAACGGAAAATCAAATTAAGAAAACGAGGAAAATGAAAACTCTGACAATTTTATCAATCGCGGCATTGAGCGCGGCTTTGGGTTTGACGACGGCGTGTTCGGGCGGCGCAAATACGACTACGACAAACACGACGACAGCGGCGAACGCCAATAAAACAGTGATCCACACGAACTCAGCAATCGTCGTCAATTCCGGCGAAACGAAATCAGCCGACGACACTCCGGCGAGCGTCAAAGCGGCGTTTCCCGACGCGCAGAGTTTTACCAAACAGCATAAAGACATTCCGCAAGACGCGATTGCCGATATTGAAAAGGATACGGGCGCAAAAGTTCCCGACACCGATCATCATTCTTATTTAGCCTTTTCGACGGCGGACGGAACACGCAAACAAATCGGCGCGGCGACGGTGGTTAAAGCCGACGGCAAAGATTTAGTCGTCGTTTACGACAACAAAGACGGCAATCCGGTGATTAAAGAAGTTCGCGGAGACGGCGTTTCGACTGATTTTTTGAAACAGTTTGCCGGCAAAGGACACGACGATAAATTTCAAATCGGCGCGGATTTGAAGGCGAACGGCGCGGATGAAAAACAGGCGAAAGCGATTGCCGAAGCGATTCAGATTGACGCGATCACGATGCAGAATCTTTACGGAAAAGCGCATTCACACTAATGAACAGTTATCAGTTATCAGTTATCAGTTATCGGCTGATTTGGCGGCGGCTATTTTGTATTTTGCTGCTGCTGATAACTGTTGACTGTTCACTGATAACTGTCAAAGCGCACGAAGGCGAGGATCACGGCGCGGAGAAAGTTGCGACGACGGCGACGGCGAATGTCAAAAGCGCGATCACAATCGCCCGTGCCGAGCGCAATTTGCAGAACGCTGCCGGACAAATTAACGTCCGGCTCGAACGAGTTCCGGCGGACGTGCGAACCGGCGAAAATTCGCTGTTTGCCGTCCGCATCGCGGAAAAAATCGAAGGCGGTTTCGGCGCGAATGAGCCGATTGTGATTGAAGATGCGAACGTCACGGCGAACATCACGACCGCCGACGGCGCAAGTGTCGCGGAAAATTTGCCGACGAAATTCGAGCAGGGTTTTTATCGCGGCAGTTATGCTTTTTCAAGCGCGGGAAACTTCAAAATCGTTTTTAATGTGGCGACTTCCGATAAGCGGAATTTTGCGGTTGATTTTCCGGTCAGCGTCGTTGCATCGCCGATCAATTGGACGTTTTGGATTGGTTTGCTGCTTTTGGGATTGCTGACCATCGGCACAATTGCGGCGGCTTTGATTAAGACAAATCGCGGCAGGAATGCCGGACGGCGAATGCGGAAAATTACTCCCGTCGCGGTCGCCGCGCTTTTGATTTTCGCTTTCGGAACTTTCGCGCTCGCCTATTTCGCGCCGCCGCGCCAAACGCGCGATCTTGCCGCAATGCCGCCAATCGGAACGAACGCGGAAACCATGCCGGAAACTACCAACTCATTGCAAACGGCGTTGACCGTGCCGAAGGAATCACAGATTTTATTCGGCATCAAAACCGAGCCGGTTGCCGTTCGGCAAATCACGAGCGGTTTGAAAACGAGCGGCATCGTGCGGGCGCGTCCCGACGCGAAAGCCGTCGTTGTGCCGCCGGTCGCAGGGAAAATCGTCTTAAAACAAGGGATAACTCTCGGTTCGGCGGTCGGGCGCGGCGAACAAATCGGGACGGTCGAACAGATTTTGGACGTTGCCGGACAAGTCGGACTCGAATCGCAGCGTCTGGAAGTCGAAGCGCAGCAGCGCGAAATCGAAGCGAAGCGTTTGGACATCAGAAATTCCGTATTGCAGTTGCAGGCGCAGCAAGCCGAACAACGCGCTAAAGCCGATCAAGCGCGAACCCGACTTGCACAAGCGAATCGTGAACTACGACGGTCGGCAAATCTGGTCGAAGTCGGCGCGGTTCCCAAAAAGCGCGTCGAAGAAGCCCAAACCGCCGTTAAAGTTGCCGAACAGGAAGTTTCTTCCGCTGAACAGCAAGTAAAATTACTCGACGTTCAGATCAAACAAACGAACGCCGGACAGAACATTTTTCGTGCGCCGAAAGTGAATCAGCCGACGCGCTCATTTCCATTAACCGCGCCGATTACCGGAATTATCAACGAAATCAACGCGACGAGCGGACAGCAAATCGAGACGACGACGCAGATTTTGACGATCAGCAATCTGGCGACGGTTTTGCTCGAAGCGCAGGTTTTCGAGAAGGATTTGCCCGCCGTCCGCGATTCGACGCGGGCGAGTTTTACCTCGTCGGCACTGTCGGGCGAAGTTTACACCATCGGCACACCGGACGGCGACGGCAGATTAGTTTCTATCGGGCAGACGGTTGATCCGCAGACGCGCACCGTTTCGGTCATTTACGAAGTGAAAAATCCTGCAAACCGACTGCGCGACGGCAATTTTGTCGAGATGACGATTGACACGAGCGGCGACGTGAAAGTTCTCGCTGTGCCGAAAAATGCCGTCGTCAACGAACAGGGACAAACTTTCGTCTTCGTGTTCACCGGCGGCGAAAACTTTGAAAAACGCGTCGTCGCATTAGGCGCGGAAGGCGCGGATTTTTACGAAGTTAAAACAGGTTTGAAAGAAGGCGAGCGCGTCGTGACAAGCGGAGTTTACCAGCTTCGAGCGACGCAGCCCGCCGCTTGAAGTATTGAAACAGGAGAATTTACAAATGAAAAAAAGAATAATTACAGGTTTGGTTTTAACCGTCGCCGTCGCAATTTTAGGCGCGGCGTGTCAGCAGACGGCAACGGTCAACAATAATTCGGCGGCAAATCGCAATTCGGCGAACACGAATTCGGCGATGAATATGAACGGAATGAATCATAACTCGATGAACTATAATTCGATGCCGATGAACTCGGATATGTCGGGAATGGATCATTCGGAAATGAAATCCTCGCCCGATGCGGCGAAACAGCCGTATGATTTGCAGTTTTTGGATACGATGGCGCATCACCATCAGGGCGCGGTTGAGATGGCGAAAATGATTGACGGCAAAACGCAAAACGCCGAACTAATCAAATTCGGCAAACAAATCGTCACCGATCAGGAAAAGGAAATCGGTCAGATGAAGGATTGGCGCGAAAAGTGGTTTGCGGGAAAACCGGCGGCGATCAATATGGAAATGGCGGGAATGATGGATTCGATGAAAATGGATATGTCGAAACTGTCGAACGCCAAAGACAATGCTTTCGATTTAATGTTTATCGAAACGATGATTCCGCACCACGCGGGCGCGATCACGATGTCGCAGGAAGCGTTGACCAAAGCCGAACACCCGGAAATTAAACTGCTCGCCAACCAAATTATCAAAGCGCAGGAAGCCGAGATTAAAATGATGGCTGATTGGAAAGTAAAATGGGCGAAATAGGATGAAGATTTTTAGCCACGAACAAACACGAAAGAACACGAAAAAGGCAAAAACAAATTTAACAAATTGCAAAAATAAAATTGTTTCGGCTATTTTATTTGGTTTTCTTTCGTGATATTTCGTGTTTGTTCGTGGCTAATTTCCCGTTTTCTTTCACGCCGTAACAACGTAAAAAATGCTTGACGCAATTATCAAATGGTCGCTGCATAATCGGCTGATCGTCACGGCGTTTGCCGCGCTGCTGCTGGTTTGGGGAACTTATACCGCGCTTAATTTGCCGGTTGACGTTTTGCCCGACCTCAACAAACCGACGATTACGATTTTGACCGAGGCGAACGGACTCGCGCCGGAGGAAGTCGAAACGCTCGTTTCTTTTCCGATTGAAACGGCGATGAACGGCGTTCCGGGTGTCGAGCGCGTGCGTTCGCAAAGCGGCATCGGTTTGTCGGTGATTTACGTCGAATTCGATTGGGGAACGGACGTTTACCGCAA
Source organism: Pyrinomonadaceae bacterium (assembly GCA_965247235.1). GTDB lineage: Bacteria > Acidobacteriota > Blastocatellia > Pyrinomonadales > Pyrinomonadaceae. Next base: position 1,955,962 of record OZ252004.1, read on the forward strand.
CCGTCAACTCGTCACCGAAAAACTCGCGCAGGCGAAAGAGCAATTGCCCGCCGATGTGCTGCCGAGTCTCGCGCCGATTTCTTCGATTATGGGCGAAATTATGCTCGTTTCGGTCAAATCGAAATCGGGCAAAACCGACGCTCTCGACGTTCGCACACTGGCTGATTGGACGATTCGCCCGCGCCTGTTGACGATTGCGGGAATTGCCCAAGTCATCAATATCGGCGGCGGTGTCAAGCAGTATCAGGTTTTGCTGACTCCCGAAAAATTAAAGCAGTTCGGCGTGACGGTCGAAGAAGTTTCCGCCGCGCTCGAAAAATCTAATTCAAATTCGACCGGCGGTTTCGTTGACGCAAACTCGCAGGAATATCTCGTGAGAAATTTGGGACGTTTTTATTCGGTTGACGAACTGAAAAACACGGTCGTCGCTTATCGAAACAACACGGCAATTAAAGTCGGCGATGTCGCATCGGTCGAATTCGGCGCGAAAATCAAACGCGGCGACGCTGGAAGCAACGGCACGCCCGCCGTAATAATGTCAATTCAAAAACAACCCGGCGCGTCAACGCTCGAACTGACCGCGAAAGTTGATGACGCGCTCAAAGAATTACAGGCGAGTTTGCCCGAAGACATCGAAATCAACGCCAATCTTTTTCGGCAGGCAAATTTTATCGAAACTTCGATTTCCAACGTCGAAGAAGCCCTGCGCGACGGCGGAATTTTAGTCGTCATCGTGCTGTTTTTATTTCTCTTAAATTTCCGCACGACGTTCATCACTTTAACCGCGATTCCGCTGTCGTTCGTCGTTACTTTTTTAATTTTCAAAGCCTTTGATATTTCGATTAACACGATGACTTTGGGCGGAATGGCGGTTGCCATCGGCGAACTCGTTGACGATGCAATTGTTGATATTGAAAACATTTACCGACGACTGCGCGAAAATCGAAAGCTGGATAATCCGCGTCCGTCGCTCGAAGTTATTTATCACGCCTCGCTCGAAATTCGTTCGTCAATCGTCTTTGCGACGATTATCGTTGCCTTAGTTTTCATCCCGCTGTTCGCGCTTTCAGGTGTCGAAGGCAGATTGCTCGCGCCGCTCGGTCTGGCGTATATTACCGCGCTTGCCGCGTCGCTCGTCGTTTCGCTGACGGTTACGCCCGTTTTAGCGTCGTATCTTTTGCCGAAAATGAAGGCGATGCACGATGAAAAAGACGGATTTCTCGTGCGATTTTTGAAAAAATGGGACGAGCAAATTCTGCATCGAACGATTCATCATCCGTGGCTCGTCATCGGCGTCGCGACGCTTTTGTTCATCATTGCGATTTCGACGCTGCCGTTTGTCGGGACTTCATTTTTGCCCGAATTTAACGAAGGAACGCTGACGATCAATATTCAGGCGCAGCCCGGAACTTCGCTTGCCGAATCGAATAAAATCGGACAAATCGGCGAAAAACTTTTGCTCGAAGTGCCGGAAGTCATCTCGACCGGACGACGCACCGGACGCGCCGAAATGGACGAACACGCGGAAGGCGTTCACTACACCGAAATTGACGTTGACTTGAAAAAAGACGGACGCGGGCGCGAAGCGATTTTGAGCGACATCCGCGAAAAAATGGCGGAAATTCCCGGCGTTTCAGTTAACGTCGGACAGCCGATTTCGCATCGCATTGACCATCTGCAATCGGGCGTGACGGCACAAATCGCCGTTAAACTTTTCGGCGACGATCTGCAAACTCTGCGCTCGAAAGCCGAAGAAATCCGTAATGTGATGAACGGTGTCGAAGGCGCGACCGATGTTTATATCGAAAAACAGGTGCTGATTCCGCAAATTCGCTTTAATGTTGACCGCGCCAAAGCCGCGCAATACGGCTTGAACGCCGGAGAAATTACCGGCACTTTGGAAACCGCCTTGAACGGCAAAAAAGTCTCCGAAGCGGTTGAAGGTCAGCGGCGTTTCGATGTCGTCGTCCGTTTCGCCGACGAAGCGCGAAACAACCCCGACGCGCTCAAAAACGTCACGATTGACACGCCGAACAAAACGCAAATTCCCGTGTCAGCAGTTGCGAGCATCGAAAATCTGCCCGGACCGAATCAGGTTTTGCGCGAAAATACGCAGCGGCGAATCGTCATTCAATCGAATGTCGCCGGACGCGATTTAGGTTCGGTCGTCGGCGATATGCGCTCCCGAATCGCCGCGCAGGTTACATTGCCGCAAGGTTATTTCGTGGAATACGGCGGACAATTTGAAGCGCAGCAGGCGGCGACGAAAACGCTTTCGTATTTAACGATTTTCTCGCTGATCGCCATCTTTTTCATTTTGCTCAAAGCGTTGGGCGATTGGCATTCTGCTTTGCAGGTGATGATAAATATTCCGCTCGCGTTAATCGGCGCGATTGCCGCGCTTTTATTAACCGGCGGCGTGTTTTCGATTGCAACGCTCGTCGGTTTTATCTCGCTCGTCGGCATCACTTCGCGCAACGGAATTATGATGATTTCGCATTATCACCATTTAATCCGCGAAGAAGGCGAAGAGTTCAGCGAACAAATGGTCATTCGCGGATCGCTCGAAAGATTAGTTCCCGTGTTGATGACCGCGCTGACGGCGGGTTTGTCGCTCGTGCCGCTGGCGATTGCGTCCGGTTCGCCGGGAAAAGAAATTCTGCATCCGCTCGCCGTCGTCGTGTTAGGCGGAATTCTGACCTCAACGCTGCTCGATCAAATCGTCACGCCCGCCGTCTTTTTCAAATTCGGCAGACACGCGGCGGAAAGAATAGTCGGTGAACGCGAAGCAAAAGAAAGCCGCGCCGACACCGACCGTGAAATATTTACGAGGTAAAAATTATGATGACGGCAAATATTCTCGCCAAACAATCGGATGTTTCGCTTTACACCGTGCGGCATTACACGCGCATCGGACTGCTCAAACCTGTCCGTAATTCAAACAATAATTACAAAGTTTATCAGCCGTCGGATGCCACGCGGCTGCATTTTATTCAGGCGGCGAAAAGTCTCGGATTTTCGCTGACGGAAATTAAAGAAGTTTTAAGCGAAGCGAAACACGGAAATTCGCCGTGTCCGCTGGTGCGGGAAATCATCGAACGCCGCATCGCCGAAAATCGGCGCAAAATCAAGGAAATGCAAAAACTTCAAAAGAAGATGGAAAGTGCCTTAAACGAATGGAAACAAACGGCTGATGCGTTGCCGAACGGCGATTCGGTGTGTCATTTAATCGAATCGGTCGCCGAAGTCAGAAAGTCCGCTTGACCTGACACTAACTGACAGGTTGTATAATAAATTCAGGTTCAAAATTAACCGAACCGATTTAAGTTTTTGAGGAGTAAATACAATGCACACAGAAACAAAATTGACCGTTCCAAGCATCGTCTGCGGCGGCTGTGCCGGCGGAATTAAAAACGCGCTCGGCAAAATTCCGGGCATCGAAAAAGTTGAAGTTGATGTCGCCGCAAAAATCGTGACGGTCGAGCATAACGAAGAAGTCAGCCGCGAAAAGTTGGCGGATGTTTTAGACGACGCAGGCTTTACCGCCGAATAATTCAAAACGGAATTGATGCGAGTTATCAAGGAGGTTTTTATGGAAAAGACAATCATCGGCACAAAAGTTAAAGACCCGGTTTGCGGAATGACGATTGATGCGGAAAAAGCGGCTGGAAATATTAAGCATAAAGGCGAAACTTATTATTTTTGCTCAAATGCCTGTCAAGCAAAATTTGAGGAGAATCCCGCGCAGTTTGTTTCTTCGGAAAAAGGAGAAACTGATTCGCCCGTCAGCCGCGAAGACGTTTCGAGCGGCAAAAGACACGATCATTCAACGACTAACGGTTCGGGCGAGCGCGTTGATTTGCCGATTACGGGAATGACGTGCGCGGCGTGCGCCAACCGCATCGAGAAAAAATTGAACAAACAGGCGGGCGTGGCGAAGGCTTCGGTTAATTTTGCGACAGGAAAAGCGACGGTCGAATATGATCCCGCAATGACGAACGCCGCCGGACTAATTCAGTCCGTCAAAGATGTCGGTTACGACACCGCCGGGACGCAGAAAATCGAGTTTGTCGTGGACGATTCGGCGCGTCCGTCGGGTTCGGGTGCGCCGCTCGAAAATCATCTGCAAAAGTTGCGCGGTGTGATTAAGGCGGATTTTAATTTGGCGACGATGCAGGTGGCGGTTGAATATCTGCCGGGTTCAGCCGATAAAAAGCAGCTTCGGGCGGCGATTGAAGATTTCGGTTACAAAGTGCGCGAAGTTTCCGGCACGAGTTCATCGGCGGAAGATTCGCTGGAAAAAGCCCACGCCGACGAATACGCCGAATTAAAACGCAAATTTTGGATCGCCGCCGTTTTATCCGCGCCGGTTTTGGTGATTGCGATGTCGCACGGGCGCATCGGGTTTTTGAATTTTGCGGGCGTAAATTGGCTACAATTGATTTTAACGATTCCGGTTGTTTTCTATTGCGGAAGGCAATTTTACACGGGCGCGTGGGCGGCGTTTCGGCATCGGGCGGCGGATATGAATACGCTCATCGCCACGGGGACGAGCGCGGCTTTTATTTACTCGATTTCGGCGACGATTTTTCCGGCGTTTTTCGCGGCGGCAAATCAAACGGCGATGAACGGAATGGGAAATATGCCGAATATTCCCGTTTATTATGAAGCGGCGAGCGTGATTATCGCGCTGATTCTGCTCGGCAAAATGCTCGAATCGAGGGCGAAAGGGCAAACCGGCGCGGCGATTAAAAAACTCGTCGGATTGCAGGCGAAAACGGCGCACGTCATTCGCGGCGGCGTTGAAATCGAAATCGAAACCGAAGAAGTCATTCCCGGCGACATCGTGCAGGTGCGTCCGGGCGAGAAAATTCCGGTTGACGGCGTTTTAACTGAAGGCGCGTCGGCGATTGACGAATCAATGCTGACGGGCGAAAGTTTGCCCGTCGAAAAGAAAGCGGGCGATGATATTTTCGGCGCGACGATCAATAAAACCGGCGCGTTTCAGTTTAAAGCAACGAAAGTCGGCAAAGATACGGCGTTGCAGCAAATCGTCAAATTGGTGCAGGACGCGCAAGGCTCGAAACCGCCGATTGCCAAACTCGCCGACACGATCAGCGGTATTTTTACGCCGATTGTGATCTGCATTGCGATTGCGACATTTGTCATTTGGTTCGTCGCCGCGTCGCCGGAAGTTCGTTTCACGATGGCACTCGTCAACTTCGTTTCGGTGCTGATTATCGCCTGTCCGTGCGCGTTGGGTTTGGCAACGCCGACGGCGATTATGGTCGGCACGGGACGCGGCGCGGAAAACGGAATTTTAATCAAAGGCGGCGATTCATTGGAAACGGCGCACAAATTGAACACGATTGTTCTCGACAAAACCGGCACGATTACCAAAGGCGAACCGAGTTTGACCGATGTGATTGCGGCTGACGGTTTTGCTGAAAACGATTTTTTGCAAATAGTCGCGTCGGCTGAAAAATCGAGCGAACATCCGCTCGCGGCGGCAATCGTGCGCGGCGCGGAAGACAGAAAACTAACCTTTGCGAAGGTCGAAAATTTCAACGCGCTCGAAGGTCGCGGCATCGAAGCGAAGGTTGGCGGCGTAAATTTACTGCTCGGAAATTTGCGGTTGATGAACGAGCGAAAAATTGAATTGAACGACGCGGAAATCACGGTCGAAAAGTTAGCTGGCGAAGGAAAAACGCCGATGTTTGCGGCGATTGATAATAAATTCGCCGGAATCGTCGCCGTTGCCGATACGATTAAACCCGAATCGAAAGACGCGATTCGCGCCCTGCAAAATCTCGGTTTGGAAGTCGTGATGATGACCGGCGACAACAAACGCACGGCGGAAGCGGTCGCCGCGCAAGTCGGAATAACACGAGTTTTGGCGGAAGTTCTGCCTGAAGGAAAATCGGGCGAAATCAAACGTCTGCAATCGGAAAACAAAATCGTCGGAATGGTCGGCGACGGCATTAACGACGCGCCGGCACTCGCGCAGGCTGATGTCGGAATCGCCATCGGCACGGGAACGGATGTTGCCATCGAAGCGAGCGACATCACGCTCATCAAAGGCGATTTGCGCGGCGTGGTGACGGCAATCGCGCTCTCGAAAGCGACGATTCGTTCGATCAAACAAAATTTATTCTGGGCGTTTATCTACAACGTCATCGGCATTCCGGTTGCCGCCGGACTGCTTTATCCGATTTTCGGAATTCTGCTTTCGCCGGTGCTGGCGAGTGCGGCGATGTCTTTGTCGAGCGTGTCGGTCGTGGCGAATAGTTTGCGGCTGCGGTCGTTTGGTGCGCCGCGAGGTTAGAAACGGAAGAGTTTTAGCCACAGATTGACACAGATTGACACAGATAATAAGAAGATTTTAAGATTTTGATTTATTTCTTCATCACGTCTTAATATCCGTGTTTATCCGTGTCAATCTGTGGCTAAAAATTCTTCGTTTTTTGAGGTAAATTTATGGACATAACTGAAATTACAGTCGTCATCGGCGGCGTTGTTTTAATCGCCTTAACGCTCTGGTATTTCTTTGGCGAACGAGAAACGGTCGCGGCTGAAACAAACGAAACCGGCGTTCAGGAAATAAAAGTGACGGTCAAAGGCGGTTACGCGCCCGATGTGACCGTCGTCAAAAGCGGTGTTCCGGTGCGGCTCAATTTTTACCGCGACGAAACTTCTTCGTGCAGCGAACAGGTGATTTTCAGCGACTTCGGCATCGTCCGCGATCTGCCCGCTTTTAAAACCACACCGATTGAATTTACGCCCGACAAAACCGGCGAATTCCAATTCGTCTGCGGAATGAATATGATTCGCGGCAAATTAATTGTGCAATAATTGATTTTTCAAAAGACTGTCCGTGAATAAAAAAACCGCGAAAATTCTGCTTGCCGACGACGACGATTCACTGCGCCGCGTGTTGGAATTTCAGTTACAGGAAGCGGGTTATGAAGTTTCGACGGCGGAAAACGGCGCGTTGGCGTTGGAAAAATTTTCGTCCGCCGATTTCGATTGTTTGATTAGCGATTGGCGAATGCCGCAGATGTCGGGCGCGGAATTATTGCAACGCGCCGGGGCGATCAATTCCGAAACGCCGATCATCGTCATCACGGCTTTCGGCGATGTCGAAACGGCGGTCGAAGCGATGCGCGGCGGCGCGTTCGACTTTATTACCAAACCTTTTAACCGGCAGGCGATATTGCTGACAGTCGAAAAGGCTTTGAAATACGGCGCGGCTCTGGCGGAAAATCGCCGTTTGCGCCGTCTCGTTCACGAAGATTTTCGATTGGCAAACGTCGTCGGAAATTCCGAAAAAATGCGGCGGATTTTCGATCTCGTCGAGCGCGTCGCGCAAACCGATGTGACGGTTTTAATCGAAGGCGAGTCGGGAACGGGCAAGGAATTAATCGCCAAAGGCATCCATTTTTCCGGCGCACGAAAAGATAAACCGTTCGTCGCCATCAACTGCGCGGCGATTCCCGAAACTTTAATCGAAGCCGAACTTTTCGGCTACAAACGCGGCGCGTTTACCGGCGCGACACAGGAATCGAAAGGGAAATTTGAAGAAGCGAACGGCGGCACGTTATTTTTAGACGAAATCAGCACGATGCCGCTTGGCTTGCAAAGCCGTTTGCTGCGCGTGTTGCAGGAACGGGAAATAACGCGGCTCGGCGAAAACACGACGCGCAAAATCAACGTCCGAATCATCGCCGCGACTAACGAAAATCTGACCGAATTAATCAAACAAAACGAATTCCGCGAAGATTTATATTATCGTCTGGCGGTCGTCCCGATTAACCTTCCGGCACTAAGGGAAAGGCGCGAAGACATTCCGCTTTTGACCGAGCATTTTCTCAAAAAATCCATCGCCAAACACAACTTGAAACCTCTGAAAATCGAGCGCGAAGTTATCGACGTATTTTTCAGATATTCGTGGATGGGCAACGTCCGCGAACTCGAAAACGTCGTCGAACGAATGGTCGTGCTGTCGAACGACGAAACTTTATCGCTCGAAGACGTTCCCGAAAACCTCGTCAACCCCCAATCGGCAGCGGACAATCGCTGGTTTTCGCTGCCGAACGAGCCGATCAATCTCGAATCGGTCGAAACCGAAATTATCCGCGAGGCGTTGCATCGTTTCGCCAAAAATCAATCGCAGACGGCGCGTTATCTCGGCATCACACGCAGCGCGTTGATTTATCGAATGCAGAAATATGGCTTGGAATAAGTTGGCAACTACAAGTGAAAACAACGTCGAACGCGAATTTTTCTTAACGATTTCGCCGCGCCGCCGCGTTTCCGTGTCGTTCGTCATCGCGCTCTCCATCGTTCTCGTGACGGTGCTGCATTTTCTCACTCCGCTCGATCAAATCGTCTGGCACGAAATCTATCAAAGGCTTTATTACGTCCCGATCATCGCCGCCGCGCTGCTCTTCGGTCTGCGCGGCGGACTTGCCGCATCACTTTTCACGACCCTCATTTATATTCCGCATATTTTTCTGCACTGGCAGCACGGACACTTCGATTATTCGATCAACCAATACGCCGAAATCGTGATTTTCAATTTCGTCGGCGGCATAATGGGCGCACTCGGCGACCGTCTCAAACAAGCGCGAATCCGCGCCGAACGCAATGCCGTCGAACGCCGGAACGCCTACGACGAACTGCAAAAAACCTTCGCCCAACTGCTGCAAGCCGAAAAACTCTCTTCATTAGGCGAACTCGCCGCCGGCATCGTCCACGAAGTCCGCAACCCTTTAGCTTCGATCAAAGGCGCGGTGGAGATTTTAGAAGACGAACTTTCATCAGACAGCCCGCGCCGTGAATTCGCCGGTTTAGCCAAAAAAGAAGTTGACCGGCTCGACAAGCTCGTCGGCGAATTTCTGCGTTTCGCCCGTCCCGCGACGCTTTCCGTCAAGGCGACCGAGTTAAACGAAACCGTCGTTTCAGTCATCGCACTGATCGAAAATCAGGCGGCGGCACAATCAATTTCGATTGAAAAAAGACTGGCTGAAAATCTGCCGGAAGTTTTAATTGATGCCGAACAAATCAAGCAAATACTACTGAATCTTGCCATCAATTCATTACAGGCGATGACGACCGGCGGCGGACGGCTGGTTTTTCACACTTCCGAAAGCGAAGATTTCTGCGTCGTCAAAGTCGAAGACACCGGCGGCGGAATAAAACCGGAGTTTTTGCCGAAGATATTTGATCCGTTCTTTACGACCAAAGAAAAAGGAGTCGGTCTCGGTCTCTCCGTCGCCCATAAAATCGCCGTCCAGCACAACGGACAATTGTCCGTATCGAACGAAAACGGCACGACGATTTTTTTACTGCAACTTCCTAAGAAATTATCAGTCTGAACCTATGCAACCTTTGCAGTTAAAGATGTTATTGTGAATTGTATTTAATTCGATAAACATAAGCATCCCGACAGAAATACATTCGACCGAACGGAGCGAAAAATTTAATCGCCGCCCGGACAGATGAAAAAATGCGGACAGTGCGGACAATTGTTGTCGGACGGCGATTAAATTTCCTGCTGTTAATCGCTTCAATTGCAGCTTCGTATTTTTTGAGACGCAAGTTCGTTGCTTTTTCGGTTATCGGAACTTCACAAACACCGTCGTCACTTAAAAATATCTTTTGCAGTTCAATGTTGATTTCGGGAAAATTGAAAGTTCGTCTGTCAAACTTTCGTCGCGCAAAACTTCGACGAAAGTTTGACGGTTTTCCCTTTGCGACCGGATAATTTTTCGGGCATCGGCAAGCGGAATTTTGTATTCGGGAAACTGTGCGACGCGGATTAAAGAATGACTTTTTGCCGAAACTTTCAAATCGAGCAGTGTCGGCAAATCGCGGACTTCTTCACGCTCGAAAAGTTCGCCGAGATAGAAAACCGGAATGTTTTTCGCCGTCAAAATTTTGGCAAATTTATCAAGCTGTGAATGCGTCCGGCAGATGACGGCGCAGTCTTTGCAATCGAGATTTTCGGTTTCGCGCAGCAGGTAAACAATCGTTTCATCGAGCAGATAATTTTCCGCCCCGCGCTGCCTGATTTTCAAAAGTTCGAGAATCTGCGCGGTTTCCAATCTTAAAACCGATTCGATTTGCCGTCAAGGGAAAATTACCAAAAAAAATTGCAAGGCTTTATTTACTGTTTTTTATAAAATGTTGTTCTTTATCTCACACGCACCTGCGCCGGCTTGGAAAGTATGGACAGTCGGTTCAATACCGAACCGCAATGAATATTGTCGTTCGATTTCAACGATAAATTCCGGTAAGTTTATGTTTTCCAAGAGATTAACCGTGCATCCGCCGAAACCGCCGCCGGTCATTCTTGCGCCGTGAACGCCTTCGATTTTTCGTGCGATTTCGACCAATGCGTCCAATTCCGTGCAACTCACCTGATAATCGTCGCGCAAACTTTCGTGCGAGAGCAGCATTAAACATCCGGCTTCGACAAAATCTTTTCGTTCAAAAGCACCGGCGGCTTCGAGCGTCCGCACGTTTTCGGTAATGATGTGGCGGCAGCGGCGCATAATATGTTCCGGCAGAATCTTGCCGAACCGTGCGAATTCGGCTTGACTGACATCGCGGAGAGATTTGATTGCGGGCAGATATTTTTGCAGCCGCCGAACGCCTTCTTCACATTCGGCGCGGCGCGTGTTGTATTCCGTTGATGCCAGTTCGTGTTTGACGTGCGTGTCGCAGACGACTAAAACAGTTTCGCCCAAATTCAGCGGAATATATTTTGTTTCGAGCGAACGGCAATCGAGCCGCCGTGCGTGAATTCGCCCATCGAAATCACCGGATAAACTAAAATCTGCAAATCCGGGCGCGAACTCATCTTTTCGATTTCGTCTTTTGAATCGGGTTTCCCGGCATCGAAATGCGTCGCCAGCGTTGATGCCAGATGTCCGCCGGCAGAAAAACCTAAAATGCCGACGCGATTTGCGTCAACATTCCATTCTTTGGCACGGGCGCGGATAATGCGAATCGCCCGCGAAGCATCCTGCAAAGGCGCAGGCTGATGATAGCGCATTCCCAGACGATATTTCAGGACAAACGCCGTAATGCCAAACGAATTGAGCCATTTGGCAACGTCACTTCCCTCTTTGATTTCCGACAAATGCGAATAGCCGCCGCCCGGACAGACAATCACCGCCGCGCCCGTCGCCTTTTCTTTTTCGGGAAAATAAGGTGTAATCGTCGGAATATCCAAAGGTTCTTTGCCGACCGCTTCCGGCGCACCTTCGTTCCACAGCACAACCGGCGTATTTTGTCCGAAAATATTTGAAACGGCGGCGATACCGAATACGGCTGACATAATAATAATTTTAAGCAAACAAAGATTTTTTTGTGTCATAAATTTAACTTGTTGTTAATCATTTTACCCGAACCAAGATTTTATTTGAACTTATAAAACAATATGTTATCGTAATTTGCAAGACTCGAAATAACCGCTTAACCGGAGTAGATCATTAGAATAACAAAATTCTAAATTCGTGATTTTCAAAAAGACCGATGCAGTTTGCCTGTTTAGAATTTTCCATCCGGCTGGATCAACTGATTTAGCTATTTCTGTTTAATTAAATTGAAAATATAATGAGAAACTTAAATTTATACAATTTGTTAATCACAACATTTTTAATCTGCGGAGCGATTATGACTGCCGAGGCAAAACCGACCGTTCAAAAACAATTTTTCGGGAAAACAAAAGCCGGAATCCCGGTTGATTTATACACTTTGACCAATTCAAAAGGCAGCCGTGCAAAGATCACCAATTACGGCGCGATTGTCGTTTCGCTCAGTATTCCCGATAAAAACGGCAAGTTTGATGATGTCGTTCTCGGTTATGAGACGCTCGCAGATTACGAAAACGGCACTTATTATTTCGGCGGCATCGTCGGACGTTACGCGAACCGGATTGCGAAGGGCAAATTTACACTCGACGGCAAGAAATATAAACTCGCCGTCAACAATGGCGAAAATCATCTTCACGGCGGCATTAAAAACTTTGAAACGAAGGTTTGGAATGCTCAATCTTCGACTGCGGAAGAAGGCGCAAAGTTGGAATTAACGTATTTTAGCAAAAACGGCGAGGAAGGTTATCCCGGAAATCTGTCGGTCAAAGCAGTTTATACTCTGACCGAAAACAACGAACTGAAAATCGAATATTCGGCGGCGACCGATCAGGACACCATCATCAATTTGACCAACCATTCATATTTCAACTTATCAGGCGCAGGTTCGGGAACAATTCTAAATCATCTGATGCAGATCAACGCCGACAAATTTACGCCGACCGATAAAGGTTCGATTCCGACGGGCAAATTGAGAAGTGTGAAAGACACGCCGTTCGATTTTACAACGCCAAATGTCATCGGCGACCGAATCGGACAGACTGACGAACAGATAAAATTCGGCAGCGGTTACGATCATAACTGGGTTTTGAACGGGCAAAATAATACTTTGAAGCTCGCGGCAATCGTTTCCGAACCGAATACCGGACGAGTTTTGGAAGTTTTGACGACCGAACCCGGAATCCAATTTTATACCGGCAATTTCTTGAACGGTGAAAAGGGTAAAAACGGTAAAAGCTACCAAAAACGTGACGGTTTTTGTTTGGAAACCCAGCACTTTCCCGATTCTCCGAACAGACCGGCATTTCCGACAACTGTTTTAAAGGCGAATCAAAAATATACCCAGACAACAGTTTACAAATTCTCGATTCGATAAGCAGCCGTTTTAAATATCAGAACCGACTCAATTGCGTTTCAATGGCAAAAGGGCTGAAATTAAATTCCGGCGACAAAAGTTGTATGTTTCAGCCGATTTTCATCTCGTATATTATGAACAAAATCAATTTTAAAAATGCCGCGTTTTTACTGTCTGTAATTTTCTTATTTACTCTGACGACGATTTCCGCTATCGGACAAAAATCGAAAAATACAATCCTCCGATCAAAAAATAATACTTTTTACAGCGTCAAAGATTTTGGCGCAAAGGGTAACGGGAAAGCTTTGGATACCGGCGCAATCAACCAATCAATCGAAACCGCCGCGAAAAATGGCGGCGGAACGATTTTTTTCCCGGCGGGAACTTACCTGAGTTTTTCGATTCATCTGAAAAGCAACATCACGATTTACCTCGACAATGGCGCGACGATTCTTGCCGCCGATCCGAAAATCGATAAAGGAAAATATGACGGTTTCGAGCCGAACGAATTCGATATGTATCAGGACTTCGGGCATTCTCACTGGAAAAACTCGCTGATGTGTGGCATCGGAATCGAAAATTTTGCGATTGTCGGACAGGGAAAAATTGACGGCAGAGGTTTGTCGAAACGCAGTCCCGGACCGAACAAACCGCGCACCGAAGGCGAAACTCCTGCAAGTCTGAAAGGCAATGTTTCACCGCTCGGCGAAACTTCGCCGCTCAAAGAAATGGAAGGTTTGGGAACAAAAGCGATTGCGCTCAAACTCAGCAAAAACATCACGCTCAAAGATTTTACGATTTTTCAGGGCGGACATTTCGCACTGCTGGCGACGGGCGTTGATAATCTGACGATTGATAATTTGAAGGTTGACACTAACCGCGACGGTTTTGACATTGATTCGTGCCGCAATGTGCGGATTTCAAATTCGTCGGTCAATTCGCCGAACGATGACGCGATTGTTTTGAAAAGCAGTTACGCGCTCGGCTTTAATCGCGCAACTGAAAATGTCACGATCACGAATTCGCAGGTTTCGGGTTTCGATCTCGGAACATTTTTGGATGGAACTTTCCAAACAACTCAGGAATTTGCGCCCGACAAAGACCGACCGACGGGACGTTTGAAATTCGGCACGGAATCGAACGGCGGATTTAAGAATATTGCGATCTCGAACATCAATTTCGTCCACTCGCGCGGACTCGCTGTCGAAACGGTTGACGGCGGAAATATCGAAGACATTTCGATCACAAATTTAACGATGCGCGACGTGGGAAACTCGCCGATTTTTATTCGTCTCGGCAAACGCCAACGCGCTCCCGCCGGAACACCTTTGGCAAAAATCAAACGCGTGATAATTGATAACGTCGTTGTTTCCGACGCGCTTGCCGATTACGCTTCGATCATCGCCGGATTGCCGGAAAGCCCGATTGAAGACGTGCATTTGAGCAATATGCGCATTCATTATCGCGGCGGCGGGACGAGCGCGGACGCGAAAATCGAAGTTCCCGAAAACGAGAAAAATTACCCCGAACCTTCGATGTTCGGCAAACTTCCGGTTTACGGTTTTTACATTCGCCACGCTCGCGGCATCACGTTCGATAACGTCGAAGTGTCTTACGAAACGCCGAAGCGCGTCCGGCATTTATGCTCGACGACGTGCGCGGCGCAGATTTTTATCGCACCAATGCAGAATTAATCGGCGGCGCGAAAATGTTTATGTTAAAAAACGTCGCCGATTTTCTATTCGTGCAAAGCCGCAGTGCGGCGGACACGAAATTTGAGAAAGCTGAGAAGAAAGAGTTTTAGTTCGGCAATCACGTTCAGAGTTCAAACTTCAGTTTGTCCGCAATTGTCAGCGAAGCGACACGATTGCCTGCCGTGGCGGATTCGAGATTTAATCAAAGGTTGAAGTCGCTGAACTTACGGTTTTCGCTGCGCTTCGCGGGCGAAAACTGCAAACTAAAGTTTGGACTCTGAACGTGATTGCCGACATTTTAATTTGAAAATTGTGTCTTTTAACATCAGACTGTAATTTCGGTCGCTGTCGGCGATCTTGAAAAAACTTTTATAATTATGAAAAATCGCAGTTTTGAATTTTTAATAATTGGCGTTTTACTTGTCACAATTTCAGAGTTCGCGCCTTTGTCGAATTTCGCGCAGTCGAAAAACTCCGTCGTTTTGTCCGAAGATGAAACGACTTACACGCTTGTCAATAAAACCGTTGCCGCTAAAATCAGCAAACAGTCGGGCGATTTGATTTCGCTCAAATATAAAAATCTCGAACTGCTCGAAGGCGGTTCGGGGCATCCGTTTGCGTATTGGTCACACGCGCCGTCGAAAAAATCTAAAATAACTGATGTTATAACGATTGATCCGACAAAAAATAACGGCGAACGCGCCGAAGTTTCGGTCAAAGGTTTTTATCAGTCAGGCGCGAATCTCGGTGAAGGTCCGGGCGGTTCGACGGCTTGCGATATTGAAATTCGTTATGCGTTGGGACGCGATGATTCGGGACTTTATACTTATTCGATTTTGACGCATAAACCGGAATATCCGGCGACGCAGATCGGCGAGGCGAGGTTCAGCGCGAAATTGAATCCGCAGATTTTCGACTGGCTTTCGATTGACGCGAACCGCAATCAGATGATGCTCAAGCCCGAAGATTGGGACCAAGGCACGCAGATGAATTTCAAGGAAGCGCGGCTTTTGAATACCGGAATTTACAAAGGTCAGGTTTCGCACAAATACGATTTTTCGGCGATTCAGTTTGATATTCCGGCGTTCGGCTGGTCTTCGACGACTGACAAAATCGGGCTGTGGTTTATCAATCCGACAATTGAATTCTTGAGCGGCGGCGCAACCAAAGTCGAATTGACCGGACATCTCGACAACAACGAAGGCGCGGCTCCGACGCTGCTCAACTATTGGCGCGGCAGTCATTACGGCGGCAGTTCGCTCACGATCAAGGACGGCGAAGCGTGGACAAAAACCGTCGGACCGTTTTTAATTTACGTCAATTCCGCCGAAAATCCGAACGCGATGTGGAAAGACGCACTCGCGCAAGCCGACAAAGAATCGAAAAAGTGGTCTTACGAATGGGTGGCGGGCGTTGATTACCCGAAAAACAGCGAACGCGCAACTGTTTCGGGACAGATAATTTTGAAGGATTTGCCGAACTCGAAAATGTCGAATCTGCTCGTCGGACTTTCCGCGCCCGATTACGAAGCCGCCGGTTTTCGCGGCAGAACCGAACAAATAAGCTGGCAAAATGACGCGAAAAATTACGAATTCCGGACACGCGGCGACGCAAACGGAAAATTTACGATTTCAAAAGTTCGTCCCGGAAAATATACGCTTCACGCGATTGCCGACGGCGTTCTCGGCGAATTCGCGCAGACCGATATTATTGTTGCAGCGGGAAAACCGCTTAACCTCGACAAACTCGAATGGAAACCGCTGCGATTCGGGCGGCAAATTTGGGAAATCGGCAAGGCAAACCGTTCAGCGGAAGAATTCAAACACGGCGACGATTATTGGCATTGGGGACTTTACACGCTTTACCCGAAGGATTTTCCGAACGATGTCAATTTTATCGTCGGCAAAAGCGATTACCGCAAAGACTGGAATCTGATGCAGGTTCCGCGAGCGAAAGACGAAACCGGCAAAGGACGCGGCGACGAAACGACGTGGAAAATAGCCTTTGACTTGCCCAAAAATCCGACCGGAAAAGCGACTCTGCGAATCGCGTTTGCCGGCACGGAAGCAAAAAGTCTAACGCTGAAAATGAACGATCAGCCAATCGGCACAATCTCGGATTTACCGAACACGAGCGTCATTCACCGCGACGCGGATCGCGGTTACTGGCAGGAAAAAACCGTTTCATTCGACGCTTCAATAATGAAATCAGGCACGAACATTTTGAAATTAACCGTTCCCGCCGGAAATGTGATGAGCGGCGTTGAATACGATTATCTGCGTTTGGAATTGGAGGAAAATGGGAAATAAACCGATGGACAAAGTGATTTCAAAAAAGTTCAGAGTCCCGCGTTTACGCGGCAACCGCCAGCGAAGCGCGGCGGAAAAGCCGTCTAAGGACGGGACTCTGAACTTTAATATTTCGTTGTTATTACTTCGTGCAGGTTTCTGCGTTCTTATACTCGGTTTGTTTTCAAACACATTTTCGCAGGATTTAAAAGTCAAAACTTTGCCGGTGATTAATGCGCCGATTGACGTTTCACCTTACAAATTAAAAAAAATCTACGACAATGATTTTCATAAAAATCAGAAAATCGCGTTTGAGAAAGACTTTATCAAACAAAACGCCGACGGCAGTTGGACGCGCACCGGCAAGCCTGATTCCAAAGCCGAATGGATTGCCGAAGGTTCGGGCGGCGTTGATGTCCGAAACGGCAAACTTCGCGCGTCGCCCGTGCCGTTTGATACGAGCGGAAATCAAATAAAAGATGCCAAACGCTCGCATCTCGTCATTTGGAATAAACGAATTTTCCCCGCCGATTTCCTGCTCGAATACGAAATGAATCCGAACAATTCGCCGAGCGGTTTGACGATTATTTTTTTCGCGGCGGGTGGCAAAAACGGCGAAGACATTTTTGATTTGAATCTGCCGCCGCGCTCTGCTGATTACAAACTTTATCACAGCGGCGCAATCGCCGATTATTCCGATTCATACTTTAGCCGCAACACCGAAACCGAAAGTTTAACCAACCGTCTGCGAAAAAATCCGGGTTTTGCGCTCGTCGCCGAAGGACGAAGCCTGACGACCGGCGCGAGCGATCAAACTTTTCATGTCCGCCTTTTAAAGTTTGGCGGACACATCGAAATGGAAATCAACGGCAAGACACTGTTCAAATGGGACGACGCAGACAAACCGCTCGGCGCGGGACGCATCGGCTTGCGTTCGATGGAAGGCGTTTCGCTGATAACTTACGACAATTTCAGGGTTTGGAAGGTATCGCCGAAAAATTAACTTACTTTGTCACTTTCGGTATTTCGACATTTTCACTATTTTTGACGGCAACATTTTCGCCGTTTGCCGTCTGCAAATTGACGTTTCGGAGCGTCCAGTTTTTGGCGTATTCGATACTTCCCGCCGCATTTCCCTGCGCCGTGATGTTGATGAATTTGACGTTTTGAATGTATTTGTCGGGCAGACCGCTCGCGGTAAAAATCTGTTTTGCGCCGGTGATTCGGACGTTGCGAATCGTGATGTCGTGAAAATCGCAGTAGCCGCGTTCGACGGGCAGAACCGGCGTGTTCATCACCGTCCAATATGGCGGAATATTCTGCATATCTTTCGGAATCGAGGCGTAACTGTAACTCGGATTCCAATTGAGCGTAAACGTGAACGGCAGCGGCACGTTTTCCATTTTCAACCCGTCAACCAACACGTCTTCGACATAACCGCCGCGCGTTTTGGCTGATTTGAACCGAATTCCCTCTTTCGTGCCGATGCCCTGATTGTCGAGCGCGATGACGTGGCGAATGCCGCCGGAAGTTTCCGAACCGAACGCCAAAACGCCGCCGCCGCGCCGAATCAGATTATTTTTGACGACGATATATTCGGTCGGACGCGCGACGCGCAAACCGTCGAAATCGCGTCCCGATTTGAGGCAAATATCGTCGTCGTTGTTGTCAATATCGCAGTTTTCGACGAGAACGTAAGCCGAAGAATCAATATCCACGCCGTCGGTGCTGGGACCTTCGTTGTCGCTGATTTTGATGTTATCAACCGTAACGTGGTCAGAATAAACGACCTGAACAGTCCAGAAACCGGCGCGTTTAAGAGTTAAATTTTCAATCACGACATCGGACGATTTCCAGACGACCATCAAACGGACGCGCTCGGCATCGTAATCGGAAGCCCAGCGCAAGCCTTTCGGTTCGTATTCTTTTCGCAAAGTCCAGTATTTGTCCCACCATTTTTTGCCGTTGCCGTCAATCGTGCCGCCGCCGGAAATTTTGACGTTTTTCGCGTCGTTGACGTTGATTAAACCGGCAAGCCATTTCATTTCGATTCCGGCGACGCGCGTCGGTAATTCGGGATAATCTTTTTCGTCCTGCGAACCGGTTAAAGTTACGCCGTTATCCACGCGCAAATTGACATTGCTTTTAAGAAAAATCGCGCCCGTCAAATAATTTCCCGGCTTAAAAGCAACGATGCCGCCTTTTTTCGCGGCTTCGGCAACCGCATGGTTAATCGCCGCCGTCGAAATCGTTGTGCCGTCCGCGTTTGCGCCGAAATCATTTGCCCAAAAGACTTTTTTAGCTTTCGGCTCTTTTCGCGCTCCGGCTTGTTTAATCCATTTTGGTAAATCGGTTGTTTTGGGAACCGGCTTTGTTTGGGCTGAAATCGGAGTGAAAATAGCACAGCAGAAAAGCGTTAAAATAATAGCGTAATTTATTTGCATAATAAATTTATTTAGCTTGAAAATCGCGGAGCGAGTAACGCCGTCCGTCCCGGCGGCAGTCTCGAATGCGTCCCGCATTCTGAGCGAACAGCGAAGCGCATTCGCGTCGGTGTGCGAGACGCACACCGGACTGCCGCCGGGACGGACGGCGTTACACTTAAATCACGTTTTTTTCTTTTTGCGAATTCAAGTTTCTGCTATTATATTTTAAGTTAACCGCTTTACCTAACTAAATACGGGAGTTTTTCCGAAATTATGTCTAACCCTTTTTCAAAATTTTCGGTCGTTTCTTTGTTTGTCTTTTTAATTTTCGTCTTTGTTTACACCGCCGATGCCGCGTCGCCCGGGCGTGTGACAAATTCATTTGATAATGACTGGTTATTTTATCAGGGCAATACTGAAAACGCTGAAAACTCCGATTTTGCCGATGCGAACTGGCGCAAATTGAATGTGCCGCACGATTGGAGCATAGAAGGCGCGTTTGACGAAAAAAATGCGACCTGCGGCGCGGGCGGTTTTTTGCCGTCGGGAATTAGTTGGTATCGGAAACATTTCACCGTTGCCGGGAAAGACAAAGCTAAACGAATTTTCATCGAATTTGACGGCGTGATGGGCATTTCGGATGTTTGGATCAACGGTTTTCATTTCGAGCAGAGACCGGGCGGCTATATCAGTTTTTCCGACGAATTGACCGAACATATTAATTTTGGAAAAGATAACGTCATCGCCGTTCGCGCCGACACGTCCGCGCAGCCCGCATCGCGCTGGTATATGGGCGCGGGAATTTATCGCCACGTTCGTTTGCTGACTGAAAATGCAGTCCATTTCGTTCACGACGGAGTTTTTGTTTCCACGCCGAACATCAATGAAAATCAGGCGGCGGTTAAAATTTCGAGCGAAATTTTCAACCAGTCGAACGCGGCGCAAAATGTTTCGATGCAGGTGGATATTCTCGACCCGAACAACAAAATCGCCGCTTCCGGCGAAAATAAAGCGGGCAGCCTCGCCGCCAATCAGACGACGAGTTTCGGACTGGATTTGACGGTTAAAAATCCGCAGTTGTGGAACGTCGAAAAAGGAATTTTGTATCGAGCCGTCGTCCGCGTCAAAGCGAACGGCAAAGTGATTGACGAACAAATCGTACCGTTCGGAATTCGTGAATTTCATTTCGACGCGAACACCGGATTTTGGCTGAACGGTGCAAATTTCAAAATTTTCGGCGCGTGTCTGCACGCCGACGGGAGCGCGTTCGGTGATGCCGTGCCGCTCGCGGTTTGGGAACATCGTTTGAATGAACTGCGAAAACTCGGTGTTAACGCGATTCGGACGGCGCATAATCCGCCCGCGCCGGAGTTTTTAGACTTAGCGGATCGAATGGGATTTCTCGTGATGGACGAACTTTTCGATCAATGGACGGTGGCGAAAAATCCGTTTGATTATCATTTATTTTTTAACGAATGGTCGAAGCGCGACGTGCGCGACACGGTGCGGCGCGACCGCAATCATCCGTCAATTATTTTGTGGAGCGCGGGCAATGAAATTCACGATACGCCGAAACCGGAAATAGCGATCCCGATTTTGAAAGGTTTAGTGGAAACTTTTCACGAAAACGACTTGACGCGCCCGGTCACGCAGGCACTTTTTCGCCCGAATGTCAGCAAGGATTACGACAACGGTTTGGCTGATCTGCTCGATGTCGTCGGGCAGAATTACCGCGAAAAAGAAATTTTAGCGGCGCACAAACAAAAACCTTCGCGCAAAATCATCGGCACGGAAAACACCAACGATTTGGCGCAATGGCTGGCGATGCGTGACAACCCGGAATATGCCGGACAATTTATCTGGGTCGGCATTGATTATCTCGGCGAAACGCAGAAATTTCCGAATTACGCCTTCGGCAAAGGCTGGCTCGACCGCACGGCAACGCCGCGTCCGGTTGCCTTTCAGCGTAAAAGCTGGTGGACAAAAACGCCGATGGTTTACATTTCGCGCCGCGTCGCGCCCGCCGAAAAATCGCCGACCGATCCCGGTTACGAAGTCGCCGAACAACGCCGCACACAAACTTTATTTTCTGACTGGACTCCGAAAAACGCTGCCGCGCACGAAGAAAATGTTGAAATTTACAGCAATTGCGAAACAGTCGAATTATTTTTAAACGGCAAAAGTTTGGGCGAAAAATCTAAGCCGGAAAACGATTCACCGCGCAATTGGAAGGTTGATTACGAAACCGGAACGATTCGCGCCGTCGGCAAAAATGCGGGCAAAGCGGTCGCCGAATACGAACTGAAATTGCCGGAAAACCTGCGAAAATCCTGCTTTCGGTTGATAAAAACACTTTGGCAAATGATTGGAACGATGTCGTTTTCGTGACTGCGACCGTCGTTGACGAAAACGGCGTAATCGTGCCGGATGCTGCCGATTCGGTCAATTTTAACATCAGCGGCGCAGGCACAATCGCCGCCGTTGACAGCGGCGACAACACCGACACAGGTAAGTTTCAGGACACAAAGCGCAAAGCGTATCAGGGAAAAGTTTTCGCTTACATTAAAGCAAACAAAAATTCGGGCAAAATCACGATTTCGGCACAGTCGGGAAACTTGAAAAGCAATATGCTGAATTTGAACGTCAAGTAAATTGTAGAGCCGATCTCTTGCAGTCGCCCGTCTCGGCTCACCAACGAGAAGAACGGGTGGCAATAAACCGCCGCCCTGACAAAAAAAAATGAAATATCTATTTATATTCGCCGCCATCAGTCTTTCAGTGCTTTTCCCACTCGCCTCAAAAGCTCAAATCGGCAAACGATTTCCGTCCGAGAAAAAGATCGTCAAAGACCCTGTGACCGGCACGATGCTGACGTTTTTGACATCTTCGCCGGTTGGCGATTCTAAGATTTATCAGACGCATAATCAATGGACTTCGGACGGGCAATGGTTAATATTTCGCTCCGGCAGAGTGCGCGGCGAAGCATTGGCGGTCAACGAAATATCGGGCGAGATGGTGCAGGTGACGGAAGGCGGTTATACGGGAATGCTGAACGTCGCCCGTAATGCAATGAAGCTGTATTTTATGCGCGACCCGAATCGAAAAGCGTTGCGCGAACAAAACGCTGCCAATCAAAATACGGCATCTTCGACACCGCCGACCGAACGGCGCGAACCTTCGACGCTGCAAATCGTCGAAGTTGATTTGGCGAAACTTTTTGCTGACAGTAAAGCCGGAAAATTAAAATCAGCCGACGGATATCAGCGTGTTTGCGGCACGACTCCGCCGGAAATCGGCGCGGGCGGCGATATGGCTTTGGACGGCGACGAAACGCGGGTTTATTTTCGAGTCAGCCGCGAAGAAGCGGCGTGGCATCTCGCGCCCGGAACGAAGATTGCCGCGAGTTTCGGTCCGCGAAATATGGGCGCAGGTCCGGCGGGCATCGCTTCGATGGACATTAAAACCGGCGCGATCAAATACGTTGTTTCCGTGCCGTTTCAAATCGGACACATCCAGACGAATCCGTGGGTTCCGGGCGAAATCGTTTTTTGTTGGGAAACCGGCGGCAAATCACCGCAGCGAACGTGGACGGTTTTGGCGGACGGCAGCGGACTTCGACCGCTTTATCCCGAAGCCGAAACCGAATGGGTGACGCACGAAGCCGTGATTTCAAAGGACGAAGTGGCGATTGCGATTATGGGACACCGCCAGATTCCGGGCAGCACGCTCAAAATTGCGGACGGAACGGCGGTCGGCGGCGCGAATCCGGGACAGGATGCGGCTTGGGGAATCTCCGGCACACGCGAAAAACCGACGGGTTTAGGCATCGTTAATTTGCGAACGCGCGAAATGACGATTGTCGGGCAAACTCCGAGCGGCAGCGGACTCTGGCACGTTTCCGGTTCATCCGACGGACGTTTCGCGGTCGGCGACGATTTTTCGCGGAGCATTTATTTGATTGACCGCCACACGCGCGAAATGATGATGCTCTCGACCGGACACAAAACAACCGCCGCCGATCATCCGCACCCAACGGTCAGTCCCGACGGCACGAAAATCGAAATCCAGTCGGCAATGCTTTCGGCAGACGGCAAATCAATGAATATTTGCATCATTCCAATCCCGGAAGATTGGTTGAAACGAAAATACTAAAGGCTTCGTTCAGAATCCCGCCTTCAGGCTGAAAAGCCGTCTAAAGACGGGACTCTAAACATATCTTATGCAAACTTTAAATTGGGGATTAATCGGCGCGGGCGATATTGCCCGTAAACGAATCGCACCGGCGTTGCGCGATTTGCCGAACTGCGAATTGACGGCGGTCAGTCGCCAACGTGCCGAACTTGCCGCCGAATTTGCCGCCGAATTCGGAGTGCGAAAATGGTTTGCCGACTGGCGCGATCTTGTCGCCGACGAAGAAATCGAAGCCGTCTATATCGCCACGCCGGTTTACCTTCATAAAGAGCAGACGACTACCGCCGCCAACGCCGGAAAGCACGTTTTGTGCGAAAAACCATTGGCGATGAATCCTGCCGAATGCGACGAAATGATCGAAGTTTGCCGCGTCAATAACGTCAAACTCGGCGTGGCATATTACCGCCGTTTTTATCCGGCAATCAAACGAATCAAACAAGTTATCCAATCCGGC
The DNA here is from genome assembly GCA_965247235.1 of Pyrinomonadaceae bacterium. Classification (GTDB taxonomy): domain Bacteria; phylum Acidobacteriota; class Blastocatellia; order Pyrinomonadales; family Pyrinomonadaceae. The sequence goes on from OZ252004.1 coordinate 1,979,750, forward strand.
GAAATCGGCAAAATTGTCGTCGCGCAGATGAATGCTTTTGAATATTTTGATCCTGCGGCTGACAATCCGCGCCGCTGGCTGCTCGAAAAATCGAAAAGCGGCGGCGGTCCGATGATGGATTTCGGCTGTCACCGCATCGAAGTTTTAACCGATCTTTTCGGGAAAATCACCGACACTCAAAGCATCGTCGCCAACGTCGAATTTGAACGCGAAGTCGAAGACACGGCGGCAGCAATTTTTCAATTTGAAACCGGAACGGGCGCGAATTTGACCGTCACACACGCCGCAAGTGAGCCGAAAGACACGCTCGACATTTTCGGCACAAACGGTTCAATTCACATCGCTGTTTTGAATCGTGGCGAACTAAAAATCACCACCAAAAACGGCGGACGCACCGAACATCATCCACCGCATCAAAACGTCCATCAGCCTTTGATTGCAGACTTTACCGATGCCCTTTTGAATAATCGCGAGCCTTTGCCGAACGGTGAAACCGGCAAAAACGTCGCGCAGATTGTTGCGAATATTTATGCAAAAGAAACACCGAAATAAGGTGTTGATTGGAGAGAATTATGAAAATACAGTTCAAATTATTTTTTATCGTCACAACCTTAATTTTATCGTCGTTCGCCGTCCACGCCGAAGTCAAATTGCCTGATGTTCTCGGCGATTCGATGATTTTGCAGCAGAAACAACTCGTCCCGATTTGGGGAACTGCCGACGCGGGCGAAACGGTGACAATCACTTTTGGCAAACAAAAGAAAACCGTAGTCGCTGATGGAAACGGCAAATGGCGCGTTGATTTGAAGAATCTGGAAGCGAGTTTGACGGCGCAAACCCTGACGATTGCGGGTAAAAATACGATTGAATTAAAAGATATTCTCGTCGGTGAAGTCTGGCTGGTTTCGGGGCAGTCAAATATGCAAAGGCTTTTGCGCGAAACGGCGAACGGCGACGAAGTGCAAAAACAGGCGAATCATCCGAATATCAGACTTTTTAACGTCAGCCGCGAAGTCGCATTTAAGAAAAAGGCGGGAAAACTCGGAATTTGGCAGCCGACCACGCCCGAATCCGTAGCCGAATTTTCCGCCGCCGGATACTATTTCGGCGTGGAATTGGAGCGCGAATTAAAAGTTCCGATTGGCTTAATTAATTCGAGTTACGGCGGTTCGCAAGCCGAAGCGTGGACTCCGGTCGAATATCTGAACGCTAATCCTGACCTCAAAGCAACCGTCGAGCGCACGAAAATTTGGGATGAAGAACGCCCGCGCGTCAAAGTCGAATACGCCGCCGCGATTGCCAAATGGCGCGAAGATTCGGACAAAGCGAAAGCGTCCGGCGCGAAACCAAGCCCAAGTCCGGGAGTTCCCGACGCTCTGCGCGATTACCGCGTCGCGTCTTCGATTTACGACGGAATGATCGCGCCGCTGATGCCTTTTGCAATTAAAGGCGCATTCTGGTATCAGGGCGAATCGAACGAAGCCCGCGCCGAACAATACAACATTTTGCTGCCCGTAATGATTAAATCGTGGCGCGAGCATTGGGGCGAAGGTGTTTTTCCATTCGGTATTATTCAACTCCCGAATTACCGCAAACCGCAGGATCAGCCGGTTGATGAAGCGTGGAGTTTCGTCCGCGAAGCGCAGCGGCGCACTTTCGTCACAACGCCGAACAGCGGCTTGATCGTCACGATTGACATCGGCGAAGCGAATGACATTCACCCGAAAAACAAGCTCGATCTCGGCAAACGAATGGCAACCCGGGCTTTGAAGGATGTTTACAACAAAAAACTTTCCGATTCGCCCGAATACGAAAAAGCGGAATTCAAATCCGGCAAAATTATCCTGACATTTACAAATGCCGGAAAAGGTTTGAAAATCCGTGACGGCGACAAACTCGAAGAATTTGCGATTGCGGGCGCGGACCAAAAATTCGTCTGGGCGCAAGCAAAAATCGTCGGTAAAAACAAGGTCGAAGTTTGGTCGGACAAAGTTACAAAACCCATTGCTGTCCGCTATGCCTTCAACAATAATCCGCGCCGACCGAATCTGACGAACGATTCAAATCTGCCCGCCGCGCCGTTTCGCACCGATGATTGGGCTGACCCAACCGCCGGAATTCGTTAAACGTCAATGTCCGGTTTTATTTAACCCCGCACTGCTGTTTAGGGTTGAAGTTTCAATGCAGAAACGCGCACGAAGTAAGTGTGTAATCTATAGCACACTTACTTCGTGCGTGTTTCTGCAATTTATTTTCGTCTTCGTTCGGTATTATTGATATTTTAAGAGCGTAACTTGATTTCGGCGGTGGTTTCTATTAAAACTGCTTTAGTCTTAGTCTGACGTTTGTAACCAAAGAACGAAACGGCAAATTAAGGATTTTACTTCTTTGAATTTGAAGATCAAAAAATTATGAGAATCAAAGATATTGCAGGAGAAGCCGGAGTTTCGACGGCGACTGTTTCACACGTCATCAATAAAACCAAGCACGTCAGCGATGAAACGCGCGAAAAAGTGCTGGTCGCTATCAAGAAATTTAATTTTTATCCGAACGCTCACGCGCGAATGCTCGCGCTCGGTCGCAGCAATATTATCGGTCTGCTGATTTCCGATATTTCAAACCCGTTTTTTCCCGAATTGGTCAAAAGCATCGAAACCGCCGTCTTTGAAAAAGGTTATAATCTGATGCTTTTTAACACGAATTACGACCCGCAAAGAGCCGCTGATTACGTCCGTCGGCTGATTCAAATGAATGTCGCGGGCGTGGCACTAATGACCGCCGAACTCGATCCGCTTTTGATTGACGAGTTGCTGAGTAAAAAAGTTCGTGTGGTTTTTAACGATCTCGGCATCGTCAACGAATATATGAGCAATGTCGTTCTCGATTACGCCGTCGGCATCGAAGAAGCGGTCAAGCATCTCGTGTCACTCGGACACAAACAAATCGCGCATATTTCCGGCACGAGTCGTCTGCGTTCCGCCGTCATTCGCCGCGAAGCCTTTGTCGGAGCGATGAACCGCCATCTTCCCGATTTGCCTGAGCCGATCATCGTCGAAGGCGATTTCAGATTTGAAAGCGGACGCGCCGCCGCCATTCAATTGCTCGATCTGAAACAGCCGCCGACTGCCGTGATCGCCGCCAACGATATGATGGCACTCGGCGCGATGCAGGAATTTAAGGACGCGGGGTTAAAGATTCCGCAGGATATTTCGATTGTCGGATTCGACGACATCGCTTTTGCGACGCTCTCCGAACCGCCGCTCACGACCATCTGCTCGCCCCGCGTCGAAATCGGGCGCAGAGCCATCGAAGCCCTGCTTTCTACTATCGAACGACCGAATCAGAACGGTGTCGAAATTCAAATTCCGACGTATCTGATTAAAAGAAAATCTACCGCGCCGCCAAAATTTAATTACTAACTCACCTTACGCAGTTTTATTTTTGTCGCTGAAAGCGACAGGAGCGGAAATTTGCTCTTTGCGTAAGGTGAGCTAGTAATATGGTTGAAAAACAACGTGGATTTTCTCGGGTTCAAAGTATTATCAATCGAAACACGCAACAAAATGTCGAAAAAACCTGAAACAAAAGTAGGAATTTGGGAAGAACGCTGGCATCCTTTGCGCGAAGAATGGGTGGTCGTTGCGGCGCACCGGCAGAATCGTCCGTGGAGCGGCGAAACGCTCGAACACGAACGTAAAAACGCGCCCGAATATCTCGCCGATTGCTATCTTTGTCCGGGCAACGAACGTGTTGGCGGCATAGTCAGCGAAAATTACAAAGGCGTTTACGTTTTTGATAACGATTTGCCGTGCGTCGGCGCAAATGCTCCCGGCGATTTGGAAAAACCGGCGGGAATTTACAAAAATCGTCCGGCAAACGGCGCGGCGAAAGTCGTCTGTTACAGTCCGCAGCACAATCTTTCATTAGCCGAATTGTCGCAGACGGAAATCGAAAACGTGATCGGCGTGTGGCAGAAACAATACACGGAACTCGCCGCCCGCGACGGCATCAAACACGTTTTGATTTTTGAAAATAAAGGCGAAACGGTCGGCGTTTCAAACCCGCATCCGCACGGTCAGATTTACGCGACAAATTTCGTGTTTAAAACCATCGAAACCGAAGCGAAAGCCGCCGCCGCACACTTCAAACAAAACGGGCGAACGCTTTTTGCAGATATTATCGAAGCCGAACAGACCGACGGTCGCCGCATTATCTGCGAAAATGAACACGCCATTGCGTTTCTGCCGTATTTTGCTCGTTACGCTTACGAAGTTTACGTCGCCCCGAAAAGACCTTGCCGCAGTGTCGCCGAATTAAGCGATGCCGAAGCGAAAGATTACGCCGAAGCGTTAAAGACGGTTTTAGTCAAATACGATAACTTATGGAAAATGCCGTTTCCGTATGTGATGCCGCTGCACAACGCGCCGACCGACGGCGGAGTTTACGACGGATTTCATTTTCACCTTCAGTTTCACCCGCCGCTTCGCAAACCGAATCTTTTAAAATATTTAGCCGGACCGGAAATCGGCGGCGGCAACTTTTTATCCGACACTTCGCCCGAAGAAAAAGCGTCGGAATTACAGGCGCAGCCGGATATTCACTACAAACAAAAATCGGGGGTTTAATGCAGAAAATCAGCGAATTTCTCCCGGTCATCAAACGTCTGCACGAACGAATCCGCGATCAGGTAGTTGCCGCGTGTGAGCAGTCCGCGCTCGAAAGTTTGTCGGAAATCGTTAAGGAAGAAGAAGGCGACACGATTTACGCGGTTGATAAAATCAGCGAAGAATTGATCGTCGAATTTTTTGAAAAGGAAGTTGCCGCGCAAACTTCAATCGTTTTGATCGCCGAAGGTTTGGAAAGCGGACAGATCGTTTTGCCGCGCGGAACTTCGGAAACGGACGCGAAATGGCGAATCATCGTTGATCCGATTGACGGCACACGCGGCTTGATGTTTCAGAAACGGAGCGCGTGGATTTTAACCGGAATTGCACCGAACAAAGGTTTCGACACCGATTTGTCAGACATCGAACTGGCGATTCAGACTGAAATTCCGCTCGTCAAACAGCATTTGTCCGATACGATTTGGGCGGAAAAAGGCGGCGGCGTGAAAGCCGAAAGATACAATCGAATCACCGGAGAAAAAACGAATCTGCCGGTCAAGCCGTCGAAATCTCCGACTATCGCGCACGGATTTGCGAGCATTTCGCGCTTTATTCCGGGCATCGGCGTTGACGCGGCGGAGATTTACGAAACCGTCGTGCGCGGCGCGTTAGGCGAAGTGCAGACGGGCAAAGCGCAATGTTTTGAAGACCAATATATCTGCACCGGCGGACAGCTTCACGGGCTAATGTCAGGACAAGACCGCTTCATCGCAGATTTGCGACCGCTGTTTGAAAAATCGCAGGCGAAACGCGGTTGGCGGCTCGGTTTATGCTGTCACCCGTATGATTTATGCACGGAACTGATCGCCCGCGAACTCGGCGTAATCGTCACCGGCGAACGCGGCGAACAATTAAAAGCGAGGCTCGCCGTCGAACCGGATGTCGCGTGGCTCGGCTACGCGAACGAAGCGATTCGCCGGCAAATCGAACCGTTACTTCGAGCGGAATTGGAAGCGCGAAATTTGTTGTAAATAAATCGCATTATTCAAAATACAGATCAACATTCGGCGGATGTTTCGGAGTTTATCGAAACGGTCAAAGCGGCGCGTCAATTATTCGACGGAGAATCGGAAATTTACATCACCCGCGCACCCGGAAGACTCGATTTGATGGGCGGCATTGCCGATTATTCCGGCTCGCTCGTATTGGAAATGCCGATCAAAGAAGCCGCTTTCGCCGCTTTGCAAAAACAGGACAAGCGCGTATTAAAGATCGTCAGCCTCGGCGCGGAAGCGAATAATCGAACTCGAATTTTCGAGATGCCGCTGGCTGATTTCGAGACGGACGGACAATTAATTTCATATCCACAGGCGCAGGAGTATTTTAGAAAATTTTCATCAAACAGTTGGGCGGCTTATATCGCAGGGGCATTTCTCGTCCTGATGCGCAAAAAAGATTGGCGTTTCGAGAGCGGCGCACGAATCTTGATTGATTCAAAAGTTCCCGAAGGCAAAGGTGTCAGTTCGTCGGCGGCTTTGGAAGTCGCGGCGATGTGCGCGATCACATCAGCGTTTGAAATCGCCATCGAAGCCAAAGAATCGGCGATTTTGTGCCAAAAAGTCGAAAACCTGATCGTCGGTGCGCCCTGCGGAATTATGGATCAAATGTCGTCCGCCTGCGGCGAAGAAAATCGCCTGCTTTCGATGATCTGTCAACCGGCGGAAATCGTCGGAACGATTGAAATCCCCGAAAATCTCGCTGTTTGGGGAATTGATTCGGGCATTCGCCATTCGGTCGGCGCAGGCGATTACGGTTCGGTCAGAACCGGCGCATTTATCGGCTATCGAATGATCGCCGAATTAGCCGGATTGAAGGTATTTGAAACCGATACGCGCGGCACGGTGCGAATCGAAGACGAAAGATGGAAAGGTTATTTGGCAAATATTTCGCCCGCAGAATTTGAAAGTAGTTTTGCCGCACATCTGCCGAAAGAAATTTCGGGCGCGGAATTTTTGAATAAATATCAGGGAATAACCGACATGGTGACGAGAGTTTTGCCGGATAAAAACTATGCCGTTTTATCTCCGACGGGGCATCCGATTGACGAAAATTCACGCGTTCATCAATTTGCCGAATTATTTGCCGGAAAAGTAAACGAATCTACCGCAATTAAACTCGGCAAACTGATGTATCAATCGCACGATAGTTATACGGCTTGCGGTTTGGGAACAGGCGGCACGGAGACGCTCGTCGAATTGGTCAAAGCGTCCGGTAAACTTTACGGAGCGCGGATGACGGGCGGCGGAAGCGGCGGAACGGTGGCTATTTTGGGCGAGAAAGGCGCGGACGCGGAAATCGAACGAATCGCCGCCGCTTATAAAATTCAAACCGGCTCTTGCCCGTATATTTTCTCCGGCTCATCTCCGGGCGCACGGGTGTTCGGTTGTCTGAAGTTGAAATTCTAAAAAGGATTCGCAAAAAAAAGGTGAAGTTCCGTGATTTTAGATAATTTGACTAAAACAGTATATTTTCTGACAAATCCGTCGAAAAAGTTTCCAAATATAATTACCAAAATCACCTTTGATTTAATATCAGACAACTTTCCAAAATAACCGTTGGAATTTAACGGTTTTCAGCCTGTGACAATCGGCTTTCGTGCGCTTCGCACGCTTTTAGCCGCGCTCGTTGACGGCGTGGTCAACATTGAAAATACCGTCTGAGGGCGTTTCAACGTCCTTTTCCGACAGTCTTAAGCCGCGCCAATTAAGCACGTTAAAACGCGCTCGATAATTTACCGATCTGCCGACCACGCCGTCAACGGGCGTAGCTATAAGCCGCGAAACGCGGAAAACCGGTTGTCACACGTTGAATAATCGAAGATGCAAATAATTTAACAAAGCATATTATTTTGGAAAGATGTCTATTTTACCGATTCAAATCAAATTGTGCGTCAAATTGAACTATTGTGTTAGAACCGCCTGCGGTAGCGGGTGGTTGAACTCATCAAATCAGACGTTTGACCGGCAAACTTAAACCGCCCGCTACCGCAGTTCTGACAATACGCACAAAGACCGAACGGAGCGCAGGTTGTTTTGAAGGATATTAAACGGGACGCTTTTTCGCTGTCCGCAAATTTGAATCGGGAAACAGCGCGAGAATCACATCGCCGCGTTTATAATTTGTCATACGCATCCATTTCGGGGCTTTACCAATCCTCCGCAAACGCGGCAAATGCGCTTCTTTGCGTCAATGCTTCCGATTCGCTGATGCCTCGTTCCGCTAAATTTACTTTACCTTTTTCGCGGCTGATCTTTTCCACAATCGCTTCCAAAACAAACTCCTCTTTCGGCTGTGAAAACGAATTTATTAAATGAGCGATTTCATCAGTAATATTCAATTCGATTGTGGTCATAACATTTACCTCTTTCACCGGATTTTAGCATAGACTATACAATTTCGGTGACTTCATTTTTCACAACAATCGGTGCGCCGGGACACAATACAGCGCAGGTTGTTTTGAAGGATGTTAAAAAGCTGTTTGAAAAGTAACGCGAACGTCCCGTTTGCAGTATCGGGCGCGTCCCGCGTCCGTGTCAAAACGGCGGCGACACACGGACGCTGGACGCGCCCGATACTGACAGGCAGGATGCCTGCGTTACTTTTCAAACAGCTTCTTAAATTTTAAAATTCTTGATTCTTGTCGCTGACAGTGACCGATTTGATAGCGTCGGGCAGAGGTTTTACGCCGCCCGACATTAGTTGCGAACAAATATTGCGATGCTGAAAGTGTCGAATTTACAACGTGAATTTGTGGCTCACTTTCAGCGGGCGAAATTTCGTGGTCAGCTTCGGCGGGTGTCATTGGCAAAGCCTCATTTTACCCGCCGCTATTAAATATATCGCTTTCAGCGAATTTCAAGGAAAATTTAAACAGACTCTTAAACTGAATCGAACAAAATCGTCCTAACTCGGAGATCAGCCTCTGAATTCGGACGATTGATGCTTTAAAGGAGCGGTTTAATCTCTCAATTCAGAGGTTGCCGTCTGAATTCAGAGGATTGAAGGCGAAAATTAGTCGTCAGCGTCCGAATTGAAAGGTCAATCGGCTGAATTGTCAAGTTCAGCCTTTGAATTCGGACGTTATCGTTTGAATTATCAGGACGGGTTTGCGTTTTTTACTTTTTGAGATGCCGCGTCGTGTGTTCGGTGACGGACGGGATGAATTGGGCGCGGGCTTCGGGCATTTGGAGTTCGTTGGTGTTTGAAACCGTCTGCGAATCAATGGCGCGTTGGGTTCGGGCTTCGTCGGAATTGTCGGATAAGAGTTTTTTCGGCGTGGTAAACAGCAGACCGTTGATGAGAAAACCGATGCCGACGAAAAAGGCGACAATTCCTAAACCGGCAAGAAAAACCAGTTCTCTTTCTGCTGTTAAAGCGGCAGCAATGAAAAAACCGATTGCTGCGCCCAAGCCGATGCAGGTGATAAGCGTTCCCGTCCGCACACGGCGCAGGCGTTTTTCGGCGGGCGATTCGAGAAATTTTTCGATCTGCGGCAGAACGTCTTCGGCGACGATCTTTAATTCGACCGCCGTGTCCGCTTCCCTGATCTTGGAGGCAAAAGCGCGACCGATTTCCTCACGCGCCGTCGCCGCCGAAGCCGTGATGCTGTCGGGGCGTTCGATGAGGCTGCGAACAACTCGCAAATCCGCGCCGCAGGCACGGCAAAACTGGTTGGTTTGTCGTTCTTCCAAACCGCAATTCGGGCAAAACATAAATTTATGTGCGACTCCTTTTCGCTTGAACTGTATACGTTAAATTCAGGTTTTTTGTTCGGCGCGATTTTACCTGTTAGTGTCGCCGGCGTGAACCGTTAAGCAGGTAAACCAAAGTTTTAATTGATAAAACACGCACGAAGCAGCCGTGAAATCCCGCCCTTACTTCGTTCGGGCTTCTGCATCATGTCATAAAACTTTGATTTAAGCACCACCACAAAAATACATTTGATCGGTTGGAGCGCGGGCAGCCTGCCTGCGTGTCTTAAATGAGTCAAAATCTCGACTCGCAGGCAGGCTGCCCGCGTTCCGTCGGAAGAATCATTTAAAAGGCAAATTCGATATTAGAGTCTGTTTAAATACTTACTCACCTGACGCATAAATCGATTTTGGCTTTGTCGCCGAAGGTGACGGACATCATAGCTTAGGCGCAAGCGAATGTAATGAGCGAAAATCCTGCGTTAATCGGGAGAAAATTCCGACGCTGAAAGTGTCGCTCACTTTCAGCGAGCAAATTCTTGATTCGATTCAACGGAGGGATTCATTCGCTTTGTCAATGACACCAGACGGAACAGGTAAAATCCATCTGCTCGCTGAAAGTGAGCAATTATTTGCTCGATAATGCGGCACTTTCAGCGTCGGGACTTCTTTTTATCAACGACGGCGGGTGTCGCAAAACCTCTGCCCGCCGCTATTAAATTAGTCACTTTCGGCGACAGTTCAAGGAACTATTCAAAATTTAAGACTCTAAAGTTTGCCAAAATCGCGCGGCAAAAATTAAACTTGTAGAGTTATGCCCGTGAACAATTTTTCACTCGATTTTCGCCGTCTATTTGAACTCTCGCCGGGAGCTTTTTTGGTTTTGCTGCCGGATTTGACGATTGCCGAAGCGACGGACGAATATCTGCGGACGATGATGCGGCGGCGCGAAGAGATTGTCGGGCGCGAAGTTTTCGAGGCTTTTCCCGATAATCCGAATGATGAAACGGCTAATTCGGTGCAGATACGCGCTTCGTTTTTGAAAGTTTTTGCGACGGGCGAACCGGATGAACTGCCCGTGCAAAAATACGATGTGCAGCGACCGGCGGAAGACGGCGGCGGATTTGAAGAACGCTTTTGGCGGCTCGTGACGTTTCCCGGTTTTGATGCAAACGGCGCGGTTTCATATATTTATCAGCGTGTCGAGAACATTACCGCACAGATTCGCGCTGAAAGCGAGCGCAAAACGCAGGAAAATTTGAACATCGCGCTGACGGCACGCGCCGAAAAATCCGAAGCCGAACAGCGCGAAAGCCGCCAAAGTCTCGCCCTCGCGCTCGAAGCCGGACGCGCCGGGACATTTATGCTCGACCTTGCCAATGATGTCAACATCTGGTCGCCCGAACTCGAAGCGATGTATGGCATTCCCGCCGGGACTTTTGAAGGCAACTATGACGGTTGGGCAAAAAGAGTTTTGCCGGAAGATTTCGAGCGAACCGACCGGCAGTTTCAAGAAGCGTTCGATCAGACAATTGAATTTATTGATTTTGAATTTCGCGTGGTGATGCCGAATGACGAACTGCGCTGGTTTTTCGGACGGACGCGGCTCGAATACGACGAAGCAAAAAAACCTCTGCGAATGATCGGCATCAATGTTGATATTACCGATTCAAAACGCGATCAGGAATTGCTTTCGGAGCGCACGAAACTCGCTTCATTAAGCGGCGACATCGGCATCGCGCTCAACCGGCACGAAGATTTGCCGAATCTACTCAAACACTGCACGGACGCATTTGTCGAACATCTGGACGCTGTTTTAGTTCGCATCTGGACGCTCGACGCAAGCGGTGAAACGCTCGAATTACAGGCGAGTTCGGGTATCAAAGAAAATCTCGACGGCAAATATGAACGGATTCCGGTCGGCAAATTTATGGTCGGCAAAATCGCCGAACGACGCGAACCGTATCTGACGAACGATGTCGCAAACGGCGAAGATGTCGGCAAACAGGAATGGGCGCGGCGCGAAAATATCAATGCTTTTGCCGGCTATCCGCTGATTGTCGCCGATAAACTGGTCGGCGTAATGGCGATCTTTTCCAGAACACTTTTGTCCGAAACCGTTCTCGAAGCGATGAAAGCCTACGCCAACACTATCGCCAACGCCATCGAGCGCAAACAGATCGAAAAAAGTCTGCGCCGCAGCAACCAGCGTTTTCAACTGATTTCGCGGGCGACCAACGACACCATCTGGGATTGGAATCTGCAAACGAACGAGGTTTGGTGGAACGATTCGGTGTTGACGATGTTCGGCTATACGCCCGATCAAATCGAGCCGACCGCCGATTGGTGGTATCGGCATATTCACCCCGAAGACCGCGAGCGCATCGTCACGGGCATTCACGAAATAATAGATCACGGCGGCGAAAAATGGTCGGACGAATACCGTTTTCAATGCGCCGACGGCAGTTACAGGTATATTTTTGACCGTGGTTTTGCCATTCACCGCGACGATAAAGCTTTGCGAATGCTCGGCGCGATGCTCGATGTGACCGACCGCAAACACATCGAAACCGAGCGCGAATTTCTGCTGGTCAGCGAAAAAAGCGCACGCGCCGAAGCCGAAGAAGCGAACCGGATGAAGGACGAATTTCTCGCCACGCTCTCGCACGAACTCCGCACGCCGCTCTCATCTATTCTCGGCTGGTCGCGGATGCTCAAAGAAAATCAGGTTGAAGGCGAACAGGCGAAACGCGCCGTCGAAATCATCGAACGCAACGCCAAATCGCAGGCGCAATTGATCGAAGACGTGCTGGACGTTTCGCGGATTATTTCCGGCAAAATGCGGCTCGAAGTGCGCCCGATTGATTTGTCGTCGGTTATCGAAAACGCGATGGATGCCGTCAGACCGGCGGCGGAAGCCAAAAATATCCGGCTTCAGCGCGTTGCCGATACCAACGTGATGATCTCCGGCGATGCCGACCGTTTACAGCAGATTATCTGGAATCTGCTTTCCAACGCCATCAAATTTACGCCGAAAGACGGGCGTGTGCAGGTCAAAACGGAACGTGTCAATTCGCACGTCGAAGTCGTCGTCGCCGATAACGGGATGGGCATCGAACCCGAAACGCTGCCCTTTGTTTTCGACCGTTTTCGCCAGAGCGACAGCACGATGACGCGCAAACACGGCGGTTTGGGCTTAGGTTTGGCAATCGTCCGCCATCTCGTCGAACTGCACGGCGGCACGGTTTACGCCGCCAGCGAAGGCTTGAATACAGGCGCGACATTTACGCTGACATTCCCGCTGGTCGCTCTGCGGGCAAAAGAAATTACCTTCGCGGCAAACGATCAGGAAATAACCCGCGAACATCCGACCGCAAGCCGCGACGTGCCGTTTCATTGCCCCGAAGAATTAAAAAATCTGCGCGTGCTGGTCGTGGACGACGAACCCGACACGCGCGATATGCTTCTCTTTATTCTCGAATCGTGTCAGGCAAATGCAACCGGCGTTGCTTCGGTTGATGAAGCCTTGAAAACCATCGCTCGAGAAAATTTCGACGTGCTGATTAGCGACATCGGAATGCCGGAACGCGACGGTTATGAACTGATTAAAGCCGTTCGGCGGCTTGCGCCCGATGTCGGCGGACGCATTCCGGCAATCGCGCTGACCGCTTACGCCCGCGTCGAAGACCGCCTGAAAGCTCTCAATTCCGGCTTTCAGATGCACATTCCGAAGCCGGTTGAGCCGTCGGAATTAATCGCCGTCGTCGCCAGTTTAGCCAACCGCAGCAAGTATTAAACAGCAGGCGATTTGAGCCTTTTGATTTTTCAGCATAACGATTGGAACGCAATCGGCTCGATTGCAGTGAGCGAAGGCTTGCGCCGCTCAAACGACGATTAATCAATCGAGCGACTGGAAAAATTTATCTCCGTTTTCGCGTTTGAAGAAAACGCTCATTGCAGTCGAGCCGATTGCGTTCCGGTCATCCGCATCGTATTATTCTTTCGAGGAAAATTTATGCCAGCCGAAACAGCCAATCAATCCGGTCGTCTTTTGTCGCTCGATGTTTTTCGCGGAATGACGGTCGCGGGAATGGTTCTGGTCAATAATCCGGGCGGTTCGCCGGTTTATTCGCAGCTCGAACACGCCGAATGGAACGGCTGGACACCGACCGATTTCGTCTTTCCTTTTTTCGTCTTTATCGTCGGCGTTTCGATCTCGCTCGCGCTCGGCAAACGTGTCGAAACCGGCGTGGTTGACCGCGATATTTATTTCAAGATTTTCAAACGCTTTGCCGTCATCTTTCTGCTCGGCACGTTTCTGGCGACGTTTCCTTTTTATAATTTCACGAAAGAAGGCTGGATTGATCTTTCGACGGTGAGAATACTCGGCGTTTTGCAGAGAATCGCGCTTTGTTATCTGTTTACCGCGCTGATTTTTCTGCGGACAAATTGGAAACAGCAGGCGATTATTGCCGGAGCATTGTTGCTGATTTATTGGGCGTTGATGACGCTGATAAATGTTCCGGGCTGTCAAGTAACGACTTACAATGACAAAGCCTGCAATCTCGCGGCGTATCTCGACCGGATGATTTTGGGCGAAGGTCACATCTGGAAAGGCGGCAAAGTTTATGATCCCGAAGGTCTGCTTTCGACGGTTCCGGCGATTGCGACTTGTCTGTCCGGCGTTTTGACCGGGCATTGGCTGCGGCGCAAAACGGGCGATTATCAGAAGGTTGCGGCGATGTTCTTTTTCGGCATCACGCTGTGCGCCGCCGGCTGGATTTGGAATTTTTGGTTTCCGATCAACAAAGCTCTCTGGACGAGTTCGTATGTCGTTTATATGTCGGGGCTGGCGTTGTGCTTTCTCGGTTTTTGCTATTGGCTGATTGACATCGAAGGTTACAAAAAATGGACGAAACCGTTCGTTATTTTCGGTGTCAACGCGCTCGCGCTGTTCGTCGGTTCGGGCGTGATGGCGCGGCTGCTGACGCTGATTAAATTTCACGACGCGGACGGCAATCCGTATTCGCTGCAATCGGTCATCTACGGCAATTTATTTCTGCCGTTCGCCGCGCCGATCAACGCTTCGCTGATGTTCGCCGTGAGCTTTATTTTAGTCTGGCTGTTTCTGCTCTGGCTGCTCTATCGAAAAGGAATTTTTATTAAAATTTGAAGTTTAAATGTTTAGAGTCCCGTCTTTAGGCGGCAACCCGTCAGCGAAGCGCAACGGGAAAAGCCTCGTCAACGCGGGACTCTAAACTGATTTTACTGCTGCGCCTCACAACGCAGTGCGCCGATATTTTGAAGTTTGAGCGTTTGCAGATCGAGCCGTTTCTGCTGTATCCAACCGATACCCAAGCCGTCTTTCTTCCACTTTTTCGCCTGTGAACAATTTTTAAGCAAGCCGTCTTTTGCCGACCATTGATCGAAATCTACAAAATGATGCTGCAAAAGTTTGATGCGTTCGTAATATTCGTTTTTGAAAATTGATTTCCGCGTCGTCAGATCAAAGATTTCAAATTCGCCGACAAACGGTTCGACGACTTTATCAACGAACAGATATTTGCCCGACAGACCGAAAAAAACCGACGTGATGTCTTCGTTGATCGAAGCGTTTTTGCCCGTGTAATTGCCGCTCAGATCGAGCAGCGGATCAGTTTCCGTCTGCTCACAGGCGGCTTTGGCGGCAGACGGCGTTTGCCTCTGAAATACTTTGAAAGCCTCGCCGCCGTTGGTTTTATCGTTGGCGGTTTTGACGACGTAGTTTTTGTAAACCAGACATCTTTCGGTTTCGACCGAGCCTTGACGATAAAGCGCGGCATCTTCGCCGGACAATTTCACTCCATTGTTCTGAGCGCATATTGCGTTCGTAAAAAACCAGACGATTAGAATCAGGAAGCCAAAGTTTTTCATAAATTTATAGGTGTCTGAATCGGTAAAAATCGGGAAATAAAAACAACAAACACGAATCGAAAGAATTCGAATGATTGCCGCCAATCATTTTAATTCAAAGTTTTTTGATCCGCCTAATCCGTGTTCAAAAAGCCTTTCTAATTTAAGGATGCGTCATTTCTCCGGGTTTAACGTATTCGTCAAATTGTTCGCCGGTCAAAAGTCCGAGTTCAATCGCCGATTCTTTGAGCGAAGTGCCTTTTTTATGAGCGTTTTTGGCGATTTTCGCGGCGTTGTCGTAGCCGACATATTGGTTCAAAGCCGTCACGAGCATCAGCGAATCCTGCAAATATTTATCAATCTGCGGACGATTCAGTTCGATTCCCGACACGCAGAATTCGACAAATCCGCGACACGCGTCGTTTAATAATCTGACCGAATGCAGAAAATTGTGAATCATCACGGGCTTGAAAACATTCAGTTCAAAATTGCCCTGCGAACCGGCGAAACCGATTGCCGCGTCGTTGCCGAGAACCTGCGCGGCGACCATCGTGATCGCTTCGGATTGCGTCGGATTAACTTTTCCCGGCATAATCGAACTGCCGGGTTCGTTTTCGGGAATTATCAATTCACCAATCCCGCAGCGCGGTCCCGAAGCAAGCCAACGCACGTCGTTGGCGATTTTCATCAACGAACAGGCGAGAGTTTTGAGTGCGCCCGACGCGAACACGATTTCGTCGTGCGCCGATAAAGCGGCAAATTTGTTCGGATGCGCTTTGAACGGCAGTCCGGTTAATTTGGCGATGTTTGCCGCCGCACGTTCGGCAAAATCGGGATGTGAATTGAGTCCCGTGCCGACCGCCGTGCCGCCGATTGCCAAATCATAAAGTCCGCCCAAAACCATTTTCAAACGCTCGACATCGCGCTCGATCAGCGAAGCCCAACCGCCGAATTCCTGCCCGACGGTCAGCGGCGTGGCATCCTGCAAATGCGTCCGACCGATTTTGACGACATCGTTAAATTCTCCGGCTTTCGCATCAATCGCGTCGTGAAATCCTTCGACCGTCGGGATTAATCTGTTCAATTGTTCGGCGGCGGCAATATACATTGCCGTCGGGAAAGTGTCGTTTGACGACTGCGACATATTCACGTCGTCGTTCGGGTGAACCGGCTTTTTGCTTCCCATTTCGCCGCCCGCGATTTCGATGGCGCGGTTGGAAATAACCTCGTTGGCGTTCATATTCGTCTGCGTTCCCGAACCCGTCTGCCAGACGCGCAGAGGAAAATGCGCGTCGAGTTTGCCGTCAATCACTTCGTTAGCGGCGCGGACGATCAGATCGGTTTTTTCGAGCGTCATCTTGTCCGATTTCAACTGATGGTTGGTCATCGCCGCCGCCTTTTTCAAAATGCCGAGTGCGCGAATCATCTCGCGCGGCATCACGTCGAAACCGATGTCGAAATGATGCAGACTGCGTTCGGTTTGTGCGCCCCAATACTTGTCCGCTTCGACCGCGATTGCGCCCATCGAATCAGTTTCGAGACGCGTCTTTTTTTCCGCTGTTGATGTTTCCGACATTTAATAAAAGTTCCTATAATAAATTTGACCGGCGGTTTAATTCTACTCAAAAAAACTGTAAACAAAAAACGTGTAAAATGTTTCGTCCCGCTTTTGGCTGCTGATAGAAATTTATGGAAAATCTCAAAATCTTTTTTCAATTGTATATCCGTCCGGTGCAGGCGATGGGCGAACTGCGCGGCATCGGCGATTCGCTGCCCCGCAAGCAAAATTTCAAACGCTTTCTGCACAATGCGACGGTCAATCCGAAAGACGCGGACGCGCACGTCCAACTCGGTCTGCTTTATTTGCAGAGATGACAGGAAACCAAAGCGTCGGAACATTTTACGCGGGCGTTCGAGATTGACGAAACCGAAATTGACGCGAATTACGAACTCGGCAAAATTGCGCGGCAAAAAGGCGAACTGCAAACCGCGCTTGATCATTTTGCAGTCGTCGCCGAACAACACGACAAATATGCTCTGAGCGAAATCTGGCGCGAAATCGGTGCGACTTATCTCGACGCGCAAATGTTGACCGAAGCCCGCGACGCGCTCGAAAAATTCGTCGAACGACGGGCAACCGACGGAGAAGGTTTATATTATCTCGGCAAAGTTTACAAAGCGCAGAACGAACCGGAAAAAGCGCGTGAAATGTTTGCATCGGCAATTGAATCAGTCAAAACTTCGCCCGATTTCCGCCGCCGCGATTCGAGATATTGGAGCAAATTGGCGCGAAAGGAAATTTAGTTTTTTGTGAAATCAAAAGTTCCGACCAATTAAACAACTTCCTACTGAATGTTGTCGAAACCTAATTCAGATTTTTAATGGCAATCACGTTATTTATCGTTGTTCCGCGCGAGATTGCAAATTGTTTGCCGTCGCGTGACCAGTCAAAATAAAAAATTTCTTCCGCAGTAAAGTTGGTAATTTGATTCGGTTTATCGCCGTTCACGGGTTGGAGAATTATATTTGAAACTTGGTTTTTCGTATCAACATAAGCTAAATTTCTTCCGTCAGGTGTCCAACGCATATAACGCGAAACAACTGTTTCGGGAAGCGGCAAGTTTTTAATAATTTCGCCTTTGTCGAGCGTGACAATCGTTAAAAACCAAACATCGTTTTCGTCTAAAGTAAAGCAGACAAAGAGCTTGCTGTCAGGTGAAAGAGCCGGACGAATAGCTTGTCTTTCGGTAATTAGCGGACTAATTTCGCCGTTTGCAAGAGAAACCTTATAAATTGCTGATTTTTTCCAACCTCGTTGATAGACGCAAAAATTCGAACCGGCTGAACAATTGGCAAACGATTCGTTTTCAGATTCTTCGTTGGTCAATAATTTTTTGTTTCCGCCGTCTTTGTCCATTCGCCAAAGCCGATAATTGCCGTTGTTTTTCGCAGAAAAAATTATGGCGTTGCCGTCTGCCGAAACGGTTGGTTGAACTGCATCTGTCAGCGTCAGTTGTTTTTTATTCGCGCCGTCCGCGTCAATTTGCCACAGACTATCTTCATTATTTTGACTGTAACGCAAGATCAATTTCCCATCGGGCGACCACGCGACACCTTCATTAACTCCGTTTTTACCTGTTTCGGATAAAATCGTTGCGGCATTCGTCAAATCCGAACTCGGCGCAACCGAATGATGTGTAAGTTGTTCGCGCTGAACGGTTAAGATCATTTTTGAATCCGCCGAAGGTTTGACGCTAACGTAGTCAAACAAATCGTTGGTGATTTTTTGCGCTTCACCGTCGGGATACGAAACAAACCAAATTTGTTTCCAGTCGTGCGAATTTTCGCCGGCATTCATCACCAAACCGCTTTGATTGCCAAGCCACGAAACTTGTTCGATGATTGTCCAGTTTTTCTCGGTCAGCGGAGTCGGCGCACCGGTTTCGGCATCGTAGGCAATGACTTGGCATTTGTCGCCCAAAATTGTCGTCGCCCCAACCGCCACAATCATTTTGCCATCGGGCGACCACGCGGGCGAGCCTCTTTCAACATCAAAAGTTTCGGGAGCTTTGCGCGTTGCCAGCACATTGATTTCCGTTCCGTCCGCATTTGCCGTAACTAATTCCGAAACATTTGCCGAATTAAAAGTGCGAACATACGCAATTTTGTTTCCGTCAGGTGAAAACGAAACGGACGTATCAATGATCTCCAAAACTTTCTGCGGAGTTCCGCCTAAAATAGGAACTTGAAACAAACTCGCATCAGATTTATTAGCTTCCCAAACGGTGTAAAAAATCCGTTTATTGTCAGGTGAAACGCTTAATCCCCAAAACTGAATGATGTTTGGCGGAATAACTTCGATGTCTTTGGTTTCTTCGGTTTGCCGCACAAAAAGTCCCTGCCTGCCGTTTTCTTCTTTGACGTGAACGATATATTTTCCATCAGGCGAAAGTGTTGAAATGACGGCTTTTCCGTCTGTTGTAACTCTTTTAAATTCGACTTTGCTAAAATTCGCCGCACTTGTTTTGAGCGTCGCGCGATAAATAAAACCGCTCAGTGCAAAAGTAAAAAATATGAAAAGACCGAGTGCAACCGCCGTATATTTTCGATTTGACGGAGGTTTTTCATCCAATTCGACGATTGTTGTTTCAGTAATTGGTGAAATTTCAACACTTTCACATTGATTTTTCTTAACTTCGGCAATAAAACGATAACCGCCTTTGGCAACAGTTTCGATAAATTTCGGTCGGCGGGCATCGTCGTCTAAAATTTTGCGAAGCTGGCTGACGGTGAAAGTCAGACTGCTTTCCTCGACAAAACTCTCCGCCCAAACCTCGTTCATCAATTCTTCTTTGGTAACTAATTTTCCGCTGTTTTCGAGCAGTAAAAGCAGCACCGCAAAAATCTTCGGCGCAAGCGGAATTTTATCTTCGCCGTGAATCAAATGTTTCTCCCGAACATTTAAGCGAAAATTTCCAAACTCATACAAGTCGTTGTCAGACAAAGACATAACGATACTAAGAACTTCCTAAGAACTTTCTCAAGACTTTTACGGTGAGGAAAAACTACTATTACACAAAATTTTAGTTCGGAGCAGAGTCAATT
This sequence comes from Pyrinomonadaceae bacterium, assembly GCA_965247235.1. Taxonomy (GTDB): domain Bacteria; phylum Acidobacteriota; class Blastocatellia; order Pyrinomonadales; family Pyrinomonadaceae. The sequence continues at coordinate 1,999,602 of OZ252004.1, forward strand.
CTAATGCAAAGCGCACATTAGAGCAATTTTTATTTGAAATACGATTATTTCGGCTGAGGCGCAAACATCCTGCCTGCATTGATTTTCGCTTCGGACACTCAAAAGCCTTTGCCGGTGTTCGAGTTTTAGGCGGGCAAACACCTGTTCACGTCAAACACCGACGCTCAGGCGAACACGGATGCCTGCGCTTGACTCAAAACGTCCGAACTTTTTACAAGAATTTGGAGGAGACAGTGACAATGATTTTAGACAAAAATACGCGGTCGTTCCTGCTCTCATTTGGAGATAATTTATGAAAATACGAATCGAATATTCGCAGCGGGCAATTATTGTTTTGATGATTGTCGCATTTATTTCAAGCGTTCAAGCGGCAACTTTTACGGTTAATACAACACTCGACACGCTTGATGTTAATGAAGGAAACGGGATTTGTGCCGATGCTTCGGGAAATTGTTCGCTGCGGGCGGCAATCTCTGAAACAAACACACTTTCATTGAGCGGCGGCAATTCTACGCACACAATTACTTTACCTGCCGGAATTTATACTTTGACAATCACCGGCGTTAATAATGAATCAGGCAATTTGTCGGGCGATTTGAATATCAGTAATCCGTCGAATTTGACGATTAACGGAAGTTCCGCCCGAACTACGATTATCCAAGCCGGCACAATCAAAAGCACGGATGGCACGGACGGCAACGGGATTGACCGGGTTTTCAGAATCTTGGGAACCCTAACCAAACTGAGCCTAAACTATCTAACCGTCAGAAACGGAAAAACTGCGAGCAGCGGAGGCGGAATTTTCCATCAGGAGGGTTTGTTGACCATCAGCAACTCGGCGATTGTTGATAATTACGGGTTTAACGGCGGCGGAATCAGTTCAAGTAATCAGGCAAACATAAGCAATTCGCTCATCGCCGGAAATACCGCCGGTCGTGCCGGCGGCGGGTTCTTCAATTTTAATGCTCCGGCAGTTTCCAGTTTTACGAACATTACAATTTCAGGAAACAGAGCGATCTCAAGCGGCGGCGGCATTTTTAATAATGGCGGAGATTTGATTGTCACAAACTGCACGATTTCGCAAAATGTCACCAATACGAACAGCAATTTTGTCGCCGGAGGAATTGACCGCAACAATCTTACCGGAGCGTTGACAAGCCTCCGAAACACGATTGTGACGAACAATTTCATCGCTGCTTCTTTGCCGCGAGATACTTACGGAACAATTATTTCGGGCGGCACAAACTTAATCGGTGATGCCGGATTAAGCACGGGCTGGATTGGCACCGATTTGCTCAACAATTCATCTGCCAACCTCGGAACTTTACAGGATAACGGCGGAGAAACGAATACGCACGCCCTACTTTCAGGTTCGTCGGCGATTGGTGCCGGACAAGGTTGTGTCATCCTAATTTTATGCTCGAATTTCAACGCCCCGATAAATGTTTTTACCGATCAGCGCGGAATAACGCGAGCCGGACACCCGATGGATATTGGTGCTTACTCATACATCGCCTCAACCGCCGCAAGTGCGGGCATCAACGGTCGCGTTGTTACTGCTAACGGTCGCGGCATCCGCAATGTCCGCGTTTCGCTGACCAATCAAAACGGCGAAACCCGATTCACTGTGACAAATTCATTCGGCTATTACCGTTTTGAGGAAGTTCAAGTCGGCGAATTCTATGTTATTCAGGCAAATAGCAAGCGTTATCAATTTGCCCCGCAAACGGTAAATTTGGTCGAAAGTTTAGACGGCGTAAATTTTACACCGCTTGATGAAGCGGCAAAATCACCGTTCGGCGAACCGTAAGCTACCCCAAAGTTCCTCATCGCTCTCTACTTTTGAACAAATCTATTAAAGCCGAAAAAGACAGTAAAATGTTTTCACGAAATTGTCTTATCAAAGTGAAGCCAAGTTTTCAGGTAAAAGAATTATGAATTTCAATGTGTTGTTTGGTGAATTAGTCGGAGTAGCAATACTCAGTTTGTTGAGTGCCGTATTTATCAAATTGGGAGTGAGAATCGTTTCCAAAAAAAGCACCGGATTTGGGAGATTTTTCTTGATCTCGTTTGGGGCATTTGTGTTTGCTTTTATTGTTCAAGAGTTGTTTGCAACTGCAAAAGCAGAGAGTTCGATACTCGCAGCGTTGCCCGCGTTTATGTTTTTTGCGTGGTGCTGGCTTTTCAATTTTTTGTTAAAAGCAAAATGGGAAAGTGTGAAGAACGTAAGCGGCGAGAACGAGAAGAAATTGAATGCCGCTTTGGGCAACAATGGGTCGAAAATGATCGGAGTGCTTCTCAATCACAGCAAAAAATTTCCGGCGGGTGACATCGCAAAGAGCAAAATAATAGCAGACATCAGCAGCGAATATTCCGACATTTTTAAGTAGAAAAAATATCAAAATAACTATTTTTTGCACGGGGAAAAATTTCCGTCATATAGGTTAAAAAAAAGGAAGACTTGGAAATCTACTTCCGCCGATTGATTCAGGCGGCAAATCATCCGCAGTTTGTCGTTAATTAAACGGCGGAAATCAATCGAAAAATGCGGTTATAACGGAAACCGGAAACGGATCATATTTTGAACAAATCACTGCGGACGACGGCTTGATGTTTTTCGTGAAATTTTCAGTCCGCGAGATTTCTCTTCAAACGTCTTTGCCGACAGATATTTATGAAGTCGTCAGAAAATTTATTGCAATTCAACAGTGCGGAGGTTAAAAATTACGAGTTAACGGTATTTGAAGCACCGGAAACTCTTCTCGCTGATCATTACCAAACCGCAATTGACAATCGTTTTGCCGAGGTTGACAGAGATCAGTCTTTAGAATTAGTGAGAACATATTTTTGCGACAAAATTTGCGACAAAGTTTCGCAGGAAGTAAAAAATATTCAATTCGGCATTGAACGATTACTGACCGACAGCAGGGACTTCCGCATAACCAACCTGAAAATCGGAAAAGCACGGACAAAGGAGAACCGGAGCGAATGTCTCGTTACTTTCGACAATACCGGCGAATACACAATATTGTTTAATAACGTGAAAGCTCGATTTATCTTTGAACTGGAAAATAAAGATTCAAAATGGAAAATTCAAAATATTATTTCGACCGGCGGGCAGAATTTATTTGAATATTTCTTTTTATGAGTTCGGCAAACTAAACCGATGTCGAAATGATACAGAGTGAGTTCCGTTTGTGCGCTCCAATATTTATCCGATTCGACCGCGATTTCGCCCATCGAATCCGTTTCAATCCGCGTAGATTTACTTGTGGCTGATTCCGTCATAATTTATAAAACTCTCTGAAAAATAATTTTATGGCAGAAACAATTTTATATTAATTCGCGCCGACTTAAAAAATCGGATGTGGCGAAAAGGTATATTTACGCCATCACACCACAGTTTTACTATTGACGATTTTGTTTCGACCTTTATTTTATTGAATTTTAGGTATGGCATCAATTTTGCTCCGGCATTTAGCGAGGGTCTATCATTTCAATAAAATATAAAGGAGCTTAAAAATGAATTTTGGGGATTTGACGGATGGATTATTAGGACTCGGAAAGGAAAAAGGCAAAGAACTTGCCGAAGGCTTTCTCGATGAACAGCAGCAAAAACAAGGCGAAGACAGCTTGACCGGGAAAGGCATCGGTTACGGCAAACAGATGCTCGACAATTTTCTCGGCGGCGGCGCGGCGCACGAATCCGCCGTTTCACCGGAAACTGAATCCGCTGAAAGTGGTGTTTCGGAAAATGAACCCGTTGAACTATCGGAAAATGAAGACCCGGAAATTGAAACTGCGGACGCGGAAATGTCGGATGACGACGCAGATAATACTGTGAGTTCCGAGGATGGTAATTCGGACGTTGCCGAATCCGAAGACGGTAACACCGGCGAACCGGACGATTCGACTGAAGCCGAAACGGATGACGATCAACCGAACACCGGAGAGACTGCGGACACCGATGATACGCAAGAAGACGATTCGGACGAAGATGACGAAAAGCACAAAAACTAGCTGAACACAGGAGAAAAATTATGCACTTTATCGCGTGGATTATCGCCGGACTGCTCGCCGGATTTATCGCCGGCAAAATAGTCAACAAAACGGGTGAAGGTCTTTTCCTCGATTTGCTCTTGGGAATTATCGGCGGTGTCGTCGGCGGTTGGCTGATCGGTTTATTCGGATTTCAGGTCGAATCCGGCTTGAACATTCCGGGCATTATCGTCGCTGTGATCGGCGGTGTCGTTTTGCTGGTCGTTTATCACGCAATTCGTCGCAAAATATAAGAAACAACTTTTTAACGGCGCAGATTTGAAGTTTGATCTGCAAAATATAACAACCTGAAAGGAAATCAAAAATGAAAAATATTGCAAAATTATTAATGTTTATCGGCTGTCTGTCAATCGCCGCTTTCGCGCAGAAAACCGCGCCGACCGCGCCGGTCGCCAAAGACAAAACGACAACCAAAATAAAAGCGGACAAGCCGAAACCGGAAGCCGAAAAAGTCGAGCCTGCGAAACCAACGACTGCTGTCAAAGATGCCAAGCCGCCGAAAACTGTCGCCGCGAAAACTATGACCGCCAAGCCGAAGGAACCGAAAACGGCTGCGGAAAAGACGACGGTTAAACCGGCAGCACCGACCGCCAAAACGCCAGCCGTCAAAGCACCGAAAACACCGCCGGCTGCCAAAGCACCGAAAGCGCAGCCGACCGCTAAACCCGACGTGCAGAGAAGTTATATCAAAGGTCCGAAAGGCGGCTGTTTTTATATGAGCGGCAAAAGCAAGGTTTATGTTGATAAAGGTTTGTGTCAATAGTAAAAAGATTTTCAATATCTGATTCTGAAAAAATTATCCGAATTAATTGGAATTTATGAAACCAAAATCAGGCGAACGCAATGTTGCGTTCGCCTGATTTTTTTGTAAACTTACTTTTATTCTGTTTTGCCACTAAAATTTTTTCAATAATGAAGAAATATTGACAAAATGCCGCGCTGAAATTTACGCTGAAACTGCATCGCATTTGCGTTCCCGCAACTATGGAAAATCTCAAACTTTTATTTCAAATATATTTTCGCCCCGCGTCGTCGTTCAGCGAAATTTTAGACAAAGGCAGTTGGCTGTTTGCCGCCGTCGCGGTTTTAGTCGTCTCCGCAGCATTTTTTCTGACCGTTAATTCGCGGCTCGAAACCGCGTATCACGTTCCGGCGATGAGCGAATTTTATCAGCCTGACTTAAAAAATTTTGACGAAGATTCGCCCGCCGCCGAAGCCTTATATAAAAAAGCGGTCGGCGAATATCAAACTGCGCTCGCACAAAGACCGAAAATTCCGCTCGTCGGCGATTCTTTTTTTAAATTTTTCTCATTCGCGCCCCGACGTTTTTATCAGCCGCTGCTCGCGCTTTCGATTTTTTATGTTCCCGCCGCGATTTTGTTAATTTGTCTGTTTGCCGCGCTCGGCAATTTCGGCGTAATTTTTCAGCGCAGTTACGGCGAACTGGCGACCTGCACGTTGATGGCTTGGGCGGCGGCGCATCTGCCGTTTGCCGTCGCGGGAATTTTGCTTTATTCGTCGGCGACTGCGCCGTTCATCTGGCTTTTGATGTGGCTGTTGAGTTCGATTTTGTTCAGCATTTTGATGTTTTTCGCGCTCCGCGTCGTGTTCGGCGCAAATGACGGCGCGGCGATTTTGACAGTGGCGACGGCGTGGTTTGCGCTGACGGTCGGAATGTATGTTTTCCTGCTCGTTTCGCCGCTGTTGTTTTCGCCGTTTTTGCTGATCTACGGTTATCTCTATTTCGGCGGCGCGATTTCCGGCGGTATCACGGGCGCAGGCGGCGCATTCCGCCAAAAGCAAAATTTCAAACGCTTTCTCCATAACGCGACCGTCAACCCGAAAGATGCCGACGCGCACGTCCAACTCGGCTTGATCTATCTCCGGCGGCGGCAGCACGAAAAAGCTCTCGACCATTTCAAACAAGCCGTCGTGATTGACCCGGAAGAGATTGATGCCAACTACGAACTCGGCAAATTCGCCCGCTTGAGCGGCGAATTCCAATCTGCGCTCGATTATTTCGTCGTCGTCGTCGGGCAAAACGACAAATACGCCCTGAGCGAAATCTGGCGCGAAATCGGCGCAACTTATCTCGCCGCGCAAATGCCCGCCGAAGCCTGCGAAGCCTTGGAAAAATTCGTCGAACGCCGTCCGGTTGATGCCGAAGGTTTGTATCATCTCGGCAAAGTTTACCAAGCCCGAAACGAACCCGAAAAAGCCCGCGAGATGTTTACTCAAGCAATCGAATCCGCCAAATCATCACCCGATTTTCGCCGCCGCGACCTCAAACACTGGAGCAAACTCGCGCAAAAAGAAACGTCGGCAAAATCGTAAATCTGCTGTCGAAAAAGCAATAAATCACAACGATCAATTAGAAAATGCTATAATCCGGCACGAGGAAAATTCTATGACCAAAACAGTCAGCATCAGCGAAGCGCAAACGCAACTGCAAGGCTTGCTCGCCTTAGCGCGTGACAACGACGACGAAATAATCATCGAAGAAAACAGCGAACCTTTAGCGAAACTCAAACCGATTGAAAAGCCGCAAACTCAAAAACCACGAATCGCCGGACCCGGCAAAGTCACAATGTGGATGAGCGAAGATTTTGACGACGAATTGCCCGATGAATTTTGGGGTTTTGATAAAGAATTATGAAACTACTGCTTTATTCCGGCAAATTTAGAATTGATGTTAAGATGATTTTTTAGAGGTAAGTAAAATGACCAAAATAGTTAGCATTAACGAAGCTCAAGCGCAGTTACAAGGTTTATTGGCTCTTGCCCGAAATGGTGATGAAGTAATTATCGAAGAAAACGGTGAACCTTCGGCGCGTTTGATACCGATTCAAAAAACCGAATGCAAAGAACGAATTTTAGGACTTCGGGAAGGACAAGTTTGGACAAGCGACGATTTCGACGAAGAACTGCCCGACTCATTTTGGCTGGGAGAAGATGAATGAATTTGCTTTCCGATACTCACACATTTATTTGGACTTTCAGCAACACAAAAAAGCTATCTGCAACTGCGGCAAAAGAGTTCAAAAATCCTGCCAACCAAGTTTTTCTGAGCGTTGCCAGTATTTGGGAAATGCAGATCAAAATCAAACTCGGTAAAATGGTTTTCAACGACACGCTCGAAAACATCATCAACGAACAGCGAACCATTAATAATATTCAAATCTTGCCCGTAAATCTCTCACACGCTTTGTATCTCGAAAATCTGCCGCTTTACCACAAAGACCCGTTTGACCGACTTTTGATCTCGCAAGCGATTGTCGAAAATATGACTCTCGTCAGCGCAGACCCGGAATTTGCCAATTATCAGGTGAATTTGTTGTGGTGAAATTTGGGAAAATTTTATGAATGATAATAAAACTGAAACATCGTTTATAGAAAATGGCGTGGTGATGTCTTTCGATGAATTAGGCATTTTTATAAACAATTCTCTGGAGGAATTACAAAGAAACTCAAAGTCTGAGTTTGATTTTCCTAAACAAGAAAAAACTTATGATGAATTGATTGTTTTGTTGAAGACAAAAATTATAGATGATTTGAATACTCCTGAAATTGATAAATATCTGCAATATTTTCGTGAAGAAAATTCTTATTACTCCGTATCAAATAATAGACCTCTTGCAAAATAAATCGGGTATTTGAAAACTTTTGATAAAGATGGCACAACTAACTCAAAGGAGCAAATTTGATGAGATACGAAAAAGCCAAAGATTTGAAAGACGGTGATTTCAAGCGGTTGTGCGGAGTGAAAAAAGAAACCTTTACGACGATGTGCGAAGTAGTCAATGCGGTCTTGAGCCGGGAAACGAGAGGCAGAAAGTCTGATTTAACGGTCGAAGATCAGGTTTTACTGACACTTGGTTATTGGCGGGAATATCGCACGATGTTTCATTTGGGGCAGGATTTCGGATTACACGAATCGAATGTTTCGCGGATTATTCAGAAAGTCGAAGATATTTTAATCAAATGCGGGAAGTTTTCGCTGCCCGGTAAAAGACGCTTGTTAGAAGAAACCGGGCTGACTTACACGATAGTTGATGTGACGGAAATGACGGTCGAACGCCCGAAAAAAAACAAAGGCGGTGTTACAGCGGAAAAAAGAAGCGGCACACATTGAAAGAGCAGTTAATCATTGGCGAAGAAAGTTTGGAAGTGATCGCCACATTTTTCGGGAAAGGCAAAACCCACGACTATAAATTGTATGAGAAAAGCGGAGTCAAATTAGCCAAAGAAGTCGGAATCAAAGCCGACAGCGGTTATCAGGGATTGCAGAAGAAGCACGATAAAGTGTTGCTGCCAAAGAAGCGGAGCAAGTTAAAGAAGTTGACCAAAGAGGAAAAGAGAGCCAATCGGGAGTTGGCGAGAAAACGAATCCGAGTGGAAAATGTGATTCGCCGGTTAAAGATATTTCGGATTTTGGCAGAGCGTTATCGAAATCGGAGAAGACGGCTTGGACTGAGATTCAATCTGATTTCAGGCATCTACAATTTTGAACTTAAAACTCTCAAAATTTAATTTCGCAAGAGGTCTAATAAATACGAGGACTTTACTAAATCAGTAGAATCATTTTTAGAAAGCCTTGAAAAAATAAAAAGTAAGTTTAAAGAATTAGAAGCAAACGAAATTCTTGACCTTGCTAATCTTGCATCTACAATTAAATCCTACGAGGTTTTCCCAAAGTCTGAACAGAATTGCACAGAAATTGAAAACATCATCACTACAAAAATAATATCTGACAAAATGATTTCTTACGTTGTGGAAACATTATTTATATTGCAACAAAATACAAAACTCTATGTTTCCAAACATCAGTCAAAAAATTCTTCTTCGAGATTTCGCTTAGAATATTTACTATACCAAAACAATAACCAACTCAATCTACTAAATTCGTTTGGTAATTTAGTAGATTCATCGGAGTATTTAGTTGGTGAAAAAAATCGTCTTATAGAGGAAAAACAATCTCGTCGTTTATCTATTGGTAATTATGTGAAATCTTCTTCATATGAAGAGTGTGAAGAAAATAACGAATTTTTCATCTCAGCTACATCGCTCAATTTGGAACATATTTTAAAGTATATGATTCGCGCTTGGATTCTTCACATTAAGTCATCTGATTATCAAGCAAAAGAATTTTACCAGTCCGAATTAGTAAAACTAAGAAATAACCTTATCCAAAAATCAATTGAGTTTATAGACACAATTATATTTACTGTTGAAATGAGTGCATCTGATGAGTTTGAAATATATCAAAAGCACACAAAAATAAATCCTGAAGTTTTGCAAAAAGAGTTAGAAAAAAAATTAAGGCAAGAGGAAGATTTGATTTTAGAAAAGCCTTTGCAAAAAAGAAATGAATTCATAGTAAAATTAAGAAGTAAGAAAAAGAATATTTTTAGAAAGTTATTTGAAAAAATAAAATTTGAGATTATCCCATTTGATATTTTCCCTAAAGGTTCTATTGAAATTTCTACCTTCCTCACAATGTTAAGGGCTGGCGGAATGTGCATTTCTTATGCTGATGAAAGAAGACTCTATAAGATTGCCGAGAAATTCCCTGATTACCAGTCAATTTGTAGAGGCAGAAACGATTTTGACGGTTTTGTCGTTTTTCGTTTTGAGGACACAGATGCTGTTATCGTTGAAAAGCCTTCTTACGGAAACGCGACATATCTCATCAAAGGAGATTGGGAAAAAGACGTTATAAAAATTCTTCAACTGAGCAGAGGTGAGGCAAGAACACGCTATCCAAAACAAGTTAAAAGAGTAATTCATACCTCAGAGAGACAATGGCTTTCAGAATTAGAAGTTAAGTTTAAATATTGGTTCTAACCCGTCAACCTGCAATAAATATTCGGCATTCTCTCCGGCAAACTCAGCACATCGTCAATAATCGTGTAGCCGGCATCGCCGTATAAATCTTTTTAATTATTGGTCTAATTTAGCTTTCAGGTCTTTATGAAAAACTTCGATGATCTCGCCTTTTCCAATCTTCGAGAGAATTTCTTTCGCGTCTTCGATCATTTCAATATGAGTTTTCAGACGATTGTCGAATGCGCGTAAAACCAAAATTGAAATCGTCCGATTCGCCATATTTTGCTGTGTTTTGATGTTTGAATCGGCAGTCAGCATCACGTCGAAATTATTTTTTTCGGCGAGCGTCAGCAATTCTCCGTTGAGAACGTCCGCCCAGCCTTGTTCTTGGGTAGTTACGGTTTCGTATTCGGTCAGGTGATTTTTGAGACGGCGGTCGAGATTATGGTCGAGTAAGATTTTCAATTGTTTTTGGCTTCCTTAAAAAGAGAATTTTTAGCCATCTCAAGCACGGCAACCGCCTGTTCGCGGGTAATCGGCGGAAAACCTTCGAGAAAATCTTCCAGACTTTCGCCGCCTTCGAGATAATCGAAAAGATTTTTGATCGGCACACGAGTTCCCGCAAAAACGGGTGTTCCGCTGACTTTTTCGGGATTTATTTCGATAACATCGTTTTTCATTACATCATTTTACCACAAAATTAACCCGTCAAACGCCGGTAAATATTCGGCATTCGCTCCGGCAAACTCAAAACATCGTCAATAATAATTGAAGCTAAATTAAACGGAGTGAGAATAAGCATTTGATAAAGCGTTGATTGTTTCGGATGGCAGTTGCAGCGGCAAGAAAAAGTTTTTCGGGTAAACTGCCGATTCGCCTCTTTCGTCAATGACGCGAACGTATTCGCCGCGCAGTTTGATTTGATAAACCTTGAACGGAATGAGCAGATCGCGGTCGTCGGTTTCGAGACAAACGGCGAAGATTGCCGCTGAATCGTCGGGAGATTTTTCCGGCATTTTTAATTTTGTTTCGCGCATCGGCATCAAATCTTTTTTCATTATATTTCTCCCAATCTTTCCAATTCTTTTAGCCAAAGTTCGATTAGCTGCGACCTGTAATTTCATCAAAGGCTTGCCAAATTTCCTGCAGTTTATCATTCGAGATTTTGCCGATTTTCGATTCTAGAGCGTTTTTGTCGAGCGCGGTAAGTTGGAAAGCGAGCGCGACGGATTTGCTTGGCAGATTGTTTTGCGGGTCGGGTTCAATCAAAATTGTGCCTTGAAAGCGTAAAGCGTCTTGTTGAGTGGTCAGTAGCACGAGCAAAACTGTCGGTAAAGATGTGTCGTTTTGGACGACGATACTTGGTCGTCTGCCTGCCTGTTCGCGCCCGCCGCGTGAGGCAAGTCTTGTCCAATAGATTTCGCCGATTTTCATTTTGTTTCGTAAGCAAAATTGTTCCAAGTTTCGCCTGCTATTTCCTGCCATTCGGCAATTTCCTGTTTCAATTCATCGCTCATCGGCGCATTGTGCAAGGGAACGAGCAAAATTCCTTCGTCGGTTTCAATCACGCGAACAGGCGTTTGCTGCTCGAATCCGTAACGCTTCAGAGATTTTGGCGGCAATCTGATCGTGCCGTTCGCTTCGAGTAAAAGTGCTGTCATAACACGTTAAGTTTAGCATTTTAGCTTGTTAATCGTCTATAAATATTCGGCATTCGCTCCGGCAAACTCAGCACGTCGTCAATGATCGTGTAGCCGACATCGCCGTATAAATCTTTTAGTTCGGCTTCACTTTCGCGGTCAATGGTGATGCAGAACGGCGTGATGCCCATCATTTTGGCTTCGGTCAAGGCTTCGCGCACATCTTCGCGGGCATAACGCGCGTCGCCGTAATCGTGGTCGTAAGGTCTGCCGTCGGTTAAGATTATGAGCAGTTTCGTGCGCGATTCCTGCCTGACGAGTTTTGCCGCCGCGTGACGGATTGCCGCGCCCATTCGCGTGTTATTTTGGAAGGTGATGCCGCCGATGCGTTTTTCGATTTCTTCGGAATATTTTTCGTTGAAATCTTTGACGACGTAAAATTTGACGTTGCGCCGACCTTCGGACGTAAAACCGTTGATCGAATAAACGTCGCCGACCGCTTCGAGAGCTTCGCTCATCAAAACCAAACCTTCTTTTTCGATTTCGATAATTCTGCGTCCCGGATGCGTGTATGGCTGCAAAGGATTGCGCGTGATCGTCCGCGCCGTCGAAGATGATTGGTCGAGCAATAATGACACGGCTACGTCGCGCTGTTTCCGCAGGCGTTTCGTGTAGATATTTTCGGACGGCTGACCGTGAACGCGTTTGTCCACGACGTAATCAATCAGCGCGTTGAGATCGTAATCTTCGCCGTCAATCTCGCGGTTGATGCGCGTTAAGTTTTCGGGTTTCATCAATTGAAACTGATGCCGGATCGAAGAAATCACGCCGCGATAACGCGAACGCGCGAGTTCGACAAATTTGCGGTCGCCCTGACGAACTTTTTTTTCAATCACGCGGCTCCAGCCGACGCGGTAATCATTTAAATCACGATCCCATTCGTCATACGCAAACGCCAAATCGCCGGCTTCGAGCGATTGTTCGGGAACTTCACCTTGTGTCCAAGCCTCCGCGCCCTGCAAATCGTCGGGTTCGCTGTCGTCTTCGTCCAAGTTGTTCCAGGCGTTGAACAGGTCTTTGATGTCCTGTTCGACCTGCTGTTTCGGTTCGCGTTTGACCTGATTTTCCAAGACGCTTTCCTGCGAATTTTTATCGTCGTAGGCGTATTCGCTTTTGTCTTCGGGTTGTTCCGTCTCCTGCGCCTGCGATTCTTCGGGCGTGAGATTTTGAAACAAAGTATAAACGCGGCTCGTCGCCATCAGGCTGTCGGCAACGGTCGGATTTTGGATTTCATTCTCCGCGTCTCCGCGTCTCCGCGTCTCCGCGTCTTCTCTAAAACTCCGCAGATAATTTTCGACAATCGTTTCGATTTCCGAGACGATTTGCCCGTAAAACTGCCGCGCGTCATCGGTTGCACCGCCGCATAAAGTAATTTGAAATAAAAGTTCAAACGGCACTTGATTGACCGGCAGATCAAAAATAAACGGTCGTTTTTCCCTGAGAAAATCCTTCATCAGGTCCAAATCTTTGCGAAGTCCGCGATAAGTTTGTCTTAATGCCGCGTCAATCCGCGCGTTTTCCATCGTGCCGAAAATCTTTTTGGCGAGTCGCGGTTCGGGGAAAACCTGCAAAACGGCGCGATAATCGGAATCTTTCGGTAATTTTTTGACGCGCTTTTTTAGTTCTGCTTTGATTTCTTCGTCCGACAGAGCGCGTTCGCCTTTCTGCACGTCTTCGATATAACCGGCGAGCGAAAAAGCGTCGGTTTCTTCGGCGGTCGCGGCGTAAAGTTCTGACAGCGAAGCAAATGCGGCTTTGAGATTTTTCGTGTCTTTTTCAAAAGTATCGAATTCGATTTGTCCCGCGCCGTGTGCCGCGAGAACTTTGTAGAGCCGAAAATCCATCTCGTCCGAGGCAAATTCGTTGACGTTTGACGGCAAATAGATCGTCTTGCCGTCACCGATGCGCGATTCCTGCGGCATCGCCGTAATCGGCGCGATTTCGACTTCTTTGCCCGTCAAACCTTCGACGTAAATCCGCAAAATCGTCTGAATTTTCTCCAGCGGCAAGCCCTGCTGAGATTCCTGCAAAAATTCGTTCGACTGGCGCGTTTCGAGCGCGAAATAACTTTTCCGCGCCTTGAACGAAGCGTTTTCCTTTTCAACTAAACCCGTCGCCACCCATTCTTCAAACTGCGCGAGCGAAACTTTTTTAAGCGCAGTCGCCGACGAACGAAACGCCGCGAGCGCACTTTCCGCATCCTTTTCGCCGATTTCGCCGACCAAACTCAAAACCTTTCGCGCAATCTGCAACGCCTCCGTTTGTAAAGCGACCGTCCCGGTTGCAGTATCGGGAGCGTCCCGCTTCCCGGTCTTCTCTTGAGCGCGGGAAGTTTGAAAACCTGCGTGACGATTTGATTTACGATGAAAAATCTGCCCGAAAAATTTCGGCGTGGCGCGTAAAAAAGCAATCAAAATTGCGTTGCCGCTCTTGGCGATAATTTTTAAAACTTCGCACCAATCGTCGAAAATATCGGCGTTTTTCTGCAAAACGTCCGCTCCGGCGGAAACGAAATGAAGCGTCACGCTGCCGCCGAATTCGAGAAATTCGTGCGATTTTTTCATCAGCGTAATGACATTCGGCGCAGTCAGTTTTTCGAGCGATGAAGGTAGATTCGTCCATAAATCAGCGGTCATTCCGCCCGTTCGATTGGCAAAATTTGCCGCCAGCGCGACGATTGAATTTGAAACTTCTGCTCTGTGGTCGCCGAATTTTTCGAGCGCGTCAATAATCGGCGGCGTTTTGCTGAGAAAATCCGCGCTGTGTTTGGCGGAACGATTAGCGATTTCCGCCGCCAGTTTGAGAATATCGCCGAGCAGCGCATCGTCCTTGATTTCGTGCGCGAGATGCGGAATCAGCCTGAAAGTTTCAAGCGCGATTGAACTCGAAAGCACGAGTTGGCGCGTGCAGATTTGAAAAATCAATGAACGCGATTTTTCGGGGACGTATTTCAATTCACTTACGCCATCCGCGAAAAACTGCGTTCCCGAATCCGCGCTGCCCATCGCCAAACGACGACCGAGTTCCGCCCAATGTCTGAGATCGTCCGCCGACAAAATCTTCGCCGCCTGCGGCACGGCTTCAACAAATTCGCGGCTCACGCGCAGACTCACGCCTGCTAAAGACGCGCTCGATTCGAGTGCGGCGCGTTTCCGGTCGCCCGAAAGTTTGCCCAATTTTTTCGCCAAACCCGTAAAAGTTTCCTTCTGTTCCGATTCGTTTTCCGCCATAAGTTTATTTTAACTTTTGTCACGCGAAGGAAAAAGCGCGAGCCTCTGATTGTCAGAGATACCGAAGAAATAGCCGCAAGAAGGCGCAAAAGACGCAAAAAAGAGAAAGCCGGAAAATAATTGAAAGAAAGTTTGCGCCTTTTTGCGGCTATCAATTTATTTCATATATTTATCGAGAAAATCAGCGACTTTCGGGTATAAATCGAGGCGGTTTTTGAGTTTGGCGATGCCGTGACCTTCGTCGTCGTAGAGTTTGTATTCGACGATGCCGCCTTTATCTTTGACGGCTTTGACGATTTGTTCGGCTTCGGTGTAGGGAACGCGCGGATCGTTTTTGCCGGCGATGACAAAGAGCGGCGTTTTGATGCGGTCGGCTTTGTTGATCGGCGAGATCGAGCGCAGAAATTCCGCGTCTTTGTCAGCCATTCCGTATTCGACTTCGCGCTGGCGTTTGCGGTAGCCGGAAGTGTTTTTGAAGAAACTTTCCCAGTTGGCAATACCGACCGTATCAACCGCCGCCGCCCAGATTTCAGGATAAAGCGTGATCGCTGCAAGCGTCGCGTAACCGCCGTAACTGCCGCCCATAATGCCGATTCGTTTCGCATCCGCGCCGCCCGAAGTCTTTAGCCACTCCGCCGCAAACGCCAAATCCTTGATCGAATCTTCGCGCTTTTTCACGTCGTCGAGATGCGTATAAGTTTTGCCGTAACCCGTCGAACCGCGCACATTCGTCGCCAAAATCGCGTAGCCGCGCGACAGATAATATTGATAAAGCGGATTGAAAACAGGACGTTCCTGTCCTTCCGGTCCGCCGTGAACGCTGACGATGACGGGAAGTTTTGTTGTAGGTTTTGGAACTGGATTACCAAACTTTGGTTTTTCAGGATAAATATATTCTTTTTGCGGCTTATAATACCAAGCTGGGATTTCGCGCCCGTCGAAGGTTTTAAATTTAATTAGTTCGGGTTCTACAAAGAATATGGATCCAATTCCGGCGCGGTCGCTTTTGGTGATTTGCGTCAGGCTTTTCGATTTTATGTCATACATCCAAACTTCCGAATTGTTTTTCGACGAATTAAATGCGAACGCGAGTTTGCCGCCGTCGTTTGAGAATGACAAACCGCCGACGATTCCCTGCGCGGGAAGTTTGACGGTTTCCTTAGTTAAGCGTTTGCCGTTGACGCTGCGGCGGTAAATTTCGAGATCGGAAAAGCCTTCGCGGTTGGTGACACGCGCCTGTGTGCCGCCGTTCGGAGATGTTTCCATATCTTCCAAATCCCACTGCGCGTTCGGCGAATCGTCACCCGTCTGCATCGTTTTCTGATCGGGAAACATCGTCGCAAACGTCATAAATTCGCGTTTGTCGTTCATCGTCAGATTGATTTCGTTGTTGGAAACAAAGCTGACGTTGGCAAACTGCGACGCGCCTTCGTGCGGTGTCAGCAGCGTTTCCTTTTTCGTTTTCGCATCAACCGAATAAAGATTATTGTCGAGTCCGAGTTCCGTTCCCGAACGCGAAATAATAATTCGGCTGCCGTCTTTCGACGCGGCGGCAAAATCGTTGTTGCCGTCCTGCTGAAAAATTAATTCTTCCGTGCCGTCGGCAATATTCATCGCGTAAACGTCAAAGAAATTTTTATCGCGTTTGTTCGACGCGTAATAAATTCGTGCGCCGTCGTCCGACCAATCGCCGAAGTTATAACGAACCTTCGGATTCGCGGTTAATTCTTTAATGCCGCTGCCGTCGGGTTTCATCCAGTAAAACTGCGTGTTTTCGTCGCCGCCTTTTGCCTTGCCGAAAATCACTCCGTCGCCTTTCGGTGAAAATTTGACGAAACCGATATTGTCTTCATAATTCGTGATTTGTTTCGGCTGTCCGTTCGGCAAATCAATCAGATAAATCTGCGAAGTTCCGGTGATATTCGTCAGATAAAACAACCGTCTGCCGTCAGGCGAAAGCGTCGGCGCGGATGCCGATTTGATGTTCAGATATTGCTGAATCGTATTGGTTTGCGCGAAAGCGTCGAAGGTTAAAAGAGTCAGAATAAGCAGCAGAAATAAATTTTTCACAGAGTTCTCCGAAATTTAAATTTAAAAACTTTTGTCCATTATTACTTATTCGTCCGGGTTTTGCCAGATATTTTGTCAGCGTCTCGTTCCTTGAAATAAAAAAGCAATCGGCTTTACGCCGATTGCCTTTTCCCCTTGTAAATTTGATATGCGGGAAAACTCTGCCTTCCTGCGAGAATGTAGATTCGCCAGTTTACGAAGCCTTCGCTTCCTCAAAGCGTGAGGTCAATGCTAACGGCAAAGCAGAGCATTTCCACATACCAAAACCTTAGAAACCTCACTATAAATTGACCTTACCGTGATCGCCGCCGTCGGCGCGTTCGCCCGTTACCATCGCTTTGACAAACCCGGCAATCTGCACGAGCGTCGAACTCGGCGAATCCCAATATTCTGCCTGTTCGACCGACACTTTTAATAAACAAATCGTCGGATCGTCCAAACCCTTCGGAAACCAAGCTTTGTAGATCGGATTCCATAATTCTTCGATTTTTTGGCGGTCATTGACGATTTGTGCCGTTCCCGAAATCGAAACATATGTGTTCGTGTTCGGCGCAGCATATGCGACGCTGACGCGCGGGTCTTTTTGAATTTCTTCGGTTTTATGCGTTTCCGAACTGGTCATAAACCACAAATCGCCGTCAAATTCCGCCTGCTGCGTCGCCATCGGGCGTGATCTCAGCAATCCGAAATCAACCGTCGTGAGCATTGCAATATTGATGTCTTTAATTAATTCGCGGACTTTTTTTATTGATTCCTGTCTTTTGTCTTCCATAATTTCCCTCGCTCATTGATTCTGTTCCGATTTAGGACAGATAAAAATACGTTATGCAAATATTATTCCTTTGGATTTGGGATTGCAGATATACCCATCAGAAAATGGAATGCGAAAATTTAATCACGCCAAAGTTCAGAGTCGGAAGTGTTTCTAACTCTGTTTTCTAATCCGCGATTTGTGCGAACAATTCTTCCACTTTCTCTCGAAACCCTTTGGCTGTTCCGTGAAATTTGTTTTTTAACACTTTTTTCTTCATCAACCGCCATAGTCTCTCGATTAAATTCAATTTCGGCTCAGATGCCGGCAACCACACTATTTCGATCCTCTGATCCGCAATTAAATCATCTTTTCCAACTTCTCGAAATACTTGGCGTTATCTGTAAAAACCTTGATTTTCGCGGCATTCGGATTTCTTTTCCCTAATTCCGGGAGAAAATCTTGCGCCGACTCGCAATTTATCGTTTTGTATTCTTTTTGAAAGATGTCCGTCAGTTCCCCGGCTTTTAACGCTCCCCACATATTCATCCGCGTCCGCCCCGAATTGCTCAATACCCGATGTGCTTCGCCTTTCTCGATCCAGCCGTAACTGGCTTCACTATTTAAGGTCGGATGTACATGACGATTTTGAATATCAAAAGCCATAGATGCTTTTTCCGAACCGCTGCCATTCAACCATTTTTCGCTGTCGAACGGCTTCTGCTCTGCTATCCTGCAAGCAGAAACAAAAACAACCGCCAGTAAAGATATATTTGCAATATTTATCCTCATATCAGCAAGTTACCTTTATTTCACTTCAAATTTCAAAGGCGCGAGCGTCGCTTTGGCTTCTTCGTTGTAATAATCGTAAACGACGGACGGCGCGGCATTGGCGTTAATCGCATAGCGCGGACGAAATTTGAAATCGAATTTCGTGCCGCCGGGAACTGCCCACAGATAAACGATTATTTTGTCCGGCAAAATCTCGTAACGGCTAATGCTCCAATTATCGCGCAGTTCTTTTTCGAGCGAATCGCGTTCGATTTCCGCGCCCGGAGGAATGCCGATTTCCGCCAGAAGCATTCCGTAACCTTGGAATCCGACGCGTTCGGCGGCGACCGCGCAGGTGATTTCGTCCATCATTTGCGCCGTTTGTTTGTCGCATTTGTAATCCAGTTTGATCTGCCGCGATTGGTTGATATTGCGCCCGTCGGCGTTGAAATTTTCCCACGAAATATAATGCGCTTTAACGATCTGCGCCATCATCGCCGAACTGTTACCGGCAACTTTTATTTCAATCTTCGACGACAGATTATTAACCGGCAATTGAACTGCAAGCGGAAATCCGAGTTTGTCCGGCGCAGGCAACTCGACGGTTTTGAGCAATTGTCCGCCGACGTAAATTTCCGCCGCGCGATTGGCTGATTTCGGCGTGTTCGCCGCTTCATCGCCAACGACCGCCAATAGCGCGTCCAAAACATTAACCGTCGCCTGCGTCGAATACCAAACGCCGTAACGGTCTTTGTTTTTGAGCAAAAATATCGTGCCGCGTGAGATCAAATTGTCGGTTTTTAGTTTCCGGTCAACGGCTTTTGATTCCTCAATTTTCCATTTTCCACTTTCCATTTTCCATTGAACCAAAGACTGCACGACGAGCGCAGTCGTTTCGATTCGTCCGGGCGTTCCCCAACCGTAAAACGGCGTGTTGGTTTCGAGATTCCAATAGGTTTTGCCGCCTTCGGAAAGCGCGAGATTTTCGAGTTTTTCGATGATCGGCGCGGCGGTTTGCGCGTCGCCCGTATCCATCAGCGCGAGCGCGAAATTGGCGAGGGCAAACGGTTCGTCAATCTCTTCGTTGCGGTCTTTGAGATACGCCAAAGCCTTTTGCAGAACGGGCATAACCGTTTTCGATTGCTCTTTTTTGCCGCGTTCCGCAAGCGTCAGACTGCGCGTTATGTATGTCGAAAGAATCTTCGTGCGCTCTTTGTCTTCGATCTGTTCCCAACGATATTTTTTCGCCCAGCTTCCGTCTTTTCTCTGCTCCGACGCGAGCCATTTTTGCGCGTTTTCGATGACCGTTTCGTCAACTTCGACAAACGCCCGCGCGTCGTTCAGAAACCGAAGCGCATACGCTGTCAGCGCAATATCGGAATCGTCCTTCGCCCAAACCGCAAAACCGCCGTCCGCCTGCTGATAACCGAGCAGGCGTTCGTAGCCGTTCTGCAAATATTTTTGCGCCGTTGTTTTAAGCTGCGAATCGGGCTGATTTTGCAGCACTTTCAAAATCAGCAAATTCGGGTAAGTCGAAGAAATCGTCTGTTCGCCGCAGCCGTATGGACGTTTCAAAAGTCCTTCGGCAGATTCGGCGATGTGCGCGAGCAGATTCGGATAAATTTTCAGTTCCGCGTTCGGCGTAAACGGCAGCGCGTCGGCTGGAAAATCGAGATCGAAACTGACGGCATCGCGGACTATTTCGCTTTCCGTCCGCACGATTTCCTTGCCGTTCGGGTGAACTTCCGTCCGTTTTTCAATCGCGTCCGATTCCTTACCGGCGAGCGCAGTAATTTTTTGTGCGCCCGATTTGACGGCGCGTTCGGCGCGATAACCGAACACGGCGTTCTGCGTGTCATTCGGCGCGACTTCAACCGTCTGCAAACTTTCGGCAGACTGTACACTGGCTGACGGGCGTGTTTGTGATTTGGGAAGAAATGAAAACCAATCGGATTTCGCCATCGAAACATTAACTTTTTGCGCCGCGTCCGTGTAATTGCGAATCTGCGCGGGCAGGTATATTTCGTCGCCGACGGTTAAAATTTTCGGCGGTTCGAGATCAACGAAAAACGGCTGAAACGCCCGAATTTCTTTTTCCGACAAACCGACTCTGCCGTCTAAATCGGTCGCAATCGCGTAAACTTTCCACGTCGTAATATTATCGCCGAGCTTAAATTTAATCTGCGCCTTACCGTTTTTGTCCGTGACGATTTCCGGCTGCCAGAGCAAAGTTTCGGGAAAATATTCGCGCAGTTTCGGTGTCGAATTTTCTTCGAGAATCGTCGCTCCGGCAGTTTTTTTATTTGCCGCGATGCCGGATTTAAGAAGAACAAAATCATTTCCTCTTCTCCCGTTTAAAGGCAAATCTTGAGTTTGCATTTGAGTAATATTTGACGACATCGAAGCATCTGTCGTGTTGATAGCCGAATCTCCGGCAGTTACATCAACAGTTTCCGCTGTTGCGCCGACGTTCAGCGTGAAATTTAATTCCGTCAAAGTCGCGGCTTGAACGGGAACATTTTGGATGATCGTCGTTGCAAATCCGGCGGAAATTGCGCTGATTCGATAAGTTCCAGAGGGCAGATTTTTGAGCAGATAAACGCCGTCTTCATTGCTGAGGGTTTCGATAATCTCTTTGGTTTGCTCGTTCATCGCATTGATTTTAGTGTTCGGCACGACCGCGCCCGCCGAATCGGTAATCGTGCCGCGCACCGCGCCTTTGCCGCCGGTGAAAATCGTTTCGGTTTTAACTTCGCGCGGCGCGGCATCGTCTTTCGACTGTTCGCTGATAACACCCGAAAACGTCGTCAAATCGAAATCATCGCCGTCACCTTTTTTATCGTTATTGCCCGCGCTTCTGACAACAATGGCGACGACGGTCTGCGTGACCGGCTGAACAGACGTTTTTTCCTTGGTTTTCTCGCCGTATTTGGAGACGACTTCGGTTTTCACGCGGTCGGAATAGCGCGAAAAAGTTTTGAATTCGAGATACGGCGCACGTCCGAAACCGTCGCTCAGTTCGTCGAGATTGATGCCGCCGTTTCTTAAAATATCTTTAAATTCCGTTTCATTCTGCGGAAAAGATTGGCGTTCGGCGGAATAATTGCTCAAAACCGCCTGAATTTTCGCTTCCGCGTCGGCATAATAATCAATCCGGTTCGACCAGACATTAAAATCGTCGCCGCTGTAATAATTTTCGTCCTTTTTGCCGTCTTTGCCGTCGCTTTTAACTTCAATTTCGTAAAATCTGCCGTCAACGCCGAACACATATTCGTAAGCGCGTCCGAAACGGTCTTTCAGTTGATCCAAATCAACATTTTGTTTAAGGGTTTCGCCGCGCAAAGTTTGATAATCGCGGATGAACGCGCCGGTTTTGCGGTGAAAATCTTCGGCGGCTCGGTCAATCTTTTTGCCGAGCGGCGTAAAATAATTGAATTTCAACTGCAAAACGACAAAATCATCGGCTGAACCGGCGATTTTGTCCGCGCCCGACGAACGAATATAGAGTGCGTCTTCGTTGCGTTCGGTTTCAACCTTGACGAGATACGGCATTTCCCACGGATCGCGCAGACTCGCAAAATCAAACGCCTTTTTGCTCAAAATTTCCTTGAGCGAATCTTCGCCGGTCGGATGCGTGTAATCGGCGGCGTAAGCGTCTTTGAGGATAATTCTGATCGTTTCAAACCGCAGCTTAAAATAATTTTCAAAAATATTGAACTGATTTTTGCCGTATTCGTCGCTCTCGAAAAAATCCGGATCGTAATCACGATTGGCAAGCAGCATTTCCGCCGAAAGCTGCAAATCGCCGGGAATTTTCGCCTTCGGATCGAGCCGATTGAGCAGCGAAGCCGTCATCCCGCCGAGCGAATCCGTATCGCTCAAAAACGATGCGAACTGACCGAAAACACTACCCGCGCGACTGCCGCCGAATTCGGCATCGGCGCGGGCGCGTTCGTCAATCGCTTTGTCGAAAACGACCACGCCGAGCGCGGAATCGGTCTTGATTTTATCGAACGCCGCGACATTAAAATTAACCGTCGCTTCCGCGCCCGGACGATACTCGTTTTTCTCCGGTTCGGCGGCGAGATTTAATCCCGCAGGCTGATAAAATACGATGCCTTTCGCATCTTTGATCGCGTTTCCGGTGCCGTTGTCAAAATAAGCGGCGACAGTTAATTCGCCTTTGAATGCGGCGCGATACGGAATTTTGACGCTGGCGCGACCGTTTTTCAGCTTGACCAATTGCGAATCAATCACCGTGTAATCTTGGGCGACATCAACGAACACGTCCGCGTCCGGTTCGCTCGAAACGATTTCCGCATCAATCGTTTCGCCGCCGCGAAAGACGGTTTTCTTCGTCGTGATCTGAATTTGTTTCGTGTATTCATCGAGCCGGATTTTTTCTTCCTGCGTTCCCGTCTGTTTCGCGGCATCGGCGGCGAAAACCTTGATTTGCAGATCGTCCGACGAATCTTCATCGTCAGGTTTCGGCGCGATAAATTCGGCTTTGCCCGCGCCGAGCCGATTGGTTTTAATTTTTAATAAACTGCGCGTCCGGTTTTCGGCTTCGCTTTCATATTTGCCCTTGATTTCGAGGTCGCATTCGGCTGGTGCGCCGTCGGCGTAAAAGGTTGAAACGTAAAATTTGACGGGCAGTTTCGGGTTGCGCTCGTCGTATGGTTTCACGCCGACGAGATAAACGTGAATCGCTTCTTTGCTGACGCGCACGTCAAAGCGTTTCTGTTCGGTGCGGTTGGTCGCCGCGTCGGTAAAATAAGCGGCAAAACGCAAATCATCAAAGCGTCTGTATTCCTCCGTCTGCAAATCGGCGTGTGCTTTGGTCAAATCAATTTCGACCTTGTATGCGCCGTTTGCGTCCGTCGCGCCTTCGTGCGTTTCGTCTTCTTCGACTTCCCATTTTTGCCGGCTGTAATTCCAATTGCGGTCGGTTTCGCGGACGACTTTGACCGTGCCTTTGACGACGGGTTTACCGAACAGATAATCAGCCGAAACCGTGATTTCCGCCGTTTTTTCGTTCGGCAGATAGAAAGGTTTGCCGGGTTTGGCGGTGACGGCGAAATTCGGCAGATCGTAGCGCGAAACCTTGAAATTAATTTGATCGGAAACCGGTTCGTCGTCCGATTTTATTTTAACGCTGTATGTGCCGAGTTTGGCGTTTTCGGGAATTTTCCAGTTGATCGCGGCGATGCCGAAACGCGAAGTTTTGACCGTTTCGCGGTAGAGCGTCGTGTCGTCTTCGTCCTCGACGGAAAATTCGATTTCCTTTTCTCCCTGAGCCTTGGAAACCCGCGCCGCACTCCGCGTCAGATACCAGCCGCGAACGTGAAAATCCTGTCCGGGTTGATAGATCGGTTTGTCGGTGTTGAGATAGACAAAATTTTGCGCCGTCAAAGAGTCGAGGTCTTGCGTCGCCGTCCGCCTGATGCCGTTTTTTTCGCCCGTCAGGTTCACGTCGCCGTCATCTTCAAGCGTCGCTCCCGCCGGAATCTCAAACACGAGCATCGCGTAACCATTACGATTAGTCGTCGCCTGCGCCGTTAATTTGAGTTTGTTGTCAGTTTTTTCGTCCTTAACATCGAGTTCGACCTCGCCCGAAACTTTGACATCCGCCGAAGCCCGACCGGAAACCGGGTGAAAAGCGCGAACATTAACGCGATATTTCATTCCCGCCGCAATCAGACGACTGCCGACCGCGCGAATCTCGAAAATCTCCGGCATAATTTCCGAAAGCGAAATAACGCCCGAAAACGGCGCAAAATCAGCGTTTGCTGACGGCGAAACCGCGTAACGCAGACGATACCAGATCAAATCGTCGGCATTAACACCGTTAAAAACGACCGGAATTTTGAGCGTTTGTCTGCCGCTTTTGAGATTTTCGGCGGATTCTTCAGCGGCTAAAATATTGCCGTTGACATCGAGAATTTCGAGTTTGATGTTCGCCTTCGCGCTGCTCGACGGATTTTCAAAAGGCATTTCGAGACGCAGTTCGTTCGCTTCATAAAACGCCTTGACCGCACGTTCGTCAAGCCGCAGTTTATTTTGAGAAAACGCCGTCAAAGTTAAAAAAAGACACACTACGACCAACGGGAAGAGTTTCAAATTCATTTGCTGTTGCTCCGCTTAAATACTGAGTTTTATAAAGTTTGATCAAACTTACAGGCTGTGATGCGTCGGGAATTTTGATTAGTTGCTTTGGCGGGGAAAAAGATTTGACCGGAACACCGGCGGCTCGCTGATTGGAACGCAAACGGCTCGTTTGCAATGCGTCGCAAGACGCAAACGGCGATTAGCTAATTCCGACTTGAATTAGTCAAATGTTCGTTAGCGTTTTGCAAACGCTTGCAAACGAGCCGTTTGCGCTCCAGTCATTAGCCGATTTTCTCTAAATTATTCATATACGGCTGGAGAATTTCGGGAATCGTGATCGAACCGTCGGCGTTTTGATAGTTTTCCAGAATCGCAATCCACGTTCGCCCGACCGCCAACCCCGAACCGTTGAGCGTGTGAACGAACTCCGGTTTTGCGCCGCCTGCGCGTTTAAAACGCAAGTTCATTCGCCGCGCCTGAAAATCTCCGCAGTTTGAACACGAAGAAATTTCGCGGTAAGTTTTCTGGCTGGGAAGCCAAACCTCGATGTCGTAAGTTTTTTTCGCGCCGAAACCCATATCGCCGGTTGATAAAATCATCGTCCGATACGGCAGCCCGAGTTTTTGCAGAATCGTTTCGGCGTTTGCCGTCAGTTTTTCGTGTTCCTCGTCCGAATTTTCGGGTGTCGTCAGTTTCACCAACTCGACTTTTTCAAATTGGTGCTGACGAATAAGTCCGCGCGTATCGCGCCCGTAACTTCCCGCTTCCGAACGAAAACAAGGCGTGTAAGCCGCGTAGTATTTCGGCAAATCCTTCGCGTCCAAAATCTCTTCGGCGTGATAATTCGTCACCGGAACTTCCGCCGTCGGAATCAGCGCGAAACCGCGTTCGTCCTTGATATGAAACAAATCATCTTCAAATTTCGGCAGTTGATTCGTCCCGAAAAGCGATTTGCGATTGACCAGAAACGGCGGCAGCGTTTCCGTGTAACCGTGTTCGGTCGTATGCACATCGAGCATCAAATTGATTAAAGCGCGGCTCAGTTTCGCGCCCGCGCCGTTCAAAATCGCAAAGCGCGAACCCGTGATTTTCGTCGCCCGTTCAAAGTCGAGAATGCCCGAATTTTCGCCCAAATCAACGTGATCCTTTACTTCAAAATCAAACTCTTTCGGCTCGCCCCATTTGCGGATTTCGACGTTCGCCGCTTCGTCCGCGCCGATTGGGCAAGATTGGTCGGGAATATTCGGCAAACCGGCGAGCAGTTCGCGCATTGCAATTTCGGCTTCGTCGCGGCTGGTTTCGAGTTCGGTTTGCTTGTCCTTTAAACCTGAAATTTCCGCCTTTTTTGCCTCGGCTTCTTCGCGTTTCCCGGCTTGCATCAACGCGCCGATTTCCTTGCTCGACGAGTTGCGCGTTTGATTAATCGCGTCGGCTTGACCGATAATCCGGCGGCGTTCCGCATCTAATTCGGCAAATTTATCCAGACTCGTCGTCGGGAAATTGCGATTCTGCAAAGCGGTTTTTACCGCGTCCAAATTTTCTCTGACGTAATGTAAATCCAACATAATTTTTTGCTCGGCTTTCCTGATTTTTCGCCATCAACCCGCCGCAGAATTATCAAGATTAACACAGCATCGTTCAGGCAAAAAAACGATCAATCGCCGTTTCCTCTCAAAAATCGCCGGTCGGCAGCGACTGATTAGTGCAAAAACAAAATTTTCAAAGCGAAATCTAACATTATTTTTAAGCAATATAAGTTTTCACAACGATTGTTTTTCTCGAAATGCGCTAAAATGAGAACTTATGTTTATGACAAAAATTGACGAAATACAGCAACAAATTGAAAGTATTGATCCCGTTAAATACAGCGGAACGCGGAATTTTCTCGATGGCGACGTGACGCGGCTTTCGCCGTATATCAGTCGCGGCGTGATTTCGCCGAAATTGATACTCGATTCGCTGATCGCCCGGAATTTTTCGTTTCAGGATTGCGAAAGATTTTTGATGGAACTCGCGTGGCGTGAATATTTTCAAAACACTTGGAATGCGGCAAAGGACGAGATTGACGACGATTTGAAACAGCCGCAGGAAAACGTGGAAAATCACGAATTGCCGACCGCGATGCTCAACGCCGCGACCGGCATCGAAGCCGTTGACCGAGGCGTAAATGATTTATATGAAAACGGTTACATTCACAATCATCTGCGAATGTATATCTCTTCAATCGTCTGCAACGTCGGCAAAAGTCATTGGAAAATTCCCGCGAAATGGATGTATTTTCACCTGTTTGACGCGGATTGGGCGAGCAACGGACTGAGTTGGCAATGGACTGCCGCCGCGTTCAGCAAGAAAAAATATTACGCGAATCAGGAAAATATCAACAAATATTGCGGCACGAATCAGACGCAAACTTTTCTCGACGTGCCTTATGAAACTTTTCCTGAAATGGAGATTCCCGAAGTTTTGCGGGAAACGGAAACGCCGAAATTGGAAACGATTTTGCCCGCGAAAACGGCGATTGAAATTGATAAATCGCTGCCGATTGCCGTCTATAATTTTTACAATCTCGATCCGTTTTGGAAGTCGGACGAAAAAGTGAACCGCATTTTACTGCTCGAACCGACGCATTTTGAAAAATATCCGATCTCGGCTAAAACACTCGAATTCGTTTTCAAACTCGCGGAAAATATCGAAAATATTCAAATCTACACGGGCGAATTTGCCGAATTACAAAGCGAATTTAATGAGTGTGAAATTCATTTCAAACAGCATCCGACCGCCGCCCATTACGCCGGAACCGAAGCCGAACGCGATTGGATGTTCCCGAATCTGCGGAATTATTACCCGTCGTTTTTCAATTACTGGAAAAAATGCGAGAAAATTTTGAAGATAAAATTTATTGACCAACGCAAGAAGGCGAAATAGATGGGAAATTTGGCTTTTAAACCACATAGAAACATATGACACATAAGTAAAAAAATCATTTCTGGGTCTCTATGTTTCTATGTGGTTTAAATAGTTATGAAAAACGTCAAAAAACAAAATCTGCCGACAAAAATCTGCGAAACTTGCGGCAAGTTTTTCGCGTGGCGGAAAAAGTGGGAAAAAGTTTGGACGGAAGTAAAATATTGCAGCGACAAATGCCGAATGAATAAGAGAAAAAATTTATGATCGTAATAATCGGAGCGGGAATCGCGGGTTTGACCTGTGCGAAATATTTGAAGGATCGCGGCGTTGAAGCCTTGATTTTGGAGGCATCGGACGCGGTTGGCGGACGTGTGCGGACTGATATTGTTGACGGATTCAAACTTGATCGCGGTTTTCAGGTTTTGCTCACGTCATATCCCGAAGCCGCGAAACTATTGAATTATGGAGACTTAAACTTTTACGAGTTGCCGTCGGGAGCGAGAATTCGGCAGGGCAAAGATTTTTTCGTGATGCCGAATCCGCTCAAAAATATCCTGACCGCGCCGCAGGCTTTGTTTTCGCCCGTCGGCACGTTTTTCGACAAAGCAAAGGTTTTACATCTCAATTTTGCGACCAATAACGCCGCTGAACCCGATGAGATTAACGGCGAAAAGTCGAACGAATCAACGATGGATTTTCTTAAAAACTTCGGCTATTCGGACGCGATTATACGGCAGTTTTTCCAGCCGTTTTTCGGCGGCGTTTTTCTCGAACGCGAACTAAATACGAACGCCGATTTTTTCAAGTTTCTTTACAGTCAATTTTCCAAAGGCGAGGTTGTCGTGCCTGAAAACGGTATGCAGGCGATTCCCGAACAGATCGCCGCACATCTTTCGCCCGACCAAATCCGGCTGAATACGAGCGTCGAAAAAATTGACGGGAAAACGATATTTTTGGCAAACGGTGAAACTATCGAAGCCGAAAAAATCGTGATTGCGACGGATGCAAATGCGGCGGCAAAACTGCTCGGCGAACCGGCGAAAACCGCATTCAACGGCACGACTTGCCTCTATTTTACGAGCGATCAGCCGCTCGAATTGTCGGGCGAACCATATCTGATTATCAATTCCGACACCGACGAAATTATCAATCATCTGCTCATTGCTTCGGCGGTCGCCCCGTCGTATGCTCCAACCGGAAAGACTCTGATTTCGGTCAATATCATCGGCAACAAAGATTTTTCGATTGACCAAGTGCAGATGGAATTGACCGATTGGTTCGGCGAAAATCACGCTTGGCAGCATTTGAAAACTTACCGAATCCCCGACGCTCTGCCGCAGTATTTTGAAAATTCGGCAATCGCTTTGAAAATCAACGATTTCATTTATCGTTGCGGCGATTACGCGGCATATCCGTCACTTAACGCCGCGATGAAAACGGGACGCGAAGTGGCGGAAATGATCGATTTATGAAAAAAGGCGGATAAGATATTTTCGATGTTTTGCAGTATTTTTCGACAAATATTTTTGATGAAAAAGAAAAAATTATGAGCGAATTACTAAACAACAACGACTATAAAAACTGGCTGACCGAACTCAAATCAACCATTCAGCAGCGGCAGATAAAAGCGGCGTTGGCGGTCAACAGCCTATTGATTCAACTTTACTGGGATTTGGGCAAACAAATTGTCGAAAAGCAGGAGATCGCTAAATGGGGCAGCGGTTTTATTGACCAATTGAGCAAAGATTTACAAACGGAATTTCCTGATATGAAAGGTTTTTCCAAATTCAATCTTTATCACGTCAGAAATTTCTATTTGTTTTATTCGCAGGAAATTACAAAAGTAGAACAAGTTGCTCTACTTTTAGAAACGCCGGAAAACAGACAGATTATCGGCGATTTGGAAAATCCAAAAGCGGCACAATTTGTGTCCAAATTAAACAATGAGATTTTAATGATTCCCTGGGGACATCACATTTTGATTCTCCAAAAGATTAAAAACCAACCCGAAGCAATTTTTTATATCAAAGAAACGATAAGAAATAATTGGAGTCGTGCGGTTTTGCATCATCAGATCGAGAGTAATTTATACGAACGGCAAGGCAAATCCGTCTCGAATTTCCAAAATACTTTGCCCAAACCGCAGTCTGATTTAGCCAATCAATTGCTCAAAGACCCGTATAATTTCGATTTTCTGCAAATGACCGCCGATTATAATGAGCGTGATTTGGAAAAATCTCTGACCCGTCATATCACTGATTTTCTTTTGGAATTAGGTGCGGGATTTGCCTTTGTCGGTAAGCAGTATGCGGTCACATTGGGCGATAAAGAGTATTTTATTGATTTGCTTTTTTATCATTTAACGCTGCGTTGTTACGTCGTGATCGAGTTAAAAACAGTTGAATTCGCACCTGAATTTGCGGGCAAATTGAATTTTTATCTGAACGTGATTGACGCACAATTAAGACACGAATACGACCAGCCGACCATCGGATTGATTATCTGCAAAACCAAAAATAATATCGAAGCCGAATATGCCCTGAAAGGAATCGAAAAACCGATTGGCATTTCGGAATATGAATTGAACAAAATGTTGCCCGACGACCTCAAAAGCAGTCTGCCGAGCATTGAAGAAATTGAAAACGAGCTGAGAAATTTGAACGATGAGGCAAAAAATTGACGAAAATCGGCGGGTATAAAAATGAACGAAAAATACATAGACATCGGCATCAATCTGACTAATAAACAGTTTCATAACGAAGTCGCCGAAATTATCAAAAACGCCGTCAATGCGGGAGTTGAGCAAATGATTTTGACGGGAACGAGTGTCAGAAACAGCGAAGAATCTTGGCATTTGGCGAAAAAATATCCGCAAAATCTGCGTTCGACGGCGGGCATTCATCCTCACGACGCGAAACATTTTGACGGCGAAAGTATTGCTAAATTGAGAAAACTTTTAGCTGAATCAAATGTCGTTGCAGTCGGCGAATGCGGACTCGATTTCGACCGCGATTTTTCGCCGCGTCCCGTGCAGGAAAAATGTTATGAGGCTCAACTACAGCTTGCCGTCGAAGTGCAAAAGCCGCTTTTTCTGCACGAACGAGCCGCGTTTGCGAGGTTTAACGCGATCACGGATAATTTTGACGGCAAACTTCCGAAAGCCGTCGTGCATTGTTTTACGGGAACTTTGACGGAAGCGAAAATTTATCTCGACAAAGGTTTTTATCTCGGTTTTACGGGAGCGATTACGGATGTTCGGCGGTTTGAGCATTTGAAGGAAGTCGTCAAATATACACCGCTCGAACGTCTTTTGATCGAAACAGATTCGCCGTATATGCTGGCGAAAAACGTGCCGAAAAATCTTTTGACAAAATATCACGAACGCCGCAACGAACCCGCGTTTTTACCGTTCGTTGCTCAAGCCGTTGCTCAATTCAAAGGCATTTCGTCGGCAGAAACCGCCAAGCAAACGACGCAAAATGCCAAAGATTTTTTCGGAATCTAAATGCAGAAAAAACATCAAAAACGAAAACCTGCGGCGACGGAAAAACGCGAACATCCGCCCGAAAAACTCGAACTGCATCCGCGAAACAGACATCGGCAGCGATATGATTTCGGACAGTTAATCGCGGCGTGTCCGTCACTCGAAAAGTTCGTCGCACCGAATAAATGGGGCGACGATTCGATAGATTTTGCGGACGCGGAAGCTGTCAAAACGCTCAACAAATCGCTGCTTATACATTTTTACGATGTTTCGGTTTGGGAAATTCCGCCGACGTATCTGTGTCCGCCGATTCCCGGTCGAGCCGATTATTTGCATCACATTGCCGATCTTTTGGGAGGCGACAACGGCGGAAAAATCCCGCGTGGCGATAAAATTCGCTGTCTCGACATCGGTGTTGGCGCAAATTGCGTTTACCCGATTATCGGCGTGAAAGAATACGGCTGGTCGTTCATCGGTTCGGACTCGGACACAGTTGCGGTCGCCAATGCCGAACGCATCGTCAAAAATAATTTGCATCTAAAACACGCCGTCAAAGTGCGTCTGCAAAAAAATCAGGACGAAATTTTTCGCGGCATCATCGGCAAAGACGAATTTTTCGACATCACGATCTGTAATCCGCCGTTTCACACTTCGATTGCCGAGGCAAACGCCGGAACTTTGCGAAAATTATCGAATCTGAAAGGCAAAAAAATCACCAAACCGACCTTAAATTTCGGCGGACAAAACCGCGAACTCCGGGTGGCGGGCGGCGAAGCGAAATTCGTCGGGCAAATGATCGCCGAAAGCGTCGAATTCAAACATTCGTGCCTCTGGTTTTCAAGCAATATTTCCAAACAAACCAATCTCAAAGCGATCTACGCCCAACTCAAAACCGCCGCCGCCGTTGAGGTAAAAACGATCCCGATGGCACAGGGCAACAAAATCAGCCGCATCGTCGCGTGGACTTTTCTCGACGAAAAACATCGAAAACTCCGGCGGAATTTGAGATGGAACAGGCACAACGATTAAATCTCGATGCGTTTTTGCGTTGGTCAATTTCTAAAAAAATCGTCTCAAATCATCAAATGCGACTCAAATTACAAAAACCACGCTTCAAATCATAATTTGAGGCGATTTTGCCGCTAAAAATTTATTAATCTGAAACTGTTCGGAAACATACGGCGAAGGATATGTTATGAAAAAATTAACTACAAGTGCGTTCATCGTTTTGGGTTTGGTCGGTGTTTTTCAAGCATTCGGCGGCGTAAGTTTGTTTGATACTTTGACTTCAACAACTATCATCGAAGCGAATCAGTCTTTCGTTCTCGGCGAAGGCAAACACGGCGGCTACACGGCGAAAATCGTCAACAAAGGCGGCACGGATGTTGAAGTTTTTGCGGCTGCCGAAAATGAGGAGAGAAAATCGCTCGGCGTGCTGAAACCAAAGGATAAAGGCGAATATAACGTAGCGAAAGATACGCAGGTAATTTTCAAAAATATGGGCGACAAAACCGCGACCATCGGTATAAAATTATCGGGCGAAACGAATTTGAGTATGGGTTATAAACCGAACAAACAATAAATATGAAAACAATTATCGCTCTTTTTATCGGCTTGATCTGCGTTTTCGGGCAAAGCGTTTCCGCCCAAAATGTGCAATCGCCGAAGACTTTGACGTTGGCGCAGCAGCAGGAAGATTTCAAGATTTTTCGCGGTTCTTTGAATGAAATTCACGTCGGTTTGAGTTGGTTTACTACCGAAAAGGAACTAAACGATTTATTCGACAAAACTTATAATTCATTGAGCGAAAACGCTCCGGCGGAAGATTATTATCTGAAACTTCGGCTGATTATGGCGAGCATCAAACACGGGCATAACGGCATTTCTTTGCCGCAGGAAGACGGCGTAAATTATCGTCTTTCGTCCTTGGCAAAAAGTAAAAAATTTTTGCCGTTCACGATTCGGATTTTGAATAATCGAGTCTTTATTGCCGTCAATGAAAGTTTAAACGACAAGATGATTGCGGGAACCGAAATTCTTTCAATTAACGGTGAACCTGTCGCTAAAATTATCGAAAAACAACTTCCGCTGATGTTTTCTAACGGACAAAACACGAGCTTCAAATACGGAAATTTAGAAGGTTATTATCAATTTCACTACCTTTACCAAATGATGAATCGCGGAGTTGAGCGTTTCAAAATCGAAGCGATTCCGTATAATTCAAAGAAAAAACAGACGTTCGAGGTCGAAGGCGAATTGCCGCAAACGATTTCCGAACGCTACGAGAAAATCACGGGCAAAGCGATCAGCAAATATATCAATCTGTTGCAATATCGCGTGGTTGACGAGAAAAATAAAATCGCATATCTAAAAATCGGCTCGTTTTACAAAGGTTTGGCGGAAAATTACGAACAGTTTTTAGACAAAACTTTTACTGAAATCAAACAAAGCGGCATTAAACATTTAATCGTTGACGTGCGGCAAAACGAAGGCGGCGGCGACGGTTTTTGGCAGAAGGCTTACGTCTATACGACCGGAAATTCATTGGCTGAAGGAAACGGTTTGCTATCTGTCAGAGGCGATAAGTTTTCGTATCTCAAATATGTTGAAAATCCGTCGCCCGAACTGATGGCTTTTGCGAACGATCCATACGCGATAATTGACAAAACGGCGGACGGACGTTTTCGCTTAAAACCGCAATTCAAATCACAGGATGATGCCGTCGAATATCCCGCACCGTCGAATGCTTTTTCCGGTAAACTCTATGTTTTAGCCGACGGAATGACTTTTTCGGCAGGCACGGCATACGTTTCGACCGTGCGTTACGAACTTCGCAAAAAAGGTCAATTCGTCAAATTTATCGGCGAAGAGCCGGGCGACGATTTTAATGCAGGTGTCGGCAGCGGCGGAACAGCGGCGACGATTGTCTTGCCGAACAGCAAAATCAAAGTCAACATTCCGCTTCTCGGCGGCGGCGATGTGCCGTATGCAAACAAAGAAAAAGTCGTTATTCCCGATTATAAAGTCGTGCCGACCGCGAAAGATTTGGTCAACCGAACCGACGTTGAACTGGAATTTACAAAAGATTTGATTAAAAAGAATTTTCTCCAAACCAAGTAGAATAATTCGGCTTTTGCGATTATTATTTTTATTCGGCGTATAGAAAAAATTAATGCAAAAGGGAACGAAATTCGGTCGTTACACGATTGAAAAAAAACTCGGTGAAGGCGGAATGGGCGAGGTTTATCTGGCTTTTGATAACTCGCTCGAACGCTTTGTCGCGTTGAAAATTCTCTCCGAAGCATTTTCGCAGGATGCCGACCGCGTTCAGCGTTTGAAGCAGGAAGCGAAAGCCGCGTCAGCGTTGAATCATCCGAATATCCTGACGATTTACGAGATCGGCACGACGGACAACATCGAGTTTATTGCGATGGAATTCGTCGAAGGAAAAACTCTGCGTGAAGTCATCGAAGGCGGCGAATTAACCTTAAAAGATGCGGTCAAAATCGCCGAACAAATCGCCGACGGTCTGTGTGTCGCTCACAAAGTTCGCCTCGTGCATCGTGATATAAAGCCCGAAAACATTATTCTGCGTGACGACGGCTACGTCCGAATTTTAGATTTCGGTCTGGCGAAACCGACGCTCAACCGACGCGGTGACACGGCGACACAGAGAGCGGGCGAAGAAGATAAGACTTTGATTGCCGATTTGCCGTCCCGCATTCATACGGCTCCGGGCGTGGTGATGGGCAGCGTCCAATATATGTCGCCCGAACAGGCTCGCGGGTTGACGGTTGACGAGCGTTCGGACGTTTGGAGTTTGGGCATCGTATTGTATGAAATGGTCGCCGGAAAAACGCCGTTTGCGGGCGAAACCGTCAGCGATTCGCTGGCGAATCTGATTCATTTGCCGCCGAAACCTCTGACCGATTTTTTGCCCGATGCTCCGTTTGAACTGCAAAATATCATCGGCAAATCGCTGCAAAAAAATCTCGACGAGCGTTATCAAACGATCCGGGAAATGACGGCGGATTTGAAAAATCTGCGGCGTGAACTCGAAACAAATCCCGCCGACGGTTTGCAAAAAACTAACTATTCGCCAACGACCGCCGACCGCATATTTTCCGAGGAAACGAAAACCCGCATCTATCAAACCGACGAATCGAAAGCCGACGAAACCGTTGCAAATCCTCCGTTACCGCAAAAAATCACGCTGCCGGATGCTTCGCCGAATCAAGCGAAAAGCGGAATTTTGCGTTACGTTTTCGGGGCGATTGCCGCTCTTTTGCTAATCGGCGGAATCGGACTTTTCGCGGCAAAGTTTTTCGGCGGAAACAATTCTAAAACCGATTTATTCGCTAATCCACAAATTTCCAAACTTTCCGACGACGGTAAAAGTCGTCTGCCGACAATCTCGCCTGACGGCAGATATGTTGCGTTTCAAAGCGGTGACGCGGGAGCGAAAAATATCACGGTTCGCCAATTATTAACGGGCAGTGCGGTGGAAATCGTGCCGAAATCGGGCTTGGCGGTGCTGGTGATTTGCTTTTCGCCCGATACGAATTACGTCTATTTCGTGCGAAGCGACGACAGCAATACCGTCAACAGTTTGTATCAAGTGCCGACGCTCGGCGGAACTCCGAAACTGATCGTTTCAGACATAGATTCCAACATTACTTTTTCCCCCGACGGCACGAAAATCGCGTTTACACGGCACAGCGGCAACGAAGGCACGGATACGCTTTTGACGGCGAACATTGACGGCACGAATGAAAAACCGATCATCGCCACGCCGCAAACCGCATTCGGTTATTTGGGAAATCCGGCGTGGTCGCCGACGAATGCGGACAAAATCGCCGTTCTCGTCAGCACATTCAAAGGCGGCGAATCCGACAGTATTTCACTCGCCGAAGTTTCGCTCGAGAGCGGCAAATTGAGTTTACTCGCCAATGGCAAATGGGCGAATCTTTCCGATGTCGGCTGGCAAAAAGACGGCGACGGATTTTTCGCACTCGGCAGCGAAAAAAGCGGTGATCCCGCTCAGGTTTGGAAAATTTCCTATCCGGGCGGCGAACGAAAAAGATTGACCAACGACACGAATTTTTATTTTTGGCTCGGTGTTTCCGGCGATAATAAAACTTTGATTACCGTCAAATCGCAATCGTCGGCAAGTATTTGGAATTTCACGCCCGCGACCAAAAATCTCAAACAAATCAGCGAGGAAAGCGTTAATCTGAACGGCGGTTCGGGCATTGCGGTAAAACCCGACGGCAATCTTATCGTCAGCCGACACCGCGAAGCAGATATTGATTTTTGGGAAATCTCGCCCGACGGCAAGGACGTTCAAATAGTCATTTCCGCCGCCAAACTCAATGCCGATCCGAAACTTTCGCCCGACGGCACGAAGATTTGTTTTATGTCGAATCGGTCAAACG
This sequence comes from Pyrinomonadaceae bacterium, assembly GCA_965247235.1. Classification (GTDB taxonomy): domain Bacteria; phylum Acidobacteriota; class Blastocatellia; order Pyrinomonadales; family Pyrinomonadaceae. The sequence continues at coordinate 2,035,943 of OZ252004.1, forward strand.
TCTGGCGTGTCTGGACGATGGATGCCGACGGCAAAAATGCCCGCCAAGCAACGACGGTCGGCGACGAAGTTAATCAATTTTCGCCGAATTTTGCCGACGACGGCAAGATAATTCTCTACTGTCAACAGGAAAAAAACAGCGGCGTAACCAAACTGATGAAGGTTGCGGCGGAAGGCGGTATTCCCGAAAAAGTTTTTAACAACGACGGCAACGAATCCGCCGTCAGCGTTTCGCCCGACGGCAAACATCTGTTTTTTTACAGTCTCGACGCGGCTTACAAAAAAACATTTCACGCCTTTTCGCTCGACGGCGGACAAATCGGAACTGCCGCCGAAAGCAGTTTTGAAATGGGAGCGATGGACTCGATCAAATGGTCGCCCGACGGCAAATCACTGACCTACATCAACCGCGAAGGCATCCCGAACATCTGGCGAACCTCGCTCGACGGCAAACAGAAAAAACAACTGACCGATTTTACCGGCGGCAGAATTTTCAAATTTGCGTGGTCGCAGGACGGCAAACAAATTTTCATCTCACGCGGCACGGTCAACAACGAAATGATTCTGATCAAAGACGACGCGAAATAAATCTTTCCGGCTCAAATCATAAAAAACACGCCTCAAATTACGATTTGAAGCGATTTTTAATGTTTGCAAATGTAATCTCGAAATGTTTTTACATATATTATTTCCAGATGAAACAAAATGAATAAATTATTTTACACCGCAATTTTAGCGATTATTTTGACGGCGAATGTCTTTTCACAGAGCAAAACTTTTTTCCAAACCGTCGCGGGAAAATGGCAAGGAACGCTCGAATATCTTGATTACGGCGATGAAAAATCGCGTGTTTCGCTGAAAACTCAAATCGAATATAAAACGTCGGCGGACGGATTTTCGTCGGAAACAGCGACCGTTTACGACGATTTCGGCAAAGTAATCAAAGACAATGGAAATTTGCGGATTGATTTGGCGGCAAACCAATATTTTGACGGCAAAGACGAATATAAAATCGAATCAATCGCGGACGGCAAAATCGTGCTTCTCGGCAGCGGTCAGGACGGCAAAAAGGTCGAGCCGATTCGTTTGACGATTACTTATTCAAACGATAATCTGACGATTTTGAAGGAGACGAAAACGCCGTGGCAGTTTCGGCACGTTTACACTTTGAAGCGAATTGTCGAAAACACGGAGGGTGAAAAAACTCTTTCCGCACAGCAATTACAGGCAGATTTTGCGATTTTCAAGAGAGTTCTGACGATGGTTCATCCGGGAATTTATCGTTACAATACGCCCGAAAGTCTGGAAAAAGATTTCGCCGAACTGCAAACCAAAATCAAAAATCCGCTGCCGGAAAGCGAGTTTTTCGTTTTAATTTCGCAGTTCGCCGTCAAACTCAAGTGCGGTCACACCTACGCGAATCCGTATAATCAGGCGGACGAAGTGAAAAATCGTCTTTTCAGCCGCCAAAATTATCTGCCGTTTTACTTTAAAATCGTTGACGGCAAAATAATTATCACCGCCAATGCTTCGTCAAAACATATTTCTCCGGGCAGTGAAATTACGAAAATAAACGGCGTAACGGCTGCTGAAATTATCGAAAAACTTTTGACCGTTTCCAAAGGCGACGGCAATTCGACGCTTGCACATCGCGTCAGCAATGTGGAATTAAATCGTTTTGAAGCCGAAAATTTCGCGCTGTTCGATTGGTATTTCCCGCTCTTTTTCCCGCTGACGGACAACATTTACACGATTGAAGGGATTAATTTCGTTTCAAAAAAGCCGACCAATTTTCAGGTTTTAGCGATGACTAATGCCGAACGCACCGCAGAAATGGCAAAGCGTTACGGAGCGTCGCCGACTTATGATGACGGTTGGAAATTCGAGATTCAGAGTAATTCGACGGGTTATTTAAAGATTGGCAATTCAATCACATGGCGGCTTAAAATCATTAAATTCAAAGAATTTTTGGCAAATGCTTTCGCTGAATTAAAAGCGAAAAACGTCAAAAATCTCATCATTGATCTGCGCGGAAACGGCGGCGGCGATACTGATTTGGGTTTTGAACTTTCAAAATATTTGGCAAAGAAAAAACTCGCGCCTTACGCCGAAAGCCGACGACTCGTGCGAACCGTCGCGGCGCAGAAAGATTTGGCGAAATATCTCGACACCTACAGCGACGAACTGAAATCAGATCTCGAAAACGGCATTCCGACGGCGAATTTCAAAAAATTTGACGCTCAATATGACGAAATCATCGGGCGCGAAAATTATCCGGCAGTTGAATCTTACAGCGATAATTTCAAAGGCAAAACTTATATCATCGCCGATTCAAGTAATGCTTCGGCGACGTTTCAATTTCTCGATTTCGCGCAGAAAAACAAACTCGCAACCATCGTCGGGCAAGTTTCCGGCGGCAACAAACAAGGTATCAACGGCGGCAATTTTTTCTTTTTGAGATTACCGAATTCAAACTTTGAAATTGATATTCCCGTCTATTTTCAATCGCCGTTAAAACCGCAAAAAGACGTGAGCGTGATTCCTGATGTCGTTGTCAAAAAAGAAGTCGGCGACATCGGCAATAATGTTGACCGCGAATTGATGACTATCAAAAATTTGATTAAATAAGCGCATCGAACGGCTTTGAAAATTGCGTGTTATTATTCGTTTGTATAAAGTTGAACTCGGACTATTATGACACAAAAAATTCGCAAAGCCGTTTTTCCCGCCGCCGGTTTGGGAACGAGATTTTTGCCCGCGACCAAAGCCTCGCCGAAAGAGATGCTGCCGCTCGTGGATAAACCTCTGATTCAATATGCGGTTGAAGAAGCGGTTCATTCGGGCATCGAATCAATTTTAATCGTCACGGGACGTGAAAAAGGCGCGATTGAAAATCATTTCGATATTTCTTACGAACTCGAAAAAGTTTTGCAGGAAAAAGGTAAATCCGAATTTCTCGAAATGATTCATTCCATCTCCGAACTTTGCCGGATTTCCTACACGCGGCAAAAACAGGCTCTCGGCTTGGGACACGCGATTTATCAGGCGAAGGATTTTTCCGAGAACGAACCTTTTGCCGTGTTGCTCGCCGATGACGTGGTTGATGCGGAAAAACCTGCGCTCAAACAGATGATCGAAGTCTTTGAAAAATACGACGCGCCGGTGATTGCGACGATGCAGATTGCAGGCGAAGCGATTTCGCGTTTCGGCGTGATTGATGCCGAAGAAGTCGCGCCGAACGTCTTTAAAATTAAAGATATGGTCGAAAAACCGAAGTTTGCAGATGCGCCGTCAGATTTGGCGATTATCGGCAGATATATTTTAACGCCCGATGTTTTTGACGCGATTGAACGAACGGAAAAAGGAGCGGGCGGCGAAATTCAAATCACCGACGCGATGCGTCTGATGCTCAAGGAAGGCAAGCCGTTTTACGCCGTAAAATTAGACGGTGTGCGCCACGACGCGGGTGATAAACTCGGATTTTTAATCGCAACGGTCGAATTTGCTCTCAAACGCGCGGATTTGGGACCTGAATTCAGAGAATATTTGAAATCTTTGAAACTGTAAAATCGGACATCTCTCCAAAATAACAAAGTGTCGGCATTGGATAAAAATTACTAACTGCAAAAAACCGAACAAATGATTTTGAGGAAAAATTAATTTAATTCTCATTACTTTTAATTTTTAGTCAATTTAAAAAGCAAAAACAGGCAATGCCCGACGAAAATCGGGTATTTGGTTTGTAAAGAATTGTAAAGACGGATATACTTTTAAAAGTAAACAGTTAGAGAAAAATAAAACCCCTTCCAAAAAATAAATTTCCAGTTATTAAGAGTAAAGATTCGGCAAAATAGTCTGAATTATTTCAAAAAACCGACCGAATATTAAATTTCGATGAGAAACCCGGGATCAAAATTATTAATTTTAGGATTGCACCGCGTCGGGACACCGCCGCCGACTGCGAAAATTCGCGGACTTTTTATCAGTCCGAAATTGCTTTCGTTCGAGCTTTCGCTGATTCGGAAAATGGGTTTCCGTTTCGTTACTTTACAGCAGGCGATGGAAAACCCGTCGGGCAGAAACGCGGTCATTACGTTTGACGATGGATATGCGGACAATTTGACCAACGCGCTGCCGGTTTTGCAGAAATTCGATGCGCCGGCGACGGTTTTCGTGATTACCGGCGATGTCGGCAGAAAAAACGTCGTCTGGAGTGAAGCCGGCGACGATCTGCCGTCGGATTTAATGGATTGGGATTCGTTGGCGGCGTTGCAGCAGCAAGGCTGGGAAATCGGCAGTCACGCGCACGAACACATCCATCTGGCGCGTTATCACGAACCGGCGCAGGAAAACTCGATTCGCCGTTCGATCTCCGAAATTGAAGAGAATCTCGGCGTAAGACCTGTTTCGTTCGCTTATCCTTACGGCAGCTACAACGAAACGACCAAGCAGATCGTCAAACGTCTCGGTTTAAAATACGCCGTGACGATTAAACCGGCGGAGAGCGGGGAAAAATTTGAGGCGATGGATTTGCTCGAATTGAAACGCTGTTCACTCGGCGGCAGACAGTTTCATCATTATTTAAAATCGCTCGTCCGAACGTCAAAAGCTGTCGGCAAATCAAAAATGTTAAAGGCAATCGTCCAATCTGCCGCGATCAAATCGTTTCCCGCCGCCGCACCGAACTTTTCAATTATCAACCCGGCAGACAACGACGTAATGCCTTGATAAAAGCGCATTAAAAGGATAAAGCGCAGATTTTTCGGCGGACGGCGTTTCGGTTTCCGCAAAATGGAAATACATCAATTGAAAGACATATAGAATCAAAGCAAACGGCAGCCAAATCAAATCGCCGGAAACAATCGGCGCGTATCTGATCTCGACTTTTTCAAAATTCGCATCATTTAAAATTCTCAGTAAATTCTGCAAATGGAGCATTTTCCACGTCGGCTGCTCGTGTTCGATAAACCGCCGGTATTGCCGAAACCTACCGAACAGCAAATATAAAAAACGGTCGCGCACCGAGACGAGATTGTCGTTGGTAACGATTAAAACGCCGTTTTCGTTCAAGTTTTCGTGCAATTTTTCAAAAAAAGCGAGCGTGTTGTCGAATTCCATCACGCCGCTGATGCAGGTGATCGCGTCCGGCTTTTCCGTCAATTCAAATAAATCGTCGCTCTGCGCGTCAATCTGCATAAATTTGCCGGGAAAATCTTTTTCCGGCGGTCGAATGTCCGCGCCGAAAGTTTTGCAAACAGGAAAAAAATCTTTGACCGTCCGCAAAAAATCGCCCGCGCCGCACGGCACGTCGAGCAGCGTTGACGGCGCAAATTCGCGTTTAAGCAAAATCTCGATGATTTCGCGGTTTACGCCCGGACAAGTATTGCCGCGCGGAATCCGTTCGAGTTTTGCCGTTTGATTTTCGAGCGTTTCAGGCATTTCTTTTTTGAAAAGTCAGGATAATTTGCAGACCGATAACCAGCAAGATTCCGAATAATAGAACGAACATTCCCGAACGCAGATCGTGGTTGCGATATGAAACGTAACCGACTAATTCGCTCGTGAACATCGCGCCGATTGTGCCGGAGATAAAGAGCGGCGTGGCGCGTCTGGTTGCCGATGCGCCGAAAATTTTGGTGAACCGCGACAGATTGGTCGGGAAAACCCAGGACGTGCCGAAACCGGCGATTGACGCGCCGACGCTCAAGGTAATAATGCTTTCGCCGAATAATAAAATCAGCATTCCGCCGAGAATCGTGATTAGCCCGAAAAGCAGCATTTTATTTTCATCCCAAAAGCGAAAAAACAGCGGAGCGACACCGCGACCGACCACGAAAAACAGAAAATACAGTGTAATCGGCGGCAGCCACGACGAAGCGGCTTCCATTCTGCCCGTGTAAGTTTTCAGCCAACCGCCCATTGCGCCTTCAAAACCGACGTGAATAAAGCCGAACAGAGCAATCGCCCACGCGAGCGGCTGCCGCCAGATTTTAATGTCGAAATCTACCAAATCGGTATCGAGTGCGGCAGGTTTCTGCTCGATTCCGGCGGGCAAAAACCATAACGCTGCGCCGATTAATGCGAGCGAAACGGCGGCGGCAAGTGTCGGGATGGACAGATCGTTGCCGCGCTTGAGAAAATCAACCAGCGGCTGACTGATGATCGCGCCGAAACCCCAGAAAAAATTCAGCAGACTGAGTGCCGCGCCGCTGTTTTGCGGGTTCAGTTCGAGAATCAGCATATTGATCGAAGGCAGCGTCAAACCGATGCCGAGACCGTTGAGAGCAAATCCGGCGACGCAGATTTGATACGAATCGAAATTCAAAAGAGCAATGCCCGCCGCCATCGCCAGACAGCCGATTGCTGCCGAAAGTATAAATTTGCCGCGTTTGCCGAACAGATTGGCAATCAATGTTCCGCACAAAGAACCGCCGTATTGCCAGAAAAAAAAGTCTCCGGCTTGGCGGTCGTTGATCGCCAGTTTCTGCGACAGCACCGGCAAAACCTGACCGATCAAAACGGCAGAAATTCCCGACAGAAAAAATCCGGCGTGAAGCAATATTTTTAGCAGACGAATCATCTTTGACAGTTAACAGTTATCAGTTATCAGTTATCAGTTTTTAATTATTGCTGATTTTGAGTAAAATTTCAGCCGTGTTTAGATATTAACCGATAATCTTATATGCTTCACAGATAACTGATAACTGTTTACTGATAACTGTTTACTGTCACCTGTTTCTCAGGTTTTCGAGCGGTTTGACGCGGGCGGCGCGGTAGGCTGGATAGACGGCGGCGAGCAGGCAGAGCGCAAAGGTGATCGAGATTATCAGCAAAATATCGGTTAGATGCGGCGCGAACGGGATGTGGTCGAGCGCGTAAACTTCGGCTGAAAGGTTGATAACCTGAAAATAGTTGCCTGCCGCACACGCCGCGAGTCCGATGATCGTGCCGAAAAAAATCCCCGCGAGACCGAGTGCCGCGCCTTCAAAAAGGAAAATCAGCATCAGATTTTTGCTCCGCGCACCGCACGTTCGCAGGATGGCGATGTCCGGCTTGCGCTCATTAACGAGCAGCGCGAGCGTCGTCGTGATGTTCAAAACGGCGACGAAAACGATCAGCGAAATAATCGAAAGCGAAACTTTTCGTTCGAGACTGAGAGCCGCAAAGAGTGGACGATTAGCTTCCTGCCAGTCTAAAACGCGGAAATTATCGCCTAAAATTTGCCTGATTTCCCGCGCGGTTTCGTCAGCGCGAAAAATATCTTTGACCGAAACGCTGAGAATCGTCGGTGTGAACGTGCTTTGCCCGTGCAGCAGCGCATAGTTTTCGGGCGAGACGAAAACCCAAGTCGAATCGTAATCGTAAAGCCCGGTTTGAAATGTTCCGGCGACGCGAACGCGCGAAGGCGTTTGTTTTTCAGTCGTCAAAATCTCCGCCGAATCGCCGATTTCAAGCTGTAATTTCTCCGCCAAACGCGCCCCGACGCTGATTTCCGAACCTTTAATTTCTGCGACTTCCGATTCCGAACTTTGGACTTCGGACTTTGGACTTCGGACTTTAATTACTGCATAACCCGTTTCCGCCTGCCCGACAATCAGCACGTTATCATAAGCCGTCGGAGCGATTTCGCTGATGTTTGCGATATTTTGAAGGCTCGATTCGATTTCCCGCCAGTTATTTATCTCCGCGCCGTCGCTCGTAAAAATCGAGATGTGCGCGGTGTTGGCGAGAATTTTGCTCTGCATTTCATCGGCAAAGCCGTGCGCTAAAGCCTGCGAAATTATCAAACTCGCCACGCCGACGGCAATTCCGACAACGGCGACCGCCGCCGTCAAACGCGCCAGACTTTTGCGCCGCGCCCGCAGATATTTCCAGGCTGTTTTCAGTTCAAATTTCACAAAATAATGGTAAATGGTAAACGGTAAATGGTAAATGGTAAATCTTTTCGCTAAAATTTACTTAATTTAGCGACGATTTTGGCGATAACGGATGTTGAAAAATCCGAAATCCAAAATCCGAAATCCAAAATCCAAATGCCTTTAGCCAAAATCGAAGAGGCCGTCGAAGATATCAAAAACGGCAAAATTATCATTATTGTTGACGACGAAGACCGTGAAAACGAAGGCGATTTAGTCTGCGCGGCGGAAAAAGTCACACCGGAAATCATCGGTTTTATGGCGATTCAAGGGCGCGGTTTGATCTGTCTGCCGCTGACCGAAGAACGCTGCGACGAACTTCGTCTGCCGATGCAGACCAACGAAAACACTTCGGGTTTCGGCACGGCGTTCACTGTTTCGATTGAAGCCAAAGAAGGCGTGACGACCGGAATTTCGGCGGCTGACCGCGCGAAAACTATTTTAACGGCGGTTGATCCGGCATCGAAACCGACCGATCTGGCGCGTCCCGGACACGTTTTTCCGCTGCGGGCAAAGCGCGGCGGCGTTCTCGTGCGCGTCGGGCAGACCGAAGCGAGCGTTGATATGTCACGGATGGCTGGCTTGAATCCGTCGGCGGTCATTTGCGAGATTATGAACGACGACGGCACGATGTCGCGGATGCCCGAACTCGAAGTTTTCGCCGCCAAACACGACCTCAAAATCATTTCGGTCGCCGATCTCGTGCGTTACCGAATCAGTAAGGAAACGCTTGTCCGCAAGATCGTCGAAACTGTTTTGCCGACCGATTACGGGGAATTTCGCGCGGTCGTTTATGAAAATGTCATTAACGGCGAAACGCATCTGGCGATGGCGTTGGGCGATTTTTCGGAGGCAACCGAACCCATTTTGGTGCGCGTCCAAACGGAGAACATCACTTTTGCAATGTTCGGCTCGAAACTCGGCGACGCTTCGCTGGCGATGCAAAGCTCGCTCAAAAAAATAGCCGACGCGGGCAAAGGAGTGATACTCTATCTACGTCAGCGCGAACATAATTTGGACTTGATACATCAATTGCAGACCTACGCGCTGATGCAGGAAAAAAACTTGGATTTTCAGACGGCGCGGCGTGAAACCGGCTACGGAAATTTCCGCGATTACGGCATCGGCGCACAGATTCTAAATGATTTAGGCGTGAGAAAGATTCGTCTGCTCTCGAATCGCCCGCCGAAAATTAACGCCATCGAAGGTTTTGATCTGGAAATCGTCGAAACAGTCGGTTTGTAATTTTTTGATCGTGTTTTGTTAATAATTTTTATTTATCGGGTTATTTCGAGTTAAAATAGCATTTAATTTTTTACTCTCTCCAAGGTGGGTTGATGTCAGAGGAAAACAAGCAGACTGAAGAAACCGGGGCGCAGACGGAAGCGGATGAAAATGCCGCCGCCGCGCCGCGCCGACGTTTCATCAATCGCCGCAACGCGGGCATTTCGCTCGGTTCGCTGGCGGTTTTGGCGGCGATTCTGGCGATTTTGGTGTTTGTTTTTTATCGCTACGGCGTTCTCGATAATTATGTCAAACAGCAATTTGTCGCAAAAATGGCGGACATCGGGATCGTTTTCGACGCTGACACTTTCCGTCTGACGGTTGCGCCGCTCGAATTACAGTTTAAAGATGCCACTTTTAACGACAAAGTTTCGGGCGAAAAACTATTTTTTATCCGCGATGCGAAACTCGGTTTGACCGTCTCCAATCTCTATGCGTGGCAATTGACGCGCGACATCAAGGTTGATTCGACCGAAATTAACGGTGCGGAAGCGTGGGTCAGATTCGACGAAAACGGTAAATCCAATTTTTCCAATCTCAAAATCGTCGAAACCCAATCGCACTTTAATTTTTCATACGATTCGATCAAATTCGCGCTGCACGACGGGTTGGTGCATTTCGGCGATGTGCAGCATAAAATTTCGGCTGACGCGAAAAATCTGTTGTTTTTTCTCGACCCGACGACCTATGCCGTTCCCGACGAACAGAAACGCTACAATTTCGACATCACTTCAACGCAGTCAAATTTTATTTACGACGAACATCCGGTCGAACCCGTTGATCTGCACGCCAAAGGTATCGTGGACGGCATCGGCGCGGAAATCAATGAATTCAAACTGACGACACCGATTGGCGAATCAATTCTGAGCGGCAAACTGACTAATTGGGAAAAACTGCAATACGATTTGAACATCGCTTCGACGGTTGATTTAACGCAAACATCAAATCTTTTGCCCGTCGGCACACCTTTGCGCGGTGTCGGAAATTTTAATGGCAAAGTGACCGGCGAAGGCGCAAATTATAAAATTGACGGGCAGATTACGTCCGACGCGCTCTCGGCTTCAAATGTTTATCTGCGGGCGTTGAACGTGATTGCGACGGTTGAAAACAATAATTCGGTTTATACGGCAAACGGCAAAGCGGTTGCCGATCTGCTGACGTTCGGTGATTTCAAAATTGAATTCCCGAAAATTTCCGGCAATGTGCGCGGTTCGGGAACGGATTTTAAATGGCTCGGCGAACTTCAGGCGATTTCGGCAAAAACTCCTCTGGGAACGCTCGGCGGGCTTTATTTGTCGGACGCGGCGGCGGAATTTAAAGACAAAAATCTGAACGCGACGGTCGGCAGCGGACGGCTCGCCAAATTTGACGGCAAAGGCTTTAACATTGAAAATCTGCAAACGGCGAACGCACGGGTTTCGAGCGGCGGCGGCGTGACAACCGTTGACGCGCCGAACGCCCGCGCCGGTGCGCTCAAAACCAAACCTTTCTCGGTCAAAAATCTGACTGCCGGCAATCTTAAAATTAAAGATATTCCTTCGCGGACGGATTTGACGGCGGATAATCTGCGTTCGGATTCGGGCGTTCTCGGAGACACAACGAAACTCAACGGCATCACGGCGCAGGGAGCGCATTTCGGCAGAGAACAGGAAACGATTACGTTTGATGCAAATAATTTTCGCGCCAATTCGGTTGATGCCGACGGCGCACGAATCGGCGCGGTTGACGCGACTAACCTTGCCGTTAAAGATATTCCGAGCGAAACGCAGGTTGCCGCCAACAAATTAAAAATCGCCAAAATCGAAACGAACGCGGCGGTTTTGGGCGATTTAAACATCGCCGGAGTTCGTTTGACGATCAGGCAAGGCACGATTGAAGGCAAATCCGGCGACATTGACGCGGGCAATGTCGCGCTCGTCAAAACGGCAAGTCTGCCGCAGGGCGGAAATTTGCAGGCGGTTAAAATTCGTCAGCCGGTTTTCGTTCTCGAACCTTCGGGACGATACCGCGCGACCGCCGATATGAGTTTGGGCGGCGGCACGGTCGGCAGCGTTTCGCTCGGCGCGGCGCAGGCGAAGGTTGATGTCAACAACGATCAGGTTGCGCTTTCCGATTTAAAGGCGGACGTGATGGGCGGCAAATTAAACGGCGGCGCGACGATTGCTTTTAACAGCCGCAACCGCTCGAACGTCAATGTGGATTTTTCGAGTCTCGATCTTGGCAAACTGCTCGCTTTGCAGGGCGGGCGCGTGATTCCGGTCGAGGGCGAAACGACCGGCAAAGTCAATCTTTCATTCAGCGGCACGAACTTTAAAACCGCGACCGGCAACATCATCGCCGACGTGACGGCGAACGCCGGTTCAGCCGAACGCGGTTTGATTCCGGTAACGGGCAGAATCGAAGCGACCGCCGCCAACGGACTTTTCAATTTAACGACGGCGCGTCTCAATACTGAAAAAAGCGAAGTTTCGGCGAACGGCAACTTTGATCTGAGCGGCGGCAATTCAAATTTGAATATTGCGCTTAATTCGCAGGACGCAGGTGAAATCGAGCGCGTCGTGCGAATTTTGAATTTATCGCCCGACATTATTCAGAAAATTGACGATTACAAAGCCGAATTCGCCGGGAATTTGAATTTTACGGGAACGCTCACCGGCAACGTCTCGAATCCGACGATTGACGGACGCGCCGCGCTCGACGCGCTCAAACTGCGCGGACGCGATCTCGGTTCGCTCAAAACGGATATATTCGTCTCGCCGACCGCCACCGCGCTTCGCAACGGCGTTTTGCAGGAAAGAAACGGCGACGGCAATCTCGCCTTTAACGTCGAAATTCCGTCAGGCGGCGCAAACAATATCAATGTGCAGGCGACTTTGAACCACATCAACACGGGAAATCTGCTCGCCGCTTTGCCGATTGACGTTTTGCCCGCGCAGTTGCAGGATTTTCAGGCGAACACTTCCGGCACGATCAACGTCACGGGTTTGCCCGGAGCGGCGCAGGGTTCGGCGGACATCACTTCGGGCGCGGGAACGGTCAACGGTCAGCCGTTCGACGGTTTTACGGCGAAGGCGAATTTTGCCGGAACGTCGGTTAATCTCGAAAATTTTGAAGCCAAATTCGGCGAAGGCAGTTTGAAGGCAAGCGGCACATATCAAACCGACACGACCGAATTTAATTTAAAGGCGACCGGCACGAATATTTCGATTGCGCGGCTCAAGCCTTTTCTCGGCACGGACACCGGCGATTTGACCGGCGTTCTCGATCTGACGGCGAATGCGACCGGCAGAACGAGCGATGCTAAAAGCTATAATATCGGTTTCAACGGCACGGGCAAAAATATTTTTGTCGGCGGCAACCAGTTCGGCGAAATCGCTTTTAACGGTGTCACCGAAAACCAGCAGCTTAATGCCAATCTGACCGCGAATATCGGCGGACAGACGCAGACGATTGCGGCGAACGTCAATTTTGCCGATCCGAATCTGCCGTTTCGCGCCGAAACCAATTTCAACAATACGGAACTCGCGCCGTTCATCGCGCTCGTGCGTCCGACGGTTGAAGGCGACACGCAGATTACGGGAACGGCGACCGGAAAAATACTGCTTGCCGGGAATTTGTATGCGACCGACGCGAACGGCAAACGCACGTTTTCGACCGATAATCTGAGCGGTTCGGGTTTATTTTCGCGGCTCGATCTTAATATCGGCGACACGCCGATCAGCGGCGTTGATCCGGTTTCGATTAAATTTAACAGCCGCGAAATCGTCGTGGACAACGCCAAATTTACCGGCGGCGGCTCGAACGTGACGGTCAGCGGCACGAAGGCTCTGACCGCCAACGGCACGAACAATCTGGCAATTGACGGCAATATCAATCTGAGTATTTTCAACGCGCTTTCCAAAAATGCGTTTTTCGCCGGACTCGCCAATGTTTCCGTCCGTTTGACCGGACCGAATTCGACGGCGCGTCTGAACGGTTCGGCGGATTTGAAAAACACCTCGGTCGCGGCGTTTGTCGGTTCGGAACGCCTGACTTTTGAACGCATTAACGGACGCGTTTATTTTACGACTAAACAGGCGCAGATTGACCAATTAACCGGATTTTTGGGCGGCGGCAAAATCACGGCGAGCGGCGGCGCACTGCTGACGGATAATTTACAGCTCGACCGTTTTCGCTTTAACATCAGCGGCAATAACGTGACCGCGCCGCTGCCCGCTGATTTCGTCACGACCGGCGATGCCGACATCGAAATCACGGGTTTTCGCAAAGACGGCATTATGAATACGCTCGTCGCCGGTTCGATTCAGGCGAAACGCAGCGTTTACACGCGCGACATTGATCTCGCTAACGTCATCAGCGGTCGCCGCGCCGGTTCGCTGTCCGAAGGCGGCGGCGATTCGTCGTCGTTTATCGGCATACCGAAACTCGATATTCGCATCGAAGGACGCGACGCGCTGACGGTTCGCAATAACGTCGCCGATCTGACGGCTTCGATTTCCCTGCGCGTTACCGGCGATACTGATTTTCCGCAAATCGCGGGCAGAATCACGGCAAATAACGGGACGGTTTATTTTCGCAAAGACCGCTACGAAGTGCAGCGCGGCGTTCTCGAATTTCCGCCGGGAAGCGAAATCAATCCGGTGATTAATTTGCAGGCGGAAGCCGAAATCAAGGGTTATCAGATTTTCATCAATCTGGTCGGCGATTTGACCGATACGCAGAATTTGAACGCGACGGTGCGCTCGAATCCCGCACTGCCGCAGGCTGATGTCATTTCGCTGATTACGACCGGCAATCTGTCGAACACCGACACGGGCATTCCGACGCTCGCGCAGTCGGGCATCAACACGGCGGCGGAAATCTTGACCGACACGCTCATTAATAATCCGGCGCGAAAGGCGACCGACAAACTTTTCGGGCTGAACGTCTTTGAAATTGATCCCGTAATTTCCGGTCAACGCCTCAACCCGTCGGCGCGTCTGACGGTCGGCAGACAGATTAATAAAGATTTGCTGGTCACTTATTCGACCAATCTGTCGGGCGATCAAAATCAGGTTTTGGCGTTGGAATACCGCGTTTCCAATCGTTTGTCGTTCGTCGCTCAATACGAGAAACGCGCTCTGAGCAATGTCACGCAGCGCGAAAATAATTTTAGTTTTGAAGTTCGTCTGAAAAAGAGATTTTAAGGGTTTAGCAAAAAGTTGAAAGGAAAAATTAACGAAAAAGGGAAATTTACATTGACGAAGCAGACGCAAAAAAAGGAAAACCTCAATAATCGGCGACACTGCCGAACGAAGGCGCGATTGATTAATTTACTGCTCTGCATCTGTCTGTCCGGCTGTTTTGCCGTGACGATTTTTTCGCAGAGCAAATATGAAGACCGTTCGATTCAAAATATCGGCATCGCTTTTGAAGGCGCAGACCGCAGCACCGCGTCCGCCGCCCAGTTTCAGTTGATTTTGCGAAACGCACTCGGCGATAAGTATTCCGCCGTCAAACTGCGCGACGCGCTCGACGCGCTCTACCGCACCGAAGATGTCGTTTCGGCTTCGGTCGAAGCCAATGAAAACGGCAAGACCGGCGTTGATTTGCGATTTTTCATCAAACGTAAAACCCGCGCCGAAAAGATTCTGATCGTAATCGGCGAAACCGACGGCAAAAAAGTGACCGAACAGGAACTGCTGTTGCGGCTTAATCTACTCAATCCGGGCGCGGCTGTCACCGAACAGACGCTCGAAGCCAACGCCGATTTGATTTTGGAATATCTGCGTGATCGCGGCTATTTCAACGCAAAAGTGACGTTTTCGCAAGCCCCGCAGCGCATCGAAACCGAAGTCGCCGTGACCTTTAACGTCGTGCCGGGAACGCAGGCGAAGATCGAGAAATTCAACATCAATATCGCCGGTTTCGATGCCGCCAAACTCGCCGATGTTGCCAAAAAACTCGATCTCAAACCCGGCGAAACGTATTCCAAACAGGATTTGAACGCGGATGTCGAAAGAATCAAACAGGCACTCCGCAAAGAAGATTTTCTCGCGCCCGAACTCGAAGAACCGCGCGTCGTCTATGACGGCGATAAAAATACGATTTCCGTGATGCTCGACGGCAAAGTCGGCGCGAAAGTTGATGTCAAGGTCGAAACCGAACGCGGTAAAATCGGCAATAAAACGCAGACCAAACTGCTGCCGGTCAAACGTGAAGGCACGGTTGATTTCGCGGCGATTATCGAAGGCGAACGGCGGCTCGAAAATTATTATCAGGAACAAGGTTATTTTTTCGCCGACGTAACCCCGAAATGTTCGGTCACGCCGCCGTTTACCGAAGAAGAAGCGAGCAGTATTATCAACGATTCGGAATCTCTCTGCACGGCTCTGAGCGGCGCGGAACTCGATCAAAAGAATGTCGAGATCAAATACGACGTTAATCTCAGCCGCAAATTAAAACTCGTTGACATCAGGCTCGAAGGTGCGGACAACCTCAAAATCGGCGATGTCGAAAAGCTCGGTTTGACCGTCTCCGACAACGGCAGCGGATATAAACTGACGATTGACGATGTGCAGAAAGTTCTCGAATCGCAGAAGGCAAATTTTCTCGGATTTATTCCGCTCTTCGGCTACGGGCGCGGTTATACGAGCAATCAGATTCTCGAAACCGACCGCGCGACGATTCTCTCGCTGATGCGCGAACTCGGTTATCGCAACGCCAAAGTCGCGGTTCGTCAGGGCGTTTCGCCGAACGGCGAAGATTTGATTATCACGTTCGTCGTGGACGAAGGCGCACCGACGCTGATCGCCGACACGGAAATTAACGGCAACAAGGAAATTTCCGACGCGACGCTGGAAACTAAAATTAAAGATTTACCCGGCAAAAATTTCTCGCGGGCGCGGGCGCGAAACGGTGTCAAAGCACTTTCGACTTTTTACTCGAATCAGGGTTACTACGATGCGAGAGTAACTTATTCGATCACCGAACTCGGCAAAAAACCCGATTGCGCCGCCGCTCACAAAGACGCTCAGGATCAATGCGCGGAGTATGTCACCATCGGTTACAACGTCGAAAACGAAGGCAAAAAGGTCATCATTAACCGCGTGTTGATTAACGGCAATGAGCGCACGAAAAATGCCGCGATTTTAAAAACCGTCGCGCTTCGTCAGGGCGATATTCTGCGTGCCGCCGATATATTTTCGAGCGAACAGAGTCTGTATGCGACGAGCGCGTTTCGTCAGGTCGAAATCAAACCGCAGCCGGCGGGTGAAAGCGCGGACGGCACGACGCGGCTGACCGATGTGATTATCAATCTCGAAGAAGAAAAACCGCGCCTCATCACCTACGGCGGCGGCTATTCGACCGACAACGGACCGTTCGGCAACTTCGATATTCGTCATTTCAATCTGCTGGGAAGCCTTTATCAGGGCGGCGCACGGCTTCGCATCGGTAAACGTCAGCAGCTCGCGCAGATTGATTTCGTTAATCCGCGCTTTATGAGCGACGGCAAAAACAAGGACGGCATTCTGCAATTTGCGCCGCTCACGTTTAGCGCACAATATCAGCGCGATTCGACGATTACCAGATTTTTCCGTTCATCGTTTGATCGCGGCACGTTCGGCATCGTCCAGAGAGTTGATGAAAACAATAAACCGATCAGTCAGTTCGGCGATTCGACCGGCAATCCGACGATCAACCGTTTGACGCTTTCGACGGAAACGAGCCGCACGATCAGCCGCAAAACGCGCAGTTTGCTGTTTGTCCGCTATCGTTTTGAAGATGTTCGTTTGTTTAATATCGAGAGTTTGCTGATTAAGGATTTGCTCACGCCCGACGCGCGGATTCGGATTTCCGGCTTCGGCACGACGTTCGTGCGCGACACGCGCGAAGATTGTTCGGTCAAATATACGCTGCTCGAATATATCGCCAAAGGCGATCCGGGCGATGCCTGTCGTTATAATTCCGGCGATCCGACGCGCGGCGATTATCTGACTGCCGAATATAATGTTTCGCTGCCCTTTTTAGGCGCGAACATCGGTTTCAGCAAATTTCAGGCGACTTATAATCGTTTTTATACGCCGAAATTTTCGCGGCGGATAACTTTTGCCGGACGCGGGATTATCGGTTTGGCGAATGTTTTTTCGAGAAGCCAAAGATTTTCGACGACGCAGTTTCCCGATCTCGACGGCATTCTGCCGATCAGCGAAAGATTTTTCGCGGGCGGTTCGACGACGCTGCGCGGTTTTGAAGCCGAAGGCGCAGGTCCGCGCGTCGTGGTCGTGCCGCAGGGCATTTTCCGCAACAGCAAAGGCGATCAGGTTTTTCTCGATCCGTTCACGATCCCGTTCGGCGGCAACGCGCTCGCCATCGTCAATCTCGAAGCCCGTGTCAATCTGACTAAAACCGTCCGCGCCGTCCCGTTTTATGACGGCGGCAATGTTTTCCGGCGCGTCGGCGATATTTTCCGTCCGCCGCCAGTTGATCCGAACGACGTTTTCCGCCAAAATCTACGCGCCATCTGGACGCACACCGTCGGTTTGGGATTTCGCATCAAAACTCCCGTCGGCGGCGAATTCGGTTTCGATTACGGATTTTTGCTCAACGCCCCGCGCTTCCAAATTCCGCAGGGAACAGACCCGAACGCCATCTACCAACTCAAGAAAAGTCAGATTCATTTCCGCTTTTCGCAAGCGTTCTAAGAGTCTAAAGTCCAAAGTCTAAAGTCCAAAGTCCAAAGTTAAGAGACTATTCTCTCTCTTTGGACTTTAGACTTTAGACTTTAGACTTTAGACTTTGGACTTTGGACTTTGGACTTTAGACTCCCTAGTTGATCGCCGATGAAACGATGTGGCTTTCGTCGAGTTCGACGATGAAACTGTCTGAATTTAATATTTCCAGCGGTTTCGCTTCGATTGGTTTTTGCACCCTGATCGTTTCCGTGTATTCGCGCAGCGGGGCATTTTCGAGCGGCAGCGGAGCATTTTGTTGCATCTCCTGCTTTTTCTGCTGCTGTTTGCGAATGGATTTCACGCCATACATCGCTTTGTCGGCGGCGATCACCATTTGATCGAAATTATCGCCGTCATGCGGATAACTTGCCGCGCCGAGGCTGACACCGACGCGGGCGAACACGCCTTCGCTGACCGGCAGACGAAATTCCTTGACGGCTTTTTCGAGCCGTTCGCAGAGATCGAGAACCTCATTGGCGGAAGTTTCGGGAATCACCGCGACAAATTCATCGCCCGCATAACGCGCCAGAAAATCGTAATCACGAAGCTGTCCGCGCATCACTCCCGAAACTTCCTTGAGCAGACGGTCGCCGATTTTGTGTCCGTAAGTATCGTTGACGGCTTTAAAACCGTCGAGATCGAGCATCAAAACCTGAAAATTATTTTCCGTGCGGGCTGAACGCGCCATTTCCTTTTCAAACTGCATTTGCAGACTTCGTGCGTTCGGCAGTCCGGTCATCGGATCGGTCATCGCCCGCGTTTCGGTTTCGGCGTGCTGCAAAGATTTGCTGATCGCTTCGGCGGCGATCCGCGAAACGGTGTCGAGCAGGCGCAGATGTTCTTCCTCGTAATTGTCGAGTTCGGATGAATAAAGCGAAACCGCGCCGATTAATTTATCGTCGGCAATCAGCGGCAGCGAAGTCATCGCCGAATATTCTTCGATTAATTCAAGTTGCGAAAATGTAAAATCGAGTCCGGGATCAATATCGCGGACGGGTTCCTGTTTTTTCAGAACGTAGCCGGTTGCGCCTTCGCCGATTTTGATGCGTTTATTCTGCATCGCTTTTTTATTTTCGCCCTCGACATAAACAGCGACGGCAGTTTGCCCGTTCGGTTCGAGCAGATAAACCGCGCAGGTTTCAAACGGGATAAATTCACCGATTTTATTGGCAAAGAGCGACAAAGTTTGCTGTAAGTTGAGCGATGAACTGAAAACTTTTGCCAGTTCATACAAGGTAAAAACCTCGTGATTGGCACGTTTGATCTGTTCGACATAACTCTGACTCGCGCCGGCTTCGGCAACGTGATTGCTTTTCGCGCTGTCTTCGGGTTTATCGTCAACATAAGTCAAACCGTTGAGTTCGACTTCGGCTTCAAATTTTCGCAGATGGCGCAGAAAAACATCCACGATCTTGGCATCGAACTGCGTTCCCGAATTGTGCAGCAGATAACGCCGCGCTTCGTCGCGCTGCACCGCGCCGCGATACGGACGCGCCCCGCGCAGAGTGTCGTAAGCATCGGCAACCGCCAAAACCCGCGCCGTCAGCGGAATGTTTTCGCCGTTCAAACCTTCGGGATAACCGCTGCCGTCCCACGCCTCGTGATGATATTTGACCGTCGGCACGACCGGATAACTGAACCCGACCTTTTCGAGAATATCCGCGCCGACCGCCGCGTGAATTTTCACTTTTTCCATCTCGGCGGGCGTTAAGCGTCCGGGTTTATTGAGAATATGATCGGGAACGGCGAGTTTGCCGATGTCGTGGAGCAATGCAGCGGTTCGCAGAGCGTTGATCTGATCTTCGGGCAGTTCGAGTTTTTTGCCGATTCCGGTCGCATAAATCTGCGTCCGGCGAACGTGTCCTTCGCCGACCTGATCGCGTGCGTCAATCGCCGTCGCCAGAGCCTCGACCGTCGCCAGATGAACGCGTCCGGCTTCACCGATTTCTTTGACCTTTAATTCCAGACGATGTTCGTGAATGCGGTAAGCGCAGTGCGCCGCGATGCCGAGCGGCATCAGCACGAGTCCGAACGCCTGACCGAAATAGAGAAAGAGACCGTAGAGAACTCCGGCAAACATCGCGCCGATACCATATGCAGTGACCGTCCGCAGAAACCTTTGATTCCACTGCGAAGAGACCAAAATATCTTCGTCTTCCAGTATGTTATAAGCCAGATTTAATCCCCAATTGATGGCGTAAAATGAGACTAAAAGAACCGACAGAGCAACTAAATAATTCGGTTCGGCGATGGTTATTCCGCTGACGTTTGTTTTAGTATAACCGAGTCGGTAAAGCAGAATCGCGTAAAAACTACCGCCGCTGCAAAGAGCCGCCGTCATATTAACGGCGATCTGAAAAATCGTCCGCTTTTTATCAAAATTCTTCCGTGACAGGCAATACACTAAAACGCCCGCCGCCAACACGATGCCGCCGCCCGTGCCGAGCCAGAAAATCGCCCACAAAACGAATGTTGCCTGGAGCGAAAATTTAATATTTAAACGGGGAATCTTGATTTTGTGCTGCGCCGTAACCATTGCCAACAGAAAGGTTGCGCCGAGAACTATAAATTGTGCGATTGAATACGAAAAGAATTGATAGACGGCAAATCCTGCCGCGATCAAGCTCATTCCGAGCATCAGGCACAATAAAATTTTTGTTTGCCATTTGAGATTGGCGAATCCGCTTTTTTCCAATTTATTTCTCCAGGATCGAAAAAGTCCGATGGAAATACTTGTTTCTTAAAATCGAGGGAATTAAGATTAAAAATGAGGTATAAGTAAGTGGACAAAATAATTTTCAAGATGTTTAGAGTCCCGCCGCATATCTTAAAATTAATTCTGTCCACTTAACTGATATCCGATCAACCGAAAGTTTAGAGTATTTGAAATATCAAAGTCGTGCGATTAGATATGACAACCGCGCGATTATCTTTCGCAATAGTCGTGCCATAATCCGATTCGAGAGATTTGCTGTGTTTGACGATTAATTTGTCGCTAAATCCGAAAAAAGTCGGTCAACGTGAACGGTCATTTTGAACGATGTCGGTCAAAATGATTTTTTGCGGACAACATTAATGACTGGAAAATGTTTCCAATAAGTTGAAAATATCTTCGAAAATTTTCTAACGCCGATTCGCTCCGAAATTTAATTTTTGTTCCAAAAATATGATTTTTTCCCCTCAAATTGAAATGCCCGGAAAACAGTCGCAGTCCGACCGGAGATTTTCGTTTTTTTTAATGCGCGGCAAAACATTCGCGCGGCTTTTGCTTGCTTTGTTTGCAGCAATTATTCTGCTGCCGCGCATTGCCGACGGGCAGTCTGCCGATGATGTGATTAAAATCGAGACGGATTTAGCGGCGTTCGAGGTGAGCGTGACCGACCGCCAAGGCAATCCCGTGAAAAATTTGAAGGCGGGCGATTTTCGCATTTTTGAGGACGGCAAAGAACGCAAAATAGATTTTTTCGAGCCGCTCAAAAAACAAGATTCGTCGCGTCCGCTTGCAGTCGTTTTTACGCTCGATGTTTCGGGCAGTATGACGGCGGACGAATTAACTAAATTGCAGGGCGCAATGCAGGTTTTCGTGCAGAATCTGGCAAATTATAATTCTTATTTTGCGGTGATGACCTTTGGAATGGAAGTTAAAACTTTGCAGGCTTTTACCAATCGTCCCGAAAAAATCGAGAAAGTTTTCGGCAAATTGTTAAAGGATGAAAACGGTCTGTCGAGTCACGCCTACGATGCGGTTGACGATGCCGTCAGACTTTTGCAGAAAAAATCGCCGTCCGCCATTAAAAATCAGCTTCCGAAACGCGCCGTTATTTTAGTGACCGACGGCTTTCCGGTCGGCGATACGGTTGCACCGAAAACCGTTATCGAACGCGCCAACGATGCCGAAACGACTGTTTATTCGGTAATACTGCCGTCTTTTTCGCGGCTTCAGGGCGGCAAAAAACCGCTGCCGACGCTGCTCGATGTCAGCGGGTTGATCGAAAAAACCGGCGGGCGCAGTTTTTATATTTCGCAGAATAACTATGCACCGTTATTCAAATCGCTCGCCGAAGAAATTACCGCTTCGTATCTGCTGGCAATTTATCCGAACGACCAAAACCGCGCCGACGGCAAATCGCATCAGGTTCGCATCGAAACCTCGAAAGACTACGTTATCAAACAAAACCGCACCGATTATAAAAGCAAAAACTGAGAAGAAGAAAGGATAAAGGATAAAGGATAAAGGATAAAATTCAAGGAGAAATCACGGTTTTATCCTTCACCCTTCATCCTTTATCCTTTAATAATCGTCATCTTCATCACGGTCGTCACGGTCGTCCGATTCGTGATAGGCATCGAGTTCAATCGGGTCAAGCCCGACGACTTCCAATTCCGTGCCGCATTCGTCGCAGGTGACGGTATCGCCCTGTTCTGATTCGGCATCAACATAAACTTCTTCTTTGCATTCGGGGCAAGCGGTTGTCGGCATTTTATTTTTCTCCAAATAATTAATAAATTTATGACATTCACTCGTTCAAAAGTGAAAATTATATATGATAAATACTCTAACTTTTTTCAAAATCCTTTGACAAGATTCGTCGAACGATTTTAGGAAGAAGTTTATTTATTTTGACGGCTTTTGACAATTTTAAAATGCAGTTTCCTTTTAAGTTACCTGAAAACAAAGATTTTGATGCGGTCGGGTTCGGCACGAACGCGGTTGATTACCTGATTCGTGTGCCGGAGTATCCGAAATTCAATTCAAAAATTGAACTCGACAGTTATCGGCAGCTTGCCGGCGGCGAGATCGCTTCGACGATGACCGGACTGCGGCGTTTGGGAATGAACGTCGCCTACGTCGGACGTTTCGGCACGGACGCGGAAGGCAATTTCGGGCTGCAAACGCTGCGCGATGAAGGCGTGAACGTCGAACACGCCGCGCAGATCGAAGGCGCACAAACGCAGGTCGGATTTATTTTGATTGATTCGCAGACCGGCGAACGCACCGTGCTTTGGAAACGCGATCAAAAAACCGCTTACGCCGCGCCGGAAGTGCCGCTCGAATTAATGGCGCAAACGCGAATTTTTCACGCGACACCACACGACGCGTCAGCCTGCGCCCGACTTGCGCGTGAAGCGAAAAAACACGGCGCGGTTATTTCGATTGATATTGACAATCTGTTTGAAGGCGTTTTAGAGATGATTCCGCTCGTTGACGTGTTTATTTCGTCCGCCGAATTCCCCGAAAAACTCGTCGGCATCAGCGACCCGAAAACAGCTTTGCGCGAAATTAAACTGCGCTTCGGCTGTCCGGTCGTCGGGATGACGCGCGGCGAAAAAGGTTCGCTGATTTTGGCGGGAAATAAATTTATCGAAACAAGCGGATTCGCTGTTCCCGGCGGCTGCCGCGACACGACCGGCGCAGGCGATGCCTTTCGCGTCGGGCTTTTATACGGGATATTAAAAGGTTTCTCGATTGCAGAAGCGGCGCAAACGGCAAACGCCGTCGCCGCGCTTAAATGCCGTGCCGTCGGAGCGCGAACTTCCCTGCCGAACGTCGGCGAACTGCAAAATTTAATCGGCGGGAAATTTTAAGATGTTAGCCGGAAAAAAGCGCAAAAGACGCAAAAAAAGAATTAAAATTGGAGCTGAATAAGAATGTTTTGCCCACGAAACACACGAAAGAAACAAAAAAAGAGTTGAAAATCTTTTTTAATATTTCGTGTGTTTCGTGGGCAAACCTCTTTCAAATATTTTCCGGTTCTTTCTTTTTTTGCGTTTTGTGCGCCTTTTTCCGGCTATTATTTTTTACAAATTACTCTTAAAAAAACTCGTCACTTTTGACCAGGCATCTTTTGCCGCCGATTCATCATAAACCTGCGGGCGCGTGTCATTGAAAAATGCGTGGTCGGCTTCGTATTTGACCGATTCGACGGGCAGATTATTTTCTTTGGCGAGGCGTTCCATTTCGCCGACTTTTTCCGGGTTGATCCATTGATCGCGCGTGCCGGAAAAGAAAATGACCGGACATTTCAAATTTTTCAACGTAAATTCGTCAGGCACGTCGCCGTAAAAAGGCGCGGCGGCGTGAACGCCTTCGAGTTTACACGCCGCCTGAAAAGCGTAAGTTCCGCCCATACAATAGCCCGTGATGCCGGTTTTTTTGACCGCGTATTTTTCTTCGAGCGTTTTGATCGCTTTGTCAATAATATCCAAACCGTCTTCGGTTTCGAGATTCTGCATCAGTTTTGCGGCTTCATCTTTGTCGGTCGTCAGCTTTCCGCGATAGAGATCGGGCGCAATGACGATGTAGCCGAGTTCGGCATAACGTCCGGCGATGTCTTTGATGTGATCGTTCAAACCCCAATATTCCTGCACGACAACGATTGCTTTCGCGTCTTCGCCCAATTCGTCGGGCATTGCCGTAAACGCGGTTGCCGCACCTTTGGCGGTTTCAAAATTGATTGTTTCGGTTTTCATAGATATAAAATTTACTCCTTGAATTCGAGAACAGAAAAGTGAGAAAAATTGAACACGAATTGGGCGGATTTGACGGATTAAAGCGGTTTTATGAAAAAAAAATTATTCGTGTCAATCCGCTCAATCCGTCCAATCCGTGTTCAATTTTCATCTTCCCTTTTCAAAATTTCTCTAAAACCGATTGTAGATTATTTCGACTTTCTTTTCACCTCGATCAGCGGCGGATGATCGCCTTCGCTGGTCGCGTAAATTGCGCCGCCGTCTGCCGAATATGTGACGGCTTCGCCCTGATCGCGGTCGCCGAGTTCGATGACCTGCGGTTTCTGTTTCCAGATTTCGTCAAAGTTTTTGGTGTTTCCCGGCAAAATCAATTCGTAAGCGTTGACGTAATCGCAGATCACGAGCCGTTTGCCGTCAGGCGCAATCGAGCCGCCGGTGACGAATCCGTTCGGAATCGCGGGCGCGGAAAATTCGCCGATTTTTTCGAGTTCGACTGTTTTTGAAACATCCGTTTTCGCCGGTAATTTATAAATTCCCGCCGCGCCCGTCAGTTGTTTCGACAAAATATAAACGTCGCCGGTCTGCGGCTGCACCATCAAAGTTTCCGCGTCATATTTGCCGTCGGGATATTTAAATTTAATCGTCTGCGCGGCTTCGGTTTCGATTGGATTTTTGCGGTTCGACGATTGATCTTCAGCCGAAATTTTCGGTTCGGCAACCGTATAAATCTTCATTTGTTCGCGGATTCTGGCGTTGTTACCCGTTTCGGCGATGTATAAAACGCATTTGCCGTCTGCCGTTTTTATTTCGTCAATATCTTCCCAATCGGTATTTTCCGCGTCCGTAACCTTGTATGTTCCGAGATGTTTGCCCGCAGAATTAAAGGCGAAAATAAACGCGTCGTCGCCCGAATCGTTATGCGTCCAGAAAACATCAGCCTGACATTTGGACGCGGCGATTCCGCTGCTTTCGGTAATTTCTTTGGATTCGAGTTTGGCGATCACCTGCGGCGCACCGTAATCATTTGAATCCCGCGCGTCGGGATTTGCCTTCGCCGAATGTTTCCCGACGTGAGTGCAGCCTGAAAAAAGACTGAAAGATATGACAAAAACGCAAATTTTGGTTATAGTTTTGAGCATCATCGGTTAGTAGTAAATCGTTAATCGAAAACCTCTGATTAAACAGCGGCATTTCCGGTTTTCATCATCAACTATAACGCATCGGCGGTTGGCGAAGTTCAAAACTTTTCTTAAAATGATTCGTATTTGATTTCAGGGTCTAAAAAAATGATTGTCGGAATGGAATGGTTAATTGAAGCCTTTGACTGCGACGCAGTAAAACTGCGCGACGTTTCCGCACTGCAAAGCATTTTCGCGCAAATCATTACTGACCTCGAACTAAAAACCGTCGGCGAACCGAACTGGCACAAATTCGGCGGCGAAGGCGGCATCACCGGTTTAACGATGCTCACCGAATCGCATCTCGCCTGCCATACATATCCCGAACACAAAACCGCAACCTTTAATTTATACTGCTGCCGAACGCGCCCCGAATGGAATTGGAGCGAAAATTTGCAGAAAATAATCGGCGCGGATCAGGTCAAGATAACAAAAATCGAACGCGGCAAAGCAAGCAACGCAGGTAACGCAAGCGTCCCGCTTGCAGTATCGGGCGCGTCCCGCGTCCCGGTCTCAAACAAAAATCACCCCGCATCAAACTTTCCCGATTTCGATTTCAACCGCACAAAAATTAATACACGCGGTTTTCTGCCCCATTGGAAGCAGAACAATGCCGTCTATTTCGTAACATTTCGGCTGGCTGATTCGCTGCCGAAAGATGTTCTCGAACAAATTGAATTTGAACGGGAGCAATCCGAAAAAAACCTGACAAATTTGCAGCGTGACCTCAAACCCGAAGAAAAAAACCGGCTCGAAAAAATCTTTTCAGCCAAATATGACGGTTTTTTAGATAACGGTTACGGCGAATGTCATCTGAAAAATCCAACTGTAGCGGAGATGGTCGAAGAGTCTTTAATGTTTTACGACGAGAAAAAATATCGTCTTTTCGCGTGGTGTATAATGCCGAACCACGTTCACGCGGTTTTGCATATTTTCCCTCGGCAGGATTTAAGCGAAATTACGCATTCGTGGAAATCGTTTACGGCGCACGAAGCCAACAAAATCTTAAAACGGACAGGAAAATTTTGGCAGAGCGAAAGTTTTGACCGAATCGTCCGCGATGAAGCGGAATTTTATCGAACGATTGAGTATATTTTAGAAAATCCTGTCAAAGCCGGATTGCAAAATTGGCGTTGGGTTGGCGTGAAAGATGTATCGGAAAACAGGCGGGCGAGTTTTGGATTTGGGGGAAGTTAGGAGTTTTTGACACGGACGCGGGACGCGCCCGATACTGCAAGCGGGACGCTTGCGTTACCTTTTGATGTTGCAAGCGGGACGCTTGCGTTGCATTTTTATGAGTGTTCTTCAGGCAAATTGTCCATCGTGCGGTGCGCCGATTGAGTTTCAGAAAGGCTCGACGATTGTGCTGGTCTGCCCGTTTTGCCGTTCGGCGGTCGCGCGGACGGATCGCGGTTTGAACGATCTGGGCAAGGTTGCCGAAATCGCCGATACGCAGTCGCCGCTCAAAATCGGTTTGCACGGCACGTTCAAAAATACCCGTTTCGAGCTGACCGGACGCGCCCAACTTCAACACGAACTCGGCGGATTTTGGGACGAATGGTATGCGACTTTTTCCAACGGCTGGGTCGGTTGGCTCGCCGAAGCGCAGGGCAAATTTTATCTGACATTTTATCAGCCGGTTCAAAAAGGCTTTACGCTGCCGTCATTTGAGCAACTGCAAATCGGGCAGACAATCGCGGAAATTCCCGGTCAAAATTTCGTCGTCACCGAAAAAGGCACGGCAACTTCGGCGGCGGCGGAAGGCGAGATTCCTTATAAACTAACGCCGTATGAAAAAAACGATTACGCCGATCTGTCGGGCGCGAAAAATGCTTTTGCGACGATTGATTATTCGATGAATCCGCCGTGGGTTTTCGTCGGTCAACAGGTTTCGCTCGCCGAAATCGAACTGGCGGATGCCAAATCCGTGACGCGGCAGGCGCAGAAAGTTTCGACCGAAGGTGTCGGCTGTCCGAACTGCGGCGGCGCACTTACCTTAACCGCGCCGGACAAAGCCGAACGCGTCACCTGTCCGTATTGCAATTCGCTGCTCGATGTCAATCAGGGCAAATTGTCGTGGCTTAAAGCTCTCGCGCCGAAACCGGACGCGCCCGCGTTCGTCTTGCCGATTGGCGCGGAAGGCGCGTTTGACGGCACGAAATATAAGTTGATCGGCGCGGTCGTCCGCAGCGTAACCGTCGAAGGCATTCAATATTTCTGGCACGAATATCTGCTTTATAATCCGTCGCACGGCTTTCGCTGGCTCATTCATTCGGACAATCACTGGAATTTTGTCGAACCGATTAACGCGGCGGATGTCGTCAGCACCGACAAATCCGCCACCTTTAACGGCGAAACTTACAAAATTTTTCAGGATGCGCCGGCGCGGGTCGAATACGTTCAGGGCGAATTTTACTGGCGCGTCGAACAGGGCGAAACCGTCCGCGCGGTTGATTACGTCGCCGCGCCGCGAATGCTCTCGTTTGAAGGCACGGCGAACGAACTGAACTGGTCAATCGGCACTTATCAAACCAATGACGAAATCGAAAAAGCCTTTAACGTCAGCGATTTGCCGAAGCCTTGGTCGGTTGCGCCGAATCAGCCGTTTACCAATTCGTTTTATTATACTTGGGGACTTTTGCCGCTCGCGCTTCTCCTTTTAACGGCAATTATGACGACTCTGATAAGCGGTTTCGGTTCGACTCCGCTTTCGCAGCAGATCGTTTTGCCGCCGCTCCAAAATGCGACGACCGCGCAGGCGGTTTTCAGTCAGCCGTTTGAAATCAAAGGCAATCGCAACGTCAAAATCACGGCAAGTGCGCCGGTTGATAATTCGTGGGCGGATTTGGACATAGATTTAATCAACGAGCAGAATGACGAGGTGGAAACGGTCAATGTCCCGATTGAATATTACAGCGGTGTCGAAGACGGCGAATCGTGGTCGGAAGGCGGACAGGAACAGGACGCGACGCTTTCGGCTCTGCCCGCCGGAAAATACACGTTAAAGGTCGAAGGAACGTGGCAAAACTGGCAGCAGCCGCAAACCGTCAGCGTCAAAGTCGAACAAAACGTCACGCGCGGCGTAAATTTCTGCTGCGCGTTTTTAATTTTGCTGATGATGCCGCTCATCGGAATTTTCCGCAAATTCGCCTTTGAATCAAAACGCTGGAGCGAAAGTATGTTCAGTAATTCGGGCAGTTCGGATGACAGCAATGACAGTAATTGGAGCAGCGATGAATGATGAATGATGAATGATGAGTCAAAATTTAACTCACCGTTCACCACTCATCGTTCACTACTAAAACTTATGTTCAAGACGCTTTTTATGATTTTCGGACTCGCCGTCGTGCTGACGTATGCGACGGCTTCGTGGTTCGGTTGGGAACTTGCCAATTCGGGCAGCAATTCGCGGCTCGGAATGCCGTTCATTTACGGCGGATTTCGTGGAGGAAAATAAATGTTGAATCTTTTATCGGCAGCTTTGCCATTTGCTTTAATCGTCAAACTCGACGAGCTTTTGCCGGTTTTGCTGACAACCGTAATTTTTGTTTTAATCGGTTTAGTTGTCTTCGGTATCGCGTTTTTTATCGTTGTTAAAGTCGCGCCGTTTTCGGTCAAAAAGGAAATCGAAGACGATCAAAACACCGCGCTCGCCATCATTATCGGCGCGATTATTATCGGCATCGCGCTGATAATTTCGGCGGCGATTCAGGGAAATTAAAAGCGAACTCGAGAAACGGCGACGCGGCGACACGGTGAGATTTTTTTTCCGCGTCCCCGCGTCTCGCAGTCTCCGTGTCGCAGAAATATGAACAGAACTCCGCTTTTATTTCTCAATGTTTTCATCATCGCCACCTGCGGTTTGATTTACGAACTGCTTGCCGGGACGCTTTCGAGCTATGTTTTGGGCGATTCGGTGACGCAGTTTTCGATCATCATCGGCGTTTATCTGTTTGCGATGGGTGTCGGTTCTTACTTATCGAAATTCATTGATAAAAACATCGCCGAAAAGTTTGTCGAGATCGAATTGGCGGTCGCAATTTTAGGCGGATTTTCCGCGCCGCTGTTGTTTTTCGCGTTTGCCAAATTAAGTTATTTCGCGTTCGTGCTTTACGGAATCGTTTTCGGCATCGGCGTTTTCGTCGGATTGGAAATTCCATTATTGATGCGAATTTTGCAGGACGAACTCGATTTTAAGGATTTGATTTCGCGCGTTCTCGCATTTGATTACATCGGCGCATTGGTTGCGTCGTTGCTGTTTCCGCTGTTTCTCGTGCCGAAACTCGGACTGAATCGCACGTCGTTAATGTTCGGAATGTTAAATGCGGCGGTCGGAATTTGGGGAACGTGGCTGCTCGAACCGTTGATAAAAAAGCGTCTGAATTTTATGCGTGTCAGCGGATTTATTTTAATTATTTTATTGCTCATCGCTTTCATCAAAGCCGATTATCTAACGTCTCTCGCCGAAGATTCGCTGTTCACCGACAACATTATTTACGCCAAAAGTTCGTCGTATCAGCGCATCATCGTGACCAAGGGCAAAACCGGCTACTCGCTGTTTTTAAACGGCAATTTGCAATTTAATTCGTTCGACGAATATCGCTATCACGAAGCGTTAGTGCATCCGCCGATGGCGGCGTTCGGCGCAAATCCGAAGCGAATTTTAGTTTTGGGCGGCGGCGACGGCTTGGCTCTGCGCGAGATTTTAAAGTATCCGTCGGTCGAATTTATCCAACTCGTTGACCTCGATCCCGAAATGACGAAGGTTTCAAAAAGCGTTCCTGCGCTCGGCGAACTGAACAAACATTCGTTTGACGATTCGCGCGTTCACGTCACGAACGCCGACGCTTTCGTCTGGCTCGATTCGGTCGAAGCCGAACCGTTTGACGTGGCAATCGTAGATTTTCCCGATCCGAACAATTTCGCGCTCGGCAAGCTCTACACGACGCGCTTTTACAATCTTTTAAAGCGCAAATTAAAGCCCGATTCAGCCGTCGTGATTCAAACGACTTCGCCGCTGATGGCACGAAAATCTTTTTGGTGCATCGTCAAAACGCTCGAATCGGTCGGCTTTACCGTCAAACCTTATCAAACAACCGTGCCGTCATTCGGCGTTTGGGGTTACGCTTTGGCAAAGCTGCAACCTTTTGAAACGCCTGCAAAACTGCCTGAAAATATCGAATTGAAATTTCTCAACGACAAAACTCTGGCAACGATGTTCGACTTTTCGGCGGACACGAATTTGCCGAATGAGGAGATCGAAATAAATAGATTGGATAATCAATCGCTGGTGAGATATTACGAGGCGGAATGGCGGAGATTCGAGTAAATTATCAGCTATCAGTTATTCGCTTTCAGCTATTCCGAAGATTACATTTTAAGAGAAAAAATTTCGGAATAACTGAAAACTAATAGCGAATAGCTGATAACTTTAGAAATTGTATGAGTGAAAATATTTTACAGGAAAAATCGTATAAATTTGTTTTGCGAATCGTCAAATTAAGCCAGTTTTTGAACGACGAAAAACACGAATTTGTTTTGTCAAAAAAGATTCTGGATTCCGGAACGGCAATCGGCGTTTTGATAGAAGAGGCAAAACAGGGAGAGAACAAAACCGACTTTTTGCAAAAATATTCGATTGCGAATAAAGAAGCGTTCAAAACAAATTTCTGGCTCAGGCTTCTGCGTGACGGCGGATTTTTGAGCGAAAAACAAGCGCAATCGCTGCTTGATGATTGCGAAGAATTGCAAAAAATGTTGATTTCATCGCTGAAAACAGCTAAAAAATCTGAGTAAAAATTTTACTTTCGGAATAGCTGAAAACTGATAACTGATAGCTGATAGCCGTTTTAATTATCAGCTATCAGTTATTCCGAAGATCTTTACCGAAATGAAATTCACCCGCCGAGAAATTTTAACTGCTTTTTTAGGTTTACCGTTCGCGCTCTCGGCGTGTAAATCAACCTCTGAAAACGCGGAAGTTGCGGGCGAAATCGTCGGCGCAAATGTCAATGTCGGGCATATTTTGCGCGAAATGCGAAACGTGGAAGTTCCCGCAAATAATTGGGAAACGGTGAAAGTCGCCATTATCGGCGGTGGCGCGGCAGGACTTTCAGCAGCTTGGAAATTTCGGCAAAATAATTTTAACGATTTCGCACTGCTCGAACTCGAAAGCAAAATCGGCGGCACGGCGCAGAGCGGAACTTCCGACATCGTTTCGTATCCGTGGGGCGCACATTATTTGCCTGTCCCTTTCAAGGAAAACGCAGAATTAATTGCGCTGTTAGACGAAATGGACTTGACCGAAGGCAGAAGCGCAAACGGTGAAATCGTCGTCAAAGAACAATTTTTATGCCGCGAACCCGAAGAGCGCGTTTTCTACAAAGGTCGTTGGTATGAAGGTTTATATTTGAACGTCGGCGCGAGCGATGACGACAAAAATCAGTTGAAAGCGTTTCAAAAGGAGATTGATTTTTGGGTTAATTGGCGCGACGCGCAAGGAAATCGCGCATTTACTTTGCCGGTTGCGAATTGTTCGACGGACGCGGAAGTTTTAGCCTTAGACAAAATTTCGTTCGGCAATTGGCTGCGGCAAAAAGGTTTTACTTCCGAGCGATTATTTTGGTATTGCGATTACGCGACGCGCGATGATTACGGTTTGAAATTGAACGACGCTTCGGCATGGGCGGGACTTTTTTATTTCTGCTCAAGAGTTCGTAAATCGGGCGAAGAATCGCAAGCGTTCATTACTTTTCCCGAAGGCAACGGGCACTTCGTCAACTATTTATCCGACAAAGTTAAAGATAAAATTCGCCTCAAAACGCTCGCGCTCGAAATAATTCCGAATGAACGCGGCGTTGACATCATTTATCTAAACACGGAAACAAACGAGATTCGCGGCATTCACGCCGATAAAGCGATTTTCGCCGCGCCGATTTTTACGGCGAAATATTTGATTCGAGATTTCAAAACCGCGCCGCCGAATTTCGTCAATGAGTTTCAGCACAATGCGTGGTTTGTCGCCAATTTATTTTTGAAAGATCGCCCGAAACAGCGGTTTGCGAAAGATTTTCCGCTCGCGTGGGACAACGTGATTTATGAAAGTCCGTCGCTCGGCTACGTCAATTCGACGCATCAAAAAGGCATTGATTACGGTGCGGCGGTTTTTACATATTATTACCCGATGTGCGCCGAAGAAAACGGACGCGCCAAACTTTTCGCGCTCGATCATCCGCAGCTTGCCGACATAATTTTGACTGATCTCTCACGCGCTCATCCGAACATCCGCGAACTGACCGAAAAAATTGACGTGATGCGTTGGGGACACGCGATGATAAGCCCTCGCACGAATTTTTTATGGTCAGGCGCACGCGAACAGGCAAGCAAACCTTTCCGCAATATCCATTTCGCGCACTCCGATCTAAGCGGCATCGCACTTTTTGAAGAAGCGTTTTATCATGGAATTCGAGTGGGAAATGAAATTTTAAGAAAATGAAAGTGTATCCGAAAATATTAGAACCAAAAGATTTTGAAATTATCGAATTAACGAACGGCAAAGAAGTTTTGATACCGGTCGCGCAACCGCTCTTCAAAGAATGGGCAGGCGAACCGATTGAAGATTCTTATGGAGGAAAAGCCATAGTTGATTTTGATGGTGAACCGCTATTTGCCGAACTCGCAATTCTTCGTGCATTTCAAAAAGAAAATTGGAACGGCGTTTGGATAGATACTTACGGCAAAAAATACCGAACCGATTGGATTAACAAAAATGGAGTCGGATTACCTTCAGATAAAGTGTTGCTTTTGGACAAAATCTACAAAAATCTCGGCTCTAAAAATGGTTGTTGGGATGTTTTTTGCTGGAAGGATGAAAAAGTTATATTTGCAGAATCAAGACGATTCTCGAAAGACGGAATTAGAGAAACGCAAGTAAAATTTTTTGAAGCCGCTCTAAATAGCGGTTTGACCAACGAATCGTTTTTGATAGTTGAATGGTCATTGAAATAATTTATTTTCGATGGAAACTACAACCATAAAAAATTACTGGCTTTTTTCCCGCGAAATTGATTTGTCGGTTTTTCTCGGCAGTGCGGTTGTGTCGCTTCTTCTTTTAGCGATTGGCTGGCAGTTTGGGATTTTGAATGATGAATCGCCGGAATGGACTTGGGTTTCGACGGTGCTGTTGATTGATGTCGCGCACGTTTGGTCAACTTCTTTTCGGGTTTATTTTGATGCGGCGGAATTTAAGCGGCGTGTTTGGCTTTATTCGCTCGTTCCGGTGTTCGGTTATGCGGTCGGTGTCGCGCTTTATTCTGAGGGTGAACTGGTTTTTTGGAAGGCTTTGGCACTAACGGCGGTTTTTCATTTTGTGCGTCAGCAATACGGTTGGGTCGCGCTTTACCGGCGGAAATTGGGCGAAACTTCAAATTTGTCGTGGTGGATTGATGCGGCGGCGGTTTATCTGGCGACGATTTATCCGCTCGCGTTTTGGATGACACGATTGCCGCGAAATTTTGAATGGTTTGTGCAGAATGATTTTATCGGGTTGCCGCAAATTGTTGAAAAGGTTTTGTTTCCGGTTTATATTTTGGCTTTAATCGCTTATTTTGCTAAATCAATTTACCTTTATTACGCGCAAAGTTTTTTGAATATCGGCAAAGATATTGTCGTGGCGACGACTTTTATTTGCTGGTATGTCGGCATCGTTTACTTTAACTCGGACTACGCTTTTACGGTGACAAATGTCGTCATTCACGGCGTTCCGTATTTTGCGCTGATTTATTTTTACGCAAAATCGCGGCGCGAAAATGCTTCGCGGTTTTACCGGGCGATTTCATCGAATTGGCTGATTTTTCTGGCGACTTTGTGGGCGTTGGCTTACGTCGAAGAACTGTTTTGGCATCGCGGCGTGTGGCACGAAAGGCAATGGCTGTTTGGTGAGGACTGGAATTTTGAGAATCTGAAAATCTATCTCGTGCCGCTGCTTGCTTTGCCGCAGTTGACGCATTATGTGCTTGACGGTTTTATCTGGAAGCGCAAAGATAACGGGAATTTTCGTCTGGTCGGTTAGATGATGAGATTATCTGCGAAAAATTTATTTTCAATTAAACGCTGCGTCGCCGGTTTGATTTTCGCGTGTTTGCTGTTCGCGGTTTCGTGCAAAAAAAACGCTCGGACGAATAATTTCGAGATCATAAGTTCGGATGAAACAGTCGAAGCCGGAAAGTTGGTTGCCGACGCGAATCAGGATTTGACGAAAATCAAAACTCTCTACAAGGACAACGAAGACAAGCGCGAAGAATTGAAAAAAACTCTCGAAGCCAACGATGCGGAAAAGGTCAAAAAGATTTCGGACGATGTGGTTTATTTGATAAATGACGGGACGAATTTCGGCAAAAGCGCGATTGAAAAACTGGAAAAAGCGCAGGAAATGCAGATCAACGGAGATTACCGCGATTATCTTCAACTGAAACAAAAATGTCTCGAAAAACAGCTCGAAGCCTTTGAAAACTATCGTCAGGCGGCAATCTCTCTGCGTAATAATTACGATCCGAAAAACAAGGAATCACGCGAAAAGGTCAAGGAAGAATTCAAAAACCGCAGCGAAAATTATCGCAAAATAATGGAAACGGCGCGTGATTACAGCAATCAGGCGAACATCTTGGCGAAGGAAAAATCGAAGAGAAAAGTTGAAGAATGATAGCCGCCGGAAGGTGCAAAAGACGCAAAAAAAGATAAGAAAAAATTGGTAATTTCAGGAAAGAGATTTGCCCACGAAATACACGAAAGGGACGAAAAAAAGAAAGAATTAAAGGCTTATAAGCACCCCAACAAAATTAGTTTTGACAATTTAATTCGGAATAGCTGATAACTGATAACTGATAGATTTGATCTTTCATCGCTCATCTTGAATCTTTTATCTATTATGAATTTTAATTACAAGTAATTGTGAACGCTTACTTAAAAGGTTTTAATTTTCGTGTGTTTCGTGTGTTTCGTGGGCAAATATTCTTATTTTACCGACTACTTCATCTTGATCTTTTTTGCGTCTTTTGCGCCTTCCTGCGGCTAATCTTTTTATTCCGACGGCGGCGCGTCGTTTTGGACTGATCTTTCGATTCTCATCTTGTTTTCCTGACTGCTTTCGGGTGTCACGCGAATGGTTTGACGGGTTTTGTCGCGGATGATTGTCAAGTTGAGATCGCCGCCGTTTGGGTCGCTTAACGCTTCGATCAGGTCGGTTGCGCCGTTTGCTTTTTTGCCGTTGATTTCGACGATCACGTCGCCTGTTTTGATTCCCGCTTTTGCCGCCGCACCGTTTTGGCGGACGCTGCTGATTAAAATCCCGCCGTCGTTTGCGCCGAAATATTCGGCAAGCTGTTTATTGAGCGGCGCAGTTCCGATACCGATTTGACGCGCATTCGAGCGGTATATATATGTATTGGGCAGTTCGACGCTGCCGCGCGGCACGGGCATCGCCTGCATATCTACCGACGGCGGCAGACTCAGCACCGGCACATCGCCACGCTGAAATATTCTGCCCTGAAAATTTTCCGGCATCGGACGCTGGGCAACGGTTGCTTTGATTTCCTGTTCCGCGCCGTTGCGTAAAATCGTGAGCGCCACCTGATGATCGGGCGCGGTTTCGGAAATAAGCCGCGTCAGTTTGCGCGTGCCGGAGATTTCTTCGCCGTTTATTTTGACGATTACATCGCCTTTCTGCAAACCGGCTTGAGCAGCGGGCGAATTTTCCGTAATTTTATCAACCGCGACACCGCGCACTTCGCGCAGCCCGAATTTGGTGTAATTTTCCTTCGTTATTTCTTCCGCCTGCACGCCGAGATACGAACCGCCTTCGTAAACAAAAATCTGCGCGTTCGGCGGCGGCACGGGAATCTGCACCTGCACCGTGCGCTGACCGTCAGCGGCATTGGCGGCAAAAACCGAAACGGCGGCGGCGATTAAAAATTTATTTAATTTCATAGAAAACCTCTCAGGAGTATTTGAATTTGATTGACGTTTCTTCAACGCCAATTATGTCATAAAAGTTGCGTTTCGCGCCGGAAAAGTTGTCCGCCGAACAAATTTTTGACTGAAAAAGTAAATTTACCTGATGGTTTCGCATCTTGAAACTTGTCAATTCGGGCAGTTTCGCCGAAGATGTTTTTGAAAATTAATTCGGCGGCAAATGCCGAAAGTCAAAACTTTAACAACACAAAATATGAAAGAATGGATCTCCCTCAATATGACTCCCGGCGTTGGTCCGCGAGCGGCGACGAAATTGCTCGAAAGATTCGGTTCGGCGGGAAATGTTTTTCACGCGACGCGCAACGAACTCGAATCCGTGCGGCTGAGAGCCGGAACGGTCGAGAGTATTTTGAAACGCGAATGTCACGAAAAGGCTGCGCTGGAATTTGAAAACGTCAAAAATTCGGGCGCGGACGTGTTGATTTTGGACGACGGCAGTTATCCGTCGCTGCTGCGCGAAATCGCCGATCCGCCGATTACTTTATATGTCAAAGGCGACTGGCAGGCGTGTTTTGATGCGCCGTGCATCGGTGTCGTCGGTTCGCGGAAATGTTCGACCTACGGCGAAAACGCGGCGGAGATGCTCGCCCGCGATCTGGCGGCGAACGGTGTCTGCGTGGTTTCAGGGCTGGCTCGCGGCATTGACACGGCGGCGCATCGCGGCGCACTGCGCGGCAAAGGCAGAACGATTGCCGTGTTAGGAACGGGCATTAATCAAATTTACCCGAAGGAAAACGCCAAGTTGGTTGACGAAATTATAGCGAACGGCGGCGCGGTCGTGTCGCAGTTTCCGCTTGAAACTCCACCGCTTAAAGAAAATTTTCCGTATCGCAATCGTATTATTTCCGGCTTGAGCTACGGCGTTCTGCTCGTCGAAGCCTCGGAACGCAGCGGTTCGCTGATTACCGCGCGACTGGCGACTGAGCAAGACCGCGATGTTTTTGCCGTGCCGGGAAATATCACTTCAAAAAATTCGTTCGGGACAAATTATTTAATTAAATCAGGCGCAAAACTCGTTCAGCAATGGCAGGACGTTGTAAATGAACTGCCAAGCGAGATTTCCGCGCGAATTCTGCCGCCGAAACTAGACGAAAAAAATGCGGAAGATAAAAGCAAACAGCTTGAATCCGCACCTTCGGATTTAAGCGAAAATGAGCGCAAAATATGGTCGCTGCTTGCGGCTGACGAGTCGAAACATATTGACGCATTGCTCGACGAAGGCAATTTGTCATTCGGCGATTTGAACGCCGCAATTGTCGGTTTGGATTTAAAGGATTTGATTCGCGCTCTGCCCGGAAATTTTTACGCGCGAAAAATGTAGCGCAAGCGTTCCCGCTTGCCGTATCGAATGTCTCCGGCTTCCGAGTTCTTCAAAGTTTTACACACACGGACGCGGGACGCGCCCGATACTGCAAGCGTCCCCGCTTGCGCTACATTTATTGCGGCGGCAAACTCTTTTGTGAAATACTTCATCTGAGCCGTGAACCGAAATTATAGTTTGCGTGAAATAATCCGTCAACGAATTGACACCAATCATTTAAAGGTGTTAGAAGTCAGAATGTCAGACGAAATTAGCGTCTGACATATTTTTTTATAAAATGGCAAAGAATTTAGTTATCGTCGAATCGCCGGCAAAGGCGAAAACCATCAACAAATATCTCGGCAGCGATTACACAGTTCTCGCGTCCATCGGGCATATTAAGGATTTACCGTCGAAAGGTCTCGGCGTGGACATCGAAAATAATTTCGAGCCGACCTACGAAGTAATTCCCGACATCAAAAAGCGCAACAACAAAAAAACCGTTTCCGACCTCAAAAAAGCCGCCAAAGAAGCCGACACGATCTATCTCGCGGCTGACCCTGACCGCGAAGGCGAAGCAATCTGTCAGCATCTCGCCGAAGAAATCGTCCCGAAAAAGCCGAAAAAAGCAGTGTTCCGCGTGATGTTCAACGAAATCACGAAAAACGCAATCAAGGAAGCGTTTAATCATCCGAAAGAGGTCAATCAGGACATAGTTGACGCGCAGCAGGCGCGGCGAATTTTAGACAGATTGGTCGGTTATAAAGTTTCGCCGATTTTGTGGAAAAATATCGGCGGAAAATTGAGCGCGGGACGAGTTCAGACGGTTGCGGTGCGCCTCGTTGTTGACCGCGAACGCGAAATCGAAGCATTTAAGCAGACCGAATATTGGACGATTATCGCTAATCTTTCTGCCGTTTTGCCGCCGAAATTCGATGCGCGTCTTCATAAAGTTGAAGATTTGACGGTTAAAACGAGCGGTTTCGATCAGGACATTAAAAAGAACGAAACGCACATCAAAAACGAAACGACGGCGAAATCCATCGTTGAAGAAGCGGAAAAGGAAAAATTCATCGTCGAATCGGTGACGACGAAAGAGCGAAAACGCAACCCGACACCACCATTTATCACTTCAAAATTACAGCAGGAAGCCGCGCGTAAACTCGGATTTTCGGTCAAGAAAACAATGTCCGTCGCGCAGAAACTTTACGAAGGTGTCGAAATCGGCAGTGAAGGTTTGGTCGGTTTGATAACTTATATGCGTTCGGATTCGACGCGCGTTTCCGATACGGCACTCGGCGAGGTTCGTGATTTTATCGGCGGAAATTACGGTCAGAATTATTTACCTGAAAAGCCGAATTTCTACAAAACAAAAGGCGGCGCACAGGACGCGCACGAAGCGATTCGCCCGACGGACGCAAATCGCACGCCCGACAGTCTGAAAAGCTATTTGGACAACGACGGTTACAGGCTTTATCGCCTAATCTGGCAGAGATTTGTCGCGTCGCAGATGTCGCCCGCGATTTTCGATCAGACGACGATTGACATTAAAGCCGGACGTTTTATGTTTCGCGCTTCGGGTTCGGTGCAGAAATTCGACGGATTTTTGAAGGTTTATCAGGAAGGACGCGACGAAAAAGTCGAAGCCGGTTCGGAAGATTCGGACGAAGAATTGAGTCTGCCGAAGGTCGAAAAAGGCGAGAATTTAAAACTCAATGCGATCACGCCCGAACAGCATTTTACCGAACCGCCGCCGCGTTTTACCGAAGCGACTTTAGTCAAAGCGTTGGAAGAACAAGGCATCGGACGACCTTCGACCTACGCGGCGATTATGACGACGATCCAAGACCGCGAATATGTCGAACGCCTCGAAGGACGTTTTCATCCGACCGCGCTCGGCACGACCGTTAATGACGTTCTCGTCGCCGGTTTTACAGACCTTTTCAACCCGACCTACACGGCGCGAATGGAAGAGCAATTGGACGAAATCGAAGCCGGAAAAATCAACTGGCGCGATGCCTTACGCGGATTTTACGACAAATTTTCAGTTGATCTCAAAAACGCCGAAGTTAGTTTAAAAGATCAAAAGAAAGCCTCGATTCCGACCGACGAAATTTGCCCGACGTGCAGTTCGCCGATGGTTATTAAATTCGGACGCTTCGGACAATTTCTCGCCTGCGAAAATTATCCCGAATGCAAAACGACGCGCGAAATTACCGCGAGAAAAACGGACGCAAACGGTCAGCCGACCGCCGAAGGCGAAACGGAAGAAATTCCGAACTGTGAACTGTGTTCCAAACCGATGGCTTTGAAAAAAGGTCGCTTCGGCGCATTTTACGGCTGTTCCGGTTATCCCGAATGCAAAAATATTCGCAAGATTGATAAAAAATCGGGCGCGACCGTCACAGTTGCGCCGCCCGTCGAAATTGACGAAATCTGTCCGAAGGACGGCGCGAAATTAGTCATTCGTCAGGGACGTTTCGGCGAATTTATTTCGTGTTCAAATTACCCGAAATGCGATTACATCAAGCGCGAAACGCTCGGAATTCCCTGCCCGAAATGCAAAAAGGGTGAAATCGCCGTCAAGAAGTCGAAACGCGGAAAAGCATTTTACGGCTGCACGAATTATCCGAAATGCGACGAAGTTTACTGGGACAAACCGATCATCGAACCGTGTCCGAAATGCGCCGCGCCATTCGTTTTTGAAAAGACCACCAAAAAAGAAGGCACGATTCGCTATTGCCAAACCGAAGGCTGTGATTATAAAATTACGGTCAGCGATTCGAATACCTCGGCTCAAGTTGAATCCGAAGCCAACGCTTCGGCGAATTAGATTTTTTTGCGATGAACGAAAACATTCAATTTTTACAGGCATTTTTAAAGAACCCGGCAAAAGTCGGTTCGATTGCGCCCAGTTCGTCCGAACTGGCGATGAAAATGTGCGAGAAAATTGTGCCGAACCACGATAAAATCGTCCTCGAACTCGGTGTCGGAACCGGCGCGATCACTAAATTTTTGCAGGAAAATCTGCCGGACGATAAATCATATCTCGGCATCGAACTCGACGGCGATCTCGTCAAATCGCTCAAAGTCCGCTACCCCGATTTGTCGTTCGTGCGTGGCAATGCCTGCGAACTCGCCGATATTCACCGCGAATCCGGTTTGGGCAAGGTCGGCTACATCATCTGCTGTCTGCCGTTCGTTTCACTGCCGAACGAAGTCGGCGAAAAAATCCTGCTCGAAATTGATAAATTTATGCAGCAAGGCTGCACTTTCCGCACTTTTCAATACGCTCACGGCTATTACTTCCCGTCGGCGATCAAACTCCGCGAATTTATGCGTTCGCGCTACGGCAAAGCCAAAAAAAGTCCGCTCATCGTTAAAAATGTGCCGCCTGCCTACACGCTTACTTGGTCAACAAATTAAGTTTTGATTTCCTATAAATCCAATTCCATAAACAGCGTTTCGCCGTATGGATTTTGATAATACGCCGGAATTTCGCGGAATCCGTAAGATTCGTAAAGACCGACGGCTTTCGACATTTTTGCCGGAAAGGTGTCGAGGCGCATTTTTTCGTAGCCGATTTGATGCGCTTCGGTGATGATTTTTTCGATTAATTTGATACCGATTTTTTGACCGCGAAATTCGTCTTTGACGTAAAGCCTTTTCATCTCGCAAACGCCGTCTTCCAATTTTCGCAAAGCGATGCAGCCTGCTATGTC
Organism: Pyrinomonadaceae bacterium; assembly: GCA_965247235.1. Lineage (GTDB taxonomy): Bacteria > Acidobacteriota > Blastocatellia > Pyrinomonadales > Pyrinomonadaceae. The sequence continues at coordinate 2,077,555 of OZ252004.1, forward strand.
TTCGTCCACGAAAGCGAGAAATAATCCGCCGTCGGGCGCGACGTATTTTCCGGGCAGATTCGCAACTTCTTCGTCAAAATTTTGAAAGCAAAGATTCATCCCGAACCACGCTTCGTATTCACGAAAAAGATTTCGCGTCGTTTCTATTTGCTCTGTTGTTTCAGCTTGGATAATTTCAACCATTATTCTGTCAGAACCGTCTGCGGTAGCGGATGGTTTAATTTAACAATTTAAACAGTCGGCAGAAATTTGAGATGTCGGCGTTCAATCATCCGCTACCGCAGACGGTTCTGACATTTATACGAATCCTGACTTTTGCATTTTTTCAATCGTGATTTCGCCGCTTTCCGCTTTGCCGCAGAGCAGAATTCGCTCGACATATTTGGCGATCACGTCGGCTTCGAGATTTACTTCGTCGCCTGATTTGAGACTCGATAAATTTGTCAATTCCCAAGTTTTCGGGATGACGGCGATTTCAAAATAATCACTTTTTAATTCGGCGATGGTCAGCGAGATGCCTTCGACGGAAACCGAACCTTTATAAACTAAATATTGTCCGATTTCTTTCGGAAAACCGATTCTGACCGTCCAAAAGTCGCCGATCTGTTTCGCCGAAACAAATTTCCCGCGCGAATCAACGTGACCCTGCACGATGTGTCCGCCGAGTCTGGTTGAAGGCGTAACGGCGCGTTCGAGATTGACTTTTGCGCCGATATTTAATTTTCCGAGCGTTGATTTGTTCAAAGTTTCCTGCGAAACGTCTGCCGTGAACGAATCTTTTTTTACTTCCAAAGCCGTCAGACAAACGCCGTTGATGGCAATCGAATCGCCTTCGTTCGTGCCTTCACAAACGATTTTTGCCGCAATTTTAATCTTCGCGCCGCTCGCGTGACGGTCAAGCGCGGCGATTTTTCCCAGTTCTTCAATGATTCCGGTAAACATTTTCTCCTTTTGTAACAGTAAAACCGAAGTTTCCAAACTGTCACGATAACAAATAAATATTTCTTCAATTTTGACTGTCAAAACTCGCGCAATTCGCAAAATCTTTGCTCTATATTATCAAAATATTCCGGCGTTCAATATATCCTCAAGAATCTCTCGAATTATTTTATTTATTCCAAGCACCGCAACAAAAATAGATTTGATTGAAATTCAATGCCGATGGAGCGCGGGCAGACTGCCTGCGTGTCTGACAAATTGAAAACCCAACCCGCAGGCAGTCTGCCCGCGTTCCGCTTGATCAAATTTATTTTTGTTGGGGTGCTTACTGACCCGTGAAATTCAAGTTTTGATTTTCGTCGTTAATCGTCAGAATTTGCGGCGAAAAACGATAATGCTTTGATAAAACTCTGAAAGTGTAAGTTTGCCGAAGCGACAAACCGGAAAAGCGATAATAGCCGAATTGGTTGGCAATCGTGTAGCGAATCTGTCCGTCCGAAGCGGTTTGGGTAACGATTGTGCCGACAACCGATCTGCCGTCCGCCGATAAAATCCTGCCGGTCAGCGAAGTTGACTGCACGGGCGGCGCAAGCGGCGACACAATCGCAAATATTGACGGCTTTGTCACCCGCGAGTAAATCGTTCTCGTCGCAAAATCACGCGGCGGAGAGTTGGTCGTGCGGTCAATCCACGCGCCGTTTTCGTAATGCAGAATCTGGGCGGCGTTGAAATTTGCCGCGTCAATGCGCGTCGGCAGTTTGAATTTAACGGTTACTTCGCCCGAATATCCGGCGGTTGTTTGAATAATGCGCGGTGCCGTCAACAAATAAACATTGGCAGGCAGCGGCGGAATCGAAAGCGAATTGAGCGATTCGGAAAACGTCGTGCCGGGACGCAAAACATTCTCGAAAAGAAGATCGGTGTCCGAATTCAGGCTGAAATAACCGTCATTTGACCGGGCGTTCGTGCCGTAGCCGTAGCGGACAATGCCGAAATCAGACAGCGAACCGACGTTCGTGCGCCCGACCACCACGATCTTGCCGTCCGCCTGAATCGCTAAACCGTTGGCACTGTCGGTGCTTATTCCAACCGGCGTGATTACTTTGCCGTCGCCGTCAAAAGTCGTGTCGAGCGTTCCGTCGGCGTTGCGACGGACAAGCGCGAAATCATTGTTTGCGCCGTTGCTGCTAAAACCGGCGGCGACGATTTTACCGTCACTCTGAATCGCTACACCATTGGCGATTTCCACGCCGTTGCCGATTGGCGTGATCGTCGCGCCGTTCACGCCGAAAGCCGCGTCAGGACTGCCGTTTGAATTATATCTGGCAATCAGAAAATCGTTGCCGCCGCCTTTGTTGACGCATCCCGCGATGACGATTTTGCCGTCCGTCTGCAAGGCGATTCCGAAAGCCTCATCGGTCCCGGCACCGATTACCGTTCCGGCAAGTCCGCCGCTGCCGAAATTCGTATCTAATGTTCCGTTCGGGTTATATCGAACAATCGCCGAATCGTTACTATTCGCGCCGTTAGAGTAATATCCGGCGACGAGAATTTTGCCGTCGGGCTGAACGGTGACGGCGTAACCGAAACTGTTTCCGCTGCCGAGAACGGTCACGACAATTCCGTTTCCCGTGCCGGAATCGCCGTCAAAAGTATCGTCGAGCGTCCCGTCGGAATTAAACCGGAGAACTGCTACGTCGCTCGTCGAACTGTTGTATTTGAATCCGGCGATGACAATTTTACCGTCGGCTTGGAGCGCAATCGAGCGCAGAAAATCATTGTTGATGCCGATTGGCGTGGTCGTTATCCCGTCGCCGCTGAAGGTCGTGTCGAGCGTTCCGTCGGAATTATAGCGAACGACGGCGGCATCCGTGGTCGCGCCGACAAATGCGTATCCGGCGAGGAGAATTTTGCCGTCCGGCTGGATGGCGACGGCGTATGCTTCGTCATCGCCCGTGCCGATTGGCGTAACGACGATTCCGCCGCTGCCGAAACCCGTGTCGAGCGAACCGTTCGGATTGTAACGTGCCGCGACGAAATCATCGCTCGTATTATTATAGGCGTATCCGGCGACGACAATTTTGCCGTCCGGCTGCACGGCGACGGCTTGGGGATCATTGTTTCTGCTGAATATGTGTGTCGTGACGATGCCGTCCGTGTCAAACGTCGTGTCAAGCAAGCCGTTGGAAAACGGAAAGGCGGCGGCGTTGGTCGGCGTAAAGAGTTTGATGCGTCCGCGAATTTCACCGTTCGGATAATTAGCCGAACCGACATTGAAAAACCACGCACCGTTTTTTAATTCGGCGACCTGCGCGGACGAAACGGCAAAATTCTGCGAAAAATTGCCGTTCGGTAAATCGAGAACGATCCCGTTTGCATTAAAAATTTTCGCTGTCGTTTCTGCGCCGCTCAATTCCGAAAAATAGAGCGTGACATTAACGCCGGTTTCTGCGCCGTTTAATGTTACCGAACCGACTCCGACCGCCGGTGAGATGTTCGCAGGCTGTTGCTGTGCGCCGTTCAGTTCGGAATTAAAAGTTTGTGCTGAAATGCCGAACGACAATAAACAAACTGCAAAAAGCGAAAAAATAATTGGAAATTTCTTTGTATTTTTCATTTTTCCCCAAAGATTATAACGCTCGATACATTCTGTCTGAAGGATTTTTTAAAAAATCGGGCGCAATAATAATGTCATTCCATTTAGGGGTTAATTTATTCCTGCCGTCATTTAAAGAGTAAAAGAATTCTCAGTAGAATAACGACTGAAAGCGAAATTAAACTAATTCATAATTAATTCTCAAAACCAGGGCTTGCGATTGTAGATGTATGTTTGCGCGAATTCTTCGTCGGATTTGGTGAGATATGTGACACCTTCGACGATGCCGATGATGCTGATAACGAGCGACGGGATGCCGCACAGCAGAATGCCGCCCACATAAATGGCGAGCATTATGATGCCTTCGTTTTTGTAACCCATGATAAATTTGTGAACGCCGAGACCGCCGAGCAGAATACCGCATAATCCGGCGGCGAGTTTTTTGTCTGCGCCTTCGGGTTTTGGCGGTTGCATTCCGAAATTTCCCGCCGGTTGGATCGGCATTCCGACGTTTGGAAGCCGTGTTCCGCAGCTTCGGCAACCGCTGTCATAAGCTGAGTTCTGCGTTCCGCAATTCGGGCAATAAGCAAGATTTGTCGCCATTTCTTTTCCTCTTTTTTATGTATTTTTCAGAATTTTTACCGTTTTAAATTGATTCGTCGAATTCGGCTTTTTCAACTTTAGAAAGTTTGCGTATATTAATCGAAATCGGTTCGTCATCGTTGCGCGGATTATAAATATTGGCAAATTTATAACCGTAGAGAACTTCGTCAACCTTGTAGGAAGTCCGCGTATGCACGACTTGCGCGAAACTTTCGTCGGTTCCCGACAGAAGAATGACGATTTCCGCATCACCTTTTGTTAAATCCTCAATCGTCACATTATGCAGCGGCGAATCTTCGTCAATCGGATGAACGACCGTCCACGCCAACGGAAAAAACGTCACACGCTTGCGTTCGAGATGCAGCGGCTCGAATTGCCGCGACGGTTTGCCGTTTTCCACGACGAACCACGCGAGAAAAACCTGCGCCGACAGTTCGATCAGTTGATTGCTTCTGCCGTTGACGATGCGAAACATCAGACCTTTGCCGCCGCTGTAAGGCGCGACAACCGCTATTTTGCTGAAAATAATTTCCGCCGTCGGACGCGCAAACCGTGCAAAAACGATGCCCGTAATCAGCGCGGTGATAATCATACTGTAATATGATTCGATGGTGACGACCAGATTCGTGACTACGCCGACCGGATGAATCGTGCCGTAACCGATGGTCGCAAACGTCTGGACGCTGAAGAAAAATCCGCGTAAGAAAAGATTGGCAAACGGTTCGTTTGAAGAATCAATCAGCGAATCGCCGCCGAGCAGCATATAAAACGAGCCGAAGATGACGTTGCTCAAAAAATACAAAAGCAGAGTCAGCAGAATAAACGTCCGCCATTTGATCGTCAGCAAAATATGATAAGCATTGAGCGACGTGAGCCACGGCAAACCCGTCCGGCGCACATTAAAACTGCCGTTTTGATTAAGAAACCGCTGACGGGTTTCGCCGGAAACGAACGAGCCGAAGCCCAGATCGCGCTCGTTGTGCGATGTGTCCTTAAAAATCCTTTGCTTGGTGATTGCTTCTTCCGTCACGTTTTTATCTTATTCAACGGTGAGCGAGAATTAAAGTTCAGTTTACAGATTTTACGATTCGTTGATTTTCGCCTGAATTTGGCTGTCGTGGATTTCTTTTTCGTGTTTTTGTTCTTTGCGGAAATAGTATAAATAAGCGATCAGCGCGAGGTTGAAAAGCAGTATTCCGGCGCGGACGAAAGTCGGTTTTTTGATCAGTTCAAAAACCTCGAACGGCACATAAACCGCGCCGGCGGCGATGGCGAACCATTCTGCCCACGGGCGCAGAAACCAGAGTCCGTAGGCTTCGACAAAACGCACCAAGACATATAAAGCGCAGATGCCGATCACCAAAATAATGTTCGATTCGTTGATTTTGCCGACGTTTTCGATAAATTTCTGCGCGAAATTTCCCGCCGGATCGAAATGCAGCGTATCGATCAGATTTTCGGCAAAAGCCGTCAAATCTTTGTGCATCAGCGAAATCAAACCGATGCCGACGATAATGCCGAGAACGCCTTTACACGCTTCAAAAATCGCAATCGCGCGAACGCCTTTTATTTCTAAGTCAGTTTTGTTCACAGTCTTTTTTATGGTTTCAAGTTTCGGGTTTCGGGTTTCAGGTTGGCAGTCATAAATCACCTTCAGCCTTAAATTCAAATTCCAAAACCTGAAACCCGAAACTTGAAACCTGAAACTCACACCGCTGTCGGCGCGTCCGAATGCGGGATAAAGCATTGTCGGCAACGGGCTTCGTATTTGTCCGACGCGCCGACTTCGACCAACGCTTCCGAATTCACGGTTCGCTGTGAATAGTTTGCCGTTGCGCCGCATTTTACGCAAATGGCGTGGGTTTTCGTGATAAATTCGGCGACCGAAAGCAATTGCGGCATCGGCTCGAACGGTTTGCCCATAAAATCCTGATCGAGTCCGGCGACGATCACGCGCTTGCCCGAATTTGCCAGAAAATTAACGGCGTTGACGATCTCTTTATCGAAAAACTGTCCTTCGTCAATGCCGACAACCTGCGTGTCGGGTTCGATGGCGGCGAGCAGTTCTTTGGCGGTCGTGACCGGCAGCGAAATATGTTTTAAGCCGGAATGCGAAGCGATTTCCTCAATCGAATAGCGGTCGTCAATCTTCGGTTTGAACACCTGAACCTTTTGCCGCGCAATGTTGGCGCGTTTCAGACGGCGGATCAATTCTTCGCTTTTGCCCGAAAACATCGAACCGACGATCACCTCGATCCAGCCAATCGCGCCGCCGCCGTTCTGCCGCGATTTGCGCCGTTCTTCCGTATTATCGAAAGTAAATTCTTCAACCATAAGTATTAAAAAAGTGTGTGATGAACAAAAGTTTTATTATAGAAAAAAATCGGCTTGGTGGGAATTGGGCGGATTGATTTTGGTTTTTGGTTTTTAGTCTTTCGTTTTTATAAATCATCGAAAAATTTGGCGGCGCGGAATATAATCCGAAAAACTAAACGCCAAAAGCCAAAAACCAATTGCCATTTTGCTATCCTGAAAATATGCAACTGAAAATATGCCCGACGTGCAAACGACCGTTTATGGCTGAAAAAGAAGTTTGTCCGCAATGTCCGCCGCCGTTTGTCTGGAATCGCAAATCGTGGAAACATCATATTTTTCTGCTGATGGTCACAATCGTGCCGTTCGTTTTGCTGCTGACGTTTTTGATTTACTTGTTTCTCCGCACCACAATTAATGCAGAATAAAGGATGAAATAATTCCCTCTTGACTCATCCTTCATCCCTCACCGAACGCTGTTGGTGATGAAATTTGATTTATTCGCATTGGCGTTGGCGTTTTGGTTGGATTTGTCGGGCATTTCTTTTTGATTTTCGTCGGCGGAAAATCCTGCGATGTTGAGCGCAAGTTGGTCAATGATGCCGACCGCGCCTTTTTTATGCGTTTCGTTGTTGACGATGATCGCAAAGGTAAAAACTTCGCCGGATTTGTTTTGCGCGTAACCGGCGAGCGAATTGATGAACGAAGCCGTGCCGGTTTTGGCGATGATTTTGCCTTTTGCCATTCTCATTCTGCCGCCGAGTGTGCCGTCGGTTGCGGCAATCGGCAGCGAATCGGTAAACACGGGCGCGTATTTGCTCTGCGCGGCGGCAATTAACGCTTTTGCAAATGTTTCGGGCGTGATGAAATCGGTTCTCGAAAGCCCCGAACCGTCGGAGATATTGATCTCATCGGCGGCAATTTTATGATCGAGCAGCCATTGTTTGACGATTGCCGCGCCGTTCGTGTCGTCGCCGCGCACGTTTTGCGGCAATTGAACGCCGTTCGGAACTTCCGCCGCGAACTTTTTGCCGACCGTTCGCAAAATTAATTCGGCGTAGAGATTAACCGAATGTTTGTTCATTTTTTTGACGATTTCGCCGAGAGTTTGGCTTTGAATTTCCGCGAGTTTCGGCGTTTTTGCCGTGTCGAGCCGCGTTTCCGCTTTCCAGTCGCGCGATTTTATTTCGCCTTCAATCGTGATTCCTCTTTTCTCCAAAGATTCCTTCAAACTTTTCGCCGCCCATTGCGCCGGATCGAAAACGGCGACACGCACGCCGAAATTTTTTGAACTTCCCCAGATATAAAATTCGTTATTTTGCAGTCCGCGCTTGATGCCGCCCGTTTCGATATTCGCGGCTTTGTCGTCGGTCGGCGCGACGCTCACGCTGTCAATCGGCGCGGGATTGCCGACGGTGACGTGAACGTAATCGGTCGTCGCTTTGCCGACACCGTTTTCAATGTTGACGAAAGCCTGATTTTCGTTAAAGGTCAGCGCACTCGCTTCCGCACCGTAATACCATTGCAGTTCGTTCCAAGCCCAGCCTTCGCCGATGGTGTCGCCGCGAAAATAACTGCTGTCGCCGATGATATTTCCCTTGACGCGTTTCAAACCTTTCGACTGCAACTGCGCGGCGAGATTTTCGAGCGCATCGTTATCAAAATCCGGCGCACCTTCGCCGTAAAGCGTTAAATCGCCGCTTAAATTTCCGTTCGCATCAACCTGACTGTCGGCGTAAACGCTCGTTTTCCAGCGATAATCCGCGCCGAGTTTGTCGAACGCGACCATTGACGTGAGAGTTTTTTCAATCGAAGCCGGATTAAAAAGTTTGCGCCCGTCGTGCGAACAGGCGACGCGCCCGTCTTTCAAACCGACCGCGATCACGCCCCAATGCGCGTTGGCGAACGGACTTTTTTCAATCGTTTCATTAATTTTATTGCAAAGCGCAACGTCGTCCGGTTTTTGCGAAATAACCAGCGGATTTGCCAGATTGATATTCGGCGGCTGAATTTCAAAATCACGCTGATTTTCAGTTTCAGACTGTTCGGGCTGAACGATTTCGGTGTTCGGCTGTGAATTAAAACAGCCGTTCGAGATAAAAAAAAGCGACATTAAAAACAGCCGCGCAGGTTTGGTCATAAATTAAGTGTCTGTAAAAAAATAAATCTTAACAAACGGACGCGTTTGACAGCCGCCGATTGATAAGACAAATTTAAATTAACAAAAAATTCTTTCAATTGATAATTTACAATTGATTTGCAGTAAAATTCGCGCTGACGATTTCGGCGCAGCAACATTCGAGAAAATTATGGTTCGCAAAAAAATCGGCATCGCGCTTTCCGGCGGCGCGGCTCGCGGCTTCGCACATTTGGGAGTTCTAAAGGCTTTGGTCGAAAACGATATTCCGATTGATTGTCTCGCCGGAACGTCCGCCGGTTCGATTTCGGGCGCGTGTTTCGCGTCGGGTTTGGAAATCAACAAAATCATCGAAATCGGCAGAAATATGACTTGGTTTCGCACGACCGGATTTTCATATTCGGCAAAAGGACTATTATCAAACAACGCGCTCGGCGAATTTTTGAGCAAGAATCTGCCGCACAATAATTTTGAAGATTTGCCGATCCCGTTTGCCGCTGTCGCCTGTGATCTGGAAACCGGCGACGAAGTTGTGCTAAAAGACAAAGGCGATTTGGTCGCGGCGATCCGTGCGAGCTGCGCGATTCCGGGCATTTTCGTGCCGGTCGAAATCGGCGGCAAAAAACTTTTCGACGGCGGCGTGGTCGCCAACGTGCCGACCAAAGCGGTTCAAAATCTGGGCGCGGAAATCGTCATCGCGGTTGACGTGCTGGCTTCGGGCGCGACGTATTGGGGCAATCCTTCGACGCTCGTCGGTATCTTCTTTCAATCAACAATGATGCTGCTCCGCGCCGCGTCCAAAGCGCACCATTACCGCGCCGATGTTGTCATCATTCCGCAAATCGCGCACATTCGCCCGGACGAAATCGGCAAAATTGACGAACTCGTCAAAGCCGGCGAAGAAGCCGCGCTCGAAAAAATTGACGAGATCAAAAAATTGATCGCCGCGAGCGAATCTTTGGAAAAGAACGGATAGCCGCAAAAAGGCGCAAAAGACACAAAAAAGAGAAATCAAAAAGCAGATCAAAAATAGGAATGTTTGCCACGAAACACACGAAATAAACTAAAAAAAGATGGAAAACCCAAAGAATGAAAAAGGTTTTAATTTTCGTGTCTTTCGTGTGTTTCGTGGGCAAATCTCTTTTCTCACAATTCGTCACCGATTTTTACATTTTTTCTTAATCTTTTTCGCGCTTTTTGCGCCTTTTTGCGGCTCTCCATTCCTTTCAACACACAAACTATGAGTGAAATCGGCATCGTCGGCTTCGGACAATTCGGACGTTTTATGGCGCGTCATCTCGCGGCGTTTTTTGACGTAACCGTTTGCGACGCGGCGGATTTAGCTGTTGAAGCCGAAAATATCGGCGTTTGTTGGAGCGATTTTGAAACGACGGTCGGCAAAAAAATCGTCGTTTTTGCCGTGCCGCTCGAAACTTTTGAATCGGTTCTGCGCCGCGCCGTGCCTTTTTTGCGAACTGATGCAGTTTGTCTGGATGTTTGTTCGGTTAAAGTTAAACCGCTGCGTTTGATGAGCGAGATACTGCCTCAAACGGTTGAAATCATCGGCACACATCCGCTTTTCGGACCGCAAAGCGGACAGAACGGCATCGCCGGAATGCGCGTCGCGCTCTGTCCCGTACGAACATCGCGCACCGATGAAATCCGCAGTTTTCTCACGCAAAAACTCAATTTGCAGGTCTTTGAAAAATCGCCCGGAGCGCACGACCGCGAGATGGCGCACGTTCAGGCTCTGACGCATTTCGTCGCCCGCGCACTCGACGAACTCCACGTTTTCGATTCGGAACTCGCCACCGTTTCCTACGAAGAAATAATGCGGGCGGCGCGTCTCGTCAGCGAAGATTCGTGGCAGCTTTTTCAAACCATTCAGCAGGATAATGAATATGCCGAAGCCAAGCGAAAATCTTTTATCGCCAAATTAATCGAAATCGAGAATCGTTTGGAGAAAGAAGAGAAATAGCCGCAAAAAGCACAAAAAAGATCAAGAAAAAAAATAAAAGGAAAATAAGAATGTTTGCCCGCGAAACACACGAAAAACACTAAAATAAAATCTTTTTCAGCCTTTTAACCTTTTCTTTTTTTCGTTCCTTTCGTGTGTTTCGCGGGCAATTTTTTTTTGCAAGTCATTACCAATTTCCCACTAATTTTTTCTATTCATTTTTGCGTCTTTTGCGCCTTTTTGCGGCTATCATTCTTTCATTTCATCTCCACAGAATCCAATTTTGTGACGATGCGCCCGACCGGATAGAGACCGATGCGTTGGTCAATATACGGCGAATGCTGATAAAAAAAATTGAGCCGCGCTCTGGGATTTTTGGCAAAGGTTTCGTCTTTGAGTTTCGCTTCAAATTCCTTTCGCAGGTTCTCGTCTTTGGCGAGCATTTCCTTTGCCATTTTTTCGATAATGTATGCTTCGCCGTATTCTTTCTGCTCGAAAATCGCGCTGAAAAATCCCCAATAAGCAAATGAATCCTGCGAATCGGGTTCGAGCAGATGAACGGCGACATTTGCCGCTTCCTGCGCCAGCGGGACGACCACCGAATTTGCCGGAAAAGTGCGTATTTCCTTGACGGGAACGGTTTTATAGCTGACCGTGTTGTGACCTTCAAACGACGCAGGCGCAAATTTCGGTTCAAGCAAACGATAACTTTCGACCTCAATCATCAAAGGTTTCGTGATTCTTTGAAATTTAACGCCGTGCGTCTGCAAAATTTCGATCACATTTTGCCACTGCGCCGGAATAATGTAGTAAAGCGGCGGCGCGACCGACGCGGTAATTTTTGCTTCGTCAAATTTCGGGATCGTAATATCGAGCGGTTTCGTGCCGTAAACAATCGCTTTCGCGCCGGAAATTGCGCTGTCTTCGATTTTATATTCCGTGCCTTTGAAGGCGAACGGCGCGGATTTTTCGGTGATTTCCAACTGTAAAGGAAATTTGCGGTTCGCGTCGTAATTTTTGCCGCGTTCGATAGTTTCCGTTTCGGCTTTTTGATTCGCTTCAAACAAACTCGCTTTACTTAGATTAATTTCCTCAACCGTGTAACGCAAAACGTCGTAAGTTCCTCGAACACGCGATTTGTAAGGTTTGTATGAATGCGTTTCGATCAATAATCCGGCACGATTGCGAAGCGGCACATAGCCGGTCGCAAAGCGCGGCGTGGCGATAAACGTCGCTACGCCGCCGGTCACTTCACGTCCGGCAAATTCGACGTAATGCGTCAGCAAATTGCCCTCTTTTTCGACCTTCGGCACGACGTTTCCGTCAAAATGTGCGTCCATCCAATTTTTAATTCCGGGCGAAACTTCCTGAAAATGCGCGTATTCGTAGGTCACGTTGTATTGAAATTCCGCGCCGTCGGTGACGTGACAATCTATAAAAAAATCCGGCTTCCAATCGTTCCAGAGATTAAGCCACGCGCGGGTTTCGGGCGCGTCAGCCTTCATATAATCGCGGTTTAAATTCAAATTCGTCGAAGTCGCGCGAAAACCCATTTCGTCGGGTCCGTTTTGATTGATGCGGTTATACGGCGAGATGATTTCGTGTCCGTCAACATTGTAAATCGGCACGAAAATCAGCACCGAATTTTTCAGCAAATCGGCGCGTGTTTTGGTAATCGCAATGTCGCGCAGCAGCGCAAATCCGGCATCTTTGCCGTCAATCTCGCCGGCGTGAATTCCTGCCTGAATAAAAATGATTGCCTTGCCGCTTTTTTTGGCGCGTTCGGGCGTAAAATCTTTGTCGTTAGCGGCAATTAATAAAGGCATATCTCTGCCTTCGCCGCTTTTGCCGAAACTTTGATAAACGATTTTGTCGGATGATTTATCGAATTTTTGCGCGAACGCAATCGTCTCGGCATAGTTCCAGGTTTTGTGGTAATCGGTCTGCTCGGCGAGCGTCTGCCAGTCTTTCGGGACATTCGCCGAATCGCTTTGTGCATTGTTATTCATAAAAAATAAAAAAATAAAGCAGACGCTGATTATAAAAATCGCCTGCTTTTTGATTCCGGTTTTGAATCGCATAAATTTTATCGCTGTATTTTAGTTTCGTTTATTTAATTCGGCTCTCAGACGGTCGAGTTCGGCTTTTAATTCTTCGGTCGTCATCAAAAATTCCTGCGCCTGCGGATCGAAAAGCCGAAATTTTTCGCCCGTCCAGACAATTTCCAGTTTGAGCAGCGGCGATACGGCGCGATTATTCTCCGTCATCACCAGCCGCAAACGTCCGAATTCGTCGCGGCGATACGCCATCAGCGGCAGCGGCAAAAAGGCGTTTTCCGGGTCGAGCAGATAATATTCTTCCGCGCCCAAACGCTCGTAAGTGGCAACTTTATCAGTCAGATCATTGCGCCAGGTTGATTCCGAAGCGACCTCAAAAATTATCTGCGGAAATAATTTTTCGTTCCAGAGTTTGTAAACTTTTCGATTATAATTTGAAACTCCAAAGGCAACCATTATGTCGGGAATGTAATACTTTTTAGGCTGACTTTGCTCGAAATAAAGATTCATATTGGCAGCAATAAAAATGTCCGGCTGACCGCTCAAAAATATTTCGAGAGCATTAAAAAGATAGGAAATCAGTTTGTAGTGAATACTTGTTTCGCCCATATCGTTTTCGTGTGATTCAGGATAAAGATTTTTTTCCGTTGAATTATCCGGCATCAAAACGGTTTCGGGGTAATGAATTTCTACAGCTTTGTTCATCGTTTTGCTCCTCGTCGGTTTCATCGAATTTATTTTAGCAGAGCATTTAAGTAATCGTGAAAAATCAAATATCAAACAATTGAGCCGCAGATTTCGCGGATGACGCTGATTAAATCATTCAGAATGCTGACATCTGCTTAATTTCCGATCCGCGAAATCTGCGGCTGAAATTAAAATTTATTTTGCCTGTTTGCTTATCAATCTTCTAAATTGAGACTTTCGTTGATATTCAACGCTTTTATTCGGTCGCTCAGATTCATTTCCGATGCTTTTTCCTTTAACAATTCGAGCGGCTGGCTCGGTGGTTCGTCCGAAAGATCGAAGCGTCCGAAGTGCATCGGGATCAGATATTTCGCTTTCAGATCAACAAACGCCTGCATCGCGTCCGCCGGATTATTGTGATTTGCCTGCATAAACCAGCGCGGTTGATATGCGCCGATGCCGATGATCGCGTAGTCAATTTTCGGGAAAAGCGCGGCGATTTCTTTGTAATGCGAACCGAAACCCGAATCGCTGCCGAACAGAATCGTCTGCCGTTTGCTCTCTAACATAAACGCGCCCCACAATCTTTCATTCGTGTCGAAAAGTCCGCGCCGCGACCAATGGCGCATCGGCAGAAAAGTAATTTTGAGCGTTTCGTCAGGTGTTTTGAATTGCTGAAACCAGCCTGCCGTCTGCATTTCGTTTGAATTTTTGACCCAACTTTTAACGAGCGCGTCCATTCGCAAACCCGTGTAAATGTGGGCGTTCGGAAATTTTTCGGTGATTTGCCTGACCGAATTTTCGTCCGCGTGATCGCGGTGATCGTGGGAAATCAGCAGATAATCAACGCGCCCGATTTTATCAATCGGCGACGGCACATCAACCAAGGTTTTAACCAGCGGCGGCTTGCCGAAAACCGGATCAATCAAAATATTTTTTCCCGCCAGACGAATAAAAAACGAGGCGTGTCCGAGCCATAAAATGCCGTCACGTTCACCGTCGAGAAATTCGGTCGGGTCTAAAACCGCCAGCCTTTGCGTGTCATTTTGCTTCGCTAATTTAAACGGATTTGCGCTCAACTGCCATTTGAGCAGATCGAGCGTTTCGGGCAGAAACGGGTATTCGTGATTGACGAAACGATTTTTTTCATCAACCGGCGTTCCCTGCCAATCGCTTTTAATCGTCGCCAGATTTTCGCTGCGGTCGTAGGTTTTTATCACTGATTTGTCGTATTTATCGAATAATATAACCGCTGCCAAAACCGTCAATAACAGTCCGAAAACAGCGGCGATTCGTTTAAGCCATTTTTTCATTGTCAACTGAAATTTGTTTGATAATTACCGTTTAATCTTTAAATTACTGATTATTCAGTTTCTTAGTCTCGTCTTCGGTTTCATCAAAAAGCCGGCTTACAGGCGGATGCGCGGGCGGGAGAAATTCTTGGCGTTCAGCCAAATTGTCATTGATTTTCTCGACGGCTTGCTGCGCCGATTCGTGGTCTCCGCGTTTGATTTTCAGCGTAATTTTCCCGTCTTTGCTCGGCATTTCGCTGAGTTTGGCAAGACTGTTGAGCCTGATTTCGATGCGCGCACCGACCTTTAAAAAACCTTTGCGAAATTTTACATCGAGAATATCATCGAGCGCGATACGGTTTTCCTTAACACCGTTGTTGATAATCCCGAACAGCTTCGATTCACATTCAAGCACGATTCCGGCGGGCGAAAATTTGCTCATTCCTTCAATCTGCGACAAACCGCTTTCGGTCTTAAACGGAATGGCGATGTAATTGACGTTGGGCATAACTTTAATAGTCGGTATTCGGAAATCTGAAATGAATAATTTTGAATTTTAATCGCTTTTGCATCAATTGCAAATCCCGCATTCCGACTGCTGACTAATGACTTCCCACATCTTCAGCACGTTTTTCTTGATCCTTTTCTTCCTGCGGTTTGATTTTTTCTTCGGTTTCCTGTTCCTTTTGATTGATGTAACTAAACGCCGAAAGCGATGCGGAAACGAGCGCGATGCCGATGCCGTAATACATCGTTTCGAGCGCGTTTTCGGAGGCGAGCAGTTTTTGGACGAATTTGACCGCCAGAATCGGATTGATGACGAACGTAAATTTCGCTTTCAGTTCGCTCAAATCCTTGACGAGCATCCAATCAGGCACGTCGAGATCGCCGATAAAAAGTTCGTATAGACTGACGGCAATGACGAGCAGCGCGACCGACACGAGAAAACTGTCGAGACAATCAAAGAGCGCGATCAGTTTGTAATCGTGTTCGGAAAAATGCACGAACGTCATCAAAAATGTCTCGAACGTCGTGTAAAGTCCCCAGATCAGAGACAAAATCGCGCCCGCAATCAGCCCGAAAACGCTCAGTAATGCCAAATATCTCGTTTTTTCGATCAGCCATTTCATAATCTATTTTTTAGAATTTTCTGCGTCGGACGAATCTTTTTTGAACAGGCTAATCAAAGCCAAACCCAATAAAAGCACTAAAACCGCCGAAGATATAGTGCCGATAAAATTTTTGCCGTGATAATCGTCCTCAAAAATAAGCCTGACTACACCTGCAATTACATAAACAGCCGACAACATCATCAGACTATTCTGCATTTCCCTTTTTGACTGCTTGCCGCGCTTCATTTATTTCTATCTTCTCCGTTTAAATTAGCAGCGATTCACAATTACTTATATTATTTTACTCGATGTTTCCTTCTTTCGTCGTTTCGGTCGTAATAACCGAGCGAATATGCAGTTCCACGTCATAACCGGATTTGGTCGGCAGAGTTTTTTCGATGGCTTGCACCTGTTCTTTTGAAAAAACGAACGGTGTCCGCAAAACGGCGGTGACGATGATTTTGCCGCTTTCGGTCTTGAACTGAACGTCGTTGATGCTGGTCGCCTGAAAATTTTCGACCGCCGATTTTAAGTCGGCACGCACGTTTCTTTCAAAATTTTGCTTTTGCGCCGACTGCAAAAAGTTATAGCCGAGCGCAGCCGCCAAAATTAGCAAAACCAAAAAACTCAGCGCATTTCTCAGGATAATTTGCTTGTTTTCCTCTTCAGATTTTCCCGTCAGGCGATGATAACCGGCAAGCCACAGCACGACCGACGACGAAAACTGAATAGCTATGAAATTGGCAAAGAACAGCAGAAAACCGCCGAACGCCGATTCATATTCGCCGCGAGCCAGCAAAATCGAGCAGACTGCCAGCGGCGGCACGAGCGCGGTCGAAATCGCCACGCCGATCAACCCCGAACTGAGACGCGGCGAAGCGGTCGCATATGCACCCGCCGCGCCGCCCGCCAGCGCGATAATCAAATCAATAATATTCGGCGCGGTTCTGGAAGTAATCTCCGTCCCGGCGGGAATATCCTTATGAATCCAGCCGATCACGAAAGCCGTCGCCAAAACGCACAAAACACCGGCGATTTCGCTCAAAAACGCCGCGCCGAGCAGCTTTTTATTGCCGTCAATCAAACCGAGCGAGATGCCCGTGATCGGACCGAGCAGCATCGCAATCAGCATCGCGCCGATCACGACCGCCGTGCTGTCGGCGAGCAAACCGTAGGCGGCAACAATCGTCGCCATCACGTTCATAAAAATAAACGGTAAATCGGCGACCGAATTTTTGCGTATCTGACGGCGAATCGAATTTCTCGTCCGACCGTTTTGAAGATCTTTATTTTTCATCAAGGATTGCTTGATATTTTAGATTCCGAATGACCGCCGAAGCAAATCTGTGATGTTTCCGCAAGCGTGATTTGCGATTTTAATCTAATCGGCTCGTTTCAAAAAGTATTTGATAATCCCGTAAACGCTGATTAAAACCCAGAAAAATTCGACGATAAAAGCTGAAAAATTAAAATTGAAAACGAGCGAAAAAATAATCAGCGACGCGCCTGCCGCATTAAACAGCGAATATCCGAGCGTTTCGCTTTTGATCCGTCCGGTTTGCAGCAAAATATACGTCAAAATAATGACGAAAACGCCGATTGAACCGATGAAATCATACCAGGCGTAATTGGGTAACTGCATTATAATCGGTTAATTTTAGTCAGTTTGAGCAAATCAAAGTCAATATATTTGCTGACTAAACCTTTCGCGCCGACCGCCCAAATCGCATTTTTACCATTTGACCGAACGGCGTTGTAATTTTCCTTGTCGAGATTTTTCCAGGTTTTTCCGCTATCGTTTGAAATATCCGAACCGTTCGCACCGACCGCAACAAGCATTTTTTTGTTAATAAAAGACACGCCCGAACGATAACCGCTCAAGCCATTCGAGAGCATCCACGTTTTGCCGCCGTTATTTGTCAAAGCTAAATTTTTGCCCGCTTCATCAGGCTTTTCATAATTTCCGCCGATGATTATGCCGTGTTTCGCGTCGCGCATCGCAATCGAAAAAATACCGCTGCCCGAAGTGCCTTTGACCATTGGCGTATCAAAAACCTTCCAACTTTTGCCGCGATTTTCCGAGCGAAAAACCCGCGCGTCCATTCCGCCGGAAACTAAAAACACGTTATTTTTGCCTTGCGTTATCAAACAAGTTCCGCTCGCTGCAAATGCTGCTTCGCCGGGTTTGGCATTCGGCATCTGCAAATTTTCAATCGGCTTCCACGTTTCGCCGTCGGTCGTCTCCATCAAAAAATATTTGCCGTCAACCGGATCGCCCATCGCTATGCCGTGCGTTTTGTCCCAAAAAGCGAACGCATCGAGAAAAACTTTCGGATTCGTATTTTGAAACTGTAATTTCCAGTTTTTGCCGCCGTCAACGGTTTTGTAAATCCGCGAAGTTTCGCCGTCGCCGATGCTCAAAAGATACGCCGTCTGTTCGTCAAAGGCTTCGACATCGCGGAAATCCAATTTTTCCGCGCCCGCAACCTGTCCGACCTTCCAATTCGCGCCGCCGTCAATCGTCCGCAAAAAAGTTCCGCCCGTGCCGCTCGCCCAAACAACATTTTCGCTGACGACCGAAAGCCCGCGCAGACTCGCTTTCGTGTCAACATTCTGCTTGATCCATTGCGCTTCCGTCGTAGAAAAAAACGCGCTTATCAAAACAATTAACAGTAAAATTTTCATATTTTAGTTTCCGCGCGACACAACAAATGTATAAGTAAGTAAATGCCGGAAGCGCACGCTGTCAGCTTGCACGAATATTCACTTCGGACGCTCAAACAACGATTGATTTATCAAATGGTTGGGGAAATTTCGCTTCGCTTTCGCGTTTGAGGAAACCGCTCATTGCAGGCGAGCCGCTTGCGTTCCAGTCTATCGCGTCAGATTTTCACTCACCCTGCAACTGCGCCGCCGCACGATGAACCGCTTCCCGCCGTGCAGCCGAAACAATGATTTGCCGTGACAATGCGGCGCGATTTTAGTTTTTCGTAGTCGAAGTCGAAAATCGTATTGCCGATTCCGAGTTCGAGCATCTGATTAAAATCGCAGTCAAAAAGTCGTCCGCGCCAGTCAACGCTGATTAAATTGCGGCACATCAAACCGTCAATCGTCGCCGGATTAAACGCCGCGACGAGTTTTTGCATATACGATTCTTCATTGCCCGAACGCCGCAGCCAGTCGAGATAACGCGCAATCGGCATATTTGTGATCGTAAAAAGTTGATTGAAAACGATGTCGTAGCGCGTCTGCAATTCGCGTCTGAAATCCGCTTCGATTGCCGTTTGTTCGGGCGGTAAAAATGCGCCGACGGGATTGTAAACTAAATTCAAAACCAATTTTTCGTCAACGCCGTAACCGACCGCATTCAATCTTTTCAAGCCTTCGATTGATTTATCGAACACGCCCGCGCCGCGCTGCGCGTCGGTTTGCGTTTGCAGAAAATAAGGCAGCGAACAAACGACTTCGGCTTCGTTGGCGGCGAAAAATCCGGGCAAATCAGTTTGATTTTCCTCGAACATCACGGTCAAATTATGCCGCACGATAATCTTCGCGCCGGTTTTTCGCGCTTCCGTCACAAAATATCGAAAATCTGGAATCATCTCCGGTGCGCCGCCCGTAATATCGAGCGTCGGAATGCTAAAATCGCGCAAAACTTTGAGACAAGCGTTCACAATCTCACGCGGCATAATCTCCGTCCGTTTGGGCGAAGCGTCAACGTGGCAATGTTTACACGCCTGATTGCAGAGTTTGCCGACATTGACCTGAAGCGTATCAATCGTCGCCGCAAACAACTCTGCGCCGCCGAGTTTTTCGTCGAAATTTGTTGGGGAGTTAGGCAAAGCAGATTTGCCGTTTCTCTGAATTTGAACTGCCGTGTTTGTCATTTGTCTTTTGTCATTCGTTCTTTGTATTTATGCCCGAAACTGTTTATTCACGACAGCAAAGGACGAATGACAAAAAACAAATGACTAATTTTCACATCGAAACTTTGTCGTGCGCGTTGTGCGATTGGATGCCGTGAATGAGCGACGCGCCGCCGCGAATGGCTGATGCGAGGTGCATTGATTCGGTCATTTGTTCCATATTCGAGCCATTTTCGAGACACGAATTCGTGAACGCTTCGATGCAATACGGGCATTGAACCGTGACGGCGACCGCCAAACCGATCAAGGCTTTTTCGCGTTTCGAGAGTGCGCCTTCTTCCTGACACGCCTGATACCAAGCCATAAATTTTTCAAACAATTCGGGTTTATATTTGGCGATTTCGCCGAATCTGCCAAGGTCTTCTTCGTTGTAGTAGCTCATAAATTTAACTTTCAAACTTTAACGCCGGATTTTCAAGTATCGCGCGAACCATTTCTGCCCGAAAGTCGGTTTCAAACTTTCGAGCGTTGCTTTCGTGCCGACGGCTTGCGTGATTTTCGAGAGCGTCGGATAAACGCGAATGATTTTGTTCAAATCCGGGATTTTCAAGTTTTCCTTAATTTCCCGGTGTTCAAACCGACGAGAGTTGCGCCGGCGATTACGCTTTTATCGGTCACGATTTTCGTAAATCCCACTCATTTTTCCTCACTTATTTTTCTACGGCTTTCTTTTCATTAACCTGTTTGCGAATTTTTTCAACGGTCGAATACGCGCCGAAAGCGACCATAAAAATCACGATCCCGTAAACCCAAAACGGAACATTTCGACCGGCGAAAATCAAATAAATATAAGCGGAAATAAAAAAAAACAGCGCGGCAATCGTCGGCAAAACGATTGATTTGCCCTGCCGGTAATTGCTAATCAGCCACGCGACCGAAAGCGAAAAAAACGGGATCGCGCCAATGTAAATTACCCCGAAAATCAACGGGTTGACACCGTAGTTTTCGCCCAAACTTAAAAACCAGTTTTTTATCGAATCCCAAATCATCTAGGTTTTGAATGTATTTTTTCAGCCTAATTATTTCCCCGAACCGATTGCTGCAAATAAAAATTTTTCGACTTGCCGCCGGTGACGCAGAATGTGCATCAAATTCTGCTCATCAATTCCGAGTCTGGTTTGAAATTCACCACTAAGAAAATTGCCTTTCGAGATTGCATTCATACATTGCAAAACGATTCGTTTATCTTTCTCTGAAAGTTTTGCAAAATACATTTAACAGCAATCTCCACCGTCGCCGCACATTTCGCCTGATAAATCCGTTAAATTATATTCCAAACCTTTCGTTTCACGCGGATTTCGTTTCGCGGTTCGTTTGCAATCGAATTCTTTCGCGTCTTCCAACTCGATATTTTCAATCGGTTTGACCAAAATCATTTGCGAAGCGTAAGGTTCTTTGGAATAAATTTGAAAAGTTTTGTCGCAGACGGCGATGCGTGCGCCGCGTTCGAGTGCGTGTCCGTCGTCGTCTAAAACTCGTTTCCAAGGTCCTTTGTAAATCACGGCTTGATTGCGCTCGAAACACACGCCTTGTTTGCCTTTGTAAGCGGTAATCGTGACCGAACGAAACTCGATTCCTTCGACGACGCGCCACGGTTTTTCGTCGCGTTTGACTATTTCAATGCCGTAAAATCCGGCGCGTTCAAACGCTTCGACAAACAAATCTTCACGAAACGCGCCCGAAATGCAGCCCGACCATAATTCGGGATCATTTTGCAGATGTTCGGGAATGTCTTCGTCCGAAACGATGTCGGAAATCGCCACTCGTCCGCCTTTTTTGAGAACGCGAAACATTTCCGCGAACATTTGTTCCTTAAATTCGGGTTTGACGAGATTCAAAACGCAATTGGACAAAATAACATCAATCGAATCATCGGCAATCAGAGGTTTTTCCGCCTTCGATTTCGCCACGAAACTTTCATAAGCGAAAAAATCGTCGGCAGTTTTAATCGGATTCATCCGTAAAAATTCATCAACCAAACTCAAATCCAGTTTCAAATCCTGAATCTTGCCGTAACGAAATTCGGTGTTTGCGTAACCGATTTTTTCCGCCATTTCGCCGCGATACTTATTCGCCAGCACGAGCATTTCCGTGTTCGTATCAACGCCGATAACTTTGCCGTTTTCGCCGACGATCTGCGCGGCGATGTAACAAATTTTGCCGCCGCCCGAACCTAAATCGAGAACCGTGTCGCCCGTTTTGACAAACTTCGACGGATCGCCGCAGCCGTAATCGCGTTCGATGATTTCAGCGGGCAAAATCTTCAAAAACTGCGGATCGTATTCGACCGGACAGCACAATGCCTCTTCCTTTTCCTGCGATGCCGCGCCGTATCTTTGCCTGACTGCGCCTTCAAAATCTATTTCGTAAGCCATAATTTTTAAGTTTTCAGATAGTTTACAGGAAGTTGACAGATAGTTGCAGATTTTTTAGGAAATTTACAGTTTTCGTAAATTGGCGTTGAACATTTATTTTCAACATTCCCGAATTCCTGCAAATTTCTGCAAACTATCTGTCAACTTCCTGCAACTTTCTGCAAAATATCTGTCAACTTCCTGTAACTTTCTGTAAACTTTCCAAGATGAAACGTGTAATTATTATTATGGCAAAAGTTCCGCGTGCGGGAAACGTCAAAACGCGGCTTCTACCGTTTTTGTCGGCGGCGCAATGCGAATCGCTCGCCGAAGCGTTTTTGTTTGATGCAGTTAGAAAAGCGCGACCGCTCTGCGATAATTTAATCGTCGCCTTTGCGCCCGCCGCCGAACGCGATTATTTTGCGCGGTTCGATAACGAAAATTTAATTTTGCACGAACAAACAGGTGCGGATTTGGGCGAAAAAATGTTTAATGCTTTCGAGTTCGCTTTTGCGCCCGATTCGGATGCGAAAGTTTTGATTATCGGCACGGACAGCCCGACTTTTCCCGCCGAATTTGTCGAACGCGCGTTCGACTGTTTGGAAAATCAATCCGCAATCGTCGCCGGTAAATCGCTCGACGGCGGCTTTTATCTGCTCGGTCTGCGTGAAATTTCGCCGCTGCTTTTTGCAAATATCGAATGGAGTTCGGCGGCGGTTTACAAGCAATTGCTGCGAAATATCGCGGCATTAAATCGTTCTTTTAATGCAATTCCCGAATGGTTTGACGTTGACACGCCGACAGACTTGATAAAAATACGGGATGAAATTCTAAGCGGCGAAGAAGCGCAAAAAGTTGCGCCAAAAACTTTTCAATGGTGTCAATTAAACGATTTATGAACGCAAAGCAATTTGTTTTAATTACTTTCAGCAACCCGAATTTTGTTTTACCGGCGATAATAAATAGTCTAACCTGATTGTGACGGCAACCCGGAGAAATTTGAGAATCGTGCGGCACCGGCACTTAAAAATCCCGATTTATTTTGAAAAACAACGAACATATTAAATCAATCGAAACGATCAAAACTCTGCGTTTGTGGCAGATGATTTTTCTCGGCAAAGGAACGCTCGCGCGGCAGTTTATTCACGCGCTTATCAGCGTTGCGCTACGTCTGTTTTTTCGGCGTATCGAAGCCGTCAACGCCGAAACCGTGCCGCGCGAAGGTGCGCTGATTTTCGTGCTGAATCATCCGAACGGTTTGGTTGATCCCGCGCTCGTTTTTGTGTCGCTGGCGCGGCGCGTGTCGTTTCTCGCCAAATCTACGCTTTTCGATATTCCGGTCGCCGGTTTTCTGCTGCGGACGTTTGAAATTTTGCCCGTCTTTCGCCGCGTGGACGCGACCGGCGATATGCAGAAAAATCTGCAAACCTTTCAAAACTGCTACGATCTGCTCGCGCTCGGACGCTGCATCGCCATTTTTCCCGAAGGCATTTCGCACAACGAAACCAAACTGCTGCCGCTCAAAACCGGCGCGGCGCGGATCGCTCTCGGCGCGATTAGTTTTGGGGAACGGAAGTCGGAAGTCGGGAGTCGGGAGTCGGAAATCTCGAATCTGAAATCTGAAATCTTAAACCCTGAATCCGAAATCCAAAATCCGAAATCCGAAATCCGAAATTCCTTCACTCTGCAAATAGTTCCCGTCGGTCTTTATTACACTTCAAAGACTTCGTTTCGCAGCGAGGCTTTGATTCGTTACGGCGAACTGATCGAGATCGAACCGATTACGCTCGATGAAAACGGCGAACCGCCGCGTAAAGACGTTTACGCGCTCAATGCCCGCATTGACGAAGGTTTGCGCCGCGTGACGCTCAATCTCGAAAATCAAACCGAACTCGACGCAGTTCTCAAAGCCGAAGTGTTGTTTTCGTCGGTTTATGAAAATCTGATTTTCAAGGACACGCTCACGCAGACGTTTGAACGCCTGCAAAATCTGGCGGCGAAATATCGTCTGCTGGAGAAAAACGATCCGCAGAAAATGAACGCGCTCGGCGAAAAAATTAAAAATTACGAAAATCAACTCGCCGAAAGCGGTGTCACAGCCGAAAGTCTTTCCGTGCTTCAGCATCCGACGGCGTATGTTTTTCGTTACCTGATTTTGCGCGTTTTGCTGCTCGTTCTGCTTGCGCCGCCGGCGATTGTCGGCGCGATTATTCATTCGCCGGGTTATTTTTTCTCGAATCTGCTGGGTCAAACCGTCACGACGCACGATGTTGATGCCGCCGGTTCGACCTCGAAAATTCTCGCTTCGATGATCTTTATGCCTTTGACGTGGTTAATAGTTGCGGGCGTAATGTTCTATTTTTACAGTTGGCAAATCGCGCTCGCGGCGATTCCGCTGACGATTCTGTGCGGCTATATCGCGCTCCGTTCGTCGGAAATGCTGATTGATCTGAACATTTGGATCAAATCGGCGTGGCTTTTATTCCGGCAAAGAGCGTTGTTTCTGCGTCTGCTCGTCCAACGCGCCAATTTACAGAAAGAAATCGGGGAAATAGTGGTGAGTGATGAGTGAAGAAAATGGTGAATGTTGAGTAATAAATCTTAAATCTTTCTTATCACTCATCGTTCACCACTCACCACTCACCACTATAAAGATTCACTTTTTCTTGAATTCAGCAATTAGTGCATATCGTTTGTAGAGCGGTTTGACGGTCAAAACGCCTGCGCCGTGTTTTTCCAAATCTTTGAGAAACGGCAGCAGTTCGCGCGGATAAGCGACGTGAAATTGTTCGAGCCAGACTTTCAAAATTTTTTGAAACCACGCGGGCATTTCGGTTT
Organism: Pyrinomonadaceae bacterium; assembly: GCA_965247235.1. GTDB lineage: Bacteria > Acidobacteriota > Blastocatellia > Pyrinomonadales > Pyrinomonadaceae. The sequence continues at coordinate 2,102,366 of OZ252004.1, forward strand.
GATCGTAAAAATCAACGATGAAAATGCTTTTGCCCGCTTTCAGATTTTCGAGTGCGTTGACGAGCGATTTGCGCCACGTCGGAATAATCGAAACGGCGTAACTGAAAAAAATCGCGTCGAATTTTTCGTGCAGATCGAATGTTTTTTCAAACGAAAATTCATCGGCAAGCGCAGTTTCAAGCGTGATGTTATCGAGTTTTTGAGCGTCAATTTTTGTTTGCGCCGTTCTCAGCATTTCGCCCGAAGCGTCCAGTCCGAAGAAATTTGCCGACGGATATTTTCGCGCCAAAACGATCAGATTCCGCGCCGTCCCGCAGCCGATTTCGAGAATATTCGCGTCCGCTTCAACTGCAATTTGACCGAGCAATTTATCGCGTCCGAGCAGATAATATTTGCGCGTCAGGTCATAAAAATAACGCTGATGGCGATACATTCGATCCATTTTCTCGAACTCATTGTCGGAGTTTTGTTTTCTCATGGAATGTCAGAACCATCTGCGGCAGCGGATGGTTTAACTTTAAGTATCGAGAAGTTTGTTATCATTATAAACGCTCAACTTCAACCGTCCGCTGCCGCAGACGGTTCTGACCTGATAATCCTGCAACTCTGCAACTTCCCGCAAACTCCCTGAAAACTTTCTCTAAACCCGCTTTATACTGTATTCGCGCAGTGATTCGAGCGCGTTTCGGCGAATTTTGTTTTGCAGCAGCGATGACCAGCCGAGCAGTAATCCGGGCAAACCCAACGCCTGTTTCGACCATTTCCAAATGTCGAAATCGTCCGTGTGACGAATTATTTTGCCGTCTTTAAATGCAAATTCGGCGCGGATTTCGTTGTGAACGGTTCTGCCTGTTTTGCTGAAAAGATAATCTGCCGCCCAATCAGCCGAACCTTTGTCGCCGTCCGCCGCGACGTTTCGATATTCGATTTTGATATTTCCGCCGCCGCGTTCGATCAGCATTCGCCACATATTTTTCGCGTCGTTGCCGTGCAGATTTTGAAACGCAGGATCGAAAAACACGATTTCGTCGTGATAACACGCGACCATCGCTGCGGCATCACCGCGTTTGAAACCGTCGTAAAAATTTTCGATTATTTGTTTGTTTTCCATAAAGCAGATGGACTGAATTATTTTATAGAAAGTCAGAACCATTTGCGGTAGCGGGTGGTTTTAATCTCAGCCGCCCGATTGTTGCAGTTAACCCGTTCGCTACCGCAAATGGTTCCGACCTGCCTGATTATTATCAACAAAATTTATCTTCTTATCTTAATCCCGATTCAAAATATACAGATGGAATCCGCCGTAAATTGAAGCGCGGTCTTGTTGGAATAATTTTTCGGAAATCTCTTTTTGATAACTAAAACGCGCCTGTAAACCCGGCGGCAAATTTGTTTCGAGCGGCGAATTTGCGCCTGCCGTGCGAAAAATGATTCTCGAATCTGCCGCGCCGCGTTCGGCGATTGCCTGCCAGAGTTCGGCGAGTGTTTCCGCGTTCATCCAATCCTGCGCGTCGAGCAGCACGAAACGATTAAAAGTGTGCGGCGGCTGATTTTTGATTTCTTCCGTTACCGAACCGATTTTCGCCTTTAATTTGTTGACGTTCGCCTTTAATTTGTCATAGTTTTCCGATTTTAGATAACCGGGAACGGCGCGTCGTTTTTCGGTGTCGTATTTTCGCGCAAACGCCTGCCACGCGAAATAGTTTTCGTCAATCGGGAAATCAACCGCCAGTTTACGGACGCGTTCGCGGTAAACGTCTATCACGGTTTTGCCGCCGCGCAAATCTTTTTTCAGTTCCTGATATTGCTGCGGAGGAATGCCCAAACCGAACATCGTGACCGGCATTCGACCGATGAATTTGATGATTTTTGAATCGAAAAAAGGCGCGATGTGCTGCTCGTAAAATTCGATTTGTTCGGCAGGATTTTGCGCCGTTAGTATTTTTTCGGGACGAAAGCCGAGCAAATGCGCGAATTTATGAAAAAACCGCAGAAAAAGCGCGTTGCGTGAATGATTGTAAAGCCCGTCTATCTTGAAAAATTCGATCCGGCGGCGGTTTCTCAAACTGCCGAAAAATGAATTTGACTCCCAAAATTTACGCGTTTGAGCTTCCAGTTTCGGAGCGATTAAATTTTCGTAATTTTCAATATTCCCGGCATCTGCGCCGCAGCCGAAAAACCGGAAAAAATCTTCGTAACCCGGCAAAAATTTGAGTGCGGCAATTTTCAGATCGAGCAAATAAATATGCTGACGATTTAAATCAACCGCCGTCACGCTCTGCGGGTTTTCGAGCAGATAATTAAGCGCATTGCAGCCGCCCGAAGAAATCGTCAGCACCCGCGAATCTTCGTCCAATTGCAGAGCTTCAACATCAACGCGCGAATCTTCCCAAATCTGATTATAAACGAAAGCATCAAACCAGACGGCGAAAAGTTTCTGCAAAATTCCCTGTTTCGACGCGGCTTTTTCGTTCTGCACCGCCTTTAAAACCTGACTTGAATCCATAAATTCAATTAGCGCACAAAACAAAAAAGACTGCAAAAGCAGCCTTTCTCAATTTAACATTTTGGAAATTTGAATGCACCCGGCATGATTCGAACATGCGACCCCTTGATTCGTAGTCAAGTACTCTATCCAGCTGAGCTACGGGTGCGTAAAGCGAATAAATAGACTACAAACATTGAACATTGGTGTCAAGTTTGCCGACAATACTAAGCAAATAAAAAGGTTTTCAACAATCAAAAGTCTCATCTTCCCGACTATCTAAAACTTCCTGCAACTTCCTGCAATTATCTGAAAACTCCCGCTCGACTATTTAGCGAAATAGCCTTGTCTCGTGCGTGAAATCAAATTCCCGTCGCTGGTTTCTATTTTAATTTCGCGCCATTTGCCGTCGCGTTTGGTGTCGGCGGGCTGATATTCGATGGTGTATAAAGTTCGCAGATCGGCGGCGACTTCGGCGTATAGTCTGCCCATTTCTTCGAGACGGTTGATCGTGCTGAGTGTGCCGCCGGTGCGTAGGGCGACGAGTTCGAGGCGGGCGCGGGCGGCTTTGAACATCGCAATCTGGCGCGGTGTCGGGTCGGCGAGTTTTGTCGGGTCGCCGGTCGGCAGTGCGAGCGGATAAATCGTCACGCCGATTTTGTCCGATTTATCCAGAACCGATGTTAAAATACGGTTAGTTTCCGGTTTGATGGTGTCGGCGATTTGGTCGTCTTTGACGTTTTCGAGCAAACTGCGATCCTGATCGCGGACGGCGGTGTCAATGCCGTCGGTCAAAACGATCACGGCTTTGCGGCGGTTGCCTTCTTTGGAAAGTTTGTCGAGCGCGAAATCGAGAGCTTTGTAAAGCTGCGTTTTGCCGCGTCCGTTGGCGACTGCAATCGAATTGCCGATAACGCGCCGGTCGGTCGTGAAATCGTTGCGAAGATTGACTTTATCGTAAAATTCGATGACGGCAACGCGATCCGACGGCAGCAGCGCATCAACAAATCGAAACGCCGACTGCTGAATCGTCTGCCGAAAACCGAGCGTCGAACCGCTCATATCGAGAATCATCACGACGCTGAACGGTTTGATGACCGGCTCGAAACTGACGATATTTTGCTTGACCCCGTTTTCGTAAATCGTGAAATTGTCTCTGGTCAGTTCGGTGATCGGTCGCCCTTTGGCATCAACTACGCCGACGTTGAGATGGACGATTGAAGAATCAACCTTAATAACGTCGTCATCCTGTGCCGAAACTTTGAAAAAACCGGAGAGCAAAATGATGACGATGAATAAAAATTTGGCGTAGCGCATAAAAAAGATTGTAATCAAATAGACGCGCATTCGTGAAATGCGGTTGCACGACAGCTTCGGTTTGCAGAAACTATTCACAAATCAACAAGTTTTGGTTTATAATGGTCAGCAACCTTTTAGAAACTAAAAATTATTTCGTCAAATTTCAACGGATTGTCGCCCCGCCGATCTGCCGGGAGAGATTAAAATGTCTTATAAGCCAAATTATTGCTGCAATTGCGGAGTCAAAATTGATAGAGTTGACTGGAATTTGCTGACGAGCCGGAAATTTTGCGAGGTTTGTGAAATTGAATTTAAAGGGAGCGAATTGCTGCCGAAAGTCGGCGCGGCGGTGCTGCTCGTATTCGGGATATTCGGCGCGGGCAGTTTTCTGACGAAGGGCGAAAAACCTGTCGAAGTCAGAACGTCAACGATAATTTCAACCGAACGAAAAGAACCCGAAATTCAAAAAGCCGCCGCGAATCCGTCCAACCTTTCGACGAACGCAAACGTCAATAAAAACTTGCCGCCGGCAGCATTGATGTCGAAAACATCAATCGAAACGACGACTGTTCCGTCAAAACCGATTTTAAAATCGCCTGATATTCAGGCGAACGGCGACGTTGAACCGACTTATTTCTGCGGCGCGGCGACCAAAAAAGGCACACCGTGTTCGCGCCGCGTCAAAGGCGCAGGCAAACGCTGTTGGCAGCACGAAGGACAACCCGCGATGCTGTCGGCGGAAAAACTTTTGGTCAGCCGATAAATTTAATGTTTGAAAATGAATCGTCAATCAACATTTAATAGAATCAACCGGAACGGCGGCGATTTTATTCTGAAAAGCATTAAGCGTTTTGCGGCTTGAAATTGTCATAGCACTTTGCCGTTTACGGTTATTTGTAGCAAAATCTTTTTGATATAATCAAATATTCGCCGGAATCAAAATTTAGCAGGAAGCATCAATGAAAACTTTAGCCCCGAATACTTTATTACAAAACCGATATTTGGTCGTCCATCTAATCGGTAAAGGCGGGATGGGCGACGTTTATTTAGCCGTTGACCAGCGTTTGGGCAGCGCAGTCGCGCTCAAACGGACGTTTTTCGCCGACGACGAAATGCTCGGCAACGCCTTTGAACGCGAAGCCAAAACACTGGCGCGTCTGCGTCACCCGGTTTTGCCGAAAGTTTCCGATCACTTTACCGAAGGCGGCGAACAGTATCTGGTGATGGAACATATTTCGGGCGAAGATTTGTCGAAACGGCTCGAAGCGGCAAATAAACCTTTCCCGTTTAGCTGGGTTTTATTTTGGGCTGACCAATTGCTCGATGCGCTCGGTTATCTGCATTCGCACGAACCGCCGATTATTCACCGCGACATCAAACCGCAGAATTTAAAATTAACCGACGAAAATCACATTATTCTGCTCGATTTCGGACTCTCCAAAAACAACGTCGGCGAAACCAAAGCCGGGGTTTCCGGCAGAAGCAGCACGACCGGCAGCAGTATCGTCGGCTATACGCCGCATTACGCGCCGATGGAACAGATTCGCGGCACGGGAACAAATCCGCGCAGCGATCTGTATTCGCTTTCGGCGACGATCTATCAATTGCTGACTAATGTCATTCCGGCGGACGCACTCAGCCGCGCCGATTCGATGCTCAACGATCTGCCCGATCCGATCACACCGATCAGCGAACTCAACCCGGAAGTTTCAAAAGCCGTCTCCGATGTCATCATCAAAGGAATGGAAGTTAGTCAGGAAAAGCGTTATTCGACGGCGCGGGAAATGCAGAAAATACTGCGCGACGCTTACGCGCAGATGCAAAACTCGATGGCGGCGCAGACGATGGCGTTTAATTTGCAGGATGTGCAAGCCGCTCAAACCGTGCCGCCGCCGCAACAAACCGAAGTTTTGAATTATGCGCCGGCTGAAAATAATTCTCAGCCGCAAAATATCGAACCGACCGCGCAGAACACCGGCGATTTCAACAGTTTAAGTCCGAAAACCGCCGCGCCCGAACCGAATTTCGATGCGACTCTGAAAATGGATTCGCCGCCGGTTTTGCAGACCGGCGATTCACATTCGCCGGACGCGGATGCCAGACAATCGGATGTCAAAACCGAAGTTTTTCTCGCCGGAGATGTCGCCTCGGCAATTCCGCAGATGCCTTCGTTCGTTGCGCCGGTTGAAGAGGCGAAAGCGGCTGAAAATTTTACGCAGACCGAAAATTTTGCGGAAACAAATAATTTCAGACTTGCGGAAAATGACCAAAACTTTGCGCCGAATGCGACCGTGCCGCTTTTCCGATTGGAAAACGAATCACAAAAGGCGGCGGAAGATTCCGGTTTTTACACCGATGCGGCAACGGCTCGCGGAAACGAAGAAAATTTTGAAGATTTTTCGGCAACCCGCAATTTTTCCGGCGAACAAGATTTTTCCGCTAACGAAACCGAAGAAAAACAAGAGGTTGTATTGCCGCCGGTCAAGCCGGTCGTGCCGGTAAAAAAAGGTTCGACAGGCAAAATATTGGGCGTGATCGTCGGTCTCGGCGCATTGCTGCTGGTTTTGATCGGCGGCGCGGGCGGCGGTTGGTGGTATTATAAAAACAATCTCGCGGTCGTCGAAACTCCGACTCCGACTCCGCTGCCGACGGCGACGCTGACACCGATTCCGACTCCGACGGCAGAAAATACGCCGGAAACGAATCTGAATGCGGTGGTCAATACCAATGCAAATTCAAACGCTAATTCAAATAATACTAATTCCGAAAATGCGGAGAATTCCAACAGCGACGGGAAAAATTCCGTCGTCGTGAAGCCTAAAACTCCGACTCCGACTCCGCAGATCGTCAACGATACGCCGAAGCCGACTCCGGTCGTTAAACCGCCGACGGTCAAGCCGCCGCCGACTCAGGCTCCAATCAAACCGCCGGTCAAACCGCCGGTCAAACCGACCGTTAAACCGACGATTTTGCAGTAACAGAGGTTCAGTTATGATGAAAAAGTATTTACCCGTTTTCTTGACTTTTTGTTTATTATTAACAGCCGTTTCAACCGGTTTCGCGCAGAATAAAAAGCAGATAAAAGCGGCAAAAGCCCTCGAACAGCAGGGCGATCAGGCTTTTCGCGCCAAAGATTTCAAATTGGCGATTGATAAATACGCGCAGTCAATCGTCATTGTGCCGGTTTCTCCATCCGCGCATTTCTGGAAAGGCTTTTCGCATTATAATCTCACCGAATTTGATAGTGCGCTTGAGGAATTAAACAAAGCCGCCGAACAAAATTTCAATAAACCTTTTGAAATTTACCGTTTGCGGGCAAATATATATTTCCAGCAGAAAAATTTCGATGCTTCGCTCGAAGACATCAAAAAAGGTTTACAGTTAGTTCCCAATGAGCCGAATCTGACGCTGATAAAAGGCGACATCAGCTTTGCCAAAAACGATTTTCAGAGCGCACTCGACGCTTATACGCAAGCCGTTAAATTTCAGCCGAACAACGGAGATTTGGAATATTTTATCGCGCAGAGCGATTTGAATCTCGGCAAAACGCAGGAACAGGGAGTTGCCGCACAGTCGGCGATTAAAAAAGGGACAAAATATCTTGGCGAAGCGTTTTTTCTGGTCGGTGATTCGCTTCAAAAGCAGAAAAAATTTGTCGAAGCACTCGAATTTTATCGGCAATCGCTCATCTCCAAACCTGACCAATACACGGTTTACCGAACAATGGCGGACATTTATCGTCAGCAGAGTCTCTTTCAGGATGCCATCGAAATTTCCAAAAAAGGTTTGATTAAATATCCGAACGACGGTAACTTTTACACGGATTTAAGCTGGTATTACAGTCTCGCCAATCAACCGGACAATGCCGTCCAAGCCGCGCTTGCCGCCGTCCGCTTTTTGCCGCAGCAAAGTCTCGGATTCACCAATTTGTGCCGCGCCTACAACGATACGACACATTATCAACTGGCGGTTAATGCCTGCAACAAAGCTCTGAATCTGACACCGAACGACGGCGAAACTTATTTTTATCTTGCCCGCGCCAACGCTGCGCTCGGCAAATCCGCCGATGCCGTTAAAAATTATGACAAAGCGGTGACGGGTCTCGAAGTTTTCACGCAGAACAACCCCGATTATTCCGACGGTTTTTATCTGCTCGGCAACGCTTATTACGAAGACAATCAAATCGGCAAAGCAATCGAGGCTTATAAAAAATGTCTCGAAATCAGCCCGAATTTTTCAAAAGCGAGATTTAACTTGGGAATTGTCTATAATTTCAACAAAAACAAAGCCGGCGCAACCGAACAATATACTGCTCTGCTCGGCATCGATAAAACTTTGGCGGCAAAACTGAAAGCGGAAATTGATAAAAAGTAATTTGTCGAAGTATTAACTGCTAATAAAAAAGCCCGCTGAATTCAACGGGCTTTTTTTAATTTTATTTCATCATATGCTTCATCATTTTGTGATGACGGCGATGATGTTTTTTCATCATTTTGTGATGACGCATGTGATGTTTTTTCATCATTTTAGGCTGACTCGACATCTCATCCTGTTTTTTCATCTCGTCCTGCGGCATTGCCGGAGTTCCGAACGCGGTGAAGGCAAGCATTAAACCTAAGACTAAACCAATGATTATTTTTTTCATTTTTTCTCCTTTTTTATTGTGATTTTAATAGAAAAATCAGGAAGATATTAACAAGTTTCCAATGCTCTGTCTACTATATTTTCATAACTTCGAGTTACTCTGCAAAATAGTTCGATTTTTCTTGTCAAACGCCTATTTTCAGCTTTCTCACAAAGAACCATTTACAACCCCGAAGATAACTTTTTGCAGACTCGACAGCGTTTCGACTTTGCTCAAAACTTTCACGAGAAGAACGATCTCGACGGAAATTCGAAATGATTTCCCATCAGAAAATAAGCTAAGTTCGGCTGATCGTGCGAGCGGTCGTAACCCACGAGTTCGACGTAGGCGCGACCTTTAATGTCGCTTTCGCCCGCTTTGCCCGAAACTTCCGCCGCGCCTTCCCAATAGACAATCATCGTCGTGCCGCGCGTGTCGAGTTCCTGATCTTCCATCACGGGCGTAACCGTTAAATCGAGCGCGTATTTTTCCGATTTAACTTTCCAGCCGCTCGGATAAGTCGCTTTTGTGCGCGGCGATTTCCAGAATCCGGTCGGCGTAATCGTAAAATCTTCGTGCGACAGCGGCGTGTATTCGCCGTTTTCATTAACGAATGTGCCGCTCGAAAAAGGCGAGACGTTATTTTGATCGTCGCGCAGTTGGTAACACATCAGTTCGCAGTTATTTTCCAGTTGAATCGAAAACCAGTCCCAGCCTTTCTGACGATTGGTCGGTGTCCACGTTCCGAATTCCCTGTCCATCCACGCCGAACCGTTAAAATGAGCGGTTTCGCCGTTCAAAATTAAATCGCCTTCCATCTCCATTCGCGTATAGGAAAAATATCTCGACGCTTCGCCTTCGTCTTTAAATGATACGCCGTCTTTGCCTTTGCCGTTTAAGACGGCGTTTTTTATCGGTTTCAGATTGGCTTCAAAAACGACATCGTTCGCCGTCGCCCGCAAAATATGTGTGCCGTGAGATTCGCGCAGAGACCAATCGCCGAGGCGCAGATGAAAATGCGTTTCGCTCGCCGAAGCCGGATAATCGAACCAGCCATTCGACGATTTGCGGTGCGCGTAACGAAATTTTTTGTCGTTGGCATCAGTCAGCGCGAAATGTGCGAAATAAATCGGATTGCCGAGCAGACGCAAAGGCACGAGTGAAAATTTATCCAGATCGGTGCGGCGTTTGAAAAACACGAGTTCAAACCCGAACTCTTTGCCCGAATCGGTCGTGCCGTGTCCGGTGTAATACCACCATTCGGTCTGCGCGTGCGCGTGCGCCGCCAAATCGCGCGGCAGCACAACCGGATCGAGTTCCGTCCCGTCGCGCAGAGTGTCGGCTTTACCGACAAAAGTATCAGCTACACCTTCGAGAAAATTATGTGTATTCTGCTCGAATTTTTTAACAAAATCCTGAAATGTATCCTGAAAAGTTTTTTGTTCGCTCATATTAATTTGAATTATCTCAAATATCGGAGCGAAGGGAAAATAATGATGAATTAGAAATGATGAATTAGAAATTTCTGCAAATTAATCAGCGAGTTAAAAATGTTTACCAATCATAAATGACTTTTCCGTTTTTATCTTTGAATCTCAATTGAGGATCACCGATTTGTCTGTTTAGTTTTGGATTGGTTTTGCCTGTCAAAAGTTTGATTCGCTCAACTGTATAGGCTTCATAATTGTATGTCTGATAAATTGTTTCGCCCGTTCTGTTGGAATCGCCGATATGCCTTCGGTCGTGCAGTTTTCGATCAATCCGCATCGCCACGCGCCAAAGACCTTTTTCATCAGGTTCAATTCTAATAAACCATTTACCCGGATCGCCTTCTTTGCTGTAAAGCGTCATTTCTGCGTAACATTTTGTCCGTTCCGTCCAGTGCTGCCAGATAAAATCTCCAACTTTGGCAATTGTCGGATAAGGGCTTTCGTTTATCTGAACAGTTATATTGATTTTATCCGTGTTGTTGGGAGCAGTTTGAGTTATTGGCGTTGATTGTCCATTTGTCATTGCCGCTGACGAAATCAAAAAGAAGGAAATGAGGATAAATTTGAACATCTTTCACCTTACAGACAGTTAAAAATTATAATTTAACTCGTTTTTTTACATTCATACTGACATTGACAGTCTGAATTTTGAAAACCACGCGCACGGTGTCCGAACGTCCGTCCATTTGGGCGGGAACGAACGGCGGCGCGTATTCGGGATTGGTTTGGAGAGCATTTTGCAGTTCGGCGACGGCTTGGCGGTCGCGCGACGGTTCGACGACTTCGGAAATCTGCGCCAGACCGCTGCCTAAAATGTCGGCGACGACCGTTACTTCGTCGTCTTTTAATTTACCGCGCACGAAAGATTTGGTCATCGCCACGAGTGCGCCGTTCGGGTTGACGCTCGGCGATTCGCCCGCCACCGAAAGGCGCGTGTGCGCGTATTCAGAAGCGATCAAATCAGTTTCGCCGCCGAAATTGCCGTTCGGCAGCAGAATCGCCGGACTTGGACGCGAATTTTTGGCGAGCAATTGATTTTGATCTTCGCGGGTTGCCGAAATCATCGCCGACAGCAAAAATATACCGACGATCAGCGAAGCCGCCGCGCCAACCATAGACGGCATAAAATTGCGTTTCCACCAATTATTAAAACTGTCATCCGAAGCAAAAGTTTCCAATTTAAAGTCACGCGAAGAAACCGGCGCGAGTTCCGCCGCGACCGCATTTCTAATCGAAAACATCAAGTTCTGCGTCATCGCCGGACGCGCCAAACCGCGCAGATCGTTCCGCATCGCGTGAAAATCGTCCAACTTTTGCCGGCACAAAGGACACTGCGCCAGATGCCCGTCCAAAACGCGCAGTTCACCGGCGGACAAAATATCGTCCGTATACAGCGGTAAATTAAGTTGTAAATCCTCGCAATTCATCTTTTAACTTCAAGATTCAAAATTCAAAATTTAAGGTTTTAATCTTTAATATTAAATCTTTTCGGCGAATAACTGACTGACCCCGGCTGTTTTCCTTTTTGAAAAACAACGGTCGCTTTGTTTGTTTAATTCGATAGTTTTTTCGACCTTATCGGTTGTTGTTGGTCATTTTCAAATAAACGCCGAAAAACTTTTCAAACCTTTGCAAACGCGGCTTTCCGTTCCCTTTTGACCTTTCGTTTGGCACCGATTTTTTTGTTCAAAATAAAACCGGGGCGAGTCAATTATCCGCCACTTTTTAGAATTCAGGATTCAAGATTTCAAATTCAAGATTCAAGATTAAAACCGCAATCTGAAATCTTGAATCTGAAATCTTGAATCTGAAATCCCTTTCAAATATCCGACAGCCTTTTCCGCAATTCGTCGCGTCCGCGAGCGATTCGGGATTTGACCGTGCCGATGTTTAGTTCGAGCGCGACGGCGATTTCTTCGTAGGCAAAGCCTTCGATGTCGCACAGCACAATCGCTTCGCGGTAAATATCCGGCAGATCAAGCAGAGCTTTTCGCAGACGTTTTTCACGTTCGAGCCGCAGAGCGTTATCTTCCGGGTTGACCGAATTTCCGGCGAGCGTTTCGCCGAATGCCGTTTCCGATTCACCAATCGGAGCATCGAGCGACACCGTGTTTTGACGCTGACGGCGTTTCCACCAGCGAAAACGGTTGCGCGATTCGTTGATCGCAATCCGAAACAGCCACGTTTTCAAATCAGCTTCGCCGCGAAACTTTTTAATCGCTTTGAGCACACTTAAAAAAGTTTCCTGCGTCAAATCTCCCGCCTCTTCCGCGCCGTCGGTCAAACGATAAAGCAGACCGTAAACATCCGCCGAATAACGATTAACCAAGACATCGAAAGCGTCGGCATCGCCCGCTTTTAATTTGTCAATGAATTCTTCTTCAATCGAACGGACGCGGACGAAATCGGCGCGAGCCGCCAGCGCGACCTGCCCCAAATCTTCTTCGTCAATGCTGATTGACTTACTGAAGAACATCGTTCGACCTTTTTCCTTCTCCAACCGAAGAGATTTCAAACCGTTTGTCCGCTTTTTCGCCGGACTGTTTAATTAGACACCGCATCTCGCAATTTGTTCCCGAAAAATTAAAAATATTTTCTGAAATAATTTCGCGTAATGTTTCAATGCTTTGATCGTCCATTATCATTTGTCCGTTATTCATTGCTTCCCGCTTGCTCTCATCGCCGCTTTGCGATAAATTAACTAGTTTGGGAAAATCCACATTCAGACAATTATATAACGACTGAGCAAAAAATAATTGCAATTTTTTTAAGATAATGGCAAGAAAAAGAAGAATCATCGAACAACCCGTGATTGCGGCGGATCAGACAACGGAACGTGTTTCATACCAGGACGCTTTTCAAAGCACGATGAACAAGCGCATCGAAGAAAGCAGTAAGATCGTCGAAGGCAAAGGCAAAACCCTTTTGTATGCGCTTGCGGCACTCGCCGCGCTTGCCGTGCTGATCGGCATTATTTATACATACAACCGCCGTGCAAACGCGACGGCGCAAACCGCGCTCGGCAAGGCGATTGAAACTTCGCAACGTCAGGTGACGGATCAGCCGCAGCCTGCGGGTTCGACCGAAAAAACCTTCAAAACCGAAAAAGAACGCGCCGAAGCCTCGGTCGCCGAATTTCAAACGGTCGCCGATCAATTCGGCGGCGCAGTCGGTGCAAAAGCTAAATACTTCGCTGCCGTTAATCGTCTGACTCTCGACCGTCCGCAGGCGATTACCGATTTGGAAAGTCTTTCAAAATCGGGCGATGAAGTCGGTAAAATGTCGAAATTTGCGCTCGCACAAACAAAATCCGCCGACGGCAAATTAGATGAAGCCGCCGCGCTTTATCAGGAACTAGCCGCGATGGACAACCCGATTATCGCCAAAGACACGATCAATTTCGACCTCGCCGGAATCTACGAAAAACAGGGCAAAAAAGACGACGCGGCAAACCTTTATTTCAACATCGCCAAAACCGCCGCCGAAGCCAAAGACGCTGACGGCAAAGCCATCACGCTCTCGCAAACCGCCCGCGATGCTAAGGAAAAACTGACGGCAATCAACCCCGACAAAGCCAAAGAAATTCCCGAACCTGCGCCTGTCGCACCCGGCGGAATGAACTTCGGCGGTTAGTTCTATAAACATTAATTTTTCAAACAAAAGGTCGGCGTTTCATAAATTGAAATGCTGACCTTTTTTCCTGTTGAAATTCATATTAGATTTACTGTAAATTTGTGAGCGCATTCAAAAATTAAAAATGTGCTGTGTGCTTTAATTAAATAGTGTTGCTTTGGTTTTGTCGGCTCAACGATTATGTATGCGTTTATGCAGGCGACGGGAATGGTCAACGATCATTTAATTTCGTGCTTTCGATATAATGATTAAATAATGAGTGACAAAATTATTGAACATAACAATAAATTGATATTTTCGGCGGCGATAACTGGTTGTTTGGTCGTTGGTTTTCTTGCTGCTTTTTGGGTCGCGCAAGATACAAGCGGATATGTAGCTTCGATTTCCTTTTTCATCATTTTTATTATTTTTGGAGTTCCGTTATGGCTAATTTTGCTGATTGCGGCGATAGTTTGTTTTATTAGTAAAGATCATAAGGTTTACGGATTTGCGCTTTTGTTAAGTTGCCTTTTGTTGCCGGTCTTTTCAGTTGCTTCTTTAAGGATTTTAGAAGCGACGCACATTGCAAATTACAAAAAAACTGGCGCGGATGAAATGCGTCCGATTGGTTCAGAATTAAACGAAAGAATTGTTATAGCGTTTAATGAAGATACTTCGCAGGAAGAAAGTCGTAAATTCGACGAAACAATTTTGCGAAAAACAATTCCACAACCAAATGGAGTTTTACTCGAATTTGCTGACGGTGTTTGCGGCATAACTTACCCGGACACTGAATTTAAATATAAAATTGCTGATGTCGGCTTATGTAATGATGCGACTGATGAGAAAAAGAAAAAAATTAAGGAAGGTATTAATTCGTCAAAAATCGTCTTTAAAGTGTTCGAGAATTTAAGAATGGAAGAAATTAAAAATCTTCCTTTAGAAAAAAAGAAAATAGCAACTGAAAATGCGGCGAATTTAAAGACTGTTTCAAATAAAATTGCAGTTCAAACATCAAATTCTGAAAAGTGAAATTGGAAATGCGGAAAAGAATTAAAATCACAAATTTCTGCAAAAACAGGTGAAAAATTATGATTCCGAATTTAGAACAAACATTGATCGAAAAAATCCACGTTTTGCCGCCGGAAAAGCAGGCGAAGGTTTTGGAATATGTGCAGGAAATCGAGATTTCCGAAAACCGGCAAACGAACAGCGATGAATCGGAGACAAATTTGCTTAAAGGCAATACGAAGTATGCGGTTCATTCGGTTTACAACTCCTTTGAAGCGGGCGATGCGATGATGAAACTTTTGGAAGAGGAAAATGCAAAACTCGAAAAGATTTGACTACCAAAACTCAGGCAATACATCGCTTCAATCGGACTTTTTGCCGTTGTTGTCTGTAACTTTGAAACGCGAAAATCGTTTGGTCGAATCATCGGCTTTGCTTGATACCGGCTCGACGGTTAATTTATTGCCATACAGTTTGGGTGTGGAACTCGGAGCGGTTTGGGAAGATCAGATGCGTCTGCCGAATTTAAGCGGCAACGTTGCCAATTACGAAGCGCGAGGATTAGTTTTGGAAACTCGCATTGCTGATTTCAAGCCGTTAAATATGGTTTTTGCTTGGACGAAATCCGATGATGTGCGATTGATTTTGGGACAAATCAATTTTTTCGCGGAATTCGACGCTTGCTTTTTCCGTTCACAGGGATTTTTTGAAATTAAGTTGAAATGAATTACCCGATCACGCCTGCGATCCGCGTTTTGCGCGAGAAAAAAGTTGAATTTGAGCCGCACGTTTTTGATTACGTCGAAAAAGGCGGAACTTCGCATTCGGCGCAAGTTTTGGGCGTTGACGAACATTGCGTAATAAAAACTCTGATTTTCGAGACGAACGAGAAAAAGCCTTTGATCGTGTTGATGCACGGCGATTTTCAGGTTTCGACAAAAAATCTGGCGCGGTTTTTAAATGTCAAAACGGTTGCGCCCGCGTCGCCTGACAAAGCGCAGAAACTGACGGGTTATCTCGTCGGCGGAACTTCGCCGTTCGGCGTGAAAACGAAAATGCCGGTTTATGTAGAAAGTTCGATTTTCGATCTCGAAAAAATCTACATCAACGGCGGCAAGCGCGGATTTTTGGTGGCGATTGAACCGGAAATTTTGTGTGATATTCTGGCGGTTAAAACGGTTAATTGCGGAGTTGGTAAGTGTTGAAATTGCTCGCTTTTATGGTAGTTTCCTTGGTTGTCTTTTTTTTGTTGGCGGCGGCTTCCGGTTGGTTGAATGGTGATGATGTTGTTCCGGGTTGGCTGATTTTGTTCGGGTTGCCTTTGTCTTTATATGTGGCATATCGTCTGGGTAAATCAATGAACGAAGAACCTGCCGCAGCATCAAAAGTTCCCGCCGTTGAGCCGCAAAAAGTAAAGTCGCCGCCGAAAATTGTTGATGAAAAAGAGATCAGGCAACACATTGAAGAAAGAAAACGAATAGAACGGTTAGACGATGAATCTCACGATTTTATAATCGCACTGTGCAAAGCGAAAGGTGTCGAAATTGATCAATTTCAGCGAAGAATTGACGGTGGACATTACGAAGCTCCCGAAATCCGGGAATTCGATAAACCTCTGCCGATAACCGATGATGAAAAGGAAAAATCGGATGAATTTGACAATCTCGAATACGAATTTTACGAAGATGAGAATGACCGAAAATTTTGCACCTCGTTTAAAAGACAAAGTGATTGGTTCTTCTATCAAATCGCAAAAAAATCTGAATGAATGTATTATTTCAAACAAAGTAAAGAAATAAATTCGGTTTTCAACAGTCAAAAATGAAACACGCAGACGCGCACTCGCACAATATTGATAAAATCACTTTTGCCGGAATGATGATCGCGCTCGGCATTGTTTTCGGCGACATCGGGACATCGCCTTTGTATGTTTTTTCGGCGATTGTCGGAACTCGCGCGATTGATCCGCGTCTTGCATTCGGCGGACTGTCGGCGGTTTTTTGGACGCTGACGTTTCAGACGACTCTGAAATACGTCATTATCGCACTTCGCGCCGATAACAATGGCGAAGGCGGCATTTTTTCGCTCTACGCGTTCGTCAAACGCTATGCCGGGAAATGGCTTTTATACCCGGCGATTATCGGCGGTTCGTTTCTGCTTGCCGACGGTATTATCACGCCGCCGATCTCGGTTTCATCGGCGATTGAAGGCTTGCGAATTTACTCGCCGGATATTCCGACGATTCCGATTGTGATTGCGATTTTGGTAATTTTATTTATCGCGCAGCAATTCGGCACACAGCTTATCGGCAAATTTTTCGGTCCGGTAATGTTCCTCTGGTTCACGTTCATCGCCGTCATGGGTTTGCTCTCAATCGGTTCGGATTTCTCGGTTTTTCGTGCTTTAAATCCCTATTACGCTTATCAAATGCTCGTCGAATATCCGCAGGGTTTCTGGATTCTCGGCGCGGTTTTTCTCTGCACGACCGGCGCGGAAGCACTGTATTCGGATATGGGACACTGCGGACGCGCGAACATTCGGTTTAGCTGGATTTACGTCAAGATTTGTCTGATTTTAAGTTACGCCGGACAAGCTGCCTGGCTTTTGCGGCACAGCGGCGAAACGCTCGATGGCGCGACACCGTTTTATTCGATTGTGCCGCCGGTGATTCTGCCCATCGGAATTGCGATTGCAACGCTCGCCGCGATTATCGCTTCGCAGGCTTTGATTTCCGGCAGTTTTACGCTCATCGGCGAAGCTATCAGACTGAATTTCTGGTCGCGTCAGCAGATTATTTACCCGACCGATTTCAAAGGTCAGCTTTATATTCCGCAGGTCAACTGGCTGCTGATGGCGGGCTGTATTTCCATCGTTTTATATTTCCGCGAATCGCATTTTATGGAAGCCGCCTACGGGCTTTCGGTCACGCTGACGATGCTGATGACGACGGTTTTGATCGGAATTTATCTGCATTCCAAACGCGTCCCGCTGATTTTCGTCGGGCTGATTACGCTCTTGTTTTTGACCGTCGAGCTTTCATTTTTGACCGCTAATATTGAAAAAATTCGTGACGGCGGCTGGGTTTCGCTCGCTGTCGGCGTGATTCTTTTCACGATTATGTGGACGTGGAACAAAGGCAGAAAACTGCGCCGCAAGCTGACCAAAATGGAAGATACCGACGAGTTTTACGCGACGCTCAAAGACCTCAGCAACGATCAGACGCTGCCGCAATATGCGACGCATCTCGTCTATCTGACGGCTTCGCGCACACCGAAAAAACTCGAAGAAGAAACGATGCGCTCGATTTTGGAACGCACCCCGAAACGCGCCGACGTTTACTGGTTTCTTCACGTCGAAACCGACAATCAGCCGTTCACGACGAAATATAAAATTCAAACTCTGGCGAAAGAAGACGTTTATTTCATTACATTTACCTTCGGTTTCCGCATCGAAACGCGCATTAATTATTTTTTCCGCCACGCGCTCGAACAACTCGAAAAAACAGGCGACGTTGCCACCGCGAGTCGGCATCCCGCGCTTATCAAACACGATATTCCCGGTGATATTCGCTTTGTTCTGCTCAGTTCTTTCCTCAGTCACGAGAACGAACTCGGTTTCCGTGATAATTTCGTGATGCGTTCCTATTATTTTCTGCGCCGCTGGTTTTCGCTCAACGAAGACGAGGCTTACGGCTTGGATTCGAGCAACGTCGCCATCGAAAAAGTTCCGATTGTCGTCTGCCGACCGGATGAATTTAAACTGGAGCGCGAAACTTAAAATTTATTTGTAAACTGAACGAAAAAGTTAGCAAATGCAATTGTTTTATTGTATATTGTAAAAATGAATGAACATTCACTCATTTTGTTTTAGAACAGCAACGAAAGTGATATAATCTTGAAATTTATGAATGAAACAATTACACAAAACATCTACCGATTGCCGCTTGTTTTAGAGCCGCAGCCGGAAGGCGGTTGGACGATAACTTGTCCGATTTTGCGCGGATTGATTACGGAAGCCGACACGATTGATGAAATTGTGCCGAATGTGACGGACGCGCTCGAATGTTTAATTGAAGGTTATGAGGAAATGAATTTGCCTTTGCCCGAAGTTTTACAGCCGATGAATAAAAATGCGCCGTTTTTGACCGATACGATTATTCAATTAAAAGCGGCATGAAATATCGGGAAGTTACGAAAAAATTGAAAGAACTCGGCTGCATCGAACTTTCAAATAAAAGAAAAGGTTCGCATCGCAATTGGTATAACCCGAAAGCGAAAACAGTCGTTCCCGTGCCGGTGCCGGATTGGGGCAGCAAAGATTTGAAAGGCGGCACGATTCGCGGAATTGTCAAAGATTTGGAATTGGATTGGGAAGAATTTAAGAAAGCGTAAAATAACCGGTTATGAGAACTCTAAAACAAATTTGCCTTTTAACTTTAGGATTAATTGTTTTTACGCTTTTGTTGTGTTGTTCAAATGTAAGGCAAGAAGCAAATTCAGATATAAGGGGAAATCAAAATACGAGAATTTCTAACTTTAATACAAATCAATTTGACGTAGCTGAATTTGAGCGAAATAGAGAATTATGGATTGTTAAAAACATTCAAAGTTACAAAATGGTCGTTAGCGTTTCGGATATTATGGTGGCTCATCCTAAACAAGTTTTGATTGAGGTGCGAAACGGTCAAAAAGAATTTATTAGATCGCTTTCAAAAGACAACGATTATATTCAAGTATACGAAAGTTATGATACGGTCGAAAAAATTTTCGATGAAATTAAAAAGAACGCTCACGCTGATAAATTAGATGTGTTATTTGATAAAGACCTTGGCTATCCAACTCAAATTTTTTGTGATAAATCTAGTGACTTTGATGACGAATTTAAATTGCAGGTAAAAAGTTTAGAAATAATTAAGTAAGGAAAAATTATGAAAGAAGCAGTTATCGTATCGGCGGTCAGAACGGCGGTCGGGAAGGCACCGAAAGGGACTTTGAAAAATTCGCGTCCTGATGATTTGGGCGCGGCGGCGATCAAGGAAGCGGTCGGGCGCGTCGGGAATCTCGACGTGAACGCAATTGACGACGTGATTATGGGCTGCGCGTTTCCCGAGGCACAGCAAGGGATGAACGTGGCGCGGACAGCGGCGATCTTGGCGGGTTTGCCGGTCGAAACTTCGGCGATGACGGTTAATCGTTATTGTTCGTCGGGTTTGCAGACGATTGCGCTGGCGGCGGATCGCATCAAAACGGGCGGCGCGGAGGTGATTATCGCGGGCGGTCTGGAAACGATGTCAATGATTCCGATGGGCGGCAACGGTTTTCGTCCGAGTCCGACGCTGGCGGAAAATTATCCCGATTATTATTTGAATATGGGTTTGACGGCGGAAAATCTGGCGAAAAAATACGAGATTACGCGCGAACAAGCCGATCAATTTTCGCTCGAATCGCATCAAAAAGCGGCGGCGGCGATTCAGGCAGGAAAGTTCAAAGACGAAATCGTGCCGTTCACCGTACGCCTTGACGAAGTGGACGAAAAAGGTCGCGTGCGTTCAAAAGAAGTCGTTTTCGACACCGACGAAGGTCCGCGTTTCGATTCGACCATCGAAGGTTTGGCGAAACTTCGTCCGGTTTTTCACGCAAACGGAACAGTAACGGCGGGAAATTCGTCGCAAATGTCGGACGGCGCGGCGGCTTGCGTCGTGATGTCTTTGGACAAAGCTAACGAACTCGGACTAAAGCCGTTAGCGCGTTTCGTGTCGTTCGCAACTGCCGGATGTTTGCCCGAAGAAATGGGCATCGGTCCGGTTTATGCGATTCCGAAAGCGTTGAAACTCGCGGGTTTAACTTTGGAAGACATTGACGTTTTTGAATTAAATGAAGCCTTTGCCGCGCAAGGTTTGTCGGTGATGAAAGTTCTCGAAATGAATCCCGAACGCGTCAACGTCAACGGCGGCGCAGTCGCTCTCGGACATCCTTTGGGCTGCACCGGCGCAAAACTGACGGCGACAATTTTGCAGGAACTAAAACGCACCGGCGGACGCTACGGAATGGTCACGATGTGCGTCGGCGGCGGAATGGGCGCGGCGGGAATTTTTGAAAGATTGGACTAATTTTTCAATAATTGTTTTATTATCAAAATAAAAAACCGGAAGGTAAATGCCTTCCGGTTTTTCGTTTTCAACATTAACACTTTTAGTTCAACGTGGTAAATGCACGCTGAATGCCCTGCGTAATGAACGAAGTATTTCCGGCGGCATCAACTGCCTGAATCCAGAAACTGTAAGTCGTATTGCGTGTTAATCCGGTAATGTTGACAGTCGTTCCCGTGCCGGAAGTCGTCGCAAAAGGCGGAATTACCGGCAGCGGCGGACAGCCCGTGCGAGTTCCGCAGACGAGTAGCGGTGTGACGACATAGATCCGGTAGCCGACGACACCGACGTTATCGGTCGAAGCCGCCCACGAAATCGTCGCCGAGGTGCGCGTGATGTTGGTCGTGGTGGAAAGAAAATTCTGATTCGCGGTCGGCGAAAGCAAATCCGTTCCAGCCGGATAAACCGTGTAATTAAAGGTTAAATCACTCGAACCTTCAATGTTGGAAGCGCGAACGGTTTGTGTGTAATTTCCGGGAGCGGCACTAACATTCGTCCACGAAACTACGCCCGTCAACGCATCAATCGTCATTCCTGCCGGAGCAGATACGAGCGAAAATGTCGGCGCAGGCAAGCCGCTGCCACTGACAGTGTAATCAACGCCAGCCGACGATTGCGCTTCGGTCGAGATGACCATCAGCCGATCACCGTTGACCGCGACGACCGATTCGGCGTAAAAACCGCCGCCAACCGCTCTTGGGAAAGCCGGATTATGAAAAATCGCCGGAATTGAATTCGTCAGGACATTTCCGGTCTGCACAGGAAATGACTGATTCAAATTTGCATCGAGCGAATAGACATAAAAGATATGAGTCGAATTCGCCAGTAAACCTGTCACAGTCGCCGTCGTATCGGCGGTGTTGTCAATTCTCGTGACAATGCCGACTCCGCTGACAAATTCTGCGACGCGGTAGCCGATAACCGGAACTTGGCTTGTCGCCGGAGCAGTCCAACTCAAAGTAACTGAATTTTGCGTCATCGCGGAAACCACTAAATTGGTCGGCGATGCAGGAATCAATGTAACAATAAAAATGAGCGTTCGTGCCGATTCCGCGCCATTGGTAACTACGCTGACGGCATAACGATGTCCGGTTCCGGCAGCCAAACCGCCGATGTCCGCCAATGTTGTTGTTGTTCCGGTAACGAGCGGAATATAGGACGGTCCGCCTCTGCCGCGCTGGATCACTTCAAATAAATTGTATGTCACCGCGCCGAGTTCGGCAGGCGACGGATTCCAAGATAAAGACACACCGTTTGCCGTGATGTTTGAAGCCGTAAATCCTGTCACCGGCGGCGGCGTAACGATCACCTGAAAACTCTGGTCAACGCTGCCTGACGGATTTGAAGCCGTGACGGTCACGTCAAAAGTTCCGATTTGCGTCAAAGTCGGTGTCCACGAAATCAAACCGTTGCTGATCGTCATTCCGTCGGGCGCGATTGAAAGCGAAAATGTCGGCGCGGAATTGCCCTGCGCGGAAACTGCGGTGCTGAATGTCGTTCCGGCGGCGATGAAACCGCCTGACGTAAATGACGTGAAAACCGGCGGCGCACTTTCCTGCGGACTGATCCAAACCGACGAAACACTCGTATTCGGCGAACCGATTCCGCCGATCACGACCAAATTTCCGAACGAATCGAGAACGACGCTCGCATTACTGACACCGACGGGCAGCGGCGTACCGACCTGCCAGGTGTTGTTTGCCGCGTTGTAAATCTGCACATTATTCAAACGGCTGCCGTCCGCGCCGGTGCCGCCGACGACGTAAATTAAATTGTTCGCACCGACCACGACCGCGCTGCCGCTTGTCGCTACGGGCATCGGTGCGAGCGCAATCCAATTGACTCCGTTATTACGATAAACATTATTCGTTGCAACACTTGCTGCCGTCGAACCGCCGAATATTAATAAACCGCCGTTGCCGACGGACGCACAGAAATTAAACCGCGCTTCGGGCAAATCCGCCATTTTCGCCCAGCGTCCGGTCGAAGGAATAAATCTTTCGGTCGCCGCGAGCAGTCGTTCGTTCGCGTCTTTGCCGCCCATCGCGTAAAGATTTCCGAATGCGTCTCCCGCAAAAGCAAATGAATAACGACCCGAACTCATTCCCGCCAACGCGCCGTTCGCGCCCGCCGGATTGTAATTGACGGCATCTTTGACGGCTTTGTTATTCGTCTTGCCGCCGAAAACCGAAATAGTCGTGCCGGTCGAATCGAAAAGCGACGCGCCCGAAGCGATTCGCGCCGTCGGCAAAGATGTCGCGTTCGTCCACGCATTTGTATTAAACGGAAGCGTTTCGACACTCGTCGGAATCGTCGTATTGCCGCCCAAAACATAAATATTTCCGTTCTGCGTTCGCACCGCCGCGCCGCTGTCGCGCGGAAATTGCAGATTCGGACCCGCGTTCCAAAGCATCGTTGACGTTTGCGCGTAACTGAAAATCGTGACCGTTAACAACAACAAAAGCGCGTTGACCGTTTGTTTTATTCTTGACATTCTATTGCTCCTTTAATTTCTAAAATCCCTCAATATCTGACTAAAAAAATCATTTCTAATTCGTTAATCGAAACAGTTTCAAACAAAAAATCATTGTCATCATTACCAAAAAACTCAATCGGTTGTCGGCTTTTCAAGAGGAACTTTGGAAAATCGTGAAACATTCGTGCCGGTAATCGGGAAAACCTCTCATTTTTGTTTGACTGCCAATCAGACAGTGCTTCGGTGAAAGCTAAAAAGACAGGACGCGATAAATAATTGCGAAATAATTTATAAAACAACCGAAAGTTTCGATTGTTTTCTTGCTGAATGAGCATTCATTCAGTTACAATACCGTCAGCAGATTTGAACATAAAAAGAGGAGAAAATTATGGATGCACAGATGCAGAAAGATTATATGAAGGGCGGCGCGTTTTTAATTAAAAACCGCACGTCGGATGAAATTTTTACGCCGGAAGATTTGACCGAAGAACAGCGGATGATCGGCGATACGACCAGAGATTTTATTGATAACGAAGTGATTCCGAATCTGGAAGCAATGGAGCATCACGATTGGGAATTGGCGCGGCAGTTGATTCACAAAGCGGGTGAACTCGGACTTTTAGGCGCGAATATTCCCGAAGAATACGGCGGCTTGGATTTAGATCAAACGACCGGCGTGGTCGTCGCCGAAAATATGGGACGCGGTTCCGGTTTCGGCGTGACGTTTGGTTCGCAAACCTCGATTGGCTTGCTGCCGATTCTTTATTTCGGCTCGGAAGCACTCAAACAAAAATACATTCCGCCGATTATTTCCGGCGAAAAAATCACGGCTTACTGTTTGAGCGAATCGGGTTCGGGTTCGGACGCTTTGGGCGCGAAATGTAACGCGAAATTGAGCGAAGACGGCAAATCTTACATTTTGAACGGCGAAAAAATGTGGATTTCCAACGGCAGTTTTTCCGATTTCTACATCGTTTTTGCCAAAGTTGACGGCGAAAAGAAAAAGTTTTCGGCTTTTGTCGTCGAACGCAGTGATAACTGTCGTCCGGGCGCGGAAGAGCATAAAATGGGCATCAAATCGAGTTCAACCACACCGCTGATTTTGTCGGACTGCCACGTTCCGGTTGAAAATCTGATCGGCGAAGTCGGCGACGGAACAAAAATCGCGTTTAATATCCTGAATGTCGGACGCTTCAAATTAGGCGCAAGCGCAACCGGCGGCGCAAAACTCGCGCTCCATCATTCGATTCGCTATGCCAATGAAAGACAACAGTTTAACGTCCCGATTTCCAGTTTCGGCGCGATGAAACACAAGCTCGCAGAGATGGCGATTCGCGTTTGGGTTGCCGAATCAATGTCGTATCGCACGGTCGGAATGATTGATGCTTTAATCGGCGAAGACGGCGGCGACAAAGTGAAAAAATTGCGCTCGATTGAAGAATACGCCGTCGAATCTTCGATCAACAAAGTTTGGTGTTCGGAAGCGTTGGATTACGTCGTTGACGAAATGGTGCAAATCTACGGCGGCGCAGGTTATTCGGCGGATTATCCGGCGGAAAAAGCGTATCGTGATGCGCGAATCAACCGCATTTTTGAAGGCACGAACGAGATCAATCGTTTATTGATTCCCGGACAACTTTTGAAAAAAGCGATGAAGGGCGAGATCGGTTTATTAAAAGCCGCAAAGGATTTGCAGGACGAAATTTTGAATCCGCAGATGTCGTTTGACGAAGACGATTCGACGCTTGCCAACGAAATGAAATTGGCGCAAAACGCCAAGAAAATCGCGCTGATGGTCGTCGGCACGGCGGCGCAGAAATATATGACCGAACTGCAAAGTCAACAGGAAATCCTGATGAACGCGGCGGACATCATTATGGGCGCATATGCGATGGAAACCGCAATTTTACGCGCACAGAAACTCGCCGCAAAAGGCAAAGCCGAAGACCAAATCGCAATGGCGCAGGTTTTCTGCAACGACACGATTCAAAAAATCGAAATGGCGGCACGCAACACGATTCCGGCAATGACGGAAGGCGACGAAGGCAAAATGCTGCTCGTCGCTTTGAAAAGATTTACGAAAAACAGTTCACCCGTCAACACCATCGCGGCGCGTCAGCAAATCGCCGACACTTTGATTGCGGCGAACAAATATGTTTTTTAGTCGTGGATTCTAGCTTTTCTTTAGATTAGTCCGAAGTCGAAAGGCTTCGGACTTTTTTGTTACAAAGTATGTGGGTAATCTCAAATTAAGTTTAAACTGTTGACATTGAATAATTTTAGTAGCAAAATGCACTCACGCTTTACGAATTTTGCTTTGCCAACAAAAAGAACATTTGCTAACGATGCTTTTTGAGAAATTCAGCCAAAGCAGAAGCCTCTCGGATAAAGTTCAAAATTAATTTATCGCTCCCTATCTAGAGAGACAAAAAATCAAAATTTAATAAAAAGTCTTGTATTAAATAGCTTAGTTTTATCTATTAATTTAATTTTACGGAGATTCTTATGTCAACAAAAAGTTTAGATTTTCGGTCGCAAGGAAGAAAATTAACGGCAACAGATTTAGCTGAAAGATTATTACCGGATTTGAGTATGAATGAGTTACTACTTTGGTCGCCGGATTTGTTTGCCTTCACTAGCTACATAATGAGTCACACAGGTGCATATCAACTTGTTGTTTCTCCTCCAACTGGAAAAACTTGGAAGCCCCAAAATAAGGAATTAAAAGAATGGTTAGGAATTGAAACCAATAAATCCGCTGGTGGGAATATTGTTATTAAAGATATTGGTTTGAAAAAGAATCTTAAAAACTGGCTTGAAATGGTTTTTGAAAGACGTAGTTCAAAAGAGAAAACTGATGTTCAGACAGAACGTCGTAAAAAAAGTAAATATCCAATAAGATGGGGATTAGAAACAACGAAATGGAAAGAATATAAAGATAGTTCGGAAAAAGATCATTTTGGAAGCTCTTTTTTATCTACTATTCAAAGTACCGAAGTTAACAATAACAAAAATTTTATTGTCGAAGAAATAGTAAAACACATAACGGATAATTTTAAGGATTCCAAGGATTCTGAGGAGTTATTTGAAAAATTACATGATGATGATAGCTATAATTGGGTAGACTTTGTTCAATCACTTGGTGATGGATGGGCTAAAAGACTTAATAACATATCAGATTATGACTTTCATTTGATAAATGATGCCGAATTAGATTTTAAAACGGGGGAACCAATTATAGGGGAGAATGGTAAAATAACTCAATGGAAGGATGAGAAATATAGGAAATTTAATGGAGATAACGGCTATGAGAAAAGAGGCGAGGAATTGTTTGGCATTTTGTTAAAATTTACCCCACCACTACTTATAGCTTGTTGGGCTTATTTTTACAATCAAATAACTGATTACAATTTTTACGAAAATAAAGATAACCGTAAAATGGAAATATCAGACTTGCTTTGTAATCGGGATGACATACAAATAAACAGCATACTCAAAGAAAAACTGTGGAAAGTGTCGCAATCATTAATCACAATGCACGCCATTGCAGATATTTGTTGCACAAAATGGGGAATTACCGCTAAAGATGACAAGAATAAAAATGCTAAATGGTTTGCAGAAAAACTTTTATTTGAAAAAGGCAGTTTAGCAACCATAAACCCCGAACGTGGTCGTGTAATGCCTAAACGACACAATCCGGGTGTTGGCATTACACTACGATCAATATCAAGTAATTTAGGATTTCACCGTTCATCAGTTGAGGTTGCTTGGAGGAAAACAAGCGACACTCAATTGGAGAAAAGATTAGATGACGGAAACTCGAAAAGTCTTTCGATGCTTTTGCTTCCTTTTCCACTTGATATTAAAGCAAAAGATTTTGGAGAGGATAAAGTTGCTCGAAAAACAGTAGAACTTACCAATGATTATGGTTTTTTTGAATATAACCCACAAGATGCCTCGATTATTGCTGATAAAATTGTTGAGCTAATTAAGATTGCCAACAACGAATTTGCAGACGACAGGGGCGACAAAGTTGATATAATTGTGTTCCCTGAAGGTGCATTGAGTAAAACAGAATACAATGAACTAGCTGGAAAACTTGAAAAATTAGCAAATGCTCCGAGTTTATTTATTGCCGGCGTAAGAGAGTCACGTTTTGACGTTTGGAAAGAAATTCCTAATAATGCTAAGGATTTTTTATCAGAAAGAAAGTCTCGTTTCAAAGAAGTTTCACAAATTCAAGAGGAAATTCAAAATGTAAATCCATTGGAGAAACAAAATTTAGAAGCGAAACTAAAAAAGCTCATTGAAGAACTGGATAAGGACAAAAATGAGAAAAAGTTAGCTGATGAAATTGTCAATTTTTCTCGTAACGCATTATATTGTCAATACTGCACAACTGTAGAAAAAGATAAAGATGGTAACTCTATAAAGATTGAAGATCATAAAGGTAAGTATTATCATAGAACCGATGATGCGGATAAAGTTGATTGTTACGAACAAACACCTAAGTATAAGCAATATAAGCATCATCGCTGGCAACTAGATAACTATCAAATTGAGCGATACGGACTAAGTTCAATTCTGCCGGACAAGAAAATTTGGTGGGAGTCTATGAAAGTATCAAAAAGGCGGGTCAGTTTTCTTAATGTTGGAAATAGACTTACCATTTCACACCTTGTTTGTGAAGATTTAGCCCGCCAAGACCCGATTTCGGATTTAATAAGGCACGTCGGACCTTCTTTGGTAGTTACACTTTTAATGGACGGTCCTCAATTAAAACATCGTTGGTCATATAGATACGCCAGTGTTCTTTCAGATGATCCGGGTTGCTCTGTAATCACGCTTACTTCTTGGGGAATGACAAAAAGATATTCTACAGGTGCCGGTTTAATGTCAAAAGTTGTTGCTTTGTGGAGCGAAAGTAAAAACAGTAAAACAAGAGAAATAGAATTAGCTGACGGAGCGGAAGCTATTTTGCTTACTCTAAAAATTGATATGGAGGCTGAAAAGACTGCTGATGGTAGAATGGAAAGAGAAAACGAAGAAACTTCTGTTTTGCGATTAGTAGATGTTATCCAAATTTATGCTAAATAAAAAAATCTCTACTAATTTTGATTGCGGCGGATAAATACGCCTTTCAGTTTTAGATTTCAAATTTCAGATTAGTCCGAAACTGAAAGGCTTCGGACTTTTTTATTTTTGATTAATCTCCATCGGCAGCAGAAAATAACCCGACAATTTTCAGTTCGTTATTTACTTTAGCAATCTGGATATACATAGAATATTTACGGATTCCGTAGATGACGGTGTTTTCCGGCAAATCAAGGCATGTCTCGCCTTCGCATTTTTCGCCCGGAAAATATTTTGTTCCCTCGAAACTTTTGGGAAACTTCATTTTGTGCTGAATTATCTCGGTTCTCAGCGCATCGGAAACAGTATTTATATCCGATGTTTGACTGTGGAAATCTTCTAAATTTTCTGGTCTGTCCCCTTTATAATCATCATCATCAATCATATTTCTCAGCCATTTGCTTCTCGTCATTAAATCAACAATGTGTGGAGGGAAATACTTTTTAAGATTATCGCCTTCAAAGTTTTCATCTCCATTGTCGCCCGGTTTTGCGCTTTTGGCGATAAACATAGATGCCAGATTGAAAAAATTGATAAAGGCAACTTTGGTATAATACAAATCGCTGTCGCTGATTTGCTCTTTAAGTTCCTCATTACCTTGAACGAAATTCAAAGAACTGCCTTCCGCCAGACGAGTTTTAAAGTCTGCGACGAAAAACTTTTCAGAAACCTGACTGATGTCGTTGGTCAGTTTCAAATCCGTCATAAATTCGTCGGCAAATTTTTCGATCTCTTTTTTGTCTTTTTGATTAACTTTCGGCGTGCCTTCGGGCGTTTGCGGATAATCGGCGCAGCAGAAAGCGAAGATGGCGATGATGTTCAGGACAAATATTTTGTGCTTCATAATTTCAAAACTTAAACTTTATGAAGATTATAGATTGAATATTCGCCTGCCGGATTTCAACTGTGAGACTTTGCAAATTGTCACAGTTGTCTGCGGAAAGTCAGTTTGTTGGAAGAACAAAATTATCAAAATCGAAATTTATTTGATAAACTCTCACCAATCGTTTTTATCAAGATTGCCGTTTCAGGCAAAACTCAAAAAATTAAACCGTATTCGATTCGCTAAAGTTTGCAGACCTAGACATTTAGAAACTTATGAAACTGCCGAAAATTTCGCTGACGTGGAAGATTATGATCGGGTTGGTGCTGGGAATTATTCTCGGCGCGTTGATTCAGGAATTTAAAGAGAACTTTTCAAAGGAAACGATAGACACGACGCTTGCGCTGTTTCGTTCGTTTTCGACGCTGTTTTTAAATCTTATTAAATCAATCATCGCGCCGCTGATTTTTGCCACGCTCGTGATCGGTATTTCCGGCACGGGCGACATCAAACAGGTCGGGCGAATCGGCGCGAAATCGCTGATTTATTTTGAAATCGTGACGACGCTCGCACTCTTTGTCGGTTTGGCGGCGGTCAATATCGTGCAGCCGGGAAAAGGCGTGACGCTCGCGGGCGTGGTCAAAACCGAGGACAAAGCCGTGCTTGCCGAACGCGCCAAAGGTTTTTCCAAAGAAGCGACCGACGCGGCGAATCGCGCCGCCGAACTGCGAACCCAAACCGCAACCAATCCGAACGCCGCCGCGGAAGCCGCCGCGCAGAGTGCCATCGCTTCGCAGAAAGCCGCCGATGCCGCTGACGCTGCCGCCAAAGGCTTGACCGCGCCCGAACCGCCCGCCAAACCTAAAAATTTCGGCGACATTATCGCGCATCTTTCGCCGACTTCGATTATTCAGGCGATGGCGGAAGGCGACGTTTTGCAGATCGTTATTTTCTCGGTTATTTTCGCGCTCGCCGTTACTTCAATCGGCAAGAAAAAATCGGAGGCGGTCGTCAAATGGTGCGAATCGCTCGCCGATATTATGTTTCGCTTTACCGAATTCGTGATGAAATTTGCGCCCATCGGTGTCGGCGCGGCGATGGCTTACACGGTCGGACACAGCGGACTCGGCGTTTTGAAAAATTTGGGAATGCTTGTCGGGACGCTTTACGGTGCGCTCATTGCGTTTGCTTTATTGGTTTTATTGCCGATTGCACTGCTTTTCAAAGTTCCGCTTAAAGATTTTATCAACGCCGTCAAAACGCCCGCAACGATTGCCTTTGCGACCACTTCGAGCGAATCCGCGCTGCCTAAAGCGATGGAAAATATGGTGCGCCTCGGCGTTCCGCGCCGCATCGTCGGGTTCGTTTTGCCGACCGGCTATTCGTTTAATCTCGACGGCACGACGCTTTATCTCGCGCTTGCGTCAATCTTCGTCGCCCAAGCCGCCGGAGTCGAACTGTCTTGGACGCAGCAGATCGTGATGCTGCTGACATTGATGCTGACCTCGAAAGGCGTTGCCGGTGTGCCGCGTGCGTCGCTCGTCATTTTGCTCGGAACACTTGCATCATTTGCGCTGCCGGTCGAAGGCGTGATTTTAATTCTCGGCGTGGACGAACTGATGGATATGGCACGAACGGCAATTAACGTCATCGGAAATTGTCTCGCTACCGTCGTCATCGCCAAATGGGAAGGCGCGTTTCGCAACCACGAATGGGAAGCCGAAATGCGGGAAATGGAAGAAGTGACAGGATTGGGAGCGATTGCAGGTTCGATGCCGCCGCCACCGCCTGTCTTCGGTTAAAACTCAATTTTTCAGTGATTTTTACAGTGCTATAATTAGATCAAAGGTGAAATTTATGATGAATATCCAATCGCAGCCGCAGCCGCGCCGTCTTCGTTTTAGGGTTGACGAATATTACAAAATGATCGAACTCGGAATGCTCAAAGATTACGAGAAAGCCGAAATCATTGACGGAGAATTGATACAAAAAATGCCGATAGGAAAAAAACACTCTGCCGTTGTTGAAAAACTGAACGAAGTTTTGCGCGACCGTTTAGGAAAATCAGTCAGTCTGCGAAATCAGCAGCCCGTTAAATTCGGCGATTACAATGAACCCGAACCTGATTTGGCAATTCTCGAAAGGCGTGAAGATTTTTATGCTGACCGCAAACCTACTTCAAAAGATGTTTTACTATTGATCGAAGTTTCGGATGCAACTTTGAAATATGATCGTGACACCAAATTAACGCTCTACGCAGAGGCTGAAATTCCCGAAGTTTGGATTGTAAATTTACAGAACGACCTCGTAGAAATTCATCAAAAGCCGAGCGTCGGTATTTATCAGCTAACTAAAATTTTCAAACGCGGCGGACAACTTATCTCGGAGGTCCTGCCTGATTTGAAGCTGGAAGTTGACGAAATATTACTTTAACGCAAAGAAAATAAAAATTATGTTTCCAATCGGCGACGACGACAGCGACCGGACGATTACGCCATATACCAATTACGCGATTATCGCGGTGAATATTCTGGTGTTCGTCTTTTTACAGCAAATCGGCAATAACGATCATTTCACTTATGCTTTTTCGCTCGTGCCGAAAGAGATTATGACGGGCATTGATCTGACCACGCCGCAAATAATTCACGATACGATCAGCGGGCAAACCGCCGAAATTCCCAATTACGCGACACCTTTGCCGGTTTATTTCAATTTTTTAAGCTCGATGTTTATGCACGGCGGATTTTCGCATATTTTCGGTAATATGCTGTTTCTGTGGGTGTTCGGCGATAATATCGAGAACCGGCTCGGACACGTTCGCTACGGAATTTTCTATCTCGTCTGCGGATTTGCCGCCGCCGCCGCGCAGATCGCACTCGGACCCGATTCGGTGATTCCGATGCTCGGCGCATCCGGCGCGATTTCCGGCGTTCTCGGCGGATATTTATTATTATTTCCGAAACGACAGGTGCGGGCAATTATTTTCAACTTTTTCACGACCGTCCCGGCTTACGTCGCGCTCGGTTTATGGATCGGTTATCAAATCGTCGTCGGCTATCTCACGCCGTCAGGCACGGGCGGCGTGGCATACGCGGCTCACATCGGCGGATTTATCGCCGGTTTAGCATTGATTAAATTATTTGCAATCGGCAGAAAAGTCTAAAACACGGAGCGCAGGCTGCCAGCCTGCACCGTTCGCGCGAAGCAAGAACGGCAACGATCAGCATTTATCGAGGTGAGCTTAAATCTATTCCCGCAAGTATCAACCCGTAGCATTTAATCGAACGCTAAGGTTGATTTTCAATTCTCACAAACAATTCAGCCAACCGCCGCGTTCGTTGCTGTCGCGCCGCACGAACGGCAAGCAAGATGCTTGCGCTCCGGTCTTTAATTCTTTTTTCTTTTTTGCGTCTTTTGCGCCTTTTTACGGCTATTAATCTTTCTCCGAATATTTTCCACGCATTTTTTCGCGCCAGAGTTTGCGGCGCATTTCGATTATTTTCATCGGCAGCATCATTCGCGCGGAAAATTTGAGAATCTGCGAAAGATTTTTTGCGCCGCGCCAGTTTTCGGCGGCGAGTTTGAGCGCGTCGGATTTGTGACCTTTGTGGAGAAAATCTTCAGCGAAGCGAAATTTTACTTTGCGCCGAGTTTCTTCGATGTTCGATTCGTTTAAGTCGAGATTTTCAAGGTTGCGGTTTTGCGCCGCCAACACTTCGGCGAGCATCAGATTCATATCACCGCTGACGTTCCAGCCGTGATGCCGCCAGACGGACAGGACTTGCGGATCGAAAGCAAAACCGCCTTCGCCGCAGATTTTAACGTAAAATTCGTAATCTTCGAGCCGCGATTCTTCGTTCCAGCGATAGTTTTCGAGCTTTTGACGGCGATAAAAAACCGTCGAACTGATCGGCGCAATCCCAAGCCGCAACATTTCCTTTGCATCGGTCGGAAAATTCCACCATTCGGCGGAACTTTCAAAAACTTCGTCGTTTTCATCCCGGAAAAGCGCGTTGCCGTAACCCAAAACCGCGTTCGGATTTTCGTTCAAAAGCCGCGCACGTTCTTCAAAAAAACGCGGAAACCACACGTCGTCCGAACCGATATAAGTAAAAAATTCGCCCGCACTCCGTGAAAATCCTTCGTTCAGAGTCGCGCATAAACCGCGATTTTTCTGGACGATTAATTCTGTAGTAAACGGCGCATCATTCAAAACTTTTTCGATGATTTTCGCCGAATCGTCCTTTGAACCGTCATCAATGACGAGCAGTTTGGTCGGCGGCAAAGTCTGATTCAAAATCGAGCGCAGACATTTTTCGATAAACGGCGCGTGATTATACGACGGCACGAACGCAAAAATTTCCGGCTTTTCTTTTTCAGTTGGCAGAGTCATTTCCAATAAAAAATATGATCCGCGAAGGACACGAATCAAGCACGAAATAAAAACTCGGAAGAAATAAAAATTTCCTGCTTCGTGTTCCCTTCGTGTCCTTCGCGGATAATATTTCAATAGAAAATCAAAACATATTTGCCCGTGAAAGTCATTTATCGTTTAATTGTTTCCAGATGAAAATTCTTCATTTTCTCGATACGGTCAATCGCGGCGGCGCGGAAACGCTCGTTTTGGATGTCTGCCGCAACGCCGCGTCAAACGGTTTGGACGTTTCGTTCGCCCACGCGGGCGGCGGCGCACTCGAAGCTGATTTTCAACATTCGGGCGTGAAATATTTTCGCCTCAAACGCCGTCTGCCGTTTGATTTGCCGCTCGTTTACGCTCTGCGAAAAATTGTCCGCGCTAATCAAATCGAGATCATTCACACGCATCAGGCGGTCGAAGCGGTTCACGCGCTCGCCGCCGTGCGCGGAATGAAAACTAATATCGTGCTGACGCATCACGGCATCGTTCCCGACCGTAAAAATCTGTGGGCGACCAAGTTTTTAATTCCGCGCGTCGCGCATAACATTTTGGTTGGCAAAGCCTCGAAAAAAGTTTACGAACGCGATTATAATTTTCAATTCCCTGCTGAAACTTCCGTTATTTACAACGGCGTAGATGCGAAACGATTAATACCGACGGGCAAAAATCTGCGTGTCGAACTCGGCATTGCAGACGACACGCGATTGATCGGGATGATCGGAAATTTTTACGCCGAACCGCGCAAAGATCAGGCGACGCTCTGCCGCGCTCTGCCGGAAATTTTTCGCCGGATGCCTGATGTGCATTGTCTTTTCGCCGGAAAAACCGTCGCGGGCGCAGAGAGAAAGTTTGAAGAATGCGTCGAAATCTGCGAGAAAAACAACATCAGCCGAAAGGTGCATTTTCTCGGCGCGAGAGATGATGTGCCGGATATTCTCGCCGCGCTCGATGTCTTCGTCTGTTCGTCGCTCGCCGAAGGTTTGCCGATTGCCGTCAACGAAGCGATGCTCGCCGGTGTGCCGCTCGTTGTCTCCGACATCGCACCGCTGCTCGAAGCAACCGGAAGCGGCGAATACGCCGAAGTTTTTCCGGTGCAGAACGCCAAGATGTTGAGTGAAAAAGTGTTGAAATTATTGGGCGATGAAGCGACAAGAAAAGATTTGCAAATTCGCGCCGGACAGTTTGCCGTCGCCAATTTCAGCATCGAAGCGCATCTGCAAAACCTCAAAAATCTATATGAAAATTTGGTTCGCGCTTCTATATTATTTTAAGAATTATTTCCCGCGAAGGCGCAAAGACGCAAAGTCAGGAAAAGAAGATGTGCAAACTATCAAATCAATTTCAACCATTTTTTTCCTGTTCTTTTTGCGTCTTTTGCGCCTTTTTGCGGCTATCAACTCTTACTGATTTTTAGCGATACGGCGCGGTTTTGGCTTGGAAATAAAATTTTTTGACGGCACAAATTTTTTAACGGCAGGCGTATTTTCGATTTCGGCTGATTTTTCGATTTCAAACGGCAGATTTCCCGCCGCAACACCATCGAGAAAAATATCTACGCGATAACTTCCCGCCGTCCAAACGCCGTCGGGCTTGCCGGTAAAATTGACGATATTTTGTGTGCCGTCGGTTTTATAAACAGTCGTGACAACTTTCGATTCGGGTTTGACACCTTTGACATTGACGGCGACAAAAGTCATTTTAACCGTCACCGCTTTGTCCGTAGCGAGCATCACGACACAATGAATCGGAATATCAGTCGTCGCAAATCTCCCGGCAATATCGCCGTTTTTACCTTTGCCGTCGTCCTTTGCCAGATAAATATCTTCGATCCCGCTGCCGAACGAAACCTTTTTAATTTCAGCCGTTTGACCGAAAACCGTGAGATTGAAAAGGACGAAAATGAGTAATAATAAAAGTTTTTTCACACGCCTGCCTCCGGGAGAATATTAGATCGCTAAAACATTTGTGCAGAAACTCGGCTTTTAGTTGCTTATGAAGGAAAAAATGAGAGGAGAATGATAAATGGTAAATGGTGAATGGTAGAGGTTAAAAGAATAAATCTGAAATCTGAAATCTGAAATCTGAAGTATTTTTTTTCATTCACCATTCACCACTCACCGCTAACTTCCCCGTTTCTATTGCCGCTCTGACAAATGGTTTGAGCGGAACGGTTTTCATTACCTGTAAATCCTCGGCGAGATTTGTTTCTTCGTCGAGAAATTTTAAGACTCTTTCGGTCGGATTGTTTTGAAATAAATGTTTGAATACTTCGTGCGCGGCGACTTTTTTTGTTCTCAAAACATTGAGCAAAACCGAATCGAGATATTTTTTCCAATGCGAACGCGCTAAATTATTCGTCTTTTGCGGTTTTTGATTTCGTTCTAAAACCTCGACTAATTTTTGCAGTTTTTTCTGCGTATTGTAAAAACTGTAGCCGGTCGAAGGTTTGACGTAACCGCCGGATGTGCCGATGCGGATGGTTTTTTCGGCGGGAAATTCGTCGTGCGGCGCGTCCGACATTGGAATTACGCCGTTTTCGGTTTCCGTAATTTTATATTGTTTTATTTTCAAAACGTCGGCGAGATATTTTCGCAGGTGAAATTCGTATTCGTCCGGCGGCAAAATGTTGTCGGAAAAAATGGTAAATTCGACCAACGCGCGGCGCGAATTGGTCGGCATCGTGTAAACGAAACGGCATTCGTCGTTTTGTTCGACTCGAAAATCAAAGAGCGTCGCCGTCTGCGGATCGAAAAAATCCGCTTCGGTTTCAATCGTCCAACCGAGAAAATGCTGCCACAGATTTTGATGCTTCGGATTGTCATAACTCTGTCGTGTGAAGCTGTCGAAAATATATTGACGGGCGCGGAATGTTCCGTCGGCACTTTGAATCGTGTCGTTTTCGATTGATTTAATTGTCGTCTGCACGAATTCGATATGCGGATTTCCGGCGATTTGATCTAAAATAAACTGATAAAAATCGGCGGCGCGAATCATTTTATATTCGTAGTTGCCGAAATCCAGTATTTCATTAAACTGTTTATTTCCAAAAAATTGTAGAGTTTTCCACCTGTGGAAAACTATTTTTTCAAACGCCGATTCGCCTTTTTCCCAGAAGCAGTAAGTATGATCGTTCACCCGTTTCGCATCGCGGTCAATAATCAAAATCTTTTTATCTTTAAGCAAACTCGAATTCAAATAAAAAGCCAGCGAAAGCCCCGCCATTCCGCCGCCGGCGATGATGTAATCGTATTCTTTGTGCGCCACGGACATAAGTTTTGCAGAAACGCTGGAAAAATGAAACCGTAAATCGAACACGAAAGAATTTAATCATTTAAATCTTCAAAAATCCTTCTCCGTCCGTATTAATCAGTGATTCCGTTTTTCTTTCGTTTTCGCCGATTGTTTCTGTATAATCATTTGAAAATTATGCGCTTTGTCTTCACCCGAAAATTTTATATTTTATTTGCGCTCGCGCTGCTGCCGTTGTCTCTGTCGTGGAATTTTCCGGTTTTGAGATATGCGGTTTCGGCTTATGATTTGCTGCTGATTGCCGCCGCGTTAGTTGATTATTTTACGTCGCGCAAACTTCCCGTCGAACTTTCGATGCGGCGCGAATTTCAGAAGCGTTTTGCCATCGGCGACGAAACGCAGATTCATTTGAAAATCGAAAACCGCTCCGAACGCGATTTTCGTCTGCAAATTAAAGACGAATTTCCGCCCGAAATGATTTTGGGCGAAACGCGCGAAGCCGATCTGACCGTCGAAGCGCAGACGATTGCCGATTTTTATTACGTTTTAACGCCGCCGAAACGCGGCAAATATCAATTCGGGCAAACGGCGGTCAGATTTTTGTCGCGGCTCGGTCTGGTTTGGTGTCAGGATTATCTGAATGAAACGCAGGCGGTCAAGGTTTATCCGAATATGCGCCGGGCGCGGGAAATGGAACTAAAGGCGTTGGGAGCGCGTTCTTTCTTAGCGATTCAGCGCAAATCGGTCAGGCGCGGCGAAGGGCGCGAGTTTGAATCAATGCGCGATTATGTGCGCGGCGACGAACTGCGGCATATTTCGTGGACGGCGACGGCGCGGCGTTCGCGTTTGATTACGCGTCAATATCAGATCGAACGCGATCAAAACATCATCGTCGCGCTCGATGCCGGACGTTTAATGACCGGCAGAATCGGCACGGAAACCAAATTCGATACGGCGATTCACGCCGCCCTCGCGTTAATGAGCGCGGCGGCACGCGGCGGCGACAATTGCGGTTTAGTCGTTTTCGGCAGGAAAATCAAAAAATATCTGCCGCCGAAAAAAGGCATCGAACATCTCGACGCGGTTCTCGAAACGCTCCACGATTTAGAGCCGGAATTGATCGAACCGAGTTATGCGAGAGCGTTTCAATTTATCGCTGCAAATTCAAAAAAACGCGCCTTCGTCGTCATTTTGACCGATTTAATTGATAAAGATTCGTCAAAAGAGCTGCTCAATTCGCTCAAACTTTTGCGTCCGCGTCATCTGCCGCTCGTCGTCACCATCGGCGACCGCGATTTAAATCAAACCGTCGGCGAAAAACCCAAAGAAATCAAAGACGTTTTCACCCAAAGCGCGGCTGAAGAAATCATCCATCAGCGCGAATCGGCGTTAAGATTGGTCGAAACCATCGGCGGACTCGCGCTCGACGTGACCGCCCAAACGCTCGCGCCGCGCCTGCTCGAAACTTATCTGCGCGTTAAGGAAAGAGGAATGCTTTAATGAATATTAATCAAAAAATTAAATATGTAAGGTAGGGAATCTGCTCACTTTTTTGATGTTTGCATTCCCGCCGTGGATTTATTTGGACAATAATACTTCTGGAGAAAAATCGGCAGGGTATCACTTTATATTTTCACCGCCTTTACTGAAAACTATGAGGGAAATATTTGGTTCTCACGCATCGGATTACCCAATAAATGGTTTGCACGTCGAAATTGACAATGCCGCTTTCTTTATTCAATTGCTTATTACAATGCTGCTCTTTTGGGGCATATTTTTACTGTTTTCTTCAATACCGACTTTTGGCAAAAAAGCCTTTGCCGTCGTGATGATTATTTGTTCCGTCTTTCTGTTGTGTGTTTCAATTGCTTGGTTGGCTTTTACAAATGGTTATCTCAATTAATTCTCGTTCGCTGATTGGTAGATATGCCTCATCTGCCTTATGTAAATGCGCGTTAAAGAATGAAGGAAGTTATAAAACATTTAACTTACCGTATTTTTGAGTGGTATGATTGACTCGTGGAATTTGAATGGGACGCGGACAAAGCGAAAGGTAATTTGAAGAAACATCGGGTTTCATTCGACGAAGCCAAAACGGTTTTCGCCGATCCGTTTGCCATCACTATCGGCGATCCGAAACATTCAATTAAAGAGCATAGATTTATTGACACAGGTATGTCCGCAGACGGCAAAGTTTTAGTTGTTTCATACACTGAACGTGAGCGTAAAATCAGAATTATCAGTTCCCGTAAAGCTACCAAATCAGAACGGAAAATATATGAAGAAAGATAAAACCAACAAATCACAGACTAAAAAAGACGATGAAATGCTGCCCGAATATGATTTACGCAACGGCATTCGCGGCAAACATTTTAGAGAATATCGGCACGGTCATACAGTTACCGTCCATCAGAGCGACGGCACGACGCAGATTCAGCATTTCAGTCTGGAAGACGGCGCAGTGATGTTGGAGCCGGACGTGCGCGAATATTTTCCCGATTCGGAAACCGTTAATTCTGTTCTGCGTGGATTAATTACGTTACTGCCGAAAAAATCAAAAAAACGCAACAGTTTAACTGCTTAAACGCTTGGAGCGCGAAATGCTTTAAGAATTTGCAGGTGAAGATTTTGTTGTTGTTATTCAATCAAAAATTTCGCGCCGAAAGGAATAATGTAGCCTTTGGAATTGTTCGCCGCCGCAATATTGTCTAAATCAACAATTTTTCGCATTCGCATTAAATCCGTCTGTCGCTCATCCAGCGCGGTCATTATCTGCACATTAAATTTTTCCGTTTTGGTCAATAAACTCCACGCCGTCTGACCGTTGACCTGATAATTTTCGCATAATTGTTCAGCGAGTTTTTCAGATGTTTCCGCCGCAAACCAATTCAAGAAATCTTTTCTGCCGAGACCGTCGGCGCATTCGGCAATGAAGGCGATTGTGCCGCCTTCATTGCAGGCTTGCGCGGCGGTTTCGAGAGCTTTGTGCGCCTGAATCATATTGACATCAAACGGAAATCCGCCGCACGAAACGATTACCAAATCTCTTTTTTCGTGAATTTTGACAGTATTTTCGGCGCGATAAAATTCGCAGGCGGCTTCGTGCGAAGCAATCCAGTCGCCGCAGAAAACGTCGGTCGCTTCGCCGCGTTCGTTGACAACGGTGCTGACCGCAAACGACGGCTTGATTTTTGCGGCAACTTCGACGAATGCTTCGTGAACCGGATTTCCCTTCAAGATTGCCGCGCCGACATTTTGCGTGCGCGTGCGCGTTTCGCAGTCAAATGCGAGTTTGTGCGTGGCGGAAATCGTCCGCGCCGAAGCTAATCCCGGACAAATCAGTTTGCGTCCGCCGGTAAAACCCGCGAAATAATGAAACGAAATGCCGCCGACGATAATCGTGTGGTCAAATTCGGTCAAAGCGCGATTTACTTCGACCGGAATGCCGCCAACCGTTTCGCCGAGACGCACAATCTGCGCCAGATCACGCGCCGAATGTTCAATCGTTTTAACGCGCTGAACGATAAACGGTGTCAAAATTTCGTTTTTTTCCGCTTTGGTGACGGCGCGGTGAATGCCGGTCGCAAAAATCACGCTGATCTCGAACGGCATCGTTCCGTTGGCGATCAAACGCCGCACGAGCAGATTAACGATCTGTCCGCAAGCCGTCTGCCGCGTTGCGTCCGGCACGACGATCAAAACCGTCTCGTTCGGCTGAACGATTTCTTCGAGCGTTTCTGATCCAATCGGCGCATCAAATTTCGCGCCGATTTCCGCATCGCTCAAAGGCGCGGATTGTTT
Organism: Pyrinomonadaceae bacterium; assembly: GCA_965247235.1. Lineage (GTDB taxonomy): Bacteria > Acidobacteriota > Blastocatellia > Pyrinomonadales > Pyrinomonadaceae. The sequence goes on from OZ252004.1 coordinate 2,142,934, forward strand.
CGCATCGCCCAAAATCTTCAGGCAATTTTCATCGTAATCGAATGAAATCGCCGATTTGCCGTATTTGAGGTTGATATTTTTCATAACTAAAACGCATCGTTTAATGTCAAAATTCGTTCCGCTATCGAAAAGTTTAGATTGAATCCGGCACATTTCAAAATCGGCGAAACGTTTCTAAAATTTCGATTTTTAAGACGACTTTGCTTGACAACCGATTGAGAAATCCTTAACCTAAAAATTCGTCTTCGGACGATATTCCGCAGTAGCTCAATGGCAGAGCATTCGGCTGTAAATTAGTTGCAGCTTTCACAGGCGACTGTGATTGAAAAATCGGATGAACTCAAGGAAGTCTAAACTGATACAAGTCAGCACGATAATCTTGAGCGAAGCCTGTTGAATGGTTTAAGAGTAAACAGGAACGTGCAGAGACTAGAGATTGAGGAAACCAAACCAATAATATCTCAGATAGCGTCCGACAACTTTTTGCAAGAAAAGTTGATGAGATAGTCCACACTCAAACGAAAGTTTGGGAGAAAGTGTAACCGAAGGGTTGTAAGTTCGAGTCTTACCTGCGGAGAATTTCTAAAAGATAACGGGTAGTCAATTATGATTATCCGTTTTTTTATTTTAAAAACATAATCAAGACAGTGAAAAACGCCAAAAAGAAAAAGAATGAACAATTGGGAATAGACATTTCTACGGCTTCGCATCAACTTCGTAAATTGATTTTGTTTTCTTTGGTTCAGCAGACACATCAAGACACTTGTTTTAGATGTCAAATAAAAATTGCAACCGTCGGGGAACTTTCTATCGAACACAAAACGCCTTGGCTTGACAGTGAAGAGCCAATTAGCTTGTTTTTTAACTTAAATAATATTGCTTTTAGTCATTTGAGGTGTAAAATCGCCGACCGTCGTCAGCCCAACAAAAAGTATTTTACAGATAATGAATTAAAAAATGCGAATCAAGTAAGATGGCGTAAAAGCAAGCAAAAGAATTATAGCTCAGAAGCACGCCGAGCTAAATATCTTAAAACAGGATATTGATATTCTGCGTAAATATGTTTCAGAAAAAATAAGAAAACTGTTGCTTTCCTGCCTTTTTGCTTTTTGAGATGACACTGATTCTTAATAACTCTCAAATTTTAAGTTCGACGGACTGATTTCTTTGATTTTGACTAATTGCGCGGTCGAAATGATTTGCCCGGTGTGCCGCGCAGTGTGTTCGGCGATGTGAAACAGCAGCCCGAAAACATTGGTCGGCAATTTTTGGCGACCGACGAAACGCGCTTCAAATAATGATTCCGGTGCATTCGTTTTCAATACGACGAGCGCATTTTCGATTGATTCAATTGCTTTTTCAGTCAGTTCGGCGGCGTTTGAATTTGAATGAGAGATATTTTCCGACTTTAGGAAATCAAATTGCGCCGCGTTTAATTCTTCATCACAGGCGTAAGTCAGAAGCCGATCAATGCTGCCCGCAATGTGTTTCAAATGAAATTCGACTGACGGCGCATTATTCGGACGCGCCGTTAATTCTTCAAAGGTTAAATCCGCCGCAAATCGTTTCAAATCAATCGCCGATTGTGTGAGCGCGTGGGCGGCAGGCATCATGAGCGGCGAATAACCGTCGAGTTTTCCGTTTAACCAAGCCTCATTCGCCATAAATTCGAGTTAAAATCAGCCGCCGATAAAACTCATCGAACGCGAGGCGGGCGCAAATTTCGCGTCGTTGATCGTGTGCCGCGCTTCTTTTTTCATCACGACGGATTCGATAAATTCGATGATTTCCGCACGACTCGCGCCGCTGCGGACGACATCGCGCAGATTGTGTTCGGCGGTTGAAAAAAGACAAGTGCGAATTTGTCCGTCAGCCGTCAGGCGAATGCGCGAACACGCGCCGCAAAACATTTCCGTGACCGGAGCGATAATGCCGATCTCGCCCGCCGCGCCGTCGGCAAAAGCGTATTTCCAAGCCGTTTCCGCACCGCGTGACTTTTCTTTGAGAACGAGCAGAAAAACTTCGCTGATTTTTTCGTGGATTTCCCTGCCCGGAACGACCTGATTTTTATGCCATTCGTGACCCGAATCGAGCGGCATAAACTCGATGTAGCGCATCGAGATCGCCTGTTGACGGGCAAATCGCGCCAGTTCGACGATTTCGTGATCGTTGCGTCCGCGCACGATCACGGCGTTGATTTTAATCGGCGCGAAACCCGCGCTTTTCGCCGCCGCAATCGCTTCTAAAACTTCCGTTAATTTATCAACACCCGTGATATTTCTGAAATTTTCGCGGTCAAGACTGTCGAGCGAAATCGTCACGCGGTCGAGTCCGAGATTTCTCAAATTAACGGCGCGTTCTTTGAGCGAAAAACCGTTGGTTGTCAGAGCCAAGTCCAGCAGTTTCGGATTTTCGATTTTCGATTTTCGATTTTCGATTTGAATGTTTTGAATCGCATTTTTCAAATGTGAAACTTCTTCAATTTGACTTTGAGCTTCAAACTTTGAACTTTGAACTTTGAGTTCGGCAAGACGTTCGACGAGTTTTTCCACGTCTTTTCGCAAGAGCGGTTCGCCGCCGGTCAGACGAATTTTTTCGATGCCGAGTTCGACAAAAATCCCGGAAATATAAACAATCTCCTCGAAAGTCAAAATCGTATCCTTTCGCGCGAGCGGCGGTTCACCGTTCGGCAGACAATAAAAACATCGAAAATTACAGCGGTCGGTCAAACTGATTCGCAAATCACGAATCGTCCGATTATGCGCGTCGCGTAAAGGCATTCTTCAATAATAACAGGTTAGCGGTTTGGCGGGAAGAAACGGGGAGACGCGGAGACGCGGAGACGCGGAGATTAAAGAATACATAATTAAGTTTGAAAAAGTTTCTTTTCTCCTTTTCTCCTTTTCTCCCCGTCTCCCCGTCTCCCTGTCTCCTCTACTTTCTACCTCTGCGCGTCGCCGATTTGTTTGACTAAGGTTAAAGTTTTGGCTTTTTCGATGTAGGTTGTTTTGGAAACGATAGCGCGAATTTCGGTGAGAAAACGGTTGAAATCGGCGCGGTCGCTGATGTCGCCGGCGGCAACATAGACGGCGTTTTCTTTGGTGTCGGCGGCAATCGGTTCGAGCAGATTGGTAATATTTTTCAAAGCCTGACGACTGTATTTGCCGTTCGGATAAAAATTCAAATATTCGCCGTCGGTCGAGCGAATCAGGTAAAGATAGCAATTAATGTAACCTTCGCATTCTCCCGGAAGCGGATTTTGCGCCGCCCGCCAAGCGATTTCTTCGCCAATCGGCAGAGTTTTATATTTGTCCTGAAGTTCCCAAAATTCGCGCGAAACGACGAGCAATTGTGCCGAAGGTTCGCTGTAAACTGTTGACTTTTCGTTGGTTTTGAGAAATTCGGCGTAAGGACTTTGATCTTTTTTATCAATCGGAATCAATTTCAGCACCGATTGCAGGGCGATCAGACGTTTAAAATCGAAATCAGCAGCTTGCGCGGGCGTTTTCAGATCGTCGGCTGCCGTGCCGAGAAAATTGTAAATCTGCACGGTCGAAGCAAAATCGGTCGGATTTTTGAGATATTTGTCGGTGATTTTGCGATAAATATCGGCGCGTTTGGCGGACAAAAAACTCTGCGCGACGGTTTTTGAAATCCAGCCTGTTTTTTCCGTGTCGTCTTTGGAAAGCGAAACTTTATACCAACCCGCATTTTGTTCGAGCAACGGATAGATAGTGCCGAGTTTGGCGGTTTGGACGGTTTCAGCGGTTGTCGAAGGCTCGCTGCGAACCCGCGAAGATGTTGAAGAAACGATAATCTGCGCGGCTTCTTTCGGTTTCGGAGTCGGCGCAGGTTTTGTTGAAATTTTCGACGGTGTTGAAGCCGGTTTTGTTTTTGCCGTCGAAGCCGCAGTTTTCACGGGAGTTTTCGCGGCGACAGGTTTGCCGGTCGGTTTCGGTGTCGGTTTCGCAGTTATTTTCGCTGCCGGTTTTGGTGTCGGCGCAATTTTCGCGGCGGTTTTCGCGGCGGTTTTCGGCGTAAGTTTCGGTGTCGGCGCAGATTTTTTCGGTGTCGGTTTAGCGGCGGTTTTGGTTTGTGCGCTGCTGACATTACCGATCAAACCGAACGACAGAAATGCGGCGGCAAAAATTGAGAGACAGATGTTACGGCGTAGATTTTTCATTTTTTTCACTTTATTTCTCAACTTTCTTCAAGGCTTCGGCGTTGCGCTGCAAACCGCTGAGTTTGGCGCGTTTGATCGCGGTGCGGCGAAATCTTTCGGCATATTTTTCCGGGGAGAACGAGAGAATTTCGTCGAGATTAACAGAAGTTTGACGCTCTCGCGGCTCGAACCTTGTTTCTTCGGTCGGCTTTTCAAAACGATTCCACGGGCAGACATCCTGACAAATATCACAGCCGTAAAGCCAACCGTTCAAATTTTGGGTGATTTTCGCAGACAATTCGGGGGCGCGCGATTCGATAGTAGCGTATGACAAACAGGCATTCGAGTCAACCTGATACGGCGCGATAATCGCCTGCGTCGGGCAGGCATCGAGACACGCCGTGCAGCTTCCGCAATGATCGGCGACCGTTTCCGTTTCCGCTTCGAGTTCGAGATTAAGCAGGATTTCACCGAGGAAAACCCACGAGCCGAAATCTTTGGTGATGACGTTGGAATGCTTGCCGAGCCAGCCGAGACCGGCGCGAACCGCCCACGCTTTGTCCATCACGGGCGCGGTGTCAACGCAGATTTTGCCGTTGGCTTCCGGTATTTCGGTCTTGATCCAGTTTAATAATTCGCGCAGTTTTTCCTTCAAAACATCGTGATAATCGTCGCCCCACGCATAGCGCGAAATTTTGCCGAGCGCGGGATTTTCTTCGTGTTCGTGCGCGGTGAAATAATTGAGCGCGACCGCGACAATTGATTTGGCTTCGGGGAAAATCATCTGCGGATCGGTGCGTTTTTCCGGTTCGCGTTCCATCCAAGCCATTTCGCCGTGCAGATTCAGATCGAGCCAGCGGCGCAGATTTTCGCCTTCGCCGTGCAGGATTTCAACGCGAACGATGCCGACTTTATGAAACCCGATTTCGAGAGCTTTACGCTTGATTTTTTCAGTTAAAGAATTCACTGATTATGCGCCGAAGTGTTGACCGTATCTGACTGAAATAATTTTAGCAAAGTTGTCTGAAATTAAGGATTTGGATTCTATTAAAATTTTCATTGAAATTCGCTGACAGCGATAAATTTAATAGCGTCGGGTAAAATGGAGCGTGAGCGTAATGTCACCCGCCGAAGCTGACAACGTAATTTCGCTCGCTGAAAGTGAGCAACAATCTGCGCCGCTAATTCGACACTTTCAGCGTCGAAAGGTTTATCTGCAACTCACGTCGGGCGGCGTAAAACCTCTGCCCGACGCTATTAAATTCGTCGCTGTCAGCGACAGGAATTAAAGATTTTAAAATTTAATGCACTTACGAAACGCAAGGGTAAAATGCAGGAAATCTGTTTGAAGCAAAAGCCCAAGCAATGGTAAATACCGTCAATTGCTTGGGCTTTACAAATAATAGGATCGCGTTTTGAATCCTAAATTCCGTCCACAATTTCATTCAGCGTCGCCGAAGGTCGCATCGCGGCGTAAGTTTTTTCAGAATTCAGATGATAATAGCCGCCGACATCTTGTGATTTGCCTTGTGCAGCGATTAATTCTTCGTTGATTTTGGCTTCGTTTTCGTGCAATGCTTTGGCGACGGGCGCGAATTTGGCGGCGATTTCGGAATCTGCCGTTTGATTTGCTAACGCTTCCGCCCAATACATTGCGAGATAGAAATGCGAACCGCGATTGTCAATTTGCCCGACTTTTCTGGCGGGAGATTTGTCGGTGGCTAAAAATTTCGCGTTCGCTTCGTCCAGTGCGTCCGCCAAAATTTGCGCTTTTTTATTGCCTTGAGCAGGGCTTTCTCATAAAAATATTTCTTCAAAAGTTGTTTGCAAAAAGTGTGGCTCAGACTCGGAAACGGCTTATTTGTAATTCGTAATTTGTAAATTCGACTTTGATTTAATATACATTATCCCTTTTTGATTAAATCAAAGTCAAAATTCCAAAGACAAATTACAAATAAAAGAATCGGCATCAGTTTTCAAGTTGATTTTGGCACAATTCGGTTGCTTTTAAGTTTTTATGAGAAAACCCTGCCAACGCAAGCAGGGCTTTCCTATAAAAATCATGATCTGTTACAAAATAAATAAACCTGCTCAAATAATTGGTAATTGAAAGTTGATAATTGATAAATGCCGCGCTGATAACGAGCAAATTATCAATTAGACCTCTTGCGAAATTAAATTTTGAGAGTTTTAAGTTCAAAATTGTAGATGCCTGAAATCAGATTGAATCTCAGTCCAAGCCGTCTTCTCCGATTTCGATAACGCTCTGCCAAAATCCGAAATATCTTTAACCGGCGAATCACATTTTCCACTCGGATTCGTTTTCTCGCCAACTCCCGATTGGCTCTCTTTTCCTCTTTGGTCAACTTCTTTAACTTGCTCCGCTTCTTTGGCAGCAACACTTTACCGTGCTTCTTCTGCAATCCCTGATAACCGCTGTCGGCTTTGATTCCGACTTCTTTGGCTAATTTGACTCCGCTTTTCTCATACAATTTATAGTCGTGGGTTTTGCCTTTCCCGAAAAATGTGGCGATCACTTCCAAACTTTCTTCGCCAATGATTAACTGCTCTTTTAACGTGTGCCGCTTCTTTTTTCCGCTGTAACACCGCCTTTGTTTTTTTTCGGGCGTTCGACCGTCATTTCCGTCACATCAACTATCGTGTAAGTCAGCCCGGTTTCTTCTAACAAGCGTCTTTTACCGGGCAGCGAAAACTTCCCGCATTTGATTAAAATATCTTCGACTTTCTGAATAATCCGCGAAACATTCGATTCGTGTAATCCGAAATCCTGCCCCAAATGAAACATCGTGCGATATTCCCGCCAATAACCAAGTGTCAGTAAAACCTGATCTTCGACCGTTAAATCAGACTTTCTGCCTCTCGTTTCCCGGCTCAAGACCGCATTGACTACTTCGCACATCGTCGTAAAGGTTTCTTTTTTCACTCCGCACAACCGCTTGAAATCACCGTCTTTCAAATCTTTGGCTTTTTCGTATCTCATCAAATTTGCTCCTTTGAGTTAGTTGTGCCATCTTTATCAAAAGTTTTCAAATACCCGATTTATTTTGCAAGAGGTCTATTATCAACTTTCAATTATTTCGTTATTTTTCAGCCAACCTCGATTATTTCATTTTTATAGGAAAACCCTACCAACGCAAGTGACTTTTGTGCAAAAATTGTTGATGCAATTGCGTGAACCTCCGATTTTCGATAAAATTACTGGTTTAGTCTTGATACCGAAAATTTAACAGAGGAATTTTATAAAACAATGGCAGAAAATATACCAATTACCGTAGCGAAAGGCGACGGAATCGGACCGGAAATTATGGATGCGACGCTTCATATTTTGAAGGAAGCAGGCGCACGGCTCGACATTGAAGAAATTGAGATCGGAGAAAAGGTTTATTTGAGCGGAAATTCGGCGGGCATTGCGCCCGAATCGTGGGACAGTTTGCGAAGAACGAAAGTCTTTTTAAAAGCACCGATTACGACTCCGCAAGGCGGCGGTTTCAAATCGCTGAACGTCACGGTTCGCAAGACTTTAGGCTTGTATGCGAACATTCGTCCGTGCGTCAGTTACGCGCCGTTCGTGCGGACGAAACATCCGATTATGGATTTGGTGATCGTCCGCGAAAACGAGGAAGACACTTACGCCGGCATCGAATACCGGCAGACCGATATGGTCGAGCTTTGTCTGAAACTGATTTCGCGTCCGGGCTGCGAGAAAATCGTCCGTTACGCTTTTGAATACGCAGTTAAAAACAACCGCAAAAAAGTGACGGCGTTTATGAAAGACAACATTATGAAGCAGACCGACGGTTTGTTTCATAGAGTTTTCGACGAAATTGCGGCGGAATATCCAAACATCGAAGCCGATCACTGGATCGTGGACATCGGCGCGGCAAAAATGGCGGACACGCCGGAAAATTTCGATGTCATCGTGATGCAGAATTTGTACGGCGACATTTTGTCGGATGTCGCGGCGCAAATCGCCGGTTCGGTCGGGCTGGCAGGTTCGGCAAATATCGGCGAAAATATCTCGATGTTTGAAGCGATTCACGGCAGTGCGCCGCGCCGCGCCGGACAAAACTTGGCGAATCCGTCGGGCTTGGTTTTGGGCGCGATTCTGATGCTCGTGCATCTCAATCAGCCGGACATCGCCGAAAGAGCGCATAATGCGTGGCTTCGCACGATTGAAGACGGCGTTCACACTTACGACATTTTCAAAGAAGGCATCTCGAAAGAAAAAGTCGGCACGAAGGAATTTGCACAAGCCGTCGTTGACCGTCTCGGACAAAAGCCCGGAACCTTAAAAGCGGTCGAATATAAAATGGTCGAAGAAATCGCCGAAGCCGACCGCAAACCGATCTACTCGGTTCGTGAACCGCAGAAAAAAGAACTCGTCGGCGTGGACGTTTTCCTCGATTGGTGGAACGGTCAGCATTACGGCGCGGCAAACGAACTCGGTCCGAAACTCGAAGCGGCGGCAAACGGCGACGGCTTGAAACTCGTAATGATTTCCAGCCGCGGCACGAAAGTTTATCCGAAAGGTTTTGCCGACACCTTCGGCGTTGACCACTGGCGCTGCCGTTTTATGAACGAAAATTCCGGCGAAACCATTACGCATCAACAAGTTATTAACCTGCTCGGACGCATCGACACGGGCAGTTTCGACTTTATCAAAACCGAACATCTTTACAACTTCGACGGTCAGCCGGGTTACAGTTTAGGACAAGGACAATAATAGCGTAGAAAAAGGATGAAGCCGAACTTCATCCTTTTTCTGCTTTTGCAGCAAAATATATGAAAAAAACGGAAACTATAGATTTAATTAAAGGAACTTTTACGCCCGACGAAGCGCGCGAAATGCTTTTGCAATTACTGATTGACAAAGTAAATTTTCATACTCTGAAAAATTGGAGTTCCCGCGAAAGATACGGAAAACCGGACATTATCAGTGAACAAAGATTAGATTATTTAAAAGAAGCTCGAAAAAACATCGAGATGTTCGTTTCACAAGCGGTTGACGAGCAGAAAAATATAGCTATAAATTCAACCATTGAAATGGTTATTGAATAGTAAAAGATAATAGAAACTGTTGTAGTCAAAATTAACGAGAATCGGACAATCCATTATTAAAAATCATCGCTGACAGGTTTATACCTGAATCGCGTCTTCAGCGAAAGATTTCAACATCGCCAGATTCATCACCGAAGAATCAATCACTTCGCCCGCCTTTAACGGCGCGTAATCCTTCAAAACCTTTTCGGAATTATCATTGCCACAGAAAACGATTCTGAATTTTCCTTCCGTTTCGACAGTCGTTGAGTTCTCAGTTCCGTAAAAATCTCCCGAATTCATATTTGCGACCGAAGTTTTAGAATCCGCGCTCCAAACGCCCATTCGATGAGGATTCGCTTTGACATAATTTTTGACGGCTTTCGGCGCACGCCGGTCGGAATTTCCTTCGCGCAGCACCGGATTTACCGCGCTTCCCAAAACCTTCGCATATTTTTTGTTGGCGGCTTTTTCGTCATCCGACTTCGGTTCGCTCGGATAATTCGGCACAGCAAAGCCTTGTTTTTGAAGTTCGCTGATCGCCTCTTCCAACTGCGGAACGGAAGCCGAAATGTTCGGCAATTTGATAATATTCGCCTCCGGTTTCCCCGCCAATTCGCCCAATTCCGCGAGCGCATCAGGAATCTTCTGCTCATCGCCCAAACATTCGGGAAAGTTCGCTAAAATTCTCCCCGCAAGCGAAATATCGGGAACTTCAATTTCAACATCGGCGGATTTCGTAAAAGCCTTGACAATCGGCAAAAAAGAATGCGTCGCCAGCAGCGGTGCTTCATCGGTTAAAGTGTAGTAAATTTTTGACATTTTATTATTTGTTTTTCGTTAAAGTTATTATATTCATTGTCGTTCAACTTCTGCAAAAATTCAACGATACCGATTTAGACTTTATTAAAGCCGAAAATCTTTGCAATAAGCGACGGCGCAAAGACTATTCGGCGTAAGTTTAAATGATGGATTTAGAGGTATGAAATTTCGGCTTCACTCATTTTTGTTTTTGCAGTTCAGCTTAATTTTTTTGATATAGGTGATTCCAAGCACGGTTTGCCGGTGTGTGCCAATCTTTTGCAGGACGGGGCAAACGCGCCTGTCGGGAAAGGCGAGGTCTTGGTCGGTGACATTACCTATCTGCGTCTGCGGAACGGAAAGTTTTGTTATTTGGCGTGTTTACAGGACAAATTTACGCGCCGGATTGTCGGCTGGAAGATTTCGGAGCGGATGACCGCACAACTGGTGATTGATGTTTTCCAGCAGGCACGTTCGAGAGGTTTAATCGGCAGGAATGCGATTATTCACACCGATCAGGGCAGCCAATATGCGGCGGTTGAATATCGCCGCTTGCTCTACATCGGCGGCTTTCGCCAATCAATGTCGAGAAAAGGAAACTGTTACGATAACGCCCAAGCCGAGTGTTTCTTTTCCCGGTTCAAAGCGGAATCAGTAGAAAACGGCATCTTTGAATCGGTTGAAGATGCCCGTTCGGAAGTCTTCAGCTATATCGAAGGCTATTATAATCGCACGAGACTGCATTCGAGTTTAGGTTACAAAAGTCCGATTCAATTTGAAAATGAGTTAAAAATTAAAAATACAAGGAGCAAAGAGAGTTTCGTGTCCTGAAAAACTTGACCGTCTCATTAAAAGGGTGGATTATGGTCGCCCTCACCTTGATTTTCGTCGTTCTCTATGCGGCGGCACTTTTCGGGTTGATCAAGCCGTTGGCGGATATTTCAGTCGTCACCCGTTTAGAGCCGATAATTTTCGTCATTATCGGCTATTACTTCGGCAGACTGCCGGCACAAGCCAATGAAAACACTCTCAAAAATGAAATCATCCGGCAAACCCAAAAAACCGATGCGGCGCAACAAATTAAAGAGAAAACCGCACAAGAACGGGAAGTTTTAGAAGAAAAAATCAGAAATACCCAAATTGCCCTCACCCCTCACCTTCCTCATTCGCTGACCAAAAGCGCAACGCCCGCCACCGACGAAAAATCCGGCGTTGCCAATCAGTTGGTTGAAACAGCCCTGAAAATTTTAGGCTCTTGAAAATAATGTGTAAGATTTTGCCGATTTTTGTCATATATCAGTAGAAACAAAAAGCAATTTGATTTGCTTCTAAAAAATGTCGGTTTTTAACGGTTTATAATGCCCTGCTTTTTATAAACCAAGTCCATAACCCAAACGGCTGAAACTGCTCCTAACTTTGTGTTTTTTCTATCGTTCGCGCAGTCTTGACAGCAAAAAAAAAGGAGATTTTTATGCTTAATGATGTTGATTTAATTCATAGTGTGCAGTCCGCGTGGACGACCTTCACACTCTGGCAATACACCGACGGCAACGCCGGCGACCAACCCCACCAAATCCCCGGCATCGGACGCTGCGACCGCGACAAATTCAACGGCAGCCTCGAAGGTCTGCAAAAACTCTGGGGCGTTTAATTAGTCTAAAGGTTGTTTGTATGGAATTGGTTAAACTTTGGTAATAAAAAGGCAAAATGAGTTGACTGATATGGCTGTTTCCTAATTATTTCAATAATCATTTTGTCTAAAACTTTAAAAATGGAGAATCTAAAATGAAAAGAAAAATTAAAAACTTAAATTATCTAGCTTTTATTATCACTTTGGTTTTATGCGCTACTTTAAGTTTTTCTGTAAAAGCGCAAAAAATTCCGTTGGTTCTACAAAATGACTCTGTTTTATCACCTGTAGGTGCATATAACGCAGAGGCAATTGCATATCGAAATATGCCCTCAAAAGACAGCAGAAATAGACTAATTTTTATGGCTGTTTCTCAAATTGATTTGAACTTTGGGCATTATGTCAAAAATAAGCGACATCACAATGCTTTTTTTCAAACCGTCCTAGACATTTTAGAAGTTGGAGCAGCAACCGCTATAAGTATTTCCAATGGTGAAAGAGCAAAATCTGTAATTGCTGATGCCTTGGGGTTTGTCCAAGGTTCAAGAACTAAGATAAATGAAAATCTACGTTTGCTTGAACAACAAGTTTTGGTAAATAAGATGATTGAGAAACGTTCATTAGCCTTAATTGTCATTTACGAAAAAATTAATAATCCAATTGATCAATATCCTTTTGAAAGAGCATACATTGACATTTTGGCTTATTACGAAGCGGGAACAACCGATAGTGCCTTATCTTCATTGGCAACCGATACGGGTTCAAATGCAAAAATTGCGGAACAAAAACTTCGTGAAGTTAAGGATCAGCCAATTACGACAACCGCAATACCTGAAGACCTTGAGGGAGCAGAACGAGCTTTCAATGTTGAAGATAAACTTGAAACCAATCTTGGAGACACGAATAAAAAAATGGCGGCTCTCGAAAAATTACAAAAGATGGTTGGAAAATTGTCAGAAGATAAAGAAATATTGAAACTTCTTAACGCTAAAAATATTTCACCAACGACTGACGACGGGATGAAAATAATTAACTCTTTAGATGAAATTAAAGAGAACGCAACAATCTTTAATCGGCGTGATTTGGTAAGAAAAATTAATTCGGTAATTTTTGAATTAGGAACACAAAATTAAAAATCGGAGGAAAACGAAAATGGCAGATGATACAAGAACACTTTTTTATTCAAGTGCTATGGATTCTTTGAATACCTTGCAAATAACTTGCAATACCGAAGAATTTACTTTTAAAAGAAAATTGCAAAGTCTCGACACAGTTTTGGATAGCGGGGTTAAAGCAACTGAAGCTGTCTATAAAAGAACAGACAAAACAAAACTTGGAAAACTGACAATTGAACCATTCAGCGAGGCGAGGAAAAACGATGCGTTGTTTCAAGGTAAGGCATTTATCTTAACTGTTTCAACCCATATTTTGGTCTTTAGAGAATAATGACTTGGGTTAGCACTTGGTGGAAACGGACAAACAGTTTGTCGAGAGGTGAAAATTGTTTGTGCGGAGCGTTAAATTGTTTGACGGTTGTGTCAGATTGTTAAAAAGTTAGCGGAGATGATTTGTTGATGGGATAAATCGGTTCGTCGTCGACGTGAGATTGTTTGTCGGTTACTTGAAACGGTTCGTCGGTGACGTAAAACGATTTGTCGGTTACGTTAAATCGTTTGTCGGTTGGTTGAAATGATTTGTCGGTGGCGTGAAAGCGATTGTTGACGGGGTGAATTCATTTGTGCAGAGGCGCAGATGATTCGGGCGGGGTGAGAATTTGATTGTCGGGGAGAAAAACTTATATGAACGATTTGGAAAGGAATTATTACAACGCATTTGTCGGTGTGCGGAACTTTGGCGCGGACAATGCGGCGGATTTTAAGGACGGGACGGCGGGCGCGAGAAACTTTGCGGCGGTCGGGGCGGCGGCTCTCGAAATGGAGCAGTCGGGCGCGGTGCAGGCTTCCGGCGCAAGCGGGCAAACGACGGCGCAGAAAGGTTTGGCGATTGCCCAATTGCGCGAAGATTTGCGGGCGATCAACCGCACGGCGCGGGCTTTGGCGGTTGACGATTCCGCCGTCGGCGAACTGTTCCGAATGCCGAACGGCAATAATGAACAAAATCTGCTGGCGGTCGCCCGTTCATTTTTAACCGGCGCGACACCGCTTAAAGACCGCTTCGTCGAATACGGTTTGCCCGAAGATTTTATCGAAGATTTACAAGCCGACATCACCGATTTCGAGCAATCCGTGACGGAAAAAAGTTCGGTAAGCGGTGTCAAGGTTTCAGCCACCGCTTCAATCGGCGGCGCAGTCAAAACCGGACTCGAAGGCTTGCGCCGACTCCGCGCCATCGTCCCGAACAAATACCGCGACAACCCCGCCAAACTCGCCGCGTGGACCAGTGCCAGCCACATCGAACGCGCCGCCAAGAAGAAAAAACCGGAAACCCCGCCGAAGACGCAATAGATCGAAAAATAAATATGATTTTGGCAATTTCCAAAATACGCTGCTTCCGGTTGATTTGTTGGGTTAATTAACGAGAAACAGTATTTATTTGGAAAGAGGAGAAGAAAACGAGATTTTTTACGGTTAAAAAACTTAATCTTTATAACTTTGGCGATTACCCTGATGCGCGGAGGTGTGTTAGCGGCTGATGAAAAACCAGTAGAGCCAAGTTTACCATCGCTTGATACTGTCAAAATATGGGATGTAACGAATCCTAACACATGGGATGTAAAGAAGGATCCTCCGACAAATGAGACGGTCAAGTTATTCCAGACACAAAACTCTCGCTGCTCCTTGTGTTATTTGTCAAATTCAACTGTTTCTCAAACTCCAGCGGACTTTTGTAACCCAAACCCGAATGAAGTCTGATTCGATTGTAATAACCTTCGATGTAACCGAACACTTCCGAACGGGCATCTTCAGCCGATTCAAAGATGCCGTTTTCCACTAATTCCGCCTTGAATCTCGAAAAGAAACTTTCCGCCTGCGCGTTATCGTAACAGTTTCCTTTGCGGCTCATTGATTGGCGAAAACCGTTAGTAAAAAGCAGCCGGCGATACTCAACTGCCGCATATTGGCTGCCCTGATCGGTATGAATAATCGCTCCTTTGCCGATTAATCCGCGTCTTCGCGCTTGATTGAAGACATCAATCACCAGTTGCGCCGTCATTCGCTCCGCGACTTTCCAGCCGACGATGCGCCGCGTGAATTTGTCCTGCAAACACGCCAAATAACAGAACGAGCCGTCCTCCAGCCGCAGATAAGTGATGTCGCCGACAAACACTTCGCCACAGTCTTGCGGAGCATTCGCCCCGTTTTGCAACAGATTCGCACAAACGGGCAAGCCGTGTTTGGAATCGGTTGTCTGCGGCTTGAACTGTTTTGCCTGAATTGCCCGCAAATCTTCCCGGCGCATCACTTTCTGCACAGTCGCCCGTCCGATTTGGAGGGCGGCGGCAATGCGTCGTGAACCGTATCGCCGGCGATGAAACTCGAAACATTCTTTGACACAAGCGGCACGATTGATTTTCAAGGAACTTGCCCGATAACTCCGGCTGCTCGCGTAAGCGTAGTATGCAGAACGATTAACCTTCATCACCCGGCACAAAATTTTAATCGGATAAAAGCTTTTTTGACTTTCAATAAACTTATATCTTTCTAACTTCCCCTGCCGAAGATAAGAGCCGCCTTTTTTAGAATGTCACGCTCCATCACTACTTCGCGTAATCTCTTTTTCAGTTCCAGAACTTCCTTTTCTAAATGGGAACTGCCGTCAATTTTCGCCCGCTTCCACTTATGTAAAAGTGATTCGGCAACCCCTAATTCGCGTGAAACCGAAGCGACCGATTGCCCGTCAAGAATCTTTCTGACGGCTTGTTGTTTGAACTCATCATCATATTTTCGCATCATCCCATTTTACAGAGAGTTTCGTGTCTGCCTAAATTAAACCACCTCACTTTCCGATGATTTTTACGCTTAATATTTTATCGCCGCGCACGATTGAATCTACGATTTTCATATCGGATTCGTTCACTCTGCCGAAAACCGTATAGCCGCCGTCGAGATGCGGCTGCGGACTATGCGTGACGAACCATTGCGAGCCGCCGGTGTCTTTGCCCGACAGAGCCATTCCGACCGCGCCGCGTTCGTAACTTGACAGATTGATTTCACAGCGGATTTCCCAACCCGGACCGCCGTTGCCGTCGCCGCGCGGATCGCCGTCCTGCATGACGAAATTCGGCACGACGCGGTGAACTTCCAGACCGTCAAAATAATGCGCTTTTGCCAGTTTGATAAAATTATCAACCGTCAGCGGCGCATCTTCCGGCGTAAATTCGATGGTGAACGCGCCTTTTTCGGTCGTCAAAATCGCTCTCACGCTGCCGTTTTTGCGCGAGACGGCGCGGACGTAATCGGCTTGCGTGTTGTTTAATTGTCCGAGTTTCGAGCCGTAATTGTATGGCAAAACCTGATTTCTCTTTGCCGCCGCAAATTTGGCGAGCGTGAGTTCGACTAAATACGAGCCTTTATAACTTTCATCTTCGAGCATCTCCGAGGCTTTTTTGCGAACGAGATAATCTTTTGAAAGGACGGCGATGAGCAGCGTCGGGATCGAATTCTTTTTATCCAACTTGAACATCGCGTCGAGAATTGCCAGTTGCGCGTCGTTGGCGGTTTTGTCGTTAAGATACGCCGCGTCGAAGGCTTTGGAAAGCGCGGCGACGTTTTCAGCGTTCGCCGTTTGTTCGGCTAAACCGGCGGCGAGTGCGGCGCGGATAAAAATATCCGGTTCGATTTCGAGCATCGGACGAAAAATGCCCGAAATGTTTTCCGATTTGAATGCCGCAAATGCCTGAATCAGATCGGGAATCGCCAATCGTTCGCGCTGCGTCGTGCCGTTATTTGAAAGGCTAAACCATTCGCCGATGTGTTTGGCGAGTAAGATTCGCGTCCGTGATTTGAGCGCGTCGTTGTCGGCATTCGGCGGCAGATTGGCAAACTCCGCGAGAGCCTGAAACGCCGCCGAACTCGCCCGCCAATCGCCGTGAAAAATCCCGTCGGCTTCCCTGACGAGCGCGTCGAGATAGATTTTCGGCGCGACGCGGGCAAGCGCGATTTCGGTTTCGGGCGAAGTAAAATGGTCAGCCTGATGCAGTTCGTCCAGAAATTCGACGGCGCGTTTATCGTCGGTGTTCGGCAAGATTCTGCCGAGAGCCGAAGCGATTTCGAGCAGTTCGCTTTTCTCCGGCGGATTGGCGATTTTTCCGGCTTTCGCCGCCGTCAAAAGTTTTTCGCCGCTTGCCATTAAGTTTTCGGCGGCTGATTTATTTTTCAAACTGCCGAGTGCGCGAATCGCCGAAACGCGGACGCGCGAATCCGCATCCTTGACAGCCGCATTCTGCAAAGCGTCGAACGAATCCTGATCTTCCGCCGCGCCTAAAACTCTCGCGGCATTAGCTCGAACCGTCGCGTCTTCATCTTTAACGAGCAATTCACGCGCCTGCGAATCAGCCGATTTCGCCTTCAGACGCGAAAGCGTATTGAGCGCGTCGGCGCGGATTCGCGGACTTGAATAATGCAGAAAACTTGCTGCTAACTGTTCGCCGCCGTCGGGACGCGCCCGCAAAACCGCCGTCAAACCAGCCAGAATCATTTCGCCGCTCGGCATCGAACGCCGTTGGTTTTCAAAACCGAGTGCAGCGATTATCGCTTTACCGAGTACTGCCGCCGAAGCGTCTTTGGCATTCGCCGCCGCGATTTTCCCAGCCGCTTCGACCGCAAGTGCGCGAAGTTTTTCGTCACCTCTCGTGTTCGATAAAATCTGCAAAATCGCGTCCGCGCCTTTGACCGATTCGATTTCGCCGAGCGCAAACGCCGCCATCCTGTGCGTTTCGTCCGATTTATCCGCCGCCAAAATTGCGGCAAGCGCATCAACCGCCCGTTCATCGCCGATGCGTCCGGCGGCAAGTGCGGCGCGTGTCCGAATTGCTGCATTCCGACTTTTGAGCAGATTTTCGAGCGTCTTATCAAAACGCCGTTCATCTTCGGCTTTGACGATTTGAACCAAGTTATTCAGCGGAATCTGCGCTGAAATTTGAAACGAAAGAGCGAACAACATTAAAAATATAATAACGGTAATTTTTTTCATCGGTAATCTTTGGCGGAGAAAATAGTTGAATTGAATTCTATCGGTTAAAGGACTTAAATCCAAATTAACAATCGGAGCGCGAATATTGCTGTTCGCGTGAGCGTTCGCCGGGAATGCGGATATTCGTGTCCGCGTGAGCGTTCGCTTCGGACGCTCAAACGATGATTGATTATTTTGACGATTGGAAAAATTTCACTTCGTTTTCGCGTTTGAAGCAAACACTCACGCGAACAGGAATATTCGCGCTTCGGGTTGAGTGTTCGCTTTTTAATTGTTTGAACGAAATCGGTTTCGGTTTATAATAATCAAAATATTATGTTAAAAAATCTGCTCGTCTTTTCAATAATTATAAATCTGCTCGTTTTGCCGTCTGTCGTTTCAGCGCAGGCGAAACAAAAAATTTCGCTGCTGCTTTATAACGGCAAAGTCTTTACGGCTGACGAAAAATTTTCGATTGCCGAAGCCGTCGCGGTTGATGGTGAAAAGATCGTCGCGGTCGGAAGTTCAAATGAATTACGAAATAAGTATTCGGCGACGAAGGAAATTGATTTGCAGGGCAAACTCGTGACACCCGGATTTAATGACGCGCACGTTCATTTTCTGCGCGGCGCACTGGCACTTTTGAGCGTCAATGTCGAAGGCACAAAATCGTTGGCGGAGGCGCAGGCGACAGTTGCCGCCAAGGTCAAAACGCTCAAGCCCGGCGAATGGGTGATCGGGCGCGGCTGGGATCATACGATCTGGAAGCAGAATTTTCCGACGAAAGCGGACTTGGACAAAATCGCGCCGGAAAATCCGGTTTTTCTCGTCCGCGTTGACGGTCACGTCGCTTGGGTTAACTCAAAGGCGTTGAAGTTGGCGAAGATTGATAAAACGACGAAAAATCCTGAAGGCGGCGAAATCGAACGCGACGCAAACGGCGAAGCGACCGGCATTTTGAAGGAAACGGCGCAGAGTCTGACGGCGGATTTAATCGCCCAGCCGACCGCCGAACAGATGACGAAAGGCTTGGAACTCGCGCTCGAACTGGCGCGAAAATACGGCATCACGAGCGTTCAGGATAATTCCGGTTATGAAACGACAAAAGTTTACCGCGATTTTTTGCGGCAGAATAAATTAACCGTCCGCGTCGCCGAATGGCAGGATTTCGGCGACACTTTGGACGAGATAAAACGCCAACGCGCCGAATTCGCGTCGTTTAAAGACGATCCGAATCGTTTGAAACTGACCGCGCTCAAAGGCTACGTTGACGGCTCGCTCGGTTCGCGCACGGCTTCGCTTTTGCTGCCGTATTCGGACGACCACAGCAATTCCGGCATTCCGCGCTACACGCAGGAACAACTGACGAAAATGATCGCCGAACGCGACGCGGCGGGTTTTCAAATTGCGCTTCACGCGATTGGCGACAAGGCAAATCGAATGGCGTTGGATGGATTTGCACAAGTAGCGAAAAATAATCAAGAATCTTACGCTAAAAACTTAAAGGAAAGAAAAATCTCTACATTACCTTGCGGAATATTTGCTACGATTGTTAACGCGGAAGGCAGAAGTTTTGATCCGCCCCAAAGAATGAATTTTAGTGATCCTTGTCGGCATCGCATCGAACACGCGCAGGTTGTTAATCCGTCGGATTTTCATCGTTTTGCCGAACTCGGAATTATCGCTTCGATGCAGCCTTCGCACGAATTGACGGATCAGCGTTGGGCGGAAGCGCGTTTGGGCGAATATCGCGTGTTGGGTGCGTATGCGTGGCATTTGATGCGGAGTTACGGCGTTCACGTTCCGTTCGGGACGGATTTTCCGGTCGAACCGATCACGCCTTATCGCACACTTTACGCCGCCGTTTCGAGAATGTCGGAAGACGGAACGCCCGCCGGCGGCTGGCAGCCGCAGGAAAAAGTAACGATGCAGGAAGCGATTCGCTGTCACACATACGAATCCGCTTACGCCGAATTTGCGGAAAATATCAAAGGCGAAATCAAGGTCGGAATGCTCGCTGACTTAGTTGTCCAATCGAAAGATTTGCTGACGATCGAGCCGAAGGAAATCTTAACGACCGAACCCGTTTACACGATTTTGGGCGGACGGATCGTTTACGAGAAGAAATAAGAATTGACAGGGATAAAGGGGATGAACGGGATAAAAAGAAACATTGAAAACTTCTTTTATCCTGTTCATCTCCTTAATCCCTGTCAGTTTCTTTAATTTGACGAACTAACAGTGATGCCGCCGTTGGTTGTGATGACGCGAATGGTTGCGCCGCCGCCGTTGAGATCGCGGCTCAGGTTTACGCCCTGCTGCCAACTGTTCGGGTCGCGTTTGACTTTGAGCGCGGCGAAATCGGTGATGTAGCCGCCGTTGACCGTGCGCGTTTCAAATCGTGCGGCGTAATTTTCCGGCATCGAAACGCTCACGCCGCCGTTGGTCGTTTCGACATCCAAACCGCTGCCCTGCCAACTGCCGCCCGAAAGTTTGACATTTAAGCCGCCGTTCGCGGTTTTGCCTTTGACGTTTCCCGCCAAATTGCTCAAGCTAACGCCGCCGTTTTTAGCGGTAAAATTGATGTCGCCTTCGACATTTGAAATGCTGATGCCTCCATTCAAAGCGGTCAGATTCAAATTGGTCGAACGCGGGACGAGAATTTCGTAGGAAACCGCGTAATTGTTTTCGTCGTCTGCACCGTCTGCCTGAATTTTCCCGGCAGTTTCGATGCGAACGCTCTTAGCAATTGAATTTGCAGCGTCGGCGGACTTTGCCCAAGCCTGCACACAGGCGCGAACCAGCACGTCCGAACGATTTTCGCCCTTGATCGAAATACCGCCGTTGCGTTTGCCGTCCACATTCAAATCGCCCGCCGAAATAACGGTTTCGCGCAAATCGCTGACCGAAACGCGGTCGCCGTATGACCAATTATTCGCGCAAAATCCGCGCTCGTATTTTTTGTAATTTTCCTTTTCCTGCGCCGAACTCGTGACCGCGCACAGACCGAATATTGCCAACGCCAAAAATCCGAAACGAACCAAATTTTTATTAATCATCACAGTTATATCTCCCTAATTTTTTATAAAGATTGACAGCAAAATTGCGTGTTCTGAAATGAAAACACCGCACGATTTAATTTTGTGACAAAAATTTTAGAAGCTGTTTTAAAACGACGGAACAGCACGCGGATGTTCGCGGATGAAGACGGATTTTCACGGATTTATCAAGCGAAATTAATTTAATAATCCGCGCTCATCCGCCAAAATCTCCTAAATCCGCGTGCTATTCTTTGTTTTCAAACAGCTTCTTAGAAATAAAAAAGCGGCGAATAATTTGGATTTATTCACCGCTCTTTGGTTTGTAATTTTCTTTTGATTACTCCGACACGCGGAGTTTTGATTTTAGCTTTATCAGCCTTCGACGGCGGCGAACTTGCTGATTGAAATTTCTTCCGCCGCTTTGATGGTGGCGAGGTTTTTGATCTCGGTTTCGTTTAAGTCCGTGTCTTTGAATTCCGGGTTCGGGCGATACCAAGCCTGATCGGTAAAGTATTTTTGAAGCTGTGCGTCTTTGAAAACTCTGCCGTGACGGGCGTAAAGTTCGTTTCGCAGCACACGCAAATCTTCGACGAATAAACCGCTGACCGTCTCTTCGGTAATCAGATCGGTCGCCATTTTTTCGCGCGTTCGCTTTTCGAGTGATTCGATTAGTTTGACATTCGCTTCCTCGGTCGGATTGAGTTTGACCTTCGATTGATCCTTCAGAGGTTTATACCAATCCTGCCATTCAAAATACTGCAAAAATCCGGGCGTGACGTATTTTTTGCCGCGCCGCGCCATAAATTCGTTGCGAATCAGACGCAGATCGTTGAGCGACAAACCCTGCAAAAGGTCTTCGGTCAGCGGCGCATTTTGGAATTTTTCCATATCGCCGAACGAAACGGCGACTTTGCGGTCTTCGTTGCGTTTGGCGTTGATTTTTTCGAGGTTTTTGCGTTCGATTTCGGTCAAAACGCTGCCGTTATAATTCGGATTCGCTTTATACCAGTAACGGTCTTCAAAATACTTTTGCAGCCAAGGTTCATCCGGGAAAGTTTTGCCGTGAATCGCTTCGACTTCGGCGATCATTACGCGCCAATCCGCCGCCGTGTCGGTGTAGAGTTTTTCGTCAGGGATTTCTTTTCTCTGCCAAAAACGCAAATCGCCCGGTTTGACGTTATCGTGCAGATTCGATTCGGCTTCGCGGATCAAATCAATATTGGTGCGTTCAATCGGCGTTAAAACCGCATTATTAAAAGATTCTTTCGGTTTATACCAAGTCTGTTTCGACAGGTAACTTTGAATCGTCTGTTCCTTGAAAATGCGTCCGCGTTTGCCGAACACGATGCCTCGCAAAAGCTGTAAATCTTCGGGCGCAACCTTGGCAAGCTGAACTTTCGTCAGCTTCTTTTTGGAATAATCGAACGTCTGCCATTTTTTCAGATTGTTCTGCGCGGAGATGCTGGAAGCGAGCATCAGGACGCAGATCAAACCGATAATTATTTTACTTTTCATCATTTTTATCTCCGGGGTTTTTAAGATACTTCGACGATTTCGTAACTCGTCGTAATTTTCGCCGTCGGTCGGACGGTTGCCGCGACCGAACAGTATTTTTCGTCGGAAAGCTCGATTGCCTGCGCGACCGACTTTTCCGAAACGGCGCGTCCATATACGATATGGTGAATCCGAAATGCCGTGAAAGCTCTCGGAAACTCTTCGCGCCGCGTGCCTTCGATCTCGACTTTGTAATCGGAAATCTGCTCGCGTTTTTTTTCTAAAATCGAAATGACATCAACCGCCGTGCAAGCCGCAACCGACACCAGAAGCATTTCAAGCGGCGACGGTGCGGCGCGTCTATCGCCTTTCGCGTCAATCGTTTGCGCGTGTCCGCTCGGCGTTGTGCCGATGAAAAATTCATCGCCCGCATATTGAATTGTCGCTTTGTAAATGTTGTCTGCCATCGCTAATCCGTCAAGGCTTGAACGCCTTTCGACGGGAAGATTTGCGTGATTTTAGCATAATTTTTACAAAACGCTAATTTTTATTTAAACGGCGATAAACTTTTGGCATAAAAAATGCTTCCAACAGACAATGCAGGCGTGTGTTTGAAATTTTTCGGAACGGTTTGAAGGTGAAAGGAGAACGGTATGAATTCGGCAAAAAATATATTTTCGATGTTTTCGGCTTATTTGTTGATGAGTTTAATGGTCGGCGGAATGTTCGTCTCGGCGAACGCGCAGAAACGCAATGACCGCGACACGCGCGACATCGTGCGAAGTCTGCGTTCTAAAATTGACGATTTTCAATATAATTTGACGTATCAATTGAAGAATAATTCGGCGGATCAATCGGAAGTTGCAGAAATTGACGGCGACTTGCGCGATTTGACGGCCAAAATTAACGATTTTGAAAACAATCTCGACCGCAAACGCGAAAACCGCGACGACGTTTCAAAAATTTTAGATTCAGCGCAAACCGTCAGCGCATATCTCGATCAAAACCGGCAAAACCGCCGGTTTCAAACCGATTGGACGAGCATCAACAATCTGCTTAATCGTCTGGCGGTCAGCTATAATGTACAGGCAAACGGCGGCGGTTATAACAATCAAACCGGCGGCAATTACCCGAATAATAACCAGTCGCGGCAGACTAATTCCAACAGTTACGGTTTGACGGGAACATATCAACTCGACGTTTCGCAGAGTGATAAATCCGCCGACGTGATCGCCGACACGAGCGTCGAAAACGACGACCAGCGGCGCGATTTGCAGAACAAACTCGACGCGCCGGAGCAAATCGCCATTGAAGTTCGCGGCAACCAAATCAGACTCGCGTCGTCAAATTCGCCGCAAAGCAGCCTCAACGCCGACGGGCGCGATCTGACGACGACCGGCGCAAACGGCGCACAGATTCGTCTGCGGGCGACTTTGAACGGTCAGCAATTAACCGTCACCGGCGATGACGGCGCGACCAATTATTCAGCGACGTTCGTGTCCGAAAACAACGGTCAAACTTTGAAGGTGTCGCGCCGCATCACGACCGATTACCTCGACCAGACCGTTTTCGCCGACAGCGTTTACCGCAAAACGGAAAACATCGCGCGGCTCGACATCGGCAACAATTCCGGCACGACGCGCACTGACGTTTACTCGAAGAACGATCAGAATAACAATTCGACAAACGACAATAACGGCAATTATTCGACCAATGATTCGACCGACCGCAACGGTTCAAATAACCAGCCGAACAACGGCAATTATCCGCCGACCGCCAACCGGCGCACGGGCAGTTTTGTCGTGCCGAACGGAACGATTATCAGCGGCATTTTGAACAACGACATCAACACCAAACTTTCCCAAAACAACGACCGTTTCAAAATGACCGTCCAATCGCCCGACGAATATCGCGGCGCGGTGATCGAAGGTTATATTGCCGGCATCAATCGTTCGGGCAAAGTTTCCGGTCGCTCACAAATCGCCTTTAATTTCGAGCGCATCACGCTTCGCAGCGGTCAGACTTACGATTTTGCCGGCAATCTGCAAAACATCAAAGATTTGAGCGGCAGAGATGTCAAAGTTGACGCGGAAGGCACGGCGCAGGGCGGCAATCAAACCAAACAGACGATCAAACGCGGCGGCATCGGCGCAGGCATCGGCGCGGTCATCGGCGCAATCGCGGGCGGCGGCACAGGCGCGGCAATCGGCGCAGTCATCGGCGGCGGCGCAGGCGCAGGTTCGGTCATCGTGCAGGGCAATAACGACCTCGAATTAAAGCAAGGCTCGTCAATTACCGTTCAGGCTTCATCGCCTTTGAGATAGATTGGAATGGACACAAAGAGCGCAAAAGACGCAAAAAGAAATTATCAAAAATCTTTTTTTGCGTCTTTTGCGCTCTTTAAAATTGCGTGCAGGCGGGACGCTTAGACGACGGCAGCCGGGACGGACTGCGTTACCTGGGATTTCTGCGATATTTGTGCGTGATCGGTCGGCGGCGACCGACACCGATGGCATTTTTGGAGATGATGATGGTCGGCGGCAATTGCTAGCGTTTGTCGGAGATTTAAGAGGCAAGATTATTTTTAATTTGCATACAAAAATCTATAAAATTTCTAAATGAATTTAGATGAGTTGGTTCATTTTCAATTCTTTTAATCAATTGATTTAAATACGCTTCATCTCTGGCATGTCTGGGAAGTTTTTTAGAATACGACTGACCTTTTTCTGAAAACACTTTTTTTAGATAACTCTCATGAAATTGAGCGTGAGTTTCAAACTCAGGATGTTTTCCAAGTGATTCTGGATCAAATTCTTTAACATTATAAAATGCTAAATATTCTCGTAGAGTTTCATCCTCTGGCTGAGAACTGATTATTTTGCGATTTCCCAATAACCAAGTTTCAATGCAGCGATTTTGAATTATGATAGCAATCTTGGTTTGTCCTAAAGATAAACCTTTTTTTTCTATAAATTGATTCACTTCTTCAATTCTTTCTTCAACAGAAAGTTCTTCTGCATCTATTACTAAAACGAAGTAGTCATAATCTCCGATATTATTTATATCTTCAATTGAATTTGGCATTATTTCATCTAGCAGATGTGGATAACCAAAACCACTGAAAATGAAGTATCCATTTATGCAATTTTCATCAAATCTTTGTAGTTTCGATAGTTCGGGTATTAAATATGATAACCAGTAAGGATAAATTCTAGGTTCGGTTCTTCTTCCTTCTACTAAAAAATAAATTTTCATGAGGTTAAAACGCCTTCGCTGTATTCCTCCAAGTTTAGCAATTGTAAAAATGCTTTATGTTTTGACTTATCAAAACCAAGATTTTTCGCATCTTTAGTTGTTACAATTCCTCCTTTTCTTGTTACAATCTTCCAATATTCGGGGCTAATGTTGTTGATTATATATGGATGATGACTCGTAACAATAAATTGGATATTTCGACTTTCCTGTAATAAATCTTCAGTTAAAACGTCAATACAATTAACTCCTAGACTATTCTCAAACTCATCTATTAATACTACTGTCCCCTTCGATAATATAAACAGTTCACCAATGTGCATAAAAGTTTTATACATTCCTGATGACAAAGTGGATTGACTTATCCAATTTTTTACTCCATTTTCTTTTATTTCTAAAAACGGATAAGTATCGAAAAATGGCATATCTCTTTCAATCTTTAAGCGAACATCTGTTATTTGTGGAAAGACATCCATAAAATGATTTTTGATTTTATTAAATTCTTTTGGATAAAGAGTATATAAAAGACCTACCTTCATCTCCGAACTTAAATGAGATTCACGAATATTTTCTAAACTCGGTTTTTTTCTGAGTTCTTTATCATAACTTGTTCCAACTCTTATGGCGGCTTCTGAAAAATCACTCTTTATTATCCGCTTAAATTCTTGATAAGCAGGAGAAATATCGTCTTCTTGACCGAATAAACTAATGACACTTTCAAAGGGAGATAGTTTAGGAGTTTCTTTTCCTTTCAAAAATATTACCGAAGAGTTCTTACGAGTAATCCTTTCGACAATTGTTTCACCGTTTTTTATAATCTTCTCTAACTTTAATTTGGGTTTATTTTCATCGTTCTCTTTCTCACCATTGAATCTTTCAAGAAGATGAAACCGTTTCGGTAAAATTTTGTGATCATATTCTCCAGACCAACAATATTCGCTGCCTTCATTTGTAACAAAATTAATATTCCACTTAATTCCATTACCTGATTCACCTTGTGCAATCTCTTTCAACTTCCAAATTGAATTTAAAATTCTTGTCTTACCTACTCCAGAAATCCCAACTAATAATGTCAAATCAGAAAAACTTGTCTTTTCAAGTTTCCATTTGGAAATTTTATTTTCATACTCTAATTCTTTTATTTTCATAAAGATTTTTCACTTTTTAAGTAAATTCAAATTACTATTTATTCAAATTGCTAATTGAATGATCTTATCATAATCATCTCTGATACTTATGAGTAATCGGTCGCCGTCGCCCGACACCGATGGCGTTTTTGGAGATGATGATGGTCGGCGGTAATTGTCGGCGTTTGAATTCGTTTGCCGGATGTTCGACTTTGTTGAGCAGCTCGTAAACGAGTTTTTCATCGTTTCCGGCGGCAATGATTTCAGCGGGCGAGAGTTTGTTTTCAAAATAGAGTTGTAAAATCGGATCCATCAATTCATACGGCGGCAAGCTGTCCTGATCGAATTGATTCGGCGCGAGTTCGGCGGACGGTTTTTTGTCAATGATTTTGTGCGGGATAATTTCGCGTCCGGCGGCTTCGTTGATGTAGCGGCAGATCGCCCAGACTTCGGTTTTGAGAACGTCGCCGAGAACTGCGAGACCGCCGTTCGTGTCGCCGTAGAGTGTGCAGTAACCGACGGCGAGTTCGCTTTTGTTGCCGGTTGAAAGCAACAGACGACCTTCGGAATTGGAAATCGCCATTAAAATTACGCCGCGCAGACGCGACTGCATATTTTCCGCCGCCAAAGATTCGCCGCCTTTGGTCGGTTTGTGCAGATTCAATTGCGGGAGCAAAACGCCAAACGCGCCGGAGATCGGTTCGATTCTGCCCTGACAGCCGAGATTTTTGATTAATTCTTCCGAATCTTTAACGCTTCCTTCGGACGAAAACGGCGACGGCATCATCACGCAGAGCAGATTTTCTGCGCCGATTGCCTTAGCCGCGAGCGCGGCGACAAGCGCGGAATCAACGCCGCCCGACAAGCCTAGAACGCATTTCGTAAAATTATTTTTCCGCGCGTAATCACGAATTCCCAAGATCAAAGCCTGATGAATCGCCGAGATTTCACCGCCCGTAATGCCGCGAGCGTCCGGTTTTGCGTCGTCAATCTCGACCGTTTCGACGAATTCTTCAAACGCTTTCGCCTGCAAAATAATGTCGCCTTCCGAATCGGCAACGAGACTCGCGCCGTCGAAGACGATTCCGTCGTTGCCGCCGACGAGATTGACGAACACAATCGGCACTTTAGCGAGTTTGGCGCGGTGCGCGACCATTTCGCAGCGCAGTTTGATCTTGCCTTTGTTATACGGCGAGGCGTTGATCGAAACGATCATGTCCGCGCCTTGGTTAATCACTTCGTCGGTCGGGTCTTGCTCGTAAAGCCTTTCTTTCCAAAAGGTTTTGTCATTCCAAAAATCTTCGCAGACGACCACGCCGAGTTTCATCGCGCCGATTTCATAAATCTTTTTATGTCCGCCGATTTGAAAATATCTTGGATCGTCGAAAACATCATATTCGGGCAAAAGTTCTTTGTCGGTATAACCGAGCAGTTTGCCGTCGTGAATCACGGCGGCGCAGTTGAACAACCTGCGACCTTCGGACAAATCTTCGTTGACGCGAATCGTCCCGACAATCGCCGTCAAACCTTGAGTGTGCGGAATAATTTTCTGCAAAGGTTCTTCGGCGCGTTCGATGATGTCTTTGTCCTGAAACCAATCCTGCGAAGTGTAGCCGTGAATGCAGACTTCCGGGAAAACAATCAAATCAGAGCCGTCAGCTTTGGCTTTTTCAATTGCGACGAGAATTTTGGCGATATTGCCGTCAATGTCGCCGTTTGTCGTGTTGATCTGTCCGATGGTAACTTTCATTCGGTAATTTAACTGAAAATGTCCTGCAAATCTCTCGCTCCGTGCAGAACCCGGACTATTTCAATCGCGTCGGGTTCGACGAAGTAAAAGATTTGGTATTCGTGAAAATTTTTGACAAGCAATCTTCGCAAATTCTTTAAACGGGGATTTTTGAAGTGCCGACGATTGCCGATCAGCGGATTGGCAGTAAGTTCTTCGATAGTTTCTTCAACGGCAACTAAAAAATGAACGGCAATATCCAAATTCGACTCGCCGATAAAGACGAAACATTCCTCAATATCACGTTCCGCCTGCGGCTTTTTTCTGATTTCAAGATTCATTTTTTAGTTCGCTGCCGAATCCGTTTAAGACCGCGAGCTTTGATTTTTTCAAAACTTTCTTTGTCGAGCGGCGTTGACTGACCGCTGTTGATGCCTTCTAAAATCAAAGTTTCGAGTTTTCGCGCCTGTCGTTCCTTCAAATAATCACGCACTAAATCGCGGAAAAATTCGCTCGTATTTCCGTAACCTTCGGTAGCGACGACATTTTCAACTTCGGCTTTCATCGTGTCGGGAAGCGAAATATTTAATGTTGCAGTTGCCATAAATTATTAAAAACTCCTTTCAGCTAAATTTTACGACTTTAACAATAGATGTCAATAGATGTTAGATTTTCTCGGATTTTTTAATCATCGTCAGGCGATTGCCGCGTTCGTTATAGGTTACTTCGTCCATCACGTTGTGAATAATCAGCACGCCGCGACCGGATGTTTTGAAGAGATTTTCGGGGTTGGTCGGGTCGGGAATCGCGGAAACATCAAAACCGTCGCCTTCGTCCTCGACGGTGAAACGCGCTTCTTTGGTTGAAACTTCGGCTGAAACTTTGACTATTTTGTCGGCATCGAATTTGTTGCCGTGCTTGACGGCGTTGACGAAGGCTTCGTCTAAAGCGATGAAAAGATTAGAGTTTTCAGGATTAACCACGCCGACTTTTTCGACGCGGTGCATCAAATAATCGAGAATCGAGTGCATTAAACTGAGTGCGCTCGGAAAGACGAATTCGATTTTTTCGCGGATTTGGCGGACGGCGTGCTGGCTGTCAACAAACTGCGCTTTGTAATTAAGAATCGTTTCAAAAATATTTTTCAGTTCGTTTTCGTCATATTCTTCGCGCCGGTAATTGGTCGCGCAAACCTTGAACGCCTTGACGCGGCTGCGGTCGTATTCGTCGGCGTTTTCGTCGGGTTCGGGCAGACAGTCATTGATTAATGCTTCGGGATTCGGGTTTTTCGGGAAGGCTTTGTCGCCGTCGAGGTCGGTGATGACAATATCGAAATCGTGTGTTTGGTCAAGCCGCACGGCTTCTTCGCGGCTCTCGGTTGATTCGACGATGTAGCCGGTTTTGCTGAAAACCTCGGTCAGCGCGGTCTTTAAATCGTCGTGATCGTCAACAATCAGGATTCGTCTTTGCATTGATTTTTGTATTTTGCCGGTTTTTGAAATTTTTCCCGTTAAAGATAACGACAAAATCTCGCTCTTTGTTGCACATCATACCGCAAACTGTGAGATATTTTCTAACAATGACGAAAAATTTGCAGGGCAAAACCGAAGAAGTTTATCAATTTGCGCCGCTCGACGCTTATTCTCTGCGCGAGCGTCTGTTAATACATCTCGCCGATTGGTCATTTTATCTGCTCATCAAAATTATCGGCAAAACCACGCGGTTTGAAGCGGAAGGCTGGGAAAATCTCGAAAATCTGGAACGGCAAAACATCGCTCCGATCTATGTTTTCTGGCACGACCGCATTTTTTTATCAGTTTATTATTTTCGTTTCCGGCGAATGGTCGTGATGACTTCGCAGAGTTTTGACGGCGAATACATCGCGCGTTTTATCGGTCGTTTCGGCTTCGGCGCGATTCGCGGTTCTTCGACGCGCGGCGGTGTTAAGGCTTTGGTCGAGATGATTCGTCTGCTGCGCGAAGGTTTGCCGATGACGTTCACCGCCGACGGTCCGAAAGGTCCGCGCCGCGTTGCCAAACCCGGCGCGATTTTGCTGGCGAAAAAAACCGGCAGTCCGATCATCGTCTGTTCGGTCGAACCGCAAAGATTCTGGTCGCTCGGCAGTTGGGATAAAATGCAGATTCCCAAACCGTTCGCCCGCGCCAAAGTGTTTGTTTCAGAGCCTTTTTACGTTTCAAAAAATGCCGACGATGCGGAAATTGAAAAAAAACTTCTGGAGATGCAATATCGGCTTGACGAATCGGTGAAACTTGGTAAACAATGGCGGGATAGTTTTATTAAGTAGTTCCCCAGTCCCCGAAATTTAGCGGCGTAACTCATTAAGGTTCAGAATTGTTTTGAGTCTTTGAGTTGCAGGTCATTACGGCTGTATATCAGCAAGTCTAGTTACTTTTAGACGGAGGGAGAAGAATGTCTATTTTTGATTCAATTACTGGAATGGCTGAAGAAAAATTCGGCTTGAGCGGCGGCAAAGCCGGCGGTTTGGTTTCGTCGGTGCTGTCAATGATTATCTCTGACGGCGGGTTGGGAGGATTTTTGGATCGCTTCCGCAGTGCCGGTTTGGGCGATACGGTTAATTCGTGGATTACGACCGGCGATAATGCGCCGCTTTCCGGTGAACAACTCGAATCCGCGCTCGGCGAAGGCAACATCAACGATATTGCCGCTAAAGCCGGAATCGAACGCTCGACGGCAACATCGGCTTTATCATCAATGATTCCGCAGGTAGTTGATCGCCTGACACCGGACGGCGAAGTTCCCGAAAGCGCAGGACTTTTATCAACCTTGGGCGGTTATCTCGGCGGCTTCGGCGGCGCGGCGGCGGGCGCAGTCGGCGCGGCAGGCGTGATGGCTTCAAACGCTTTCGGGAGCGTCGGCGGTGCGGCGAGCGATGTTGCTGATAAAGGCAAAGATGCTCTGCGCGGCGGAATCAGTTCAATCGGCAACGCGGCAGGTTCGGTCAGCAAAGGTGTCGGCGGAGCAATCAATTCAACTACCGACCGTTTTACCGGTGATGACGACAGCGGCGGCAGTTCAATCTTAAAATGGCTGATTCCTTTACTTTTGCTTGGTCTTTTATTGGTTTTAGGCTATATGTTCTGCGGCAAATCAACTCCGACCGTGACGACCAACAGCAACAATGCCAACGGCAACGCTAACGCCAACAAAGCCGTGACCGGCGCGAAACAGGTTGATTCGAGCGTTTCGATCAAAGCTGAAAACGGAAAATATACCGTCACCGGCGGAGTCCCGGACGAAGCGACCAAAAAACAGATTATGGACGCAATGACCGCGCAATACGGTGCGGGCAACGTCAATTTCGACGGCTTGAAAGTTGATGCCAACGCTAAACCTTTTGCTGCCGGTTGGTGGGATAATTTCTCGAAATTGCTGCCGAACTTAAAAGATTGGAAAACCGGAGTTTTAGCGTTTGCAGGCGGCGCGATCACCGAAGCGACCGGACTTCCGGCGGCGGCTCTCGCGCAGATCAAATCGCTCTTTAGCGGCTGGACTATGCCGCTTTCGATTGCCGGTGCCGAAGGCGCAACCAAACAGGCTAATGAAGAAGCGTTAAAAGAACTCGGTTCAGCCGGTTCGATTGACGAAATAATCAAGGCTCTCAATGTTTCGATCATCAATTTCGCTTCGGGCAAATCGGATATTCCGGCTGACGCGAAACCGATTCTCGAAAAAGCGGCGGATGTAATGAAGAAACAGCCTGCCGGAACAACGGTTGAAATCGGCGGCTACACCGATAACAAAGGCAATGCCGACGGCAACAAAAAATTGTCGCAGTCGCGTGCCGATTCGGTCAAAAAAGCTCTCGTCGGTTTGGGCGTGACTGATGCGATGCTTAAATCGGTCGGTTACGGCGACGCAAATCCGGTCGGCGATAACAACACCGATGAAGGTCGTTTCAAAAATCGTCGTATCGAATACAAAAAATCCGATGGTTCTGCGCCGACATCTACGACCACGACGACCACGACGACCGGAAATGCTAATTCCGGCACGATGGGCAATATGGCAAATCACGCCGCTAACGGTGCGAATCACGTTGCTAATGCCGTTCACTAATTCCTGAACGACAATCTAAACAAAAAAGACGCGATTTATTTCGCGTCTTTTTTTTATTTGCCTGCTCTCTGTTTTGGTAAATTTTCTATACTTCCTAACTTCGCGTCTTTGCTCCTTTGCGGGAAATTTTCCTAAATTATTACAGTTGAATTTTAACCGTCGGTTTGTTAATTACCCCAAATTTTCCGCCTGACTTTCTCCCAAAAAACTCGCCGTCAGCAGCACAAAAGCGATCCACACACTATCGGCTAAAAACAAATGCACGATTTGCATCACAATCGGCGCAAGCGTCAAAAACGTCAACGCGCCGCAGGCAAATTGAATCAAAACCAACGCCGACAAAAAATTTGCCCACCGATTAACTTGAGAGTTTTCACTTAATTTCGCCCGCAGCCAACCGGCGAGAAACACCAAATAAACACCGACCGAAATTGAAAGAATCGGATGGCTGACGCGCAGACGGACGAGGATATTCGAGGTTTCCGAAAAATCATTGGCGATGCCTTCCGCCAGCGTTTTTGAAGGAAAAAGCATATCGCTCAAAGCCGCCACCGAACCGCTCATCCCGACGAAAAAAATGCCCGTCGCGCCTAGTCCGATCAGCCATAAAACTTTCGTTTCCGCCTTGAATTTAAATATTTTTCCGCCGCCCGCAAACCACGCCGTCAAGGTCAGAAAAGCGAGCAGCACCAACGTATTAATCAAATGCGCCGCCATCCAAAACGGTCGCGCCGCCGTCAGCGTTTCCGCCGTGTTGCCCGTCAAAACCAATCCCGCGCCGAGTGCGCCTTCGATGATGACGAACACCAGCGAGGCGACAGACATTTTAAGCAGTAATTTAGCGTTTTCCGCCTTTGCGAAATACCAGTTGAGAAACGCCCAGACGACGAGTGCGATGACGAAAAGTCCGTCCAGACTGCTCGTGATGCGATGCGAAAATTCGATGATGGTTTTCAATTGCGGCGCACTCGGCACGACTTCGCCGTTACACGTCAGCCAATGCTGCCCGCAGCCGTCGCCCGATTTTGAGGCTCGCAGAAAAACGCCCCAAATTATCACGAGCAAATTGTAGCCGAGCGTGAACCAAGCGTATTTTGCAAATCCCGAAAGTTTCGATTTCGTCTTCATTTTGTTAAATTATTAGCTTGACGTTTTTATCGTCTCCAAATTCTAAGCATAACATCAATGAATTTGCGCCGAAAATCAAACTGAAATTAGAAACGCTTAATGGAAACCGAACAATTTTTCACCTGTCCGTATTGCTGGCAAAATATCTCGATGATTATAGATTTATCCGTCGCCGAACAAAACTACATCGAAGACTGCGAAGTCTGCTGTCGCCCGGTTCGGATTTTTTACACGGCGGAAGATTTTGAAATTACCGATTTTTATGCCGAAAGTATCGAACAATAACTAATTGGCGAAAATGAAAAAAGAGCGGATTGATAAAATTTTAACCGACCGTAAGATTACCGCAAACCAAACCGAATCTAACGCTTTGGTGATGTCCGGCGTAGTTTTGGTCAATGAAAAGCGCGTCGAAAAATCATCTGAATCTTTTGCGACTGATGTTTTAGTGCGAATTAAAGGCGCAGAAAACAAATTGAAATACGTCGGGCGCGGCGGATTGAAACTGGAGAAAGCATTGTCTGAGTTTCATATCCGCCCGGACAAATATGTTTGTCTCGATGTCGGCGCATCAACCGGCGGATTTACCGATTGTCTGCTTCAAAACGGCGCGAAAAAGGTGATTGCGGTTGATGCCGGGACAAATCAGTTAGATTGGAAACTGAGAAATGACAGTCGTGTCGAAGTGCGCGAAAATACCAACGCGCGTTATCTCAAAACTGAAGATTTCGCAGAGAAATTCGATCTGACCGTGATGGATGTTTCGTTTATTTCAGCGACTAAAATCTTATCCGTTTTGGTAAACCTTTTAGCTGAGAATGGAAAACTCGTCGTTTTAATCAAACCGCAGTTTGAAGTTAAGCGAACCGAAGTCGGCACGGGCGGCATCGTCAGCGATCCGCATAAACACGAGGAAGTTATCGTTAAGGTCAATAAATTTGCCGAATCGGTCGGGTTTATCGTTAAAGGATTGATTGAATCGCCAATTGCCGGAATGGAAGGCAACAAGGAGTTTTTGGCATATTACACTCGGAACTAATTTTGTTTTATTATGGAATCCGCAAAAAAGAGTAAACAACCTGACAAACTGATCGAAAATCTCGATTACTATTTTGATAACGGCTTGATGGTTTTGACCGCACATTTTCTCAGAAATCGCGGCTTTTGCTGCGGCAACGGCTGTCGTCATTGTCCGTATGAAAAAACAAACGACAAACTACAAGAGGAAAGTGTCTAATTCTTCTCTCCTTTGATAACTCACATTTGCTTTAACGGATATGTTGCGCGGAGCAATTGAAACAGGTTCGGCTATACAGCAAACTGCCGCCAGTTTCGCATAATCCCGGCGCATCGCTTCCTGTCCGGCAAGCCATTCGAGTGTATTTTGTAAAATTTTTGCTGATAAATCATCTGCGGGAACGTCTATTTTATAATACATCCATTTGCCGTCGCGCCTTGCCGAAACGATTCCGGCATTGCGTAAATAAGCGAGATGCCGCGAGATTTTTGGCTGGCTTTCGCTTAACACTTCCGTAAACCAGCAAACGCAAACTTCCCCGTCACGCATCAGGTTCAGCATCTTCAAACGCGTCTGATCCGACAGAGCCAGAAACAAATTTTCCATTTCCTGCAATTGATAATCTTCATTCATATTCGGAAATTTATCATATTTTTTTATTTTTGTCTTGACAGTCTTAAAATTTAGGAATATATTCGCCTTAACATATATGTTTCAGCATATATGAAGTTAAGGAGAAAAGAATTATGAAAACACATATTTCACTAAATGTCGCAAATGTCGCAGAAAGCATCGAATTTTACAGTAAAATGTTCGGCATCGAACCGTTCAAGGTTAGAAAAGATTACGCCAAGTTCGACATTACCGAACCGCCGCTTAATTTGACGATGAATCAGGTCAAGGTTGAAAAAGGCGGATCGCTTTCGCACCTCGGTTTGCAGGTCGAAACTACTGCCGAAGTCGAATCTTTCGGGACGCGCTGGCGTGCCAACGGTTTGCTGACGCGCGACGAAATGCAGACCGATTGCTGTTATGCCTTGCAGGATAAAATCTGGGTTTCCGATCCCGACGGCAACGGTTGGGAAGTTTTCGTCGTTCTCGGAGATTCGCCCGAAAAGAGCATTTCCGCCTCGACCTGTTGCGCTCCCGACCTTTCGCAGATTAGCATTAAACGTCAAACTGCAAAAAGCTGCTGCTAAAAATGAAAGATGCGGAACGGGAAAAATTAAAGGCTGAAATCGCGGAAGACAAGCCGTTTGCATATCTCGTTCAAAATCTTGAAAACACATTCGGCGAACCGAAACTATCGCGCAAGTCCGATCCGTTGACGATGCTCGTTAAGATCGTGTTGTCGCAGGCAACTTCGGATGTCAACAGTCACCGCACTTTCGAGAATCTGCGCGGGCGTTTTGACGATTGGGAAAAAGTTTTCGCCGCCGACCAAAAACAGATCGCCGACTCGATCAGGCTCGGCGGTCTGGCAAATCAGAAAGCGTCGGTCATCAAAAATCTGCTCGCGCAAATCAGGCAGAAACACGGCACAATTTCGCTCAAATTTCTCGCGCGAATGCCGGATGAAGAAGCGCGTGATTATCTGCTTGATTTGCGCGGCATCGGACCGAAAACCGCCGCCTGCACATTATTGTTCGCGCTGCATAGAGAAGTTTTTCCGCTCGATACGCACATTTTTCGCATTCTCGAAAGAATGGGAATTTTGCCGGCAAAAATCACGGACGAAAAAGCTCACAAACTGCTCGATGAACTCGTGCCGCACGGGAAATTTTATTCGTTTCACGTTAATCTGATCCGGCTCGGCAAGCAAATCTGCCGACCTCGTGAACCTTTGTGCGAACAGTGTCCGCTGATCGAATACTGCGATTACGGTCTGGCGAAAATGTAGATATGAAGAAAATATTTTCAGAATTTACCGCAACATTTTTTCTGCTGGCAATCGTCGTCGGTTCGGGCATAATGGGCGAAAAATTATCTGCCGGAAATGCGGCAATCGCTCTGCTCGCCAACAGCATTGCGACCGGCGCGGGATTGATTTTTCTGATCCTGACGTTCGGCGAAATCTCCGGCGCACAGATGAATCCGGTTGTCAGTCTGTGTGAAACGATTCGCGGAAATCTGTCTCTGAAACAATTTTTCGGATACGCAGCCGCGCAAATTTCAGGCGCAATCGCCGGAGTCGGCGCGGCAAATCTGATGTTCGGTCTGCCGTTATTTTTTGTTTCGGTCAAGGAAAGAAGCGGGGCGGCGCAATTTTTCAGCGAATTTATCGCTTCATTCGGACTGCTCGCGGTCATTCTTTCGACTGCCAAATCGCGTCCGCAAATTACGCCATTTGCCGTCGCCGCGTATATTACATCGGCATATTGGTTCACGTCTTCGACATCGTTTGCAAACCCGGCGGTGACAATCGCGCGGAGCTTGAGCGATACTTTTGCGGGCATTCGCCCGAACGATATCCTGTTGTTTATCGTCGCGCAGATTTTAGGCGCATTATCGGCTTATGTTGTGTTCAGATGGCTTTTGAACGGTAAATAAAATGAAAAAAATATTAATTTTATGCACGGGAAATTCGGCACGCTCGCAGATGGCGGAAGGTTTACTGAAACATATAATGCAAAACAGATATGTTGTTGAAAGTGCCGGAACACAACCTTCGATTGTTCGCCCGGAAGCGATCAGAGTTTTGGCTGAGATAGGAATTGATATTTCAAATAATCGCTCAAAATCGGTTGATGAATTTACCGGGCAGGAAATTGATTATATTCTCACGGTTTGCGATAACGCCGCCGAAAATTGCCCGTATTTTCCGGCGAAAACGCAGATTATTCATCATTCTTTTAGTGATCCGGCATCAGTTAAAGGTAATGAATCGGTGCGTTTAACAGCATTTCGTCAGGTGCGCGATGAAATTAATGACTATTTGGAAAATGATTTCATTAAAATTATTCAGGGGTAAATTCAAATCAGAGCAGATTAGAGATTATTGTATGGTCAGAACAGCCTGGGTGAGCGGACTGTTGAGCGATGGTAAAATTTAGACAGCCCGCTCACGCAGGCTGTTCTGACAAAATACGCCGTAGAATAATCTCGAATCTGCTCTCAAGGCAGCGGTCAAATGACCGCCGCCTTTAAATTTCAGTTCAGATGAAAATCAACTTTCCTGATTTTCGCCGTTCGATTTGCCTTTGCCCGAAGCTGCCGCCTGAGCCTGCGGGAGCGGCATTCCGACCGCATCCGATTTCATTTCCGGTTCGTCATCAATCAATGTTTCGTCAAACTCACTGATGATCATTCCGCCTGATTGCTTGTTGAAAGTCAGTTTTTCTCCTTCCTCGTCAAACCCGACCAAAACCAAATCGCCGGTTTCGATCTGCGCTGTCGCTACCAGGTTCGACAAAGGATAAACGAGAAATCTCTCAATCGCGCGTTTCAGATGACGTGCGCCGTATTTCAAATCAATGCCTTCACTAAGCAAAAATTCTTTGGCATCGGTCGAACATTCAAAGATAAATTTCGTGCCTGCCGATTCGGTGATGCGATCCTGCACCGACTTGAGTTCGATTTCTAAAATCTTACGCAGATGATGTTCCTTCAAACTGCGGAAAACTACCACTTTATCAATGCGGTTCATAAATTCGGGCGAGAATTTACGTTTCGCAGCTTCGAGCGCGGTGCGGTAGATTTTCGTGTCAATTTCGTTGTCGTCCGCCATTTTCCCGACAGCTTTGGTCGGCGCGAAACCGATGCCGCCGGAGATCATTTCCGACATCTCACGCGCACCGAGATTCGAGGTCATAATCACGACCGTTTTGGAAAAATCAACGCGGCGATTATCGCCCAAAGTGAGCGTTGCTTTGTCTAAGATGCCGAGCAAAAGCTGCCACAGCGAATCTGACGCTTTTTCGATTTCGTCGAACAGAACAAAGGTTAATTTATTATCGTCGGTGTGCGATTTGTCGAGATTTTCCTGCGTCAGCATCGGCGAAGTTTCGCGGTGTCCGAGATATCCCGGAGGCGAACCGATTAGTTTGGCGATTTCGTGCGAATGCTGAAATTCGGCGCAGTCAATTTTGACGACGGCGTGGGCTTCGCCGAACAAAACTTCTGCCGCCGCTTCGACGACGCGCGTTTTTCCCGAACCCGTCGGACCTAAAAAGAGCAGCGTTCCAATCGGTCTGGAAGGATTGTTCATCCCGGCAAGATAAATCTGAAAAAGTCCGCTCATCCGCCGCACGGCGCGTTCCTGTCCGACGACTCTCGATAAAAGCCTGTCTTCAAAATCCTTGGCTCGCGGGCTTTTGCGATCCGGGTCAAGGAGAACTGTTTTTTCCGTTGTTTCTCTCTTCTTAGCCATTTCGTTTTTCATTTCGTTTTTTCTCTCCTCGTCTTTTATTCGCGCCTTTCGCGCCTGTTACAAGAACGCTTTCAGGTCACGCCGCTTGCAGAAAATCAGACGGATTTTAAATCGGTATTTGCCGTAAGATATACGGATAACCGTAGGTATATTGATGATTTCAAAAGGTTTTTCGTTGGCTGGACCAAGGGCTTCAGGATGAATTTTTGTCCAGATATGGTTAGCACAAACAAGACCTCGATCTTGTCTTAAATTATTATTAACATAAACAAGTATTTTGAAGCAAGAAAAAACCGGAAAATGTCGGGCATTAATAATTTGCGCCAACCTGAATTTCGAGGTTTCCCGCAAGTTCGAAAAAATGTCCGCAGCGGTTTTGCAATGATAAATTATCAAGAGCAACGGAACAAATTTCAAAAAATAATTTTGCAGTTTTGTTCGGCAAGTTTATCGTCTCTATCAGATTCCTTGAATTCTCAACCCCGAAAAACGCCTGAAAAGGTAAAAGAAAAGTTAGATTTAAAAAATGAACCGGAAGGATTTAACAGACCTGTGCAGATTATTTTA
The DNA here is from genome assembly GCA_965247235.1 of Pyrinomonadaceae bacterium. Taxonomy (GTDB): domain Bacteria; phylum Acidobacteriota; class Blastocatellia; order Pyrinomonadales; family Pyrinomonadaceae. The sequence continues at coordinate 2,182,540 of OZ252004.1, forward strand.
ACATCAATATCGGGTTAAAAATCTATCGCTGCCAAAAGACGCAAAAGACACAAAAAAGAAAATTGGAAATTCTTTGTTTGCGCCTTTTTTGCGATAGATTGTTCGGGCATTTGCTTGTCCGGGACCGACGTTGTTTTCAAACCGTATTCAAACTCCTTTTTATCAGAAGTTTTCAAATATCTTTAAGGCAAAGCGACAAAATCAACGCCGGTTAATTCATCAACAAGATTTAAAACGCGCGTCGGGCTATCAAAAACATATCGTTTTGTCGTGACACCCAAAATGTAAGTTTCGCCGGAATGAATATCGGTAAAATGATAAAAGCCGAACGTATTCGTCCTTGCCGAACGTATTTCGCCGTTTCGGTTTGTCAATGTCAGAACGGCATTCCGAACAGCTTGTCCGCCGGCGGTCAAAACCCGTCCGCCAATCGTCACCTTCGCCGCCGTCGGCGCAAACGGCGGGAAAAACTCGGAAGTATTATTGTCGGCATCGGTCGCTGATGCGGTTATCAAATCGCTCGCCGTGATGCCTAAAGTGTTGATGTTGCCGAGATTAACGGTTTTTGTGCCAACTAAACTGCCGCTGTGGTCGGCGACGGTGTAATGGGTAAAGCCTAAAAATCGCTCGCCTTCGCCCGACTCATCGGATTTGAAAAATTCGACATACAAACCGTTCGCGCCGTAGTTGGAATTGGTCGGCGACGAATCAATTTTGAAACCGATAATCAGTTCGTCATTAACGATTTGTTTGGAGACGATTTCAGGATAATTCTGTCCGCGATTCGCGCCTTCGTCCGCATCGCCCGGATCATTCGCCGTGCGTCCGATTGCGCCGATGTCAATGCCTAAACCCGTGTTGCCGAAAATCGCATTCGGGTCAACCAGATTACAATGTCCGGCGGTTTCGTCAATCCTCACGCCCGCGCCGCCGCTGTAGGCGATGACATTGCCTTCGTCTTCGCCTGGTCCGCCGATTTCGTTTAATTTCGCGCCTTCGCTGATTAAAACGCCGTCGCCGTCGTTACGGAGTCCGTTGCCGTTCGGAGCGACTCCGATAAAATTGTTCTGGAGTTTGTTGTTGGTGGCGAGTGCGCCCCTGATAAGGGTTCCGACTCCGCCATTGCCTGTAATCGAGTTGCGTTTTCTATAATCCGTATCGCCGAGTATCGTGCGAAAAGCATTGTCAAGAATAATTCCCGGTCCGCCGTTACCGATATTGGGTGTTCCGTTTTCATCAGTGCCGATAATTGTGCTGCTGATAGAGTTGTCGGCTGATAGATCGCCCGTCACCAATATTCCCGCAGCGACGTTGCCGGAAAAGGTATTTTTAGCACCATCCAAGGCTTGTCCGACCGAGCCGATCAAGGCTCTGGAAACGCCGTCTAAAAGCATTCCGTTCAAGCCGTTCGGACGTTTTAGAATTACGTCAATGGCTCCTTTAAAAATACCGACGCGGTTGCCGGTAATCGTTACCGAAGGCTGATTTTCGTCTTCCAGTGCAAAGCTCTTTAATTGGCTAGCGTTTAAATTTGAAACTGCGATGCCGTTACCGGAATTTCCGCTGACGTTGTTAAAGCCGATAATCGTCTGCGGTGCGCCGTCAATGTTGATGCCGTCGGGATTATTGCCGTTGGCGATGCCGTCGGGCGTAATGCCGACGTAATTGTAATCAATTCGATTGCCGACGGCGGTCGAACCCGTGACCGCGATGCCGTTCAGCAGATTTCCGCCGACGACGTTTCGCCGAAACCATAGGTCATTGATAATTATTCAATCCGTCGCTGAAAGTGACGAACAAACCGTCAGCATTGATGTTTGTCGCTTTCAGCGACAGCATCTTTATTTAATCTGACCTAGCGATTCTCGCTAGACTATAATGTTAGTCGCCTTTGGCGACAGGAAACAATAATCAGACTTTTAAACTTGTGTAAATATTAACAGCTAAAACAAGCGGCAATTCATCAAGAATTAAAGCCTGATAAATTATTTCGCGTTTCTGGAGCAAAGCGATGGATGAAAAAAACTGGCAAAATGTCAAAGAGATTTTTCTCGCGGCTTTGGAAAAAGACGCTGAAAAACGCACAGTTTTTTTAAATGAAGTTTGCGGTGATGATGCGAATCTAAAAAGCGAAGTCGAATCGCTGCTTGCCTCGCACGAAGAAGTCGAAGAGTTTATCGAAACGCCGGTTTTTCAGGTCGGTGAAGTTTTCACGAACGGAGCGAATCCTCAAGAAAAACGGCTCGGAAATTACAAGATCATCAAGGAAATCGGCGCGGGCGGAATGGGCGTTGTCTATCTCGCGGCGCGTGAAGATGAACAATTTCGCAAGCGCGTGGCGATAAAGTTGGTCAAACGCGGTCTCGATACCGAGGACGTTTTGCGGCGTTTTCGTAATGAACGGCAGATTTTGGCGAGTCTGCATCATTCTAATATTGCCAGCCTGCTCGACGGCGGCACGAGCGATGACGGTTTGCCGTATTTCGTGATGGAATACATCGAAGGTTCGCCGCTTTTGCAGTATTGCGCCGAACATCAGCTATCCATTAACGAACGCCTCGATCTATTCAAAACCATCTGTTCGGCAGTCCAACACGCGCATCAAAATCTCGTCATTCACCGTGATCTGAAACCTTCAAATATTCTCATCACGCACGACGGCGAAGTAAAATTACTCGATTTCGGAGTCGCCAAGTTTCTAAATCCGGAATTGATGGGCGACAATCTTTCGCAGACGCAGACGCAGTTTCGCGTGATGACTCCCGAATACGCGAGTCCCGAACAAGTGCGCGGCGGACACATCACGACCGCGACCGACATCTATTCGCTCGGCGTGATTCTCTACGAACTGCTGACCGGCAGCCGACCTTTCAAATTAAAAGACACTTCGCCCGAAGAAATGGCGCGTTTGATCTGCGATTCCGAACCGACAATGCCTTCGGCAATTTCAAATTTCAAATTTCAAATTTCAAATTCGGAAGAAAAATCGGATTCAAATCGCAAATCGCAAATTGCAAATTGCAAATTATTAAAGGGCGATTTGGATAATATTATTTTGACGGCTTTGCGAAAAGAACCGTCGCGCCGATACAAATCGGTCGAAGCCTTTGCCAATTACATTGACCGTTATTTAAAAGGTTTGCCCGTCACGGCGCGTCCGAATACGTTCAAATATCGCGCCTCGAAATTTATCAAACGGCACAGCGTCGGGGTTTTGGCGGCAGGTTTGGTTTTGCTCAGTTTGATCGGCGGTTTGGCGGCGTTTGCGTGGCAGGCGAAAGTTGCCGCTGCACAGCGTGACCGCGCCGAAAAGCGTTTCGACGATGTGCGAAAACTTTCAGCTTCGCTTTTATTTGAAATCAGTCCGCAAATCGAACGTCTGCCGGGTTCGACGCTGGAGCGTCAAACGATTGTCCGACGCGCTCTCGAATATCTCGATTCGCTCGCGGCGGAAGCTGCCGGAAACGAATCTTTGCAGAGCGAACTGGCGACGGCTTACGAACAGGTCGGCGACGTTCAGGGAAAACCCGGCAAGGCAAATCTCGGCGATTTGAAAGGCGCGACGGAAAGCTATCTGAAAGCACAAAAAATCCGGTTCGCACTTGCCGAAAAAGATGCCGGGAATTTTGAACTTCAAAAATTTCTCGCCGCCAATTATTACGCCGTCGGCGAACTTCAATGGTGGTCGGGCAAAATTGAAGGCGCGTTGGAAAATTACCGCGCCGCGCTTCAGATTTATGAAAGTTTATCCGCCCGTCAACCGGAAAATTTAACAGTCAATCGCGCCGTCGTGCAGACCAATCTCGGGATTGCGACCGCGCTTTCATTCAATAGCGAGAGAAAGAAATCAACACCGATTTTCCGTCAGATGATTGTCCGGCTCGAAGAATTAAAGGCGAAAAATCCGACGGAAATAGATTTAATGCGACTTTCGGAAAACGCGCACATTGATCTTGCATATGATTTGAGTTGGGAAGATCAAATGGATGAAGCCGCCGTTGAAGTAAAAAAAGCCGTCGAAATCGGCGAACCTTTGCTCGCGGCAAATCCGAATGATACGGAAATTCGACGCGCTCTGTGGCTGACTTATTTTTTGGCGGGCGGAATTTTTGAAGATGCCGATTTTGCCCGTTCACGCTCGTTTCTCGAAAAATCAGTCAAATTGGCGCAGCAGACTATTGCAATGGACGAAGTTGATTTTCAGGCAAAACACGATCTCGCCCAGAGTTATTCAAAATTGAGCGTCATCGCCGTCAGCGAAAAAAAATACGACGAAGCAATTTTGCTGCTCGGAAAATCGCGGGAAGTTTTGCAGAAACTGACCGATGCCGAACCGCGCCACGCCGGTTATCAATTAAATTTAGCCAATAATCTGACACGACTCGGTGACGCGCAGCAAGGCAAAGGAAATTTGCCGGAAGCTCTGGCAAGCTATCAGCAAGCCGCCGCGCTGCACGAAAAAATGCGCGAAGCCGATGCGGATGACAATCTGAACGTCCGCAATCTCGGCAACGTCAATTGGCAAATCGGAGAAACCTATCAAAAAATGAACCGATGCGAAACCGCCGCCGGTTTTTACCGGAAAGGTTTGGCAATGTTCGATTTGCTCAAACAGAAAAATGCCTTCGACGAATATGACAAAAAAACCGTCGAAAATGTGGAAAACTCGCTCGCAGATTGTCAAAAAGACAATAAAATATTAACAAAATAACGAAACGGAAATCGGCTCGGATATTTGCTCTGCATATAAAAAACCGTATTTGTTCATCATTCGTTTTAATTAGTGTTCATCGGCGGATTAAACGGATTTGGCGGATTTTTGCCGATTAATTTAATTAAATTCGCTCAATCCGTGTTCAACTGCTGCCGAAATAGTTTTGCGTTCGCTTGTATGAATCTCGGTTTCCGATTTCTCCGCTTTGTCGTTTGATGTTATCAGCACGACTGAACTGACAATTACGCCTGCGCCGACGAGCATTTGCGCGGTAAAAGATTCATCGGCAATCAGCCAGCCTAAGAAAACTGCGACAATCGGATTGACGTAGGCGTAGGTTGCGACCATCGCCGGTTTCGCGTTTTTGAGCAGCCAACTGTATGCCGTGAAACCGATTAGCGAGCCGAAAATTATCAAATAAACTAAGCCGAACCACGAATTTGATGAAACTTCGGTGAAATTAAATTTCGACATTTCACCCGAAATCAAACTGACGAAAAGCAAAACCAATCCGCCCGAAAACATCTGCATTCCCGATGTTTGAATTGCAGATTTCGGCACGGGCGAACGCAAACCGTAAATCGAGCCGGTCGCCCAACACATCGCCGCGCCGATTACGGCGAGCGTTCCGAAAAGCTGCATCGAACCCGAATTTGCCGCCGCCGGATTTGCCGGCTGTCCGCCGATCAGCAGCCACACGCCGAAAAATCCGATTGCCAAACCGAGCGCGACTTTCAAGTTCGGGCGCGTTCCTTTCAGCCACAGCCAACTTAAAAGCACGATCCAAAAAGGTTCGGTTGCAACGAGCAATGCGGCAAGGCTCGATGAAATATAGCGTTCGGCAAAAACCACGCCGCCGTTTCCGCCCAATAATAAAAGCGTTCCGACGACCAAACCCGTCTTCCAATGCACAAGTTTCGGTCGTTCGTAATCTTTGGCAAACCGCGCCCAAATCATCAAAATCGAACCCGCAATCGTAAATCGCATTCCCGCCATCAAAAACGTCGGCAGCGTTTCAATCGCGTATTTGATCGCCAGATACGTCGAACCCCAAAAAATATAAATCGCCGCAAAAGCCGCAATTAACAGCACAAAACTGCGATTCTGATTGGTTTTTGTAATTTGTGTATTCATCTAAAACTTCCCTGACCGGAGCGCAAGCGGCTTGCTTGCCTGAGCGCAATTTTTTTGCGCGAAAAGGCATTTGTCATCTGAAAGGCTTTGAGCGTCGGAAGCCTTGCTCAAGACAAGCGAACCGCTTGCGTTCCGGTCTTTTTAAATTATTTGCCGCGCCGTTTCGGTTTCTCTTCCGTTTCCGCGCCTTCTTCAATTGGTAATGCCGTCGTTTCTTTAATCGTTTTCAGCACGACAGTTGTGCGCGTCGAAATGACGTTCGGCACGTTTTTTAGTTTTTCGCGCAGAATTCGCCCCAAATCTTCGGCATCTTTGGCGCGGACTTTCAGCAGATAATCGTCGTCGCCCGCGATGTCGTAAACTTCCAAAATTTCGGGAATCGCCGCCAACAGTTCATCAGCTTCCGCGCTGCAATCCTTTGTGCGAATCGCCACAAACGCCGTCAAACCAAACCCGACCGCGCCCGCGTCAATCAACGCCGCATAACCGCGAATAATTTTGCGTTCTTCCAATTTCTTAACACGCTCCAAAACCGCCGACGGTGCAAGTCCGACCTGTCGCGCAATTTCCGCGTTGCTAATTCGCGCGTCTGTCTGAATGATGTTCAGTATTTGTTTATCTATTTCGTTAATCATTTACTAAATTAAGCTAAAAACAGAATAATCTTCTGCTTAAGCATTGTCAAGCAGTATTTTTCTGCAAAAATCTATTGACAATAATCGGGATGTTGTCGGAGTTGTGTTTTTTATAATTTTTCAGGCGAGAACTAATTGGTTGAAAGAATTATTGCTTTAGATTACCTGCATAATCTCTTTCGGAGATTTGCGCTTGATGTCGGGAACTTGGGCGTTTTCCGCCGGATAACCGACCGGAATCAGCACGAACGGAACTTCATTTTTCGGACGCTGTAAGATTTCCTGTAAAAATTTCATCGGGCTTGGTGTGTGTGTCAGCGTCGCTAAACCTGCGTTATGTAGTGCGGCGAGCAGCATTCCGACGGCGATGCCGACCGATTCCTGCGAATAATATGTCGGCTCGGTTTCGCCGTCTTCGACGATTGAAGTAATGCGAAAAACGACTATTAAATAAGGCGCGATTTCGAGAAACGGTTTGTGTTCGTCCGTTCCCAAAGGCGCGAGGCGTTTGAGCCATTTGTCGGACATTCGTTTGTTGTAACTTTCAAATTCCTCTTTTTCGGCGGCTTCGCGGATTTGTTTTTTGATGTCGTCAGATTTTACAACAACAAATCGCCACGGCTGCATATTCGCGCCCGACGGCGCAGTTCCGGCAGTCAAAATCGCGTGTTCGATAATCTCGAACGGCACAACTTGAGCGGAAAATTCGCGCACGGTTCGGCGGCGATTCAAGTTTTGATAAAACTCGGCGGCGCGTCTGATTTGTTCGTTCTCGTCCGCGATTGTTTGAAATTCGAGCGTAATAAATTTTGGTTCGGGCAAGTTTTCCATATATTTTGGTGTCGTAAGCAGAAAGTCTTGCTTGATAAATTGCCACTGGCTTTAGCTGGCGGACAGCGGCAAAATTCAAACGGCTTTAGCCGAATATCTGTTTTTAATTTATTCCTTATTGCTTCAGCACAAATTAGGCTAAAGCCGTAAGTAATTTTAATTTTTCAAGTTCGGCTCAAGCCTGTTTTCAAGTATTTGATTGACCGCCAGCTAAAGCCAGCGGCAATTTACAGAACCATTTTCTGCATTACTTTTTGTTTGTTGCCAATTTTTTACGGCAAATGATTATCTAATTTTAGCGCGAAATTATTCCCGTCCGCGTCGAAACGATACGATGTGACGGCGCAATTTTCGACATCGCAGGCGCGGTCAATTGCCAAGATTTCGGCTTCCGTCAAATTTTCCAAAACGTATCGAAACAGGCGAATGACGGCTTCGTGCGTGACGATTAGAACATTTTCGCCCGCATTCATTTCGCCGACATCGCGCCAGAACGAACGGACACGAAGCGCGACATCGCACCAGCTTTCGCCGCCAATCGGACGATAATAAAACTTACCCGAGTTTTCGCGTTTTGCACATTCTTCTGCATATTTTTCCATTGCGCCGAGCTTGGTCAGACGATCAAAAATTCCGAGTTCACGCTCACGCAGACGTTCGTCGTAAAAAGTTTTGACGTTTTCAAAATTCGCGTTTTCGGCAATAATTCGCGCTGTTTCGCTCGCCCGCAAATACGGCGAAGCGTAAATAATCGTCGGTTTTTCCGACTGATTTTCAAACCATTTACCGAGCGTGATTGACTGCTCGATTCCGACATCAGAAAGCGATACGTCAGATTCGCGTTCGGGAAAATCAATCGTCGGCAGCTTTTCCGCTTCGGCTTTGTGCCGCGCAATATTTGCCGTGCTTTCGCCGTGGCGAACAAGCCAAAGCGATTTCGGATTCGGGATTTTGGATTTCGGATTGTTCATCAAATCGTAAATTCAGCAACGACAGTCGTGTGATCGCTTGGACGTTCCCACGTTCGCGGTTCTTTGTCTATCCAGCAGCCGACGCATTTTTCCGCCAGACTTTTTGAAGTCCAGATGTGGTCAATCCGCAAACCCTGATTTTTCGGGAATGCGCCTTCGCGGTAATTCCACCACGAAAATTCCTGAAGGTCGCCGTTTTGTTGGCGGAAAACATCGGTGAATCCCCATTGTTTGACGTGGTGAATGGCGGCGCGTTCGGGTTTCGAGAAATGCAGTTTGCCTTCCCACGCTTTGACGTTCCAAACATCGCGTTCGTCGGGCGCGACGTTGAAATCGCCGCACAGTAAAACGTCGCCGGATTTGTCGCAGGTTTCATCGAAAAGTTTCCGCAGGCGTTGCAGCCAATCGAGTTTGAACGTAAATTTGTCCGTCCAGAGTTCCGTGCCGTTCGGAATGTATGTGTTGACGATGCGAACGCCGTTGATCGTCCCGGCAATCAGGCGTTTCGGCGCGTCTTCCGCGTCGTCGGCGAAATTATACTGCACGTTTTCAATCGGATGTTTCGACAGAATCGCCACGCCGTTATAAGATTTTTGTCCCATAAACGCGGCGTGATAACCGAATTCCGTGACAGCTTCGAGCGGAAATTTTTCGTCAACGCATTTTGTTTCCTGCAAACAAACAACATCGGTCTGCGTGTCGGCGATCCATTTCAAAACGGCTTCGAGCCGGATGGCGATTGAATTTACATTCCAAGTAGCGATTTTCATATCTTTAAAGGTAACGCAGTCGTCCCGACTGCTAATGTTCGGGCGCATCCCGCGTCCGTGTGTAAAACTCTCGATTATGAAATTAACTTATGCTTAATTATTTATCATAATTCAGTTACGGGTTTGACTTAAAATCACCGTTGATTTAATATCATCTCGCATCCTGAAAATAAGTCTGAAACTAATTCATAAATACAAGTGCGTATTGTGTTTAACTGCCCCGTTAAAACAACAGTTCGACAAATTTCGTTTGTCGCTTTTCAAATAAAATTATGATTAAAGAAACAAAAAACGAGATTCGAAATCTATGGCTTTCAGACGATTGTGCAAAATCAATCTGCACGGGTTGTTCTGAGAAAAAAATCCTGCCGCAAACAATTCATCTTTGCAGTTGTCGTTGTCATACGCGCCGCAAATACGAAAACAAACCTGTTGTCCCGGCAAAAGCATCGAGATTTCATTGGTGGTAAATTTATTTACTGCTTTTTAATAAAGCGTTGCGTTCCCAAAAAACACCGTCTGCAAAACCTTGAATCATCCGGTTGATTTCCGCCAAATCGAGTCTTTTTTGCGTCAGCAGACAATATTTTTCGTCGCGTTCGATGCCGCAGAAATTGCGATTCAGTTTTTTGGCGGTCACGCAAGTTGTTCCGCTTCCTGCAAACGGATCGAGAATTGAATCATTTTCATTGGTCGAAGCCAATATTATTTTCGCCAGCAATTTTTCGGGTTTCTGCGTCGGATGCGTCGTGTTTTCCGGCATTGACCAGAACGGAACGGTTAAATCCGTCCACAAATTTGACGGGTGCGTCAGGCGAAAATTTCCGTCCGAAGATTTTTCCCAATCCTTCGGCGCACCGTTTTCCGTGTATGGCGCGAGAACTTTGCGCTTGGTTTTGACGGCTTCCAAATTAAAAGTAAATTTGTCCGAAACCGTAAAAAACCAGATGTCTTCCGACGCATTTTTCCAGTTCGCCTTTGCGCCGCGACCTTTTTCACGTTCCCAAGTGATGCGGTTTCGCAAAGTAAAATACTTCATCCCGACGCGCTGAATCGCGCTTGCCGAACGCCAATCGCCGCAAATGTAAACCGAAGCCGTCGGCTTTAAAAGTTTCGCGCAAAGTTTCAGCCAAGATTCGAGCCAAATCTCGTATTCGTCGAGTGAAGTCTGTTTAAAAGAATTTTCGCCGAAGTTTTTTGTCAGATTATACGGCGGATCGGCAAACAGCAAGTCAAAAGATTTTTCGGGCAATTTTTCAAGAATTTCAAACGCATCGCCGCAGATAATTTTATTTTCAATATCGCTCGAATCAACGCCCGTGATTAATTTACGACGGTAAATCCCGCTTTCTTCCGCGCTCAAATCAATCGTCCGGTTGCGCGGTGCGCGAATCTTTTTTTCTCCGTTTTTTTGGTGAGTCGGCATAAGATAATTGAAAAACTTTAACACGAAGCATTGAAAAGTGAGAATCAACAGTCATCCGAACAATAAATGACAAGTTTCAGGAAATTGTCCGGCGAACTGATTTGAATTGCAAAATATAAAAAAAATTAACCGAATGGAACGCAGGCGGTTCCTTGCCTGCGAGTCGGGTTTTTGATTTATTTAAGACGCACAGGCAGGCTGCCCGCGCTCCAACCGATCAAACTTATTTTTGTTCCGGTGCTTATCTCTTTTCATTAAGTTTTTTATGCGAATTCGACGGTTTTCGACAATTGAAACCTTGCTTGACCGTCAAAACGCGGGCGTGATATTCTTAACTCTTTTGAGCAATTAGGCGAATTTCGCTTTTCGGTCAGACAGTTTGTCATAATTTTTATTTTAAGAAATATGTTTTTTCTATTAGCGGCAGTCCAACTCGTTCCCGACGGCACACTTTTTATTCATATCGCGCTGATTTTGCTGATGATTTGGATTCTCAACCGCACGTTTTTTCGTCCGGTCAACCGCATCATCGAAACCCGCGAAAAAAACAAAGGCGGAAAATTTACGGAAGCGGAAAACATTCTGCGCGAAGTCGGCGACAAACAAACCCGTTATAACGACGCAGTGCGCGAGGCTCGTTCCGAAGGTCATCAATTGATTGAAGATGAACGCACCGAAGCCGCCGAAATGCGCGAACGAAATATCGCTCAGGTGAAGGAAGAAACCGCCGGGAAACTCTCTGCCGAACGCGATTCGATTGGACGGCAGATTGCCGAAGCCAAAAATACAATCGCCGCCGAATCGGACAAAATGGCGGACAAAATCAGCGCAAATATCTTGAAGGCTTAGTTGTCGGAACACAGCATCTTTTTTGATAAATTTTATATGTTAGCTTTTATACACATTTTTATTTTTGCCGAAGGCAATGTGCCGCATTGGTATGAGCGATACGAGCCTTATCTGAATTATCCGGGATTTGAAGCGTGGAAATTTGTCAATCTCGGCATTTTCGCCTTTATAATGATTTATCTTCTGAAAAAACCTTTGACTGCTGCGTTTAAAGCCAAACGCGAAGCGATTCGCGCTGAACTGATCAAAGCCGAAGAAGAAAAACAATCCGCGCTTTCGCAGTTGACTTCGACCGAAGCCAAACTCGCCGCACTCGACACCGAAAAAGCGAACATTCTGCAAAAAGCCGGAGAAGAAGCCGAAGCCGAAAAAAATCGCCTCGCCGGACAGACCGAATTTGAAGTTTCCAAACTCCGCGAACAAAACGACGGCGAAATCTCGCGCCTCAGCCAACAGGCTCGCGCCGAACTTCGCCGCTATTCCGCCGAAGAAAGCATTCGTCTGGCGGAAGAAAAATTACGAGCGCAGATTAATTCGGAAACGGACGCGCAGTTAATCAAAAACGGCATTCAGGCAATCGGAGGATTAAACTAATGAGCATCGAAACAGTTGCCCGCCGGTATGCGAACGCCTTAGCCGATGTCGTGCTGCAATCGGGCGAAACCGAAACGATTAAAACCGAACTGCAAACGTGGCAGGAAATGATGAAATCGAACGCCGATCTGCGCTCCGCATTTCAAAATCCGGCGATTCAGCAGCAAAATAAAACCAAAGTTTTAGAAAGTCTGCTCGAAAAAACCAAGCCGACCACGACCACCGCCAATTTTCTGCGCGTTTTATTGAGCAATGACCGCCTCAACGAATTAGGCGAAATCAACGACCGATTCATCAAAGTTTTGGAAGAAAGAAGCGGCGTGATTGCCGCCGAAATCACGTCGGCGCGTGAATTGGGCGAAGCCGAAAAGAAGGATTTGCAGATCAATCTCGAAAAATTAACCGGCAAAAAAGTCAATTTAAATTTTAATATCAAACAGGAACTGATCGGCGGAGTCGTCACGCGTATCGGCTCGACTATCTACGACGGCTCAGTCAAAACACAACTGGAAAATCTTAAAGAACAATTGGTTAATGGATAATGAATAATTGATAATGGATAATTTTCGGATTTCCATTATCAATTATCCGTTATCAATTATTCATTAAAAAATTATGGAAGCAATTAAAGCCAACGAAATCAACGATATTATTCGTTCACAGATCGAAAATTTTAATACGAATATGACGGTTGCCGAAATCGGCACGGTCATCAAAGTCGGCGACGGGATCGCTGAAATTCACGGACTCGATAAGGTGATGGCGGGCGAACTGCTCGAATTTCCGAACGAAGTTCGAGGGTTAGCACTCAACCTCGAAGAAGACAAGGTCGGCGCGGTGCTGTTCGGAGATTTTCAGACGATTAAAGAGGGCGACGAAGTGAAACGCACACGCCGCATTATCAGCGTTCCGGTCGGCGACGCGATGATCGGTCGGGTCGTTGATGCGCTCGGCAAACCGATTGACGGCAAAGGCGAAATCGTCACCGATCAGTTTAATCCGATTGAGCGCATCGCGCCGGGAATTATTGACCGTCAGCCGGTGACGCAGCCTTTGCAAACCGGCTTGAAGGCAATTGACGCGATGGTTCCGATTGGTCGCGGTCAGCGCGAACTTATCATCGGCGACCGACAGACGGGCAAAACCGCCGTCGCTATTGATACGATTATCAACCAGAAAGGCAAAGACGTGATTTGCGTCTATGTCGCTATCGGTCAGAAGGCTTCGACCGTCGCGCAGGTCGTGCAGAAACTCAACGATTTCGGCGCGATGGATTACACGGTCGTCGTTTCGGCAACCGCGTCCGATCCGGCGGCAATGCAGTTTCTCGCGCCTTACGCGGGCGTTGCCATCGGCGAATTTTTCCGCGATAACGGCAGACACGCGCTGACGATTTACGACGATTTATCAAAACAGGCGGCGGCATACCGCGAAATTTCGCTGCTGCTGCGTCGTCCTCCCGGTCGTGAAGCGTATCCGGGCGACGTGTTTTACCTACACTCGCGCCTGCTCGAACGCGCGGCGAAAATGTCCGACGCACGCGGCGGCGGTTCGCTGACGAGTTTGCCGATTATCGAAACCCAAGCCGGCGACATTTCGGCGTATATTCCGACGAACGTGATTTCGATCACCGACGGGCAGATTTTCCTTGAATCCGACCTTTTTAACTCCGGCGTGCGTCCGGCGATTAACGTCGGCAACTCGGTTTCACGAGTCGGCGGCGCGGCGCAGATTAAGGCGATGAAACAGGTTGCCGGAACTCTGCGAATTGATTTGGCACAATATCGTGAACTCGCGGCATTTGCCCAGTTCGGTTCTGATTTGGATAAATCAACGCAGGCGCAGCTCGAACGCGGCAAACGTCTGACCGAAATTTTGAAACAGGGACAATATCAGCCGCTCGAAGTCGAAAAACAGGTCATTATTATCTGGGCGGTTTCAAACGGTTTAGCCGATGACATCGAAGTTTCCGATCTCAAACGCTTTGAAGCCGAACTGACGAAATTCATCGAAAGTTCGCATCCGTCGGTGATGGAAACTCTGCGGACGAAAAAATCAATTGACGATGATTTGAAAGCGTCTCTCAAAGAAGCGGTCGAAGATTTCAAAGCAACCCGTTGGGCGGAAGCCAAATCAACGGCAGCGGGAGTTTAGTTTCAAAGTTTCAGGTTTCAAGTTGGAGCAAACACCTGAAACCTGAAACCTGAAACCTTTATGTCGAAGGAAAAGTTATCCGAAGAAATCCGTTCGTTTGAAGGTCTTTGGGAAGGCGGATATTACGAAGGCGATCCGCTTGATCCGCTGGCGAAATCAACTTACGGCAATTACGGGTATGTTTCGGTGCTGCATTCGACCTATCTGCGCTGCATCAAGCCGTATATCAAGCCTGAAACCGCCGCGCTCGAACTCGGTCCGGGACGCGGCGCGTGGACGCGGACAATGCTTGAGGCACAGGAAATCTGGACGCTTGACGCGCTGTCGGCGGAATATAATCGGTTCTTTGAGTATTTGAATCATCCGGTAAACGTCAAATATTTTCAGGTTGCAGACTTTGAATGCCAAGAACTGCCGGAAAATTATTTCGATTATATGTTTTCGTTCGGCTGTCTCTGTCACGTTTCGTTTGACGGAATCGCGGAATATGCGCGAAACATTTTCCCGAAATTAAAATCGGGCGCAAATTGTTTTTGGCTGGTTGCCGACAAGCTGAAATATAACGAATTCGTTGACACGGCGGAAAAATTCGACATCTGGCAGGGACTCGCGCCGAAGCGCAAAAATCTCGCGCCCGTCCGAATCGTCTTTGAAACGATTTCCAAAGCGACCAAGCCGACATTTCAAAAAATCGGCGATTTTAACGAAGGACAGGGACATTGGTATGACGCAGGCGCAGACCGGACGTGCGAAATGCTCAAAAAAATCGGCTACGAAATAATTGATTCGGATGTCGGCACGAGTCCGCGCGATCCGATTATTCATTTCATCAAGCCGTAAAAAGTTTTTACATTAAAGATATGCCAAGTTTATTAGATATGCGACGACGGATTAAGTCCGTCAAAAACACACAGCAGATTACCAAAGCGATGAAAATGGTCGCGGCGGCAAAGCTCCGACGCGCACAGGATCGCGTCACTTCGGCGCGTCCGTTCGCGCAGAAAATGTCGGAAGTTCTCGGCAATCTGAGCGCAAAAGTTTCCGATGATTTTTCGCATCCGCTATTAGACGAACGCGGCGATGAAAAATATCTGATCGTTTTGGTCAGCGCGGACAAAGGTCTGGCGGGAGCGTTCAACGCCAATGTAATCAAAGCGACACAGGCTTTTTTGTCGGAAAATAAAGGTAAACAAACGTCAATGATTCCGGTCGGCAGAAAAGGACGCGATTTCTTTAGCCGCCGCGAAACGATTTTCGCCGAAGAATATCTCGGCTTGACCGGATCGGGCAGCGTCAAACACGAAGATGCGGTGGAAATCGCGCAGAAAATTATCAAAACTTTTGAAGAAGACACGACGATTGACAAAGTTTTCTTAGTCTTCACGGAATTTAAAACCGTTCTGTCGCAAAGCCCGAAAATCGAGCAGTTGCTTCCGCTTCCGCGCATCGCGTCCGAAGAAACCGCTGATTCGTCACAAGCTGAATACATCTACGAACAGTCACCGGCGGAAATTTTCGGTAAACTTTTGCCGAAACAGGTCGAAACGCAGATTTACCGCTCAATGCTCGAATCGGTCGCGTCCGAACAAGGTTCGAGAATGACGGCGATGGATTCGGCTTCCAAAAACGCGGGCGAACTGATTGATTCCCTAACGCTCAATATGAACCGCATCCGGCAGGCGGCAATCACCAAAGAAATCATCGAAGTCGTCTCCGGCGCGGCGGCGGCACAGTGAGATAATTAAAAATTAAAAGTTAAAAATTAAAAATTAAAAAACGCGGTCTTTCGAGGCGGCGTTTTTTTGTTGAAATTAAATTAATTTTCAAGCTATAATTCATCTCACCCGGAAATCGTTTTTCCCAACTTGCTTAACGATTTGCACCCATTTTCAGGAATTGTATCTAAAAACAGTAATATGAAATTAGTAAAAATATTGTCGAGCGCCGGATTAGCCTTTACCGTCATTTGTGTAGGAATGTGGGCGATAAACAACTATGTTTATTGCCGGACATCAACGATTCCTTTTTATGGTATGGAATCGAAACAGGTCAAGTTGGTCGAACAGTCGGGAAAAAATTTCAGTTTTAAGAAATACAGGTATGAAGCCGAACAGAATTACGATATTAGTGCAAATCGGCACACGGCTTAAATTGAATTTCGATTACAAAGTCGGGAATGATTTGAGTGAATCTTCACTTTTTGTGACCTGAGAATTTAATAATGTAAATTACAGCTTAGGATTTCAAAAAAATCCGCGCGGCGGCGAATGCTATATAGGAATGAATAATGTCAGTCAACAATCATCAAGAATTTTACGCCCTTACGAACTGCCGACTGTGCCGGACTATCGGATATTAAATAATGCTTATCAAATGATAGACGAGATGCCGCTGAACGATGCTCAGAAAACAGAATTAAAATCCTCAGTCAGAATAGAATACAGTTACCGAAACTGGTTGAATCCGGCAAGTTTATAAAGAATTACATCAGCAAAATCAAAACAATTTTACAAAAGGAGACAGATACCAATGAATCGAATAACACTCAAAATAATTATCAGCATTATCATATCGCTGGCGTTTGCAATTCCTGCCGGATCACAGGCAGCGCGTCCGAAAAACGGAGTTAAAATATGAAATTAATAAAAATATTAATTGGTATCGCAACAGGCTTTATTTTATTGATTATTAGTCTTGGCTTAATAAACTATTACGTTTATTGCTGGACATCGTATCTTCCATTTGTCGGAGAAGACTACAAAACAATTGAATTTGTTTACGAAAAACAAAACGATCCGTTTCATAATCACGAAGTTTTAGAAAGCTATGATTTGGTGCAGATCGGAACTCAATTAAAATCAAATCCCAATTATCGGGTAGGCGATATTTTAGACGATCATACGCTTTTTGTCGCCAGAAACTTTAAAGATGTAAGTTACAGCATTTACATTGGAAAAACAGAGCGGACAGCGAAACACTTGACAGTTGGCTTCGACCATTTCATAAACCAACATCAGCCGGAAAAGTCAAAATCTGAACTCGGAACCGCGCCGGACTACTACATTTATAAAAACATCAATCAGATGATTGATGAAATGCCTTTGAGTAACGCTCAAAAAATTGAATTGAAATCCGGCGTAAGAATTAACCCGGAACCCTTGCCGCAACTTGTTCATCCGGCAAGTTGGTAATTCTCAATATTAATAAACAATTTCACAAAAGGAGACAAATAGTAATGACCCGAATAACACTCAAAATAATCATTAGCATTATCATATCGCTGGCGTTTACAATTCCTGCCGGATCACAGGCAGCACGTCCGAAAAACGGAGTTAAAATATGAAATTAACGAAAATATTACTTGGTATCGCAACAGGCTTTATTTTATTGATTGTTAGTCTTGGCTTAATAAACTATTACGTTTATTGCTGGACATCGTTTTTGCCGATAGTTGGCTTTGACTACAAATCAATTGAATTTATATACGAAAAACAAAATAATCCGTTTACTATTCACGAAGTTTTGGAAGATTACGATTTGGTTAAAATCGGAAATGAACTTAAATCAAAGTCGGATTATCAGATTGGCGATAATCTAGACGAGCATACTTTATTCGTCACCAGAAAATTTAACGATGTAACTTACAGCATATATATTGGAAAAACCAAACCAGGCGATGAACATTTCACGGCGGAGTTTAGCCATTTTGTAAAACAGCGTTCACCGGAAAAGTCGAAATTTGAACTGCCGACTACACCGGATTTTCACGTTCGGCAAAATCTCGAACGGATGATTGACGAAATGCCCCTAAATGAAGCTCAAAACAAAGAGTTGAAAATTGGAATTAGAATTAATCACATTGACGCAGAGGGCAGATTTAGAATAAATACAGTTATGTAGTTCTGATTTAATCATTTTCTCAACCAAATAAAATCTATAACAACACCGAAAACTATGAAAAACATTAATCTCAAAATAATTATCAGCATTAGCATATTGCTGACGTTTGCAATTCCTGCCAGATCACAGGCAGCGCGTCCGTTAGTTCTGCCGTTCGATATACTTGAATATAACGAAGTTTTCGCTTTGCGAAGTTTCGATTACGAGGGCTGCAACAGCCAGCAGCGAAAACTGATTATCGTGGATAAAAAACAGCCGGATTTTTTTGTCACCTTTGACGGCGGCGCGAGAATGGGCGGAGTTTATGAAGGCTCCGGTTGTTTCGGATTGTCGGGTTACGCGGCGCGGGAACATGTCTATGACGAGGATCAGCCGAGCGGTCTGTCGGATACTATCACGATCACTTTTTCCAAACCGCTGACGCTTAAAAGTCTGCGGATGCAGTTAAAAACACCGGCTAATTTCAGAATAACTCTCAACGATAGGATTCAAAAAGATTACTATGCCGCCCCGCGCCGGTTTTGGGAAAATGTATATCCGTTTAGAGAACTCAATTTTAATTATGATTTGGGCTTTAGTTCAAATGAAATTAAAAATGTTACCAAGCTGACTATCAAGAGTATGGACGCTCAGGATTGGGCTTTTGCCGTTGATTATGTGCGTTTCGGCGATGTCGGCGGAAATGGAAACGACAGTCAGCCGCCGCAACATTCTAAGAATCCCGTAGTTTTCGTTCCCGGCATCGGTGCGAGCGAACTCTTTAAGGCTAACGACAACTACAAATGGCTGCCGAAATTTTTATTCAGCGCGGGAAGTTCAATAAGTAGTTTGAATTTGAAAAATGATACGGGAGAAATTTACGCTAAGGATGTATTGGGTTCAAACCCAACTCAAGGATATTTTTGCAGGACTTCTACATCCTGTCTTCACACCAACACATCTTATACGAGTATTTTAAAGTTTTTACGAGGAGAATTAATCAATGGAGAGTTTTCGGGCGGGGTTGCAGGGAAGTCTTATTTACAATATGACGAACCTGACAAAAGAACATATGCTGGTTGTGATATGAGTCAGTTTAAGGACGATCCTAATGAAAATCCTAATTTTTTTGTTTTTCCATACGATTGGCGAAAAAGCAATATTAGTAATACGACAGCCTTAAAAGATTACATTAACTGCGTCAAACGGTTTCACCCTGACAAAAAAGTTGATATTATCGCGCACAGTATGGGCGGTTTGCTTGCCAGAAGATATATTACCGAGCATCCGTTTGACAACGAGGTCGAGAAATTAATTACTATCGCTACGCCGTGGCTGGGCGCACCCAAGTTTATTCACGTTTTGGAAACAGGTAGTTTTTTTGCGAATTCATTTGGCAGTTCATTGTCAGATTGTATAAACAATGATCCGATAAATATACGAGGAGAATGTATCGGCACATATAGTTTGAATATGATTCTCGCCAATAATTTACGAACTTCAATCGAATCTTTCGCAGGCGGACATGAGCTTGCGCCGAGCAGAAGATATTTTGAACTCAGTTCCGATATGGCTCCGTTAGCCGTAAAAAATTATCCGTGGTCATCAACGCAGGATTATGATTTTGAGGCGACCAAAAGCTGGCTTAATTCGCGCCATTACAGCAAACCGGGCGATGTCGGCGATTTATTTCATCAGGAATTTCAGGATAATTGGCGGGCGGATGCAACCGGAGTCAGATATTATGAGTTTTACGGGCAACAGCAAAATAACCTGACGGTCGGGCAAGTTAAAGCCACTGCTGCAACGCTTTGCATTAATACTGTTCCGGCGGGAAGCATTAATTGTCAGGGAACAAGCTATTATCAGCCGATTCCGACTAACGGTGACGGAACGGTTCCGTTAATCAGCAGTCGTCGTGTCAAGGGCGGAAGAAATTTTAATTCACCCGAAGCCACCCGCTACTTTGCGGACGGGCAAACGAGTCTCGATAACACTTATACCGAACATACTAAACTGACGGAAAACTCTAATGTTTAGCAGCGTATCGGGCAAATTCTTACTCAGGTAGGCAGCCAATATGGAATTCCCATTGACGATGACAGAGAAGTTTTTGCCGCGACAAATGTAAAAAGCCGGACAAAATACCAACTAAACAGAGCGGCAAATAATCAACCGTCTTTTTATGTTTCACTCAACAATGTTAAAGGTTATCACGCAACTCATGTTGTCAACATACAGCCGAGCGTAGCCGGAGCGATTAACAAAAATTTGTTCGGTTCTGACACCGATGAGATAGAATCCCTCGTCACCGGCGAAAATTCCGCTTGGGTGGCAATGCCCGCCAATGACAAATACAGCGTGGCTTTTTACGGCGACGGTTCACCGATGCAGATAGAAGTTATCAAAGGTTCGGATTACAGTCATATCGAAAACCTGACGAAATATATTGATGTGCTGATTCCGGCGGATGCCGTCGCCGAATTGACCGTTTCCAGTTACGGACAATACAGTTTAGTTTATGACACCAACGGTGATTCTATTCCCGATACATATATCAATTCTACTTTTTCAATCAACGGAACAAATGCCGCCGACATCGAATCTCCGGTTATTTCCTTCGACTATCAACTGCAAGGCTCGAATAAAGTCGTTACATTGACGGCGACGGATAATTTATCAGGTGTCAGGAAGATTTATTATTCGCTTGACGGTCAGCAATTCAGCGAATATGCAGTTGCAGTTTCAGTTAGTCAAAACTTGGATAAAATTTATGTTTTCGCGGAAGATAATAATTATAATCGGACAGGAATCGCTGCGCTGGATATTTTAGGAAATTCTTACTCTATCGGCAATCGAATTTGGTTTGACACGAATAACGACGGGAAAATTAATAACGGAGCGTTTCCGCCTGAAAGAGGAGCAATCAATGTTTCGGTTTCGTTGTTTGCCGATAATAACGCTGACGGTCAGATTGATGATGTAATTCACCCGTTAAAATCTACTATTACTGACGGCGATGGATATTACAGATTCGACGACTTGGGAACAGGAAATTATATCGTGCGAGTAAATCCGTCAAATTTTGCTAACGGCGGCGTTTTGAGCGGATTTTTGAACACTACGCTACAATCTTCAGAAAACATTGACTCGGATTCAACACACAGCGGCGAAAACGGTGTTTTACCGAATGGTGCGGAAAATATTAAACAAGTTACCGGCGTTCTAAGCAATTCGATCAAGGTCGGACAAAATTTAAGTGAACCGCTCGGCGAAACTGAAACATCGGCAGATGATAAATCGCGGTTTGACGGTTACACAAATTTGACGGTTGACTTCGGGTTTTACCGTCTGACTTTAGGCGGAACGGTTTGGAACGATGTTAACAACAACGGAATTTTAAACGATGGAGAATTTGGTTTAGTTGCTTATCGTGTTGAATTATTTGAAACAAATGGACGAGAAGTTCCGGTCGGAGCAGACGGTATTTTAGGCACTTCCGACGATTCGATGGGTGGAATTCTAACTAATACTGCGGGAAATTATTCATTTCAAGGTTTGAACGAAGGAGATTATATCGTGAAGGTTAGGAGAAACGGTTTGAATGTTAGTTCTGTAACGTCAAACAATCCGAATGATAACATTGACTTTGATAATAATGGTAAGAGAGGTGTCGGAAGTGATGAAGCCTTTGCCGTTAGTTCGCCAATTACTTTAAGCTCAGCAAGTCGAGGTGCGTTTGAAAATACAAATGTTAATGAATTTACAGGCATAACAGAAAATACGACACTTGATTTCGGGTTAAATTTTGCTCCAACTGCTGCTAATGTTTCATTAAGCGGTCAAACAATTGACGCAAACGGACGGGCAATTTCAAATGCTTCGGTAATAATTAAGAATCTCAGTAATAACCAATCTAAAACTGCCCGGACGAATCCTTTCGGACGATTTATTTTTGGTGAACTTTCCGCCGCTGGTATTTATATTATTACGATAACCCATAAACAATTTACCTTTGATGCTCAAGTGGTCAATCTGAATAACAATCAAGAAAATGTTCATTTTAAAGGAATTAGAAAATAATTTGACGCTCAATACGAACCGCATCCGACAGGCGGCGATTACCAAAGAAATCATCGAAGTCGTCTTCGGCGCGGCAGCAGCGCAGTGAGATAATTAAAAGTTAAAAATTAAAAATTTTGATTTAATTTAACGATTTAGAAAAGCGTGAAATGTTTATAAACATTTCACGCTTTTTTTGCTGATAAAAAAATTTTGCATTATTCTCTCTGCTCTACTTTTTTTCATATTCGACGACAAATCTTCTAATCGGCGGTTCTTCGTCGCCGAGCATTTCTTTGAAAACGGTTTGTTTGAAATGATTCGTTTCAAACCGCGACAAATCTTTTTTCGATAATGCCCACGGCAGTTCCGTCGGGATTTCATCGTCTTCACGTCCGCGTGTGACAATGAGCAATTTGCCTTTGAACTCGACAAAATTAGCGATTGCATCAATCGTCTGCGGACGCATCTCCAACGGCAAAGGCTGAATCGTATAAACTTCCAACACATATTCAAATGCCGCGAACCATTCTTTCGGCGCGTTGAAAAGATCGGCGGCGAAAAATTTGATGTCGGTGCCGGCGTGAATTTTCCGCGCCCATTCGATTGCCGTCGGTGAAATATCGAACGCCGTCACGCGAAAACCCGAATCATGCAGATACCGCGCATCGTCGCCCAAACCGCAGCCGACGACCAGCGCATTGCGATTTTCGCCGCGCAGATTTGTTTCCTCGGCGTAGCGCACGAGAAACTTATTCGGCTTCAAATCCGCCCACGGAATGCGTTCATTATTGCCGTTCGCATCTTTGTAGAGTGCCTCGAACCAGCCGAGCGCATCGCCTTGCGCGGCATATTCAGCCTGAATTTCCTTCGTGCGCTCACGCGCGTCGTGTGTTTCAAAACTCATAATATAAATAGTTGACAGAAAGTTTTCAGAGTTGCTGAATTGCTGAGTTGCTGAAAAAAAGTTGTTACCAATTCAAAATATAAAACAGATTATTTTCACCTGCATAATTGTCGCCGCCTTTATTATTTGGCGCAAACCGGAGCGGAAATTTCAGTTTCGAGGTTGGCATCTTTCCACGCCGCCGTGCCGCCCGTGACGTTATAGATTTTCTCGAACCCGGCATTTTCCAAAATGCCCGTTCCCATACTCGAACGATAACCGCCCGCGCAGATAACATAAGTTTCTTTTTCGGGATCGAGCCGGTCGAGTTCTTTTGACAGCGCATTAAGCGGTAAATTAACCGTTTGCGGCGCATGACCGTTCGCATATTCCGCCGGATTGCGAACGTCAACAAATTGAATATCTTCGGCGAGTTTCGCGTTCATTTGCAAGACTGAAATCTGTTCTGTTATTTTAGCCGCGCCGCCGAAATCCTTCATCAAAATAAACCCCGCAGCCGTTTCGATGCCGACACGCGCGAGGCGCATCACGGCTTCGTCAACCTGCGCGTCGGTTTCCGCAGCGACGGCGATTGGCGTTCCGACGGAAATCAGAGTTCCCGCCCAAGTCGCAAATTGTCCGCCGAAACCGATATTGATGGCGTTCGGGATGTGCGCCGCGCCGAATTCCGCAGGCGTTCGCACATCCAAAACCACTCCGTCAAATCTTTCGATTTCAGCCGCTGAAAGCATTTTCGGTTTCAGCAAATCTTCGAGCGCAACCGAACCTTTCAAATTCTGCGCCGCCGATTTCGGGAAATACTGCGGAACTTCCGGCTGATTTGCCGCGACGATGGCGATGAATTCTTCCTTTGACATCGGCTGCAAAGCGTAATTATTTTCGCGCTGATTTCCCAGAGTTGACCACGTTTCCTTCGATAGCGATTTTCCGCACAAACTACCCGCGCCGTGTGCCGGGTAAACTTCGGTTGCGTCCGGCAATTTCAAGATTTTTTCGTGCAGCGAATCATACAAAAAACCAGCCATTTCCTGCGCCGTGAAACCTTTTGAACCGATCAAATCGGGACGACCGACATCGCCGATAAACAAAGTGTCGCCGGTAAAAAGTTTATCGGTTTCGCCGTCCGATCTCGCCAGAATAGTGATGCCTTCGGGCGTGTGTCCGGGCGTTTCAAAAAATTTCAACTTGATTTTACCGACATCCAGTTCATCGCCGTCCTTTACTTTATGAGTCGGAAATTTAGTGTCGGCGCGTTGTCCGTAGATAATTTCCGCGCCGGTTTTTTCAGCTAATTCAATGTGTCCCGAAACAAAGTCAGCGTGTGAATGCGTTTCGATGATGTATCTTATTTTCTGATTATTCGCGGCGGCTTCCGTCAGATATTGCTGCACATCGCGCTG
The DNA here is from genome assembly GCA_965247235.1 of Pyrinomonadaceae bacterium. GTDB lineage: Bacteria > Acidobacteriota > Blastocatellia > Pyrinomonadales > Pyrinomonadaceae. Next base: position 2,206,866 of record OZ252004.1, read on the forward strand.
CGGATCAATAATCGCCGCCTCTGTTTCCGAACCCAAATAATACGAAGCGTGCGACAGGCAGCCGAGATAAAATTGTTTGAATTTCATAAATCTACTCCGAATTACAGATTTTTATAAGATAAAAATACCGCAACTGCCAAAACGAGAAAAGCAAAACTTTTCCGCAAACCGGAATTTGAAGTTCTTTGCGACAAAAATGTTCCGAAAATCGCTCCGCCGACCGCCAGCACGGTGACAAGCGCGGCAATTTTCAAATCAAATAAACCATAACTCAAATGTCCGAGAAGTCCGGCGGCGCAGTTCATTGCGATGACCAAAAGCGACGTGCCGATTGCTTGTTTCATCGGCAAACCGCCAAAAAAAACGAGCGCGGGAACGATTAAAAATCCGCCGCCGACACCTAAGAATCCGGTTAAAACACCAACCGCGAAACCGACGGCAACCGCTTTCCAAATTGTTGTTTCGCGCGTCGTTTCTTCTTCAGGACTGTTTTTGCGCCAAATCATTGAAAACGCGACGACAAACATCAGCGCGGCAAAAATCAGCAGTAAAACCGGAGACGAAACCAGATTTGTCAAAGGCGATCCGGCAAATGCGCCGACAATGCCCGAAATTCCGAACAGCATCGCACCCGAAAAATTCAGATTTCCTTGACGGTAATGCAGAAACGCGCCGAACAAACTCGTCGCGCCGACCACCGCAAGCGACATCGTAACCGCTTCGCGCGGTTCGACCGCCAGAAAATAAACCAGAATCGGGACGGTCAAAATCGAACCGCCGCCGCCGATCAAGCCTAAAGATAACCCGATTGCCGCACTCAAAATCAACCCGGTAAAAAAGACGAATGTCATTTTAATTTTGTCCGCTCGTTTTCAATTGCCGCCGATTCCAGGGCATTTTCAACAGCATCATTCCCATCGCGCAGGTGTCGGTCAATGCCGAAAAAGTCAGTCCCGCGCCGATAAACGCCGAAAGCGCAATAAAATAGGGATGGATAAAACTGAGCAAAAATCCCGTCAAAACTAATGATCCGGCAACTAACCGCACCTGACGATCCAACGCCCACGGCGCGTTCGCGTCACTTTCCAACGGCAGTCCGGCTTTCTTCCACGCCTCGCATCCGCCCGCGACATTCGTGACGTTTTCAAAACCGAGATTTTTCAGTTTTGCCTGCGCCTGTCCCGAACGATTTCCCGTCCGGCAAATTAAAAAGACGGGTTTCGTGCGGTCAATTTCCCCGCTGCGTTTTTCGATTTCACCGAGCGGCAAAAGTTTGGAATTTGCCACGCGACCGCCTCCAAATTCGGCAGACTCGCGCACATCAAAAAGTTGTATCCCACCTGTTTTTAATTTTTCGTTTAAATCTGAAACCGTGCATTCCGACATAATTTTTTCTCCCATTAAACTAACGCTAAAATTTTCGCGTGATTTTTCAGACGTTCTTCGAGTGCGCCGCAAACCAGTTCGCAGAGCGCGAAAATACTCTCGTCAGCAATCGCATAAAAGACCGAGTTGCCTTGCTGACGGCGACTTAAAATTCCCGCATCCTGTAACATTTTAAGATGTTTGGAGATATTAGGCTGGCTTGATTTAACGGCTTCCGCCAACTCATTGACGCTCATTTCACCGCCGCCGAGTGTCTGCAAAATACGCAGACGCAGGGGTTCCGATAATATTTTAAAGCGCACCGCAATCAATTCAAGTGCTTCATTTGAAAGATTTGTCTTTTCCATACCACACCAGTATATAGCGATATACGAATATAGTCGAATCCGCATATATAGGACGGAACTTAACATTTAATCTTGATTTGTAATAATTGTTGATGATCGGTTTTCTAACCGCGAAGCTGGAGTTAAATCACTGCCGAAACATTTCTTGCCAGCATCAACGCACCGTAGATACCGCTTTCGCTGCCCAGTTCGGCAGGCAGAATGTTGATTTTGTCCGCCGGAATCATCGAAACGTATTTCGGTATCAATTTTCGCAGCGGCGCAAACAGCATTTCGCCGGTCGCTGCCGCGATGCCGCCGCCGATGACGACGGCTTCGGGCGCGAGCAACGTGATCGCGTTGGCGATTCCAATTGCGAGAAATTTACAGGTTTCATCCCAAATTTCGACGGCTAATTCGTCGCCGCGCCGCGCCGCCTCGACGACGGTTTTTGCCGACACTTCATTAACATTTGGCGTAATTTCATTCATCAAACTTACCGCGCCGTTTGCCAATTTCTCTTTAGCACGTCGCGCGATGTGAACGCCCGCGCAGATGGTTTCGACACAGCCGCGTGATCCGCAATTGCACTGGACACCGTCGGGTTGGACAATCGTGTGTCCGAGTTCGCCCACGCCCGCGCCGACTCCGTGAAAAATCTCGCCATTTAAAATAATTCCGCCGCCGATGCCGGTCGAAACCGTCACATAAACGATGTTTTTGTAACCGCGTCCCGCGCCGTAAATATATTCGCCGAGTGCCGCCGCATTCGCGTCATTTTCGAGAATTACGGGAACTTTAAAGCGTTCTTCAAACAGCTTGACGATTGGAAAATTATTCCATTCGCGCAAATTTGCGGGCGACATCACCAAACCTTTTTCAATATCGAGCGGCGACGGACACGCAACGCCGACGGAAATCAATTCGGCATTATTTTCGCCGAGCATCGTTTCAACCGCCGTCGAAATATTCTCGATTGTCACAAAAGCATCAGCGTTTGTCGGCAAAACCCGCGCTGCGATTCGTTCGCCGTGCAGATTTTCCAACGCAATCGCGGTCTTCGTGCCGCCGATGTCTATTCCGGCAAATACTTTATTCATTTAGTTCGCTGTCGCATTAATCAAATTTTTCATCGCTTCGATGACTTGAAATTCCAGTCCGGCTTTTTGTTTGGCGATTTCGGCGAGATTTTTTAGTTTCGTGTCGCGCCAATTCGCACTCGAAATTTCGCGCGTTTCCAACATCGCAACTGTTTCCAAACCGATTTCGCCGAGCGTTTGCAGATCAATCGCCAACTGTTTTGTCTCCGTCAAACCCGGCGCGTTTTCGATTTGTTTTTGCAATGAAATTCCGTCGTCGCGCCATTTTGAAAAAGTTATTTTCAACTGTGCTGAATCAGCAGTTGTTAATTTATTAAATTTTCTTGCACCTTCCGCATCGGTGTTTGCGGCATCAATCAGACCTGTCAGCGGCGACAGCATCGTCTGTTTTCGGACGTTGTAGCGGCGATATTCTTTGACCGGTTCGACGAGCGAAACAAGCGTTTGCAGCGCGGAAATGTCTTGATTATTTGCCAGACGGCGCAACAAAACCGTTTGATTTTTGCGATGCGTCAAGCCTAATTCTTCGAGTTGATTTTGCACGACCGCAAGCCGCCGATACATATCGTCGGTTTCGGTCACTTCACGCGGCGACCAGAATCTTTCGGCGATTGCCGGCATCCGCGACCAGATACGCGAGTCAATTGTTTCGGGCGAAACCCATTCGCTCCACATCGTCGCTTCGCCGCCCAAGATTCGCTTTTGTTCGTCCGCTGTCAGCGTCGTATTTGCGGGCAGCGGATCAACCGCGTAATGCTGCGATGCAGGCTGCATCAGGTCAATATAATAACCGCTCGACAAAATTCCCTGATTGCCCTGACGTGCGACTTTGGCGAGCGATTCTTGTCCGCGCCACGATTGGATGACGATGTTTTTCGGAATCGTCGGCTGAAAAATCTCGTCCCAACCCATCATAATTTTGCCGTCTTGTTCGATAAATTTTAAGATGCGCTGATTGAAATACTGCTGCAAATCGTCCTGCGTTTTCAAGCCCTTTTCCTTCATAAAGGCTTGAATTCTTGCATTCGCCTTCCACTGTTTGCCCTCGTTTTCGTCGCCGCCGATGTGCAGATATTTGTCCGGGAAAAGTTCGGACATTTCCTTGAAAAAGACTTCCAAAATTTTATAAGTCGCTTCATTCGTCGGGTCGAGCGTCGGATCGAAAATTCCCGGCAGGCGTTCGATTTTATAAGTCTGACCGCTTGCTCCGCTGCCGATTTCGGGATGCGAAACGAGCCACGCCGTCGCGTGTCCGGGCATATCGAATTCGGGCATCACGCGAATTCCGCGATCAGCCGCCATTTTAATAATCTCGCGGATTTCGTCTTGCGTGTAATAGTTGCCGTCCGAACCTTGCAGATACAGTTCGGGAAACTTTTTCGTTTCGACGCGAAAGCCCTGATCCTCCGTCAAATGCCAGTGCAAAACATTCAATTTGACCGCCGCCATCGCGTCCAGATTTCTTTTGATAACGTCGAGCGGCATAAAATGACGCGCCGAATCAATCATCAAACCGCGCCACGCAAATCGCGGTTTGTCGTTTATTGAAACCGCCGGAAAATAAAATCCGTCCTTATCGCCTTCGAGTAATTGCAGAAAAGTTTCGAGTCCGCGCATCGCGCCAACCGTCGTCGGCGCAGTCAATTTCGCCTGATTACCCGAAATTTCAAGACTATAACTTTCATCATCGCCAAGTTGCGGAATCGCATTGCCCGTCGAATTCGTTTCAATCAAAAGACTTGCGCCGCCCGCATTATTAGACAATTCACGCGACATTTCCAAAACCGTCCGACCTTCGAGCCGCCGCATCACGCGAAAAATGTAACTCTTCAAACGCTCGTCGGTCTGACCTTTGACGGCAACCGTAAAGTTTTTCGTCACATTTAATTGTCCCGTTTTCCACACCAAATTCGCCGGAACAGGCATCAGATTGCGCCGCGCCGTTTGTAAATCCTGCGCCGAAACGACGGCAATTGTGGACAAAACAACAAATAATGTAAGTAAAATTTCGATAAAAATAATTTTCATAAATTTTAATTAATGAAGCCTAAACTGCCGCATTACACTCTATTTATTACGCTTTATTCTAATATGAGCCAATCGCTTTCGGCAGACAATCGGCAATTTTCGCAGTATTGAAAATTGTAAATCATATTGTCCCCGGCAAACAATTTAATTTAAGCAAATTTTCGCTCGAATTTTAATCTTTAACACTCATACTCGAAATGTATCTCAGCCGGATTTTGCGGTAATGATTGACAGTCGGAGTTTATTATTTCCGGCAAAATACTTAAAAGTCCCGTTCGGCGATGATTTTGTCCATTAATTTGTTCAAACGCTCATCCACAATTTGCCGCGAAACGTCTGCGTCAAACCAATTGATAATTTCTTTGATGCCGCGTGAAAACGGCGTGGTTGCGGCGTAATCAGGCACGAATCTTTTGATTTTCGTGTTGTCGAAAATCATACTGTGCGATTTGTCGCCGAACAGTTCCGCGCCCCAATCCGCGTTGTATTCGGCAATCACGTCCGACGGAATATGAACGATTTCGGCAGTTATTCCTGCCGCTTGCGCCGCAAGTTCGTAGATTTGATTCCACGTTAAAAATTCATCGGAAGTGATTTGAAATGCTTCGCCGATTGCGCGACTGTTGCCCAAAAGTCCAACGAAACCTTTCGCAAAATCGCGTGTGTGCGTCAGCGTCCAGAGCGAAGTTCCGTCGCCGTGAACGATGACTTTTTTGCCCTTTCGCATTCGATTAATCACCGTATATCTGCCTTTGAGCGGCAGCATCGTCTCGTCGTAAGTGTGCGACGGACGAACAATCGTCATCGGAAAATTTTCTTCGCGGTAAGCCTTCATCAAGCGTTCTTCACAGGCGATTTTGTCACGCGAATATTGCCAGAACGGATTAAATAGCGGCGTTGATTCGGTAACAGGGAGATTGGTCGGCGGAGTTTGATAAGCCGAAGCCGAACTGATGAAAATATATTGCTTTGTCCGATCTCGAAATAATTCAATATCCGTTTCGATATGTTCGGGCGAGAAGGCAATCCAATCAACGACGACATCAAATTTCAAATCGCCCAAAGCCTTTGCCGCCGCATTTTTATCACGAATATCGGCGTTGAGAATTTGCGCCGATTGAGGGACTTTCCGCCGCGATTCGCCGCGATTTAGCAGATACAATTCAAAGCCGCGCTCGACGGCAAGCTGAGAACACGCCGAACTTATGACACCTGTTCCGCCGATAAATAAAACTTTCATTTCAACCTTTTTTCTCTACTTTCATCAAAATTGCGCTTGGGAATTCAAGTTCGGAATAGATGATAATTGAAAGGTAATAAGTGATAGATTCTGTTTGGATGCAAACTATCACTTTTCACTTATCACCGCTCACCTATTCCGTAAAAATTCTTAAATATTACCCGACATAAATTTTGAGCAAAATTTTATTTGCTTAACCGAAACATCACGACATCGTGCGGCGCAACCGTTGTTTTCAAAGCCTCGTTAGTCGTTCCCGAATCTTTTTTCATCCACAAATCGCGGAGCTTATACGTCGTCTTTTTCGCATCAAACTGCTTTTGAAAATTATCGTCTTTGATAAAATTTTCCTTCCAGTCAAAGTTGATATTTTTCGCTTCGTTGCTGCGATTCAAAAAACAAAATGCCCATCCGTCATTTGATAAAGGCTTGACCCAAATCTCCAGATCGTCTTCACTAATCGCTGGAAAACCTTGAATTCCAAGTGCGTCTCGGTCAATCGCAATGACTTCTTTGTTCGTCAAAATCGTCTGCGTTTGACTGCTCATTCCGCGCACGTCGTTGCCCGCGATCAGCGGCGCGGCGAGCATCGCCCAGAGCGAAAAATGGGCGCGGTCTTCGGTGAAACTCATTCCGTTGCCGACTTCCATCATATCGGGATCGTTCCAATGTCCCGGCGCAGCGTGGATTCGCAAGCCTTTTTGCTTGTCCAAAATCCGCATAATTCCCCAACTCGACCACGAACCGTGATTTTCCTCGCAATCCCAGCAATGCGTGATGTCGCCGGTCGTGCGCCATAGATTACCAATTGGTTTTGCCCATTCCCAGGGTTTGTTGTCGCCCCATTCGCAGATGCTGAAAACAATCGGTCTCCCGGTCGCATACAGCGCGTCGCGCATCGTCGTATATGCGCCAATCGGATTAATACCTTCCGAATTGCACCAGTCATATTTCAAATAATCAACGCCCCAACCCGCGTAAGTCGCTGCGTCCTGATATTCGTGTCCGCGACTGCCGGGTTTGCCGCCGCAAGTCTTCGCGCCGACATCCGAATAAATGCCGAATTTCAAACCTTTGGAATGAATATAATCACCGAGAGCCTTCATTCCCGACGGAAAATGTTCTTTGTTTGGCTGAATTAACCCGTTCGCATCGCGCTCGCCATGCCAGCAATCATCAATCACGACGTAACTATAACCCGCGTCCTTCATCCCGCTTGAAACGATTTTGTCGGCGGTTTCACGAATCAATTTTTCGTCAACCTGACAGCCGAAACCGTTCCAACTGTTCCAACCCATCGGCGGCGTTAAGGCGAGATTTTCAAATTTTTGAGCGAACACAAAATTTGCATTAACAAAAATTACAAGGACAAAGATTAGTGTAAATTGAAAGTTTTTCATAATTTATTTTGCGGCAAAGCGTTCATTTGTCGCTGATTTTGTAAGTCGGCTTTTATAATTTACCTTGCCTAAAATGCCTTATTTAATTTTCCAACGCGGCGTTAATCGGTCAATTCAAACTGCACCCATTGTGTCGCTGTTTTTCGTTTTGATTTGGCTAAACTGTCAATGACCACGATTTGCAAAACATAATCGCCGGGTTTCATTTCATTTCCTAAACCTAACGCTCCGGCGTAGTTCAGTTTGGCTGAATTACTCTGTTCGTCCGCCGCAAAATCGTTTAATTTTCCGTTCAGAATAATTTTACCGTCACGAAAAAGTCTGACCTGAGTTTGCAGTTTCGGCTTTGTTTTTTGATCCGACGCGGCATTGTAAATTTCGGTTGAATAACTCAAAATCGTTCCGCGTTTGAATTTACGAAGCGAAGTATCCTGCATCAGATTTAATTGATTCGCCGCTGAATTTCGCTCGCGCCACTGTGTTTCGGTCAGATTTTCCAAAACTATCCCCGAAATCGTCAGGTAGCCTTTTTTGAGGTCGGGAACTTCGATAAACTGACTCGCCGAACCGACTTTTTCGCTTGCCGAATCGCGCAATGACACGCGCATTTGATACGCACCCGGTTTTTTGATAGGAAATGTAAAATTATAGACAAAGCCTTCCTTCAAGAGTTTTTCAAAATTCTCATTCTTTGCGCTGATCGTATAATTTTGTCCGACTTGATCAATGATTGCGCCATTTTCGCCGTAACTGATCGCCAATATGTCGAAAACGGCTTCTTTCGTGCCGTTCGGTTTATCCGAAAACTTCAGATCATTAGCGTCAATATGAAGAAAAGAATGAAGAAATGAACCGTTTTTGCTGTCGCTGCCAAACACCGTATTGAGTTTCAGGTTGATCTCGTTAGCCGCAAACGGTGAAGTCAAAGGCTTCGTCAACTGCTGCAAAGGAGTTTCTTTTTGCGATTGACTGCGATTAATGTCGGCATTTGCCACGCCGAAAAATCCGCTGCGATAATGAACGGTCAAGTTGTTTTGCTTAACCTTGACGAGCAGTTTATTAAAACGATTGGTTTTCGCATCAAAAGTTTCGGAATCGGGCTGATAGCCGAGCAAATAATAACCCTGCGTGTCAGCCAGCATTTTTCCGATGGCTTGATTGAGATCATTGCTGCCGAAAGTGGCGCGTCCGCCCGTCGCATCGGCGAGGTAAGATAATCCCTGCTGTTTATCGCGCAATTCTTCGGTACGCTGCATCACTGACTCATCGAGTTTTTGCGTAATCAGCGAGATATTATCGCCCGAAGTCATTCCGACGTAAGCCAGACCGCGTGCGTCCTGCGTGTAAATCGTCACCGCCGCCCGATTGCTCAGATCGGTCAATCTTTTCAAATAACCATGCATTTGGTCACAGCGTCCGGCATCTTTTCTCAAATCGGTATCGGTGCAAATCGAAAAACCGTCGGAAAAAAGCATGATAGATTTTCTGCCGGGAAGTTCGCTCATCCCTTTGATGACATAATTTATCGAACCGAGTGTTCCGATGGAAAAAATATCTTCACTAAATTCGTTAAAGCCGGTCGTGCGGTCTTTATCGGCTTGAATTTGGGAATTTGTCGTCTCCGTCGTATTCGTTCTCGGCGTTGCCGAACTGTTGGCGATTTGTTCCTGCAAAGTCGGTTCGACCGGCGCAAACGCACTGATTCCGCCGCGTCCAATCGGATTCCAGCGAATTTTTTCAATTGCCGAATAAAGCAAATTTTTATCCGAAGTGAATTGTGAAAGCGCACCGATTCCTTTGCCGGTCAAAATAATCGCCACCAGATCATTCGGCTGCATCTGCTCGTCAACAAACTTTTTCAGAGACCTTTTGACCGTGTTAATGCTTTCCGCCGACAAACCCAAATCATCAACGACCAGCGCGATTGTCCGGCGAACCTGTTCGGCACGAAGCGGAACCGGCGGAAGCGGCACGGCGACTTCATTTTTATTTATTTTCGGTGTCGTGATAGTTTGCGTTTGAGAGTTTACGAATGAAAAATTTGTAATATCTTGTTTCTGATCGTTTTCGTAAACCTCAAAATCTTCAGGCTTTAAATCAGTCACGATCTTGCCGTTCTTGTCAGTCACGGTCACATCTATCTGAATCAGATTCGTCGAGATTTTAACGACATCATCGTTTTCGACAGTTTTCGGAGTCGGTGTCGGAGATTGGGCAAAATTACCAGCCGCCGCAATAAATATGACCAAAACAAGTAAAATTAACTTTTTCATCTCGACTCCTTTTTTATCACTTAGCGGCAAAACGATTGATTTGCCATTTAATTTTGCCGCCCGAAAAATCGTTTTTCAACACATAATTATTTTTAGAAAAATTTAAATCAAGCGTCTGCAAATTTCCGTCGGGCAGCGCGAATTGTCCCGCAACATTAGCGTTATCGCTGCTGAAAACTTTCAACTCAATGTTGTTCCAATCAATCTCGCCCGTATTCTGCGCCGGTTTGACGAGCGGCAAAATCGTGTGATCTTTGACGAGCAAAACTAAGGGATTTTATACTGCCGAAGTTTCGCCGCGACATCGCGCACTTCCGCCTCGGATTTGTATGTAATCCGGCTCATCCAAAACCCGAACGACCACAGCGGCGGCACCGGACTTCTGCCCGTCAAAGCCGTATATTCCGACAAAATATCCTTCGGTTCGCCGAGGAAAACGAACAAATCCATCTGGTCGTCCGCCGAATAAATGACGTTGTGCTGATCGTAACTCTGCCCGAAATCAAAAGTTACCGGCGCGGACGTATGCACGAACATTCCGTAGCCCTTACTGCTCGTAAAAAACGGAATCGGCTTATACATCAACTGCGATTGAACGCCCATTCCGTCGCGCGTGAACGCATTGATTTTCTGCCCGCGCTTGTTGAGTCGCGTAAAAGATTCGCCGCAACCAAAGATTTTTTCGTCCGGCTGCAACTCAAAAGTCGCCGCAAAACGACGGCTCACATCGCTCGCCCGCCGCACGAACGAAAACGGAATCGTGCCAACGTAGGTGTGCGGATCATTGATGTTTTCCGTCCGCGTCAACAGTTTTCCGCCCGCGTCATAAAATTCGACGTGCCACGGGTTTTTGATAATTACGACTTTCCCGAATTGGCTCGTGTAAACGATTTCCTTGTCATTCTGCTCAACCTTCCACACATTGCTTTTCGCCGGTTCGCCGTCAAACATCAGCGACGTTTTATTTTCAAGCGGCGCATTTCGAGAATTAAACCGCAGACGAATCGTGCGCGGCGTAATAAATGAAATCGAAAATGGCAGCGACGGATTTTCGTCATATTCCGTCGTGGGAAATTCGGTCGCCTTACCTTTGACGAACCCGACATCAACCTTATTAAAAGAAAGCGTCGTGCTTCGCAAATACCTGTCCCAAACGATATTTCCCGCGCCCGTTGCCGCATCGAAATCCGCGACGCGGCTGCCGATAAAATAGACATTCTCCGCCTTCTGAAAATCCTGACTGACATCCATCGGATCGCCCAAAACCTGCGCGAAAACTTTGCCGCCGAAACTGTAAAAAGCCAAAAGCAACAAAATAACGGTTCGCAGCTTTGTTAATTGATATGATTTTAAACCGTCATTTTTTTTCATCTTTTAACCAATCGAATAATAACTAAAAGTAGAAAACGAATTTATGAGAAAGCGTCGTTAAAACTTGTAAATCGTTTTGTTTGAAATTTTTGAGCAGTCTGTTTTGCGGCGAAATTATTCGGAATAACTGAAAACTAACAGTTGAAAACTGATAACTTAATCTCTCGTCTGCAACTGCATTTTCCGAGTTGTTCGATATTAGCTTTCAGCTATCAGTTATTCCGAAAGTTTAATCCTGAATGATTAATTTATCATCACTTTCAAATAATCCGAAACTTAGTTTCATCACCGCGCAAAAGTTGTTGTAGAATAATTTAACACAGTTTTTTGCAGGTGAAAGTATGAAAATCAAACAAATTTATTTTTTTATCGCAATTATCTTGGCATTGTTTACTGCGTTCAATATTAACGCGCAAAATAAGACGATTTATCAGGTTTTGGAAGGCAATGATTTGAAGCGCGTTGTGCCGACAAGTTTTTATTTTGCGGGACAATCCGCCGAAACGCAGATGCGGAACGCAGTCGCGGCAAAGCTCGGCGAAAACCGTTTCCTAATCGTCGGACTCGTTGACACTTCGGGCTATTCGACTGAGATCAGCGGCAAATACGAAGGTTTTTTTATCACCGATTCGCCGATTAAGATTGGTGATAAAATGCTCGGCACAGGCGCATTCGGCTTCGGGTTTGCTAAAGATAGAGTCAATTTTTTCGATCTCAGCAGCAAACAAATTTTGACGGTAAATACAACAAACGATGCCGAAATGAAACGTCCGCGTCCGATTCTAATGACAAACGACGCAAAAGGCGTGAGGCTTTACAAAGGAAAAAATTATGTGCTGATTTCAGCCAAATAATAGTTATGCAAAAAGAAATTTTAATAAATATTTTGGAACAGAATAAAATGACGAGTTCGTTTGCGTTCGGGAAAATCTCCGCCGAAAATGCGGAGTTTAAACTCAACGGAAAAACGGCTTCGGTGCGGTTTATTTTTCGTCACATCGCTGAGACGATTCATCTTTTCGGCATATTTCTCGGCACACCGACGAATGTAGAAAATAAAACCATCGGCGCAAACGATACAGGACAAGGAGCAGACATTGCAGAGAGCAAAGCGTTGATCGAAAGCGGTTATCAAATGCTGCGCGATTTGATCGAAAATACGCCTGACGAAAAATGGCTTGAAATCGTCGAAACGCCTTTTTTCGGCAGCATTCAGCGCATTAGGCTTTTTTCTCACGCGCTTTTTCACACATCTGACCACTCCGGACAAATCTCGCTGATTTTGGCGAAAGGACAATAATTTTAGAGATTATAAACTTTCGGGCGTTTCCCAATTGCCGGTTTCAGCCGCACGAAAAACGGCATCAATCGCCGCCATATTTGCGAACGAATCTTCGAGCGAAACGACTTGCGGAGCATTTTCTAAAATCGCTTTTGAAAATAAATCGCCTTGAATCGTAAATTTATTTGCTGCCGCGATTTCAATAATTTCGATCTTCGCGCCCGATAAATCCGAGCCGTCATCAAAATAAATTCGCGTTGGCTTGTCGGGCTAATCGTTGACGGGAATCTGGATTTCGAGCCGTCCTTTTTCGCCTAGAATCTGCATTCGCTGATACGGCGCAAGCTGCGTCGAACAGGTAAACGTCGCGTGTCCGCGCGGAAATTTCATTATCGCCGAAGTCAGTTTATCAACGCCGGTTGATACGTCGCGTTCGATTAAACTCGAAATCTTCTGCGGTTCGTCAGCAAATACAAGGCGCGAAAGATTGATGCAGTAACAGCCGATGTCCATTAACGCGCCGCCGCCGTTTTCGCGCTTATTGCGAATGTTCGATTTGTCGTCGTTGAAATAACTGAAAAACATCGTCACCGCGCTGATGTCGCCGAGTTTTCCCGAATCAATAATTTCGCGCACGGTGAACCATTGCGTATTCGAGCGCACCATAAACGCTTCCTGAATTTTCACGCCTGTTTTGTCGCGGATTTCAATCAATTTACGGACTTCTTCAGCGTTCATTCCGAGCGGTTTTTCGCACAAAACGTGCTTTCCGGCGTTCGCGGCTTTTGCCGTCCATTCGTAATGCAAATCGTTCGGCAGCGGAATATAAACCGCTTCGATTTCCGCGTCGGCGATCAATTCTTCGTAACTGCCATAGTATTTCGGAATATTTAACTGCGCGGCAATGCGTTTCGATTTTTCCAAATCGCGCGAACCAATCGCCGAAATTTCGCAAAACTCGCCCGCCTGCATCGCCGGAATGACGTTATTGACCGCGATTTTCGCTGCGCCTACAATTCCCCAATTAATCTTTTTGTTCATAACGCTTTACAAAACAAAAAGGCGAAAATTTATTCGCCTTTTGACATCTTTTTGCTGAATTTCTTCTATTTTAACTTTGCCGATTCTTTGGCGAGTGAGTCGCTCAGTTTGATGATTTCGCGCAAGTTTTCTTCCGCTTTTTCCGAGATTTTGCGGTCAATCGTCTGCCTGTCTTTGAAAATCGGACTTTTGACAAAATCGCCGATTGCATTGTCGAGTGCGACGATTAAATCCGGCACTTTTTCGGGTTTATCTTTTTCCTGCGTCTTGATTTCGTTCTTTTTCTCCGGTTTTTCGCCGAACAGATTTTCACTTAAACGAAGCGAATTTTTCGTGATATTTGCCGCCGAATCGCTGATTTTGCCGTAGTCGATTTTTTTGCTGCGCGTGTAGGTTTTGACGATTTCGTCTTGCAATTTCTGGATATTTTCAAAGTTTTCCTTAACTTTGGCAAATTTAATTTCGCGTTCGGCATTCGATTCAAGAGTCGGTTTGTCGGCTTCGCGCTTGATGCGTTCGAGTTCCGCCGAACGCATCCGAATGCTGTCGGTGCGTATATCCGTTTCGATCACCGGGCGCGGACGCGGTAGAAACTGCGCGGAAACCTGCCACGACGTTAAAAGCAGAAAACAAAAAATCGAGAAATATTTTCGCTTCATTTTAACCTAACCTCGCAAAAAATTACTTCATTTTGCCTGCTTCCTTTGCCATCATTTCGCTGAATTTCAAGACGTTTGCCAAATCAGTCCGCGCTTTTGTGGCAATTTCCGGCGTGGTCGCTTTTTGATCCGTGAAAATTTTGCTCGTAACAAATGCGCCCAACGCTTTATCCAGACTGACGATCAAATCTTTAATGTCGGTCGGTTTTTTGTTGTCTTTTTTTGCAGTTTTGTCGGCTTCGTCAGTTTCGGTTTTATACGCGAAAAGATTCGTGTCGAGCCTTTTCGACTTTTTATTGATGTCGTTTGCTGAACTTGCGATTAATTTGTAATCAATCTCTTTGCTCATTTTATAAGCCTTGATAATCGCGGCTTCGGAAATTTGAATGCTCTCGTAATCTTCCTTGATCTGCGGAAATTTGGCATCGAGTTTCGGATTTAACGCGCCGTAATTAGCCGAATCTATTTTCACAGCCTCGCGTTTGATACGGTCGAGTTCGACCGAACGAAGCCGGATATTATCATCACGCAAACTTGAATCGCCGGCACCTGCCGGTGTCACCTGCGCGAAAATCCGGCTGCCGGTTGCCGCCGCGAAAATTACGATTGTCAAAAGTATAAAATTTTTCATTTTAATTACCTCAAAAAAGATTGAAAACTGAAAACTCCAATCGTTATGACATTTTATAACACTTAATTTGATGACACAACAAAAGTTTTATAAGCTGCCCAAATTTAACGAAAATTCGCGGCGTTCGTGACACCTTTGTTTTGCGTAATCGTCACTATTTTATTAATTTCAACGCCGGAAATCTGTTCAATTTTTCCGTCGCTCCAGCGCACTTCGACCGTTTGAATTTTTTCGCCTGCGGGCATTCCGAAAAACAATCTGAAATCGTTTTGCGACAGATAACTTTCGCCTGC
Source organism: Pyrinomonadaceae bacterium (assembly GCA_965247235.1). Classification (GTDB taxonomy): domain Bacteria; phylum Acidobacteriota; class Blastocatellia; order Pyrinomonadales; family Pyrinomonadaceae. The sequence goes on from OZ252004.1 coordinate 2,221,896, forward strand.
TTTGACTTCGCGCATCATTGCGCGTTTGTCAGTTTTGACGGTGACGCGCGAACCGATTGCGTCGTGATTTTTGCCTGTTTGAATCAGTTTGAAAACTATTTTTTGATTGGTATTTTCGGTTGTATTCAAGATAACTGCCGGTGCTTCGCCTAAATTCGTGATAACGACATCAATCAATCCGTCGTTGTTCAAATCGCCGAACGCCGCGCCGCGCCGTGAATAAAGCGGCAAATTCTGTAAGCCGGAATTTGCCGTCACGTCTTCAAATTTGCCGTCGCCGAGATTTCGATGCAGCAAAAAAGGCTGACGAAATCCGGCGACGGTCGCGGATTTGACGAGTTCCATCTGCGGATAGACGTGACCGTTGACAATCAATAAATCGAGCAGTCCGTCGTTGTCGAAATCTTCAAAAGACGTTCCCCAGCCGACAAAAGGTTTTGCGGGCTGCGCGACTCGCGCTTCGGCGGAAATATCCATAAAACCTCTGCCGCCGAGATTTTTATAGAGCGTATTTTGTTCGTTTTCAAAATTCGTAACGAAAATACCCATCAAACCGTCGTTATCGTAATCGCCGACGGTCACGCCCATCGTGCCTTGTTCTTCGCCTGCACCGCTGTAGCTCGTGCCGGACGCGAAACCGACATCGGAAAACGTGCCGTCGCGGTTGTTTTTATAGAGATAATTCGGCGAACTGTCGTCGGCGACATACAAATCGAGCCAGCCGTCGTTATCGTAATCGGTGAAGGTTACGCCGAGACCGAAATATTTTTCCTTGTCCGCTACGCCGATTTTTTCGGCGATTTCTTCAAATGTTCCGTTCCCGTTGTTGCGGTAAAAAAATCGCGTTCGCCGGGAATTCCGCGCGGTCCGCATTGGACGCGGATGCCTTTATACGAACAGGTTTTCGAGCTTCCGAAAACAGGTAAATTGCTCAAATCGAGCGAGACGTAGCCGGGAACAAAAACGTCCAGATCGCCGTCGCGGTCGTAATCCGCCCACGCCGCGCCGGTTTGAAAACCGATGCCTTTTACGCCGGATTTTTCGGTCGCGTCTTCATATTTACAGCCGCCGGTTCCGTGATAAAGCGCGTTGCCGTTAAAACCCGTGACGAACAAATCCGAAATGCCGTCGCCGTCGTAATCAACCGCCGTCACGCCCATTCCCCAACCTTTGCGCGTCAGATTTGCTTTCTGCGTGATGTTTTCAAACTTCGGCGTTTTGCTCGCTGCGCCGTCAATCTGCCGGTAAAGCGTGATGAACAGATCACCGCCTTTTTTGAAATTTTCAACCGATGAACCGTTGACCGTCGCCGCGTCCGAAAAACCGTCATTATCGCAGTCGAAAACCGCCGCGCCGCCCGACATTGATTCGATAATATAACGATTTTCGGCAGTCGAAATATGCGAAACATTAATGCCGCTGTCCGCCGAAACATCTTTAAATGAAATCGCGGATTTTTGTGCAAATGCGGCGATTTGCAAGATGAAAATTAAAATTATGAAAGTAAAAAACTTCTTCATTTTAAGAGATTTGCACCATAGAGACGCAGAGAACGCAGAGAAAAACAATTTAACCAAAATACTCTGTGAACTCTGTGTCTCTGTGGTGAATTCTTCCTGATTAAGACTTCTTTCCTTTAGGGCGAATTTTCTCGAACCCGACTAAACCTTCGCCTTCCAAAATCGCGTAGAATTTGTCAGCCGCGACATCTTTGATCGTTTCGACTTTGCCGGAATTCCAGCGGATTTCGATTTCGTCAACTTTCGCCGCTTTGCCCAAGCCGAAATGAAGACGAAAATCGTTGTTTGAAAGATAACTGCCGCCGCTGCGGATTTCTTCGGTTTGGACGATTTTCCCCGTCGTGATTTTCACCCGCGCACCGATTGCCAGCGGATTTCCGATTTTTGCACCGAGTTCCAAAGTTATCCAATGATTCGTTTTATCGCCTTCGTTGTGCAGAATCATCGGCGCGGCATCCAAATCTTCGACGACGACATCAATCTGCCCGTCGTTATCCAGATCGCCGAACGCCGCCCCGCGCGAAACTCTCAGTTCGGTCAGAGCCGCGCCGCTTTGTTCGCCCGCGCTGCAAAATGTGCCGTCCGCATTATTGATAAATAAAAGTTTGCCTTGTTTGTATTTCGCGCCCGACGAAATCTGATCCATCTGCGGATAAACGTGACCGTTGACCGCTAAAAGATCGAGCCAACCGTCATTGTCGAGATCGAAAAATCCTGTTCCCCAACCGACATACGGGCGCGAAGCCTGCGCGACTTTTGCCGTGAAAGAAACGTCAGTAAAATCGTCATCGCCGTTGTTGCGGTAGAGCGTGTTATATTCGTCAACGAAATTTGTCACATAAATCGCAAATTTTCCGGTGTGGAGATAATCGCCGACCGCAACGCCCATCGAACCTTGCTCCGAACCGTCGCCGCTCACGCCCGTTCCCGACATTAAGCCGATTTCCTCGAATTTTCCGCCGCCTGAATTTTTATAAAAGTAATTCGGCGTGGAATCGTTCGACACATAAAAGTCCAATTTGCCGCGATTGCCGAAGTCGGAAAAAATCGGCTGCATTCCGTAAAAACCTTGCGAATCGTCCGCGCCGATTTGTTTGGAAACTTCGCTAAACGTGCCGTCGCCGTTATTGTGAAATACGCTGTCGCCTGCACCTTTGAGTCCGCGCGGACCGCATTGGACATCAACGCCGCGAAATTTGCACGTCGGCAAATTACCGAATCCGGGCAGATCATTGAGTTTGAAATCAACATAGTTGGCGACGACCAGATCGAGAAATCCGTCGCCGTCATAATCGCCGAACGCCGCGCCCGCCGACCAGCGACCGTCCGCAACCTTTGCCCGGTTTGTGACATCGCTGAAAGTTCCGTCGCCGTTATTTTTATATAAAACATTGCCGCCGAGACAGGTTATATAAAGATCGGGAAAGCCGTCGTTGTTGAAATCGCCGACCGCGCCGCCCATCGCGTAGCCGGGAAAACCGACTCCGGCTTTGTCGGTGACATCGGTAAAAGTGCCGTTGCCGTTGTTGCGGTAAAGCAGACTTTTCGACTTTTCATTTTTCAGAGCCATCTCGACCGTCGGCGCGTTTGTCAGATAAACGTCCAAAAATCCGTCGCGGTCATAATCAATCAGCAAAACGCCGCCGCTCATTGATTCGACGATATATTTTTTTTCGGGCGCGGAAGTGTGGACAAATTTAATGCCGCTTTGCTTGTAAACATCAACAAGCTGCGGGATTTTACGGTCTTTACAGACATCGTTTTGCGGCAGCGCAGTTTGCCCGCACAAAATCGTCAATAAGATTATCGAACTTAAAACTCTTAAATTTTTCATCGGCAAAGGTGAATCGAACAAAATCTCAGATGTCTAAAAACGGATTTTGATAGCCTTGGAAGTTTATCAAACATAACAAATTTAACGATTTTTTTCAGCCGTGCGGAATACTTTGTTGCATAACTTTACAAAAGTATGAAAAATAAACAAAAATAGCGATTAATGTTTTTAAATTGTAAATCGCGCAGATTAATAAATTCGGAATAGGTGAAAAGTGACAAGTGTTAAGTTTGTTTGAATTTTGTCTATAATTTGTTACTTATTTACCTTTCACCTATTCCGAGTTAAATTTCTAAACATTACTTCCAACAACTTTTCAAAAACCGAATCGGAGTAGAAAAATGAATAATTTCGTCTGTCAAAAATTCAATATTTTATTAGTCGTTTTCGCTTTTCTCGCGGCGGTAAACGTCTCGGCGCAAATCGTTTCCAACGATTTCGAGAAGGACACGCAAGGCTGGGAAGCACGCGGAACGGATTCGATCAGCAGTTCTAAAGATGAATTTGTGAGCGGTAAAAAATCTCTGAAAGTTTCCGGTCGCAAAGAATTTTGGCAGGGCGCACAGCTCAATGTCACCAAAATTTTGAAGCCGAACACGGCATATAAATTTTCGCTTTCCATCAAACTCGGCAAAGGCGAAAAGCCGGACGACGTGAAAATGACGATGCAGAAAGGCGATACCGGTTATGAAACGGTTGCGGCGGCAAACGCCAACGCCGACGGCTGGACGACGCTTTCCGGCAGATTCAAACCGGCGGGCGGCGAACCTTATCTGCTCGTTTATATCGAGGCGGCGCGTCCGAACACTTCGTATTTCATAGATGATTTCAAGATCGAATCGCTCGGCGACGAAATTCCGGTGCAGACGGGCGAACTGCTCAAAAATGATTTTGAAGATATGACGGCGCAAAATTGGTTCGTGCGCGGCGACGCGGTGCAGATTTTCAGTTCAAACGCGGCGGGAAGTCAGAGTTTGAAAGTGACGGGACGCGCAAAAAATTATGAAGGTGTCGGACTCGACGTTTCGCCGCTGATCTTTAAAGGCAGAACTTACGACGTTTCGGTTTCAGTTCGTTTATTGAAAGGTCAGCCGAAGGATTTGCTCAAAATGACGATGCTGCAAACGCCGCCGACGGGTGATCCGAAATATATCGAAATCAATACGCCGAAAGAAGTCAGCGACGCGGAATGGACGACTCTTTCCGGCAAATATACGGGAACGACGAGCGAGAATAATTTGGTGATCTACGTCGAAGGTGCTGGCGCAACGACATCGTTTTACATTGATAATTTTACGATTTCGGTCGCAGCGGCAACGGCGGCGGCAAATAATCAAACGACGAATTCGCCAACCGCCGAGCGCGATATTCCGTCGCTTTACAACATTTTAAAGGATTATTTTCCCGTCGGCACGGCGATTTGGAAAGGCGATTTGGAAGGCGAACACGCGGCTTTGCTTAAAAAACATTTCAACAGTATCACGAGCGAAAACGATATGAAATTTGCGTCGGTCGAGCCTTTGGAAAATCAATTCGATTTCGCTAAAGCCGACGCGCAGGTCGCGTTTGCAAAGGCGAATAAAATGCTGATTCGCGGACACACGCTGGCGTGGCACGAGCAAACTCCGGCGTGGGTTTTCCAAGATGCAAACGGCAAAAAACTAACGCCGAATGCTGCCAATAAAACTCTGGTTTTGAAGCGTCTGGAAAATCACATTCGTAAAGTTATTGGACATTTCGGTGCGGACGTTTACGCTTGGGATGTCGTCAACGAAGTGATTGATCCGAACGAACCGGACGGTTTTCGCCGCAGCGATTGGTATAATTTGACAGGAACGGATTTCATCAAAACCGCATTTCGCACGGCGCGTGAAGTTGCGCCGAACGCCAAACTTTTTATCAACGAATATTCGACGACCGATAAAAAAAAACGAAAATTTCTGTATGATCTGATCGCTGATCTGAAAAAACAAGGCATTCCGGTTGACGGCGTGGGACATCAAATGCACGAAAATCTCGACACGCCGACGACCGCCGAAATCATCGAAACTATCAATCTTTTCAGCGGTTTAGGTGTTGACAATCAAATCACCGAACTCGATCTGAGCGTCTATCAAGATTATTCACAAAAAACCGGATTTGCCGATTACAGTCAGATTGACCAAAAAACTTTAACCAAACAAGGTGATCGCTACCGCGATTTTTTCGCGGCTTTCAAATCGCTCAAAGGCAAAATAACGGGCGTGACATTTTGGAGTTATGCCGACAATCACAGTTGGCTGACAAAGAACAAAAACGGTGTGCAAATTCTGCTCTGGAATTACGCGCCACCGATTACTGAAGAAAGCGACCAAGTGTTCTACAAAAAAGATTTACCGTCCAAAAATATCGGCAAAATCGAAATAAGAATCACCGACATTCCAAACGGAAATTATCAACTGAAAATCCACAAAATCGGCTACGGCGTGAATGATGTTTACACAAATTATCTGAAAATCGGTGCGCCGACCAATCTTTCGAGAGAACAGGTTAAAGAATTAAGCGATAAAAACAACGGTCAGCCGATTGAAATTTCGCGTGTGAAAATTGACGCGAAAAAGACTTTTAATCGAACCTTTGAACTTCGTGAAAATGATGTTTTGATGTTTACTTTAGAAAAAATAAGATAAATAACGACTGGAACGCAAGCAGCTTGCCTGCCCGTTCGCGCCAAGCAAGAACGGTTTCTTCATAACTCGAAATTTTAAGGTAATGTCACGCGCGTTCGTTCTCGCTGCGCTTGCACGAACGGGCAGGCAAGCTGCTTGCGTTCCAGTCAAAACGGTTTTTTACATTCCGTCTTTTTTCGGATTCTTCAGTTTTTGAAAGATTTCCAAATGTTTCTTGGCTAAATTGGTTTGACCAATTATGTTGTAGAGTCGGCTGAGTTGGAAATGCGTGTCAGCATCGTTCGGATTGAGCGCAACGGATTTTTCGAGGACGACGCGGGCTTTTTCTTCTTGATTTGAAAGCAGATAAACCGCGCCCAAATCGCGCAGTGCGGCGGCGTAATCGGGCGAGATTTTGACGGTTTGTTCGAGATATTCGACGGCTTTCGCGGTTTCACCCTGTGTTTTGTAGGAAAGTCCGAGTTGGTAGGTTGCCTCGAAATTGTTCGGATTGATTGTCAGACATTTCTGCATCTGTCCGCGTGCGGCTTCGATTTTGTCGGGCTGCGCGGCGAATGTCAGACCGAGCGCGAGACAGCCGCGCGAATCGTTCGGGCGCAGATTCATAAATTTTTCGAGCGACGATTCAGATCTCGAAAGTTTATTATTTTGGAGAGCCGCCGCGCCGTAGAGGTATAAAAAACCGGGATTTTCCGGTTGTAATTCCAGCAATTTTTCCGCCGCCTGAAACGCTTTTCCCGGTTGATTGGCGCGAATCGCGGCGATGATGTAAGCCTGCAAAATCTCCGTGTCGGCGGAGTTGATCGCCAGCGATTTTTCCAACAGTTCAAAGGCTTTCGCGTTGTTTCCCTGTGCATCTTCGAGCATTGATGCGGCGAGAAAAATCTGTGCCGACGCGGGTTGCAGTTTTTCCGCCTGAGCGAGATGAATTTTGGCATCGGCGTAATTTTTGAGCGCGATTTCGGCTTTCGCCAAAAGTATCAAAACATCAATATTTTTCGGCGCGAAAACGGTAATCGGACTCAGCAATTCGACCGTTTCTTTAAACATTTTCTCATCGTATAAAACTCCGACAAACTGTAAAGCAAGTGCAGAATTCGTCTTTGCCGCCGATTTTGCGAGCGAAATTAACAACGCGAAATTTTTGCGGTCGCCGTTTTGCAGGTAACATTTAGCACGAAAGGGAAGCGCGTCCGAATTTTTAATTTTCACCGCTAATTTTTCCGTCGTCGCCAAAACTTTCGGGCAATCGCCGACGAGTGCGAGTGTTTGTGCGAAGTTCAGACGCGCCGAATCATTCGTGATTTCGCCGTCCGCAATTCCGTCTAAAACCGTTTTTGCCTGTTCGGTTTCGCCGTTTTGAAAATCGGTTGCGGCGAGCGTTAATTTCGCCGAAACTAATTTTGAATCGAGCGTTAAAGCCTTCTTCGTCAGAGATTTGGCTTCATTCAGGCGGTTTTGTTTGAGCCGCAATTTTCCAAGTAATGCAAAACCTTTCGCGTCCGACGGATTGGCAATCACATAATTAAACAAATCGCGTTCGGTTTCGGCGAGTTTGCCTTCGTCAATGCTTTTTTCGTATTGAACGAGCGGATTTTTGGCGGCGGGAATTTTTTGCGCCGTGATTGAAACCGCAAAGCATAAAATAATCAATAGATTGAAAACCGTAATTTTCATCTTTTCACATCGGCGCGTCGGTTTTGCGGCTGTCGGCTTTTAGTTTTTGATAAAGTTTCAACTCGCGGTCGGCATCGTCTTTGCGCGACAGTTTTCGGTAGGCGATGCTCAGTTGGTAATGAATATAATCTTTTTTCGCGTCGGATGAAACCGCGTTTTCGAGATGTTCGACGGCTTTGGCGGTGTCGCCGCGTTCGAGATAGATTTTGCCGAGTTGATAATGCGCGTCGGCGTAATCGGGACGCAGATTGATCGCTTCTTCGAGCAGCGAAATCGCTTTTTCGGTTTCGATTTTGCGTTCAATCAGCGTCAGCGCGAGATGATATTTTGAGAGATCGTCCGCCGGATTGATTTCGAGTTCGCGGCTGAAAAACTTTTCGGCTTCGGCATAACGATTCAGACGAATCAGGCTCTGACCGGCGAAATAATCGGCTTTCGGCGTTTCCGGCGCGACCGCAATAATCGTCCGAAGTTCTTTAACGGCGCGTTCGTAATCGCCCAAAATCATAAATCCCTGCGCCGCGTAGAGCAGCGATTCGGGCGTTTTCTGCGAAATTTGCGCGAGTTTGTTAAAGACGGGAATTGCCTCTGCGCCGCGTTTTTGCTGAACGAGCGAGATTCCGTAAAAATAGGCGAGTTCCGCATCGGTCGTTAAATTCGCTTCAATCGGTTTGAGAGTTTCAATTGATCTGGCGAAATCGCCGGTGAAATAATAGCTTGCGCCGAGCATCCGGCGAATCAAATCGTCCTTCGGATTCGTCTGCAAATGACGCGAAAGCGGCGCGATTGCTTTATCAAACTCATTGGCGCGAAAACTGACGATGCCGAGATTGCGGTTTAGATTCGGGAAATCCGGCTGCCATTCCAACGCCGCCGTGAATTTTTCAATCGCTTCGCCTCCGTCGTTGTTTTGGACGGCGATCACGCCGAGATTATTAAACGCCTGCGCTAAAACTTCGCTTAAATACAGTTTGATTTTCTTGAGTTCGGCGGCGCGTTCGGGCGCGATTTTGATTTCAGTTTCCTTGTTCGTGTTGTTTGCGTCAGCGGTTTTCGACTGCGGATTTTCGACGATTTGACCGAGAATCTGGTTGATTTCGCTGCGGGCGGAGTTGAGCGATTCCTGCTGAAATTTGGCGGCAATCGCCAGTTCTTTTTCGCCTTCGGCTTTGCGGTTGGTTTTCAGCAGCAGTCGTCCGAGCAGGAAATGCGTCCGCCGCGCCTGCGTTTTTGCCCGCGCATCCGACGCTTCGACCGCAACGGCGCGGCGCAGATTTTTTTCCGCCGTGACGAGATCGTTGAGTTCGATTTGCGACTGACCGAGAAACAGATAAATCTCGCTGCGTTCCGGGCGAATTTGCGCGGCTTTGTTGAAAAATTGGATCGCGCGTTCGTGTTTGTTGTCAGATGAGGCGGCGACACCGGCGAAAAAATTTGCGTAAAAATCATTCGGCGAAATCTGCAATTCCTTTTCAAACGCGGCGGCGGCTTCCGCGATTCGTTCGCTTCCGCCGTATTGCAAAATCACATAACCGAGAAAAAAATTGGCTCGCGGCTGCTTCGCATTAAGCGTCAGAGCGCGTTTGAATTCGCGTTCGGATTCGAGCGGATAATTCGTCTGTTCATACGCCTGACCGAACGAGATATGCAGATCGGGACTGTCCGTGCCGACTGACGAGAGCATTTCCTCGAACAAAAGTTTCGCACGTTCGGGTTGTTTCAAATACAAATAAGTCAGACCTAAAGCACGCGCCGAATCGAAATCGGGCGCAAGCACCAAAACTTTTTCGAGTTCGGGAAGTGCGGCTGTGTAATCTTCTTTGGTGAAATAAATATTGCCTAAAATATAATGTGCGCCCGCATATTTCGCATCAATCGCAATCGCATTTCGCGCTTCTTCGGCGGCGTTATCCAACTGATTCGACCGCAAATAAGCTACTGCCAAATCAGTCCGATTCGGCGCATTATTCTGATAAATTACTGATTGTTTGAGAATTTTAACCGCGTCCGCGTAACTGCCTTCTTCGACGGCGAGGTTGCCGAAACGCTCAAGCGCGATGCCGACAATTGCACGATTTTCGACCGCCGCGTTCGGCAGATCACCGGAAATTTGATAAGTTTCCGCCGCGCTCAGATGTTTTATTAATTCGTCGGTGATTGTTCGGGAGTTTTGAGTTGATAAAGTCGGATTCGGTTTCTTCGGATTTATCCTTTGAGGATAGATATTCAATGCTGAAAAAAGTAAAACAAAAATCAATATTTTTGCAGACATAATGAATAAATTACTACTTAAAATTTATGATTGGAGCGAGAGAAATTATACCACAAAATAAAAATGGCAAGCAGATATTTGCTTGGTTGAAACAAATATCTTCTTGCCAAAGTTTAGCAGTCAAGCTTTAGAAGTAGAGTTTCAGCGCATACTGAATTTCACGCGCTCCTCTGTCTCTGCCGGCGATTCCGTAATCGCCTGTCACTCCCGCCCCGGTAATTGTGTTATTCGTCGCACTACAAGGACCAGTTCCGCAAGTAACACTTCCATTATAGAAATTAGTTTGCAGACTATCTCCTCTAAACTGAGTAGTATTTAGCGCATTGAACAATTCAAAGCGGAACTGAATTCTCGCTCCTTCGCCAAGCGGACTACCCGTCAGCCAAGAAGGTGAAAAGTTTTTGTAGAAAGACAAATCTACATTCTTGGTCGGAGGTCCTAAACAAGTTGATCGCTGGATATTAGATTCTCCGATTTTATAACCAACTAAAGTAAAGGCTCTCGGATTCAGGAAACTTCCCGCTGTGCCACTAATCGTACAAGGCTGTCCGGCAACGCGAATCGGTCTTTGATTAGCGACCGCCGTTCCGATTCCGCTGATTCCCGCCTGAAGATTGTTGATGCCGGTCGCAAATAATCGGGGAGTCAGCGATGTTCCGCTCGACACTTGGACGATTGATGCTATTTCCCATCCTCCGACCAGATTTTTTACGAACGCATTCGAGTCCTTCAATGCCGGCAAATTGTAAATCAAATTCGCTACAAAGATGTGCGGACGGTTAATATCCGACTCGGCGAAATCAAGCGAACGACGATTTCGATCCAAAACTGCAAAGTCGCTTTGTGAACCGGCTGAATCATTTAATCCGAAATCAGCGAGCGATCTCGAAAAAGTATAAGCAGCCTGTAACTGCGAATATTTCGTGAATCTGGTTCTGAACAACAATTGCAGCGAATCGTAATTGCCTTTCCCGTTTCTTTCAAATTGGTAGATTGCGCCATAGTTGCTGTAAGGACGGAAGGCATTAACTGCGTTGGCATCTGCGGCAAAAGCGGCGGCTTTCCGATTTGACTCGAGAACTTGATTGACATCGTTGTGTGTCAACTGTCTTCGTGAACGGTTGCCCACATAACCGGCTTCCAACACGGTGTCTTTCCATAGCTGGCGACCAACCGAAACATTAAACTGCATCGAATATGGAGTTGCCGCTTCCGGGCTTAATCCGAATTTCGGCGAACCCGCTGATGCGGCTGAGAGACCGGCAAATATCGGTTTCCCGTCAAGTCCGTCGTTACCAAGCGTTCGCTGACCTCCGACCGTATTGGCAAACGGGGAGTTCAGGGTTAATCCTGCAAAATACGGACTTGTTCTTTCACGAAGGAAGAACAAACCGAATCCGCCTCTGATTGCAGTTTTCCCGTCAGAGAAAACATCCCAGGCAAAGCCTAGACGCGGCGCAAAGTTTTTGTAATTATTAGCTCTCAACGAGCGGTTTGAAAACTGAACCGGAGTGCTGGCACCGGCTATTCCCGCACAGGGATTAGTGCCTTTAGGAACGACCAAACCGTTACACGGATCGCTTGCCGGTTTTGATGCACTATAAGCTGCCGGCGAAAACCCGCTGATTCTATTACGGGCATCAGTCGGTTCAAACAATAAAGAGTATCTGGCACCCAACTCCAAAGTTACATTAGGCTTTACTTTCCAGGTATCTCCAAGATAAAACTCGAGATTCTTATATCTGTTTTGACCAATCGGTTGCCTATTGGTTTCATTAAAACCGAAAAGCGAACCTTTGGTTAAAACATCTGCCACTGCATTGCCCGAGTTGTTTCCGCAACAAGCTCCCCAGAACTGCACCGATTCGTTATTTGGTCCCGAATCCTCATTCTTCGCGGCTGTATCAAACAGAAAACCCAATTTCAACACATGGTTTCCTTTAACCATTGAGGCATCATCTCTGACCGAATAAATATCGAGTGCATTTTTAAACGGTTGTTGTGTCCATAGATTCGGATCACCGCCGGCATTGTATGGACCGATACCGCCCCAGAAAACAGGATGCGGGCGATTTAAGCCGTTTACTTTGACTGAATCAGCGAAGAATCCCGGAACGGCTTTGTTAATTTCAGTATTTATATCAGCACCGTTGCCTTGCGTAATAATGATGCGGTTAGCCGAATAAGAGAATTGAACATCATTGACCGCCGTTGATGAAAGCTGCGTGGTTAATTTTACTGCGGCTTGTTTTGACGGCTGTGTCCAACTTCCTTCGATGGTCGGAAAAGCATCGTCGCCCCATAAATTGCCAACCAGATTCGGTGCTTTGTTTGACCAATGATCCTGAGTATATCGCCCGAATATTTTATTTTTTGAAGTTAAGTTGTAATCGAGTCGAATATTTTCTTCACGGAAATTAATCGGCGAACTCACCGTAGTCGCCCAGTTGTTGCAATTAGCGTCCGGCGTTCGATTAGCCAACGGATATATTTTTAGAATTGACTGCGCCCTTGACGATTAATTTGCTAATTTTTGATATAGGTTAGTTAAGTGAATGAGAAGAAAATTTATGGGCGAGGAACAAACTGAATGCGCCCATTAGTGTCGGAAACTGACCGAGCGTCGAAGGCATTACGTCAATTGTCGGATAACCCTGACACATTGCATCTTCCGCGCTCGATTTAACGTCATCGGCAATCAGCGACCAGACTCTGACGAAATCGCCGGCGACAATCGTCACTTCGGGCGACAATCCCTGCACCAGATTCGAGATGCCGATGCCGATATAACGCGCCGTTTCGCGCAGCGCGGTTTCCGCTACCTGATTGCCGGCAAGCGCAAGCTCCATCAGCGTCGAAAAACTGATTTGGTTTTTCCCGTTTTTTTGCCCGGTCAGTTTTGCATAACGCGCCAACGCCGAGCGTTCCGTGGCAAAAGCCTCCCAACAGTCGAATCTCCCGGCGGTGCAGGCAATCGGCGCATTGGTGCCGATGGTCATATGTCCGAATTCACCTGCCACGCCGCTTTTGCCCCGGTAAAGCTGCCCGTCAAAAACCAGTCCCGTGCCGATGCCTTCGTGAATCAGCACGACGACAAAATCGCGGACGTTTCTGATTTCAGGACGACCGAGCCAGAGTTCGGCGAGCGCAGTCGCGTTGGTGTCGTTTTCGATTTTAACCGGCAAATGCGTCGCTTCCTCGATTTTCCTGACAATATCGGGAAACTTCCAATCCAGATAAGGAACATTAACCACTATTCCCATATCCGATTCGACTAATCCCGGCAAACAAACGCCGATGCCTTCGATCAAACCCTGACTTTTATCAATAAAATATTCGAGCGATTCGATAATCGAAATCATCATTTGATCGAAATCCCGATTTGTTTCAATTTCTTTTTTTTCCAGCAATCTGCCGCTCAAATCACAAGTGCCGATGATGGTATGTTTTTTTCCGAGATCAACGCCCAGAATCATTGCGTTGGACGCTTTGAGAACCAACAATTGCGGAGGTCTGCCGCCTGAAGACTCGCCGTAAACTTCTTCGATCAACCCGACTTTCAAGAGTTCTTCAACGATCAGCGAAACCGTCGAACGCTGTAAATCGGTCAGTTGAGCAATGCTCGCCCGTGAAATCGGACCTTGTTCACGAACATAATTCAGGATAATCTGGCGATTAATGTCCCTAATCGTATTTGACCGCGCCACATTGATTGTTTTTAAGTTGAGCCGTCTTGCCATAGATTTTTTTTGTAACAAAATCCGAAAGCCTCAGAAATTCTTATCAGAAAAAAATAACATAGGTTTGTTTGGAGATGCAACAAAGTTATACATTTTTCCGAAACAATTAAGTATTCTATTGATTCTCACAACCTTCAACTGCATCCGGCAGCAATCATAATAAATTTTCAAAAGAGTTTATCTAAAATATCAATGTCCCCTAAAAATAGTGCGGATTCCGTTCACTTTATTGATTGGGCGCGTTTTTATAAACGTCTTCGCGCCTTTGATAACCGTCCTTGATAACCGTTGCGTCAATATTGGATTTATCAACCGGGATCGGATCGAGCAGAATTGACGGGACATCAACTTTCCCGTTATTTACTTTGGATTTGGTTTCAACCGTCTGTTTTTTCGCCAACGCGACTGCTGCTTCCGCCGCTTTTGCCGCGAGAATCGAAACGGGTTTGTAAACAGTCATCGTTTGTGTGCCGTCCACGATTCTTTGCAGCGCGGCGAGATCGGCATCCTGACCTGAAACAAAAACTTTGCCGCCGAGATGCTGCGTGAGCAGTGCCTGAATCGCGCCGCCCGCCGTGCCGTCGTTGGACGCGACAATCGCCGCCACGTCATTTTTGCTGAGTGTCAGAGCGTTTTCAGTATGATTCAAGGCTTCTTCCGCAAGCCAATCGCGCGACCATTGATCGGCGACGATTTTAATATCGCCTTTATCAATCAAAGGCTGCAAAACCTTCATCTGTCCGGCGCGAAACATCTTGGCATTATTGTCGGTCTGTGCGCCGCCGATCAAGATGTAATTGCCTTTCGGAGCTTTATCAACCAGATATTGCGCCTGCATCTGCCCGACTTTTTCGTTATCAAACGAGATATATAAATCCGGTTCGCTGTTTTTGACCAGACGATCATACGAAATCACCGGCACATTCTGTTTTTTGGCGGCATCAACAATCGTCGCGCAGATTTCGGCGTTATGCGGAATCAATACCAACACGTCAATTCCCTGCGTCAAAAGGCTTTCGGCTTGTTTAATCTGCGTTTCGTCTTTGCCGTCAGCCGCCTGCACGAGAACTTCCGCACCGAGTTCTTCGGCTCTTTTAACGAAAATATCGCGGTCTTTCTGCCAGCGTTCTTCTTTCAAAGTGTCCATCGAAAGCCCGACACGGAGTTTGCCTGATTTGCCCGGTGCGGCAGAATTACTTCCGCCGTTCTGACTCGTCTGCTGAACGCATCCGACGGCAAAAACAATCAGCGAAATTAAAATTAAAGACGCGGAAATTCTTATTTTTTTATTCATATAATTAGTCAGAACCGCCTGCGTGAGCGGGCGGTTGAATATCAACTTTTAGAATGCGAATAATTTCCGCCGACAGCCCGCTCACGCAGACGGTTCTGAGACGGTTCGGAAATCAGGCGACACCGAACAAAATCTCCATTGTCAGTTGGTCGAGCCGTTCATACTGCAAACCTTTGGCGGCGAGCGCGTGACGGTCAAAATTTTCGGCGAGCAGCGAATCAAGATCGGTGATCTCGTAGCTTTTATCGGTTGCTTCGATATCGCTTAAAATTGCCTGAATGCCTTCGTGTTTGTTCCACTGTTCGGCTTTGTCTTTCAAAATCAAATAAGTTCGCATACAGCCGCGTGCAAAATCTTTGACTCCGGCGTAATCTTCCGTTCGGTAAGCGTGCGCGTCGAAATGCCGCATTCCGTTGTAGCCGACATCTTCTAAAAATTTGACGAGCCAAAACATCTGTTTCGGCGACACGGAAGCGAACCGCAAATCCTGATCGTAGCGTCCCGGATATTGGTCGTTGAGGTCAATATGAAACAATTTTCCGGCTTCCCAAGCCTGCGCGACCGAATGCGTCATATTTAGTCCGGGCATCTGTTCGTGCGCGACTTCCGGGTTCACGCCGACCATTTCTTTATGATCCAGAGTTTCGATAAACGCCAGATAAGCCGAAGTCGTCGCCATATAAATATCGGCGCGAGGCTCGTTCGGTTTGGCTTCCATCGCAAATTTGTAGCCGTAATTTTGTTTGATATTGTATTCGCACAAATAATTTAAGGCTTCGCGCAAACGCTTGATCGCTTCATCTGGACGACGACAGCCGTCAGTTTCCGAGCCTTCGCGTCCGCCCCACAGAACAAAAGTTTCCGCGTCGAATTCCTTGCCTAAATCCATCGCCTGCATTGTCTTTTGAATCGCGTAAGCGCGAACTCTCGCATCATTTGCGGTAAATGCGCCGTCGCGGAAAACGGGTTCGTAAAACAGATTAACCGTCGCCATCGGAACTTTGATATTGTTGTCGCCGCAGGCTTTTTTAAAGTCGCTGACAATCTGTGCTTTTTCGCCTGCCGTCGCGTCAATCGGCACGAGATCGTTGTCGTGAAAATTCACGCCATATGCGCCGACTTCCGCCAGCATTTCAACGATCTGCGGAGCGGTTAATTTTTCGCGCACCTGCGTTCCGAACGGGTCTGCGCCGCGATTGCCGACCGTCCACAATCCGAACGTGAATTTGTGTTCAGGTTTCGGTGTATATTTATCATTGCTCATAATTTCTCTGTCTCCCTAGTTTTTGTGATAATTTCCATCGCCGGACGCAGTGCCGGATAAAGCATTTTATAAACTTCGTAATTGCGATTTAATTTTTCGACCGAATCTACATTCGGCTCAATCGTGGCGGCGACGCGAATCGTTTTTTCGCAGGCTTCATCAACCGAATTCCACGCGCCCGCGCCGACACCGGCAAGAATTGCCGCGCCGAATGCCGCGCCTTCATCGGCTTCTAAAATTTCGACGCTCTGCCCGTAAACGTCCGCCTGAATCTGCCGCCAAAGCGGAGATTTCGCGCCGCCGCCGCCCAAGCGGATTGACGAAATTTCCACGCCTGACAACTTGAAAATTTCGAGCGAATCGCGCAGTGAAAACGCGACACCTTCGAGAACGGCGCGGGTAAAATGTGCTTTTGTATGACTCGCCGTAATACCGACCAATGCGGCGCGGGCAGTTGCGTCCAAATGCGGTGCGCGTTCGCCCATCAAATACGGCAGCCAGATTGCGCCGTCCGCACCGCTCGGAATTTTCGCGGCTTCGTTGACGAGTTCGTCGTAAGATTTGCCTTCGCCGAAATTTTCACGAAACCATTTGAACGAAAGTCCGGCTGCGAGTGTCACGCCCGTATTGTGCCAACGTCCGGGAATTGCGTGGCAGAGCGTGTGAATTCTGCCTTGCAAATCAAGTCGCGGTTTATCTGAAACGGCGAAAATTACGCCCGAAGTGCCGATGGTTGCCGAAACTTTGCCGTTTTCGACAATTCCCATTCCGATTGCTCCGGCGGCGTTGTCGCCTGCGCCCGCGACAATTTTCGTGCCGATCTTTAAACCTGTTTCGTCCGCCGCATTTTGTGAAACTGTGCCGGTGATTTCGGTTGATTCATAAACTTTCGGCAGCAAACTTTCATCAATCCCGAACGCCGCGAGCATTTCATTCGACCATTTGCGATTCTGCACATCGAACAAAAGCGTTCCCGAAGAATCGGCGGCATCCGACGCTTTATCGCCTGAAAGTTTGAGTCGAATGTAATCCTTCGGCAGCAGAATTGTCCGAACTTTCGCCCAATTTTCCGGCTCTTTCTCGCGCAGCCAGAGAATTTTCGGAAGCGTAAAACCCGTAATCGCCGGATTGCAAACTAATTCGATCAGACGCTCTCTGCCAATCTTTTCGGTAATTTCAACGCATTGTTTTTCCGTCCGCTGATCGCACCAAAGCATCGCGGGACGAATCACTCTATCTGACGCATCGAGAAAAACCGATCCGTGCATCTGCCCCGAAAAGCTGATTGCCGCGATTTCTTCCGCACTGACAATTTGCAAAACTTCGTTAATAACTTGTTTGCAGGCACGCCACCAATCGTCGGGATTCTGCTCCGCCCAACCGATTTCGGGCGACGCAAAATCTTCGTGCATCTCCGTTGCCGACGCGACGACCACGCCGTTTTCGTCAATCACGATTGCCCGCGAACCGCCTGTGCCGATGTCTATTCCGAGAAATTTCATTTTAATACGATTTTTTTAATTCCCAGCAACCTCCAGCGTCGCGTTCATCAGGTCAGCCGAACTGCCGCCGACCATTACCTGAAAAGTTCCGGGTTCGACGACGCGCTTCATTTCACGGTTGTAGAATTGAAGTTTTTGCGTGGTGATTTTGAAGGTCACGGTTTTCGTCTGTCCCGCGTCAATCGAAACTCTCGCAAAATCCTTTAATTCTTTGACCGGGCGCGTGACGGAACTGTATTCGTCGCGCAGATACATCTGCGCGATTTCATCGCCGCGCCGGTTTCCGGTGTTCGTAATATCAACGGTGACAGTCGTTTCGCCGTTTGTGGAAATTTTCGGATTCGTTATTTTCAAGTTTGAATACTTGAAAGTCGTGTAGCTCAAACCGAAGCCGAACGGAAAGAGCGGTTCGGTCGTCGAGAGCAAATAACCGCGCCGCGCCGACGGTTTTTTGTTGTAATAAATCGGCAGTTGCCCGACCGAACGCGGGAACGAAACGGGAAGTTTGCCGCCCGGATTGTAGTCGCCGAAGATCACATCTGCTGCTGCCGTGCCGGTTTCTTCGCCGAGATAAAAGCCTTCGAGAATCGCCGGAACATTTTCCGCGACATAACCAATCGCCAGCGGTCCCGAATTTATCATAAACACGACGGTCGGTTTGCCGACTCCCAAAACCGCTTTGACTAAATCATTTTGCCGTCCGACGAGTTCCAAAGAATCGCGGTCGCCCAAGTGATTTTCCGCCCAACCTTCTTTGTTCGTGTCTTCGTTACCGCCGATGGCGAGAATCACCGCGTCGGAATTTTTCGCGGTTGCAACAGCTTCGTCAATCAATTTTTGATCGCTCGCCGCATCATTTAAAGTGATCGTATCGCCAAACCAATTTCCGCCTTCTTTGGTAATTTTTACGCCTTCCGCATAATTTACTTTGACTGCGTTGCCAACTTTATTTTTCACGCCATCGAGAATGCTGACGGTGCGCGGCGGATTCGGATCGGTGTAGCCGCCGAGATGTGCGCGGTTCGCATTTGGTCCGATAACCGCGACTGATTTCAGTTTTGTTTTATCAAGCGGCAGCGTGTTATTTTGATTTTTGAGCAACACAATCGCTTTTCTGGCAGTTTCCGCCGCCAAAGCCCGGTCTTCCGTCGTATCGGTCATCTTAACCGCTTTATCAATATCAACATACGGATTTTCAAAAAGTCCGAGTTGGAATTTTTGATAGAGAACGCGCGAAACGGCTTGGTCAATCAAAGCCATCGGAATTTTACCGGAATTGACTTGTTCGACGAGCGTTTTATTGACGTTCGGATCGGGCAGTTCGACATCCAAACCGGCTTCCAAAGATTGTTTCGCGGCATCGGCTAAATCAGTCGCAACTTTGTGACGGGCAAAAAGTTCGGTCATCGCGTAATAATCGGAAACAACCGCGCCTTGGAAACCCCATTCTTTTCGCAAAATCGTGTCGAGCATCCATTTGTTCGCGTGAACCGGCACGCCGTCAATTTCGTGATAGGCGGGCATAATGCTGAACAAATTTGCTTCTTTGACCGCCGCTTCAAACGGCACGAAATGCGTTTCGCGGAGCAGTCTTTCCGATAAATTGACGGGACCGATATTCGTGCCGTTTTCGGGCTGTCCGTGTCCGGCAAAATGTTTACCCGTGGCGATCAGATGCGCGTCGTCAATCGCCGGATTCGCGTAAGTCGCGTTTCCCTGAATCGCTTTGACGACCGAAACGATCATCCGCGAAGTCAGATAAGGGTCTTCGCCGTAAGTTTCTTCCGTTCTGCCCCAACGCGCTTCACGCGCCAAATCCATATTCGGTCCGAGAACCTGATGCGTCCCGCGAATGCGCGACTGACGCGCCGCAACCGTGAAGACGCGCGAAACCAAATCCGTGTCCCAACTCGAAGACATTGAAAGCGGAACGGGAAAAACGGTCGCGCCGCCCGACATCGTGCCGTGCAAAATCTCGTCGTGAAACATCGCGGGAATTCCCAAACGAGTATTTTCCTTGAGCCATTTCTGCGCCGCATTCGCATATTCCGCCGAGCCTTTGGGATCAAAAAGTTCACGCTGACGCGCAAATTGTCCGATGCCGTTCGGGATTTTCGCCTTGGCAATTTCAGCCGAAAACGTGCCGCCCATCGGTAATTGCTCTTTCGGGACTTTGGAATTATCGTTCGGCTTTTCCATCCAAACGCACTCCATCTGCGCGACCTTTTCTTCGAGAGTCATTCGCGCCAGCAAATCTGCAACCCGCGCATCAATCGAAAGTTTCGCATTTTGATACGGCAAAATTTTCTGCGCGTTCGCCGTCGGCGCGTGAAAAATCGAGCCGTAAAAAATTGAAGTCAAAACGACGGCGGACAGCAATAACCGTTGAAAATTCAGCAATTTGGACACTTTGTAATTTTTCATAGTTTTCTTTAACGGAGCGCAGGCTGCCAGCCTGCCCGTGAGCAAGGTTTCCGCTGCTCACACTATTGATAATCCGAACACTCAATTTTCGCATTTGAAGCAAACGCTCAACGCAGGCTGGCAGCCTGCGCTCCGTTCATCTTATTTGACTACTAACACTAAAATACTCTAAATTTTCGCCGAAAACCACCTTTTCTACTTAATTTTATCCATTATTTCGGATTTTTCTCATTTTTCTACAAAATTTTGGATATTTGTTTGACAAAATAAATTAGATTTTCTAAACTTTGTTTTGAAAGTAAGAAGATTTACTAATTACTTTCATAATTTTAATGAATGGAGGTAAAAACGATGTTTAGAAATTTATCAAATTCACTTTTGCCCGCTTTCTTAGCAAATCTAATTACAGTTGCAACTAATCTTGGCACTAACGAAACTACGGTAGGTTCAGAGCTTACCGAATTGTCAGATAATAGTGCGGCTGTAATACAGATTGGACAGGTCAGCACAAATCTCAGCACGAAAAAAATTGCTTTCGACTCTGCGATTGCGCGACAAGTTCAGGCACAAGCAGAAGCTCGTGCGGCGACGGAAAGTCTTAATCAAGTTCGAGATGAAATTGTTTCTGACATTTCCAGATTGCAACTTATTCTTCGGGCGAATGGTTTTTCTAATGAAGTATTTGCGGCATTGGGCTTGTCTAAATCAATGAATCCACCGACTCCGATTATTCCGCATACGCCCGTCGAACTTTCAGTTACTGGATATTCAAACGGTGAAAACCTGTTGAAATTCAAACGAAATGGGAACGGCTATGGCGTTAATTTTGTAATCGAAAGCAGAGTCGGACTTGAAGACTGGAAAATTGCGGGCATTACGCGACGCAAGAAATTTTCGCACGACGGTCAAACGCCGGGCGGTAAGGTTTCGTATCGTGTCAAAGCACAATCAGCTTCGAGCGAATCACAATATTCCGACGTTGCCGTTATCTACGGCTAATTTTGGGAAGTAACAGCGGACTCGAAAACTTTCATAAGTTTTCTGAAACAATATATTTTTTTCCCGTTATTTCCCTATTTTTCAATAAAATGCGACAATTCAAAACATATAAAGATATTATTTTGTTGGCGAACGAACAGAAATTCGTTGTTACGGCAACAATTAATGGCAAACACAATGTAGGTTCAAAACATTATCGCGGCTTGGCGGCAGATGTTCGGACACGCGATAAAACTGTTCAAGAAGTGGAAAGTTTTATAAAATTGTGTCGTTCTTTCGGTTTAATTGTTCGGGATGAGCGCGTTCGCCCGAAAAGTCAGAAAGTTTGGTCAGGTTCGCATTTGCATATTGAAATTGCTTAGTTTGAGGTGAAAATATGAAAAGATTTTGGACTTTGGGTTGTATTTGGTTGTTTACTGCTTTGTCGTTTGCACAATCGCCGATTTTTCCAGATTCGGTGAAAACGCCGGGAGAAATTCGAGGTGATTCACTTGAAACGATTTGCCATTCGGGATATACGAAAATCGTTCGGGATGTTTCAACCAATCGAAAACAAATGGTTTACAACTCTTATATGATTGATCCGATAATGCGGAAAAACTATGTTATTGACCATTTAATTCCGCTCGGTCTCGGTGGTTCTAACAATATTTCTAATCTTTGGGCGCAGGATAGGCGGACTAAATCTTGGAACGACATTCAAAAAAATGTTTTGGGAAATTTCTTACGAAAAAAAGTTTGTTCGGGTGAACTTGATTTGACCGTCGCGCAAAATGCGATGCGGACAAATTGGGTTGATGCCTATAACAAATATTATTTAAATCGGTGGCTACAAGTTTTAAACAGGTGAATTGGTTTCGATTCGGAACATTGGTTTTTGGCTCGTTAATTACGGGTTTAATTACAATTCTGCATCAAAACAATTCCGAACCGATTGATTTTATAGTTGCTGGTTTGAATTGTCTATTAGTTGGTGGTGCTTACCTCCAATGCCCAGACGTTCGAGCAAAGTAACAAAAATTTAGAAATTTCCAAAATAATGTATAACTCTGTAATCGTCTTTGACGGTTTGACAGAGTTATTTTTTTTTTTTCTATACTTTTCAGCGGAGAACGAAAAAGTGCCTTTTTTTCTTGCGAAACATTTGTTATCGCCTCAAAAAGTCTGCACCGAATATATCTACTGTTCTTGCTCTTGCGAATTTTATATCGCCGAAATAAGAGTAGCCTTCGAGGTTACGGATATTTTCTCCATTCTACGAGCAAGCTGAAATTATGAGAAAAGTTAATCGAAATTCTTCCAAAATCCAAACAAAAAGTTTTAATAAAACAACAGGTTGCGACGTTGACAGCGAAATTGTCGTAATTGCTAATTATGATCGAAATTCTGAATGTATTGATACCGTTGAGTTTCAAAATAATTATCTGGGCGCGCAAGCGGCTGTTGAATATATTAAATGTTTTGGTTCTGAATTAGTGATTTTGGAATCTACGGCTAACTATCATATTTTGTTCTACGATGTTTTCAGAACACACAATATTCCGGCAAGAATCTTAAATCCTTTGTTGGTTTCTGCTTTGTTAAAAGTGGAAGGCAAGAATGACAAAGGTGATGCGCGAACTTTGGCGCGACTTGCGGCTAACTTCGACCTGAAAACTTCAAATATGCCTGACCCAATACAAAGGCACATCAGAATGTTTCTTCGTTCGCTGGACAAAGAGAAAGCGCGAAGAACTCAAATTACTAACCGAATAAATTCCACATTGACAGCGAACGGATGCAATCTATATCGTGCAACAAAGGTAAATTCTAAGTCCGGGATTTCAATGCTTCAAGCAATTATTGATGGCAAGGAAAAACACGAGATTTTATTAAATCATTGGTTTGGACGATCATCGTCGTTAGACAAACTTAATGATGCGATGGGCGAACTAGAAATGATTCCAAATTTTACCCGTCCGTTTTTGGAAGGTTTGTGCGAGGAACTTATCTTTCTGAATAATAAAATTGAACGATTGGAAAATAATAGTTTAGACCTGATTGATGAACTGTCTTTAACGGAAATAACAGATTTAATTTGCACTTTGCCGGCAATGTCAAAACTACTTGCTTTGCGTATTGTGGGCGAAATGGGCGTAGATTTTACTGAAAGATATTCGTCCGGAGAAAAATTTGTTAAAGCTATTGGCGTTTGTCCAAATAATATAGTTTCGGGTGGCAAAGTGTTGAAAAAAGAATCGTCTCACGGAAACACACATTTGAAAACGCCGCTTCTCAATGCGGTTAAATCTTTCTGTAATCAAAATAAGAAAGATTCGGAACTACGAAGTTTTTTTGTGAATTATCGGGCGCGGTCAACGTATAAAAAAGCTACGTCTGCTGTTGCACGTCGTTTAATGACAATGGTTTACGCGATGGTGCGAGATAATAAGCCTTATGATTCACAAACCAAAAGATTACACAAACCAAGAAAGGTTTATGTGATAAATCAAAATAAAATGGAGGCTATTCAAGATGAGTAGAAAAGGATTTAAAGTTGAAGACCCGAAGCAAAAAACTTTGGGAACATATGTTGATTTGTCCGATGCGGACGATTTTATTGAAGCTGATGATCCAGCACAGGAAAAGTTGGATATGATTTCGCTCGGCGGGCTTTGGGTTAATACGCCTAAATCTGGTGGCGCGAAATATATGTCGGGCAATCTCGGAAAAGTGAAAATTTTGATTTTCAAAAACTTGGGAAAAACGAGAAAGGAACATCCCGATTTTAATCTGTGTTTGGCGCAACGTCCTAAACCGCCTTATGGCGATGATTTAGTTAAAACACCGTCGCAAGAGGAACAAGACAAAGCATTAGCCGGAATATAAATCAGCAAAAGTAGTCATTTAGTGCAAGCCGTTTTCGTAGAAATACGCGGACGGCTTTTATAGACGCGCACATAATCAATCACCATCGTCTGCGGAAACGCGGAAGTATTATCGGGAACGCCGCCCCACGGACCGCCGACGGCGAAGTTTAGAATCATAAAGAACGAATGATCGAAAACCCATTGCGAACCTTGCGGCAGATCGCCCGGCTTGATCGTTTTATAAAGTGCGCCATCAACATAAAACTGAATCAAATTTTCGCTCCATTCGGTTTTATAAACGTGAAAATCGTCGGCAAAGGCGGCGTTATTTGTCGAATTAAACGACGAACTGATGCCGTTTGCGCCGTTGTAGCCGGGACCGTGAATCGTGCCGTGAACGATGTTCGGTTCGCGCCCGATATTTTCCATAATGTCGAGTTCGCCGCACGTCGCCCAGCCGACCGTATCAATGTTACTGCCCAAAAGCCAAAACGCGCCCCACATTCCCTGACTGCGCGGAATCTTGATTCGCGCCTCGAAACGACCGTATTTTTGATCGAATTTTCCCTTTGTAATCAGCCTTGCGGAAGTGTATTGACACGGACCATACCAACAAGTCAAATTCGACGGCTGTGTCAATTTTATCGCTTTAATCACGAGTGAACCGTTGCCGTCGTGATAGGCGTTTTCAACCGAATTCGTATAATATTCGAGTTCCTGATTGCCCCAACCGCCGCCGCCGATTTCCGCCGTCCATTTGCTTGAATCAACCGGCGCATTCGCAGATTTATTGAATTCATCTTTGAACGCGAGTTTCCGATAAACGACCTGCGCCTGTGCCGTTGCAATGCCGCAGAAAACTATTGTCAGAGATAAAAATAACAGAGAAAATTTTTGTATTTTATTGAACATAATTTTAATAAGCGGACAAAATAAAACCACGATTCAGAGTTCAAACTTCGGCAATCACGTTTAGAGTTCAAACTGCGGAACGCCGTTTGTCGTTTCCGCCAGCTTTGCGAAGCGGAAACTCTTTGCCGGGTTTCTCGAATGCGTGTCTGGTTCGGATTTGCCGCGCCGGACAACCGTTTTGCTTCGCTCACGGTTGCTGCAAACGGCGTTCCGCAGTTTGAACTCTGAACGTGATTGCCGAACTTTTTCATTTCAAAAAATGTCATTCAATTAACTCAGGTTAAATGAGCGAAATTCGCACAAATTTCAGCATTTTCTCAAATCTTGATAAATATCTTGCGCCGCCACAAAATCCACATAATAAATAGCCAGATCAGCACATAACCGAGCGCATACAGCAGCGAAGCGTTGACAGGTTCGGCGAGCGGCGCGAAGATTGTTTCAAACAGCCAACCCTGCAAAGAAATCAGTTCACCGTTTGCGTCCGTAATCTGAATTATGTCAAGAATTTTCGCCGTCAATTCCGCGCCGACATATAAAGCGAGCGCGTTCGTGCCGAAAATAACGAACGGTTTCGTCCATTTTTGGAAACCTTTGATGTCAACCAGCCAATAACAAAAACCCAAGAAACACAAGGCAAATCCTGCCGTAAAAACAACGTAAGAACTCGTCCACAAAGCCTTGTTGATCGGAAAAAAGAAATTCCAAATCCAACCGATTACAATCAAAACCGTGCCGAAGAAATACAATCCGTTCGTTTTTTCCGCGTCGCTTCGATTACTTTTCAGCCAAGTTCCCGTTAAAACTCCGGCAAGCGCGGTCGAAATCGCCGGAATCGTTGAAAGTAAGCCTTCGGGATCGTAAACTTTTCCCAGACTCCAGATGTGATTGACACCGAAAACTATTCGGTCGAGATACGCCGCCGGATTGCATTCTTTGTCTTCCATCGTCGTCAGTTCGCAGCCCGGAACGGCAATCGTCGTCATTAAAATCCAGTAAATTATCAGCAAAGCGATGCCGATAACCGTCTGTTGTTTCCAGTTCGTATTAAGAAAAACTATCGAAGCAAGCAGATAACAAACCGCGATGCGCTGCAAAACGCCGGGAATCCGAAGCGTCGAAAAATCGAAATACGGAAACGCCGCAATAAATAATCCGAGCAGAAAAATCACCGCCGCACGACGCAGAATTTTCAAATAAATCTTGCCTTTTGAACTCTCTTCAAGCCGTTTGCCAAACGCCAGCGGAATCGAAATGCCGCTGATGAACAGGAAAAACGGAAAAATCAAATCGGTCGGTGTCCAGCCGCTCCATTCCGCGTGTTCGAGCGGCGCGTGAATCGCATCCCACGTTCCCGGATTATTGACCAAAATCATCCCGGCAATCGTCATCCCGCGAAAAACATCGAGCGAAAGAAGGCGCGTTTTTTTAATTTCTTCGGTCATAATTTTTATGCTTTACATAAATTTCAGGCAAACCGGCACGGGAACATTTGCTTCATCTGTTTTTTTCAACTTTCCGTTTTTTTCGTTCACTTTAAAAACAACGATATTGTCCGAATCCTGATTCGCCGCAAGCAGAAACTTGCCGTTCGGCGCGATGGTGAAATTGCGCGGTTTTTTGCCGCCGGTTGCAACATTTTCGAGGTATGAAAGCCGTCCCGTTTTTTGGTCAATCGCGTAAGACGAAATCGAATTATGTCCGCGATTTGAACCGTATAAAAATTTGCCGTTCGGCGAAATGTGAATGTCCGCGCAGGTCGCACCGGCACTCGATGCGCCTGTCGGCAAGGTCGAAACGGTTTGAATTTCCTTGAGCGTGCCGAGTTTTTCATCGTATTCGAGCGACGTAATCGTTAAATTGAGTTCGTTAATCAAAAACGCGAATTTGCCATTTTCGTGAAACGTAAAATGACGCGGACCTGCTCCGGCTTTTGTTTGGAAAAACGGTTGATTTTCGTTCAGCGAAAATTTCCCCGTGCGGTCGTCGAACTTGTATATAAACAATTTATCAACGCCAAGATCAGCCGCAAACGCGAAGCGATTTTTGCGGTCTAACGTGATCGAATGCGCGTGTGCCGCTTCCTGCCGATTTTTATTCGGACCGGAACCCGTGTGCTGAACCAAATCGGTTGACGCGCCCGATGTGCCGTCTTTTTCAATCGAAAAAACCGCGACATTGCCGCCCAGATAATTGGCGACGAGCGCAAATTTGCCGTTATTGCTCGTCGTGATGTAACACGGCGCGTCGCCCAAACTCGCCTGTTTATTGAGAAATTTCAAATCGCCTGTTTTGCCGTCAATCGCAAACGCGCTGACCGCGCCCGATTTTTTGCCTTCGTATTCGACGAGTTCGTTGACGGCGAAAAGATTTTTGCGGTCGTTTGAAATCGTCAGATAAGACGGCTCAAGCACGTTTTTGACCGTCAAAAACGGCGACAACGCGCCCGTTTCCGCGTCGAATTTGTAAATGTAAATGCCTTCGCTCTTGCCCGTCGAAGTGTATGTGCCGATAGATAAAAGCATCTCTTTTGAATTCTTTTTCGTCTGCGCCGCCAGATTTTTGCTAAATACCAAACCGACCGCGCCGAGTGCGAAGAATTCGCGCCGCGATAATTTATTGTTTTTCATTGACATATTTGAACAAGAAAACAAGCAAACCGCTTGCTTTGCGCGGGACAGTTCGCGGACAATCTTATTTGTTTTCAACTTAAATTTAATCAAACGCCGACAGCTTTTCTAATGAACCGTCTGCGTTCCGGTCACAAACGAATCAATCGCTTTTCGCATACACGGCGCGATTGTCGCCGTGCCTTTGTCGAACATATTGAAGCCGCCGTCCCATTCCCACCAGGCGTTCGGAATGTCTAATTTGCCGAGCGCGGCGTAAATCGTTTCGGCGTGACGACAGCGATTTTCGATTGACGAATATTCGCTGTATGAACCGAATTCGCCAAGAAAAATCGGGACTTTATTTTTTAACGACCAATCTTTCGCTTCCTTTAAATCAGCATAAATCTTTTCGGGTTTGGTATCTTTTTCATAGCTCGCCGCCATTCCTTCAACCCACGCGCCGCCGCTCGAAGGCACTTTTATTTTGTCGGTTTTTGAATAGGGAAACGGAATATTTCGCAAATCTTTCAAACCGCTTCCCGCCCAATTCGCGCCCTGATGCGTGAAGATAAACGGGTCGTAATAATGAAAAGTGTAAATGATGTTGTCGTCCGCCAAAGGCTTCGCTTCGACGAGCGATTTGCGCGAATTCCAATCGGTAAAACCGACGATCAGAGTATGTTTCGGCACAACCGGGCGAATGTATTTGATGATCTGTTCCGCCTGCCAACGCCACGCTTCGGGCGCGATGTCGTGCGGTTCGTTGCGGAGTTCAAAAAACACTTTTTCGGGATTCGTATTCTTGTAACGCTCGGCGATTTTTGTCCACAGATTAACAATCCGTTCCGCGTTGTCCGCGCCTGCAATCGAACGGTCAAATTCGGTGTGATGCAGATCAATGATGACATTTAAGTCGTTTGCCAACGCCCATTTAATAAAATTATCCGCCATTTCGAGCGACTTCGGATTATCCCAATTATACGGTTTGTTAATCTCCATCCACGCGCCGAAACAGATCGGAATCCGCACGGTTTTGAATCCGGCTTTGGCAATCTCCGCAAACATTTTTTCGCGTTTCGCAGCTTCTTCGGGCTTGGCAAAATCGGAAAAATGTTTGTCCTTCGATCCGTTCCACCAATTGTCGAGATACGAAACATTCATTCCCGATTTCATCGCCGCCGCACGTTTCTGCACGATTGTCTGCGCGAAAATATTATTGACGGCAAAGATGAGAATTAAAAATAAAATAAATGTTTTTTTCATTGAAACTCAAAATTAATTGTAGGAGCGGCGGCTTGTCACCGCCCGTTTGTGTCGGCAAACAATCAAAATGGGCGACCACAAGAGATCGCCCCAACAAATTTATTATTTCACCGCAAAAGTTTTCGACATTCCACTTACCATCACCGTAAAATCGCCTGCTTCAACGGTCGGTTTATTGTTCATTCCAATAAACGAAAAATCATCTTTGTTTAGTTTGAATGTCAAAGTTTTGCTTTGTCCAGCGTCGAACGCGATTTTCGCAAATCTTTTGACGCGCTTACCGCCGGGTGAAACGGTCGCTACTTCGTCGCGCAAATATAAAATCACGGTTTCCTTGCCGGCGCGTCTGCCGGTGTTTTTGACGGTGAACGAAACATTGATTTCTCCGTTCATCGGTATCGAAGATTTGTCGAGTTGTAAGTTGCCGTATTCAAACGTCGTGTAGCTCATTCCCGTGCCGAAATCGAACTGCGGACTCGTCGCCGTATTCCCGTAACTCGTTTCTTCGACCTCGAATTGTTTGTGGTCGTAGGTCAGATAATTATTCGGCGAACGCGGATAAGTGAACGGCAGTTTTCCGTTCGGATTGTAATCGCCGAAAAGCACGTCCGAGATCGCGCGACCGCCTTCGTTTGACGGATTAAGCGCGAGTAAAATGCCCGAAACTTTATCGGCGATGCGGTTGATAATTCGCGGACGACCTTCGACCATCACCAAAATAACCGGTTTGCCGGTCGCAATAATCGCTTCGGCAAATTTCAACTGCGTTTCCGGCAAGGTCAAATCCGTCAAATTTCCCGGCGTTTCCGTGTATGAACCTTCGCCCAGACACAGCACGACGACATCGGAATCTTCGGCTTCGTCAACCGCTTTTTTGACGTTGACTTCCTGCTCGATATTCATCGTTCCCGGACCTTGCGCCGCCTTTGTAATGAGCGTTCCCTGCACATATTCAAAATTCTTTTTGCCGAGTTTCGCTTCAATCGCCTGTTTGATCGTTAGTTTATCGGTCGGATAGAGCGACTGCTCCGAGCCTTGCCAAGTCCAAGTCCAACCGTTATTTAACGAATTCAGAGTGTCGGCAGTCGGACCTGTCACGAGAACTTTTTTGTTTTTGCCGAGCGGCAAAATGTTGTTTTCATTCTTTAATAAAACGATGGATTCACGCGCCGCTTCCAAACTTACTTCCGCATATTCGGGTTTGCCGAAATTGCTTTTCAATTCAGGTTTCGGCATCGGATTTTCAAACAGTCCGAGTTCGTATTTGACGCGCAAAATGCGCCTGACCGCATCATCAATCCGCGTCATCGAAACTTTTTTCTCTTTGACCAACGCAATTAATGTGTCCGAAAAACTATATGAATACGGAACCATAGACATATCAATTCCGGCGTTAATCGCCATCATCGTCGCTTCTTTTTCGTCCTTGGCGACTTTCCACTGCGTGACGAGTTTTTGAATGTCCTGCCAATCCGACACGATAAATCCGTCAAATTTCATCTCGCCCTTCAAAACGTCGGTCAGCAAATATTTATTGATATGACCGGGAACGCCGTTGATTTCCGCCGAATTGACCATTACCGTCCGCGCACCCGATTTAACCGCCGCTTCAAACGTCGGCAGAAAAAATTCGCGTAAGTAATTTTCGGGAATCCAAGCCGACGTGCGATCACGACCGCTCAACGGAAAACTGTAACCGACATAATGTTTCAGACTCGCCGCAACGTGCGTGTCCGACGAAACATCCGTGCCTTCGAGTCCGCGCACGAACGACGCGCCCATCACTTTTGCCAAATACGGGTCTTCGCCGAAAGTTTCCCAAAAACGCGCCCATTCCGGCTGTCGCCCGACATCCAAAACCGGCGAAAAACTCCAGGGAATTCCCGCCGCACGAGTTTCCATCGCCGTAATTTCCGCCGCCTTCTGCATTAATAACGGATTCCAAGTCGCCGCCATCCCGATTTCCTGCGGAAACAACGTCGCGCCGCGCACATAATTCGCCCCGTGAATCGAATCAATCCCGTAAATATTCGGAATCTTCAAACGCGTTTTCATCGAAGCGTTCTGAATCGCCGTAATTATTTCGTGCCATTTATCAACCGAAAGCGCGTGTCCGTTGACGTTCAAAATCGAACCGACTTTATACTGCACAATCGCTTTTTCAAGTTTGACGGGATCAATCTGAATCGCCGAATCGTTGCCCGATGTTACCTGTCCGATTTCCAACTGCGTCATCTGCCCGACTTTTTCTTCCAACGTCATCTTCGCCAGCAACGCTTCGATTTGCCGCGAATAATCTTTCATTTTCGGTCGTTGCGTTGTTTTTTGAAAATACGTTTGACTGTCGTTTAAATCAGAGTTTGTCTGGGCAAAACTTTGTTGCAGTGGCAGACAAAAGTAGTTAAAAAGAAACGCCGGTAACAAAATCAAGACTTTGAATTTCATATATAAATTGTTCTGAAGATTTGGTTTAAATGGAAAACAGTTTCAACATTCTATTTTATTCCGATAAAATCTTCAAGGAATGTGTCTCTAAAAACATTATTTTATAATTATTTTTTGCTTTTCAGCGCGAGTTTTAAAACAACTTCCGATTAGCCCGACGCATTTCCAAAACAATTATATTCGTTTAATTGATCTTCGCAGTTTTAATCAAATGTCTGATTTTCATCTACGGCAAACCGATTTGTTTGACTAATTTTTGAAAGCGTTCTGTTTCCCTGATCGAATCAACTATCGGCTCGACTTTTAAAAACGGCAGAAAACCGGAGCGTTCGGCGGCAGCTTTTTCAAACCAGTTAAAGGTTTCGTCAAGGTCGTTTAAGCCGAGATAAATAACGGCAAAGGTGTATGGTGAGACGTAATTTTGTTTGGCGGTTTTGATGAAATATCGTAAACGATGCAGTTGATGCCGCGAATTACTAAAGAAACTAAAGATAAAATGGCTTAAAATGTTTCCAGCCCGAACCCATATTTATTAGTATAATCTTGTGATTCTATATAAAGTAAAGTATATTCAATGTAGAAACACTTGGAGATAGAAAATATGAAAGTTCAAGTTCAAAAATGGGGAAATAGTTTAGCTTTGAGGATTCCGAAAAGTTATGCAGTTGAAACGAAAATCGAAAACGGTTCGACGGTCGAAGTTGCCGTCCAAAAAGGCGCAATCGTCGTGAAACCTGTCTTTGAAGAGAAAGTTACGCTTGATGAAATGCTCGCCAAAATCACGGGCGAGAATCTGCATACGGAAGTTGATTTCGGCAAACCGGAAGGTCGGGAGAGTTTATAAAAATGACGTATATTCCCGAACGCGGCGATGCCGTTTGGCTCGATTTCAACCCGCAAACCGGACACGAACAAGCCGGTCGCCGCCCCGCCATCGTCATTTCTCCGACCGGCTACAATCAAAAAGTCGGCTTGGCTTTATTCTGCCCGATCACGAATCAGGCAAAAGGCTATCCGTTTGAAGTTGCGATTCCGAAAAACAAAAACATCACCGGCGTAATTCTCCCCGACCAACTCAAAAGCCTCGACTGGCGGGCGCGAAATGTGGTGTTTATTGCAAAATTGCCGGATTTAGTGATTGAAGAAGTTTTGAAGAAATTGAAAATTTTGCTTTAATATGTTTCCCAAGTTTTGAAAGAAGCAGTTGGATATGTAATTTCTTGTGATTATCAGTCAAATATTGTTATCATTAATTTGAGTGATTTCGCAACTTCAAGCACAAATTTACGTTACCTCAAATTGCAAATCGTCTGTCTATTGGTTATAACTTACAAATTAAAGCGGTATTTGCATCAAATGACGCATCTAAAAATCTTTTAGATTAAAGTGAGCGAAATATCCATCAATTTTCGGTAATCTGACATGGACGAAAGAGTAAATAATTTACCCGAATATGAAAATCCGCCGCTTACTGAAGTAGTGTGCGGTGTTACGTTTGAAAAACTCGATAATCTTATTGCGCCTCATTTAGGATTACTGTGGCAGCAATATCAACCGGATTTTCCCAGAGTTGAAGAAGTTCCAAACCTTCCAACGCCAATAGAGATTTTTGAAGGTCAGACTTTGCAGGGACAAATCGAATTTTCTAACGCCCCTTCACTTCCGAGGGAATTATTTATTTCAGAAGACGAGGATACTATTATTCAAGTTCAGAGAGAGAGATTTGCTCACAACTGGCGGAAATTGCGGGTTGAGAATTCTTATCCCAGATATGATAATGTTATTAAATCATTTCAAGAGAGATTTTCTACTTTTGAGAATTTCATCAAAAATGCAGGTATGGAAATTTCTCCTGTGCAATATGAATTAACTTACGTTAATCAAATTCCAGAAGGTGATCTATGGAAAAAGGTTTCTGATATTGGCAACATATTTAATAAAATAAATTTTTCGTTTGGCGAAGGATTAATGTTAGAAGAACCTGAAAGCATAAATTGGCGTATTAGTTTTGTTTTGCCAAATCAGTCAGGAAGGCTTTACGCAATCGTAAAAACAGGAGCCAAACGCACAATTGATGATAAGGAAGTTATAGTTTTTGATTTAACAGTGCGCGGAATCGGACAAGATAAATCATTATCGAATATGAAGCAATGGTTCGATGTCGCCCGTGAATGGATAGTTAAAGGTTTTACGGATTTAACTACTTCGGAAGCGCAAAAACTTTGGAGGAGAACTAAATGACAACTACAGCAGAAATGCCAAAAATTTCATACGCACAGGTTAGAAAATACGATAGTTTAACTGTTGGAAGTTGCGATTTTCCAGAATTCGATCTTTCTATTGAAGAATTATTAAAAAAAGCAGAAGAAGGGAAAAAATCGACTTCTTCAGAAATTATAACTTCGCACAAACAAAATTTCATCAATTCTTTTCAGGGAACTGATTATTCATTTTCATCTGGAAATTACTTGATACCTGAATTGTTGAGTAAAAAGGCAACTGTTTTTCCTGACTTGCAAGATAATCAAGAAGAAATTGAGGAGACTTTTTTGCGTGGATTTCAACCAATTAATCACCAACATAAAGTTTTATTTACTCAAAAGATTGAAATTAAAACCTCTGAACTTAGACGCAGACGACCAAATATCGTCATTAACCCAATCCTCTTTGAAGATGATGAATAATTGGTATGAAATTGTTCCCTCAGAAGAACCATTAACACAGGGCGATTTTATATTTAATTGTCCTGTGCCAACTTGGAAAGATAGTGAAATAGAATCCATCGAAAGTAGAAGCGAACAGGAACATTTACAGGCGTATCTCGAATTTATTTCTGCTGACGTTATTGTGATGACGCAAGCCTGTGATTTAACTCACAATAAAATTCAAAACATAACACTCTGCGAACATTTCCCATTGGCAGAATTCAAAAAAGATTGGGAAAAATCAATGCAGGAAGGTGGACAAAATCCAACAGCCAAAGCGTGGAAAAAACAATGCGAATTTTTAAACGATGGATATGTTTGGAATCAAACTATTTTGAATAAATGCGATTTACTCAATTTTGAACAAGATTATCAGGTTGTAGATTTTCACAACATTTATACCGTTCCCAAAACCTTTATTGAAAGCACTTTGAAGCAACGAAACAGATCAAGAATAAGATTACTGCCTCCTTATCGTGAACACCTTTCTCAAGCCTTAGCAAGATTTTATATGCGTGTCGGCTTACCCATTGACATAAAACTTAAGGATTTAATCAACGATCAGTAAATAATTTATTCCCATTCAATCGTGCTTGGCGGTTTTGATGAAATGTCGTAGACGACGCGGTTGATGCCGCGAATTTCCGATGTAATTCTTGATGAAACGGCTTGGAGAAATTCGTGCGGCAGGCGTGACCAGTCGGCGGTCATTCCGTCGGTTGAGGTGACGGCGCGGAGTGCGATGGTTTTTTCGTAAGTGCGGAAATCGCCCATTACGCCGACCGATTGGACGGGCAACAACACGGCGAAGGCTTGCCAGACTTCTTTGTAGAGATTGAAATTGTGCAGTTCTTCGATGAAAATTTTGTCGGCTTTTTGCAGCAGCGCGACTTTTTCGGGCGTGATGTCGCCTAAGATTCGCACGCCCAAACCGGGACCGGGAAACGGATGTCTTTGCAGAATTTCTTCGGGTATTCCCAAATCTTTGCCGATCAAGCGCACTTCGTCTTTAAATAATTCGCGCAAAGGCTCGATTAATTTGAGATTCATTTTTTCGGGCAGACCGCCGACGTTGTGATGCGATTTGATCGTCACGGACGCGCCGCGCAGTGAAACCGATTCGATCACATCGGGATACAAAGTTCCCTGCACCAGATACTTTACATCGCCGATTTTCGTGGCTTCCGCGTCGAAAACGTCTATGAATTTCGCGCCGATTGCCTTGCGTTTCAGTTCAGGATCAACGACATCTTTTAAGACGGCGTAAAATTCGGCGGACGCATCAACGCCGATGACGTTCAAATGCAGTTTGTCTTTGTAAAGTTTCAGCGTTTCCTCAAATTCACCGGCGCGAAGCAATCCGTTATTGACGAAAATGCACGTTTGCCGCATTCCAATCGCTTTCTGCACCAGCGCGGCGGCGACGGTCGAATCAACGCCGCCCGAAAGTCCGCAGACAACATTATCCGTTTCGCCGACGACGGCGCGGATTTTGTTGACCTCTTCGGCGATAAACTGCGCCGATGTCCAATCGCCTTTGCAGCCGCAGATTTCAAACAGAAAATTTCGCAAAACTTCTTTGCCTTTCGGCGTGTGCGAAACTTCCGGGTGAAATTGGACGGCGTAGATTTTGCGCCCGCTGTTTTCCATCGCCGTCACGACATCGCCGGTCGTCGCCGTCTGCCGAAAGCCTTCGGGCAGAGTCGTGACGTGATCGCCGTGGCTCATCCAAACGTCGAGAATCTCCGGCAGTCCTTCAAAAAGTTCGGTTTTCCCGCTTAATCTGCGAAGTTTCGCGTGTCCGTATTCGCGCTTATCCGACGGCGAAACCACGCCGCGCAAATCCTTGGCAAGCAACTGCATTCCGTAACAAATACCGAGAATCGGCGCGTTAACTTGATCGTAAAAATCGGCGGAAACCTGCGGCGCGTCCGCTTCATAAACCGAATTCGGACCGCCGGACAAAATCACGCCTTTCGGATTTTTCGACGCAATCTTTTCCGCCGCCAGATGAAACGGCGCAATCTCACAGTAAACGCCCTGTTCACGCACACGCCGCGCTATAAGCTGCGTGTATTGCGAGCCGAAATCGAGAATCAAAATAAGTTCGTGTTGCAAAATAAAATCTCCGCAAAATTTTTCAAGTCAGAACTTTAAAACTAATGCGGAAATTGGTTTAGGTCAAACACGAAAAATTACGAAAACAAGTTTTTGAAGAAATCCGCGATTTTGCCAAAAAATGATTTTCTCGCGCAGCAAGTTTTAACTTCTTCGATTTGCTTG
This sequence comes from Pyrinomonadaceae bacterium, assembly GCA_965247235.1. Lineage (GTDB taxonomy): Bacteria > Acidobacteriota > Blastocatellia > Pyrinomonadales > Pyrinomonadaceae. The sequence goes on from OZ252004.1 coordinate 2,258,160, forward strand.
GATTTGATAACAGCGTAGAGCGGATTTTTGAATTCAACGATTTGTTCCTGATTTAAACTTTTTTCTTCGGTTATCAGGTATTCGATGGTGATAACGGTTTTTCTTTCCGCATCACCGGAAACCTCATCGAATTTCCATTTTTTGACGGATGCTTCGGTGGCGGAACGAAGCAGCGGATGCCCGGAAAGCATCACGGTTTGCTCAACTGTTCCGGTGCGATCAACAATTATTTGACAAGTTGTAATGCCTTGCGCTTTAACTGCCAAAGCCGCCGGCGGATATTTAGGGATGGGATTTTCTAAAACTTTCAGGTTGTCCGATTGGGAAAATCCTTGAATTTGTGAAAAACCAATTAATGCAAATAAGATTAATGCTTTTTTAATCGTTGTTTTTGTTGATGAAAAAATTGGGTTAAGCATAAAAATCCATCCAAAATTATTGCTCGATTTGAACGTATCTGAACAAATCTTTCACTTCATCCAATGGAATTTCCTGAGAATTTCCCCACGGATTGTAGATTACGGCGATGTCATTTCCCTTCGCATCTTGTTTTATTTCCGATAAAACGTAAGCGTGTTGAGTGATTAATTTATAGTCGTTGACAAATTTATCCCGCAACTTACCGTTTTGAATTTCTTTAACTTCTTCCGGTGAACTTAAAGCAATGGCTTTACCTTCATTCAAATATTTTTTGATGTCGGTGGTTTGAAGATCGGCGGTTTTAAATATTTTGGCTTCTTTTCCGCTCAATGCGGTTATCACATCTTTAGCCGCGCCGCCTTTTCCGGCATCTTTGTATGAACCATATGCTTGAATATATGCCTTTTCGATTAACACCGTCCACGCTTCCTTTTGTTGTATGCCGTTGATTTTAGCCGTGTCGCCGTAAAGCGCGTGTCCGTCGCCTTTTAATTTACCATCTACTTTTTGAATGGTTTCAACATAATTCCCCTTCAAATCAGGCTTGTAAATTTTGACACTAAAAGTTCCGTCCCCGTTATCCGTAATAATATTCTTGATCTTCTCAGGATGCTGTTTAGCGAAAGAACCGATTCCCGCCAAAATGTAGCAATCTCCGATCTTGCCTTGACTGACATCGTTGAGTTCGACTTCATTCACATCATTTTCACCTTTGACAAAAAGCGTCAAATCTTTGTCGGCTTTAAGTTTTTCGTCGGCTTTTCTATCTCCGTAAAGATTTTTACTGTTCCATCGCTGAACAGCTTTGGCAGTTGCCTGAGCATCTGTTTGTCCAGTAGTTAAAGGCGTTTTCTTAGCTTCTTTTTGAACTTCTTTCAGAGATTTCTCATATTCTTTGTGAAAATCTTCTATCAAGGTTTGTATATCTTTTGCTCTTTCCCCTTCTAATTTCGTGATTTCCTGTGATGTTTTAGTCGGAATTTTTTTGCCGGTCGTTTTGTCAGTCTGTGCTGCCTGATCGTCTATATCTTTCACATAAACATAGTATTTGTTTATTATATCCCGTAAATATTTTTCTGTAGCTTCACGCGGATTGGCGGAAGTCAAAACGCTTTCCGGTATGCGTGGACGCGCTTTTTTGTCTTTATCGAATTTAACAACGAAACTGAGTTCATCAGGAGTCAGATCATCAGTTTGCCGGGTGGTTTTTAAGTTAAAAATTTTGTGAATTGATTTTAACCAATCGTCATTAGGTTGAGAATAAATAACAGGGACTTTTCTTTCCTTGATTTTTCCGGTGGTGAAAAATGATTAAGCAATGCAGAAGAAATTACCTTAATACTCATATATTTAACCTCTCGAATAAATTCTGGAGATCAACAATATCATAGTAAATTTTAAAAACCAATATTTTTCATTCAGCTAAACAGGCGGATAAAAGTTTCCTGCGCGTTGAACTTGGGCGGGATACGATTGCCGGTTTTAAAAAGTCCGCGATCATCCGCCGAATCAGCGAAAATTCGTGTCTTAATTCCTGATTCTCAATCAACCTCTCTGACTTTGCTTAAATTTGGATATTTAAACGGACTTTTGACGGATTTTATAATTATCCTATTCAGATTGAAACTTAAATTTCGCTCCGTTTGATTTGTTATTGTTTTTTGTAGATTGCCCAGAATAAATCTTCGGACGGATACGGAAAATTCATTTTGTCTGGAATCAGTTTGAGCAGAAAATTGTCGCCGATGCGGTATTTGAGCAGCGATTTGGCGTGTGCGCCGGAGATTTTTTTTGACGGTCTGCCGCCGCCGATTTTTTGAAAACCGTTGGTTCGTAAAAATTCGCTCAAGCCTTTTTCCGAATAGAACTGCAAGACGGACGGAGGCGAATATTCGTGCCAGTTTGCGCCGAACAGACGCGCCGAAAGAGATTGACAGTTCCACGTTTCAATCAGCAAAAGCCCGTTTTCATTAAGCAAATCGCCGGTTTTGCGAAAGGCTTCGGCGGGCGCGTAGAAATGCGCGGCGACTTGGATCATTGAAATCAAATCAAATCTTTCGCCGGTTTCAAATGATTCGAGCGAGCCTTGGCGAATGTCGAGATTGTGCGTTTTGCGTCCGGCTTCGGCGATTTGCGCGTTCGGTTCGAGTCCGATTCCGCGCCAGCCTTTATCAATAAAACCCTGCAAAATAAAACCTGCCGCCGCGCCGACATCAAGAATTTTACCCTTTTCGGGCGCAAATTTTTCGATCTTTTCCGCATACATTCGTCCGCGATTGACGAGCATTGCACTTTCCGACGCATAGTCCGTGTAACCTGCGCCGCCGCCCGAAAAATACGAATCGTTATAGATTTCAGCGACGTGCTGTTCGTCAGCCGAAATTTCCGTAAAACGATGAGCGCATTTTTCGCAGTCGCGGATTGAAAAACCTTTCGCCTGAAAAACAAATTTCGATTCCGACCGGCACAATGGACACAGCATAATTTTTCGCACAGTCTTTTAATAATAATCGGTCAAATCATCGCAAACCGGGCGCATAAAGCTGCGTCTCAGGGTGATAAGTTTTCCAGTCGAACCAGTAATCTTTCAAAATAGTGATTTTATCGAGTTGTTTGCCGGAAAGTTCGCCGCTGACTGCTTTGCCCGAAAAATCCCAGACGCTTCCCGTTTCCGCATCAACGATTTCTTTCGTGTCGGGTTTCACTAGGAATTCGAGAACTTTTCCGTCAAGTTCACGTTCAAAAGCGCGGACGGATTTTTTGTCTTCGGCGAGAAAAATTACGATGTCTTGTCCGCCGACCGTATCTAAAATCGGGCTTTGTTTTTCAATCGCCGAAAACGGGTAAGCCTTTGTTTTGCCGTTAATTTCCACGCCGACAACTAAATTTCGCGGCTCAAGCGTTTTGTCTGATTCACCGGCAATTCTGACCGGCATTTTCGCAACTTCGCTTTCCCAATTCGCCGATTCGAGCTTTTCGCCGTCGGGACGCAGGACGCGACCGTTCGGATTTTCGCGTTTAAAAACAGCGAACGAAACTTCGTCCATTGCGACGTTTTCGAGCTTTTGACCTTTCAATGCGCCTTGAATCGCTTCGCCCGAAATCTGCTGCCACCACGAACCCGTTTCTTCGTCGCGCATTATGAAATTTTGATTATTGATTCCGGCGAGATGAAATTTTAGCTGTTGCCCGTTCACGACGGACTGCCACACAATTCCCGTGTGGCAGAGCGTTCAGTAAGTCGCCGTGATCGGTGTTCCGCCCACAACATCCTGCACGATATGATGATAAGCCATCTGCCGAACCGGAAAAGCAACTGCATCGTCGCCGATTTTTACAGCCAAAACCATTTCGTCGTCGGCAACAAAATTCGCATCCGAAATCTTCGCAAAATTCGCCTGACCGAGCGGATTAAACATCCATTCAAAATGATTCTGCCGAGCCAGCCACGCAAAAGCGAAAATGACAAGAAGCGGCACAAACAGCGCGGCTTTGCTAAACCGGCGCGGCTGATTTTTCCAAATGTAAATGGCTAAACCGATTGCCGCGAGCGCGAAAACAATCGTCAGAACCGGCGACCAACTTTTCAACAAATACGAAATTTCAATCTGTCTTTCGGTCTGCGCCGAAAAAGGTTTGATAAACCAAACCGGCACAAAAACCATCGCCGCGACCGCCGCCGCGAGCAAAAGCAAAAGCAACCACGCCGTTTTGTTTCCGAATTTGTTCTTCATAAAATTTAGATGTTTAAGCTAAAATCAGAAATTTTGAGAGTTTGAAAAATTTTTATAAATTTAAGTATTATTGAAAAATTTTTATAAATTTAAGTATTATCAGTGCAGCCGGGACGGAGTGCGCTCCGGTCCGCTTCGCGTTTCTATCCAAATTCATTGAACAAGAAACAAGTTTTTCCGCTCGTCGCGCCTGACTTTCGAGGTTGACTTTAATCAAGGTTATTCGTCGAGGGTTGATTTGGCGTTGTCATAATCGTTGTAAATGTCTAAAGCCTGATCGTTCCGATCTTCAAACGAAGCGAATTTTTCTCGCAGTTCGGCGGCTCGCCTTTTATCAATGCCGAGAGTTTGCAGGTCAAGGTTTTCGGATTCGATAAAAGTCACCAAAACCTTTGCCTGTCTGACATTGGAAACCGTTTCGAGCAATTCGATTTCCCGTCGTTATAAATTCCTTCGACCGTCAACATAATTTTTACCTCACACCGATTTTATCACGATTTTATGCTTCTTCTTCCTCTTCCGCGCCGTCGCGTTTGAAGCCGAATTTTTCTAAACGATACTGCAAAGTTCGGAACGTCAAACCCAGCAAACGCGCTGATTTCGTGATGTTGTTGTCGGTTCTGTCCATCGCCTGCATTATCAAACTGCGTTCGACATCTTCAAAGTTTACGCCTTCGGGCGGCAGTTTGAAAAACTCGGCGGATGCGGCGGCGTTTGTTGTCGGATGCGTCTGATTGACCATTTCCGGCGGCAGATCATCGAGCGTGATCGTGTCGTTTTCGCACAGCAAAACGGCGCGTTCGATGGCGGATTCGAGTTGGCGGACGTTGCCCGGATAAGCGTAATTTTCGAGCAGTTTTTTCGCGCCCGCATCGAGCGAGATTTTGCGGTTCGTGCCGCGCGTGTGTTTTTTGAGAAAATAATCGAGCAGAACCACAATATCACCGCGACGTTCGCGGAGCGCGGGCAGTTCGAGGCTGAGGACGTTGAGGCGGTAATATAAATCTTCGCGGAAGCGTTTTTCGGTCGTCATCGCCAGCAAATCGCGGTTGGTGGCGGCGACGACGCGCACGTCAACATTGATTTCGCGTGTGCCGCCGACGCGACGGATTTGTTTTTCCTGCAAGGCGCGAAGCAGTTTCGCCTGCAAAGCGATGTCGAGTTCGCCGATTTCGTCGAGAAACAAAGTTCCGCCGTCGGCAACTTCAAACAAACCTTTTTTCTCGCCGACCGCGCCGGTAAACGAGCCTTTTTCGTGTCCGAAAAGTTCCGATTCGAGTAGATTTTCGTTGATCGCCGCGCAATTGACGGCTTGGAAAATCTCGCTCGCGCGTAAGCTGTTATTGTGAATCGAACGCGCGATCAATTCCTTGCCCGTTCCCGATTCGCCGCGAATCAGCACGGTCGAATTCGATTTGGCGATTTTCAAAATCAGCTTTTTGACCTTATCCATCTCCGGCGATTCGGAGACGATTTCCGTGTCGAGAGCCGAAAGTTTGTTGAGCGCACGCGAAACCGTGTCGAGCAGTTTTTCGCTGTCGTAAGGTTTTTGCAGATAATCGAACGCCCCAAGACGAAGCGCGTCAACCGCCGAATCAACCGAGCCGTGCGCCGTTAAAAGTATGACGATAATGGATTTATCGAAATCGGTCAAATTTTTCAGTAAATCCAAACCGCTCATTCCCGTCATTTTCAAATCGGTCAAAACCAGATCAAAATGCCGGTCGGCGACAAATTTCATTGCCGCCTCGCCCGAACTCGCCGTCGTCACGTCATAACCTTCGCCCGACAAGATCATCTCCAAAATCTCGCGCTGAGATTTTTCGTCGTCAACTACTAAAATTGATTTTCTAGACATTATTTTTTATAGTTTTATGATAATTGTTTGATTAGATTTTCCACCAAACCGAACTTTGATGCGTCCAGATTTTTCTTCAAAATTCTTTCGAGAGGCACTAAATCTATCTCGTAATTGAGAAGCAAAACTTCGATGTCGTTTTTATAGCGTAAAGATTTGGTCAATAAATATTTATCATCGAAAAGGCTGCCGTTGAAACGCAAATCCGCCCAGGCGTAGAGTTTCATCAACACCAAACCTTCGACGGTAGCGATATAAAACGAACCTTCCTGATAATCTCTTTTTTGGCAAAAGGCTTTTTTGACGTAATTAAAAATTGCATTGTCGGTAAATAAAAAATCAACCTTCAAGCCGTCGTGAGTTTCACAATTTGCAAAATTTTCGTCCGATTCGACTATTTTTAATGACGGCGAAAGTTTATAAAAATCCGTTTTAGAAATTATCAAATCCAAATCCTGCGTGTTGCGATCCTGCATATACGAAAGCAGCGCGATGCCGCCGACGATCACGATGTCAATTTTATGGTGTGACAAAAGTTTGAGAAAATTATCAACACTTTTCGGCAAATTGTCAGCATTCATTTGATAATTATTAAACCAATTTTTAATGTCGAACGCATTGGCTGAGTAAATTATATCCTTGATGCAAATCTTGTCCGTCTCATTTCGCCTGCCAATTATCGTGTTCATAATACTTAAATTTTATCACACAAAAAACTCGTCTATATTTTGCCATAAATTTAAGACTGATCCACTAACAAACACGAAAGGACACGAAAAAGAGTTACTTTATTTCGTGATTTTTCGTGTAATTCGTGGCTAATTTCCAGCTTTCAATAACTTTACCTTAAATTTTGTTCCTTCATTAATCGCTGATTCAACCGAAATCTTTCCTTCGTGCAGATCAATTACTTTCTGCACGATTGCCAAGCCTAAACCCGTTCCCGTTTCTTTGGTTGAAAAATACGGCTCGAATATTTTTTCGAGATTTTCGGGCGGTATTCCGTTGCCTGTGTCGCTGATTTCTACTTTGACGAATTGCGCGTCGGGCGAGATTTTGACGTTTAGATTGCCGCCGTCCGATTCCATTGAATGTAAGGCGTTGATGAATAGATTGTTGAAAACCGAGCGCAGAAATTCCGCGTCGCCTTTGATTTTCGGGACATCTTCGGCTTCGATGAGGCTGATTTTGATGTCGCAGTCGGCGGCTTGTGTTTCGATGATGCGGAGCGAGTCTTCGACGACTTTGCGGATGTCGGTCGGTTGCAGATCGGCTTTTGACGGGCGCGAATAATTGAGAAAATCCGAGATTTGATGATTGATGCGGGCGACTTCGGCTTTTAACTGGGCGGTCAGTTTTTCAAAGGTGGCGCGTTTCGTTTCGTCTTCTGGTTTGAATTTATTCCGCAGATGATCGAGCGTTAAATTGATGTAATTAAGCGGATTACGGATTTCGTGCGCGATTGCCGAGCCGAGTCTGCCGACGACCGCCGACTTTTCGGCTTCCTGCAATTTCGTTTCGAGTTCGCGGTTTTTGGCGAGTTCGGCGGTCATTTCGTTAAACTGCGCGGAGAGTTCGCCGATCTCGTCCGTGCGGTCGGCATCGCTGACGCGGACGCTCAAATCTCCGGCGGCAACTTTTCGCGCCGCGTTTGAAAGATTGGCAATCGGGCGCGTGAAGCGGAAAACGAGATAAAACGTAATGAGCGTCGAAAGCAAAAGCACTCCGAGCGTGTATATGAGCGGTCGGGCGGCGCGAAAACGGGTTTCGTTTTTATCGCTTTGCAGAATGACGATGATGTAATAACGACCTTTTTCGGTCTGCACGGGAATCGCGTGACCTTCGTCGCCGTTCATCGTTTTCGGATCGAAATCGGCGTTTGGAAACATCTTCAAATCTTCGCCGAGACGATTGCCTTCCATCATCGGCGGCAAATCTTTGAGTTCTTCGAGACGTTTATAGACGGGATTTTTGCTTTCATCGGTCGTCGGCACATATTTCGGGTCGAGACTGTCAAAAACCTGCCAGTTGTTGTCTATGATGAGAATATTTTTAATCCGCGCCTCGGTTTCCGCGTCGGCGAAAAATCTTTTGCCGTCTTTTTTGACCAGATCGGTCAGATATTCCTGCGAAGTGATACCGTTAGCCGCGAGCGCGAACCCGCCGACGAGTGCCTGCGTCTGCTCTTCGAGTTTGTCGTTATTCTCGTCCTGCGTTTGCAGATTCAGATAATACTGGACACTCAGCGTCGCAATCAGCAGAATCGCCAGAATAATCAGAAGTTTGCCGCGAAATGTTTTGAAAAAATTCATATCGTGTGAGCTTTCCAGACAAATAATTTTTTCGTCTAAATTGCAGAACGGATTTATTTTAACGCGAACCGGCGATTTTGCGAAAATTTTTTCGGCGAAATTTCCTTGCTCTGCCGTCCGGCGTAATGTTATATTCGATTTTAGCTTAACCGCCGATTCCTAAACCGAAAATTGATTCAAATATCCGGCGCGGGAATTTTCCGAACTCTCCTGAAATTCAATATCAGCACAGACAAATCAGATTTAACGAGGTCAAGAGTAGTATGTTTTTACGCCCCGCAAGGATTTTTTTCCAAATTTTTACTGCGTTCGTTTTCACCGTATTTTTTCTAAACACGACAATTTCAGCCCAGACGCACAAACCTTCCGCCAAACAAACCGCCGCTAAAAAACCGGAACAAACCGATAAAAAAGGCGACGCAAAAAAAGATTCGGCGAAAGACAAAACGGCGAAGGATAAAACTTCCGCCAAAGATAAAAACCAAACCTCGTCAAAAAATTCAGCCAAAGAAACCGCCAAAAACGCCGCCGAAGCCAAACGCAAACTCGCCGAAAAATTAGCCGCCGACCGACGCGCCGAAGAACAGAGACAGCAAGCCGAAACCGCACGGCGACAGGCGGAAGTCGCGCGTCAGCAGGTTTTGCTCGAACAAAAACGCCGCCGCGAACAGGTGATTCAGGAAGCCCGCGCCCGCAAAATCGCGTTTGAACGCGGACTGCGCGAACAGACCGTCGAAAATATCGCCAACGACAATACCGAAGGCGAAGATTTGCAGGTGCGCCGCGCCGCCATCAACGCGCTCGGCAGCAAAGCCGGAATGGTCGTCGTGATGGAGGCGCAGACGGGCAAAATTTTGACCATCGTTAATCAGGATTGGGCGGTGCGACAGAGTTATCGCCCGTGTTCGACGATCAAGCTCGTGACCGGAGTTGCCGGTTTGAACGAAAGCGTGATTAGCGAAGACGGTTATGTCGGCAATTTTCGGATGAATCTGGACGACGCGCTCGCTTATTCAAACAACGCTTATTTTCAAAACGTCGGCGTTCGGCTCGGCAATACGAAAGTTATCAGTTATGCCAAGGCTCTCGGTTTGGGCGAACCGACGGGCATCAATATGGACGGCGAAGCTGCCGGGAAACTGCCGTATAACAACAGTTCGCGGCTCATTTATTCGCACGGCGACGGCTATGAATTATCGCCTTTGCAGCTTGCGGTGCTGACTTCGGAAATCACCAACGGCGGCAAAACCGTCGTCCCGCAGATTCCGCGCACACGCATCGAACAGGCAAATTTTCACGGTTTTCTGCGGCGGCAAATCAATCTGCCGCTCGACAAATTGACCGGCGTGATTCCGGGAATGATCGGTTCGGCTGAATACGGCACGGCGCATCGCGGCGTTGACGCTTCGATGGGCGTGGCGGGCAAAACCGGCTCGTGTATTGATAAAGGCTCGTGGCTCGGACTTTTCACGTCGGTCGCGCCGATTGAAAATCCGAAATATGCGGTCGTCGTCATCACTCGCGGACAATCCGAACGCGGCAAATATGCGGCGGCGGTCGCCGGTCGCGTCTATGATGCGCTGCGTTCGCGGCTGCTCGAAGGCGGCGGCAGAAATGTTGCGCTAACACCGTATAATCAGGCTAAACCGCATCCGAAATTGAACGAAAAAACGGCGGCAAAACTTGACGGCGGCGAAGAAGACGAAACCGATGCCGTGATCGAAAATGAAGACGGCACGATTGCCGAAGACCGCAACGCACTGGAAAAACCGACCAAACCGATCACGTCCAAATCCGATTCGGTTGGCGGTTATATGCAAAAATCTGCGGGCAAAAAAGGCGAAGACGTTGATAAAAAAAGCGGGGATTTATATGCGCCGGTCGTCATTAAGATCAAAAAACCGACCGGCGAACCGGGACGTGCGAGAGTCGTGATAATCAATAAATAATTGTTTTTCGTTAGATTTATTAAACGCCGTGAAATTTCTCTGTCAGCGAGAAATTTCACGGCGTTTTTTCTCTTCGTCTGCGCTTGACACAAACGCGAAACTTGCGTGATTATTAACTTTCTGCGTTTTCTCGTGTCTGACATTTACCCTCGAATTAAAAGGCGAAAAATATTTTGCGCTTTGAAATATTTGCAACTCAGCTATTCAGTCCGACATCTGAATTGACGCAAAACGTGAAAACTTAGATGATAAGTTTTCACGCGAAATAACTTTAAGATAACAGCTTTGGAGGAGAATCAAATGACATCAATTTTTAGGTTTTTAGCACTCGCTACTTTAATCGCGGCTTTTTCCGCCGTCAGCTTTGCCCAAGACCCGTGCGCCGATAATGACGGGAAACAGGCTCTTTACGCAAAATTTCAGGCACTTTATCCGAAACCATCAATCGAAGACCGCAGATCGGCAATTTCGACGGCAAAAGAATACATCGAAAAATACGGCAGTTGCCCGACTGACAAAGATCAGGTTGCTTACTTCAATACATATATTCCGACTGTTCAGAAAGGCATTGACGATGAACTAGGTAAAAAAGTGATTGACGAACGCCGCAATCGTTTCGTCAACGCCGTTAAAGCGAAAAACTGGGATGATACTTATGTAGCCGGAAAAGATTTGATTGCTAATGATCCCGAACCCAAATATAAATTGGACGCGAACATTTTTCTCGGTTCAATCGGTTTCGACGAATCGGTGAAAAATAACGACAAATATAATGATGAAACGCTTAAATACGCGATGGATTCGATTTCCCAGCTTGAAAGCGGCAAAACTTCGGACAATTTCGGATACGGGCTTTATTCATACGGCAAAAACCCGAAATTTCCCGACAGTAAGGCAAACACGCTCGGCTGGCTGAATTATTACATCGCTTACATTAAAAATGTTCGCCAGAAAGATTTGAAAGGCTCGATTCCGTATTATTACAAAGTGACCAAGCTAAATTCGTCACCGAAAAGTTACCCGGAAATTTATTATAATATTGGCAAATTTTATCTTAAACAGTTAAATGATTTGGAAGATCAGCGCACGGAAAAGGTAAAAGCTGCCGGTAACAAAAACACCGAAGAAACCAAAGCATTGTATGCACAGGCGAGAGGTTTCGCCGACCGTGTGATTGACGCATATGCCCGCGCTTACAATCTTGCCGCCGATAAAGCGGCTAAAGATTCGGTTTACGCCGAAATGAAACCGATCTATGCGTTCCGTTACCAAGGCAAACCTGCTACGTCTTTGGATGCGCTGATTGCTTCGACCAAAACCGCGCCGATGCCTGATCCGGCATCAACCGTCGCTCCGGTAATCGAAGTCGAGCCGACTCCGGCAACCACGACTACAACCGGCGCGACAGCAACTACCGCAACACCGGCAACAACCGTAACGACGACCACTACCGTTACGCCGTCAACTGCCACCAAACCGGCAACCGTGACGACCAAAACTACCACCAAACCGGCGGCTAAACCCGCAGTCAAACCCGGCGCGAAAAAACCTGCTCCGAAAAAATAATTTTCGGAACTCGATTAGCTAAACCCTAAAAAAGAAAAGGCGGACATTGGAAATTTCCAATGTCCGCCTTTTCTTTTTAGCTTAATATTTCTAAAATGAGCGTGATGCCGAAAAATCTTGCCCAACTCGAAAACCTCATCGGTTATAAATTTCAAAATTTTGCGCTGCTCGAACGCGCCGTCACGCATCGCTCATGGGCGTATGAAAATTTCTTTGATGAACCGGACGAAGTTGTCCGCGAAAAACAAAATGAATCGCTCGAATTTGTCGGCGATTCGGTGCTTGGTCTGGTCATCGCCGAACAACTTTATTTGCGTCATCCGAAACTGAGCGAAGGCGATCTGACCTTGATGAAACATCATCTGGTCAGCACCGGAACGCTCGCCAAACTCGCGCAAATGCTTGATTTGGGGAGTTTTATTCGTGTCGGGCGCGGCGAAGAAAAAACCGGCGGCAGAAAAAAACTCGCGCTGCTTGCCGATATGCTCGAAGCAATTATCGCCGCCATCTTTTTCGACAGCGGTTATATCGCGGCTCGCGCGGCGGTCAACCGCATTTTCGCCGACGAACTGCGTCTGGTCTCGCCGAAAAACGCCATTGATTATAAGACGCTTTTGCAGGAAACTTTACAGGCGGAAAAGCTGACCGCGCCGACATACACGGTCGTCAAAACAGCCGGACCGCCGCACGAACGCATCTTTTACGTCGAAGCCGTCTGGGAAACCGGCAAAGTTTCCGGCGAAGGCGTTTCGATCAAATCCGCCGAAATGAAAGCCGCCAACGCCGCGCTCGAACTGCTTGCCGAAAGAAAGCGTGAAGCGTGAATCGAAAACAGAAAAGACAAATTGTTCGGTTTTAGATAAAATGAATTGGATTTATATTTTTGAATTGATTTTTTAGTATGAAAGGCAGAAATAATTGATCTTTATCTGTTGCTATGCCGTATATGTTTCTGCAATTTGAGATTCACTAATCAAGATTCACGCCGCAAATCATTATGAGTAAAGAAGAAACGAAAGTTAAACCTGAAGAAGCAAAACCGATTGGACCGCCGAAGTCAACGATGCGCGAGTATTTCGAATCGTTTGTCGTGACCTTGATTATGGCGATTTTCGGGATGACGTTTATCCTGCAAGCCGTCACCGTCCCGACCGGCTCGATGCAGAACACGATTTTGATCGGCGATTATCTGCTCGTCAATAAATTTATTTTCGCGCCGAGCGGCAGTCCGATGCCGTTTCTGCCGCAGCGCGATATTAAGCGCGGCGATATTATCGTCTTCAAATATCCGGGTTTCAGAGACGGCAACGAAAAAAAGGATAAAGATCGCGGCATCATTCCGTATCAGGTTAATTACGTCAAAAGAGTGATCGGTCTGCCGGGAGAAACCGTCGAATTTCGTGACAATCATGTGTTCATTAACGGCAATTTGCTGACCGATGAACATCGTCTCGTCTCGCCCGATCCATATATCGAAACGGCGGCGAAAACCGGCGATGCCGAACCGCGTCAACCGGGCGAAACTTATGACGTGATGTATTCCGACGATTCGATGAAAATGGTGCAAAATCACGTTTCGGTCGTTGATAGAGAAATGAACTACGGTGTCGCCGGGAAAACGATGATCGTTCCCGAAGATTCCTATTTCGTGATGGGCGACAACCGCAACAACAGCGAAGACAGTCGTTTCTGGGGTTTCGTGCCGCGCAACGTGATCGTCGGACGAGCAATGTTTGTCTATTGGTCGTGTGACCGCGTTGCCTCGAAAGGCAGTATTTTCGGCTGTATTACCAGTCCGCGCTTCGACCGCATCGGCAAAATGATAAAATAACTGTGAATGGTGAGTGGTGAATAGTGAATGGAAGATGCGTCTAAACATCTTCCATTTTTTATGTGAATTTAATGGTAAAAATAAAATTTAATGCTGAAGTTGCCGACGCTTTGCAGTCTGCAAAGCCGGTTGTCGCGCTCGAATCAACGGTCATTGCACACGGTTTGCCGTTTCCACAGAATCTGGAAACGGCACGGAATCTTGAGCAAATCGTGCGCGAAAACGGGGCGATTCCGGCGACGATTGCGGTGTTCGGCGGTAAATTCTGTGTCGGTTTAAGCGACGCGCAGATCGAACGTCTGGCGACCGATAAAAACATCCGCAAAATCTCGCGCCGCGATCTGCCGATTGTCGTCGCTAAAAAATTGAACTGCGCGACGACCGTGGCGACGACCGCATTTATCGCGCATCTGGCGCAAATAAAGGTATTTGCGACCGGCGGCATCGGCGGTGTGCATCGCGGTTTTGCGGCGGACATTTCGGCTGATCTGCCCGAACTCGCCGGAACGCCGATCACGGTCATCTGTTCGGGCGCGAAAATCGTTCTCGATCTGCCGCGCACACGCGAATGGCTCGAAACCAACGGTGTTCCCGTTCTCGGCTGGCAATGTGACGCGATGCCCGCGTTTTATTCGCGTTCGAGCGATTTGCCGGTTGACGAACGAATCGAAACCGCCGCCGAAGTCGCCGAAATCGCCCGTTCGCGTAACGATTTGCAGTTAAAAAACTCGATTCTGCTGACAGTTCCCGTTCCGGCAGAATTTGAAATCGAAAGAAATTTTCTCGAAAAAATCATCGCCGACGCGCTCGCACTCGCTGACGCGGAAAACATCAGCGGCAAAGAAATCACTCCGTTTCTGCTCGCCCGATTGTCGGAAAAAAGCGCAGGCAAAACGCTCGCCGCCAACATCGCGCTGCTCGAAAACAACGCCCGCATCGCCGCACTCGTCGCCAAAGCGATGAGTTTAGGTGTGAGTGGTGAACGGTGAACGGTGTGTATAAGAATTTAAGATTTAAGATTTAAGATTTAAGATTTTCACCTTCTGTTTTCTAATCTTCCGACTTGTGACTTCGTTTTCCGCTCACCACTCACACTTAATTTTCCCCGCTTTTCTCCAAATTAATCTTGAGCGAGTCGAGACGTTTTTGTGATTCGGCGGCTTCGCCGGATTTCGGATAGCGTTTGAGAATTTCGATCCAGCTTGCGCCGTCATAGTAAAAAGTTTTCAGATTCGGGTTAAAAAGATAGATAATGCCGAGTTTACGGTAACGGTCGAGGCTCACGAAATTTAAATAAAAACTGTGCAGAGGTGCGCCGGATGCCGCCATTTCGCGTTTGTTGAGGCGGCGCGTCGCCTCACGCGAGAGTTTGGCGGCGAGTTCTTCGGCGAGGTCGCCAAATAGTAAAAGCATCGCCGGACGCAGCGGCGAATCAGGATACATTTCAAAAAAAGTCTGCGCGATTTCGAGTTGATCGAAACCGTTTGAAGCCTGAATCAGACGCGCCAGACGTTCATCGTCGCCGCGCCGGAATCTGCCGAAAACCGCGTCAGACTGCACCCAGCCCGAACCGTTCGGCGGCGCAACGATGCGATAAAAACTCACGCCGTCCGACTGACGAACTTCGAGAATCTGAACTTTTCGCCCGCGCCGCATCCGCTGAAACGATGCGGCGAAAAGGCTCGGTTTGAGCCGCAAAACCGATAAACTCTCGTCAACAACCACCGCAAAATTGCCGTTCACGCGGGTTTGCGCGGCAGCCGTATTGCTCTGAATTTTCGGTGCCGGACGGCGCGTTTGTGCCTGAAAATTAAACGTCGAAATGAAAACTAAAAACGCAAAAATCAAAAAACGTGGGATGTTTTGCATAAACTTTATATTTGAAGCGAACCTTTATATTTTGTCGGGATTTTTTTTTACAACGAATTCGGGGGAATGCAAAAAATTATTTGTTTAATATAAATCAAAAATAAAAATCTGTAAATCTATTTCTATTTTAATTTCTTTTCAGTTTTAAGAAAGAGAAAATTATCAGGCGAAAAATCGGCTTTTTCTTTTTTTACCGGCAGCAAAATAGCGTCGCCTGATAAATTTGCAGCGTCTGAAATTATTTCCATCATAAAATCAGATTGCTTTTATTTTCAAAAATTTGCGCTTGCCGACCTGCAATAAAATCTCCTCGTTTAATTCGGTTTCCGCGCCGGTATTTGAAACTTTTTCGCCGTTCAATTTCACGCCGCCTTGTTCGATGAGGCGTTTTGCTTCTTTTTTCGACGGCGCGAGATTTGTCTGCGTCAGCAAATCCGCCAAGTTATAGTTTCCTGCCGAAAGTCGAGTCTCTTCGATTTCGTCGGGAATCTCTTTTTTGACGAAACGCGCGATGAAATCAGATTCGGCAATGTTTGCAGCTTCGTTCGAGTGAAAATCTTTGATAATCAGTTTGGCTAAATTAACCTTTAAATTGCGCGGATTTTCGTCCGACGTTTTCATCGCTTCGATTTCCGACGGCGTTGAATCGGTCAAAAGATCGTAATATTTCCACATCAGATCGTCGGTAATTGACATTATTTTGCCGAACATTTCGTTCGGATTTTCGTCAATTCCGATGTAATTGTTGAGCGATTTCGACATTTTATTGACACCGTCCAAACCTTCGAGCAAAGGCGTGGTCAAAATAACCTGCGGTTCTTGTGCATATTCGCGCTGCAAATTTCTGCCGACCATTAAATTGAATTTCTGGTCTGTGCCGCCGAGTTCGACATCGGCTTCGAGCGCGACCGAATCGTAACCTTGCGTTAATGGATAGAGAAGTTCGTGGAGCGAAATCGGACGTTCTTCGCGCAGGCGTTTTTCAAAATCGTCGCGTTCGAGAATTTGTTTGACCGTCACGCGCGAGCAAAGTTTGACAAAATCTGCCGCCGAATATTTGTCCATCCATTCGGAATTGAAACGAATTTCGGTTTTTTCGGGGTCTAATAATTTGTAAATCTGTGTTTTATAAGTTTCGGCATTGACCAAAATCTCTTCACGCGAGAGCGGCGGACGAGTCGCGTTTTTGCCCGACGGATCGCCGATCATTCCCGTAAAATCGCCGATCAAAAAAATCGCCGTGTGACCTAAGTCTTGAAAAGCGCGAAGTTTACGGATGACAACCGTGTGTCCGATGTGAATATCGGGCGCGGTCGGGTCGGCTCCGAGTTTGACGCGCAGAGGTTTGCCGTTTTTCGCGCTGCGCTCCAGTTTTTTGCGTAAATCATCTTCGCGGATCAAATCAACCGCACCTTTTTTGATAAATTCGATTTGTTCGTCAATTGTCATAAGCTAGATATTGTATGTAAATTCCTGTTTTATTTCTAATTCAGGCGTTTTAGAGTCCGTTTAAGTTTGAAAAACTTTTTGGATTTAGCCGTCCGCCGTCGCAAAAACCGACAATGTTTTCAAGATAAATTAAAAAAGAGCATCGAATTTTTGTAAAATTCGATGCTCTTTTAAGAGGATGAGGTTTATCGTTGGTCAGGGTTTTCTTAGTTCGCAATCGCCTTTGCTCGAACTTGAACCGAGCGTTGTGCCGGTGACTGTATAGACGCAGTTCAAATCGTCGGGCTGCATCAGGCGGTTGAAAATTTCGCGTCTCGGCTGCCAGACTAATCCCGTGTCGTTCTCCATTTTCAGGCGAATGTTGGTGGCATCGCCCGGAAAATCGAATTTCTGCTGAAATCCGGCGGTTTTGCCTTCTTCCCGGCGCGATTGGTTCGGTCTGTCGGGTTCATCCCAACTGACGTTGAAATGAGCGATATACGCGCCGCTGTGAACGACTTTGACCCAGAGATTATTTAAATCCTGACATTCCGTGGTCGCGTAATCAGTGGTCGTTCCCATCTTGGCAATGGAATTATCTTTAAGAAATTTGACGGTATAAGCAATCGGCACACCCGGATTATCCTTTGAATAACGGGCGTTTTTTCCCTTGATAATCGGTGCTAAATCCGCCGGACTGTGCGCGGTGACGGTTTCCGAAGCGACTTCGGCATTGCCGCCCATCGTGATTACCGTGATCGTCGAATTGCTCAAAATTTTATTGTAGTTGAACGACGCGCTGCCGCCGACCGTGACTGCGCCCGTCGAATAATTGAGCGCGGCTTCAGCGTCGGCTTTGGTCGTATTTTTGTCGGTTTCCATCCGCAGCATAATGATTCTGCCGTAGTTGACGCTGCTGACGTAAGCCGGAACGAGTTTGTCTTTGGTTTGAGTTTCGGCGGCGGAAGCGAAGACTTCTTTTGCTTCTTCGGGCGTGACGCTCGCGTCGAAAAAGGCTTCGGGCGTGTTCGGCGCGTCGAATGTGACGGTGTAAAAAACCTGTTTATAAACGGCGACGACCACGTTTTTTTCGCCCGACGAAGCAAATTTAAATTGAGCGGCGGCATCGCCGGAAGCCCATTTCGCGTTAAATCCCAAACTCATCGCCAACTGCTCGCTGCTGTAGGCAACCGTCCAATTGTAGCTCGAACGGGAAGCATTGACGTAGCCGTTTTTAAAGCTCGTCGAGTTGTTCCAGAAATTCAAAGCCTTGTTGAGCGAAGTCTGAACTCTGCCGTCGGTCGGATTGGTAATCGTGAAACTTCCTTCATCTTCGAGTCCCGGCAGATCGAGCCGCAGATCAATCGGAGCGCGGGGCAGTCCGGTCAGCGGACGCGGTTTCCCGTCAACCAGATGCTCGTCGGCGAAAACCATTGCGCCGGGATAAACCACGCCCTGAGTCGGCTGCAAGATCGCAACTTCGTCAAAACCTTTGCTCAGAGAAGTCACTCTGCGGGTGCATCGGGTGATTTTCCCGTCGCCCGGAGTGCGGTCTTTTTCTTCTTTCTTAACCTTTTCATAAAGCAGTGTTCCGCCTTCTGCCGGCACGGAAAGCAGAGTTCTCGGATCGTAATTCAAATTGCGGATATATTGCCGCAAAGCCGCATTAGAACCCGGACGACCGACCGGCTGCACAGGATTTGCCGGAGCCGGATCGGGTTTATCAGCCGGAGTGTTATCGGCGGTGTCATTTGATTCACCGGCAGCGGCGGCAGTAAAATTTTCTCTTAAAGTCTTGAGCGTGTCCGCGTCTTTGACGACTGATTTAACGTCAGCCATCAACAAATCGGTCACTTGTTTGGCGGTTTTGCCGACCAGCGAATCCATTCTCGCGTCCCATTTGTCGGTGATCGCCGTCTGCATATCTTCATCTTCAACCGCTTCCGTCAACGCGCCTTTCAAATTTTCAACCAGAGCCGCCAGTTGATCTTCGTCGAGCGGGTCGTTCGGCGGAGTCGGCTGCGCCAACGGCAAAATTTTCGCCGCCGCCGATTGATTTTGAATGAGCGGAGAGGCAGTCAAACAAATCATCAGTAAAAATAACAACAGACCGACGACCGACGCTCGTCTCAGGGGAATTCGATTATTCGTAATTTTCTTCATAATTTTTCTCCTCAAAGTTAATTTGGACAGCCGTCATAAAAATAAAACTGCCTCTGATTCGATAAACGAGAATCGGACGGCAAACAGGTCATTGAAGAAAAACATTTTTTATATGACGTTTCTCAGCTATTTTTTTTCTTTGCGGGAAATTTCATCCCGATGACCTTATTTCCGACTAAAAATCGTTTATCAGGTCAGCAAGGGAAATTTTACGAGCCGATTGCCGGAAAAAATTATCGTCAGAGGCGAAGTAAAATACTTTTTTGCAGATTCAAAAAGAAGGAGAAAATATGAAAAATAAAACTATCTTGATAACCGCTATTTCGCTGTTGACAATGCTTTTCGGCGGTTGCACAGCGTCATTCAACACCGGCAACGGAAACGCCAATGCTGCCAAACCGACCAACGCGGCGGCGAGTCCGGCGGCGGCGAATAAACCTGCCGCTTCCAATTCAAATGCGCCAGCCAAAACCGAATTGAAAAACGAAAAGAAACCCGCCGGTGAAGGCAAAACCGCCAAGAAAGACAATCCCGTTCCGGCGGACTGGATTTATGTCTATGACGAAACTCGCGGCTACGGATTTTCCGTTCCCGCAGGCACGACCGGCGAAAACGCTACGGAAAACGGCGTTGATGTTTTCAGCGCGACCACGCCTGCGCCGTCGGGCATAGATATGTTCGTGCTGGCTTACAAAGACAAAAAACTGACCAAAGACGATCTGCTCAAAGATGCCGTATCGTTTCTCGAAGGAATGGGACAGAAGGTTACGCCCGGAGCTTTGAAAGCGGACGGCGGTGATTATTCGGTTGCCGATGCGACGACGGTTTTGGAAGACGGGAGCAAAGGAAAACTGCGTATTCTGGTCGGCACGGACGTATCGGACAACTATGTGATGATTCTCGGCACTGACCCGGACAAATTCGCCGCCAACGAAAAGATCATTGACGAAATCTGGGGCAGTTTTGAAATGTGGAGCGGCGGCGCGAGCCAGAATTAAGTAATGAAAAACGGATAATGAATAATGGATAATAAAGAGAATCAATAACTCTTTACCAATTTGCAGATTTTAAGTAATCGTGCAGACTTATATCAAACCGAACAATGGCGTTTAGCGGCGGGCTTGCCCGTAATCACAGGTAACAGGCAAGCCCGCCGCTAAATAACAAATTAAATAGTCGTGCAAAATAAATTTGAAGTTTTTCTGCGAGAATCAGCGGGTTCTGCGGGAAACAAAAACATCGTCCCGCAGAACCCGCCGACTACCGCAGATTTATTTAACATTTATGTTTCATAAAAATGGATAAATTTATTTTGCACGACTACTTAATTTGTTTTGACCAATTACCTGAAAAAAATAATTTGTTTGGAAATGACTTGTTTCCTCACAAAAAATGATTGTGAAAGATGCGGGAATGCAATTATGAAAACTATTAATTTAAGCAATTCAACAATAACTAACGGCGGATTTTTCAAACGCACCATCGTTTTGATGGTTTTGATGACAGTTTTGATAATATTCGCACCATCGTTTAACCGGCTGAATGTTTCGGCGCAAACGGCGGGCAAAACAACCGGCAACAACATTGACAAAGGCGATTTCAAAATCGGGTTTTCACCGGCGACTTTGAAAAAGAATCCGAAAAAGACGATGCCGAAAGAAGTTGCCGATTCGCTGGTTGAAATCACCAAACCGCTCAACGAAATCATCGCTCTGCCGTATGACGTTTATTTGAATTTCGATCAATGCGGCGAGCCGAATGCGTTTTATAATCCTGAAGTTAAAGAGATTACGATGTGCTACGAATTTCTCGCGGATTTTGAACGCGCATTCAAAAAAGTTTCAAAAAAACCCGCCGAAATTGACGATATGACCGACGGCGCGATGGCGGTTTTCTTTTTTCACGAACTCGGTCACTGTCTGATTGATGTTTGGGATTTGCCCGCGACCGGACGCGAGGAAGATGCGGTTGACCAGCTTGCACTGTTCGTGCTGCTCGACGGCACGCCCGAAGGCGAAGGAATGGTTTTAAGCGCGGCGACATTTTTCTCGGTCGTCAGCGCGGAACAGCAGGACGGCGAACCCGCTTTCTGGGACGAACATTCGCTCGATCAGCAGAGATTTTACGAGATGCTGTGCCTGACTTACGGCAGCAATCCGGCGAAAAATAAAAATCTGCTCGGCAAAAACGGTCTGCCGCCCGAACGCGCCCAACGCTGTCCGGCGGAATATCAGCGCGTCAATCATTCGTGGTCAATCCTGCTCGCGCCTTACCTGAAATCTTAAAAACGGGAGTAAAAAATTATGACTGAAAATCTACTGTTTGTTACATTACTTTTGATTTTCCCGACGATTGCCTTGGCGCAAAACAATCGCGCCGCCCCGAATTCAGTTCAAAAAACCGAACTGAAAACTAATGTTTTGCCTCCCGGAATTTCCGGTTGGAACGGCAAAGATGCCGATAGAATTCTGAAAAATCCGTCTATCGTGCGGCGTTTAAGGAAACTTTTGGGCAAACAACACTACGCCGATTTTATAGAACTGCTTGAAACCGTCACGCCGATCACCAAAAACGGCAGCGTTTTGTTTGCAAGCGGCTGCCCGATTCACGCCTGCGGACATCTGGAATCGGCGGTGGCGATTGATTTGTCCCGCAACACGGTTCACGCCGCCATCTACAACGAAGAAAAAAAGACCGCGTATTTTGATGAACGCGGCAGCAAAACGCCGCAATCCATTATCGTCTGGGCAAATCGCCTGAACGAATTAAGAAAATAAAGCGGAAGTTTAAAGTCCCGTCTTGAGACGGCTTTTTCGCCGCGCTTCGCCGACGGTTGCCGCGTCAACGCGGGATTCCAAACAAATAATTTTGAATCAATCGTGACCTTTATTTAGTCGGAATCTCGTTTAATTAATTGAAACGGACAAGCCGTTGAATTATTAAAAGAGCAATTATCAAATATGACTAAATTCAAAACTATCATTGGACGGACAAAGACTTTTATCGCTTTGTTTTTTTTATGTTGGGCGTTCGGTTTGCACGTCGCGGCGCAGACTGAAAACGATAAACCGATGAGTGTCAAAGCACTTACGGCTTTGATCTCGAATCTCAAAGAAGTGGTTTCAAAGTCGGCTTTCGACGATAAAAATTCCGCTGCGGTCGCCCGAATGTGGGATCAACGGACGGATTTATCAGACAAACCCAGAGAAGAAGTCATCAATCTGCTCTACGACGATGTGAAATCCGTCATAAAAAATCCGGGCATTCGATATGAAATATATTCGATTTTTTCATTTTATAAGAGTATTCCCGACGAACTGCCGTCCGCCGAGACAGCGAAAAACAACGAAAAAAAGGCAAAAACCAAACTTGTCGGCAAATCAACTGATTTAACTATTTCATCGCATCCTTCGATTGACGCGATTAAGCAAACAAATATATTGCCGAAAGAAGGAACAGCAAAAACAAGAAAGAAAAAATCCTGCAAACGCTGATTCCCGTATTTACTGTAAAATGAATTTATCGAGATGATCGGCAGCGTCTAAATTATTCAAAACCAATAATTAGACGCTGATATTTGATTGAAAATCAGTTGAGATAAATTGGATGGAAAAAAGAATGCGGACGAGAAGAATCGAACTTCCACGAGATTGCTCCCACAGGCTTCTGAGACCTGCGCGTCTACCAGTTCCGCCACGTCCGCGCGTTAAAGGCAAAAATAAATATACAATCTGGCGGCGCAAAGCGCAAAGCGTCTTTTGTGAAATTATCTTGAAACCCTTGTAAATACACGAGTATAGGCTTACTTCTTTAATATTAATTCACAAACTGATTAAAATTCAGCAAATCAAACTTTTCTCTTGACAAAAATCATTTAGGCTTAATTTCAGATGAAATTGCACCAAAAGACAGTTTTTGGCGCAGTTTTCTTGCCCGTCGGATTGGTTTTCCGCCTCAAACCGGAACGGTCATCACTTCCGAAAATGACATCCCCGTTGCCGATGGCGATGCTTGAGTCCGTCAGCAGGCAAACGCTTTCTCCAGAGCGGCAAAATTTGTCAATCTCAAAGAACAAAGGCAAAATATCCATCGGGCGAAAACTCCTTTCGATTTATTCATTTTTGGTCAACGCGCATTCTATCGAAAGATTGGTTTTCGCTCATCGCTTATCCCGAACTGAGGTCAATTAGCTTTTATTTTACGATTCAAGATTCACGATTTACTTTTCAATCGAGCAGGCGCAAAAGTGCCGTCGTCGTTGATTTTGACGGCGGTTGCGGGGAAATCGGCGGTTGATAAATTGCGGACTGTGCGGACGGAATCGCCCGATTTATCGAGAACCGGACCGCCGCGTCCGAGTTGTTTGCCGCCGTTGATTTTGCCGCTGATAAACTTGCCGTCCGCGCCGATTTTAATCTCGAAAACTCCGGTCAGAGCCGTTTCCATTCTCAAACCGAACATCCCGTAAGTCGCAAAATTGCCCATCGAATAGACGATCAGATGATCTTTGTAGGTTTCCATCGCCCGCATAACGTGCGGACCGTGACCGAGAACGAGGTCTGCGCCCGCGTCCACGACCGCGTGTGTAAAGGCGCGAAGATTGCCGCGAGCTTCGCCGACAAAGATTTCCGTCGAGTTCGGAACGTGCTGCGCGTCCGTGCCTTCCGCGCCGCCGTGAAATGAAACGATGACAATATCGGCTTTTTTACGCTGTTCGGCAACGATTTGTTTTGCCGTCTCGATGTCGTTGATATTCAGGCAAATATTGTTGTGCGTGAAAGAAATAAAAACGACTTTTTTGCCTTTAACATCGAGATAGGCAAAATCGGTTTTGTCACTGCCGGAATGCTTGATGCCTAGATCGTCCAACACTTTACGAGTGCTTTCGCGCCCGTAATCACCGAAATCGGAAGCGTGATTATTGGCGAGATTGAGAACGTCGAAACCCGCATCTTTTAAATATTTGCCGTAGCGCGTCGGCACTCGAAAAGCGAAACATTTGGTCGAATTCGGCGCACATTTCGCCGATTTTCCGCCTTCGAGCATCGGACCTTCGAGATTTCCGAACGCAATATCGGCGGCAGACAAAATCGGCGTGACTTCCTTAAACATCTCGCGCCCGTCGTTCGGTGGCAGAAAAGTGTCGTTAATCGAAGTCGAACCGATCATAATATCGCCGACGGCGGCAATCGTGATCGGTTCGTTATTGTTCGATTTGCCGAACGGCGTTTGCGATGAATCGTTTTGCGCTGTCCGTTCGCGGGTATTTTGCGCCTCGACCGACTGCAATTTTTGGCAGGCATTAAGAACGACGCAAAGCGCAATAATAATAATCAATTCCGGTATTTTATTAATCATAATATTCATTCAAAAAACAATATTGGTGTCCGTCGAAAAAACCGTTTTTATAATTTTGGATTTGAAGAGTGCGGGTTAATTTTAACCGTTTCCTTTGATGCAGGCAATAGTCGAAATTGTGTCTGAAAATTATTAATGACCGGCGTTTGTCAGCGATAATTAAAAATGCTTTGATTGCGGCAATCGGTTCGAGAAAAAATAAAGATTATATTTTCGGCGTAAACGCCGCTCACTCAACCGACAGTTGCATCCGTATTCGATCACTAATGCCACGGAATGGATGAATTTAATAGTTCTTGACAATAGCGACAACAGATAAAAATCGTCTTAAATAAAAATGCGTGTTCGGTTAAAATTATCGAACACACATATATTTTTGCCTGCAATTTATAATTTGCAAAGACTTTGCCAATGACAATCGGCGCAATCGTTCCGGCAATCGTCGTGGTTGTGTCGCCCATTTTGATGCTTTTGCCGTCAACCTTGCCGTTAATGTCGCGGCGCATCCATTCGGAGCGGAAATCGTATTTGACGGCTGATGTCTTAAATATCGTTTTGGCTTCTTTTAGGTAGTTTTGTTTAATCTACATTTGTAGTGGTGAAGTCAGAAAATCTCGCTTGTATTTGAGTCCAACTTTGTCACATTCTTTAACTAGCCAATCATAATAGTCAGGATGATTGCCATCGCCCTCAATATGAATTTCGATTATATCTCCATTTAATCGTTGAGCAATGGTTTTATCATAATCGAATAAAAATATAGCTTTGCCTTTGGTTTGTTTGAATAGGGCGATAACTAACTTGGCTATTTTTTGTTGTGATAATTCAGCATCTTCGTATAAATATTGCTCAAAAGTTAAAGTTATGTCAGGCAAAAATCCATATCCTTGAATATATTTATTCTTACCATAATCACCTAAGTCAATATCTTTTGTTTTTATACTAGTTGCAAATACACCAGTAATTCTAAAATTTAAGGGTTTTCCGTTATCAATTTTAGCATCACAGACCTCCGCACCAATTTCTAGTAATTGTTTTGGTGAAAGATCTGTTTCTATCTCATAGTTATAAGTAATAGCCATTCTGTATTCCTAATTAAAAGGGAAAAAATGTATAATTTCTCCCTTCTTTACCACAATAATTTCTTTTAACTCTTTAATCGGGTTATCTAACAAAACTTGTTTGAAGTCTTGCAGAGACAGTTTACTTTCGTCCAAGTTTAGCACTATCCGGGTAGTCTGCCCCCCACCAATTTTCTTAGCAATACTGGTTCTCGTATTCATCGAAAGATTTTTTGGATTAGAAAGCGGATTTTCTTTAATAGCTAGATTATCAAAGATTTTTCCTTCCACCCGAAAATCTGGATTTTTCCCAGAGACTAATGATGGCTCTCTAACTATATCTTCGGCTGTAATTTTTGGCTGTAATTCAACATTATATCCTTTCTTTGCCAACAAATTTGCAGTTTCTTCTTGTTTATTCATTCCGCGAATAGAATCTATACTTCCTTTATTCGGAACTTTTTCAGGAACACCCTGCGGCATTCTGGATTCGTCAGGAATAAGTGAAGGCTTGGTGCTATTACCTTTCATCACAATACTTAATTCTGCTTCCGGTAAACCGCCAAGTGTTTTTAAACTTTGCGGTGCTTCAACAGGCGAGATGACCTTGCCAATCACAAACGGCGCGATCACGCTTGCCGTCGTGGTCGTTGCATCGCCCATTTTGATGCCCTCGCCGTCAATTTTACCGTTGATGTCGCGGCGCATCCATTCCGAACGAAAATCGAACTTCGCGCCCAATAAATCGAGATTTATCATCCGAATAGAAACTAGCTTTTAACTTTAGTCATCATCACGTCCGCTAAAGATTGTTGTTATTGGATTCGGATCATCAATATTAGGAAGAATGTCAAATAGCTTATCGTATTGTGGTATTTCAATGATTTGCCATTCAAGCAGTGCGGCTAAATACCCATGCCAGGCAATAGAATATCTTTCGGGGAGATTCCCCCCCAATGCTTTAATATCTGTCTTGATTCTTGATTCTATTTCTTCCGTTATGTTTTGTTTGTCCATATATTATTTTCTAAAAGGAATTGTAAAATCGAAATCTTTTCCGAAGATTCTAACTTCCTTGAAATTCACATTGTTTTGAGTTTTCAAAGCTCCATAAGCTCTATCTACAGCGCGTTTGGCAATTTCTTCTGTCATTCCCGGCTGATTTTCAACATTAATCGTTACTTTTGATGCTTGACTTTTGCCATCTAAAATTCTTCTCGACAAACCGCCCGAAAGTTTATCGGCGTTCGTGCCTTTCAGATCGGAAACGTATTTGAACTCGACAACTTCACCGTCAATATTGAAATCGGGATTTTTGACTCCTTCGATATTTACCTCTTTCGGTGCCTTGACGACTTTTCCTTCTCCAACCATTTTGTCGGCAAAGGCTCTTTCCGATGTTGACAAGGTTCTGCCTTTTTCAACTTCCAATCTGCCAGCCTTTGCAACCGTTTGCGCGGCGTTTTCAACTGTTGCAGTTGTGGTTTCAACTACCGGCAAGCCGCCTAAATCCTTTAAACTCTTGGGTGATTCTACCGGAGAAATAACCTTGCCAATCACAAACGGCGCGATCACGCCTGCCGTTGAGGTCGTCGCTTCGCCTTGCTTAATCCCTTTGCCGTCAACTCTGCCGTTGATGTCGCGGCGCATCCATTCGGAGCGAAAATCGTATTTGACGGCTGAGGTGTCAAGCGTCGGGAACAGATCGCTCGGTGTGTTTTTTGTTTGCCCGCAAGCCTTATCAAACGGTGTGCCTAATTTTACCCGCCCGAAACTCGGAATTGATTTGTCTTTACACGACGGATCGGTTTGAAAAACCGTGTTGAGCGCGTCGGGGACTGAGTTAATGATGTTTTCGGCGGCTTTTCTGGCAGTTTCGTAAATTGCTCCGCCCATATCGGCGACATCTTTGTTCGCTTCCTGTGTGCCTGCTGTCTGCGCCTTGCCTCCGCGTTCGAGAGCTTGTTTGTAATCTTTGATTTCGCCGCGCAGAATAGCCAGCGATTTTTCGTCTAGTTTGACCTCGAAAACCGTTTTGCCGTTCGCGTCGGTCGTGCCGGTTGAAACGGTTTCTATTTTCGCGCCTTTCTGCATCGCGCCGTCAATCAGCCGTTCGCCCAAAACTTCGTCCCAATCGCCGGTTAAATTTTGGTCAACCAGATAGCGTTTGAACGCGCATTTTTGATCGGCGGCGAGCCTCGTGTCGGCAAACGCGACGGTTTTGCCGGCGGCTGAATAATCGGCGGGAATCTCCGTCGGCGAAACTTCGCGCCAGCCCTGCCAGTCAAATTCGGGGACGTTGGCGGGACGCGGCTGATTTTTATTTGCCGGTAAATCACACAGCCTGCCGCCCGCGTTCAGTTCGATCCATTTGCCGTCGGCGTTTTGATAAAACTGTTTGTCAAAGAGCGTCGTGCCGGAAACATCCGCGCCGGTTTGATAAAATTCCGGTTCGCCCGCATTTTTACCGCGCCATTCGCCGCCCGTCGTTTTGAAAACGCGGTCTGCGTTTCCGGTCTGCGCCGTTTGATTCGTTTGGACGGCATTTTGCAGTCTGAATTTGAGCAGCGCGGAACTGTCGAAACCGCGTTTTTCGGCGGCTGAAAAAGGTGCGGGCAATTCCGTGTTTTTCGGTTTGTTAGGCTGAAAAAGCGGCGTGGTCAAACCGGACGCTCGATTAGTTTCGCTGCCGCGCATCGTCAAAAGATCGAGGTTTGAGTTGATTTTCGTGCTTCCCATTATTCCTACTCCAAATGCTAAAGAGTCTTTTCATTAACAGTTATCGGCGAAAATCCTTTAAAGTTTCCTGACTTTTTTTGAATTTTTAACCGGAGCGCGGACATTCCTGTCCGCCAAACCAGCGAAGCGAAGTTTGCGTAAGCTAAGCGAAAAGTCCCGATGGCTGAGGCGGCGCACCGTTCGCTTCGCTCCGATGCGCGGCGGACAGGAATGTCCGCGCTCCTATCGTAAAAGCGCGGAGTATTCGATAAAATACTCCGCGCTTAAATTTGAAAGTTTCTGACGGATTTTACGAATCCGCCGGGGCGAGTTTAGCGGCGACCTCTGCCGTGCTTGCCGCTGAAATCTCTTCAGATTCTTCGATCAGCGAATCGTTGACAATTTTTTCCTGCTCTAAGTTGTGAATCGCGTAGCTTCCCGTTGCGGGTGAAGCCGATGCGTCGCGTCCGACGTAGCGCAAACTCAAATCGCCTTTGATGCTTCGCAGACGGCTTTCAACGAATGTCCAGCCGCCCATATTTTGCGGTTCTTCCTGCGTCCAGAAAATCTGTGTCGCGTTCGGGTAAGATGCGAAAACTTCCTGCAATTTCGCCTTCGGGAACGGATAAAATTGTTCCAAACGGACGATTGCCACGCGGTCGTCGTGCGCGTCGGTGCGTCCCGCGTCGAGATCATAAAAGACCTTGCCCGAACAGACGACGATGCGTTTGACCTTAGATTTATCGGAGATTTTCGCGTCGTCAATCACAGGCTGAAATCCGCCGTTTGTCAATTCCCCAACCGTCGAACTCGCCGCCGGAAGCCTTAACAAACTCTTTGGAGTCATCACGATTAACGGACGAACAGTTTTCTGTTTGACCTGTCTTCTCAGAAGATGAAAATACTGCGCCGGAGTCGTCGGGTAGCAAACCTGCAAATTATTTTCCGCGCAAAGCTGTAAATATCGCTCCAATCGCGCCGACGAATGTTCGGGTCCCTGACCTTCGTAGCCGTGCGGCAATAACATTACCAATCGGCATTTTTGCTGCCATTTATCTTCCGACGCAGAAATATATTGGTCAATAATGACCTGTGCGCCGTTGGAAAAATCGCCGAACTGCGCTTCCCAAATGACGAGCGTATCGGGTGAATTGAATGAATAGCCGTATTCAAAACCGAGGACGGCGTTTTCCGAAAGCGAACTGTCGAAAACCTGAAAACGCGCGAGCGGATTTTCCTCCGAACGCATTTCGCCGAGCGGCGACCACATCGCGCCGTTGATCGTGTCATACATCAGCGCGTGTCGCTGCGAAAATGTCCCGCGTCCCGAATCCTGACCGCTGAGGCGAACTCGTCTGCCTTCCGTCACGAGCGAACCGAACGAAATCGCTTCGGCAAATCCCCAATCCATCGGCACTTCGCCCGCGCCCATTTTCGCGCGTCTGGCAAGCTGCCCGACCATTTTCGGATTGATGTGAAAATTTTCCGGCACGAGCGAGATTTTTTCCGAAATCGTCTGCAAAGTTTGCTCTGAAATCGGCGTTTCCAACAATTTCGAGCCGTCTTCTTCGCCAATATTCGGCGGAAGTGTGGCGCGTTTCGGGTTTTCGGTCGCAATTTCTTTGGCGCGTGTCAGAATGCCTTCGTATTTGGCGACGACTTCGCTCGTCATCGCGTTCAAATCTTCTTCGGAAATGATTGTTTCACGAATCAATTGCTGCGCGTAAAGGTGTCGCGTTCCCGGATGCGCCTTGACGCGGGCATACATTACCGGCTGCGTGTAGCTCGGTTCGTCGCCTTCGTTATGACCGAGACGGCGGAAACCGACGACATCCAAAACCACGTCTTTGTTGAATTCCTGACGATAGTTGAGCGCGATTTGAACGACGCGAAACGCGGCTTCGGGATCGTCGCCGTTGATGTGAAAAATCGGTGTTTGCGTGATCTGCGCCGCGTCGGTCGAGTAGATTGACGAACGCGAGGCTTCGGGCGAAGTCGTAAAACCGATCTGATTATTGATGACGATATGAATCGTGCCGCCCGTTCGATAACCGCGCAGATTTGCCAATTGCAAGGTTTCCATCACGATTCCCTGTCCCGCAAAAGCCGCGTCGCCGTGCAGCAAAACGGGCAAAACGCGGTCGTTAACGGCATCGCGCCACGAAGCGTCGGCTTCGTCGCCTTTGAGCAGTTCGTCCTGTCTGGCTCGCGCCATTCCTTCGACGACCGGATCAACGAATTCGAGATGCGACGGATTCGACGACAAAATAATTTTGACATCATTTCCGCCCTTCGTCGTGCGCGTTCCGATTGCGCCCTGATGATATTTGACATCGCCTTCGTCCGCCGGAAACGACGGGTGCGAAGTTCCCTCGAAAATCGTGAAAATGCGCTCCGCCATCGTGTAATCAATAATATTTGAAAGCACGTTCAAACGACCGCGATGCGCCATTCCCATAAAAATTTCTTCGACACCTTTTTCCGAAGCGTTTTCGACGAGTTGGTCGAGCATCGGAATAATCGTTTCGCAACCTTCGAGCGAAAAACGCTTTTGTCCGAGATATTTTTTATGAATAAACTGCTCGAATTGTTCCGCTTCGATCAGTTTAATCAGCAGAGCCTTTTTAATGTCAGTCGAAAGCGGCGCGGTGTCAACAAATTGTTCGCGGACTTGGTTGCGAATCCATTCTTTTTCCTCTTTTTTCTGAATGTGGCGGTATTCGATGCCGACTTTTCCGCAGTAGGCTTTGCGTAAAATCTCCAAAATACGCCGCAAAGTCGCAGTTTTTTCGCCGTGCAAGCCGCCCGTAATAAATTCTCTGTCCAAATCCCAAATCGTCAAACCGAAATTTTCGAGGTCTAATTCCGCCGCGTGATGCGAAGTCATATTGAGCGGATCAATGTCGGCAAGCAGATGTCCGCGAATGCGGTAAGCGTTGATAAGCTGCAAAACATTCGCCTGTTTTTCAGCCAATTCGCTGGCGCGGTCAGAGCCGAAAAGCGACGGATTATAATCCTGCGCCCAACGCATCGGCGGATAATTTATTTCTAAAGATTTAAAGATTTCATCGTAAAATTCGTGCTTGCCGGTGATGAATTCGTGGATTTTTGCGAGAAACAGACCGCTTTCCGCGCCTTGAATCACGCGGTGATCGTAGGTCGAAGTCAGCGTGATAATTTTGCTGATGCCGAGTGAAGAAAGTGCGCCGGCGGTCATCGCCTGATATTCCGCCGGATATTCAATCGCGCCCGTCGCAATAATCGCCGATTGTCCCGCCATCAGGCGCGGATTCGAGGCGACCGTGCCGATTGTTCCCGGATTCGTCAGCGAAATCGTCGTGCCTTGAAAATCGGCGATTTCGAGTTTGCCGTCACGCGCTTTTTTAACGGTTTCGTTGTAAGCGGCGAAAAACTCGGCGAAATTCATTTTTTCGCAGCCTTTGATATTCGGCACGAGCAGATTGCGCGAGCCGTCTTTCTTTTGAATATCAATCGCAATGCCCAAGTTAATTGACTCGTTTTCAAGCCGCGAAGGTTTGCCGTCAATTAAACCGTAACCGTTATTAAGCGCGGGATATGCTTTCGCCGCCTTGATAATCGCCCACGCGATCAGGTGCGTGAACGAAACTTTGCCGCGTCCCGACGCTTGCAGATGTTCGTTGATAATCTTGCGGTTTTCTTCCAGAACCTTGACCGGCAAATTGCGAAAAGTCGTCGCCGTCGGCACGGACAGCGAATTTTCCATATTCTCGACAATCTTCTTTGCCGCGCCTGTCAACGCTTTAACTTCCGTGCCTGCGCCGATTGCCACAGTCGGCGCAGCCTTCACAATTTCGGCTTTCACGGGTTCAACTATCGGCGCGGCTGCCGTCGTTTCCGCCGAAGTCATCGGCATAGGAGAACCTGAAACCTGAGACTTGGAACCTGAAACCTGACTGTTACCATTCAGCATTTCGCCGAAAAACGTCCGCCACGATTCGTCAACCGAATTCGCGTCCGCTTGATAACGGCTTAACAAACCTTCGACATAACTGGCATTCGCGCCGAAATTTTCCGCAA
The DNA here is from genome assembly GCA_965247235.1 of Pyrinomonadaceae bacterium. GTDB lineage: Bacteria > Acidobacteriota > Blastocatellia > Pyrinomonadales > Pyrinomonadaceae. The sequence continues at coordinate 2,290,486 of OZ252004.1, forward strand.
TATATTCCGATACATTTGTCATCTGTTCGCTCACTTTTTATAACCTCTTTTTTACAATTCAGGTGTAAACAATAATTTTAGCGCAAATGAAGACAAAATATAAGTGAGACAAATAATTTCAGAAACAAAAAAAGATCAGACCCGAAAGTCCGACCTTTTTGTTCTGCGAAAATTGTGTGAAGTGATTGTCCGACTTTTTACGGCGCAGGTGTCATACAGGCGGTATTATCGCCGAGAACCGAATTTGCCGTGCCGTCGCTGACGAGAACGCCGTCGGATACCAACACGCCGTCGGATACCAGCACACCGTCTGAAACCAACACGCCCTGCGCGTTGTAAGTGGGCGAAGGACTGCCGCCCATCGCGTTGGAAGTTATCCAGTTAGTGCCGTCAGAAACTAATACGCCGTTGTTGTTAATCGCGCCTTGATAAAGATTTAGTGAAGGTGTGGTCATAGTTGTTGATTTTGAAATTGTGCTGCCCGAAAATGGAGTTCCGTCGGAAAGGAGAACGCCGTTAGCATACATTCCCTGCCATTTGTTCATCAGATCGTTGCCGTAGAGAAAACCGAAATTGGTCAGGACACCTTTACCCCAATTGACGGTTTGACCGTAGATCACACTCGTCTGCGATGACGGCAGAGATGTTTTTAACAGTAGTGCGCCATTTGTCGTCGGCATTGTCGCATTGATCAATCTTGAAATTCTCACTGCGCCGTCCATATTTAATTCGCCCGCGCCTTGTTCCAAGGTGTTGAAATTCTTTAGAGGCTGCGCCGAATACATCAAAATCGCTTTAATCAAATTAGGTGTCAGGTTCGGATTAACCTGAATCAAATCCAACGCCGCGCCCGCGACGAGCGGAGCCGCCATTGAAGTTCCCGACAAATACATTACCTGATCTTTGGCAGTCGCCGTGCTGCCGGTTCGCAGAGACGGATTGTTGCGGGAAAGGTAATTTTCCGTGCCGTTATAATAGGCGCGTGAGCCGATTAGTTTATTGCCCGGGGCGATTAAATCGGGCTTCATCAAATTGTCGTATTTTCTCGCGCCGTTTGTTAAAGTGACGTAACCGCGCGTCGGACCGCGTGAACTGTAGGTGGCAACCTGATCGTCCGAACGATAATCCGTGCCGAAAGTATTCGCCGCACCGACCGTAATCACCGACGGTTCGATTCCCGGCGAACCGATACTCCCGTATTGAACATTGTTCTGTGAATCTTTGCCGTTGTTGCCGGCGGAGACGACGACGACGATTCCGGCATTAACCGCGCGGCGTGCCGCCAGACACAGCGGATCGTTTTTATAAGAATCTTTCGCCGCCGTTCCCAAACTCATATTGATAACGCGGATGTTGTAGGCGGATTTGTTGGCAACCGTCCAATCGAGCGCGGCGATCAAATTGCTGACTGCGCCTGTTCCCGTGCCGTTCAAAACCCGCAAATTAAGAATATTCGCGCCGTCGGCAATGCCTTCGTAACTATTATTGTTGTAAACCCAATCGCCGGCAAACAGCGAAGCGACGTGCGTTCCGTGTCCATACGGATCGCCGGTGATGTTTTGTCCGGTAAAATCTTTGCTGTAAACGATTTTGCTTGCGCCGCCGGAGTTGTTGTAATGCAGCAAATTTGTGTTGGTGTCAATGCCGCTGTCAATAACGGCAATCGTTCCGTAGCCGCCGACTGTCCAAGTATTCGGATCATTGTCGCCGCCGTCGTTAACGCCCGGATTATACCAACCGAGCGTGTTGGCGATGTGTCCGTTTGAATTGACTTCGCGGTCGGGCGAAATGTAGGCGACGTTTTCGTTTTGCGATAATTCCTGAATTTTCGAGAGCGGCAGTTCCGCGCTGACTAAACCGAGATTATAAAATGATTTTTTGAACTTTCCCGCCAGACGCGGCAGATCGCCGGCGAGCGATGCGGATTTGGTTTTGTTGCCGCCGACTTCGCGGGCGAACATTTGTTTTTGATCGCCCGCGCTCAAATCACTGCCGGGCATTTCATTAAGCGGCGTTTCGGATTTTAGCTGGATAATGACTTTCTGCGTGCCGTCCGACTGCCGACCATACATCAAACTGTTCGTTTTTTCTTCGAGATCGGGCGCAATTTTATACTTTGCCGTCGGAATATTGTTTACATCTTTAACTGCAATATGTTTTTGTTTGAGATTAGTTCTTGAAAAAATCTGAGCGTTGATGCCGAAAGTAAATACCGGCAGGCAAAGCGCACTCATTGCGAGGGAACTGAAAAATTGTTTCGGGGTAGTTAGTTTCATTTTATGAATCTCCAAAATTGGACAAATCATCTACAATACGGACACTTGGTATATCGCAACCATTGTGCCAATCGGGGAATTAGTAATTAAATAGTTGTAAATGAAAGATTTATGTAAATTGTGAAACTTTTTAGAGAGAGGTTTGATCGGTCAGATTGATTGAACCGGGATCAATATTTTGGTCAGAATGAATGAATCAGTCCGGCAGCCATCATTTTTTTGCGAGCGGATTTTTAATTTTGACCTTGACCGCAACCGGCACGACTCGCTTGACGCTCAAACCCCATTTTTTGAAGTGTCCGAAGACGAAAACCGTTCCCGTCACCGCCCAATCTTCTTTTGAATCGCGCCATTCGGCAAACGCACCTTTGAGAATCTGTCCGCTTCCGATAAATATTTTGACCGGCGAAGGCAGTTTGACCGATTGATTTTTTTTGATTTCAAACGGCTTGTCATATTCATCTATTTCGACGCTCAAACCATTAACCTTAAAATCGTGAAACGTCAAAAAATCAACTTTACCGCGATAATCCAAAGGTTCGATTTCCGCCGCAATTTCAAAGGTTAAACCCGACAGCGAAGTTTCAACCAACTGCGGTTCATCTAACCGCGCAAAGGCTTCCGAATCTTTTTCGCGCCTTTGACTCGAACTTTGATTCGTCACGGAAATTTTGGTTTCGTAAACTTTATAACCGCGAATTTTGTCGGGGAATTTTTGCGCGAAAACGGCGCAGGAGAAAACAAAAATCAAAATCGCCGGACGCAAACGCACAAACATTTCAAAAGATTTTCTCTTTGAATAATTTGGCGATGTCGCGTGATGACGTTTTTTAGTTAGCATTCGTTGGGCAGAAAAATCTTGAAAGTCGTGCCTGATTCGCCCGTTGTAACGGAAATTTCACCGTTCAGTTTTTCGACCGTATTTTTGACCGCATCGAGACCGACACCGCGACCGGAAGTTTCCGTCACCTGTTCGGCGGTCGAGAGTTCAGACGCAAAAATCAGTTCGAGCGTTTGCCGTTCGTCCAAAATGTCTGCGGCGGAAATCAGTTTTTTTTCAATCGCACGGGCGCGAAGTTTTTCTAAATCAACGCCTCTGCCGTCGTCGGCAAAAGAGATGTGCCAGCCATCAGCTTTTTTCGTGATCTGAATTTCGATGTTTCCCGTTTTCACGACGGCGTGATCAACCGCGTTGCGAATCAGATGAATAAGAATGTCGAAAAAGTTTTTGACAGATGCGCCGGAAACTTCGTGTTCGCTCGAAAAAATTGAAAAATTTATTTTTTTACGCGCTGCCGAAGCGATATTTTCGCCGTAGCTTTCCAGACTTGTAAGCATTTCCAGCCAATCGTTTTTGGCGGTTCTCAAATAATCCCGCAAGATAATTTTGTTAGATAAATTTTCGGTCAATTTTTGCAGTTCTTCGATGTTTGCGGCGGCGGCGAGAAAAATTTGAAAACCGATTTCGCCTGCGTCACGAAATTTTTCGCTTGGCAGTGCGGCAATAATTTCGCTTTTCTGTTCGAGAATCTGCCGCAGATTTCGATAATCGGCGGCAAACGTCGCCGTTTTGAAAGCGACCTCCGCGCTGAAGATATTTTTTTCCTGACTGACGGCGGAACGCATCGTTTTTTGTTCCGAAGGCGAGAGTTTTTTATATGTTCCGGACGGAATGCGCGTGACGGCAACTTTGTATTCGATTTTTTTCGGCTGCGCGGCGTGAAGTTTGGCGAGCAGTTCGGCGGACAGTTCGGTTTCGTCCGAACGCATCATTTCGCCGAGTTGCGCGATGCTTTCGATCAATAAATTACGGTCGGGAAAGTCGCTGTCAACGGAAAGAATATCTTCGATTTGAGCGGCAAAACGCGCGGCATTCTGCCAGCCGAACGTCTGTAAACCGCCTTTGACGGTATGAATCGTGCGAAAAGCCTGACGGCGGTTTTCAGCCGGATTGTCGTTCAGGTTTTCCCGCAGAACTTCGAGATTTTTAATTGAATCGGCGAGAAATGTCCGGCGAAAGTCGTCCATCGGTTTTTTAGAAGAACGAATCTAATTTGATGAAGTCTGAATTTTTTGGTTGGAATCGGGCGCGTCTTTGCCCGCTTTTTCGAGATCGTGTTTGATCGCGTCTAAAATGCCGTTGATAAACTGCGTCGCTTCAAAAGTTGAAAACGTCCGCGCGACTTCGAGAGCTTCGTTGATGACGACCGTGTGCGGCGTTTCCTCGTAGAGAAATTCGTAAACGGCAAGCCGCAAAACATTGCGGTCAACAATCGCCATTCGTTCGATGCGCCAGTGTTCGGCGCGTGTGCGGATGCGGTCGTCAATCGTTTTCAATTCGCGGAGAGTTCCCAGAACGAGATTATCGGCGAAATCCTGAGATTTCTGATCCATCGTTTCATCGCTCAGTTGACTCCAAAAATTGCTTGTCAAAACATTGCCGGAAGTTTTCGCAACATCAGCCGCAAATAACATCTGCAACGCGCATTCACGAGCTTTACGCCGTGTTCCCATATAATTACCGCTTATCAAACGACGTGCGGAAAAACTTTTTCCTTCGATTTGGAAGTTTTCTCTCCGCCGTCCATTTCCTTATATAAATTAACGATTTCGACCGCTGACAGCGCGGCTTCAAAACCTTTATTGCCGGCTTTGACACCGGCGCGGTTGATCGCCTGTTCGAGCGTGTCGGTCGTCACCACCGCAAATAAAACCGGGATGCCGGTTTTCATCGCCGCCTGTCCCAAACCTTTGGCGGCTTCGCCCGCAACAAAATCGAAATGCGGCGTTTCACCGCGAATGACCGTGCCGATGCCGATCACCGCATCAAATCTGCCGCTTTCCGCCGCCTTCAACGCCGTCAAAGGCAACTCGTAAGAACCCGGAACTTTAAAAACTTCGACGGCATTTTCGTCCGCGCCGAGCCTTTCGAGCGCGTCCAACGCGCCTTCGACCAACTTGGATGTCAGAAAATCGTTCCAGCGCGATGCGACAATCGCAAAGCGAAAACCTTCGGCATTTAGTCGTCCCTGATGAACTTTCGGCTGCAATTTTTTTCTCCCGTCAAATAAACCGCGAATCGCAAAATTCGCTCGTCGGCAATAAAATCGCCGTCTTACAAGTATAAAAACGCTTGCCGATTATGACAAGCACAAAAATCGTTTTACAAATTCGGCGATTGAAAGGAAAATAGATTCAAGTTTCAGGTTTCAGGTTTCAGGTTTCAGGTTTTAAGATTCAAGTTTCAAGTTTGTCGGTTCTTAAATTTTCCATTTTCCATTTTCCATTTTCCATTTCTCTTCTATGTCTCAAACTTTAATTGCCACCGAAGAAACTTTGATTATCGAAACGCCGGAACGCGTGTCGCTCGAATTTGCGCTCGCGTCCATCGGCAATCGGTTTTTAGCCGTAGCGATTGATCATTTTATTCAGTATTTAACGATCATTCTCGTCGCTTGGGCGTTTTTGAGTTTGACGGGATACAGCACTTCAAACGGCGGCGGAGAATCGCCGTCGCAGTTATTCAGCGAAATGCCGAAATGGACGATTGCGCTGTTGATTTTGATTTTATTTCTGCTGTTTTCAGGGTATTTCATACTTTTTGAATGGCTCTGGAACGGGCAAACACCGGGAAAAAGACTGTTAAAATTGCGCGTGATTCGTGAAGACGGTCGTCCGGTGACGCTCTGGGAAGCGATTGCGCGGAATCTTTTGCGGATTTTCGATGCCGTTCCGGGATTAGTTTTGCCGGTTTATTCTATTGGGCTGATCGTGATTTTTATGAGCAGCCGCGATCAGCGCGTCGGCGATGTATTTGCCGGCACGGTCGTTATCCGCGAACGCGCCGACGAAGCCCCGACCTTTGCCGAAACCTTTTCCAATCAAATCAGCGACGCGGCTTTCCGGCGCGTCCAGGCTAAAATCGAAGTGCAGGCGGACATTGCTTTACTGACCGAATCGGAAATCGAAGTCGTCGAATCTTTCCTGCGCCGCCGCTGGGATTTAACCGACCGCCAGCGTCTCTGGATGGCGTGGCGCGTCGCTCTGCCGCTGATGTATAAACTCAAACCCAACTATGATTTGCAGACTTTCACCTACGAAGGATTTTTGGAAGAAATTCTCCACCGATTTTATTCCAAGCAACGATTTTTAAATTAATGTGCGCTCAAAAGGCAGAAGTCCGCGCGTCAGCAAGAGCGCAAATAAAAGGATGAAGGATGAAGGATAAAATTAAGAATTGTCTCGAATTTTATCTTTTATTTTTTGATTTTCATTTTTGCGTCTTTTGCGTCTTTTTGCGGCTATCAATTCTTTTTGCTTCTCTTTTTTATCCGCTTTCGGCGATTTTGCGGAAAATATAAATTTTATGCTACCTTTTTTATTTCCGAATAGTCCGTCAGCATTTAAATTTGAGCCGTGAAGAAACATATTCTAATTACAGGCGGAGCCGGTTTTATCGGTTCGCATCTCGTCGAAAAACTGCTCGCCGAAGGTTCGCGCCGTGTCAGCGTCATTGATAATTTTAACGATTTCTATGCCCCGTCAGTCAAACGCGCCAATATTGCGGAATTTGCCGAAAATCCTCATTTCAAACTCTACGAAAACGACATCCGCGATGCCGAATCAATTGAAAAAATATTTGCTGAAAACGATTTTGATGCGGTCGTCCATTTAGCGGCGATGGCTGGCGTTCGTCCGTCGCTGGAAAACCCGAAACTCTACGCGGAAGTCAACATTAACGGCACTCTCAATCTGCTCGAAGCGGCGAAAAAATCTCACGTCAAACAATTCGTGTTCGGTTCATCGAGTTCGGTTTACGGCGAAAACGAGAAAATTCCGTTCGCCGAAGACGACAAAATTCAAAACCCGATTTCGCCATATGCCGCGACCAAAGCGGCGGGCGAACTATTCTGTCACACATATTCGCATCTCTACGACATTCGCTGCGTTTGTCTCAGATTTTTCACCGTTTACGGCGCACGTCAGCGTCCCGATTTGGCGATTCACAAATTTGCCAAATTAATTTCCGCCAACAAACCGATTCAAATGTTCGGCGACGGCACGACGCGCCGCGATTACACCTTCGTTCAAGACATTATCCAAGGTGTGACGGCGGCAATCGAATATGAAAAATCCGGTTACGAAATATTCAATCTGGGCGAATCGCAAACCATCGAGTTAAAACAATTAATCGAACTTTTAGAAATTAGTTTGGGAAAAAAAGCGATCATCGAACAGCACGAACTGCAATCCGGCGATGTTCCGATTACCTTTGCCGACATCTCGAAAGCGCGTGAATTATTGAATTATAATCCGACCACGAAAATCGAACAGGGAATCCCGAAATTCGTCGAATGGTTCTTACAAAGTTCGTAATTGTTTTTGGTTATAAATAAGTTTGCCTGAAAATTTATTAGGTTCTGGCAATAACGCCGGGTTTTTCGTATTCTAAAAATATGAGTAAAAGCGATAAATTTACAATCGGTTTGGTGCAGATGGCGATGTCTTCGGATGTTGACGAAAATCTCAGACGCGCGGGCGAATTCGTGCGCGAAGCGGCGGGCAAAGGCGCGAACATTGTTTGTCTGCCGGAGATGTTCCGGTCGCAGTATTTTTGTCAGCGCGAAGATGTTGATTTGTTTGATTTGGCTGAACCGCTTGACGGCGATTCAACGCAGTTTTTGGGGAAAATCTCGAAGGAATTGGAAATTACGGTAATCGCACCGATTTTTGAGCGGCGCGGCGGGCGGATTCACCATAATTCGCTTGCCGTGATGAATGAAAGCGGCGAAATCGGCGGCGTTTATCGCAAGATGCACATTCCGGACGATCCGGCTTATTACGAAAAATTTTATTTCACGCCGGGAGATTTGGGTTTTAAAGCGTTCGACACGCCTCACGCTAAAATCGGGACGCTGATTTGCTGGGATCAATGGTTTCCCGAAGGCGCGAGATTGACCGCACTGCAAGGCGCGGAAATACTGTTTTATCCGACGGCAATCGGCTGGCATCCGTTTGAGAAAGCGGAAGTCGGCGCGTCGCAGCAGGACGCGTGGCAGACGATTCAGCGTTCGCACGCGATTGCCAACGGCGTGTTTGTCGCCGCCGCCAACCGCGTCGGACACGAAGTTTTTAACGAAGGAACGGACGGCATCCAATTTTGGGGACACAGCTTTATCGCCGACCCGTTCGGTGTCGTCATCGCGCAGGCAAGCGATGACCAAGAAGAAGTTTTAATCGCCGAAATTGACCGCGCCCGAATGGAAGACGTGCGGAGAAATTGGCAGTTTTTGCGTGATAGACGTATCGAAAATTACGGCGATTTGCAGAAAAGATTTATTGATTAGGAAAATTGCACCACAGAGGCACAGAGGACACAGAGTTATCAAAAATCAACAGAATATTTGTTTCCGCAACAAAGAACCTTAAACTTAAATTTACTAACAAACTGCTTTTAAAATCTCCGTGTTCTCTGTGCCTCTGTGGTGAAAAATCTGATGAAACGAACTCCGCTTGAAGAAAATTTCAAATTTCCCGCCGAATGGGAAAAACATCGCGCGACTTGGATCGGCTGGTGTTACAACACGAGCGATTTTCCGGGCAAAATTGCGGCGATTCATTGGGTTTACGGCGAGATTACGCGCAAATTAATTGCGGCGGGAGAAACGGTGGCGATTCTCGTGCAGGACGCGAACCACGAAGCGAAAGCGCGGCAAATTTTAACTAAAGTCGGCGCGGATTTTACGAAAATCGAGTTTCACCAAATACCGCACAATCGCGGCTGGATGCGCGATTCCGGTCCGATGTTCGTTAAAAATGGCGCGACAAGTGAAACTGCGGTTATCAAATTTAAGTTTAATGCGTGGGCGAAATATGACGATTGGCAATTGGATAATCAGGTTGCGATTGAGTTTGCCAAACGTGCAAACCGCCAAATTTTTCACGTCGAATACAATAAAAAAGAAGTCGTCTTAGAAGGCGGCGCGATTGATTTGAACGGCGCGGGAACGATTATGACGACCGAAGAATGTTTGCTCGATTCGCAAATTCAAACGCGCAACCCGCAACTTTCACGGAAAGATTATGAGCAGATTTTTAGAGAAAATTTAGGCGCGACAAATACACTTTGGCTCAACAAAGGCATCGTCGGCGACGACACGCACGGTCACATTGACGATTTCTGCCGATTTACGGATAAACAGACAATCGTTCTCGCCGAAGAAAAGAATTCAAACGACGCAAATCACGAAATTTTGGAAGAAAACCGCGAACAATTGGAAGATTTTAAACTCGAAAACGGCAGCAAACCGACAATCGTTCGTTTGCCGATGCCTGCGCCGCTCTATTTTAATAAACAGCGTCTGCCCGCGTCCTACGCCAATTTTTACATCGCCAACGAAGCGGTTTTAGTGCCGACATTTAACGATGAAAACGACCGAACCGCGCTCGGAATTTTAGCCGAACTTTTCCCGGCGCGAAAAATCGTCGGCATTCACGCCGTTGATCTCGTTTGGGGACTCGGAACGCTGCACTGCCTGACGCAGCAGGAGCCGGATTGAAAAATCGGGGAATGATTTTCGGTTTCAAATCTGTTTAAATTTTGAAGTCTTTGATTCCTGTCGCTGACAGCGACGAATTTAATAGCGTCGGGCAGAGGCGTTGCGCCGCCCGACGTTAATTGCAGACAAATCTTCCGACGCTGAAAGTGTCGAATTAGCGGCGCATTTTGTTGCTCACTTTCAGCGAGCGAAATTACGTTGTCAGTTTTGGCGGGTGTCATTTCGCTCACGCTCCATTTTACCCGACGCTATTAAATTAATCGCTTTCAGCGATTTTGGCAGGTTCAAGCATTTTTCAGAAAATAATCAATCAACAGCTATCGGCAGTTGGCAAAGTATCATCCAAGTTGATTGCAGTTTTTTGAGTAAAGACTTATGATTTTTGTCCGGTCTGAAAACTTTAGCTGAACAACAATGAAGATAACGGAAACAAAAAAGATTCGATTGTCCGAACGATTCGAATCGGTGGTTCATTCGGAAACGCCGCTGCGTGATTTGGCGGGAAATTTTTCTAAAACGGCGCGTCTGGCGATTAATGAAGCGAGCAGTTTGTCGCTCGAAAAAGTCAAAATTTCGCTCAAACGTCTGCCGAAAAAACTCGACGGTCTGCGAATCGTGCATCTTTCCGATTTTCATCACAGCCCGTTTACCAGCCTCGAACACATCAAACGCGCCGTCAAAATTTCCAATCGTCTGAAGCCGGATCTGTTTATTTTGACCGGCGATTATGTTTCGCACGAAACCGAATATATCGCGCCGGTCGCTGAGGTTTTGGGCGAATTGAAATCGGAATTCGGCACCTTTGCCTGTCTCGGCAATCACGATTACTGGGCGAACGCCGAACTCGTGACGCATCTTTTACGCGGCGAAGGCATTAGCGTTTTAATCAACGAAGGCTTTCGTTTCGAGGCTCGCGGCGCATCGTTCTGGCTGGCGGCGATTGACGATCACACTGCCGGACAGATTGATCTGCCGGCGGCTCTGCGCGGTTCTTACCCGGACGAAATGAAGTTATTATTGGCGCACAACCCGGTTATTTTGCGGCAGGCGGCGCGGAACGAAATTGATCTGGTTTTGAGCGGACACACGCACGGCGGACAGATTAAAATCCGCGACGATGAAAAAAGAATTTTGCCGCGCCGCAAACTTTCCGAAGGTTTATACCGGCGCAAAGACACACAGATTTACATCACGCGCGGCATCGGCACGGTCGTTTTGCCCGTCCGCTATCAATGCCCGCCGGAGATTTCGCTGATCGAACTGAAAAGCGGGAAATAAATTAAAAATTAAAAATTATGAATTAAAAATTGCGGAATCAAAGCAATCAAGTTAAAAATGTTTTTAATTTTTAATTCATAATTTTTAATTTTTAATTTTTAATTTTTAATTCAAAAACCCGATGCCTTCAAATATCATCACAATTCCGAATATTCTCACGCTTTTGCGGATGGCGTTGATTCCGGTATTTGCCAGTTTTTTGTATTACGGCGAGAGCGGCTGGGCGTTGGTCATATTTTTTATCGCGGGTATTTCCGACGGTTTTGACGGGTTTATTGCGCGAAAGTTCAATCAGGAATCCGAACTCGGCACAATCATTGATCCGATTGCCGACAAACTGCTGATGACGACGGCGTTTATTATTCTGACGCTGCCGAATATTCTGCCGCCGACGCGCCATCTGCCCGTGCCTTTCTGGGTGACGGCGTTTGTCATCGGGCGCGATATTTTGATTATCACCATCGCCGGCGCGATCAATGTGATGACCGGATTTCGCGGTTTCAAGCCGTCAATGCTCGGCAAAATCTCGACGACCGTGCAGGTCGCCGCCGTCACGCTGATTATGATTTCGGTCGTTTCCGGTTATACATTCTATCTGCCGACGATTTATGCCGTCGTCGTTTTTTTCGCCCTCGCGTCCGGTCTGCATTATGTTTTCTTTATCGCCAAATTAATGAACGAAGGCGAAAAAAAACCGCCTGCCGAAACAGACGGTTCAATGCAATAATCGAAATTTATCGGCAAGCTGAAAACGGTTTCAACCGGGAACATTTGCGCGGGCGGATGTTCCCGGTTTCAGTTTTAAAAGTTCAGTCTGAGCGCAAATTGAATCTGACGATTCGTGCCGAGTCCGACGGTGCGCCCGACGGTTTGACGAATCTGACCAAATGCGCCGCCTGCGAGAGCCTGCGTATATGGCTGTCCCGGTTGCAGGGTTCCCGTGACATTGCCCAATGTTGCCGAAGGATTGCCGAAATTTGCCGTATTGAACAAATTAAAGATTTCCGTGCGGAACTGTATATTAGCGCGTTCGCCGACTGCAAACTTTTTGCTTAAAGTCAGATCGAACTGACGGGAAATCGGACCGCTCAGGAAGTTGCGCGGTAAATTTCCGTAAGTTCCCGGCGCGGGCGCGGCAAAAGCTGCCGGATTCAGAATGTTACGATCATTATTCAGATACGGATTAACGCCTTGAATTAAATCCGGTCGGCGAACACTACGCGATGCGCCGCCGCCCGGCGTATTGATAACCGCCGTAAATCCGACCGGAAGCGGGCTTGTCGGGCTGATTGTTCCCGGCAGAGCGCGAACTTCACCGGCATTACAACCCGCTGCCGGATTTGTGCATTGAATCACCACATCGGGACGGGTAATCAAAACTTCAAGCGGTAAACCGCTGCGGGCGTTGATGATGCCACCGATTTGAAAGTCGCCGAGCAGATAGTTGGCGATTCCGTTGCCGAAATCGAACATTTTGCCTCTGCCGACGGGCAATTCATAAAGTGCGCTGAAGTTAAAACTGTGACGCACGTCGAAATTGTTACGTCCGTAATCTACATCGAAATTATTCAGGTCAGCCGAAGTTCTCGCATCATTTGAACCGGAAGTGTTACCTCTGCTGCTTGAAAACGTATATTGCGCGTTGAGCGTCAAACCCGAACTTGCACGACGTGAAAGCGAAGTTTGCAAAGCGTTGTATTTATCTCTGCCGCCGCTCGTTTTGTAATCAATCTCCGCGTAAGGACGGCAAATCGGATTGGTTGCCGAAACACCGGGACAACTTGCCGCAGTATTTAACAGATCGAACTGGCGGACGGTCGTCACACCCGTGACCTGTCCGTTGGCAGCGACACGATTAATAACGCCTACGCCGGTCGGGAATGCAGTGGCGGCATTGCTGACCGTTGCGTTACCCGGCAAAATCTGGTTGGCGACACTTCGTAGAAACAGGTTGCTTCCTTTGCTGCCGACATACCCGATGGTGCTGACAAGGTTATACGGCAATTGCTGCTGATACGAAAAACTGTATTGAGTGATTCTTTCGGGAATCTTGTAATTGTTGGAATAAGCTCGCGGCTGATACAGGCGATTGTTCGGATTGGCGGCGAAGTTTGCCGCGATTGCCGAAGTATTCGCCGGGAACGTGAAAAGCTGCGAACCGTCCGCCGCCGATGTCGTTGAGCCGGTCAGCGTCGAAGAAACGCGGTCGCTTTCAATCGGCTGGATTTGGTCTTCGATTTGTCCCGGACCGTAATAGATGCCGATACCGCCGCGCAGCACCATCGTGTTTTTGGCGAAAAATCCGTCGCCGTTTGCCAATGGTGAATAAGTCAGCGCGACACGCGGACCGAAATTGTTTTTGGAAGATTTATACGGATTTCCGTTTGCCGGACGCAGAGTTCCGTTATCAATATTGAAATAAATCTGCGCGTCATTTTTTTCTTTGAGCGGCGAATAATATTCGTAGCGCAAGCCGTAGCTGAAAGTTAAATTCGGGCGAATTTTCCATTCGTCCTGACCGTAACCGATGTAAAAAGTTTCGCGTCCCGTGCGCTGACCGCTTGCGCCCGTAAACGGGCTGGTCGCGCTCAAATCGCCGAGATACTGAATCTGCTGCAATGTTCCCGCCAGGAAATTATTGAAACTGGAAAACGTGTAGGTCGTGCCGCCGAGACGGTCGGTTTTCAGATTCAAACGGCGGATTTCCGTGCCGACTTTGAAATTGTGATTGCCGGTCGTGTAGGAAACATTGTCAATAAAACTCAGCGAATAAGGCTGATACGGCTGTCCGCGTCCGTTGGTTGCGCTGTTGGCGCGAACCAGACCGCCGGGAACGGAAATACCCGCGCTCGCGCCTTGTCCGGCAATCGTGTTGCCCGGAAGATTGGCGGTCGTCCCGGAAACATTGATCGTGAAAAGCGAAAAATCAATCCCGTTGACGGTCGGCGCAATGCCGTTGATGCTCGTGTTGGCGCGATTCAGACCGATACGGAAATCATTCAGTAATTTTGAATTGATAACGGCTTGATATGAAAACGCGGAATTTTCCGGTTGGGCTTTAATATTGGTCACACGCCCGGAAACTCCTTCCGGCAAAAGATCAGTGCCTTTATCGCGGAAATAGCGCACGTAGAAACGATTGTTATCGTTGTAGTTGTAATCAACGCGACCGAAAAAGGCATCTTCATTAGTCGTTTCCGTGCCTTGAAGCTGTCCGATGTCGAGTCCCGTTCCGGCGATGCCGTCGCTGATGATAATGCCCGCGCCGCGAAAACCGGCGAGATAAGGTTTAATCGTGCTGTTGACCAAATTTGTCGTTCCGGGAACGACCGAGCCGGGTGCGCTCAAATCGAAGTTTGTTCCCGAACCGAGACTCGGCACGAGTTCGACGTTGTTAATTCCGGCGCGAACGCGATAGCCTTCGTAACTGCCGAAAAAGAATAATTTATCTTTGACAATTGCTCCGCCGAAACTGCCGCCGAATTGATTGAGACGCAGTTTGCTTTTCGGAATTCCGGCGGTCACGTTATCGAAAAAGTTTCGCGCGTCGAGAGCTTCGTTGCGGAAATATTCGAATAACGAACCGTGAAAGGCGTTCGTGCCTGATTTGGTGACGACCGAAATCTGTCCGCCCGTTCCCGTGCCTAATTCAGCCGGATAATTGTTGGAATCGGCTTTAAATTCCTGCACGTTTTCCAAACTTGTCTGGAGGCGAAACGGCGAAGCGACTTCGCCGTTCAGGTTGCCGGGAGAAGCGTCAATGATCGCCGTGCCTTCGATGCCGTCGAGACGGATGATGTTCTGCTGGTTCGAGCGACCCGAAAAACGAATGTCGCCGAAAGTTCCCGTTCCCGTGTTGACCGTTCCCGGAGCCTGCAAATAAAGCTGCGAAACCTGACGACCGTTGAGCGGCAAATCCTGCACTTCGCGCTGGTTGACCGTCGCGCTCATACTCGCCGAACCCGTATCAATCGCCGCTTCCGAACCGCCGACGACATCAACCGTCACCGTCTGCGCTTCGGGCGAAAGCGGAAGGTCGAGATTTAACTGCTGACCGACGGAAAGTTCGACATCGGTGACGGTTTTCTTACCGAAATTCGCCGCCGAAACTTCGATTTTATACATCGCCGCCTTGAGCGGGGCGATTGAATAATTACCGTCGTTGTTTGCCGTCACGGTGCGCGTTTCGTTCGTGCCGACGTTGACTGCGGTAACGGTTGCGCCCGGCACAATCGCGCCGTTTGCATCAATCACCTGTCCGACGATTTTTCCCTGTTCGGCTTGGGCAAAGGCATTCGCCGCCAGGATTAAAGTTAAGATTGAAAAAGTTAAAAAGTTCGATATGTGTTTTAAGTTAAATTTAGACTGCATTGTTCATTCCTCTCGAAAGCGTCTTTGGAAAATTCAAATTAACGGTCAAATGCGCCTGTTTGCTGCAAGTTGCCGTCTTTTCATTCAATAAAATTCTCGGGTGCAAAAGGAATGATAGATGCGCGGCGTTAAAAAGGAATGAACTGTCTGTTAAATAAATGTTAATTTGTCGGAAGATTTTGAAACTCGAAGGCAGAAGCCCGCACGTGAGCAAGGGCGCAGTTTTAGTGGTGAATGGTGAATGATGAATGATGAAATGTTTTTGATTCATCATTCATCATTCATCCTTTTCTTCACCGTGAATAGCTGATTTCGTCGTTTTCGGCAAAAACGAGTCTGCCGTGTGAATTTTTGCAGAATTGGGCGACCAGCGCGGAGAAAACTTCGGGCGTTTCTTCCTGCGGAACGTGTCCGCAGTCTTTGAGAACGACGAAGCGCGAATTCAGGATCGAATCGTAGAGTTTTTCGCCGTTGCGAATCGAAATCACGGCATCGTTTTCGCCCCAGATAATCAGCGTCGGCTGCGTCACGAGATACGCGTCGGCTTCGATGCGGTTGGCATCCCAGTTCCGATTCGTCTGCAAAACGGCGTGATGACCGTCCGCCGCCGAAAGCGGACGCAGAACCGAAGCGATGCGGTCATTGGTAATCAGGTGATATTTTGATTTATCGAGCGTCCCGCGCATCCGTCGGCGCATCAGCATTTTGGAATCGAGAAAAAACGGCGAAATAATCTCGCCGAGACCGCGCACTCTGGCGATTTTGAGAATCGGCATGTTTTTCACTTCGTCATTGATGACGGCATCAACCAGCACGAGTTTTTCGACACGTTCGGCGTAATCGAGCGCAATCGTCAGCGCGACCGCACCGCCGTAAGAACTGCCGACAATCATCGCGCGACCGATGCCGAGCCGATCCATAAACCGTTCGATGATCCGCGCCTGCGAAGCAATCGCGTAATCGAACCAACGCGGTTTATCGGAAAACCCGAAACCGAGCAGATCAACCGCGATGACGTGAAAACCGTTTTCAGCCAGCAACGGCGTGGAATCTGCCCAGACATACGTCGAAGCCGTGTAACCGTGAATAAGCAAAACCGTCGGATTCTGACGCGAGCCGAATTCCTGAAAATGGATAGTCGCGCCGTCAACTTCGACAAAATGCGAATGCTCGTGATGATGAACAAATTCGGCAACATCGTCCCAAACCACTTCGTTCGGTCGCCGCAAAAATTTCAACGCCACCAACCCGCCGATCACGCCGCCAACGCCTAAAGCCAAAGTCTTTCTATTCATAAATTTTCCCCAAAGTTTTGCCAGTATTCTACTACAAAAATTCAAGATTCAATATTACGACCGGAGCGCAAGCTGCCAGCTTGTACCGTTCGAGCGAAGCAAGAACGGCAGCGCAGAGTTTTTATCGAGTGAGCGAAAATCTGCTCACACAAGCCTTGCAAGTCAACATTTTATTGAATTTGACGATACACTTTGACGTTAAACTTGACAACAGCTATAACGTCGCGTCCGTTCGTTGCTTCGCGCCGAACGGACGGCAAGCAAGCTGCTTGCGTTCCAGTCGAGACGGCGCAATCTTAAATCTTAAATATTAAATCTTAAATCTCGAATCTCGAATCTTGAATTCTAAAAAACCATTTTCGGCTGAACGGATTTTTCATTTTCATTGTAAACGCCGATTGCCAAAAGGTTTGCGTCGGCTGTCAGGCGCAGGAAATCACCGTTTTTGGAATCCGGCAAATCTTTTGCCAACTTCAGACCGTTTTTGATTTTGGCAGTTTCATTGTCTGACAAAACAACTTCGGCGAGATGCGAAACGGCTTCGTTCATTGAAATTAACACGCTTTCGAGCTTATTTTCAGCAGCGATTTTTTCCAGTTCGTCGAGCGTTACGGCGCGTTCGATCTTAAATTTCCCCGCGCCCGTCCGCCGCAGTTCGGCGAGATGTGCGCCCGTGCCGAGTTTTTTGCCGATGTCTTCCGCCAAAACGCGAATGTAAGTTCCGGCGGAGCAAACGACGCGAAGTCTAAAGTCTAAAGTCCAAGGTCTAAAGTCGTGAGTCGTCTGTTTTGAGTCTTGAATATTAAATATTGAATCTTGAATCGCTTCTCCCAAATTCGTAATTCGTAATTCGTAATTCGTAATTTTCACCGATTTGCGTTCGACTTCAATTCCCTGACGCGCCAGTTCGTAGAGTTTTTTGCCGCCAATCTTTTTCGCCGAATACATCGGCGGCGTTTGCTCGATTTGTCCGCGAAATTCTTTCAGCACATTTTCAATGTCATCAATCTTCAAATTCCCGTCTTCAATTTTCAATTCATAATTTTTAATTTTTAATTCACGCGCCTCGCCCGTTCTGTCGCCCGAATCTGTCTCAAATCCGAGCCGCACGACGGCTTCATATTCCTTGCGATCTTTGTCTAAAAATTGCGCTAATCTAGTCGCTTTGCCGACCAAAATGACCAAAACGCCGGTCGCAAACGGATCGAGCGTTCCCGTATGCCCGACGCGTTTCGTCTGCAAAATTCGCCGCGTTTTGCCGACGACATCGTGCGATGTCCAGTCAATCGGCTTGTCTATAATTAAAATTCCGTCAAACATATTTTGGATTTTGGATTTTGAATTTCGGATTTGCAAGCTGATGTTTTCATTTATCGGAAAGAGTTCTAAAATTTAGGTTATGTTCAAAAAACGAAATTGGCGCGTTCCAAAACCTGCGGAAGACGGCGAAGAAAAGCCGAAAAAACCGATCAATCCCGAAAAAGCGCGGCAGAAAACCTTTGACCGCGCCGTTAATTTGCTGACATATAAACCGCGTTCGGTCAGCGAATTGCGAACTCGTCTGCTCGAAAAAGACTGGACGACCGCAGAAATTGTCGAAAGCGTGATCGAAAAACTCAAGGAATATAATTATCTCGACGACGCGCATTTCGCCAAAACCTTCGCCGCTTCGCAGATTCGTCAAAAACCAATCGGCAAAAGGATTTTGCAGCAAAAGCTGTCGCAGAAAAAACTGGACAAAGAAACCGTCGCCGAAACGCTCGAAAAAATACTGGAAGAAACGCCCGAATCGGAAATCATCGAACGCGCCATCGAAAAACGCCTGCGCTTAAAAGGCAAACCGGCAACCCGCGAAGATGCCAAAAAGTTTTACGATTACCTGCTGCGGCAGGGTTTTTCATACGATCTCGTCAGCAACAAAATGCGCGAAATCGCGGCGGGAAATTATGACGAAAACGAGTAAGAAATATGAGTTATAAATATTTAGCGGAGGCAATAGAAATCCACAAAAAATTCGTGCAGCCTTACAAAGGAGAACCTCTTCACTGTTGGGAGACGGAAATTAATAAGCTAGAAAAAGAGTTTGAGTTTGAACTGCCGCTTGCTTATAAAGAGTATCTAAAATTTATGGGAAGAGATTATGACGGCATCTTTCGCGGAAGTAATTGTTTTATTAATGATGCTGTCGAAAATACTAAGTATCTTCCTGAACTGCTGGCAGAAAACGCCGCCGATTTCATTTTGCCGCAAAATTATCTAGCATTTTGTTCGCATCAAGGTTATGCAATGCTTTGGTTTGAACTTCCGAAAGTTGGCGAAAATCCTCCTGTTTGGTTTTTTGAAGAATCAAGAGAACAAAAAACGCCAAAGATTGTTGGCACGTTTTCGGAATGGCTTCTTGAAGCTTTAAAAGATTTTGCTCCACTCAATATAGAAATCAAATAAGTAAATTTACTTGCGATAAATCCATTTTCAAACCATTCGTGTGAGCGAAATAGCAAGAGAGCGCATTCCTTTAGTATAAAAGTCATTCAATTTACCGCTAATTTGCCTCTGTGGTAAAATTTTATTTAATTCTCTTTGCACGAAAAAATTATGATGACCGGAAACGAAATAAGAAAAAGATTTTTAGAATATTTTGAAAAAAACGGACACAAAATCGTCCATTCATCGCCGCTTTTACCGGCAAACGATCCGACTTTGCTGTTCACGAATGCAGGGATGAACCAGTTTAAAGACGTGTTCACCGGACAGGAAAAGCGCGATTATACACGCGCCACGTCTTCGCAGAAATGTATCCGCGCGGGCGGCAAACACAACGATTTGGATGAAGTCGGCAAAACGGCGCGGCATCACACGTTTTTTGAAATGCTCGGCAATTTCTCGTTCGGCGATTATTTCAAGGAAGACGCGATCAAATTCGCGTGGGATTTTCTCGTCAACGAATTAAATTTAGCCGAAAATCGCCTCTGGTTTTCGTATTTCGGCGGCGATGAAGAAGTTCCGGCGGACGACGAAGCGCGTGATTTATGGATTAAAATGGGCGCGAAACCCGACCGCGTTTTGCCGTTCGGACGCAAGGATAATTTCTGGCAGATGGGCGACACCGGACCGTGCGGACCGTGTTCGGAAATCCATTATTATATGGGCGACGAACCCGACAACGCCGAAAAAAATCACCCGAAATACGTCAACGGCGAAGGCGACACGACGATGGAAATCTGGAATCTCGTCTTTATGCAGTTTGAACGCAACGAGATTGAAAAAGGCGTTTTTGAACTCACGCCGCTGCCCGCGCCGTCAGTGGACACGGGCGCAGGACTCGAACGAGTCGCGGCGGTTTTGCAGAACAAAACAAATAATTACGATACGGATCTGTTGTTGCCAATAATTGAGTTCACAGCAGATTTATGTGGCAAACAATATGAAAGTGGAATTCCCGAAAGTTTAACTTCTACAATTATTTCAAATGATATTGAAATGAAGCTCTTCGGAAATAAAAAAGTTCCAACAAAGACTGAGTTAGAAAGTTTTGCAATGCGAGTTGTCGCTGACCACGCAAGAGCAGCGACATTTGCTATTGCTGATGGAATATTGCCCGGTGGAAAAGAACGAAATTTCGTTTTGAAAAAAATTATGCAAAGGGCAATTTATAATGGACGTAAACACTTAGGTTTTGAAGATTTGTTTTTTCATAAAATTTGCGGATTTGTTGTGGAGCAAATGAAGTCTGCATATCCAGAACTTGAAGTCCAGAAAGATTTTATTGAAACAATAGTTAGACAACAAGAAACTAAATTTATAAATACTCTAACAAATGGTTTGAGGGAACTAGATAATTTATTAAGAAAAAATGGTAAAAATGGCAGTAGTTTTTCAGAATTAGCAAAGCTGAAAGATACTTACGGACTTGAGATTGATTTAATGTATATTCGTCTTAGTGAAGAAGAAAATTACGTCCGTCTTGAAAATGAGCAAGGAATACCAACTAAAAATTTCTGGGTTGGTAAACAATTAACTGTCGAAAAATTTACTGATTACGTTGAAGATGCGGTAAAAAAACTTCAGACAAAATCTGACATCGGCAAAACCAAACAAGCCGAGAAAATCAATCCGATTTATGCCGATTTGCAAAATGTCGGTGTGAGATCGAATTTTCACGGTTACGACAAAACCGAAGTCGAAGGCGCGAAGGTTTTGGCTTTGGTGAAAAACGATCAGAAAGTTGATGAACTCGGCGAGGGCGATGAAGGTTTGATCGTGTTGGACGAAACGCCGTTTTATGCCGAATCGGGCGGTCAAGTCGGCGACGCGGGAATTATCAGTGGGCAGTGGACAGTGGACAGTGGGCAGAAAGACAATTCGGCACTGACCACCGACCACCGACCACCGACCACTATTCGCGTTCTTGATACTTTTGCGCCGATTGCCGGAATTGTTTTGCATAAATCCAAAATTGAAAAAGGTTCGATTAAAGTCGGCGATGTTGTGACGGCGACAGTTGATGTTGCCAAACGTGATGCGACGCGGCGTAATCATACGGCGACGCATTTGGTTCACGCGGCTTTGAAGGAAGTTTTGGGGACACACGTCAAGCAAGCCGGTTCGGTCGTTGCGCCTAACTTTTTGCGGTTCGATTTCACTCATTATCAGCCGATTTCCGACGCGGAACTGACGGAAATCGAGGATTTGGTCAATCGTGAGATTTTGAAAAATGATCCGGTCAACACCGATTTGATGTCTATCGAAGACGCGATGCGAACGGGCGCGATGGCTTTGTTCGGCGAAAAATACGGCGCGGAAGTGCGCGTTTTGTCGGTCGGCGGCGGCGAATTTTCCAAAGAACTCTGCGGCGGAACGCACGTTCGCGCGACGGGCGACATCGGTTCGTTCAAAATTATGTCCGACGAAGCCGTCGCTTCCGGCGTGCGCCGAATCCGCGCAATTACCGGAATTGACGCATTCGAGCGTTTCCGCGAAGACGAAAAACTGATCGCCGAAGCCGTCCAAATCGCCAAAGCACAGCGCGACAATCTGCCGAACGCGATTGAAAAATTGCAGGAAGAATTGAAAAAAGCGAAACGTGAAAACGACGAATTGAAGATGAAAATCGCCACCGGCGCAATCGGCGGCGAATCATCGAACGGCGACGAAGCGAAAGAAGTAAACGGCGTAAAGGTAATTGCCAAAACCGTCGAAGGCTTGGACAAAGGCGGAATGCGGCATTTGTCCGATACGCTGATGGCGAAAATAAAGTCCGGCGTAGTGATTATAGCCAAAGCCGAAGACGGCAAAGTTTCATTCATCGTCCGCGTGTCCGACGATTTAACGAAAAAAGTTTCCGCCGGACGCATTGTGCAGGAAATCGCGCCAATCGTGTCGGGACGCGGCGGCGGCAAACCCGATATGGCGGAAGGCGGCGGAACTGATGCGAGCAAATTAAGCGAAGCGTTAGACGCGAGTTATAAATCGGTCGAAAAGATGCTGATATAACCTGAGTTCAGGCGAAGAATCATTTACCACGGAGACACGGAGTTTTTGATGGAGATTATTGAATTTAAGGACGCTTTTCAGACAAATATAATCCTATTTTTTCGCCTAAAACCGCGCCGCCTGTTCAATGTTTTCTCTGTGTCTCCGTGTCTCTGTGGTGTAACCTTTCTGATCCCGAACTGACGTTGATATTGATTTTTAATCACCATTACACTCAATTACACTCAAATATTCAGTTCGACAAAATGCGTCGTGAAAAGTTGTCGGGCGAGCAGTCTTTTATAACTTTCCGAACCGCGCACGTCGGAAATCGGTGAAATTTCAGTTTGGAGAATTTCGGCGGCTTGCGTGATTGTTGATTCGCTGATTTGCTGCCCGCGCAAATGTTCGCTCGTTTTTCGCAAATATAAAGGTGTCGCAAAAACCCCGCCGATGGAAACGTGCGCGTTTTCGATCAAATCGTCAGCCATTTTCAGCGAAATCGCCGTGTTGACCGAAGCGATGTCGAGATAAGTGCGTTTGCAGACTTTTTCAAAGTTGAAATGCGTGAAATCTTTACGGAAACGGACTTTCGAGATGAATTCATCTTCGGTTTTGGCTAGTTTTTTATAGCCGAGGTAGAAATCTTTCAACTTTATCGTGCGAGTTTGCGAAGTTAAAACATCCGCCGAAGCAGACGGTTCCGACATCTCGATTTCCGCATCCAAAGCCAGAAACCAAACCGTCATATCGCCGATGGGCGAAGCGTTGACGAAATTTCCGGCGAGCGTCGCCATATTGCGAATCGGCGTGGACGAAATGAGTTTTAAGTGTTCGTAGAGATTCGGAAAAAGCCGGTTGATAATCTCCGATTCGAGCAAATCCGTGACGACCGTTGACGCGCCGATTTCGACGAATTCGTCATTTTCGCTGATAAATCGCAAATCATCATTGCTGAACAGATTTTCCGCCGCCGCGTAAACCATTTCTTCGGGGTTCTGCACATATAAATCCGTGCCGCCGCTGACAAAAGGTTTCGCAGTTTTGATAATCGTCTTCGGATAACCGCCGTCGCTTTTGTCAGTTACGCCGAATCTTTCCGTGTGCGGTTTGGCGGTTTCAAGCGTTTCGGCGGGTTGATTTCGCAGAGTTTCGAGCCGGGTTTTGATGTCGGCGAAATATCCGGGAACGATTTTGGTTTCAATCGCGTTTTCAAGATTATTTTTGCCGTCGGCAACGGACAAAGGACGACTGATCAATGACGAGCAAGCGCGTTCGATTGATTTGTAACCCGTGCAGCGGCAGATGTTCCCGTCAATCGCCGAGACTGCCGATTCGCAGGTTTTCGGCGTGTCGTCAATGCAAAAATTCGTCAACGACATCACGAAACCGACCGTGCAAAAACCGCATTGCGTTCCTGATTCGTCAACCATCGCTTGCTGAACCGGCGTTAATTCGTCGCCTCGTCTGTTGATGCCTTCGACGGTCACGATATGTTTGCCGTGCGCGTTCGCAAGCGGCATCAGGCACGAAGTCTGCGTTCGATATTTTACTTTCCCGCCGTTTAATTCGCCGACCAAAATCGTGCAGGCTCCGCAATCACCTTCACGACAGCCGATTTTCGTTCCCTTGAGATTTTTGTGATAACGCGCAAAATCCAAAACCGTCGCGCCTTTCGGCAGATCGGTTTCGATTGTCTGATCGTTCAAAATAAATTTAATCATTATTGCAGATAAGAAATTAGCCACGAACAAGCACGAAAGAAAACAAAAAAGAAATTGAAAGCCTGTAATTGAAATAATTATCTTTCGTGTTTTTTCGTGCTTGTTCGTGCTTGTTCGTGGCTAATCTTTTATTAAAACTTCCTAATTAAAATTACGCCGACTGTAATTAGAGCCGCGCCGCCAACGCGATATAAATTAATCGGTTTTTCGGGAACGCCGAGCCAGCCGAAATGATCTATCAGCAGCGTGATTATCATCTGTCCGCCGATTGCCAGAGAAAACGCGAGCGCGACACCGATCCGAGGCACGACCGTCGCCATTACCGAAACAAAGAATGCGCCCAAAAATCCGCCGATCCACGCAACAAGCGGCGCGTTGGTTGATTGGGAAAGTCGGCTTAACGGAACGCCGGTCAGCAAGATATAAACAAAGAGCGCAACCGTGCCGACCGCGAACGAAATAAACGCCGCCAAAATCGGATTGTCGCCCATCGAACCCGACAATTTGCTGTTGACGACCGCCTGCGTCGGCATCGCCATTCCCGCCATTACTGCGAGAAAAATAAACAAATAATTATTGATAAAAGATGTCATCTAAAATGCCGAGGCTGCCGGATGTTTTGATTCGGCAAAAGTTTCCATTGAAGTTTTCCCGTAACAATATCTGCCCGAATGCGGTCGTTTTCCGTTGCAGTGCTGCATCCACGCATCCGCTTGCCGTTCTTCTAAAGTTTGATACACCCTTTTGCGAAATGCAATCTGACAAAACTCATTCACAATGGTTCGATGAAAGCGTTCCCGGATGCCGTTGGTCTGCGGTGATTTTACTTTCGTTTTGGTATCGTGCGACCCCGAATAACCATGGATGTTCGGTCTCGATCTCGCCGATTGCCCGCTTTTTTTGAAAGCATAAATCCGGTATCGTGCATCGAGAGTAAGATGTTTGTATATTTTCATTTCAACTCTTTGATGAAAATTAAAGAGATAAAACTACTTTCATCTTACTCTGTATTTTTCATCAGGAGTTGCACTTACTACTCGAATCCAAGATTTTAAATCGTGACTATTATACTTAAAATTTCGCAATGCTTTTTGTGACCGGTATATGCTTTGCTAATCTAGTTTCTTATGCTCAAGTTCTAATCGAGACTGAGGTTAAGGTAAAGGTTATAAAAAAAAGTGAGCAAAGATTTATAAATTTTTGCTCACTTTTTTTGCGTCTTTTGCGCCTTTTTGCGGCTATTGTTTTTCCTATCTCATTCGCGGGTCCGGTTTCGGCGTGATTTGATATTCGTTCGGCGGTTCTGCGCCCAACAGGTTTTTGACGAAATAATCCCAACGGCGGCGCATCATATATAAACCCGATTGTCCGCGATAACCGTGTCGGTCGTTCGGGAAAACGATTAAATCATAGTTTTTGTTGGCTTTTTCGAGCGCGTCAATGACGAGCATCGTGTTTGACGGCGGCACGTTGTCGTCCATCAAACCGTGCGCCAGCAGTAATTTACCTTTTAAGTTTTTGGCAAAATTCTGGTTCGCCTGATCTTCGTAGTTCGATTTGCCGCTCGCATCTTTGGTCAACAGTCCGATATAGCGTTCGCCCCAATCGTCTTCGTAGTTGCGGTTGTCGTGGTTGCCGGATTCGGAAATGCCGACTTTGAAAAAATCGGGATAACGAAACATCGCCGCCGCCGTCGCAAAACCGCCGCCCGAATGTCCCCAGATGCCGACCTTATCGAGATCAATAAACGGATATTTCGCCGCCAATTGCTTCATTCCTTCGATTTGGTCGGTCAGAGTGTTGTCCGCCATATTGCCGTAGCAGGAATCGTGAAACTTTTTCGAGCGCAGAGGGTTGCACATCCCGTCAATCTGGACGACGACGAAACCGAGTTCCGCCAACGCCTGATGATCGTTTCGCGCGGGTGCGAACGAACGCGAACCGATGCTCGCGCCCTGCGGTCCGGGATAAATATAGTTGATGATCGGATATTTTTTCGTTTTGTCGAGATTGGTCGGCAGATACATCAAACCGTATAAATCGGTCACGCCGTCGTGCGCTTTGACGGTGAACGGTGTCGGCGGTTTCCAGCCGGTCGCGGTCAGACGCGAGATGTCTGTTTTCTCTAAATTAGCGACGATTTTGCCGTTCGCGTCCTTTAAAACCGAAACTGCCGGAACATTCGGCTGCGAATAATTATCAACGAAATATCGAAAGTCGGGCGCAGGCGAAACGTCGTGATTGCCGTTTTCGGGCGTTAATGATTTGAAGTTTTTGCCGTCGAAACCGACGCTGTAAAAATGGCTGAAATACGGGTCTTGACCTTTTTCGCGCCCGCCGCCGTTAAAATAAATCGTCCGCGATTTTTCGTCAACGTCGAGAACTTGCCAAACCGCCCAATCGCCTTTAGTTATTTGATTTTTAAGCTGTTTGGTTTTCAAATCATACAGATAAAGATGTCCCCAACCGTCTTGTTCCGAATACCAAATAAATTCGTTCGAGGCAGGCAGATATTTCCAGTTGACTCCGCCTTGTCCGGCTTCAAACTGCGTCGGCGAAACTTCCTGATAAACGTCCGTCACCGCGCCGTTTGAAGCGTCGGCGACGCGCAGATTTTCGATTTTGTGATCGCGCGAAGTCGAAACGAAACCGAGCGTTTTGCCGTCCGCGCTCCACTGCACGTCTTCCCAGCCGCCGTCGCACGAAACGTCGTCGCAGATCGTCGAACGATGCTGATCGGGCGGCATTTGCAGGCGGATAACTTTCGGCGCGGCGGTTTCGATAATCACGCGCTGAATCATCGTGATCGCCGCATCGCCCGGAAGCGGATATTTCCACTGCTGAAGTTTCGGTGCGCCGACATTGGTCGAAACGAGATACATATCGCTGACACCGCGCGAATCCTGCTGAAACGTCGCAATTTTTTTGGAATCGGCAGACCAGACAAGCACGGCGCGGTCGCTGTGAACCCAGCCGGCGTTGTCGGTCGCATAGCCGAAATCCTTCACGCCGTCGGTCGTCAATTGCGTTTCCTTGCCCGTTTCGAGGTCGCGCATCCACAAATTATAATCCTTGATATATGCCTCGCGCGTGCCGTCCGGCGCAGTTACGCCGAGCGGATTCGGCGATTTCATCGTCGAAGGTGTGTCCGCCGAAACGCCGAGCGCAGCTAAATCCTTGCCGGTTTTGCGTGAACCGTCCGCCGGATTGATTAACACGAATTCGGTCGCCGTCGGCGTGGCAGCGCGATAATAAAATCTGCCGTCGGGCAAAAAAACCGGGCGAACCGTGCCGCGATCAACCATTTGGCTCGTGTTAAAGCCGAGCATTTTTTCGGCGCGGGCGTAATCGGCAGCGGTCAAAACACGCGGCGCAGTTTGAACTGCGGCATTTTGCGCGAAAATATTTGCCGTTAGAAAAAGAAACGCGAAACTGAAAGATATTAATTTATTCATCGGTGCAGTTAGTTTAGTTCTAAAATTTGATTAAGACAATTTTAAGCGTAAATCGTGAATCGTAAATCGTCTCGGAAAATTTTTATGGCTGTTGAAATACAAAGGCGAAGCTATTAATTGTAAACTTTTAACTATAGACTATTTAGGAGAAATCCTTCTCCTAAATAGTTTATAGTTAAAGGTTTATAGTTTATTAGTCGGCAATTCAGATTTGTCCGGCGACAATTCACGAATTTACAATTTCACGATTCACGACTCCACGATTTCACAATTTACTTTACGCAAAAATGCCGTATAAGGTTTGCGGTCGGCTTTATTTCACAGATTGCTTCATTTGATTATATTTCAATCCGTTTCTTTTGTTATGATTTAATAATAACTTCAAAAATATGAACAAAGCCAATTTAACTCTTTCGCGCAAATTCTTTTTTATTATTATTTTGACCGCGATGCAGGTTTCGTTTGCCTTCGCGCAAAATTCGATCAAACTTTCGGTTGATGCGACGGATGCGCCGCGCAATACTCTGCACGTCCGGGAAACGATGACGGTTGCGGCAGGCGATTTCGATCTGTTTTATTCAAAATGGATTCCGGGCGAACACGCGCCGACCGGAACGCTCAACAATATGGTCAATTTGTTTATTACAGCAAACGGCAAACCGCTCGCGTGGCGGCGCGACGACGTGGAAATGTTTGCCTTTCACCTGACGATTCCGGCGAATGTCAAGGAAATCGAAATCAATTTCGACGACGTTTCGCAGCCTGATACCGCGCTTACGCCGAACCTCGCGCGAATCAAATGGAATCGCCTTCTGCTCTATCCGCGAATGCTCAAAAGCGACGATATTTCGGTTGCGGCTTCGCTCAAAGTCCCGAACGGCTGGCAATATGCGACGGCTTTGACAACCGTTAAAGACGGCAAAAATTCGGCTGACTTTAAAGCAACAAACCTGACGACGCTGGTTGATTCACCGGCGATTATCGGAAAATACTTCAAAAAAATTCCGCTCACGACCGAAAACGGCGCGGCGGTCGAAATGGACATCGCCGCCGAAACCGCCGCCGCGCTCGAATATAAACCGGAAACGCTCGCGGGCTGGAAAAATCTCGTCAAACAGGCAAACCTGATGTTCGGTGCGCGGCATTACAATAATTACAAATTTCTGCTGACGTTAAGCGACGCGGGCGGCGACGAGGGTTTGGAACATCACGAATCAAGCGAAGACGGCACGACCGAAAACGCTCTGACCGATCAATATCTGTCGCTCGATCTCGCCGATCTGCTCGGACACGAATACGCGCATTCGTGGAACGGCAAATATCGTCGTCCGGCGACCTTGACGACCGCCGACTTTGAACAGCCGATGCACGGCGAATTGTTGTGGGTTTACGAAGGTTTGACTGAATATATCGGCAGAGTTTTGCCGACGCGCAGCGGTCTCTGGACGGCGGAAAATTACCGCGAAACGCTCGCCGATACTTACGCGCAGACCGATTTGCAGTCGGGCAGACGCTGGCGACCGCTGGTTGATACGGCGACCGCCGTGCAATTTACATACGCGGGCGAACGCGCGTGGCGCAACCAACGGCGCGGCGCGGATTATTATTACGAGGGCGAATTAATCTGGCTCGAAGCCGACGTTTTGATTCGTCAGAAATCGGGCGGCAAACTCTCGCTCGATGATTTTCTCAAGAAATTTCACGGTCGGACAAATTCCGCGCCCGCCGTCGTGACTTACGATTTAGCCGAAGTCGTCAGCACGCTCAATTCGGTCATCGCTTACGACTGGCAGACGTTTTTTAACGAGCGGGTTTATCAAACGCAGAAAAATGCACCGCTCGGCGGCATCACGAACGGCGGCTGGAAATTAATTTACAACGACACGCCGAACATCCAGACGCAGGTTGACGAACATCGCGGAAGTTTCGTCAATCTCAATTATTCAATCGGCATCGGCATCAACGCGGAAGGCAAAATTTCCGATGTCAACCCTGATTTAGCCGCCGCCAAAGCCGGAATTTTTCCGGGAATGACCGTCCAAAAAATCAACGGCAAAGATTTTTCAGTCGAAGAAATCCAAAAAGCCGTCGCCGCCACGAACGGCACAACATCAACCATCAAAATCACCGCCGAAAGCGGCGGCACGACCGGCGATTACACGATCAACTACAAAGGCGGCGCAAAATATCCGCACCTCGTCCGCGATGCGTCGAAAACGGATTATTTAACGGAAACGACAAAAGCCAGATGATTTTTGGAGATGTAGTTTTATGAAGTATTTAATATTTTCAGCGTTGTTTATAGTCCTTCTATCAACGGGCATTCTTGCCCAAAAAACTGCACCAAAGACGAAAAAGGTTCAAACGACTCGCAAAAGGTTTAAGAAGAAAAATGATAAAGCGTCTTTTTGTGATTTGTATCCATCCGTTGCTGGACTTTTTGTAAATCAAGCGGAAATTACAGTAAATTGTCCGCAAACAAAAAATTCTGTTAATGATTCCTGTCAAAATGGTTCGCCGTTAATTAATGTCGCGGCAGTCGCCCCGGATCAGGGCTTCAATGAATATATTTACACCGTTTCCGTCGGCAAAATTATTGGAAAAGGTGCAAATGTGCAATGGGATTTATCAGGCGTTGCGCCGAGAATTTATACGATTACTGCCGGAGTTGATGCCGGTCAAGGCGTTCTCGGTCAAACCAAAACTCAAACGGTCAAAATTATCGAATGTCTAAATTGTCATTAGGAAAACTCGAACGCACACACTCCGTCGCGCCTGCATATATTCAGCGGGCGGTCGTGGTCTGCGTCGCGGCGTTTATTTGTTTTCTGGTGATGATGGGAGGTTTTTACATTCGCCAAAACATCGGTTATTTTCTGCTCTCGACGGCGTTTTTGATCGTTTATGTTTTGACGATGTTCAGCTTGGTAATGCTCAAACGCAGCGTCGTCAATGTTTATGAAAACGGAATTTCGTATAAAAAATTCCGCGCCAACTGGCACGAAATCGCCTCGGCACGAATGGCAAAAGACGCAAAAGGCAAAAACTTTGCCGAAATTATAAAAAAAGATGATGAGAAAATAGTTTTAAGCGACTCAATCGAAAACATTGAAAAAATCGTCGAAAAAATAAAGGAAAATTCCAAGTGGTAAACAGTCAATCGGGGTGAAATTAACCTTCTTTCACTCACCATTTACCGTTCACCACTCACTACTAAAAGAATGCCGCAAACCAGACATATCGAAAAACATTTTACATCGGGCGAAGTCGTCCGCGACATCGTGATCGGGATGAGCGACGGGTTGACCGTGCCGTTTGCGCTCGCGGCGGGGCTTTCGGGCGCGGTCGCTTCGACGACCATTATCGTGACCGCCGGATTTGCCGAAATCGTCGCCGGTTCGATTGCGATGGGACTCGGCGGTTATCTCGCGGGCAGATCGGATGTCGAGCATTACGACAGCGAATATCAGCGTGAGATGTATGAAATTGACAAGATGCTCGAACACGAAAAGGACGAAGTGGTCGAAATTCTCGAAGGTTACGGCTTAACGCACGACGAAAGCGTGCCGATTGTTAATGCGCTCGCCTCGCGTCCCGCTGATTTTGCCGATTTTATGATGCGTTTTGAACTCGGACTCGAAAAACCCGAACCGAAACGCGCTTTGCAAAGCGGTCTGACCATCGCCGGAGCTTACATTTGCGGCGGTTTAATTCCGCTTTTGCCGTATATCATTCTCAGCGAAGCGCATCAGGCTCTGCTCTGGTCGGTCGCCATTACCGTCGCCGCACTCTTTGTTTTCGGCTATATCAAAGGCAAATTCACCGGTGCAAAACCGCTCAAAAGCGCACTCCAAACCTGCTTAATCGGCAGCGCGGCGGCAGGGGCGGCGTTTTTAATTGCTAAATTGATAAGTTAGAAGTCAGTAGTCAGAAGTCAGTAGTCAGAAATCAGGAGTCGGCAAAAAAACCTGAAACCTGAAACCTGAAACCTGAAACCTGAAACTTTCCGCCTTCCTTTTTTTCTAGTATTCTATTTATTTGATATTTTTAGACAGTTATAATTTGTAAAACGGAGATTATATGAGCGTAGAAGTAGTGATGCCGCAGATGGGCGAATCAATTACCGAGGGGACGGTTTCAAAATGGTTAAAGCAGGTCGGCGAAAGAGTGGAGAAGGACGAACAGCTTTTAGAGATTTCAACCGACAAAGTTGATGCCGAAGTTCCGGCTCCGGGCGCGGGCATTCTGCTCGAAATCAGAGCGCAGGAAGGCGAAACCGTCGAAGTCGGCTCGGTCGTCGCGGTCATCGGGGAAGAAAGTTCGGCGAGTCCGGCGGGTTTGGCGAGTTCGGCGGGTTTGAAAACTGAAGAAGTTCAGGAAAATGCGCCGGTTACTCAAAATGCAAAACCTGAGCCGGTTGTCGAGCAAGCACAATCTGCAATTGCAACTGCAAATTCTTCAACTCCCGAAACTTCCGACAACCCGGCAAACTCGGCAAACTCAGTCAACTCGCCAAACTCGACAGAAGTCGTGATGCCGCAGATGGGCGAATCTATTACGGAAGGAACGGTTTCCAAATGGCTTAAAGCGGTCGGCGATACGATTGAAAAAGACGAGCCTTTGCTGGAGATTTCGACCGACAAAGTTGATGCCGAAGTGCCGTCGCCGTCTGCCGGAACGCTTTTGGAAATTCGCGCTCAGGAAGGCGAAACCGTCGAAGTCGGTTCGGTTGTCGGAGTAGTCGGAAGTTCGGTGAGTTCGGTGAGTTTGCCGGGTTCGGCGAGTTTAGTCGCGCAAACTGCTCCGAAAGTTGAAGCGCAGTCTGCTGTTGTAATTCCGATTGAAGAAAAGCGTGAAATTCAGGAAACGGAAGGCAGAAGCTACGATTACGGACGACCGAATGCGATTGCCGACGCAAACAGCTCGAATGGCGGCGCAAACGGCAAAACCAACGGCGAAATGTCGCTCGAAGAACTGCGCCAAACCAAATCGTCGCCGCTGGTTCGCAACATCGCCAAAGAACACGGCGTTGACATCGCCCGCATTGCCGGTTCGGGCGCAAGCGGTCGCGTCACCAAAAAAGATATTCTGGATTTCATAGATTCCGGCGCGGCTTTAAGACCGCAGGATTTACTTGTTAAAAGTTCGCCGGGTTTGCCGGGTTCGCCGGGTCAGGAAACTTCTTCCAACTCAGTCAACTCAGTCAACTCACAAAACTCTCCAAACTCCCAAGATCGAGTTGAGCCGATGTCAGTGATGCGGAAGAAAATCGCGCAGCATATGACGTTTTCCAAGCAGACTTCGGCGCACGTGACGAGCGTCTATGAATTTGATATGACGAATGTGGCGAAGTTTCGCAATAAAAATAAAGCGGAATTTCAGACGCGCTACGGAACGAAACTTTCGTATATGCCGTTTATTTTTCAAGCCGTAACGCAGGCTCTGCGAAAATTTCCGATAGTTAATTCGCAGATTTCCGGCGAAAATATCGTTTATAAAGGCGACATCAATCTCGGAATGGCGGTCGCGCTCGATTGGGGCTTGATCGTTCCCGTCATCAAAAAAGCCGATTCGCTCTCGCTTTCAGGTCTCGCGCAGGCGGCAAACGATCTGGCTGACCGTGCGCGAACGAAAAAACTGTTGCCCGACGAAGTGGCGGGCGGCACGTTTACCATCACCAATCCCGGCGTGTTCGGCGGACTTTTCGGCACACCGATCATTAATCAGCCGCAGGTCGCTATTTTATGCGTGGGAACAATCGAAAAACGACCGAAAGTTTTGACTACGCCCGACGGCGACGATTATATCGCCGTTCGTCAGATGGCGTATTTTGCGCTGACCTACGATCACCGCGTCGTTGACGGTTCTGATGCCGAAAAATTTCTTTCATATATGAAGGAATATCTTGAAACCACAACATTTAACTTGTAAATTTATCAATTAACAGTCACCTGAAAATCGGGAAAGTTTTCGCCTTTGAAAAAAAACGGGAAACTTTCCCGGTTTTCCGCCGATAATGTTATTTGGATAGTTTTGTTTTTTGATTTAATTAGGGCGGCGTGACAATTTTTTTAATGAAATGCGCTATTTTCCTGACAACCAATTTTGAAAGTCAGTGCGTCTTATCAATTGTTTTGAAGTGTAAAACTATTTGAAATAAATTTTTCAAGCAAATTTAGGGAGGATTTTATGGTTAGAAATATTAAAGGTTTAATGACAGTTACAGCGTTGTCGCTGGCACTCGGAGTTTCGGCGGTTTCCGCGCAGAACAACGATCCCCAGCCGGCATCAACGCAGTCTAACGCTCAGGTTCGCACCTTGACATCGGGACAGAAATACAAAATCAAAGGCGTGGTCGTCGCTAAAGACGAGACGAGTTTTGTTGTCCGTGACGGTGTCGGGGTTGATACGCGCGTTTCCCTCGCGCCGACGACCAGCGTTAAAACCAAAGGCGGATTTTTCGGCGGCGGCGACAAAATCGCTCCGAACCAGATCGTGCGCGGTTTGAGTCTTGAAGTCGAAGGTCGCGGCGACGGCGCAGGCGCATTGGCGGCTGACAAAGTTCGCTTCGGCAAAGATGATTTCCGCGTCGCGCAGAGCATTGACAGCCGCGTTTCTCCGGCTGAAGACAGGCTCGATCAGGCGGAGCAGAACGCGCAGCGCGTTTCCGGTCAGATTGATGAATTGATGGCGATTTCCAATGCCGCACGCGGCGGCGCGAAGGCGGCACAGGATTCGGCAGACGCGGCGATTGCCGGTGTCAACGCCACTAATCAGCGCATTTCTTCGATTGACGATTACGCTGTGCAGTCAACGGCGACGGTGAATTTTAAGGTCGGCAGCGCGATTCTTTCGCCCGAAGCCAAGCAGCAGCTTGACGAAGTGGCGACGACGGCGATGACTTTGAAAGGTTTCACGATTGAACTGACGGGTTTTGCTTCGTCTGACGGCAATACGAAATCCAACAAAATTTTGAGCCAGCGTCGTGTCGAAGCGGTCAGAGATTATTTGATCGAAACGCATAACATTCCGCTTCGCAGAGTCGGAACTTCGTATGGTTTCGGCGAACTTCAGGCGGTTGCCGATAATGCAACCCGCGAAGGTCGTGAACAAAACCGTCGTGTCGAAGTCAAATTATTGGTCAGTCGCGGTATGAATCAAAATGTCGAAGTTCGTCCGGCAACGACGGACGCGCCGACCAGCGATCAACATTAATTTTTGTTGATTTTAATAAATTAAGAGCAAGTTTGGTGAAAAAGACAAAATTTTTCACCGCTTGCTCTTTTCTTTTGTCATCAAATAATGTGAGGTAAAGTTAAGCTATGAAAATTTTCAAACCGACATTTTTACTGACCGCAATTTTTCTGAGTTTATTTGCATACTCCGTTTCGGCACAAAAACCGAAACCGACACCTGTTCCGCCCGCGCAGGACGACGGCGATGTCATCAAAGTCAGTTCGCGTCTGGTTGTCGTTCCCGTTTCGGTCACGGACGCGAGCGGTCAGCCGGTTTTAGGACTCAAAAGCGACAGTTTCCGCATCGCCGAAGAAGGCAAAAATCAACAGATTGAAACGGTTTCCAACGCCGAAAAAGTTCCGCTCGAAATCATTTTATTATTCGATATTTCGGCAAGCACCGATTCGATGTTCAAATTCGAGCAGGAAACCGCCGCACAGTTTTTGCAGGATGTCATGCGTCCCGAAGACCGCGCGACGGTTTTCACCATCGGCGAACGTCCGATTCTCGTTCAGCCGCGCGATTCGGCGGAAAAATCGGCGACGGCGATCAAGTCAATTCTGCCGACCAAACAGTTTACGGCGTTTTATGATTCAGTTGCGGCGGCTTCGGATTATCAGCGGAAAAATGCGCCGAACGGCAGACGCAAGGTCGTTGTCGTGATTTCCGACGGCGAAGACACTAACAGCGACCGTATTCGCCGCGTGATTCAGGACAGTTATACGAATCTTGGCGACAAAATCAACACGCTCGATTCCAAGAAACTTTATCAATTGACGGTTGCCAAGCGAAACGAAGCGAGCATCAGCGAACAGAATCGCGTTTTGCAGTCTTTGCAGAACGCCGATACGGTTTTTTATTCGATTAATCCGGCGGGAAGTTCGATTCAACTCAATAAAATCAGCCAGTTCGGGCAGTCGAATATGCAGAAATTTGCCGACGCGACCGGCGGCACGGCGTTTTTGCCGAAATTTGCGCCGACCGATCTCAAAGACAATCTGCAAAACTCTTTCAATGTCAGAAAAAATCAGACAATTTTGACGCAGATTTTTCGTCAGCTTGCCAACGAATTACAGGCTCAATATTTAGTGCAGTATTATTCCGAAGGCGAATTTCAGAACGGCAAATACATCAAACTAAACGTCAATCTGCAAACTCCGCAAAATTACAAACTGCGTGCAAGGCAGGGATATTTCGTGAAAAATTAAAGATTTTGTTAGGGAAATTTATCCGCAAAAAAGCGCAAAAAACGCAAAAAAGAAGTAGAAAATATTTTTTGTGCCTTTTGCGCTTTTTTGCGGCTATTTTTCTTCTTCCGTTTTTTTCTTTCCTGTTAAAACTTCTCGCATCAGTTCTGCGCCGGGAATCAGTTTTTCCCACATCTGCGGCGCGGCGGTCGCCATTTCGAGCATCGAGCGGAAACGGTTGTCAAATTCTTCCTTCGTTTTCAAATAAGCGTTAAAACTGGCGGAAAGATGGTTTTTAATGAAATCCTGCATCGAACCTTCACGCGAACGCAAAAGCTGGAAGAGAAATTCGGTCGGCATCACGGTTTTATTATTCTTTTCCTCTTCTAAAATAACCTGAATCAAAACGGCTTTCGTGACATCTTCTTTGGTCGTCGAATCAATCACCTGAACATCGCTGCCGTCACGGACGAGTTGCGCTAATTCGTCGTAATTGACATAGGTTTTCGTTTCGGTGTTGTAAAGTCGGCGGTTGCCGTAGCGTTTAATAACGAGCGCATCCGGGTTTTCCTGCGCGGCGGATTTTTTGATGTTCTTTTTTTTCGGCGGCATATCAGCGGATTTTATCACAAACGCGAGATGTTTTTATAAATCTTTATTTTATTTACAATGTTTATTGGAAAATACAGGTTCGCAAATGCGAATTGATCGTTTAACAAATCAAAATATCTTATAAATGTTCTGAAAATTCGGATTTTGTCATGTCTTTGGCGATAAAATCTGACAATTATATCGAGTTTTAGCTTTTTCACTATCATTTCAGAAAATAAGTTAAATAATTTTCATTTGCGAAAAATATATTTGTTGGAATAATTGCATTTACTGAATTCTTAAAGTAATTATTTCGCAAACGCGAAATAATTACTTGACAAGCGTTTTCAAATTTTGTAATCTTCAAACTGTCAGGCGAAAAGAACGCCGAATAAATTTAACAAAAGTTATTTACGAGAGGAGATTATTAAAGAAATGACCAACAAAAAATCAATCGCAAACGAAACCATTGACCGCGCTGTCAATATTACCGAAAAAACCGCCAGCGTTTCATTGCAGACCGCAGTTAAAACTGCCGAAGTCGCAGAAGGTTACGCGCAGAGTTTATACAAAGCAGCGTATGAAGCGAATGTTGACGGGTTGAAAGTTGCTAAAAATTATTGGGACGCGGCGACCGAAATCCGTCAGGATTGGGTCAATCTTTTTTCCGCAACCGGCGAAAAATTTATCAAAGCGGCGGCGAATATGGAATTACCTTTGCAGAAAGAATTTTCCGATGCGGCGCGTAATGTTTTGAGCAACGTCGAAAATACGGTCGAAAATTTCGGCAAACAGGCGAAAGCGGCGACCAAGTAAACATTGAATTCGAGAAAAGTCTGTGGTTGAATAAATCACGGACTTTTTAACTTTAAAGATCAAACGGCAGAGCGATGCGCTTCGGAAAATCTGCAAAAAGTGTTTCCGCTAAGTTTCCGCTTAATGCAAAAAAACAAAAATATGGCAGAAGAAAACAAACCGGCAAA
This sequence comes from Pyrinomonadaceae bacterium, assembly GCA_965247235.1. Classification (GTDB taxonomy): domain Bacteria; phylum Acidobacteriota; class Blastocatellia; order Pyrinomonadales; family Pyrinomonadaceae. Next base: position 2,327,913 of record OZ252004.1, read on the forward strand.
CGAAACGACCAAAGCGGCGGCGACTGAAAAAACGGCGACTGCGGAAACTAAAAACGCAAACACCGAAACCGCCAAACCGACACCGGCAAAAACCGCGAAGAAAAGCACGGCAACCGCGAAAAGAGCAGCGAAGACGACGACCAAAGCCGCCAAATCAACGGCGAAAGCGGCAGTCAACACCGTCAAATCGGCGGCTGATACCGTCAAGAAAACGGCAAAAGCGGCGACTGCGAATGTTAAAGCGGCAGCATCGAAAACTGCGCCGAAGTCAGCACCGAAGTCAGCACCGAAAACTGCGGGCGCACCGAAAAGTTCTCACGCAGATGCGAAACAATCGCACAATTCGGCGAAAAATGTTTCGGATCAGCCGTTGGAATTTGCTCAAACCGTTGTCAATCAAATGCTCGAAGCGCAGCGAATGTGGCTCGAAATTACGACTCAGCAAACCGCGCTCGTCGTCAAGACGGTTTCCGATGTGATGAATCTTTCCGACAATGCGCCGTCCGAAGCACTTTCCGCGTGGACGAAACAGAGCGCGGAGAGTTTCATTGAAGCGCAGCGTCAATGGTCGCAGATCGCTCTGGATCAAAGCGGCGAACTGCTAAAAGCGGTTCAGTCGGGCGCGGATTTCCGCAATCCGAACGTGCTTGGAACATTACAGCAAACCGCCAGCCAGGGTTTGGAAACGATGGTGCAGATGCGTAGATCGTGGCTCGATTTTGCCAACAGCCAAAACACGCGCACGATCAACGCGCTCAAACAAGGCTTGAATCTCGACAAAAATTCGCCGGTCAACGCGCTCGCCGATTTCGCGCAGAACGCAATGAATTCTTACGTCGAAGTTCAAAAACGCTGGCTCGATATGGCGACGCAATTGCCTTTAATCGGCTCGGACAAAAAATAGTGTCGGTCGGATTAAAAGTCCGCGAATTTTATCCGCAGATTTCACGAATTAAAGTTCTAAACTGAAGATTTCCGGAAAGGTGAAATTTATCTTTTCGGAAATCTTCTTTACTAAAAAGCTGTTTGAAAAGTAACGCGAACGTCCCGTTTGCAGTATCGGGCGCGTCCCGCGTCCGTGTCAAAACGGCGGCGACACACGGACGCGGGACGCGCCCGATACTGACAGGCAGGATGCCTGCGTTACTTTTCAAACAGCTTCTAACATTATTTCGCCTCGATTTGCAGATTATCGTTTCGCATTTTTTTGACTCACTTTGCCCGTTTAGCGGAAAATTTGTGTTAAATTAAATTTTGATGGCAACACATAAAGTTAAAAAAAGAAATTATCCTTGGAAAACAAAAATCAACGGTGAAGCGGTTACATTCAGGCTGATGACGGCTGACGATAAAGCGGCGGTTCTTGAATTTGCGCGGTCGCTGCCGGAAGATGATCTGTTGTTTTTGTCCTTTGATATTACGCAGAAGGATTTCGTCAACAGTTGGGCGCGTCGCGTCGAAGACGGACGCTGGCATACAATTTTGGTCGAAATTGACGATAAACTCGTCGGTCACGGAAGTCTGATGCAGACCGATCAAATCTGGTCGCGGCATCTCGGCGAAATTATTTTGCTGCTCGCGCCGGAGATGCGCGGCAAAGGTCTGGGAAATATCCTGGCGGGCGAAATTTTTGCCAAAGCCGGTGAACTGAATCTCCAAAAAATCGTCGCGCGAATGGCTGCCGAACAAAAAGGCGCGATTCAGGTTTTTGAAAAACTCGGTTTCAACGCCGAAGCCCTGCTTGCCGATTACGTCATTGACCGCAACGACAAAACGCACGATCTGATTGCGATGTCTTATGATGTCAAAGGTTTAACGATGGAATGAACTAAATTCAAGACTCAAGATTCAAAATTCAAGATTTAAGATTGAAATTAAATTCCTGACTTTGAATTTTGAATCTTGAATCTTGAATCTTGAATTGATTATGTCCCAACCCGAATTAAATCGCCGTCTGTCATCGCTCGATGCGGCATTTCTTAATCTTGAAAGAAAGGAATGTCCGATGCACATCGGTTCGACGAGCGTTTTTGCGGGCAAAATTGATCTCGCCAATCTCAAAAAACACATCGAAGACCGTCTGCATTTGATTCCGCGTTTTCTGCAAAAAGTCGTTCCCGATCCGTTTAATATCGCGCATCCGACGTGGGAATTTGACGAAGATTTCGACATCGAACAGCACGTTTTTGAATTGAAATCCGAAAATGAAATTAACGCGGAAACACTGCCGGAAATTGCCGGAAAATGTCTGACCGGAGTTTTGAAACGCCACAAACCGCTCTGGGAAATGTTTGTCATCAACGATTACGAAGGCGACGAATCGGCGTTGATCGTCAAGGTTCATCATTGTATGGCGGACGGCATTTCGGGCGTTGATCTGGTCAAAATTATCTTTGATATTTCGCCTGAACCTGCAAAAGTTGAAAGGCGGAAAGTCGAGAAACCTAAAGTTGAAACCGATCCGACGCGCAAATTTTTTGATTCGCTGCTTGGCGCAATGAATGAAGGGATGAACCGGATGCTCGAAGCGCAGGGCGGTTTGATGTATATGGTTTCAAATCTGGCGAAGACGGAAACGGCGGAAAGCGTTCCTGATCTTGCCTCGGTTTTCCCGGCGATTTCCACACCGCCGCCGACTTTGCCTTTTAACGGCGAATGTTCGGGCGAACGCCGTCTCGCTTGGAGCGAACTTTCATATACTGACGCACGCGCGATCCGCACGGTTTTAGGCGGCACGGTCAACGATGTCGTGTTGACCGTTTTGAGCGAAGCAGCGGCGCGATACACGACTTTTCACGGCGTATCAATCGAAGAAAAAAACATCCGGTTTATGGTTCCCGTCAGCCTCCGGCAAAAAGAACAGCGCGGCGCACTCGGCAATATTATTTCGATTCTGCCGGTTGAAATTCCGCTCGACATTAAAGATTTAACCGAACGCTTTCGTCACGTCAATCAAAAAACGGGCGTGATGAAATCGGCGAAATTAGCTGAAGGTTTATTAACGCTCGGCGCGGCTTTTTCGATGATGCCCGCACCGATGCAGTCGTTTTTCGGCGCACTCGCCCAATTGCCGTTTGCGCCGTTTAATATGGTCGCTACCAATGTTCCCGGACCGCAAATCCCGCTCTATATGTGCGGTGTCAAGATGACGAAATATTATCCGTATGTGCCGATTGGCTATAAACTCGGCTTGGGCTGCGCGATTTTAAGTTACAATCAAACGCTTTATTTCGGTTTGTCATCAGATGCACAGGCGATGCCGGACGTAGAAAAATTCAACGAAATTTTAGGCGAAGTTTTCACCGATTTAAAGACGACTGCCGCCGATTTAGGCAATCAGGCGAGCAGCGCGAAAGGGTAGGAAATGGAAAATGGAAAATGGAAAATTAAGAGAGCAGGCTTAAAAGTCAAAATTTCAATCTTGAATCTTGAATTTTGAATCTGAAATCTGAAATCTGAAATTTTCCATTTTCCATTTTCCATTAAACTTTATGGACATTCTCGAAAGCGATATTCAGGACATCAGCGGATTTGACCGCGAAACGCGTGTGTCGGCGTTGCCGATTTGGTTTGAATCGCTCGTCGGAGTTGATTGGACGCTGCTGCATTTTTCGCCGATTTATTACGGTTTCGGTGTGCCGAAAGGCGACGGTTCGGCGACGGTCGTCGTTCCCGGTTTTTTGGGTTCGGACATTTATCTTTATGAAATGTATATGTGGCTGGCGCGAATCGGCTACAAACCGTATCTTTCGGGCATCGGCTGGAACGCCGATTGTCTCAACACGCTCTCGGAAAAATTGATCGAAACGATTACCAAAGCGCACCGCGAAACCGGCAAAAAAGTTAATCTCATCGGACACAGCCTCGGCGGAGTTTTGTCGCGTTCGGCGGCGATTCGGCATCCTGAAATGGTCGCGTCCGTCATCACGCTCGGCTCGCCGTTTCGCGGCATCAAATCTCATCCGAAGGTTGTGGAAATGTCGAAACGCATCCGCAGCCGCATCTTTCGCAACTCCGACAAAACCGATTTTCCGAACTGCTATACGGGATACTGCCACTGCGCCGCCGTTACTTCATTGCAGGGCGCATTCTCGAAAAAGATTCGACAAACCGCGATTTACACCAAAACCGACGGCATCGTTGACTGGCACAACTGCGTTTCGCGCAACGCCGAAAACAACTTTGAAGTGAGCGGCACACATCTCGGTCTCGTCTATAATTTTCACGTCTATAAATTAATCGCCGAACGTCTGAAGAACTAAGAGATTTTTATTAGCGATTGAAACGGAAAAAGACGGAATTTTGAAAGCGCTTTCAAAATTCCGTCTTTTTCCGTTTCAATCTGTGGTAATCTGTGGACAAATAATTCTTAAAATCTATGCTGAACCTAGCCGTTTTACTCGAAGACAGTGCGCGAACCGTGCCGGAGAGAATCGCCGTGATAGGCGGTGACGAACAATTTACCTACGCCGAAATCAATCGCAAAGCCAATCAGGTGGCGAATGCTTTGCAGGGAATCGGCATCGGCAAAGACGATAAAGTTGCGCTTTCGTGCCAGAATCTGCCTTTTTTCCCGGTGATTTACTACGGTATTCTGAAAACCGGCGCGACGGTCGTGCCGCTCAATGTTTTATTGAAAGGGCGCGAAATCGCTTATCATCTCAACGATTCGGACGCGAAAGTTTATTTTTGTTTTGAAGGCACGAGCGATTTGCCGATGTGCGAATACGGCTTTGAAGGTTTTTCACAGGTGGAAAGGTGCGAGCGTTTTATCGTCATTAACACTGACAACGAGACAATTTCGCCTCACGAAAACGCCGAATTATTTACCGATCTCATCGAAAATCAGCCGACCGAATTCGTATCGGCGGCGACGAATGCCGACGATACCGCCGTTATTTTATACACTTCGGGAACGACCGGACAACCGAAAGGCGCGGAACTGACGCACCAAAACATCATTTTGAACGCTCGTCTCTCCGACACTCTCTATGAAAGGCGCGACGGCGACGTGCATCTGATTGCGCTGCCTTTGTTTCATTCGTTCGGTCAGGTCGTGCAGATGAACGCCGGATTTTACAACCGCGCGACCATCGTTTTGCTGCCGCGTTTTACGCCCGGAGACGCGCTCGGGTTGATGGAAAAACATTGCGTGACGATCTTTGCAGGCGTGCCGACGATGTATTGGGCGTTGCTCAATTTTCCCGGCGCGGACAAATTTAATCTCGCTAAAATCGCTTCAAACTTACGCCTCTGCAATTCCGGCGGCGCATCGCTTCCGGGCGAAGTCTTAAAAGGTTTCGAGGAAAAATTTGACGTGCGAATCATCGAAGGCTACGGACTTTCGGAAACTTCTCCCGTCGCCGTCTTCAACCGCGAAGAATCCGCCCGCGCCGGTTCAATCGGCTTTCCCGTCTGGGGAATCGAGGTTCGCATCATTGACGAAAACGGCGCAGATGTCGCCGGCGAAAACTTGGGCGAAATCGTCATACGCGGACACAACATAATGAAAGGCTATTACAAAAAGCCGGAAGCAACCGCCGCCGCGATTGACGAAAACGGCTGGTTTCGCTCCGGCGACATCGGACGGCGCGACGCAGACGGCTACATCTACATCGCCGACCGCGTCAAAGATATGATCCTGCGCGGCGGCTTTAACGTCTATCCGCGCGAGATCGAAGAAGTTTTAATGACGCACGAAGCCGTCAGTCTATGCGCCGTGATCGGCGTTCCGTGCGAACAAAACGGCGAAGAAATCAAAGCCTTCATCGTCAAAAAACCGGAAGCAAACGCCGACGAAACCGCAATCATCGCGTGGTGCAGAGAAAATATGGCTGGCTACAAATATCCGCGCTTCGTCGAATTTAGAGATTCTTTACCGATGACCGCGACAGGCAAAATTTTGAAAAGAGAATTGCGGTAATTCAAAATAATTATAAATTAGTAATCGGACAAAATTAATTTTAAGATGTGTAGCGCGTGTTTCGAATCCCGCCTTTTAGACGGCTCAAAGCGTTCCGCCGCGCTTCGCGGTCGGAAAAGCCGCCTGAAGGCGGGACTCGAAACATCTTGAAAATTATTCTGTCCAGCTACTTTCCTACTTATTTTTGACAAAGTTAATCTGTGCAAAAATTTGATTCGAGGTAAGAAGAGATGATTTCAACCGAAACGATTAACATTAAAATACAAATGCCGCCCGTTTCCGCACGGAAAGAAGTGATTGATTTTATTGACGATTTGCTTGAAAAATCGGCAAAATCAAATCAGACCGAAAAGGCTTCGGCTTGGGAAGACCGGACGCAAAATCATTCAAATAATGCGGCTGTTATTAACGATAATCGTAAGGCGATTTACGTTTAAGATGAATAAACGGAGGATATTCAAGCCGGCACGAATATCCTTCTGTGAAGTGCCGAACCTGCTCACCCGACTCACCAACAAGCTGTCAAATTTGTGAAAAATTTCCTTGCTAATGGCGACAGAGTTTGTCTGATTCTGCAAAATCTGATCGAACTTCGGAACGTCGCAACCCGCCCCGTTGATAACAATAGTTTCGGCTGGACACCTGCGAAAACAGATGCGGAAATCTCCGGTCTGAAATCTTTGCCGACCGTTTTGCCCGACAATCAAGCAATCTATCGTGAATGGCGAAAGATAATTTTGCAAAATTCAGTTCCCGGCAAATAAGTTCACGATGCCCGCATCGTCGCCGCAATGAATATTCATCAAATCACGAAACTGCTCACTTTTAACACTAAAGATTTTAAACGATTTCAAAATATTACGCTTATTGATCCAAGTGGAACAGATTTGCCACGGAGTCTATTCAAGAAGCTGGCACGGATTGTGGAACATACTAAAACTCAAGATGTTAGATGACAAATTGTGTTTTGCAAAGTTGATTTTTTACGCTTAATTTCTAATCGAGACTCAGGTTATCTTATAGATGCTTAATTTATCTCTTCTCTTTTTTTGCGTCTTTTGCGCTTTTTTGCGGCTATCAATTCTAACTTTATGAATACAAATTCATCGGGCGTGTAAGCAGCGCAATCGGGTCTTCGATGTTGAGAGCTTCGCGGACGAAATACGGTTCGCCGGCTTTCGTGCCGATCAAACTGCCGAAAAAGCGCGAACGATTTTCAAGTTCGTCGAGAAAATTTTCGCTCGTCAGACGCGTTTCCGGTTCGTTCGAGTTCGGATCGTAAAACTGCGAATGATGCGCCTTGATCGCTTCCATTTTCGTTTCCAGAAACTCCGAAATATCCACGATAAACGTCGGCACGGCGCGGCGCGAAAAAACACTGTGCGCGACCATCGGCACGGCGATGCGTTCCTGCCCGGAATCTTCGTCATATTTTCGCATCGAAGCCAATCTCGCCGATTCACGGACAAGTTGGACGATGTGATTATGATCGGGATGCGGATCGCCGTCCTGATGCGTCAGCACGACTTTCGGTTTCAGACGGCGCAGCACACGAACCAATTTGGTGCGTGATTCGTCGTCGGCAAAAACGTGTCCGTCAGGCAAACCCAAGTTTTCGCGCACGTCAATTTTCAAAATCCGCGCCGCTTCCGCCGCTTCGTCGGCGCGACCTTCGGGTGTGCCGCGCGTTCCCATTTCGCCCTTCGTGACATCGAGTGCGCCGGTCGTATAACCGAGCGATTTCATCCTCAAAAGCGTCCCGCCAACCGTCAATTCCATATCGTCCGGGTGCGCGAAAACCGCCAAAATATCTACATTTATCATTTATCATTTATCATTTATCATCTGCTTCGATAATAAATTTCCTTTACTTTTTAATTCTGGTCGTTTTCAGAATCGCAAATAAAATTTTGCCGATTTCGTCAGCATCATTGTGCATACTGTTGAAAGATTTTTCGGTCAGGTAATCGGTATCTTTGAGCAGCGAAAGCCAGTATTTTGTTTCCAAACATTCTTTGTAAGCGATGCTGATTTTGTTTGAAAAATCAGCATCGGAAATCGCTCCGTTAGCTTCGGCAACATTTGCTCCGATTGATGTTCCGCTTCTCAACATTTGTTTTGACAAAATAAATTCCCTTTTTTCGTCGCACAAATATTGATATGCTTTAACTATTCTGATGGCAAAAGCGTAGGCTTTTTTGTATGTTACATTATCATCCGTCATTTCTAATGTTTTAATGATAAATGATAAATGATAAATGATAAATGATAAATGATAAATGATAAATGATAAATGATAAATGATAAATGATAAATGATAAATGATAAATGAAAATAATTGTTTTAGGGAGCGGCGCATCGTTTCCGCAGGCGAAAAGAAGCAGCGCGGGATTTTGGGTTGAAACACACAACGGTTCGATTTTGCTTGACTGTTCGGCTTCGGCGGTGCATCGGATGGCGCAGGAAAATCTCGATTGGGCAAATTTGGACGCGATCTGGATTTCGCATTTTCACCTCGATCACGTCGGCGGTTTGGCGGCGTATCTGTTCGGTTTGAAATATGCGACGGCGACGGAAAACCGCACGAAACCGCTGAGTATTTTCGGCGCGAAAGGTCTGCGAAAATTAATCGAAAATTTTGATAAGGTCAACGATTACAACCTTTTCAAACAGAGATTTCCGCTCGAAATCGTCGAAATAGAAACGCTCGAAAAATTCGAGATTCTGCCGGGAATTGTCGCCGTCGCCGCCAAAACTCCGCACACCGACGAAAGCCACGCATTGCATCTGCGCGACGCGGACGGAAAAATTTTGGTTTATACGGGCGACACGGGATTTGATAAAACTCCCGGCACATTAGCGAGAGATGCCGATTTGTTTATTTGTGAATGTTCGTTCGTCAAAAACAAACCCGTCGAAACGCATCTCGAACTCGCCGAAGCGATGTTTTTGGCGCGTTTCGCACATCCGAAAAAAATGATGCTGACGCATTTTTATCCCGAATGGGACACGGTTAATTTTCAACAGCTAATTGCAGAATTTGCGCCGCCGTGCGAGATTATCGAAGCGAAAGACGGACTGCGGATAGTGGTGAGCGGTGAGTGATAAGTGATGAGTGTAAGTAAGAAATCTTAAATCTCGAATATGAAATCTTGAATCTGCTTTTGTCTTCCACTCACCACTCATCACTCACCGCTCACCATTATTTTCAGCTTTTGACGTTGCGTTTTGCCATTGCCATCAGTTCTTCGGGCATCCATTTGTCGTAGTTCTTCTTTTCCGCTTCGGCGATTCCCTTGTCGCGGTTGCGCCATTCCTTTTCCGGTGCGTCTTCGCGTCCCGATTCCTTCGGATAATTTTCAACCTGTTCGAGGCTGATGATGATGCCGTGCGCGATTTCTTCCCAATTTTCGGTTTGAATGCCGCGCAAGACGACCGGCAAACCGGATGTCCAGTCTTCTTCGGGCGCGATGTTGTCGTATTCGGGAATCGTCAGAAACGCCGTCAGCGGAAACGGTTTGCCCGAAAATTCGCTGACGATCTGCGATTTCAAATCTTTATACGAACCGTTCGGCTGAGAACCGCGAATCTCTAAAGCGCGGCGAAAAATGTCTGATACAGTAATTGGATTGCTCATTTTTTAATTTTTTCCGGTTAATTTTTAAAGTTTGCCGGGTTTTTATGACTCCGCAAACTATTAACCATAAACTATAAACTATCTGGGAAATTTCCTGAATAGTTTATAGTTTATGGTCAATAGTTTCAAAGTTGCAGTCGCAGATTCATCTCTCGAATTTAATTAATTTCCGATCTTCAAATCCGGAACAAAATCGCAGATTAGATTTAGCCGTCCGCATTTGTCATAATTTCGCTATGTCCGCCGGAGTTTATCTGCACATTCCATTCTGCAAATCGCGCTGTTCTTACTGCGATTTTGCGACCGATGTTTTCAAATCGAACGAAATTGTCGAAAGTTACGTCAATGCGTTGGTTGGTGAGATTCAAAATCCGAAATCCGAAATCCGAAATCCGAAATCTAAAATTCCCGTAGATACAATTTATTTTGGCGGCGGAACGCCTTCGCTTTTATCGCCGAAACAGCTTGAGAAAATTCTCGGTGCGGTTTATGAAAATTTTGACGTTAGTGAAAACTCTGAAATCACAATGGAGATGAATCCGGCGACGATGACGCTCGAAACGGTTCGGGCGTATCGGGATTTGGGTGTCAACCGGGCGAGTTTCGGAGCGCAGACGTTTGATGACCGCGAATTGAAACGGTTGGGGCGCAGACATACGGCGAACGATGTGCGCGAGACGATCGAGCTTTTGCGGACGGCGGATTTTGACAATGTTTCGTTCGATTTGATCGCCGGTTTGCCGCGTCAAACTTTGCGTGATTGGGAGCGAAATCTCGACGAAGCGTTGAAACTTCATCCCGAACATCTCTCGCTTTATCTGCTCGAAATTCACGAAGGTACGCCGCTTGCCGAACAGATTCGTTCGCACCGTCAGCCGCTGCCCGACGAAGATTCGAGCGGCGAAATGTATGAATTAATGCTCGAAAAGACGGCGGCAAAAGGTTACGCGCAATACGAAATCTCCAACTTTTCGCTGCCGAACTATGAATCGTGTCACAACTCGAAATATTGGACGCTCGACGCTGTTTACGGTTTCGGCGTGTCGGCGCATTCGTTTGACGGCGCGTCACGATACGCGAACGAACGCGGCACGGCGAAATATGTGCAGTTAATCGAAAACGAAAAAACGACGGAAGTTTTCCGCGAACAAACCGACCTCGAATCCGAATTCGTTTTTCTCGGTCTGCGGCTTGCCAAAGGCATTGATTTGCTTGATTACGAAAAGCGTTTCGGTATCAATTTGCCCGAAAAATACGCTGAAGATTTGCGACGTTTGGACGAATACGAACTGATCAAACTAACCGAAAACCGATTAAAACTAACGCGCAAAGGAATGGTTTATTCCAACGAAGTTTTTTCGGTTTTCGTCTAAAAAAAACTGCATTTCGCGTTTTAAACGTCGTTTTATTTACGATACAATGTGTCGTATGAAACAACCAAAGAAAAAATCACCTAAAATCAGCGAGGCAATCTTTCGAGGCAGAAAAACACTTTACAACTTTGAAGTAATTCCTTTAACCGCAGAATTTGAAGACGATTCGGCGATCTTCGTAATCTCGAAACGCAAGACCGACAAACGCGGCAAAGGTCATCACGCTTTTGTCTGCATCGGTCAAACCGATTCGGTTTTAGGCGAAATCAAAAAGCACAAAAAAGCCAAATGCCTCAAGCAGCATTCGGCAAACGTCATCTGTCTTTTACGCGAACAAAACATCGAAAACCGCCTCAAAATCGAAGCCGATTTGAAAGCCGCACACGCCAGCGTCTGTGTAGTTGAAGGATGACGGCTGAGGGATGAGGGATGAGTTTAAGATTCAAGATTTGGGATTTGAGATTCAAAACTTTTGACTTTTGACTTTTAACTTCTGACTTTTCCCTTATTCATCTCTCATCCTTCAACCTTCAAAAGCGTCCTCGCTTCCCATAATTCGGGAAAAAACTTTTTCGAGAGCGTGGTTCTCAGATAACCTGCGCCGTCCGAACCGCCGGTTCCCGGTTTCATTCCGAGCATTCTTTCGACCATCAAAACGTGATTGTAACGCCAGAGCGCGATGCTTTGGTCGTGTTCGATCAGCAAATCCTGCATTACGAAAAGATCGGCGTATTTTTCCGGTCGGGCGAGAATTTCGACGACCGCGTTGATTTTGTTTTCCTGTTCCGAAACGTCGAAACCATTTCTTTCGAGCAGTTGCCAAAATTCATCGGCGAGCGACGGTTGGTTAAATCTGGCGGTTAATCTCTCAAAAGCGAACTCGTCGTGAGCAAAATTGTGCAGCATTTTTTCGTCTTTTGCACCGGAAACAAATTCGAGTTCGCGGAACTGCATTGACTGGAAACCGCTCGCCGGATTGAGTTTGTCGCGGAATTCGAGAAAACCGATCTGCGCCATCGTTTCGAGAATGTGAATCTGCGAAACGATCACTTTTTCAATCGCGTTGACGGCACGCAGACTGTGATTGGCGCGAAACATTCTGCCCCCGCGCATCCAGCCGATTGAAGCGTCAAGCTCGTGCAGAACCTGTTTGAACCATAATTCATAAGTTTGATGAATGATGATAAACAGCAATTCGTCGTGACTGACAGGTTCGGACAAAGTTTTTTGCAAATTAATCAGTTCAGGAACTTTGAGATATTCGTTGTAGGAAAGCTGCGTGTTTTTTCCGTATTCGCTCATAAGAATTTTCGCTAAATTAATGTCTGGAAAGCAATTTTTATCATTAATCATCGGTCAAATTAAGTCAATTTTGCAAATTTTCAAAAAAACCGGCGAAATTTCTTGACATCAATGATAAATTTCGGTAAATTTTGCTCCGTCTACCAAAACAAAACATAAAATTTACATCCCTAAATCTTGCAGTTTAAGATTTTGTATTGTTTGGAAATGAACATATCAATCTTGCTTTAAGTCTAATTTGCCGATGCGCTGTTAAGTGTTTCGCCCGATTGAGATTTTTCGTTTTCCGCTGAATTCTTCAAAATCCGGCTGAAAACCTGTTAGAGAAACAAGCCGGAAACGGTTGAAAAATAAAATTCACTGAAGTTTGTAGGAGGAATTACAAAAAATATGTCTAAAACACTTGGAACGGTTAAATGGTTTAATAACGCGAAAGGCTACGGCTTTATCGAACAGCCCGGCGAACAGGATATTTTCGTCCATTACAGTTCGATCACCGGCGACGGCTACAAAACCCTGATTCAGGGACAGGAAGTCGAGTTTGAAGTCACGAGCGGACCGAAAGGACCGCAGGCTGAAAATGTGATGAAAGTCCAGTAAATTATTAACCTTTAACTGCCGATGATTTTTAATTAAAACATCAGCATTTGAAACGCGAAAAGCGAACTCCGTGATAATTTCGGAGTTCGCTTTTTTTAATCAGACAACTTTCCAATATGACCGTTAGCTTCTAATTGTTTTCAGCCTGTAGCAACGGTTTTTCGTGCGCTTCGCATACTTTTAGCCACGCTCATTGATGGCGTGGTCGGCTTTGAAAAATATGTCTGAGGGCGTTTCAACGTCCTTTGCTGATTGGCTTAAGCCGCTCTAATTAAGCGCGTTAAAACGCGCCCGATGATTTGTCGAGCATTGCAGACCACGCCATCAATGAGCTTGGCTAAAAGTATGCGAAACGCGGAAAGCCGGTTGTCACAGGCTGATTAACTGAAAACTTAAATACTGTTAAAAGGCAGATTATTTGGAAAGATGTCTATTAGACCTCTTGCATAAGTTATTTGACAATGAAAGCGTTTTCGCTCATCAATAATTTGATGAGTTTTGAACAAATTGAATCGCTTTCGCCTGAATTATTCAAACGATATTGTGGTGTCAAACCCGACACTTTTATTAAAATTTGCGGATTTGTCCGTGATGAACTGCGCCGCGTACAGAAAAAGTCGGGCAGACCGTGCAAATTGTCGGTTGCCGACCAAGTGTTGCTGACGCTTGAATACTGGCGCGAATACCCAACGCAGTTCCATCTTGCCAAACGCTGGCAATTGTCCGAAGCAACGGTTTCACGCACCATTGTCAAAATCGAAAACCTGCTCAAAAATTGTAACGACTTGAAATTACCCGGCAAAAAAGTGTTGCGTGAAAGTGAAAACAGTTTTGAATTTATTATTGTCGATGTTACCGAAACACCGATTGAACGTCCGAAAAAAAACAAAAGCGGTACTATTCGGGCAAGAAAAAGCGGCACACGATAAAAACGCAGATTGTCATTGATCGGGCGACGCGCCGAGTTATTTGCACGGCACAGAGAAACGGCAAAACGCACGATTTTGCGATGTTCAAACAGAGCGCGTTGGCAATTGCCGAAAACATTTGTCTGCTCGGCGATGCCGGTTATCAGGGCTTGCAAAAGATTCACGAAAACTCGCAAACGCCGCTCAAAAAGCCGAAAGGCAAGCAGTTGAGCGAAGACCAATGCCGCGCCAACCGTCAATTGTCGCGGCGCAGAATTCTGGTCGAGAACGTGATTCGGCATCTGAAAATCTTTCGCATTATCTCGGAACGGTATCGCAATCGCCGCCGCCGCTTCGGATTGCGATTCAACTTGATTGCCGGATTGTATAATTACGAAATCGGTCATTAAATTACTTATGCAAGAGGTCTATTATAAAATATGCTTTTTGAACGCTTGATTTTGACGATGACGTTGTATTTACGGTTTAATTTCGTGAATTTTCGTGTTTGTTCGCGGCTAACTTCTGATTCTGAACTCAGTCTATTCAACTCGAAATCTCAGCCGATTTCTTCGCCGCGTGTTTTCAGCATTCTGCGCCACAGTTCGCGGTAAGACGTAAACCGCGAAGCAAGCGCATTAAATTGATACCGTTGGGCGAAGGTCAAACTGCGGTCGTCGGAGATGCGTTTCATATTCGATTCGAGCCGCGCCCGTGCTTCGAGCGGCGGACGTTTTGAACCGCCGTTGAAAAAGATGTCGAATTCGATTTTCAAACGCCGAACATCGTCTTCGATCCGCGACAATTGCAGATCGAGATTAACCGCGTCCCCGGTTTTGGGTTTTATTTGACTGTAAAGACTGCTGTTATCTGTTGCCATCGGTATAAAATTCGGGAAGAGTTTGAAAAACGGGGTAGCCCACGAATTGCTATTTAAAACAAATCTCTAAAGCGCGTCGGATTCCCGTATTTTTTTCGTTTTTCGGTTAAAATTATTTTATGAAGAGCGAAACGCCTGCAAAAAATTCGGATTTTTTAAGATTCCTGCCGTCCGTTGATAAACTGCTTTGCACTGATTCAGCCGTGCAGATTGAAGCAGAAACAGGCGCAAAACATCTCACTTTGCTGGCGCGAAACGTCATCGAAGTTTTGCGAAACGAATTAACGAACGCGATTTTTTCAGCCGCAAAGGACGAACCGACCAAAGAAAAACTGCTCGCCGAAGCCGAAAATCGTCTGCGTCAATCGTTTGCGAAAACTCAGAATTCCAAACTCCAAAAAGTTATCAACGCAACCGGCGTAATTGTCCACACCAATTTAGGTCGTGCGCCGCTGTCGGAAAATGCGCGAAAAGCAATTGCCGAACAAGTTTCCGGCTACTGCAATCTCGAATACGATCTCGAAACCGGAAGGCGCGGAAAACGCGGCGCACACGCCGAAAATCTGCTCGCGGAATTAACCGGCGCGGAATCGGCATTGATCGTCAACAACTGCGCGGCGGCGGCGTTTTTGGTTTTAACCGTGCTGGCAAAAGGCGGCGAAGCGATTGTTTCACGCGGCGAACTCGTCGAAATCGGCGGCGATTTTCGCGTTCCCGATGTGATGGAACAATCCGGCGCAACAATGCGCGAAGTCGGCACGACGAACCGCACGCGCATTTCCGATTATGAACGCGCGATTAACGAAAACACCAGACTTTTGCTGAAAGTTCACCCGTCAAATTATCGAATTATCGGCTTTACGGCGATGCCGAAATTGTCGGAAATCGCCGAACTCGCGCATCGAAAGGACATTTTGCTCTACGAAGATGCCGGTTCGGGCGCGATTTTCGATTTATCCGAATTCGGTTTGACCGACGAACCCGTTATCACGCAGTCAATCGCCGACGGCGCGGACGTTGTCAGTTTCAGCGGCGACAAACTGCCCGGCGGCGTGCAGTCCGGCTTGATCGTCGGACGTGGGGAAATCGTCGAAAAGATTCGCCGACATCCGCTTTACCGCGCACTTCGAGTTGATAAATTAATCTACGCCGCGCTCGAAGCGACGCTCGAATCATTTCGCCGCGACCGATTTTTACAGGAAATTCCCGTCCTCAAAATGCTTTCCGCCACCAATGCTGAAATATTGAAACGCACCGTCGCTTTCGCCGACAAACTGCGTGAAAGTTCAGGAGAAAATTCCGCCCTGAAATTTGAAATCACCGAAGGCAATTCCGTCATCGGCGGCGGTTCCGCACCCGACGTGCAACCGCCTACAACGCTTTTGACTTTGAAACACGCGCAACTCTCCGTCAGCAAACTCGAAGAAAAACTCCGAACCTCAAAACCGCCTGTAATTACACGGATTTTAGAAGATAAAGTGTTGATTGATCTGCGTACGGTTGCGGAAAATGAAGAATCGGAATTGTTGGAAATCTTGATAAATCTGAAATAAAAATTAATTAGTCCGTTAAATCGGATTAAAAATCCGCCGGACTTCTCACGCCTAAACGATGCTGATTCAAAACGTGCGTGTAAATCATTGTCGTGGTCAGTTCTTTGTGTCCGAGCAACTCCTGAATCGTCCGAATGTCGTAGCCGTCCTGCAAAAGATGCGTCGCAAACGAATGGCGCAAAGTGTGCGGACTTGCCGCTTTTGCAATGCGGCTTTTTCGCATAATTTCCTTGAACGGTTTTTGAATGCTGGCGGGCGAAACGTGATGCCGTCCCTTTAAGTTCGTGCGCGGATTTACGCTCAAACTCTTTGACGGGAAAACATATTGCCAGTTCCATTCCGCTTCCGCATTCGGATATTTTCGCGCCAGCGCAAAAGGCATTTCCACCCGTCCGAGTCCGTTCCGTAAATCCCGTTCGTGAATACTTTTCGACTTTTCAAGCTGTTTTTGCAACGGTTCGATCAGCTTTGTCGGCATCACGGTAAATCTGTCATTGCCGCCTTTGCCGTCGCGCACGATGACTTGCCGATAACCGAAATCCAAATCTTTGACGCGCAGACGCAAAGCCTCGATCAGCCGCAAACCCGAACCGTAAAGCAGATTGGCAACCAGCCAATTAGTATCTTTTAATTCATCTAAAACTAATCTGACTTCTTCTTTAGTCAGCACGACCGGCACGCGCTCGCTCTTTTTCGCCGGTGTAAATTCTTCAAGCCACGGCAGATTGATTTTCAAAACCTCTTTATAAAGAAACAGTAAAGCCGAAAGTGCCTGATTCTGCGTCGAAGCGGCGACGCGGCGTTCAACCGCCAGATAGGTTAAAAATGCCTCGACTTCCGCCGCTCCCAAATCTTTCGGATGCGTGATTTTATGAAAGAAAATATATTGCTTGATCCAATGTATATACGTCTTTTCGGTTTGATAACTATAATGCCTGACACGCAACACATTTCGCACACTGTCCAGTAAAATTGACATAGATTTTAAAAGCCCGTTAAAAATTTTCAACGGAATTCCGTATTCACCGGAATTATTAAATGGTAAATCTACGGTTGTCAAATGGGTGTTGACTTTCATTTCTAAAATGACTTATAAATAATTCGGTATAAATAATCTGAAATTCGGCTCAATACAAAGTTGGGCGGCTACATTAGACATCCAACTAATACAAATTTAGTTTAGAAGGAGAATTGCAAATGAGATTAAAACTTTTCTTGTCTATTATTGTTGTCGGGTTACTTTTAGCTTTTCCGACTTTTTCAAATGCACAGAAAACGAGAGGGAAAAAGCGTGCGACTCCGATAAAAAAACCTGCAAAAAAATCACCTGCAAAGGATTTACCCGTTGAAAATAAATCTTCCGAAGCCGAATGGCAAAAATTCACTTCCGAAGAAGGGCAATTTAGCGTTTTGCTTCCCGGAAAACCAATAGTAGAACAACAAATTAATAGAACTTCTATAGGAAACCCAATAAGCTACATTTACGGTGTAGCGGAAGATTCGGGGAATGTTGTTTACAACATTGCGGCACAATCAGCATATCCAGATTGGAACTTTGAAGATGACAGTGAACTTCGTAACCTTCAAATCCTGCAAAATAACTTTCCTACGGGCAACGCAACGATTAACAATATTTCAATAAGTGGAAGACCGGGCGTTGAGTGGACAACAGCCAATCCTACAGCCTTCACAGCAGGTTGGATTCAGTATGGAAGAGCTTACCGTGATATGAGAACGAGAAGAAAATATGCACTTACAGTTACGGTTTACGGTTCAGATAGAGCGAAAAGGTTTGCGAAAAACGCAGATAAATTTATGGACTCCTTTTCCATTAGTTCAATTAGAACAGAAACAAAAATCGTCCCAAAATCAGAGGTAAAGAGTTCATCTAATCTTCTCAACGATGAGGCAATAGACTTACCTTCACCGCAATATCCTTCTGGCGGCAAAGCCGTAAGAGCGTCGGGGGAAGTGAGAGTTCAAGTAAAAGTTGACACAAACGGCAATGTTATTTCTGCAACTGCCGTTAGCGGTCATCCACTATTACGCCAAGCCGCAGAAGCTGCCGCCAAGAAAGCCCGTTTTAAGGTAAGTGATGAAATATCATTAGGTATTTTGGTGTATACTTTTCCACCAAAATAAGCTGCTTTGCCCACAACGCGCCGCCCAACAAATCAATGGACGTGAGGGCGAAACAGCGACTTTGTTATCACGTTGTCTTTTTAACTTGGAGTTGAATGGCGGCGGTTTCGCCCCATGTCATCTCAATCGTTATGCTTTCGAGAAATTGGGAATGCACGAGTTACAATAGTCGTTTTCGTTACTTTGTTAATCTTCTTGCTCCTTACATATCCGGCTATTTAAACAAAATATGTTGATACAAAATAAACAAATCGCCATCGTTGGCGGCGGTCCCGGCGGATTAACATTAGCAAGACTTTTACAACTGAAAGGTGCAGATGTAAAAGTGTATGAAAGAGATTTCAATAAAGATGCCCGTCTAATCGGTTCGCCGCTTGATATGCACGAAGAATCGGGAACGGCGGCACTGCGTAAAGCAGATTTATTGGATGAACTTAAAAAGAATTATCGTCCCGGCGCAGACAAAAAGACGATTGCAAATGAAGATGCGAAAGTAGTTTTTACAAAGAAAGAAACTAAGCCCGACGAAGATTTTAACAATAAAAACTTTCGCCCTGAAATAGACCGTTATCCGTTAAAAAATATGCTGCTCGAATCTCTGCAACCGGGAACGGTCGAGTGGGATTGTCATTGTATTTCAATGGAAAAACAAAACGAAGGCTGGCGGCTGCATTTCAAAAACGGTTCATCGGCTGACGCTGATATTGTCATTGCCGCTGACGGTGCCAACTCTAAAATCCGTTCATACGTTACCGACATCAAAGCCTTTTACACGGGCGTGACGATGCTCGAAATCAACATTCCTAACGCCGCAAAGACGATACCTCGGATTTACGCTTTGCTCGACGGCGGAGCATTGATGGCTTTCGGAAATTCACAATGTTTATTGGGCGGTCTCAAAGGCACGGGCGATTCAAATTTTTATGCGAGTTTCAAAACAGATGAAAGATGGGCGACGGACAGCGAATTGAATTTTTCTGATAAAACACAGATGCTCGAATGGTTCAAAAAAGAATATTCAGATTGGAGCAATGTTTGGTATGAACTCTTTGAAAATGCTGAAACGCCTTTTATTCCGCGCCGGATTTATTGTCTGCCGTTAGATCAAACTTGGAAATCTCTATCCAACGTGACGATGATCGGCGATGCCGCGCACGTTATGCCGCCCTTTGCCGGAGAAGGCGCAAATACGGCGATGCTCGATGCTTTGGAGTTGAGCGAATGTTTAGCGTCAGACAAATACGATAATTTGCAGAAAGCCGTTTCTTCGTATGAAGCTAATATGCGTCAAAGAGCGGCGGCGGCGGCACAGGAATCGCTTGAAAATGGTGAGCGAATGCACAGCGCAGATGCGCTCGAAAAAATGTTGACGTTTTTTGGCGCACGTTAACTCTAATCTACTCAACGAAGTAAACAAGGAGAATTCCTAGCAACGGAAAGCATAACAATTCAGCTATGAAAGAAGCAGTCAAGCACGGAGAATGACCGTGCCGCCGAATATGTTTGATCTGCGGCAGGATACTGTTAATGATCGCCGGATGGCGTGACAAGTTGATTAACAAAGAACTGTGAAATTACCGGGTTTGCCGATGATGCCGTATTTGCAGAAGACCTCATTCAAAGTTTGAACTAGTTTTTCTGTCCCAGTCAGCTATTGGAGACTTCAACTTATTAAAAGTTGGTCTATGGTCGTATCGGGTAAATGGCTGATAAAGCGGCGGCAGCCTCACCAATGGACGGAACTCACAACTGGTAAAGTCGCGGTTCATGAATTAAGTTTGGAGACTTGCCGCCACCCGTGCCACAAGCAGTCATCTTTGATGGGCAAGACAGGTTGATTTCGCAAGTTATTTTGTCAAAGAACTGCCAAACGGAACGCCTTGTGAAAGCTCGAACTCAACCGATTCCGGTGAGATCGTGGTGAAAAGCCTGATTGCTCATCCACATCGCGCGTAAAGTCGCCAGTATTTTCCGCTGCGTTGAAAGCCGTGCGTGAACGGCATTTTTCGTATTGAGCAAAGACATTTCATAAAACCGCTTGAAGGAATTATCCGTTTTGGTGCGCCGCGCCGCTTCAAAGACTTTGCGCGAAACGTCCTTTAACGAACCGACCCCGGCGGAATCGAGTCGTGGATGCGCCAATCTTTTCCCGTTCGATTCGCGGCGGGTGACACCCAACCGACAGAACCGCCAGAGTTTGCGTTTGTTGGAAAAGCGATGCGGAGTTTGCAGATAAGCGACAAACCGGCACGCGGTGATAATGCCGACACCGGGCGCGGTTTGCAGTAATTTGACTTCCTCGAACTGCTTGGCGGCTTCAATCATGGCAACTTTGGCGTGCGCCAGCGATGCAAGCATTGAAGCGAGAACGGCAAACGATTGAGCGATCATTTGTTTGATCGAAACCGCTTCGATTTCATCGAGCAGAGCGGTTTGTCCGCTGCCGGAAAACAATCGGGAATCTTTGCGAATGATGCCGAGAGTTCGCAGCCGAGCCTTGATCTTTGATTTGTAACGCGCCTGTTCACGCGACAGTTGTTCGTAGTGCGTCACCAGATATTTGAATGTTCGGCGCGAATTATCGGATTGATAAAAGACTTGATGAACGCGCCCCAAACGGAGCAGTTCGGCGAGTTTCCCGGCATCGATTTTGTCATCTTTGAGTGAATCTTTGCCGATCCACGCCAGCGAGCGCGGATGCGAAACGATGACTTCGGAAACCAACGGCTCGATAATCGAAGCGACCCAATTGGAAAGCTCCGAGGCTTCGAGATGAACGTGGACAGCGCCCGGCAAATTAGTGAAAGCCGTGCGCAAATGATGTTCGCTCGTCGGAATCGAACGCGCCGCACAAAGCGCACCGTCGGAATTGATAATACTTTGATAACACTGACTTGAACCCAAATCCAAGCCGACATAAAATGATTGTTGCATTGTAAAAACCTCCCTCAAATTAGAAGGTCATTCAAAGCACTTGATTGTCAAACAGCAAGTCGGATGTCAATAGGCAAAAGCCTGTCTTTCATCCTACCAATGGACGTGAGGGCGAAACAGCGACTTTGTATGGGCGTTCTTTAGTTTCCCTGACGTTGCGCGTAGGCGGTTTCGCCCCACGTCATCTCAATCGTTAGCCTGCTTCTTTTATGTGAGGCGGAAGATGTCTAAATGAGTTACGTCGCAAATGAAAAACAATATTTGGAACTTATTCGCCAATTTCTTGATTCCGAAATTGATGTAGAAACCTTCCGCAAGAAATTTAGTTCTTTGTGGCGAGTTGACCGTGACGAAGAATGGTCTAAAGTTGAAAAGTTGCCTGAACGCCCAGATATACAGTTGACCGAAAAATTTCATCGCGGCGAGATTTCAGGTGAAATCTTCCAGCAAAAGTGGCGCGAACTTTTCGACTCCGAGAGTTACGAGGATTTAGCGGTAATGACAGACAGAATTTTTACGGCTTGCGATGTGTTTCGAGAAGAACCTGAAGCCGACTATGAAATTGATGAAACCGAATTTCGGCGTGAAGTTGCGGAGCATCTTGCTACTTATGAAAGCACAAAATCGAAGCAATCTCTCTGAACCCAAACGGCAGGCTAACAATTCAATGGACGTGAGGGCGAAACAGCGACCTTCTTTTTTAGCTTGTCCTTTTAACTCAAACGGGCTTGGCGGCGGTTTCGCCCCACGTCATCTCAACCGTTGGGCGTAATCAGTTACGCGAACCGAACATTTAAGAGAAAATTTATTTTAACTTATTTGGGAGAATCATTATGCTTTTAGGACAGGTGCTTTTCAACTTAAATCACAATTCTCATTCAGCCAAATCGCGCTCGAAAAATATCAGTATTCGTATAAGGATGAAAGGCGAATCGCCCGAAGCGCACGCCGACGCGATTCTCGCTTATTTTGGATATAGCCCGTCAAACGAAGATACTTTCAAGGTAAAATACGGTTATGACTTGCGGCAAAGTTTCGTTGACACTTACAAAAGCGGTGATAAACGCTCGACGCATAAAGCTGTCGGCAACGGCTACTTCGAGGTAACGATTCCGCTCTCGAAAACTTTGGTCGAGCAAATCAAATCAATCAAGAACCCGATTTCCTCGAATCTGTCGAACGGCAACGGCAACGCGAATGTCAGCGAAGGTGAACTGCGTCGTCCGACGGTCGTTCCCAAAAATGCCGCACCTGCCGAACGGGAGTTTTACCGCACTCTGGATTTGCTCAAAGCGGAAGCGTTGAATTTCGGCGTTCGCGGAATAAGTATGGGCGATGTTCGTGCCGACTATTTAAAGACAATCAAATATGCGTCGAATGAGTTTGTCGAGTTGGTTAAAAACGGGGAAATTTCTTACGAAGAGGGCGCGTTGAGAGCCAATAAATTAAGAAATGTCATCTTTGAGATCAGTCGCCGAAAAGATTGGGAGTTAGGGCGTTCAATTGCGGAATACACCAAGCCGGAAGCAAAACCGTTTGGGTGGTTTTTGGAGAGATATTCTCAAAAAAGATTTACGACATCATTTTCTTCTCTAACTTCTCAAGCCCAGAAAGATGCGGTCTATCTCGATGTTGTTGTGGCTGCCGGGCGAGATAATAAAGGCATTTCCGGCATTACTCCCTATCTGGGTAAATTCGGAAAAGTTTTATTAGTGGTCAGCATTGCCATCTCCGTTTATAACGTCGCAACCGCTGAAGATAAGGTTAATGCGGCGGGTAGAGAAGGTTCGGGGCTTTTAGGAGGATTTCTCGGCGGCGCGGCTGGCGGAGCAGTAGCTGGGCTGTTTTGCGGACCCGGTGCGCCGGTTTGTTCGGCAATCGGTATTTTTGTCGGCGGTGCGGCTGGAGCTTTTGTCGCCTCTGGCGGTTACGATTGGCTGACTTCAAAATAATGTTGACAAAAGAAGAAATCGAGAGGCGAAAACCTTTGTGGCAGGCACTGTCGGATTTGTGGCTGGTAGATTACGAGTTTGACCGTAGAGAAACTAATAAACTGAAAAAAGAAGTTTTCTCAAACACGCACACGCCCAATGAAGTCGAATCAGTCTTTTCCGCAAATGAAGATTATGATAGACACATAGCCGAAGCGATGATCTCGTCGGAATATTCCTTATCTCAGATAGAAACAATTTTATCGGAAGAAGTCGCGCCCGTAGTATATTTCAATGCTTACAAACCATATGGCGGCGAGTGGGGCGGATTTTTTTCAGATTGGTTATTCCCGGAAATTATAAAGAATCTTTATAAACAGGAACGTAACCCGTTTTATCGTGCTTGGGTAAAAAGCAGTATGGGAAAATTTGTGATGACAAAAATGGTGCAGGAGGATTGGGAGAAAACGATTCAACTGTATCGTCAAATGAATTGATAAATGTGTTTCGTCGTAAAGCTAAACTTGAATCTTTTCCAAATTACGCCCAACAATTCAGCTATGAAAGAAGCAGTCAAGCACAGAAATTGACCGTGCCGCCGATTATGTTTGATCGGCGGCACGATACAAGTTAATGATCGCCGGATGGAGCGTAATTTTGATTGACAAAGAACTGTTTAATCACCGATTTTGCCGATGATGCCGTATTTGCAGAAGACCTCATTCAAAGTTTGAACCGGTTTTTCTGTCCCGGTCAGCTATTTGAAGTTTATCAACTGTTTTTGGAAGTTTATTTTTCCGGCTGCCGGTTATATTCCATCGTCCTTGCCGTATCAATCGCGGATTTCGTTCCGACTAATCTTTGAACCGGTTGAAGCGCACCGTCAATTCCGGCGGAAATTCCGGCAGTCGTGATGATTGGTCCGTTGTCAACAAATCGAGCATTTTCCAAAACGGTCGCGGTCGGAACTTCTTTTCGCAGATTGTCTGTCGCACTCCAATGCGTCGTAACTTTTTTATTGTCCGGCAATCCGGCTTTTCCCGGAATCCGCGCACCCGTGCAGACCGACATCGCAACTTCGGCGTTGACCGCCAGTTTTTTCGCCTGCGCCGGCGAGTCTTCATTTTTAAAGAAACTAGCCGCGTCGCCGCCCGGAAAAATTATAATGTCGGGCTTCGGAGCATTCCCGAAATTATATTGCGGCGTGATCGTCACAAATCCCTGACTAACAATCGGCGCGGTCGAAGCGGCGACGGTATAGACATTACACGCCGGTTCACCCGCATCCGTGTCGGAATTCGTAAAAACTTTGCCCGGACCGGCAAAATCGAGATGTTGGACACCTTCATATAAAACAATGGCGACGTTTCGCTTTTTAAATTCCTTGTTTTCCGTTAAGGAATTCGCGGTCGAAACCGATTCCGTTTGCCGAGTCGTGTCAATATTCCCGGACGAGTTGCGGTTAAATAATTTTCCTTGAGCAAGGATGATCGAGACCGTGATGACGATACAGATAAGCCTTGTGTGCAGTTTGGTTTTTCTCAAATATCGCGTAGTGATTATTTGAATTTAGCCGTGTAATTTATTGCACGGAAAAGGTTTCCAATGATTTTTGTCGCGTAGTGACAACTGAATCCGGGTATTTCAATCATCGCTGACGCGACGAAAATGACTTTTTTAACTCGAACGTGCCTTGAAAGACACGCCTAAATTCAACTTGTCGCTCTGCGACAGAAACACAAAGTCGTGTATTTTCAACAAATGAATGTAAAACTTAATCTCTATTTTAAGTTGCACACAAGATTGGTTCAATCACATACTTCTAAAAATCAACGGTTTTGACTTCCAATCTAAATTTGAACTGACAATTAATATTTTATTAACTTTAACTTAATACCCTCGTAATCTTTTTGCTTTATGCTTCTTTCCTTACTATCTAAATTTAAAGACGAAGTTTTCTGACAATGCCCTCGAAATTTAACGCTTGCCGCAGTCGGTTTTCGATATTTCCGTATCGGACGGGACGAGTCGGGTCCTTGTATATTCTTGTTTTTCCGGTTCGGGGCATTGCAGAATTTAACGATTTTCAGGAGAGAAATTGACAAATGAAATCTATTAAAATCCGGCGCAATTGCCGATCTTTTTTACACACGACAATTAAATCCGCCGCTTTATTTTTATTACTCGGAATGTTTTTTATTTCCGTCACGCGGGCGCAGTCGGAGAACGGCAGCGCGTCACTCGAAGGCACGGTCAAAGACCAGAATGGCGGAGTCATTCAGGGCGCGACCATTACAGTAAAAAACACCGATACAAATCTGACGCGCACCGTCACGAGCGATTCAAACGGCACGTTTTCGGTCAGCGTTTTGCCGGTCGGCAACTATGATATAACGACCAAATCAACGGGTTTTTTAGAAACGCCCGTCAAAGTAATTTTGCGCGTCGGCGAAACAACGCCGGTCGAGATAGTTTTAGCCGCGCAGGGCGCAAATGTTTTGGTTAATGTGACCGGCCACACGGACGCGATTGATTCGGAAACACAATCTACCGGCTCGATTATTTCGCAGCGTCTGGTTGAAGATTTACCTGTTCGCGGGCGCAATTTTACCGAGTTTGTCTCCTTGACTCCGGCGGTTGTGCAGGAGAGCGACCGCAACGGTTTGGTGATTGCCGGACAGCGTTCGATAAATTCAAATGTCGCGGTTGACGGCGCGGATTTTAACGATGCACTGCAAGGCAATCAGCGCGGCGGCAACGAATCGGTGTTCTTTTTTCCGCAAACCGCCGTCCGCGAATTTCAGGTCGTCCGTTCGGGCGCGAACGCCGAAGTCGGGCGCACGAACGCCGGTTTTGTTAATGTCGTGACTAAATCGGGAACAAACAATCTTCGCGGCGAAGCGTTTTATTTTAACCGCAATAAAGCTCTGACCTCGCCCGACGCTTTCGGGCAGAAATTAAATAATCAGCAGAATCAGTTCGGCGGTTCAATCGGCGGTCCGATTGTCAAAGACCGTGCGTTTTTCTTTCTCGCCGTCGAGCAAAATTATCTGCGTGTCCCGTTCGTCGTGCAGTTTCAAAATGTTCCGGGCGTTGCGCTGACACCGGCAATTGCCGCGTTACAGGGCGAACAGCGCGGGACGAATAATCCGACGGCGATTTTCGGACGCACGGATTTTGTTTTGAATCAGGCGAATACGCTTAATGTTCAATACACCTACACGAGATTTCGCGGCGAAAATTTCAATTTCGATAATGCGCGGCAGGACACTTCGGTCGAAGGAAATTACACGCGAAAAAATTCGAGCAACGGTTTGAAAGGTTCGCTCGTGACCGTTTTCAATCCGCAAATTATCAACGAAATCCGCGCTCAAGTTGCGACCGACAATCGTGTCGAAGCACCGAACACGACCGACGGGCAAGCCGTCGTTGCCGGTTTCGGAACGCTCGGCGGCGACCGTGCGCGTCCCAGACTTTTCGAGACGACGCGCTCTCAGGCGACGGATAACGTCAGCTACGACACCGGCAAAAATAATTTTCGTTTCGGCGTAGATGTCAATATAAATAAGGTTCGGCAGCAGCGCGAATCGAACACGCAGCCGCGTTTCGATTTTGAAAGCCGCGCCGTCAGCGGTGTGACGATTGCGACCGGATTAGACAATTACATCAATCTGCGACCGCGCCGCTTTCGCCAGACTTTTCCCGTCAGCAACCGCCCGGAAGATTTGATTTATCGCGGCACGGTCAAGGAATTTGCGCTGTTCGCGCAGGATAAAATCAAGGTTTCCAAACAGTTGACGATCAACGCCGGACTTCGTTGGGAAGCGCAGTATAATCCGCAGCCGAAAAATCCGAATCCGGCGATTCCAGAAACCGCGCTGATTCCGAACGATTTAAAGCAGTTTCAGCCGCGTCTCGGTCTGGCGTATGATGTCGGCGGCAAAAGCGATACGGTCATCAGACTTTCCGCCGGAATTTTCACGGCGCGAACACCCGCCAATCTTTTTCAGCGCGTGACGACCGATAACGGCTTGACGACGCAGGAAATCGAAATCGCCGAAACGACCGCCTGCCGCAACTCGCTGGTCGTCAATCTGGCGGGCTGCAACCTGCGCGGACCGAATGCGATTGTGACGTTTCCGAACCGTCTGTCGGCGATTCCGACGGCGTTTATTGTCAAACCGCGCGTTTTCGGTTTTGACCCGACTTTCAAAAATCCGCGTTCATTTCAGTTTTCGGCAACTGTCGAACAAAAAATCGGGAAAGATTATGTGGCGACCGTCGGCTACATTCATAATTCGACCTATAATTTACAGCGGCGTATTGACCGCAATCTGTTTCCGCCGGTTTTGCAGCCGAGCGGATTTCCGATTTTCCCGGCGACGCGCCCGAATACGACGATTTCACAACTTGAAATCAACGAATCTTCGGCGCATTCCGATTACGACGGTCTGACCGTTTCATTTCGCCGCCGATTCGCGCAGAGATTTCAGTTTGAAGCCAACTACACCTTTGCCAAAAACCGCGACGACGATTCCAACGAACGCAATTTTTCGCGTGAAACAACCTTGAATCCATTCAATTTGAAAGCCGAAGACGGTCCGTCGAAACAGGACGTGCGGAACAATCTGAACGTCAGCGGTCTGGTTGATGTCGGTTACGGTTTTACGTTGAGCGCAATCGCTATCACGCGCAGCGGATTTCCCTACACGGCGTTGATCGAAGACGGGACGGACACGAATAATGATCTGAACGACGCAAATGAACGCGCAATTGTCGGCGGCATCGTTTCGCAAAGATTCGGTTTTCAGCAGCCGAAATTTTTCAATCTCGATCTGCGTTTGTTAAAGAGCTTCAACTTTAGCGAAACCAAACGGCTGACGTTTTCCGCCGAAGCATTTAACGTCACGCGCAACACCAACAAAGGTTTCGGCGCGGATTCGCTCTCGAACTTTTGCACGAGCAACGCGGCTTTGCGTGATACGGTTAATCCCCGAAACATCACTTGCCCGACCGCTGTGCCTTTTGCGAATATCAATGCGGGCGTGCCGACGACCGCGCCGTCAACTGCTCGTTTCGGCGGCGCAAGACAGTTGCAGTTAGGCGTTAGATTTACTTTTTAGGGCAGTTTTAAAGTTGGAAAATTATCTTCGGAATAACTGAAAGCTGATAGATTAAGACTTGTCTTACCTATCAGCTTTCAGTTATCAACTTTCAGCTAGTCCGAATAATTTCAGTCTTCCCACAAAATTTTTGCGTCCATTTTTTGCTATGACAAAAATATTTTCAGCCTTTGTTTTATTCATTTTTTGGCAAACTTCTTTCGCGCAGACGAATCAATGGCGACCTGTCAGCGGTGCGCGGCACGACAATATCAGCGGAATGGCTCTGCTCGCGCACGACGGTCGAAAAACTTCTTTTCTGATCGTTAATGACAATAAAAAGAAGGAGCAGAATCACGCCGCAATTGTTTCCGTCGAAGGTCGCAGTGCGCCGAAATACACGCCGCTGAAATGGCTCGGCGACGATGTTCCGACCGATCTCGAAGCCGTTTCAACCGTTCCCGATTTGCAGAATAATTTTATGGTTTTTACGGCGGCGGGCAGAGTTTTTCACATCGAAATCAACCTCAAAGACAACACCGTCAAAGTTTTAAAGTCGTTCGATGTTCCGCAAATTCCGGCGGAGAGTGATTTTGAAGGATTTTGTCTGCAAAAAGTAAACGGCGTTTTGCTGGCGATTTGGGCTGATCGCGGTCTCGACGCAAAACCGGCGCAGCTTTTTTGGAGCAAATTTGATTTGCAGAATTATGCCTTTTCGCAGACGGCTTCGACGACCTTAAAAGTTCCGTTTCCCGTCGGCAACACGCGCCATATTTCCGATGTCAAAGCCGACCGAAGCGGCGCGGTTTTTATCACCTCAGCCGCCGATCCGGGCAACGACGGACCTTTTGTTTCGGCTTTTTATTTTGCCGGGACTTTCGACGTTTCCAATTCACAAAAAATTAATTTCAATCAAACATCCGCATTAACGCGGCTTTTGACGTTCGATTATCACAAAGTCGAAGGATTTGAATTCGTTCCCGGCGCGGACGGCGGCATCGCTTTCGGCACGGACGACGAAAATCTCGGCTCGGCGATTTATTTGGATTGGTAAAAAACTCAGCCGTTTTTATTGGTAAAATCGCGCATAAATTCGACCAATGCCGCCACGCCTTCTTTCGGGAAGGCATTGTAGATCGAGGCGCGGATGCCGCCGACGCTGCGGTGTCCTTTTAAGCCGTCGAAACCGTTCGCGGTCGCTTCCGATGCGAATTGTTTTTCGAGGTCTTCGGACGGCAGACGAAAAGTGACGTTCATTAAACTTCGCGCGGATTTTTCGGCGTGTCCGCTGTAAAAACCGTCGCTCGTGTCAATTGCGTCATACAAAATTTCGGCTTTTTCTTCGTTGATTTTTGCCATCGCCGATACGCCGCCTTTTTGTTTGAGCCATTCGCAGACGAGATTTATCAGGTAAATTCCCCAAGTGTTCGGCGTGTTGAGCATCGAATCGTTTTTGGCAATCGCGCGGTAATCGAGCATTGCGAATTGATTTTCCGGCACTTTTTCGAGCAAATCGTCGCGGATAATGACCAGAGTTACGCCCGAAGGTCCGATGTTTTTTTGCGCTCCGGCGTAGATTAATGCGTATTTTTCGATGTCAATTTCCTTTGAAAGAATGTTTGACGAAGCATCGCAGACGACGGGAATGCCTTTACCGTCGAGGTCGTATTTGAATTCCACGCCGTCAATCGTTTCGTTTGAACAGTAATGAATGTAATCGGCGTTTCGGCTGAAATCGAGTTCGTCAGGCGTTGGAACGGATTTGAAATTCGTTTCCTTCGTCGAGTAAATGACGTTGACATCGCCGCATTTTTTCGCTTCCTTGACAGCTTTTTCGCCCCACGCGCCGGTCACGATGTAATCGGCGGAAGTTTTCAAAAAATTCATCGGAATCATCGAAAATTGCAGGCTCGCGCCGCCTTGCAGGAAGAGAATTTGGTAGTTTTCGGGAATACTCAGCAGTTCGCGGATGCCGTTTTCGGCAGATTCGAGAATCGGCGCAAAATGTTTCGAGCGATGGCTGATTTCCATCACACTCATCCCGATTCCGCCCAATGAAAGCAACTCGCTCTGCGCTTTCCGCAAAACTTCTGCCGGTAAGATCGCCGGTCCCGCGCTGAAATTGTAGATTTTTTCGTTCATTTTAATAGCTTTCGGAAAAAATCAAAGATAACACAATCGCGGAGTTTATTTGAAAACACCGCGCGAACGAATCGCGTATCGGCTAGATTTATCGTTTGAAAAAAATTAAACTGGAATAATCAGAAAATGACAAACTCTTTTTTTTAATGCTGCATCTTAGAAAAGCGTTTATTCGGATTTACATTTTCATTTAAGACAATTTTTGGAGGATTCTAATGTTTCGTAAAAACTATTTCATATTTCTTTTAATGACCTCGCTTTTATTGGTCGGCAGTTTAACGGCTTTCGCGCAGACCGCCCCGATTCGCGGCAAGGTGACGATGATCGGCGCCGACGGCAAAGATGTTCCGGTCGCTGATGCGCTGATCGAAACTTTCCGCACCGACATCAATCAAAAAGGTCCGTCTGCTAAAACCGACAAGAAAGGCGTGTTTAATTTCGTTGGTTTGCAGATTGTCGGAACGTATTTTATCTCCGTCAGCGGTCCGAACATTTCGCCGAATGTTTTTCCTAACATCAAAGCCGGAAATGAAGCGATCACTATTACGGTAGTTGCGGGCGACGGCAAAAAACTGACCGAAGCCGAAGCCAGAGAATCAATCAAAAAAGGTTTTGCCAACGGCGCGGCGGCTGCCGGTTCGACTGCGACAACTGCCGAGCAGACTGCCGATCAGAAAAAACAGCAGGCTGAATATGCTAAAAAAGTTGCCGAAGTAACCGACAAAAACGCTAAAATCAAAAACGCCGATTCGATTTTGACGCAGTCTTTTAAGGACGGCAACGAAGCCTTAAAAGCTAAAAACTATGAAACGGCGATTGCCAAATATAACGAAGCGATTGCGGCGGTTCCCGATTTCGTCGGCAGCACTCCGGCGGTTTTGAACAATAAAGGAATCGCACTTCGTGAAAGAGCGGTTTTGAATTACAACACGGCGGTCAAGCAGACCGATACAACCGCTAAACTTCAGGGTTTAATGACTGTTAAGAAGGATTTGACCGATGCCGCCGATACATACAATCAATCGTGGACGATTTTGAAAAGCGCACCGTCAGCCGATATTAGTGCGACCTCAAATTATGCGACTTACAAAGCCGACACATTGCGCGGCATTAAAGATACTTTTCGACTGATGGCGGCGACCGAACAGGTTGAACCGACCAAACTCGACATCGGCAAAACATTGATGCCGGAATATTTAACAATCGAAACCGATCCGGTTGAAAAAGCCAAATCACAACTGATTATGGGCGATGTTTACCGTGTCAGCGGCGATTCGGATAACGCGATTTTGGAATACAAAAAGGTTCTGGAAGGCAGTCCCGACAATTTGGATGCGCTCGCCGGTGTCGGTTTCAGTCTGGTAAATTTGGGTTATATCAACAACGATAAAACCAAAATGCAGGAAGGCGCAAATTTTCTGCAAAAATTTTACACTGCCGCGCCTGACACCAATAAATATAAAGCCGATGCGAAAGGTTTGCTCGACACTCTGAAAACCGAGCAGAAAGTCGCGCCGCAAAAAATCACCACTCCGGCGAAAAAGAGAGGTTAATTCTTCGATTGCCGAATGACAAAAAAAGACTGTGCGGGTTAAAATTCGCACAGTCTTTTTTTATGAACATCGAAATCAAAAATGCCGTCGAAACTAATGTTGAAGAAATCGTCGAACTGTTGCACGAATTTGCCGCATTTGAAAATCTGAGCGCGTCGTGCGAAATCACCGCTGAAAAACTGCGAACGGCGATGTTTGCGGAAAACGCTTATGTCGAAGCGTTGATCGTGCGAAACGAGCAAACGGCAATCGGTTACGCGATTTTTTACCCGCATTTTTCGAGTTTTCGCGGACAGAGCGGATTTTATCTCGAAGATATTTACCTCAAAACCGAATTTCGCGGCGCGGGAACCGGCGAAAAAATGCTCAAGGCAATCGCCGCACTAGGCAAGTCTCGCGGCTATTCGCGGATTGATTTTCAGGTTCTCGAATGGAACACGCCCGCCGTCAATTTTTACAAAAAACTCGGCGCGGAAATTGACGAAACCGAACGCCATTGCAAATTTACCGGAGCGGCTTTTGAAAATCTGGCGAATTGATTATGACCGGAACGCGCACCTTCCGGTTCGCGTCTCAAAAAAATAAAATCCCAAGGCTTAAACGCTAACTTTATTTTTTGTTGCGTTTAAAAAATTAAGACACGCGAACAGGAATGTGCGCGTCCCGGGTGATATTATTAAATCTCGAAAAAATGGAACAATCAAAAAATCTTTGGGGCGGACGTTTTACGGGCAAACCCGACGAAACTTTTGCCAAGTTTAATAATTCATTCGGCTTTGACCGCAGACTTTTTTCGGCGGACGTGCGGGCGAGCATCGCGCATGCCGAAGGACTTTTTCAAGCCGGAATTTTAACGCGCCTTGAAGCCGAAAAAATTAAAAACGGACTTTACACGCTGCTCAAACGCGCCGACTTTGACGGCAATTATTTTGACGATTCGGATGCCGAAGACGTGCATTCGTTCATTGAATCGAAACTTATCCAATTGATCGGCGACACCGGCAGAAAACTGCACACCGGCAGAAGCCGCAACGATCAGGTGGCGACGGCGTTTCGGCTCTGGCTGCGCGAAGAAATCGAAGAACTTTCCAACTGCGCCCGCGATTTGCAAACGGCTTTGATTGACGCAGCGGAGCGTCAGCCGACGGCGATTTTGCCGGGTTATACGCATCTGCAAAGAGCGATGCCGGTTTTGTGGGCGCATTGGACGCTCGCCTATTTTGAAATGTTGGCGCGTGACCGTGAACGGCTCGAAGAGGTTTGGCGCAGAACAAATATTCTGCCGCTCGGTTCGGCTGCGCTTGCCGGAACTTCGTTTGAAATTGACCGCGAATCGGTCGCCCGCGAACTCGGTTTTCAGGGCGTGACCGCCAATAGTCTCGATGCCGTCAGCGACCGCGATTTTGCGATTGAATTTGTCGGCGCGTGTGCGATTTTGATGGTTCACCTCTCGCGTTTCGCCGAAGATTTGATTCTTTACGCTTCGAGCGAGTTCCAGTTTATCGAACTTTCCGACGCGGTTTCGACCGGATCGAGCCTGATGCCGCAAAAGAAAAACCCCGACGCACTCGAACTGATTCGCGGCAAAGCCGGACGCATTTTCGGTCATCAAACCGCGCTGCTTTCGATGATGAAAGGTCTGCCGCTCGCCTATAACAAGGATATGCAGGAAGACAAGGAAGCGGTTTTCGACACGGTTGATAACGTCAAAATCTGTCTGCAAGTCGCCGCCATCGTCCTGAAAAATCTGCGCGTCAACGAAGAAAAAACGCGCCTCGCCGCCGCCAAAGGTTATCTCAACGCGACCGAACTCGCCGATTATCTCGTCCATAAAAACGTCCCGTTTCGCACCGCGCACGATACGGTCGGCAAAGTCGTGCTGCACGCGATCAGCAAAAATGTCGAACTCAACGACCTCGAATTAAGCGATTTCCGGCAATTTTCCGACGAAATCGAAGCCGACGTTTTCGACGCTTTGAGTTTGGAACAAACATTAGCAAGCAAAAACCAAATCGGCGGCACATCGCCCGAACGGGTCGGCGAAGCGTTAGATCAGGCGAAGAGAGATTTAGCGTTGGAAGAAAAATAAGAGTTGATAGTTGCAAAAAGGCGCAAAAGACGCAAAAAAGAAAATTGTTTGATAAATTGAAAAATTGTTATTTCTCAAATTAAGCATCCCAAGAAATTTTATTTGCAAATTTATCGCTTAAGTTCAGAGTCCCGCGTTGACGAGGCAACCGCCAGCGAAGCGCGGCGCAAAAGTCGTCTAAAGACGGGACTCTGAACTTTTAAAATCTCGCTTATCTTTCTATCTCTTCTTTTTTGCGTCTTTTGCGCCTTTTTGCAACTATCAACTCTTATTTTTTTAATGGATAATTTCACCCGCAAATTTCTGACTGAATGGCGCAGACTCGGATTGCCGTTTGCCGGTCAAACATTAATCGCAGCGGTTTCCGGCGGCGCGGATTCGGTGAGCCTTTTGCTGGTTTTACACGAATTGCGAAAGCGCAAAAAAATCTGCAATCGTTTGATAATCGCGCATTTTAATCACAATCTGCGCGGCGCGGAAAGCGATCAGGATGCAGAATTCGTTAAATCGTTATGCGTCAAATACGATCTTGAATTCGCTTCGGGTTCAGAGAAAATTTCCGGCAAAGGCAATCTCGAACAAAATGCGCGGCTTGCCCGTTACAAATTTTTAACCGAAACCGCCGAAAATCTTCAGACTGATTTTGTGCTGACCGCGCATACCGTCAACGATCAAGCCGAAACTTTTCTCATCAATTTACTGCGCGGCAGCGGCTTACAAGGATTAAGCGGGATTTCTAAAGATTCAAAATTCAAAATTCAAAATTCAAAATTCAAAATTCAAAATTTAGAAACAAATCGCAAATCGCAAATCCGCCTCATCCGTCCGCTGATCGGTTGGGCGCAGCGGCGCGACACGGAAAATTATTGTCATTTTCACGGCATCGAGGCGCAAAATGATGCGATGAACGATGATTTGAAATTTAATCGCGTGCGCGTGCGGAAAATTTTACTGCCTTTGATGCAGGAATTTAACCCGAAAATTATCGAAACATTGGCACGAACGGCGGAGATTCTGCGTTTGGAAAACGAGAAAAATGACGACACATTAAATACCGAAACGCTCGATGAAAATACTTATCAGCAATCGCAAATTGATCTTAAAAATCTGCGAAACTTATCAAAATCAACGCTTTACCGAATGATTCAAAAATGGCTCGAATTTAACTCGGGAAATCTGCGCGGATTAGAACTGAAACATATCGAAGCCGTCGAGCGTTTGATTTTCAGCCGCAAGAGCGGAAAGATTGTCGAGATTCCCGGAAATTTCCGTGTGGTCAAAGCGGACGGCAAAATATCATTTAAAATTTTTCAAGGTTGAAAAATAACCGCCGGACAATTAAAATCATTAGTTGACTTCGAGTTTGATTCGCCTTGAAGACAAGCGAACAACGCCCGAACCTAAAAGTTCATCAAAAGACTATTACAAAACTTCCCGGCGGAAGTTGATTTTTTGGAGGCTATAAATTGAGTTCTAAAGCAAAACAAGTATTACTTTGGCTGATGATCATCTCCAGCGCGTTGCTGTTTTTCTGGTTTATTCAAAATAAACAGGCAAAACCGCCGACGGATTTGTCTTTTGACCAGGCGTTGACACATCTCCGAAACAAAGATATTAAAGAAGCCACGATTCGTCAGGATTCTTTGGAATTAACAACCAAAAGCGATGAAAAATTCACCGCTAAACTCGATCTGAGCGATTCGACGCGCGATCAAATTTATGCGGCATCGAAAGATACGGACGCAAAGATTAATCTCGAACCGGCTTCGAGCGGCGTTTTCTGGCTGGTTTTAATCAATGCGCTGCCGTTTTTGATGCTCATCGGCATCGTTATTTTCACTCTGCGGCAAATGCAGGCGGGCGGCAACAAAGCCCTGAGCTTCGGCAAGTCGAAAGCGAAACTGCTTAATAATCAGCAGAAACGCGTCACTTTTAAAGACGTTTCCGGCGTTGAAGAAGCTAAAGAAGAGCTTGAAGAAGTGATCGAGTTTTTGAAAGACCCGCAAAAATTTCAAAAACTCGGCGGACGCATTCCGAAAGGCGTTTTGATGATGGGACCTCCGGGAACGGGCAAAACTCTCTTGGCAAAAGCGGTCGCAGGCGAAGCAAATGTGCCTTTCTTTTCGATTTCAGGTTCTGATTTTGTCGAAATGTTCGTCGGTGTCGGCGCGTCGCGTGTTCGAGATTTGTTCGAGCAAGGCAAGAAAAACGCGCCGTGTATTATTTTCATTGACGAAATTGACGCGGTTGGCAGACATCGCGGCGCAGGTTTAGGCGGCGGACACGATGAACGCGAACAGACTTTGAATCAATTGCTCGTCGAAATGGACGGTTTTGAATCGAACGACGGCGTGATTTTGATGGCTTCGACCAATCGCCCGGACGTTCTCGATCCCGCACTTTTGAGACCGGGACGTTTTGACCGTCAGGTCGTCGTTTCCTATCCCGACGTGAAAGGACGCGAAGGCATCCTGAAAGTTCACACGCGCAAGATTCCGCTCGACGACAAAGTTGATGTCAATATCATCGCCCGCGGAACGCCCGGATTTACCGGCGCGGATTTGGCGAATCTCGTCAACGAAGCGGCATTAATCGCGGCGCGGCACAATAAAAAAGTCGTCAGTCTGAGCGATCTCGAATACGCCAAAGACAAGGTGATGATGGGACCGGAACGCAAAAGTATGGTGATTTCCGATAAGGAAAAACGCCTGACCGCGATTCACGAAGCCGGACATACGCTCGTCGGATTAAATATTCCCGATAGCGATCCGGTGCATAAAGTAACGATTATTCCGCGCGGTCGTGCGCTCGGCGTGACGTTTTATTTGCCCGAAGCGGATATTTTGGGGCGCACGAAAGAAGAATTGCTGGCGATGATTGCCAATGCGATGGGCGGACGTGTTGCCGAAGAATTGTTCATCGGACGCATCACGACCGGCGCGTCGAACGACATCGAAAAAGCGACCGAAGTGGCACGGGCGATGGTTTGCCAATACGGAATGTCGGATTTGGGACCGCTTGCATTCGGTAAAAAAGAAGAGCAGATTTTCCTCGGACGGGAAATCGCGCAGCATCGTGATTTTTCTGAAGATACGGCGATCAAAATTGACCACGAAGTTCAGCGTATAATCTCCGAACAATATCAAAGGGCAACCAAGATTTTGACGGAAAATCGTGAAGGAATGGAGCGTTTGACCGAGGCTTTGCTCGAACACGAATCGCTCGACAGCGCACAGATTCGCCGCGTGGTTGCCGGTCTGCCGATCAACGGCGATGATCCCGCGCCTTCCGGTAATGACGACGGAAACGCTCAGGCGGAAACCGAAGAAAAATCGAAAAATCCATTCAAAGGCTCGATTTTAACCCCGATCACGCCGAATAATCCGGCGACTGCTTAGTAATTTTTGCAGGCAAATACGAAAAGGCGTTTCATTAATTTGAAACGCCTTTTTTGTCGGTCGAAAAACCATTGCAAAAATTTCAAATAAAAGTAAAATAGTTGAAACCCGAATCCGATCAAAAAATTATGACTTCGCAGGCAGATGTCACGCTCCTTTTACACAAATATCAGAACGGCGATAAAACGGCTCTGGACGAGCTTTTCCCAATCGTTTACGCCGAACTGCGCCGTCTGGCGGCGAGTAAATTAAGCAGCGAACGCGCCGAACATACTTTGCAGGCGACCGCGCTCGTTCACGAAGCGTATCTGCGTCTGATTAGTCAGCATTCGGTTGACTGGACGAACCGCGCTCACTTTTTCGGTCTGGCGGCGGAAATGATGCGGCGCATTCTGGTCAACCACGCGCTCGACCGCAAACGGCAGAAACGCGGCGGCGGCGAAACGAAACTCGCGCTCGACGAAGCCGTCACCTTTGCCGAAGAACGCGAAATTGATCTCGTGCGGCTCGACGAAGTATTAAACGAACTGACGATTTTTGCGCCGCGTCAGGCGAAAATCGTCGAACTGAAATTCTTCGGCGGATTGACCGGCGAAGAAACTGCCGAAGCCTTGGGCATCTCGCCCGAAACCGTCAAACGCGACTGGCGCGTCGCTAAACTCTGGCTGAAAACTAATTTGATTGCCGCCTAGTGTATAAACCGTCGAAGTTGTCGGGATTGATAATCGTGTCAGAACCGCCTGCGGTAGCGGACGGTTTAAGTTAGCGAACTCGAATGTTTAATTTTCAGGCGTTCGGTGGCGATACCTTAACCATCCGCTACCGCAGATGGTTCCGACCTGTTCCAACAATCTCAGCGGTTTTGACACTAGAAAAATTTCCCGCACAATATTCCGACATTTTTACCTTTTTTGCAGTCTTTTCCTGCGTTTAAAGATATGAGTGAAAAACTTTCCGAAAATCAATGGCAGCAAATCACCGATTTGTTTAATTCGATTGCCGATCTTCCGGCGGCGCAGCAGAGCGATGCGTTGGCGAAAATAGACGATTTGCAGCTTCGCGCCGAAGTCGGCAAGCTGCTCGCCGCCGATTCGGGCGACGATTCTTTTTTGCGCGATTCGCCGATGGAAATCGTTAATTCCAACAGTGCGCGAATGCCGGGGCAAATCGGCAAATATAAAATCCTGCGCGAGATCGGGCGCGGCGGAATGGGCGCGGTTTTCCTCGCCGAACGCGAAGACTTAAAAAAACAAGTCGCCGTCAAAATCATCAAACGCGGAATGGATACCGACGAAATACTGCGTCGTTTCCAAACTGAACGACAGATTCTCGCCGGTCTCGAACATCCGAACATCGCGCGTCTGCTCGACGGCGGCGTGTCGGACGACGGTTTGTCATATCTCGTGATGGAATATGTCGCGGGCGAAGATTTGCTAAACTTTTGCGAAAACGAATCGCTTTTGCCCGCGCAGAAACTCGCAATTTTTCGTAAAATCTGTTCGGCGGTCGGTTACGCGCATCGTAACTTGGTCGTCCATCGTGATTTGAAACCTTCAAATATTATCGTCGGCAAAGACGGCGAACCGAAACTGCTCGATTTCGGTATTTCCAAGTTATTATCAGGCGAAAACGAAGATACAGGCACGGCGACCGCGCTCGGAATGATGACACCGAACTACGCTTCGCCCGAACAATTTCGCGGCGAAACGGTTTCGACGGCGACCGATATTTATTCGCTGGGCGTGATTTTATTCGAGATGCTGACGAACGAACTGCCGTTCCCGATTCGCGGCAAACGCTTTGACGAAGCCGCGCGAATCATCTCCGAAACCGAACCGATCAAGCCTTCAGCGGTTCAGGATTCAAGATTTCAGATTCAAGATTCAAAAATAAATTCTCAGGATTCAGACGGCGCATATAATTTTCAGTCCGCTAATTCCAAAGACCAAAAACCGAATACCAGAGACCAAAACCAAAAAACCAATCCGAAAGCCAAAAGCCAAAATCTAAAATTCCTGCGCGGCGATTTGGACAATATTATTTTGAAGGCTCTGCGAAAAGAACCTTCGCGCCGGTATGCGACCGTCGAACAATTTTCCGAAGACATTCGCCGTCATCTCGACGGTTTGCCGGTGACGGCGCGTCCCGATACGTTTTCATACCGCGCCGAAAAATTTGTCAAACGTCACACGATTCCGGTGTTGGCAGGCGTTTTAACGACCGTTCTTTTGATCGGCGGCGTAATCGTTACTTCGTGGCAGACGGTTCGCGCGGAACGCCAGCGGGCGTTGGCGGAAAAGCGTTTCGCGCAGGTTCGGCAGATGGCGAATAACGTCGTCTTTAAATATTACAACGAAGCCGAAAAACTCGACGGTTCGACGACGATGCGCGAAATGATGGTTTCGGATGCAACCGCTTATCTCGACGGTTTGGCGCAGGACGCGGCTGACGATGAATCTTTGCGAAAAGAACTCGGACTGGCATATCTCCGCATCGGCAAAGTTCGCGGACGCGCTTATTTTTCCAATCTCGGCGATACGAATGCGTCGGTTGAAAATTATAAAAAAGGCATCGAACTGCTCGAACCGATTGCCGGACATTCCGATGATGTCAAATTTCAATGGGATTTTGTCAATTCATTGAACGATGTGGCAAGCGTTCTGCGCCGACAGGGAAATGTCGCCGAAGCCGATGAATATCAAAGCCGCAACCGCCAATTAAACGAGCAGATGCTCGCCGCCAAGCCCGACGATCCGACGCTGCTGACGAGCAGCGCATACAGCTATTATTATACCGGCGACGGTGCGCCGATTGGATTAAACGAAAACGAGAGCATTCCGGCTTTTCTCAAATGCCGCGATGCCGCCGATAAAGTTTTAAGCCTCGATCCGAATCATCTGCGGGCTAACAATATTCTCGCCGCTGCGGTGCAGCGGCTCGGTTCAAATTACCTGACGCTCGCCCGCGATGCCGAAGAATCGGGCGATCAGCCGACCGCCGACCGTCTGACCGGAGAAGCCGGAAAATTTTTCAGACAGGCAATCGAACTCGGCGCAAAGCTGAATAAACTCCAGCCGAACGATCAGCTTTACGAGGGAATCGTGACCGCCGCCGATTTTAATATGAACGAATATTTCGTGATGGCGAAACAATATCCGGCAGCTTTGAAAGTCGCGCTCGACGGCGCGGCAATTTACGAAAAGCAACTCGCCGCCGATCCGCAAAATCTCGAAAACACGCTCAATATCACATACGTTTACAACTCGTTAAGCATTATCTATCTGCGAATGAACGATCAGGCAAAAGCCGACGAAAACTATCGCCGGACGATTAAATTATTTGACGAACTAATCGCTCACGACGCGAATAATTTCGATTATCGTCAGAAACGATGGCAAGACGCTTACGGTTATGCCGACGAACTTTTACGCGCCGGAAAAATCGAACAGGCGCGGCAGATTTACACCGCAGAATTTAACGCCGTCGAAAAATACTCACGCGAAAAAGACGCGCAGTTTGCCGATTCGATGCGCGGTTTTATGCTCGCCAAAACCGCCAACTGTGATTTTGCACAGGCAAAACAAACCGATTCAAATGCCGCCGCCCGACACAATTTATTCGGCACGGCAAGCGAAAAATATCAAAACGCACTCGAACTCTGGAAAAACGGCGGAGCGCAGATTTCACCCGGCGTAAGCGACGCGAAACAGATCGAAATCGCCACCAAAAAACTGGATTTATGCCGCGCATCAGCTTGATAAAACAACTTGAAACGCTGCTATTTGTGACGGCAGGAAGCGTCTGCTTCAAACGCGAAAACGAGGCTGATTTTCTTCGCTCACTCTAATCTGCTCCAGCGAAATTTTTACGGTTTTCCTAAGATTTTTCCAGCAAAAACAAATATTCGACATATTTCCCGTCGCTGTTGACCCATTCGTTTGTCCAGCGCATTGCGCCCATCACGTTTTTTTTGTAATCAATTTCGATGGCTTTGATGATTTTGCCCGAACTGTTGAGAATTTCGTAAAGTTCATCTTTCGTCGCTCTGCCGCCCGAACTGTATGAGAGCAAAATGTAGCGCGATTTTGTTTCCCGAACCAGTTTTTTGATGGCTTGCAGAGCGATAAATTTGTCGTTTTCGTCTTTGCGAAATTCCTCGAAAACCGAAGCCGAAACCGTATCGCGCGTGTCTTCGCGGCGGTTTACTTTGCCGAATAATTTCGGTTTGTCGTGTTTTATGACCGATGTCCAAATATGATAATACGCCGAATAACGAACGCGGCTCGGCGGCATTTTGTCATTGTTTGAACCGTAAGGCGGATCAAAATAAGCCAAGTCAAACTCAAAGTTGTTAATTGTTTCAAAAATGTCACCTCTGACAACCCGATTATTGCCTGTGCTGACAAATAAATCGGGCAGTTTCAACGTCAAATCCTTATAAGAGCGCGGCGACCAGTCGGCGAGATATGCGGCGTAATGTCCCAAGGTGCTGTCAACCGAATCCAATGCGAGAACCAGACTTGTTAAAGCCACCGATTTTTCAATTTTATCCAGATCAAGGTTGTCAATTTCATCACGGATTGCATCGAGTCGGCGCGTATTTTTAGCTTGAAAAGGTCGTTTTTCGAGATTATTTTCGCCGCCGTAATGCTCTGTAAACCAACCGTCATAGCCTTCAAGTGAATTTAAGTGATTGATAATTTCGCTGTAATGTTCCGAATTTCGCTGATTTAAAATAAAGCATTCGGAGAAAGTTTGCGACCAGACGGAAACGTCCGACGAAGTTGTATTAAAACCGAGTTTTGCAAACGCCTGACTAACCCGCGTTGAACCGCTGAAACCGTCGAGAATGTTTTTGACGTTCAATTCCGCAACAATATCAATAATATACGGCAAAACTTTTAACTTTGAACCGGCATATTTGATGCCTTGCGTTTTCGGAATCTCGATGTGTCCAACTTTTTCATTCATTGTGCAGGTCTTTCGTGATGAATTATTTCGGAATTTTCGCCCGTGACGATTAATTCGCCCGTCCAGCCGCCGAACTGCGCCGCCGTTTCCTTATCAATCTGAAAATAAGCGTCGAGAATTTCTGCTTCAAAGTCGGAGATTTCTTCGAGAAAATGACTCTGCTCGCGGTCGCTGTCCGCATCGGCAGACGAAAAACGCCGTTCGTGATGACAGGCGATGAAAGCCAGATGATTTTCGTCTTTATCAAGCAGTTGGATAACAACCGATTTTTTGAAAATTTTATTTTTTGAAAGATTTTCTTTGTCATCGAAGATGACCGACAACATAGCCTAGCGAGAATCGCTAGGAAAATTTAGGCGAAATTTCCGACGCTGAAAGTGTCGAACAAATTTGCGCTCAATTGTCGCTCACTTTCAGCGAGTTAAGAAATTATTGCGTCTGACCTAGCGATTCTCGCTAGGCTATGTTATTTGTCGCCGTTGGTGACTTTTGCTTTTAAATCAGCGTTTTCAGCTTCAAGTTCAGCGATGCGGCGAGTTCTTTTGTTAAGTTCGGAAACCGCCCATTTGACTTGACTAGCACTTATGCCAACTTCGTCTGCAAACATCGGTTGTGTCAGTTTGCGGTGACAGTCAAGGCAAAGATCATCTACGCTCGGAGAAAATTCTTCCACATCTTTTTCTTTCCAGCAATAATTACAAAGCATTTATTTAACCTCACCAAGTCATTGATTTTGAATGATACGAAATTTGCTGTTGCGTTCTTTCCTGTTTTTCAAGAGCGATTTCCGCCAACGGATTAAAAATCGTCGTCATTTTCGGCAAATCTTCCAGATTGCTGACAATTATCAAGCCGTAATCGCTTTTGTATTCGCCAGCGCGGACAAATTCTTTTTCGGTCATTCTGAAACCGCCGTAAGTTTTGCGAACGCCTTTTACTTCAGCCAGAAAATATTTGGTTTCGATTTGAATTTGAAAGTCGTAGCCATCGCCCAACATTCGCGCGTCTTCTAAAATGCCGCTTTTGAACGATTCGATTTGTTGATAATTCTTTTTGAAATATAATTCCGCCTCTTGTCCGGTGAGTTGCAGTTGTTTGAATTTACTTTTAATTATCGGACTTGCTTCGGCGGCTTTGAATTCATCAATCTGAAAGTTGTTTTTCAAATAAAGTTTGACAATATCCGCGTAGTTTTTCGCGTCGTAATCGCCAAACAATGAATCAATAAAATCTTTTCGGTGAATGTAAGCGTCGCCTTTCTGCCACCAGCCTTTTCTTTCATTTGGAAAAAACGGATCGAATAAATCCTGACGGTTTTTAATCGTCCCAACAGTTTCGCCGACTCCACGATTAACCATATCCTGAAAGAAATCGGTCTTAGTCTTAAAGCCGAATTGCTTCACGAAATCCATATCGAATTTCGCCAAACCGTAACCGATTAAATTGAGTATTTCGTAATTTTCGTGTTTCATGTCGGACATAAGATAAGAGAATTAATTCCAATAAAGTGCAATTTTTCCTTCGGGCGACAATTGTTTTATATATGCCCAAATTGCTTTGTTAGTTTGTGATTCTGAGTTCGGCTTACACTTTAACAATTCCTTGACAAACACAAAAGTCAGTTCTTCGCCAAAGCCGTCATTAGTCAATGCGCGGTAAATGTAACCTTCTCCCGTATCAAAATAGCCTTGAAAATTTAGCGGCACGGTTGAAGCGGCAATTTGATCTATTTGCTCAAAAAGATAGTTGTCTCTTTCACAATTTTGAAAGTTACCTGAGCTATTTATTGCCTCATTAATACCTTCAATTGGAAGAAGTCTTAGAAATAAACTCATAGTTTTTAAACCTGTTGCTATTGATTTTATGTCGTTTCAAATTAATTCCTTTAACGCTTCCCGTGACTGTGTAAGACGGTTTCGACGGGTCGAGGCGTTTGTAAATCTGGCTGATTTTCGCGCCTTTGACG
The DNA here is from genome assembly GCA_965247235.1 of Pyrinomonadaceae bacterium. Taxonomy (GTDB): domain Bacteria; phylum Acidobacteriota; class Blastocatellia; order Pyrinomonadales; family Pyrinomonadaceae. The sequence goes on from OZ252004.1 coordinate 2,372,317, forward strand.
TTAAGTTGTAAATGTTCGGGCAAATCGGCGGTAAAAGCGTTTTCGCCGGGTTTGATATGTTTCAGACGTTCCACGACAGTTGCCGACTGATTGGTTAATTCGTTGTTCGGCGCGTCTTTCGGAATTGGCGGAACTTCGATTGCCGTGCGGCAGGTGTTATCAACGTCTTTGTAAATCGCGGGCGACGGAACGCGGAATAATGCGCTCAAATCTTTTCTGATGCCGACGATAATAATGCGGTGTCTGGCTTGCGGCACGCCGTATTGCTCGAATTTGTAGAGATGCGGAACGGTTCTGTAACCAACTTCGTCCATTTTGTCGAGAATCGTCTGAAAAGCGTTCCCGTCATTAGAATTTCGCAAACCGCCGACGTTTTCCGCTAAAAACCAATCGGGCTGAAAATGTTTCAAAACATCTATACCATATTGATAAAGTGGACCATAAACACCGTCAATCCCTTTTTGCTCGCCGACGATACTGAAATCATTGCACGGAAAACCGAAAGCGAGCGCGTCAATCTTGGAAATATTTTCAAGCGATTTGATGTCGAGTTTGCGAATGTCTTTATGAACGACCGATTTTTTGCTTTCGGGACAAATATTTTGCTGGTAAGTTTCGCAAGTATCTTTGTCGTAATCCGTTGCCCAAGCGTGAGAAATTGAAAAAATATCTTCGCCGGTATCAACCCGCGCCGATTTTGCCGCAAGTGCCAAACCGCCGGGACCGGAAAATAATTCGCCGAGACGATAAGTAATATCCATAGAAATCCTTTCAGTTTTATTTTAATCGAATCTTTTGCTTTAACGAAATATATTGGGGGCAGATGAAAAACTTTTTACAATTAACATCATTCGGAGAACATTTTCAAGTCGCATCAATTTTATCGGCTTCGTCAGGTTCGACTTTCGGCACTTTGTTTAATGCTTGCAGAAATTTTTCACGGCTTCCGCGTTCGGCGCGTTTCTTCACAAATTGAATATTTGCCCAAGCATTTTCATTATCAGCCTGAATAATTACCAATTCGTCAATTTCCTTTTCCGAGAGATTTTTGCCTGTAATTTTCATTTGGCAAGTAGTTTTTCGAGAGTTTTGCGGTCTTGTTCCAAATCATCCATCGTGTATTCTAAAAAAATTTATGCGCTTTCAAAAATGCGTCAACTTGCATATCGGTCGCAAAACCGAGCATTCGGCGAACCTGTGCTTGCGAAAGTTTTCCTTCACGATAGCCTTCGAGCGCGGTCGCTTCCAACACTTCGCGCTCGATGTTTTCGCCATTGGCAGAGAATACTTTGACAACATCTTCGGGTAAATTTATTGTAACTTCCATAGCCAAAATTTTACTCTAACTTTCATTTACCTTCAAAACAGCCAAAAATGCTTCCTGCGGGATTTCAACTCTGCCGACTTTTTTCATTCGTTTTTTGCCTTCTTTCTGTTTTTCGAGCAGTTTTCTTTTGCGCGAAATATCACCGCCGTAGCATTTGGCGGTGACGTTTTTGCCCATGGCTTTGACGGTTTCGCGGGCGATGATTTTGCTGCCGATGGCGGCTTGAATCGGGACTTCAAACATCTGGCGCGGGATCAGTTCCTTCATTTTGGCGGTCACGAGTTTGCCTTTGGCTTCGGCGGTTTTGCGGTGCAGAACCAATGAAAGCGCGTCAACGGGTTCGCCGGAGACGAGAACATCGAGTTTGACGAGATCGCTTTTTTTGTAGCCGGAAAAATGATAATCAAGCGAGGCATAACCGCGCGAAACCGATTTCAGACGGTCGTAAAAATCCAGCACGATTTCGTTGAGCGGCAATTCGTAGACGAGCATCACGCGGTTGTCGGTGACGTATTCAAACTTTTTCTGAACGCCGCGTTTTTCGTCGAGCAACGGGAGAATGCCGCCTAAAAATGTATCGTTGGTCAGAATCGTCGCTTCGATGAACGGTTCTTCGATCATTTCGATTCTGCCGGTTTCGGGCATTTTCGACGGGCTGTCAACTTCGGTGACTGCGCCGTTGGTCGTCGTCACGCGGTAACGAACTCCGGGCGCGGTCGTAATTAATTCCAAATTAAATTCGCGCTCCAAACGCTCCTGAATAATCTCCATATGAAGCAAGCCGAGGAATCCGCAGCGGAAGCCGAAGCCGAGCGCGGTCGAACTTTCGGGTTCGTAGAAAAACGACGAATCGTTGAGGCGAAGTTTGTCCATCGCGTCGCGCAAATCTTCGTATTGCGCCGAATCAATCGGATACATCCCGGCGAAAACCATCGGTTTAATTTCCTGAAAACCGGGAAAAGGCGTAACGACCGGACGCGCGGCTTCGGTGATCGTGTCGCCGATCTGCACGTCGGCGACGGTTTTGATCGAAGCCGTCAGGAAACCGACTTCGCCGACCGAAAGTTCGTTAATCGGAGTCGGGCGCGGGCGATTGACACCGAGAGTTTCGACCAGATATTCGCGTCCCGTGTTGAAAAATTTGATTTTCGTGCCTTTTTTAATCGTGCCTTCGATGATGCGAAACAGCACGATCACGCCGCGATAGCTGTCATACCAACTGTCGAAAATCAAGGCTTTGAGCGGCGCGTCCGCATCGCCTTTCGGCGCGGGAATCTTGCGGACGATTTGTTCGAGAATCTCTTCGACACCAACACCCGTTTTCGCGCTTGCCAGAACCGCGTCGCTCGTGTCCAAGCCGATAATGTTTTCGATTTGCTCCTTGATGCGGTCGGGTTCGGCGGACGGCAGATCAATTTTGTTAAGAACGGGCAATAATTCGAGGTCGTTTTCGAGCGCGAGATAAGTGTTGGCGAGCGTCTGCGCCTCAACGCCCTGCGATGCGTCAACAATTAAAAGTGCGCCTTCGCAGGCTGACAGCGAACGCGAAACTTCATACGAAAAATCAACGTGTCCGGGCGTGTCAATCAAATTCAGAACATAACTTTGCCCGTCTTTCGCCGTATAATCAAGCCGGACGGCGTGAGATTTAATCGTAATGCCGCGCTCACGCTCCAAATCCATATCGTCGAGCAACTGCGCCTCCATATCACGGTCGGCAACCGCGCCTGTAAGCTGCAAAATGCGGTCGGCAAGCGTTGATTTGCCGTGGTCAATATGGGCGATAATCGAAAAATTGCGGATCAGGTTCGGATTCATAAAAATTTGTCTGAAAAGTAAATCGAAGTCAATCAAATACAATACCAAATCGGCTGAAAATTAGCACTTTTTGAGAATGCCGGCAAAAAGTCGGTTGCTTTTTCGTCTGAATCGTGCAAACTAAAAAAAAATTTCAACTCTATAAGTTTAGGAGAACTCTAAATATATGGCAGCCAACAGCGCATCCTTTCATAATACGGCAGGAGAAGCCGATCAATCGTTTCCAGTTAAAAAGCCCTCGTCAAACAGTTCGCGGGAAATTCGAGATACGATTTTGAAAGATTATTTCGGCTATACCGATGCCGACATCGCCGAAGTCGTCAAGACACAAGACACGATGTTTTACGTCGTCAGCGACAATGAAACATTTTGGGCGACGATTGACAAAGTGCGGGGTTGGAAAACGAACGCCGCCGGTGAAATTTCAGTTCCGATTCCGCAAAAGGTGATTGAAAACATTATCGCTTTTCGTGAGGCGCGTGCATCTTTTCAAGTTTTTGCCGCTGCGTTAAAAATTACCGATGCCGAAACGAGAAAATATTTCGCCGAAGATGTCGAAGCGATTCTGTCCTCGACAGCCGATAAACGAGCGGGCGCGTTGAGGAGTTTGATGGTTGCCATCGCCGGTTCGTCAAATTCACGCGGAGAAATTTACTACGCTCTGAGAACTTTGATCAATGAAGCCGGTTACAAAAACAATCCGTTTTTACTGATCGCTTTTGCCGCCACGACTTCTTACAAAAGTGATTCTCCGTCCATCGGTTCCGGCGCAGTCAATCAGACGGCAATTGCCAACGCGGTCAAAGCGGTCAACGACAATCTTTACAACAGTTCCGCAAAATTGTTTGTTCCTAAAATCAACCGTAGTGAAGCCGCGCAGATAAATTTGATGGCGAGCGTTTTGTATGACAATCTCAATTTCCGAGACGAAGCGACCAACCGGCGATGGATTGACAGATTTTTCGGGATGTCCGAAGCCGAACGAAAATCTTTAAAAGAAGGCGATTCCATTTCAATCGCTCCGTCCGGCGTAGATTCTATGCGCGGACCTTTTGTTTCTGAAATAGATTTGCAAAACATAAAACAGAAACACGCAGAGTCAGTAGAAACGTGGAAACAAAACGATCAAATAGGCAAGGATCAAAGTTTTCGTGTGCCGAGTGACGGTCGCCGCAGCACGCTGTATCAGGATAAAGTTAATGATGTTTATCCGACAAAAACAAAAATCGTTCCGGCAAATGATGCCGCCCACAGTCTTGAAATCGCTCCAGACGGATTCAAAAGTGTTTACTCAAACGGTAAAATGAATTATGTCACTGCGCCGGTCAGTTTGATTTTGGAGTATGGAAAATGGTCGAATGTTAACGAAAGGATGAAAGTAATTACCGAATATCTGAACAAAAAGCAGATTTTGGAAGCCCGCATACGACTGGATAATTATCATCTAATTCCGCCGCCGCCCGAAGTGATCGAGAAATACATCAAAGATTTGCGGCGCGATGGTAGAATCACGGTGAATCCGTTTGAAAAAACAAAGATCGTCGGAGTTTTATCGCAATTAAACGGATTGCTGGAGGAAAGTTATGCTTTTTACAAATCAACAAAATAAACGGCGATTTTTTAACATCGGACTGATTTTTCTGCTGTCCGGCAGTTGTTTTCTGTCGGTTGCTTGTCAAACGAAGGAACAAAAGTCGGCGGCAACTCTCAAACAGTGTCAAAGTTTTCTCAATAAAGACGATGTTTCGGGAGCCTCGACCTGCTACGCCGAAGCCGTCGCCGCCAACCCGGAGAACGGCGGCGAGATTTCCAAAGCGGGCAAGATTGCCGTTTTTGACAAATGCGTCGAGTTTAAAGAGAGAAAAGACTACAAAAACGCGATTATCTGTTTTGACGGTTTTATAGCATTAGAGCCGGAAATGGCGAACAACTATTTCCAACTGGCAGATAGTTATTACGAGTATTTCAAAGTGAACGCAAAGGCGACCGGACAACCGGATTCAGAGTTGCTCGACCGAGCCGAAGAAGCGATTAAAACCGGACTGAAAATTAGACCGGAAGATGCTTCCGCGCACTCACTTTACGGGCAGATTTTGATGGATAAGAATGATAAGCAGCAATCATTAAAGGAACATCTGACAGCAGTCAAACTTTCTCCGAACACATATATACATTGGATATTTTATTTGATTGCCCAAGAAAGATTTGACGAAGACAAAGGTGCAATTGAAAGTTGTCAAAAAGCACTTTCTCTACAACCTGATGATCCTACTGCTACTAATCTTCTGGGAAAACTGTACGAAAAAACCGGGAAAATAAATGAGGCGATAGATACATTTGAGAAATTGCTCAAAATTCAGCCGGATTATGATTATGATGCTGTGAAAAAGAAACTAGAAAACTTGAAAAAGAATAAGGAATTGGATGAACAAACTAAAAATCCCAAAAAGAAAGCCAAAGCGGTTAGCGTTCCGAATTCACATTCAAATTTGTAATAAGGTTTGAGCGTGAATTAAGCGGAATACTGAAACAAAACTATGCGTTTTGGGGGAGAAATAGAATGTTGAAATTAATCAAGTGCGGCTTTCTGGTGTTGTTATTCGGCAGTTGTTTGCTGACGGTCGCCTGTCAGACAAGCGACACGGGCAGAGGCGGGAATACTCTGAAAAGATGAAAAAAGGCGGGAAATTAATCCCGCCTTTTGCTTGTTAAATTGAACTTACAATTTATTTAACCGAAACGTCGTCCACGCGGAACGATGTCGTGACTGAACTGTCGGTTGTCGAACGGAACTGAATTCGCACGGTTTGACCTTTGTAAGCCGCCAAACTAAACGATTTCTGCGCGTAAACTCCGGCAGTTCCTTTGTTGACGTTGCTGTAGGTTGCCAGCGTCGAAAGCAAAGTTCCCGCAGTGTTGCGGACTTCGACATACAGATTGTCATACGCCGTCGTGCCGGTTTCACTCGAAGTAACATTGAGCCAGAACGAGAGCGTTCCGGTCGCCGTCGTCGGGATCGAAACCTGCTGATATGCCGCGCCGGTGACGCTGTTGTTGACACCGAAATAAATGTAACCCGTCCCGCCGTGCGGATAGCTGCCGTTCGCGGTGTAGAAATAACCCGTTCCCGAACTGACCCAAGGCGATGCGCTTGTTTCAAATCCGCCGTTGGTGATTACTTCACTGCCGGTCGGTGTCGGAGTCGCGGTCGGTGTCGGAGTCGGCGTTCCGGTGGTCGTGCAGGCACCGACACCGACGGCGCACCAGCCGTCGGTGACAGTATTCGATTGTGCGCTGCCTGCGCCGTAGAGATCGTTCGACGCATTAATCGTCGCCGTTCTCGCCGCCGCAAAATTCGTGCTTGACGTGAAATAAACGGTCAGAGCGCGATACCAGATTTTTTCCATCGCCGATGTGCCGATGCCGGTCACAGTCACGCCGCTGACGCGATTCGTGCCGCCTGCCGCCATCAGATAATAAGCGTGATTGACAATGCTCGAATTCGTATGAACGCCGCCGTTATCGCTCGTTCCGGTGAACCGCACGCTGTAGTGATCGGGATCGCCGACCGAATACGGGTCTTTCATCGAACGAAGCGCGTCGCCTGCCGTTCCCGGCGTGTAAGCGTCTTCACCGATTAACCAAGTGTTCGCCGTCACGACACCGCCTTTCGCGTAAAGTTCGACCATCGAACCGAGAATATCGGAAGTCGCTTCATTTAACGCGCCCGATTCATTGGAATAAACCAGATTCGCCGTCCGTTCGGTGACACCGTGCGTCATTTCGTGACCGCAGATGTCGAGCGTCGTGAGCGGCGTAAAAGTCGTGCCGTCGCCGTCGCCGTAGGTCATATTCGTGCCGTTCCAGAAAGCGTTGTTATAACGTCCGGTGGTGCCGAAATGAACACGCGAAGCAAGCAAAGTAATTGCGCTGTTTGCGCCTGCCGCCGTCGAACCCGGACCGTAATTGCCGTCAATGCCGTTGCGTCCGTGAACATTTTTGTAATAATCGAAAGTTTTCGCTGCGCCGAAATGCGCGTCAACTCCGGCGCGTTGAATCGCCGTCGTCCAACTGTCGCTCGCGTTCGTGTAGCGCGATGCCGTGCCGCCCGTGCCGGTTGATTCGTTGCCGGTGCTGTTCATATTGAAAGTTCCCTGTTTACGGGTTAAATCTTCCATATAATAGGTCGAACCGGAAACGCTCGTGTCAATCGTGACCGTGCCGCTGTAGAGCGACGAACCGCTGCCGGTCTGTAAATTGTCGTAGCTGAAAACTCTTTCGCCGGTCTGCGCGTCAATAAAAATGACGGGCATCGAAGGATTATCCTGATTGCTCGAATCGTTAATTCTCACGCGATACGCAAGATGATCGCGGTCTGCGCCGCGATAAATCCACAAATCGGCGGTCGGTTTTTCCGCCAGATTTTTAATCGAGCGAACAGTTCCGCGCGTCGCCAGTCTGATCGCGCTCTGCGCCGAAATATTCGCCTGCGTATTAACCGCGACATTTTCTTTCAAATCGTCGGTCACGCTCGAAACTTCGCCCTGCGGGGTCAGATGCACAATCGCTTCGCCCTGCCAGACGGGAACGCCGCCGATTGTTTGACGAACGCGCGTGTGCGCCATTTTGAGATCGTCAATTTCTACTTTCTGCACCGCATATTCATCGGCATTGCCGACCGCCGAACGCGCTGCACGATTACGCAAAACGCCTAAACTGATCTGTTTGGCATTGTCCAGTTCATCCTGTGAACCTGTATTGAAAACGGGTTTTTTGGCTCCGGCTTTCTTCGGCATCAAAATAAACACCGAAAAAGTCAGAACAACTAAAGCTAAAACACCTAAAAATTTTTTCACGCTCTTTTTTCTCCTTTGGGAATCTAATTTTTTGAATTTGCTGATTGTATGTATCAAGCCGTATGTATAATTAAAAAACGGAAATCGAGCTTCGAAAATTTACTGCATTTTCGTAGTAAGTTAAACTATTTTTTTGAATAACCGGACGAAAAATTTAACGGGGTTTTTCGACGATTGATATAGAGAAGTGGATATAATACTAACATCATAGAAACTTATGTCAAGCATAAATTTTCCCGTTGATGATTTTTTACAGGAAATTAATATCGGCGATATTATTCCGTGGAACGAGGTTTCAGAAATCCACAAAGTCCGCAACGGCATCTATCAGCGCAACGGCAGATTAATTTCGCTGCTCACCGATTTCGGCAAGATTAATCCGTGTTATCCTGACTTTCACGGCGAAACAACCGACACGATTTTCTACACCGGCGCAGGACGACGCGGCGATCAAAAACTCGATTCATTTAATCAAGCGATGTTTAATGCCATCGAATCAAAACACGCCGTCCCGTTTTTCAACAAACTAAAAGTCGGAAACTGGCAATTTTTAGGCTTTTGGCAAGTGATTGAAGGTAAATATCTCTACGACGAAACGCAAAAACGAATGATCTGGAAATTTCAATTAAACCGCAGCACAAGCGTCCCGCTTGATTAAAGGTAACGCAAGCGTCCCGCTTGCAGGATCGGGCGCGTCCCGCATCCGTGTATAAATCTTCCGCGTATAAAAATTTTTGACTCGGACGCGGGACGCGCCCGATACTTTCAGGCAGGATGCCTGAGTTACATATCGAAAAGAAAATTTATTTTTTCTGACCGAGTGCAACGGCGCGTTGGTATGCCGAATAGACGGCTTTTGATAAAACCGATCGCAAGCCGCCTTTTTCCATTTGATAGATTGCGTCGGCTGATGTACCGCCGGGAGATGTCACCATATTGCGGAGTTCCGCCGGATGTTTGTGCGATTCGATGGCGAATTTGACCGAGCCGAGCATTGTTTCCTGCACTAATTCCTTCGACATTTCGCGCGAAAATCCGAGGTGAACGCCCGCGTCGGTCAACGCTTCCATGACCATAAAAATATACGTCGGTCCGGTCGCGCTCAAAGATGTCGCCATATCAATCATATTTTCGGTTTCGACGTGAAGTTCTTTGCCGAGCGCGGTTAAGAGTGATTTGATCTGCGCTTTTTCCGCGTCGGAAACCTTTTCCGTGCAAGTCCAAGCCGTAATTCCCGCGCCGATCTGCGAAGGCGTGTTCGGCATTGCGCGGACGATTTTTTGATTATTCAAGGCTTCGGAAATCGTCTCGATTGTCGCGCCCGCGATGATCGAAGCGACAAGCTGATTCTCTGCGACAACGCCGCTTAATTCGTCCAAAACGCCTTTGATGCGCTGCGGTTTGACGCACAGAACGATTATCGAATCTGCATTTTCACGAATATTTTCGACTGCTTTCGCGTTATTTTCAAAAACCTCGATGCCGTATTTTTCATTCAATTCACGCCGCCGGTTTTCGCGCGGATGCGTGGCGGCGATTTGATCGGCTGCGACCAATTCCTTTCGCAAAAGCCCCGCAATCATTGATTCCGCCATCACGCCGCAGCCGATAAACGCGAGTTTCGTGTTTGTCAGATTGTTTTCCATAATTCCAAATCCTTACATAAAATAGCTTTAAAACCACAAAAAATCTTTCGGTGTGCGGCGAAATTTAAATTGCGTAAATTTTCCTTCCACGTCTGCTTTTGATAATTTTTTTCAAATATTCGGCAAAAGTCGTCAATCTCACAAAAAAGCTGTAAAATCTCTATTTTTGGAAAACAGTTGATAAATTAAATATCTTGTTGATGAATCCGTTTTTGTTGAAGAAAGTATTTTCCACTTTGACGCTGAAATTATGAATACGCTCTCGCCCGAAGAAATCGAACTGAATAAAAAGCGGAAGGTTTTGGAACGGCTCAAAGATAAATTGGCTTTGGACGAAGCTGAAATGACCGGACTTCGCGCCGAACTCGAACAGTTTGAGGCGCAATATACGATGGATGTCGCGCGGCTTTATGCCGAACTCGATGAAATCGAGGCGCAGATTGCCGAAGAAGAAGTCAAACTCGTTCCCGACGACGAGGAAATCAAAAAACGCGCCGAAGAATTACGAAAACGAGCCGCCGAATCTGCCGCGAATGCCGAAGAAAACGCCAATTGTTCGTTCAAATTTCAGCCGAACGCCGAAGCGAAAAAGGCTTATCACAATCTCGCCAAAATTATTCATCCCGATTTGGCTTTGGACGCGCAGGAAAAGGAAAAACGCCACGATTTAATGGCAAAACTCAATGATGCTTACGCTTCGGGCGATCAAAACCGCCTCAACAAACTCGTCGAAGATTTCCGCGATTCGCCTGATTTAGTGCGCGGCGATTCAATCGGCGACGAATTCGTTCGCGCGATTCGCCAGATTTACCAAATTAAAAATCGTTTGAAAGAATTGCGCGGGGAAAAAATCGTCGTCGAAGTTTCCGAACTTTACATCCTCCGCGAAAAAGTTCAGTCGGAAATGCGCGAAGGCAGAAATCTGCTCAAACAAATGGCGGAACGCACCAAAACACACATCCAAAAAAGCCAGCGTCGTCTGGTAAATCTGCAAAATCTCAACGTCGCGCAGGAAGATTACGTCAAAGATCGTTTCGGAATGGATATTTCGGCTTTCAGAGAAAAATAGATTGTCGTCATTTCGAGATGGGAATTTTTGCCCACGAAACACACGAAACACACGAAAGAAACGAAAAAAAGAAAAGCAAATGAAAATTTACCGGAAGTTGAAAAATTGTTTATCTCGAGTTGATGTCGGCTTAGGAAAACTCGAACAAATAAGCAGGTAACAAAAAATTTTCAGATGTTTGATCTTGATTTAGCTCTTTGCTTTCAACTTTCTGAAACTTTCTGTAACTCCGACAATTTCCTGTTAACGGCTTAGTTCAGATTTTCACTTCTTCGACAATCAGTTTGCCGTTTTCGGTATTGCCTTCGCGGGAAAAACCGACGATTTTGCCGAGAATTTCGACCTCGTTTTCATCGAAAAGCTGCGGTTCGCTGCCGGGCTTGTCCAGACAAATAATACCGAAATCAGCATCGTAAAACCCGCAAATCGCTTCGTCCGAAGACTTTTCCGTGACGGCGATCAAATCTCCGCGCTGAACCGGAATTTGAGCGACAATAACGAGTGCGCCTTCGGTCAAACCGAATGATTCCAGATGATGATTTGTCAGCCAAACGCCTTGCACCGATTGATATTGAACCAATGAAGACGGCAAAAGCAGTTCGAGAAAATCTTTCGTTTCCTCAGTTTCTTCAGGTATTTGATGAACAATTTCAACTTCGTTTTCGGCTAGGAGACGTTTTTCGCTGACGATTTCTTCATATTTGCCGACAATAGTCCGCGCGAATTCTTCACCGAAGTATGTTCTGGCGATTTGCACTGCATCGCTCAGACAAAAAACCGCATTAGCCGAATCATCGGAATAAATCAGAATTTTTATCTTGGTCAAAAGCGTATCGAGCAGATAATTACGCGAATCGCCGGTTCGTAAAATTGTCTCGGCTTTTTCGACGGTTTTGAGCGCAATACTTAATTTTTCTTCCGCCAAATAAATCTGCGCCTTGGTGTCGAAACAGTAGCTTTCACGCGCACTGTCACCAAGTTGTTTGAAGATTTTGCGGGCTTTATTGATGGATTCGTGAGCTTTGTCAAACCTTTTCTGAATCTTAAAAATCTGAGCCAGATTATTTTCAACCGTGGCGAGATAGATTTTATGACCTGATTTTTGATGATAAAACCGAGCCATTTCTAATTTTCTGAACGCGTCGGCGATATTTCCGGTATTTTTCAGTCCGAGTCCGTAATTGGTATAAAAACAGCCTTTCAAAAACGGATCGCCGTATTTCAGAAAAAACGATTCATTTTCAGTCGCAATTTTTAATACTTCGGAATAATTGGACTCAACCGACTCGATCAAAATGTTAATAAGAGTTGAATAAAGCCGAACCGGATCGGATTCGGAAAGCCGATGTTCCAGAGATATTTGCAGCCACAAACGCGCTTCTTTGATTTCGCCCGCCCGCCAATACGCCAAAGCCAGATAATTTTCGCATTCGGCGATATTATTCGTATCATCAGCCGAAACAAAATAAGTATGCGCCTCGCTTAGAAGGTCTTTGGAAAAATCCTGTCCGTCCTGAATCTGCCGGTTATGCGCCCAGAATCCGATCAAAGCACCGCAGCGCAACAGAACTTCCGCCGCCGTCTGAGGCGCAAAATGCCGCAATTGCGGCTTGGTTTCCGGCGGATCAGACCAGATTTCACCGAGTGAGTTTAAGGCTTCCTGATATTTGCCTTTACGTTCCAACTTACGCAATTCGCAAACCGATACTGAGGTTGCCGTAACTCGTTGTGGGATGGGGAAATTCATAGCTTCAAAAGATATTTTTTCTGGTAGTATATACGCGATGCTCCCAAAGTATCAAGAAATCAAATCAAAAAATCGGAGATCAAAAAAAATGAAAAACACAATCAACACTTTTCTTAAAGTTACTTTCGTTCTGGTTATTTTCTGTTCAGCAACTTTTGCCGACGGCGATATGAACAACGGCGGCAAATCCTGTCCGGCAACCGGATGTATTGCTGCGCCGGCAACCGTCAGCGGCAATGACGCGGAAGATTCGGATCAGAAAAATATTTTAGATGAAACCACAACGTCGGTTTCAACATTCCTGCAAGATTGCCTGACCCAAATCGGCATAATGTAGAGAGAATCAGATTCAAAAAACATTAAAGTATATAAACGGACAATCAAGCTCTGTTTTCACTTAATCTTCTTCGTGCGATAAGTATTTAATTTGCGCGACGGTCTTTTCACGCTTGATTTGTGCGGTTTTCAGCCGCACAACTTGTGGTTTAGCTGTTTGAGCAGAAACATTTTGATCGTCAAGATTGGAAAGCGATGCCTGAACAGTCTGAATTTTTAAAGCATCGCCGAAAAATTTAACAACTTCATTCCTGACTAATTCGGAAATTTGGTCGGTCGGTATAATTGTGTTTTCCGTCCCGACAGATTTGCCGCTGACAATTTTTTCACCCTCGCCGGTCAACAGCCAGTGAATCGAATATGATGTTTTTTCGGCGATTTTTATCAGTATCGAAGAATCCGGCATTCTGCCCTGAAGATAATTCCGGGCAGCATTATAAGTAATTTGCAGCTTGCCGGCGACCTCTGCCGGCTTATCAGTTCCGCAAACTTCCGCAAAACGCGCTATGTAATTATCTTTTTTCGACATTATTTAATTTCTCACTTGACAGCTTTTAATGATTGTGGCATATTCTTAACAAATGTTCAATTAATTTTGAACATTTGTTAAGAATATATTTGATTTAATGTTTTTGTTCTCTTGATTTTTTGATTTTTTGATTGTAGATTAAATTTAGATTTAACAAGTTTCGTAATTGATTACGCCAGTAATCGTTACGAATAAAGAGGGGAACGGTGTGGGAGACGGTCCCCTCGCTCTATTTTAAATAGAATTGGTTGGTTGTCAGATATTTTGTCCGGCGGCAAAGCCCGACGACCAAGCCCATTGGAAATTATAACCGCCAAGCCAACCCGTCACATCCATTACTTCGCCGATAAAATAAAGTCCCGCAACCTTTTTACATTCCATAGTCTGCGATGAAATCTCGCCGGTTGAAATGCCGCCAAGCGTCACTTCGGCTTTGTGATAGCCTTCGGTTTCGTCAAATTTCACCTGCCAGCGATTGAGATTTTCAGCGATTTGTTTGATTTCGGGGTTGTTGAGCTGATTGAGTTTTTTTACCGGAAAATTTTCCGCCGCGAAAATTTCGGCGAAACGATTCGGCAGCAATTTGCTTAAAAAATTGTCGAGATTTTGCCTGCCCGCGCGGTTGCGTTCGAGATTTTCGAGCGCGTCTGATTCCGGCAAGAGATTAATTTCGACCGAATTTTCGCGCTTCCAGTAATTGGAAATCTGCAAAACCGCCGGACCTGAGAGTCCACGATGTGTGAACAGAATATTTTCCCGGAATGTCTTTTTGCCGGTCGAAATCTCCGCGTCAATCGAGATTCCGGCAAGTTTCGCGTAATCTCCGGTGTGTTTCCGGTCAAACACGAGCGGCACGAGCGACGGGCGCATCGGCGTGATTTTTAAGCCGAACTGTCGAGCGACGCGGTAGCCGAAGTCGGTCGCGCCGATTTTCGGAAACGAAAGTCCGCCGGTCGCAATCACCAGATTTTCAGATTCAAATGCGCCTTGATCGGTTTCAACTTCAAAATATTTATCTTTGCCGACGTTTTTGACCGTGCAGTTAATCAAAAACTCGACCTTCGCTTGTTCAGCCTCGCGCACCAGCATTTCGACGATTTGACGCGCCGAATCGCGGCAGAAAAGCTGTCCGAGTTTTTTTTCGTAGAATTCGATGCGGTATTTTTTGACGAGTTCGATAAAATCCTGCGGCGTATATCGGGCAAGCGCAGATTTGCAGAAATGCGTGTTCTCAGAGATGAAATTTTCAGGTTTGACTTCCCGATTGGTAAAATTACAGCGTCCGCCGCCGGAAACTAAAATCTTGCGCCCGATCTGCGCGTTATGTTCGATCAGCAAAACCTTGCGCCTGCGCTTTCCCGCTTCCGCCGCGCAGAAAAGTCCGGCTGCGCCCGCGCCGATGATAATCGCGTCAAACTTCATTATTTAATCATAAATGAAAAATTTGCATTAATAAAAATGTCTCGGAAAATTTCGGAATAAGTGATAACTGGTTGGTGATAACTGATGATTCAAAAAAACACCTCTAACCTGAGAATGAAGTTATCACCTATCAGTTATCACTTATTCCGAAAAGTTAATTAGAGAAATCGAAGTTGTAAATTTACAAAAAGCTAAAATTAAATAATCTTTTCTCGAAGATTATAATAATTCTGTGAGATTATAGAAAAGATTTCAAATTAAAATAACGAACTGAATTTTTAGTCATTTTTATTTTTTTATGCCGCAAAATCAATCAAATACGCTCGCACAATTTCAGAGCAATGTCGGAATCAAGTTTCAGCTTTATAACGGTTTATTTCTTTCGCTGCCGTTTGACCGGATTGAAAAGACCGGCATTTTGCTGTCACTTTTTTTGAACAATTGCGAAGAAGGTTACGAACGCCGTCTCAGTCCTTTGCAGATTGTCGAAGATTTTTTCGATCATCACAGTTCGGTTCGCGGCGAAAAAGACCGGCTCGATCTGCTTTTCCGCTTTGTTCAATACGCCGAACGACAGGTCGTTTTGTTTGATGCGCTCGAAGATGCGGCGTTTCGTGCGGTCAACGATTTTCAGGGCGCGGGAACGCTCAAAAATCTCGAAACGACGGTTTTGCAGGACGGCAAACAGACAGAATTTGACGAAAGACTGCGCGATTTCAACGTCCGGCTCGTGCTGACGGCGCATCCGACGCAGTTTTATCCCGGCTCGGTTCTCGGCATCATCAACGATCTGACCGGCGAAATCGAAGTCAATAACATCAGTAATATCAACGCTTATTTGCAGCAACTCGGCAAAACGCCTTTTATTAAAAAGCAAAAACCGACACCGTTTGACGAAGCCGTCAGTCTTTTCTGGTATCTCGAAAATGTTTTTTACGAAGCGGCGGGCAAGATTGCCGCCGAATTAAACGATTTTACCGGCAACGATTTTTCGCCGGTCAAAATGGGATTTTGGTCGGGCGGCGACCGCGACGGCAATCCGTTCGTTAAAGTTGAAACGACTTTGCAGGTTGCCGCCGAACTTCGCAAATTGATTTTAACGTGCTATCACCGCGACGTGCGCCGGTTAAAACGCCGCCTGACTTTTTCGAGCGTCGAACCGATTTTGTTCAGGCTCGAAGATAAATTATTTAAAAGCGTCTTCGGCGCGGATCAAAATTCGATCACCGATCAATCGGAAATTATCAAACCGCTCGAAGAAATTCGCCGTCTGCTCATCGAACGATACAACGGTTTGTTCGTCAGCCGCGTCAGCGATTTGATCGGCAAAGTGCGCCTTTTCGGGCTATATTTCGCCTCGCTCGATATTCGACAGGAAAGTAGCGTTCACGGTCAGGTTATCGAAGAAATCGCGGCGCACGGCGAAGGAGTTTTGCCGGAAAATTACGCGCAACTCAACGATGCAGAGAAAATCGCAGTTTTAAGCAATATCAGCCGCCGTGCGGACATTGAAAAAATTGCCGACGAAATGGCTCAGGACACGCTCAAAACCGTGCAGGCAATCAAAAAGATTCAGCAGCAAAACGGCGCGGCTGGCTGTGAACGATACATTATCAGCCAGTGTCAGAGCGCACTTAACGCGATGGAAGTGTTCGGTTTGTTTCTGCTCGGCGGCTGGCGGCGCGAGGAAATCACGGCGGACATCGTGCCTTTGTTTGAAACGATTACCGATCTCGAACACGCGGCGGGCGTGATGACCGAACTGTATGAAAACGAGATTTACCGCGCCCATCTCAAACGGCGCGGCGACACGCAGACGATTATGCTCGGCTTTAGCGACGGGACGAAAGACGGCGGCTATCTGACGGCGAACTGGAGCATTTACAAGGCGAAGGACGAATTGACGCGCGTTTCGGAAAAATACGGGTTAAGCGTTATTTTCTTTGACGGGCGCGGCGGTCCGCCGGCACGCGGCGGCGGCAAAACGCATAAATTTTATTCTTCGATGGGCGAAAACGTCGCCAGCAAAGCCATCGAATTAACCATTCAGGGACAAACCGTCAGCTCGAATTTTGCGACCGTTGACGCGGCTCGATATAACATCGAACAGCTTCTGCACGCCGGAATTTACAATCATTTATTCGGTTCACGCGGCAAAACCTTTACGGAAAGTGAAGACGTTTTAATGCAGAAACTGGCGGCGGAAAGTTACGCGGCTTATGACAAACTGAAAAATAATCCGGCGTTTCTCGATTACCTTTTGCTGGCGAGTCCTTTGCGGTTTTATTCGGAGACGAATATCGGCAGTCGTCCGGCAAAACGCGGCAGCGGCAAGCTGCAATTAAAAGATTTACGCGCAATTCCGTTTGTCGGAGCGTGGAGTCAAATCAAGCAGAATGTGCCGGGATTTTACGGAGTCGGCGCGGCGTTTCGGAAATTGGATAATGAAGGACAGCTCGGCGCGGTCGTCGAAATGTATCAAAACAACGCTTTTTTCAAGGCTCTGATGGACAACTGCGAGATGGCGATGAAAAAATCTTTTTTTCCTCTGACCGAATATCTTTCGGCGCATCCCGAATTCAGCGAACTGCGCGACGACATCTACGCGGAATTTGAACTGACGAAAAAATATCTGCTGCAAATCTCCGGCAAACAGGATTTGATGGACGATTATCCGGTCGAAAAACAATCAATCCAGATGCGCGAACGCATTATGCTGCCGCTCACGACCATCCAGCAATACGCGCTCATCAAAAACCGCGAACTGACCGAAAACGACACATCGGAAAAACGTCAGGCATACGAAAAACTAATCATCCGCTGCTCATTCGGCATCATCAACGCGGGGAGAAACTCTGTTTAAGGATGAGGGATGAAGGATGAGGGATGAATAAAAGATTCAACATTTAGATTCTTTAATTCATCCCTCATCCTTCATCCCTAAAAAGCCGTCCACACTTTGCGCCGCTTTCTTGCCGTCCGCCATTGCCCAGACGACGAGCGACTGACCGCGTTCGCAGTCGCCGGCGGCGAAGATGTTGGCGATGTTGGTGCGTTTGTGTTCGTCGGTTTTGACTGTTTGGCGTTCGGTCATTTCGAGATTCAAATCTTCAAACAGGCGATTTTTTTCCGCGCCGATAAATCCCATCGCCAAGAAAACCGCTTCCGCCGGTCGGACTTTTTCGCTGCCGACGATTTCACGGAAAACGACTTTATCGTTTTCACGGATTTGTTCGATTTCGACGGTTTCGATGCCGATCAAATTGCCGTCCGCGTCGCCGACAAATCTTTTGGTCGCAATGTTAAATTCTCGCGGATCGCCGCCGTTCAGGGCAACCGCTTCTTCCTGCCCGTAATCGGTCTGAAATGTGCGGGCGCGGGCTAACCACGATTGATGTGTCCACGCCGCGTCCGACGGCTTCCCGGCGATTTCCAACTGCAAAAGACTCTGACAGCCGTGCCGCAGCGAACTGCCGACGCAATCGGTTCCGGTGTCGCCGCCGCCGATGACGACGACGTTTTTGCCGCGCACGTCGGTGTATTTGCCGTCGGAAAAACCCGAATCGAGCAGGCTTTTCGTATTTGACGAAAGATAATCCATCGCCGGATACACGCCGCGCAGATTTCTGCCTTCGATTTCGAGATCACGCGGTGCGGTCGCGCCGACGGTCAGCACAATCGCGTCGAAATCACGCTGTAAATCTGCGGCGCAAACGTCCGTCCCAATGTTAATGTTCGTGCGAAATTCGATGCCTTCGTCGGCGAGCAATTTGACGCGCCGTTCGACGAGGCGTTTTTCGAGTTTCATATTCGGAATGCCGTAGATCAGCAGTCCGCCGATGCGGTCGGCGCGTTCAAAAACCGTCACGAAATGTCCGCGCCGGTTCAAATCGTCGGCACACGCCAGACCTGCCGGACCCGAACCGATGACGGCGACTTTTTTGCCCGTCCGCATAGACGGAATTTGCGGCGTAATCCAATTTTCGTCAAACGCACGGTCAATAATCGCGGCTTCGATTTCCTTGATCGCCACGGGTTCTTCGTTGATGCCGAGAACGCACGACAATTCGCACGGTGCGGGACAGACTCTGCCCGTAAATTCGGGAAAATTATTGGTCAGCGCAAGCCTTTCGTAAGCCTCGCGCCAGCGTCCGCGATAGACGAGATCGTTCCATTCGGGAATCAGATTATGCAGCGGACAGCCGGTCGTCATTCCCGCGACGCTCTGCCCGTGATGACAAAACGGAATGCCGCAATTCATACATCTCGCGCCCTGGGTTTTGATTTCATCTTCCGGCAAATGCGCGTGAAATTCGTCCCAATTGCCGACACGCTCATTAGCCCGCCGCAATACCGGCAAACTTCTGCGATACTCAATAAATCCGGTCGTTTTACCCATAAACTTCTTTGGCAGTGAACAGTAAACAGTTATCAGTTATCAGTTATCAGTTATTAATTACTCTGTTCATTTTTAGATTTTTAGGCTGCAATATCTTGCGCGAAATCGGTGTTTTCCGGTTGAATTTGCAGATTATTTTTCGCTTCTGCTTCGCGTTTCTGTTCGCTGATAACGCGCTCGTATTCGGTCGGAATGACGCGCTTGAATTTCGGCTGAAATTTTTCCCAATCGGTTAAAATTTCTTCCGCCCGAAGGCTTTTCGTATATTCGAAATGACGGAAAATCAGGTGACGGACAAATTCGGTTTCGGCTTCGTCTTCGATTGCCGAAAGATTGACCATTTCCGGGTTGCAGAGATCGGTAAATCGCTCGTTTTCGTCTAAAACATACGCGATGCCGCCCGACATTCCGGCGGCGAAATTTTTGCCGGTCGCGCCGATAATGACGATTCTGCCGCCCGTCATATATTCGCAGCCGTGGTCGCCGACACCTTCGATGACGGCGTGTGCGCCGCTGTTGCGAACGGCAAAACGCTCGCCCGCAACACCCGCGAAAAAGGCTTCGCCGCCGGTCGCGCCGTATAAAAGTGTGTTGCCCGCGATGATATTTTCGTGTGATTTAAAGGTCGCCTCGTGCGGCGGAAAGACGATTATTTTGCCGCCCGACAAACCTTTGCCCACATAATCGTTGGCATCTCCTTCGAGGAAAAGCGTCAAACCGGCAGGCGCAAACGCGCCGAAGCTCTGTCCCGCCGAACCTCTAAAAGACAGACGAATCGTGTCTTCGGGCAAACCGCGCGAGCCGAATTTCCTGGAAATTTCGCCGCCGAGCATCGTTCCGACCGTTCGATCCGTGTTGCAAATTGAAAGTTCGGCAGTCACGCGCTCACCGTTTTCAAGTGCCGGACGACAAATTTCGAGCAGTTTGGATTTATCCAGAGTTTTTTCGAGTTCGTGATTCTGCACGATCTTCTGAAATTTCCCGTAATCGGCGGGAACTTCCTGCTGAAACAGCAGCGGCGACAAATCCAAATGCCGCGCTTTCGGATATTCGTTGGTCGTCGTTTCCAACACGTCGGTGCGCCCGATCATTTCGTCAAAATTGCGAAAACCGAGCTGCGCCATCAGTTCGCGGACTTCCTGCGCGACAAAGCGCATAAAGTTTTCGACGAATTGCGGTTCGCCCGTAAATTTACTCCGAAGCTGCGGATTCTGCGTGGCGACACCGACCGGACAAGTATTCAAATGACAGACGCGCATCATAATACAGCCCAAGGTGACGAGCGGCGCAGTCGAAAATCCGAATTCTTCCGCACCCAAAAGCGCGGCGATGATAACATCGCGCCCGGTTTTCATCTGCCCGTCGGTTTCGAGCCGGACGCGGCTTCGCAGATTATTCCTGAGCAGCGTCTGATGCGTTTCGGCGAGACCGATTTCCCACGGAACGCCCGCGTGTTTAAGGCTCGTCAAAGGTGACGCGCCCGTGCCGCCGTCGTGTCCGCTGATTAAAATGACATCGGCTTTTGCCTTTGCCACGCCCGCCGCAATCGTCCCGACTCCGGCTTCGGCGACGAGTTTGACGCTGATTCGCGCCTTTTGATTGGCGTTTTTGAGATCGAAAATTAACTGTTTCAAATCTTCTATCGAGTAAATATCGTGATGCGGCGGCGGCGAAATCAAACCGACTCCGGTCGTCGAATGCCGCGTTTTGGCGATCCAAGGGTAAACTTTATCGCCGGGAAGCTGTCCGCCTTCGCCAGGTTTCGCGCCCTGCGCCATTTTAATCTGAATTTCTTCGGCGTTGACCAGATAATGACTCGTCACGCCGAACCTGCCGGACGCAACTTGCTTAATCGCGCTTTTCCGCGAATCGCCGTTCGCGTCCGGCGTAAAGCGTTCTTCGTCCTCGCCGCCTTCGCCCGTGTTACTCTTGCCGCCCGTGCGATTCATCGCAATCGCCAGCGATTCGTGCGCTTCCTGCGAAATCGAACCGTAAGACATCGCGCCGGTTTTAAATCGTTTGAGAATATTTTCGAGCGATTCGACCTCATCAATCGGCACACTTTTCACGTCATCTTTAAATCGCAAAAGTCCGCGCAGAGTGACGGCGTTTTGCTGCTGTTCGTTGACCAAACGGCTGAATTGTTTGAAAATTTCGTAATCGCCCGAACGACAGGCGCGTTGGAGTGCGTGAATCGTCTGCGGATTAAAAAGATGCGTTTCGCCGGTTTCGCGCCATTGATAATTGCCGCCGGTTTCGAGTGCATCGTGCGTCTGCGCCGGAAAAAAAGCGTGACCGTGGCGCGTCAATGCTTCTTCGCCGATCTCGTCCAGACCGATGCCGCCGAGACGCGCCGGTGTGCCGGTAAAATACTTATCCATCACCGCTTCGCCGATGCCGAGAACTTCAAAAATCTGTGCGCCGAGATAACTGCGAATCGTCGAAATGCCCATTTTCGACAACACTTTGACGACACCTTTGTTAATCGCTTTGACGTAGTTGGCAAAAGCCTCTTTCGTTTCGATGACGAGTGCGCCGCGTTTAATTTGATCCTCAATCGTTTCAAAAACCAGATACGGATTAATCGCCGTCACGCCGTAACCGAGCAGCAGCGCGAAATGATGAACTTCGCGCGGTTCGCCCGATTCCAAAACGAAACCGACCTGTGTCCGCGTTCCTTCTTTGGTCAGATGATGATGCACCGCCGAAACCGCGAGCAAAGCGGGAATCGGCACACGATTTTCGTTGAGTCCGCGATCCGACAAAATAAAAATATCGTAACCGTCGGCGACCGCCGCACTCGCCTGATGGCAGATTTTATCCAATGCCCATTCGAGAGCCTTCGCGCCGTGTGCGCGGTCGAAATACATCGGCAGCGTGATCGTCTTGAATCCGGTTTTGCCCCACGCGCTGTCCGAATCGCCGAGCAGACGCAGTTTTTCGAGTTCTTCATTAGTCAGCACGAACGAATTGAGTTTGATCTGATGCGCCGCGCGTTCGGTCGGCTCGAAAAGGTTTTCGTCGCGCCCGATTGCCGTATCAATCGAGGTCACGAGTTCTTCACGAATCGCATCAATCGGCGGATTCGTGACCTGCGCGAAAAGCTGTTTGAAATAATTATAGAGAAGCTGCGGTTTGTGCGACAAAATCGCCGGCGGCGTGTCGCTGCCCATCGAACCGATTGGCTCCGTGCCGGTTTCCGCCATCGGTTCGATCAGCATTCGCAGCTCTTCTTCCGTGTAGCCGAACGCCCGCTGGCGGCGCACGACCGTTTCGTGTTTGACCGTGTGAACGAACGGCGGCGCGGGCAAATCGTTGATGTCGAGAAAATTGCGTTCGAGCCATTCGCGGTAGGGAAATTCGGATGCGAGTTTATTTTTAATTTCTTCATCGCTGACAATCCGACCTTCGCGCGTGTCGAGCAGAAACATTTTTCCCAACTGGAGACGACCTTTGTGCGCGATATTTTCCGGCGCGATGTCCAAAACTCCGGCTTCCGAAGCCATCACGACCAAACCGTCCTTCGTCACATAATAGCGCGACGGACGCAGACCGTTGCGGTCAAGCACTGCGCCGATCAGTTCGCCGTCGGTAAAAGTAATCGCCGCCGGACCGTCCCAAGGTTCGAGCAGACAGGCGTGATATTGATAAAACGCCCGTTTTGCGTCGCTCATCACATTCTCTTTCGAGAGCGGTTCGGGAATCATCATCATCATCGCGTGCGGCAGCGTTCGTCCGGCTAAATGCAGCGTTTCGAGCGAATTATCAAACGCGCCCGAATCGCTCGCGTCTGTATCAACGACGTGCAGAACCTTGAATGAATCTTCGCCGAAAAGCGTCGAAGTCAGGTTTTTTTCACGCGCGTTCATCCAATTGACGTTGCCGCGCAGAGTGTTGATTTCGCCGTTGTGCGCGATGCAGCGCAAAGGCTGCGCCCGCGACCAACTCGGCAGCGTGTTAGTCGAAAACCGCGAATGGACGACGGCAATCGCCGACGAAAAATATTCATTTTGCAGGTCGGGATAAAATTCGCCGAGCTGCGCGGTCGTCAGCATTCCTTTGTAAACAATAGTTTTAGCCGACAAACTGGCGAAATAAAACTGTTCGGCGAGATTTTCGTCAGCGCGGGTCAAAAGCTCTTTCGTCCAGCGGCGAATGATAAAAAGTTTGCGCTCGAAATGCGCGTCGTCGGTGATATTTTCGCCTCTGCCGATAAAAACCTGTCGAATTTTCGGCTGCGAATCTCGCGCCGTCACGCCGAGCATTCGATTGTCGGTCGGCACATCCCGCCAGCCGAGCAGCTTTTGACCTTCTTCGGCGATAATTTTTTTAAGAAGCTGTTCGCAAAATCGCCGTTTCTCATCATCCTGCGGCAAAAAAACCATTCCGGCAGCGTAATTTCCGGCTTCCGGCAAAATTATGTGCAAAGTTTCACATTCTGTCCGAAAAAAATCGTGCGGCAGTTGCGTCAAAATTCCCGCGCCGTCACCGCTGCTTTCTTCCGCGCCGTTCGCGCCGCGATGCTCCATCCGCATCAAAATAGTGAGCGCATCTTCGACGATTTTCCGCGATTTCACGCCCTTAATATCAGCGACAAATCCGACCCCGCAGGCATCGTGTTCATACTGCGGAAGATACAAACCCTTCTGAGATTTCGTCGTCGAATTCATCTTAATTTCTCCTGATTCAGTATTTTAATAACCGACTGAAAAACTCTTTCTATTGTTAAATGTAATTGAGTGCGATTAAAGATAACATTTATTTATGAAAATTAACAGACTTTTTTATACCGAATCAGATGCTTTTCAAACATATTTATCGGCAGAAAAACTCACGAACAAACTATCAACTGTAAATTATTAACTATGAACTATTTAGGAAACTCTCCCGACAAATAGCCAAAACTGAAAATTTAATAACACGCGAACGGCAGCAACCGTCAGCCTCAAACGCGGAAACGACGCAAAGATTTCCCGGTCGCTTAATTAATCAAACAATCGTTCAAATAGCGCAAAACTGTCGCTTTATAGTCGCCGAAACAATGGCGTTGTCTTTCGATGAAATAATTTTTCGACTGTCAATTTGATTAATCCGTAACTGCGCCGAATTTGGCGGATGAAACGAGTTTCGCGTATTTGGCGATGACACCGCGACTATAGCGTGGTTCGGGCATTTGCCAGTTGGCGCGTCTTTCGTTTAATTCTTCGTCCGAGATATTTAACTGCAAAAGTCTTTCATCAGCATCAATCGTGATCGAATCGCCGTTTTCGATGAGCGCGATGTTGCCGCCGACCGCCGCTTCGGGCGCGACGTGTCCGACGACCATTCCGTATGTGCCGCCGGAAAATCTGCCGTCGGTAATCAAACCGACCGAATTGCCTAAACCCAAGCCGATAATTGCCGAAGTCGGCGCAAGCATTTCGCGCATTCCGGGTCCGCCGCGCGGTCCTTCGTAGCGAATGACGACGACATCGCCGGCTTCGATTTTTCGTGTGATGATTGCCGCCATCGCCAACTCTTCCGAATCGTAAACTTTGGCTGTGCCGGTGATTTGACGGACATTTATGCCGGTAATTTTGGCGACGGCGTTTTCTTCGGCGAGATTGCCGTTTAAGATTGCGAGATGACCTTCGGCGTAAAGCGGGTTTTCCCACGTTCGCACAACGTCTTGATTTTCAGGAACTTGCGCGGAAACATCTTTCAGATTTTCGGCAATCGTTTTGCCCGTAATCGTCAGACAATCGCCGTGCAGAATTCCTTTTTCAAGTAAAATTTTCATTACCAACGGAATGCCGCCGACTTTGTGCAGATCGGTCGCAACGTATTGTCCCGAAGGTTTCAGGTAACACAAAACCGGAACCTTGCGGCGAATCGTTTCAAAATCTTCGATGACCAGATCAACCTTCATCGAATGCGCGATTGCCAGCAGATGCAAAACCGCGTTCGTCGAACCGCCGGTCGCCATCACGACGGCAATCGCGTTTTCAAACGCCTTGCGCGTCATTATCTGCGACGGCAGCAGATTATTTTCAATTGCTTTTGCCAAAACACGCGCTGATTCCTTCGCGCTTTCGCGCTTTTCGTCGTCTTCCGCCGCCATCGTTGACGAAAACGGCAAACTCATTCCCAACGCTTCGATTGCCGAAGACATCGTGTTTGCCGTATACATTCCGCCGCACGAACCCGCGCCCGGACACGCCGATTTTTCGACCGCGTTCAATTGTTTATCGTCAATTTTCCCCGCGATGTATTCGCCGACGGCTTCAAATGCTGACACGACCGTCAAATCTTTGCCGTCAAGATGTCCGGCTTTGATCGTGCCGCCGTAAACGAAAATCGCGGGAATATCGAGCCGCGCAATTGCAATCATCGCTCCCGGCATATTTTTATCACAGCCGCCGATTGCAACAAGTCCGTCCATTTGCTGCGCCTGACAGACAGTTTCAATTGAATCGGCGATGACTTCGCGCGAAATCAGCGAATATTTCATCCCCTGCGTTCCCATCGAAATTCCGTCGGAAACCGTGATCGTCCCGAAAACCTGCGGCATCAAATTTTCTGCTTTCGCCGTTTCAATCACGTCTTCAGCAAGTTTTCCCAAACTCAGATTACACGGCGTGATTGTGCTGTAACCGTTCGCCACGCCAATAATCGGTTTGGAAAAATCGTCATCGCCGAAACCGACCGCACGAAGCATCGCCCGATTCGGCGACCGCTCAACGCCCTGCGTAATAAATTTACTTCTAAGATTGTTTGGCATTTTTTTGTTATTTATCCACAGATGGACACAGATAAACACAGATTTTTTAATGATTTAGACGAGCAAAGTTATTTTAGATTTAACTTCGGAATAACTGATAGCTGATAGCTGAAAACTGATAGATTTAATCTTTTATCTATCAGCTCAAATCTTTCATCTATTCCGAATCAAAAAAAAGCTCTTTATTTTCAAATACTTATCTTGATTTATCTGTGTCCATCTGTGTTTATCTGTGGACAAATTTTATTCCCTATAAAGCGCGACTCTTTTTTCGTAAGTTTCCCGAACCATTCGCACATCTTCCAAAAACAGCGGTAATTCGTTTAATTTCAACGCTTGCGGTCCATCAACCAAAGCAATTCCCGGCTCAGGATGAAAATCTACCAAAATCATATTTGCGCCCGCGATCACGCCCTGCGCCGTGACGTGCATCACGTCGAGAATGTTGTCCGAACTGCGCGAACGCGAGCCGACGGAATGCGACGGATCAATGCAGACGGGCATTCTGGTCAATCTTTTAACAACCGGAACGTGTGCGAAATCAACGAAATTTCGATGCGGATCGCCGACGTTGGTTTTCATTCCGCGCAGACCGAAAACGACTTTTTGATTGCCTTCGCTGGCGAGATATTCCGCCGCGTGAAGCGATTCGTCGAGCGTGATTCCGAAGCCGCGTTTCAGCAAAACCGGAAATTCCGGCTGTCTTCCGACGATTTTCAAAAGTTCAAAATTTTGCGTGTTGCGCGTCCCGATTTGGAGCATTACGCCGGTCGGATTGCCTAAGTTTTCGAGCGTTTCGCGGATTTCGTTGACGTGCGATTCGTGCGTCACTTCCATCGCAATCACTTTTATGCCGTATTTTCCGGCGAGTTCAAAAACATATGGCAGACAATTTACGCCGTGACCTTGAAAAGAATACGGACTCGTACGCGGTTTATACGCGCCCATTCGGGTGCAAACCTGTCCGTTTTCCTGCAAGATTTTCATCATCGTTTCGACGCTTTTCGGCGAATCAACCGCGCAAAGCCCTGCGAAAACATTGAGGTTATCCTGACTGAAAGTGACACCGTTGTAACTGAAATTATTCGGTCGGTGATCGTCTTTGTGGCGACCGAGAACGCGATATTCTTCGGAAACGCGCACGACGTGATCCACGCCCGGAAAACTTTTCATCTCGTCGAGCGACAACGCCGCCGTGTTGCCGATCAGGTAAATTTCCGTCAAAACCTGCTCCGCGCCCTGAACGTGATGAACGCGCATTTCGATATTCGGCAGATTTTTCAAATGCGCTTCAAGCCGCTGAAATTCGCGCGTTTCGCCGTTGATATATGGTTTAAGAATAATAATCATCTTTCTAAATCAATTACGAATTACGAATTTCAAATTACGAATTGTCAGAAATATTTTCATTCGTAATTCGTAATTTGAAATTCGTAATTTTATAAAATTTCGTCTAACTTCTCGCCTTCCAATTCGATTTTTGAATAGCGACCGAGATAGCGCACAAATTCTGCCTGTTCATTAATTTCATCTAACGCGCCGCGCATTTCGCTCTCGATTGAAGGCATTTTCAGATCGAAGTAAAAATTAAACTGCCACGGCGCACCTTTGATCGGTCGGCTCTCGATTTTCATCAAATCAATGCCGCGCCGCACGAACGGACGAAGCGCGTTGTGCAACGCTCCCGGCTGATGTTTCAAACGCACGATCAGCGAAACTTTGCTGCCTTTGTCGTCGCCCGCGTTCGGTGATAAAAGCACAAATCGCGTGTAATTTTCCGCGTGGTCTTCGATATGTTCGCGCAGAATCTTTCCGCCATAGATTTCCGCCGTCCGTTTTCCGCCAATCGCGGCGCGTGAAACATCGCCGCTTTCGATGATTCGGCGCACGCTTCCGGCAGTGTCGTCCGCCGCGACACCTTTTAAATTCGGATGCGCGGCAAAAAATCTCTCGCACTGCGCGAGCGCGACCGGATGCGATTCGACTGTTTTAATATCTTCAAAATTCGCGTCCCGACCGGCAACCAAAAAATGCGAAATAGGCAGAATAGTTTCCCCGACAATGTGCAAAGAACTGTGCAAAAGCAAATCGTAACAACGATGCACCGAACCGACCAGAGAATTTTCGAGCGGCGATAAAATATAATCGGCTTTTTCGTCTTTGACCGCTGCATACAAATCTTCAAACGTCTGACACGGCACGGTTTGACATTTTTCACCGAGAATTCCGAATGCCGCCGCTTCCGAAAAACTTCCGCGCTCGCCCTGAAAAGCAACACGCGATTTTCCCGCAAAATCCGCAATCTTCGCCGCGTTTTCTTCCGCTGCTTCAAACGGTTTTCGATAAGTTTTTTGCTGCAAATGCAAAGACTCGTCAATAATCCGCTGAAAGATATTTTCGATGCTCTGCGCGTCAAAAGGACCGGAATTTTCTTTAGTCAATCTATCCAAAACTTCGCCCTCGCGCTTTGGATCGCACAAAGAGGTGTCAACCGTCGCCTTCGCCGCGCCGACGCGCAGAGCAATCGCCGCCCGTTCATTCAGAAGCCGCAAAATCTCGCCGTCAATCGCATCAATTTCCGCTCTCGGACTATTTATTTTCGGTTCATTCATTGAATAAATATAAACGATTTCAACGGAGCGCGGACATCCTTGTCCGCCAATGAGCGTCGCTTCGACGCGAAAACGCCCGCTCGTAACTTCAACTTTCGAGTGATGAAACGCTTTTTCGCGCTAAAACCGCGCTCAAAGTCGGACAAGGATGTCCGCGCTCCGAAGTTACACAGCCCAAAGATGATTGTCAGTGTTGTAATGCAGCCAAAAATCGCTGTTTTCATTCCATTCGGGACGATAATTTGTCGCAACGACGGCGAGCGTTTCAGCCAAAGCGACCGATGAATGTTGGACATTCGGCGGCACGACGAGGCTCTGATTTGATTCGAGAACGAATTCGGTTTCGCCCAATTTTACCTGCCATTTGCCTGACACGACGTAGATAATTTCCTCGTGCGCGTGACTGTGAGCGGCGGTCACTGCGCCTTCGTCGAGTTTGACGTGCGCCATCATCAACTTTTCGCCGACCGCCACTTCGCGGCTGTAACCATCTGTCGTTGAACGGTTTTCGTTATTATTCCAATCGTATTGCTTCATATTTTTTATTTTTGCCCACGAAATACACGAAATAAACGAAATAAAAACAAAGACAAATTTTTCTTTTTTTCGTATATTTCGTTTATTTCGTGGGCAAATTTCTTTTAATTCACCTGTTTATTAACCAAAACTTTTTCCTTCATCCAGGGCATCATTTGGCGCAGATTTCTGCCGACTTCTTCGATTTGGTGCGATTCTCCGGCGGCTTCCATTTGTTTGAAATTAACTTTGCCGTTGTCGCATTCGCTCATCCATTCGTCGGCGAATTCGCCCGACTGGATTTCGCCTAAAATCTTTTTCATTTCGAGTTTTGTTTGGTCGTTGACGATGCGCTTTCCGCGTGTCAAATCACCGTATTCAGCGGTGTTTGAAACCGAATAACGCATATTTGAAATGCCGCCTTCATACATCAAATCAACGATTAATTTCAGTTCGTGCAGACATTCAAAATAAGCCATTTCGGGCGCGTAACCGGCTTCGGTCAAAGTCTCGAAACCGGCTTGCACGAGTGCTGTCACACCGCCGCACAAAACCGCCTGTTCGCCGAAAAGATCGGTTTCGGTTTCTTCTTTGAAAGTTGTTTCGATCACGCCCGCTTTACCGCCGCCGACCGCCGATGCGTATGATAATCCGACCGCATTCGTATCGCCGCTTACGTCCTGATGAACCGCCAATAAACACGGAACGCCGCGCCCGAGCGTGTATTCGTGGCGCACGAGATGTCCCGGACCTTTCGGCGCGACGAGGAAAACATTAATGTCTTCGGGCGGCACTATTTTCTTAAAATGCACCGAAAAACCGTGCGCGAACGCGATATATTTTTCCGCCGTCAAAAACGGTTCGATTTCGTTGCGATAAACCGTCGGCGCGAGTTCGTCCGGCACTAAAACCATCACGACATCAGCCATTTTCACCGCGTCGGACGTGAACATCACTTCGAGTCCGGCAGCTTCCGCTTTCGCCCACGATTTGCTGTTGCTTGGCAGCCCGACGATCACATCCGCGCCCGATTCCTTCAAATTATTCGCATGCGCGTGTCCCTGCGAACCGTAACCGATGACGGCAACTCGTTTATTTTTAATTAATTGCGTATCAGCGTCTTTATCGTAAAATACCTTCATTAATTTTCCTCTTTATTTTTAATACGAAGAAATTTATCCACAGATGAACACGGATAAACACAGATTTTTTAATTTTTGATAGATATTTTGCGGTATTTCGATTTCGTTTAGAGTTCGCGCTTCAGCGTGTTCTTCCGCCAGCGAAGCGCGGCGGAAATGCAAAGTGCGTTCCGCGTTTGAACTCTGAACAAAATCGAAATAACTTATCATTCTCCTATCTGTGTTTATCTGTGTTTATCTGTGGACAATTTCTTAAATTCATTACGCCTTTGCTTCCAAACTTTTTTCAAAACCCGACAGCCGATTGATGGCGACGCAGCCTGTGCGCGTGACTTCGTTAATCTGAAAAGGCTTGAGCATTTCGATAAACGTATCAACCTTTTGCCAATCGCCTGACAGTTCCAAAATCATTTTTTCGTGCGAAATATCTACGACTTTGGCGCGGAAAATTTGCACTAAATTCATCACTTCGGCGCGTTCGCTGCCTGCGCTGACCGTCACATCAATCAGAGCCATTTCGCGTTCGATGTGCGGCAATCTCGTCACGGCGCGAACTTCGCGGACACGCGCCAGACGCGAACATTGTTTAATAATCTGCTCGATCACGCGGTCGTCGCCATAGGTGACAATCGTGCAGCGCGACCACGCCGGTTCGAGCGTTTTGCCGACGCAAATCGTTTCGATATTAAAGCCGCGCGCCGAAAAAAGTCCGACGATCCGCGATAATTCGCCCGCTTCGTTTGCCACTAAAATTGAAATCGTATGCTGCATAATTTGAGGGATGAAGGATGAGGGATGAGGGATGAAAGGATAATTCTTACATTCATCCCTCATCCCTCATCCTTCATCCCTTATTTCAGAATCATATTCCGCGTGTCCTGTCCCGCCGGGATGATCGGGAAGACGTTTTCTTCTTTGCTGACGACAATATCGAAAATCGTTACGCCTTTGAAACTTAAACCTTCTTCTAAAACTCGCCGCAAATCTTCCGGTTTTTCGGCGCGTAAACCTTGCGCGCCGTATGCTTCGGCGAGTTTGACGAAATCCGGCGAGATCGAAAGATCAACTTCCGAATAGGCGCGGTCGTAAAACATTTCCTGCCATTGGCGCACCATTCCGAGGTAGCCGTTGTTCATAATGATGACTTTGAGCGGGATTTTGTATTGAATCGCGGTGATGATTTCCTGATTCGTCATCTGAAAACCGCCGTCGCCGACGACTGCGACAACTTGATGTTGCGGACACGCGAGTTGTGCGCCCATCGCCGCCGGAAGTCCGAAACCCATCGTGCCGAGTCCGCCGCTCGTCAGCCATTGGCGCGAGCGTTTGAACGGATAAAATTGCGCCGCCCACATCTGATGCTGTCCAACGTCCGTCACGATTATCGCGTCGCCGTTCGTCACGCGGTAAAGTTCTTCGATCAGATGCTGCGGCTTGATTTCCGTCGTCGAATATTCACACGAAAACGGCACCGAATCGCGCCAATCGTTTAATTTATTCCACCACGTTTCGCGTTTTGCTTTGCCGTCCGCGATGTCGGATTTATCAGAATTACAAAGTTTTTCAGCAATTTTCGACAAAGCCGTTTTCGCGTCGGCGACAAGTGAAATATGCGCTTTTTTGATTTTTCCGATGTTCGACGGGTCAATGTCTATGTGAATAATTTCCGCGTGCGGCGCAAATGTCGCTAGTTTTCCGGTCACGCGATCATCAAATCGCACGCCGACGGCAACTAACAAATCACTCTCCGAAACCGCCATATTCGCCGCGTAAGTTCCGTGCATTCCGAGCATTCCGAGGCTCAAATCGTGCGCCGTCGGAAATCCGCCGAGTCCCATCAAAGTCGGTGTCACAGGTGCTTGCAGCAGTTCGACAACGCGCATCAATTCGTCCGCCGCGTCCGCCGTGACAATGCCGCCGCCGACGTAAAAAACCGGCTGACGCGCATTAATTAATCTCTCGACAACCGTTTCGAGCGTCGTTTCATCAATCGGCGTTTCGTAATTTTCAAACAAATATTCGGCGTGAATTCGGCGCGGATTATCGCACAATTGCGCCGTAATATCCTTTGGAACATCAATTACGACCGGACCCGGCTTGCCCGATTTCGCAATCTGAAACGCTTCGTCAATAATCGCTTCGAGGTCGCGCACGTCCTTGACCAAATAACTGTGTTTCACAATCGGTAAAGTCACGCCGAACGTATCAACTTCCTGAAAAGCGTCCGTCCCGATCATCGTGCTTGGCACTTGCCCGGTGATGACGACGAGCGGAATCGAATCCATATACGCCGTCGCAATTCCCGTCACCGCATTCGTCGCGCCCGGACCCGAAGTGACGAGCGCAACGCCGACTTTCCCCGTCGCCCGCGCATAACCTTCCGCCGCGTGAACCGCGCCCTGCTCGTGCCGCACGAGATAGTGCGTAATCTCATCCCGAAACCGCCAAATCTCGTCATAAATATGCAAAACCGCACCGCCTGGAAGCCCGAAAACCGTGTCCACACCGTTCTTTATCAAGCCTTTGACAAGAATCTCCGCACCACGCGGCGCAACCGGCAAAACTTCTTCCGCGATTAACGGAACTGTCATTTTTGAAACTGTCGGCACATTTGCAACGCTTGTCATAGACACCTTTTCATCTTCACGAGCCATAAAATCAAAAAAGTCATTATCCTCAAGTTTCCCGGATAACGACTTTCCTCAGATATTTCAAAATCTTCCAAAAGCCATCACCCGCCAAACAGAATAATGACGCTAAAGCTAATGCTAATAATAATTGCAAAAGGCGTAAACCTTTCGTTTTGAAATTTAATTGTAGAATTTTTCATTAGCATAAGTTTTGCTATTTGTAAGAATATGACTTTTATTTATACCTGTCAAGAAAAATCTCGCAAACTTTTCTTCTCACTTCTCGGAAATTGTCATATAATTGATTTGCGATGGATAAAGCACTCGAAAAAAAATCAAATAACGGCGCACAAACGCCTGAGCAAACTTCAAACTCGACAAACGGCAGCAAAACTCCCAAAGCCTACGAGTCCGCAATGAAAGCCTTTGCAATGACCAATAAACGCCTGCACCCGGAACTTTACAAAGGAATCTCAAAAGTTGGAAAGATTCGCAGCTGACACAAACATCATCGAAGGCGTTAATTTTGATCCTTCACGCTTACCGAAACCTCTCTGTTTTTCGGCAATCGTTTTTTCCGAATTAATGACCGCGTGTAATGACACAAAAGAACTTCGACAATATCAAAAAGCGTGGAAAGACGCGCACAACGAAGAGATTTTGATCGTCCCGACCGAAGAAGATTGGCTAAACGCCAGCCGCATCCAATTTTTTCTCGCCCAAGAACGCAAGCAAGACGCGGGCGGAAAATCTCCGAAACGCGCCCGCCAAAGCCAAACAAGAACTTGCAATGGATTGTTTAATCGCCACGAGTTGCTGCCGCGAAAAAATTACCGTCGTAACAAATGACAACGATTATCCGGCAATTCAGCGTTACCTGAAAAAATTGAAGATTATGAAACTTGAATAGATTTCCAAATTAATGACAATTTATTCTAAGTAAGTGGACAGAATTAATTTTAAGATATGCGGCGGAAGTTTCGAGTCCCGTCTTGAGACGGCTCAAAGCGTTCCGCCGCGCTTCGCGGTCGGAAAAGCCGCCTGAAGGCGAAACTCTAAACATCTTGAAAATTATTTTGTCCACTTACTTATTTACAGAGTTCAAGTTTTTTAATTTTCTTGTCTGCACTTTTTGTAATAGCTTGTCCTGTTTTTAAATCTGAAACTTCGCGTAACAAAGTGTTAGCTTCATCAGTTGTTAGACCAAAAAACTGTTTGAGAAATCTGCTGGATGAAGGGTTACAACCTAGCACATATACGAATCCCAACAATTCCATAAAATTAAAACTATGTTGGTCAAAATCATCAGGTGATTGTGAAAGTAAAATAACAGATGCGCCCATTGAGCGAATTTCTCGAATCATACTTTCTAAAATTCCGACTCGTTTTTTGCTTTTTAGGAAGTGATGCGCTTCATCAATGACAATAACAGTCCGCATTTCACGCACTTTCGACTTTTCGTTTTCGTTTGAATTGCCCATTTCTTTGAGCTGCCGATAAATTTCGTTCAAGACAAAGAAAACAACTAAATCTTTACAAGCAGGTAGATCGTGAATATCAAATATCAAAGTTTTGTCTATCAGCGAACTCCAAATTTTCGCGCCGCGATCGGCAAAAAGATTATGTTCGGTCAAAGGTCTAAAAACCGAAGTTAGCGAATCCGGTTTAGAGTTTATGTTTTCCAACATCTGTCTAATCAAAGCAAAGTCAGGATAATCCTCATTTGTATTCAGCACTTGATCGTAAGCGTCCACAATCGCGTTATACAAATTATCTTCCTGCACTTTTCCGATATTGGCTTCGACATCGCGGACAAGCTGAACGATTCTTTCAGCATTTTGTTTCGGTTCTCTGCCGCGAAAAATGTTGATTGGCAACGGCGTTTTCATCACGCTCAAAACTTCTGCTTTGCAATCTTTGACAAAATTTTTATCTTTAAAAACATCGCCTTTGTAGTCAAAAAACACGAAATTTGTTTTGTAATCTGTGGCTTCGCGCAGCTTTGTCAGAAAATATTTAATGAAATAAGTTTTTCCGCTTCCGGTCGTGCCGACAACTCCGATATGGCTGTTTGAATGCTCGTCAATTTTGTTGAAGTTAATCGTAAAAGGTTCTTGCGATTCTTTATCAACGCCGACACGAATCGAAATGACATCTTCAAATCCTTCTAGTTGCGGAATTTCGTTAAAATCATCGTTAATTTTGATATTTGCGTCCTGAAAACCTTTTTGCGACATTCTGGCTAAATAATCATAACCGGAAATTTTTTCAGTATCCTGATCTAAAATATTTAAGCCGTGTTCGATATGCTTTAAGAGAAAATTTTCGTAATCGTTGTCATTGAGTTTCTTTTCATAATGCTGTTGCAGAAGACAGCGAAATAAAACGCCGTCTTTTTGTTCAATTGTATGAATTTTTATCTCGAAATCTTTTGGAGTCGGCAATGATGAATTTAATTCCAATTTTGCTTCGGTTTGCAGTGAACGCGCGAAGGCAATTCGTAAAGTCCATAAATTAGGATGATTTTGAAGATTCAGCCGCGACATTACGCGATTCATTTTTTCGGTTGCAATTTGTGAGAGTTTTAAGTTTTCAGCCATAATAATTTATGCAAAATATCCTTCTTTGATTGTCGTTCCGGCTTCTGATGATTTCTTTTCGATGATGTAACTCTTGCTGACGAAAGGTTTTATCGCATCATAATTTTCGTTGATTATCTCCGTGTCGGTCGAAAGCAGAATAACTTGCTGACTGGCTTTCGGATAATAATTTTCGACAATGTTTTGCCGGTGCTGACTATCTAGTCTGGCAAGCGGCGTATCAATTATCAAAGGCAGTTCGCGGTTAGCAAGTTTGCCCATCGCCCAAATCAACGAAATTGCCATTATTTCTTTTTCACCGGCGGAAATTTTGGTTTTGTCTATTAACTCATTTTTTGAATCAAATAACTTAATTGCGAAATTATCTTTCGGATCAATTTTAACCTTTGCGACAAAATCTTTTTTACGAGCTAATTTTTGCAGCATTTCAAGCGTTAAGATTTCAAGTTTTTCAACTCTTTGCGCTCTGAACCGATGCGAAAATTCGTCAATTGTTTCTTTTAATTTTTCGCAGTAATCAAGCTGCTTTTTCATTTTCGCGGTTTTCTCAAGTTTCTTTTCCAACTCGGTTATCTGCCGATTTTTCGCAATTATGTCGTCTTTACAGGTTTGAATCGTAACTCGATGAACGTCAACGATGTCTTTTTTCATCTGTTCGGTTTCAGCGTTTAATCTGCCTTTTTCCTCAAACAAACGATTGACTTCCGGCGAATTGCCTCTGTTTTCCGACTGCGAAATTTTATTAATCGTCGGTTCGATTT
Organism: Pyrinomonadaceae bacterium; assembly: GCA_965247235.1. GTDB lineage: Bacteria > Acidobacteriota > Blastocatellia > Pyrinomonadales > Pyrinomonadaceae. Next base: position 2,408,487 of record OZ252004.1, read on the forward strand.
CAGTAAAACGGCGGGCAAGTCTTGAAAATTTGCCCGTATTTTCCCAAGCATTTGTAGTTCTGGACTTAATTTGGCTGGCATCATACGAAGAAATCTCGTGCAGCATCATGACATCTTCGAGATCGGAAGGAATTTCTTGCAGAACGCCTTTTAACGTCCTCGACAGTTTATCCGCATAAAATCCTCTCTGAAAATCAGAAAGCGGCGGAAAACATTGATCTTCATCAAAAACTTTGCGAGTAATAAAACTGATTTTAGGTTCTAAAGACTTTTGAGCAGAGATAGAATTTCTTAATTGACTCTCTTTATTAAGTTGGTCATTTAGCTTTTCACAAAGTGATGCAATCATTGCAAAAGGAATATCTTGAATAGAATTAGAAATTTCATTTTCGAGTTTTCCTTTTTCTTGATTCAATTTATTTTTTTCACTTTCGTAGCTTTCACGATTTTCCGATGTTTTATAAGTTATGCGAAGAGTTTCGCGGTCTATATCGGAAACTCTTTCATCATTTTTACCAATCAGAGATTCCAAGTTTTCTATCTTTTCTTCGGCATCTTCGGAGTTTTGTTTTAATCTTTCAATTTCAGCATCAAGTGTTTTTATTTGAAAAGTTGCATCTTTATCTTTGTTATAATCGGTCAATATCTCTTTTCGAGTTTTATCAACATCTTCCTTCAAAATTTCGTAGATATTCAGACCAAGTGCTTTTTCAAGAGATTCTGCAAATGCTTTATCTTCATCTCTTACAAAATCTTGAATTTTTTCACCATCAAAAAGGAAAAATTGTGAAATGTCATAAGGAATTAATTCACTTTCGATAAATTCATTGTAATTTTCAGGCGAAACCACACCTATATCTTCGCCGTTAGAATCTCTTATTTCTACCGTTTCATTGGAAATTCTTTTTTCCTCAAGATTCACAATCCAAGTTCGTTTTAATGAAATATTTTGCGAAATGCCGAGTTCAACCTCTGACAAATTAAGTTCGACCGAAACAGTTGATTTAACATAAGGCTCTTTAGATTTATTGTTTGTAATCGAGCAAATATAGTTTGGGTAATCTTCTTTTCTTGTGCCTTTTGTGGGAAAAAGAGTTTTATTTTTTTCACCATAAAGGCAAAGCAGCACAGATTCGAGTAATGAGGTTTTACCTGCGCCGTTTAATCCGCCAAATAAAATTATTGGTTTTTCAGCGGAAGCATTTAAGGATTTAATTTCTACAATTCCTTCAAAACACTTGAAGTTTTGAAGTTTGATGCTATCTATTTTCATTTTCTGAGTAGTTTAGGAAATTGTAAGTTCTACGAATTTTGTAATTTTTGCTTTCAAATCACTATGAATGTTCCGTCTTTTCAAAAAGGATAGTTTGCCTCGTTCTAATTCAAGCAATTCTCTAATGTGTTCAGGGTTTACACCGTTTTCTTTGCAAACTTCGGTAAGTAATTCATATTCTTCTTGTCGTCTTTGCTCAGTGGAAGATTGTGTTGGAATCATTAGTTTTACTCCTTTTATTTTATTATATGTTTCGGCAACTGAATATTTAAAGTTTCCATCGAAATTCCATTGATACTGTATTGCCGCAAGTTCCTGTATAGTAATTAAAGTCCGATTGACCTGTTTTTCCATTTGTAACAATTTTTCCAAAATCTCATTTCGAGTTTCCATTGTGAAAGGACCAATTCCTTCTTGTCCATTTCTTCTACGCGAATCTCTATGATCTTCGCTGTTACGAATTTCTCTAAGCCAATCTCTAAATTCAAGTAACGGTAACATCCATTCTTCGCCATTGACAATCATCTTCTTCATTGATTTATCTTGGTCAACAACTGTGCAAGTCCAACAGCCAAAACGCGAATTTCCGCAACTTTGCGTTGTGTCGTCAATAACTAACGGACATTCCATTACATCCGAAGCACTTCGATAAAGGTTTAATAATTCTTGGTTGTCTGTTCCCCAAGGATTCGGCGAATTTATCAAATATGCCCAAACTTCTTTGGTGGTCATTTCGGCAATCGGCGCAAAAACATACGCATTCGGCAAAGTATGTTTCCGCAAACGCAAGCCTTTTATCTCATATTTCTGCATCGAGGTTGCTCTGTTTGCCGATTCCGCTTTGCGAGTTCCGAGAACGATAATTGATGAGCCGTGTTTATTAACCGTTTTCAAAATATAATCGCTGGTCGGATTGATTTTCATCCGTTCAGTACACCAACGAAACCAACGATTCGGCGACGGATAGCCTTTTCCGATTAGATTTAACCAAAAAGTATCTTCCAACTTTGGAGTAACTTTTATAACATGAAATAAATCCGGATTGTGCGAAAAAAGTTCGCTTTTTCCCGCTTCGTGAATTTTTTGAAGTTGCTTATCTAAAAAACTGACAACATTCGGATTTTCAACCAAAGTATCATTTGAAAGAACGTGAACTTCTTTGTTTAATTGTTCTCTTGGCAATTCCGCCAAAGCATAGAAAACGAGTTGTAAAACGGCGGTGCTGTCTTTTCCGCCTGAATATCCGAGAACCCAAGGAGTCGAATCTTCCAAGTATTGAGCCTTAATTTCTTCGATAACAAGTTTTGTTTTATCAAAAACTTGTCCCAAATATATCTGCGTTTCTGTCTTTTCTGAAACCAAAGCGGTTTTATTCACCAAGACACCTCTTTAATAATTTTTGTAAATTTAACATTTTTGACACTTCATCTTCAAGAAATAATTTCTTTAATTCTCTATCATTTTCATTTTTATCACAAAAGCGAAAGTCCGAAGCCTTTCGACTTCGGACTAACCCTAATTTCCAAATCTGAAATCCCAAATTTAGAAACGTATTTGATCGCCGCAATCACAATTTTGCTATGCTGCGATTGGATTGACAGGTTTAATTAATTTCCGTGAAATGTTCGGGCGCGACGAAAACGGTATTTTCGTTTCGTTGCTTTCGTTTATTTCGATAGTTTTTATTTTGAGATTTTAACAAAAAACTTTGCCGGTCGGTTCTTGCTATTTCGGGTGCAATCGCTAAAATTTGTTTGAGAACTGCATCCAATGAAACAATATCTTGATTATCTGCAAAATATTTTAGACCACGGAACAAAGCGCGAAGACCGCACGGGAACGGGAACAATCGGTTTGTTCGGAGAGCAAATGCGTTTTGATCTGCAAAAAGGTTTTCCGCTCGTGACGACCAAAAAGCTGCATCTGCGTTCGATTATTTATGAGCTTTTGTGGTTTCTGCGCGGCGAAACCAATATCAAATATTTGAAAGAAAACGGCGTGACAATCTGGGACGAATGGGCGGACGAAAACGGCGATTTAGGTCCGGTTTACCCGGCGCAGTGGATTCACTGGCAGACGCGCGAGGGCGACGAAATCAATCAAATCGCCGAGGTCGTCGAGCAAATTAAAACGAATCCGAATTCGCGGCGGCTGATCGTTTCGGCGTGGAACGTCGCCGATTTGCCTAAAATGGCTCTGCCGCCGTGTCATCTGTTATTTCAGTTTTATGTGAGCGACGGCAGACTTTCCTGTCAGCTTTATCAGCGTTCGGCGGACAGCTTTCTGGGTGTGCCTTTTAACATCGCCAGTTACGCGCTTTTAACGACGATGATCGCGCAGCAATGCAGTTTGCAGCCGGGAGAATTTGTCTGGACGGGCGGCGACTGTCATATTTATTTGAATCATCTCGAACAGGTCAAAGAACAGTTGTCGCGTGAACCTTTGCCGCTGCCGCAGCTCGTTATTAAACGCCAGCCCGATTCGATATTCGATTACAAGTATGAAGATTTTGCCATCGAAAATTATCAATCGCACCCGCGAATTTCTGCGCCGGTGGCAGTTTGAGAAAATAAGAAGTTGTTGAAAATCAAACTTAAAGTTACGATATTCGATTGAAAAAATATGACAAATAAACTCGAAGTCAGTTTTAACTCGCCGCAATGCGGCTGGATGTCAATCGGTTTTGACGACGGCGCACACGAATTTCATACGACGACGGCACACGCGCCGCACGAAAAAGCTCTGCCGGAACTGCTGCGAATTTTGACTGATTTGTCCGATGAAAGCTCGTCCGCGCAGGAATACGTTCTGCGCTGGAATCGTGACCCGGAAGAATTCGATTTCAGGTTTATGAAAAACGGCGGCAATGTAAAGCTCGAAATTTATCAATATCCGACCGAACAGCGCGAACCGCAAAACCGCGAACTCGTTTTCGCGCACGAAGGAAAAATCGCCGACCTTTGCCGAACTTTCGCCGAAACTTTTAATCAGCTTTACGCCGATAAAGACACCGACGAGTTTGAATTTAACTGGCGGCAGCCGTTTCCGTTTGCGGAATACGAAGAATTTAAGAAAAAACTGCCGACTGAAAAACGTGAGTTAGACAGTTAAATTTAAGGTGTTTGGCATTACATCGAATCGGTTATAATTAAGTTTGAGGTTTATTTATGAGTCAAATCGTTTTATCACAAATCGAGCGTAATATTATGCAATTGCCGGTTGACGAACAGCTTTTGCTGATCTCAAGAGTTGCCGAAAAATTGCGTCGGAATGTTGAAAACTCACAGGATTTTGAAAATCAACTGTCAAAAATGGCAAACGATTCACAAGTTAAAAATGAATTGAATAAAATCGAAAATGAATTTCATGAAACAGAGTTTGACGGCTTAAACCGATGATAAAACGCGGAGAGATTTATTTTGTCGATTTGAATCCGACAAAAGGGCGCGAACAATCGGGTCGTCGTCCTGTTTTGGTTTTATCAATTGACAGCATTAATAATTTGCCTTTGGTTATAACGGTTGTGGTCGGCACAAAAGGCGAAAACATTTCGGCGAATTATCCGACGAACGTGCGAATTTCGGCAGATGAAAGCGGTTTGCCGGTGGAAACCGTCTTTTTATGCTTCCAAATTCGTTCGATTGACCCGCATCGTTTTCCGGCAAATCCGGCAGGAAAGCTCTCGGAAGAAAATTTAGAAAAAGTTGAAAACGCCGTTCGGCGTTGTCTTGGATTGTGAAAGAAAAACTTTTAGATTTACTGGCTTGTCCGTCGTGCGGCGGCGATATTTTGCTGGCATATGCGAGCAAATACGAGGAGAAAGAAATTCTCGAAGCCGTTTTGTCGTGCCGCAAATGTTCGCGCGAATATAAAGTTATGCGCGGCGTTCCGCGTTTTGCCGATTTGGAAAAAATCGAGCAGGACAAAGCCGAAACCGCCGAAAATTTCGGCTGGCAGTGGACGCATTTTACGCAGGCAGACAAAAAATATAACGAGCAGTTTTTAGGCTGGCTGCAACCCGTCAAACCCGAATTTTTCAAAGACAAAATAGTTCTCGAAGGCGGCTGCGGGAAAGGTCGTCACACGTCGCTCGCGGCGGAATGGGGCGCACGGGAAATCGTCGGCATTGATTTGAGCGTCGCGGTCGAATCGGCTTTTGAGGCAACCAAACATCTGCCGAACGCGCATATTGTCCAGGCTGATATTTTCAAGCTGCCGTTCAAAAAAGTCTTCGATTACGCATTTTCCGTCGGCGTTCTGCATCACACGCCCGATCCGAAAAAATCGTTTGTTTCTCTGGCTTCCAAAGTCAAAAAAGGCGGCGCGATTTCGGCGTGGATTTACGGCGCGGAAAACAACGAATGGATCACGAGTTACGTTAATCCGGTCAGGGAAAAATTTACCTCGAAAATAAATCAGCCGACGCTTTACCAACTCTCAAAACTACCGACGCTCGGCGTTTTTCTCGCTTCCAAACTTATTTATCAACCGCTAAATAAAGGCGCGAAACCGCTCGCCAACAAACTTTTCTATAACGATTATCTAAATCATCTCGGCACTTTCGGCTGGCGCGAACAGCATAATATCGTCTTCGATCATCTGGTTGCGCCGACGGCGTTTTATATTTCCAAAGGTGAATTTGAAGATTGGTGGAAGGAAATCAACGCTCAAAATGTCGAGATAATCTGGCATAATCAAAACAGTTGGTGCGGATTCGGACAGATAAACTGATAAAAACCGTTATGATTTTTGACGACAAAGTTCAAACTAAATATCGTGATGCCATTGAGGAAGCGATTGAAACGATTCTCGAAAAAGGCAACAAACAGCATCGCAATACGGCGCGGCTGGCAAAAGAAACCGACTTGCTGGTTCGTTTCGTGCCGCTCGCGGAAATCAATTGTTCGGGTGTCACGGGACTAATTAACAGTCTGCGGACGAACCGGCGGATTCAGCGCGAAAAATTGACGATTGAAGAAGCGATGGGCGAGGTTTATATTGCGTTTTCCGATTGGTGCTGGGACGTTGCCGGACAGCGCGGATGTCAGGGAACGATGGTTCACGAAGGCTTGCACGCGCACGATTTCGCAAAAATTATTTCGAGTTTTTCAAATGCGCTCGACGCTCCCGAAAACGTCTATGATCTGACGCTCTACGAACTCGAACATCGCGCCGCCGTCACTTCCGGCGAATATTTGGCGTTAATTAATAAACCCGATTATATTGACGACGGCTTGCAGTTAAATCTCGTTTCGCTCGACGCGGACGGCAAACCGTTTATGGATTTAGACGGCATCAAACAGCGAATGCAGAACGGTTACGGTTTGAACGAAACCAGCCAAGGTGCAAAAATCAGCCGGATGATCGGCATCAAACCGCGCAAAAGCGGATTTAATTTAACGAAATTTTTAGGTTTTTAAGTCCGCAATAAGTTAAAATTCTAACTTGCGGTAAGATTAATATTTATGAGCGTGACACTTTCCAAAGAAATGGAGCAGCATACTTACGGCATTATGAACGATGTCGAGGGCAGTCATTGGTGGTTTGTCGGGCGGCGGGCGATTTTGGAAGGATTTCTGCGGCGGATCGCTTCTCAAATCTCCAAGCCGAAAACCGAAATTCGCATTTTGGATGTCGGCTGCGGGACGGGCGCAAATCTGGGAATGCTCGCGCAGTTCGGCGAACCGGAAGGCGTTGATGTTTCTGATGATGCGCTCGAATTCTGCCGTGCAAAAGGCTTGAAGGCGCATAAAGGTCTGGCTGAAAAACTGCCGTTTGCAGACGAAACCTTCGACGTGGCGACCGCGCTCGATGTCATCGAACATCTCGACGACGATGTTGCCGGACTTGCGGAAATGCACCGCATCTTGAAAAAAGGCGGCAAAACGCTGATTTTCGTTCCGGCGTTTATGTGGCTCTGGGGCGTGCAGGACGACATTTCAAATCACCGCATTCGTTATACGAAAGGGCAAATCGTCGAAAGACTGGAAAAAGCCGGATTTGTAATCGAACGCGCAACTTATGCCAATTGGACGTTTTTCGCGCCCATCTTAGCGGGCAGAACCTTGATGAAAATTACCGGCATCAAACCCGAATCGGAAAATAATGTCAATATTTCCGCCTTAAATGGTGTTTTCGGCAGACTATTCAGTTCGGAAAGACACTGGCTCAAAAATTTTAATTTCCCGTTCGGCGTGTCCATCGTCGTTATCGCCCGCAAAAAATAACGGCTAAACGCCTGTCAACATTGGTTTTTCTCCAATTTACAAAATCGCCTGACAATTCTTTACGCTTAATTTGCCGGCGTTGGCATAAGTCTTGCGGTTGATAACCGTGTGTATTTTGAAAAATAATTCGTGTAATGATTGAAGACATTTTTTAAATGCAAAAAATAAAGGAAAAGGGGAAACATTATGAAAAACATACTTAGATTAGGATTTTTAACTTTAGCCTGCGCGTTCATTTTCGGAGCTTCGAATTCCGCAAACGCACAAAACAGAGGACGCAATCAGGAAGTGCGTCAGGAACGGCGCGAAGCCCGCAAAGATTATCGTCAGGACGTTCGCAAAGCGCGTAAAGAATATCGTCAGGACGTGCGCGAAGCCCGCAAAGATTATCGACACGACAGCGGACGACGCATCAATCGCGGTTATTACATCAGCCGTAGCCGTCGCGCTTATCCGCAGAGATACCGGGTTTATTACCGGAACGGTCGCCGTTACGTTCGCAACTACTAATTCTTCAAAGTCAGTTAAATATCAAAAAGCCGCGAATAACTTCGCGGCTTTTTCTATGTTGTTTCGTTGGCTTCAAGCAGCAAAGTTTTGGAAATTCTATTCAAATTCAAACTGCGCGCCGAAGCGTTGAAGATTTCGCGGTAGGTTTTACCGTTCTCGTAAAGCTGTTCGTGCGTTCCGCTTTCGACGACGCGCCCGTTTTTGAGAACGAAGATCACGTCCGAATCAATAATCTGCGAAATGCTGTGCGAAATTATGACAACCGTGCGGTTTTCCTTGATCGCATCGAGCGAATTTTTGATCTGTTCGACAGCAATCGCGTCCAGACTCGCCGTCGGTTCGTCAAGAAAAATGACCGGCGGATCTTTCAAAAACAGACGCGCAATGGCAATTCGCTGCTGCTGACCGCCGGAGAGCGACTGCGCCTCGGACGCGTATTTTTCGGGCAGTTGTTCGATTTGATCGTGCAGATAAGCCTTTTTCGCCGCCGCTTCGACTTCCGCAAAACTCGCCTTCATACTGCCGTAGCGAATATTTTCCTCAATCGAGCCGCGAAAGATGTGGTTTTTCTGCAAAACCAGACCGATTTTTCTTCTCAGCAGATGCGTTTCGTAATCTTGTAAATTTTCGCCGTCAAGCGTGATTTCGCCGTCGGTCGGCGCGTAAAATTTGCACAAGAGATTGAGCAGAGTAGATTTTCCCGCGCCTGAAAGTCCGACGAAAGCCGAAGTTTTGCCCGCCGGAATCGTCATATTGACATCGAACAAAGCCTGCGTTCCGTTCGGGTATGTGAAGTTGACGTTTTTCAGTTCAAACGCGCCGCGCAGATTTTCGGTCGTGATCGTGCCGCTTTCTTCGACGGCGTAATCGGCATCGAGAACCTCGAAAAAGCCTTCGGCGTAGGTCATCGCTTCGTTGATTTGATCGTAAATGCGGTGAAGCTGCCGAATCGGTGCGGAGACGTTATTGAAAAGCAGAATGTGAAACATAATCGCGCCGACCGTCATTTGCAAATCCAGCACGAGATAAGCCGTCAAAATTATCACGAGAACCACGCCGACCTGTTCGGTAAAGGTTTTGAGCGCGTCGAAAACGTAGTTGGTCTTGCGCTGTTTAAGCTGCGCGTCAATCAGATTCTGTTTCAGTTTATTTTGCTTTTCTTCCTCGTAAGATTCGCGGACAAACGATTTAATAACGATAATTGATTCGATAATATTAAAAAGTCCGTTGGTTTTCTGTTCGCGCAGCGCACGAAGTCCGCGCCGCACACCTTTGAGCAGACTCGCCTGCCGCCAACTGAGCAGAAAATAAATCGGCATAATCACCGACGCGACCAAACCGACATAGAAATTGGCGTTGAACATCAAAACGAGCGCGAGAATCGCGTTGGCAAAGAGCGGCAGCAAATCAATAAAAATATTCTGCACAAAGCTCGTCAAACTGTCCGCGCCGCGATCAATCCGCGTTTGCAGTTTGCCGGTCGCGTTCGCGTCGTCGGCGAAAAAGGCGTATTTATAAGTCAGAATTTTTTCAATCGCGTGCTGCGAAAGCTGGCTCGACAGATTAACGCGAATCTTTTCGCCGATCATTGCCTGAAAATATTTGACGATAATATTGACGATTTCCTTGCCGAACAAAATCGCGCTAATGTAACCGAGCAGGGAAACGCTTTCCTGCGCGTGTCTGCCCTGATTGATGAGGTTCTGAATCGTATCAACCGTGTAGCGCAAAACCAGCGGATTAACCTGCGCCGCGACCGCGCCGACGAGCGTCAGCAACAGCGAAATTATCACATAAATTCGGTAAGGTTTGACGAACGGCGCAAGCCGCAGAATAATTTGCCAAATTGACATAATTGAAAATGGATAACGGATAATTGATAATTTAATCGAAAATTTCTTTGCTGATTTTATTTATGCCGTCTTTTTATTATCCATTATCCATTTTCAATTATCCATTATTTCCGCTGTATTTTTCCGTCGGAAAACAGTAAATTAATCTATTTGCAATTGAATGAAAATGACTGCTGTGCAAACCGAACAAACCAATTCGCCCGAATCACAACCTGCGCCCGAACTGTCGCTTTTTCTGCCGGTTCTTAACGAAGAAGACAATCTGCGCCCGATGCACGCCAAAATTTCCGAAGCCTTAAATGCGCTCGGCAAAACGGCGGAAGTAATCTTCGTGGACGACGGTTCAACCGACAAATCGCTGGAGATTTTACGCGAAATCGCCGCCGCCGATTCGCGTGTGCGCGTCATTTCTCTGCGCCGCAATTACGGTCAAACCGCCGCGATGTCGGCGGGAATTGATGCCGCAAAAGGTGAAATATTGATTCCGATGGACGCGGATTTGCAAAATGATCCGAAAGACATTGCGCGGCTGCTCGACAAATTAGACGAAGGTTACGACGTTGTTTCCGGCTGGCGCAAAAATCGTAAAGACGCGCTTGTTTTGCGAAAAATTCCGTCGCAAATCGCTAACAGAATTATTTCGTGGATCGGCGGCGTTCCGCTTCACGATTACGGTTGTTCGTTAAAAGCGTATCGCCGCGAAGTCATTCAGGATGTCAAACTCTACGGCGAAATGCACCGCTTCATCCCGATTTACGCGAGTTGGGCGGGCGCACGAGTGACCGAAATTCCCGTTGACCACCACGCGCGAACGATGGGCGTATCGAAATACGGAATCTCGCGCACGATCAAAGTCGTGTTCGATTTAATGACGATAAAATTTATGGCTTCGTATCAAACGAAACCGATCTACGTCTTCGGCACTTTCGGAACGGTCGCGTTTTTCCTCTCGATAATCGCCGGAATCTGGGCGTTTATCCTGAAATTCGGCTACGGCACATCGTTTATCCTAACGCCGCTGCCGGTCATCGCCGTCGTGATGCTGGCAATCTCGATGCAGTTTTTTTTGATGGGATTATTAGCCGAAATGCTGGTGCGAACCTATCACGAATCGCAGGACAAAACGATTTACGCCGTGCGCGAGAAAATTGGTTTTAAAGAGACTGAATAAAGATGTTATTTGCCGACGATTACTTCAAATACAAATTTCCCGAACCTCAATATCTTGGGGCGAAATTTGTGTTGTTGGATTGGATCGAAAAATTTATTCCGAATGACTGCAAAGTCGGATTGGATGCCTTTGCCGGAACTCAGTCGGTGGCATTTTTAATGAAACAGCTTGGTTTCAGAGTTATCACAAACGATTTTTTACAGTTTAATCATCAAATCGGACTTGCCTTTATCGAAAATAAAAAAGAGAAACTCACGAAAGAAGATTTAGAGATTTTGTTTACGATGAACGAATCGCTCAACGGAAATTTCTCGTTGATGCGCCAAACTTTTACCGATGTTTTCTTTACCGAAGAACAATCGTTTTTTCTAGATAATTTTCGCGCCAACATAAATTCACTGGAAAATCCATACAAACGCGCTTTGGCTTTTGCGATAATGAATCGAAGTATTACGCGAAAGATTTTGATGGGACATTTCGCGCATTCGCAAGCGTTGGTTTACGCAAATACGCCTGAAAGAGTCAAGCGCAATCCGAGTATTGCCAAACCTGTCAAAGAACTTTTTTTGGATTTACTGCCGAAATATAACGAAGCGATCTTTGATAACGAACAGGAAAATAAGAGTTTCGGCGAAAATATTCTGGATTTGCTGCCGAAACTCCTCGAAACGGAAAAGATTGATTTTGTTTATTTTGATCCGCCGTATTGCGACAGTCACGCCGATTATCAAAGTTTTTATCACTTGACCGAAACTTTTACCGAGTATTGGAAGGACAAAAAATTTATCAACAGCATTAAGCGTTATGAACCGCAAAGGTTTAGCGGTTTTGATAAAAAGCGCGACATTATCGAGTCGCTACACAAACTTTTCGAGTCTGCCAAAGAGATTCCGCGTTGGTTAATCAGCTACAATAATCGCAGCTATCCGCAAACCGAGGAGTTTCTTTCGATTATCAAAAAATACAAAGATGTCGAAATCGAAACAAAAACCTATCTCAACGGACGCGGCGGAAAAGGAAGTGTTGCAGGAAGCAAGGAAATTTTGTTTGTCTGCAAACAAAAACCGATGGTAGCCGTGATTTAGATTATGAAGGAAACTTTTAGCTATTGGAAAAATCTTTACGACAGTGACAAATTGGAAGAATTTAATTTCAATCGGCGTGGTTTGCTATGGTTGAAAATAAAATCAATTAAGAGAAAATCTTTGATTAGGGAATTTATAAATGATGAAAAAATAATTCTTCATTCAAACAAGTTAGAGGATCAGTTTGTAGAGATTTTCAATTCACTAAAAACGGACTTGATAAAATCTCATTCAAAGATAAATGTGTTTATTAATCGTAAAAGTGCTGAACAAATCGCAACACTCGATGATAAAAATATCTTATCTGGACTTAATAAACTTGAAAGTTACAAGTGGGGCGGCGACCATAAGAATTCTCTTGATAAATTTTTGGTGTCAAGATTTGTCAAAACCTATCAAAGTTACGACCATCTTTCTTCAAAATTTGAAACAGAGATTGCTCGTGAAGTAAAAAATTATATTCACTGTAGCTGGTATAATCACTGGAGTAACATTTTGATTGAAAACATTTTCAAACAACATAAAATTGTTTTACCGACAGTTGGACAAATAAAAAAGATTGATTTCTTTATAAATGAGATACCCTTTGACTTGAAAGTCACTCATCTGCCGAAAAACTTAATCGAAAAAAGACGAAAGGCGGCAGGACTAAAACCTGAACTTACGGAATTAAAAGCTAAAGCCAGAAAAGCGAAAATTCAGTTTAACAAAGATGATACCGAAAATAACATTTATCGTGAAATCGTCGAAGAAATGAAAAAGCGCGACGATGAATTTTGTCGGGAGGCGTTGCAAAATATCAAAGATGTCCGTTTAGAAATTCTCAATCAAGTTATTCAAAACCCGCGAGAATTAATCCAAAATCTTTATGAACAGCAAGGCGAACTGCGCTTTGACGCTTCTAATCGTTTGTTTTTAATTCTTGTTGATACGGAAGATTTTGATAACTCTTGGAAACTGAAACGTAACTTGGATTTACTGACACCGAACATCAAAAAGTATTTGGACGATTTTGCTGAAAAGAAAATCGAAGAACTAAAAGTAACTTTTAATTACAAAGGCAAAGACCAAACTTTTACGGCTTTGTCAGATGCAATTTTTATCTTGAAATAATATGCGAACTTATCACGAATCGCAGGACAAAACGATTTACGCCGTGCGCGAAAAAATCGGGTTTGAAAATGATGGACAAAGAACAAATAACTAAAATTATTGAGTTTTTGGAACATGTGCGTAAAAGTCTTCCAATGTATTTCAAGGCAACGAATGACATTGAAGCGGTCACAAGTTTTCTTCTTGGATTTAATGTTGCTTATATGCTGATAACTGGAAAACAAGTTCCGCGCTTTGACCCTGTAGGTTGGATAGCCTCTTATTATAAAGTTCCATTTCCACATTTTGATAGAAATATTGATGATATATCGCCGGAAGATTTAGTTGATCAAACTTTAGTAGTTCAAATAAATTCGTGGAAAAAGCATCTGGAAACTTTGAATTAAATGTGCGGAATTGCAGGCTGGATAAATTTAGAAAATAATCGTTCACAAAATAGCGAAGCCGTTTTGCACGCAATGTGTGAGCGGATGAAGCATCGCGGACCGGATTCGGAAGGTTTGTGGGCTGACGAAACAGTCGCGTTGGGGATGCGGCGGCTTTCGATTATTGATTTGCATACGGGCGAACAGCCGGTTTATTCGGAAGATAAATCTGTCGTCGTCGTGATGAACGGAGAACTTTATAATTTTCGTGAAGTTCGCGCCGACCTTGAAAAGCACGGGCATAAATTTGAAACGCAGACCGACACCGAGATTTTGCCGCATCTTTACGAAGAATACGGCGACTCGATGCTCGAACATATCAACGGAATGTTCGCGTTTGCGCTGTGGGACAAACGCAGACAAAAACTATTGATTGCGCGTGACAAGTTCGGCGAAAAACCGATTTATTACGGCGTGTTTGACGGCAAATTAATCTTCGCGTCCGAGCCGAAAGTTTTGCTCGCCAATCCTGCGGTCAAAGCCGAAATAAATTTGGATTCGCTGCGTTCATATCTTTCATTCGATTACATTCCCGCGCCGAATTCGATTTATAAAGGAATCTCGAAACTTCCCGCCGCGCATTTTTTAACCGTCGAAAAAGGCGAAATTAAAACTCGCAGATATTGGAATTTAAGCTGGCAGAAACCCGCGCCTGAGCAAGGGCGCAATGGACGTTCAACGCTCGAAAATTCCGCCGAAGAATTGCGCGAACTGCTCGCCGATGCCGTCAGAATGCGGCTTGTTTCTGATGTTCCGCTCGGAATTTTATTATCAGGCGGCGTTGATTCTTCGACCGTTGCGGCTTTTGCAACGCAGTTTTCGACTGAAAAGGTCAAGACTTTTTCCATCGGTTTTGAGGAAGATTCGTTTGACGAATCGAAATACGCGCGGCAGGTTTCCAAACATCTCAACACCGAACATTACGAAGCGAAACTGAGCGTCGAAACGGCGGCGGATTTGATTGCGGAGATCGGAACGTGGCTCGACGAACCGCTTTCGGACGGCAGCTTAATTCCGACGCTGATGCTCTCGCGCTTTGTCCGCAAACACGTGACGGTCGCGCTCGGCGGCGACGGCGGCGACGAGATTTTCGCCGGTTATCCGATGTATTACGCGCACAAAGTCGCCAATATCTACGACAAAGTTCCGCGAGTTTTGCGAAACAATTTGATCGAACCGCTCGTTAATAAGCTGCCGGTTTCGAGCAAAAATCTCTCGTTCGATTACAAGGCGAAACGGTTTGTCGCGGCTTCAAAATACGACACGGTGACGCGCCATCATTCGTGGTTCGGTTCGTTTTCCATCGAACAGCAGCGTAATCTGCTGTCGGCGGACGTTTTGGCGCAGACTTCAAACGACATTTACCGCGACGCGAAAGATTTGCTGAAAATTTGCGACGCGAAAAACGAAATCGAACAGATGCAGTTTTTAGATTTGAATTTTTATCTGGCGGAAGACATTTTAACCAAAGTTGATCGCGCTTCGATGGCGGTTTCGCTCGAAGTTCGTGCGCCGTTTCTTGATCCGCGCATCGCCGAATTTGCCGCCCGTCTGCCGCTCGAATACAAACTAAAAGGCAGCAGCGGCAAGCATATTTTAAAAAAAGCCGTCGAACCTTTACTGCCGAAAAACATTCTCCACCGCCCGAAAAAAGGCTTCGGCATTCCCATCGCCGAATGGCTGCGCGGACGGCTCAATCCGCTGATGCACGAATTGCTCGATCCGAAACGATTGAAAAATCAAGGCTTATTTAACGCCGAATTCGTGCAGAAATTAATCAAAGAACACGAAACAAATCTCGCCTCGCATCATAAACAACTCTGGACGCTGCTCGTTTTTCAATTATGGTTTGAAAATTTCACCCCGAATAATTTAGTCAGTCGGAACCGTCTGCGGTAGCGGATGGTTAAATATCATCTATTGACCGATTAACGGCATTCGACAAATCCCGCCTTCAACCGACCGCTGCCGCAGACGGTTCCGACTTGGCACACTTATTTCTAAAAAGCTGTTTGAAAAGTAACGCGAACGTCCCGTTTGCAGTATCGGGCGCGTCCCGCGTCCGTGTCAAAACGGCGGCGACACACGGACGCGGGACGCGCCCGATACTGACAGGCAGGATGCCTGCGTTACTTTTCAAACAGCTTCTAACTAAGCACCGCCACAAAAATTAGTTTGACCGAACGGAGCGCAGGCAAGGAACCGCCTGCGCTCCGTTCGGTCTGAACTAATTTTGTCGGGGTGCTTATTGAGTGAAATCCAGATTGCTTATTTGCCCGTTGACGCTGACGACGGACGGCGCGAATGTGAAGCGTTTGGCACGAACCTGAAAGACGTAAACTGCGCCTGCCTGCACATTTTCAAATTGATAGTATCCGAAGATATTTGTCATTACTTCGCGCATTCTACCGCCGCTGTCGGTCATTGACACCCGCGCACCGGAAATCGCGCGTCTGTCTTTCGTCACTCGTCCCTTGATTGCCAAGTTTGCCGCCGTCGGCGCGGCAGGCTGGGCGAGCGTCCAATCCGAGAAATCCGTGACGTTGAGCGCGGTCGCCGTTTTACTGACCGTATCAATCGTGCTTGGAATTTGCGCCGCCGCACCGCCGCCCGCCGGAATGCGGAAAATACGGTATCGGCTTTCCGTTCCCGTCGTGATGTCGCCGCTCACATATTTAAATGTCAGATCGGCTTTGGTCAGTCCGCCGTTAGTTAAATTCCACCACCGATTTGCGCGGTCGGTCGAAAGTCCGGTTGCCGTATTCGGATACGCTCCTTCATTCGCCGTGACGGAAAATGTTCCGCTGCCCGTAATGTTCGAGAGCGTGACGGGCGAATAACCATTATTCGTGCCGACCGGGAACGTGAACGAACCCGTCGCGGCGGAAAATTGTTTGACGAACTGCCCGTTGACGCGACCGCTGCTGACGGTTAAAACCTGTCCGTTCGCTCCGACCGTAACGGCGTTGCTGCCCGCGTCAATCATTCCGCCGAGCAGATCGAGCCGCCCGTTGACCGTCAGATTTTGCTGTAACGTGAGCGTCTGATTGCCGCCGATGCTCAGATTTGTCAGCGGGACATTGGTTTGCGGATTGTAGATTTGATTAATCGGGAATTTTCGATACGGCAGATAAACCGAATCGTTTGCTGCCGGGATGATGCCGCCGTTCCAGTTTTCGGGATTGTTCCAATTGCTGCTGCCTGTCGAAGGATTTGTCAGGATGCGGCAACTTGTCGGATCATCGAGCAGACCGAGTTCGGCAATGTATGAATGAACATTTACGCCGTTTGTCGTCAGCGTCAGGCAGTCGAGCGAGAGCGTTCCCGTGAAATCGCCGGAGATATACATTCGACCGGCGTAAAATGTAATGCCGAGCGGACTGTATCTGTTTTTGGTGCTGCCGTCGCCGCTCGAAGGGTTTCCGATGGCGACCACGCCGTCCGTGCCGCGTGCCGCAACTGCTTTTGCCCAGTTGAATCCGAAGGTATTTTTGTCAAAATTCGCAACATACACATCGCTCGCGCCGAAACTGTCAAGCGTTTGCTGACCGTTGCCGAATTC
The DNA here is from genome assembly GCA_965247235.1 of Pyrinomonadaceae bacterium. Lineage (GTDB taxonomy): Bacteria > Acidobacteriota > Blastocatellia > Pyrinomonadales > Pyrinomonadaceae. The sequence continues at coordinate 2,425,706 of OZ252004.1, forward strand.
AGCCGAATCGTAAAGTGCGCCGACGACGAAAAAATCGCCGCTCTGCCCGAAAGCGATGGCGTGTCCCTCGCCGCCTAATTTCGTGATTCTGAAAAAATCGCCGTTCGATGAATTTAGCGAAGCGACGAATCCCGAAACGGCGGCATCGCCCGTGCCGCTGCGTGTGTCGGTAATCGTTCCGCCGCCTAACGTGACCGGAAGACTGATCGTGCCGGTGAAATAGCCGGTGATAAAAGCATCGCCGTTCGACGGATTCGTAGCGATTTGATTAACGCCGATGATGCCGTCGTTGTCGAGAACTTTGCCCCAATCGCTGCTGATTGACGTGCCGGAACTGTTTGATTGCAGTCCGGTGACGAATGTTCCGATAGAATTGTCGGTATTATTAAAAACATCTTCATTGCCGAAAGAAGTCGGCAACGCGATTTGCGTTGACGAAAAATTGCCGACCAGATAAAGTTTCGACAATTGATGCGCCGGATCGTTGAAAATCGCCAGATCGAGCGCGTTGTCATCGTCCGCGCCGCCCAATATTTTCATTTGTGTCGGTGCGCCGTTGGTCTGATCGAGCTTGGCGACGATGATGTCCGTTTTGCCGTGCAGAGCGCAATTTTGCTGACCGAAACAAATAAAGTTGGTGATTGCAGCACCGAGAAAATTGCTGCCGGAAATCGAACCTGAAACAAACGGATCGCCGTTATAGTCAAAGACGATGCGGCTGATCGCATTTTCTCCGGTTTCGAGATTGTTCGGGTTTTGCGGACTGCCGGAATTGCCGCCTTTTGCCCACAAAAGATTACCGCCTCCGTCGTATTTGGCGATAAAAGGCTCGTAATTGTAGCCGCTGCCGCCGTTGTCGTTGAGTGTGAGGTTCGGATTATTTCCGCCCTGCAAGGTCAGCGTTTTGACGAACGAACCGGCGACGTAAATCTGATTATCCGCGTAAATGCCCATTGCGGTCGCGCCTTCGACGGCGATTTCCGGCGACGGCGCATTTACTGATCCCGAACCCTGCCGCGCCCAGAGAGCGTTGCCATTCGCATCGTATTTAGCGACGAACATATCCATATCGGCAGTCGCGGTGAGCGTCGTCGAACCGATAGTCAGAGTGCCGATAAAACCGCCGCGCACATAACGATTGCCCGCCGAATCGAAAACCGGCGCACCGATCTGCGTGTAGCCGCTGCCGCCGATCTGCTGCGCCGATCTGAAAACAGGCTGTTGATTAACCGCCGCCGCCTGCACTGATTCTCGATTTTCGCCGGTTTGCCTGAGCGTCTCACAACTCGCGGAAACCTCGGATGCTGAAGTAAGCACACTGCCGACAATTATACCGATCAATAAAAAACCGAAAATCGAAAGTGCAAACGACGGTTTGAATATAAAAATGCCTCTCGACGACCGGGATGCCGACGGCGCAGCGGTAAATTTATTGAACCGCTGACGAAGCAGCACGAATAACAGCCAAATGCCGCCGAGAATCAGGAAAAGCGGGGACAAAAACGAAAACATCATCCGCGCTGCAGTTTCGCTTCCGACGGGATTTTCCGAACCCGGCGGCTGATCCTGTTCGTTATTAATCTGCGCCGCCGCAAACTGCCGGTTTTGCCTGTTTTCAGAGGCAGGTGAAGCAAATCCGTAACCCCCGTTTTCCCGGTTCTGACTGCTGTATCCCGACTGACAGCCCGGATCACCGGCAAAAACCGCTTGATTCGTAAGGAACAGCGGAGCGATCAAAAAGACCGCCGCCATCACAAATGATCTTGTCATATTTTTCTCTTTCATAGTCTTTTTTATTGGTAACTCAGCTCTCCGTTGGAGTTTATTGACCGAGTTTTTTACGCTCATTTGACCGGCGTAAAATTAAATTCGGTTAAATCCTGCGTCAGCGAAATCAGACGCGGCGCAAAACTATATCGTTTAGCTGAAACATTGACGAAATAGGTTTCCCCGGCGCGTAAATCCCGAATTTGGTAATACCCGAAGGAATTTGTCCGTATGCCGGAAACACGACCTTTTGAATCGGTCGCGGAAACCGCTGCTCCCGGAATGCCGAGTCCCGATTTGGTCAACACGCGTCCGCTGACGACGGCTTTGGCGGCGGTCGGGGCGAGTCCGCTGAGTGTCCAGTCGGAGAATTGCGAAATGCCGTTGACCGTCGCCGTGTTCGCGTTCGTATCAACCGCCGCCGTTTGCATTTCGGGCGGACCGGATGATTCGATTTTGAATAATTTATAAGCTGATTCGTCGCCTACGGCATCCGCCTGCAAATAGTGAAACGTCAGATTCGCCGTGATAAAACCTTCGCCGCCGAGCGCAATCGTCCAGTAACGATTCAGATGATTCGGCGCAGCCGCCAAGGTCGGATGCGCTTGCTGCACGGCGTTAATGCTCAAATATGCGCCGGAACCGTTCTGCGGCGCGACATCAACCGGCGAATAACCGTTTGCCGTGCCGACGATAAATGTGAACGGTGTCGTATCGCCGAACTCCTTGCGAATTTTGCCGAGCACATAACCGCCGTTGCCGTCCGCGTCGGCGAAATGGTTTGCCGTCGCGGTGTCGGTCAAGTCGAGCAATCTGCCGGTCGTATTGACGAAACCGCCGATCAGCCAGAGTTTTCCGGTGATCGGCAAATCTCTTGAAAGCGTCAGAGTGCGGTCGTCGGAAACGGTTAAATTACTGAGATAAGCACCGATGCCCGCCGGATTATAGCTCGGATTATCAAAACTGTTGCCGGTGTACGGCACATAAACGCCGTCATTATCGCCGGGAATTACGCCGCCGTTCCAGTTGTCGGGTGAATCCCAATCGTTGACGTTCGGATCGAGTCCGTTCCAAATGCGGCAGCTTGTCGATTCGCCGTCCGCCGTGAGTTCGGCAATATATGAATGACGGCTCGCGCCGGTTGTCGTCAGCGTCAGGCAATCGAGCGCGATGACTTTCTGAAAATCACTCGAAACGAACATCGTGCCGGTTGCCGGGTTGTATGAAATGCCGAGCGGATTGTAACTATTTTCGGTTTTGCCGCCATTTTGGGCGGACGGATTGCCGATGACGATTTCGCCTTCCGAACCTGCGCCGGCAATCGGTTTGGCGAAATCGAAATTACCGTTTGCGTCGTAGCGGGCGACGAATAAATCTTCGCCGCCGAAACTCGCCAGATTTTCGACGTTCGGTGTGCCGTCGCCGAACGCGCCGCCGTCAAAGAAAATTCCTGCAACATAAATTCTGCCTGCGCCGTCGAGCGCGAGCGAGTCGCCGATGCCGCCGAACTGCTTCGCCCAGACGAAATCGCCGTTCGCGTCCATTTTTGTAACATAACCGCCGAAACTCGCTTCGTCTTCGGTCGTGCCGCCTTCATTTTCAGTCAGAGTAGTTGCGCCGAATGTCACCGAATTGAAAAAGTAGCCGGTCATAAAAATTTCGCCTGCCGCGTTGACCGCGATTTGCGACGCGCCGACGGCGGTCGCGTTGTTGATGTCTTTCGTCCAGAGATTCGCGCCGGTCGTGTCGAATTTGGCGATAAAAGTATCGGTCGAATTTCCCTCGAAACTGTTCGGATCAGCCGGATTGGAAAAAGTTTCACCGTGCGGAAATGTGATTACAGGCGAACTGAAATTGCCGATTAAATAGAGATTATTCGCGCCGTCAATCTTCAAATCCAAACCGTTGTCGTCATCCGTGCCGCCGATAATCTGTTTCCAGACAATCGCGCCGGTCGCCGGATCGAGTTTTGCCAGCAAAATGTCCGACTGTCCCTGATTGGTGAACGCCGAACCGAGAAACTGATTGCCGGAAACGAAACCGCCGATGTATGGATTGCCGCCTGCGTCGAAAACTATCCAGTTAATCCCGTTTTGTCCGGTTTCGAGATTGTCGGGATTTTTCGGGCTGTTCGTGTTGCCGCCTTTCGCCCACAAAAGATTGCCGCTGCCGTCGTATTTGGCGACGAACGATTCGTAATTAATGCCCGCCGCACCGTTGTCGTTGAGCGTGATATTCGCATTTGCGCCGCCCTGCAAATTCAGTGTTTTGACGAACGAACCGCCGAGATAGACATTGCCGCCTCCGTCAACCGACAAAGCTGTCGCGCCTTCGACCGCTAATGATGCGGGAATCGCGCCGCTCGTCGAACCGCTCGCCTGCCGCGCCCACAAAGCGTTGCCGTTTGCGTCATATTTGGCGATGAACATATCGAAATCTTTGGTCGCCGTCAGCGTCGTCGCGCCGATGGTCAGCGTTCCCGTAAATCCGCCGTTAACATAGCGATTCCCTGCCGTATCGAAAAACGGCGCACCGATCTGCGTCGTGCCGCTGCCGCCGATTTCCTGCGCCGTTTTGAAAACGGGTTTGTTCGACGGATTAATCAATCCGGTCATCAACTTTTTATTCGGTTTGTCGCGTTTTCCCGCCGCGACTGCCGTCGGTTTTGTCAAAACTCCGCCGACAATCGCCGCGAGAAACAAAAAGGCGAACGACGACAGCGCGAACGACGGTTTAAATGCCAAGTTCCAAACTTTCGTTAATCGTGCTTTGTTCGGTTGGCGGCGTTTGCCGAATTGATTTCGCAAAAGTGCAAACAAAGTCCAGAGTCCGCCGAACAGCACGAAAATTGACGCAAAAAACGTAAAATTAGTGTGCGTCGGCGTTTCGCCGGTGTTCAGTCCGCCGTGCGGCGGCTGTTTGCGCTCGTGTCTGAATTGCGCCGCCGCAAAATTCGGCTGCGGTGTTGGCGTAGGTGTCGGGCAGCCCGGTGTGTCAGGTCTTAAGCACGGATCAGTCGGGTCTCCGCCCTGAACAGTGTTAGAACCGGCAAAAGCCGGATTAGCGGTTAAAAACAGCGGAGCAAGCAAAAAGAACGCCGCGAACAGAAAAATAGTGATGTTGGTTAATTTATAGTTGAAAATATTTTTAATCATAATTTTAGTATCAGATTGACGCGTTGAATTTATCTCATTATTTACCGACAAATGATTACTTTCCTGCACAAACGCTGTTGCCGTCGGCGCGGTCATCATATTTCCGGCAATCGCCATCGCCAACAAAACACCGCCGATTGACAGCGAAAAAGCCGGTCGAAAAATAAACCGCGCGATTTTTGGCAAAGAAGCGCGAACCGCACGAAGTTGAGTGCCGAATGTTTGTCCGAGCAACACGATCAACAGCCATCCGCCGCCGAATAGCACGAAAATTGACGCGAAAAATGAAAAGCCGAACTGCGTCGCGCCGCTGCCGGAGTTTGTCGGCGGCTGATCTTTTGAGTTTCTGATTTGCGCGGCTGCAAATTTTCTTTGACTTTCCGAAGGTTTGCGCGGCGGCGGCGTTTGGGTGATATACGGGCTTTCAATGTAACCGCTCTGGCAGTTCGGATCACCGGCGAATGCTGTTTGATTAGTCAAAAACAGCGGAGTGATTAAAAAGAATGCCGCAAATAATATAAGAGCAATGTTTTTAAATTGATAATTTTTCATTTTTTCTCAGTTTACTATTCGTTTAATCGAAAAACGATTATTAAATTTTGTGCGATTTTCTTTCGACAAAAATCAGGCTGAAATTTCCGCAATTTAAGTAAAAAACTTCTTGCGAATTATTCCAAAAATCAGTAAAACACTGACCATCAGGCAAAGTTTCGGCAGCCAGTCGCCGAAGCGGACGTAAAACGTCTGCCCGTTCGAAAGCGCAACTTTTGTGTTTAGAATTTGTTCCGACCAAGCGGGAACTTCCGCCGTAATTCGTCCGAATTTGTCGGTCGTTCTGGTGATTCCGGTTGAACCGACGCGAATCGTCGCGCGGCGCGTTTCAATCGAACGAAGGCGCGAATACGCGGCGAGTTGATATTGTCCCTGTGAACCGGCGAAAAAACCTTCGTTGGTGATTGCCGCCAAAACCTGCGCCCCGTCGCGGACGGCATCGGCGGACATTTCGGGGTAGAGATTTTCGTAGCAGATCATCGTGCCGATTTTCGCGGTCGCGCCGTCTTTGGTTTGAAAATCGAATGTTTTCGGCGTTTCACCGTAACTCAAACGCGGGCGTGTGCCGATTGGAATTACTAAATCGGCGAGAAAAGGAAAATTATCGGAAAACGGAACGTGTTCGAGAAACGGCATCAAACGTCGTTTCAGATACATCGCCGACAGATCAATCGGCAGTTTGCCGTCCTGAATCTGCGCGGGCTGAAAAAGTGCGGCGGCGTTGAAAAATTCCTGATTGCGATTTTGTGCTTCGACTAATTTCGGGCGCGGTTCGCCGTCGGCGTAATTTTTGACCTCGATCAATCCGGTCAAAACAGGCGTGTTCCATTTTGCAATCTGTCCCGCGAGATATTTATTTGCCGCCGGATTGTCCGACAAAATAAAGGGAACGGCGGCTTCGTTCCAGATAATCAAATCGGGCGCGGCGGATTTTTTTATCGCACGGTCGGTCAACGCGAGTTGTTTGCCGAAAATGTTCGGCAGATTATCAGGCGAATAGTCCGAAAACGGCGAAATATTCTGTTGAATGGCAACAATCGAAATTTCCTTTTCAAACGGCTGCGGTTTAAAAAAAGTGAACGCGGTATATCCGAGCGGAAGTGCAAACAAACTCAAAGTAAAAATTACTTCCGGTGCGAGCCGCGACAATTTTCGACGGTTAAAATCCGGCGTGATTTCCGTTAATTCGACGATTTTTTCAACCAGCAAATAAAGCGCGACATTGACCGCGACGAGCCAAAACGTGATACCTTCCACGCCAGTCAAATCGGCGTATTGAATCAGCCACAGCAAATCGCTCTGCGTGTAACCCAATCGCACCGCGCCGAATGAAAGCGGCGTGAGATGATAAATCCATTCCCAAGCCGTCCAAATAAAAGGCAGTGCGGCGAGCGCGATTTTCCAGCTCAAAAAACGCCGCACGAAATAAAAACCGCTGAGCGGAATCGTCCAAACAATCACGCCCATCAGCATCGAAGCGAACAAACCGATGACCGAAGCGTTGACGACCCAAATCGTGATCAGCGTGAATCCGATGCCGACGGCGATTAAAACCCGACCGAGAAACTCTCTAAATTTTTCAGTTTTTTTAATCTCAAAAAGCAGCGGCACGAGCCACGCCCACGCCAGAAATCCGAGCGGCGCAAACGAAAAACACGGCGCGGATAAACCGAGCAGCAATCCGCTCAAACCGCACGAATAAAATCGGTTATCGCTATTTTCAAAATTTTCTCTGATTTTTGTCGCTCGCATTTCTATTTTTCGGTAAAAATCCTCATAATTTTCGCCTGTAATTATTAACGCGACGGTTTTCGGAAAACAGGAACATTTTTTTTACATCGGTTCAGGATAAAAAAAGTTTCACCACAGAGACACGGAGACACCGAGAAAAAAATAGAAAGATCAGGATATGAAGCGAGATTTTAGGCGAAGATATTCTATTTATTCAAAAAGAGCATTAATTTAAATAATCGCTATCAAAAACTCTGTATCTCCGTGTCTCTGTGGTAAATAATTTTTAATCCGAACTCAAATTAATTTATTGTGGTTACTTGCTTAAACTCGCGTTTGCTTCGTGTTAAACTTCATATCCGACGATTTTTTATGTCAACCTTTAACCCGACTTCGGAAGAAATAACCGTCTTACTGCAAAATCTGAATTCGGAGACGAATCCCGAAACGCTCAATGCTTTGCTGCCGCTCGTTTATGACGAACTGCACAAACAGGCGCACCGTTATCTGCGCGGCGAACGAAGCAATCACACATTGCAGACGACGGCTTTAATTAACGAAGCGTATTTGCGACTTGTCGGGCAAAAATCGGTCGAATGGCAAAATCGCGCACATTTTTTCGGCATTGCGGCGAATATGATGCGGCGGATTTTAGTTGATTATGCGAAAACCAAACATCGCGCCAAACGCGGCGGCAATGATGAAGATTTACCGCTCGAAAATGCGCTTTCGGTTGCCGCCGAAACGACGAACGAAGCGGTTAAAATAGATTTGATCGCGCTCGACCGCGCACTCGACAAACTCGCTGTCAAAGACGAACGATTGGCAAGAATCGTCGAACTGAGATATTTCAGCGGTTTAACCGTCGAAGAAACGGCGGAAGTTTTGAAAATCTCGACAATGACCGTCAAACGCGACTGGAACGTCGCTAAAGCCTTGCTGCATAAGGAAATTAAAAATTAAAAATTAAAAAAGTTTGTCCGCCGGAGTTACATAATTAAATCAGCGAACCGAACTATTTTGCTTTTCCAATTTTTAATTTTTAATTTTTAATTGATAATGTCCGATTTACGTTGGGAAAAAACCAAAGATATTTTTCAGAACGCGCTCGAAAAAACTTCGGGCGCGGCGCGTGAAACGTATCTGGACGAAGCGTGCGGCGCAGATGCGGATTTGCGCGGCAAAGTTCAGGTTTTACTTGACTCTTTTGCGGAAGCGGAAGGTTTTTTGGACGAATCGCCGATTGCCGAAGTCGCCGATGCGATTGTCGGCGGGCGCGAAAGTTTTACTGCCGGACAGCAATTCGGACGTTACCGCATCGAGCGAAAACTCGGCGCGGGCGGCGCGGGCGAAGTTTTTTTGGCGCGTGATGCCGAACTCGAACGATACGTCGCGTTGAAAATCCTCTCCGCCGAATTTTCGGGCAATCCCGACCACATTCGCCGATTTTTGCAGGAAGCCCGTGCCGCGTCCGCGCTCAATCATCCGAATATTTTGACGATTTACGAAAGCGGACAAATCGAAGACGTGCGTTTTATCGCCGCCGAATATGTCGAAGGCGAAACTCTGCGCGAATGTTTGCGCCGTAAATGTTTAGATTCGGACGAAATTTTCGACGTTTTCTCGCAAACCGCAGCCGCGCTTAATGCCGCACACCGCGCCGGAATTGTTCACCGCGACATCAAACCGGAAAACATCATGATTCGCGCCGACGGTCTGGTCAAAGTTCTCGATTTCGGTCTCGCAAAACTGATCGAAAAAGATGCGGGCGAATCGCCAAATAAAAACTACACGGATTTTAAAACCACGCCCGGACTCGTGATGGGAACGGTCGCGTATATGTCGCCCGAACAGGCGCGTGGTTTGCCGACCGATGCCCGCACTGACCTTTGGAGTCTCGGCGTGTGTTTGTCCGAAACTTTTTTTGGCATTCAGCCGTTCACGGGCGAAACCGTCAGCGACCGCATCGCCGCGATTCTCAAAAGCGAACCCGAACCGCAGACGAAAAACGCGCCGCCGGAATTAAACCGGATTATCGGCAAATGTCTCGAAAAAAACGTCGCCAATCGCTATCAGTCAACCGCCGATTTTCTGAGTGAATTCAGCAGTTTGCGGCAAAACGCGGATTTTTCGACCGCCGGTAATTTCCCTTTCGCGCAAATTACCGCGCCGCTCAAATCGGGCGAAACGATGCGGCAAAACAGTTTTGCGCCGAATGTTTCGAGCGCGGAATTTATTGTCGGCGGAATTAGAAGACATAAAATTTTTATGTTTGCAGCAGCATTTATCACGCTTGCCGTTGTCGGTTTGATCGTTTATTTTGCGGCTTTCGGTTCATTTTTTTCCGCCAAACAGATTCGTTCAATCGCCGTTTTGCCTTTCAAGAACGAGAACGGCGACGCGGACGGCGAATATCTGTCGGATGGTCTGAGCGAGAGTTTAATAAACAAATTGTCGAATCTGCCGCAGTTAAAGGTCGCGTCGAGAAGTTCGGCGTTCCAATTCAAAAACAAATCTGCCGACACCGCCGAAATTGCCCGCACGCTCAATGTCGAAGCGGTTCTCAACGGTCGTATCACGCGGCGCGGCGACGATTTGCAGATCAGCGTCGAACTCATCAACACCGCCGAAAATACACAGATTTGGGGCGAAAATTACCGCCGCAAAGTTGCCGACGCGCAGACAATTCAGGAAGAGATCGCGCAAAATGTTTTGCAGAAACTGCAAATCAAAACGTCGGGCGCGGAAACGCAAAATTTTAATTCACCGATTACGACCAACGGACAGGCATATCAGCTTTACCTGAACGGCGTTTTTTACCGACGCAAAAACGGTCCCGAAAACGTGCAGAAAGCCATCGAATATCAGAAACAGGCAATCGCGCTCGACCCGAATTTCGCGCTCGCTTACGCCGAACTCGGCTTTAATTATTTCACTTCCGTTGATTCCGGCGTGGTCGAGTTAAAAACGGGTTTGCCGCCTGCGCGTGAAGCAATCGAGAAAGCCTTGCAAATTAACGATTCGCTCGCCGAAGCACACGACATCAACGCGAAATTAAAATCCGCCGATTACGATTGGACGGGCGCGGAAACGGAAGTTCGACGCGCTATCGAATTAAATCCGAATCTCGCTTCGGCGCACACATATTATTCGGAACTGCTGACCGAACTCGGACGATTCGACGAGGCTCTGAGCGAAATCCGCCGCGCCCGCGCACTCGATCCGCTGAGGATAAATCTCGTCAATTACGAAGCCGCGATTCTCTTCCGCGCCCGCCGATACGACGAATCACAGACAGTTTTCGACAACGGTGTGCCGGAAGCGACGGAAGAAACCTTTGCATTAATTGACCGCGCCCGTCTCGCCGCCGTAAAAAATCGTTACCCGGAAGCAATCGCTCTGCTGCAAAAATCGCTCGGCAAAGACGAAACGACGAAAGGCTTAATTCATCTCGGACGCATCTACGCGCTCACGGGCGAACGCGCGAAAGCCCTCGCCATTCTCGAACGACTGAAACAAATTGACGGCGAAAAAGAAACCAACAAACACGTTTCTCCCGCCGAACGCGCAATGCTTTACATTGCGCTCGGAGAACGCGATTCTGCCTTGGCAAGCCTCGATCAAGCCTTCGCCGAACGGGATTTATTATTCCTTTTTATTAAAGTCGAGCCGGAATATGATGTCTTGAGAACCGATCTGCGCTTTCAGGAAATGCTGCGGCAAATCGGCAATTGAATAGTTATTTCTAACGTGAGCAGCCGAACCCAATAGATGATTCAATTTTCAGAGTGTGATTTAGAAGTTCGTTTCAATCAAGCGACCAAATAAATCGGGACTTTGCTTTCCGCAGTCAGCTTCCCAATTTTAAGAGATACTGTTTGTTTTGAGGAATATACTTTAAACCTTCAAAAAACTGACTGTCGCCCAAATCATAATCAGCCAAAAAATTATTTAACCGGAACAATAAATCCAACGCCGTAAATCCGGCAGCGTTATCGCTTTGAAAACTAAATTCAATTCGGTCGTCGGGCGGCGTTTCCCAATCAAAATCTGCAATGATGTTTATTACACGCTCATCAAATATAATTTCGCCGGGTTTCCAGTTGTCCTGATCCGTAATGTCAACCTGATATTTTTTGACTTGCTGACTGAATTCTTCCTTTGATTGATATTTCTCTTGACGAAAAACCCATAACAGATCAGGAAGAATAATATAGTTTTCCACGATTTTTTGGGAGTTGTCATTTTCGTTGATTGACATTTAAACTGCGCCCAATTTTTATTAAACTGTTATCTGGCAACGGTTTCCAGTTCGCCGAAAAGTTCGTCGGCGGATTGTTTGATGCCTTCCCGAAATTTTGCCGAAATTTTTTTCCCGCATCTTTGATACCAATCAAAAAAGGAATTTTTCCATTCTTTGACATCGGCTATTTTAATTAAAAGATGGGCATCCTCCGTAAATTTTCTAGACAAATGAAGCAGTATATCAATGTGCGCCAACATAATTTGAATAGGTTTGTCGGTTTCCTTTAACCTTATTGCCTCTTCATTTATTTTTTCAATCGCCAGATTCATATAAATGCTATGGGTTAAATCGGCGGCTTCATTACCGTTTGGCGCGGCACTAAAAATTTTTAGTTCTCTCATAATAAAATAACTTTTGGCTTTAACAGGTTTTCGCTTTTTTCTTCGATAACTCGACATCTTCGGGTGTATCCAGCCGTTTGACGTTTGCCAGCGGGTCTTTAACCCATCTTTCTTTATCACGTCCTCTATTTTTGTTGAGCAGACCTGATTTGCTCAATTGTGTCTCAACTGAATCCAACGGACTGTATTTGCCGCTCTTTTCAGCAAGCCGTTGGCGAATTAATGCGCCTTCCAGTGATCTTGCGTCATCGTGAGACAATCCTTTGGCAATCACCTGCATTTTATCAAAATCTTTTGGAGCAATATCTCTGTTGGCATCTCCTCTGATATGTTGATTACCTCTGGCTGCCGCAGTTTGTTCGGTAATTCCATAATAAATGACATTGCCTTTTGTATCAAGAAGTTGATACACCAGTTCATCAAGTCCTAACGGGTCAAACCAATCAACCGGATTTGTACAGTATCCGTAAAAGTTGTAATTGCCCTGCAAACCAATCGGGTCCTGATTGATATATCTGCCGCCGTCGGCATCGTAATATCTGAAACGGTTGTAGAAAAGTCCGGTTTCTTCGTCTTCGTATTGTCCCTGAAAACGAATGTTTTGCTCGGTTTCGGCTTTAACGGCGGTCACTTTGCCGTATTCGTCATAATTTCCCTGCCAGACGATTTCGCCCTGTTCGTCGGAGATTTCCTTCGGCGTGCCGAGATAATCGGTGTGATAGGTTTCGATCTGCGAATTTCTGATTTTGGCGAGCGGGACGAAGCCTTCGTGGACGTATTCGGTGACGGCTTGCGAATCTTTTTGTTCGCTTAATAAAACATCGCCGTCCCAGATGAAGCCGGTTTTTCCCTGATCGTTGATTTTGAGAATGCGGCGACCGAATGCGTCGTATTTAAATTCGATTCTGCCGCGCGTTTCGGTCGAAACGGCGATTAATTGATTATCCGCGTCGTATTCGTAACTGATGCTCGAACCGTCAGCCTGTCGTTTTTGAATCAGGTTGCCGACGGCATCGTAGATATACCGGATTTTTTCCTGTTCTTCGAGTTTGTCGCCTTTTCCGTATTTGAATTTGCGCGAACCGCGAACATTGCTTTTTCTTTCCAGAAGATTGCCGTCGCCGTCGTATTGAAATTCTTCGGTTTCGCGTGTCTGCCCGAATTCGAGTGCGGCGCGGTCGTCCGCCTGCCAGATTCGTTTGTCGGCGGGCAGTGCGGAATTGGATTTTCTGCCGGCGTTGGTTTCGGGCAGTTTGATATTTTCGCCGGAAATTATTCGTTCGACACGGGTCAGACGTTCGGCGGCATCATAATTGTAACGCCGTTCGCCGCGCAGACTGTCGCTCAGACGGACGATATTGCCGAGCGCGTCCCATTCGTAACCGCGTTTGACGATTTCGCGTCCGCCCGCGCCGAGGGCGACATTTTGACCGCTCAAACGCCCGTTAATGTCGTAATCGAATTTTTCGCGCAAGCCGTTTGCCGTCTGCCGCGCGGTCGTTCTGCCAACCGCGTCGCGTTCGATATTGATCGCGCGTTCGCCGATTTTGACGAGCGAGAGATTATCTTCGGCATCAAAACCGTATTCGATGCGATTGCCGCCGTTTAAGAAGCGGGCGATGCGTCTGCCTTCCGAATCATATTCGTAATTGATGGTTTGCCCGTTCTGAGTTTCGGCGGTGATTTGTCCGGTCGCGTCATAACTGAGAGCGATTTCGCCGTCGTCGTTTTTGGTTTTAATCAGTCTGCCGCAAACGTCGTATTCATAATTAACCGTTAAAGCACTGCCCGACATCCGGCTGATGACTCTGCCCATGGCATCGCGGCGATAAAACATTTCGCGTTTGAGCGCGTCCTGCTGATAAGTCAGTTCGTTAGCCTGATTGTATTTATAAATTCGTTTTGCGCCGTCAAATCCGGTTTCGGCGGTCACGCGGTCGGTCAGATCATATTCAAACAAATAATCTTCGCCGCGTTCGTTGACGATTTTGGTCACGCGTTCTTCGGTGTCGTATTCAAAACGCCGTTTGAAACCGAGCGCGTCGGTTTGTTCGGCGAGGCTGTCGAAACCCGCGTAACGGTAATTGGTTTTGTTGCCGAGCGCGTCGGTGTAGAGCAAAAGATTGTCCTGATCGTCGTATTCGTAACGACGGACGCTGATCGTTTCGCGCCGCCCGTTGACTTCGGCGACACGCTTGACTCTGCCCTGATCGTCGTATTGATACTGGAATTTTAAGGCGGTTGATTCATCCGTGACTTCGCTCAAAAAATATCGTTCGTTGTATGAATACGAAATTTTGCCGCCGCGCGGTCTGACGACCGAGGCGATCTGACCGGCAATCGTCCACTCCAGATTAGTTTCATTGCCGAGTGAATCGCGGAAAATTTCGATGTCCCCGAAATTGTTGTGAACGTATTCGCGCCGCGCCCCGAGCGGATTGACGGTGGCGGTCAGATTGCCTTTTTCGTCATATTCGCGCCGCCATTTTGCGCCCGCTTCGTCGGTCACGGCGAGCGGCTGACAATATCCGTCGAATTCAACTTTTTTTGCCGCGCCGTCTTCCTGCACGACGCTCGTGCAGTTCAAATTATCGTCATAAGCGTAAGTTCTGACGCGGTTTAATTCGTCAATTTCCTTTGTGACTTCGCCCGACGCGCCGTATTCGTATTGGAAAATTCCGCCTTCGGCGTTGTAGATTTTCGTCACTAAATCTAAATCGTTATAGTGATAAATCGTTTCGCCGCCCAAGCCGTCTAAGACTTTGGTGATGCGCTGTTTCGGGAAATATGAAATATTGCGTTCGTAAATATCGCCGTCGCCCCACGTTTTTGTGCAGCGCGAATTTTGTCCGGCGGCTTCGTATTCAAAATAAAAACTCAAGCCGTTGCGATTGGTTTCCTGCACGAGCAGATGATTTTCGTATTTGTAGGTGTAAGCGGCGTAAGTGCGGTTGGCGGCGGAAATAAGTTCGGCATCGCCGTCATAGCCGTATTTCATCAGGCTGATGTTTTGCCCGTTACCCAGATGATGACGAATTTCCGCAAGCCTCTGTTTTTCCGCAATCCGGTCGTAATGCAGCGTCAAAAAGCTGTCCGTGCCGTTGCTGATTTCGGTCAAAATCGCGCCGTCGTGTTTGAGCGTCACGCGGTTGCCGTTGCGGTCAAAAATTTCGGTCAGACGCAACGCGAACCTCTCGTTTCTGAAATCGCCCTCGACGGTTTGGCTGAATTTATAATACAGACCGTCTTTGCAGTCGAACAGTTTATACTCGGTTTCGCCGGTGCGTTCGAGATGGACGCGTTCGAGCGGCTGAAACTGCTTTTGACCGATTGCCAGTTTATCGAAACGCACCTGACGATTTTCTTCGTTGCGTAAAATCAGACAGTTGTAGCGTTTGCTTTCCCACAGATGCTGATCGTAACGATGCGTCCAACCCCAGCCGAGCGAACTTTCGCGTTTAGTTGCCGACGTATCGTAAATGCGTTCAAACCGGATCGGGATGCGACCTTCGATTTCAAAATCGGTTTTCGTGCTGAACATTCTGCCCGACGCGACATCAACCGGATGCCCGGTGACGGCGCAGAGTGCGTTTCGCAGTTTGCCTTCGGGCAGCATCAGTTGAATTTTGCGAATCAGCGGTTTGAGCAGTTTGCCCAAGCCTTTGAGAATCGTTGACCAGCCGACCATCGGGAATCCGCCGATCAAGACGTTCGGACTGCCCATCATTATAAATCCGAGCGAAAATCCCGCGCCGGGGTCTTTGCCGAGCAGTGCGCCCATCGCCGCCGCCGCCGCGTCCGCCGCCATCTGCGCCGCCTGCGTCGCCGAACCGAGCGCGTCGGCAATCGCCGAAGCCGCCGCGCCTGCCGCATCAGCCGCTGCTTGTGCGACAGAATCGCCTTCCGTTTCGCTCTTAGCGATAGAAGTTAACGCCGCCATTCCGCCGGTTGTCAGCAAGCCCTGGGCAACCGATTTGACGGCGGCTTTCCCGGCTTCTTTGGCAGCTTCTTTGGCGATGGCTTTGGTCATTCCCTTCATCGCGCCGCCGCCTTTGCTGAAAAAATCGGGCAGACAATGGAGCGTCGGGTCCATCAACATTCGCGCCGCCCGTGCGCCGCCGATAAAGACGTGCGACGAGCCGAATTTAATTTCAAAAATCGGGAAATAACCGCCGCACCAGACACCGATGCCGAGATCGCCGCTGCGTGCCGCCGGTTGACCGTTGATGAGAACACTCCAACAGCCCGCCGCCAGCACAGGTCCGACGGACGGCAGCGGCACACCGAAAGTCGGCGGATGCGGATGCGTGTGTCCGAATTGAAAAACCAGATCGGTAAACAGACGCGCGGCAGGCATCTTCGGCAAAAATTGCAAAACGCCGAGCGTCGCTTGTGCCAACAGTAAATTCGGCATATCGGCGATTTCCTTCGCCTTATCTACCATTTTTACTAATTTATTGATCGGTCCGTCTGCCATAATCTTTTTTAACGGTGAACGGTGAGCGATGAGTGGTGAGTGGAAGAATTTAAGATTTAAGATTTCTTACTTCTTACTTCTTTTATTCATCATTCATCATCTCTTCCACTCATCACTCACCGCTCACCGTTCACCATTACTTCTCCAGTAAACTCGGACTTATCGCGCCGATTTCTTCTCTGGATTGTTCGAGTTCGTGCCAATTTTCGCGTCGTTTGTCAATTTCTCCGGCTTCGTTATACGCCGTGTCCAGTCTTTCGAGAACGCCGATCAAGCCGAGTTTGTATTGCATTTTGCGGCAGATTTCGGCGGCTTTTTCCCACGTTGCGATTGCCGCGTCGCGCTCATTTTTGGCTTTCTGCGTATCGCCGACACGCTCTAACGCCTGAATCTGCTGCTGCAAAGCCTTGTTGATTTCGGCGAGTGTCGCCGCCGCATCGTAATATGGCAGTGCTTCATCGTATTTTTGCTGCATAAACAGCGCGTTGCCGAGATTGATGCTTTGATAAATTACTAACGGCTGCGCCTCTTCGTCAATCGAGATTTCGACGGCTTTTTCGTAGTGTTTTTGCGCTTCCGGGAAATCGGTTTGCAGATAATAGATGTCGCCGATACTGTTGTGGACGACCGATTGTTTCTCTTTCTGTTTCGATTTTTCAAAATACGTCAATACGCTCCGGTTGCGTTTTAATGCGCGGTCGAAACGCTTTTCGGCGATGTCCACGCCCGCCATCAGCATCATACTCTGAGCGCGTTCGTCGGGCGGCGCGTCGGGGTTTTTCGTCTGCGCTTCGATCTTCGCAAAGATTGATTCGGTGTCTAATTTCGGCTGATAATGTGAAACCTGTTTTTCGCGTTCGAGCAGACGCGCACGAACGGCGAGTGTCGGCGTGTCGCGGATGATAATTTTCGTGTTCTCGATTTTCTCGTCAAAAACCTCGAACGCGAGATGCCGCAAAAGATTGGCGTAAGCGTCTTCCTGCGCGGTTTCTTCGAGCGGAAAAAATATCCAGATAACTTTGCGTTCGGGCTGGACGATTTTGCGGACGTGCGCGACAATGCCGGTCAGCCGTTCGTGATTGACGATGCTGCGTCCCGCGAGTTCTGTCGGAAATTCTTCTAAAATCGGTTCGCCGCGCTTCGTTAATTCCAGGTTGACGGCTTCGAGCTGGATTGACTGGCTTTCGTATAAATCGTTGACATAGCTGCGCGTATCGGTAAACGAGGCGACGTGCGCGTTGAAAATATCGGGCGACATTTCATCTTCTTCGAGAATATCGAACGTCTTCAAAATCAAAAGGCTTTCCTCCGCCGCCGCTTCGATCAGCAGCACGGTCTTTTCTTCGTCGGCAATGAAAACCTCGAAGGTTTCCTTTATTTCCTCGATGATATGCTGCATCGCTAATTGATTTTGACTAAAACTCCGAAGATCGTGACACCGCCCGCATCAATTTTAATCGAGCCGCCGGGACCGCTCAAAGTCAGCGTTTTGCTGGCGGAAATTGTGATCTCCGAAGACGATTCGTTAATCGAAACTGCCGATGAGAGTGAATATTTAGTTGCTACATTAACCGACTTTGATGCTCCGATTGAATTTTTCTCATCGCCGCCGATGCTCGAATTGCGGTTGCCGCCGATGTCGTCGGTCTGGTTTCCGCCGAGCGTCAGAGCTTCGTTGCCGCCGACGGTTTCCGTGCGATTTGCGCCGATGGTAATCGCTTCATTAACACCGACGCTTTCGGTGCGGTTGACACCGATGGTTATCGTTTCGTTATTGTCAACAGTTTCCGTGCGGTCGTGGTGAACGGTCGTCGTCTCGTCGTTATTGACCGTTTTGGTGCGGTCGTGTTTGACGAGTGCGGTTTCGTCGTGTCCGACAATTTGATTTTTGTCGTGTTCGACCATAATCGTCCAGTCTTTTTCGGCGTGGAGATAAACTTCCTCCTTGCCTATTTTGTCTTCAAAACGAAACTCGTTAAAGTTCGCCGGACTGCCGCCTTTGCTCGAACGGCTTTTAACGCCGCTTTGCGTTTTGTTGGCGGGCAGATCATACGGCGGCATCGTGTCCGGATTATAAACCGAACCGACGATAATCGGCTGATCCGGGTCGCCTTCGATAAAATCAACGATCACTTCCTGACCGATGCGCGGAATGTGAATTGCGCCCCATTGTTTGCCCGCCCAGAGCGTGCCGACGCGCATCCAGCACGAGCTTTCGCTGTCGTTTTTGCCTTCACGATCCCAGTGAAACTGCACTTTGACGCGCCCGAATTTATCGGTAAAAATCTCTTCGCCCGCCGGTCCGACGACCTTTGCCGTCTGGCTGCCGCGCACCAGCGGCTTGCGGGTTTTGCGGTTGGGACGAAACGGCGGCGCATCTTTATCGCCGTGCAGCAGACAATTAAATTCGTTGTGGTAGGAATCCGCGCTTTCAAGCCCGGAAACATAAGACGGGCTTTGGTCAATCTGATGTTTGATTGCCGTCACGATATAATTTTTATTGAGTTCGGTGTTCGGATTATTTTTTAATTTAAAACGATAACCAGCCGTCATCGAAGCGCAATTGCCTCTGCCGACGGCAGTTTTGTGCGTCGCGTCGAGTGCCTGCATCGCAACTTCGGCGGTTTTGTCTTTTTGAGGAGAAATATTGGTCGTATCGGAACGCTCGCCGCCGCCGCTGTCAATATCGTCGTGATTTTCGGCGTAGCCGCCGGGAAAACCGTAAGACTCCAAATCTTTATTGCCGCCGATGGAAAAACGCGACGGCTGCTGACCTTCAAATTTATTGTTGGTTTGCTGAAAATTGTAATCACGAAACGCAACTTTGCCGGTTTGCAGACGATAATGCGTATTAAAAACCCGGATCGAACTGACAAAATGCTCGTCTTCGACCTTCAGCAGAAAAGGAATTTCGCTTTTTGAAGGACAATCACGATGCGTTTTCGGCGAATCGGCGACGATCAGTTTATGTTTGCGGTCTTTGTGTTCAAAGTAGTAAAAAATTCCTTCTTCTTCCATCAAACGCGAGATAAAATCGAAATTCGTTTCGCCGTATTGCACACAGTAATTGCGCGGTTTATAAGTTCCTTCGAGTTCGTAAGAGACTTCAAAACCCGTCAAAACTTTTTTCAAAATATCGGGAACGCTCAAATGCTGAAAAATGCGGCTTTGAGAAATCTGCGTCAAAATCCACACCTGCGGGACGATTTTCGCCGTATAATACGAAAAACGCTCGTCGCGTCCGCCCTGCGTAAATTCGCTGACGATGCCGCAAAACGAGCGCGTCGTCAGTTCGTCAGGCAGCATAATTTCAATCGAAACATTTTTGCCGAGCAGAGATTGTATATCGGCGACGGTCGCGCTGTAACCGGCGTAATCTTCGGCGTGTAAAAGTTCGACTTCAAACGAAAAAAGTTCGGAAATCGCTTCCCGCGCCGCCAGTTTTTCGATTAAAAAATAATCTTTTCCGAGCGGCGTTTCGATTGTCAGAAGTCGGTTGTCCTGCGTTGTATCCATTTGCTTCCCTGTAAAATCTTCGAGTTTTATTTATCGCCCGTATATTCCAGCCTTGAATTGCCGAATGCGCCTTCTATCTGATTTTTGACCATTCCGACACCCGGCGCATACCAGATATATGTTTTGATCGGCGGGACAGGAATATTTTTACCGCCGATTTTCATCTGCATCTCCAGATTTGTTTCGACCTTGACGGTTTTATATGTTCCGGCGGGAACGGTTATTTCCTCATCCATCGCCACGACTTTGTTGTTCAGCTTCACGTCCGACGAAACTTCGCCGAGCGGCGATGTGCCGGTCGTCTGATAAACCGTCGTCCACGTTTTGCCGGTTTGAATTTCGCTGTCCTTCGGCAGAGTTACGCCGGAAATATGTTTCGGCTCGATCTTCATATTCGGCGAATTCATCATTGATCCCGGATTTGCGGCGATCAAACCTTCGCCCGTGCATTCCCATTCGTGCCTGACGGTCGTTTTGCCGATGGTCATCTGCTCGGTAAACTTCGCCGCGCCGTCCTCGTATTGCTGAACAAATTTCGCATCGCTGCCGCCGATGCTCATCTTATAATCTTTAACTGCGCCGTCTTTGACCGGATTATATTTGTTTGCACACGGCGACGCGCCCGAAGCCGTTTCGGTCGTGCCGCCGTTTGCCGGACTGCCGGACGAATTTGCCTCAGCGGTTTTATTTGTTTCGCCAATCGTCTTTTTAAGCGAATCAATCGCCGAACAGCCGAAACAGGCGATCAGTAATACGACCAGCGAAAAAAATCGGGTTGGTTTCAGCATTTCCATAAATTAATTTCTTAGTGCCTGCGCTTGTCCGGCTAAATCCAGACTGACGAGTTCGTTGTCTCTGTGTTGTCTGATTAACTCGTCCATTTCCGTCATTAAAGTGGCATCCCGCCGAAAATTAGTTTGTGCCTGAGCAGTCCAGCGAATCTCCGAAGCGATTTGATTGCCCTGTTTCGGATTAAGCTGCTGAAGAACGCCGTTTCTTCTGCGCCACGGGATAGTCGTGATCGGCGACCATGTAACATTGCGGCTGTGATGCCAGTCAATGTGTATATGATTAACGTGATCGCCGCCGCGATATTCACCGGGTGCGCCGCCCGGACCGAGTGCGACGTGCTGATAAATCATTCCCTGCCACTGCATTATAGTCTGCATCCGCATAAAAAGCAGAAATAAATTTTGCCCCAGCGTTACCAATCTCGCATTACCCGGCGCAAGCATTATATCAACCGACACTCCGGCGTGATGACGATTCATTTCATTCCAGTAACCCGACATTCCGCCGAGCATTCCGGGCGTAAAAACGTCCGTATAACTTCCCAGCAAACCGCGCAGCGATGTCACCGCCGCACAGCCGCGCCAAGTCATTCCGTGCGATTCCTGAATTTCCTGTCCGGGCGGTGCGCCGAAAACTTCCTCGTATGTCACTATATCTCCGGGCATAATTTTTTCCTCCTATAAAATGTCATAAACAAAATTTCCATCCGCGCCCGTGTTGACGTGAACGCTCTTGATGCCGTCACCGCTCGCCATTCTCGTTAAAACTTCGCCGGACATTTGCGGCAGAAGCGTTCCCGTCAGAATGTTATAGACGTTGCGTGCGCCCGAATCAACATCGGTGCAGCGTTTTGCTACTGTTTCAATGACGGAATCGTCGTAGGAAAATTGCGCTCCGTGATTGTCCGAAATGCGATTTTTAATTTTGCCGAGCTGCAATTTGATAATCAAACGCAGAATGCCGTCGGAAATCGGGTAATACGGAACCGTCACCATTCTGCCTAAAAGCGCGGGTTTGAATGCTTTAACGAGTTCCGGCTTGATCGCTTCGACTAATCCTTCGGGTTCGGGGATCGTGTCGGGATCGGCGCAGAGTTTCATAATCGTGTCCGTGCCGACGTTCGAGGTCAGCAAAATAATACAGTTTTTGAAATCAATCTCGCGTCCTTCGCCGTCTTCCAAAACGCCTTTGTCAAAGACTTGGAAAAATAATTCCATCACGTCGGGATGCGCTTTTTCAACTTCATCTAACAAGACAACAGAATACGGTTTTCTGCGAACAGCTTCGGTCAAAACGCCGCCTTCGCCGTAGCCGACGTAGCCCGGAGGCGAACCTTTCAAACTCGAAACCGTGTGCGCTTCCTGATATTCGCTCATATTGATCGAAATCAAATTGCGTTCGCCGCCGTAAAGCGAATCGGCGAGTGCGAGCGCAGTTTCGGTTTTACCAACGCCGGAAGTTCCGACCAGCAGAAACACGCCAATCGGACGTTTCGGGTCGGTCAAACCGGCGCGTGAAGTGCGAATTCGCTGCGAAATCGCTTCGAGCGCGTGATTTTGTCCGAGAACTCTCTCCTGCAAAGTGGCGGCGAGATTCAGCACGGAATTGATTTCGTCCGCGACCATTTTGCCGATGGGAATTCCCGTCCAGCCGGAAATGACTTCGGCGACGATCTGCCCGTTGACAACCGGAGCCATCAACGGATTTTCGCCCTGAACCTGTTTTAATTCTTCATTTAAGCGTTTGAGTTCGCCTCTCAAAAATTCCGTGTCAACAACTTCCGGCGCAGTCGCGGCAGCAGTCGCATCGCCCGTCGAATCAATCGTTTCGGCAGTTGCGGCAGCGGCAGTTTCCGGCGCATTTTCTTCATTCTGACTGCTAACTGTTGACTGTTGACTGTTAGCTGAATCAAGGCGCGACATTTCGAGTTTTAATCTGACGTTGCGAATTTGCGTCGTCAAATCTTTTTCCTTCGCCCATTGTTCGCTTAATTTGGCGAGAACTTCTTCGGTTGAAGAGCGTTTCGCCTTCAAATCGCCGAGGCGTTCGTCGTGTCCCGCGCCTGTCACCTGTTCGCGTTCGAGCGAATTGATTTCCGACGATAAATGCTGAATGCGGCGCGTCGCATCTTCGACCGCGCCCGGAGTTGCGCCCTGTCCGATGGCGACCTTCGCGCAGGCTGTGTCTAAAACCGACACGGATTTGTCGGGCAACTGACGACCTGTAATATATCGGCTCGAAAGTTTGACGCATTCGACAATCGCTTCGTCCAAGATGCGGACGTTGTGATGTTCCTCCATTTTTTCGAGCAGACCGCGCATCATTCCGATAGCTTTTTCTTCGTCGGGTTCTTCAACTTTGACGACCTGAAAACGTCTCGCCAATGCCGCGTCTTTTTCAAAATATTTTTTGTATTCCGCCCAGGTCGTCGCTGCGATTGTTCTTAATTCGCCACGCGCCAACGCCGGTTTTAAGAGATTCGCCGCGTCGTTTTGTCCCGCCGTGCCGCCCGCGCCGATCATCGTGTGCGCTTCGTCAATAAACAAAATTATCGGCTGCGGCGAAGATTTGACTTCGTTAATGACATCCTTCAAACGATTTTCAAATTCACCTTTGACGCTCGCGCCAGCCTGCAAAAGTCCTAAATCGAGCGTTCGCACCGCAACATTTCGCAGCGGTTCAGGAACATCGCCCTGCGAAATTCTGAGCGCGAAACCTTCGACGACCGCCGTTTTTCCAACGCCGGCTTCGCCCGTCAAAATCGGGTTATTCTGCCGCCGTCTGGTTAAAATATCAATGATCTGCCGCACTTCAAAATCGCGTCCCAGAATCGGATCAATTTTTCCGGCGGCAGCTTTTGCCGTCAAATCTTCGGTGTATTGATCCAACGCCTTCATTTTGCCCGGAACGCCCGCCGCAATCGGTGCGCCGCTCGTGTTCGCGCTCTCGCCCAATGCAGTCGCCGCACGTCCTTCGGCGGAATCGGCGGTAATATCGGGAAGTTTGGTCGTCAGCGATTCGACCGAAATATGTGTAAATTCTTTGGAGACATCGCGGGCGAGCCGCGCCGTGTTTTCGCCGGAAAGCAGCGCGAGAATCAAGTGACCCGAACGCACACGCGATTCGCCGAAATCAACCGAAGCGAGCAGCCACGCATTCTGAAACCACAGCGGCAGACGGTCGGAAAGTCCGGGCGTTCCCGAATTCCCGGTTTTCAAACGGTCGAGCGAGGTCGAAACGTCTTTGCTCAGACGGTCAATATTGACTTCGTAATGCTGGCAGATTTTGTGCAGATCGGTGTCGTCCTGTTCGAGTATTTTGGCTAAAATATGTTCGATTTCAACATCGTAATTCGTCCGCGAAACACATAATCCCACCGCGCTTTCGAGCGCACCGCGCGAAACTTCGTTTAATCTGCCGACCAAAGATTTCAAATTTACGTTCATCGTTTTATCTCCTGAAAAAATTTATAAAAGCCGTAAAAATCGTTGGGAAATTAATTATTAAAACATTCGAGTTTTAATTTAACCCGGTATTTGAAGTGTCAAACTCGCTTGTTCTCATTAACTCTGCAACTCTGATAACTCTGTCAACTTTCTAACTTGATTCCATTTGCAGAACAACCTGTTCATTGTCATTTTTGAAAGGTTTCGATTTCAAAAACGAAGTCCAGCCGAGCATCGGGCGGCGCATCGCGCGGGTTGTCAGAATCGTTCCGGGAACTTGTTTCGCCTGTAAAATAAGCTGCACATCGAAATCGAGTTCGAGACCGACGACGAATTTGACGATAGATTTGAGCGATTTGTGCGCCGTTCCGTTCGGCAAAAACGACTGAAATTGCTGAAACGTCAATGCGCCGAGCCGGACACGAAATTTTGACTGCTGATCCCAGATGCGTGTGCCGACAATCGCGTCTGCGCCCAAACGACTGTTTGCCGAGCCGAGTTTGGTTATGCTTTCTTCGCTTAATTCTAACCATTGACCGAAAAACTGCTGAATTTTTGCCGTCGTCGAAAAATAATCGCTCAAAATATTTTCGAGCGCGTTGCCCGAATGCGGATGCTGTGAAATCAGTCCGGCATAAGGCAGCAGCGATTCGTCGGCGAGCGACATTCTGCCGCGCAAACCGTTCGTGCCGAGTCCGGCAAAATCAAATAAAAACTTCGTGAAATCATCGTTTCCGCGTTCATATTGGACGGGAAACCGATATTTTTGCCACGCCCGGAAAAAAAGCGAAACGGCGCGGTGCGTAAAAATATCGAGAAACGCCCACATCGCCGTGTCTTTGTAACGAATGCGTTCGGCGACGATTTCCGTGTAATGCGTCGGCAAAACGCCGCTTGCGCCGACCATTCCCATAAAATTGACGAACATCTCCGTTTTTTGCCGTTCGGAAAGTTCGTCGAAACTGTCTTTAATTTCGTGAATTTCACTCGCCGGAAACGCAAGCGTAACGCGCGTCCGAAAGCGCACGATTTCTTCAAACGGCAAAGCCTCGCCGCCGACCGTCCGGCGTTCGGGAAAAATACGTTCGAGCAGCCGCACCGCCTGAAAAAATTCAAACTTATACGGCTCGTCGAAGAGTTCCTGATTGAGAGGTTTATCGGACATAAGTTTCAGGTATGTAAGTTTCAAGTTTCAGGTTTCAGGTTTCAGGTTATAAATCAGAAGTCAGAATCCGGAAGTCAGCATTAAAACCAGAGACCTGAAACCTGAAACCTGAAACTACAAAATCTCCTGCTCGCCTGCCCGCGCCGGAAAGCGTTTGATGATACCTTCGCGCTGTTTGGTGCGTAAAACCAACTGATTGAACGAATTAACCGAAGCATAGAGTGCGAGAAATCTTTCCAGCACACAGGCAAACAGAAACAACCCGCTGCCGACGAATTGTTCTTCATCGAAGGTCAGCGTCGTTTCCAGACCGCGCACGAAACCCGCGCCGATGTGTCCGCCGATTTGCTTGACGGATTTTTTGACTTCAATGCCCGTAATGCCAAGAATTTGTTTGCGCGTGACCGATGAATCGTTGAAATTATAAAGATGCAGTATTTCCTGCAAGGCTTCGGGCGTGCCGTTTTCATTGCCGACGAGCGACAGGTAATTTAAGTTCAGATGCGAAATCAAACGCCACTGCAAACTGCGGCGCATCTGCGGACGAAGCGTTTCGGTCGGTTTCGTCAAACATCGAACGCGCGAAAGCAGTGCCGAACCTTCGATTTCAAAATCGCCTTCCTGACCGCCGAACGGCAGTTTCGCGGGCAAATCGCGGTTCGTGCAGGTCGTTCTGACGCTCAAAACTTCGATCTGCGGGACACGCGGATTAAAATTCGTGTCCACCATTGACATAAAAAGTTCCGTGCCGTCGTCGTCGAGTCGCTGCGATTGGCGGCGCGTCGCATACCAGAAAGATTTTTCCATCTGTTCGCCGTAAGCGTGTCTGAGCGAATAAAACGGCGAAAATTCCCTGGTCGTGCCGGTGCGCGGATCGTTCGTCATCACCTCGTCAATCGAATAAATTTCGGTCGTCGCCTGCCGGTGAACGTCCGGCACGATGTGATATTCGTATTTCTGCTGCGTCAAATATAAAGGATCGGCAAGCCGCGAAAACAAATTAATGACCGGCGTGCAGCCCAACCGAAACGTCTCCGCCGTGATCGGCGCAACCGGCGGCGTGACATCTTTTAAATGAATCAGCACGTCGAAATGACTGCCGAATTTTTTGCCGATTGCCTGATCGAGTCCGAAAATATCGAAGAATAAAAATTTATACGGAAAGGAAAAATATTCCGTGAGCAGACGATAACCCGTAAACGAGCGTTTCGTGTATGGCAAAATCGCCTGAGATTCTTCAAAGCCGACCTGTTTAATGACATCTGCTGACAAAATTACCGGATCGGGAATCTTCTTGAACGAGAGCGTTTTCATCGCCAGCGTTTTGCCGCTGATCGGCGGTTCGGTCGCGCGAAATTCGACCGCCGTAGCGTGATTCAATATGATTTCGTAGAGCGGAAAGACGAGTTGCGGATCGCCGTTCAAATAAAATCGCAGCGATTCCGGCGGTTTGCCGCTGCCGCCGACCTTCATTTCGTGGAGATTCGCGTCTCCGTAACAGCGAAAACTGAGACGAATATAACTGTCGGAGTATTTGCCCTGCGCGTTTTTCGGCGCGTTCGATTCGAGCGCGGCGGATTCGAGTTCGAGCGGCATCAGATCAACGTCATACGCCGTTCTAAAACGACACGGCGTGCCGTCAACCGGGCGCGAATTAAGCCGTGCGCCGCGTTCGAGTTTCTGCACGGCGGTCAGTTTATCGTTCGGCGAACCGAATGAAAACTGCGTTACCGCCATCGAAGGAATCGGCGCAAGATAATGCGGATAAAGGACATTGAGAAAAGATTCGGTAATTTCCGGCAGTTCGTCGTCGAGTTTTAAGTTGATGCGTCCGGCGAGAAAGGCGAACGCTTCGACCATTCGTTCGACGTGCGGGTCTTCGATTTTTTCTTCGTCAATTTGCAGACGGGCGGCGATCTTCGGATATTTACGCGCAAATTCCGCGCCCATTCTTCGCAGAAAAATAAGCTGCTGTTCGTAATAACCTAAAAGTTCGTCGCGCATTTAGTCAAGGGTTTTTCAGGACAATCTTTTTTGTAGATTGTAGCTTTTAAGAGAATTTATGCAATCCGTGAACGGCGAAAATCAGCGTTCCTTGATCTCGAACGCGCCGCTGCCGATTTGCAGAACCGTGTCGAAAGCAATCGGTTCGGGAATCGGATCGGTTTTCAAACGCGCCTCGATGCGAAAACGCAGTGAACGGTTGATTTCGTTAACCGGCTCTAGTGTAATTCGCAAATCTACCAGTCGCGGCTCGAAATTATGGATTACCGTTTCAATTTTCTGGACGAGTTTTTGCTGTTCGCCGGCATTCTTGACGTTGCTGCCGGTAAAATCCGGCATCCCGTAAATCACCATTGATTTGCCGGTTTCTTCCAAAGTTTCGATGCCTTCGGGGATAGCAAGTCTGGAGTTGAGCAAAAATTCCAAATCGCGCCGCACCGAGGCTTTAAGATGCTGGAGAGAAATAGTGCGCGATTTCGGCGGCTCCTGCGAACTTTGCGGGTCTAAATCTATCAAACGATCCAGCAAAGACGGCGTGATATTGGTTTCCGTGTAACTTCGGGACATAAAAAATATCGGCGGCAAAAAAGACTGCGGGGATTACGCCGTCTTCGGAAAAAATTCCTTTTCGTCGTAACCCCGCAGAGTTGACATTGATAATGATTGAGCGAAACTAAACCGCTTTGTTTTCTTTGACGTTCCAGCCGCTCTTGATTGCGCCGCCCAAAGTTCCGTCCGGCTTCTGTTCCTTGTATTCGACTTCGACTTTGGTAAAGTTGAAACTCACCTGTTCAACCGGGTTGCCGCCGTCCGAGTGTCCGCCGGTTTGGAATGAGGAAACCAGCAAGTCGCTGAATTTGTAGGTGTAATATTCGTGCTGATCTTTACCGGCTTTGCGGTTGACCAAGACTGCTGTTTTGATGTGATCGCCGCCGGCGCAGGTTAGAAACAGTTTCGGTGATGCTTTCGAGCATTGCAGGGTAATATGAAAATCCTGAAAATTAACTTTGCCCGCGCCGCCGCCGCCGCCGGTTCCCATCGTGCCGCTCTGACTTGCTCCGAAACTCCAACTCAGAACTTCGATTTCACCTTTGTGTTTGCTGTCCTGTGATTCGCCGTCTATTCCATCAATTTTCAAAAATGTATCTATCGCCATATTTTTAATTCAACTCCTATTAATTTCTAAAATTTACTAAACGAGCCTTGTTTTAATCAGCTATGTGATTAAGACGCTTCCTCTGAAAAGTTTTGCGAATTATCTGAAAATAATTCTCGATTTTTCCGGGCTTTGATTTTTTATATTCATCAAAGCCCGGAAAAGACTGGGTTTTTACTTAGCCGGCTGCGGCAGATCGGCAACCAATCGCAGCGAGACGGACAGTTCGTCGAGCTGAAAATGCGGCTGTAAAAATGCGACCGCACGGTAACAGCCGGGTTTTCCGGGAATCTCCGCGACATCTACGCGGGCTTGTCGCAGCGGATACTGCGCTTTGACCGATGCCGATGCCGTGTCGTCTTCGGTCACATAATTCATAATCCAGCGATTGAGAAACATTTCGGCATCTTTGCGCGACATAAACGAGCCGACTTTATCACGCATCATTGATTTCAAATAATGTGCGAAACGCGAAACGGCGAAAATATACTGCAACTGCGTGGACAGACGCGCATTCGAGTTTGCCGAATCGGTGTCGTATTTTTTCGCTTTGTTTGCCGACTGCGTGGCAAAAAACGCCGCGTAATCGGTGTTTTTGCAATGGACGAGCGGAATAAAGCCGTTGTCGGCAAATTCTTTTTCGCGGCGGTCGGTGATCGCCACTTCGGTCGGGCATTTCATCGCCACTTCGCCTTCGTCGGTCGAAAAAGTGTGCGTCGGCAAGCCCTGGACGAGTCCGCCGCCTTCGACACCGCGAATCGCCACGCACCAGCCGTGCATCGAAAACGCTTCGGTCAGACGTGTGCCGAGCGCGTAGGCGGCGTTGCTCCACAAGTATTTTTTGTGGTCTGTGCCGTCTACGTCTTCCTCGAAATTAAAACTCTCGGTCGGACGCGTCGCCGCGCCGTAAGGTTCACGTCCGAGAACGTGCGGCAGCGTCAGCCCGACGTAGCGTGAATCTTCCGACTCGCGGAAACTGCGCCATTTGGCATATTCCATCCGGTCGAAGATTTTTGAAACGTCGCGCACGTCGCTCATTTCGGTAAACGATTCCCAGCCGAACATCTCCGACGATGCCGCGCTCAAAAACGGCGCGTGGGCGGCGGCGGCGACCTGCGAAATATTTTCGAGCAGTGCCAAATCCTGCGGGTGATTGCCGAATTCGTAATCGCCGATGATCGCGCCGAACGGTGCGCCGCCGAACATTCCGTATTCGTCCTCGTAGATTTTTTTGAAGAGGCTCGTCTGGTCGAATTCGAGAGCGCGTTCAAAATCTTTGAGTAAATCTTTTTTCGTGACGCTCATCATCCGAATTTTGAGTTTCGGTCCGGTTAAGCTGTTTTTAACCAGATGATGCACGCCGCGCCACGAACCTTCGAGTTTTTGAAAGTCTTCGTGGTGCATAATTTCGTTCATCTGCGTCGTAATCAGGCGGTCAATTTCGGCGATGCGCGAATTGATGGCGACATCCATATTTTTCGACATCGTCAGTTCGCCGCTCATCACCTGCGTGACGAATTCGCCGATCATATCTTTCGCCTGTTCTTTCTGAAAATCGTCGCGCCCCATTTTACCTTCGGTCAAAATCTGATCGAGCAGACTTATCTCCTGCGGTGCTTCGGTCGTCGCGGCAGCGGTTGATTCGGTTTCTTTTTGGGTAGCCATAATTAATTTACTCCTCCTTTCCCGGTTCGATGCCGAGTGCGTCGCTTAGTTGTTTTTGTTTATCGGAACTGGCGAGAATATCGCCGAGCATCGATTCGAGTTTGTCGTTGCCGTCCATTTTCGAACGCAAATCTGAAAGTTTGCGCCGCGCTTCGACGAGTTTGCGAAGCGGTTCGACCTGTTGGGCGACGTTATCGGGTTCAAAATCTTCGATGCTGTTGAATTTTAGTTCAACGCCGATTTTGCTGCCGTCGTTTTGCAGTTTATTGTCCGTATTGAACGCGAGTCTCGGCTTCATTCCCGACAGCACCTGATCGAAATTATCGGGATCAATCTCGACGAATTTACGATTTTTCAAAACCGGCAGTGCTTCTTCCGGCTTGCCGACGAAATCGCCTAAAACGCCGATTACGAACGGCAGTTCTTTTAGTTCGATTGCGCCGCCGACTTCGACATCGTAAGTAATTTGGACGCGCGGCGGTCTCACGCGGTCAATTTTATGTTGCAGACTTTCTTTGGTTGGCATTGGCTTTTATCTCCTTTCTTGGTGTTGAAATTTATGTAAAATAGCAAAATCCGTGGAAAAATTTTGGTTCGGCTCTCGACGCTTTTCCGCGCTAATAGTCAGAACTTTCCGAACTGCTTTCGTCCAATCCGAGCGTCTGACGCAGTTGGAATAAAACATTTTCATCCTTGATAACGTCGCGCAGCCAGCCGTCGAGCGGCATATTGCCCCATTTAACGGCGCGGTTGACGAGATACGAAACCGGGCTGTGCGGTTCGGTTTTCTGGAAGAAAACGGCGACATCGCTCAGACGTTTGAGCGCGTCCTGACGGCTGTTGATCGCGCCGGAAGCAACTGCGCGTCCGACGGTAACAGGCATTCCCGCTTCATTTGATTCGGACGATTCATCATCCGATTCGGTCGCCGGCGAATCTTCATCGCGCGGTTCTTCGAGGCGTTTCTCGTCGAGCAGTTTTTTCGCCGCCGTTTCGACATCTTCGAGCGTTTTTTTCAAAGCCGACAAACCCGGCATCTGATTGCGGTCGTATTTTTCTTCGATGACGCGGTTCAGTTCGTCAAATTCCGTCCGGCATTCGGCGATTAAAAAATTCGTCTGTTCGCAAAAAGTCCGGCTGGTCGCCGCTTTTGCCCTGCGCCACAGATCGCCGGTCGTGCGGTGTTCCTTTTCAGCCTGTGTCTGCAAATCGCGGTATCTTTCCTGTTCGGATGAATCGAGCGAGTCGAGATTTTCGGGAATGTCGAAGCGTTTTGAATCTTCCCAATCGTTGATCCCGTAATTTGCGCCGCTGACTAATGTCGCACCTCTGGCGGCGAGCGAAGTCTGCGTATCAACCCACGAAATAGCGTTGGCGCGTCCTTCTTCGTCGCCGTCTTCGATTTCCGGGTGGATTGTCTCCCAAAACTTATCCTGCAATCCGCTCAAAAGTTTGAGACTGTCGCGCAAACCGGCGAAACCGTGTTCTTTGACCAACGCTTCGGAAAACCACGCGGCAACCTGCAAATCCTTCGTCCGCGCAGTCAGAGCAGACGTGCATAACGTAACTACCTGCCGAAAATCGGCGGTTTTGAGCGTCGTCTGCCAATCGCCCTGCGCGACATCTTTATCGGCGCGGCGGGCTTCGGAAATCTCGTCGTAAACGCCAACATAACGCAGATATTCGCCCGAAGGATTTTCTTCGGAAATCGGCGCAAACATCTCGTCAAAATTGATTACCGGCGGTTTTTGCAGTTCTTCGCTCATTGAAATTGTTTGTTTTAAAGTTAATCCGTCACAGCATCCGAAAAATAAAATTATGCTGTTAAATTTAAATTAATGGTGACAACTTTTTTATAAATTGCCATTAACTCATTTTTCTTAAAAATTAAATCCTTCAGATAAATTTCTTCGGGCTATGCCCGCCGATGTGCGGAAAGACTGTGCCTTTCCGTCAGATACTGCCGCTTTGCTGTGGCTGCGCCACCAAATTTGAGGCGCAGCCTCATCAATCAAAGAAAGTTTTTCGGAAAGGCACAGCCTTTCCGCACATCAGGCGGCACAGCCGCAAAAACATCAAATTAAATTTTCAAGGTAATTCACCAGTAGCAATTAATAAAAAACTGAATTTTCTGCCGCTCAAAATTGACTGAGGATTTTTTCTCAAATTGTAAAATTCTTATGGGTGTCAGTATCTTAAACGAATTTGCTTAAAAAATCACGAAATTTTTATGCGCCGGTTTCGTCCTCTTTGAATTCAATTTTTTCGAGATCGAAAATTGATTTTTCCTTGCCGTCCATCCAAAACATTTTCGTGCCTTCGCCGGTGAAAATTTCTTCGCCCGCGTCCTGCCAGTCGGTCATTCTGCCGAGGCGCACCTGATCGTTTTCGCTCTTCCACGAATTAGCGTAAAGCGCAGGCACGAACATTTCGCCGCCCGTCCCGTTTCGCATCGTGATTTCGCCCTGAACCCAATATAAATCGCGCAGGCTTTTCGGTTTGAAAAATTCGATTTTCTCGATCTGCTCCATTGGCAGCCAGCAATATGTGTCTTTCAAAATAACTTCAAAAATACACATCGTCGCATCGTTGTAATCGCGGAAATCTTCGTAAGTTTCGCCGTTAACGACGCACGAAATCGCCAAACGATGCGTTTCGACATCATCGAGCAACTGCCGCGCTTCTTTAACATTGCCTTCGCGCAGACGACTGTTGGCGGCAAGCAGACCGGCGACGTATTCGGGCGGCGCAGACAAAAATTCGGGTTTGACACCGCTCTCGAAAAATTTCGCTCGGTCGCGTTCGGCTTTGAAATTCTGCCGGTAGATCAGCGTTCCGATGGCGGCGTTCGCGTCCTGATGCCCGATCACTTCGAGCTGGCGTTCGGCGCGTTCCCAATCGCCGGAAAAACACGAGAGTTCAAAGAGAAAAATTCGCGCCGCTTCGTTTGTCGGATTCGCCTTGACAGTCGCTAAAGCCGTCTCAATCGCGCCCGTTAAATCGCCCGCGTCCAGTTGTTGTTTGGCATCGTTCATAAGTTCAAAGTTCAAAGTTTAAGGTTCAAAGTTCAAAGTTTGGGAAAGTCGCCGGTTTTAACATTGAACCTTAAACTTTGAACTTTGAACTATTTCAAGAAGTTCGCCGGTGCTTTGAGACCGCGAAAGACGTTTTTATCGAACAAATCTCCGCCGCTCGGTTTGACGACGGCGTTGACGGTTTTGCCGCCTAAACTGAAAGTCAGAATGTATTCGCCGCCCGGTTGTTTCTGCGGTTTCCCGGCATCAACGAATTTGAATAACCCCCAATTTCCGGGGAATTTGAGCGACGCACTGCCCGGATCGGGACTTGAACCCTGTAAGAATTTACTGACATTCGCAGGTTTGACGCTCGTATTCGCGGAATTTGCCGAACCTGCCGAATTTGTCGAAGAATTTGCCGCCGCCGAATTGGTCGGCAGACTGCCGCCTCCGGTCGGTGTCGTGCCGCCGGTCGAGGCGAAATTCATAAACACGCCGGTTTCGGTCGCCGTTCCCGCCGGGAATGAAAGTTTGCTCGAAGCCGTGCCTTCGGAAGTGATTTTCTGCCCGTCAATCGTCACTTCGATGAGCGCATCTTTGACCGGTTTCAATTGAAATTCATACTCGAATTTCGGTGTCGGATTCGTGCCGAAAAGAGCTTTCCGTAAAGCAAATGCGTTGTTTAAATAAGCAACAAATTCGTCCGAGAATTTTACTTCGCTCGTCTCTTTAACCTTTAACTGACCGTTCGATTCTTCAAAATATTTCTTCAGACGGTCTTCGTAAAATTTGGACAGTTTGCCGTCGGTCGGATTTAGAAAGTCTTTCAGTTTATTCAAATCCGTTTCGGTCTGGCTGTCGGCAAACGGATAATCTTTTTCGACATCTTTGGCGGCGGGCAGAATCTGTTCGTTCCACGATTTGGAAAGCTGCGATTTTGCGTCCGTGCCGAGCAGTTCCTTCAAATTGCCGAGCGGTTTTTG
The DNA here is from genome assembly GCA_965247235.1 of Pyrinomonadaceae bacterium. Classification (GTDB taxonomy): domain Bacteria; phylum Acidobacteriota; class Blastocatellia; order Pyrinomonadales; family Pyrinomonadaceae. The sequence continues at coordinate 2,459,779 of OZ252004.1, forward strand.
CAGCAGCGACGCGACTTCCTGCGACGAAGGCGTTTCGTTAAAGCCCTGAATTAAATTGGAAATCGCCGTGTCGGAATTTCGCAATTTGAGCGTATCGTCCTTATCATTGGCGAGTTCCTGCGCGATCTGCTTCATCTGATCGGCGGAAATGCCGTTGAAACGATTGTAAACTTTGCCGATCTCGGTCTGATATTTTTCAATCGGCGCATTTTCCGTTTTTTTCGTGCCGATGAAGGTAAACAGCGGGCGAAACGCTTTTTCGGGTTCGCTGTTGCCGCCCGTGTCGGTCGAAACGGCGGTCGTAAAAAAGCTCTTGATCCAGTCAAACCAGCCTTCGGTTTCGGGTTTTGCCGAAAGATTGGTGTTTCGCGCCACTTCCGCGAGCAGAATTTTCATCGGCGAATTAGCGGACGAAAAAGTCTGCAAAGCGGCGGCGGCGGAATCCTTCGTTTTATACGGTTTGACGTTGGTGTTCTTGATAAAATTGCGCCAGTTTTCGGCGTAATCGCGGAAATATCGCTGCTCGATTTTGCCCGCGTCGTCCGATTGCGCGATGCTGTTTTTGCCCTGTTCGCCCATCACCCAATCGTCTTCGCTGAGTTTCTGATTGGCTTCGGCGATTGCCGGTTTCATCAATTTATAACCTTCGAGCGTGTATGCGCTCGGCACGGCGTAGCTGCCTTCCATCAGGCTCGTGTCCGCGCCGTTGCGCGTCAAAATCGCCTCGGCATTGGTCGCGCCGATCTTGTCGTCAACGGTTTTGGAAATCTCCGTGACCTTGCGTTTGTAATAACGGTAAACCGCCGGAAATGCCTGTAATTTTTTACGCGCGTCGGCGATTAGTTTGCCGTCGGGCGAGATACGCGGAAAACGAAAATCGGCATCGTCGCGGTCAACCTGTTTCGCCCAGAAATCGAGCTGCTGCTGCGCCGTCAAATTCAAATCCGGCGGCAGTTTGGCTTCCGCCGTCCAGTAATCTTTGAGCGTATTGGCGATGTGTCCGGCTTCGGCTTTTTCTTTAAATTCGCCGGTCAGCATCAGATACGCCTTTAATAAATCGTAATTTTTGCCGAGGTTTTGCTCTTCCGCATCGGTTAGATTTGACGAATTGGCGACCGGCGCGGAGTCGGCAAATTTGCGGAGTTCGGCTTCGACGCGCTTGACGGTCGGATTTTTGAAACGCTGTTCGACGACGCTGAAATAAATCGGGAGCAGATTTTTTTTGTAAATGTTGTTGCCCGAATACATCCCGAAACGCATATAAACGGGCGCACCATTGCGTTCGTTGTCGTCGAGTTTGTTCAAAACTTCGCGCAAATCTTCGGTCGCGTTAATTTCGCGCCGCGCTTCCTGTTCGTTTTTCGTCAGCGGATTTTTGCCCGCGTCGGATTTAACGATAGTCAGAACTTTTTCGCCCTGTTCCTGCGCGTTGTCAACCATCTGCTTGTTTTTAAAGAGCGAAAAGCCTGAAAAAGCGAGCAGAGTCGTGATGAGAAGTGCGCCGAGAAAGGTCATAAACCAGCCGAAAATCGGTGCGCTCTGCCGCTGCGCCTGAAATGTTTTGACCAAATCTTTGTCGCGCAAAACGACATCGCGGAAAAATCTCTCGGTAAAATATGTCTGCCCGACGACCGGCGCACCCGGCGCGGATTTTCCGGCGGGCGAAGCGGTAAAATAAAAGCCGCGCAAAAACGGATTTTCGGCGAACGGATTCGGACGAAACAGAGCGGAAACGAACGCGCCCAATTTGCGCCGCGCCGAACCGAAATGCAGCGGAAAATTAAAAATTCGCAATTGGCGCACGGGCGGAAACGGCGCGCTCAGACGGACGAGGCGGCGTTTCATTATCGAATTTTGCAAAAGCTCGTATTCACCGTCGAACATCGCCTGCGCGTTGTCCGATTTTTCGAGCGGAATGGTCGCGCCCCAGACAAGATTTTTGCCTTCGTTTTTAGAAGCCGAAAACGAATCGCTGAAACCTTCGAGCGAATCGGCGTTCGAGAAAACCAGATAAACAGGAAATCGAACCTTCAAACGCGCCGAGGCTTCGTCGAGCCGCGCCCGCATCGTCTTGGCGAGTTCTTCGGTTTCGCGTTCGTCCGCCTTCAAAATTCTTTCGGTGTTGATGACCAGCAAAACGCCGTCGAGCGGTCTTAGCGGACGATATTTTTTGAGCGTATCGAGCAGCGAATTCCATTCGTCACCGTCCGCGCCTTCGGTCTGATAGCGTCCGGCGGTGTCCACAAAAACCGCGTCGCTGGTTACGCGCCAATCAACATTGCCGGTCGAACGAATGATTTTTTGCTCTGACTGACGTTGGCTCGGCAGAGTTTGAAAATTGAGATTCGAGCCTAAAACGAGCGAAGATTTGCCGGTTTTCGGCGTTCCGGCGACGAGATACCACGGCAGCGAATAAACGGCTTCTTTGCCGCCTGCGCCGAGATTCGAGGCTTTCAAAAATTGGACGACTTCTTCCGCCGAACTATTTAAATCGCCGAATTCGGCAACAGGCGCGGCGTTGTTTTGAATCTGCGCGTCGTCCGGGTTTTCCGGTGCGTCGGCAAGTTCGCGTTTTTTTCGGCGGCGATTTTTGACGAGCGCAACCAAACCGATCATCAGCGCGAACGGAATCGTGATAACGATAATTCCAATGATGATATAACGCTGGTCAACGTAGCCGTATTTCAGATTAACGACGTAGGTCGCAATCATAATTATCCCGTAAAACGACATTATGCCGCCGAGACCGAGAGCGTATTTAAGTTGGTCGGTATGCCAAGACATAACAGTTATCAGGTATCAGTTATCAGTAAACAGTTATCAGTTGGTTATGAATATTTCTCAGTTTCAGTAAACAATAACGGCTCACAAAATATGTATTAGCTGATAACTGATAACTGATAACTGATAACTGTCTAAAGTTGTAATTTATCCACCGCGTCCTGCAAAAATTTCGATGACAGCAGGAACATAATCAGGTAAACGATAAACGCTAATCCGAGACCGCTGACCGCGCCGATTTTTGCCCACGTCGGCATTCCTTTTTTCTTCGGCGGTTCGGGCTGATCGTCGGCGAGCCAATGCGGTGAAAGTTCGACGGGTTTGATTTTGCCGACTTTGACGAGCGCGTTTGCCGTGCTTTGCATCGTCGCCAAAAGCTGATCTTTTTCGTAAATCGCGTATTTACCTTTGAAACCGAGCAGCATACAAACGTAATAGATTTCCACGCCGTCCTGCGTTACTTCGAGTTGTTTGAGCATCGCCGAAAGTTTGTCGAAAAATTTATTGCCGGCAAGCTGTTCGCCGAAATATTCGAGCTGCAAAGGATTTTTTTCCCATTCGTCACGCAGCGGGAAATTGTTAGTCAAAATCGTTTCATCCACAAACGCCGCGAGCGCGAACTTAGAAACCTGCACGACTTTGTGATTAAACCGGTAACGCTCGGCGCGTTTTTCAAAATCTTCCAGCATCGCGGCGACTTTCGGACGCAAATCACTTGCCGGTTCGACAACTCCAGCTTTGAGGCGCAGAATCAAATCGAAAATCGGTCCCGCAAAGGCGATCAAATCATTTTTATTAACAGTTTCGGTCATAAAATTCGGGTCTCCGATTTGTCCTCTATGCTTGCCGATGTCTTTTCACCACTACAGAAGCAGGGAAAATTTGTGCCGTGCGATTTATTCGCTGATTTCTAATTAGACTTACTTTTTCGCGCCTGCTTCTTTCAACAATTTAATAATTTCTTTTTGCTTTAGGTTCTCATCTGGATTTTCGCGCGTCCACGTTTTTGCCATTCCCAACGCAGTCAGTTCTCTGAAATTGTAAAGTTTTATTACTGGCTTGAGTTTTAAATTCAATTTAGGGTTATGTTCTAGAGCAATTTTTACCAACTCGACATTGTTTTCTATTACTGCTCTTATTAAAAAAGTATATCCGGCTGAATCTTGTTCATTTATATCAACGCCATTTTCTACCAATAAATCTGTTACTTCCTTATTTTTCGCTGAAAAGATAAGCGGTTCAAAGCCGCCTTTAAGGTTAGAATGATATTCAATCAACAGTTTTATCATTGGAATATCTTGTTTGATCACTGCTTGTTTAATATTTGATGAATTATAGTCTTCCTGTCCGTTTTTATCCAAAGAAAAAGTGCCTTTATTTACATCTGCGCCGTGTTCCAAAAGCAAACGTGCGATTTCCACTTGTTTTAGATTAACTGCATTTCCCAGCGCAGTATCGTAGAATTTAGTTTTTTCCAGATTTCCATCAGCATTTTTATAATAGCTTTGTTCAAAAGCATTCGGATTCGCGCTTTGTTTTAATAATTCTTCTACTTTAGTTTTATCATTCGCTTCGATTGCCGCAAATAATTCTTCATCTTTAGTTGTTTGAGGTGTTTGGAGATATTCATCCGTGACTGATGATAACTTCTTACAATCAAAGCCAAAGGCAAATGATAAGATTAATAACATTAAAATAACCGATGTTTTCATAATTTTTACTTTCTAATTTTATAGAATTTCATAGCATCATTATAAATCCCTTGAAGCACGGTTACACTAAACGGAGTCGGTTGCGGCTGTCCTTTATGTTTGCCGCTCGTGTAGTTATAGTGGCTAGTTGGTGTTCCGCCGTTTGCCACTGTTTTTGCAGCATTTGGGAAACTTGCCCATTCTAAACTTCCCTTATCAATTGCGGTCGGAAAATTTTCATTTTTAATATCATCTATCATATCTCTGTCCATTAATTTTCCGATGGCGAAAAGTTCCTGTGATTCAGGTGTGAAATCAGTTAATCCGAGTTTCTGCTCCTGTTCGCGCCAAGTGTTGGGAATCGCTTGGTAACGCCCTAACGCGACATTACCCGAATGTTTGGACAAATCATCAACCGTAATCGGATTATTAGGCGTGCCGCCCATTCTGGTGTTAAAACCTGTTTCAAAACCGTCGTTGTTCAGATCAGTTCCTTCAACAAAAGCAATCATATCTAAAAACGCTTTGATTTTTATCTCTTTCAAATAGTTTCTCGCGGTTGCGCCTCGCGCCGTCAGCGTTCGGCAGATGTTTTCTTTGTCCATTACCTCAGCGATGTGGCGAAAAGTAATAAAGTTTATTCTGTCCTGAATCGCTTGCCGGACGACTGCATTATCATCGAACTGAATGTGCTTTTCTTCGCACGGAACGCATAAAGGTTTGATTGAACAGCGAACCAAAAACTGATAGTTTTCGTCGTTAGGGAAGATACATTTCGTAAAATTCAGGAGCGGATTATTGGCTCGATAGCCGTTGAGCAATTTAGGAAAATTAATCACATCTTGAATTGCCGATGCAGTATCAACATCCAAAATACCGTTTTCGGGAATTCCGTAACCGCGACTGAAAATCTTCGTGCCGTAATAGTATTGCGCCGTTTGCAGCATCCATTGAATGATTACTACATCCTGACTGTCGTTCCTTCCGCCGACTCCGACACCGTTGTTAATGAAAGCCATAGTATTTCTACCTTACATATATTTTGTGAGCAATAATTTTATCTTAAGTTGTTACGGCTTAACGGCATACATTTCCAGCTTTTCGTCTGGGATTTCATCAGGCACAAAGACGGCTAAAACTTTCGAGCCTTTGATGCCGTTCCAATACGGTCCGATTGAATCGAGCATAAAATATCGAAAACCGACGCGGGCGGGAATCGGCGCGGGCGGCGGATTGGAATGCGTCAGCACGACTCCGGGCAGAGCCGAACCGATCACCGAATCAATCACGTCGCGCGAAGCGATTTTGACGACGCGCGGCACACCTTCGATCAGTCTCGATTCGGGCATCGGCGAATTGACCGCCAGATAAAACGCCGCTTCTTTTAACAAACGCTCGTCTTCGACGCGCCCGACATAGAGCGTATCGCGCACTTTTTCAAGCGGAATCGGCACGCAGCGGCTCGGAATCACGGTTTCGAGCAGTTCTTTTAACTGCTGCGAAAGATTGAAAAACGTAAAATATAAATCGTCGTGGTCGTAGCGCACGATGTCTTTCGGATGATGTTCGGTCGAAAAAGTCATCAGCTTGCCGACCAGTTCGGCGAGCGCGAGATAGAGTTTTTCGGGATGCAGCATCGGCGAACGAAAATAATGCGCCATCGTCGGAATTGACGAATTAATCGTGTGCAAAAGCCAGAAAACCGCCACTTCCGAAGTCGTAAAATCAGCCAGCGAAGCGTTTCGCTGCCGCCGCTGTTCGCCCAAACTGCCGCTTTTGGTAATCAAAATTTCGACCAGACCGCGCGTCATATTAACGAGCCAGTTTGATGCCGAACTTTTCAAAATCGGCGGAATATACTGTTCGGAAATTTTCAAGCTGCCGGTCGCCGTCCGTTCGAGTTCGGCGATTTTGATCGAAGTAAAACCGTCGCGCAGTTCGTCGTCGAAAATAATCCGCAGATTGCTTTTGGCGTAGGCGAGCGGCTGTTCGTTGGTGCCGCTGGTTTCATCTTTGACCATCGCGCCTTCCTGCAAAAAACGCAGATTGTAATTGGGTTTCGCGCCATTCGCGGCGAAATTGGCTTCGCCGTTTTTGCGTGCCGGAATCGCCAAGTGAACGCCGAGACGTTCGGATTCGGGCTGAAAATGATCGCCGACCGGACGCAGATCGGGAACGGCTTCGGCATCGGGAACATTAATCATCAAACCGTCGGGCAAAACGGCGCGGCAGTTCGTAATTTGAAAATTGCCGTTAGCGACGGCTTCGTTATTGATCTGCAAATCCAAAACGCCGTATTCATACGGCAGCACGGCACTGACGCGCGAATTTAAAAGTTCTTCGTGATAATTGTCCCACTGCTGAAAATGATGCGGTGTGAGCAGCATTCCTTCGTTCCAGACAATTTTGCGGTATTTGCTCATAAGGAAATTATTGTCCAATAGTAAAACGCGCTGTCGAAAAAGTCCAAAGTCCAAAGTTCAAAGTCTAAAGTCGTCAAATATCTTAAAATATATCGTTCAAAATATTAATTTTCATCGCCGAGTTTATTTTCTTTTCGTGCCGTCCGTTTTCGGAAATCAAAAATCATTTGAAAGTAAAATTCGGAATAAATAATTGATTCACGATGAAAGACAGGATTCAAATCTATCAGTTATCAGTTATTCCGAATTAAATAGTCGGGCAAATTAGTTGCGACCGGAACGCAGACAGCGTTGCCTGCGAGTTTACTAATTCACTTAATCCGCCGGCAATACGTTTCAACCAAACTCATCCTTACTCACTTATAATTTCGCCTTGATGCCTTCTGGCGGAATTTCCGTGTTTGATAAAATCTCGAAAAAATCTTTAACCCACATTTCTCCGCTTTTGACGGGAAAATCTTCGGGATATTTTTGCGCTATTTCGAGCGATTCGATGAGCGTCGCAAATCCCAGTTTACCCGATATTTCGGTCTGCGCGATTTCGCGTAAAACTTTGGAAGGTTTGAGCAGCAGCGGCACTTTGCTGATCGTTTCGCCGGTCGGCGCAGAGCAGTTTTCCGCCGGTGAAGTGACCAGATATTCGCGGCAGACGAGCGGGCGCACCGCGTGAATCGAACACGATTCATCTACGAGAAAAGGACACGGGATGTTTTCGTAAAAGTAATCGAGCGTCGCGCCGACTAACTCATTGCCGCGAACTTCGTGCGGCGTTTCGGCGGGCAGTTCGGAAAAAATTTTCATCCGCGCAAACCAGCCTTTTTCCTCTAATTTTTGATAACCGTCGGCGAAACGCTTTTTAGTTTCGGAACGGCGCGGCTCATCCATATTTTCGACGAGTTCGGCAAGTTGATATATTTCGATTTCGGAAACCGGCACAGGCTGTCGGCAGCACGCGCCGCAGCCCGCCTGACAGGAAATTTTCTCGCCCGTCGCTTCGACCGATTCGACGCTCAGATTAACAATCGAACTCGACATTTGCTGAAAAATCGGCAGCATTCGCTGAGGTTTGACCGCCGCAGTCGGCACGGTCATTTCCATTTCCAATGGCTGACCGGCGATGCTGATGCTGATTTTCCCGCTGATCCATTCGTCGTTCTGCATAATTTTCGGATTGTCTGTTTTATTCAATTTAAAGCCGGACAGAATAATTTTCAAGAAGTTTTGAGTCCCGCCTTGAGGCGGCTTTTCCGACCGCAAAGCGCAGCAGAACGCTTTGAGCCGTCTCGAGACGGGACTCAAAACACGCGCCGCACATCTTAAAATTTATTTTGTCCAATTACTTACTTACCAAAATTCAACGGATTTCAGATGTTCGCAAAACCGCCGAATGCTTTTTTTCAGCATCTTTTTTGCGTCTTTTGCGCCTTTTTGCGGCTATCTGTTTTTTTCTAATTTCATTCGCCGCTTAATTCAATTTTAACTCTTCGGCATTGACGTTAAAATCCTTCGGGTTTTGCGTTATCGTGCCGATTGCCAAAAATCTAACGGCGAAATCGAATTCCGCGTCGGAAATTTTGTTATTTTTGTGCAAAAACCAGATGGTGCGAATCGTCCGCGAACTTTCGGGAAATTTGTTCGATAAATCTTGCAGCATATTGCGCGTTTTCAAAAAATCGCCCGCCGCGCCCTGATCGTAAACGGCAACTGTGAGAAGCGAATCGTCGGCGAGTTCGCTGCCGAGCTGAATCGAAAGTTTGTCCAAAACGTCCGCCATTCCCTGCGCCGTCTGCAAAACATTGCCGCGCGAACCGCCGAGTTTGGCGAGCGCGGCGACGGCGACAAACTGCGGTTTGAGATTTTTCGCCGTCGCCAGCGACTGAATCGCCGACGCATTCGACTTTGCCGATTTGAGATTGTCGGCGAGATCGCCTGAATTCGCAAACTGTTTGATTTTTGCATTGACAGTCTGCGCCTGTTCGCTCGTCAAAAACGCTTTCGGATCGTTTTGCGCGATTTTTCTCAGAAACGAAGCCGAATTTTGCTCGATTTTCGTCGTGTCCGGCTGATTTTTCGGAGTCGGCGCGTCGTTCGTAATTTCAGGTGTCGGAGGCGGATTATCTTTCGGCGTTGGCGAATCATCAATCGTTTTCCCGCTCGTCGCCGTCGGTTTCGGTGTCGTTTTACCGCTTGAATTGGAGTTTTCAACCTCGTCATTATCAGGCGAATTATCAGCCTGATGCGAATAAATAAAATCGTCGTCTTTTTTAACGACTTCAATATGTTTTCTGCCGAAATAAAGCAGCGAACCGACGACCGCAACGACTAAGATCAAGGCGAAAACCGGCGCGAGAATCAGCAGAGTTTTGGAAGTCGAACCTGATTTTGTTTGATTGGAGGCAGACGCGGCTTTCGGCGTTTTCGGCTTTTCCGGCGCGGCTGCAATTTTTTCCGGCGCATCGTCAAATGGAACTTGAGCGTCATTTGAATCGTCAAAATCATCGTCAAAACCGTCGAAAATATCGTCCTTAACCGCCGCATCCGCAACGATTTCGACTTTCATTTCCAAACCGCCGAGACTGAGCGTGTCACCGTTTTTCAAAGTTGTCGGCGCGGTCAGTTTCGTGCGGTTGATGAGCGTTCCGTTGCTCGAATTCAAATCGGTTGCGGCAAACACATCGCCGAATTTTTCAATCTTCAAATGCTCACGCGACAAACGCCCGTCCGCAATGCTCAAATCGCATTCGGAATGCCTGCCGACCGTAAAAACATCGTGGCTCACAGAAATTTTTCGACCATCGAAATGTAAGCGGAGAGAATTCATAGGTTCAAAGTTCAAAGTTTAAGGTTCAAAGTTTGGTATTCAGGTTTTTTAAACTTTTATCTGTGATTTTTATCAAGACTTTTTTTCACCAACTCAAAATTAAAGTCTAAAACTCAAACTTTGAACCTTAAACTTTGAACTTTGAACTTCATTTAGTATAGCTCGAAACCGGCTGTAAATTCAGACCGAAATCCTGCGGGTTTTCGCCGATTATGGCGGCGGCGAAAAATTTCGGGACGTATTTAAAATTCTCCGCCTGAAACTGTTTCGATAAAATTTCGCTGTTGGAAATCAGCGTCCAAAAATCGCGCGGCAAACCCGTTCCCGATTCCAAAGCCTTTTGCAGATTCGTGCTTAAACCGCCTTCGCCGCTGTTGTAGCTGCCGATGGCGAGCGGCACACTCGATGGTCCCGTGCCGTATCTGCCCGTCAACGCCTTCATATACGAAGCCGCCGCTTTTGCCGCCGGTTCGGGAAAACAGCGGTCGTCCGGGTTTGAAGGCGACGAACCTTTGCGAACGCCGTCGCCTTCAAAGTGCAGTTTTGCAGTTGCAAAAGTGAACTGAAACATTCCCAAAGGTCCGGTCGGACTTTGCAGACAAACGCAGTGTTCCGATTCGATCATCGCCAGATAAAGACCGATGCGCGGATCAATGCCTTTTTCGTTAAAAGCGCGATTAATAAACGGCGCATCTTTGGCGGCGCGTTCGTAGGTCGCCTGTAAATTGTCGCCGAAACGACAGCCGCCGAGCGGTTTGACCTTGACGCGGCTTGCGTAAGCGTCGGCAAAACCTTTGATTTTTTCAATTGCTTCAGGCGGAATTTTCTCGCTCGAACTGTTGCCGATCATCTGCGCGACGCGCATCGCTTTGACTTCCAAATACTGCCGCCGTTCGCCGTCGTTCATTTCGAGATACTTTTTGCCCGACGGCACATTCGACACGTTTCCGCCGGAATTTGCAGATTCGGGTGAATCTGTCAGCGCGGAATTATCAGGAGACGAATTAGTCGAATTCGGCTGTTCGGATTTTTCCGCCGTTGCGGTCGGTTTCGGAGTCGGCGAATCGTCGTCTTTTTTCGGAGTTTTAACCGCGTAATTATCATCATCATCATCGTTTTGAGCAACTTCCGCCTGACGATTGCCGAACAGCGTCCAGCCGATGACGATTGCCGAAATGCCGACGAAAAATAGTGCGCCGACGATAATCAAAACCGGCAACAGAGAATTTTTAGACGACGACGCAACAGAAACGGTCTGCGTTTTCGGCTTGCCGATTGGCGCATTTTTTTTAGCCGTTGCCGCCGCATTAACTTTGACCTTGATATTTGTCCGATGCCCGATTTTGATCGTGTCGCCGTTTTTCAAAGGCGTGCCGCTGCCGGAAACCTTCGCGCCGTTGACAAACGTGCCGTTGGTCGAATTTTCGTCCACGACCCAAACCCGTTCGCCTTCGCGGTAAACAGTCGAATTAAGCCGCGAAAGTCCGTCGTCGGCAAACCGAATTTTCGCTTCGCTCCCGCGCCCGAACGTCATTCTGCCGTCCCGCAAAACAATTTCCTGCGAGCCTTCCGGCGTTGGATAGATGAGAATAAAGTCGGTCATACTCTGAAGTCCAAAGTCTAAAGTCTAAAGTCTAAAGTCTGAAATCAAAGGTCTAAAATCCAGACTTTTGTTCCAAAGTTCAATAAGCGAAATTTACAATCCGTTCCTCGACTTTGGACTTTGGACTTTGGACTTTAGACTCAACAGTTTACATCGCCACCCGATACAGTTCCGACAGCGGTCGGTCTTTTTTCAAGCCGAATTTCTGCGGGTTTTCGGCGACGATGCCGGCGGCGAAAAATCTGATTAACTGTTCGCGTTCGGGCGCGGTTTTGATCGAATTCCACACGTCCGAACGGTCAGCAGGCAGAGACGCTTTCCACGCGCCTGCGTCCTGCGGCGATTTGCCGAAAGCCGCCGCGCTGTAAATCGCGTCACCCTCGAAAACGCCGTAAACAATCGCTTTCATATACAATGCGGCGGATTTTGCCGCGCAATTTTGCGAAGCGTCCGACAAGGTTTCCGTGCCGCACAAACCGTTATAGGCGTTCGCCGTCACGAATTCGTTCGACATCTGATATAAACCTTCGTTTGCGCCCTGTTTCGCCGCGACAAATCTGCTGCGGCTCATCGCCAGCACGAAACCGAGCGGCGCGTCGAGGTTCTGTTCACGGACGAACGCTGTATTGATTTGATCCCGAAACGGCACGGCGCGGCTCGAATATCCGGCTTGCGCGTATTCGGGAATTTTCTTTTGAATTTCCCCCAAAAACTGTTTATTTGAAACATTATACGCGAAATTTCCGGCAAATTGTTTGACCAGACGCTTCGACATTTCCTGCACGTCAATCAGCGAAGTCTGTCCGCCGTTTTGATTAATTTTCGGGGTCGGCGACGGCTCGTTTTTGGCGATTTCCGGCGTTGGTGTCGGCGTGGCGATTTCCTTGGTTTCAAAGGCGAGCGCAACCACCTCGGGCTGGACGATTTTTTCGCCGTTTTTGTCCACGAGAACGATTTGCAGATTGTGTTCAAAACCGTCCGACAGATCGGCAAACTGTTTCGGATCGAGCGTCGCCGTGAAAGGTTTGTCCGACGTATTGGCAAATTCGCTGCCGTCGAGCGTGAAAATCGCCCTCGAAACACACGCGCCGTTTTCGAGTTCGACTTCGACATCGGTCGTTTTCAAAATCGTTTCGCCCGCTTCGGGACTCGTAATCGTCGCTTTTGCCGTGCATTTCGCCGGAGACTTTAAATAATAAAACAAACCGGCGGCAACTATACAGATAATCGCCAAACCGACCGCTGCGCCTGCGATAATCAAAATTTTCGGCGAACCGGAAACCGCTTGCGCGTCTGCTTTAATCGCTTTATCTTCTTTAGCGACAGCTTTTGCAGTTGCGGGCGCAGGCGCGGAAGGCGCGGAATTTGAAGTTGTTTTTTGAGGTTTTAAGTTTTCCTCGACGAACTCGAAATCCACGATGCACGAACCGCCGAAAGCTAAACGGTTGCCGTGATCAAGGCGAATTTCGTCTTTAATACTTTTGCCGTTGACGGTCGTGCCGTTGCTGCTGCCGAGATCAATCAGCCAGAAATCTTCGCCGCGTCGTTCGATTTCGGCGTGATAGCGCGAAATATTCGAATCGTTGGGAAAGGCGACGACGTTATCGGAAATGCGCCCGATTGAAGTGACACCGCCGCTAATCGTTATTTCCTGCCCGTTAAATTTTAATCTTGCGTCCGGCATTTTCGATAATTTTTTGGCGGCAAATGCGGAAACACGCACGAAGTAAGTGTGTTTTGCGTTATGCCCTGACTGTGTGCGGGCTTCGGAAGTTTACCGCAGCGGCAATTTTTGCCGTTGATAAAATTATTCGGCGACTGCTTTGTAAAAAAATAAAAAGTAGATCAGCGCGAGAAATCCGGCGGCGAAGGCGAGCATCGCCAGCAAACCGAATACGATTGAAACGATGCGCCACGCGCCGCTTTTCGGCTTGATCGTGACAGGTGCGGCGACCGGCGGCGCAGGAAATTCTTCGATAATGTCGGGCTGCGGTTCGACTTTGGCGACGGGCGGCGCGATGACGGCGGCGGCAGTCACGACCGGCGCAGGAGATTGTTTTAATTCGGGCGCAGATGTTTCAAACGGAATCGGCGGCGCGGGCAATTCGGCAAAATCAGGAACAGCGGCAGATGCGGCGACGGGCGAATTGCCGTCATTAATTTTTGTTTGTCCGACAAATTTTTTCGGCGTGTAACCTTCCGAACTGCGAAAAACCGGCACGGGCAATTGCCAGCCTGTCTGTTCGGGCGGCGCAGGCGGTTTGGCGAGCGGAGCGGTCATTCCCCAATCTTCCGTCGTTCCCGTCATCGTCCGGCTAAAATCGGGTTCCGCCTCGTCTTGTCCGGGCGCGGAAATAACGGACGGAGCAGGCTTAATCGCGTCGAGCAGACGATCTTTTTCTTCCGCCGTCAATTCCGGCATAGATAGTTCCAAATCTTCAGACGGCTCGCTGTGTGAATCGAATTGGTCGTTCATCGCTTTTTTATCCAGACTTTTTTTTACGGCAAATCGAGCATATCGGCGCGGGTAATAATTCCGGTAATGCGTTTGAAATCTTCAATTAAAACTGCCGGATATTTATGCAGCATCGCTTTGATTTCACCCGCATTTGAATCTACATCAACCGTCGGAAAACTTTCGTCCATTATTTCGCTCACATTAACGCCGAGCAAATCGCGGTTTTCGAGCAGTTTAGTCAAAATTCGGCTTTCGCGCAAACTTCCGACCGACAGATTATTTTCCAGCACCGGCATCTGCGTGACACCCGTTTCATTCATTATTCGCAGTGCATTTTCAACCGTTTCGGTTGGCGCAACAAATAATAATTCGTGCGGCGAACCGGAATTTTTTGTTTCATTGATTAATCCGGCAGTGATTTTCTGCGGTTCGAGCAAAAGTTTTTCCTTCATCCATTCGTCCGAATGATGTTTGGATAAATAATGCTCGCCCGTGTCACAGACGATAAAAACCATAATCGCGTTTTCGTCCAGATTTTCAGCCGCTTTTAATGCTCCGGCGAAGATCGTTCCGGCTGAACCGCCGCAGAAAATTCCTTCGTGTTTCCCCAATTGGCGCGACATTTCAAACGATTCGCGGTCGGTAATATTGATGATTTCGTCAATAATTTTGACATCAGCGTTGCCGACCGGAATATTTTGCCCGATGCCTTCGACCAGATATGGCGTGGCTTCGGGAACTTGCCCGGTTTCCTTGTATTGCTTGAAAATCGAACCGTATGGGTCTGCGCCGATGATTCTGATATTCGGATTTTTTTCCTTCAAATAACGCGACGTGCCGGTAATCGTGCCGCCCGTGCCGATAGACGCGACAAAATGCGTGATTTTGCCTTCGGTGTCGTTCCAGATTTCCGGTCCGGTCGTCCGGTAATGCGCGAGCGGATTTGCCGGGTGATTGTATTGATCTGGATAAAACGAATTCGGCGTTTCCTCGGCGATGCGTCTGGCGGTCGAAACATAATGGTCGGGCGAGCCGTATTTCGCCGCCGCCGAACAGATCACGACATCCGCGCCGACGGCTTTCAAATAACGTCGTTTCTCGACCGAAACCTTATCTGTCATCACGAAAATCGTTTTGTAGCCGCGCACCGCCGCGACCAGCGCGAGACCGATGCCCGTGTTGCCCGAAGTCGCCTCGATCAACGTCCCGCCGGGTTTCAAAATGCCTTTGGCTTCGGCATCGTCAACCATCGAAACGCCGATCCGGTCTTTGACCGAATAACCCGGATTAAGCGATTCCATCTTCGCGTAAATCTGCGCCTTGATGCCGCGCTGACGGGTAATGTTGTTAATCCGAACGAGCGGCGTATTGCCGATCACGCCGAGAATATTTTCGTGAACTTTCATTGTTAAATTTTCCAGTAACCGATTTTTATAATCGTATAATTTTAGCCTTAGTTTCACCGCCCCGTAAAACACCCGAACCGAATTTTCAATTTCTACCAATCACTAATGCAAAAGCCGGACGCTGAAATTTCTTTCAATGTCCGGCTTTCGCTTTTCATTTCACGACTTGTTTAGTATGTCTAAAATATGGTTTTTACTCAATCAAATTTTTATGTAATTTAAACCAGTCTTTCCATAACTGAACTGTGCCGCCCGTGCTGCCTTTTTTGATGGGCGGATTTTCAACCACTAAAGACAATTCATACATAGCAGTTTCAGATTTGTTGGCAAAGGCAATACGCGCATCGCTTGGAAGACTGGAAACGTCTCTTTCAGCTACATCATCCAGAAGTTCAGACAACTTGCGAAACGATGCTTTCGTTCCGGCTCTAGCTAATTTTCTGACTGCAAAATCCTGCACAAAATAATCATTTGAAATGAGTTCTGCCGCCACCTTATCAAATGTTTGTTCGTCGCCGAGTTTAATTAATGCGATCTGTGCTTGAAACTCTTCACTCGAATCATCAGTTACACTATCTACTCCGGCTACTAACCATTTCAGATATGGAATAAGCGAATTGTCATCAGTAGAAACAGCATTAGAAACTGCATTTTTTTTCCCCGCCTCAATATTCGCTTTTAATATTTTCGCGGCACCTGATTGTTTGAGAATTTGTTGTAAATCAGCCTCTCTCTGCTCGGAAGCTATTTTTCTCTGTTTTGCTTCTTCCTCATAACGCTTCCAATCCGCTTGAGCGAAAACGGTGATGCCGATGATTAGTAATAAAATTTGCGCTGAAATTATCTTTTTCATTATTTCTCCTTTTCCTACTAGTTAACTTTGCTCCAATCCGGGTTTCGCACACGACACTGATTAATCAAAGGTAAAAATGTCGGATACATTAAATCCGGTTGGTAGTCCTCTCCTGTAGGACTATGAATAGCCTTTAGTAAATGTCCAATTTCATGAGCTACCGTTTGTTTGGCTAATCCGTCTTTACCGAACCAACCAGCTTTTAAAGGCTCATAACTGTATGCGGTTGCCCTCGGATCAGCAGGACTGCGCGGCTGAATTTGCATTCCAACATAATACAGATTGAAACTATCAGAATCGTTTCGATAATTATTTATCGCCTTAGCCTCATCAGAGGGCAGTATTTCATCTTTAAGTTCTTTATTACGATCCAAATCGAAATTAACCTCGAAATCCTGTCCTCTCGTTACCGTAAAGTAGATGTTTGCCTGCCTGCCCCAAGTTGTATCGTTCAAGTAATTTTGAACTTCCGTTACGCTCGGCAAACTCGGCGGAGAAATATCGTGGTCGTTATTATCTGTTTGACATCTGCCGTTAGGTCCCGCCGTGACAACCTTTAGTGCGCTGTTATCGGGATCAACCGCTTCTGTATCGTCGCCGCCTCTATCAACCGTATCGAGAAAATTATTTACTCCGCTCTTAATACAAGTCGCATTAGGCGTACCGTTTCCGATAGTCGGGACCGGATTGTATAAGAAAGATTCAGATGCACTTCCCGGAATATACATTTGGTCATCGCCCGCCAAATTCGTTTCCAATATTCCGTTTGCTCCGGTTAAAACGCGCCAAAGCCTCGGATTATTGCGCTGCTCCGGCGGACGCTCGACATACGGGGTGAGTCCGAGAACATCATCACCGACTGCAACCGTATCCCGAACTCCGTTTTGACCGTTGAGAATGATATAAGCCCGTTTATTCGGATCACCTTGTCCGACCTGAATCGCCTTAACATCATCATTATCTTCGGTCACGGCATACATCACGACCTTTTTTTCCTTCCTCGGCAAAACTTTCGGATTTATAAATTCCGCGTATCTGTTTGATGTGTCGGAATTATTCCCTTTAACGGTGATTTGCATATTTCTACCGGCAGAAGGACTAGCTGTTAATGTTATAGTTTGTGTGCCGGTGCTGTTAATTGTTGAAGGAGCAACAGTAAAATTAGTTGGATCGCTAGAAACGAACTTAAAATCTCCGCTTGCACCTGACGGAATAACTCTGGCTTTGACAGTATTACTGCCGCCTTTCGGAACATAAACGTAGCGTTCCTGCAAATGATTGGTTATTTTGAATTCTACGCCGTCATAACCACTACATTCGTCTGCTTCAAGAAATTCAACGCTCGAAATCGTTAACGATTTTTTCTTGGTGTCACCGTTGCTGAATGTAGCTTTAAGATCAACATTGTCTTTTGAACTGCTCCGCTGCCAACCGCGAATATTCAGTTGTTTGTCGCCGCTCCCCATAACCGAAAATGCTGATAATCCGCTTTCAGAGCCGTCATCAAATCTGGCTTCGCCGCTAATCCAATGATGATCACTGTCGGTAGATTGTCTTTCGATTTCATTGTCAAAACTGAATCTGGTTTCAACATTATCCGGCACATTTTGAATAGTTACTGTAATTGTTTTCACAGTACCTTTTTCGATGGAGCCAATATTATGAAAATCAATTTTCGGGCTTGCGGCAATAACTTCAAACGGCACGGCATTGCTGGTATCTGAGTTGCCGGGAACTGATTGAAAGCCGTTGCCCGAATAGCCGTGTGATCTGACCGTCACGCCCCGGTCGCCGATGTAGGTTGCGTCGGCGATGGACATCACTGCCTGAATTTGCGTGGTCGTCGCGCCTTGCAGAACGGTGGCGTGAACGCCCGTGCCGTCAACTAATAGTTCAGGATTCAAGCCGAAATGACTGCCCGAAATCGTGACAGTGACATTATCGCCCGTATTGCCTTCGGGCGGTGTCATATTGGTAATGACCGGCGAATTGTCGCCGACTTTGAAAATCACGGTGTTGGAAACCTGCCCGTCAACCGTCAGCGTCACGTTGTGATCGCCGAGGTCGGCATCGGGCGTGATTTCGACGTTGATTTCCATAACCTGAATATCATTCGGTGCGTTTCCCGGTCGGATCGTGATATTGACACCGTGTCCGCTGACCTGCACGGTTTGATTAGTGCCGAACAGCCCTGAGCCGCGAAAATTTGTTACAAAATTGTAACCCGGCGAACCCTGCGGCTGGTCTATCGAAATTTGCGGCGCGGGTTGCGGCACTTGAATTTCCACTTCGGTCGAAGCGACTTTGTAAATCTTGTAGTAAGAGTAAGTTGACGAACCTTGAATAAATGAATACGGCGACGGATAAGTTCCGTTGAAATAGGAATATCCATTCGGATCATAATAGCCGTATCTCTGAGAGTGGTAAAATGACCCGACATAATGATTGCCGTGTTGTTTATAGGTTTTTAACGATTCTTTATCAAGAGCGATCCAGATTGATATATCGCCGTAGTAATACTCCATTACTCTGTCTTGATGGGCAACTTGTATGTTGTTCTTATACATATAGCCCTCGATGCCCGGATCGTAATACACATGGGTTTTGTAATCCAGCACGGTTCCGGTTTCGGCATACACTTTTCCGTTGATCGTCTCATCAACATCTATGTAGGAATAACCGTAATTGACGGCTTTGGCATTGCTCAAAAAAGCACCGAATACCAGAAGGAATAAAAAAATAATTGATTTGAAATTCATATTATTGATCTCCTCCTTTTTCGGCGGGATTTTGACCGGATAAACTTTCGACTTGCGGCACGATTTTTGAACGGGCAAATTGATCGAATTCGGCGAATTTATTTTCACCGTAACTGTTTTTCAAAATGTCCCGATACTTTAAAATCACCGCGTCCCGCTGTTGCTGTAATTGATCCAGTGCGACGGGCGCATCGGGCATTTCATCGAAAGAGTTAAGTTCACCGTCGGGCGAACTGCTTCTCGTATCGTCAATTAACTGTTTGGCTTGGGCATCAATCGGCTGAATTTCGTTGAGACAGTCCTGAGATGTCTGAAACAGAAATTGCGTCTGAGAAGATGTCATACTCGTCTGCTTCTTATACGATTCGATGTAATTAAAACTCGAACCTCCAAGTGACTGCTGGCTGTCAACCTGAGTTTTCAAGCCGACCAAATGATTAAATAAAATAAAATAAACGATCTCATCAGGCACATAAGAAATAGTGTCTGCATCAAGTGTTCGAGGCTTAATCGGTTTCTTTTTAGCAGGTTTGATTTCAGGATTTGAAAAAATCCGTGAAACCGGAGATTGTTTGATCGAGCTTAATACGTCGCTCATAAAACCTGACGAACTTGCAAAAGTTGCCAGACTGAGAACGCAGATCATCGCTGAAACAGCGAAAATTGCAAATTTATTTCGCATTGAGATTTCTCCTAATTTTCGCGCGACCTGAAAAGATCAGCGCGGTTAGCGGAAGTGAAGCAGAGAATACGGGGAGTTCAAGGCTTCGCGGGAAAGACGAATTTTATATTCGCCCGAAGTTTTGACCGCCGCGAGTGACGGTTAAATTAATTATCCGGTTTCCATAACTTTAGATAACCGCCTGAAAGATTGAGCGGTTCGGGAAATAGTTATGGCTGCTGAACAATTACAGAATAATTCAGACGGGTTGAGGAATTCTTGAGTTTTTGAAAATCGGTTATCCGAAATGCCCGGAAAAATTGAAAATGACCAACGGCGAATTGATTATTTTCAATGATTATTTTTGGAGTGCCGCTAAATGAATTTGTCGCGCTCATCCATCAAACGCGCCGGATTATTAGTGATGACGGCGTAGATACCTAAATCGGCGGCGCGTTTTGCCCAGGTCGGATTGTCCGCCGTCCAGATCGTGACGAGGAGATTTTTTTTGGCGGCTTTTTTCATCAGTTTGCGCGTGGCGAGCGAATGGTGAACGGAAACCATTTCCGCGCCGAGTTCGGCGGCGACGTTGATGAGGCGTTTTTCCTTTCGCAGAATCGTCATAATTTTCGGCGCGAAAAGCGCGGCGGTTCGCACTTTCGGGCAAATTTGGCGCATCAACGGAATTGATTCGAGCTGAAAACTTTTGACGATTATCTGCGGCAGCAGCGGCGAATTTTTGATGATTTCGCCGACGGCGGTGGTTAAAGTTTTAACTTCCGCATCGCGGCATTTGAGTTCGATGTAGATCAAACCGCGAAAATCCTTCAAAAATTCGAGCGTTCGGGCGAGCGTCGGAATCGTTTCGAGCGCAAATTGTTCGTGTGCTTTTTCGGGATAACGAAGATTGAACCACGAACCGACATCAATTTTGCCGAGTTCGGCGGCGGAATATTTGCTGACAAGATGTTTCTCGACCGACAAACGCCGCAGCGTCGCGTCGTGAAATACGACCGGAATATTATCTTTCGCCAGCCGCACGTCAAATTCGATGCCGTCCGCGCCGTCGTCAATCGCTTTTTGAAACGCCGCCGGAGTGTTTTCCGGCGCGAGTTCGCTTGAGCCGCGATGCGCGATAATTAAAGGTGTTTTCATAGTCAGATTTGCGCCGGACTATTTTTTCTCCAGCAAAAATATCATCTTCGACCAGCCAATCGGCTCGGTAATCGGGAATTGATAATCACCGATGACATTAAAGTATTGCTGTGAAATCCGCCTGACATCTTCGACCGGATGCGTCTTAAATTTGTATAAAATCTCCAGCACCGAACCGACTATTGAAGGCTTAACAGGAATCAGCACGAGCTTTGCGCCGGTTTTCAGCACACGCGCCATCTCGCGCAAACCTTCGTCAATCGAAACATATTCCAGCACGCCGCACGTCAGCACGAGATCGAAAGTTTCGTCGGCAAACGGCATCGCCAGCACATTTCCCTGCACGGGCGCGATATTCGTTTCGTCCGTTTCGCTGTCTTTGGCAAATTCTTCGCGCGAAACCTTTAGCGAATTGAGCGATAAATCTAATGCAACGGTTTTTTTCGGTCGAAAACCCGTCATTTGAAATCCGGTCGTGACGATTCCCGTGCCGCTTCCGGCATCCAAAACCAGCGAATTTTCGTTTAATTTCAAATCGAGCGAAGTCAGATAATCCGCGACCGAATGCCGGTAACGATTGATCTTCATCATCAAATGATGCACGTCGGCAATCTGATCGTAAAAATTTTGAGTCGTGGATTTTTGTGACATTTTTATTTGGTCATTGGTCATTCGTCATTAGTCTTTTGTCATTCGTTTTTGGCTGGCAGCTAATTGTTCCGACGAATGGATTAGAACATCTTCGACCAATGACGAATGACCAATGACCAATAACGAACCTACTTTTCCGCCAAGAGTTTCTCCACCATTTCGCGGATTTCGGCTTCGCGGGTTGCGCTCGTGCCGGTTTCGAGATAGCGAATGACACCTTTTTTATCAATCAGCGCGGTTGTCGGCAATGCGGTTGCGCCGTAATTTATCTGATTTGCCTGACCTTTGCTGACGAGAAAATCATACGGCAGTTTTTGTATGCCTTTAAATTTTTTGAGCGTCGAGATTTCGGCTTCGTCTTCCGCAGGAACATTATCGAGCGATTGATAATAGCGCGTCAAACCCAAGATAACCAAGCCTTTATCGGAAAAATCCCGGTGCAGTTCGACGAGCGACGGCATAGATTTAATGCAGGGCGAACACCAAGTCGCCCAAAAATCAAGCAGCACGACGCTGCCGCGTAAACTCGCCAAAGTGCGCGTTTTGCCGGGAAACCATTCGTCAACTTCGAGCAGTTCGGGCGCGTTTTCGCCAAGCATTCGATATTGCGGTTCGTGTTTTCTGAGACGTTCCAAAACATAATTTTGCGGCGGCTTTTCAGCGAAATCCTGCGCGACCTGTGTGAGCGAATTTTGAAAAGTCTGGAAAGCATTCGGTTTGCGCCCGGTTTCGATCTGATATTTGATGAGATTATCAACGGCGTAAAAATATGACGCGGGCGCAACAGCGGCGGCGGCGATGCGGCGCATCTCCGTCAAAACCGTGTCGGCTTTCTGCTGACTCCCATTTTCGCGGTAAATCTTGAATGCAATCGTCTGCGCGTCGAGCATTTCTTCAGTCGCGTAGGATTTTGATTCGATAAACGCGGCTTTTTGTGCGGCGAGAAAATCGTCGGCGTGCGCGGCGGCTTTCGGTATATCGTTTGCTTCCTGATAGTTTTGCGCGAGTGTGCCTTCGATTCGCGCACGTTCCTGCGATTTCAGAGGCTGATTGTGAATATACTCGCCGAGCATTTTTTCGGCTTCGGCAAATTTTTTGCGCCGTGCATTTATAATCGAGAGAAATGAACGCGATGCCTGCGCTTTTTCCGCCGGAATGTTTTCGGTTTTGAGAAATTTCGCAAAGTTTTCCGCCGCGCCGTCAGCGTTTTCGGCAAACCAATGCAGCAGTCCGAGAAAATAAAAATCTTCACCCGCGAGCGTTTTCCGCGCCGTCGAAACCGAGGCGTAACGCGCCGCTAACTGCTTCTGTTCCTGAAAGGTTTGCTGACGAAGTTTTTCATTAAACGGAACTTTATTGCGCGAAAATTCGGCGAATTTATTTTTCGTGTAGCTGTTGACTTCATCAAACATCTGTTTGACGGAAATTTCGGCAACCGGCGCGACATCGGCAGTAATTTTGCCCGATTGAGCGAAGACGTTGACGGTCAAGGTTATTAAAAGAAAAAATATGATAAAACGCATATATATTAACCGGCATTTGCCGTCTGAAAACGCCGCAGACCGAATGTTTCAAAGTATTCCGAATCGGTATTTTCGATAATTTTTTTCGCCAGCAATTTTGCCGTCAGAGGCGCAAGCAAAATGCCGTTGCGGTAATGTGCAGTTGCCAAAAAAAAGTTTTCCACCTGTGGAAAACTTCCGATCACGGGCAAATTATCCGGGGCTTTCGGACGCAGACCGACGCGTATTTCCGTTATTTCCAAGTTCGCTAAACCCGGCGAAATCTCCATCGCAATTGTCCGCAGAAACCCGGTCGCCGCCGCCGTTGCGGTTTGGTCAAATCCTGCATCTTCGACCGTCGCGCCGATTAAAATTCGCCCGTCGGCACGCGGCACGAGATAACCTCGCGGGCTGTATATAACTTTTTGAAACAATCTTTTTGCCGTTTGAAAACCGATGATCTGACCGCGAACCGGTTTAATGCACGGCAGTTTGAAGCCTGCGGTTCCGATGAGCGAAGTCCACGCGCCGGTTGTCAGCAGAACTTTTTCGGCAAAGAATTTTTCGCCGTTCGCATCTGCGCCGGTAATTTTGCCGTTTTCGATAATTAAACTTTTAACTTCCGTCCGTTCACGAATTTCGATCCCGTTCAAACGCGCAGATTTTTCGAGCGCGGCGAGCAAAAGACGATTATCAACCTGCCGGTCATTCGGAAAATACAAGGCTGAACGCACGTCCGGCGAGATAAACGGCTCGAATTTTCGCACCACTTCCGCCGCCCAATATTCGACCGCCAAACCTGCGCTTTGCTGCCATTTGAAACGCTTTTGAATTTCGGCGGAATCGTGTTCGGTAAAAGCGGCGTAAAGTGTGCCGTTTTGATCGAGTTCAATATCTACGCCGGTTTCCGCAAGCAATTCGGCGGCGAAATCTTCGTAAAGGCTCAAACTCTCCGTGCAAAATCGCGTAAATTCGTCGGCGCGGTCATTTTCCGCGTTCGGCGCAAGCATTCCCGCCGCCGCCGCCGATGCTTCGCCGCCAACGCTGCCGCGTTCTAAAATCGTAATTTTTCCTGCGCCGCCGCGACTCAGTTCCCGCGCCGCCGCCAAACCGATTACGCCGCCGCCGATAATCAACACATCCGAAGTCATTCAAAAATTATACAAAAAAATTCCGGTAATCGCAGAAAATTAGTGTATTACTATGGTTTTTTGTCGGATTGACGGTCATTGTATAGTGGTGGACTTGCTCGTAACTCGTGATTACCGGCAAAGCCCGTCGCTACACGCTAATGTTCGGTTTGGCATAATTATTCATTACAAATTACAGGTCATTTTGCAGCCTAAACTTGAAGTCGTCCGCGTTTTCTTTTAACCTCGATTTAAGCTGTCAATAATTTTTGGAGAATAAAATAATGCGACGTGATACGACTTCGTGGTATAGCAGTAATTTGAATATGGAAATGCCGCTCGTGGCTTACGGACACGCGGGTTATCCGCTGTTGATGTTTCCGACGGCAGCGGCTGATTACTTGGAATATGAGCGATTTCATTTGATTGATTCGATCAAATGGTTTATTGACAATGGTTTAATCCGCGCTTATTCGATCAATTCGGTCAATAAATATAGTTTATTAAACAAAGAATCGCATCCGGGATGGAAGGTCGAAATGCTCTCGCGCTACGACAAATATGTGACGGATGAAGTTTTGCCGCTGATTCATAACGAATGCGGACAGAATATTCGACCGCTCGTGACGGGCGCGAGTTTGGGCGCGTTGCTCGCCGTCAACACTTATTTCAAACACTCCGATCTGTTTCGCGGCGTGATTGCGATGAGCGGCAGTTACGACATTTACAGCTATCTCGAAAGCTATTACGACGACAATGTTTACTTTAATAATCCGTCGCAATTCGTTAAAAACCTGAACGACGATTATCATCTGCCGCGTCTGCAAAATGCCGATTCAATCGTGATCGTCGCCGGTCAGGGCGCGTTTGAAGCACCGCATAAAAGCCGCGAATTTTCCGACATTCTCTACTCGAAAGGCATCCCGCACATTCTCGATCTGTGGGGACACGATGTCAAACACGATTGGGAATGGTGGCGTAAAATGCTGCCGCATTATCTGGGGAAATTTGTCGGACAGTAGTTTATTAGACGAGGAGAAGGGGAGACAAGGAGATGAGGAGATATTAAAACTCCCGATTTCCTCGTCTCCCTTCTCCTTTTCTCCTCATCTCCTCGACTCTGCTCGACCTTACCCGTCGCCCTTCTTGCCTTTTCGCTTCGTGCCTTCTTCGGGCTTTTCAACGGGCGATTCAACTTTTTTGACCGGCGGCGGTTCAGGTTTTTTGACCGGCGGCGGCTCTTCTTTTGGAGTCGGAGTTTTCGTCGTTTCAGCCGCCGGCGGCGTAACGACTGTCGGATCACCGACATTTGAATCGGACGAACCTGTGCCGCCGCCTTCGGGATCGCCCGTTTTCGTGTGACGGGTTTTGACACGCGCAGGCGCAACCGCTAGTGTGCCGTATTTTTTGCCTTCTTCGTCGGCTTTTTCGAGTTTTTCAAGTTCTTCGCGTTTACGTTGTTCGGTTAAAGATTTAATATCAGCCGGCATATCGGGTGCTTTCGGGAATGTGTCATCCGGTTTACCCTTCATAAAAACATTCATAAAGGCATTGAAATACGGCATCGCGCCGTGTCCGCCGGTCATATAATCGCCGAGGTTTTCTTTTTTGAGCGGATTGCCCATCCAGATTCCCGTCGCATAAGTCGGCGTATAGCCGATAAACCAAACGTCCGTGTGATCGTTGACCGTGCCGGTTTTACCTGCCACCGGATGTCCGGCGGCACTGACACCGGCGGCAGTTCCGCCCGGTCCGGTAACGCCGCGCATCAACTGAACCATCGTCAGCGCAACGTATTCGCTGGTCACTTTCGAGGTATTATTGTCCCATTCTTCGAGCAGAGAACCATCGCGGCTGTAAACTTTGCGAATCAAGTGCGGAGTTTCGCGGATGCCTTTATTCGGAAATGACGAATATGCCGAAGTCATTTCGAGCAGAGATGCTTCGGATGCGCCCAATGCCGACGGCAAACTCGGAGACATCGGATTAGTAATTCCGAAACGCCGCACCATCTGCGCTCCGGCTTGAATACCGACCTGTTCGAGCAGATGAACCGCCGGAATATTGAGCGATTTGGCAAGCGCGGTTTTCATCGGCACATTGCCGCAGCTTAGAGAGCCGTCGTAATTATGCGGCTGCCAGCCGCCGCGTCTGATCGGTGCGCCACTGACGATTGAATCCGGTGTCATCCCGTCTTCGACCGCCGCCGTGTAAATAAACGGTTTATAGCACGAACCTGTCTGACGTAAACCCTGCGTCGCGTTATTAAATTTGCTCGTGTGAAAATCATAACCGCCGATCATTGCGACCACTTCGCCGGTGTGCGAGTTAATCGTCACGAGTCCGGCTTGCACTTCCGGCACCTGCGACAAATCGGCTTCGAGCGTCTGATTATCGTTATTGACTTTTCTGACCTTAAATTCGCCTAAAAGTCCGGGTTTGAGTTCGGACGACGGTTTTTTACCGCTTCTGCCCATATCTTTAGCGGTGATGATTGCATTGTATTTGCCGAAACGAACTTCCGCCGTGTCGTTTGCCGGATTGACATTCATTACCAAACCTTTGATATATTCGTCCGGGCTGTATTCATCATTATACCAATCGGCATGTTTGAATGACTTTAATTTAAGATCAATGTCTTTCTGCTCGGTCAGCGGCTGATTGGTCGCATCATCAACCAGAATATTTTCGTATTCGGAACGCCATGAACGCGTCCGGTCATAATTTCGCAAACCTTCACGAATTACTTTAGTCGCCTGTTTCTGCGCGTCAACATTGATCGTCGTATAAACTTTCAAACCGCCCTGAGCGACGCGCGTGGTGTATTTTTCTTCCAAGTATTTGCGAACTTCTTCGACCGGATAATCCCACGGCGACGATTTCGGCAGCGATTGATAATAGGCGGACGGCGCAAGCTCAATCGGTTTGGCTTTGGCGGCGTTGACATCAGCCTGCGAATATCGGTCGGGAAAATACTTGGTCATCTGATCAAGCACGACGTTGCGGCGTTCGGTCGCCTTCGCCATATTGCGCGTCGGCGAATATTCGTTCGATTTCGGAATCGCGGCGAGCAATGCGGCTTCGCCGAGACTCAATTCTTTAAGCGATTTATTGAAATATGTCCGCGAACCGGCTTCAAATCCGTATGAACCCGCGCCGAGAAAGACGTAATTCATATACATTTCGAGAATCTGATCTTTGGTGTAAAGACGCTCGATTTGCAGTGCGACCAGCCATTCGTTAAATTTTCGGGCGTAGGTTTTGTCTTTGTAGAGAAATAAATTTTTGGCAAGCTGCTGCGTAATCGTTGACGCGCCTTCGGTTTTGCCGGACGTGATATTTCTGATCGCCGCGCCCGCGATGCGAATCGGATCAATGCCGATGTGGTCGTAAAAACGATAATCTTCGACGGCGATGAGCGCGTCTTTGACGTTTTGCGGCGTGTCTTCGGATTTGATCGGAATGCGTTTTTCGAGCGCGAATTCGGCTAAGACCGTTTCTCCGTCGTCGGCGTAAATCGTCGTTACCTGCGGCGGACGATAGGTCGCCAATGCCGAAACTTCGGTCGAATAACGCGAGTTATTCATATAATACGAAGCCAGAACGCCCGTCAGACCGCCCGCCGAAAGCGCGAGTAAAATTCCGACCGGAAGCCACAAAAGTTTCCACGCACGTCTTTTCGGCGGTTCGACCGATTCGACCTCGGTAGTTCTGATTTTTTTTACATCTTTTGCCATAATTCCAAAACTCCTAATTAACAAAACGCCTCAGCTTGATGCTGATGACAAATCCGATAGCGATAAACGTCGCTAAAACTGCCGAAAGTCCCGCGCTCATCAGCGGCAGCGGAACGCCGATGACCGGCAGAAACCCTAAAACCATCCCGACGTTCATAAATATCTGGAACATCATACTGCCGACAATTGACATAATCACGAGCATTCCGGCGCGGTCTGAAGCCTCACGCGCACCTGCAATGAGCCGCGACAGGAGCAGCGCGTAGGCAAGCAGCAGCGAGACACAGCCGATAAATCCGGTATTTTCCGCCGTCACCGCGAAGATAAAATCGCTGTGCGGTTCGGGCAAAAACTTGAGCGCACTCTGCGAAGTTTCGGTGTCGCCTTTGATGCCGGAAATTCCGCCTTTGCCGACCGTAATCATTGATTGAATAGTGTGATAAGCATAACCGCGCGGATCGGCGGCTTCCGGGTTTAGAATCACGTCAATCCGCTCTTTTTTATATCCGCTCAATTTGCCGGTTTTGACACCGACCCAATAACCGACCGGCATCATAATGACAACCATCAAAATCATTCCGATGACGTAGCGGATTTTAATCGCCGACAAAAACAGCACGACGGCAATAATCGGAAAATAAGTAATTGATTGTCCCGTGTCGGGTTCGAGCATAATCAAAAAGATCGGCGCGGCTAAAATCGCGCCGCCGATCAAGGTTTCTTTGAGCGTCAAAATGCCGTCTTTGCGTGTCCCGAAAAATTTGGCGAACATCAGCACGACCGGAATTTTGACAAACTCCGAAGGCTGAAACTGTCCGACCAGCGGAACTCTGATCCAGCATTGCTGACCGTTAATTCGCATTCCGATGCCCGGAATCAAAACCATTATCAGCAAAATTAATCCGATACCGTAAAAAATCGGCGCGGCATCAATAATGCGACGGTAATCGCTAAAGGCAACGATCAAAAACGCGACCAGCGAAATGCCCAAACCAATGATTTGCTTGACCCAAAAAGTTTCCGTCGGCTGTGCGTTGTAAATCTGCCAGACACCGAACGAAACAATCGCTATCGCCAGCACGGTCGTTAGCCAGTCGAAATCTCTCAGATCGTGTTTTTCAAGAATTGCAGCCATAAGACAGTTATCAGTTATCAGTGAACAGTTATCAGTTATCAGTGAACGGTTATCGGTTGCTAACATCTTTTGTTAACTGATAACTGTTCACTGATAACTGTTTTATCATTTTCCCGCCATTGCCTTTGTCATCGGCGCGTCGCCGACTCTTTTTTGTAAGTATGCTACGTAAATACCTTTTGCCGCCGGACCGGCGTTTGCCGCGCCGAAACCGGCGTTTTCGATTAACGCCAAAACCGCCAGTTCGGGTTTGTAGGCAGGCGCAAAACTTATAAACCAGGCGTGATCTTTCAGTTTTCCTTTATCTTTGCCGAGCGATGCGACCTGCGCCGTGCCGGTTTTGCCCGCGATTTCCCAACCCGGCATTCTCACCGAAGCCGCCGTTCCGCTGCTCTGCACTACGCCCCACATTCCCCGCAAAATCAAATCATTCTGCGCTTGCGTCATCGGAATAATTTTCGGTTCAGGATGCTGAAAACCGAAACTTTCGCGTTCCGGCACATAATCTTTATCGCCTTCTTTGCCGACCGCACCGATAGCTCTGAATTCTTTCAGGAAATGCGGCACGAACATCTGCCCATGAACGCCGACGCTGGCAATCGCCCGCAGCATCGAAATCGGTGTCACGACCACCGTATCCTGACCGATTGAAGCGTAAACCGTGCGGATGTCACTCCATTTGCCTTCAGTTTTTTCGATGTATGACATAAATGATTTCGGCGTTTGCGGAATCTTTTCATTCGGCAGATCAATGCCCGATTTTTTGTCGTAGTCGAATTCTTCGATCATTTTGACTATATTATCAATGCCCATTTTCAAGGCTAAATGATAATAATAGCTGTCGCAAGATTTGGTAATCGCCAGATCGAGCGGCGGCGAACCGTGGCTGCCCATACAGCGCGTAAACTTATTGCCGATAGTGATGCCGCCGCCGCATAAAACATTGGAATGTTCGACGGTAATCGCGCCGTTTTGCAGACCCGCGATTGATTCGGGAATTTTCCATGTCGAACCCGCCGGATAACGTCCCTGAATCGCCCGATTATAAAGCGGACGTGATTCGTCCTGCCAGTAAGCGGCGATTTGTTTGCGACCTTCAGGTGAAGATGCGCTCTGCACGAAAATATTCGGATCGAACGAAGGCGCGGAAGCCATCGCCAGCATCTCGCCGTTGTTCGGATCCATTACAAGCACGACACCGCGTTTGCTCGACGAACTTGCCAGCTGCTGTTCAGCGACGTTTTGCAGATCGAGATCAATCGTCGTCACCAAATCCTGTCCGGCTTGCGGCTGGACGGTTTCGAGTTCGGTTTGAACGCGCCCGCGGCTGTCCACGATGACCTTTCGATAACCGGGTTTGCCGCGCAGATACTCGTCGT
The DNA here is from genome assembly GCA_965247235.1 of Pyrinomonadaceae bacterium. GTDB lineage: Bacteria > Acidobacteriota > Blastocatellia > Pyrinomonadales > Pyrinomonadaceae. The sequence goes on from OZ252004.1 coordinate 2,489,924, forward strand.
AATATTGTTCGAGTCCGCCTTTGCCGATAATGTCGCCCGATTTGAGATTTTTCTCCTGCATTTCGGATTTTTCGAGTTCCTTCGGGCTGATTTCGCCGACGTAACCGAGAACGTGCGCGAGCGTCGTTCCCAATGGATAATGACGCTGCGGCTGCAATTCGACGCGCAGTTCGGGGAATTCCAGTTCGTGCGATTCAACCCACACGATGTCCTGCATCGAGGCGTTTTCTTTCAGCACCAACGCTTCAAAATCGTTGCTTTTTTTCTTGATGAGCGTCAGGCGTTCGGCGACGTATTGCGGTTCGATCTGTAAACCGCCGGCGTAATCGGGAATGCGCCCGGAAACATCTATATTTTTGATCGGTTCGTTGGAAATCACGACGTTGTAGGTCGAGCGCGAATCAACCAGCAGTTTGCCGTTGCGGTCGAAAATCGCTCCGCGCGGCGCGGGAATCGGAACCATCCTGACGCGTTGATTTTCGGCGCGTTCGTTGTAATAATCGCCGCGCACGATCTGTAAATAATACAAACGCACACCGAGCAGCGTCAGCATCACAAAAGCGACCAACTGAATCGTGCCGATTCGAAGACCTAAATTTTGCGCGTAATCGTTGATTTTCATACGGTTAATTGCACCGGATTAATATTAAATTATTGTTTTCAAAAAGGGACTTTTACTCTATAACCAAACAGGCAACAAAAGATTCTCAGGTTTTTCGATTTTGTTTTAACTCTTTGTTTTCAACTATCTGCAACTATCTGCAACTCTGATAACTTTCTGTCAACTATTTACATATCTTTCGGAGAAAATTTTATTCCGCACCGGCTTTAACGCTTGCTCAAACGAATCGGATTGCGTCTTCTGGTTTGGCGGCGCGACTTGAAAATCTCGGTGCTGCGGCGTTTTCGGCGCGTCACCGTATCGCTCGAAAGTCTTTCAAAAATCAGGTAAATCAGCGTTCCGGCGATAGTCGTTCCGATCACCGAATACGCAGTCGTTGAAACGAAATCAACGGCAGGCGTTTGCCCGAACAGATAATGCAAGCCGTAATATACCAGATTATTGACCAAACAAGCACCGGCTATGACGGGAATTCGCAATAAAAGGTTGTCTAAATAGACGCGCCGCGCCAGTTCGGAAACGGCAAACGCGACCAGCGTTTTGGCAAAGCCGTTCGCTCCCAACAAACCGCCGCTCAGAGCATCAACCGCGATGCCCGCGAGCGTTCCCAACAGCAGCGATTTAAAGGCATTTCTCTGCAACGCGGCATAGACGATAATAATCAACGGAAAATCAACAAACGCCATTGTTTCGTGGACGTTGCGAAGACTCCACTGAAGCAGAACGGCGACAATTACCGCAATTGTAAGTTTAACTCCTTCCATCTCTTAAATAGTTCAAAGTTCAAAGTTTAAGTTTCAAAGTTTCGGTTGGGGTTATTTCTAAATTCTAACTTCTGGTTTCTCATCTTAAACCTTGAACTTTGAACCTTGAACCTTGAACTTTGAACTTACTTCTTCACCGCATTCGGCAATTTTTGTTCAAAAGCGGGACGCAGCGGCGGTTCGTAGAGCAAAACGCCGACTTCCTGCATCGAATTCAGTTTGCCGGTCGGTTGAATAAATATCTGCTGCGAAACGGTTGCCGAACCTGCGCGAACTTCGACGATTTCTCCGACTTTCAAACCGGCGGGAAAAATTCCGTCCTGTCCCGAAGTGTAAATCGGTTCGCCGACCTGAACCTCGACCGAGCCGGGAACATAGTGCATTTCCAGAGTTTCTTTTTTGCTCGTGCCGACAATCACGCCGAGTGCGCTCGAATTGCCGACTTCGCCGATTACGCCGCCCAAACCCGATTTGTCTTTGGTAATCAGATCAACCTGCGCCGTCAAAGGGCTGACCGCCGTGACACGCCCGACCAAACCGCCGTCGGTGACGACCGGCATATTCAATTTCACGCCGTCCAAACTGCCGCGATTGATAATCGAAGAATCAAACCAAACCGACGGATCGCGTCCGATGATCTGCGCCGTCAGAACTTTGTAACTGCTGGATTCCTTCAAATCGAGCAGACTTTTAAGCCGCTGATTTTCCGAAGTCAGTTCTTCGCTTTGCTTGATTTGAACTTCGAGTTCCTGAACGTGCTGTTTGAGATGATCGTTTTCGCTCTGTGCCGAACGCAGATTAGAGATCGAACTGAAATAATTTGACGCACCGGCAGAAAGCGTCGTGACCGGCGACTGCACGAAATCCGCCGTCGTCTGCGCCCACACGCGCACGATTCGCTGACCGGAATTTATTTCCCGCGCGTCAAAAGCCATCAGGATAAAATTGCCCAAAAGCAGCGCAACCATCACCCACGGCATCAATCTCCAAACGTCTTTTTGAGTTCGCTCCGCCATCTGTTTAAGGGCAGAAGGATGAAGGATGAGGGATGAATAAAATGGATTTAACTCATTCCTCATCCCTCATCCCTCATCCTTCATTTTAGCCGCCTGTCATTAATGAATTATCCCATCTGACGCGTTTCAGAAGTTCGATGTCCGAAAGCATTTTGCCTGTGCCGAGAACGACCGACGAAAGCGGATCGTCGGCGATCACGACCGGCAAACCGGTTTCGATCATCAGGCGTTTATCGAGATTTTTGAGCAGTGCGCCGCCGCCGGTCAAGACGATGCCGCGTTCGACAATATCGGCGGAAAGTTCGGGCGGTGTGCGTTCGAGTGCGACGCGAACGGCGTTGATAATGGTCGAAACCGCGTCTGAAAGTGCTTCGCGGATTTCTTCGTCGGTGATAGTAATGGTTTTCGGAATGCCTTCGATTAAATTGCGACCGCGCACATCCATCGAAAGCGGTTCTTCGAGCGGAAACGCCGAACCGAGCGCGATTTTAATCGCTTCCGCCGTTCGTTCACCAATTAATAAATTGTATTTGCGTTTGATGAACTGCGTGATTGATTCGTCCATCTCATTACCGGCAACGCGAACGGCGCGGCTGTAAACAATTCCCGACAGCGAAATAACCGCAATATCGGTCGTGCCGCCGCCGATGTCAACCACCATATTGCCGTGCGGTTCGGTGATTGGCAAACCCGCGCCGATTGCCGCCGCCATTGCTTCTTCGACCAGATAAACTTCCGAAGCCTTGGCGCGATACGCCGAATCTTCGACGGCGCGGCGTTCGACCTGCGTAATTTCCGACGGAATGCCGATGACGACGCGCGGACGCACCCACGATTTGCCATTATGCGCCTTGCGGATAAAATGCTGCAACATTTTCTCCGTGACTTCAAAATTGGCGATCACGCCGTCCTTCATCGGACGAATCGCCACGATATTTCCCGGCGTTCTGCCGAGCATCTCTTTCGCGTCGCGCCCGACGGCTTCGACCTGATTGGTAATCTTATTAATTGCAACGATTGAAGGTTCGGAAACGACGATGCCGCGACCTTTCGCATAAACCAAAGTATTCGCCGTGCCGAGATCAATCGCCAAATCGCTCGAAAATAAACTGAATAAAGACTTAAATGCCATTTTATATTAAATAATCCGTAATAAATTTAGTTGTAAAAATTATTTGTTTGACAGGAACAGACCGCTCTCTAAAAAAAGCCGGAGCAACAAACCGAAGAGAAGACTTTCGTCCCAAACATTAACTTATAAGCATACACCTATTTCTCTTTATTTTTCCAACTGTTATAGGGGAAAATAATCGAAACGGCGCAAAATATTTTGATTGGTGATCGGGGTCGGGTTTTAAAATTTTATTTCAATTTACAAAGCAGGTCAACAGACTCTCGTCAAACAATAGTTTTTTCGCCGAATCGCACGGCAATAAGACGCGAAACATTGATGTTTCGCGTCTTTCGATCAATTACTTCCTAAATTAAATTTCTACTTTTCCTTGGCAATCAAACCTTCGTTCATTCCTTCGACGTGCGGTTCGACCTCGTGAATCGCATAGCTTTCGACTTTCGGCGCAGTCGCTTCCGTTTCCAAAGCCGCTTGCAGAACGTCGCTGATGTATTTTGACGGGATGATTTCCAATTCCTTGCGAACGTCTTCGGGAATTTCTTCCGTGTCGGCTTCGTTGCGTTCGGGCAAAATTATTCGCCGAATTCCTGCACGATGCGCCGCGAGAATTTTTTCCTTGACACCGCCGACGGGGAAAACTAAGCCCGAAAGCGTGATTTCGCCGGTCATCGAAGTATCCGAACGAACTTTTCTGCCCGTGTAGAGCGAAGCCATCGCCGAAGCCATCGTTACTCCGGCACTCGGTCCGTCTTTCGGAATCGCGCCCGCCGGAACGTGAACGTGAATGCCGTTTTGTTTGATGAGTTCGGGGTTTATACCGAATTCCGTTGCGTGTGACCACAGGTAACTTCGCGCCGCCTGCGCCGATTCCTTCATCACTTCGCCGAGTTGTCCGGTCAGCGTCAAACCGCCGCCGCCGGGAAGCATCGTCGCTTCGATAAACAAAATCTCGCCGCCCATTTCCGTCCAAGCCATTCCGGTCGCAACTCCGGCAGGCAGATCGTTGCGCGATTCTTCGGGGTAAAATCTGGGCGAACCAAGAAACGGTTTGACATCGTTTGCCGTAATCGTCACTTTTTCGGTTTGTCCCTGCGCGACTCTTAACGCGACTTTTCGGGCGAGATTGCCGACTGTTCTTTCAAGCTGTCGAACGCCCGCTTCGCGTGTGTATCGCGCCGTCAGCAGATTGATCGCGTCGTCGGTAATCTCGATTTGATCGGGATGCAAACCGTTTTCCTTGACCTGTCGCGGAATTAGATATTCTTTGGCGATATTCAGTTTTTCGCGGTCGGAATAACCGGCAAGCTGAATGATTTCCATTCGGTCGCGCAGCGGATGCGGAATCGGCTGCAACTGATTCGCCGTCGCAATAAAAAACGTCTTCGACAAATCGAACGGCAAATCGAGATAATGATCGCGGAACGTGCTGTTTTGCGCCGGATCGAGAATTTCGAGCAAAGCCGCCGCCGGATCGCCGCGATAATCGTTGCCCATCTTGTCAATTTCGTCGAGCATCAACACCGGATTATTAACGCCGACGCGCCGGAAAGTTTGAATAATTCTTCCCGGCATCGCGCCGACGTAAGTTCGGCGATGTCCACGCAGTTCGGCTTCGTCACGCACGCCGCCGAGTGAAATTCGGTCGAATTCACGTCCCAAAGCACGCGCGATTGATTTTCCGAGCGAAGTTTTGCCGACTCCCGGCGGACCGACGAAAAGAATGATCGGACTTTTTGAATCGGGTCTTAATTTAATGACCGCAAGCGATTCGAGAATTCGTTTTTTTATATCTTCAAGTCCGTAATGGTCTTCGTCGAGAATTTTCTGCGCTTCGTTTAAGTCTAGTTTTTCCTCGCTCGATTTTTTCCAAGGCAGTTCTAAAACGTATTCCAAATAAGTTCGGATAACGTGATAATCGGGTGCGGCTTGCGGAAGCTGTTCCATCCGCTTGAGTTCGCGTTCCGCTTCCTTGCGGATTTCTTCGGGCAGATCGGCGGTTTCGAGCCGTTCACGAAGCTGTTCGGCTTCGGCTTTTTCGCCGCCTTCATCACCTTCGCCGAGTTCTTTTTGAATCGCCTTCATTTGCTGCCGCAAAATATAATCGCGCTGCGCTTTATCCATTTCGCCCTGCGCTTCGGTGGCGATTTTCGAGCGCAACTGCATAATTTCGAGTTCTTTGGCGAGCGCACTGTGCGTCAGCATCAGCAGTTCGTCGGTCGAATTTGCTTCGAGCATTTTCTGTTCCGTTTCGACTCCCAAATCAAGCACCGACGCGAGAAAATACGACAATTGGACGGCATCATTTTGCGCCATCACCGCGTTGCGAATCTCCGGCGGCACGTTCGGCAAGAACGCCAGAGCCTGCTGAATCATTCCCTGAATATTGCGTTTCAAGGCTTCGACTTCTTCGTTGTCAACGATTTTCAATTCGGGCAAGACTTCGACCTTCGCCTTCAAAAACGGTTCTTCCTGCGCCCAATATAAAACTTTGACGCGCTCGATGCCCTGCACGATTAACTGCAAAGTGTCGTCGTTTTTCATCATCCGTTTGATGTTGACAACCGTTCCGATTTCAAATAAATCAACCGGTTTCGCCTCGCTGCCGTTAATCTCCGGCGTTTTAATCGTCACGCAGGCAATCAGTTTTTCTTCCGTTGCCAACGCCGATTCGACCGCCTTGACCGAACGCTCACGCCCGACCGCCAGCGGCACGACCGTATCGGGAAACAGATTGGTATTTTGCAGCGGCAAAACCGCCATTTCAAACTGTCGCGGCGCGTCCGTCTGTATGTTCTGCGCTGGATTCTGTGTATTTTCTTCAGCCATATTTTTAAGGTTTGAATGTCTTTAAATCTTTCTCAAATTGTTCGTTTGACGTTTTTCGCTTTCGGTCATCTAAAATTTGTTTAGTTCGTCCGTCGAAAATGCTAAATATCCCTTTGTTATTAACTAATTGTGTATAGATTAAATAATTTCCACATTGTATTCGAGCCAATCCATTCGGGTCTAATTGCCAATTTTTAGTTTTCGGCAGATTAAATATTTCTGATAATAATGTTGTAAATTTTTCATTGTCTTCCCAAGTATGCTTTGTGTAACCAATATTTAGTCCAATCAGCTTACCGTCTAAAAAATAAAGCATATAATTTTCAATACCGGCAAACTTTTCGGTTTCAACTGACGGACTTCCGTTCGGTGCTATACTAAAAATTCTAAAACCATATATATTTTCATCTGAAGAATGTTCAAATATTTTTTTATTTTTTTCTTCTTCAGTTGCTGCAATAAGCAGAAATACATCATTTATATTTGCACCTATTTTTATTCCTCGACTGGAAATATTTTTACTCACCTCATCCGTGCAAACGTCTGATTTGTCTGAAGAAGTTTGCCCGAAAGCAGGAAATAAAAAAACCATTACCGATAAACTCGCCAATAAAAATTTCATACTAACTCCTTTATTTCAACTCTTTTCACTTTTCCATAAACGTATAATCAGCAGTCCGTTGTCGAAATTATGTTCGACGCTCGCGCCTTCGATTGAGGCGGGAAAACTCAAGGTTTTTTCAAAACGGCTGTAAGTGATTTCCATTTGGTGAAACGTCGTGCCGACCGCGCACGAACGGTCGCGCCGACAGCCTGCGAGCGATAAAACATTGCCCTGAATATCAATCTCGATGTCTTCGGCGGAAACGCCCGCGAGTTCGACCTTGACGAGCCAGCCTTCCGGCGTTTGATAAACGTCCGCCGACGGCAGCCACAATCCGCCCGAAGGCTTGGCTTTTTTAGCCTCCGCCAAAAAGTGAAAATAACGATCAATCGCTTTTGCCATAAGTCAGTTATCAGTTATCAGTAATCAGTGATCAGTTATCATTAAGAGCAAATTTCTTTTGATAACTGATAACTTTTTACTGTCTCATCCCTTTTTCCAAAAGCCTTTGCCGCTGGAGATTTCTTCGAGCGTTTCGGCGATTTCGTTCTGGTCTTCGGTTTCGAGCGCGACATCAGCCATCGCAATAATTCCGGCGAGTTCGCCCGCGTCGTTGATAATCGGCACGCGGCGCACCTGTTTGTCGCCCATTAAGCGAATCGCTTCAAAAACGAAATCGTTTTCCTTGACCGAAAAAACGTCGGTCGTCATCACGTCACCGATCTGCGTGTTTGCGTCTTTTCCTTCAGCAACGGCGCGAATAACAACATCACGGTCGGTCACGATGCCTGCGAGCTTGCCGTTTTCGACGATTGGCAGCGAACCCATATCGCCGTCGCGCATCAACACGGCGACTGCTTGCAGAGTCATTTCACGATTTGCCGTCTGCACGTCTTTCGTCATAATCTCGCGGCACTTTTTCCGCGCGTTCTCCGAAAATTTTGTTTCGCTCATTCAGATAACCTCACCTATTTATAATATAACTTTATTTTCTTTAACTCGTGAGAATAAAGCAAGCGGCAAGATTTTTATAAATTTTCGCTTGCTAATCCAAAATCCAAAATCTAAAATCCAAAATTGACAATGGGTAAACACGAAAACAAACACAAGCCAAAACGCAAGGGCAAACTGGTCGAAGCCGGAAAAACGGGCGACGTTCCCGAAGGACACGGCATTACAATCAAACTCAAAAAAGACAGGGAAGTCGCGCTTTTTAACGCCGACGGGAAATTTTACGCCGTCGAAAACTTCTGCCCGCACAAAGGCGTTCCGCTTGTTGACGGCAAAATCAAAGGAAGCGAAGTCGAATGCAGACTTCACGGCTGGCGGTTCGATTTGGAAACCGGCGAATGCTCGAAAAAGAAAAAATGTTCTATCGAGGCTTATCAAGTGACAGTCGAAGATAGCGTGATTAAAATTTTGATTTGAAATGAAAACAAAAATTCTAATAGTTGAAGATACATTTTCGATCAGAGGTCGCGGTCTTGTCATCTGTGGACAAAAAACTGACGAATTCGTTGATTTCAAATTTGGTAATTCAATTGAAATTTATACAGTTGGAGCAGGTGGAGAACCACTTTCTTCAAAGATTAGAGGAATAGAGCTGATTTGCCGCAGACCTAATGATGACAGCATTATTTGTTTTTTAGTCGAAAAGGAAATAAGCAAGCAAGATGTTCCAAAAAATTCGCCAATCTGGTTATTGACCAACGATTAGTAAAAACCGACGATACGGCAATATAAAAAGAATGAGTTTAGGGAAAGAATATTGATTTCTTTTCCAAACTTGTCCTTTCACATTTGCGTTCTCACTTGATAGTTAAATTAAGGCAAAATCAAATTATTAGCGCGTTTCTCCGCCTTTTGAGCGTCGCTTAAACCGCGTCCGTATTCGTAGATGGCGTTTTCCCACGTTCCGTAGATGGCGTTCGGCAGAGCGATGTATTTTTTGCCGAACATTTCGCGTGATTGATCGGTGACACCGAAACGGTCGGCGACGGATTTTTTCTCGAAGATGTTGGAAAAATCGTCGAGATTATCGCCGAGCAGCATCACGATTCGATATTGCGCGGCGATTGCCTGCCGACGCGATTCTTTGCCGACTTCGTTCGGCTGGCGCAGACGCACCGTGTCAGCGGTCGCGTCCGGGAAGCCGACGGCTTTCAAATTATCAATCGTCGCCTGTTTCTGCACTTCGTCGCGGTTGGAAATATAGAAAACTTTGACACCTTTTGAAGCCGCGTAATTCAAAAAATCAACCGCGCCGGGAATCGCCCGCGCCGCGCGTTTTTCGCCCCACGCATACCAATCGTTCAAATTAAAAGGCGCACGGCGTTTGATTAAATCGGCTTGCTGCGGCGAATTGTCCAATACGGTTTCGTCAATGTCCACGATCACGGCACGCGGCATTTTACGTTCGGCTTTCGGCAGTTTTTTGAAATTTTTCTTGTCAAAATCGGCATCGAGCTGCCAATGCGCCAGATTAAACGCCTGATAAGCCAGCGCACGATATTCCGCCGCCTTCTGCATATACAAAACGCCGCCCACCTGATATTCATTATCGGCGGCGGACGCAGGCTGTGCCGTTTGCTGCGCGAACGAAACAGGCGCAAAATAGTTTGAGAAAACGGAAGTTAAAATAAATCCGAAGGTCAGTAAATAATTTCTGTTTTTCATATAGTTTTACAATTAAATTTCAGCTTTGACGATTAATTGAATTATGCCTGAAAAGAACGATAAAAACGAAGCGGAAAAAGATGAAACAACTGCGCCTGAAAATCCTGAAAGCGAATCGAATTGGGCAAAAGATCAGCGCGAAAAAGGCTATTATTACGACGATAATCACGGCTACGAAATCTACGATCCTGAAAAAGACGACGATTAAAATTCTCTTTTCTCAAAACAAGAAGCCAACTAAAAAGCATCGCCGGAAATCTATTTGACAACGGCAGACGAGTCTTCCAAACTTGAACGGTCATATATTATCAATGAAGGAAAAATATCTCCAGATTCTCGGCATTTTTTTGACGGCGGTTTATGGTCTATTCGTTGTTTGGCTATATGCCGCCGCGCCGAAAAATTTGGCTGAACTGCCGTCAAAAGCGCAGTCAACTATCGAAAGCGCGACCACGACGGCGCAGGTTTTGACCGATACATATCAGGTTGACGCGGCGAAATACGACGAAGCCCTGAAAGAATTTCGCGCCGATAATTTTGTCGCCGCCCGCGCGGATTTTGCCCGCGCCGACCCGGAAAAACGCGACGCGAAAACACAGTTTTATCTCGCTTATTCGTTTTATCGTCAGGGTTTCGGCAAAGTTTATAACGACGATGCGCTGTTTAAGCAAGGTTTGGATCAAACGAATCAGGTCGCCGCGCTCGACAAAAATTTCAAATCCGACGACGCAAATTTGCAGATGAAAACGTCTGCCGAATTGAAAAATGAATTTGAAGAAGGCTTGAAAATCACGGCGGGAGATTTTAATCCGCTCAAAGTTTTCCGCGAAAGGAAATAAAAAATGCCGACAATCGAACATTCGCCCGCAAAAATCATAGAGTTTCCCGACGATGATTTCTCTGTCATTGACGGCGAACTGCTCGATTTGCCGACCGACGAAGAAATCGCTCAAACTCACCAAAATTCCGCGCTTAAAATCCAAAATCCAAAATCCAAAATCCAAAATCCTGAAAAAGTAAGCCAAAAATCGGCGATTTTATACATTTTTGCGCCGCTTGTTTTCCTCTCGGTCGCGCTCTTCGGCGGTTTGCGTTTGGCTGACGGGACGAACGATTTTTTGTTTTTGAGACCTGCGCTTATTTGTTTGATTTTTGCGGCGGCACTGCTCGTTTTATTTTTCCGGGCGCGTTTGATCGAGTTTGGCGAATGGTTTTCGGAAGATTTTTCAATCGTCAAAAACATCGCTAATGCCGCCGTTTTGACTGCGCTGTTTGCTGCGTCGGTGCAGGTTTTTAACGCGCTTTTGCCCGAACGCGGTCTGCCTTTTTGGGTGGTCGGTTTCTGTTTTTTCTGGACGCTCTGGAATAATCTGTTTGCCGAATTTGACGCGAAAAAATTAATCAAAAGTCTCGGCGCGATGTTCGCGCTGGCGTTCGTCGTCAAATATCTTTTGCTGACGAATCTGACCGCGCCGTCGAGTGAAAATTGGTTTGAAGGATTAATAAAAAATCCGGCGCAGGAAGCCTTCACATGGGCGTTGGATTTGCCGCGATACGCTGCCGGAACGGGATATATACAATTTTTTACGCTCGTTTTTTATCTGCTCGGCTTGTTTTTGCTGCCGTCGGCGACGCGCCGAAAATAATTATGAAAATAAATTTTCTGTTGTTCCTGATCGTTACTTTGTCGCTTAATTTGTCGGCGCAATCGCCTGAAAAGATTTTGAAACAGGCGGAAAAAGCTCTCGGCGGCGCGAAAAATTTGCAGGCGGTCAAATCGCGTTTGGCAACCGGAACGATCACGCGCATCAAAGACGGCGCGGTCGGACGATATTCGGCGCGGACTTTGCAGCCGACATTTTACAACGAAAGCTATGATTTGAACGGTCTCGAAACCGAAACCGGTTTCAACGGCAAATCGGCGTGGCGGCGCGATTCGCGTGACGGTTTGCAGACGCTGACCGGCGTTTTAAGCCGCGATTTAGCCGTCGAAGCCGATTTTTACAATACTCTGTGGCTTGATTATAAAAAGGATAAAGCGAAAATTTCATCCGGCGGAACAGCGAACATAAACGGCAAACCGGCGAAAATCATCGTGCTGACTTCGCCGAAAGGCGCGGCGATCAAAATATTTTTCGATGCCGTCAGCAATCTGCCCTTCCGCGAAGAATTCCCGGCTGGCGAAACGATTAAAGCTATTGATTTGAGTGATTATCGCGCCGTCAATAATATCAAAACTCCTTTCGCCATCGAACTTAAACAAGGCGAAGACGTTTTTCAAATCAAGCTCGAAGATGTCAAAATTAACGGGCAAATCGCTAAAACGAAATTTGATTTTCCGCAGATGACGAACGAACCTTTGCCGGATATTCCGAAACTTTTGCTGGAATTACAGGCGAATTCCGACAAGAAAGATGCGATTCTGGAAAATTATTCGTTCGTTCAAAAACGTGTCGGGCGCGAATTTGACGGCAACGGAATTTTGCGCGAAACCGAATCTACGACGTATCAAATCTCATTTTACAAAGGTCGCCGCATCGCGCGTCAAATCGAAAAAAACGGTCAGCCGCTCAATGAAAAAGCGCAGAAAAAAGCCGACGAAGACGCGCAGCAAGCCGTCGCCGAAGTTGACAAACAAATCGCCAAAAAGGAAGCCAAAGCCGCCGATAACAATCCGAACAACGACGAAAACGAACGCACTTCGATTGCCGAACTGCTGCGGGCTTCAAACTTGATAAATCCGCGCCGCGAACGCTTTCGAGGGCGCGATGTGATCGTTTTCGATTTCGAGCCGAATCCGAATTTCGATTACAAAAACGCCAAGAGCATTATTAAATTCTTCGGCAAAACGGCGGGCGTAATGTGGATTGACGCGCAGGACAAGGAAGCCGTCCGCATCGAAGCAGTTTTGGCTGACAGCTTTAAAATCGGCGGCGGTTTGGTCGCCAAATTAAAAAAAGGCGCGTCGTTCGTCATCGAACAAGAGCGCGTCAATGACGAAGTCTGGCTGCCTTCGACCGCCGACATCAACCTGTCGGTGAGAGTTTTGCTGGTCAAAGGAATTACCATTAATCAGGTCATCAAATCTTACAATTACCGGAAATTCACCACCGAAGTTAAAGATGCGACGATTGATTCGACGAAAAAGCCTTAGGATTCAAGATTCAAGATTGAAGGTTTAAGATTCGGGAGTTTATGTGCGGTCGTGTCAGAACCGCCTGCGTGAGCGGGCGGTAAAGCATTGAAAATCAAGATTTGAAAACTCAAACTCAAATCGCCCGCTTACGCAGGCGGTTCTGACTGAATCTTGATTTAAATTGCCTCCAAACTCAACGCCTGATTAAGGTAATGATAAAGGTCGTTGTAATCGCGCAGAGCGCGGTTGAGGATGAGCGGAAGCTGAGGAATGTCGCCGGTGTGGATGATTAAATTGAGATTTCGCAGAAAGGCTTCGTGAGCGTTCATCGTCGTGCCGGTTTCTTCGAGCGAAACGAGAAATAATCTGCGTCTTTCCGACGAATACATCGCGTTGGCTTTTTGCTGCAAAATCGCCGCGCCGCCGAATTCAGCCGCGAAATCGGGCGAAAATATCATCACTTCGATCTTGCCTTCGCGCAGACGTTCGTTTGCCTGTGCCGGAGTTTGCGCGACGAACACGCGGTTTCCCGCCGCCGTCAGTAATCTTGCCACTTCTTCGCAGCGTTGTCCCAGACAGAGCAAAATGCGGCGCGGTTTTCCGCTGTCTTCGTCGTCAGCGTCGAAAACTTTGTTGTCGGTTTTCAATGCCGAAAGCAGCGAACGAAGCGCAGTGTTGATCTGCACTTCCGATTCTTTGGCGGCAGGCTGTTGACTGCCTTCGGCTTCGGGCGCAGGTTTATTTGCCTGAAGCTGCTGAACCGTCGCCGAACCGTTGCCCGCGCCTTTCTGGACGCGAATCATATTCTGACAACGCGGACAGCGCACGGTAAAATTTCCGCTCGGAATTTTCGATTCGTCGAGTTGAAGTGAAACTGAACAATTATCACAGCTTATAATCATAGTAGTTGGTAGTCAGTAGTCGGTAGTCGGTGGTCAGAAATCAGAAGTATAAGATCAGAAGCCGGAAGTAAAAATTGCTGTCAAAGACAAAATACGCCTCTGATAATTTTTAATTCTTAATTTTTAATTTCTACTCAATCATATCCAGCACCGAATTGCTCGGCGGTGACGGCGGCGGCATCGTGATCGGCGATTGCGTCGGCTGTTGTTGCGGCGTGGTGTAATCTTCGGTTGAAGACAAACCTTTTAATTGGAGCAGCAGATTATTTTGATTGGTCGCAAATGACAGACCGTCTTCGAGCGAAATCGTGCCGTCTTCGATCAAACGGCGAATCACCGTGTCAAAGTCCTGCATTCCGTCAAGTTCACCGTCACGCATTGCGTCGAGCAGCGTTTTACCTTCGGTTTCGCCGCGTTCGACGTAATCGCGTGTGCGCTGATTAGATTTCAAAATCTCGACCGCCGCGACGCGACCTTTGCCGCTGGCACGCGGAATCAAACGCTGTGAAACGATGTATCGAAAGGTCTGTGCGAGGCGTGTGCGGATAATTTTTTCTTCGTTTTTCGGATACAAACCGATGATGCGGTCAACCGTTTTCGCCGCGTCAATCGTGTGCAGCGTTGACAACACGAGATGCCCGGTTTCGGCGGCTTCGAGAGCAATATCCGCCGTTTCCAGATCGCGCATTTCGCCGACGAGAATAACCTTCGGAGCCTGCCGCAGTGCGGCACGAAGCGCAGACGCAAAATCTTTCGTGTCCGAACCGACTTCGCGTTGGTTAATCGTGCATTTTTTATGGTTGTGCAGAAATTCTATCGGGTCTTCAATCGTCACGATGTGATAGCTTTTGACTTCGTTAATGCGGTCAATAATCGCGGCGAGCGTCGAACTTTTTCCCGATCCGGTCGGTCCGGTCAAAAGCACGATGCCGTTTCGCATATCGCAGATTTCGTTAAGCTGCGGCGGAATATTGAGCGAATCAAAGGTCGGAATTTCGTGCGGAATAACGCGCATCACGATTGAATATGAACCGCGCTGCTGAAAAATATTAACTCGAAAACGGCATTTTCCCGGCAGCGCATAACTCAAATCCGCCGTGCCGTTATTGGCAAGCTGACGCGCGGCTTCGGCGTTGTCGCGCAAAATCGCCATCGCCATCATTTCGGTTTGATAACCGCTCAATCTGCCGAGACCGAGCGGCGCAGCCGTATAAAGACTGCCGCTGATTTCGACCTGCGGTTTCTGTCCGGTCGAGAAATTCAAATCGCTGACATTATCGGAAATAAGCAGCATTTGTTCTATGATCGGTGCTACGTCAAGCAAACTCATTTGGTTGGAAACTCCCTTCGGAAAATGTTGGATAGGTAGGAAAAGACTTTTTTTGAGCGTATCGAAAAGCCGGAGACCGACTTTTCGTCAATTTCTATTTTTACGCTAAATTGAATTGAAATGCAAGTTTATTTTTAATATGGCTAAACAATGTTTGTGGATTTGCCGGTTCAAATTAAAAATTCACGAAATTTCTCCGCGATTTTTTCCGGTTCGATGAGCAAATCGCTGATGATTGCAACCGAATCTGCGCCGGCGTTGAAAACTTCCGTAAAATTCTCAAAGTTTATCCCGCCAATCGCCGTGAGCGGAAAATCGCCGACGGAGTTGCGGACAATTTCGACACCGTTCAAGCCGACCGTTTCATCAGGATTTTCTTTGGTCGAAGTCGTAAAAACCGGACCGATTGCCAGATAATCAATCGGCATCGCCGCCGCGCGAATCGCCTGCGCCGGGTTGTGAGTTGAAAAACCGATGATCGCGTCCGCGCCCAAGATTTTACGCGCTTCGGCGGGCGGCAGATCGTCCTGACCGAGATGCACGCCGTCGGCTTTGAGCGCAAGCGCAATGTCCGCGCGGTCATTGATAATAATTTTCACATCGTGCCGTCGGGCAATTTCCAACGCCTTCGCCGCTTCAACATAAAAACTGCGCGGCGAAGCATATTTTTCGCGCAACTGGATCAGCGTCGCGCCGCCTTCGATCAACTTCTCGACCTGCGCCGCGTGTGAAATTTTGGCAAACCGAACGTCTGTAATCGGATAAATTTTTGGAAGTTTAAAGTTCAAGGTTAGTCTTTTGTCTTTCTTCTTTCGTTCTTCGTCGTTCGATTTACGATCCACTATTCACACCAAAGATTTAACCATCAAAAAGCAGTCTTCGCCATTGTTATAGTATTTGTAAATTCTTTGAGCGACTGTGAAACCGCACTTTTGATAAAGTTTCTGCGCGTCCGTGTTGCTTACTCTGACTTCTAAAACAATCGTGCCGATGCTGCGGATTTTCAAGGCTTCTTCGACTCGTGCGAGCAGCTTTTCCGCCAAACCGCGACGGCGATGTTCGGGCGCAACACCGATTGTCGTCAGATGTCCCGCGCCGTGTTCGCCGACCATCACGAAGACAAAACCCGTCATCGCGCCGTTTTCCGCTACCGCGCGATAACTAAGCGTATTCGGTTCGCCGAGTAAATAACTAAAGGTATGTTTCGTATAGTTTTCGCCGTTTTTGAAACAGCGCAGATTCAAAACCAAAACTTCTTTGAGATGCTTTTCCGTCAGCAGTCGAACTTCATAAGTCGTCGGCAGCGCAGGCACAATCACCTCCGGCAGTTCATCCGCCGCCGGAACAAAAAATTTTTTGATTGTCTGTAAAACTGCCATAGGAAGTTTGGTGAGTTGACTGAGTTTGGCGAGTTGACCGGGTTGGATAAAACTTAAAAAATAAATTTTATATTAATTTCTTTGCGCGACTTATTCAATTCTTAACTCGGTCAACTCAGTCAACTCGGTCAACTAATAAACATACAATCGCCGTAGCTGTAAAAACGATATTCGGAGGCGACGGCGTGACGGTATGCATCCATTATAAATTCGTAACCGCCGAAAGTTGAAACCAAAACGAGCAGAGACGACTGCGGAAGATGGAAATTTGTCAGCATTCCGTCAGTCGCTTTGAAATTAAAACCCGGCGTGATCGTTAAATTCGCCGTCTGTTTGCCTGACGTGAATTTATCGTGATTTGCCAGATTCGATTCGAGCGCACGGGTCGTAGTCGTGCCGACAGCGATAATTCTTTTATTTTCGGCTTTTGCGCGATTGAGAATTTCCACAGTTTCGCCGCTGATGTCATAGTTTTCCGGCAAAACCTGATGCTCCGACAAATCTTCGACGCGCACCGGCTCGAAAGTTCCGTAACCGACGTGCAGCGTAATTTCCGCGACGGTTGCGCCTTTTTCCCTGATTTGCTGCAAAATCTGCGGCGTAAAATGAAGTCCGGCGGTCGGCGCGGCGATGGCTCCGCGATTTTTGGCGAAAACAGTTTGATAACGCTCGCGGTCGCGGTCGAGCGCATCTTTTTTGCGTTTAATATACGGCGGCAGCGGCGTTTGCCCGACGCGATCCAAAACTTCGTTAAGTTCGCCGTCCGCCGTTAATTTGACGACGCAATGCCCGTCCGCCGTTTTTTCCAAAACTTCCCCCGATAAATCTTGGCTGATGCGAATGATGGTCTTCTCCTTCAAACGTCTGGTCGGTCGCGCCAGCGTTTCCCAGATTCCGTTTTCGATCTCGCGCACGAGAAACAGTTCGATCTTCGCGCCGGTTTCTTTTTCGCCGGTCAGCCGCGCCGGAAAAACCTTCGTGTTATTGAGAACCAACACATCATTTTCGCTGAAATACCGAGCGAAATCTGCAAAATGCTCGTCGCGCAGAGTTTTCGTCGTGCGGTCAGCGACCAGCATCCGGGAAGCCTGCCGATTTTCGAGCGGCGTTTGCGCGATCAATTCTTCAGGCAGAATAAAATTAAAGTCGGAAATCAACATAAAAAAATGCCGGATTTTGAGCGTCGAAACCGTTTCCGTTCCCGACATTTAAAATCTGACATTTCTGAAATTCTGGTGCCGGAGGTCGGAATCGAACCGACATGGGCGTTAAGCCCGCCAGATTTTGAGTCTGGTGCGTATACCAATTTCGCCACTCCGGCGTGAATTTAAGATGATAAAACTCTTAACGCTCTCAGTCAAGACGTTATTTAATGATTCAGGGAAAGATTTTTCATTTTTTTGCGTTCGATACAAATAACTCTTGTAAAATTTGTTTGCGTTATGATAAATTCTGTTAGTCAGTCATTTTGACTTAAAAATTCCCCGGTTTCCGGCAGAAACATAATCAACTGACGATGACTTCATAAAAATTTATGTTTACCGATCTTTCCGTCGAAAAAAACTTGCTGGTTGTTGATTATAATTCAGCGCGGCAAAAATTGATTTCCGGCTATTTTGCCAAAAAATTTGTCTGCGACGAAGCTGATTCGATTTCGTCGGCTTTGGAAAGGCTGACGGCTAAAGAATATGCCGTCGTGATTGTCCCGACCGGCGTTGAGAAACTTAACGGACTCGAATTACTGCCGCATTTAAACGATATTTCGCCGCATTCGACGCTCGTTATCATCAGCGAAGATGAAGCCGTCGGCAACACGGTCAGAGCGTTTCGCGCCGGTGCTTTCGAGGTCATTCAAAAACCGTTTTCCATCAAAAAGATCGAAGCCGTAGTTGAACGCGCATCGGAAAAATACGAACTCCAAACTCTTAAATCGCGTTATCAATGGCATTTGGAAGAACTTGTTTCCGAACGCACCGCCGAATTGGACAAAGCCCTCGAAGAAGTCGAAAACTCTTACCGCACAACGCTTAAAGCTCTCGTGCAGGCTCTCGAAACGCGCGATTTGGAAACTTTCGGGCATTCGGAAAGAGTCGTCACGTTCAGTTTACGGCTCGGCTGTGAACTCGGTCTCGACAGAGCGGCGATGCGCGATCTCGAACTCGGCTCGCTGCTCCACGACATCGGCAAAATCGGTGTTCCCGATGCGATTTTACGAAAACCCGCCAAATTGACCGAAGAAGAATGGGAAAAAATGCGTCTGCATCCGCTGCACGGTCAAAAGATTTTGCGAAATATTACTTTTCTCGATGGCGCGGTGCGGCTCGTCACGCAGCATCACGAAAAATGGGACGGCAGCGGTTATCCATATGGATTGCGCGGCGAAGATATTGAAATAACGGCGCGGATTTTTGCGGTTGCCGACGCTTTTGACGCGATGACGAGCGACCGCGTTTATCGCAAAGGCTGTGATTACGGCACGGCTTTAGCCGAACTTGAAAAATGTGCGGGAACACAGTTTGACCCGACAGTCGTCGAAGCATTCAAACAGGTTCCGAAGGAAGATTGGGAAATTTTGCGGCAGCGTTCGCTCGAAGATCGTCAGGAAAATTTGTCTTATCAATCAATCATCAATGAACTGATTTACGCCGGCAATCGTTTTGAACTGGTGCATTAAATCAAACCTTGCTGAGGATCACGATAGTATCTTGTTTTTCGGCTTCGTCGAGAAAAATCTGGATTTCGTCCGCTACTTTTTGTTCGACGAGCAGATGATTTATTTCTTCTCTTTTCTCATCGAGCGACGGCATTAAAAGTCCGGGAAAGCGACGGCGAAAATCGGGCGTGAAGACATCGCGGTAATATTTAGATTCATCGTCGGGCGTGATGACGGCGAACGAGCGAAAACGAAAATCCAAATATTTTTCGATGGCGACACGCTGCGCCATCATTCGCTGAAAATTGTCGTCTTTGATTGATTTGAAACCGACGGTGTTAAGTCTTCTTTCAAATTCGGCGGTTGACGGGAACAACGCCAAAACGCGCTTGATTTCCGTTTCGATTTCGGCATCGCTCGGCGCAAGTCGCGGCAAACGCTGGGCTTCGAGCGCGAAGAGTCTTTGATTGATAATAAGCTGTAAAGCGCGGTTGAGATCGTCGGAGTTCGGTTTTTCAATCGTCACGTCGGGTTCGAGTGCGAGCTGCCAGATCAAATCCGAATAAGTAATCAGTTCGAGCCGCACACCGTCGCTGACCGTAGCGACCGTTTTATCAACGACTTCAGCCTGCTGTGCCTTAATCCCGGCGACGGAAAACAAACCGATCAGGATAACGGCAAAGAACTTTTTATTTTTTCCGGTCTTAAAAATCATTTTCAATTTAATTTCAAGTTTGATTGATTCAAACGTCTGCTGTCAAACTTTCCATAAAAGTTAAACATTGACAAAACTGTTAAAATCATATTTAATTACGTTAGAAAGTTTCCCACTTTCGCTTCGTAAAATCCTTCCTCTCAGATGGCTGAAACCGTCGGGAGTTTGTCAAAAATTATTAACAACGTGATGCCAACGCCCGCCAAAACTAAAAGTGTGTTTCGTCCGCTTCCGTCCGGCGGTGCGGATTTTGATTCGGCACACGATTTGAAATTCATCACCGATCTCGGTCGCGGTCTGCGGCATACGGTTCACCCGAAAAAAGTGGCGATGCACGTTGCCGAGGCGATTCAGACTTGTCTCGACTGCGAAATCTGCGCGGTCATCGTTGAAATTCGGAACATCGGCTTAATCAGCGCAGCCGCGAAAAACGGTCGGACAGCCGAAAATTATCTCGACAGATCGCGCTTTGAAAAATGGCTCGAACTGCTGCCGCCGCAAATCTCTTATTTACAGGAAAACAGGCAGGAATTTTTGCTCGGCAATATTTCGCACGAAACCGAATATATTTCGCCTCTGCACATCAACGGCGAAGTCAAAGGCGCGATTATCGTCGGCATTAAAGAAAAAAGTTACTTTTCCGCATCGAAAATGAGATTGGTTGACGCGGCGACGCAGATGGCGGCAATGTCCATCAGTTTGTCGGCGCATTATGAAACGGCGATCAACGCTTCGATCAATCAGGCGAAGGAAGAACACCGGCGATTTACCGAATCGGTTCTCGATGCGCTGCCGGTTTCGCTCTATGTGATTGACCGCGATTACCGCATTATGACGTGGAATCGTCACCGCGAAACGGGCGTTCAAGGGATTTCGCGTGATTCGGCAATCGGACGCAATGTTTTTGAAGTGTTGGCGAAATATCCGCAGGGACGGCTCAAACAGGAATTTGAACGCGCCTTTAAAACCGGGCAAATCGAACGCATCGAACAGCAGACGACCGACAGCGACGGCTCGACCAAATATTGGCTGGTCAGCAAAGTTCCGATGCGCGACGAAGAAACTAACGAAGTTTCGCACGTCATCACGGTCGGCGAAGATGTCACCGTCCGCGTCGAAGCGGTTCAGGCTATCGGACGCGCCGAAAAACTTGCCGCCGTCGGACGGCTCGCGGCGGGCGTGGTTCACGAGATCAATAATCCTTTAGCGACGATTGCCGCCTGCGCCGAAGCGTTGCAGCAGCGCGTTGAAGAAAATGTTTACGGCGCGTCGGCGGATGTCGAAGATTTGCGCGAATATCTCGGTTTGATAAAATCCGAAGCCTTTCGCTGTAAATCAATTACGACCGGCTTGCTCGATTTCAGCCGCGTGCGGATGGGCGAACGGCATTTGATTGATGTCGGCGACATTCTGCGGTCTTCGGCTAATCTCGTCGCACATCAAAAACGCGGCGAAAACATCAAATTCAGATTCGAGATCGCAGGCAGTCTGACACCGATCTTCGCCGACAGCGGACAGATTCAGCAAGCCGTGATCGCGCTCGCAACCAACGCGATTGACGCGATGCCCGATGGCGGCACATTGACGTTTCGCGCTTTTCCGCAAGCCACGCGCGTCGTCGTCGAGATCGAAGACACGGGATTCGGCATTCCGCCGGAAAATGTTTCCAAGATTTTCGAGCCGTTTTTCACCACCAAAGAAATCGGCAAAGGCACGGGTTTAGGATTAGCCGTCTGCTACGGCATCATCACCGAACACGGCGGCAGACTGTCGGTTCGCTCGAACGTCGGCAAAGGCACGACGTTTTCGATCATTCTCCCGGTTAGAAAAAGTTGACGGAAAGTTGACAGCAAGTTGACAGCAAGTTGACTGAGTTTCAGAAATTTGTCCGGGTTTTTGTTTCCCTTCAACTCTGCAAACTATCTGCAAACTTCAAAAAACATTATGGCAAAACTTTTAGTTGTTGATGACGAAAAAAATCTGCGCCTGATCGTGCAGAAAGAATTGAGCCGTCAGGGTCACGAGGTGGAAACCGCCGCCGACGGCGAAGCGGCTTGGGCGTTGCTCGAAGAACAGGATTTCGATGTCCTGCTGTGCGACATTAATATGCCGCGTCTCGACGGAATTTCGCTGCTCCGCCGTCTGCGCGAAAAATCGCAAAATCCGCCCGAAGTGATTATGCTGACCGGACAAGGCACGGTCGAATCCGCCATCGAAGCGATGAAACTCGGCGCGTATGATTACCTCACCAAACCGTATCGCATCACCGAACTCGCCGCGCTCGTCACGCAGTCGGCGGAAAAACAACAGCTTAAAATTGATAATCAGAGGCTTCGCGCACAGCTCGAACGCTCGAACAATTCGCTGCCCGAAATCATCGCCGAATCCGCGCAGATGAAGGAAGTTTTACGGCTTGTCCAACGCTCTGCGCCGTCCGATACGTCCGTGCTGATTACCGGCGAATCCGGCACGGGCAAGGAATTGATCGCGCAGGCGATTCACCGTCTGAGCCGCCGCAGCACGAAAACTTTTATTGACTTAAATTGCGCCGCCTTGCAGGATTCGCTGCTCGAATCCGAACTTTTCGGACACGAAGCCGGCGCGTTTTCCGGCGCACGCAACCGCAAACTCGGACTGTTTGAAATCGCCGACGGCGGCACGATTTTTCTCGACGAAGTGATGGAAATGCCCGCGCAGTTGCAGTCGAAACTGCTTCGCGCACTCGAAACACGTTCGTTTTTCCGCGTCGGCGGCGTGAAAAAAGTTGACGTTGATGTGCGGCTTGTCGCGGCAACCAACCGCAGCAAGGAAAAATCTGTCGCCGAAGGAATTTTCCGCGCCGATCTGCTTTACCGCATCAACAGTTTTGAAATTCACATTCCGCCGCTCCGCGAACGCCGCGAAGACATCGAACCGCTCGCCCGCCATCTGTTGATGAAAATCGCCGGACCGAACGCGCCCGAACTGATGCCGCAGACGATTGACGCGCTCTGTTCATACACCTGGACGGGCAACGTCCGGCAGCTTAGAAATTGTCTCGAACGCGCCGTTTTGCTCGCCGATAACGGCAGAATCACCACGCGCGAACTGCCGCCCGAAGTCATCTATAAAGCCAACGAACCGACCGTTTCGTTTGCGTTTCACGAACCGCAGGCGAACGTCGCCAACACATTTCAAAACGTGCCGTCGCCGACCGCTCTGCGCGATGTCGAAAAACAGCAGATCATCAACGCTCTCGAAAAAACCGGCTGGCATCGCGGCAAAACCGCCGAACTGCTCGGCATTTCATCCTCGACGCTCTATCGCCGTCTGCGCGAATATGACTTGGAAGTCAGGTGAAGCTCAACCGGAGCGCATGCTGCCAGCTTGCGTGAGCGAAGGCTTTGCGCCGCTCAAACGAAGATTAGCTATCCGAGATTAAAATAATTTCACTTCGCGTGAGCATCCGAAGCGAATGCTCACGCGAACAAGAATATTCGCGCTCCGGTCATTTACTTGAATTTATTTTTGTTGTAAGGCTTAATTTTTTTGATTATGAAAAACATATTTCGTCTGCTTTTCCTCACTGTTATTTTTTGTCTTCCGGCATTCGCGCAAAGCGAAATTTACGGTCGCGTGACTGATGTCGTGGACGGCAAAACGGTCGTTATTTTAGTTTCGACCGGCAGTAAATTTACCGCCGAACTGCAATATCTCGAAGTTCCCGAAACGGATCAGCCATTGCATCAGACGGTCATAGATCATCTGCGACAGATCGCGCTCGATCAAAAAATCGTCTTCAAAGCGCATCGTTTAATCGGGACGAAAACCGTCGGACAACTGACGGTCGGCGGCGTTGATGTCAGCCAACAGATGATTCGTGACGGCGCGGCTTGGTATAATACCGAGGAACAAAACGGTTTGGATAACGAACGAAGCGTGATTTATCAGCAGAACGAAACGCAGGCAAAAGCCGATAAGCTCGGTGTCTGGTCAATTGCCGATCTCAAGCCATCGTGGCAGATTCGCGCCGAACGCGCTGAAATCGCCAGACAAAACGAACTAATCGCCGCCGAAAAAGCCGCCAAATTAGCGCAGGAAACTGCGGAAACGGAAGCCAAAAATAAAAAAGCGGCAGTTCCGGCGCGTCCGAAATTAAACAGCGAAGCGAAAATATGGGCAGCAAATGACGAAGCGAAAATGCCCGCCGATTTTCAAAACGTCGGCGGTTTGCTCGTCGGTTATAATCCGCAATTTAAGTTCGGCGTAGTCGCCACGCCTTTGCTCAAATTCCAGTTGCTCGACCAAGGCGAATCGCACGAAGTCGGCATCGGCGCAGGCTATTTTTACGCCGATTCGGACACCAAAGGCAGAGAAAGTTTTTATTTCGTCGGCATCGAATCGGAATCCGTCAACTTTAATTTTCTCGAAGCAAATGAAATGACCGTCTTCGCCGACAAACAGAAAATTAACATCGGCAAAGCCAAACGACGCGCCGTCCAGCGCGAAGGTTCGGTCAAAGAAACCTTAACCTACGAAATCTCGCACACGGTTTTGGATAAAATCGTCAACGCCAAAAACGTCGAAGTCAAAGTCGGAAAATACAGGGGAAAACCCGGCGACGAGATTTTAACGATGCTCCGCAATCTGGTCAATGCTTCGGCTTAATCAAAAAATTTGTTGCCGCAAAAAAGCGCAAAAAACGCAAAAAAAGAATTTGAAAAAACTTTTCTTTTGCGTTTTTTGCGGCTAACAATTCCGGCGTTTTTATTGAATGACAAACAAATAACGTTGTTCGGAGAGCGGCATCAGTTTTTCGGTAAATCTTAATTTTTCTTTTCTCAGAGCTTCGCGCAGATTGTTGCCGCCGAAAAAGAGCAGTTTGGATTTGCCCGACCATTTTAAAAGGCGCGGCAGTTTGTCGGTAAATTTATCGAGAGCGCGGCAGGTGATGAACGGCGCGTTATTTTTGTCGGCTTCTTCAAATTGTCTGTTAATGATTTTGACGCGGTTTTCAAGATTCAAACTCGCCGCGCATTCTTCGATAAATTTAACTTTTTTGGCTTTCGATTCGATCAGAACGCCGCGCAAATCTTCGCGGACGATCAGGCACGGCATCGAAGGCAAACCCGCGCCCGTGCCGACATCGGCAAATTTTGTTTTCGCGGGCAGAAATTCGAGCAGCGTGAGCGATTCGAGAATGTGCCGCACGGCAAAAGTTTCGACTGAAGCGGGCGCGACCAGATGCAGAATTTCGTTGTGTTTGCAGACGAATTCGTAATAATCGGCAAGCGCGGCAATTTTTTCGTCGGGAATATTTTGCCCGAATGCGGGTTGATTAATTTTGATCGCTTCGATAAATTCTTCGCGCATTTTATTTCGATTATTTGCGGCGTTTTTCCTTCAAAAATCGTTTGACAACCATTTCGCGGCGCATTTTCGGCAGGTGATCTATAAATAATTTGCCGTCGCAGTGATCGGTTTCGTGCAGAAAACATCGCGCGGCGTAGCCTTCGGCTTCGCGCTCGAACCATTCGCCGTGTTCGTTTTGCGCCTTAAGCCGCACTTTTGCCGCGCGGACGACGACCGCCGGGAATTTGCCGACCGACAGACAGCCTTCCTGACCGCTCTGTTCACCTTCGGTGTGAATGATTTGCGGGTTGGCGGCGATTAATTTAACGCCTTCGCAATCCATCACGAACAGGCGCAGATTCAAACCGATCTGCTGCGCGGCAAGCCCAACGCCGTCGGCATCATACATCGTTTCATACATTTCCGCGCAGAGTTCGGCGAGTTCCGCGTCAAATTTTTCAACCGGCTTGCCGACTTCGGCGAGAACTTTTTCAGGATATTCGGTAATTTTTCTGACAGACATTTTTTTTGAGTTAAAAATTAAAAATTAAAAATTAAAAGATGGAAATCAGCTTTTGAATACACTGAAAACTAAATTTTTAATTCCCCATTTTTAATTTTTAATTTTTAATTATCTCGGTATGATGCCGGTTCTCGAACTGCGGCTGAAAGTGCGTTTGGTGTTAAAGCCTTTTTCTTCGCGCTGGAGACATTCCCAACAGACGGTTTTTTCTTCGTTGGTCGAATTAACGAAGACGTTATAATGTTCCATTTCGCGGTCGCATTCGCCGCATCTGACGGGCGTTTCGCTGATTATTTTCGGGTCTTTTTCTTCAATCATTTTATTTTTTCCTTAATAGACGAACCGTTTCTTCGTAAAATTCTTTTTGTTCAATGACAGTGTAGTTCGCCGCGATGAAATTTTCCAAAGGCGCACAGGAATCTTTGATCGAACATTTATCATCGGTCAAAAGCCAAATCTCGAGCGCGGCGGGCGGAATTTTGGAGATAACGAACTCCGTCTGCTTTTTCCAACTGTCCGCACTTCCCGCTTCGGCTTCGAGGTCGAAATCGAAGTATTTTTCGTTGGGCAAAATCCGGTTGACACCGTGATAACTCGAAATCAGCGCGAGCGCGTCGAAAGTGGTGAAAACGATCAACGGTTGATTCGGCTTTTCATTCTGCTCGACAAAGGCAGCGACGCGCTGCCAATCACCGCGCTTGGCGAAATTCGGATAGAGCGCGAAAACGGCGTAAACGAAAAATATCAAACACAAAATCGCCGTTGAAACTCCAAAAAATCCCCGCACGGATTGCGATTTGGCGGTTTCATAATTCGATTTGAAAAGTTCCTGACAAAGCAGCGCAATCAACAAAACGAACGGCGCAAACAAAACGGCGGCGTGACGTGCGCTGACGTAATCTCCGCCGATCAAATAATACGCCGCGAGCAAAAACAGAATAATCACGGCGGAAATCGTCCCGTAAATCAGAGTCGCCTGATCGAACAGCCGCCGGTTTTTAATGAACAGAAAAACGACTGCCGCGATTGCCGCGCGAACCAGCCAGAGCCGGAAAAATGAAATATAACTCGATGTCTCGTCCGGGAAAATTTCGGTCGGCAAAATAAAATTAAGCAGCAAATTCCATAAGATTCGTAATGCTTCGCCGATTGATTGTTCCGCCTGAAAGCGGCGTGTGTTTGCCGCCAACTGATTTTTAATCGTCAGCACGAGCGGCAAAAAAGCGAGTCCGGCGAAAAACATCTGCGCCAGATAATTTACCGCTTCGCGCAATTTGCCCGTGATAACGAGTGCGGCAAAACAGCCGACGAGCAGGAAACCGAGATAATAATTGGTGTAAAGCGCGATGATCGCAGCAAGCGTCAGCCAAATATACGAAAAATTGAATCTGCTCGTTGAAAAATTTCTCCGGCGTGGCGAATCGTCTTTGAAATACAGGTTATCGAACAATTTGAGAAACCAAACGACGAGCAGAATGACCGGCGCATAAACGCGAATTTCGAGGCTCGCCCAGATTAAATAAGGGTGAACGGCGAAAAATACGGCGGCGTAAATAGCATTTTTATCGTATAAAACACGCCGCGCCAGATCGTAGAAAATCTTGATCGAAACGCACGAGCAAATCATCGAAAAAACCCGCGCAAAAAAGATCGAATGATCGGCTTCGCGCCATAAACTCAAAACCCAAAAATAAAGTGGAGCCTGTTTTTCGTCCGCCAGCGCATTTTGCAGCGCGTGAGCGATACCGAAACCCGTCGTGTAAAGCGTCGAACCTTCGTCAGTCCAAATATTGATCAGACAACCGAGCGGCACAACAACCAGTAAATGCAGAAGAATCAACGAAAAAACGACGACGTAACTAGCGGCATCAGATTCATCGTTTAGGCTGTAACGGTTATTCGGCATTTGTTTAAATGAAAAATTTAAGCGTAGAAAATTCTTTTCCGAACTTTCTACGCTTGGAGATATTCTAAAAATTAGAAACGCTTAATCAATGTTTGTTTTTATCAAAATCCGATAATTTATCTTCGATTTCTTCGAGTTCGCGCCGCAGATTTATTTCCATCGTCGTTGAAACTTCGTCCTGTTCAAGCTGAATCGCCTGATCTTCGGGATTGCGTTCGAGTTCAAACTGTAAATCTTTGTTGACGCGGTTTAATTGAGTATTAATTTCGTCGCGGCGTTTTTCAAGCTGCGCTTTGCCCGTCTGCTTTTCTTTCATATTATTATACGCGGCGTTTGCCGAACAGACAAAATTATAACGTGTTTAGGGTATAATGGCGAACTATCGAAAAAGTGCCGACGGTCAAAAAGATTCGCTCATATTAAATTTGAATTAAAAGAAATATAATCTCCAAACAACAATTAAGCCAATCGAAACATCACTTTATGTTACGTTTAGTTTAATTATCTTGATTATGTATCTACAAAACAGCAATACTGATATTTCCAACAGTCATTCAAATGTTTCAACCCGCGTCATCGAAAACGCGGCGGAGATCAAAACCGTCGCTTGGGATTCGGTTAACAATCTGGTTGTTTCCATCGTTGACGCGCTGCCGAAAATTGTCGCCGGGATTTTGGTTTTAGGTGTCTTTTGGCTGCTCGCCAAGATTTTAAAAAGCATTTTTTTGGCAACTTCGACCCGAACGCATCTCGACAATCGTCTGCGAATTTTAATCAGTCGTTTGATCGTCGTGTTCATCACGATTCTCGGTATTTTCACGATGTTTACGGTGATGATCCCGTCGTTTAAATTTGCCGATTTAATTGCGACGCTCGGATTTACTTCGTTTATTATCGGTTTTGCGACTAAAGATATTCTCAACAATTTGCTGTCGGGCGTGTTGATTTTGTGGCAGCAGCCGTTTAAGATCGGCGATTATATTTTTCTCAAGGAAAATCAGGGCAAAGTCGAATACATCGGCGTTCGCGCGACGAATCTGCGAAAAGACGACGGCGAATTAATTTTAATTCCGAACGGCGATATGTATTCAAATGCGCTGACGATTCGCGGCGCGGGCGCGGAAAGACGGATGATTTTGAAAATCAGCATCGGCTATAACGACGACATCGGACAGGCAAAAGCAACTATCGCCGAAGTTCTGCAAAAAGCCCAAGGTGTCGTCAACGAACCGAAACCGAGCGTCGTCGTCACCGATTTGTCGTCGGAAGGCGTAAAAATTTCGATTTATTTTTGGATCAACACCGACAAAGATCGTCCGCTTTCAGTTTTCGATGATGTGGCGACCGCCGTTAAAAAAGCTCTCTCGGAAGGAAACATCGAACTTTATCCGCCGGGTTCAATTATCGTGCAGAATTCCGAAACGGCAAATGGAGAAACCGGCAATAACAGTCAACCGGAAGAATTGCCGAAAGACGATTTGTTTGCCTGAGATAGATGACATCAATTCAGGAAAAACAATCCGGTGGTTTAGAATTGATTGCCGAATTGTTTTCCAAAACCGACTTGAAATCAACTGATTGTGTTTCTTTTTTTCGTTTGTTTCGGATGTTTCGCGGGCAAAATTCTTATCTGGAAATTCTTTCTCTTTCTAATTATCTTCTTTCGATTGTTGCTCGACGTTCGGAGTCGGGGCAGGCGCACGATTCGTCCCGCCGCCCGCGCCGCCGCCTGCGCCGACCACGCCCGAACCGCGAAAGAGCGGCGTGAAAACCCATTTTGAATGATTTTCGATTCCGTAATAAGTGAGAATTGATTTGCTTTGACTCTGGCTGACGACACCGATAAACGGCGTGTTTTCGGTCGAAAATGTTTCCGCGTCGGTTTCATCCGCCGCGCCCGAAACCTCGCTTTCGGTTCCCGAATTGACGTTGACGATCAGATAACCGATTTGATTGGTAATATTTTGCGGCAGAGGTTCGGACGAAGGCAGTAAACCGCCGTTATAGGTCTGGACGCGGCGGGCGAAATTTTTCATTTTATTAATCGGCACGAGCGACCATTTGCCGTCTTCACTAAGTGGATCAACCGCCGCCGACGGGCGCAGAATCATTCTTTTTTTCGTTCCCTGCGGCAAACCTTCGAGCAGATCATCCATCGAATTCGGCAGTTTTCTGCCCTGATAATACACGACATACTGACGAACCGCGTCGGCAATTTCCTCGCCGCGCCTAATCTGTTCGAGTTCCTTTTCGCGCTGCACTTCCTGCTGCACCGAAGGCGCGACCGCGAGCAGCGAAATGGCAAACAAAGTCATCACCGCCATCACCGCGATCAAAGTTATTCCCTGCTGGTTTTTGGTTTTTGGTTTTTGGTTTTCGGCTTTTGATGTCGAATTTTGAAATCTCGAATCCTCAATCTCAAATCCTGACTTTGAACCTTGAACTTTGAACTTTGAACTTTTAGTTATTCCCATCGTCGTTGTCATCCACATCCGGCGGCGGCGGTTGCTGCGGCGGCTGATAAATTTGTCCGGGATTGATGCCGGGAACATTCTGCTGATATTGATTCGGCGGTTGAAAACCTCCGCCGTTGACACCCGGCACGGTTTGACCCGGCGCGGGACGGAACAGCGGCAGTTTGTAACGAAAACCGAGCGTCGAATCTTCGAGAACGGTTTCGTTTGACGCGATGCTGACGACGCGGAAACGTCCGCCGACGGCATCATTGAGCCGTGCGCTGACCGGCGGCGTTGATTTGCCCTGTTCCTGAAAATATGCCGTGTCGTTGTTGCTGTGGCGGCGCGAAATCATTCCGATATACTGAAAATTCGGGCGCGGCGCGGTTTGCACGATCAACTGCACGGTGTTCGAGAAAAGTTTGCCGTCCGGCGTTTGCACCGTCACGACGCGATTTCCTTCACCGGCGATAAAGTTGGCGGGAACATCGGCGGTCAGTCTTTGCGGACTGACAAACGTCGTCGGAAGCTGTGAACCGTTAAAGAAAATCACCGAATCGGGCGTAAATTTATCGCCGCTGACCTCGATGCGGAAACCTTTCGAGCCGGAATAAACCGTCTGCGGCTGGACAAAACTGATAAGAAATTCCGGTATCGGTGTCGGAATCGGCGGCGGCGCAGTCGGGAAAGGTGTCGGCGGCGCAGGCGTTTTCGGCACGATCACCGGCGCAACATACGGCGTTGGCGGCGGCGGTTCGTAAAAGGCGAAGATATTTCTGCCCGCATCCGGCGCGGCGAAAAAGAACGGTGAATAGCTGACCGGAACGCCTGCGTATTGCGAATCAATTTCCTGTTCGTTCGGCATCGTCACGGGTTCGAGATTGGCGTTCGGCGAAGCGTTGGTTTTCGGTGTCGGCGAAACCGAAACGGTGACGGTCGGTTTGCGGCTGAAAATACTGCCGCCAAACGCCATCCAGAGCGCGAAAACCGACATCACGCCGAGGACGATTGCCGCGATGATCTTGTTTCTTTCGGTTGGTGTTTTACCTGCAAACGGGTTCATTATTTCTTAAAACTTCTGAATAAAAATCTATGGCGCGACAGTCGTTTCAGGCACGAGCGGCACAAAATTCGGACGGCGGAAATATGCCGCCATTTCCAGATGCAGACTGACCGTTTCGCCATGCGTTTTGCCGCGCGGTGCTTTGGTCACGGTTCCGGTTGTCGTCGTAATCGTCGGCTGTAATTTCGTCTGATTCGGAAATTGCGGCTGAACTTCGCCCTGAAACGGCGGCGGATTTTGAATAACCTGTCCGCCCCCAATCGGATTATTCGGCGGAATCTGATTAAACTGATTATTCGGGTTGTATTGAATGCCTTGATTCGGCTGAACCGGCACGACGGCGTTTGGCTGGATACGCGTGACCGTCGTCTGCTGCCGATCGTCTTTGGCTTTGGTTTCCGTCGGTTCGAGTTCGACCGTGCTGATAACGACAAACTGCTGGCTCGTTTCGACTTCGCGGATAAATCGGCGCAGATTCTGATACGAACCTTCGACCGTCA
Organism: Pyrinomonadaceae bacterium; assembly: GCA_965247235.1. GTDB lineage: Bacteria > Acidobacteriota > Blastocatellia > Pyrinomonadales > Pyrinomonadaceae. Next base: position 2,521,458 of record OZ252004.1, read on the forward strand.
TCGTCACATAAACGCCGGGAAAAATGCTCTGATATTTGGCTTTGCCGGTCGCGTCGCCGGACGATTGTGAATCGGCGGAAACATCGAGCGGCGCGTAATCGGGTCCGGTCGTGTTGACCAAACCGTATGCTCCGATCAAACCGTTAAGTCGTTGATACAGCGCGTTTCTGCCGTTGGTCGCAACCGGCAGAAATCTCGTCTCAAAATCGTCAACGCTCGAAATCAGCGTCGCCACGCCCTGTTCGGTCGAAGTGATGTCGCCGTATTTCGATTTTGAACGCGCCAGTTCCGCTTCCAGGCGGTCGCGTTCGGCACGATTTTTTTCGAGATCGTTTTTCGCCGGTAGGACGAGGAAAACAAACAATAAAATGGTCGTCAAAACCGCCAGCATCGCCACCGCAACCGTCGCTTTTTCAGTAATTCCCCACATTCCGCCGTAAACTTTGCGCGGACGATTTTTCGGCGCGAGATCAAAGTTCTCGGTTTTCGGAATGATGATCGTTTCGTCTTTGGTCAGCAAAACCGTGCGGTCGGCTTCTTCGACGACAACGGTCGAATCGGGCGTTGCGCCGTAATCGTTGACGTGAATCGTCGTCTCTTCCGCTTTGTTCGGCTTCTCAGGCGTTTCGATAATTTCGTTCGGTTCGTTCATTATTGAGTGTCTCCCTGCGCGATGTCGGTCGTCGGGACGACGGGCGCGTAGCCGTAAGTCGGCGTATAAATCAGCCGCAGAGTATATTCGGTGAAAGTAAAATGGTCGTTTTTCTGCAAATCCTGTCCGCGCAGTTCCGCCTGAAAGATTCCCGAACCGTTCATACGTTCGATCATATTGAGAACGCTCGCCGAATCGCGGCTCAAAACGGCGAATTCGAGCGCGGCTTTGGTGCGATTTTCTTCTTTATAGACATTCTCGATGCTGATGCGCGATGCGCTCACATCACCCGGCATTACGCCTTCGAGATCGGCGAACAGGCGCGACCAGCCGAAGGTTTTATTAGCGACGAGTTTGTGCGAAGCGATCAGCAAAGCGCGTTGTTCGGGCGTGAGATTCTGCTGAACCTTTTCGCCTTCGCCTTTGAGCCGCGCCACTTCCGCCGACATCGTCTGAATATCGCTTTTGACGATTTCGTTGGTCGAATTGACATCGCGCAGATTGGCAAAGCACAAAACCGCGCCGGCAACCGCACCGGCGAGCAGCAAAACCGCGAGAATATACGGCAGATTGCGGTTGCGGAAAGGTTTGGTGGCAAGATTTAATTTGGTAATCACGATTTATAAAACAAAAACTTTTTCAAAAATTCGGATGCGAAATTTATTTTTGAACGGTAAAAAAATAGATGAAAACTTCGTGCGATAAGATGCAAACGCAAATTTTAGCACGAAATCAAACACTTGTCTTTCACGAATTTTGTCGAAAAAAGTTGCAAAATCTAGTCGCGTCTTTCGGGCAGAGGTTTTTTGATGTCTTCGGGCTGCGTGTCGCAATAGCTGCAGACGCGGTTTCTGCCTTCGCGTTTGGCGCGGTAGAGCGCGGAATCAGCCATTTCGACCAGTTCGATGGGATCGGTCGAATCCTGCGGAAAACGTGATACGCCGAGGCTGATCGTGATGCGATGCGTGTCCGACGGTTTGCCGCGCCGGATAATACTGAACTCGAACGCTTCGATACTCGAACGGATTCTTTCCGCCGCGACGAGTGCCTGCCCGATTTCCGCATCGAGCAGAAACGCGGCAAATTCTTCGCCGCCGAAACGCGCCGCAACATCGCCGCTGCGAAGATTTTGCGTGATACACACGCCGATTTCTTCGAGCGTTTTGCTGCCCGTCAGATGCCCGTAAGTGTCGTTGACTTTTTTAAAAAAATCAATGTCCATCATCACCACGCAAAACGAATCGCCGTCAGCGGCGGCGCGGGCGACTTCGCGTCGCAGTTCGGAAAAGAAGGAACGGCTCGACAATAATCCGGTCAAATCGTCGTGCGAAACCAGACGGCGAATCTGCTGCTGATATTCGCGGTCAATTTCGTCGAGCAAATCGAACCGCATAATCTGTTCGCCGATAGCGATCTTATCGCCGTTCTGCAAAACTTCGCGTTTAATTTTTTCGCCGTTCAAAAACGTCCCGTTGCGCGAATCGAGATCGGTCAGAATATATTCGGTCTCTTTGGTTTCTTCGTTCAAAACGGTCGTCACAACCGTATGCTGACGCGATATTTTGGCATCGTTGACGCGCACGTCGGCTTCGAGCGCACGACCTAAAATCACCGCTTCGCGTTCGAGCGGAATCGGCACGGCGAGCAAATCTCCGGTCAAAAATACCAACGCCGGACGCAAATCACGTTGTAAACGCTTCGATTGTTTCATAGACGGGGAAAACCGGAATCAACCAATTCCGCAGCAAACCTATTTACAGGATAACTCATTTCGCTGTCATATTTCCACAAGTTTTAATAATTTAATTGCAGCAGCAAAATTTGTCATTAGATAGCGTAATCGTTTGTCCCGCAACTTAAAAACGATACTTTATCCTTTATCTTTTATCCTTTATCCTTGTAAACGCGATGCGGATTTTGATTGTTAAATTGAGCAGTATCGGCGACATCGTTCACGCGCTGCCGACGCTGGCGGCGATTCGGCGGGCATTGCCCGACGCGGAAATTTCGTGGGCGGTCGAGCGGCGTTCGGCGGAGATTCTGCGCGAAAATATATTGATTGATAATTTAATCGAAATGGATACGCGGTCGCTGCGCGTCGGGAAAATTTTCGGCGATATTCTGCCCGAAGCCAAAAAACAATTCAGCGAACTGCGCCGACATAAATTCGACATCGCGCTCGATTTTCAGGGACTTTTTAAATCCGCCGCGATTGCCAAAATCTCCGGCGCACGAAGGCGTTACGGTTTCGACAAAGCGAGTTTGCGCGAACCGGCAAGCCGTTTCTTATTAACTAAAACCTTTGAAGTTTCCGACGAAATCAACATCGTCAGCAAAAATTTGTCGCTCGCGGCAAAGGCTCTACACATCGAAATCCCAACCGAAAATTACGAATATCCGATTTACACGAATGCCGCGCACCGGCTCGAAGCCGCGAAAATCACCGCGCAAACCGGCGCAGATTACGCGATTCTCAATCCGGCGGGCGGCTGGACGACGAAACTCTGGAGCGCGGAAAAGTTCGGTCAACTGGCGGATAAACTGTGGGAGGAAAACGGCTTGATTTCCGTCATCACGACTGCACCGAACGAAAAGGAATTAGCCGAGAAAGTTCTGCAAAATTCACGTTCGGGCAAAACTTTGCTCGCGCAGCCGACGCTCAAAGGCTTTTACGAATTAGCCAAAAACGCCAAAATCTACGTCGGCGGCGACACCGGACCGACGTTTCTGGCAATCGCCGCCAACGCGCCCGTCGTCGGCATCTACGGTCCGACCGAATGGCGGCGCAACGGCAGCCCGAACCCGTCGGACATCTGCGTCGAACGCACCGACATCGCCTGCCGCATCAACTGTCACCGCCGCGCCTGCTCGAACTGGATTTGTCTCGACATCCCGACCGAGACGGTGTTTAATGCGGTGCAGGAAAGATTAAAATTAAGTGGGAACGGTGAACGGTGAACGGTGAGTGGAAGATAGAAACCGGAAGTCGGAAGTCAGGAATTGCGAATCTCAAACATTAAATCTTGAATCTTGAATAATCTCTCTTCTGCTTTCCACTCACCGTTCACCGTTCACCGTTCCCACTTAATTTCACGATTCACGATTGACGTTTTACAATACTTCTGATGATTTCCAAAAATAAAAGATTTCTCCAGCGAATGCGTGTGCCGCTCGGATTTTTGTTTGCGATAGTTTTTTTGATTTTCGCCAAACCCGCGTTTTCGACGATGCTGATCGGCGGCGTGATCGCTTTGATCGGCATTTTGATTCGCGCTTGGGCATCGGGACACATTCGCAAAAATCAAAATCTGGCGATTTCCGGTCCTTACGCCTACACGCGCAATCCGCTTTATTTCGGCAGCTTTCTGCTCGGTGTCGGTTTCACCGTCGCGTCCGGCGTGTGGTGGCTCGCGCTGATTTTCGTCGTGCTGTTTCTGGGCATCTATTTGCCGGTAATGCGAGTCGAAAGAGAGGATTTAATCGAGATGTTCGGCGACGATTACCGCGAATACGCCGAAAACGTGCCGATGTTTACGCCGCGACCGACGGCTTGGAAAAAGTCCGGCGAAAAATTCGATTTCGAGCTTTATATGCGATACCGCGAATATCGCGCCGCGATTGGATTATTGATCGCAATGACGGTTTTGGCGTTAAAAGCGTATTTCAATCTGTAACGTGTCAAACGGAACGCGAACATTCCTGTTCGCCCGTCTCGTTTTACTTAGCTTTGAATAAAAGATATGCACCGAAAAATTTTCCGATTACTAACGATTGCAGTTTTTTTCTGCACTTTTTGCGCGTCGGTTTCCGCGCAGGAACGACCGTTCAAAGTCGGCGAAACGCTCAAATATGAAGCCAAATTTAATAAAATCGTGCGCGGCATTACGGTCGCGGAATTAAATTTTTCGGTCAACGCCGCACCGAACGGCAAGGATTGGCTGATTAAATCCGAAGCCGTTTCCAAAGGCACTCTAATCAAATTGGCGCGTTACAGTTTTTTGCAGCAAATCCAGTCAACGGTTGAAGGCGCGGGAGATTTTCGCGTTCTCGAAAGCGTCAAACACGACGTTCAGAAAGAACGCGTCCGCGATTCGGTCGCCAAATTCGATTATCAAAAGAAAACCGTCAGCTATCTCGAAACCGACCCGAAAGACGCAACGCGCCCGCCGCGCAAAATCGCTTCCGACTTAAACGGTCAGACGCAGGACATTATCACGGCAATTTACGCGATGCGCCTGATGCCGCTTGCCGTCGGGAAAAGTTTTGAAGTGACGGTCAGCGATACGGGTTTAATTTACAAAATTCCCGTCCGCGTGACGGCGCGTGAACAGCAAAAAACCGATCTCGGCAAATTTTGGTGCTACAAGGTCGAACCCGAACTTTTCGGTCCCGGTCGCTACATCGAAAAAGACGGCGGTTTTATCGTCTGGCTGACCGACGACGCGCGGCGTTTGCCCGTTCGCGCCCAAATCTCGACCGATTACGGGCGCGTCGAAGTAAAAATAAAATCCGCCAAAACGCCTTAACGGAACGCGAACATTCCTGTTCGCGTGTCAAAGAATTAAATTCCGGTTTGCTCATCTTATTTTTGTTAATTTTGCTGTTGAAATTGTTTGACACGCGAACAGGAATGTTCGCGTTCCGGGCGGCAATTTAATGCCCGTGCTTGTCAGTTTTCGAAAAAGACCGCATAATTTCCAATTATTACAACTTTTTTAAGATAATTTTATGAACGAGAACGAACCTGAAGAAACGGTCGAATTTGTATTGGACGAAATTGATCTGAATCCTTTGTCATCAGCCGAAACGATTAAAAAAACGGCTGACGAAGATGATGATCTGCTGATGCTCGACATTGCGCCGCCGTCATTTTTGGCGGATTTAAACCCCGGCGATCAGGAATCTGAAATTGCGCCGGAAGACGAAGGCGAAAAGGAAATTGATCCGATTTTCGCCGCCCTCGCCGAACCGAAACTGCCCGAATTACAGCGTGAAAACCGCGCCCGTCTGCTGATGCAGTCGCCGAATCGCCTGTTTTTTTACTGGTCAATGAAAAACAATCCGTTTCAGACGCTCGGCAAGATTTTGGACGGTCAGGAAAGCAGTTATCAGCTCGTCGCCAAATTCGTTAATCAGAAAAACGGCTACGAACAGATTTTTCCCGTCGAAACCGAAGGAAATTACTGGTTCGATGCCGAATCGGACGCGGTTTATCAGGCTGAAATCGGTTTTTACGCCGTCAATCGCCCGTATTTTCGGATAATTTTTTCCAACACCGTCGAAACGCCGCGCAAAACGCCGAGTCCGCGTCAGGCGAGCGAAGCTGATTGGGCAATTTCCGCCGCGCATTTCGCCGAAGTTTTGGACAATTCGGGCTTTACGCGCGATGCTTTTGAAGTCGCGCTCGCCGGTGACGACGAATCGAAATCGAAATTGGCGACGCAAAATGCGCTCGCAAAATTTCTCGATTCCGAAGACGCGCAAATCGGCGAATTAAACCCCGAAGAAGTGCGTTTTGCCCTGCTCGCGCTTGCCTCCGCAGTTTCGCTCGACAGTCTGCGCGGTCACATCAGCGAACGGCTTTACAATCTTTTGCAGGCAAATATCGCAAGCATCAACGCCGACAACGCGCTCGCATCTTTACAGGATAATTTTGAAATTTTCAGCGAAGAAATCTACGAAGAAGAATTCACCGGCGCAGCCATCCACGGCGCAAGTTTGCTTAATTTCCCGAAATCTATCAGAAAACGTGCCGTGCCGAAAACGCTCGCGCCGAAACAAAAAACTGACAATCTCGCGGAAAAACTGCTCAAGAAAATTTCTCCGATCAGTTCGTTAAAATAGTTTGCAGGAAGTTTCAGATAGTTGCAGGAAGTTGCGGATAGTTTTATTCTCTAAACAGCGCAATTTCAAGCAATTAATTGAATTTATTTATTGAAGTTTTTAAGGGTTTTCGATACTATCTGCAACTATCTGAAACTTCCTGCAAACTTCCTGCAAACTATTTAAAAACTTATGCCGACCGGATATTTCAGCTTAATTTTACACGCGCATCTGCCGTTCGTTCGTCATCCCGAATATCCCGATTTTTTGGAGGAAGACTGGTTTTACGAAGCGGTCACGGAAGTTTATCTGCCGCTCATTTTTATTTTTCAAAATCAGCACGAAGCCGGCTTAAAACCGCGTCTGGCGATGAATGTTTCGCCGCCTTTGTGCGAGATGCTCGCCGATAAACTTTTGCAGGAACGCTACACGCGGCATCTCGAAAATCTGTTTGAACTGGCGAAAAAAGAACTCGCCCGAACCGAAGAGGAATCGCCTGATTTTACGGACGCGGCGCAGATGTATGTCGAAAATTTGGGCGCGGCACTTGATTTGTGGAACAATAAATACGGGCGAAATTTAATCAACGCCTTCCGCGAACTGCAAGACGAAGGCGTTTTGGAAATTATGACGTGCTGCGCGACGCACGGATTTCTGCCGCTGATTTCGACGCACGAATCGCGCCGGGCGCAGATCAATATCGCCGTCGCCAACTATAAAAAACATTTCGGGCGGCAGCCGCGCGGCATCTGGCTTGCCGAATGCGCGTATGAACCGGGCATTGAAATCCTGCTCAAAGACGCGGGCATCGAATATTTTATCGGCGATTCGCACGCCATTCTCTACGGCGATCCGCGACCGCGCTTCGGCGTTCACGCTCCCGTCTTTTGTCCGAACGGAGTTGCCGTTTTCGCCCGCGATGTCGAAACTTCGCAGCAGGTTTGGAGCGCGGAAGTCGGTTATCCGGGCAACGGCGTGTATCGTGAATTTTACCGCGATTTGGGTTGGGACGCGCCGATGGAACAGATCGCTTCGCATCTGCATTCAAACGGTGAACGTCGTCATTTAGGCTTGAAATATCACCGCATCACCGGCAAAACTTCGCAGAAAGATGCGTATGTTCCGGCGTGGGCGCGTGAAAAAGCCGCCGAAGACGCAACCGATTTTATTCAAAAACGCATCGTGCAGGCGCAGGCTCTGCGCGAAAATTTCGGCGATCACGCGCCGCTCGTCACTTCGCCGTATGATGCCGAACTCTACGGTCACTGGTGGTTTGAAGGTCCGCAGTTTCTCGATTTTCTGTTCAAAAAATTTCATTTTGACCAGCAGGAAATCGAAGCGATTACGCCCGGAGATTTTCTCGACGCGCAGATTCCGATTCAGATTCAGCAGCCGACTGCTTCGAGTTGGGGCGAAAACGGTTATTACAAGGTTTGGCTCAACGAAGGCAACGCCTGGATGTATCCGTATCAGCACGACGCGGAAGAGAAAATGACCGCGTTCGCCAATCGCTACGAGCATCCGAATCATCTCGAATACCGCGTTCTAAACCAACTCGCCCGCGAACTGCTGCTCGCGCAATCGAGCGATTGGGCGTTTCAAATTTATCAGGGAACAACCGTTCAATATTCATCAAAACGCTTTCAATCGCACATTCACCGCTTTAATTTACTGGCGCAAATGCTTGAGAAGAATGAATTTAACGAGGCACTTCTCAAGGAAATCGAATGGCGCGATAACATCTTCGCAGAGCTTGATTACCGCAGCTATCGAAGCTGATTTTTAGATGCAGACGGACTGGAACGCAAGCGGCTCGCTTGCAATGAGCGAAGGCTTCCGCCGCTCAAACAAAGATTGACTGATAAAACGGTTGGAGAAAATCTACGCGCCTTTCGCGTTTGAAGCAAACACTCATTGCAATCGAGCCGCTTGCGTTCCAGTCTTTTTACTCGAATTTTCCGAAATCAAAATCGAGCAGTTCGCCGATTCGTTCGACTGAAATGTCCGCCGCCGGATATTTGGATATTTCTTTTTCGTCAAAGGCGTAATGTCCCTGACGGACGAAAACCGTCGTCACTTTTTCCTGCCAGATTTCTTTGATCGCGCTTAAAATTCGCAGTTTGTCGTCAACCAAAACGTAATGTTCCGCCGGATAACGGCGTTCGACATCGCGCAGTTCTTTTTCTTTGTGGATGTAAATCAGAATTTTTTTTTTGACGGTTTCGAGCAGTCCCGAACGCTCGATTTTGCGCGGCTGAAAGACGACATCGCCGTCGGATAAAATCACCGTTTCGCCGAATGTTTGACAGTGTTCGAGAACGTCGAGCGAGTTCGGGAAAAGCCGATTGGCGAACGGGTAATTGATGAGAAAAGTCGAAATCGAAAGAACGTGCGAATCGTATGGAAACTCGCCGCGATAACGCTGCAACGCTCCCAAATAATCGGCGTAACCGAGTTCGGAGCGCAATTCCTCGAAAATTTTCCAGTAGGATTCGTTGCGGTCTTTGCCGATCTCGCTTTCCAAAAACGAGCGCAAATCTTTCGTCACGCGGTCGTTGTCAAGCAAAGTGTTGTCAACATCAAAGAAAAAGACGGTTTTTTTCATAACCATTTCAATATACCAAAATATCTTTTCGCTTGACCGTGAAATAATTTCAACGATATAAAAAAATCAGTTAAAGCCGGAAATGCAGGCTGGCAGCCTGCGTTCCCGGGGTTTGCGCTTCTTTAATTTCTTGACAAAAAAAGAGACTGACGGAAAATCAGTCTCTTTAATTCAGTTCAATAAAATTTTATTGCCGCTGAAAATCGGGCGAACCCAGAAGCAATCCGACGACTTTAAAAACTTCGGCGTTGCCGGTCGGATTAAGCAAACGCCGGGCGTTTTGTCCGCCGAAACCTTTGCCTTTGCCGCCGCCTTTCATTGCAACCGGAACTTCCATCGCTTCATCGCCCATACCTGCACCCAAAGTCGGTTCGATGAGCGGCATTTCGATCTGTTTGGCGAGCATTTGTTTGGTGTTCGGCGCGATTTCACCGTCCAAAATTCCGGCGACGGCTTTATCTAAAATCTGTTGTTTCGAGCCTGCGTCGTAATTTGAAAGATTAACCTTCGTCTGCGGAATGCGGTTGGACGCGAGCGCGACGGCGAAATTCATCCGTTCGAGCAATGCGCCGGTGTTGACCCAATCCTCGGCTTTGTCGGGATAACCGTTCGGCGTGATATAGCCGTAGAGCGGTTCGCCCATTTTGTTGAGCAAGCCGATCAGCGCGGGACTCGCTTTGACATCGGCGTTGAGCGCACGCAGCGAACTTGCCATCAATTCAAACGGCGTTTTAATTTTGACGCGGTAATTTTCCGGCGCGTAAAATTCCGAATCGGTAAAGATTGCGCGAAGCGTCGTTTTAATGTCGCCGTTCGATTTGTGAAAAGCGTCGGCGATGCGTTTGACAAAGGCTTCCGACGGATTATCGGAGACGAATTTGACGGCGAGTTTTTTGGCGATAAATTGTGCGGTTGCCGGTTGCTGCACCAATAAATCAATCACAGCCAAACCGTCTTTCATTCCGCCCGCGCTGATTTTCTGACCGAGAACGGTTTTGTCGCCGCCTTCGTGCCACTTCGGGTTGAAATAAAATTCGCCGCTGTCAACATCGTCAGGAACGCCCGCGTTTTTTTGCAGACGTGCGAGACGTTTGTCGTCGTCGCCGTTCATCTCGTTGAAAGCCATTTTTTTGTAGCCGCGCGGATCGGCAATCGTCCAGCCGGTAAAGGCTTTGGCGACTTCCTGCACGTCTTTCTGCGTGTAGCCGCCGTCAACGCCGAGCGTATGCAGTTCCATCAGTTCGCGGGCGTAATTTTCGTTGATGCCGCGCTGTTGTTTAGGCTTTTTCATCTGATTTTGAACTTGCTGAACGCGCTGGTCAATTTGCTCGTCGGTCATCCCGCGCCGGCGCATTCTTTCGCGCATTACCGGGTCTAACTGACCGTTGGAAATCATTTCCCGAAGTCGCGCCGCCTGCTGGTTATTGTTGTTATTATTGGCGTTCGGCGAAACGCTCTGAAAATTGTCGAGATAAAAAAGCATCGCCGGAGACTGTGCGGTCGCCGCCAGCAAATCGCGGAAATTTCCCATCGCATTTTTGCGGATAACATCGCGTTCATACGATGGAATCATCCATTTGACCGCCGCTTTGCCGGCGTAAACATTGAAATGATTGAGCCAAAAATCAACCATCTGTTCCTGCAATTGATTTTCCGAGTAAGTCGCGCGGACGATCCGCGAAGCCTGCATTTCGCCGGTGATTAAATTTGCCGGTTTGAGATTGTATTCCTGATAAATTTCCTTGAGTTTCTGACGCTGCGCTTTTTTCTCGTCGTCAGTCATATTCTGCTGTTGCTCTTGAATGTCAATATTTTGATTTTGCGCCGTCATTTGACCGTTGGCAGGCATTTGACCATTCGCGGGCATTTGCGCGTTTTTCGCGTCTTCGGCAGCATTTTTCGCCGCAATCGCTTTTTTGCCGCCGTTCATCTGTTTGAGCAATGCACCCGGCGCGGGATATTTGGCGTAAATTTCGGCGGTCGTCATATCGAGAACTTCAAAATTTTTGAGCCGCGCCGTCAAATCCGCCGAATCCGGCTGATTGGCGTTGAGCTGCTGTTCGATATATTTATTCAAGCCCAAAGCCTTAACGCGCTCGACATCGCCGGGACGTGCGCCGAATCCGAGACGATTGAGAACGTGCATAATCTTTTGATCTTCGGTCAGCGATTTGCTTTTCGGATCAGCCGCCGCCACCGTCAATAGCGGCGTGAGCATCGTGTAAACCGCTAAAAAAGCGAACAATTTCTGCATCAGGGAAAATTTCTGTTTCATATTGCTACCTCTTGTATTATTTCGGAAAAATTCGTCGTATCCTGCAAATTTAGACGCGGCAAAGCTGCAAAAAGCCGAAGAATTTCCAAATTATCAAACAAATAAAGCGTGGAAAGGTAAAGATTTATTGCCGCAAAAAAGCGCAAAAGACGCAAAAAAATCTTTTTTCGGATTTCTTTCTGTGCCTTTTGCGCCTTTTTGCGGCTGGCGGCTGTTACGAACTATTGAAGTGAATTCGGTAGATTAGTGCTAAGTAACATTAGTTTTTAGAGTTACCTTTTTCATAATGGCGATTCAGTTTTTCTCCGGCATTTTCAACCGTAAACTGCCTCTTGAACCTGATTGCCGGTTTGTTTCGTTCTTTGACAACTGCTTCTAATTCACGGCTCGAAGTTTCTGTTTCGGGGATTCTTCGAGATAAACATTGCCGCGCTAAAGCCGATAACTCTATTTCCGCCATATTCAACCAACTGCCTTTTTTCGGTGTGGAGTGAAACTCGAAGCGCGTCACCCAGTGACCTGGTAGTGGCAGTCAGCGAAGAATTATCTTTAGCAAAAACTCAATCCCGAATCCTCATCACCGACGAAAAGATTTCGTCTAATTTGTCAAAACAACAGTCTGATTAGCAAATTACACCTAATTTCTCGCATCATCCGAAAAATCGGCGCGAAATTAGTATTCTGTTTTATCACTTTTGTTCGCCCAATCTGCAAAAACTTTTAAGCCTTCGTCGCGCAGAAAATTGATTGATTCGATCTTTCGTTCGCTGATCGGTTTCTCGATTTCTTCGTAAATAAACTGATCGTCAAAACCTATCGCCGCCGCGTCTTCGTGCGTTGCGGCATAAAACATTTTGTCGGGACGCGCCCAGTAAATTGCGCCGAGACACATCGGGCAAGGTTCACAACTCGTGTAAATCGTGCAGCCGTCAAGCTGAAACGAATTCAAATTTTGACACGCCGCACGAATCGCCGTCACTTCGGCGTGCGCCGTCGGATCATTGGTCGAAGTCACCAGATTCGAGCCTTCGCCGACGATTGCGCCGTCTTTGACAACCACCGCGCCGAACGGTCCGCCCGCGCCTGTTTCCATTCCCTTCTGCGCCAGTTCAATCGCGCGGCGCATAAATTGTTCGTCTTGTTCATTCATAAAAAGTTTCACCGCATCGGATCGCGGTAATATTTATCGCGTTCGGCGATTTTGCTGTCGGCTAAATCAAACAGCCTCTGCCAGTTGGGAAGCATCGCAAACCAAACGTCTTCGTTTTTGGTTTTTATGATATTTTCTTTGATTTTTTGCCGTTTGACATAGCCGTTTTTTTTGAGCAAAAAAGTAATATCGTCCAAATCCTTATCGCGCCCGGCAATGTATTTCAAAATTATCAACCATTCGGGCGTAATTACTTTCAAGCCGTTTTTTAAAGTTGCCGCATCTTTTAACGCCTGAACGTAATATTGGCGATAATTATCTTCGCGCACAATCCAGTCAATGTGAATCCTTTTTTTACCGACTGTCACCTCATAACATTCACCGCCGAAACCTATCGGGCGCACTGCTTCGACCGACAGTCTTTTGAGAGCAATCACATCAACATCCTTCGTCAGACGCGGCGACCCGTAAAGATGCATCGCAATGCCGCCCGCCAACGCCCATTCGACATTTTCGCGTTCGGCAATCTTCGCCAATTGATTGAGCGCGGCGATTCCCGTTTCCGTGTCAATCATCGGCGAATTTTCGAGATTATGCTGAATATATTCGATCAACTCTTTTTCGCTCATACTTTAATGTGCGTGTGTTTTGCAAAATGATTAACAACTTGTTCTTCCAATTTCGGCTCGATGTTTTTTGTCCATTGAGCAAGCCGAACAAGAAAATCTCTCAAATCTTTTTCGACAGCTTTGAGATTTTTGATCATTTCTTCGACTGAAAATTCAATCGAAGAAGATTGATCCATCGAGGTTTTATCGTGCCAAATTTTTATCGTTCCATTGTCAATTGTTACCGAACATTCAGGATCGTGTCCCGTCCAAATTTGGCTTTTGCCTTTCGGAACGTCAAGCCAGTCAGACCAATCCTCCAAGCCGCCGCAAACGCTTCGAGCGTCTCCGATGAAGTATTTTTAATTATTTCATCGCTGTTTTCAACACTGCTCGATAAACAAGCGGCAAACATTACCAAACCAATTTCATCATCGCTGATTCTCGAATTAATTCTAACGTCAGTAAACCAAGAATCGCTTTGCATAACAACCCAAGGCGGCGATACTTCGGCTTCAAAGCATCCGGTTTCAACTCTTACAATTGCTTCTATTATTTTTTTTGAAAGGAGATTCATTGCCGTTCAAAATCCCGTATATCTTTGAAAGGTTTGTCCTTGTCGTTAAAGTCGGGACGATAATAATATGATGCCGATTCGTATTCCTGCAAAAAACCTTCTTCCATCTGCAAATCTTCGAGAATTTCGATGGTTTTGCTCCATTCGCGTTCGGAGATGCGGCGCGAGAGCAAAATGTAGCGTTCGTCGGTTGCGGCTTTGTTGGTCGCGTAATATTGCGCCATCAGGCTGATAGCGACTTTCGGCGAAAGTTCGTTACGAATCCACTGCAAATTTTCTTCGATGCCGGCGATGTCGTTCGGCAAAACGAGCAGACGAATGACGAGTCCGCGTTTCAGTAAATTATCTTCGCCGTAAACAAGTTCGTCGCCGGTTTGCCGGAACATTTCTTGTAACGCCTGCCGCGCAAAATCGGTGTAGCCGCGCACTTTTGAATATTCAAATCCGGCATCGTTGTCGGCGTATTTGAAATCGGGCAGATAAATATCCACAATGCCGTCGAGCAGTTGCAGAACTTCAACCGAATCGTAAGCGTTCGTGTTATAAACAATCGGCAGATTCAAGCCTTGTTCCGCCGCGATCAGAATCGCCCGCGCCATCTGCGGAGCGAAATGCGTCGGCGAGACGAAACCGATATTATGACAGCCTTTTGCCTGCAATTCGAGCATTATTTCCGCCAGCCGTTCGTGCGTAATTTCGTTCTTTTTCTGCGTTTTCCACGTTTGCGAGATTTGAAAATTTTGGCAGTAAACGCAGCGCAGATTGCAGTTGCCGAAGAAAATGTTGCCCGCGCCGTGTGTGCCGGACAAAACAGGTTCTTCGCCGAAATGCGCGGTATAAGACGACACAATCGGCAAACGCCCGGAATAACACGCCGCGATTTCGTCGTCGAGGCGATTATTGCCGCAGTCTTTCGGACAAACCGTGCAGGATTCGAGCAGTTTTTCAAGCCGCAAAACTCTCTCTTCGAGTTCGCCCGTGCGGTGTAGTTGTAAAAATTTTGGCAACACTTTTTTGAAATAGATATTGGATTTTAGGTTTTGGGTTTTAGGTTTTAGGTTTTGGCTTTTGATTCATAATTTAAATCTTTGAATTTTTAATTACTCAAACCTAAAACCTAAAAGCTGTTTGAAAACGCTGGAATAGCACGCGGATGGACACGGATGAAGACGGATTTTACGGATTTATCAAGAGAAATTATTTACAATCCGCGATCATCCGCTTAAATCCGTGTGCATCCGCGTGCTATTTTTTGTTTTCAAATATCTTCTAAAACCTAAAACCCAAAAACTAATTTACCAATATATCAAATTAACGCAGTTTAATGATAAACTTTTCTCGATTTGCCGATGAATTCCGCCGTAAAATATCAGGAAACGATTGACGATGCCGCTGCGCGTTTGATTTCGCGTGCCGAAAATTCGCGCGGCGTGTCGGCGGCAGACGTGCGCGGACGCGTCGGCAAAGCGGTCGAAAAATATCTGCTGCGCGACGGCGCGGACGTTCCGGGCGCGGAAATAAACCGTTTTATTGACGAACTTCGCGCCGATGATTTGTGTTTGATTTTAGCCTGCGAACGCGGCGACGAAACGGCTTGGAATGATTTGACGGCAAATTTTGATGCGACGGTCAAATCGGCGGCGCGAAAAGTTTCTAATAACGCCGAAGACGCGGAAGATTTGGCGGGTTCGATCTGGGCGGAACTTTACGGGCTAAAAAAAGATGCGGACGGCAATCTGAAAGGGAAACTTTCATATTATTCAGGTCGCGGCAGTCTCGGCGGCTGGCTTCGCGCCGTCGTTTCGCAATTGGCGATTGACGGTTTTCGCAAACAGTCGAAATTTGTCCAGATCGAAGAAAACCGCGAATTTGAAAACTTGGCGAACGAATCTGCGGAGAAAAGCGAAAATCAGACGGTCGTTTCGCATACCGAAAACCCGGAAGAATTGTTCGCCGAAAAACAGACGCAGAAAGATGTTGCGGCGGCACTAAAAACGGCGATTGACGCGCTTGATGCGGAAGACAAACTGATTTTGAAACTTTATTATTTCGACGATTTGAAATTAAAAGACATCGGCAACACGCTCGGTTTTCACGAAGCGACGGCGAGCCGCAAACTCGTCCGTGTGCAGACGGAAATCCGCAAATCGGTCGAGAAAAACTTAAAAAACCGACACGGCTGGAGCGACCGGGAAGTCAAAAGATATTTGTCGGAAACAGCATCAAAACTCGGTATCAACTTGGAAAAACTGTTCACGCTGCTGATAATTTCCGCCGCTGTGCAAGAAGTTTTAAGTTCGGGCGTTCTTTAAATGGAAGATTAATTAGCGGGAAAATTTTATGAATACTGTCCACGAAGTTACACGAAGAACACACGAAGAAGATTTTTTTCTCTTACTTCGTGAATTCTTCGTGTAACTTCGTGGATAGAAATGATTTTGACTGTTTCAAATTTAAAATGGAATTTGAGTTCGACAAAGAAATAGATGCGATTTTGCGGCAGGCGCGAACGGGTGAAACCGTGTTTGCGGACGATCCGAATTACAAAATCCAAAATCCGAAATCGCCTCATCTCGATGCCGATGATCTCGCCGCGTTTGCCGAAAACGCTTTGCCTGACAAGACCAAACAGCTTTACACGCGGCATTTAGCCGATTGTCACCGCTGCCGACGGATTCTCGCCGACATCATTTCATTAAATTCGGAAGCGGAAATCGAAACCGCTTCTTTTGTAGTTGCGAGTGAAAAAACGTCTAAAACTATCATTCCGTGGTATCGCAAAATGTTTCTGTTTCCGCAAATCACTTATGCGATGGGTTTTCTCGTATTGATTTTCAGCGGTTTTCTGGCGTATATGCTGATTCTCAATCCGTCGAAAAATTCAGACGGTTCGCAGCTTTCGCGGATTGAAGAAAAATCACCGATAATGCCGGGAACAGTCGCCAATTCAAATTCGATGACAACGGCGGCAAATTCATCAGTCGCTTCATCGGCGAATTCGATGTCGAATATGACTTCAAATATGGCAAATACGGCGACAAATTTTAGTTCGCCAACGGATGAAATCGTCAAGAAAATGCCGGCGGCAACGCCTTTCGCGTTAAATAAATCCGCCGTGCCGTCCGCCGAATCGGTCGAACGCGGACAAATTGCCGCCGCCAAACCCAAACAATCCCCGACAGCAGTCGAAAGGGAAAAGTCCGCCGACACGGTTGCTCCCGCGCCGCCGCCGCCGCCCCCCGCGCAGACACAGCCGATGATTTTGGCTACCAGAAGAGCCGAAGAATCAAAAGCAGACGACAAGGCGAAATCGGCAGCCGTCGCCGATCAGGTCAATTTGGACGGCGCGTCGGGGGCAAATAATTCTTCAGCCGAATCTGCTCCGCAATCTCTAAGAAATGCGCCTGCCGCCAAACTTTCCGCCAAAAAAATCGCCGTCTCTGAAACCAGACAATCCGGCGGCAAAACATTCACGCGCAAAAACGGCGTGTGGTATGACGCAAACTATAACAATCAGCCGACGATCAACATCTCACGCGGTTCTGAAGATTACAAAAAACTCGGCGGCAGCTTGCGCTCGATTGCTCAAAGTTTGAGCGGCACAATCGTTGTCGTCTATCAGGGCAAAGCCTATCGAATTCAATAAACTGCTGATAAACTACGCTTTAATTGTCTGCAAATCACTTTTATTTTTAGACCAAACACGACTTCCGCCCGTCCAGATTCTTGACTAACAAACGCTCTTCACTTAGTCTATTTGTTTGGAAAATAAACTTACATTTATCAATTTCCCCGCTTATTGCAATTTGCACCAATATTTCAAACATCTATAAAAATGATTAAAGAAGAACTTAAAAATCTTATCGCGGAAAAAAACGCCTGTATCGGCGTGATCGGTTTGGGTTACGTCGGCTTGCCGCTGATCGTCGAATTTGCTTTGAAAGGCTTTCCGACCGTCGGTTTCGAGGTTGACAGGAAAAAGGTTGACGCGCTCAATCGCGGCGAATCGCACATCGTTGACGTGCCTTCGGAAAATGTCGGCAAAATCATCGAAACGAAAAAGTTTGAAGCGACGACCGATTTTGCCAAATTAAAAGACTGCGACGTGATTATTATCTGCGTCCCGACACCGCTCAGAAAAACGAAAGACCCCGATATGTCATACATTCTGGCGGCGGGCGACGAAATCAAAAAATACGCCAGACGCGGACAGCTTGTGATTTTAGAATCAACGACTTATCCGGGAACGACTGACGAAGTTTTGCAGCCGATGATCGAAGAAGCCGGTTTGAAACTCGACGAAGATTTCTTATTAGCATTTTCGCCCGAACGAGTTGATCCGGGCAATCCGCAGTTTCAGACGCACAATATTACCAAAGTCGTCGGCGGAGTCGGCAAAGATTCGACCGAAGTCGCCGCGCAGCTTTACGCCGAAATCGTCGGCGACGTTCACGCCGTTTCGAGCGCACGAGTTGCCGAAGCCTGCAAACTCTGGGAAAACACCTTCCGCGCCATCAATATCGGAATGGCGAACGAAATGGCGAAAGTTTGCAACGCGCTCAACATTGACACATGGGAAGTTGTCCGCGCCGCCGCGACCAAACCGTTCGGCTTTATGCCGTTTTATCCCGGACCCGGAATCGGCGGACATTGTTTGGCAGGCAAAGAAACCGTTGTCGTGCGCGATAAAAAAGGTAAAAAGATCGAAAATTTGGCTGAACTTTTTGAAAGCGAGAGCGGAAAAAATCGCGTCCGCAAATTTGAAGTTCACGGCAGCGATGTAATTTACAAACCCGAACTCGAAGCGTTGTCAATCAATATGGACACGAACAAAGCCGAATGGAAACCCGTTCATTACTTGTTCAAACGCCAAACCGATGCCGATTTAGTTGAAATTACAACCAGCGACAACCGCAAATTGACCGTTACCGATTTACATCCGATGCTTGTCGCCGACGAAAACGGTAAATTAAGTGAAGTTTTTGCGAAGGATTTGAAAGTCAGTGACCGTTTGCCGATTCAAAATTTATCGAACGAATCTGAAAAAACTAAAAATCCGAAAATCGATTTGCTCAATTTGATTTCGACAACTTTAGCTGAAAAAGTTCGCGTTTGTTTGAACGAAGGAAATTTTTACAATTTCCGCGAAGTTCTGAAAAAACACATTTCGGCAGAAAAGGTTTGGGAACTTTCCAAAATTAACTATCTGAGTTTGACTGACTATCTGAAAGCCGAAAAAGATTTAACCATCTCACGCGAAAATCTGACGTTGCGAATCGGACGCGGAAATTCGGCAAGTTCATTTCCGGCGATTGTCGAAATCACGCCGGAAATCTCTCGTTTGATTGGCTATTATTTGGCGGAAGGCTGCGCGACGACCGAAAAAGGCAATGAGCGAATTCGCTTTACATTTCACAATCAGGAAACCGAATTTATCAATGATGTCTGCAACATTTTAAGATCCGAATTCGGCGTAGCGACTTCAATAAATCATTCAAAAATAGATCAGGCAACGCACGTTCGCGTCGCTTCGGCGATGTTCGGCTGGTTATTAATTGACGTTTTGGATTGCGGAAAGCGTTCGACCGAAATGCGGATTCCTGAAATTCTACTCAACGCTTCGATGGCGCACAAAACCGAACTGTTAAAAGGTCTTTTGCGCGGCGACGGCGATGTTTATGTTAAATCGGGAACGCATTCCTACGAAAAAAACGGCAAGTCTTATGAACATCGCAACACGACTGCGGAAATCGGTTATTTTTCGAGCAGTCCGAAACTTTTCCAACAGGTAATTTATCTTTTGCAGGAACAAGGATTTACGCCGACGTTCAAACGAACGAAACCGCATCTGCAAATGAAAGGACGCGCACAACTCGAAAGAATGTCCGATTGGCTGGGCGAAAAGGGAGCGAAACTGCAAACATATTTCACTAACAATTTGCGAAAAGTTCAGAGCAAAACTTTCAAATCCTTCGGCGAAATGATAACTGTTCCGGTGAAGGCAATTGAAATCATCAAAACAACCAAGCCGTTTGAAGTTTTTTCGGTCGAAGTTGACGATAATCACACTTTTGCGACAACTTATGGCTTGTTCGTTCATAACTGCATCCCTTTAGACCCGCATTATTTGAGTTGGAAAGCACGTCAGCACGGTTTCGATTCGCAATTTATCACGCTTGCCGAACAGATTAATTCGGGAATGCCGAAATACGTCGTCGAACTCGTCCGCGATGCTTTGAACTCTAATCAAAAGGCGGTCAACGGCTCGAAGGTTTTGATTTTGGGTGTCGCGTATAAAAAAGATATTGACGATATGCGCGAATCTCCGGCATTGTCCGTCATTGATTTGCTTCGCGCACAGGGCGCGGAAGTCGTCTATCACGACGATTTTGTGGCGGAAGTAACCTTCGACCACGCCTACACAATCGGCGACGGCGAACCGCTTTACAATCAGGAATTAACCGACGAATTGTTGCAGTCAGCCGATTGCGTCGTCATCTGCACCGAACATTCAAACGTGGATTACAACCGCGTCTGCGAACTTTCCAAAGTCATCGTTGACACACGCAACGCGCTCAAAGAAGAAACCCGCGACGCAAGTAAAGCGAAAATTGTGCGTTTGTAAAATTAAAGTTCAGAGAGTTTCAAAGCCGCCCCAAAACTTTAGCTTTAAAGTTCAAAGGCGGCTTTGATATTTTCTGCCAAATCATCACAGCAGATTAAATTTTGTATGCTGTCTAAATTGAGTTAAACTGATTGTGAGGTGAAGTTATGATTGGAGTTGTAGATTTAGAAGCCGTCAAAACAGAAGACCAGCCGAACGGCAAAACCGTCAAAGATACCTGGCTTTTGCGGTTGCCGAAAGACATTTGCGATAAGGAAGGTTTTGCCGAGGGAACGCTCGTCAGTGTAACAATCAAAGACGGCGGAATTCAAAGCACCTTTATTCGTCCGCCTTCAAAAAAACTACAGGAAATCAGCCGAAAATTTATTGAAAGAGACCGCGAACTTCATCGGAGGCTCAAAGAAATTGGCGACTGAAAACGCAGTTTATCTGGAGTTTGACGAAGCGGTTTGGCTTCATTTTGAATTAATGTGGGCTTGGAGCGAAAATCATATCGGTGTTGACCGGCGTGATTTGATCGAATCAGCATTAGCACGCCCGAAACAGGAAGCGCATTACAATTCGGCGGATACTGTTAGACAGGCAGCGACTCTATGTTTTGGCTTAGTCAAAAATCATCCGTGGCGCGGCGGAAATAAACGCACGGCGACACATCTGATGAGAGCTTTTTTAATATTGAACGGTTTCAATCTGAACTACGAAATTGAAGAAATGTTGGAGATGGTTCTAGCTGTCGAAGCTAACAAATGGAAGGTTGACGAAATCGAAGAATGGTTAAGATCGCGCGTCGAAAAACTGTAAATTAAATGATAAAAGTCCTGAACATCGTCGGCGCACGTCCGAATTTTATGAAGATCGCGCCGATTGTCCGTGAGATGCGGCGGCGCGAAAGTGAATTTCAGCCGCTGATCGTGCATACCGGACAGCATTACGACGCGGCGATGTCCGATTCGTTTTTTGTTGATTTGGGCATTCCGAAGCCTGATTTTCATCTCGAAATCGGTTCGGCTTCGCACGCGGTGCAGACGGCGAAAATAATGATCGCGTTT
Organism: Pyrinomonadaceae bacterium; assembly: GCA_965247235.1. Lineage (GTDB taxonomy): Bacteria > Acidobacteriota > Blastocatellia > Pyrinomonadales > Pyrinomonadaceae. The sequence goes on from OZ252004.1 coordinate 2,542,822, forward strand.
GAGCCGATTGTTTTAGCCGAAAAACCGGATTGGGTTTTGGTCGTCGGCGATGTCAATTCGACGATTGCCTGTGCGATTGTCTGCGCGAAACTCGGCGTAAAAATCGCGCACGTCGAAGCCGGACTTCGTTCGCGGGATCGTTCGATGCCCGAAGAGATTAACCGGATTTTAACCGATTCGATCTCTGATTTACTTCTGACAACCTCGCAGGACGCGGACGAAAATCTCAAACGCGAAGGCATCGCGGACGACAAAATAAAATTTGTCGGCAATGTGATGATTGATTCGCTTTTCTATAATTTGGAGAAAGCAAAATCATTAAATGTCCGTGAAAGTTTAGATTCGAGCGGCAAAGATTACGGAGTTTTAACGCTTCATCGCCCTTCAAATGTTGACGAAAAAGAAGTTTTCAGCAGATTGCTCGACGCACTCGTTTCAATCTCGGAAAAACTGCCGATAATTTTCCCGGTTCATCCGCGCACGAAGGCGAACATCGAAAAATTCGGTTTCGCGGAGAGAGTTGCCAATTCAAATATCAAACTCATCGAACCGCTCGGTTATCTCGATTTTATGAATCTTTATTCGGGCGCAAAACTCGTTCTGACCGATTCCGGCGGTTTGCAGGAAGAAACAACCGCGCTCGGAATTCCTTGTTTAACCTTGCGCGAGAATACCGAACGACCGATCACGATTGAACTCGGCACAAATATTTTAGTCGGGACGAACCCCGATAAAATCAAACAGGCAGCTTTTGAAATTCTCGAAAATACTGAACGAAAAGATACAAAAATTCCGCCGCTGTGGGACGGACACGCGGCGGAACGTATTTGCGATGCTTTGACTGCACAAAATTGAAAGCATAGCTAATAAATTGTTTAGCGACGGGTTTGCCCGAAACCGACGATAATGGGCAAGCCCGTCGCTAGACAATAGTCTTATGTTATTTTGACAAAAAAGACGCAGACGAATTTGTAGATTCGTCTGCGTCTTTTACTGAATTGGTTTCTATGCTAAACCGTCGGGCTGACCATTACCGGCGGTGGATCGTTGTTTTTGTTGCCGGCAATTACAACACCGGTGATAACCGCTGCGATTGCCACGCCGAGCAACCCGAATAAAATATAATTCGGACTGCCGGTTGATGTTGACGGCGGCGGCGTGTTGTTAGTTTTCAGAAGCGGTTTGGTTGCTGCGGTCGCGCCGCAGGAAGATAATCCGGCGGTGATGCTCGCGCCGTTATATGAAACTTCGCCTTCGCTGACGCAGACCTGAGTGTTGCCGCCGATCACGCTGACCTGCGCGGCTGACGGCTGATTGGTAAAAACGACCGTGCCGCCGGGAGCGGATAAATTAATTTTTGTCCGCCCGATATTCTGCACCGTCACAGTTCCGGCGGTCACGCTGACATTAACAGTCGCATTATCAAAAGTCAGATTCGTCGTCGAACCCGGCGAAAACAAAATCGTGCTGCCGAGTCTGGCTAAAATGATTTTCGCGTTGGCATCCGGCGCAGTCGTGATCGAAGCGGGCGAAAAAACCGTCCGACCGCTGAGGGCGTTTTCGTTGTTGACGGTGACGAGATTAGTTTGATCTTTGGCGTTGCCGCCGATCACGACCAATTGACCGCTCGGCGCACTCTGCGCCAGTAAAATTGTCGGCGAAGTCAGCAGCAAGGCGGTGAGCAATGCGGCGGCGATAAAATTTAAACTAAACTGCTTCATATAATTCGAGTGTTTTTGATGAAAAAATTCCGGCTGTTTAATAATTTACCACAACCGGAACTTTCGAGTCATCATAAATCGCTTACTTTTTGTTTGATTCCATCGGATAACCGGCGGTTTTCCAAGCCTGTGTGCCGCCGAGCAGCGCGAACGAATTTTTGTAACCTTTTTGCTGTAATCTAGTGACCAAACTGGCACTGGTGTGTTCGCTCGGTCAGGAACAATAGGCGATAATCTTGCGGTCTTTCGGCAGTTCCTTGTAATGTTCGTCAAACATCTCGGCGGATAGATTGATCGCGTTTTTAACGTGTTCTTCGTCATACGAAGGCTTTTGCCGCGTGTCAACGAACAACGCCGTGCCGTCGTCGAAATCTTTTTTCGCGTCGGCAAGCGAGATGCGCGGAGCTTCGTCACCGTTCTGCACGGCAGGCGGCGCAACCGCGTTATTGGTGTTGACGACAACGGCTGTATTTGCCGCAGTTATCGTCGTATCACCGGAATTTTTGACATTCTCGAGATTAACCTTGCCACATTGCAGCATCGAAAATCCGAGCGTCAGCGTGATTGCCAAACTAAATAAAAATTGCATAAAAACTCCTTTAAAAAATGAATAACGGATAACGGATAATGGATAATTTAAGATAGAAACTCTTTAATTTTGTCTGGCATTATCCATTATCCATTTTTCGTTATCCGTTATATTAACTGCCCGCGATTGCCGTCGGATATTTGCCGTTCCAGCAGGCGACGCACATTGATTTTTTCTCTAAACCGATTGCTTCGCGCATTCCTTCGAGCGATAAATAACCTAAACTGTCTGCCTCGATATAGCGGCAGACTTCTTCGACCGACATCTGTGCGGCGATCAAATCGGCTTTGCGCGGCGTGTCAACTCCATAATAACACGGCGAAACGGTCGGCGGACAGGAAATTCGCAGGTGAACTTCACGCGCTCCGGCTTCGCGCACCATTTGCACGATTTTTTTCGAGGTCGTGCCGCGCACAATCGAATCGTCAACTAAAACGACGCGCCGGTTATTGATTAAATCTTTGATCGGATTGAGTTTCAGGCGCACACCGAACGAACGAATGCTCGCCGAAGGTTCGATAAACGTCCGCCCGACGTAATGGTTGCGGATAATCGCCTGCCGAAAATTGATGCCCGATTGCCGTGCGTAACCGATTGCCGCCGCGACACCCGAATCCGGCACGGGAACGACGAGTGCGTCCTCGGTGTTTTCAATCGGATGTTCGACGGCAAGCTGTTTACCCATATTGTGCCGCGACTGGTTGACCGAACGCCCGAAAATAATCGAATCGGGACGCGAAAAATAGACGTGTTCAAAGGCGCAGACCGATGATTTTTTTTCGGCGAACGGGAACGTCGAATGCAGTCCGTCATCGTCAATTACGATCATTTCGCCCGCTTTGACTTCGCGGATATATTCGGCATCAATCAAATCGAACGCGCACGTTTCCGAAGCGACGCACCACGCATCTTTTAATTTGCCCAAAACCATCGGGCGAAAACCGCGCGGATCGCGGACGGCGATCAGATTTTTCGGTGTCAGAAAAAGCAGCGAAAACGCGCCTTCGATGTCCTGCAAAACTTCTCGGACGGCTTCAACCAAATTTTTCGCGGCGGTTTTGGCAATCGAATGAAGAATCGTTTCGGTGTCGGATGTCGAAGAAAAAATCGCGCCCGATTTTTCGAGTTCGGCGCGTTTCTGGACGGCAAACGGCAGATTTCCGTTATGGCAGACGGCAAGCTGTCCGTGCTGGCAAATGACCGAAAACGGCTGAACTTCCTTGATCGTATTGCGTCCGGCGGTCGAATAGCGTGTGTGTCCGATTGCCGCCGCGCCCGTCAACTGCTTCAAAACATCTTTCGTCAAAACATCGGCGACCAAACCCTGCGAACGAAACTGGTGCAGATTTTCGCCGTCCGACGAAACGATGCCGCACGCTTCCTGCCCGCGATGCTGCAAAGCAAAAAGCCCAAGTTGCGTCAGCGTCGAGGCTTCCGAATGTCCGAAAATCCCGAAAATCCCGCACTCTTCGTGAAACTTGTCGAATGAAAAATCCATTAGTTCTATTTTGCCACAAAAATGGGTTAGCCACGAATGACACGAAGGGACACGAATAAGAAACAAAAAACAATTTCTCTTCTATTCGTGTCCATTCGTGTCATTCGTGGCTAAAAAATCTTATTCCGCCGGGAGAATGCGTCCGCGACATTCGCCGAAGCCGATTCTTCTAAAACCTTCGCGTTCGCAGAAGCCGCGCATAATTATTTCGTCGCCGTCTTCTAAAAATCTGCGTTGTTCGCCATTCGGAAGTTCGATTGGTTCTTTGCCGCGCCACGTTAATTCTAATAAACATCCGCGTTCGTCTTTTTCCTTGCCTGAAACTGTTCCCGTCGCCATCAAATCGCCGGTTTGGAGGTTGCAGCCGTTTGAAGCGTGATGCGTCAGCATTTGCCCGATTGTCCAGTATAAATCCTTCATATTCGAGCGCGACAACAGATGCGGCGCGGTGTTTTCTTCGCGCATTTTCGGCGTTTGCAGATAAACTTCGAGTTTGATGTCGAAGCCGCCGAATTGTTTATTTTGTTCGCCGTTCAGATAATCGAGCGGTTGCGGATCGTCCGCATTGCGCTCGAATGCGGGAACGCGAAACGGCGCGAGGGCTTCCATCGTGACGACGAACGGCGAAACGGTCGTCGCAAAACTTTTCGCCAAAAAAGGTCCGAGCGGCTGATATTCCCACGCCTGCATATCTCGCGCCGACCAATCATTTACTAAACAAAGTCCGAAAATATGTTCTTCCGCCGATTCAATCGGAATCGTATCGCCTAACTCGTTGCCTTTTCCGACGAAAAAGCCGACTTCCATTTCGTAATCTAAATTTTTGCACGGAATATACGACGGCGGCTGTTCGGCATCAGGTCTGGTTTGACCTTTCGGGCGTTTGATATCAGTTCCCGAAACGACGATTGACGAAGCGCGTCCGTGATAGCCGATGGGAATATATTTGTAATTCGGCAGCAGCGGATTATCGGGACGAAACATCGCGCCGACATTCGTGGCGTGAAATATCGAGCAGTAAAAATCAGTGTAATCGCCGATGTCAAAAGGAACTTCAAAAGAGCAGTCAGAAATCAAATGTAAACATTTTTCAACGCTTTTCTTTGTTACTTCCTCAGCATTTACTTCCAATAATGTGTTTATCTTTCGGCGTAATCTTTGAGAAAGCTGATTATCTTCAATCTGAGCATTTGCAATACTTTCTAATGCTAAAATTCCATACCCTGAACTATCAGCAAATTCATCCAGAATTCCATCTCGAATACATTTATTTAAGTCCAAGACAAAATTACCGATTAATACACCTACGCTCCAAACAGAAGATTTTTCTGTCGTATAGTTAAATTCACAAAAAGGCAAATTTTGAATCGGAAAATCCGTGTCGGGCGCGTTGGCTGATTCGATCCAGCTTTTTAAGTTCGGGTCGTGTGTTTCGTTGATATTTATCATTTTTATTTACGTCCAAGCAATTTAACAAAAATTAAATGTGCGATGTTGAGCGACGGGCTTTGCCCGTCATCGTTATTTTTAAACACGTTAGTCATTTGTTTTCAACATTACGGGCAAAGTCCGTCGCTCAACGATATTGTAATCTTGTTTGTGCAGTATCAATCAATGACTGGAGCGCAAGCGGCTCGCTTGCATGAGCGCGGATTTTGCGCGAAAACGAAGCGTTAAACTATTTCAACTCGAATTAAATCTGCGCTTCGTTTGCCTTTTGCAAAGGCATGCAAGCGAGCCGCTTGCGCTCCGGTCGGCTAAATAATTATTACAGAATTTTTAACTTTTGCAGATCGGCGACGGGTTCGTCGAAGGAACACGAGCCGAACGAGATGATGCCGTTTTCGCGCATTTTTTTGAGCTGCGGCGTGGTCAGAATATAATCGCGGTGCCAGATCACGCCGCCGTCGTTAAAGACGAAACCTTCGGAAAATTCGTCTTCGAGCAGTTCTTCGAGCTTTTCTTCCTTGAATCCGAGCCGCGCAAATCCGGTCGCTAAAAACAAATTCAAAAATCCGTGCATCGTTCCCTGCGGCGCGTTTGGTTGATATGTCAGCGGTTTGAAACAACGCAAAGGATGATGCAGACCGGCGGTTGCCTTAAACGGCACTTCGGCGCGGCGGCAGAGCAGCAAAAATCTGGTGATGTCCGCCGTCGAAGGAAAATCTTTGACCGTTACGCCGCCGGTGCGAATCTTTGCCCGCTGATCGAACATTGCGAGCGCGAAAATTAATTCTTCGAGACTGTTATCGAGCGGCAGTTCAAAATACGCCGTCAAATAATCGGGCAGAGCGTTCGCCGTATTCTCGATTTTTGAAGCCGAATTAGCCTTGACTTCGAGCGCGTCACACAACGCGCGGGAAGCGTGTTCGCTGTTGAAACGGTCAATCTGTTTAAGCGTTTCGTTGACATCTTCGCTCGCCAGAACGCTCAAACGCCAGCCTTGATTGGTGTCGTGCGCGATGTATCGGTCGGCGGCTTCGATAAATTCGTCCAGACGCGCGACGGGAACAACGAAACGTCCGAGCATCCAACTGTCCGCGCTCGTTTTATATTCGGCATAATTGGCAACCGCCTTGACCATCGAAAGCTGCGATGGCGGAAAAAGTCCGGCGTAATCAACAATGTCTGCAAGCAATGCGCGGGCTGATGCGGTCGGCGGCGCGGCAATTTTCGGCAAATTCATTTTCTTATCCAAATTAAAATGTAAGCATAAATTATTGTGCTGAAAATTAACAACCGCCATTGAAGATGGAATAAGAAAAACCATCAACCATTGACCGCAAATAATCTATCGAACTGCTGACAATTGACGATTCACGATTCACGATTCAACTTCCACACTCTATAATTAAAACAATGAAAGTTTTAGGCATTGATCCGGGCAGCCAAACGCTCGGCTGGGGCGTGGTCGAAGGCACGGGATTGAAATATTCGCTGGTTGATTACGGCACGGTTAAATCGAGTCCGCGCGAAAAATTCTCGAAACGTCTGCTCAAAATCCACGAAGGCGTGCAGGAAGTGATCGAACGCTTTGCGCCCGATTGTCTCGCCATCGAAGAAGCGTTTTACGCCGTCAACGTCGGCGTGGCGATGAAGCTCGGACACGTTCGCGGCGTGGTTTTGGTCTTAGGCGAAAAGGCGAATCTCGAAATCGGCGAATACAGTCCGCGTCTGATTAAACAAACCGTCGTCGGCTACGGCAACGCCGAAAAATCTCAGGTGCAGGAAATGGTGCGCCTGCTTTTGCGCCTCAAAACCGCGCCGCAGCCGTATGATGCCGCTGACGCGCTCGCCATCGCCATCTGCCATTTTCACCACGCCGGCGTGCAAAACCGCATCAATCAGGCAAAACTCAAGATGCGCTGATTCAGAAGTCCGAATGCGGTTTGAGCCGGAAAGTTATTTATTCGATGATTTCAGCTTATAACTTCGACGGGCAATCGTTTTCGTGGCGGGAACATCGGTTTTAATTTTGAGATTATGAGTTTGTTTTTTTTCATCTTGATTTGACGGGTAATATCCCAGAATATATTGCTGCCTGAGTTCGTTGGCGATGCGGGAAAAGACGTTTTCCAGATTACTCACCGAATCGGCAAAAAAAGATTTTCCGCCGGATTTCTCCGATAATTGATTAAGATAAAACGTGCCGCGTTTGTAGGCGACGGTCAAAGGTTCGCCTTTGGAGGTTACGACTGTTACAGACGGTGCGCCGAAGGGATTTTTATCGGCTTTTTTTTGGTTGTCGGAAACCGTATCGTATTGAATCGAATAAATCAGCGCACTGGATTCTTCGGCAATGCGAAGACTGTCCGAAAAGTTGGCAGTACTTGTCGTGTCAATGCCGTCGGTAAACAGAACAATCGCCTTTTTTCTGTCGGATGCTTTGTTTAAATATTGATTAATAACGGTATCAACCGCGTCATACAAACTCGTCCCGCCGCCGCGCCGTATCAATTGAAGCGAACTTTCGAGTTTTTCCAGCTTTTCGCCACTGCCCTGATAAATATTGATTAAATTACTGTCGAAGGTAAAAACCAAAGCCTGATCCTGCGGTCGTAAAAGACTCAGAAAAACCGCCGCCGCTTTTTGAATTTCCGGCAATTTGAATTTTGCCGAATCACTCGCATCGAGCATCAACGCGACTGTAAAAGGCGTTTCGTCCGTGCCGAACTGCGCGATTTCCTGCCGGGTTTTATCTTCAAAAATCGTGAAATTTTCCTTTTTCAAATTCGGCACGAATTCGTTTTTTGCATCAAGCACACGAACCGGCACGACGACCAGATTGGTTTCGACGCGGATCGGATCATCTTCGCCGGTTTGAGAATAAACCGCCGAAACATTAAAAAATATGCAGAAACACAAAGGTATAAAATATTTTTTCAGATATTTGAATTTCATAGATTTAACCAGCTAATTTTTCGCGCATTTTCGCTTCGATCAGTTGCGGAACCAAACCTTCGACGCGACCGCCGAGCGTGAAAACCTGTTTGATGAGATTTGACGAAACGTAGGAATACTCTTCCGCCGCCATCAGGAAAACCGTCTCGATTTTTGGTTCTAAACGGCGGTTCATCAAAGCCATTCGCAGTTCGTATTCATAATCGGAAACGGCGCGAATGCCGCGCACGATGCCGATTGCCTGATTTTGACGGGCGAAATCAACGGTCAAGCCGGAAAAACTGTCAACCGTCAGGCGGCATTTATGTGCTTTGAGTTCCGCCAAAACTTCAATTATCATCGCGCATCTCTCGGCGGGCGTGAACATCGGTTTTTTGTCGGGATTGTCTAAAACAGCGACGATGATCTCGTCAAAGAGCGGCTGTGAACGCTCGATAATATCGAGATGTCCGTTGGTCATCGGGTCAAACGATCCGGGAAAAATTGCGCGGCGCAGAGTCATTTATCATTTACCATTTATCATTTATCAAAATACGGACAGATGATAATTGAAATACGAGTTGATATTGAAGAACGAGAAAATGATAAATGATAAATGGTAAATGGTAAATGACTAAAATTTATTTTCGAGCAGTTTTTTTGCTTCCGCGAGATTTTCGCGGTATTCGACGATGTAATCGGGATCGGGTTTGATTTGCAGGATATATTCAAACTGTTTTTTCGCTTCGGGTTTGCGGTCGAGCAGCAAATACGATCTGCCGAGACCGAGATGCAGATACGAATTATTTTTATCGTAAGTGATGCCTTTTTCAAAATATTCGGCGGCTTTTTCCGGTTTGCCGTCTATTAACTGCGTTTCGAGTTCCATCCGTCCGAGCGCGTCAAATGCGCTTGCGCCTTCGTAATCAGGCTGAATCTCGATCACTTTGTTCATCGCGGCGCGAATTTTATCAACTGATTTAATGCCGACCGTCAAAGGACTTTTTCGCGCCTGCTCGCCCAAGTTTGCCGCATACCAGAAATAACCTTCGGGTTTACCCGGCGCGAGACTCGAAGCGATTTGTCCGGCGTTCGTGCCGGCGGTCAAGGCTTTGTCGCTTTCCTTTTCGTCCGGCGAATTTTTGCCGAGAAAATAATTATACTGTGAAAATGTCCATTCGGTTTGATAATCGCGCTGCGCCGCATTTCTGATCTGAGCGATCAATTTGACGGCTTCGCGCAGTTTCGCTACATCTTCGCGCTGGGCGAAAAGTCCGGCGGCTCTGGTCGTATTTTCCGCGATTTGCTGCGGACTGACTGTCGGCGTTGGCGGTTCCTCTTCCGCGTTCGACGTGCAGGCAGAGCAGAAAAAAGCACAAATTCCGGCGATCATTAAGGCGCAAATATATGTTTTGAGCATCAGACAAATTACCAAAAACGGTTAAAATAAGTTATATTTTTATGTTTCGCCCGACGAACGGCGAATCATTCTATTTGATTGCCGAATATTATACATCAAGATGAAAAATAAAGGACAAGCAGCGGCGTTTTACGATCTCGAAGGCACTTTGGTCAGCACCAATCTCGTCCATACGCTCGCGTTTTATTCGCGCCGCCAGCAGGGAATTTTTTCGACCGTCAAAAAAACCGTCGGCACGCTCGCCAAATTGCCGCTGTTCGGCGCGACCGATTTATATTCGCGCAACGTCTTTAACGAATTCTTTTTCCAAAGCTATCGCGGCGAATCGGAAGATCGCCTGCGTTATTTCAGCGAAGAATTATTTGAAGAAGTCTTAAAACCGGCGATTTTTGACGGCACACCCGAACTGATCGCGCAGAGCAAAAAAATCGGACAAAAACAAATCGTCATCACCGGCGCACTCGATTTTACGATTGACCGTTTATGCAATTATCTGAAAATTGACGAATATGTCTCAAACCGCCTCGAATTCGTCAACGGCTACGCAACGGGGCGAATTTTGCCGCCGATCATGGCTTCGGCAACCAAAGCCAAATGGATGCGCGAATATTCGGAAAAAAACAACATCAATCTGAGCGAATCTTACGCTTACAGCGACTCGATTTCCGACTTGCCGATGCTCTCAATCGTCGGTCATCCGGTCGCCGTCAACCCTGATTTCAGACTAAAACAAACCGCAACGCAGCACGATTGGGCAATTTTGAATTTGAAGTGATTTGGAGATTTTTATGCAGACAAGTATTGAGCAAGTTGTAACAATGATTCGCGCTTTGCCGCTTGAGGATTTGGATAAAGTGCGTGAAGTGATTAACGAAACAGTAAATGCCAAACGTGAAAAAGAGGAAGCAGTTCATTGGCAGGTTGCACGTTACAAAAAAGCGCGAAAGTGGCTCGACGAACACGGCGCGGAGTATATCAATAAATGGGTTTGTCTGGAAGGCGACCGGCTGATTGCCGTTGATGATGACGGGCGGACGATTTATCAAAAAGCTAAAGATGCGGGCATCGAGATTCCGTTTATTCATCACATCGTTGATGAAAGCGTTCCGTTCGGAGGCTGGTAAAAATGGCGGAAGAAATTTCTTTTGATGAAACTTATTTTTACAAAACTTTGAAGATTGGAATTACTGTTCCGACGATTTTACGATTAAACGAAAGGCTCGTTGAAATCGAAGCAAAAATTGACACGGGCGCGGAAAACTGTATTTTCGAGCGCAGACACGGCGAAACGCTCGGTTTGGAAATAGAATCTGGTGCTAAAAAGATTTTCTCGACCGTTACCGCACCATTTATAACTTATGAACACGAGTTAACAATCAATGTTTTGGGAATTGAAACAATCTCGACCGTTTATTTCGCCAAAGAAGAATCGTTCACGCGCAATGTTCTCGGCAGACAAGGTTTTTTAGACCGCGTGAAACTTGGGCTGATTGATTATGAAGGCAAACTGCTTTTGAGTGCTTATGGGGAATGAAACCTGAAACGAAATTTTGATTTAGCCCGTGAAACGGGCAATAGCATAAAGCCCCGTGCGTGAGCGCGGGGAAAAAACGAACAAAAGATGCAAGCCCGTGAAACGGGCGACAGCCGATTAACAAATATGCCGCAATCATTTACAAATTTGATTTATCACATCGTTTTTTCGACGAAAAATCGGCAGCCTTTGATTACCGACGGTGTAAAATCGAGATTGTATGATTACATCGGCGGCACAATCCGCAAACAGGGCGGAATTGCTTTGGCAATCAACGGGATGGACGACCACGTTCACGTTTTGGCAAAACTCCGACCGGATAAAAGCATTTCCGATGTGTTGCGCGATTTGAAAGCGAATTCGTCGGGTTGGATGCACGATGTTTTTCCCGAATTGAAAGATTTTTCGTGGCAAAATGGTTACGGCGCATTCACGGTCAGCGCGTCGCAAGTTGAAAATGTGCGCGAATATATTGCCAATCAGGAAACGAATCACAAAAAAGTAGGCTCGTTTCGGGACGAATTTATAAAGATGTTGCGGGCGAATAAAATTGAGTTTGACGAAAGATATTTGCAGTTTTGAATAATAAAACGCAAATGTATTAGCCCGTGAAACGGGCAACAGCATAAAGCCCCGTGCGTGAGCGCGAGGTTGGCGCGATAAAATTTATCAAGCTATCGAAGATAGCGACAGCCGTTTGAAAATTAAAAACTGTTGCCCGTTTCACGGGCTTTGATTCTAAATTCGACATTTCCCCGCGCTCACGCACGGGGCTTTATGCCGCCGCCCGTTTCACGGGCTAAAATCGGAAATTTATTTGAAATAATTTTATGACATTACAGCTAAGACGAAAAACCCACGAATCAATTGAACGATTATGAAAAACAGATTGCACAAATTCCTTTTTATATTTTTAACCATCGGTTTGTTTAATTGTTCAATTGACTACAAAGAAGCAAATAAAAAAGCTGTCGAAGGTTTTCGCACACAACTTATTGCAGGCAAATTTGAGGAACTTTATAACAGCAATGTGAAAGCATATATTTCAAAAGAAGAGTTTGTCGAAAATATGAAACTTGCCGTTTCGACGATGAAAGAATTCGATGAAAATCTGAATTGGCAACAAGATGAAGCAGCAGACGAACATAGAGTTCACGAAGTTTACGGTTACGACTGGGCATCTTGGCGAACAATGGAAAAGAACGGAAAAAGGTTGAATATTACTATTTGGTGGTCAGATAATTTCAGCTTTTGTGATTTAGTAATTGGCGAAGATTTTTCAGACAAGCCTGAGATAGTTGTTTCACGTTGCAGTAAATCATAAGAATCAACCACAGAACATTAAAATATGGCATTACAGCTAAGACGAAAAACACACGAATCAATAATTTATATTGATAAAGACAGTGCGCCGCGCATTATGCCGTTTGGCGAGGATTTTATTATTAACGATTTGCCGGTCGGGACGCGGGTGATTTATCCGAATCCGCCGATTAAAGGGTTGCCGAATCGGGAGGCGGCGATTCGTTATGCGGTGAATCATCCGATTGACGCGAAACCGCTTTACGCGCAGCTTGAGCCGGGAATGCGCGTGACGATTGCGATGGACGATATTTCGTTGCCGTTGCCGCCGATGCAAACGCCGGATTTGCGCCAGACGATGCTCGAAGTCGTGCTGGATTTGTGCGCGGCGAACGGTGTGGACGACGTGCATCTGATTATCGCCAACTCGCTGCACCGCAAAATGACGGCGTGGGAGATGGAGCGAATGGTCGGTTCGACGATCTTTAACGAATTTTACCCTGATCGTTATTACAATCACGACGCGGAAGACGACGAAAATCTGATTACCATCGGGCAGACGCGCCACGACGAGCCTTTGCGGGTCAACAAACGCGCCATCGAAAGCGATATTTTGATTTATTTGAATCTTAATCTCGTGCCGATGGACGGCGGACATAAATCGGTCGCCGTCGGGCTGTGCGATTACGAAAGTCTGCGCCAGCATCACGAACCGCAGACGATTCGTGATTCAAATTCGTATATGGATCCGCCGAAATCGGTGCTGAATCACAAGGTTATCAAACTCGGAAAACTGGTTGACGAACACTGCAACGTCTTTCACATCGAGACGGCGATCAACAACAAAATGTTTCCCGAAGGCTACGACATTCTGACGCGCAACGAAGACGAATTCAGTTTTGCCGACAGGATGAAATGGGAAGTAATGAAGCGCACGTTTTCAAAAATGCCGCGTGTTGCGCGTCGAAAAATGCTCCACGCGATTCCGGCGCAGTATGAATTAATCGGCTGTTTTGCGGGCGAAACCGAAAAAGTTCACGAGAAAATTCTCGAACTGAATTACCGGCAATACGAAATTCCCGTCAAAGGTCAGTGCGACATTTTGATTTCGGGCATCCCCGACATTTCGCCCTATAACGTCTATTCCGCGCTCAACCCGATTCTCGTGCAGGTGATGGCTCTCGGCTATCATTTCAATATGTATCGCAACAAACCGCTTTTGCGAAAAGGCGGCACGATGATTATCACGCATCCGTGTTTCGACGAATTCGACCCGAAATTTCATCCTAGTTACATCGAATTTTTCCACCGACTTTTGCCCGAATCACGCGACGCATTCTATTTGCGCGAAAAATACGAACGCGAATTCGCCGAAAATCCCGCCTACATCGAAATGTATCGGCGCGGCAACGCCTACCACGGCGCACACGCTTTCTTTATGTGGTATTGGGGCGAAAACGGTCGCCAACACGTCGGCAAAGTAATCGTCGCCGGCGCAGAAAACGCCCACGTCCCCGCAATGCTCGGCTGGGAACGCGCCGACAATCTGACCGAAGCGATTGCGATGGCAAAAAGCTACCAAGGCAGAAACGCTGAGATCACGATGCTGCATCAGCCGATTATCGGACTTTGTAATGTGAGCGACTAATATGGAAAGATTTGATGGAAAATTGATTGTGTTTGATTTGTTTGCGGGAGCAGGCGGTTTCGGCTTGGGTTTTGAGCAAGCAGGTTTTGAAGTGTCTTTATCTTTGGAAATGGATGCTTGGGCTTGTGATACTTTACGTCAAAATCATCCTGAGATGACTATTATTCAAACTGATATAAGAGATTTTGCGAATCAACAAGTTATCAAAGCAGTATCAAAAACCAGACCTGACATAATAATTGGCGGACCGCCTTGCCAAGGATTTAGTATTGCCGGACCTGCCCAAAAAGATGCGAAAGACCCGCGAAATAGTCTTTTTAAAGACTTCGCTGGATGGATAAAGGTTTTAGAACCGAAGTCTTTTGTAATGGAAAACGTGAAGGGACTCTTATCTCGTAAAAATAGCGACGGAGAAAATGTAGTTGAAATAATGAAACGAACATTTGCCGACTTGGGTTATTTTGTCGAAGTTTGGACTTTAAACTCGGCTGAATACGGCGTTCCTCAAATAAGAGAAAGAATTTTTATTGTCGGACATCAAAAAGATTTTGAAATAGGTAAGCCGCCTGCAACGCACACTTTTAACAAAATAAATTCTAATAATGGAAACTTTGCATTTCTTGATGAGCAAGATTTAAGACCCGCAATAACTCTTTGGGATGCCATTTCAGATTTGCCGGAACTTTTTGCCGGAAAAGGAGAAGAAGAGCAGACTTATAATTCCGAGCCGGAAACAGGTTATCAGGAACTGCTTAGAAATTCGAGTGAAAGACTTTATAACCACGTTGCAATGCAGCACTCAAAGCGATTAGTCGAGCGGTTCAAACATATAAAATGGGGCGAATCAAGTTCGGATGTTCCATCAGAACATAGCGCGAGAAGAAGAAACGGCAATGGCGATTTGTCAGGGAAGATTTACGATCAAAATAATCGGCGGCTGCATCCTCAAAAACCGTCGCACACAATCGCAGCTTCTTTTTATGCTAATTTTGTTCATCCGTATCAGCATAGAAATCTAACAGCGCGTGAAGGTGCGCGAATCCAATCTTTTCCTGACAGTTACAAATTTATGGGAAAGAAAACTGTGGTTTCGCATAAACTTTTACAGCGTGAAGAAAGATTTGAAGAAAAGTTTTTATGTCAGTATAACCAAATCGGTAATGCTGTTCCGCCGCTTTTAGCCAAAGCAGTGGCAAATCATCTCAAGGAGAAATTAGATTTATGCTAGTTCACGGCGGTAATTTAAAGCAAAAAGAAAATCATCAAACTAAATATAGAGATGAAACAAGTCGTAGCTATCTAGCTGAGATTAGAGAAAGATATGACCAATGGCATCAAGCAAATATGGCATTGATTGGTCCGACTTCGGAAATTTCAGATACTGACGAGCAAATTATTCTGGAACGTATCGTGCTATTTGTGGATTATAAGGATTTTTTAGATCAACAGCATTATGCTGAAAAATTCGATTCCCGCTCAAATCTGCATTCGAGCGTTCTCGAAGAATTTATGTTTTATCTGTTCAAAGATTTAGTTAATGGTTTCGGTCAGCACGCACTTTTAGGCAAATCACATACTTTCAAAGATATTTTTTTCACTCCGCCGAGTTATCGAGTTATAAGGAAATGCTGAAAAGACCTTACGGCAAAATTGAAAAGAAAGACCACGATTTTGTCATCGGTGCAACAATACAAGCATCTTTTACAGCTAACACGCCGCCCGAAGAAGACGAACAAGCCGGAGAGCAAAAAGTTTTGGTAACGGAAGAACCGACTGACCACAGCGAAATTACCGTTCTTGATAACACAGAAACACATTTGTTCGATATTCCGGCAGTTGCAATCGAATGCAAAACATATCTTGATAAAACAATGCTGGAAGGCTCATCAAGAGCAGCTGAAGAAATAAAGGCGAGAAATCCCAACGGCTTATATATTGTTGTAATGGAATGGATAAAACTTTCAGATTCAATTAATTTACGCAAATATAAGGTTGACCAAATATACGTTCTACGCCAACAGAAAAATACTGACAGAGAATTTAGATACTCGGAAGATTATCAAAAGAATCCGATTAGTGTTGAATCGGTAACGCATCTGTTCAACTATGTGCGCCAACATCTAACAGAAGATTGGATAGGTGGTTTGGAACACGGAATCAACCGAGGTTGGCTTATATAAATACAAAATAGTTTTGTATTTATATAAGCCAACCGAAATTTTTGAAGGGAAGAAGATTTTCTTTGCATCAAGCAGGTATTTATGACGGAATTAAAATTGGGAAAATATGAGTTTTATCCAAAAGAAGATCGGGAAAGTTTGCCGCTGAGTTTTGAAGAAATTGCGGCTCGATTGGAAGATGGGAAGCATATCAAAACTCAAAACGGATTATTTCCAACGCCCAAAATCGAAGACGCATTTAACCCAAACGCGGAAATCGTTATCGCAAACGGTGATTGCGTCAAAATTCTGTCCGAAGTGCCTGATGAAACTGTCAAACTTATAATTACTTCGCCGCCTTATAATCTCGATAAGGAATATGAAAAAACGGCGACGCTTGAGGATTATTTGGAAACTTTGCGTCCTTCGATTGAGCAGATTGTTCGGGTTCTCGCAAACGACGGTTCGATTTGCTGGCAGGTCGGAAATTATGTCAAAGACGGCGAGGTTTTTCCGCTCGATATTTATTTTTACCAACTTTTCAAAGAATACGGCTTGAAACTTCGCAATCGAATCATCTGGCATTTCGCGCACGGGCTTCACGCTTCAAAGAGGTTTTCGGGGCGATATGAAACTTTGCTGTGGTTCACGAAAAGTGATTCTTATACTTTTAATCTCGATAACGTGCGCGTTCCGTCGAAATATCCGGGCAAAACGCATTTTAAAGGCGACAAAAAAGGACAGCTTTCGGGAAATCCTTTGGGGAAAAATCCGTCGGACGTTTGGAAAATCGTCGCGCAGGATTGGGAAACCTGCCTTTGGGAAATCCCGAACGTGAAGGCGAATCATCCCGAAAAAACTTTGCATCCGTGTCAGTTTCCGATTGAACTCGTCGAAAGATGCGTTCTCGCTTTGACCGATGAAAACGATTGGGTTTTAGACCCGTTTTCGGGTGTCGGTTCGGCATTGCTCGCGGCTTTGAAAAATAATCGCCGCGCTTTCGGGTGTGAAAAAGAACCTGAATATATCGAAATCGCCAAACAAAGAATTGCGGATTTATATTCGGGCAAACTCGGTTATCGTCCGCTCGGCAAGCCGATTCATCAACCGACGGGACGCGAAAAAGTCGCGCAATTACCGCTCGAATGGCAAATTTTGGAGGCGAAAAATTGAGAATCGCGGCACAATATTCGTTCAAAAACGGATTGGAAGAAATTACCAAACGCTATTCGCATCTGCTTGCCGAAATAAAAACCGGCATTGCAAACATTGATGCGGCGCAAGCCAGAACAAAAATCAGCGCGGAAAAGACGATGCTCGGACGCACGCTTTACAGTCCCGTTCAATTAAATGAGGCGTTCAAGAGTGAACTTTATCCGAAAGGCTGGAACAATCTAAAAGTTGATTGCGAATATCCGACGACTTATTATCTCGAAGATTATGAAATCCGTTCGAGTCTGAAAGGCGCGTTCCGTGATATGGATTTTGTCAAAGATCGTTTAGGCTGCGAAGTCCAATTCGGCAAATATTCGTTTATGGTTTATAACGTCTGCGCGAAAATGACGATTTTCCGTAACCTAAACATTATTGATTGCGGAATCGAAATCGTTCCCGTTAAAGCTCTTGCGCTGGAAATGTCAACGGGCGTTTCATATTTTGAACAATTCGTTTGGGATTTGGAAAGTCGCGGCACGGCAGACATAGATATTCCTGTTTTGATTTTAGGCATTGATGCCTGAGAAGTATTTTGAAATGAAATTATCACCAACCGAAATATTTAATAATAAAAATATCTTTTTTATCGGCGGCACGGGCTTTGTCGGGAAGGTTACGCTTTCGATGCTGTTGTGTAATTTTCCTGATGTCGGGAAAGTTTATGCGACGGTTCGCGCGAGGAATTTGGAGGAATCGAATAATCGTTTTTGGGCGAGCATCGTGACTTCGCCGACGTTTGATCCGCTGCGCGAGAAATACGGCGACGGATTTGAGGCGTTTATTCGCTCGAAGGTTGTTCCGGTCAACGGCGATGTCGGGAATGAATTTCTTGGGATGTCGGAGGCGGAAGCGCGGGCGATAATGGAAGATACGGACATTATCATCAACGGCGCGGGGAATGTGACTTTTAATCCGCCGCTCGAATCTGCACTGCGGACGAATGTTGTCGGGTCGAATAATATTTTGAAGCTGGCGCGGATGATGAAGCGTCCGGCTTTGGTTCACGTTTCGACTTGTTTTGTCGCGGGTAAGCGTTCGGGCGCAGTTTGGGAAAACGAAAAAGTTGTCGGTTATTTTCCGCGTAAAAACGAGCTGGTCGGGACAAATTTTAATGTCGAAAAAGAAGTTGAAGACTGTGCGCGTTTGTCGGAGCAAGCCAGACAGGAAGCGGACGATGCGGTGCAGATTGCGAAGTTTCGTGAACAGGCGCGTTCGCGTTTCGAGGAAGAAGGACGCGATCCTGATGATGAATCGGAATTGAAATCGGCGATTTTCCGCGAGCGCAAGATGTGGATTCGGGAGCGCACGACCGAACTCGGTGCGGAACGTGCGGAATATTGGGGCTGGACGAATATCTACACTTATTCCAAGAGTTTAGCGGAACAGATTATTGCGAAACAGGACGATATTGTGAAGATTTTGGTGCGTCCGTCGGTCGTCGAATCAGCCAATCAATACCCGTTTCCCGGTTGGAACGAAGGCTTTACGACGACCGCGCCGCTGCTTTTGATTGCACTGCGCGGACAGCCGATTTTTCCCGTGAATAACAATCTCGTGCTTGATATTATTCCGGTTGATATGGTCGCGGGCGCGATTTTGGGCGCGGCGATGAATGCGCTGGTTGATGACAAACCGCCGCTTGTTTTTCAGGCGTGTTCGGGTGATGTCAATCCGAATGATATGAAGCGGATGGTCGGGCTGGTCGGTTTGTATAAGCGCGAGTATTTTAAGGAAAAAGAGACGGGCAACAAGTTAATAAATAATGTTTCGGCGGTGGTCGAAGCGAGTCCGGTTTCGCAGAAGACTTACGAGCGATTTTCCGCGCCGATGCTGAATAGACTGGCAAAACGCGCTAATACTCTGCTCGATCAAGCCGCGCCGACTTGGGCGGGCGGCAAGTTATCAAATATCGTCTCGGATTTGAAAAAATCGGTCGAATCTTTCGAGCAGACGACGAGCGAAACGATGGACGCTTTTGCGATGTTCAAGCCGTTCACGATTGATAACGCCTACGAATATCGCGCCGATAATCTGCGGGCTTTGATGTCGCTGGTCAATGAAGACGAGGCGAATTTGCTGCCGTGGTATCCCGAAAAGTTGGATTGGTATGACTATTGGCTCAAAGTCCATTTTCCCGGAATGCGGAAATGGGTTTTGCCGCAGTTGGAAGAAGATTTGAAGAAGATCGAAAAGCGTTCCTATACCTACAATGATTTGCTTGATTTGTTCGACACTTCGGTCAAAAGATTTCCGACGCGCATCGCTTTGAAAATCGAGCGCGACGGCAAAAAAGAGCAATACACTTACGCCGATGTGAAGGAATTGACGTATCGCGCCGCCGGATTTTTGGCGGAAAATAATATCAAACACAATGACCGCGTGATTCTTTTCTCGAACAATATGCCCGAATGGGGAATTTCGTATTTCGGCATTTTGAAGGCGGGTGCGACTGCGATTCCGATTGACCCGGCGAGTTCGATTGATGAAATTATCGCGTTTGCGAAAGCCGGCGAAGCGTCGGCGATTATGATTTCGCCGAAACTTGCGGATGAGAATTTAGACTTGGCTGAACATCTGAAAGAGGCAAATTTGACGTTGAATGTTTTCACGTTCGACGAAGTTTTCGAGATTCAGGACGAGATTGAAGAAGCCCGACGCAATGCGCTTTTGCCGCCCAAAATATTGTCGAATTCGGTTGCGTCACTGATATTTACGAGCGGCACGACCGGAACGCCGAAAGCCGTGATGTTGTCGCACAAAAATTTCGTCAATATGATTTCGATGTTGTCGTCGGTTTTGGATATGAACATCACCGACGGCGTTTTGTCGGTTTTGCCGATGCACCATACTTTCGAGTTTTCGGCAGGCTTTTTGACTCCGTTTTCTAACGGGACGCAGATTACTTATTTGAACGAACTGAGCGGCGAAGAACTGGCGCGGGCGATTGAAAACAATCACGTTACGGGAATGGTCGGCGTTCCGGCGTTGTGGGAAATGTTGCATCGGCGCATCAAAACTCGTCTGCGTGAACGCGGCGATTGGTTCGCAGACTTGGCAGATAACGTCATCGAATTTAACGCTTGGGTGCGCGACAACACGCCGTTTAATCTCGGTCCAATCATTTTTTTCCCGATTCATCAAGGAATGGGCGGCAAAATGCGCTACCTGATTTCAGGCGGTTCGGCGTTGAGCGAGAAAGTTCAGAAAGACTTGCACGGATTAGGTTTCACGGTTCTGGAAGGTTACGGTTTGACCGAATCCGCGCCGGTTTTGACCGTCACGCGCCCCGAAAATAAACTGATTCGCGGTAGCGTCGGCAAACCGCTTCCGGGCGTTGAGGTGAAAATCGAATCGCCGGACGAAAACGGTGTCGGCGAAGTTTTGGCGCGTGGTCAAAACGTGATGCTCGGTTATTACAACAACGAAGAAGCAACCGAAGCCGTTTTGCAGGATCGCTGGCTGAAAACGGGCGACCTTGGGAAATTGGATGAAGACGGAAATCTGTTCATTGTCGGACGCTCGAAAGACGTGATTATTGACTCGAACGGTAAGAATATTTATCCCGACGAGATCGAAGATTTATACGGTAAATCACCGTATATCAAAGAGTTATCGGTCGTCGGCTTAACGGACGAAGACGGCGGCGAAAAGGTTTCCGCCCTCGTCGTGCCGGACTACGAATACGATATTGCGTTGAGCCGCAGCGAAACGAACAAGCGCGTCGAAAATCATTTCCGCGAAGTTTCGGGCGGTCTGCCGTTTCCGAAACGCATCAAAATTCTGCACGTTACGCCGTTTGAATTGCCAAGAACGGCAACGCGAAAAGTCAAACGTCCCGAAGTCGTCGAGATGATTAAAAATCTCGAAGCAAAATCGAAAAATAAAACGAAAGTCGTTTCCGAATCCAAAGGCGACGACACGGCTTTGTGGGTTCGCAAAATCGTCGCGTCGGTTTCAAATCGCCCTCTGTCCGAGATTGCGATGGAAGACAAACTCGCCGATTTAGGCTTTGATTCATTGATGTTCGTCGAGTTGCAGGCGGCAGTCGAAGACGCTGGCGGACGAGTCATTTCGCCCGACACGCTCAACGAAATTCAATCGGTGCGCGAACTTTTAACCGCCGTCCAGCGCGTTGATAAACGCAAAAAGATGGTTGACGAACCGAAAGCCGAAGAACGCACGACAGACGAAATTTTCATCCCGTCAATCGTTCGCCGCGTCGGAAATCAGGTCATAGATTTCGCGCAGGACAAAATTTACGACAACCTTCTGAAAACTCAAATCGAAGGCGAATCGAACGTCCCGCAGCATACAAATTTCATCGTCGCGCCGAATCACGCTTCGCACATTGACACGGGTTTGGTCAAAAAAGCACTCGGCAAAGACGTTGCCGAACAAACCGTCGCCGTCGCCGCCGCCGATTACTGGTTCGACACGAAATACAAACGCGCCTATATGAACAATTTCACGACGCTCATCCCCATCGAGCGCACGGGCAGCCTGCGCCAGAGCTTGCGCCACGTCACCGAAATCCTCAAAGAAGGCTACAATACCCTGATTTTCCCCGAAGGCACGCGCACGACGACCGGCGAAATGTCCGAATTCAAA
The DNA here is from genome assembly GCA_965247235.1 of Pyrinomonadaceae bacterium. Taxonomy (GTDB): domain Bacteria; phylum Acidobacteriota; class Blastocatellia; order Pyrinomonadales; family Pyrinomonadaceae. The sequence continues at coordinate 2,564,896 of OZ252004.1, forward strand.
CCGATCATCGGCTACCTCGCCCTCAACGAAAAAGTCGGAATCCTGCCGATCTACATCTGGGGAACCTTCGAAGCCTTCCCGAAAGGAATGACGATTCCCGCCAAAGACAGTTTAGGCGCAAAAGTCGGCGCAAAAGTCGGCAGATTTCTCGAATACGACGAACTCTACGAAATGACCAAAGGCGTTCCCAACACCGAAGCCTATCGCCTCATCGCCGCCAGAGTCCAACACGAAATCCAAAATATGCGCGACAACAAACGCGACAAATTCGATGTCGCCGCCGTTAGGAAGAAATGGAAGGCGGAAAGGCGCAAAACTCGGAAGCAGGAGCCAGTGATTGATGAGTAAATTTATTCCGAGTCAAAACTGATTTTTCTCGACACTTAAAGTCTTTCAAAAATTATGAACCTTGCAGACGCTAAACAAAAGATAAAAGAAGCTAAAGTGCTTAAGTTAAATAAACTTGACCTTAATTCTTTAGATCAGCTTACAAAACTAAATTCTGACGACTTAGCCGAATTAATCCCCGAAATAAAAGAAATAGAGGGTTTAATTTCTCTTGATTTGAAATGGAATAAACTATCTAATGCAGATTGTTTGATAGAATTGAAAGAATTGGTGCTACTTGATTTAAGTGGTAATAGACTAACAAGTTATGATTTTTTAACAGAACTGGATAATTTGCTTTCGCTTGAATTAAATTGGGACAAATTACCTGACTATAAGTTCCTGAATAAAATAAATTGCTTCACTTCGCTTGATTTAAGTCGAAGAACATTAGCAAATTACGATTTTCTCAAAGAAATAAAAGGATTAACGTCTCTCAAATTGAGTAACAACAAATTATATGATGTTTCTTTCCTAAAAGAACTCAGAGAACTTACTTGGCTTGATTTAAGTCGTAATAATTTGTCTGATGTTTCATTCCTAAAAGAACTGAAACAACTTACCTGGTTGGATTTAAGAAACAATAAAATAACTAACATTTCATTTCTTACTGAATTGAAATTTCTTGAAACCTTCTATTTAAGCAGTTGGTATCTGGAATTACCTAAAAATTTAAAGCAAATTATTGATACTGACACTGCCATAAACGCCGATAAAATAAGTCAAATAGCTAGGTATTACAAACAGTTAGAAGAGCAGGGAAAAGATTACATTTACGAAGCAAAGGTTTTAGTCGTAGGCGAGCCGAAAGCTGGAAAAACTACCTTAGCTCAAAAAATCAAAAATAATGAACAATGGATAAGCCAAATCAAAGGGAAAGGATCAAAATCTACAGTTGGAATCGTGATAGACACCCTACCTTTTATTTATTACAAAGATAGAAGCAAAGAGATCACAACCCATTTCTGGGATTTTGGCGGACAAGATATTCAATATGTTCTGCATCAATACTTTTTCACTGAAAGTGCGCTTTACGTTTTATTGGCTGACGGCAGGAAAGAACTAACAAACTTTAATTATTGGTTTGAAATAATCGCCACGCTCGGAAAAGGTTCTCCCGTTCTGGTAGTTCTTAACGAGAACGAATGCAAACCAATTAAAACTTTTAATATAAATGAGTTCAGGAAAGAATTTGGCGAAACCCTTGAATCAATTGAAGAAAGAAGTGTTGATTTTTATGTAGATGAGGATGGAAGATTTGAAAATTTAAGAAATGAAATTCAAAACAAAGTTGGCAATCTAAAACATATTGGGCAACCACTGCCGAAAAAATGGGTTGATATTCGTAAGGATATTGAGCAAATAAAAGACGAAAAAGCATATATTGATAAGGATGATTACATTGATCTATGTAATAAACACGAACTCACGGATAAAGGCGACCAACAACAAGTTTTGGATTATTTGCACGTTTTAGGAATTGCGTTAAATTATAAGTCTGACATCAATTTAAGAAATAAATTGATTCTTAAACCTAATTGGGTAATTGATGCACTTTACGTTGTGTTAAAAGATACTGAAATTGAGAGAAATAAGGGACTTTTTGAAGCAAAGTATGTGGATAACCTTTGGGATAAAGAAGGTTACAACTCAAGGGATTGTGAGATTCTACTTAGTTTAATGCAGAAAGGAAGTTTTGAAATTGCTTATAAATTAGTAAATACAAATAAGTTCATTGTTCCTATACTTCTACCATACAAACCAATTGATTATAGGTTGGAAGAAACAAATCCGATAGAAATCAAAATTCGTTATAAATTTTTACCGAAGGGAATCGTTTCCCGTTTAATTGTAAGACTTCACAATAACATCGTTACTGACGGAGAGCAAATTGTTTGGAACAAAGGCGTTTTATTAGGTCATCATAAATCAACAGCAGAAGTAATAGAAAGAGAACAATCGAAGCAAATTCTGATAAAAGTAGTTGGTGAAAATCAATATCATAATAAAGAATTGTTGACAGTTATTAGAAATGAAATTGTTGGAATTCATAAGGATTGGTTCAGCAACCGTTTAGAGTTTGAAGAACTTGTTCCTTGTATTTGCAAAGTATGTAAGGAAACAGATGACAAAGAGCATTATAAATTATCCGTTTTAGAAAATGCGTTGAGTAAGGGTAAAAAGAGTATTGAATGCCAATCAAGTTTTACATCAGTAAATATTCATAATTTGTTAGAAGGAATTTATATTGAGTATAAAAATAAAGAAGTTGGAGAATTTATGGGAAGCCAAAATACATTTCACATTGCAGGTAATGCACAAATAACAACTGATCCGAAAGATAATGTTTCAATAACGCAAAACAACTTTTCAACTGACAAGCAAATTATCAATGAAAGATTAGATGAAATGTTTACCAAGTTAGATGAAAAACAATCACAAGAAATGCAATCTCTTGTTAATGAGATTGTAAGTTTAATTGATGAAAAACTTAGCAAAGAAAACAAACTTAATGATGAACAGATACAAGTATTTAATGAGATAAAGTTAAGTAGTGATTGGAAGGCAAAGTTAAAACTTGGTATTCCGTTTAATTGGTTTATAAGTCAATTCACAGGTTTAAGTTTTGAAATAGAAAAAGAATGGAAAATCTCCGAAGAAATTAGACCCGAAAGCGTTATTTCGCATTTAAGAAAAATTATTCCAAGTTATGAATTACAGCAAACGGAGTTCAATAAAATTGAAGTAACAAAGCCTAATAAATTGATTGAGGATTCTACCAATTAATTATGAACACGGTTTATTTTGTCCTACATGAAAATATAGAAGATGACTACATCGAAGAACCGCGAACCATCGGGATTTATACTTCCGAAAAATTAGCGCAGGAAGCGATTGAACGGGCAAAGAAATTATCCGGTTTCAAAGATTTTCCTGAAGGCTTTGAAATCACAAAATACATTTTGGATCTTGATCAATGGACTTCCGGTTTCAAATTTCCCGAATGAGATTTTCTTTTTTGTAAAATTAGATTATGAAAAATTTAACGCGAATAACTTTTGATTCAAAAATAATGGGCGGGAAACCGTGTATTCGCGGAATGCGCGTTACTGTCGGGACGATTGTCGGATTAATCGCGGAAAGACATTCGTTTGAAGAAATTTTGAAAGCGTATCCGTATCTCGAAGAAGAAGATTTGCGCGAATCTCTGCGATATGAGAAATAAAAAGGAGTAGAATATATGCTTCAAACATACAAAGCGACCCTGAACGGGAATCAACTCGAATGGAACGGCGAAGTTCCCGACGAAGTTAAGAATCACGAAGCCGTCAGCGTAATGGTAACAATTTTGGATGAAGAATCGGGCGCAAAAAATCTGCGTCCGTTCGGTTTGAGCGCGAATAGTTTCGTCGTTCCCGAAGATTTCGACGCGCCTTTGCCTGATGAAATTTTGGAAGATTTCGAGAATTGATGAAATTGCTTTTGGATACGCACATTTTTCTCTGGTATATCACCGCCGATGCGCGTCTGCCCGCGCTGTTCCGCGACGCGATTCGTGAGCCGAAAAACGAAGTATTTTTAAGCGTTGTTTCTTTGTGGGAAGCGGCGATCAAATATAATCTCGGCAAACTTCCGCTGCCGCAATCGCCCGAAATTTACATTCCGAACGAACGCCGAAGACATCAAATCAAAAGTCTCGCGCTTCACGAAAACGCCGTAAAAGAACTCGTAAATTTGCCAAATCTGCATCGTGATCCGTTCGACCGAATTTTAATTTGTCAGGCGTTGGCGAACAATCTAGTGATTGTGACGGTTGACCCGCTAATCCAAAGCTATAACGTATCGCATTTGAAATAAGATTATCAACGCGAACACGAGTTGTTTTATCAAAGGATAAAAACGATGAAAGATGAAATAAAAATTTTAGATGCGGTCGCAGTTGTCGAAGATTTGCCCGAATTCGGGTTAAAACGCGGCGAAGTCGGCACGGTCGTTGATGCTTGGAAAGACGGCGCGTTTGAAGTCGAATTCAGCGATGAATCGGGCGAGGCTTACGCCTTTGTCGCGCTTTCTGCGGAAAAATTGATGCCGCTTTATTATCGTCACCGGGAAGCAGTTTAAATTCCTTCAAAGTTCGATGATAAGTTTAATAAAAGACAAATCGGTTAAAGAGTTCGGCGATTTTCAAACGCCGCGCGAACTTGCTTTCGAGGTTTGTCTTTTGTTGTCGCGCTTAAATCTTAAACCGAACACGATTATCGAACCGACTTGCGGCTTGGGAAGTTTTGTCGGCGCGGCGCGGAAAATTTTTCATTCGGCGAAGATTTTGTGCTTTGATATTTCTCCAAACTATATCGCGCAAATGCAGGACAAATTTCGTGATGAAGAAAACATTTCGATATTTGAAGCGAATTTTTTTGAAACAGATTGGAAGGAATTATTCAATACTTTTGAAAAACCGATTCTGGTTTTGGGCAATCCGCCTTGGGTGACTAATTCGCAGTTGGGCGTTTTGGAAAGCGATAATTTACCTGAAAAAAAGAATTTTCAAAATCTCAGCGGTTTTGACGCAATGACCGGAAAAAGCAATTTCGATATTTCCGAATGGATGCTTATCAATTTGCTCGAATCGCTGAATCGTCAAAACGCGCAGCTTGCGATGCTCGTTAAAACTTCCGTCGCCCGCAAAATCTTAACTTACGCTTGGAAAAATAATGTTCGTCTTTCGCGTTCGGCGATTTACAAAATCGAAACCGAAAAATATTTTAACGCTTCGGTTGATTCGTGTCTTTTATTTTGTGATTTTTCCGGCGACGAACAACCTTTGACGTGCGAAATCTTCAACAATCTAACTGATGAAAATTCTTCGCAGACAATCGGTTTTGAAAACGGCGAATTGCTGGCTTCGGTTGACCGTTATCAAAAGTGGAAATACTTAAACGGCGGCTCGAAAATCAAATGGCGTTCGGGCATCAAACACGATTGCTCGAAAGTGATGGAACTCACAAGGGACGGTGATAAATATCAAAATAATCTCGGCGAAATTTTTGAATTGGAAGATGATTACGTTTTCCCGATGCTGAAAAGTTCGGACATCGCCAACGGCAAGTTACAGCCGCGACGTTGGATGATCGTCACTCAAAGAGAGGTCAAAGACGACACCGCGAAAATCGCCGAAATCGCGCCGAAAACTTGGAAATACTTGACTGCTCACGGCGAACTTTTAGATAAACGCGGCAGTTCGATTTACAAAAAACGCGCCAGATTTGTCGTTTTCGGCATCGGCAGTTATTCATTCGCACCTTGGAAAGTCGTGATTTCGGGTTTTTATAAAAAATTAAATTTCAACTTAATCGGAAGTTATGAAAATAAGCCGATTGTGCTTGATGATACTTGCTACTTTCTACCGTTTGACACCAAATCCGAAGCGAAAAAAGTTTATGAATTATTAAATTCAAACGCCGCGCAGGAATTTTTCAAATCGTTTATTTTTGGGGATGCAAAACGTCCGATTACCGTTGATGTGCTGCAAAAACTGGATATAACAAAACTCGAAAACTTTAATAACATAAAATCGAGAAACGGTTTAGATGCGGTTGCCCTTTAACCGGATCATTACTTTCCCTGAAAATTCGGCTTACGTTTTTCTAAAAATGCCGCTACGCCTTCGGTTTTGTCTTCGGTTGAAAAACAGATGGCGAACAGGTCAACTTCGCGGCGTAAGCCTTCGTCGAGGTTTGAGCGCGAGGCGAATTTGACGGCTTCTTTGGCTAATTGGAGCGCGATTGGAGCTTTGGCGGCGATTTTGGCGGCAAGTTCCATTGTTTTTGCTTCGAGTTCGGCGGATGGGTGAACCTGATTGACCAGACCGAATTCGAGGGCGGTCGGCGCGTCAATCATATCGCCGGTCAGAATCAATTCCATCGCTCTGCCTTCGCCGATTAATCTGGTCAAACGCTGTGTGCCGCCGCCGCCGGGAATGATGCCGAGATTGATTTCGGGTTGGGAAAATCTGGCGTTTTCGCCCGCAATCCGCAAATCGCAGGCAAGCGCGAGTTCGCAGCCGCCGCCGAGACAAAAGCCGTTGACCATCGCAATCACGGGTTTCGGGAAAATATCAATCGTATTAAACAGCGTCCGTTCGAGAAATCCGTCGCGCTGCGTGACCGGCGTTTTGCCTTCAAATTCGCTGATGTCCGCGCCGGCAATAAACGATTTTTCGCCCGCGCCGGTGATGACGACGACGCGCACCGTATCGTCCTTTCGCAGAGAATCGAGCGCGGCAACGCCTTCCGCGTGAACTTTTGAACTTAAAGAATTTAATTTGTCGGGACGATTGATGGTTAAAACGGCGATGTTGTCGCGTTTTTCGAGTTTGATTGTTTCGTAATTTTCGTTCATTGCGCGGTTATTAATCGGGAAAATTTATCTGCAAATTATTTAAGATATGTTTCCTAAATAGTTTATAATTAATGATTTATAGTTAAAAGTCGGAAGGCGTTTAGTTCCGGCAAATCGAATAAATTTACAGATTTTATTCTTCGTAACCTTCATCGGAATTGTCATCGGCAACCCACGCGACGAAGAGGCGAAACCAGCTTTCCTTCGGTTCGCTGATTGCCACGCCGATCCGCGAAGTGCCGTAGCTGGCGGGCGCGATGCGGACAACCGAAGCCTTGACCTCGACCGGAACGCCGTCGGGACGATGCGAACGAATATAAAGATTGTCGCCCTGCGAGATTTTTTGGTTGAGTTGGAAAAGTGCGCCGAGCGTGGAAATATCGTCGGTTTCCGTCGGTTCGCTCCAGGCTGCGCCGTCTTCGGCACGACCTGAAACGACAATCGGCAAACGCAGAGCCATTCTCAGCGCAAATCGTTTTTCCTCAAACTGAGGATGCATAATGTTGATACGCAAGTGTTTTGCAAACCTAAATTCAGTAAAGCAAAGACAGTTTAACACGAAAACTTTTCGAGATGTAAATTATCCGCGAGAAGTTTCACCGGCGGAATAAAATTTTCGGCGGCAAACATTATTCGGTTTAATGTTGAAGCGATTCGATTAACCTGAATGAACGGTTGTATTGTAAAATGAAAAGATAAATTTTAGTTTCAATCTTGAAACGGGAGAAATAAGTTTTTTATGGCAGAAAAGGAAATTAACCGGAAAGTAGTCATTTTAGGTTCGGGTCCGGCGGGTTTGACGGCGGCAATTTATGCTTCGCGGGCGCAGCTCGAACCGCTCGTAGTTGATGGTCCGCAGCCCGGCGGACAGTTGACGATCACGACCGATGTCGAAAATTTTCCGGGTTTTGCGGACGGCATTATGGGACCGGAACTGATGAACCAGTTTCGCGCCCAAGCCGAACGCTTCGGCACGGAATTTTTGAATGTTTGGATTGATAAAATTGATCTGTCGCAGAGACCTTTCACGCTTTACGGCAAGGCGAGTCAGGACAGCGACGAGATTACGGCGGTTATCAAAGCCGAAACGCTGATTATTTCGACCGGCGCGTCCGCCAAATGGTTGGGCGTTCCCGGCGAAGCTCCCGTGCCGGAAGGTTTGGGCGGCAACGGCGTGTCGGCGTGTGCGACCTGCGACGGATTTTTCTTTCGCGGCAAGCCGGTCGTGATCGTCGGCGGCGGCGATACGGCGATGGAAGAAGCGATGTTTTTGACGAGATTTGCTTCAAAAGTTACGCTAATGCACCGCCGCGACAGTTTTCGCGCTTCCAAAATTATGCAGGATCGCGTGTTAGCCAGCGATAAAATCGAGGTTATGTGGAACACCGGCATCAAGGAAATCGTCGGCACGAAGGAAGAAGGCGTGACGGGCGTGAAAATTTTCGACACGCAGTCGAATGAAGAAACTTTGTTCCCGACGCAGGGCGTTTTTATCGCCATCGGGCATAAACCGAACACCGAACTTTTTAAAGATGTCCTGAATATGGATGAGGTCGGTTATCTGCAAACCGAAGGCAGCACGATGAAAACCAATATCGAAGGCGTTTACGCCTGCGGCGACGCGCAGGATTCATATTATCGTCAGGCAATTACCGCCGCCGGAACGGGTTGTATGGCGGCAATTGACGCGGAAAGATTTCTCGCCGAACACGGTGAAGCAGTTAAAAATACAGAAACTAATTGGTAGATTTGAAAGTTAAAAAGCCTTTCAAAATTACGACGCGAAAACTATAAATTATTGATTTTTAACTTTTAACTATCCCGGAAATATCTCCTAAATAGTTTATAGTGCAGAGTTTATAATTTATAGTTTTCGCGTCGTCTTATTTTTGACGATTTTGCAAAATCTTCATAAACGAGCCGCCGCTTAACTCTTCGAGCGAAAGTCCGGTTAAACTCAAAACTTCCTGTTCATTTAACGCGCCGCAGTTGATCGCTCTCAAAAAATAATTTAACAACCCTTGTCCGGTCGCCGCATCGTCGAAAACTTCGCCGACGAGCGTTGCCTGCGCCGCTTTGCCGACGAAGTTTTTCAGACGTTCGGCGGTCGCATCGAGATTTTCGTCAAAAAAAGAATAAACCGCCGCGTAACGCGGAATCAACTGTGCCGGATGCAAATCCCAACTCTGAAAAAAACCGTTTTTAAGCGAATTGCGAACGTGCCGGGAATGAATTTGCCACGCCCGCCGGACGGTCAGAATATTTTCGTCTTCCTGCTGCGCCGTCAGATTTTCGCCGCGATGCGCGGCAATCGGCATAATGTTGGTCGCGCCGTCAGCGAGGCGAACGCCGGTTCCCGCGAACGCCGTCTGCATCATATTTCTGGCAAAATCGCAGGCGGGATGCAGCAAATCCTGATCGGCGGCGGTGATGTTGCAGCTTGCCGTGTAATCATACGCGCCGAAATGCGCCGCCGTGCAGCGTTTGCGGGCGGCAGCGAGAATTTTCGGAAGATTCGCCGCGCCGTTTTCGTCGAAGATCGCCTGCGTAGTTTCGACCATTATTTCCAGTTTGAGCGAATTTTCCGGCAGATTGTAGCGCGATTCAAATGTTTCGAGAATGTCGGCAAGCATCGCAACCTGCGTGGACGCGACGATTTTCGGTAAGGTGACGACAAAATTTGCGGGCAAAATCCGGCTCGAATGGTCGAGCAAATTTGTCAAAAATATGTCGAGCGTGCGAATCGCGCGTCGGTGTGATTCGGCGGTGAACGCTTTGATGCGAATGCCGAAAAACTTTGGCAAACTTGCAAATTCAATAGCTTTGGCAGTTTCAAGCGCGGCATTTGCAGCGTGTTCGTCTTCTTCCGTATCGGCGCGGATGCCGTAACCGTCTTCAAAATCAATCCGAAAATCTTCGACCGGCTCGCGGGCGAGTTTTCCTGTCACGCGCTCGAAAATCTTTTCCGCCGCCGATTCGTTCAAACCGAAAATTTCGGCAAAAGTTTTCGCATCCGGCGCATAAGTTTCAAACGATTTTCGCGCCAATGCGCCGAGTTTGGCGGTCGTGTCCGATTTAAATAAATGTGCGCCGCCGTAAACGACGTGGACGGGCTGACGCAAACCGGTTTCGCCCGGATAAACGGCAGCAAAAGTCTCGAAAGACGGTTTTAAAGCCTGCGAAAATTTGTCGAGTAAATCGTCTGATAAAGTCGTGTTCATAAACATCAAAAACTGCGGAAAGTTTGTTGATGATTTTATCGTTCCGAAAAAATAAAGGCGAACGGGAACGGCAATTTTTTGATGATGCAAAAGTCTGCGCCGATTGAAAGCAAAAATATCGAAAAATAGTGCAAACGCCGGCGGTTCCCTGCCTGCATCAGCATTCGCTTCGGATGCTCGAACGAACCGAGATTTCTTCAGTCGTTTGTTTGAATTAACTTAGTTTGAGCGACGCAAAGCCGTCACTCACGCAAGCCGGCAGCATGCGCCCCGGTCAATCAGCGGAAACAATCTAATTTGAATATAAATCCGGTGTAACATTCGCAACATTCGACAGGAATCGGTTGCCGACCGAGCCGTTTAGTTGGAGTTTATTCTGCTCAAGAGTTTCTTCCAATTGGTGTTCGGACATCGGTCTGGCGAAGAGATAACCTTGTCCGCACAGGCAGCCGAATTTTCTCAGGGTTTCGACCTGTTCGGGTTTTTCGATGCCTTCGGCGATGGTTTTTAAGTTGAGTGCTTCGCTCAGGGCGATGATCGTTTTGGCAACGGCGGCGGTTTCATTGCCTTCGCTGATGCCGTCCACGAACGATTTATCAATTTTCAGAATATCAATCGGGAATTGGTGCAGACAGTTGAGCGACGAATAACCCGTCCCGAAATCATCGAGCGCGAGCCTTACGCCCGATTCTTTGAGCTGGCTGAGTTTTTTATGCGTTCCCGCCATATTGCTGATCATCTGGCTTTCGGTGATTTCCAAGATCACGAAATGAGGATTAACGCCCGAATTTTTGATGACTTCGATTGTTTCGCTGACAAAATCGGGATGCTGAAGCTGTTTGCCGGAAATATTGATCGTCACGCTTAATTCGGTGTTTGTTTCCGACAGTTTCGCCAGTTGGCGGCAAGCCTGTTCAAGCACCCAGCGACCGATAGGAATGATTAATCCGGTCGTTTCGGCAAGCGGAATAAATTCGAGCGGCGGAATCAGACCGCGCGTCGGATGCTGCCATCTGATGAGAGCTTCGACACCGAGAATCTGCCTAGTTTCGAGATCAACAATCGGCTGATAAAGCAGATAAAAATCATTATTGGCGACGGCTTTTCGCAGATCGGCTTCGAGTTCGATCTGCGTCAAAAAGAGATTATGCAGTTCGGTTTCAAAAACCGCATATTGACCTTTGCCGCGTTCTTTTGCCATATACATTGCGACATCGGCGTTTCGCAGCAGTTCGTCCACGTTTTCCAGACCGGATTCGCTGACGGCGATGCCGATGCTCATTCCGACCAGCACGTCTTTTTGCTGGAGACTGAAAACCTTTTGAATTTTTTCCAGTATTCGTTTGGCAACCAGCGTCGAATCTTCCGGCTGATTGGCATCTTCGAGCAGAATCGCAAATTCGTCGCCGCCGAGCCGCGCGACCGAATCAATTTCGCGGACGCTGCCTTTGAGTTGTTCGGCGATGACGCTCAACAGTTCGTCGCCGACCGCGTGTCCGAGCGTGTCGTTGATGTTTTTAAAATTGTCGAGATCGAGAAAAAGCACGGCAATCGAAACTTTCTGACGTTTGGCGCGAAGCAGCGCGTGTTCGACGCGATCACGAAACAGGACGCGGTTGGCAAGTCCCGTCAGCGAATCGTGAAACGCCTGATGCGTCAGTTTAGATTCGAGAATTTTGCGTTCGTTGACGTTGCGCGTCGTGATGACGATGCCGGAAACACTCGGATCGGCGAGCAAATCCGTGCCGACGCTTTCGACGTAATACCATTCGCCGTTGGTGCATCTGACGCGCCATTCGACCGAACCGAGATCGGTTTTTTCGCCGATTTCGAGCAGAAATTTACTCAAAATCCCCTGATCGTCCGGGTGGCAAAAATCGGTCAGGCGACTGCCGGCAACTTCGGTTTTTTCGAGTCCGAGCAGAGGTTTTGCCGACGGGCTGACGTATTTGATTTTATATTCGTCGTCCAAAATCGTGATGACATCCGAAAGATTCTGCACGACCGAACGAAATCTCGATTCCGAACGGCGCAGAGCCGTCTCGGTCGAACTGCGTTTGAGCGCGTAACGCATCGCGCGTTCGAGCATCGGCGCGTTGACTTCGGATTTGAGCAGATAATCGAAAACGCCGACCGACATCGCTTCGTAATCGAGTTCTTTGGTGTCCTGTCCGGTCATCACAATCGTCGGCGTGAGAATATTTTCGGCGTGCAGGGCGCGAATTAAATCGAGACCGTTTTTGCCGCCGCCGCCGAGTTGATAATCAACCAGATGCAGATCGTAATTTTCTTTTTTCGCCGTTTCCAGAGCGCGGTCGTAGCTGGCGATCCAATCCAGACGATATTTGCCGCCGTTGATTTCCTGAAAGAAATCTTTCGTCAGAATATAATCGTCTTCGTCGTCGTCAACCAGTAAAACGCGAATTTCAGAGTCGTTCATATATTTTCCCGATTAAGGCAGGGTGACGATTTCAAACCAATATTTGCCGAGATTTTTCATTAGATCAACCAACCCGTGAAAACTCACCGGCTTGCTGATAAAGGAATTAACGCCGAGATTATAGGTGCGGTAAATATCTTCTTCGGCTTTCGAGGTCGTCAGCACGACTATCGGAATGTGGCACAGTTTCGGATCGGATTTGATTTCCTTGAGAGCTTCGCGCCCGTCCATTTTCGGCATATTCAGATCGAGCAGAATCAATCCGGGCAAAGGCTCGTCCGCCAAATGCGCGTATTCGCCTTCGCGCCGCAGATACGTGAGCAGTTGTTCGCCGTCTTCGACCGTTTCGAGCGGATTGAGCAGATGACTTTCTTCGAGAGCTTCACGCGCCATCAGGCGGTCGTCTTCGTCGTCATCAGCTAATAGAATTGTCAGTAATCGTTGACTCATTTTTTTCTCCTTCCGCCAATTGAAATAAAGGCAGCGTGATAATAAATTTTGCGCCTTCCCCTGATTTGCTTCGTGCCGTCAGATGCCCGTTATGGCGTTCGACGATCTTGCGGCAGACCGCCAGACCGACTCCCGAACCTTCATATTCGGTGCGTCCGTGCAGACGCTGAAAAACCGTAAATATACGGTCGAGATATTTTTCGTCAAAACCGATGCCGTTGTCTTCGACATAAATCCGGCAAAATCCCGTCGGAATTTCTCCATCATTGACGGAAAAATCGTCGGCTAATATTTTAATCGGGCGGTGGTCGCCCGCATCGTTAATTTCGCTCCAAACTTTAATTACCGGCGCGGTTTCGGGTTTGGAAAATTTCAAACCGTTGCCGATTAAATTTTGAAACAACTGCCGCATTTGCGTCGTGTCCATTTCGATTTTAGGCAAATCTTCGACGGTCACTTCGGCGGCGGTTTCTTCGATTTTAACTTCCAGATCGGAAATCACGTCTTTGAGAATGTTATTTAACTCGAAACTGCTGAAAGGTTTCGCCTGCGTCGTGACGCGCGAAAAGGTCAGCAGATCGGTAATTAAAATCTGCATTCGCTGTGACGCGCTCTGCATTCGCGCGAGATAATCTAATCCGTCCGCGCCGAGCCGGTCGCTGAATTTGGTTTCCAGACGGTCGCCGAAAGCCTGCACTTTTCGCAGCGGTTCCTGCAAATCGTGCGAGGCGACAAAGGCGAAATCCTGCAATTCGCGGTTGCTGCTCTGGAGTTTTTTCGTGTATTCACGCAGTTTCGATTCGTCGGCTTTGCGGACGGTGACATCGCGGGCGTTAATCAAAACTTTCTTTGCGCCGGTTTCCTCGTCATAAATAATCTGTCCCACGCCGTCAATATCGCGCCAACTTCCGTCGGTGTGTCGAAAACGATATTCGAGTCGAATCGGCTTGCGGCTGGTGTCGCCCTGTTCGAGATAGCATTTAATTAATTTCCGCACGTCTTCGGGATGCACGAGTTTATACATCGAAGTTCCAATCAATTTTTCGATGTCGTAGCCGAAAAAACTTTCCATCGAAGGACTGACATATTCAAAATGCGAAGTTTCGTCCATAATCGTCGTAATATCAGACGAATGTTCGATCATCGAACGCAGTTTCAGTTCGCTTTTCTGCGCGGTTTGTTCGGCGGTCAGTTGAAGATTTTCGCGCACCGAATTAATCTGCCGCATCACGACCAAACCCGTAATAATAAACGCCGCCAAAATAAACGCGCCGAGCGGTTCGGTCCAATACGGTCGGGAAATAATCAGCAGCATCACATACCCGGCGATGACCGCCGCGTATGGAAGCCAGTTCAGAGAAATACTCTGAAAAATATCCGCCGTTTCCTGTTCGGAATTTTTCGGCGCGTCGGCTAACTGAAAATACGCCGCCAGCACGAAAATAAAACTGCCGTAACTAAAACAGGCATCAGACCACGTTCCGGTCGGCGACACATTTTCGAGCGTCAGATAGGCAAAACCGATGTCGGCAATAGCGATAGCGATCATCCCGGCGATGATCGTATATAAAGCGCGTCGGCTGATTCTCTTCGGCTGTTTGAGCAGAATCGTAATGATGCCGAGAAACAGAATTAAATCACCGACCACATAAATTAAATTGAGCGCAATTTTTAACGGTTCTTCGCCGGTTGCCATCGTCGGGCGAATAATAAAATGCCAGACGACGACCAATCCGCTGACCATTACCGTCGAGGTATCAAGCCAGAAATTTCGCTTATCGGTCTTGGTCTCCGGCGCGGTCGGAAAAGAACGTAAAGCCCACAGCATCAACGGGTAAAAACACGAATAACCAATGTCGGCAACCGACGGGAACGGCTCTTCGCCAAGCACCGAACTGTAATAAAACCAAAGAGTTTGCCCGCAGAAATACGAGAAAAACGCGAGCATCAAAATCCGCCAGGCTTTTTTCGTCTGTTCGTCGAGCAGTTCGCTGCTGCTGACCTTCCACGCCGCCAGAAAAGCCGCCATCGAACTGAGCATCTGCGCCGTATCGCAAACCGCATCGAGATTCGGCGAATCGTTGCGCTCGAAATAATACCAAACGGTGAAAAGCGTAATCAGCAACGTGGCGACAGTCGTTATCCAACCGACAAAACTGCCTAAATAAATTCGGCGCGGACTTTCAATTGTTGATTCCAGTAAAGTTTCGCTAGTCATTTTGAATTAAAAGGTGCGACCGAATGAAATATACGGACCGTGATTGTCGTAATCGTAATTGCCGATACTGTAACCGATGAACAGCAGATTTTTTTTGCCGATTTGATAGCTGAATCCCGGTGTCAGATAACCGAAACGATTTTTTCCGCTGACCCATTGCATCGAAATATTGAGTTTCGACGTGAGATTTTTTTCCGCCATTAGATTAACGCCTTTGTTCGAGCCTAAATCTTTGCCGTGATTGACCAGCGCGTAAAATCCGGCAGTCAAACGTGTGTCGAACTTGAGTTTTTTGCTGACGTTGGCATAAGTCATCACAAATGTTTTCGTGCCTTCGCGCCGCGCAACGGGCAAAAAAGCGACCGCGCCGCCTGAGGCTTCAACGCCGTATTTTTCGCTTTGATAAAATTTCCATTTGATATTCGGCTGAATTTCCGGCGGATATTCCGCATCGTTCGGATCGCTGCCCGAACCGTTAACGCCGATTTCCAGATTGTTTCTCAGCCCGTAACTAAACCGTCCGCCGTAAACCTGTTCGCCGCCGTTGCGATGGCTCTGCACACCGCTCCACAGATTTGCTTCCGCATAAAACGAATGTTTTCCGAGCGTATCGGTGCTTGAAAATTGAGCAAAAGACGCAGCCGCAAAAGTTATCATCACCATTACCGGCAATAATAATCCGCGAGAGTATTGGATTTTCATATTGATTTTACGGGGGAATTTCAGGATTTTGAAGAATGGATTAAAGCAACTTGAAAACGTCAATTTCAAGATAGATAACAGTTTATCAAATTAAACACGATTTGGTCAATGAAAAACATTTTTAACATTTTCATTATTTTCAAATGATAATTGTCCTGAGAAAAGTAAATTCAACCCGACAACGTAAATGCACACAATCTGCCGACAACGGTTAATGACAAAAAAGTTTGGCAATTAAAATTTGAAATAAAACGCTTTGCAAAGTAAAATCAAGCCGCAGTCAAATCAAATCCGCAACTAACCGAAGGACTCAAAAAACTATGGCATTCTTTCCGATTCCGAGTATGCTGCTTCGTCAGCTTTACACGACCAACAGCCTGAAAAACACCGCCGACGGCATCCAATTCGCGCTTAAAAATCGTTTGAGCGATTCGGAAGTTTCCGAGCTGACGGGCATTAAAATCAACGGCAAAGAAATATCAAAAGATAAAATCTCGCTCGATCTCGGCGACGGCACGATTATCAAAGCCGAAAACATCCGCGAACCGATTGCGTTTCCGCTGCGAAAAACGATTGTTGTTCACGCCGCCGCCGGCAATCTCGAACACGGCAAATATAAAATCGAAATCGCATTCAAGGCGAAACCGTTCGGCAATTTAAAGTTTGAAGTCGAAGATGCGATTGCCGAAACCGAAACGCTCGAAGTTCGCATTCCGCGCGACGAAACGGACGATTATTCGGAGAACGCGATCAGGATGCGGCAGGATTTCGTCGAAAAATATACGGGCGCAAAGCTCGAACATCTGCGAAATTATTCGTTCGATCCGCACACGCTTGCCGGCAACTGCGAAAATTTTACGGGTGTCGCGCAGATTCCGGTCGGTTTCGCCGGACCTTTAAAAGTCAACGGCGAATTTGCCGTCGGCGAGTTTTTAATTCCGCTCGCCACGACCGAAGGCACACTCATCGCTTCGTATAATCGCGGCATCAAGGTTCTGAATTTGTCGGGCGGCGTTAAAACGACGGTCGTCGCCGATGCGATGCAGCGTGCGCCCGTGTTCGTCTTTGAAGATGCCCGCGAAGGTCGCAAATTCGTTTCGTGGATTATTGACAACACGCCAAAAATCCGCGAAGAAGCCGAAGCGACATCGAGCGTCGCCAAACTCAAAGACATTGACCATTACACCTCGAACAAATTCGTTTTTCTGCGTTTCAATTACACGACCGGCGACGCTGCCGGACAGAATATGGTCGGACGTGCGACATTCGCCGCTTGCAGTTGGATCATTGACGCTTACGAAAAAGATGTCATCAAACATTTCTATCTCGAATCGAATTTCGCCACCGACAAAAAGGCTTCGCAGGTCAACATAATGCGAACGCGGGGCAAGCGGGTGACCGCCGAATGCACCGTTCCGCGCAGCGTTCTGATCGAACATATGCGCGTCGAACCCGAATCTTTAACTTATCATTCGGGCGTGGCGAACGTCGGCGCGTTTATGTCCGGCGCGAACAACAACGGCGCACATTCCGCCAACGGCATTACCGCGATGTTTATTGCGACGGGACAAGATGTCGCCAATGTTTCGGAGAGTTCGGCGGGCATTATCTACTCGGAAATCACGGCTGAAAAAGACCTGTATATTTCGATCACGATTCCCAGCTTAATCGTCGCCACGCACGGCGGCGGCACGGGTTTGGCAACGCAGAACGAATGTCTGCAAACGCTCGGCTGCGTCGGTCGCGGAACGGTTAATAAACTCGCCGAAATTGTCGCCGGAGTCGTGTTGGCGGGCGAAATTTCGCTCGGTTCGGCAATCTCTTCGAGCGATTGGGTTTCAAGCCACGAAAAATACGGGCGCAATCGGTAAGAAGCTGTTTGAAAACAAAGAATAGCACGCGGATTTGGCGGATTCCGGCGGATGAACGCGGATTATTTAATTAGTTTCTCTTGATAAATCCGTGAAAATCCGCGTTCATCCGCGAGAATCCGCGTGCTATTCCGGCGTTTTCAAACAGCTTCCAGGCATTCAGACCAAATTAAATTCACTCGTTTTGAGTTCCGCCTTCAGGCGGCTTTTGATTAATGGAACTGCTCAAAATCTTTAAAAAGCAATTTCTGCTGATGCACGTTTCGGGTATTCCCGTGCGGCTCGATCTGCGCTGGTTTTTTGTGCTGGCTTTGATTTCGTGGATGACTGCGGGCAATATCAATTCGCTGGTTCACGATTACGCGGTCAGTTTGGTGCTTGGACTGGCGACGACTTTGATCTTTTTCGTTTCGATTTTTCTGCACGAATATGCTCACGCGATTGCCGCGCGGATGGAGCGTGTGCAGGTTTTGGAAATCGTGCTGCATCCGTTCGGCGGTCTGGCGCGGTTTGCGCGTGAACCTGACACGCCGCGAGCCGAATTTCGGATTGCGATTGCGGGACCGGCGGCGAGTTTTCTGCTTTCGATTGTTTTTGCCGGATTGACGGTGATTGCCAATTCGCTCGGTCTGGACATTCTCGCGCCGCTTTTTTTTCTGCTCGCGCTGCTCAATTTTACGCTTGCCGCGTTTAACCTTTTTCCCGGTTATCCGCTTGACGGCGGCAGAGTTTTGCGGGCGATTTTGTGGCATCGCGGCAAAGATTTGAACGAAGCGACGATTTTGACCGGACGCTGCGGACAACTGATCGCCGTCGCACTGATCGTTTTCGGAATCGTCGCGGCTTTCTCGCTGCGTGATTTATTGACCGGATTCTGGACGATTATGGTCGGCGTTTTTCTCTTCGACGCGGCTCGCGGCATCATCCTTGAAATCAACAGCGTCGAACGTCTGCCGGTCGAATCGGTGATGCAGATTCCGGTGGCGGTCGAACCCGAAACCGATGTGCAGCAGTTTGTTGACCGCATCTTGAATCTGCATCGTCAGAGCGTTTTTCCGGTGGCAAAAGACAGGCAATTTTACGGCGTTTTGATGCTCGAAGATTTGAAAAAACTGCCTTCGGACAAATGGCGCGAAACCAAAGTGCAGACGATAATGCGTCCGGTCACGCCCGATTATTTCGTCGAAACCGACACGCTGCTGCCCGAAGCCCGTCAACTGATGCGCGTCAACGGCATTTCCGCCGTCGGCGTTCTCGATAAAAAAGGCGATCTCGTCGGTTTTATGCGGCGCGGAAAAATCGTCCGTTCAAATTGATTTCCGTAAAAAAACATGACCGGTCAACGGGAAAGTTGGTATGATGAATATCGGCTGGAAGGATAAATAATTTCACCGCAGAGACGCAGAGACGCAAAGTTTTTTCGGGATTTTTTTAAGACACTAAAGTCGTCTAAAAATATCTGCTTACATAAAGTGAAATCTACTGCCTGATTTTCTCCGCGTCTCTGCGTCTCTGCGGTGAAAAATCTTTGATCCGGTTCATATTAAACGTGCAGATTACCGATTACATTCCGAATATCAGCAGTTTACGCAATCTGCTCGACATCGCGCTGGTTTTTGTCATCGTCTATGTCGTGCTGAAATTGCTGCGCGGGACACGCGCCGTGCCGACGGTTGCGGGAATCGTCATTCTCGCGCTGCTCTACTGGCTCGCCGTCGCGCAGGATTTGGCGACGCTCGAATTCGTTTTGCGTTCCGCCGTTTTATATATCGGTGTGGCGATTATCGTTTTGTTCCAGTCGGAGATTCGGCAGGCGTTGATTTATTTCGGCAATCGTCTGCGTTTTCCGTTTCTGCGCCGTCAGCGCGGAATGCTCGGCGAGACAATTTATGACGAAATCGTGCTGGCGGCAACGACGCTCGCCTCGGAAAAAATCGGCGCGTTAATTGTTATCGAACGCAACGTCGGGCTGAGAAACTTGATTGATTCGGGCGTGTCGCTCGACGCAAAACTCAGTTACGATCTGCTCGTCACGATTTTTAATCCGTCAACGCCTTTGCACGACGGCGCGGTCGTCATTCAAAACGAACGCATCGCCGCCGCTTCCGTCTTTCTGCCGCTCACGAAAAATCCGGGCATTTCGCGCGAACTCGGCACACGCCACCGCGCCGCTATCGGTGTCACGGAAGGTTCGGACGCAATTTCCGTCGTCGTTTCCGAAGAAACCGGCTTGATTACGTTCATCGAAAACGGCACGATCAAACGCAATCTCGACACCAATCAACTGCGCCGCCTGTTGCTCGAAGCCGTCGAAATTCCCGTCACCGAAACGAGACGCGAAACCACCAAAACAATGAAAGCGGAGGAAACCGAAATTACGATTGGATAAGATGCGGGAATTAAAAATTAAAAATTAAAAATTTAAGATTTATTTTCCGATTCACGATCTACGATTCACGATTCACGATGCCTTCAACGCCTGAAAAACTTTCGCTGAATGAACAGCAGCAGATTTTCTTCAAGCGAATTTTTCGCAAGATTTTTCTTGAAGATTGGCTGATGAAGCTGGTTGCGCTTGTCATTACGCTCGCGCTCTGGCTCGGCGTTTCGGGCTTGCGGGCAACGACGACGACTCGTTTGCGGAATATCACGCTTAATTTGCAGATTCCGAACGAAGTCGAAATTACCAATGCCGCCGTGCAGGACGTTGACATTGTGGTCTCCGGCGACCGCGACAGAATCGAGCAGCTTAACCCGCGTGATCTGGTTGTTTCGATAGATTTGAGCGATGTTCCGAACGGCGAAAAGCTGATCGAATTAACGCCCGAAAACGTCAATGTCAGACTGCCGACCGGCATCAAACTGGACGAAATTCAGCCGAATAAAATCGCCGTCAAGCTCGAACCCGTCGAAGAGCGCGACATTCCCGTGCAGGCGGAAACCGAGGGCAGTGTGCCGGAAGGTTTTGAAATTTACAACGTCACGCCCGTTCCGTCGAAAATTCGCGTGCGCGGTCCGGCGAGTTTCGTTAAATCGTTAGGTTTTATTCTGACCGATAAAATAAATCTCGAAAATCGCCGCGAAGATTTCACCGCGCGACAAGTTCCCGTCAGCGTTGCAAATCCGAAGGCAAACGCGCTCGACACGATTGCCGACGTGATTTTCCGCATCGGCGAAAAGCGCATCGAGAGACAATTCGTCATTTCCTACAAAACCGACAAATTAACCAAAAAAGCCTCATTTACGCTCTTCGGCGCACAATCTGTCATCGAAAAAATCAAACCCGAAACCATTCACATCGAATCAGCCAAAACCGACACCGGCGAAGAAATCCCCAAAATTATTCTGCCCGCAGAAATTCAAGGACAAGCAGAAGTGAGAAACCTTAAAAACAAGTAAATGGAAAATGGAAAATTTATGACAGAAAGCCGGTAGTTATTAATTTCCGATTTATCGAATCTGCACTTCAAAACGACAAAAATAGCGATAAACTCTCTTTATTTTCCATTTTCCATTTTCCATTTTCCATTTTCTTCCACCTTTCTCTTCAGGTCTTTTCTCATTTCGTCGGTAATTTCGTGTTTGGCGCGGTAGAGTTTCGACTCGAAATTCGGCAGTTTTTCCTTTAATTTGCTCTCGCAGCTTTGAAATTTTTCGAGCGGATAAAATTCGTCCGTGTCGCCGTAGAGATAAAAAGTTTCGGCGGCAAAAGGCTGATAATTTTCGTTGGTGTCGAGATCGCCGGGAATGCCGCCGCAAACCGCCAGCACGCCGCGCAGAATGTCCGGGAAAGTCAGCGCAAATCGAAAATTTAAGGCACAGGCTTGCGAAAACCCGTAGAGATAAATTTTGCCGGGATCAATCAATTTTTGATTCGCCAGACTGTCAATTAAATCAAGCAAAAATTGGTGATGCACAGCGACCGATTCTTCCGATTTATAATCGGTCAGCCAGCCGAAACCGACCTTGAAACCGGCATCGGTTTGCCGAAAATGCTGGTGCGGAGCCTGCACCGAAGCGATCACGAAATTCTCCGGCGCGATCAGTTTCGCCTCGCGCATCATATAGCGTTTATGCGCCCCGTAGCCGTGAACCGCAATCAGCAAAGGCGCGTTTTCAGCCGTTTTTTCAGGGATAAAAAGGTCGTAATAAAGTTTGACACGCGCCTCGACGCTCAAATCCGTCAACGAAATTTCATTGCTCATATTTGTAAAAGATTATCATAAATCGTCAATCGTGAATCGTGAATCGTGAATTTTGAATCTGAAATCTTATGATAATCTGTTGGCAATACTTTTTATATTTTTATGCCGAAATTTCTCGAAAATTTTGATGCGTTGGCAGGAATCGCGCAGGAAAAAACTTCCATCATTTGGCTTGAACGAACCGCGTTTTTGTTTTTGATGATAATGATTTTAGCCGAACCGCATTCGATTGCGGCGACGCAGAGCGCGTGGCTGATCGGGATGCTCGCGTGGCTGATTCGGATGTTTATCGCGCCGCGCCCGAAGTTGATTAAAACGCCGCTTACCTTAGCGTTTCTCGTGTTTTTCGGCTGGTCGCTGGTGACGGCGATTTTTTCCTACGCGCCGGACATCTCGCTCGACCGTCTGCGCGGCGTGGCGGTTTTGCTGATATTCTTTTTCGTTTTGAATAATCTGCGAACCGGACGCGCGGCGATTTTTCTCGTCGGCGCATTGCTTTTTTCGGCGATGATTCCGGTCGTCTGGACACCGATTGAACGTCTCATCGGTCGCGGTGTCGAGGTGCAAAATCTGTCGGCGGACAATTTTCTGACGCACGGCAAACTGACGCACGGCACACCGATTCAAAACGGCGACACGATTTTTGCGGTCGGCAGAAAAAAAGTTCGTTCGCCCGAAGCGATTATCGAAGAAATCGAGAAAAACGAAACGTCCGAAGTGATATATTATCGTCCCGATTACGATTCGACGGTCGAATTTAACCGCGCCGATCTGCCTTCAGGCACGGACGCGCTGACGCGGCTCGGCTTCGGCGCGTGGAAACACAGTCACAATTGGCGTTCGGAGGGAACTTACGGACACTACACGACTTTCGCCGAAGTTTTACAACTTGTCTGTTCGCTGATAATCGGTCTGCTGCTCGCCGCTCTGTTTTTTGAAAGTGAAAATTCGAGTTTCGCGGCGCAGTTTCGGAATTTGAAATCTAAAATTTTTACGCGCCGCGTCGTTTTCCTGACAATCGCCGCCGGTTTGACCGCGCTTGCATTGCTGCTGACGGTTACGCGGGCTTCACAATTAGGATTAATCGTTTCGGCTCTGGCGATGGTTTTTGTCGCGGCAAATCGTAAATTTCTGCTGATTCTGGCGGCGATTATTTTGCCGGTCGCGCTCGTCGGCGTTTATTTTCAGCAGCAAAGCCGTCACGTCGGTTATTTCGATTCGTCCGACGATTCGACCAAATCGCGTGTGCTTTTTTACCAGAAAGGTTTCGATTTGTGGACGGCAAACGCCAAAAATCTGACGCTCGGAATCGGAATGGATGCGTCGAAACGCTTTGTCAAAGAATGGAATTTATACGATTTTGACGGCACACCGATGGGACATTTTCATTCGACACCGCTGCAACTGCTGGTCGAAAGAGGAATTCCCGCGCTGCTGATCTGGCTTTGGATTATCTGGCTCTACGGACGGACGCTGCTGCGCGGGATTCGTGATTCAAAATTCAAGATTCAAGATTCCGAATTTAAGACTCAGGACTCAGGACTCGGGACTCAGGACTCCAAACTCACAAATTGGATAATCTACGGCATTCTGCTCGGCTGTTTCGGCGGTTTGGTCGGGTTTTTTACCGGCGGAATCGTCCATTACAATCTCGGCGATTCCGAAGTGGCGATGCTTTTTTATATGCTGATGGGCATCAGTATCGGATTAATGGAAAATGGAAAGTGGAAAATGGAAAATGTGAAGAATAATTAAACTGATGATTATCAAGTTGTATTCTGATTTCTGATTTCTGATTTCTGATTTCTGACTTCTGACTTCTCCTTCCTCATTTTCCATTTTCCACTTTCCATTTTCCATTTCCTACTCACGCTGCTTTTTCGATGCCGTAGCGCGTTAATTTTAGATACAATCCGCGACGGGTCAAGCCCAGTTCGCGGGCGACGCGCGAGATGTTCCAATTATTGCGGGCGAGCGAATCTTTGATCATCTGAATTTCGAGTTCGGAGACGGCTTCTTCGAGTGTGCCGCCGTTTGTGCCGATATTAAAGGATGAAACTGCGCTGTTGTATGTCGCAATCGGTTTGAAATTGCCCTTTCCGTTGAACGACGCGAGCGGTTTGGCGATGCGTTTGAGTTCCGGCGAGAGGCTTTCCGGCGTGATCGTTTCGTTGTCAACGGCGCGGGCGACGGCGCGTTGAATCTCGTTGCAGAGCTGGCGCACGTTGCCGTCCCAATCGCAGACCATCAGCAAATCAATCGTCTGCGGCGTGATCGAAATGCCGCTTTTGCCGAATCTTGACGAATAATGATTGACGTAATAATTAATCATCGGCGGAATTTCCGAACGCCGTTCGCGCAAAGGCGGAACGCGCAGGCGAATGACGTTGAGGCGATAATATAAATCTTCGCGGAAACTGCCGTTCGCCACTTTTTCTTCCAGCGGCATATTGGTCGCGGCGATGACGCGCACGTCAACTTTGATCGGGCGTTTTTCGCCAATCGGCTGAACTTCGCCTTCCTGCAAAAATCTGAGCAATTTCGGCTGCACGTCAATCGGCAGATCGCCGACTTCATCCAAAAACAGAGTTCCGCCGTCAGCCGCGCGGATAATTCCCGGCGAATCGTTGACCGCGCCCGTGAACGCGCCTTTGCGATAGCCGAACAGATGTCCTTCGGCAAGTTCTTTCGGCACGGCGGTGCAGTTAAACGGCACGAAAACCTTGTCTTTGCGGTTGGAAATCGTGTGAATGGCGCGTGAAACGAGTTCTTTGCCCGTTCCCGATTCGCCCGTCACCAACACGGTCACGTCCGACGAACGGATTTTATAAACTTCTTCGACCAGCGAACTCATCGCCGGTGAAGAATGGATAAATCCGGGCATCAAACTCTGCGGCGTGAGTATCGCGTTTTCCTGTTCGCCCGTGTGAAGTTTGTCTTTTTCACGCAGCGAAACGACATCCATTCCGAGTTCGACGACGCGCAGAAGCGGACTGAGCGCACTGCCGTCATTGAGAAACGCGCCGTTTGCCGGCTGAATTAAGAGAAATGCCGGATTTGCGCTCGAACCGCGCAGCGGAAAATATGCCAGATTTTTGACGCGGGCAAAATTTTTGAGATCGTTTTTTTCCTGCGCGTCCTGAAACCTGAGCGTCATCTGACGACTTTCTTCCGGCGTGAAACCGTGCGTGATAAACGGGTTGAGCGTTTTCATTTCGTCCGGTTCGGCAATGATAAATTTTTCGGCGCGGCTTTCCTGCTGCAAAACCGCGATCAATTCACGAAAAAGCAGTTCGCGCGAAGCCGTCGCTTCCGCCAGACGAACGGTTAATAATTGCGAAACGGCGGAATTGTAACGCGGCGCGGCATCAGTTTTTAGTTCACGGCGCGGTGCGCTTTTTTTCTCTTCGATGGATTTTTGCGCCGCCCGCGCGTAAACGCCGACACCGAGACGCTGAAAAATTTCACCGGCGGAAACCAAGTGTTTTATCGCCCGTTCGGTTTGCCGCGACAGATTTTGCCCGATCAAAAAATGCGCTAAAGCCGTGTAATAAAGGTCTTCCGCCGATTCAAAGATCGTCAGACTGCGGCTGAAATGGTGAATAGCCGAATCTTCATCGCCGTTTGCCAGAGACATTTCGCCGCGCAGACGCTGAATCGTGCCGAGCATAAACGAATCGAGCGTTGCCGTATTTGCTTCGACTTCGTCAAGCGCGTCGGCAAAATTTTCCGCTTCGCCGTTGTGCAGATAACCTTCGGCGAGAACGAGATTGGCGGTGTGCAGAGTTTGTTTTTCGCCCATCTGACGACACAGTTCCATCGTTTCCCGCGCCTTTTTGATCGCGGCGGCGGTTTTGTTTTGCGCCAAGTAACAACGCGCCAGATTTCGCATCGCGTGGACGGCATACCAGTCGTTTTTGCGTTCGGCGGCAACGATAATCGCTTCTTCGAGTAATTTTTCGGCTTCGGCAGTTTCGCCGCGCATCAATTTTAATTCGGCAAGCGAATCGAGAATACCGGCGACGTGAACGTGATTTGCTTCCTGCGCCAGTTCGAGAGCGCGGCGCATCATTTTTTCGGCGCGTGTCCAATCGCCGAGCAGCATCAGATTCATTCCGAGATTGTTGTAAGCGATCACGGAATTAAGTTTATGTTCGGTGCGGTCAAAAAAACTGATGGATTTTTCGAGACACGCGATGCCTTCCTGCGGTCGGTGCAGCAGACAATATGCGCCCGACATATCCGAATAGATTTTGCCGAGAATAAACGGTGCGGAGTGATCGCCGATAATCTGGACGGCAAATTCAAAAAATTTGAGCGACTGTTCGCTGTCGCCTTCGAGGTAATGCGAGACGGCGATTGCCTGATAACTTTCCGCCATTCCCTGCCAATTGCCCTGTTCACGGAACGAATCAAGAGCTTTTTCAGCGAAATCGCGCGAGATTAAAAATTCGTTGAGTTTGCGATAAACACGCGCCAAGGCAATATAAATGCTGCCCAGAACATTCGGCAATGCGCCGTTTTCCGCGCGTTCGAGCGTTTGTTTAAGCAAGGTGACGGCTTTCGGATAATCGGCGAGATTGCTGTAACAGGTTGCCAACTGCGTGACGATTTTAAGCTGCGTTTCGGTTTGCAGACGTTCTAATCTTTCTTCATCTTCATAAGATTCGATGGTTTCGAGCGCGTTTTTATAACGTCCGAGCGTTTCGAGCGTGTAGGACAAAAGCGTTTCGAGCGTCGCCTGATTGTTCGCCGTGTGCGCGTATTTGCCGAGCGTTTCGCGCAGAATATCTGAGGCTTCGGCGGACAATCCGTCGGTCAGCTTTTGATTGACCAAAACAATCACCGAATCAAATTTTTCGTCGCTGATAGCGCGTAGTCTGCTTGAATTCATTGATCTCCTTTATCTCAAAATATCTCGAAACAAAAATATTTTCCGGCAGAATTTAAAGACAACCAACTGCAAATAGAAGTAAAACCTAAAACTTTTGATAGTTTGGTTAGACAATCAATCAGGGGAAAATTTCAGTAATTAAACAGAATTTATATTGAAAGCGGAAATATTGTTTCTCAATTAATCTAGCAAAAATCAGATATTTCGTCCAGATAAAAACAAAGCAAACAAATATTCATAAACTAAAAATCAAACATCTTCACATCAATAAATTCTGAAAATCTCGCTGTTTCGTTTAAATTTACGGCAAAAAATTAAACTAAAAATCAATCACTTTGTTTCATACTTGCAACATCGCGCAGCGATGTGTTAGCATTGTTGCATCAATGAAACATAATGCCTTTGACGGTAGGCAGTTATCATTAGAAGAATAAAGCTGGACATTAAGAAATAAACGACAAGGAGAAAGTAAAAAAATGAAAGATTTGAACAGACCGAAAATTAATCCATTGAGCCGCATTCCGCGACAGCAGCGTTTGATTATGGCGGTGCGCGGCGGCGCGGGCGTGGGCAAAAGCCATTTTGTCAGCTCGATGAGCGAAGCCGGTTTAGGCAAGCTCTGTATTTTTGACACCGAAAGAAAAGCACGTCTGCTGCGCGGTGTCGGTCAGCAGTTTGACGCTTTCGAAATCGAAAACACCGACGAACTGCCCGAATTTATTGATTGGGCATTGAACGGCGAAGGTCAGGAACAGAATTACGGCTGTTACGCGCTCGATAGCTGGGCGGCGTATTTCGGGGCGAAACATTCGCAGATGATCGAAGCCGTGCGCGAAAAAACCGGCGATCCGCTGGCGCAGCCTTCAGCCGAAGAACTCGCCGCCGACCAGATGATTTTGCAGTCGGTTCTGCGAAAACTTTGTATCGAATCGGGCAAATGCGTCGTCATCGCCGATCAGATTCCGGCACGCGGCAAAGAAGCCAAAGAAGATAACGAAATCGGGCGCGTGTTGCCGATGACGGCTTCGGGACTCGAATATTTCGTGGACGTAATGGTCGAAATCTCTTTGCAGGAACGCGGCGGCGAAGTGACGCGCGTTTTTCAGGTCGTTAAATCGAATTCACCGGCGTTTGAAGTCGGTTTCGAGATGACGGGAAACATCGGTTTCAAAGATTTTCTCGATCATATGCGCGGCGAACAGGCTCTCGAATTGGCGTTTGAAATGCCCGTGAAGTCAAATATCGCCGAATTTATCGAAGAAAAAACGCCGCTGACATTGGTGCAGAATACGCTGACGATTGAAGATTTAATCAAAAAAGCCGAAGATCACGGTTTCAAACAAGCCGACATCGTGACGGGCGCACGAATCTATCACAACCAGCCGAATATCTATCATTTGACGAACGAGCAGATTCTCGATTTGGACAAACGCATTATGGCGCGAATCGAAAAAGGAAAAGCGCAGACGGCGGAAATCAATGCGGCGGAAGAAAAACCGGCGGCGCGAAAAAAGGTCGCGTAAAAATTTCAAAAAGTTTTGCCGAAAGGTGAAAGGCGAAGAACAAGCAGGGTGTAATAATAAAGGGCAAGGGAGATTTCGGGAAAATTTTCTTTGCCCTTTTTGATTTTCTGACGGAACGCGCACTTTCCAGTGCGCGTGTAAAGTTTTTTAATCTAAACGGGAATTTAATCAGACCGGCGCACTGGAAAGTGCGCGTTCCGCAGAGAGATCGGAATCGGCAGCCAGTTTGTTTTCTTTTTGTATGTCTGCTCGTTGAGCCGTTCGATTTTTAATTCGACTTCGATTTGCATTTCGTCGGGCGGCAAATCTTCACGGCGTTCGTAACAGGCGTGCTGAATACACGCCGCCGGTTTGACCGGATGAACTAAGCAGCCGACACCTTTTTCAAATAACGGGCAGGCGTAGGTTTTGGCAAAAGAATCGCCTTCTCCATCCAAATCGTATTTTTCGATTGTTTCCGCGATTCGCCGGTTTAGTTCGGCGAGCAGTTCGGCTGAAAGATTTTGCAGTTGAAGATTGATGGCGGCAGCTTCGAGTTTGGTGATACGGACGTTGACGAAATGCGCGTCGAGACAGCACGCGCCCTGCGTTTCACAGGTTTCGCAGCTTTTGGCGCGATGTTCGTAATTTTCAAAAATGCGGCGGCGAAAATCGTTTTTTAATGCCGATAATTTTTTCAAAGCCGTTGTTTCGGAAAGCGTTTTCATTTGCTAAAATCAATGTCACAGGATTAAACAGTTTTTATTTCAGGCACTCTATCAAAGTGCCTTTAAATTTTACACGATAAAGGGAAAATATGCTGAACGAACAAGATCAGGCTCCTGATTTTACAACCAAAGACCAAAACGGCGGCGAAGTTAAATTGACGGATTACGCCGGTCAAAAAGTAGTTTTGTATTTTTATCCGAAAGACGACACGCCCGGATGCACGAAACAGGCTTGCAGTCTGCGCGATTCGTTCGCGGATTTTGAAAAAAGGGGAATCAAAATCTTCGGCGTTTCGACCGATGACGAAAAATCTCATCAAAAATTTATCGCTAAATATCAACTGCCGTTCGATTTGCTTGCCGATACGAATAAAGAAATCGTCAATGCTTACGGTGTTTACGGCGAAAAAATGAATTACGGCAAGAAATATATGGGCATCAACCGCACGACTTTTTTAATTGACGAAACAGGCAAAATCGTCAGGATTTTCAAAAAAGTAAAAGTTGACGAACACGCCGGCGAAGTTCTCACAGCCTTTGAGGAAACAGATAAATAAATGGAGCGGAAAAAACAAAATCAGCATTTCCACTAAACTGATTTCCCACGTTACCCCCGAAAAAAAATGCCGAAAGAAAGAATGCGTTGGGCGGAACTGCTCGACGTTTTAACCGATTCCGAACGGAAACGTGAAGTAATCGTCGAACGCGCGACCGAAACCGAACGGCTCGCGCTGTTTCTGCTCAGACGCGAAGGCTGGTCGGCGCAGATCACGTCGAAAGACGTGAAAGATTACCAGCTCGAAATCTCGAAACCCGGCGCAAAAGCCGCCGTTCAGATTCGCAACCAACGCGCCAAAGTTCATCTCGGACAAATCGAAAAATTTCTCGATTTTCTCGCCCAGCCGAACGCTAAAAATTTTAACGAAGGCATTTTCATCTCGGCAAACGGTTTTACGCCGTCGGTCTATTCGTATCTGCGCGAGGAAAAAATAACTAACTTAAAGCCGGCGATTATGCGCGATACACAGTTAATTTACGACTGCGAAAAACTCGACACAGTGCAGGAACACGAAAAAGTTATCTACATCGGCGTTTTCACCTGTAAAGGCGGAGTCGGCAAAACGACCGTCGCCGCGCATCTCGCCGGGGCGTTTGCCCTGAACGGTTACGATGTCGGTTTGATTGATCTCGACCGCCAGCAAAACTTACGCAAAATTTTAGGCGAAGGCGTGTATCTGCCTGCGACCAAAGGCGCGTCGGGTTCGGTTATTTCGGTTTTGAACAAGGACGAATGGGACGAACACGATTACCGCGACACGAAAATCGTCGTCTGCGACTGCAACCCGGAATTTGATTCGAATCCGAAGGAATACATCCAAAAATTTGATTACTGCCTGATTCCGACGACGCTCAATCCGCTCGGCATCAACAAAAACGCCGATGTTATCAAGCGGACGCTCGATCTGATACGCCGTGAAAACCGCCGCGCACATCTTCACGTTTTAATCAATAATTTGCAAACCGACGAACCGAATCGCAATCAACTGCTCAATCAGGTGATGCAGACGCAGTTCAAACAAATGCGCGAAACCGATGCGCGGCTTCATTATATTGATCCGTCGGAATGCGCGATTCGTTTCTCGAAACAGCTTCTCTATTGGGGTTTTCATCTGTTCGACGGCGCAAAACCGTCGCTCGCTTTCCGCACGGTCGGGCGTTATTCATATCCGCGAATGGATTTTTTGAAACTGGTTGATTACCTCGAAATGCACACGCAGGTCAAATCTCTGCGCGTCGGTGCTTAGAGGCAGGCAAATTGAAAGACAACTTTCGATTGTGGTTTGACTTCAAAATAATGTAAACTGATGTTCCTTCAATTTGGGGGCGACAGGCTTCGACAGGGGCTTGTATAGATCTTTGGATGCACGTCGGGCTTGTTTGCCAGCTCGTTAAAAAGACATACAAAACACAAATGCTAATCAAGAATTAGCCCTTGCTGCCTAATTAATTTTAGCCAGTCAAGTGTCTCAACGGAAGTCGGCTTGAAGCGACCGATTGAGGCATAACTTAGTTCAAGCTGGTCTCGACGCTCTGTTCGCGCGTCAAGGCGAGATTTAGCCGAACTGGTCTGTCGGAAGGTTTTGTCAGTTTGCTGACTTTCGACGGACGAGATTTAAGCAAACCGAATAAACGTGTAGATTCCCTAGGTCGCAACTCTTGGATGCGGGTTCGATTCCCGCCGCCTCCACCAATTTTCTTCAAATCACCTATCACTTCAACCCTGAAATTTAATTAACTCGTTCGCGCGAAAGTTTCGGCAATGACGATTTTCTATTCTTGATTGACGCTGATGATTTGCATAAACTGACTTTTCAAATTCTTTAAACATTTCAAACCGATGCCGAAAATTAAACCACGCAATCCGAACTTTGCCGATCAATCACCGCTCGTTTCAATCATTATGGGCAGCACATCAGATTGGGAAACGATGAAGAATGCCGCCGATATTTTGACGGAATTCGGCATCGCGCACGAATCTAAAGTCGTGTCGGCGCACCGCACGCCCGATTTATTATTTGAATTTGCCAAAACCGCCGAACAGCGCGGCATCGAAGTCATCATCGCCGGCGCAGGCGGCGCGGCGCATTTGCCGGGAATGTGCGCGTCGCAAACGGTTCTGCCCGTCCTCGGCGTTCCCGTTCAAAGCAAAGCGTTGTCAGGGATGGATTCGCTGCTTTCAATTGTGCAGATGCCTGCCGGAATTCCGGTCGGAACTTTGGCAATCGGCAATGCAGGCGCGAAAAATGCGGCACTGCTGGCGATTTCGATTCTGGCGAATTCTCGTCCTGAACTGCGCGAAAAATTGCACGAATTTAGAAAGAATCAAACTAAAACCGTGTTAGAATCCACATTGGAGTAAAAATTATGGAAACGCTTCGAGTTGAAAAAGTTATTCAGTCAAACGGAACGATTGTTCTGGAAAATCTGCCATTTGACGAAGGCGAAAAAGTGGAAATAATCATTCTGAAATCCAATGCGGAAAATGCTCGCTATCCTCTGCGCGGAACGGTTTATAAATACGAGAATCCATTTGAATCAGTAGTTCCGGCGGAAGATTGGGAAGCGTTGAAATGATTATACTTGACACGCACATTTGGATTTGGCACGTTCAGGGCGACAAACGGCTGACGGCTGATTATGCGGCAGTTATTCGGCAATATGAATCAATCGGGCTTGGAGTGAACGCGATTTCGCTTTGGGAAATTGCCAAAGCCGTCGAACGCGGCGGGCTTTCGTTTTCGATTCCGCTTGAAGATTGGTTTTCAATCGCGTTAGCTTATCCCGGAATTTCGCTTCTGCCTTTAACTCCGCAAATTGCTATTGAATCTACAAGGCTTCCGGGAACATTTCACAAAGACCCGGCAGACCAAATTATCACGGCAGCCGCGAGAATTTATAATTGTCCGCTTGTTACTTATGACACAAAAATTTTAAATTATCCGCACGTTCAACTTTTGCCATAAGAATTTTATCAATGACTCCAAAAGAAATTTCAAAATTGATCGAAAAAGAAATCAACGGTGATTGATCAATTTCAAATATGCACGGCTGCGATATGAAGAAATGTCCGGTTCGTCCGAAAAGAAGAAAGTTACTATTTAGAGGTGAAGTGAAAGATTTTTGGATTGTTTTAGAAGAGAAACCGGAAACGCTTGAAGGCTTTAAGGTCTTTTTTGATGATGAAACTAAAAAATTCGGTTTGGCAGATTATTCAAAACCTTACGGTTATGTTTGCAATTCTCACGACTCTTTCTTAGCAGCTTTAAAATCAATGTAAATGACCGCTGTCGAAATCATCAAAAACCTCGAACTGCTCGAAAATCCTGTAAATATCGCGGGAATGAAGCGGTTTGGAATTGTTGCGAAAAAGGCTTTCGGCGTTTCTGCACCTCAGTTAAAGCAACTTGCCAAAGACATCAAAAAAGAAACTGAAAATCGTCACAAACCCGCGCTCGAACTTTGGGAAACGGGAATTTACGAAGCGCGGATTGTCGCTTATTTGATTGACGATCCGAAGCAGGTTACGCCCGAACAGATGGAATCTTGGGCGGCAGATTTTGATAATTGGGCGATTTGCGACGGTGCTTGCGGACATCTTTTTTGCAAAACTTCTTTCGCCTATCAAAAAGTTTACGAATGGTCGGAGCGTGAAGAAGAATTCGTCAAACGCGCCGGAATCGTGCTGATAGCAAAGCTCGCCGTTCACGATAAAAAGGCGTACGATGCACGAATCGCGCAGTTTTTGCCGGTTCTCGAAAAGCATTCGGACGACGAGCGAAATTTCGTCAAAAAAGCCGTCAATTGGTCGCTGCGGCAGATCGGCAAACGCAATTTGAACCTGAACAAACTCGCCGTCGAAACCGCCGAACGCATCAATGCGCGAAACACGAAAGCGGCGCGTTGGATTGCGGCGGACGCTCTGCGCGAATTGACCGATGCGAAAACGATTGAAAGATTGAAGAAAAACCTCGAAATTATTTTGCCGAACGATGAACAAGCGCGAAAAAGTTTTGTTTGTAAGTTTCGGAAATCGGGATGATAAAATCTTTGATTTTGATACGGTCTTTTTCGATGGAATCAATTTTGTCGAGCGAAACCATATAAGATTTATGAACGCGGCAAATGATGTTCGGCGAAATTTGCCGTTCAAATTCGGCGAAGGTTTGAAGCGTCATAATGAGTTTATTAATGGTGTGAATCCGCCGGTAATCGCGCATTCCTTCGATGTAGATTATTTCTCTCAAAGCTACTTTTTCCAGCCGGTTTTCGGTTTTGACGAAGATAAAATTTTTCGGCGGCGCAGCCTGTTTTTTCGGTGAATGCGGCAACACACGGTCAACTGCCTGAATAAATCTTTCAAACGTAAAAGGTTTCAGCAGATAATCCGTAACCTTGAGATCGAAACCTTTGAAGGCGTATTCCTGATAAGCCGTCGTCAAAATTTTCTGACTCGAAACGGCGGAAATCAAACAAAAGATAATTCCGAAAATGATTAGAGCGGGAAATTTTTTGCGCGACAAAAACTTTGTAAACAGCAAAAAGTAGAACGAATAAAACGAGATCAGATTCGGCGCGACAAATAAAAAAACCAGTGGCGAAAGCAGAAAAACTACCGGCGATTTTCCGATTTGAATCGTCAATGCCGCAAAAATCACGGTTAAAAGAAGCAGATAAAGCAGCCAATAGCCGAAATGCAGCAAAATAATGATCGGTTTTTTCCTTTTCGATGATCGGAATTTTGATTGTTTCGGATTCGATCTGCGAAATTACGCCGTGATCTTTAATAATTCGCAGAGTTTTTTGGTCGTCGCTCGTCTCAAAAACGATAAATGAAGACTGCTGCTGTTTGCTGATTAATTCGGGAAGCGTTCCCTGAAAAAGTAAATTTCCGTGATTGATAATTCCGATGTGCGTGACGAGTTTTTCGATTTCAGACAATAAATGGCTCGAAATCAAGATCGTAATTCCGTCAATTTGGCTGAGTTTTTTGAGCAATTCCCTGATTTCGAGAATGCCGTTCGGGTCTAAACCGTTCGTCGGTTCGTCCAAGATCAGCAAAGACGGATCGTGAAGCAAAGCAATTGCAATACTCAGACGCTGTTTCATTCCGAGCGAAAATTCGCCCGCCTTTTTACTGCCGGTGTTCGCTAAACCGACCAATTCCAACACTTCGGCGATTCTGCTTTTCGGACATTGATAAACCTTCTGCAAAATCCGCAGATTTTCGACCGCCGTCAAATGCCCGTAAAGCGAAGGACTTTCGATCATCGAACCGATGCGGCGCAAAATCTCGACGCGGTTTTCGGCAAAAGGCTTTCCGAAAACGAAAATCTCGCCGCTCTGTTTTTTGAGCAATCCCAAGATCAGCTTCAAAGTCGTCGTTTTTCCCGCACCGTTCGGACCTAAAAAACCGTAAATACTGCCTTCGGAAACTTGCAGATTGACGTTATTTAGCGCGATTTCGCCGGTCGAAAATCTATGCGTCAAATCAATCGTTTCGATACAATGTTTTGTCATCGAAACAAGCATAGACGCAAAACTCCGACAAGGAAAATTCGCCGCAAATCTATTCTGCCAACCGTCAACATTGGTCTGCGAAACGGTTATTTTGTCCGGCAAAACTTTCGCGGCTTGTGTAAATCGGGCAAACGATATAAGTTTAATGACAAGGTGCCAACCCTTGGCAGACTTAGGTCTGTCAGAAAATCGGCGTGAAATATTTTTATTTCACGCCGATTTGTTTTGAATTCAAAGTTTAAATTGTTCAGAGAAATTGCTCTGCCAAGTTTGCAGATATTCTTTTCCGCATTCAAAATATAGCTTTCAAATCCAAACTTTGCGTAATTTTCGTATGAATCCAATTTTGCCCAATTCGACTATCGGCGTTTTCGGAAGCGGTCAGCTCGGGCGAATGTTTGCGATTGAAGCCAGAAAAATGGGTTATCGCGTGCATACTTTTTCGCCGGAAAACGACACGCCGACCGGACAGGTTGCCGATTACGAACTCGAAGCCGAATATGAAGATTTGGATGCGGTCAAAAAGTTTGTCGAAGCGGTTGATGTCGTGACGTTTGAATTTGAAAACGTGCCGTTTGCGACGGTCGAAGCGGCGGCGCAATATGTCGAAGTTTTTCCGCGCGGCGAGATTTTGCACACGACGCAGAATCGTCTGCGCGAGAAAACTTTTCTCAAAAAAAATAATTTTCCGCACACGCCTTTCAGACACGTTAAATCGCTCGAAGATTTACGACGCGCAACTCTCGAAATCGGTTTTCCGTGCGTTTTGAAAACTGCCGGTTTCGGCTATGACGGCAAAGGTCAGACGAAAATAAATTCGGCGGCGGAAACCGTCAAAGCCTTTGAAAATATGCTCGGCAGCGAAGCGGTTTTGGAAGCGTTCGTCGAATTTGAAAAGGAAGTTTCGGTCGTCTGCGCCCGCGACCGTCAGGGAAATTTCGCCGATTACGGAGTGATCGAAAACGCTCATCACAGACACATTTTGGACATTTCATTTGCGCCCGCTGTTGTCACAAAAAAAGTTTTTGACGAAGCCGTCGAACTTGCGCGAACGGTTGCCGAAACGCTCGATTATGTCGGAACTTTGTGCGTCGAATTTTTTCTCACGAAAGACGAAAAATTATTAATCAACGAACTCGCGCCGCGTCCGCATAATTCGGGACATCTGACGTTTGATGCGTGCGTCACGTCGCAGTTCGAGCAGCAATTACGCGCCGTCTGCGGTCTGCCGCTCGGTTCGACCGAATTTTACGCTCCGTCGGCAATGGCAAATCTTTTGGGCGATTTATGGGAAACGGGCGAACCGAACTGGCAAAACGCGCTTGCCGTGCCGAACGTCAAACTTCATCTTTACGGCAAACAGGAACCGCGTCACGGTCGCAAAATGGGACATCTGACGGCAATTGGAAAAACGAGCGAAGCAGCGGTTGCGGCGGTGCGTCAGGCGAGAGAAGATTTGTCGAAATAAATCTTCCGCCCGTTTCGGACAAACCATTCTTAATTTTTCGCGTATTATCAAAACTTACAAAGCAGTTTCAAATCTATTTTTCGGGAGAATCTTTTAAATGATAAATCGGTGTTCGAGATTTTTAATCGGCGCGTGGCTGATTGTTTTGTGTTTGAGTGTTTCCGTGTTCGCGCAGGACGAAGAAACGACAAAGACCGATTCGGCGGCAAAATCCGTCTGGTCGAATTTGAGTTGGCGGAGCATCGGTCCGGCGAATATGGGCGGGCGCGTTGCCGACATCGAAGGCGTTCCGGGCGATCCGAATATCGTTTATGTGGCGACGGGTTCGGGCGGAATTTTTAAAACGACGAACGGCGGCATCAGTTGGACACCGATTTTTGACCGGCAAAATTCGATGTCGGTCGGCGACATCGCGCTCGAACCGGGAAATCCTGATGTGATCTGGGTCGGCACGGGCGAATCGAACGTGCGAAATTCCGTGAGTTTCGGCGACGGTGTTTATAAATCAACCGACGGCGGACGCAACTGGAAATATCTCGGTTTGAAGGATACGAACACGATCTCGAAAATCGTTATTAATCCGAAAAATCCCGACATCGCGTATGTTGCGGCAATCGGTCACGCGTGGGGACAAAACGAGGAACGCGGCGTGTTTATGACGACCGACGGCGGCGCGACGTGGAAAAAAACGCTTTACATAGACAATCAGCACGGCGCGTCCGACATCGAAATTGATCCGCAGAATCCGAATATTTTATACGCCGGAATGTGGCGTTTCGAGCGCAAGCCGTGGACGTTTACGAGCGGTTCGGACAAAGGCGGCGTGTTTCGTTCGACAGACGGCGGGCGAACTTGGAACAAAATCGAAAAAGGCTTGCCGAAGATGATCGGGCGCATCGGTTTGTCGGTTTCGCAGAGCAATCCGAATGTCGTCTATGCGATGCTAGAAGCCAAAGAAGGAACGCTCTGGCGTTCGGATGACAAAGGCGAAAATTTCCGGCAGGTGAGCAAAGATCAGTCAATCGTCGGACGCGGATTTTATTACACGCGCGTTCGCGTTGATCCGACCGACGAAAATAAAGTTTACGCGGTTTCGTCGCCGCTTTTTAAATCGCTCGACGGCGGACGTTCTTTTCAAAGAATCGCGCCGAATATTCACATTGATTATCACGCTTTGTGGATTGATCCGAAAAACCCGAAACGAATGTGGGACGGGCAGGACGGCGGCGTGGCGGTTTCAAACGACGAAGGCAAAAGTTGGGAGAATATCAACAATTTTGCCGCCGGACAGTTTTATCAGGTTTTCGCCGATAATGTCGCGCCTTTTTACAATGTTTCGGGCGGTTTGCAGGACAACGGAACTTGGGTCGGACCTTCGCGCAACCGCGAACCGGCGGGAATTTTGAACGACGATTGGCGAATGATTTCATTCGGCGATGGCTTTTACGCTATCGAACATCCCGACAATCCCGATCTGTTTTTGACCGAATCGCAGGGCGGAAACGTCGTGCGGACGGATATGAAAAACCGCGAACAGCAGCTTGTCATCCCGTTTTTCGGAGTCGGCGGTGCGGCTGAAAACGACAAGGTTCGATTCAATTGGAACGCGCCTTTAATTGCTTCTTCGCACGATAAAAATACGGTCTTTCTGGCAGGAAGTTCCGTTTTCAAATCAACTGATTTCGGCAAAACTTGGACGGCGATCAGCGGCGATCTGACGACGGGAAATAAAGAACGATTGAAAACGGCGGGCGGTCCGATTTTTCCTGAAAACACTTCCGCCGAATATTACGAAACGGTCATTTCCGTCGCCGAATCGCCGCGCACGAAAGATTTGATCTGGGCGGGAACGGATGACGGAAATCTGCAAATCACCAGCGACGGCGGCAAAAATTGGACGAATATCAATAAAAATTTGCCGAACGTGCCGCAGGATTCGTCAATTTCGCATATCGAACTTTCGCGCGTTGCCGACAACACGGCTTACATCGCGGTTGACCGGCATAAATACGACGACTACAAACCGTATATTTTCAAGACGACCGACGGCGGAAAATCCTTCACGAACATCACGGGAAATTTGCCCGCGAACGCCTACGTTCACGTCATCCGCGAAGACCCGAAAAATACGAATCTGCTTTACGCGGGAACGGAAATCGGGATTTACGCGAGTTGGGACGGCGGGAAAAATTGGTCGGAACTGAATATGAAAAACTTCCCGCGTGTCGCCGTTCACGATATTTTAATTCATCCGCGCGATAACGATTTAATTGTCGCAACACACGGACGCAGCCTTTGGGTTTTTGACGACGCGGCGGCAATTCAGCAGGCATCGCCCGAAATTATGCAGAGCGCAGGCTATGTTTTCGAGCCGCGTCTCGCTTATCGTTATGCGACGATGATGACGCGCTACGGCATCGGCGACAAACCGTTCAAAGGTCAAAATCCGCCGAATGGAGCGATTATCACTTATTATTTGAAGGACAAAGCCGACGAAAAAACGCCCGTTAAAATGCAGATTTTCGGCGCGGATAACCGAATGATCGTCGAGGTTAAAAATCTTTCAAAGGAAAAAGGTTTCAATCGCGCCGTTTGGAATCTGTCGGAAGAAGGCGCGAAAATGCGTAGTCCGCTCACGCCTGAACAACTCGAATTCGGCTTTTCACCGCGCGGTCCGCAGGTTTTGCCCGGAACTTATACGATCAAAATTTTCGCCGCCGACAAACTCGTCGGCGAGCGCAAACTCGAAGTCAAAGTTGATCCGACCGTGCAGATTTCCGCCGCCGAATTGCAGACGCAATATGATCTGGCGATGAAGCTGCGCGGTTTGGTAGCCGTGATGAACGAAGGTTTGCGCCAACTCGACAGCTTGAAAACGCAGACCGACCAAATCGAAACCGTCGCCAAAGACCGCCTGCCCGAAGTTCCCGCCGATCTGACGAAAGCGTTTGCCGATTACAAGAAAAAGACGAACGATTTGATTAGCAGTCTGGCGACCAACCGCGAAGACGGCGCGGGCGCACCGCAGAGATTTTCCGACCAATTGAGCAGTCTGTATTTTACGATTTCAGGCGGAAACTCCGCGCCGACACCGACGATGTTGGAAAATTACGATTTGCTGCGAAGTGAATTTCCGAATCGAATCGCCGCAATTTCAAAATTTATTTCGACCGACACGGCGCAGTTTAATCAGACTCTGCAAAAGTATAATTTGTCGGCAATCATTCCCGGCAAAATCGTCGAACCGCCGAAGCCGTAATGCGACGTTAAAACGGAGCGCAGGCAGGCTGCCTGCGCTCCGTTTGATATATCAAAATTTTTTGGCAATCGTGATGCCTGCCAAAACTCCGCCGAATCCGACCGAGACGCTTAACAGTAAATAAAGAAAAGCCGTCAAATACTGTTCGTCTTTAATCAGATTCCAAGTTTCCAGTTCAAACGTCGAGAAAGTCGTGAACGCGCCCAAGAAACCGACGATCAATGCGAGGCGCAAATTTTCGCTGACGGTGATCTTGTCACTCAGCAAAATCAACAGCAAACCGATGAGAAACGAACCCGTGATATTTATCAAAAACGTCGGAAGAGGAAACGGTTTGAAGTAGTTTTGCAAAGGTGAGATATTCAGCAAATATCGCGCCGCCGCGCCAAATGCGCCGCCGAATGCAACTGCCAGAATTTTTGTCAGATTTTCCATTATCAGCGAAATAATTGCGGACGTTTGCCGAACAAGCTAAACTTTTTGATTATGGCTGAAACTCTGGCATTTTCAAAAACGGGCGCACGAAAAACTATCTACGACGAAATCGCGCCGCAAATCGAGGCGTTAATTGCGGGTGAAACGGATTTAACGGCGAATCTGGCAAATATCGCGGCGGTTTTAAAGGAAGCGTTCGGATTTTTTTGGGTCGGTTTTTATCTCAAAAAGGAAAATCAACTGATTCTAAACGCTTTTCAGGGACCGATTGCCTGCACGCGAATTGATTTCGACAAAGGAGTTTGCGGTCACGCATACACGACACGGCAGACGGTGATCGTGCCGGATGTTGACGAATTTCCCGGACATATCGCCTGCGCGTCAGCGTCGAAATCCGAGATTGTTTTGCCGATTTTTGATAATTCAGGCGAAGTTTTCGGCGTTTTGGATGTGGACAGCGATAAATTGAATGACTTTTCGGAAATTGACGCGGCGGGATTAAAAAAAATTATCGAAATCGTTGAAAAATTTTTAGAAAGCTGTCTGAGAACTTAAAATTATTTTAAAAATAGGAAATGGCTTTAAATTAAGACGCGCTCACGAAATCGCGGGCGATCCGCCTGCGTTACCTGTTGCGGAGATTGTTGATCCATTCCTGATTTTCCAGATACCATTCGACGGTTTTGGCTAAACCTTTTTCCCAAGTTATTTGCGGTTTCCAGCCGAGTTTTGATTCGGCTTTCGACGGATTAATCGCATATCGTCGGTCGTGTCCGGGTCGGTCGGTGACGTATTTGATTAAACTGTGCGGTTTGCCGAGCGTGTCGAGAATCGCTTTGACAACCTCGATGTTTTGACGCTCGTTTCGTGCGCCGATGTTGAAAGTTTCGCCGCCTTCGCCTTTTTCAAACGCCAGTCTGATCGCGCGAACGTGATCTTCGACGAAAATCCAGTCGCGGACGTTTTTGCCGTCGCCGTAAACCGGCAAATCTTCATTATTTAAAGCATTGGCGATAATCAGCGGA
The DNA here is from genome assembly GCA_965247235.1 of Pyrinomonadaceae bacterium. GTDB lineage: Bacteria > Acidobacteriota > Blastocatellia > Pyrinomonadales > Pyrinomonadaceae. The sequence continues at coordinate 2,606,181 of OZ252004.1, forward strand.
ATCAGTTTTTCGGGAAACTGCCGCTGCCCGTAATTGTTGCCGCAGCGCGTGATAATTGTGTCCAAACCAAAAGTTTCACGCGCTGCGCGGACGAAATGTTCCGCCGCCGCTTTCGATGCCGCATACGGCGAATTTGGCTCTAAGGGCGAATCTTCGTTAAAAAAAGCCGTCTCGTCTTCGGGCAGACTGCCCATCACTTCATCGGTCGAAATCTGCACGAACCGCCGCACTTTTTTCGCCCGCGCCGCATCGAGCAAAACCTGCGTCCCGAAAACATTGGTCGTGACAAATTCGTCTGCCGAATCAATCGAACGATCAACGTGTGATTCGGCGGCAAAATTAAAAATCGCGTCCGCATCATCCGGCAGCGCACTTAAAACCGACGGTTTATCGCAAATGTTTCCTTTGATAAATTGGTAACACGAGTCATCTAAACCTTTCAAATTCTCTAAATTACCGGCATAAGTCAGCGCGTCGTAATTGATTATTTTGACATCGGAAGTTTCTCTTAATATTTGATGAACGAAAGCTGAACCAATGAATCCCGCGCCACCCGTCACAAAAAATGTTTTCATAAAATAATTTGTAGAAATTTTTATCACAGATGCACACGGATTGAAGATGATAAAAGCAGATAAATCGAATGTATGCTCAATTTTCTTGAGTTTTATCTTGTTTTTATCATCTTCAATCCGTGTGCATCTGTGGCAGATTCTTACTTTGTGTTCAAGGTCCGCGTTAGCAAATTATTTGCCGATTAAACGCATTTCTTTCAGTAAAATGTCGGCATAATTTTTTCGGCGCGTTGATATTTTTGAGAATGATCTTTCCGCCCTGTTCGCTGGCGTTGTCAATAATTAGATTGCCGAAACCGAGCATTCTTTGCGAGACATTTGCCGAAACAGTGACATCCTGAATCGTTCTGATCGGAATGCTGCGCGTAATTTTGGAAATTAACCCTGAATCAATTTCAATTTTTGAATCGGTCAGCGTGTAACGAACCGTTTTTTGTTTGAGGTGGTAATATGCCGGAATTAACAGCAGCAAAAATCCTGCCAAAACAGAAAAAAGCGGCGAGATTTCGTAACCTGTCAGGCGGTTGAAAGCGACGATCAGAGCGACCAGCAGCAATGCGCCGACGACCGCCGCCGCGTAGCCGATTTTGACGAACATCAGCGTCGGACTGATCGAAAAAATCTGTTTTTCAACATCGGCGGTTGCGCCCGTTTCGATCTTGATCGGCGGTCGCGCAACGCGGGTTTCTTCTTCGGCTTCGAGCGGTTTGCCGCATTTCTGACAATAAATCGCCTGGACCGAATTTTGCGCTCCGCAGTTGATACAAAACATAATTTTTAATGGTGAACGATTAATGGTTAATGATTGTCACCGATTGTCGCCGTATATTGACGGATTACAATTTATCACTTTCTGCTCGATATTTTCTACTGACAAAGGCAGAAGTCCGCGCGTCAGCAAGGGCGCGGATTTTAATGATAAAGGATAAATTAAAAACATTTCTTAATTCATCCTTCATCCTTTTCTCCGCGCGGTGTTTGCCTTTAAATACAAAAAAAGACGGCTGGAAACGTCCAGCCGTCGAAGTTCCTGCGGAACTAATGAGAAGAGAAAACCCGTGGGAAATCTTAAAAAATTAACGATTGACGAGCCGCATTCTGCCGTCGGGCAGTTTGATCGTAACCGCGCCGGCTTCGTAAAGTTCGAGCGGAGCAGAGGCTTTGGCTTCGAGTTTGACGGCTTCGGTTTCGGAGACGCGCTTGGCGGCTTTGACATACATCGGATTGGAAACGACCGCGTAACGCGCCGTGATGCGGCGGACATATTCCTGCGTTTCGTGATACGGCGGAATCTGGTTGCCGTATTTCATCACCGCGCCTTCGCCTGCATTGTAACCCGCAAGCGCGAGATTGACATCGCCGCCGAAAGTATTGAGCAGCCAGCGCATATATTTAACGCCGCCGTCAATGTTTTGTGCGGGATCATAGATATTCGTAACGCCGAAACGCGCCGCTGTTCCCGGCATCAGCTGCATCAAACCGCGTGCGCCTTTGTTGGAAGTCGCTTTTAATTTGAACGAAGATTCCTGGTGCATCTGCGAATAAATCAGCAGCGGATCAACATCATATTTACGACAAGCAGTCGAAATATAACTGTCAATTTCCAAATCTCCGGTCGTATAGCCGCGCATTCCCGCGACGTTCGATGCCATTATCAATTTTGAATAATTAGCTGATTTGCCGAAATCTTTTGTTCCCAAACCGTCTGTGACATTCATCTTGACCGGCGAATTGACCGGCGAAACCTGTGCGGTTTTTTTGACGAGTTTTTTCTGGGTTGAATAAACCATCGGCTGCACGGTCGGTATGACGATCTGTACGCCGCTTCTCGTATCGAAATTATCGAAAACTCTCGAACGATTCTGAGCGGCGGCTGACAATGAGGACACACAAACGATTGCTGTAAGCAGAGACAATTTATTCATACATTTAAAGGGTTTTCAGAACTGTTTTAACCGGAGATTCGGTGCTGGAAACGCCCGTCTTTTCGAGCGTCATATTTTAAAGAAAAACCGAAAGCCGCCCAACTTCCAAAAAAAGTTTTTGTTTTGCTAAACAAGATTTTGCAAAACATTGTCAACAAGGTTTTAATCACGAATTTTTACCTTTTGAAAACATTCGTATATGCTTGAAATATGCTGTATTTATCGCAAACTCTGGGACAGCCGATTTTCGATGCGCGGGGCGAACAGATCGCTTTTATCCGCGATGTCATCGTGCGTTACGGCGAAGACGATTACCCGCCGATCATCGGTTTGGTGGCGCGTTACCGCCGCCGCAATTTCTTTATTCCGAAGCGCGATATTTCGGAAATCAGCGAACACGGCGCGAAAATGCGTTCGTCGGTGCTTGATTTAGAACCGTTCACGCGGCGCGAAGGCGAAGTGATGCTGGCGAAAGATGTTTTGGATAATCAGTTGATAGACGTTGACGGCAAGCGCGTCGTCCGCGTCAACGATGTGCAGATTATCGAAGTCGTCGGTGTCTGGCGCGTGTCCGGCGCGGACGTTTCGCTGCAGGGATTTGTCCGCCGCCTGATGCCGAAAGGGTTCTACGGCAGCAAAAAAATCGTCGAAGTGATTGATTGGGCGGACGTTGGTTATTTAGCGACCGATACGGCGACGGCGACGGTCAAACTTAAATCTTCCAAAGACAAACTTTCGCGTCTGCATCCGGTCGAAATCGCGCAGCTTGCCGAAAGGCTTTCGCCGATACATCGCACGGAAATCGTCGAATCGCTCGACGACGAAATCGCCGCCGACACTTTGGAAGAAATGTCCACGGAAAATCAGGCGCGAATCTTGGAAGATATGGACGAAGAACGCGCCGCCGACATTCTCGAAGAAATGTCGCCCGACGATGCGGTTGACGTGCTTGGCGAGATGTCGGACGAAAAGGCGCAGGAACTTTTCGATCTGATGGAAGACGAGGAAAAAGCCGATGTTGCCGAGCTTATGCCCTATGAACACGACACGGCGGGCGGTTTGATGACGACGGAATTTGTCGTTTTTCCGAAAAATTTTACGGTTAGCCAGACGATTGCCGGACTTCGGGAAATGGCGGAAACGCCGAATATGATTTATTACATTTACGTCGTCGAACGAGAAAATTCGTGGAAAATCTGCGGTTTGATCACGCTTCGAGGTTTAATTTTAGCCGATCCGACGCTGACTTTATTTGAAGCGATGCGCGAACATTTTCAGTTCGCGCATCCATACGATTCGGCGGAAAATGTCGCGCAGACGATCACCGAATACAATTTGCTCGCCTTGCCCGTGATTGACGACGAAGGCGACATTGCGGGCATCGTGACGGTTGACGACGCGATGGAATTTCTACTGCCGAAAAACTTTCAACGCCGTCTGCCGCGAATCTTCGGCTGAATCTCAGCAACTAAATCGGCGTTTACGCAGTCTAAACATCAATTAGGAACGTTCGGAAGCATCAAAAAATTCGATACATTTATCAATGAAAATTAAAAAATTTGTAAATCCGGCTGTCGGTGCAGCTTTGTGCAGCGTTATTTTAGCGGCGCAAATCTCCGCTCAAAAAACTTCCGCACCGCGTAAAGCAAAGGGTTCGACGAGCGCGGCAATCGGCGGCACGGCGGCAAAACCGTCACCGAAAACTAAAAGTAAAACCGCCGCGTCAAACGTCAAACAGATAGATGCCGACGGGTTGAAAAAAGTTTTGACACCAAACGGCAAACCGTTGCTCGTCAATTTCTGGGCGACATGGTGCGATCCGTGCCGCGAAGAATTTCCCGATTTAGTCAAGATTAGTGCCGATTATCAGGGGAAAATTGATGTCGCGCTCGTCTCGCTCGACGATTTGGCGGAAATTAACCGTGACGTTCCGGTATTTTTAAAAGAAATGAAGGCGGAAATGCCCGCATTTTTACTCAAAGTTCCCAACGAAGAAGCCGTTATTTCCGCCGTTTCCAAAGATTGGCAAGGCGGTTTGCCGTTCTCGATTTTATTTGACGCAAGCGGCAAACAGGTTTATACGATAATGGGCAAAGTGAAAATTTCCGAACTGCGAAGCAAAATCGAAACACTGACAAACGGCAAGTAATCCGAGCTGTCGAACGGCAAAAACTTGCAACAAAATAAAGGCGCGGGCATTGATTCGCGCCTTTATTTTTGCGCTCGATTCGACAGTAAAAGCATTAAAAGTTAAAATGTCAATTTCATTTTCTTCGCCGAAATTAAACTGATGAACGAAACAAAAATCACGCCTGAAGTTGTCGCTCAACACGGATTTACGCCTGCCGAATATTCCAAAGTTTTAGAAATAATGGGACGCGAGCCTTCGATCACCGAACTCGGAATTTTCTCCGTAATGTGGTCGGAGCATTGCAGTTACAAGTCTTCACGCGTTCATCTCGGACGGCTTCCGACGACCGGCGAGCGCGTCATCGTGCCGCCCGGAGAAAACGCCGGAGTCGTGGACATCGGCGACGATTGGTGCGTCGCATTCAAGGTCGAATCGCATAATCACCCGTCATTTATCGAACCGTTTCAAGGCGCGGCAACCGGAGTCGGCGGAATTTTGCGCGACGTTTTTACAATGGGCGCACGTCCGATTGCGTTGATGAATTCGCTCAGGTTCGGACCGTTGTCAGAACCGTCTGCGGTAGCGGATGGGTCAAACGCGAACTACTCAAAAGTCGAAGAAAACCCGCCCGCTACCGCAGACGGTTCTGACAAACTTTACCGGCGCAACAAATCAATTTTGAAAGGCTGCGTTCACGGCATTTCACATTACGGAAACTGTTTCGGCACGGCAACCGTCGGCGGCGAAGTCGTTTTTGATGAATCTTACAGCTTAAATCCGCTCGTTAATGCGTTTGCGCTCGGCATTGTTCGCAAAGATCAGATATTTTTCGGCAAGGCGGAAGGCATCGGCAACCCGGTTTTGTATGTCGGTGCAAAAACCGGACGTGACGGAATTCACGGCGCGACAATGGCGAGTGCGGAGTTTGATGAAGAAGCGTTGGAGAAACGCCCGACGGTGCAGGTCGGCGATCCGTTTCTCGAAAAATTATTATTGGAAGCTTGTTTGGAAGCGATGCGTTCGGGCGCGATTGCGGGCATACAGGATATGGGCGCGGCAGGTTTAACTTCGTCGTCGGTCGAAATGGCTTCACGCGCCGGAACGGGTTTGGAACTAGATTTAACGCTCGTGCCGCAACGCGAAACCGGAATGACGGCTTATGAAATGATGCTGTCGGAATCGCAGGAAAGAATGCTGATCGTCGCCAAATCAGGACGCGAAAAACAGGTCGTTGACATTTTCAAAAAGTGGGATTTGGACGCGGTTGTGATCGGCACAGTCGTCGAAGGTCACAGCCTGAAAGTCTTTCACAACGGCGTTTTGGAAGCCGAAATTCCGGTTGATACCGTGACCGATGCCGCGCCGAAATATAATCGTCCGATGACTGCGCCGAAGCGAGACGGGGAGACGGGGAGACGGGGAGACGAAGAGCCAAAGACCAAAAACCAAAAACCAAAGACCAAAGACCTAACTGAAGCGTTAAAATTACTTTTACAGTCGCCCAATATTTGCTCAAAGCGTTGGGTTTATGAGCAATATGACACGATGGTTCGCACCAATACGGCGATTCTTCCGGGCGCGGATGCGGCGGTCGTGCGGGTTAAGGAAACGCGGCGGGCGATTTCGATGTGTCTGGACGGCAACGGCAAATACGCGGCGATTAATCCGCGAATGGGCGCGAAATTAATTGTTGCCGAAAGTGCGCGAAACAATGTGTGCGTTGGTGCGAAACCGATTGCCGTGACGAACTGTTTGAATTTCGCTTCGCCTGAACGTCCCGAAGTAATGTGGAGTTTTTCGGAAGTGATTGACGGCATCACGGAGGCTTGCCAAGCCTTTGAAACGCCGGTAATTTCGGGCAATGTGTCGTTTTACAACGAAACCGACGGCAAAGGAATTTTACCGACTCCGACAATCGGAATGGTCGGTTTGATCGAAGACACGCGCAAAATTATCTCGTCCGGTTTCAAAAACGAAGGCGACATTATCGCGCTTCTCGGCGTGACAAAGGACGATTTGGCGGCAAGCGAATTCGCGCAGACGATTTTGGGTTTGACAACCAATGAACTGATCGAAAACGGCGAACTTCCGACGTTAGATTTAGATTTGGAAGTCAAAGTTCAGCAGACTTTATTAAATCTCGCCGACAATTTTCTCGTCAATTCGGCGCACGATTGTTCCGACGGCGGAATTGCCGCAGCAATTGCCGAGCAGTGTTTTTCGTCGCTCAATAATCCGGCAAGCGGCGCGGAAATCGAACTTTCAAACAGCGAAAATCTCGCGCCCGAAGCAATTCTTTTCGGCGAAACGCCGTCGCGCATCATCATCACCTTCAAACCGGAAAACGCTGAAAAAGTTCAAGAAATTATCGCTGATTGTCCGTTTGAAATCATCGGCAAAGTTACGGGCGAAAATCTGGAAATTCGGCTTAATGATTCGGCAGTCGTTTTGTCAAAAATCACCGAACTCGAATCCGCGTGGAAAAATTCGCTTGAAAACCAGTTGAAATAAAATATGAAAAAATCAATTTTGGCATTCGTTCTCGTCTTCGGCATTGGCGCAATCGGCGGTTTCGCGCAGGCGCGGAAGCATTTGCATCGGCGTGTTGTTAATAAAATTGTCAAAAAAACCGTTGTTAAAAATGCCGCGTCCGGCGCAATCACGACGGCTTCGGGGCTGACGTATATCATCACGCAGCGCGGCACGGGCGTGATGCTTAAAAACGGCGATAACGTGATTATCAACTACACCGGACTGTTGACCGACGGCACGAAATTTGACAGTTCGCTCGACGGCGGCAAACCGTTTTCGTTTCCGCTCGGCGCGGGCAGAGTGATTCAGGGTTGGGACGAAGGCGTTGGCAAACTGCACGTCGGCGACCGCGCGATTTTGTATATTCCGCCGTCGCTCGGTTACGGCGCAGACGGCGCGGGCGACGCGATTCCGCCGAATGCTAAACTGATTTTTATCGTCGAAGTGTTAGGCGTAAAGTAAAACGGTTCAGAATCCCGTCTTCAGACGGCTTTTAACGCCGCGCTTCGCTGGCGGATTGCCGCGTGAACGCGCGACTCTGAACAAAATTAAATGAACAATTGGATAATTATTTTGTCATTGACGCTGACGGTAATCGCTTTGCTGTCAGTAATTTGGATAATTGTTCCTGCGCCGCTTTACAACGTCTGGCTGTTTTCGGTGGCGGCGAGCGAATGGAGTTTGTGGTTCGGTTTGGTTGCGTTCGGCGGAATTGTTTTAGCGGTGCTGCATCGTTATCTTCATGACAGCGGAAATCTTTGGATAATTTCGACGGCTTTCGGTGTCTGCGCTCTGTTAATTTCGCTTTATCCATACTTTTCCTCGATCAAACCTTCGCGGCAGGGAAATGATTCGCTTTCGTTCGGCAAGTATTTTTTCGGCGCGTTTTCCGCTGAAAATTCGGCGGCGGCGGAAAAATTCGATACATATTCGTTCGCGCAGTTCGGCGAAACCGATCTCGAACTCGATGTTTATCTGCCGTCCGCGCAGAACGCCAACAACGGCGCAAGCGTCGTCGTCGTTCACGGCGGATTGTGGAATCGCGGTGCGCGGAACGATTTTCCGCAGTGGAACGAATGGCTGGCGCGGCAGGGATTTACGGTTTTTGACATTGATTACCGGCTCGCGCCACAGCCGAATTTTTTATCGGCGACCGGCGATGTCAAATGTGCGGTCAAATGGATAAAAAACCGCGCCGCCGATTTCAAAATCTCGCCCGACCGCATCGCTTTGCTCGGACGTTCGGCGGGCGGACAACTTGCGCTGCTTGCGGCATATTCCGCCGGTGATGCGCGGTTTCCGGCATCGTGCGCTGAATCAAACACACAGGAAAGCGTTCGCGCCGTCATCGCTTTTTACGCGCCGACCGATTTGAATTGGGCTTTCGATCATCCTGCAAACGAATCGGTAATCAACGGTCCGGCGGCACTCAAAGATTTTATCGGCGGCAGTCCGCACGATTCGCCTGCGATGCTCGAAAATTTCCGGCTTGCGTCGCCCGTCACGCACGTTTCGCCGGAAACGCCGCCGACGCTGCTCTTTCACGGCGGTCAGGATCAGCTCGTAAGCAGTAAAAATATGGATTTTCTCGCCGAAAAACTCGAACTTTCGCACGTTTCTTTCCGCCGATTTTATATTCCATACGGTCAGCACGGCTTCGATTACAATTTCAACGGCTGGGGTTCACAGATCGCCGAACCCGCAATCGCCGAATTCCTGCGTGTCAACACTTCCGCTAGATAATTCTCATCGCAAAACAATTGCCGCTGATAACCTGACTAAAACTCTTACAAAACTGTGACATTTATCCCGGCAAAAACCTGTTAGGATTATTTTCATAACGCGGAAATTATATTTTCGCGCAAAAATTTAACAGCAATTATAAAGAGGTATAAACAATGCAGAACGTAGCGGAATTCGAGCATGACGATTCGGAAAAATTACAATGGGTGACGATTGTCGCCGTTACTACATTTCATCTTTTGGCGGTCATCGCTCTGTTTACATTTAGCTGGCAGAATCTGGCTGCCGCGCTGATTACATGGTGGATCGCGGGCAGTTGGGGCATCGGGATGGGCTATCACCGTCTGCTCACGCATCGCGGTTTCAAGGCATCAAAGCCGGTCGAGTATTTTCTCTCGCTCTGCGGCACGCTCGGATTGCAGTCGGGCGCGATCAATTGGGTGACGACGCACCGCATTCATCACGCTTTTACCGAAACCGACAAAGACCCGCATTCACCGCACGGCGGAACGTATTGGGCGCATATGGGCTGGATTTTTCAGGGAACGGCGCAAAATCAGCCGGAATCGGCGCAACTGCGTTACGCTCCCGATTTGATGAAAGACAAAGTTCACGTCTGGATGTCGAAGTTTTATTATGTGACACCGATTGTGGTGGGCGCGATTTTGTTTGCCGTCGGCGGCGCGTTGAGCGGAACGCTGATGGGTGCATTTTCGATGGTCGTCTGGGGAATTTTTCTGCGTCAGGTGATCGGCTGGCATTCGACCTGGCTGGTTAATTCGGCGACGCATCTGTGGGGAACCCGCCGTTTTGAAACACGCGACGATTCGCGCAACAACGGTCTGGTTGCCGCATTGACCTTTGGCGAAGGCTGGCATAACAATCATCACGCGCATCCGCGTTCGGCGAAACACGGTTTGACGTGGAGAGAATTCGACGTTAATTGGGTGCAGATCAAAGCATTGGAAAAACTCGGTCTGGTCAGCGAAGTTTACGGATATAATCTCGAAGACGAACATCAGGACGAACAGATGCAAAAAGCCGCGTAAAAATTGATAACGGAAAATGGAAAATGGAAAATGAAAGCGGGATAGTATCCGTTTTTCATTTTCCATTTTTGCTTTATCAGGCAGTTGTTAATAAGCAATCAGGCAGATTGATTGATTTAAGCTGAATGTTTCCAACTTTCTGAAACTATCTGCCACTCTGTCAACTTTCTGCAAACTGCTCTACTATTTGTATTGTGCGAAGACGCAAAACCGCCATCTTTTTTTTGATTTTGGGAATCTGCCTGATTATGCTGGCGGTCGCGCTTAACGTCGGCTGGATTCTGCTCAATCTGCGCGAAGTCGCGCTGCTGGTTTTCGGGATAATTTTCTTTGCGCTGATTATTACCGGATTGACGCTCAATACGATTTTTCTGGTGCGCGAAATTCGCCGCAACGAACAGCAGGACGCTTTTTTGAACGCGATGACGCACGAACTGAAAACGCCGATTGCTTCGATTCGCCTGTATCTCGAAACGCTCAAAATGCGCGATGTCGGCGAACCGAAACGACGTGAATTTTACGACATAATGCTGTCAGATTCCGACCGTCTGCTGGCAACCGTCGAACAGGTTTTGCAGGCATCCCGAACACGCGAGAAAGGTCGTCGGCTCAATATTTCAAAAATCGAACTGAATATGATGCTCGAACAGACGATCAAAATTATTGACACGCGCTATAATTTCGACGCTTCGGCGATCAAATTTACCCGCGCTGCCGAAGACATTTACATTTCCGGCGATGCGGCGGAACTGCAAATCGTCTTTGCCAATCTGCTCGATAACGCCGTTAAGTATTCGTCCGAAGTGCCGAAAATATCGGTTCGCATCAAAAATACGGACGCAAAAAAAATCGAGATTTTAATTAAGGACAACGGCATCGGTTTGACGGCGGGCGATCTGAAAAAAATATTCAACCGATTTTACCGCGCCGCCGATTTATATACGCAGGGCAAAAAAGGCACGGGTTTAGGTCTTGCCATCGTCCGTTCGGTGATTAAAAAACACGGCGGCAGAGTCTGGGCGGAAAGTAAAGGCACGGGCAAAGGCACGACGTTTATCGTGCAGCTTGCAAAAATGAAAAATGGAAAACGGAAAATGGAAAATGTGAAGAATAATTAAACTGATGATTCTTGGGTTTTATTCCGATTTCTGTCTTCTGACTTTTATCTTCTGTTTTCACATTTTCCATTTTCCGTTTTCCATTTTTCATTTATAAAGTTTTCCATTATGAAAATACTCATCGTCGAAGACGAAGAACATTTAGCCAACGGTTTGCGGTTTAATCTCGAAGCGGACGGTTTTGAAGTCGAAACGGCGCAGGACGGCGAGATTGCTTTGCAGATTCTCGAAAACGCGCAGTTTGACGTGATAGTTTTGGACGTGATGATGCCGAAAGTCAACGGTTTGACGGTCGCCAAAACTCTGCGCGAAGCCGAAAATTTCACGCCGATTCTGATGCTCACCGCACTCGGCAAACCCGAAGACGTTTTGCTCGGTTTTGAAGCCGGCGCGGACGATTATCTGCCGAAACCGTTCGAGCTTTCGATCTTTTCAGCCCGCGTCAACGGACTCTTGCGCCGCCGCGAATGGTTTGCGCGGGAAAATAAACCGGCGGAAAATTTCCCGACCATCCAAATCTACGGTATCAACGGCAAAACGATTGATTTCGACAATCTCGAATTAAAAAGCGACACCGAAACCGTTCAACTGACGCTGATGGAAGCGAAACTTTTGAAATATTTGATCGAAAACGAAAACAAAGCCGTTTCGCGCCGGACGATTTTAGAAGAAGTCTGGGATTTGCACGAAGACACCGATACGCGGGCGATTGATAATTTTATCGTCCGCCTCAGAAAATATCTCGAAGACGAGCCGAACAACCCGAAAATTCTTCAAACCGTGCGCGGCATCGGTTATAAATTCGTCAATAATAATTAGCGGAAACGTCTCGAAAAAATTAAAATGTAAAGACAATTTTATTAAAAACTCGAGCGTCGAGGAATTTTTTAAGCGGCGCAAATTCAAAATTTTCGCATTTACAATTTGGGAGTAATCATCAATGTCAGAACAGCCGACAGCCATCGAATCAACGCAGATCGAAAACCGAATTTTCCCGCCGCCAGCCGAGTTTGCAGCAAACGCGCACATCAAAAGTTTTGAGGAATATGAGCAGATTTATAACGCGGCGGCGGAAAATCCCGAACAGTTTTGGGCAGGCGCGGCGGAAAATCTGCACTGGTTTAAGAAATGGAACACGGTTCTGAAATGGGAAGAACCGCACGCCGAATGGTTTGTCGGCGGCACGACCAATGTTGCATATAACTGTCTCGACCGTCATCTCGAAACCTACCGCAAAAATAAGGCGGCGATTATCTGGGAAGGCGAACCCGGCGAAATCCGCACGATTACCTATCAGCAGCTGCACCGCGAAGTTTCAAAATTTGCCAACGTCTTAAAATCGAAAGGCATCAAGTCCGGCGACCGCGTGGCGTTGTATATGCCGCTCGTGCCGGAACTCGCAATGGCGATGCTCGCGTGTGCGCGAATCGGCGCGACGCATACGGTGATTTTCGGCGGATTTTCAGCCGAAGCGATTCGTGACCGCGTCAACGACGGCGAATGTAAATTAATCGTCACTGCCGACGGCGGATTTCGGCGCGGCGCGGAAATAAAATTGAAAGAAATAGTTGACGAAGCCGTTAAAGAAACGCCGTCGGTTGAAAGCGTGATCGTCTTCGAGCGCACGAAATCCGCCGTTGTAATGCAAGACGGGCGCGATTTTTGGTGGCACGATTTGATGAAAAATGCCGACGCGAACTGCGAAGCGGAAGAATTGGATTCGGAACATCCGCTGTTTATTCTTTACACTTCCGGGACGACCGGCAAACCGAAAGGCATTTTGCATACGACCGGCGGTTATCTGACACACGCGACGCTCTCGGCGAAATGGGTGTTCGACCTGAAGGACGAAGACACATATTGGTGTACCGCCGACATCGGCTGGATCACCGGACACTCTTACGTTGTTTACGGAATGCTGTCGAACGGCGCAACCGTTTTTATGTATGAAGGTGCGCCGAATTTTCCCGATTTCGACAGGTTCTGGGACATCATCGAACGCCATAAAATCAGTATTTTTTATACCGCACCGACAGCGATTCGCGCCTTTATCAAATGGGGCGAACAATATCCGCTCAAACACGATTTATCATCTTTAAGACTGCTCGGCACGGTCGGCGAACCGATCAACCCGGAAGCGTGGATTTGGTATCACAAAATTATCGGCAAAGAAAAATGTCCGATTGTGGACACTTGGTGGCAGACCGAAACCGGCGGCGTGATGATTTCGCCGCTGCCGGGCGCAACGCCGACCGTTCCCGGCACGGCGACGCTGCCGTTTCCCGGCATTTCAATTGACATCGTGACGAAAAGCGGCAAAAGCGTCAGCGCAAACGAAGGCGGTTATCTCGTCATCACGAAACCTTTTCCCTCGATGCTGCGGACGATTTGGAACGACGACGAACGATTCAAAAAAACTTATTTCGGCGAAATCCCGAACGTCTATTTCGCGGGCGACGGCGCACGGCGCGACGAACGCGGTTATTTTTGGATTATGGGCAGAGTTGACGACGTGATCAATGTTTCCGGTCACAGACTCGGCACGGCGGAAATCGAATCGGCGTTAGTTTCGCATCCGGCGGTCGCCGAAGCCGCCGTCGTCGGCAAGCCCGATGAAATCAAAGGTCAGGCAATCGCCGCCTTCGTCACACTCGAAGGCGGACGCGAGGGAAGCGACGAATTAAAAATCGAATTAAGAAACCACGTCGCTAAAGAAATCGGAAGTCTGGCGAAACCCGACGATCTGCGATTCACCGACGCGCTGCCTAAAACCAGAAGCGGAAAAATTATGCGTCGTCTGTTACGCGAACTAGCTGCCGGAAACAAAATCGCGGGCGACACAACGACGCTCGAAGATTTTTCGGTGTTGGAGAAACTACGAGCAGACGAAGAATGAGCAATGAGGGATGAAGGATAAATACGATGTAGTTCTTCAATTTATTCTCCTTCCAATTTATCCTTTTTATCCTTCATCCTTTTTCTCGTCCTTCGTTTCGACTTTTTCGCCTGCTTCAATCTTTTCGCCGACCGAATTGACGATGCCGCCGATCAAGATAACCATTGCCGTCAGGTAAAGCCAGAGCAGTAAAACGATAATTGCGCCGAGTGAACCGTAAGTCTTTGAATAGGAATCAAAATAATGCAGATAGATGCGAAATCCGAGCGATAAAACGATCCATAAAATAATCGCCGTAATTGCTCCCGGCGTAATCCAGAGCCATTTGCGCGGTTCGTGATTCGGTGCGAAATTGTAAAGCAGCGCAAACGACAAAATCAGTGCGATACCAATAATAATTACCGAAAACGCCGTCAGCACGACGGTCGAAGTAAACTCGACACCGAGCGGTGAAAACAAAAAATTAACAAATTGTCCGCCGTAAAAAACGATGCCGAGCGCGAGAAAAATTAAGAGCGCGATGCCGAGCGTCAGCAGCAGTGAAACAAGTTTATATTTCCACCACGGGCGCGTTTCCTTCAAATCGTAAACGTCGTTGAGCGCAATCCGAATGTTATCAACGCCCGCCGAAGCTGACCAGAGCGCGAGCAGTGCGCCGAACGTCAGTTTCCCTCCGCCGCCCGATGCCGTCAGTTCGTTGATCGTATCCTGAATTAATTTGACCGCCGATGGCGGAACGACCTGCTGCAAATAAGCGAACAGTTCATTTCGCACGCCGTCAGCCGCGCCGAGAAAAATTCCGATCACATTTAATAAAAACAGCAGCAGCGGAAACAACGCGAAAATAAAATAAAACGCGACCTGAGCCGCATTGGTCGTGACATCTTCGGCGACGAATTTTTCGTAAACCGTTTTAACGTATTCTCTAAAGTTTAATTTCATAAAATCCCCCTTGATCTGTTTCCGCAAATTTTCATTTTTGCCGCAAAAGATGGAGAGGAAAGTTTCTTTTGCATCAGCATTTCGGCGGCAAAAATTGTGCGCCGTTTCTATACGGAAAGCTGGCGTTCGGCTAATTTCCGTTCGACCAGCGCAGCCAGTTCATCGAAACTTATCTGCAAAGTATTAGCCGAAACCGTAATCGGCGAGCCGTAAGATTTGAGATTTATTGCCATCGTTTTTCGTTTGAGCGGATTCGTCTGCCGGTTCAGATATTCCTCCGGGTTTTGAACGATGAAGACTAAAAAATTTTGTCCCATCAAGTTATGTTTTTCAACTCTTACGACATCGTTCCAGGGAATAACGCCCGCCGATACGCCGCTCGAATTATCAACAAATCCCTGATTGCCGATGATAAAACCCGGCGTTTTGTCGAACAGTTTTCTGACGGCAATCAAGGCACATAGACCGAAAAATATAATCGCCGAAATTCCGACTGCGAAAAGCACCGGCGGATTGCCGAACAACGGATGTCTAATCACCGGCGGACTGATGACAAACCAGAACCCGCAGGCAACAAACAACATTGCGCCACCGAGCATCAGCATTAATTTTGTTTTGCTTAACGGGATTTCGAGGTTGTTCGTCTGATTCATAATATTTACAGCTTCGTTATCAATTCTTTGGCATTCTGTTTGTAAATTTCGTCTTCACGTTCGTGATTTTTACTAAGCGAAGCGTCCAAAATCCATTGCAGATGTTCTTTTGCCGGAGATTTTTTACCGTCGGAAATATAAAATTCGGCGAGAAAAAGGTGATTGAGATAAAATTTCGGTCCGAATGTCAAAGCCTTTTTCAGACATTCCAAAGCCTTTTTGCTGCTACCGACAGAAATCGGAAATCCCGGAGCCTGATGATAGAGTCTGCCGAGAACGCGCCACGGTCCGCCGTAAAAGTAACCCTCATCCAATTCGACAGCTTTCTCCGCCATTTTTTTAATCGGCGCAATCAGCGTAAGACTTTTCATCATTCCTTTTTCCTGTCCGAAAAAACCGTAATTGACCGCCAGCCACATATTCGCTTCCAGACAATTTTCGTCCGCCGCGATGCCCTGTTCGCCGAAATTTACGCCTTGTTCGTAGCAGAAAAGTTTATCTTCCGCCGCCGCAATCTGCCCGAACCAAAAATAAATTTCGGACAACAAACCGTAAGCCCACGCGCATTGCGTATCTTTCGCCACGAGTTCGGTCAGATCGTTGTAAACAGCGTCGAGATTGCCCTCGTCAAGTTCGCGCTCATCAATCATTTGCCGTGCTTTTTCAAAGTTTTTTTGATGTTTCATATTCGTCTTGTGCAGAAATTCATTGTCAATGCAGGTTCTCCTTACTTTTCATTTTTGTAAATTAAATAGTAAAAACTTATCGAAAACAAGGCAAATCTCCTTCACAATTCACAAATTCTATGTTTGATGAAACTTTGTCCGAAAACCGATTTTTGTGAATTTACTATTCCGTTGATTCATTTTCAGATCAGATTTTGCCGCTTTAATTCTGCTCTTTTTTCTGCTTTACATTTACATACTCAGATAAACTTGACAATAACTCACTCACATCTTATAATTCTTTCAAGCTCGGTAAAGCTGAATTTATTGAAATAATTTTTATTGATTGGAGAATTTTGAAGAATGAGTAAAATTATCGGAATTGATCTCGGAACGACAAACTCGGTTGTCGCGGTGATGGAAGGCGGCGAACCCGTCGTCATTACGAACGAAGAAGGCGGACGAACCACGCCGTCGGTCGTCGCTTTTACCAAAGACGGCAATCGTCTGGTCGGTCAGGTGGCGAAACGTCAGGCGGTGACGAACCCTGAAAACACACTATATTCGGTCAAAAGATTTATCGGTCGCAAGTTTGATGAAGTCGGCGGCGAGATGAAACAAGTGCCGTTTAAGGTCGAACGCGGCAGCAACGGCGACGTTAAAATTGACGCGCAGGACAAATCTTACAGTCCGCCGGAAATTTCGGCGATGGTGCTGCAAAAATTGAAAAAAGCGGCGGAAGATTATCTCGGCGCGAAGGTTGATAAAGCCGTCATCACCGTTCCGGCGTATTTTAATGACGCACAGCGACAGGCGACAAAGGACGCGGGCAAAATCGCCGGTTTGGAAGTGATGCGAATCGTCAATGAACCGACGGCTGCCGCGCTCGCTTACGGTTTGGACAAGAAAAAAGACGAAATGATCGTCGTGTTCGACTTCGGCGGCGGAACTTTTGACGTTTCCGTGCTGGAAGTCGGCGAAGGCGTGGTCGAAGTCAAATCAACCAACGGCGACACGCATTTGGGCGGCGACGACGTTGACGAAGCCTTGGTCAAATGGATCATTGACGAATTCAAAAAAGATCAGGGCATTGATTTGACCGCCGATAAGATGGCTTTGCAGCGTCTCAAAGAAGCGGGCGAAAAAGCTAAAATCGAGCTTTCGAGCGCGATGGAAACCGAAATCAATCTGCCGTTTATTACGGCTGACCAATCGGGACCGAAGCATCTGGTGATGAAACTGACGCGCTCGAAGTTCGAGCAGTTGATCGAGCCTTTACTGAAAAGATTGATGCCGCCGGTCGAACAGGCGATTAAAGACGCGAATCTGACAGCGAAAGATATTCAGGAAATCGTGCTGGTCGGCGGTTCGACGCGCATCCCGAAAGTTCAGGAAATGGTTAAGTCGTATTTCGGCAAAGACCCGAATAAAACCGTTAATCCCGATGAAGTCGTCGCGTTAGGCGCGGCGGTTCAGGCGGCGGTTTTGGGCGGCGAAAAAACCGATATTCTGCTGTTAGACGTAACGCCTTTGAGTTTGGGAATCGAAACGCTCGGCGGTGTGTTTACGCAGATGATTCAACGCAACACGACGATCCCGACGCGCAAATCGGAAATCTTTTCGACCGCTTCGGACAACCAGAGCAGCGTCGAAGTTCACGTTTTGCAGGGCGAACGCCCGATGGCTGGCGATAATAAAACGCTCGGCAAATTTCATCTGCCGAACATTCCGCCCGCACAGCGCGGCGTTCCGCAAATCGAAGTGACTTTCGATATTGACGCGAACGGTATCGTTAATGTGTCGGCGAAAGATGTCGGCACCGGACGCGAACAGAAGATCACGATTACGTCTTCGTCGGGTTTGTCGAAGGAAGAAATTGACAAAATGATGAAGGATGCCGAATCGCACGCGGGCGAAGATACCAAACGCAAAGAAGCGATTGAAGCCAGAAACAAACTTGACGGATTGGTTTATTCTGTCGAGAAAACTTTGAGCGAAAACAAAGACAAGCTCGACGCGGCGGCGGCAACCGAACTCGAAACCGCAATTTCCGAATCGAAAACCGCGCTCGCCGGTGAAGATGCGGACGCGATGAATTCGGCACACGACCGTCTGCAGACGGCTTCGCACAAACTCGCGGAAGTGCTTTACAGTCAGGCGGCTTCTGCTCCCGAAGGCGAAACCGTGACCGACGAACAGGCAAGTTCGGCAAGCGCAGGCGCAGATTCGGGCGCGACGGGCGCAACTGACGACAACGTGATTGATGCCGAATACGTTGACGTTGACGAAGAAAAGAAATAATTCGTCAGGCAATTAGTTAAGGTCAGCCGTTCGCTTGTAATTCGTTGCGGTGAACGGCTGATTTTGCGATACTTCAAAAACTATGCAAATTACTATAGATTTCAAAAACTATGCAAATTACTATAGATATTGACGAAAAAACAATCGAGCAAATTGATGTAATCGCTAAGGGTTTTAACAAAAACCGTCGGGAATATATTAATGATACTTTGCGCGAATCTTTATCAAGTGATTTTCTTAGAAAAAAACGTAGTGATGTTGAAAAAGTTAAAAGATTTGTCGAAAGTTACGAAAAACTTTCCCAATAATCTGAAGAATATGAAATTTGGCAGGATGAGCAGGTTTGGGAGGACGAATGAATCAAGGTGATGTTCATTATTATAAGTTCAAATTTCCGAACAAAGAACGACCCGTTTCGATACTTACTCGAAATGACGCAATTCCGAAACTTAATACTGTGACGGTTGTCGAAATTACGAGAACCATACGCGGCAACGATGCGGAAGTTTTGCTTGATGAAAACGATGGAATGTTTGATGTTTGCGCGGTCAACTTAATCAACATTCAAACAGTTCCAAAAGATAAAACAGGTTCTTATATTACACATCTTTCGCCTCTAAAAATGAGCGAAGTTTTTGAAGCAATTAAGTTTGTCTTCAAGTTTGATTAGCCCAAAATGGCAAATAAAGATTATTACAATACTCTCGGCGTTAAAAAAGATGCCAAAGCTGACGAAATTAAAAAGTCGTATCGGCGTTTGGCGCGAAAATTTCACCCGGACGTGAATCCGAACGATAAATCCGCCGAAGAGAAATTTAAGGAAGTTCAGGAAGCCTACGACGTTTTGTCGGATGAGAAAAAGCGCAAGGTTTTCGACCGTTTCGGTTATTACGCCGACAATCTCGATATTAATTCGCCTTACGGCGCGAGTTACGGGACGGGCGCGTCGAGCGGCGGAAATACGGCAAACTACGATTTTTCGGGCTTTAATTTTGAACCCGGCGGCAGCGGCAGCAGTTCGAGTTTCCGTGATATTTTTTCGGATTTGTTCAGCGGCGGCGGTTCGGGCAAAACGCAGCGCGAACCCGAAGTGCCGAAACCGATGCCGAAAAAAGGCGCGGACATCGAAATTCCGCTTGCCCTGAGTTTTGAAGAATCTTTTACGGGAATGATGACGAACATCACCGTCAATCATTCCGAACAATGTTCGCGCTGTCAGGGCGCGGGCGATACCGGCGGTCCGGTCGTCGTCTGCCCGACGTGCAAAGGCACGGGACAGGTTCTGAAATCCGGCGGACGTTTGCAGTTTTCGCAAACCTGCGGCGATTGCGAAGGCACGGGTCGCCGTCGTCAGCCGTGTTCGCAGTGCAGCGGCAAAGGTGTCACACCGAAGACCGAACAGGTTAAAATCCGCATTCCGGCGGGAGTTGATACTGGTTCGCGTGTGCGGATTCCGAAAAAAGGTCAGGGCGGCAGATTGGGCGCGGAAGCCGGAGATTTGTTTATCATCACCAACGTCGGCAAACATAAATTTTTCACCCGCAAAGGCGATAACATCTATATTATCGTGCCGATTACCGTTCCCGAAGCGGCATTGGGAACGAAGATCGAAGTGCCGACGGTCGAAGGCAGAGCGCAGTTGAAAATTCCTTCTTCGACCGCATCGGGACAAAAATTTCGTTTAAGCGGGCGCGGATTTCCATCATTGAGAAATCCGAATCTGCGCGGCGACCAGTTTATCGAAGTGCAAATTCATCTGCCGCGCGTCATCAGCGAAGAAACCAAAGAAGTCCTGAAGCAGTTTGAAAAAGCCAACCCGGAAAATCCGCGCAAAGCGATTGGATTGGAGTAGAAAGTTTGCAGGAAGTTTCAGATAGTTTCAGATAGTTGACAGGTAGTTTGGAAGCAGTCTCCAGAACAAAAAGTTTGCAGATTGTCCGGTAAAAGTTTAATTCGTCCTAAATTTTGGATTTCACTCTTTTACTATCTGCAACTACCTGCAACTGTCTGAAAACTTTTAGATTTATGAAGAAGAAGATCAAAACCTACACGATCAGCGCGATTGCGGAGTTGTATGAGATTCACCCGCAGACGCTTAGGCTTTATGAGCGTGAAGGCTTGCTCAAACCTTCACGTTCGGAAGGTAACACACGGCTTTATACCGATACCGACATCGAACGGCTCGAAGTGATTTTGTCGCTCACGCGCGAACTCGGCGTAAACCTTGCCGGAGTCGAAATTATCCTCAATATGCGGGCTAAAATGCACCAGATGCAGAGCGAATTTGAACGCTTTTTCGAGTTTCTGCAAACCCACGCCGGCGAATTTTCCGCTAAATCGCAGTCATTTTCCACTTCTGAAGCGTTAATTCGAGTTTCGCGCGTAACTAAAGTAAATACAGAAATTGAAGCCGACGAAGAGTAAAAACAGTTAATTATTTAACTTTTCGTTAATCATCAGAAACTGATTTCGCCTTTACAAAAAGTATTCAATTAGGTCAAAATAGTTGCTTCAATCCAACCCAAGATTTAATTCAGGCAGGAGTAATTTAATAATGAGAATATCGTTTGGAAGATTTGCGCTTCCGTTTGCCGTCGTTTGCATATCGCTTTTGACATTCGCCGGCAATGTTTTTTCGCAGGATTTAGACACCGTAACCATTACCGGAAAAGTGACCGATTCAAATAAAGCTCCGATTGCAGGCGCGACCGTGACCGCCGTTTTAATCAAAACCGGAGCTGAAAAAACCGTCACGACCAACGATGACGGGCGTTATAAATTTATTCAACTTGCGCCCGGAACTTATACTTTGAAATCCTCGATGTCGGGTTTTTCCATTCAGGAAAAAACCGATCTGATCACGATTTCCGGTCAGAGCGTGCAGCTAGATTTTGCGCTTCCCCCGGCGGGTGTGACTGCCGAAGTCGTCACACTCGGCGAAGACGAGGCGTTGACTGTTGACACGACGCGCACGGTCGTCGGCGGAACGGTCACGGAAAGAGAAGTCGAAGAACTGCCGAACAATTCGCGCAATGCGCTCGATCTCGTCTTAACGCTTGGCGGAACTGCCGAAGAATCGCTCTCGACCAAAGATTTAGCCGAAGACCGCACGGGCAGCGTCGCGCCGCTCGAACAGGGAAATTTCTCGCTCTCCGGCGGCACGGCGTATTCCAACAATTTAACAATTGACGGGTTGGACAACAACGACGACCGTTCATCGCGCGACCGTTTCCAGCCTTCGCTCGAAGGCATCGCCGAAGTTCAGGTGATCAGCAATCAGTTTTCCGCCGAATACGGACGCGCTTCCGGCGGTCGCGTCAACATCCGCACAAAATCGGGCGGCAACAATTTTCGCGGACGCGCATTTATGTTTTTCCGTGACGATAACCTGAATGCCAATACCTGGTATAACAACAGTCGCGGCATCGCACGTCCGCCTTTGACCGAATACAATCCCGGATTTACATTAAGCGGTCCGGTGATTTTACCGTTCGGCGAAGGCAAATCAATCTATAACGGCAAAAACCGGACGTTTTTCTCGGTTTCTTATGAATACAATCATCTGAAAGATACGACCGTCATTGATGCTTATGTGCCGGTCGGCTCGAATCCGTTTTATACTTTGCCGACCACGACCGGCGGCACTCAGACGTGCGATGGCACGCCTGTTACAGGCATAACGCCCTGTAATCCAACGATGGGACAGCCAACCTCGGCTTATGTTGCTCCATATACTAAAACTCTGCTCACGCCGAATGTCGGTCACTCTTTTACAGGCAGAGTTGATCATCGCTTAAATTCGAGCAATGATCTGACGTTCGGCATTCAAATCGGCAGAAGAAATAATCAGCGTCAGAGCGGCACAGCGGCAATTACGAAGATAGAAGACGCTTTTCAAGTTAAAAACAGCGATACCAACGCTTATAATTTTACCGACAATCAGGTTTTCGGCGCGAAATCCGTCAATCAGTTTCGCGTCCAGTATTCGGTCTTTACGCCGAGTTTTCAAACGGACAATCCGAACGATCCGGTGGTTTTAATCAGCTACCGCGATCCTGTTTCCAACAGCGTCCGAACACTGACTGCCGGAAATTCTTCGGCGAGTTCATTTTCAGCTTCGGGCAGCACGATTAATTTCCCTGATTCGCGCAAAGAAACGCGCTGGCAGTTTGTTGACACGCTCAGTTATTTAGCCGGCAAACACAGCTTAAAAGGCGGATTGGATGCACAAAATGTCAATTCGCAAACGACCAGTCTGGGCGATACGACCGGAACTTTTAATTTTGCAAGTGTTCTAAATTATACGCAAAATGTTATATCGCGCTATCGTCAAAATTTCGGCACGGCATCAGATGTCAAAAATCGCTATTACGGATTCTTCGGTAATGACGAATTTAAAGTTTTGCCTTCCGTCACGCTCAATTACGGTTTGCGTTATGAACGCGAAACGGCAATTAAAGATAAAAACAATTTCGGACCGCGTTTGGGCATCGCTTGGGATCCGTTCAAATCCGGCAAAGGCGTAATTCGTTTTGGTTCAGGCATTTTTTACAATCGCGTTCTGCTGCGAACAGTCGGCGATTCGGTTCAGAACGTCAATGGAAATCTCGTGGCGTTCGACATCAACAACATCGGTCCTGCAACCACTGATCCGCGCCGTGCTTTTATTCTTCCGTTGCTTGCCAAACAGTTTCCAAACGGATTTTCTTCGACCGGCGATTTAAGAAATTTGATTACGACCGGATGTGCGGCTTACTTTGCGGCATCGGCAGCAAATACGCTTCCCTGTAATTCAAATACCGGATTTTCAGTCGGCAATGTTTCATCGGCAGGCAATCCTCTGCGTTCGGTTGATCCGAACTTAAAGATTCCTGAAAGCTATCAATTTAACGTCGGATTTG
Source organism: Pyrinomonadaceae bacterium (assembly GCA_965247235.1). GTDB lineage: Bacteria > Acidobacteriota > Blastocatellia > Pyrinomonadales > Pyrinomonadaceae. Next base: position 2,629,612 of record OZ252004.1, read on the forward strand.
AGCGTGAAATAGCTAAAGGTTTGGTTTTTGAAGCCAATTACACTTGGAACAAAACCACGCATTTGTGGCGTGATACCAATTCAAACGTGCCGGTTCTGCCGGGTGGTTTTGCAGACTGGACGGCATATTTGCTGGCAAATCCTCTCTTCCAACTTTCACCGACCAGAAGCTATACGTTTTATCTCGGCTCGCCGGCAGACGGCAGCGGTGTTACGACAACCCAAAACGGCACAACGGCTTGCGGAACAACGACTGTCAATTGTTTTGTTAATTTGAATTCGATCAATACATCTTCAGCCGTTCCGCTCGTGGCGGCAACCGGCGTTAATAATAATGCGACCGGCGCACCGATTGGCATCGCACTCGCGGCAATTGCTAAATTCAGACCGGATCAAACCGTCTCGGAAACTTCGGTTATCCGTTCAATCGGCGTTTCCAAATATCAGGGATTGATTTTGGAACTTCGCAGCCGCTATCGCAAATTGGGAATGGGGTTCAGTTCGACGATGCGGGCGGTTTATACGCTTTCCAGCACGAAGGACGACGGCACGAACAATACGACCAACGCTGAGGTTAACGGCGATTTCAGCCGTGAATTTGCCAGAAATTTGCAGGATCGGCGGCATCGTTTCGCTTTTTCAGGCACATTCGACACGCCGTGGTGGTTGGGCAAATTGAAGTTTTCGCCGCTGTTTCGTTACGGCAGTTCGGCACCGTTTAATTTAGGCGCGGGCGGCACCGACCGCAATCTCGATGATTTGGGAACCGACCGCATCAATTTCAACGGCAATCTCAAAGACATCAAATATCGTGAGCCGGGTTCGGCGTTTCCCGACGCACTCGCCGCGCAGTTTTCGCTTCAGCCGATTGGCGCAAAAAGCGGAAATCTTGGTAGAAATTCCGGCACCGGACCGAGTTTTTATACTTTCGATTTAAGTTTGACCAGAGAATTTAAGGTCGGCGAGAAAAAACGTCTGCGTCCGGTTATTCAATTCGACAATATTCTCAACGCCGCAGTTTTCAGCTACGGCGCAGAGTTTATTGATTTTACCGCGATCCGAGGCGACGGCACGGCACCGACGGCGGCGCAGTTGCTGGCGCGTTCAAATTTTCTCGTCCCGACCAGAACATACCGCCAGCGTCAAATTCGTCTCGGATTGCGATTTGATTTTTAGTTGACGATTTCAATTACACACAATAAGTCGCTCAAACTTAGATAATATTTAAGTTTGAGCGACTTTATTGTTTGAGATTATTTTGTAAGCTGATTTACAGTTCGATTTTTGACGGTGAATTTCTGCAAAATAATTGATGACGAAACAATGTTTGATATGTTAGTTTTAAATTGTTGAACAATTTTATTTAATCAAAGTTTACCAAGGTTTCGTCAATTTTCCCAAATAAATTTTTACCGTATGAACCAAGCTGCTCCGAAAAAGCCTGTAATGCCCGTAACCGAAGTTTCGATTGAATCTTTGCTGCTCGATGCCGATTTATTTGTCAAATATCGTTCGCCGGACAAGGCTTTTTTGATGCTGCGCCAAGCTCTCGAACGCAGTCCGCGTTCGATTCCGCTGCGCGAAAAAATGCGTGATATTTGTCTTACGCAGAAAAATTTGAACGAAGCGGCGAAACAGTGTCTCGCGCTCGTCAGTTTGTATATCGGGCGCGAAGATTTCGATCTCGCATATGACCGTTTGCAGGAAGCCAAACTGCTCGATCCGCGCATTTCGGTTGCGCCCGGACTCGAAGCGATTCGCCGCGCACGTCGTCCCGAATTTGCGCCGACGCTCGAAAAACATCCGCAGCAGGTTCGCACCGATGTAACTTTTGCCGGGAATCTCGCCTTCGTCAGCATTTTCGATGCCGTGCAGGTGATCGAAAACGCGCGAATGACCGGACTGTTCAGCATCAAATCGGATTTGCATCTCGCCGCCGTTTCCTTTAACGAAGGCAAAATCGTTGATGCCGACTGCAACGCGCACAACGGTGTCAAAGCCTTCCGCGAAATCATCGAAATCAATCACGGCACTTTTGAGTTTTCCATTTCAGACCACGAATTTCCGGTCATCATTAATATTTCCAGCAACACCAACTTTCTGCTCGACGTGCTGACCGAACTCGACAACGAACGCGCCGAAAAACAGGGATTGAGAAATTTGAATGACGAAGAATTTTAACGTCAATAATAAGTAAAAAGAAGGCGCAAAAGACGCAAATCAAGAAATTTTCCTGATTCTTTTTTTGCGTCTTCTGCGCCTTTTTGCGGCTAATTGTTTGATGTTTTTATCCGATACTGAGATGACTTTGTGCAGATTCCCTTTCCGCTTCGAGCGCGTTCAGTTTTTGCCGGACGCGGCTGATTTCTTTGTCAACTTCCCCGATTAATTGATCGTGAACGATTTCGGAGATTATCCCGTTACTGAGCATCGTCGTCAGCGCGGCACGCTGCGCCCGCAGGCTTTCCATTTCAGCGTCTTCGCGCTCTTCGATTTGTAAACCGGGGTTTTCTGCGAGCAGCAAATTTTGCTCCGCGAGCGCAGCGGCGATTTGTTCTTTCAGACTTTTGTCTATCGCTTCAAATGTCGTCAGCGACAGCAGATTGCTGCCGTGCATTTCCTTGACGCGGTGCAGAGCGGCTTGCGCGGCGATTAATCTCCCGTGACGGCGTTCGTATTCGAGTTCGAGCGATTCGGGCTGACCGATGCCCAAACGACGCATCAAAACGTGCATCGTCGTTCCCTGTGCAAGCAGCGTAAACAACACGACACCGAACGTCATCACGCGCAGCAAATCGCGTTCGGCAAGCGCGACCGGCAAACTCAGCGCGAGTGCCAGACTGATTGCGCCGCGCAATCCGCCCCAATACATTATGTGCTGAAATCCAATCGGAATTTTATTTTCGGTGCGCCAATTCGTGAGCGCGGTCAAACCGTAAACGACCAGCGCACGACTCAATAAAACTGCCGCCAAAGCAATCGCAATCGGTAGTAGATTCGCGCCGAGTTCACGCAGATTAACGTCTAATCCGATCAACAGGAAAACCAGCGAATTGGCGACAAATGCCAGAAATTCCCAAAAATTATATAAAACGATTTTCGTCGTCGGCGACATAGTTTTGAAGCCGATGTTGCCGGTGATAATTCCAGCCGCGACGACCGACAAAACACCCGAAACGTGAAATTGTTCGGCGAGCAGATATGCACCGAAAGCCAGCACGGTCGTGAGCATCGTTTCGATCAAATAATCGTCCACGCGGGCGATAATCTGTGCAATCAGCCAACCTGAACCGATTCCGATTAACAATCCGCCTGCCGAAACGCGCAGAAAATCAACGGTTGCCGCGAGAAAATCAACTTTTGCGCTGCTGTGAGCATCGCCGACCGTCGCGGTTAAAGCAATCACCAGCATTAATTTAAAGACGACAATCGCCGTTCCGTCATTAAACAAACTCTCGCTTTCAACGAGCGTCGCCAGACGTTTCGGTGCGCCCAAAGCCTTGAACAAAGCGACGACCGCCACCGGATCGGTCGCGGCGATCAACGCGCCGAAAACCAATCCGCCCGATAGCGAAATTCCCGTTCCCCACGAAACAATCGCGCCGACGACAAACGTCGTCAGCAAAACGCCCGGAATCGCCAAAGACACAATCGGCAACCAGTTTTCCCGCAAACTTTTGAAATCCAGATGAAACGAAGCCTCGAAAACGAGCGGCGGAATAAACAGCGACAAAATCAGTTCGGGTGTCAGGGAAAATTCTTTCGGATGCTGAAAAGTAATCAGCAAACCGACCACGACGAGCGCAACCGTATATGGAATCCGCAGACGGCGCACGACCAGCGCAACCAGCGAAACCACGAGCAAAAGCTCGATAATAATCGTTTCGGTGGCAAGAAAATTTTCCATACTTTCTGATTTTACCACGAATTTTCATTGTATTTATCGCAGCGAAATCGAAACAACCCGCAACTGTTTCAAACTAACATTATTGATTTTCCGGCAGTTTGGCGGGTAAAAACGCGGCGTTCAGAGTCCCGCCTTCAGGCGAAGTGCGGCGGGAAAAGCCGTCTGAAAACGGGACTCTGAACTTAATTCAAAACCATTTGATCGTCATTTCAATCAATTTACGTTTGAAATCGTTGTAAGGCGGCATCATTAGCTGTAAACCGCTCGGCAGATTTTGTTTGAGAATGCCGCGAGCATTGGAAAACGCTTCGAAGCCGAATTTGCCGTGACCTTTGCCGATGCCGCTGTTGTTGACACCGCCGAACGGCAAATTATGATTGAAAAACTGCACGTCGTTCGTGTTGATGCAGGTTCCGCCGGCGCGTGTTTCGGTAATGATTTGATTGATATTCGATTTGTTTTGACTGTAGATATAAAGCGCGAGAGGTTTTTCGTTGGCGCGGATATATGCGAGCGGTTCGCTGATTTTTTGATAGGGAAAAATCGGCAGAACGGGACCGAAAATTTCGTTTTTCATCAGTTCGGATTCAAACGAAGCGTTTTCGATGACCGTCGGCGCGATATATTTATCTTCCTTTCGACCGTTTCCCCCAACCGCAATATATGCGCCGTTGGCAACCGCATCGTCTATGTAGCTTTTTACGCGGTCAAAATGTCTCTCGTTGACGATTCGCGCATAGCTGTCCGAATTTTCCGGCGCGTCACCATAAAATTCGTTGATTTGCAGACGCAGTTTTTCGGTTAGTTCGCGCTGTTTGCTTTCGTGGACGAACACGTAATCGGGCGCGATACAGATTTGCCCGTTGTTGGCGAATTTTCCCCACGCGATCATTTTTGCGGCTGTTTTGAGATCGGCGGTTTCGTCAACAATTGTCGGCGATTTGCCGCCGAGTTCGAGCGTCACCGACGTGAGATTTTTCGCCGCCGCCGCCATTACGATTTTTCCGACCGACGGCGCACCCGTAAAAAAAATATGATTAAACGGCAATTCCAACAGCGCGGTCGAAGTTTCAACGCCGCCTTCGACCAGCGCAACTTCTGCTTCGTCAAACATTTTACCGATGATTTCGCGCATTATTCCGGACGAATGCGGTGTCATTTCCGATGGTTTGATAATCGCGCAGTTGCCCGCCGCAACTGCCGAAATGAGCGGTCCGAAGGTTAAATTAAACGGAAAATTCCACGGCGAAATAATCAGACAAACGCCTTTCGGTTCGTATTTTATCCACGAAGTCGAACCGAGCAGCGACAGCGGCGTAGCGACTTTGTGCGGTTTCAGCCATTTATTGACGTTTCGCATCGCGTGTTTGGCTTCGGAAACAATCGGAAAAACTTCGGTCAAATCCGCTTCGGCTGACGATTTGCCGAGATCGGCAAAACACGCTTCACGAATTTTTTGACGAAACTCTATCTCGACCGCGTTTCTGATCGCCCTGATTTTCTCTTTGCGCTGTTTCGCATTCGTGCTTCCGACTGCGTATTGATTCGCATTTTGCTGCTCGAATAACTGCTGATAATTTTCCGTGATTTTTTTGATTGCCGCCGTGTTCGTCATAAATTTTCCTCTGCTTTAATTATCATTCAATTTACCGCCAACTCAAATTTCTTCTTTTCTATTTTCGCAAAAAAAGCCGGTGAATGAATAAATCATCCATCGGCTCGATTTTTTTTAAATCGGAAAAATTTACTTCGCAATCGTAAATTTTTCCGAATTTTCCAGAATCTGTGCGCTGACATGATCCTTAATTTTTATTTTCAGTTCGTAATTGCCGGTTTCCAGTTTGTCCGTCGGCAAAAGTCTTGCCAGCGTCAATCGCTGTCCGGCATCGCTCAAACCGCTCCAGTCTTCTTTCTGCGGTTCGCTGACGGGTTTGCCGTCTTTCGTCAAAATATACTCGACATCAACCGCCGGTCGCAGCGTCGTCTGGTCAATCTGCGCGTTGTAAACCTGTAAATAAACACCGACTTCCTGACCTTTTTTATAAACGCCCGACAGATTCGGAATAACTTTCGCGTTGCCGATGACAAACATTCCGCCGATGTCGCTTTCGGTCGTCGAACGTAGTTTGGAAGCCAAAATCATCGTCGAAGTCGAAAGTTTTTTATCGTCGTATTTCGGAACTGTAAAACCTTTGCTGACGATGCCTTTATTGCCGGATTTAACATCTCTGACCACGACATCAACTTTATATGTTCCCGGCTGCAAGGCGTAGGTTTTTTGATATATTGACTTTCTTTGCTTTGCTTCCGTTAATTCTTCATTCGTGGCGTTCGTCGTTACCGAATCTTCGAATATGCCTGACCGCTTGCCGGACACAGCAGTAATTCGACCGAAAATATTCATAGTCGCCGTCGGCAATCCGCTGTCTGAATCAAATTGTAATTCTTTATTTTCCGTCTGGACGGTAAATGCCGCAATTACGCGATCATCCGCCTGACGGAAAAAATCAACCCGCAAATCGAAATCGAGCGGATTATTATCAATTACCGGCGAGTCTGTGATTGTTGATTGCAAATCACTAAACTTGACTTGCGGCGGACGCTGTAACGCACTATTAATTTCTAATCTTCTGAACGGAGAATCTTGTTCGCGCTGATAATTGTTGCCGAAAGCATTTTGATTTCTGTCGCCTTTGTTTGATAAGCCCAGTTCTTCATTCAATTTCAAGCCCGCGCCCGGAACTGTTGCCAACGCATCTTTTTCGTCGGCATTAGTTGCAATTTTATACTCGCCCGTTCCGGTCGGATCAACAAATTCGATTTCCACACCTTCGCCGACGTTATCGAGATGCCTGTAAAACCACGTTTCAAACGGATAAGTCGTTGTCGAACCGCCGCCTTCGTAGCTCGGTCGGTCATAGCTTCCGCCGCTCGGATGAGATTCTACTTCATCAGGCTTTCCGAATGTAATGTAAATTCGTCCGCGATCCGTTCTCCATCCCAGAATTCCCGATGCGTAATGTTCATTGGCGTAAGCTATACGTTCGTAGTATTCCTCACGAAATTCGTTTTCTTCCGTGTCTGGATTCGGATCGCGTCTGCGCCAGAATGTTTCGATGAAATTTTCTCTTTCTTCGTCGGTTTTGAGAGCTTTAAAGGCTTTTTTCTCTGCATCCGTAATCACATACGGCACATCGTTGTTGAGCCATTTTTTGTAAACATCCGTCTTTTCTTTCCCAACATTGCGAACCTTTCCGCTGATGTCGTCGGTCGGTGTTTCCGCCGGTTTCTGAGCCAAGTTTGCCGTCACGCAAAATCCGACGATTGAAAATACTGCTGCACAATTGCGAATAAATTTTACTTTTGACATTACGGTCAAACTCCTTTTAATAATTCTAAGTTTTTACTTAAAAATCTTTATTATACTTTTACTATTTTAGATTGAGTTACCTGTTTATTCAAGATGCTTTTCCACACAAAATAGGTTGCCTAAACCGTCTGCGATTCATCATTATGACGTTTCTGTCCGAACAGCCACGCGACAAATATCGAAATGATATACAAAACGACCATCGGTGCGGCAAATAACATCATATTCGGGACATCGTTTGTCGGTGAAACAACTGCTGCAACTATCAAAATGACAATGATCGCTATTTTCCAGCTTCGCACTAACAGCCCTGCGCTCACCAGTCCGATTCGCGCCAATACATATGTGATCGCAGGCATCTGAAAAATCAAACCCATCGCCAACATTATCAAGGTAATCAAATCAAAATAATCGCCGGCGTGGAGCATTAATTGAAAATCTTCTCCTAAACCTAATAGATATCGGGCTGCGGGCGGAAAAATTATGTAATATGCAAATGCCGCGCCGATAATGAACGAAATTGTCGAAAGCCCGATAAATGGTGTCACATACGATCTTTCGTGTTTGTATAATGCCGGGGCAATGAATCCCCAAATTTGCCAAAGCAAAAACGGTAAAGCTAATGCAATCGCCGCGTAAAGCGAAACCGTCACATATAAAGTGAATGGTTCTATTGCCGTCGTGACCACCATTTTTTCGGTTGCCGCCGGTTCAGCAACGGTTTTTGAATTTAAATCCACCGGAAGTTTTACACCTTTCGGGATAATTGCGTTGATCGTAAAAATCTGTTCGCTGGTGAACAATGCGTTATTCCCGTTTGCGTCTTTTAAAACTTCCGCTTCGACCGACGTTCCCGGCGATAGCACGCTGATTCCTAATTTTGTTCTCTCATTAAATACAAATCGCCCTTTATCGCCTTCCTGTGCATTGTTAATTTGTATTACTTTTTCATTGCCGGTTAATCCCTCAACCGGCAATTCACGCCTTTCGGCATCGGATAATGCTTGTCTGATCGGGATTGATAAGAAATTGTATATTTTGTCCGATACTGCCCAACATAGAAAAAAAGCAACTAAAACAACAATTACCGATCTGACAAGTCTGCGCCGAACTTCGTCCAGATGTTCTAAAAACGACATCTCTGTTGTTAATTCTTCTTCCTTTTTCATTCAGTTCGGTTTTTTACAGCCAATTTTGTTTTTCTGTCTGCGATTCTTCTATACTTTTTTGTTTTGTTTGATTTACGTCCGCTTTTTTGATATTAAAATGTGAAGCATCTATTTCTTTTATCTCAGGTGAAACCTCTTTTAAATTCGTTTCAGTTTCTATTTGCCTAAGCATTTTATTTTCATTTTCTCCCGGCGGATTTATTGACGGTTGTGCAATATTATTTGTTTCAAAGTTTACTTCACGCTCCCATGTTGATTTGAATTCACTAGTCGTATTTTTAAATTCCGCCATCGCTTTGCCCAATGTTTTAGCCATCTGTGGCAATTTGCGCGGTCCGAAAATTATTAGTGCTACTGCTCCGATCATCAATAATTCTGAAGTTCCGATTGATTCAAAAATAAATAAATACATAACTTTTTCTCGTCTCAAACAATTTTTGCAACGAACTATTTCTTTGTGCTTTTATTTCAAATGACTTCCAGTAAATAATTGCCTTTTTCTTTTACTTCACCGATTATACAGGCTTTCTCGAATTTACTTAAAAACCAATCGGCTTTTTCCGGTTCTAAGCTGATTAGCAAACCGCCCGCTGTTTGCGGATCATATAGTGCGCTCTGCATTGCGGCTGAAACATTTTTCTCGAAAACTATTGTTTCCCCTACATATTCACGGTTATTTTTATCGCCCCGCGTTAGCATTTTCTGCTCTATCAGTTCCAATACATCCGGCAAAAGCGGCACTTTTTTCGATTCTATTTTTATTGTCACGTTGCTTGCTTTCGCCATTTCGTAACTATGTCCGAGCAAACCGAAACCCGTGACATCGGTGCATCCGTTAGCCTTTACTTCACACATCACTTTTGATGCTTCCCGTGCTGAAATAGTCATTGTTTTTAACGATTCTTCGATAGCTTTTTTCCCGGCTTTTTGAAATTTTATTCCGGTGCTGATTACGCCTGTCCCGATTGATTTTGTCAATATTAAAACATCTCCGATTTTCGCCCCTGAATTCTTGATAACTTCTTTAGGATGAATAATTCCCGTCACCGCATAGCCGAATTTTATCTCTTTATCATCAACCGAATGACCGCCTAACACAAAAACATTTTCATTATTTAACAATCTCTGTCCACCGTCTAAAATTTCCCGCAATACTTCCCAATCCCCATTTTGCGGGTAACACACGATTGAAAGTGCCGAAATCGGAATTCCGCCCATTGCATAAACATCATTCAACGAATTTACCGCCGCTACCTGTCCGTATATTTTCGGATCATCCGCCACCGGCGTAAAAAAGTCTAATGTCTGCACCAACGCAATTTCATCACTCAGGCGATAAACTCCCGCATCGTCCGATGTATCAAATCCGACAATGATATTTTCCGAATGCTGTTTTGGAAGTTTGCTCAAAACTTGAGCAAGATCGCGCGGTGCGAGTTTTGCCACTCAACCGGCGCACGAAACCATTTCCGTTAATCTTTTTTTCATTTTGTTTTAAGTATCAAGTCGTAAATTCTATTTAAATCCGAATCACCGTAGTATTCGATTTCAATTTTTCCGCCCGTTCCTTTCCCGTCCGGCAAAATTTTTATGTTTGTCCCCAAGTATCTTTTTAATTTATTTTCAGCTTCCCTGCCATTTGCATCTAAACCTATGTTAACCACTTTCTTTTCAACAGTTTGACTGAAATCTTTCCCTATTCTTTTAACCGCTTTTTCTGTTTCACGAACTGAAAGCGACATTTCCATTATTGTCTTTGCTATTTTTCTTTGCGTTTCTACATCGCCGTTCATCAGCAATGCTCTGCCGTGTCCTGCGCTGATTTTTTCTTCTTCGATTAGCTTTTGTATGTCATCCGGCAACTTTAGCAATCTCAATGCCGTTGTGATGACGGTTCTGTTTTTTCCAACTCTTTCGGCGACTAATTCCTGAGTCAGCCCGATTGTTTCGATTAAATTTTTATACGCTCTGGCTTCTTCCAAAGCATTTAAATCGTGCCTTTGAATATTTTCAATTAACGCTATTTCCAACAACTTATCATCGTCAATATTTTTTATAATTGCCGGGATTGTTTTTAATCCGGCTTTCTGTGATGCTCTCCACCTACGTTCACCGGCGACAAGTTGATACGCATTTCCTTTCTTTCTGACAATAATCGGCTGAACGATTCCGTTTACTTTTATAGATTGTGCCAGTTCATCTAAATTTTCTTCAGTAAATCTTGTTCGCGGCTGATTAGCATTCGGCTCGATTAAATCTATCTCTATATCCAATAGCTGTTCGGTGTTGAGATTTTCTTCATCTTCACCAAGTAATGCGCTCAAACCGCGCCCTAAAACTTTTCTATTCATGACTCAAAATCTCCTTTGCTAATTGAATATAACTTTCTGCACCTCTTGATCTTATATCATATAAAATTATCGGCTTGCCATAACTCGGAGCTTCCGCTAATCGAACATTTCTCGGAATAATTGTTTTTAAAACCTGTGAGCCGTAAAAATCCTGTAAATCTTTTGCCACCGCAGCCGATAAATTTGTTCGTTCGTCATACATCGTCAAAAGCAAACCCTCAATTGTCAGATTTGGATTTAATCCTCTTCTTAGTCTGGCAAATGTATCAAATAATTCTGTTACACCTTCCAACGCGTAATATTCGCATTGAATAGGAACTAATAATGAATCGGCAGCCGTCAAACCATTTATTGTTAATAATCCCAAAGATGGAGGGCAATCAATAATTATAAAATCATATTCATCTTTTATTTTCTTTAATAGTATCTTGAGTTGGAATTCCCTATTTTCCGTATTTACTAATTCCACTTCTGCACCGGCAAGATTTTTGTCCGCCGGTAATACGAAAAACAGCGGCAATTCGGTTGGCTGAATTATATTTTTTAAGTCTTCACCTAAAACTATCGCATTATAAAGCGTTTTACGATTTTGAATCCTCGGAACTCCTGAGCCTGAAGTGGCATTCCCTTGCGGATCGGCATCCACAAGCAATACTTTTTTCTCTTCAACGGCTAAACCAGCCGCTAAGTTCACAGACGTTGTGGTTTTACCAACGCCGCCTTTTTGATTTGCTACTGCTATTATTTTTCCCATTTCTATTCAATTTAACATAATTACCTTTGGTTTTCTAATCCGTTCACGATGTGGCACGTTTTACAAACCCGCTTAAAAACTATGGTTTTGTAAAACGTGCCACATATTAACCATTCATAGAAGAAAGCTGGACAAGAAGAGTTGAAATAGCCGAAGGAGTAAGTCCCGGCAAAACACGCACCTGGCCGAAGGTTTGAGGACGTGCGCGTTCCAGTCTTTCCACCATTTCATTAGAAAGTCCGCCAACTGCAAAATAGTCGAATGCAACAGGTATTTTTAAAGAATCATGCTGATAAATTCTTTTATTTGCAGTTTCTTGATTTTCAATATAACCGCGATATAAACAATCAGCCAAAGACGATTCAAAATCAGATTTAGTAGTTTGCAATTTAATATTTTCAGGCAATAAACGGTAGATAAAATCATGCTCGATACCGGGTCTCAATGACAATTGTGATAACGAGAACGAATCTCCCAGATCAGCATTAATTGCCTGAGAAACAGACGAATACTCGACAGATGAACGCTTAAACTTGACGGTATCTAAATAATTTCTCAGTTGGGCGATCCGATCTCTCCGGGCATTAAATCTTTCCCAACTAACATCATCCACCAAACCAATCTCAAATCCTTTGGAAGAAAGCCTTTGGTCAGCATTGTCGTGTCTGAGAAGAAGCCTCGATTCCGCCCGCGAGGTGAATATTCGATAAGGTTCATCAACCCCGTGTTTAATTAAATCATCGACTAAAACACCGATATATGCTTCGTCACGACGCAAAACAAAAGGTTTTTGCTCATTGATTTTCATGACGGCGTTAATTCCAGCCATTAATCCCTGACAGGCAGCTTCTTCATATCCGGTGGTGCCGTTAATCTGTCCGGCGAAGAACAATCCGTTCATTCGTGATGTTTCCATCGAAGGTTTTAATTCACGCGGATCCACAAAATCGTATTCGATGGCGTATCCCGGACGAATAATCTTTACATTTTCAAAACCCGGAATCATCTTGAGCAGGTCTTTCTGCAATTCAGCCGGCAGTGAGGTAGAAAAACCGTTCAAATAGACTTCGTTGGTCTGATGACCTTCAGGTTCTAGAAAAAGCTGATGGCGATTCTTATCAGCAAACTTGACAACTTTATCCTCAATCGAAGGACAATAACGCGGACCGATACCCTTGATTTTTCCTGAATAAAGCGGTGATTGATGAATATTTTCACGAATCTTATTATGAAGCGAATCATCGGTGTAACCGATATAACATTTTAACTGCGGCTGTGTTATCTGATCGGTCGCAAATGAAAACGGCACGGCAAATTCGTCTGCGGGTTGAGGTTCAAAAGCATCCCAATCAATCGTTCTGCCATCGAGTCTTGGAGGAGTTCCGGTTTTCAGGCGACCCACCGGAAATCCTAAAGTTCGCAGATTGTCAGCAAGTTCGATTGAAGCGGGTTCGCCTGCACGTCCGGCTGAAAAGGTTTTCTGCCCGGTAAATATCTTGCCGTTGAGAAATGTTCCGGTAGCAACGATCACGGTTTTTGCGCCAAAAGTTCTGCCGTCCTGCAACAACACACCAACAACGCTTTTATTTTCAACAATTAGCTCAACAACGAAGCCTTGGCGTAAATGCAAATTAGAAGTTGCTTCGAGAACGCGGCGCATTTCCGTTCGATATAAACTACGGTCTGCCTGCGCTCTCGGTGATTGAACTGCCGGACCGCGCGAACGATTCAGCAGTCGAAACTGAATGCCTGTCCGATCAATCACACGTCCCATTATTCCGCCGAGAGCATCTATTTCCCTGACGATATGACCTTTAGCAATGCCGCCGATAGCCGGATTGCAGGACATCTGACCGATCAGATCGAGATTAATCGTGACCATCGCCGTTTCCGCGCCGAGTCTTGCCGCCGCAGATGCAGCTTCACAACCGGCGTGACCGGCACCGATAACGACAACATCAAAAAATTCATCGTAAATCATAAAAAACCTTAAAAATTTGGTGAAATATCAATTATAACTATTTGCCGATACAAAACGTCGAAAAAATTCTGGTCAGCATATCTTCAGTCGAAGTTTCGCCGGTAATTTGCCCCAGATAATTTAGCGAATTGTGCAATCCGATTAATACTATCTCTTCGCTGGCAGATTGATTAAATAAAAACATCGAATTATCAATTTCAGTTTTCGCACGAAGCAGCAAATCATAATGTCGGGCATCTGAAACGAGAAAACCGGAATGTTCAATTTCACTTACAGCAAAGGGTTCGACAATTGCGTTTTGCAATTGGTTCAAACCATAGCAGGTTTTAGCGGAAATTTTAATATAACTTTGATTATTAAAATTAAGTTCGGTTTGCAGTAAATCGGATTTATTAACAACTATAATAAAGTTCAGTTCTCGTATATCATCGAGAATTTGAAAATCCTCAACTGTCAAAGATTCCGAGCCGTCAAACATAGCGATAATTAAATCGGCATCAATCATCGCCCGACGCGACCGTTCGACACCGATGCTTTCGACTGTATCGTCGGTCTGTCGAAGTCCGGCGGTGTCTATGAGCGAAACCGGGATGTTTTCAATCGTCAATATTTCGCGGATTTGATCGCGCGTTGTTCCGGCGATTTCGGTCACGATGGCGCGGTCTTGACCGATTAAAGCATTGAATAGACTTGACTTACCGACATTTGGCTTGCCGACGAGGGCAACTTTTAATCCTTCACGAATAAGTTTTCCAGCCTGAAATGTCGAAGCAATTTGTGATATTTTTTCATTAATTAACAGCAGATTTGTTTTAATCTGTGCGGCTTTAAAATCCGGCAAATCATCTTCGACAAATTCGAGTGAAGATTCGAGAATAACGATAATATCGAGCAATTCATCTTTAAGCGGCTGTAATTGATTGGAAAGTTCGCCGTGAAGCTGTTTAATTGATTGTCTTGCGGAAGCGACTGTTTGCGCGTCAATTAAATCACGGATCGCTTCCGCCTGACTGAGATTCATCCGACCGTTCGACAAGGCACGCAGTGAAAATTCCCCGGCTTGTGCCAGACGCGCATTGAATTGCAAACACAGATCGAGAATTTGCCGCAGGACAATCGGCGAGCCGTGACCGGAAATTTCGATGACATCTTCGCCCGTAAAAGATTGCGGTGACTGAAAATAAGTAATAAGCGTTTCATCTATCGGGTCATTGGTGAGAGGTTCAAAAATTTGTCTTAAGATAGCTTTACGCGGTTGCGGCGAGAAAGCCACGTCACCAACCAGTTTGCGTATAATTCTCAAAGAATCCGCGCCGCTCAAGCGGATAACACCGATTCCGCTGCGTCCGAGCGGTGTTGCGAGAGCGACAATAGTATCTTTCATAATCAAAAAAAGGCGGAAAAGCGAAAGGAGTATTCACTTTTCCGCCGATAAAATTTAGCAATCAAATTATTTTAGAGAAACCTGCAAACGACGATCACGTCCGCTGCCGATTGATTCGGTAAACAAATCATCTTCAGTTTGAAGCGTCAGGTGAATTACTCTACGCTCGGTCGAATTAAGCACACCGAACGTAAACGCTCTGCCGGTTTTGCGAACGCTCTGTGCGGCAAAACGCGCCATTGCTTGCAGTTCAGATTTGCGTGTTTGCCGGAATCCGTCCGCATCACAGATAAAGCGATGTTGTTTTTCCAGTTCTCTTCCGTAAATCTGAAACAAAAGTGTCTCGAAAGCGTCGAGCATTTCGCCGTTTTCAGTCAATAGGAAATGCGCGTCTTCACCGCTCAGATTAAGCAGACAGCCTTCATCAGTCCAATTTGAAGAAACATCTAAGTTAAATCCGAAATCGCTGACCAATTCGGTTAAAAATGATTCGGCTTTCTGACAATTTTCATTCATATAATTTCAAAAATATGCAGTTAAGTAGTTGATAATTTCGGCTTTATCTTTTTAGCGGCAGACGGAACGGAATCAACAACTTCGGTTGCCGGCGGCGTTCCCGATTTGTTCATTCGGTTAATCAACATCTGCTGACCGAAACTGACAAAATTGCCGACGCACCAGTAGAGCAGCAAACCGGCAGGCGAACTCCACATCACCCAGAGCAACATCAGCGGCATAAAATACGTCATCATTTTCTGCTGCATCTGCTGTTCGGGCGTAACGGTCGGCGTGGTCGGCGTGAGCTTCATCGAAAGCACCATCGAACCAACGAATATGAAATTCAAAAGATGATACGGATCGGAAGCCGAAAGATCGGGCAGCCATAAAAACGAAGCCTGCCGAATCGCCAGCGAAACCGTCACCGCCGTATAGAAAGCGAAAAGCAGCGGGAACTGTAAAAGCATCGGCAGACAGCCGCCAATCGGCAGTGCGTCTTTGGTCATTTTAAGCTGTTCCATTTGCAGTTCGCGCATTCGCGGATCATCCGCCGGAATGCCTTTTTTCTGCAAATCTTTGAGACGATCCTGAATATCCTTCATTTTCGGCGCATTTGACGAAGCTTTTTTGAACGAACGCGATTGATACCAGCGGAGCGGAAAAAGCAGAGAATAAAACAGAATCGTGAATAAAATAATCGAGATTCCGTAATTATGTGTAATGCCGTTGAGCCAGTTAAGTGAGACTAGAATCGGTCGAGAAAGCGGTCTGGTCAAAAACCCGAAAAAGCCGTAATTGATGGTTGATTCAATATCAATCGGTCTGCCGACAGCGGCAGTTAATTGCTGGTTATAATCTTCAAGCGCAAAATAATCTTTCGTTCCGGTGTAAACTTTATTGACAGAACCATCCGCCAAAATCGGCACGAAAGCCGTCACTAAATGACGAGATTCGGTAACGCTTTGTTTGCGCGTGACCCAAGAAATAATTCCGTCATAGAAAGGTTCGACGGGAAACTCGTATTTGGTCGAACGATATTCCAATCCCTGCGTCGGTTGATTAGGAATAACCGCCATCGCAAAATAAGCATCGGCAACGCCTGCCCAATCAACTGCGCCTTCGTATGGTTTGACTGCCGGTTGTTCACCGACGTATGTAAAAGACGCACCGGCGAGACGCTGAGTCGAACCGCCGACGGCAGCGATGGCTTCGGGTTCGATATGATAAAAATTATGGTGAACAATTCCCTGATCGCCGATACTCGAACCGATTAAAAGTTTAGTATTCGGCACGGTTTGACCGTCTTTGGTAATTTTCACAGCCAAATCGGAGACATAATTATCAGCCCGAAAAACAAAACTTTTGACAACTTCGACACCGTTATCATTAAGCGTGAAATCAATCTTTTTCTCTTGTCCGGCATCGAGCGTGATAGTATCGGCAGCTTCGGAAATTTGGTAATTACGGTCATTTAGAGAAAGATTCAAATTCTGGTCGTCGGTCGAAATTCTGAACGGCAATTCGCGCGGATTGCGGTTGAGAGCTTCATTGGAGATCAATTGTAAAGGTTTCTTTTCGGTTTCGGTCGAACCGTCAGCGTAAACTGTTCGTTCATTTTTGGTAGATTTATCTTTCAGCAAAATCCAACTCGTCGCCAGTGCGCCTTTGGAATCGAGTTTGACTTCATACAAATCGGATTTAATCGTGATCTGACGATTCGGCGTGTTATCGGGCGTAGTTGCCGCTGTCTGAGTCGTCGGCTGCGGCTGTATAGCCGGAACTATCGGCGCGGCAGTGTTGGCAACCTGTGCGGTATTTGAATTATCGCCCTGCGGCTTTTTCGGCGCGAAAAAATAACTCCAACCCAATAAAACCGCCAGTGACAGAACGGCGGCGGTAATAAAACGCGATTGATTAGACTGTTGATTTTCCATTAAATATGTTTGGATTCAGGATTTCAAATTCAAAAGTTAAAAAATTCAAATTATATGCTCGATCTGAAATCTGAAATCCTGAATTCGGAATCCAATCTCATCTGACCGGATCATCTCCGCCGGAGCAAAAAGGCTGACAGCGTAATATACGTTTGATCGCCATCCAAGTTCCGTAAAATGCGCCGTATTTTTCGACCGCCTGCATCGCATATTCCGAACAAGTCGGCGTGAAACGGCAGGAAGGCGGAAATAAAGGCGAAAGAAACGTCTTATAAAGCTTCAAAAAATCTAAAACCAAAAACTTCATTTCTCTAGATTTTCGACGTTTCTCTCGCCTTTTTCGGATTCAAATTTTAAGACTTTCGCAATTATTTCACGAAATTCCGCTAACGGTTTTTCCAGTTTCACCTTCAGCAAACTGCGTCGGGCATTAATAACCCAATCGTATTTCGTTTCCACAGCGGCAAGTTCGGGCTTGCTTAACCGGAAAGTTTCACGCAGCAGACGTTTGCACCGATTGCGGTCGTGCGCCTTGTTGCTGAGTTTTTTGGAAGCAGTAAAACCGACGCGCTGCACAGAATTTTCCGACGGCAAAATAAAAACCGACATCAAACGCCCATCAAAACGCCTGCCTTTTTCATAAACGCGGCGAAATTCAGAAGGTTTCCGTAACCGTTCGCTCTTCGGCAGCGAAAAGTCTAATAATGTTTGACCGTCAATACTTTGCGTCCCTTCGCGCGGCGGCGTTTGATCACGGCGCGTCCGTTTTTGGTCGCCATTCTCGCTCTGAAACCGTGTTTCTTCGCTCTCCGGCGGTTGTTTGGTTGAAATGTTCTCTTTGGCATAATTACTGTTCATCCTTCACTCAAAGTGAAAACTTAAAGTTTATGTAAAAAAGCCGATTATGTCAAAACCGATAGGCAAACGAAGCATTATTTTGTAACTTTTAAGCGAAACTTTAGTGTAAATCCGGTTATGATCGGCAAAATTAATCAAAAATTACGCGCCTGCCGACGATTTTGTATTTGCCTTTCACAATTTGCGCCAGACTCGTAATATAAAGCGTGTGTTCCTGCTCTAAAATTTTTGCAGACAGAGTTTCCTCGGTGTCGTCAACTGATATTTCGACGACTTTCTGCGAAATAATCGCGCCGTGATCTAAATCTTCGTCCACAAAATGAACAGTGCAGCCGGAAATCTTCGCGCCGTATTCAATCGCCTGCTGCTGCGCGTCCAGACCTTTGAACGACGGCAGCAAACTCGGATGAATGTTGACGATTCTGTTCGGAAAAGTTCGCACAAAATCTTTTGAGAGCAAACGCATATAACCCGCAAGACAAACTAATTCAACACCGCGTCTTTGCAGTTCAACGATTATTTCCGCGTCGTGAGCATCGCGCGTCCGCCCGTTTCGCTCGACGACAATCGTCTCGATTCCGCGCAATCTCGCCTTGCCCAAACCTTCCGCGCTCGTTTTGTCGCTGATAACAACCGCAGCCTCGCCGCCGGGAATCCGACCGCTCTGCACCGCATCAATAATCGCCGCCATATTCGAGCCGCGCCCGGAAATCAAAATACCGATTTTCATTTGAGTGAATTGCTTAAAACCTGCACAATAATCCTGTCAAGATTCGGAATGTAAATTTATGCCGACTCAAACCGCTTACAGCGATGCCGGAAATAATTTAACGACTTTGCTCGAACCAGTCACAAACGAACGGAAAATCGTCATTATCGGTCATTTCGTCAGCGACACGCGAATTGATTTTTTGCAGGTGCGTTAACATTATTAATTTCTAAGGCAATTTCAGTTCGACGAGTTTTAATAGAGCCTGTCTTCCATTATTAACGCCTGAAATATCGAATTTGTATGCACCGCTTTGGACAACCAAACCCATAAATTCAAAAACGAGATTTAATTGAGTTTTTGTGAAGTGCTGAAATCTCTGCTCTAAATATTCCGTTTTTTCTACAATTTCTTTATCATTGACTATCAGACCATAAACGACAAAATCGGAAACTTCGTCTTCGGTGAAGTGTTCCAACGAGTATATTAAATACGCGGGATAGAAGTAATGAAATGCTTCGGGCGAAAAGAGCGGCAACTTGTCGTAGTTATCCAGTAAAATTTCGGAAGTAACCTGTATCCGGTCTTTATTCAAAAATGTTTTCCTTACACCAAAACATTCTTCGCATTCGTGTTCAATAATAAAACCTTTGGGATAATCAACATTTTCAAAAGCCTCGATTATTTTGGCTTTGAGAGCATCAAAAATTTCTTGTGAGTAAGACATAAGTTTCAAGTTATTTCGACTATTCTTTGACCTTCAACAACACGCCCAATTTCAAAACATTCGCCTAGGTTTCCCATCAGAAAATCTTTGTCGACTTCCGCGCAGATGACGATCATTCCGATTCCCATATTAAAAGTGCGAAACATTTCCGCGTCGGCGACGTTGCCCAAATTTTGCATCACGCTGAAAATTGGCGGTTCTTGCCAAGTTCCGCGCTTGATTTCGACCGAGACATTTTCCGGCAGAATGCGCGGGATGTTTTCGAGAAATCCGCCGCCGGTGATGTGTGCCAAACCTTTGATTTTTCCCGAATCGAGGAGATTTTCCAGCGGTTTTAAGAAACTCGTGTGCGTCTTTAATAGTGCGTTTCCAACAGTTTCGCCTAGTTCTTCGAGATACGAATCTACTCGATAACCGCCGACTTCAAAAAATAATTTTCGAGCCAGACTGTAACCGTTCGTCTGCAAACCGCTTGACGGCAGACCGAGAACGATGTCGCCGGATTCGATGTTTTTGCCGTCAATAACTTTCGATTTATCCACCACGCCGACGATAAAACCGGCGAGATCATATTCGCCGTCCGCGTAAAATCCGGGCATTTCCGCCGTTTCGCCGCCTAACAGAACGCACGAATTTTCTTTGCAGGCGATGGAAATTCCTTCGACGACGGAAACGGTCGTTTCGGGTTCGAGTTTGCCGGTCGCAAAATAATCGAGAAAAAATAAAGGTTTCGCGCCCTGCACGAGAATGTCGTTGATGCAGTGGTTGACCAAATCCTGCCCGATGGTGTGATGAATTCCGGTTTCAAAAGCAATTTTAAGTTTCGTTCCAACGCCGTCCGCCGAAGCGACTAAAATCGGTTCGCTCATCGCCGGGAACATTCCTGAAAACATCCCGCCGAAACTTCCGATTTCGGTTAAAGTTTCGGCGTTAAATGTTGATTTGGCAAAGGTTTTGATTTTGTCCAAAGCAAGATTGGCATTATCAATCGAAACGCCCGCGTCGGAATATGAAATTGAATTGCTCATATATTTTGAAAACGAGCATTATAAACCCGGCGGCAAATTTTCGCCAAGATCGAAACAAATTTTCGGCTTTAGCAAACTTTTTCAGAGCATTTTGCGTTTGATTTTCTTTGACTTAGTTTCGCCGCCCGTTTAGCATTCATTTTGGAGATAAATTATGAGTTTCACTTTATTTGACACAGGTTCGGAAGGTTACGAATTCAGCGCGAACGTCTGGCATTGGAAAACGGCTCTGGAAATCATCAAAAGTTTCGACGTTTTGAGCGGCGGACAACTGCGGCAAATGGAATATAACGCGACCGGCGTAAAAATAGAAATGGACGACGCACATTTAATCGGCGAAAAAATACGCGACAAAATACTGCCGAAACTGGCACCGAATCAGCGAATTTTTATGGATTTGAGTATCACCGACGCGCCCGACGACGGCACGCTTTACAAAGATGATGACGAACAATGGAAAAATTATTCGGCAAACGGCGAATGGTTGAGCGAATTTGCGGATTTTTGTTTGAAATCAAAAGGTTTTCAGGTTTTTTAAGGGAAACGAAGTGGAATTAAATACCGGCGGCACGATAGAAATTATTTCGTTGATTTTGTTTGCGACAGTTCACGGCTACGTCGGCGCGTGGCTTGCCGTGCGGATGCTTTTTCGTCCGCGTTATCCGGTTAAATTGTTGGGCATCACGATTTTTCCGCAGGGAATGATTCCGCGTCATCGTGACCGTCTGGCAAACGCCATCGGCAAAGCGGTCGGCGAAGAATTGGTTTCGCAGGAGACGATTACCGAACAACTTTTCGGCAAGGAATTTTTGCGTAAAAAAATTCAGTCCGTCGTTGACTCATATACGGTCGAACTGCTTTCGCAGGATTATCCGTCGCTGATCGAAACGCTGCCTGCAAACTTGCGCGAGCCGGTTTTGGACGCGATTTCGTCATTGCAATTAAAGATCGGAGCGCATATTCAGACGGTTTTGAAAAGTGAGGAAACTACACAGTCAATCAGCGGTTTCGTGACACGCCGCGTGGACGAATTTTTATCAAAAAGAGTTTCCGAAGTGATTGACGAGAAACAGTTTAACCAAGTATTAAATTTTCTCGAAACGCGCATCAAAGGCGCAGTCAGAGAACCTGCACTCGAAAAGAAAATTGCCGAATTTATTGATCAACAGATTGATAATCTGGCGAACGCGCCAACAACTCTTGGCGAACTCGTGACACCTGACGCGGTTGCGCTTTTGAAGGAAAAAGCCATCGAGCAGATCGAACCGATTATTCATCAACTTTCCGAATTGGCGACGGCTGAACGAACGCGCACACAAATCGGCGCACTGATAAAAAAGGAAGTTCACGAATATTATGAAGGTTTGCCATTCTTCAAAAAAATGTTCGTTTCGCGTGATAATCTGATCGGTGAAGTTGACGATTTGGTCAATGAATCACTGCCGAAACGCATCGAAGAAACTTTGCGCGGCGATTTTTTCGCTCAGGAAGCGAGAAATTTTTTGGATAGTTCGATTGACAGCGCAATGTCGCGTCCGCTCAACGAAATTGCCGCGAAAATTGCGCCCGAACAACTGGCAAGAGTTAAATCGCAGATCAAAAAAGCGGTTGCTTCGCTATTGCAGGGTGACGCGATGCAAAATTCGATTTCGACTTATTTAACGGATTCGCTGCATAAAATTCGTCCGCACAGTCTCGACGCGATTTTGCAGACCGTTTACCCCGAATCCGAAGAAAAACTCAAAACTCTGCTTTCCAACGGTTTGCTCAACATTCTCAATCAGGACGAAACCGCCAACATTATCAACAAAGTTTTGAGCCGTCAGATTGATCGCCTGATGTCTGCGCCGATTGGCAGACTTTCCGATCATATCTCCGAAGAAAAAGTGAGAAACGCGGGTAATAACATTACTGAGTCAATTATTTCCGCCGCCCGCGAAAAACTGCCGCAGGCGATTCAGGAATTCAATATCGGCGAAGTCGTGCGCGAGAAAATTAACAATTATCCGGTCGAAAAACTGGAATCGCTGGTGCTGTCCGTCGCCAAAGAACATCTGCGAACCATCGAATTTGCCGGGGCGATTTTCGGCTTTCTGCTCGGTGTCGGGCAAATCGGATTCATTCGGCTGATTCATTATCTTTCAGCGCAATAACTTTAGAAAATAGAATAAATAAAAGAGGAAATTCCTGAAACACTCAACAAAATCAGAATTATTAATAGCGACGCAAAAACGATAATCGGCAGCAACCACCATTTTTTCGTCTGGTTGAGAAAAGCCGACATTTCTTTCACAAAACTTTTCTCTTGATTGTTTTCACTCATAATTATTTCTGATGTTGTGTTTGCTGTTCCCAATCGCGCCAAAGCGCATCGTAAACAATTTGATGACCTTTTTCGGAAAGGTGCATCGGATCGGCGAACAAAAATTCGGTTGATGAAGGGAATTTTTTAAAGTCATCGGTTGTCTCGACGAAACGAATACTATTTTGCGTGAAATATTGCTCCAATTTTCTCTGCGGCATCAAATCGCTTTCCGCGCCGGTTCTGATCTGCGTTTCATATGGATTTAAAAACACGACAAACTCAATATTTCGTTCCCGAAGTTTTTGATTAATCTCCAAAATCGGCTGCATTACTGCATCAAACTTCTGTTCGTCAACATTATAAAGATTGTAATCCGTCTCGAAAAACTTTTTCGACGGATCAATTAATTTTCCCGTGATAAAAACGTAGAGTTTGGAATGACTGCCGAAGTATTCGTTGATTTGAGAGAAAACCGTGGCGGCTTTCAGTTTGACTGACCTTTCAAAATCCTGTGTGTCATTATTCTGCGCTGTGTCCGTCGCGGCGTGAAAATCGTTGAGACAATAAAATAAATAGACAGTTTTAATTTCGGGATGCTGCGGCAAAAAATTGTTAATGACGCGCCTGTAATCCGGAATCGAAAACCCGACGACTGCCGCATTGTAAACCGTCACATCAGGCGCGTTTTGCCTGAACATTCCGACGAAAGTTTTTTCTTCCGGGACACCGACACCGAAAGTCACCGAATCGCCCAGAAACAAAACAGCGTCAGGTTTTTTCTTCTCGACGCGGTTCGGGTTAATTCTAAAACCGTTTTGATCGGAATAGACGTTAGTGCCGAAGGAAACACCGGCAGCATTAGGCGCGTTTGCCGTCACCAAACCGTTGCCGTCCGTCACGACAAATTCGCGGCTCGTGCGGCGAAAGTTAATGTCGAGAAAGATTCGGCAAAACGCTTCGCCGATCAATAAAACCAGCAAACATAATAAAAAAGAAGCCGCGACAGCTCCCAATTTATGTTTCCAAGTGATAGTTTGTTGAGCCAATTTTTTAGGTTTCGACCGCTTTGGTTTTAATGCCCGCCAAAATGTTTTCAGACGGCAGACCGACGACGTAAATATCAATCTGAATCGTTCCGATTCTAAAAACCGTTATGTCCCTCAGATTGTCTGCCAGCAAAGCCTTGAGCGCGGCGAAACGGGCGGCGTTGGCTTTTTCTTCATCACCGAACCAATCCTGAACTTTCGTCAGTCTTTCAAAAAAATCGTTAAATGCTCTACGTTCAATTTTCGCTTTGGTTGAACTGCCCGTCTGTTTGAGAATCTCCGCCTCAGTTACCTCGGCTGCCGCCGTGCCGACAAATGGCAGAATTTCGGCATCGGTTTCGCTGATATAGTATAAATTTTTGGCGATCTGCTCTATCTCGACATCCAAAATAAATGTTTCGGAAATATTTTCTACTGCCGAAGTTTTTATTTTTTTAGTCATCGAATTTATCTGTAAAATATACCGTTTTGATTAGTGTAACATACCATTAAACAACTCCAAATTATAGATTACGAAAGACTTTTACCGGACATTTTTGTTTTAAATTTATCTGTGGATTTCTATTTGCTTTCACCTTTCTTTTATGTTAATCTTTGCATCGTTTTAGTGAAATCTAACACCCGTAAATAGTTGAAAATAATAGACTTAAAGTTTTACATTAAGTTTTAAGCAGCTTTCCACAACCCTGTGGAAAAGTCTGTGGAAAACTAAATATTCAGATTCAGATAAAGTGTTGCAAGACGTTAAGACATAACGGTTTTCAGAACTCTGAAGGAAGTTTATTGACGACTCAAAAAAAGGTCGGAAAAATTGACCGGCTGCTTAAAGGTTTGACTAAAGATTTAACAAAAATTGCCCGGAGAAAGATATGGAAACTTTCGTCGAAAATACAAATGTTTGGAACAATATTCTGGAATCCGTCGAAAAGCGTTTAAATAAACAAATTTTCGATTCGTGGTTTCGCCCGATTCAGTTTGACGGCTGTGATGAAGGACAAAAAGTTCTTTACTTACGCGCCGGTCAGGTGACTAAAGATTGGGTCAGCACCTATTATTCCGAAGTTCTGACGCAAACGCTCAAAGAATTGAACCTCTCGAGTTACAAAGTAAATTGGGAAGTCGAAGATTCAAAAATGCCGGACGGCAGTTTTAATGATGAAGAC
The DNA here is from genome assembly GCA_965247235.1 of Pyrinomonadaceae bacterium. GTDB lineage: Bacteria > Acidobacteriota > Blastocatellia > Pyrinomonadales > Pyrinomonadaceae. The sequence goes on from OZ252004.1 coordinate 2,654,795, forward strand.
GATGCCGAATTCTTTTTTGAGAAGCATACCCAAAATAATAATTCACAGAATACGGCGCAGAGCGCGAGCGTGTTTGAAAACCGAGAAAATCCAAAACCTCAAACATTAATCAAAACAGTTCCGACCAATTTCGTGGACATCGAACCGATTGAAAATTCGCTCAATCCGAAATATTCATTCGATAAATTTGTCGTCGGCGCGTGTAACCAATTTGCCCACGCCGCCAGTCTCGGCGCAGCGGAAACTCCGGGCAAAACTTATAATCCGTTATTTATTTACGGCGGTGTCGGTTTAGGCAAAACTCATTTAATGCACGCCATCGGACATTCGATTAAGGAAAGAAACCGTCATTTGAGGGTCGCTTATATTACGAGCGAAAAGTTTATGAACGAATTGATTAACGCGATTCGTTACGACAAAACGCAGACTTTCCGTGAAAAATATCGTTCGATTGACGTTTTGTTGATGGACGATGTGCAGTTTATGGCTGGCAAAGAGCGCACACAGGAAGAATTTTTTCACACCTTTAATGCGCTCCATAACGATCAAAAACAGATAGTTATCACCTCGGATTGTCCGCCGCGCGAAATTCCGACGCTCGAAGAAAGACTGCATTCGCGTTTTGAATGGGGATTGATCGCCGACATCGAACCGCCTGATTTGGAAACCAAAGTAGCGATTTTAAAACGCAAAGCCGATCTCGACGGTGTTCATCTGCCTGACGAAATCGCGTTCTATATTGCAGGGAAAGTTCGCAGTAATATCCGCGAACTAGAAGGTTCGCTTGTGCGTCTGGTGGCAATTTCGTCTCTGCGCGGAATGCCGATTTCCAAAATGCTCGCTCAGGACGCGCTCAAAAATCTGGTTGACAGCGAACAGCGGGAAGGTTTGTCAATGGAAAGAATCGCCAAGACCGTCGCATCGCATTATAAACTGACGGTTGAAGAATTAAAGTCGAAAAATAATGCCCGACAAATTGCCGTGCCGCGTCAGGTGGCGATGTATCTCTGTAAACGTCTGACAAAACACAGTTTCCCGGAAATAGGGCGCGAATTTGGCGGCAAACATCATACGACCGTGATGCACTCGGTGGGAAAAATCGGAGAGGTAATTAAGGACGATAGAAATTTCCACAGCACTGTCAGCGAGTTAATAGATAATCTTTGCAGTTAATTAAAAACGGTTGAACGTGATTAACAAAAATATTTCCCACAGAGAGTGTTCGTAATTATTCCGAGTATCACGATTGCATTGAATAATTAAAACTGTTTTTTCAACTTTTCCACAGGCTGTGTAAAAATTTGCCTGTGGAAAAGCAGGAAAACTTTTTAAAGTTCGATTTTTTTCCACAGGAAGGCGATTTTTCCACAGGTTTTCCACAATGCCTGTGGACGCACAAACTTAATGGACAGTTCATTAAAGTCGGTTATCCACTTTTCCACAGGCACTACTACTACTACTATCTAATATTTATATATTTTTAAAGTATTAGAATTAGTAAAAAGCGGCGCATATTGAAAGTATTATTTGAGATATAATTGATAAAAATTTAGGAGTATAGAAATGGAATTTATAATCAAACAAAATATCCTGAAAGAAGAACTGGGATTCGTTCAGGGAATTGTTGAAAAGAAAAGCACGATTCCGGTGCTGTCAAACATCCTGATCGAATCGGTCGGTGAAAACAACATCCGCATCGTCGGCACAGACCTCGACGTGACGATACGCTGCGAGGCTTCTGCCGAGATTAAACAGGCAGGTTCGATATGTGTTCAGGCTCGCAAGCTGTTCGACATCGTGAGGCTTCTGGACGACGCTGACGTGCATTTCAAAAAAGACGATAACGAATGGGTTAAATTGACGTGCGGAAAATCCAACTTCCGTCTCGCCGGTGTCAACCGCGAACAGTTTCCCGAAGTTCCGTCGTTCAAAAATGCCCCGATGAAACTTTCGGCGGAAATTTTTAATCATTTTATTCAAAACACGGCGTTTGCAATCACCAACGAACAATCGAGATTTACGCTGTCAGGCGCAAAATTTATGATTGACGGAACTTCGGCAAAGATGATTACGACCGACGGACATCGGCTGGCGTATATCGAACGGCAAATGTCGGGCGGCGAAACGGCGGAAGCGATGGATTCGCTGATTCCGAAAAAAGCTCTGCTCGAACTCGTTAAAATTTCGCGCGATTCAAACGGCGAAGTCAGTTTCGGCGAAGACCCGAATCACATCTATTTTGAAGTTGACGGCAGATTGTTGATTACGCGTAAACTTTCGGGAACATTTCCAAATTATGAGATGGTAATTCCGAAAGACAACGATAAAAAAGTGACGTTCGATGCCGACGAAATGAAAACCGCGATTCGCCGCGTTTCGCTGATGGCGGACGAAAGAACGCGTTCGGTGCGGCTGAATATCAGGAACGGCGAAATCGAAATCGGCGCACAAAGTTCGGAAGAAGGCGAGGCAAACGAAAAGATTTCAGCCGAATATCAGGGCGAAGAAGTCAACATCGGCTTTAACGCACAATACTTGCAGGATTTTCTCAATGTAATTAGTGTTTCCGACAGCGAAAGCGGCGAAACGGTGCAGGAAATCGACGGCGAAAAAGTCAAAGTCAAAGAAACCGGCGGCAAACCGCGCATCGCTTTCGAATTTAAGGACGGCAACGCGCAAACGCAGATGAGCATCGACGGCGACAAAAATTATTCATACAAATATATCGTGATGCCTTTGCGAATTTGATAAGGTGCGAACCAATAGATTCTAAAAATAAAAACTTTGATTGAATTAATGTTTATCACTAATTCAATCAAAGTTTTTATTTTAAAGTTCGTAAAAATTCATCGCATAAATTTATGCTGTCTGAGAGCTTCGTAGAGAACAATGCCGACACTATTAGCGAGATTCAGACTGCGAACATTCGGATTCGGCATCGGAACAGTCAGGCATCTTTCGGCATTTTCCGTCAAAACAACTTCAGGCAAACCGCGCGTTTCACGTCCGAAAATTAAACAATCGCCGTCCAAAAATTGAAAATCAAAATAAGCGCGGTCGGTTTTGGTTGTCAGATAGAGAAATCGGGATTGCGGTAACGCCGCATATAATCTTTCGAGATCAATGTGCCGGTGAAGCCTGACCTCAGACCAATAATCGAGACCGGCGCGTTTCAAAGTCCGGTCGTCCATCCGAAAGCCGGTCACGCCGACAATGTGCAGATCAGTAAAAGTCGCCGCGCACAGACGCGCAATATTACCTGTATTAGGCGGAATTTCAGGTTCGACAAGTGCTATATGGAACATAAAAAAAATGGAAAGTGGAAAACGGAAAATGGAAAACTTTGACTCTGAAATTTAACACTCGCAGTCTGATGTCGGCTCTGATTCAAAATTGGATGAAATTATTTTCCATTTTCCATTTTCCATTTTTCTCCCTTGCTCTAAACGGTTTTGAAATTTATTATTCAATATCCGAAAGAATTATTCATCCGCGAAAAATTAATATGTTAATTTCAAAATTTGACTAACGATAAAATAAGCATCCAAAATTGCCTGAAATACATCAATTTATAGTATTCAAAAGATCGAACAAATTTGATATAAGATAAATTTTCACCGAAATCCGCGAAAATATTTACGAGTTATACAAAGGAGAATCAACTGTGTCTTTGCGTTTTAGATTTTTAGCTTCAATGTTTCTACTAGTTTTGATCGGCGCGTGGTCTGTTTCCGCACAGCAGACGAAAACGACGCTGACGGTCAAAGAGAAACCGAAAGAAAATAAAGAAAAGCCGAAAAAGGAAGATAAGCAGACGACTGCGCTTGCCAATGCGACCGCCGAACAAGTTGCCGAATCGGTCATTTTTATTTACAGCAATCTGCGCGGACGCGATGGTTTGAGCCAGATTCGCAAGACGACGATTGAGCGCGGAAAACTGAGCCTGACCGATGCGGAGGGGAAAGTTGACAGTGCTAAATACGAATTGAGAATTTTGCGCGGCGATAAGCTCGACAAAGAAAAAATCCGGCTCGATCAGGAATTTCCGAGTGCAAAATATGCGCTTGTTTACAACGACGACAAAGTTTTCGGAATCTTCAACAATGAGGTTTTTCAACCGCGTGACGATGCCGCCAAGTCTTTTCAAAACAGCATTTGGCACAGCACCGAAGCGCTTTTGCGCTATAAGGAAAACGAATCGAAACTCGAACTCGGCGAGCGTCAGAAAATCGCCGGCGTTGATTTTTTTGTTGTCAAATTGACGGACAAGGAAAATCGTTTGACAAAATATTATATCAGTTCGAAAACGCTGCACGTTATGATCCTTGAATATGAAGATGACGGCGTGAAATATAGACGCAAATTCTATGATTTTAACATCGCGCAAGGAACGCTCGTGCCATATCGAACGGTGCTTTGGGCAAACGACAAACAGGTCGAAGAAACGGAAATCGGCACGGTTTCATACGGGCAAAAAGTTGAAAGCGATATGTTTTCGGCAAATTAAAAATTATTGCAAAATTGTTTCGGCTGGCGCGTAAAAAACGGTTGATTTTTTACGCGCCAGCCGATTTGTTTGATACATCATTTCTCTAAACCGATACCAGACTGACAATGGACAGGCGATGTGATTGCATTGAATTCTTTGTTTCCGACATTGGCAACGCTCCAAACCCGTTACTTATCTGGCTTTGCGGTGCAGTTGCTCGATCTGTCCATTAAAACGGCTCGAAACGGTAATTGCTTATGTTTGACGGCATTGTCAACATTTTGCGAATGTGATCGAACTCGTTTTATTAGCCGAAAGATGTTACGATTTGGGGGAATGACAAGGAAAACAAATCATTTTTCCGACGGCTCAAAGCAAATAAAAATTCATCAAAGAAAACTTAACTTACGGATTACCTAAGGCGATTCTAATATTATTTTGCCCTTGAAGGTTTTGAAGACGAAATAAAAATAGCCGAGCGCGATGGTGATTCCGATTGACCACCAAATCAGACCGACCGTTAAGCCATAATTTCCCGCCGAAGCGTTTTCGATTGTCAGGCTGTAAGCCGGATTCATTGCGGGCAGAACATTCGGGTAGAGCGCGAAAACTGCGCCGCCGAGCATTGTTGCGAGATACGTGCTCGAACTGATAAATGCGGCTTTGTCATTGCCTTTGGCATTGAAAAATTTGATTGCGATCAGCGACGCGATGACGGCGAGCGGAATCAGCCAGCCGAGCGGATAATTTTTGTAGTTGTCGAGAATTCCTTCGCGCAGATTCATCACGGCGATTAAGCTCAGAATCGTCACGGCGACCAATGCAAACCAAGCGATGCCGGCAATTTTTCGAGCGCGGGCATTTAGTTCACCTTCAGTTTTGACGGCGAGGTAATTTGCGCCGTGAATCGCCAGCGCGACGAGCGCGACTACGCCTGACAAAACGGTGAACCAATCGAGGATTCCCGGATTATCGGTCACGGTGAATGTCGTCCAGAGCGGCTCGAAAAAGTTTCCGTCAGCGTTCAGAGGCACGCCGCGCACGACGTTTCCGAGTGCCGCGCCGAAAAAAATCGCCAGCAGAACGCTTGCGAGCGTGAAACAAAAATCCCAAAAGCTGTGCCACATCGGATTGTCTAATTGATGACGCAGTTCGATGCCCGCCGCCCGCATAATCAGAAGCCACAAAACCATTATCAGCGGCAGATAAAATCCGCTGAAACCGGCGGCATACAAAGCCGGAAACGCAAAATAAAGCGTGCCGCCCGTCGCTAAAAGCCAGACTTCGTTGCCGTCCTAAACCGGACCGATAGCGGCGATGACGGTTTCGCGCTCTTTCGCGTTGCGCCCGACGAAGTAGTGAAGGATGCCTGCGCCGATGTCGAATCCGTCGAGAATGACATACGCGACCAGCATCAGAGCGACGATTAAAAACCAGATTGTCAGCATTTTATTTTTCTCCTCAATATCCGGCTGGTGCGTCGCCTAATGCAATTTTTCCTTCTTCCGCCGTTTCCGCCGTGGCAGTTAATTCGTCCGCGCCTTTGTCAATGCGCCGGAGCATCAGAAACAGGTAGAGCAGCGTCAAAACCGTATATATTCCCATAAAACCGATCAGCGTGAACAGGACGTTGCCGCTTGAAACGAGCGGCGAAAATCCGTGTTCCGTGCGATAAACTCCATAGACGAGCCACGGCTGTCTGCCAATTTCCGCCGCCATCCAGCCCGCCGTATTCGCAATAAACGGCAGCGGAAAACTCAGCATAATGATCCACATCAGCCAGTTTGCCTTGAATAGCCAGCCGCGCCACAAGGCAAAAACCGACAAAAGCATCACCGCGATAAAAATCGTGCCGAGTCCGACCATTATGTGAAAACTGTAATAAAGCAGCGGAATATTGTCGGGATGCGTGTCCGGCGGAAATGCGTCCAAGCCTTTGACTTCCGCGTCCCAACGGCGATAGGTAATGAAACTCAGGGCTTTCGGAATATGAATGGCGTTGTCGAGTTTTTGATTTTCGACATCCGGCTGACCGATCAAAACCATACTCGCGCCCTGTTCGGTTTTGAAAAGTCCTTCCATCGCCGCCAGTGTGACGGGTTGATATTTCGCCACCATCTGACCGCTCAAATCGCCCGACGGAAACAGCATCCAGATACTTCCCAAACACGCCGCAATCACGCCGGTTCGCAAAAACATTTTGCCGTATTCGATTTGTTTTTCCGACAAAACATAAAATGCGCCAAGCGCGGCGACCGCAAACGCGCCGGTTACGAACGCGCCGCCCATCGTGTGCAGATATTGAATGATCGCCCATTTATTAAAAAGCAGCGCGGTAAAACTCGTCAGTTGCACCGTCCCGTTCGCCGCCGTTTCATAACCGACCGGATACTGCATCCACGCATCGGTTGCCACGATAAAATAACCGGAAGCCCACGTTCCGAGAAAAACCAAAAACGCCGCGAGCCAGTGCATTTTTTGTCCGAGCCGTTTTTCGCCGAACAGAAACAAACCGATAAACGCCGATTCGAGAAAAAACGAAAACACGCCTTCCATCGCCAAAGTCTGCCCGATCACGCCGCCCGCAAACTTTGAAAATGCCGACCAATTCGTGCCGAACTGAAACTCCATCGGAATTCCCGTCACCACGCCGAACAAAAAAGTGATGCCGAAAATCTTGCCCCAAAACCGCGCGGCTTCGTTATACTTCTCGTTCTTTTTCCAGATTGCCAGCGTCTTAAAAACGACGATCAACGGCGCAAGTCCCATCGTTAATTGCGGAAATAAATAATGATAGGTAATCGTAAAAGCAAATTGCAGACGGTCTAGTGTATAAGCGTTCATAAATAATTTTCGCTGATTTAACCGATGAAAAATTCATCCGGCGCATTCCTTTTTTCTCGAACGGATGACTGAAAAGTGAAGTAAACAATTTAACGTGCCTCAATCTTTAACCGTCGCGTACCATTTCAAACAATTGATTGTGCGTATTTTTCATCCGGCTCCACATTTTGCCTTCCTTCAAGCCGTAGAGATAATTGTCCCAGATGCCGTAATGCAGGAAGATCGCGTCGTCGCCGCCTTCGTCAATGATGACCGAAATGTCGTGATAATAAATCTTGGTCGGGATTCCGCCGCGAAGCTCCGACACGATATTTTCGGCGGCGATTTGCGCTTGCCGGATTGCCATAAACGCGAGTTTCGGACCCGGAAAAGCGGCGATGTCGCCGACCGCGTAAACCTTTTCCAGATTCAAAACACGCAGAAAATTATCAACCTGAACAAAATTCAATTCGTCGGTAAATCCGTGATTACCGAGCATCGCCTGTCCGCGAAACGGCGGCAGAAGCATCAGCAAATCGTGTTTGATTTCCTTACCGCTGCCTGAAATAATCGTCTTTTCGGTAACTTCTTTGACCGCGAAATCATTGATAACTTTGACGTGATGCTTGGCGAACGCATTTTCTAATTTCTCGTGCAAATCCGCGCCGCCGAAAGCTGTTTTGATATTTTCGGGAAAGACGACGCTGACCGAAACTTCTTTGTTTTCGATCTCTTTTTTAAATTTTCTCGCCAACGCAAACGCTGTTTCGCACACCGGAACGGGCAAAAACGCCTCAGGCGAAAGTCCGACGACGATCTTTCCTTTTGTAAAAGTATTGACCGCAGCGCCAAATTTTTGTGCGGCTTTGACACCGAGCAGATGATGCGCGTGTTCAAAAAAGCCGCCGATTTTTTCGGTCGCCAGCCTTCTGCCCATCGCAATAATCAGGTAATCGTAAGAAATTTCGCCGTCGAAATCGTCGCCCGTGACCTGCACTTTTTTAAGCTCGGTGTTTAATTTGATGACTTCGCCCTGCACGAAACGGACGTTCAATTCGCTTGTTTTTTCAGGCAAATCAAATACGATTTCGTCCGCATCGCAGTCGCCGAACGCGAGCCGGACGAGTGCGGGATAAAACGTAAATTTGTCGTGCGGCGAAACGAGCGTAATGCGATGTTTGCTGCCGCCGCCGAGCATTTCCGCCAACCGTTCAGCGGTCATCAATCCGCCGAAACCGCCGCCTAAAATCAGTATATTAGCCATTTTCTTTACCTTTATTTCTGATTACCAACACCGAACAGGTCGCGTTGTGAACAATCGAATTTGAAACCGAACCGAGCATCAGCCGCGACCAAAAACCGTAACCGTGCGAGCCGACGACGATCAAATCCGCGCCCCAACTTTCGGCTTCTTCAACCAAAACACGCTGCGGCGAGCCGATAATAACTTCGGTTGTTAAATCCGGCGCGGCGTTCGGAAACAAAACACGAATTTGAGTTTCAGCCTCGGTCAGAAATTTCCGCGCCTGTTCGCGTCCGTATTGCTCGATCTCGTTGTAATATTCCGCCGAAACCGCCATCGGTTCGGCGGCAATCGGCATCGGGCGTTCGACCGCCGAAACAATTTTGATACTCGTCGCGTCCGGTTTCGCCACGATATTCGCCAGCGCATCAATCGCCGCCTTGCTGAAATCCGAACCGTCCGTCGCCATTAAAATTTTCATAGAATTTCTCCGTGAATTTAACTTCTTATCCTTAATTTACTTCATGAATTTTCCGTTGTTCTTTGAATCAATTGAGCAAAAGATGTGCCGCGTAATAAAAACAATAAATACAGCCGAAATGCAATTTTATCGGTTATCTACTGCGAAAAATTTCGCGCTTCATTACGGGAATTTTCGCGGCTGAAAATATTTGTCCGAAACTGTCCGGTCGAATCAACCGCTATTAGCAAATATCACGGCAAGGCACGTTGATTGCGCTTGTCAGGAGATTAAATCGTGAAAAGGTAAAGAAGTATGCAGCCGAACTAAGTTCTCGTAAAACCGACCGAAGTTCCAAAAACAGTCGAACAATTTCCGGGTTTAACCGAAGCCGAAGCGCGGCGGCGTTTGCGAAAATTCGGCTTTAACGAACCCGTGACGGCGAAAAAAAACGGCGCAGTTGTCAGATTCTTAAAATTATTTATTGAACCGCTCGTCGCCATTTTGCTCGTCGCCAGCGCGATTTCGGCTTTCGTCGGCGATTGGATTAACGCCGCGATTGTTTTTGTGATGGTGCTTTTGGGCGTGATTTTGAATTTTGTGCAGACTTCGCGTTCGCAGCGTGCCGCCGAAAGTTTGCGAAAAGCGGTTTCGCTGACGGCGACGGTTTTGCGCGGCGCGGCGTGGAAGGAAATTCCGTGCCGCGAAGTCGTGCCGGACGACGTGATTCAACTGTGGGCGGGCGATTTGATTCCAGCCGACGCGCGACTCGTCGAAGCCCGCGATTTGCACGTTCAGGAAGCCGCGCTGACGGGTGAATCGCTGCCGGTTGAAAAGGATGCGAACACGATAAATCCGGCGCAGAACAATATTTTTCTCGGAACTTCCGTCGTCAGCGGAACGGCGACGGCAATCGTCACGGCAACGGGCGGCAAGACGAAATTCGGCGAAATTGCCAAGCGGCTCGGCGACAAAGTTCCCGAAACCGATTTTGAACAAGGCACTCGAAAATTCGGGTATCTGATTATGCGCGTCGTGTTTTTTCTCGTGATTTTCGTGCTGATCGTCAACACACTTCTGCACCGCGATCCGCTCGAATCTTTGTTTTTCTCGATTGCGCTTGCCGTCGGGTTAACGCCGGAATTTCTGCCGATGATCACCGCCGTTACTCTGGGACAGGGCGCGGTCAAAATGGCGCGGCAGAAAGTCATCGTCAAACATCTCGCGGCGATGCAGAATCTCGGCGGGATGGACATTTTATGTTCGGACAAAACCGGTACGCTGACGCTCGGCGAACTTTCTTTGGAGCAGCACTTAAACTCTTTCGGCACAGATTGCGAGCGAGTTTTCGAGCTTGCATTTTTGAACAGTTTTTATGAAACCGGAGTCAGCAATCCGCTCAACCGCGCCATCAAAAAGAAAGCCGATCCGCTCGACGACGCGATTTTCAAACACGATAGCTCGAAAATCGAAGATTATCGCAAAATTGACGAAATGCCTTTTGATTTTGAACGGCGCAGAGTTTCCGTCGTGGTTGAAAAAGCGGGGGAAAAACGAATTTTAGTCAGCAAAGGCGCACCCGAAAGCATTTTTCAATGCTGCACAAACTACGAAATTGACGGGCGGATTTCGCCTTTTAACCAAGAGGCGCGAAACAAAAGTGACCTCGTTTTTCAGGATTTCAGCCGGAAAGGTTTGCGCGTTTTAGCCGTCGCGTATCGCGCCGTTGACACACAGGAAAGTTATCGAAAAGACTTGGAATGCGAAATGACGCTGGCGGGATTTTTGACTTTCGCCGACGAACCGCTCGAATCCGCCGCTCAAGCCTTGCGGGATTTGGCAAAAGACGGCGTGCTGGTCAAAATCCTGACGGGCGACAACGAACTTGTCGCGCGGCACGTCTGCGAGCAGGTCGGATTAAAAAGCGAAAGAATCGTGTTGGGCGATGAGATCGAAAAGATGAGCGACACCGCTCTCGGTCACACCGCCGAAACCGTCAACCTTTTCGCGCGGGTTTCGCCGATGCAGAAAAACCGCATTTTGCTTGCCTTGAAACGTCGCGGTCACGTCGTCGGATACTTAGGCGACGGCATCAACGACGCGCCGAGTCTGCACACCGCCGATGTCGGCATTTCGGTTTCAACCGCGACCGACGTGGCAAAAGATGCGGCGGAAATCGTGCTGCTCGAACCCGGTCTGGAAGTTTTGCATCACGGCATTATCGAAGGGCGCAAATCCTTCGGCAATGTTATGAAATATCTTTTAATGGGAACGAGTTCCAACTTCGGCAATATGTTTTCGATGGCGGGCGCGGCGATTTTTCTGCCGTTTCTGCCGATGCTTCCCGTCCAGATTCTGCTCAATAATTTTCTGTATGATTTGGCGCAGGTAACGATTCCGACCGACAACGTGGACGCGACCTTCGTTCGCAAGCCGCAGCACTGGGACATCAAACTGATCCGCGATTTTATGCTGTATATCGGACCGATCAGCTCGATTTACGATTTTCTGACGTTTTTTGTCCTGCTGAAGTTTTTTCAGGCGGGCGAACAGGAATTTCATACCGGCTGGTTTGTCGAATCGCTGGCAACGCAAACCGCCGTCGTTTTTATTATTCGCACTATCGGTAATCCATTCCAAAGCCGACCGAGCCGCGCATTGACGCTCACCGTTTTAGCCGTTATTGCCGTGGCGGTTTTACTGCCGTTTTCACCGCTGGCGAAAATTCTCGGCTTTGTTCCGCTGCCATTCGCTTATTTCGTTTTTCTCGGCGCGGCGACCGCCACTTATTTATTACTGGTCGAGTTGGTGAAAAGACGTTTGATGAAAAAAATTCATTAATTTTGAGATTTAACATTGAACTTATTATCCCTTTTAATTTTTTCTAAACATTGAGAGTTAGGGATTAGTTTCGGACTATCAAAAAAATTCGCAATCATTTCACGCACACACGGCGTTGAAAATGCGGGACCGTGTCCGACCCAAGGAACTTCAAAATGAAAATGGTTTTTCAAGTTTTTGGCAATCAATTTTCCCCAAGCGGGCGGCGTGTATGCGTCATATTCGGCGGAAATAATCATTGTCGGAATATCACTTTTGACAGGTTTGTTTTCAATCGGTTTTGCCGCCGCAACTTTCCAGACGCTACAAATGTCGGGTAGAGCCATTACTTCGTAGCCTCGAAATTTGGGATACCGAAACGACTGCGCTTTAATTTTCCGCATATCTTCAAACGGAATTTCCTCGCCGCACCAGACTGAATAACGCATCGCCAGCGAAGTTGAGGGCGTACTTATTTTCTCACCTGCATATCTCTTAAATGTATCGTAATTGCCTTGAAAAACATCGTCAATCACCAATGGTAAATCGGCGATTGCTTGCGGACTATTTGAAAACAAGTAATCAATTAGCCACGTCGCAAAATCATTTCCGTTCAGTTTAACGGTTTCACCAGTTTTTGAATCTTTAACATCTGCCACAATCGGTTCTTTATTTAATCTGGCGAACGATTCGTAAAATTTATTTTCCAGATTCGGATAAGCCTTCGCGCAACCGTCATCCGCTTTGCAATTCGCAAAAAGAACATCGAAAGCGCGAACGATTCCGTCAACGCCGACTTCATCATAGTTTACTTCCGGTGGCAAAGTTGATTCCAGAACGACGCTGCGGATTCCGTTTGGATAATCGCGCATCACTTCAAGCATTAGTCGTGTGCTATATGAGAGTCCCCAAAGATTAATTTTCTCCAGTTTCAAAACGCGGCGCAAATCTTCAATATCCGCCGCACTTTCCACGCTATTGTAAGCGGAAAGATTAACGCCTTGTTTTATTAGACGGTCATAACAGACTTTGGCGGCTCGCAGTTCGTTTGTCCGCGCCGTTTTCGCACCAAGTTTCTGCTTCTCGCTGATGATATTTGTTTCTTTGACTTCAGGACAATCAAGCGTGGGCTGAGCGTATTTTGTGCCGCGTTGTTCAAAGATAATTAAATCTCGCTCTTTCAGCCACGGTGCTGAAGGTCTGCTTCTAACCAGATTCATAGATGATTCGCCGGGACCGCCGACTGTCCTTAAAATTGAGTCTGGGCGCGAATTTGAATTTTCACTTTTCAGAATAATTATCGGTAAGCGAATTATTTTATCATTCTTTATTTTTCTGCTTTCGGGAACGATTAAGTAACCGCAATTTGCATTTTCGCCGTTCGGCAGCGGAACGGCACACTCTGAATTTTCAAATCGCGGAATTTGATTTTGACCAAAAGCATTTAAGAAACAAACAAAAGTAAGGAAATAAAAACAGCATATTAACCGAGTAACAGCAAAGCAAAAGTTCATAAAATCTCCCGCATAAATTTTGTCTACATTTTATAAACACCACGAAACTTCGATTTGTGACAAAATTGTATGGCTTAATTACTTAAGTTTTTTACAGGGTTAATTTATAAGTGAGCAGCATAAATCGGGACAACACCAAAATTTCAAATCTCGTTCGCTTAATTCTTTTTCGGCGGCGACAATTTTTTTAGATTGATTAAGCGTGAGATTCATCCGAAACGGCGCGGTGTCCGCCGATTTTTTCGATATGAATACGAAAATAAATCGGCGCGGCATTTGCCTGTTTTGGACGATGCGCTCCGGCGACGTAAGCCGGCTGCCACCACATTGCGCGGCGCGACGGCGCAAATACGCTCGAACAATCAAAGGGACGCGGCTGGCTGAAGATTCTGCTCGGACAATTTTCGAGCATCATCATTTGGTTGCTCGCATTTGCGGCGATTGTCGCGTGGTTCACCGACAGCCGCGTCGAAGCATTGGCGATTCTGGTCGTGCTGTTGCTCAATGCGGTGATCGGTTTTGCGATTGAATGGCAGGCTGGACGCGCACTTAACGCTTTGCAAAAGGCGACGCATTTGGTCGTTCGTATTCGGCGCAACGGGCGCGAACAAATCGTTGACGCGGTGCAAATCGTCAGCGGCGACATCGTGATTTTAACGGCGGGCGACCGCGTTCCGGCTGACGCTCGATTAATTGAAGCCGTTAATTTACGCAGCGACGAATCAACCTTGACCGGCGAAAGCACGTCGGTTGAAAAATCAATCGAAGCGACTGAACAAAACGCACCGCTCGCCGAACGAAACTCGATGCTGTATCTCGGCACGACGATTGTTGCCGGACGCGCACTGGCGATTGTCACCGCGACGGGAAAACGAACCGAACTCGGACGCATCGGGCAGCTTCTCGCCGAAACGAAATCCGAACAAACGCCGCTCGAACGAAAGCTCGACCAACTCGGCAAACGGCTTGTTTATATCGTTTTGGGCGTTACTGCCCTCGTGATGCTCGCCGGTATTTGGCGCGGCGACGAATGATGGCTGATGCTCGAAGTTTCGGTCAGTCTCGCCGTTGCCGCCGTGCCGGAAGGTCTGCCCGCCGTGACGACTTTAATTCTCGCGCTCGGCGTTTTGCGGATGGCTCGCCGTAATGCGATTGTCCGCAAACTTTCGGCGGTCGAAACTTTGGGAAGCGCGACCGTCATCTGCACCGACAAAACCGGAACGCTGACCGAAAACCGGATGACCGTGCAGGAATATCGCCTTTCAAACACTAAGATCGTCAAGAATTTTACTGAGTCGGATGCGGAGGCGGCTGATGAAAATTTAACGCGATTGTTGAGGGTCAGTTTTTTGTGCAATGATGCTTCGCTCGATTCCGGCAATGCGGACGAAAACGAGAACATCGGCGATCCGACCGAAACGGCTCTGCTGGTCGCTGCCGGAAAATTCGGCTTTGATGTCGGGCGCGAAAAATCGAATCATAAAAAACGGCTCGAACATCCATTTGACGCGGCGACCAAACGGATGATTACCGTCCTTCAATCTACTGACAACACACGCTTTGCCGCGCTTAAAGGTGCGCCCTCCGTCGTGCTTTCCGTCTGTGCGAACTACATTTCCGCCGAAGGAAAAATAGTTTCGCTTGACGACGAAACGCGCCGCGATTTTCTAAAAATCAACGAAGAAATGGCGGACGAAGCGTTGCGCGTTCTAGCCTTTGCCGATAAAAATTTTGCCGATGCTGAAGATTTGGCAATCGAAAACGGCTACACATTTTTGGGTTTCGTCGGGATGAGCGATCCGCCGCGTGAAGGCGTTGCCGCCGCCATCCGGGAAGCACAAGCCGCCGGAATTCGCGTCGTGATGCTGACCGGCGATCAGATAAATACCGCCCGCGCCGTCGCCCGCCAGTTAAATTTGAGTCAGGGAGAAAACATTTTTGCGCTTCATTCCGACGATTTGATAAATTCCGACGCGGAGAAAATCGCGGAAATGGCGCGGCAGGCGCACGTTTTTGCCCGCGTCTCGCCGGAAGACAAACTTCGCATCGTCGAGGCTCTGCAAAAGAGCGGCGAAATCGTCGCGGTGACGGGTGACGGCGTGAACGACGCGCCCGCTTTGAAACGCGCCGACATCGGCGTTGCAATGGGAATGCGCGGCACGGAAGTCGCCAAAGAAGCCGCCGACATCGTTTTGACCGACGATAATTTTTCGACCATCGTCAAAGCCATCGAAGGCGGACGCGCGATTTACGCCAACATTATTAAGTTCGTCCAGATGATGTTTTCGCACAATCTCGCCGAAGTCGTCGTGATTTTCGTGCCGATTGCCGCCGGATTTCTCTTGCCGCTGCTGCCTTTGCAGATTCTTTGGATCAATCTCGTGACCGACGTTTTCCCCGCGCTCGCGCTTGCCGTCGAACCGCCGGCAGCCGACACGATGAGCCGCCGCCCGCATTCGCCGCAGGAAAGTTTATTGTCGCGGAGTTTTTTGTTTTTGATTTCGTGGCAGGGCGCGATGCTCGCCGCCATCGCGCTCGCCGTCTATTTTTGGGCATTGCAAACTTACGGCGCGGGCGCACATACTCAGACGCTGACGCTGATGTCGGTCGTCGGTGTGCAGCTCGGACATCTCTACAACTGCCGTTCGCGGACACGCTCGGCGTTTAACGGATTTTTCACAAATCCGTATATTTTCGTCGCCACGGCAATCGTCATCGGTCTGCAACTGCTCGCCGTCTATTTCGCGCCGCTGGCGAAAATTCTCGACACCGTGCCGCCGAATAATATTGATTGGCTGGTGATTATCGGCTCGGTAATTCTGCCCATCACCATCGTTGAGATTACAAAGCTATTTTCTCGTCAGTCCGTGCGAAAACAAGATTTGAAATAAACACCAACAGCGAATATGGTTTCGGTTTATGTAGAGTATTTCGTCGGGCAGGTTAATTTTTATCAAGGCGTAATGGCGACCTTCATCACGCCGTCGCGCCGTTCGCCGAAAATTTGATAGGCTTCGCTGATTTTATCCAGAGAAAAACGGTGCGTGATGAGCGGCGATAGATCAACCCGTCGGCTTTTGACAATTTCCATCAGTCTTCGCATCCGCTCTTTGCCGCCGGGACAGAGCGTTGTGACGATTTTGTAATCGCCGATGCCCGACGCAAATGAATCATAAGGAACTTGCAGTTTCCCCGCGTAAACGCCGAGACTCGACAGTGTGCCGCCCGCCCGTAAAGACCGCAGGCAATTTTCAAAAGTTTCCTGTGTGCCTAACGCTTCAATCGCCACGTCCGCGCCGCCGCCGGTTAATTTTTTGATTTCCGCCACAACATCCGCGGCGCGGTAGTCAAGCACGACATCAACGCCCATTTTCTTTGCCATCGCCAGCCGAACGTCGTCGCCGTCAACGCCGATGACCAGCGATGCGCCCATCAGCCGTGCGCCGATTGAAGCGCACAAACCTATCGGACCCTGCGCGAAAACGACGACTGCATCACCGATTTTCACATTGGCGGATTCTGCGCCGCTAAAACCCGTGGAAGCGATGTCGGCTAAAAGAACGACTTGTTCGTCGGTCAATTCGCCGGGAATTTTGGCGAGATTCGCCTGCGCGTGTGGCACGAGTAGATATTCGGCTTGCGCCCCGTTAATCGTGTTTCCGAACCGCCAGCCGCCGAGTGCTTCGTAATCCGCACCGTGTCCACACTGCGCCCATTGCCCGGACAGACAGCCGCGACATTGACCGCACGGCGTAATCGCGCCGATTAAAACGCGGTCGCCGATCTCGTAACCGATAACGCCCGCGCCCAATTCCGTGATTACTCCGACGGGTTCGTGTCCGATGATTAAGCCGGATTTAACCGGATATTCGCCGCGCAAAATGTGTAAATCCGTGCCGCAGATCGTCGTCAGCGTGACGCGAAT
The DNA here is from genome assembly GCA_965247235.1 of Pyrinomonadaceae bacterium. Taxonomy (GTDB): domain Bacteria; phylum Acidobacteriota; class Blastocatellia; order Pyrinomonadales; family Pyrinomonadaceae. The sequence continues at coordinate 2,672,069 of OZ252004.1, forward strand.
AACCGCTTCGCCGACACCGGCGCGGGGACGTTCGACTTCTTCGATTCTGATGTCGTTCACGCCGCGAAAAACATTCGCTCTCATCGTTTCCATTTTTGTTTTTCCTTGAAATAAATCGGCGTTTTACTTGATAAATTCATAATCAATCGCCGTGATTCGCCCTTTGAAATAAGGCGCGGCTCCTTCGGGCAACAGCCATTCGGCTTCGCCTTCGATTGGAATCATCATTTCGCCGCGTTCTTCGTAATTCCAGAGGCGGCAGAGCCACGGAAATGTTTTGTATTCGCCGCCCGTTCCATAGAAACGCGCGGGCGTGAAAACTTCCGTTATTTCGCTCGCGTCGTTAAACCGGAATTCGAGCGAAACCGTGGTCTTGCCGTCGGTCAAAGTCGCTGATGCCCGATTCTCATCAATCGCCGTCCAGTAGAGATTTTCACCCGGCATTAGCGCGGTCGGCAGCCACGCTGCTTCCGCCAAATATCTCTGCATTGCGCCCGCGTCGAGTTTCACGTCGTCGTGTGCGTTCATCATCGAAAAAAGCCCGTAGATTTTGGCACTCCCCGAACCTTTGCCGTCCGTGAAAGCGTCGCGGACGCGCACATTCACGAGCGGATTCATTCGCATCTCCGCATCCCAAACGAATGCGGGCGGATTCGCTGAAAAATGCTGTTCCGAGTCGAACGGAATCCATTTTTTGTTCAAATTAAATTCGCCGGTGTGTCTGATTTTCACCGTTTTGATGATCGGCTGACCGTCTTTCAAAGCGTATCGCAAATACCTTGCAACCGGCGCGGGCAAATCGTCAAAATCCTTGAACGAAACGGTTTTCGCTGCGCCATCCGTCGCCGACCGCTTCAGTTTTTCAACCATTCGCGCCGTTTCCGCGTTCCGGTTCGCCGCGCCCGACCAGAGCGCGAAACCAACGCCCGCGCTCGCCAAACCAACGCCCGCCAGAGAAATTTTCGTCCGATTTTTCATTTTATCTTTTCATCATCCGAGGCGAAATTTCAGCTTTCCGACATTCCCGTTATTCGTTTTATCTCAATTCGGAAAACGATCAGTCCGCCGAGGTTCCATTGTTCTTCGAGCATTGCTTCGACCGGCGTTAAATGGTTGAAGCGCACGGAAAATTCTTTGAGAATCTCGACTTTTTCGTTCTTTCGCTTAACTTCCGCAAACTCGCCGAAGGCAATTGCGCTCTGCCATCGGCAGGATTTTTCGATCTTTTCGACTTGCAGACAGACTTTGCCGTTCAACCGGAGTGCGTCGAGCTTTTGTCCGGGCAGCGAATGAACGTAAATGCCGTCGTCCGCTTTGAACAGATAATTGACCGGCACGATATACGGCTCGCCCGATTCGAGAACGCAGCCGAGATGACCGAATTTTTGTTCGCTCAATAATTCACGCGCTTCTTTTTCAGTTAAATTTTTAATCATTTCAGTTCGGCATAAAACGCGCCGCGCCGTGATGCAAAAAATGTTCTTTAACTTTTGCCGCAACTTGCGCGTCGGTCATTTTGTCGGCGGTTTCGACTGCTTTAATCTGTTCGCCGGGATTTTCCTTTGTCAATCTTTTTTCGAGTTCGCCCTTCGCTTCGCCGGGACCGAAAAGGAAAATTGATTCCGCGCCGCGAAGCTCGGAAATCACCTGTTCGTAATATTTATTGAGGTGTTCCGTAAACACGTCGAGGCTCGTATCGTCGGCATCGTTGCCGCTTTTTCCGTGTTTCTCCACGTCCGAATGAATTACTTTGGTCGCGCTGTCTTCGCCCGTCACGGTGACGATAACGGCTTTGTGATGATCTATCCATAACCCTTTTTTCATATAATTTTCTCCCTTCAACGAAAGTCGGACTGCAACGAACGTGCCTGAATGAAAACGGCTTCATTCAAGCAGTTTGATCTCCATATTGAAATCAAACCGCGAAAAATCCCACGCTTTTCCGCGAAACTTTTCACAGTTCGGGCGCAGGTTTAATAGATTGTTGGATAAATTATTTTTCGTTTAAAAGATTGGCGAGCGTGTTCAGGAGAGTTTCCGCCGTGTAAGGTTTGGTCAAAAAAGCGTCGGCTTTGATTTCCGCCGCGTGTTCGAGCATTAAACCGCTCGCGGAGATAATTTTCAAGTTAGGATTGATTCTCCGCAGAGCCGAAATTAATGCCGCGCCGTCCATCACCGGCATCGCCATATCGGTTAAAACCAGCGCGATTTTTTCGGCGTTTTGAGCGTAAATTTTCAAGGCTTCCGCGCCGTCCGCCGCCGTGAGAGTTTGGTAGCCGTATTTTTCGAGCGTCGCAATTGCTGCCTGACGAATGTTTTTTTCGTCGTCAACGACTAAAATCAATTCGCCGCTGCCGGTCGGCAGAGAGGTTTTTTGCGCGGCAGTTTCTATTGAAGAATTTTCGGTTTCAGTCACGGGCAGATAAACCGCAAACTGCGTTCCGCGATTCGGTGCGCTGTCAACATTAATAAATCCGCCGTGACTTTTAACGATGGAAAGCGCGGTCGAAAGTCCTAAACCAGTGCCTTTGCCGATGTCTTTGGTCGTAAAAAACGGATCGTAAATTCGCTTGAGAACTTCGGGCGACATTCCGCTGCCGCTATCTTTGACTTCGATCAAAACATATTTGCCCGCGTGTGCTTCGAGATTGACCTGCACGTCGGCTTCGTCGAGCGTGACGTTTTGCGCCGTGATCGTCAGCGTTCCGCCGTCCGGCAAAGCGTCGCGGGCGTTGAGCGCGAGGTTCATCAAAACCTGATGAATCTGTGTCGGATCGGCGGAAATCGTTGCCAATTCCGGCGCGATATTGAATTTGACCGTGATCGTTTTCGGCAGCGTTTCATTCAAAACTTCGATCAAATCTTTGACCAGATGACGCAGTTCGACGTTGATGCGCTCGCCTTCCGCGCCCCGTGCGAACGTCAGAACCTGCTTTAATAGATTTGCGCCGCGTTCCGTATTTTCGCGGATAATCGAAAGCCACGGCTCGCCCGTTTTCCCGATCAATTCGTCGCTTTGCAGCATCTCGACCGACATCAGAATCGGCGACAGAACATTGTTCAAATCGTGCGCGATGCCGCCCGCCAGCGTGCCGATTGATTCCATTCTTTGCGAGCGAAAAAGCTGTTCTTCGGCTTGTTTGAGATTCGTCACATCGGTGTTGATAATGAGGAAATAATCCGGCTGTCCGATCTCGTTTCTGACCAAAGTCCAACGGCTGACGACGATTATTTTTTGTTGATCCTTCGTGTAGTGCGCCGTTTCTTTGAGCCATTCGTCGCTGTTCGGGTGAGTTTTCGACGGTTTTTCGATGACGGCGTTGTCGCCTTCGCCAATCGCCGCGCCGATTTCCCTGCCTAAAACTTCTTCGGCAGTCCAGCCATAGACGCGCTCCGCGCCTTTGTTCCAGAAGATAATCCGGTGATTCAAATCGCACACCAAAATCGCGTCCTGCGCCTTGTCGAGCAAGGAAGCCTGTTGGCGAATACGTTCTTCGGAGAGTTTGCGTTCGGTAATAACGTGGCGAATGGCGACGTATTGATTCGGCGTTTTATCTTCGTTCAAAAACGGCACGATAGTCGTCGCCACCCAATAAAACGAACCGTCTTTGGCACAATTGCGAATCTCGCCGTGCCAGACCTCGCCGCCCGCAATTGTCGCCCACATCGCCTCAAAAAATTCCGGCGGATGAAAGCCGGAATTAATGATGCGGTGATTTTGTCCGATCAGTTCTTCGCGCGAGTATTGCGAAATTTCGCAGAATTTATCGTTGACATATGTAATCGTGCCGCTCGAATCGGTCATCGCCACGATAGTTGATTCGTCGAGTGCAAACTTCAAATCACTCAATTCCTTGTGCAATTTGTCAAAATTGTTACCGGTTATTTCCATCGGATGATTGATTTTTGCAGCGGTATCGAATGGCATCGGCATTTATCTCGAGACAAAAGATAAATTTAACTGGTTGCAGGATTTTTATCAGTGCGTTAGAACACATACCCGATAAGTTTTATATGAAAACCGATGTTTCAGGCAGTCATCAATCTGTAAACCAGCAAAACAATGATGACGGCGAAAAGTGTCGAGTAGATTAATTTATTGTATTCGGCTAACCATTCGGGCAGATAAATATCAAAATTCGCTTTCGTCGAATCCGAATATCTTCGCGCGATCAAAGTCACCGGACACATACTCTTAAACACAATTAACACAATGCCTTCCGACAGAATAATGCCGATACAAATCCAAACCCATCGGTCAATTTTATTGGTGATGATCGCATAAAACAGGTAAAAAATAACGACATTGAAGAATAACCAAATGATCGTGTGAACAATTTTGATGATGGTGAGTTTGGTCATTCTAATTCTTTTTCCATTACTATTTATCGTTCAAAGATTCACTTTCCGTTAAACCGGACAAGCTGATTACGGCGGCTGTCAAAATCAAAATTATTCCAAAATAAAAAGGATTATAATGTGAGCCGTAATTTGGAAAGTAAAACTCACTCAAATTAACGGTTGTGTGGCAAATAATTATTGCAAACAAACTTTGCCCGGATTTGTTATAAAGCCACACGAATATAATTCTCAAGGCAATCGTCCCGACACATTGCCAAAATATCCAACTTGTATTTCGATGGGCTTGCCAAAACGGAATAATGTGCCAGATTGCCCAAACAATTCCAATAATTAACGCTGTTTTTAGAGGGCTTTCTTTTTTTTGCAAAACTGCGGTTGCATATCCTGTCCAGCCGAGTTCTTCGGCGATTGCGGCGATAAAAAATAAAATAGTCAGAAATAATGCGTCGGTTGTCTTTATTTCAAATTTCGGCAATGTAATTTGAAGCCGGTTCATCAACAAAAAAGTCAGAAACATTAAAGCAGGCATCAAAAAGAAGATTGGAATATACCAAAAAAGGTTGGTGATTTTTTGGTAGTCAAATACCCGTTTTAATAATTCTTTTACTCTTCCTTTGGGGATTAAAATAACTGCCGCAATGCCCGGACAAAATAACATTAACGCACTAATCGGAATGTTTACCGGAACTTTTCCCGAAAGGTCAACAAAGTATCCGAACAACCAAAAAGGAACGGATAATATAAAAACAAGAATAAAAAACTTAGTGATTTCTTTCTTTTCGGGGTTAGGTTTCATTCGATTCTTCCGTTAGTTCGAGTAAATCTGTAATTTGTTAATGTCTTTGATCTCCAAATAATAATTACAAAAACAGCGGTGACTGCAATGATCGAATAATGAACATCAGGGTAGTCAACCAACGGATTGAGGTTTTGGTCTTTTGGAAATAAAACCCTGCCGACATTAAGAAAAGTATGAAAAAGTATGCAGGCGAATAAACTTTTCCCGGTGTTATTGTAAATCCACACAATCAGAATTCTTACTGCCACCGTTCCAAGAGTTCCCCAAGCGATCCAAGTTAAATCGTGTCCTTGTTTAATTATTGAAGGGTAATGCCAAACTGCCCAAGGAATGCCGATAATGATGCTTGCTGACAATGCTCCAAACCGCTCTTGCAAAGGGTCAACGGCATATCCCATATAACCAGTTTCTTCAGCCACCGCTCCAATGAAGAATAAAACAAAAAGAAACGGGATAGAGAGAAAAGGAATGTGCAAATCGCTTGGAAGAAATAATTCCATCAAGTTCATTACCACATATATCAACAAATACATCAGAAATGGAAGAAAAATGATCGGCATATACCATATCTTTTGCCTGATTCTCGAAAAGTCGAAAATTCTCATTAGCAGTTTCTTGATGCTGCCGCGTCCTTCTTCTTTATAAACCAGAACACAAGCCGCTAATAATGGGGTAAAGGCGGCTAAAATGTCGGTTATCGGAATGTCTAACGGAAGCCCTTTAACATCCACCATTGTTTCAATTATCCACAAAGGAATGGACAGCCCATAAACCATTAGAAAGAATTTTAGAGGTGACTTTTTTGCAGATATGCTGTCCATATATTGTTATATTTTAAATAATGACAGTGTGAACAATTTTGATGCCGGCTAATTTGGTCATTGCGGAGTTTTTTTATGTGTGGACAAATCGGTCAACAGGTCGTCTTAACGAAACCGGCGCGGGATAATTTTTCAAATATCCGAGCCGCAAAATAAATTGAATATTATCGCTGACACCAATTGATTGATTAACCGTTTGGTTGGTCGAAGTTTCTTCCAAAATCTGCGTCATCGGATGAAGCGCGATGCCTTTGTCGCGGACTTTTAGGAACAATCTTTGCATTCGCCTGCCGGTTTCGAGCAATGTTGCGGTTGAAACATCTTTGCTCGTAATCAGCAGCCAGCCTGCCGATTGCGAGACCTGCGTTTTAACTTTATCAATGCTCTGATCTCTGAAACTATTTTTCATCACGCTGGTTTTGTCATAGAAATTACGAACCGCCCAACCCGAAAATCCTTCGATTTCCATACTTCCCGTTGTCAGTCCGTCACGATATTTTTCGGTATCTGCGCTTGAAAATCTGATCCATTCCGACAGTTCCGTCTGCGCGTCATCACGATAGGATTGAATACGGTTGGCTTCGATGGTTTGCTCGTTCAAATAATTATATTCTTTGGTGTTGTTGGGGATGAAACGGAAATAATCCGGCTCGTCTTTGAATAAATAATCCGCGTCTTCTTTTTTCAACGAATCGCCGAGATAATTTGAGCGGACAGTTCGACGATTTTTTATTTTGGCAATATCAAATGCCGATGCGCTGCCTGTTTTATCGAGTTTTATCTCGACAATATCTTCAGCCTGATTAGTTGCGGCGAGAATGTTGAATTGACAATTATAACCGGCATTAGCGGCGGCAATTTCGAGATTTTGAATAAACGCGCCGATTGAAAGAATGGTTTCTCGCTGCGCCGGGTCAACCGCCGGAAGCCATCTGTTTTTGTCACAGCCGATAATCCAATGATACGGCTCAAGATATTTAACCGACCACGGCTGCGTATTATGTCCGCTCGGCGCGAGCGATGCCAGATACAAAATTTCGCTCTCGTCAGGTTTGAGCAGGGATTTACCTGACGATTCGGCTTTAATATCGGTTCTGACAAAATTGCTTTTGTCGCTCAATAAATAACCCGCGCCACCGGCGGTTAAGATTGCGCCGCCGGTGATGCCTAAAAACTTTCTTCGATTCATAAACTTTCAGAACGGGCAAATGTCGTGCCGTTCGCGCCAACTGAAAATTTATTCATTTCATAAATTCATTTTTCTTTCGATTTGATTTTCTACTTTGAAACTTTATCTGTTGGCGGTTTATTCAGACGATAGCGCAGTTGGTCGCGTGAAATGTGCAAAAGTTTGGCGGCTCGCGTCAGATTGCCGCCGGTTCGCTCCAACGCCTGCCGCGAGAGGTCGAGTTCGACCGTTTCGAGCGGAATTCCTTCGGGCGGAAGCGTGAACAATGAATCGCCTTGTTCATTGTTCGGCGCGGTTTTTCCGGTTAAATCGAACGGCAAATGTTCGGTCGTGACGAATTCGCCGTCTTCGAGAATCAAGGCACGTTCGATGACGTTTTTCAGTTCGCGGACGTTGCCCGTCCATTCATATTTGCGGAAAATTTCAGCCGTCGGCGTTGCCAGACCACGCAGTTTTTTATCGCCGCGCCGTTTCGCGTTCGTCTTTTCGAGGTAATGATCGGCAAGCAGCAAAACGTCGTCGCCACGCGCACGAAGCGGCGGAATTTCAATCTGAATGACCGCCAAACGATAATATAAATCGAGCCGAAAATTGCCGCCTGCGCTTTTACTTTTCAGATCGCGGTTCGAGGCGGCAATGACGCGCACGTCGAACGGAATTTCCTTTAGACCGCCGACGCGCCGGAACATTCCGTCTTCCAAAACGCGCAGGAGTTTTGCCTGCAAAGCCGTTTCCATCTCGCCGATTTCGTCGAGAAAAATCGTGCCGCCGTTTGCCTGTTCAAATAAACCTTCCTTTCTGGTTTTCGCGTCGGTGAACGCGCCTTTTTCGTGTCCGAAAAGTTCCGATTCGATTAAATTGGCGGGAAGTGCGGCGCAGTTTATCGCCAGATAAAGCGCGTCCGAACGCTCCGAAGCGTAATGGATTGCCCGCGCAAATAAATCTTTCCCCGTCCCGGTTTCGCCCTGCAAAAGCACGGCGTTGATGTCGCTCGCGGCAACTTTGCGGGCGAGTTCGACGGCTTTTTTAATCGCGGCGGATTTGCCGATGATTCCTGCAAAACTGAATCGGTCGGATTGTTCGCGGCGCACCTGCTTAAGCTGTCGGCGCAGTTTGCGCGTTTCCGCGCCGTTTCGCAAAGTGACGCGCAGTTCCTCCAGACGAATCGGTTTGCCGATAAAGTCGTGCGCTCCGCCGCGCAGTGCGGCAATCGTGCTTTTGACATCAACATTTCCCGTCATCATTACGACGATTGTTTCGGGTTTTTGTTCTTTAACGGCAGTCAAAAAATCGAGTCCCGAACCGTCCGGCAAATCAATATCGAGCAAAATTACGCCGGGTTCTTCCGCCGCAAAAACCTGTTCTGCTTCGGCGATATTTTCCGCCTGCAAACACTCGTAATTCCAAGAACGCAAAGCCGCATCGAGCGTCCGCCGCATCTGCCGGTCGTCGTCAACGATCAGAATTGTTTCGGATTGGGTTTTCAAGAGTTTGACACCATCGCCTGAGTGTATGCCTAAAACGAGCAATATCAAATGCCGAAGCGTGGAATTATTCGCAGTCGGTTGGTAATTACTCGCAATCTCAACTTTAATTTATCGTTAAAACCTTTGTTTTGTGATGGTATGCAGATTGCATTTTAGCAAATTGATTTATAGCAGTTTTGGAATCGGATAAGTAATTACGATGCTCAACAAAGAAATTGAGCAATATTTTGAAAAGTCCTATTTTCGGATGAAAACAAATTAAAAACCGGACTTATACATCAGAGGAGAAATTAAAATGTCAGAACAAATAAATGAAACAATAAATAACGAAAAAGGATTTTTCGGTAAAACCGTCGGTGTCGTCGAGGATGTCGCCAAGGCAGGTTACGATGTCGAAAAATTTAAAGTTCGAGCCGCCCACGCGGTCGAAGACGGAATGGCGCAAGCTAAACGATTAGTCAAAAAAGGCGAGTATGCGGCGGATGATTTGATGGACGACACTGCACATTTGATTAAACACGAGCCGTTTCGGTCGGTCGGCGTGACCTTTGGTGTCGGCGTGGGATTGGGAATCTTTGCCGGTTGGCTGTTGACGCGCCGCACCAAACACAGCAATCAGTAAAACGGAGAAATACTATGACTAAAACCGAAGAAAATCGAAAAACGCGATTGTCGGCGAAGCGAAGGCGCGGCTCGAATATACGGCTTTCGGAATGCAGGCGATGCAGGAAGGTTTTCCCGAATTCGCCCAGCTTTTTATGGAAGCCGCCGGAGCGGAAACGATTCACGGCATCGGTCATTTGCGAGCCGCCGGCGGAATCGGAACGACGTTTGAAAATTTGAACGAATCGGCAAACGGCGAAGATTACGAAATCGAACAAATGTATCCGAAGTTTATCGAAGAAGCCAAAACCGACGGTCGCGCTGATGCCGCCGCGAGTTTCGGACTTGCGCTCGAGCGGGAAAAACATCACCGCGCAATGTTCAAGGAAGCGTTTGAAACATTGCAGAAAAAAATCGCGGCGGCAAAAGCGGCGTGACGTAATATTTTGAAAGGACAGCGAATTTTCACAAAGATTGTTGCGATTGTATGAATTTTCAATCCGCAAAAATACTTTTTCCTTTAATGCGGTTGTAATCAACCACCGGCGGTCGGAAGCGAAAAAAAATGAAAATACTAATTGGCTACGACGGCTCGAAATCGGCGGAAGCTGCGCTCGACGATTTGCAGCTTGCCGGTTTGCCCGGAGATTGTGAAGCGTTAGTTTTATCAATCGCCGAGGTTTGGCTGCCGCCGCCCCCGGAGAATGAAACTTTGAACGAATACGCCCGGAATCTGCAAACGCATCCGCAGCCTTTCAAGGCATATCGAACAAACGCCAAAGCCGTCACGGAAGCCGAAACTCTCGCCAAACACGCGGAGAGCCGCCTGCGCCGAATATTTCCCGCGTGGCGCGTGGCGGCAGAAGCGAATTACGGCTCTCCGGCTTGGGAACTCTTATCAAAAGCCGATCAAATAGAAGCGGATTTAATCGTCGTCGGTTCGCACGGACGCACCGCTGTCGGGCGATTTTTTCTCGGCAGTATTTCAAACAAGGTTTTAACCGAAACACACTGCTCCGTGCGCGTGGCGCGTGGAAAAATCGAAGTTGATCCGATGCCGTCGCGCATCATCATCGGCTTTGACGGTTCACCGGGCGCAAAAGCGGCGGTCGAAGCGGCGGCTTCCAGAGATTGGCGCGAAGGCAGCGAAATCCGCCTGGTCGCCGCGAGCAGTCAGGTTGCGCCGCTCACAATCGAACGCTTCGTGCCGCCGATTGCCCGCTGGGTCGAAGATGAAGTCAAAGCCGAAAGCGAATGGATTAAAAGTCTCGCTGAAGGCTCACTCCGGGTTTTGCGCGACGCGGGCATTGCGGCAACGCTGCATATCATCGCCGGAAATCCGAAACGGGTTTTGCTCGAAGAAGCCGAAAAATGGCACGCCGATTCGATTTTTGTCGGGGCGAATTTCTTCGGCAGCCGACTTGAAAGATTTCTGCTCGGCAGCACATCGGCGGCGGTCGCGGCGCGGGCGCATTGCTCGGTCGAAGTGGTGCAAATAAAAACTACTCAATAAGAGTTGATTGATTTTTCAGCAACTGCCGGAAGTTCCGGCAGGCGCATTATACATCACGGGGAATATGCTCCGAGTGTAAATTCGGGTTGCGCTTCCAAATGCCGGAAAGGTTAAGACCTGTTTTTCAGACCATTCTGACCGTTCCGCTTTCAAATGCCGCAACTACTTTTTTGTAAGTAGTAATTATATTTTTCGCTCACCTGCAAATGTCCGAACAAAATTGAAGCATTGACTGCAAATGACGCGGCAGTCTTTTCTTTCGCGTTCTGCACAAAAACCATAAATAAAAGCCTAATCCTAAAGAATTAGGCTTTTATTTATTAATCGAAATAAGTTGGAACATTTCAACTTACTTTATTCAAGCTGGATTTTACCGAACTTGCGTCGCCCGTTTAATAGAAAAATACGTTACCGATCAAATTCATTTGGTCGGTAATCCGGTTGACAAAACTTGACCGTGTTTAAAGCCGACGCTTTCTATTTAGTCCTTAGTTTTAAACGAATTTTAATCTTCCGAAGAAATCTAAAATGGTAAAAAAAAATCAAAAAAAAGAACTTGCGAATCGTCTGCTTGGTCGCAGTTGGGAAAGTTTAAGCGAACGTGAAAAACGTGTCATCGAGCATTTAGGCGAGCGGCAGCACATCAGCCGCGATACGAATCAGGAGTTCGACAAGAAACTCACCTTCGGGCAAAAACTCGCCGATCAAGTCGCGGCTTTCGGCGGTTCGTGGACTTTCATTCTTATTTTTGCCGGCGTTCTGCTTTTTTGGGTTGCGCTGAATTCTTTTTTGCTGGCACGTCGCGGCAGCACATTTGATGCTTATCCGTATATTCTATTGAATCTTTTTCTCTCGATGCTCGCCGCCATCCAAGCTCCCGTAATCCTGATGTCGCAGAATCGGCAGGGAGTCAAAGACCGTTTCGACGCGGCGCACGATTACGAAATAAATCTCAAGGCGGAACTGGAAATTCTCAGTTTGCACGAGAAAATAGACGAACTGCGCGAAAAGAATTGGTCGGAGTTAATCACGATGCAGCAGGAACAAATACGGCTGTTAATGCAGCTTTTAGAGAAACGCGAACCGGCAAAATAACAAAGATTTCATCCGAAAATTGCAAAAAAAAAGATGATTTTAATTTGGGTCGTGAAATAAAGGCAAGGCTATTTGAAAAATAATTTTATAAATTGCTAACCGGCTTTAGTTATTTAGTGTCCAAATTTGAAAAGTAAGTTTTCTTGCGGCTGTGCCGCCTGATGTGCGGAAAGGCTGTGCCTTTCCGGTCAGTTTTCCCTCTGTCATTGCGGCTGTGCCGCCGGATTTGAGGCAGAGCCTCGGAGAATTTGTAGAAATTGTGTCGGCGAGGCAGAGCCATCGCCGCACATCAGGCGGCATAGCCGCAAAAAACAAATCTTTTGACTTCCAGATATTAATGCAAGTGGCAATTTAAAGAGCATTGCTTCTTGTTCACTGTATTATTTTGAATTATCCGCATTTATCAGCCGCGCCGTGTCGCGGGCGATCAGCAATTCTTCATTGGTCGGGATGACGAAAACTTTGAGTTTTGCTGCGTCGGTGCTGATGATTCCTTCGCGTCCGCCGGTGAACGATTCGTTAAGCTGCGCGTCGAGTTCGATGCCCATCCACGACAAATTTTCGCAGATCAAACGCCGCACTTCCGCCGAGTTTTCACCGATGCCGCCTGCAAAGATTAGTGCCTCCGCACCGTTCATTGCGGCGAGATATGCGCCGATGTATTTGCTTGCCCGATAACAGAAAATCTCGATTGCCAACTTAGCGCGGCGGTCGTTGTTTTCGTTTGATTCGGCGAGCAGTTCGCGCATATCGTTGGTCAGACCGGAAATGCCCAAAAGTCCCGACTGAGTGTTGAGCAGCGTTTCTACTTCCTGCACGGTCAAACCTTCCTTTGACGCGATAAACTCAATGATTGCCGCGTCCACATCGCCGGAGCGCGTTCCCATCACCAAACCTTCGAGCGGCGTTAAGCCCATCGAAGTATCAATCGAATTTCCGCCTTTGATCGCCGCAATCGAACAGCCGTTGCCGAGGTGCAGCGTGATGATATTCACATTTTCTTTCGGAATATCGAGCAAAGTTCGGTAACGATAAGCGACGTAGCGGTGCGATGTGCCGTGAAAACCGTAGCGGCGAATTTTGTGGCGGCGGTAAAGCTGATAGGGAAGTGCGTAGAGAAATGCGCGTTCGGGCAGCGTTTGATGAAAAGCCGTGTCGAAAACGGCGACCTGCGGCAATCCCGCGCCGAGCGTTTCGCGGGCGGCATTAATGCCATTGACGTTCGCCGGATTATGCAGCGGCGCAAGTTCGATGCAGTCTTCGATGACGCGGAGAACTTCGCCGGTGATAATCGCCGATTCGGTGAAATGCTCGCCGCCGTGAACGACGCGATGCCCGACCGCGTGAATATCGGCGAGCGTTTTAATCTCGTCAATGCCCGACGCATCCGACGCAACCCACCGCACGACCATTTCGACCGCCGAGCGAATATCCTTGACCGGCGCGGCTGAACGCTGCGGCGAATTTCCTTCAGCAGTAAAAGTAATAATCGCCGCACCGCCGATGCGCTCGATCTGCCCGTGCGCCAAACGCTGATCGGAATTAGCGGCAATGCGCTCCAAATCGGTCGCAATCAATTGAAACTTGAGCGACGAACTGCCGCAATTTAGCACCAAGATATTCATCTCAGGTTTTTAGCTCTTGAGTGTGATTAATTTAAGTAGATCATCGAACTGCACGGGTTTCACCAGATGATAATTAAAGCCTGATTCCTTTGAGCGGCGGCGGTCTTCCTCCTGTCCCCAGCCGGTCAGCGCGATGAGCGTTACTTCGGGCATCGTTTCGCGCAGGATGCGGGCAAGTTCATAACCGTTCATATCCGGCAAACCGATGTCGAGCAGGCAAATATCCGGCTGAAATGTTTTGAGGGTTTCAATTCCCGTTTTGCCGTCTAACGCCGTGCGAACTGTGTGACCGTCGCCCGACAATAGAACTTCGAGCATTTCCGCCGCATCTTCGTTATCATCAACGACTAAAATCCGCTTTAATTTCGGGCGGCGATCAGTGCCGTTTTCCGGCATTTCAAGATTCGCCGGTCGAGCAGTTTCGTCGTTTAAAGATTGCCCGTCGTTTTCTGCCGCTGCCGATTGATCTTTGGCAAGCGGCAAACGCAGGACGAATTCGCTGCCTTTGTTTGCGCCTTCGCTGAACGCCTCAATCGTGCCGCCGTGCATTTCGACTAATTTTTTGACGATGTTCAAGCCGATGCCGAGACCGCTGCGGGTTTCCGAAGAAGTTTTTTCAACTTGGCTGAACATCTCGAAAATGTTTGATAACATCTCCGGCGCAATTCCGATGCCGGTATCTTTGATGCGGACGACGATTTCGTTCGATTCTTTTTCGGCGGTCAGCCGAATCTTTCCGCCGGTCGGAGTATATTTGGCGGCGTTGTTCAGCAGATTCAAAAAGATTTGGGCAAGGCGCGTCAAATCCGCGTCGAGATAGATGATTTCTTCCGGCAGTGAAATCGTCAATTGATGCCCGCTGCCTTCAATCAACTCGCGGCTTGTTTCGAGTGCCGTTTCAATTGCCGTTTCGAGTTTGAGACGTTCTTTTTTAAGCGCGATTTTGCCTTCGTTGATGCGCGAGATGTCGAGCAAATCATCAACCAGACGAACAATGTGATTGGTTTGGCGTTCGATAATATCCAAAGTCTGCTCGACCTTTTCCTCGTCGCAATCGGCGCGGCGGACGATTTCCAAACCGCTGCGAATCGGGGCGAGCGGATTGCGAAGTTCGTGCGCGAGAGTCGCCAGAAATTCGTCTTTGCGGCGGTCGGCTTCTTTTAGTTTCTCTTCGGCGCGGCGCACGTCTTCGATGTCGGTGTTCGTGCCGAACCAGCGCACGATGTCGCCGTGTTCGTTCCGAATCGGCATCGCCCGCGACAGAAACCAGCGATATTCGCCCGTTTTTGAACGAAGCGGGAAGGTGTCTTCCCAAACCTCGCCCGAAGCGATATGCCGTTTGAATTTTTCGGTAACGCGCTCGATTTCTTCGGGCGCGTGAACCGCCTGCCAACCCCAGCCCTGCATCTCTTTAAGGTTTGTTCCCGTGTATTCAAACCAGCGTTCGTTATACCAAAAAATATAGCCTTCAACGTCGGTCATCCACGCGAATTGCGACATCGAATTCGCCAGATTACGAAACTTTTCTTCCGATTCGCGCAGGTCTGCTTCGCCCTGCTTGCGCTCGGTGATGTCTTCAAAGGTGATGAGAACGCCGTCAATCCGTTTATCCGCCGCGTAATACGGAACAATGCGGAGGCAGTGCCAACGCCCGTCCCGGCTTTTTACTTCGTGTTCAAACGGCTTGAGAGTTCGCAGAACTTCGCCGGAATCAGCCGACAGACTTTCATAATTGAGCCGGTGGGTTTGATCCGTCAGCGGTCGTCCAATATCTTCACTGCGGATATTGAAAAGGTTCTGGACGGGCGATGTAAAGCGTTTGATATTCAAATTTAGGTCGAGAAAAATCGAACTGACCTCAATCGAATTCATCAAATTCATCAAATTGGACAAATCCAAATTGCTGCTGACGACTTCTTCAACCTTATCTCTCAATTCGTAATTAACGGTCGTCAGTTCTTCATTGACCGATTGCAGTTCTTCTTTGCTCGTCTCCAGTTCTTCGGTCGTCGAGCGCAGTTCTTCATTGCTTGCCTGCAATTCCTCGTTTGAGGCTTTAGCTTCTTCAATCGAAATTTCGTGCTGTTCGATAGTCAGCCGCAGACGGTCGCGCGTGAACTGCAAATCTTCTTCGAGCCGGCGAATGACGACTTCCGCGCCTTTGTCGGCGGCGACAAACTTTTGCAGCATTTCGGCGGGAATCGTTTCGTCGCGGATTTCGTCAAAGATCACGAGAAAATAACCGCGTGCCGCTTCGGGCGTGGCAATCGGATGAACGGTCAGATTAACGAAACACTCTTTGCCGTCGAGATTAACGCGCAGATGCCTTGATTCGGTAATTCCCTGTTCCTGTTTGGCGGCAAACAGCGCGGCGAGCAAATCCGGTCTTAGAGCCGGATGCACTATTTTGCCGAGATTAAGCGTCGGTTCGCCGCCCGTTATTCGCAGAAAACGTCCGGCGGATTCGCTCAAATGCAGAATGTCGTAATTCTCGTTGATTAAAACGCTCGGCGGCGAAAACTGTTCGACGAGTTTGAAATGCAGATCGTTAAAGGAAAACGCACCTTCGCGCCGTTTGCCGTTTGATTCGGAAATTTTTATCTGCGCTTCCGCCAACGGCGCGACGGGAACGCCCGTATATTTTGACGTGACGGGGCGGCATTGGTAAATTCGCTGTTTTTTATCAACTTCGGCGAAGAGTCTCGGAACCGATTCCGCCATTTCCGACGATCCCAGAAATAAATAGCCGCTCTGCCGCAAAGCGAAATGAAAAACTTCCATCACTTTCATCTGCGTCGGGTAACTGAGATAAATCAATAGATTGCGGCACGTTACCAAATCCTGCTGCGAAAACGGCGCGTCGTGCAGAATATTGTGCGAAGTGAACAAAACCATCTCGCGTAATTCTTTTTTGACGCGGTAGAAATCGCCTTCTTTCGTAAAAAATCGGCGCAGTCGTTCCGGCGAAACATCGGCGGCAATCGTTTCATTGTAAATAGCTTGTCTGGCATCGGCGATGGCGTTTTCGGCGATGTCGCTGGCGAAAATCTGTATTTTCGGCGGGTCGTCGAGTTTAGCGGCGTATTCGCTCAAAAGAATTCCGATTGAATATGCCTCTTCACCCGTCGCGCAGGCGACGCACCAGACACGCACCGCATCGCTGCCGGTTTTGCCGTCAAACAGGCGCGGAATAACGACGTGTTCGAGTGCCGCAAATGCTTCTTTATCGCGGAAAAAATTGGTCACGGAAATCAGCAAATCGCGCAGCAGAGCCTGTGCTTCGCTGTCGTTTTCGCGCAGAAATCGGGCGTAAGCCGGAATGTCCGCGAGTCCGTGAACGAGCAGACGGCGGGCGATGCGACGGAGCATCGTCGGTTTTTTATAACTGAAAAAATCGTGTTTCGTCTGTGCTTTGACAATCGCCAGAACATCCTGCACCGCGTCCGCGCCGGGTTCGGGCGGCGGATTTTCCGCTTCGCTTTCAGGAAGTTCGGTTTTCTCCGCGCTTTGGTTGAAGGCGAGAATCTTGGCGGGCATTTCCCCGACCGGCAAAATCAGATCCACCAGATTCGTGGCTATCGCGCTGCGCGGCATTCCGTCGTATTCGGCTTCCAGCGGGTCTTGAACGACGCACAAACCGCCCGCTTCCTTGACGCGCTTGAGTCCAGAAGCTCCGTCCGCGCCAGTGCCGGACAAAACCACGCAAACGCTGTTTCTGCCGTGAGCGTCAGCCAGCGTGCGGAAAAATAAATCAATCGGAACGCGCTTGCCGCGAATTGCTTCGGGTTCGATCAGACGAATCTCGCCGTCTATCATTATCAAATGTTTCGTCGGCGGAATAACGTAAATGTGATCCGGCTCGATTTTGATAGTTTCCCGAACCTGAATTACCGGCATCCTGGTATTCGTCTGCAAAACTTCGGGCAACTGGCTTTCGTGTTCGGGCGACAAATGCAGAATAACGACAAATGCCATTCCCGAATCGGCGGGCATCGCGGCGAAAAATTCCTTGAGCGGCTTAATCCCGCCCGCCGACGCGCCGATCCCGACCGTCAAGAAATCCTTTGATTCGGCTGATAATTCTGAAGTTTTGGACTCCGAATTAATTTCGGGCATTTCTAAATCCGGTTTGTTTCCCATTGTTTAATTCCCTTTTGAAGAATAACATTATGTTGAAATTTGTCTGTTATAAATTGCCGTCGGCTTTAGTTCTACTTTGTCAGAGATTAAAATTTTATCTTAATCTCTGACAATACTTGACTTATTTGATTTAACCCGCGAAGCGGGTGTCAGCATAAAGACCCGTGCGTGAGCGCGGGGAAAGGCATCACCGATGCGAATAAGCCCGTGAAAACGGGCGACAGCCGATAATGGTGAAAGGCTGTCGCTATCTTCGATAGCTTTGATATTTTTTCAATCCAACCTCGCGCTCACGCACGGGTCTTTATGCTATCGCCCGTTATCACGGGCTAAAAACCAAATTTCGTCAATTAATTTAATCTGACAAAGTAGAATTAGCTGGTGGACGGAAATGCTGCTGTTTGCTGCCGCAGACCGTTTTCACTGAGCTGCTCGTGTTCCAAGACTACTTTGCGAATTAATTTAACGCGGTTTTCGGCTTCGGCGGCTTTTTGCAAAAACAACTCCGCCATTTGCTCGTGGTTCGATTCGGCAAAATTCCTGCTCATCTCGCGCAAAAGCATAATACTTTCTTCCATTTCGCGCATCGCGCTCCACATCGAATCTTCGATCCGTTCGGTAATGTTCGCCAGCAGCGTGTCGGCGGAAAAAGCGTGTCCGGTATGACATCTGAAACGATTGATTTTCCCGTCTTTAATTTTAATCAATACGCCGTGACAATCGGGACAGGTAAAAGGTGAAATATCGCCGAGACTCATCACGCCGACTTCAAACGCGCTTTCCGCCGCCGCGATGCGAACTTCGATCCCGGTCTTCTTGTTTTCATCCATACCGATTTCACGCTCCTCTGAAATTTGCTCGCCGGTCAAGCGAATCAACAAATCCGGCATTTCGGAAACGGGAACGCAATAATCTACATCCACCTGACGCAGTGCCGCTTCGGGCATTGACGGAAACTCGGCATCCGACGGTTCCTGCACAATCGCCGTTCCGCCGCGATGTTTAATCGTCCATAATCCCGCCGTTCCGTCATCCAATGCACCCGACAAAATCACTCCGATCACCCGCGTCCCGCAAGAGTATGCCGCCGAGCGAAAAAGCGTATCAACCGCCGGGCGAAAGCGGTTTTCCTTCGGACCTTTGGTCACGCGGACACGGTTTTCTTCGATTAACAAATGATGATCGGGCGGCGCGACGTAAATTCTTCCCGGCATAATTTCTTCGCCGTCCACGCCGTGCGCCGCCGGAAGCACACCTGCTTTTTCCAGCACCGACGGCAAAACGCCGTGAGCATTAGCGGGCAAATGCCAAACGACAAAAACCGCCGCCGCCAAATCCTTCGGCAATCCTTTGACTAATTTTTTGAGAGCCTCAAAACCACCGGCAGAAGCTCCGATTACAATAATGTTTCTTAATGCCATTAAAGAAATTTGTTAATTCACAAATATTATAACGCGAATGAGCGCAAATCTATATCTTTTTGCGTCCAAAAAGATCCAATGCAACATATCATAACGTAATTCTCCCGAGTCATTAGATAAAATGACCGCAGCGTCGAATAGATATTATAAAATAGGACTTTCGCTTGAACAGTTTCTGCGCGTTCTGAGTCCCGCCTTTAGGCGGCTTCCGCGCCGCGCTTCGCTGGCGGTTTGCCGCCTAAAGGCGGGACTCAGAACTTCAAAGCGAAAGTCCTGTAAAATTACGATTTTTCGGAATTTTTAGCTTTTCTACAAAGTCAAAAATTTAAGCAGGTGAGCAAAAGTTTTGTAGGATAATGAAAGTAGAACAGGCTGACAGCCTGTTCGGGTTCAAGCGATCAACAGACTAACAGCCTGTTCTACTTTCTAACGACATTGTATCTTGTTACATTTGCTTACCTGCTTATTTAACCACGAATATTCGTCAGGAGACATATACATTAAGTAATTTCTGATTTTGTGCTGCTGGAAATGCTTGGTTTTGAGTTTTTTATAATTCGACGATCCGACAAATATGCAATTAGACAGTTAAATCGCTTTGTCTAATAATATTTGTGACCAGACATTTATTTAAAAAACGCGCAAGGGTTTTAAATTATGAAAAAATTTATTATTTATGTGGCTTTGGCAATCGCGGCGACTTTACCCGGACTTGTCATCCGTTTCGCCGGAATTCAGGTTGCGCCGCTTGCCGCGACTTTTATTTTTTTCGGCGCACTGCTCGGCGCGGGATTTCTGCTTTCGTGGGGTTTGGAAGCGGCGGAAGGTCACGTTTCGCAAGGCTTGGCAGTCGCAGTGCTGGCGTTGATTACCGTTCTGCCCGAATACGCCGTTGATATTTATTTGAGCTATCAAGCGGGCAAGCAACCCGGCTCGATGTATGCCGGTTTTGCCGCCGCCAATATGACGGGCGCAAATCGCCTTTTAATCGGCTTGGTTTGGTCGCTGATTGTCCTTCTTTTCTGGTGGCGGAGCAGGAAACAGGGCGTTCAATTAAAAGCGGAAAACAGTATCGAAATTGTTTTTCTTCTGATTCCGACGCTTTACTCTTTCGTCATTCTGCTCAAAGACCGGATTGACCTTTTCGATACTTTAATTTTCGCCGGAATTTTCGCCGCATATATTTGGCGTGTCAGTAAACTGCCGAAAGACGACGATGACGACGAAGAAGAAGAAACGGAAGTCGGTCCGGCGGCGGCTTTAGAAGAACTTCCGGTGCGGCAAAAGTATTTGGTGATGGCTGTTTTGGGAACCTTCGCCGCCGTCGCAATTTTCGCTTTGGCTGAACCGTTCGCCGAAGCATTGATTAACACCGGCGCGGCACACGGCATCAATCAATTTTTGCTGATTCAGTGGCTCGCGCCGCTCGCTGGCGAAGCACCGGAGATAATCATCGCCGTTCTCTTTACGCTCGCTTTGCGTCCGACCGTTGCACTCGCCGCACTCATCAGCGACAAAATCAATCAATGGACGTTGCTCGTCGGGATGATTCCACTCGCCTATTCGTTCGGCGCGGGACACATCGGGCATCTCGCGCTCGATGCCCGCCAGCACGAAGAGTTTTTCTTAACCGCTGCACAATCGCTTTTCGCCGTCGCCCTGATTGTTTGTCTGCGGCTTAGTTTGCGGAGTGCGGTTATTTTGCTCACGCTTTTTCTCGTCCAGCTTACGCTCGCCTTCATTTATCAAACGGACGAAGCCCACACCATTACGACTCTGACTTATCTAGGCTGGGTTTATCTCATTTTAGCCATTGGAGTTTTCGCGTGGAATCGTCGTTGCTTAGTTGAATGCGTTCGGGTTGGTTTGTTGGCGAGGACTGCTTTAGGAACAAGAAATGAGGTAGAAGAAAATTGACTTACCCACCTCATAAGGAA
The DNA here is from genome assembly GCA_965247235.1 of Pyrinomonadaceae bacterium. Taxonomy (GTDB): domain Bacteria; phylum Acidobacteriota; class Blastocatellia; order Pyrinomonadales; family Pyrinomonadaceae. The sequence continues at coordinate 2,693,061 of OZ252004.1, forward strand.
GCCATCGAAAACGGTCGGTATTGTTACTCAATTTTATCAGACAAAACACCTATTTTGTCTGATGTGTATTATTGAATTACGATTTTTCGGAATCTTTAGCTTTCCCGCAAAGTCAAAAATTCAACTGGAATGACAAATACAATTTTTGGCATTTATAAGTAATGTGATAATAGCCGCGCCGCCGATGCGCTCCAAATCGGTCGCAATCAATTGAAATTTGAGCGACGAACTGCCGCAATTCAGCACCAAAATATTCATTTGCTTTTAAACCGCTTTAGGATTTTCGAGACGATAGATTTCATCAACCGAATTTATCGCTTGCTTCCGGGAATGAAGCGAAATATCAGACAAATGTTGAAGCGTCTTGCGGCAGTTCCTACTTGCCCGAAATATATTGCTGACGGTTAGTTTTTACTCTTTCGTGAAAGTGTAAATTTCTCCGCCCTGCTTTAAAATCATTGTCATATTCGGCGGATTAAACTCTAAAACCACGCCTGCTTCGTCATATTTGAAGACATCTTTCGCCGTTGCTTGCAGTGGTAGCATCGGTTGTCCCGTAGCTTGGGCGATGAGAGTTTTGTCGTTTTTGGTAATAGTAATTTTTAGCGAAATTTGTTTGCTCGAATAAACACCTAAATATTTATTCAGGTCTTCCGTAGTAACTTGGAAAATGTTTGCAGGCGGATTTTTAGCTTGGTCATACGGGATATAATTTTCCCACTGCCAGGGCGTAAAAGTGTCGCCGATTGCGTAAGCCAGCAATTCCTTGAAGATGCTTTCCCCGTTGTCGTTGTTGGTCAAAATCACAATGGCAATTTTTTTGTCGGGAAAGCAAACCGAATAGTGTCCCCAACCGTCATCGTGTCCCTCTTTGAAAAATGCTCTGCCGTAAGGAGTCTTAAATGTGCCGACACCCAAGCCGTAACCTAATTCGATGTTGTCGTTGTCTGTAGTTTCGATGTTTGCCAGCGGTCCGAACTGTCGTCTTGTTTTTATCCGAATTTGGGTGCTTGTCATTTCCCTGAAACTCGTTCTTAAAAGCCTTTTACTATTTATCAGTGCCGTATAAAATTTGGTAAAGTCTTCCAAAGTAGTGGTCATTGAGCCGCCCGCATTGGCATCTTTCCATTTATTCAGTTCGTAAGGCTCGCCTTTGTCGTTGTGTCCGTAGGCAATATTCGAGTCGAAACGGGTTTGCCAAACTTGGCTGGTATTCGTCATCCCGAAAGGCTTAAAAACTCTTTCCTGTGAGATGGTTTCATAGTCTTTGCCGGTGATTTGCTCGATCACGAATTGCAGAAGATACAGACCTTCGCCCGAATAGCTGTATCGAGTTCCCGGATCAAACTTAAATTTGATTTTTTTGTCAGCCTCGAACCAACGCCAATTCGGAAAACCCGTCGTATGCGTCAGGCACATTCGAGCCGTTATTTTTTTATAACGGTCATCGTCTTTCAAATCCTGATAGCCTCTTCGTTTGTTGTTAAATACATATTCGGGCAAAGGCTTCGACAAATACTCAACCAGCGGTTTGTCTAAATCAATAACTTTCTCCTGCACAAACTGCATCACGATATAAGCAAATACCATTTTGGAAAAGGAAGCTCCATACATTTCAGAAGATGGTTGGAAAGGAGTTTTCTTTTGAAGATCCGCAAATCCGTAAGTCTTACTGAAAACAGGTTTATTGTCATTGAAAACCGACACGGCAACTCCTGAAACATTGGCAGTTTTCATCAAATACTGAATTTTAGCGTTCAGACTGTCCGCATCATATTTAGTTCCGTCAATTCTTTTAATCGTCTGTCCGAAGGCTGCACACACAAACGAGAAAAAGATTGTCGTTAAAACTATAAATTGCTGCATAATAAATTTGCTGTCGGTAACTGTTGTGTAGAATGGCAGCTAACTCAAAAAAACAATCTTCCGACTGCTTTCCTTTGGAAAATTACTCAAAATAAAACTTTCAACGCTGATTGTCTATGTCGTCAAAACATCAATAGACGAGATAGATTACACAATATTGTTTTGTAATCGCTATCAAAATGTTAAAAACATTCGCTTTTTGTGTCGCCTTGTAATCTTTGAAAAGTCGTTGAGTTATTTAACCACGAACAATCGTATTGGCGCACAAAGAATCAGGTAATTTATGATACTGTTGCGCTGAAAACATTTGGTTCTACACATTTACTTGAATTCAAGCCTCTTTAAATTACGTCTGATTTTATTTTGCAATGTTTCATTAATTTTTTTTTGTATGCTATCTATAGGTAGCACAAATTTTACAATATTAAATGAATTCAATGTTAAAAATCAATGAAATTTATCAAGGCGATGCTCGTGAATTTCTGCCAAAAATTGAAGCTGACTCTATTAGTTGCAGTTTATGGTCGCCGCCTTATCATCTCGGCAAAGAATATGAAAAAGGGATTTCTTATGACGAATGGATTAGCCTTTTGCAAGAAGTAATAGGCTTACATTACGCAGTTTTAAAGCCGGGCGGTTTTTTGGTCATTAATACCGCCGACATACTTTGTTTTAAAGATGAAACAATGCCGCGTATTCAAGCAATGAATGTCAGTCGCCATAAAGTCACCATCACACGCGAAGAAGTTCTGGAAGCGAAATCTCTTAATCCGAACCTTAATAGAAATCAACTTGCCGCTTTGCTCGGATGCAGTGAGCAAACCGTTGACCGACGTTTGAACGGAAATAATATCAGAGGCGGAAAACATAACACGCAGACACGAGTGCATTTGGTTGGAAATATTATCGAGGAGGCGGCAGCGGCGGTTAAATTGTATTTATATGACCGACGAATTTGGATGAAAGACCCGGCTTGGGAAAATTCCAAATGGTCAACGCTTTCATACCGTGCCGTTGATGAGTTTGAATACCTTTATTTCTTTTGGAAACCCGGCACGACAATCGTTGATCGAAGCAAACTTACATCTGAAGAATGGGCTTCTTGGGGTTCGCGGGCGGTTTGGCAAATTCCGTCTGTGAGAGCAAATAATGACCACGAAGCAAAATTCCCCTTGGAATTGCCAAGAAGAATTATCAAACTTTTAACTTTTCCAGATGACACCGTTCTGGATTGTTTTATGGGAAGTGGAACAACAGCGGTAGCCGCAATTAGAGAAGGCAGAAATTATATCGGCATTGAAAAAGAACCGAAATATGTTGCTTTAACGCGTGAAACGTGCGAAAAGGAAAGACAAAAATGGCACTCTCCAAACGGGCAAAAAACAAACAAATCAAGATATGCCACAAACGGACATCAACCAACTTTACTGTATAAGATTTAACTGTTCTCCTTGATTTCGAGCGCGTGTAACCCACTTATTATTAATTTTTACAATTTGAATGCACCGCCAATCGTGTAAGTTTGCTAACGGCTCTAACCTCACCCGCGTTCGTTTTTTCAAATAAGTTTGCTCATCTTTACCCGGAATCAGCAAGCCCGGCGTTTTAGCAAATTGCGGACTGTCAAACATTAACAAGCCGTTTGGAACACAAGCCACTTCCAGTTATTTCAACGGTTGATCTCCGATGCTTTTAACCTCATAAACAGCTTTTAGAAAATAGGTCAGACAAACCAAAGTTTGTTTATTCAAGACATAAAAAGGCGGAAGCTCAGGCTGAAAAATCATACTCGCTCTTGCACCTGTAACAGTTGTGGGTGAATTGACGACTCCGTTATTTTCCCATTTTATGCCATCGCCCGAAATTTGATGAGGACTTGCCACAATTTCATCAGCTCGGTCATTTGGTCCCGTCAATTTTACGTCGAAATGAATCAAAGCATCTCCGGTTGCGAATCTAATATCGCCGCCAAGCGGTAAACCCGGAAAAGTAATTGACGGGTCGGTTAATGTGAGAGCGCGAACCAAATTTTGACTAATTGCTTTTTCACCGACTTCGCTCCAAGGAATCGAAGAACCGGAAGGCGCACGTCCTCTTTGTCTGGGCGGATAATTAATCGAAAACGGCATTAGTTCTGTAACTTGACAAAAATCGGTGTAAATACTGTCGGCGGCTCGAAGTGTTACGTCAACCAGAAAGTTCATATATTGACGCTCGATTGCAACGATTTGAGCTAATTCATTGCTGATCAATTCTGACCTTATAGCAAAGTAATTTTCTTCGGTGAGCATTAGTTAGAGTTTTCCTCCAATTTTTGGAAGAATTGCGATAAGGAAATATTAAGAGCATCAACAATTTTTTGTGCAGTTTCAAGAGTTATGGCTTTTTCTCCCCGCTCAATAGAACCTATATAAGTTCTATGCACACCGCAACGATCAGCAAATTCCTCTTGCGACATATTTGCCGCAAGTCGAAGTTGTCTAACCATTGCTCCCACATCAATTGCTAATGCCTTATTATTCACATATTAAGAATAAAGGATGTATTCTAAAGTGCTACAGACTAAAGATAGCAATGAGGATTAATCTTCGTTTGATATTGGTTTTAAGAAATTTTTGTCAGTTTTAAGAAATTATACTGTTTTCACCGAATTCTAAACACTCCATTTCCAATCACGGATTTCCGTCAGATCGTCGTTTGTGTTTGATGAGTTTTTATATTTCGACGATTCGACAAATATTAAATTAGACAGTTCAACCGATTGACCAACAGCAAAAAGACTATTGACTCAAATTCATTATCGAAATAACATCAAATTAAGAGCTTAATTCGGCTCTGTTAAAGTTGAGGTGTAAAAATATGAATGTTGTGCGTGATATACAATCTCTGAGCGTTTTCAAAAGAGATGCTTCAAAAATCATCAAGCAAATTAAGGCGACGAAAGAGCCGGTCGTGCTGACCGTCAACGGTAAAGCCGAGGTCGTCGTGCAGGATGCCGAAAGCTATCAAAAATTGGTTGAGGCAAAAGAACGCGCCGAAACCGTTGCCGTTTTGCGGGAGCGTCTCAAGAGTTTTGATGAAGGCGAAAAGGGTGTGCCAATAGAAGAAGTTTTCCAAGAACTTGCCGAAAAACACGGCTTCAAACTGTAAAAAGAATACTTTTTTTGATTCTTGAGATATTAGACCTCTTGCATAAGTTATTTGACAATGAAAGCGTTTTCGCTCATCAATAATTTGATGAGTTTTGAACAAATTGAATCGCTTTCGCCTGAATTATTCAAACGATATTGTGGTGTCAAACCCGACACTTTTATTAAAATTTGCGGATTTGTCCGTGATGAACTGCGCCGCGTACAGAAAAAGTCGGGCAGACCGTGCAAATTGTCGGTTGCCGACCAAGTGTTGCTGACGCTTGAATACTGGCGCGAATACCCAACGCAGTTCCATCTTGCCAAACGCTGGCAATTGTCCGAAGCAACGGTTTCACGCACCATTGTCAAAATCGAAAACCTGCTCAAAAATTGTAACGACTTGAAATTACCCGGCAAAAAAGTGTTGCGTGAAAGTGAAAACAGTTTTGAATTTATTATTGTCGATGTTACCGAAACACCGATTGAACGTCCGAAAAAAAACAAAAGCGGTACTATTCGGGCAAGAAAAAGCGGCACACGATAAAAACGCAGATTGTCATTGATCGGGCGACGCGCCGAGTTATTTGCACGGCACAGAGAAACGGCAAAACGCACGATTTTGCGATGTTCAAACAGAGCGCGTTGGCAATTGCCGAAAACATTTGTCTGCTCGGCGATGCCGGTTATCAGGGCTTGCAAAAGATTCACGAAAACTCGCAAACGCCGCTCAAAAAGCCGAAAGGCAAGCAGTTGAGCGAAGACCAATGCCGCGCCAACCGTCAATTGTCGCGGCGCAGAATTCTGGTCGAGAACGTGATTCGGCATCTGAAAATCTTTCGCATTATCTCGGAACGGTATCGCAATCGCCGCCGCCGCTTCGGATTGCGATTCAACTTGATTGCCGGATTGTATAATTACGAAATCGGTCATTAAATTACTTATGCAAGAGGTCTATTATAAAGCTGGAGGATATAAAACGCGGTGTCATCATTAACTATTGCCTTACCAAACCGAATACATCAGCATTTGCAAGCCGAACTGGGAACGAGGCTGGAGCGAACGGCGCAGGAAGCGTTGGCGGTTGAAGGCTATCGCTCCGGCATTTTAAGTTTGGGCGAAGTAGCCGAAATACTGAATCTGTCTATCAATGATGCCGACGGCTTTCTCAAAAAAAGAGGAATTTCATCTTTGATAACAAGCCAAGACCTTAAAGCCGATACTGACACACTTCTAAGAATTCTTTCCTAAATGATTGTTATTTCCGACACATCACCAATCAATTATTTAGTGCTGATTGATGAAATAGAATTACTTCCGACACTTTTTGGAACAATTATTTCCCCGCAAACTGTCTTATCCGAATTACAAAGAGTTGAAGCCCCGCACAAGGTAAGAACGTGGCTGGCGACAAATCCGACTTGGTTGGAACGGCGGACAACTTCCGTGATTGATGCAACGATTGCGCTTGGAGCAGGCGAATGTGAAGCCATTTCGTTGGCTAAAGAAATTAATGCCGATTTAGTTTTGATTGATGATAGAAAAGCAAGACTTGCGGCAATCGAACGGGGTTTGAGCGTGGCGGGAACTTTGAACATTTTAGAATTAGCATCTATCAAAAACCTCATCGAACTGTCGGCGGCTTTCGATAAATTAAAGAAAACAAATTTTCGGGTTTCTCAAGTCTTGCTTGATGAGGCTTTGGAAAGAGAGACGCAACGGAAAACTGCTTCTTAATTTATCGGCTCTTTGACAGTTCGTGGTGAAAATTCAGTTTCAATCGGTAAAAACGCCTGTCGCAATTTCCCGAAGCCTGTCCGATAGCTCCTGAAAGTAAGGAGTTGGATATTACCATTCGTCAGCTTGTCATTGACCGTTATTGCGCTTTGTTTGTCGTTGAAGATAATACCGTGGAAATCCTTTATGTGCGCGGAGCGTATAGCGGCACAATGTTCGATGATGTGGACGAAGAGGATTAGCTTTCCTGACGACGTGGATGTCGGCGAGAGTCTTAATTTCGTCAATGCCCGACGCATCCGACGCAATCCACCTGACGACCATCTCGACCGCCGAACGAATATCCTTAACCGGCGCGGCTGAACGCTGCGGCGAATTTCCTTCGGCAGTAAAAGTAATAATCGCCGCGCCGCCGATGCGCTCGATCTGCCCGTGTGCAAGTCGCTGATCGGAATTAGCCGCGATGCGCTCCAAATCGGTCGCAATCAATTGAAATTTGAGCGACGAACTGCCGCAATTTAGCACCAAGATATTCATTCGCTTTTTGTATCGCCGTGCAATCTTTAAAAATGTGGTTTCAAAAGCTAAATACTTTTTATAGAAACGAAGTCTTTTTCTGAATGGTATTTCTGATATTAACTGACAGAACATTCGACTTTTCTGTCAATTCAGTTATCGGTCCTAAAAAATTACTCTTGAGACAGAACTCGATCATCGGCAAAATCTGTGCAGCCTGAAGTCTGAAATCGACTAGCTCTTCATATGATTTGGACAGATTGTCAGTGCCTTCGGCGAAACCACCTTCAATATACTTTGCAGATAAAGGTAAAAGGGTTGCTACTAAAACCAAACCTGCTGAGACATATTTCGCAATCTGAGCGTAATTCTCAGACTGTGTTAATAAAGTGAAAATCGAGGCACCGGCGACCACTGTAATTATTTGAGCAAAAAATTTAAGTTTGCCTGAAAATAACAGTTTACTTTTAATTTTCGGAATCACTTGATCACATAACTTAAGAGATTCCTTCATTCCTTCGATAGATACTTGGGCAAGAAACTTTTGGTAGGATACGTTATCCTGTTCCACACGCGGCTCGCCTATTTTCATTGTGGTTCCCGTTTTCAATAAGTCTTTGAATTCAGGATGGTTAGTCTGTAGGCTTTCGATGACAGACGGAGAAAACTTACTCAGTAAGCCGATAATTCCATTAATTTGAACTGCTTGACTCATAAATACCTCTTAGTTTATTTTGTGAATAATAAATCCAATTGTTCCGCCAATAATCAGCAACACCAGTATAAACAAGGGAAATATCCAAGTTGATAAATCCCATTTAGTGTTTTCTTCAGCATCATATCGTCGAATTCCGTTCATTGTAGCATTGCCGTTGCAGTTTGCGTTTGTCGAATAATTGTTGGAATTACTGAGACACGGATTAACCGGAATTTGCGAGGAATTGCTTTGGCTGATTGACCGAAGCCCTTGATTACTGATTCGGATACTTCCAACTTTTCTCGGCGGTTTTCCATTACCTCCTCGTTTGATTATGTCAAGATCAATTACGGTTTCACTATTTTCGACAAATGAATTGGTCACAACAAATTCCAAATCATCCTGTCCTAATAACCTAAAAAACTCTTTCCACGAAGAAGTATTTAATGCTTCTTGCATTCTGTTGACGGCATCAACACTATTAAATTTTTGCAGAGTGCCGTTTGTGTCATGATTCTTACCGGTTTCGCATCCAAACGGATAAAGTCGAATATCATATTCGCGGGCAATCTTTTCAAGCTCTTCAAACTTTAATTCAGCGATGGGTTTGTCAAACTCGTCCGTTGCGACAAACAGCTTTTTCTGAGAATCAAAATGCCCCAATAAGAAAATTCGTGAGCCTTTGTTTTCCTTAAATACTTGTCTAAAATCCTCGATTGTATGGGACTTTAGGTTGATTGCATTATTTGCAGGTAACTTGTTGGATATTGCTTCTTGCGTATCAAGATCGTTAACAATTGCTAAAAGTTTAAGGTTGTTTTTATCAAAAGATGATTCAAGATTTCCAACCAAACTTTGCAAGTCTTTTCCGAAACTAGCTTTTTTTACATCTAATGAGGGAATCTTGAGCGAAATGTTTTCTGTTATCTCAAGGTAGCGTTGATTTTCGATAGACTTTAGCAGCCATTTCTCACCGCTATTGTTTACAAAATAGACATTGTGAGTCTTTTGAAGATTCAAGTTCTTGAATCGCGGGTGGCTTAATAAATCAATGTCATAATACAAATAAGCATCTTTAGAATATGCGGTATCAAACCCACTCGGTAAATTCTCATGACCAAGAACTGACATTAGATTCTCTGCGAGGAATTTTAAGTCAAGGAAATTTTCGTCGGTTACCAATTTATAGGGATAGTGAGCATCGGAAGGTTGAAAATTCGATTGCAGAAAAAGGGTATCGTCTTTTGCCGTAACATAAAATTCAAGCCCCTTATTAGTCTGAGTCGAACTTCCGACATACAGATTCCCATTTCGATGTTCTTGCTCAAAGCCGGTGACATCGGACTTTGGACAAAATAGTGTGCCAGCCTCTGAATAAACAGCTAAATGAAGAGTTATGAGTAAAAGTAAATAAAAATGTAATAATTTTGATTTTAGTTTCATTTTTTGCTCCTTTCCATTTTCTAATTAAAAAGTAAAACAACTCGCTTCATTGATTTTTAAAGTAGATAAATAAAAAACCTCTATCTATATATGACAAAAACAGAAGAAATATTACAAAAAAAATGTTTTTTATGATGATAAAGGCGTTTTAGGATGATTTCGCATGTATAAATAACTATTTTTGATAATTAAAAGATGAAAGCAAGTGATCCTTAATCAATCAATTTCCTTTCATCTTTTGGCTAAGACTTCTGTTAAGAGATCAAAATCACACAACCTTACGAAAGGTAATAAGTCTTGATTAATCTGTCAGCAAACTATAGTTTGATTTCGGCAGCTACAATTGGCTCATTTCGGCATTTTAGTTGGACAGGCATTAAAAGCAGTAGACAAAGTAGTTACAGCTCTTTTTAATAAAAATTTCCACGAAGTGTCGAAATCATTGCCGACTACGGTAAACACTTGAAAAGCCTATATTTATGGCTTGGACACTAAAATGCCGAAATGAGCCAAATCAAAATGCCGAACCCATATAGTTTGCTGACACTACAAAATTACAATCAATATGCCTTATACAATAAAGGTTTCTGAAGGCTGTTTTAATGGTTTTTTTGACACTTAGGAAATTGTCACTAAACTCTAGTTTTGGGATTGGTAATAGTCAAAATAAATGAATTGTCTATAAGAGATTAAAAATTATAACTTTTCAGAATCTTTAGCTTTCTCCTAAGGTTAAAAACTTGACTGTGATGACCAATTCAATCTTGTCATTTATAATTGCCTTCAAGAAGTAAAAAATGGTCATTTATTCAACTCTTAAAATACAACCCCAAAAAACGTGACAATTCAAACAAATTCTAAACATTCCATTTCCAATCGCGGATTTCCGGCAGGTCGTCGTCGTGTTTGTTGATGTAGGCTTTGTGTTCGATGAGTTTGTCGCGCATTTTTTGGCGGACGGCATCGCCGATTTTTTGCAAGTCAGGGACGCGCTCGACGGCATCTATGACGAGGTGAAAGCGGTCGAGATTGTTGAGGACGACCATATCGAACGGCGTGGTCGTCGTGCCTTCTTCCTTGTAGCCGCGAACGTGGAATTGCGCGTGATTGGTGCGGCGGTAGGTCAGGCGGTGAATCAGCCACGGGTAGCCGTGAAAGGCGAAAATGACGGGTTTGTCTGTGGTGAACAGCGCGTCGAAATCCGCGTCGGAGAGTCCGTGCGGATGTTCTTTTTCGGGTTGTAATTTCATCAGATTGACGACGTTGACGACGCGGATTTTCAGTTCGGGAAATTCCTGCCGCAGAATGACGGTTGCGGCTAAAACTTCGAGCGTCGGAACGTCGCCCGCGCAGGCGTAAACCAAATCCGGCTCGCTCGTTTCATCATTGCCCGCCCATTGCCAGATGCCCGCGCCCGCCGCGCAGTGTTTCGCCGCCGCGTCCATATCGAGAAATTGCAGCGACAGGCGCGAGATTACGCAATTCATCAATAAACACGACGTTTTCGTCAAATAATTCTTCGGGTTTATACGAACGCATCCATTCTTCGAGCATCCGCAGATGTTCGGGTTTCGACTGCAATTCGGCAAGCGGAACTTGATGCGAGCGAAACGTGCCTTCGACCTGTTGCCCGTCAACGATTTTCGGTCCCGTCCAGCCTTTGGGTGAGCGCAAAACGATCATCGGATAAACCGGGCGCGTCGTAAATCCATTGGTTCGCACATCGTTTTGAATGTCTTTAATTTCCGCCAAAACCGCGTCGAGCGTTTCCGCCATTTTCCCGTGCATTTCTGTCGGATCATCGCCTTCGACAAAATACGGTTTATGACCGCAGCCGAGCATCAGATTCGTCAATTCTTCATGACTCAGCCGCGCTAAAATCGTCGGATTCGCAATCTTGTAACCGTTCAAATGCAGAATCGGCAAAACCATTCCGTCACGCGCCGGATTGATAAATTTGTTTGAATGCCAACTTGCCGCGAGTGCGCCCGTTTCCGCTTCGCCGTCGCCGATGACGCACGCCGCAATCAAGTCGGGATTATCAAAAACCGCGCCGTAAGCGTGTGTCAGCGCATAGCCGAGTTCGCCGCCTTCGTGAACGACGTGCGACGGAATGCCGCCGGGAAACGAAAACTGTTTGAACAATTTCTGCATTCCCGCCGCGTCCTGCGAAATGTTCGGATAAACTTCCGAGTCCGCCGTGTCCCAAACCGCAAATATAAATGACATTCAAATCGTCGCGTTTAATTACACGGTTCAGATGCGCGTAAATAAAATTCAATCCCGGTGTCGTTCCCCAATATCCCAAAAGTCGCGGTTTGACGTGTTTGATCGTCAAAGGCTCACGCAGCAGCGCATTGTCGAGCAAATAAATCTGCCCGACCGACAAATAATTCGCCGCCCGCCGGTAAGCGTTAAGTTTTTGTCTTTCAACGATTGATAAAGGCTTTGCATCGTTGACAGTTAAAATTTTCATAATGTGTAAAATGATTAAGGCACGGAGAGCAGAAAAAGCAAGCGATTTTAAGTCAAAAAGCAATTTTCGAGAATTTCGCTCAATTCGTATTATACGAAATTTTTATATGAACGAGGGTGTCAGAAATTTTGTATAAATGAGTGTAATTCTGCCGGTTGAATGCGGTCTTCAATCGGAATGGCAAATTGATTGATTGCCAACCCCCGATTGGGTAGTCCGCACTTGTCCGTCTTTTACCATCATATCAGCGGAAATCCGCTTAATCCGCGTTTGTCCGCGTCCATTTTCTTCACATTAATTATTTCGCGCCCGACAGTTCGCGCAAGAGCCACGTTCGCGCAAAACTCCAGTCGCGTTTGACGGTTTCCGGCGAGATTTTCAGGACGGCGGCGATTTCTTCGATGACTAAGCCGCCGAAGAATTTCATTTCGACGACGCGGCTTTTTCGTTCGTCAAGCAAAGCCAGACGTTTGAGCGCATCGTCGAGCGCAACGATTTCGTCGGGACGCTGCGCCGAAGCGACGAGATTTTCTTCCAAAACGACTTTTTCCGCCGCGCCGCCGCGTTTGCCTCTCTGTTTGGCACGCGCATAATCAACCAGAATATGCCGCATCGCTTTTGCCGCCACGCCGAAAAAATGCGCCCGATTCTGCCAATTCTGCTCTTCGCGGGCAGCCAGTTTTAGATACGCTTCGTGAATCAGTTCGGTTGTTTGCAGCGTGTGTTCCGAAGGCTGCTGTCTCATATAACGCCGCGCCATCTGCCGCAGTTCTTCATAAACGAGCGGCATTAGCTGTTCGAGCGCATATTCATCGCCTTTGCTCCAATCAATCAGCAGCAGCGTAATCTGATGCGAAATGTCATCTTCCATAAATTTTACGGGAAATTGGTTAGACGGATTATAGAACAAAAATCAGGTCAAAATAAAATACGTTTATCGTTTAGCGACCGGCTTGATTGTCACCCGTGATTTCGGGCAAGCGCGTCGCTAAACGTCAATGTTTTGCTTTGTGCAATTCTGCGTCATTCCTAAACGGGAAATACTTTTTCGCGGAATGACCTTTTATCCCGCAGAAAATCGTTTAGTCAGTTGGAATGAAAAATTCCATATTAGCGGCGCACCGTTTCAAGTTGATTATCAAAATAGTGTGAGGAAAAATAAAATGAACATTTCAAAATCCATAACCAAAATCTGCGTTACTTTTTTTGCCGTCCTCGTTGTGCTTTTCGCCGCCGCTGCTGCGAACGCGCAGACTGATTCGACACCGAAAAAACGCTTGAAAAGTCCGGCGACAGTCAAAGGCACGGTCGGCGGCGAATCGCACGACAGTTATGTGATCCGCGTCCGCCGAGGTCAAAGGCTCAGAGTTCAGATTAGCTGGAAAGGTAAAGGCGACAAAACCGCCGCTTTCGTCGTCAGCAAATCAGGCGATTTTTTTGCCGGCGATGTCGTCGAAGGCGGCAGAGAAACCTACGACGGCAAAAACTGGTCTGCCAAAATTTCGGCGACCGGCGACTATTATATCTATGTGACCGGACATCCGGCAGTTGATTACGCTCTCAAAGTTTCGCTCGGATAGATAATTAAACCGTCAAAAAAATAAACGGCAAACGGCAGTTTTACAATCGATTTTGATTGATAAAACTGCCGGTTTTACTGATAATTCCTAATTTTTAGTCGTAATATTCCAAGCCGAGATGCGTAATCAAATCTTCGCCCTGTAAATGACGGAGCGTGTTTTTGAGTTTCATCAACTGGATAAAAATATCGTGTTCGGGATAAAGTCCGGGCGCGGTTTGCGGGGCTTTGAAATAGAACGAAAGCCATTCCTGAATGCCCTTCATTTTCGCCCGCTGCGCCAAATCCATAAAGAGCGCGAGGTCTAACACGAGCGGCGCGGCGAGAATCGAATCGCGGCAGAGGAAATCAATTTTGATCTGCATTTTGTAGCCGAGCCAGCCGAAAATATCAATCGCGTCCCAACCTTCTTTGTTGTCGCCGCGCGGCGGATAATAGTTGATGCGGACGACGTGCGAAAAATCTTTGTAGAGCGTCGGGTAAACGTCGGGCTGCAAAATATGCTCTAAAACCGAGAGTTTCGATTCTTCTTTGGTTTTGAAATTTTCCGGGTCGTCCAAAACTTCGCCGTCGCGGTTGCCCAGAATATTGGTCGAATACCAGCCGTCCAAGCCGAGCATTCTGGATTTGAGTCCCGGCGCGAGAATCGTTTTCATCAAAGTCTGCCCGGTTTTAAAGTCTTTGCCGCAGATCGGCACGCCTAAATCTTCGGCGAGTTTCGTCAGAGCCGGAATATCGCACGACAGGTTCGGTGCGCCGTTGGCAAACGGGACGTTCGATTTGATCGCCGCGTAAGCATAAATCATCGAAGGCGCGATGCGTTCGTCGTTGTCATACATCGCTTTTTCAAACGCTTCGATGGTTTGGTGAATGTCCGACTGTTCGAGATAAATTTCGGTCGAAGCCGCCCAGACGATAACCAGCCGTTCGCAGCCTTTTTCTTCCTTGAATTTAGCGATGTCCGCCATCAATTGTTCGGCAAGTTCCATTTTGTTCCTGCCTTCTTTGACGTTCGTGCCGTTTAATCGCTTAACATAATTTTGATTAAAAACGGCGGGCATCGGTTTCAAAGAATCGAGCTGTTCGCGCAAATCTTCGACGAGCGATTTTTCCAAAACCCCGGCGTGCATCGCCGCGTCATAAGCCGAATCGGGGAAAATATCCCACGCGCCGAACACGACATCTTCGAGCGCGGCAAGCGGCACGAAATCTTTAATTTTCGGCGAACGATTATCGGTGCGTTTGCCCAAACGAACCGTTCCCATCTGTGTTAATGAACCAATCGGTTCAGCCGTTCCCTTGCGAATTGCTTCCACGCCCGCGACAAACGTCGTGCTGACCGCGCCGAGTCCGACGAGCAAAATACCGAGTTTCCCGCTGGCGGGTGCGATTTCTACGCCTTTTTCAACCATTATGTTTAGAATTTCCTCCGAGAAATGAAAAACAATAATACCTTTACGAAAAATTTAAGGCAAATGCGGGAAGTTTTGAACGTCATTCGGTTAAGGATTTTTCAATAATTTTTGCAGATGCCGCCGATTTGAAACAGTCTAAAAAAAGACGGATTGTCAGATCGTGCGCCGAAAACCGATTTCAACTTTAGATGCTGAATAATCGTGTTTTCCGGCGGCAAAACCGATTGCGCCGATGAAAAATCCTTGAAAAAGCTATGTTGTATCCATTACAATAAATTCTTTCGCTATTCAAACAAAAAAATCACGGGGAGATTTACAATGAAAAAAATCGTTTTCGCAACCGCTCTTTCGTTTACATTAATTTTAACCTTCGTTTACTGGTCGCCTCTCTCGACCGCTCTGGCGGAGATTCGCACGTTTATATTTGAACGTGATCCCGACCTTCCCGCCATCTTTCAGGACAGAGACGGGATGACCGAAGAAACCGAATCCGCCGAGAAGGAAGGATTTTTAGAGGAACGTGCAAAGTTCTTCGGACGGCTGAGAGGTCTCAGCGAAGATACCGAAGTTGATCCGCATCTGCGCCCGAATGCCATTGTCAAAATGGATAAACAGAAAGCGGCGATGGCGCGAAGCGGTCGCATCGGCGAGCAGAATCTTCTTTTGAGCAGTTGGACACCAATCGGTCCCGCGCCGATTCCGAACGGCAGTTTCCCTTGGTCGGGGCGCGTCGTTTCGATTGCGGTTCACCCGACAAATCCGAATATCGTTTACGTCGGCGCGGCGCAGGGCGGTTTGTATCGTTCGACCGACGGCGGCACGAACTGGACGGCGTTGATGGATAGCGCACAGAGTCTGGCAATCGGCGCGATTGCGATTTCGCCGTCCAATCCCGAAACCGTCTATGTCGGCACGGGCGAATCTAATTTTTCACTCGATTCTTTCTTCGGCGTTGGTGTTTACCGCATTAATAACGCAAGCACGACGGCAACCTTGACCGGACCGCTCAATAAAACTTCTGCCAACGCCGATACTTTTACCGGACGCGCCGTCAGCCGCATCGTTGTCAGTCCGACCGATCCGAACACGATTTTTGTCGCCATCACTTCCGGTCTCGCCGGAATTTCCGGTATCTCCAATCCCGTCTTGCCGTCCAGAGGAATTTATCGTTCGACCAATGCCAACGGCGCATCTCCGATTTTCGAGAAATTAACCGGATTAGCGGCGAACACCAACGCCAGCGTTCGTGATATTGCGATTGATCCGGCGAATGCCAATGTGCTGGTTGCCGGGATCGTCGCGGCGAGCGGTGTCGGCGGCATTTATCGCACGGACAACGCGCTTTCGGCAACGCCGACTTTTACGCAGTCCGAAGTTTTCAATTCGTCTTCGACCAGCGAACTGACAACGACTTTCGCGGCGATTCATCCGAACGGCGACGCTAACGCGACTTTTTACGCGGCGACCGGAAACTTGGGCGGCAGAGTTTTAAAATCAATTAACGGCGGATTAAATTTTACGCAGCAGATTGACAACGATTTCTGCACGCCGCAATGTTTCTACGATTTGACCGTGGCGGTTGATCCGACCAATGCCGGTCGGGTTTATCTCGGCGGCGCACCGTCGGTCGTCTTCTCGATTTCAAACGACAGCGGAGCATCTTTTACGAGCAGCGCGTCGGGTCTGCACGTTGATTCGCACGTCATCGCAGTCGCGCCTTCCAATCCGTCGGTCATCTATTTCGGCAGCGACGGCGGCATCTATAAATCAACCAATTCCGGCACAAGCTGGGCTTCCCTTAATAATTCTCAGTTTTCCGCAACCCAGTTTATGAGCGTTGCGGTTCATCCGACCGATCCGTATCTCGCCATCGGCGGAACGCAGGACAACGGCACGGAATTTTTCAGTCCGGCGCAGGCTTGGACACGCTCCGACGGCGGCGACGGCGGTTACACGGTGATTGACCAGAATGCGACCGACACGACCAATGTGCGGATGTATCACACTTATTTTAATCAACTGAACAGCGTCGTCGGTTATGCAACACGGGCGACCGTTTCGGCAGGCTGGTCTTTTCGCGGATGCAACGGCACGACCCCGGCAAACGGTATTAACTGCAACGACACGGCGATTTTATTTTACGCGCCGCTCGAACAGGGACCGGGCAATCCGAATTCGATTTATTACGGTTCGGACAGACTCTATCGTTCGGCTGATGCCGGCACGTCTCACACGGTTGTCAGTCAGGCTCCGATTGAATCCGGCGTTCCGTTAAGCGCGATTGGAATTTCGCCGCAGAGCGATAACGTCAGAATCGTCGGTTTGGCGAACGGCGGTCTTTACGGGACGACGACGGGCAGCGCGACGCTCACCAATCTCGACACCGGCAACGCCGTGCCGAGCGGTTATATCGCCCGCGCCGTCATTGATCCGAATAATTCGACGACGGCTTATGTGACGCTTTCGGCGTTTAATTTATCGAATATCTATAAAACTACTAATCTCAACGCCGCTGCGCCGACGTGGACGAATATCAACGGCACGGGCGCAAATACGGTTCCGCTGATTCCGGTCAGCGCGTTTATCGTTGATCCGAAAAACTCGAATAAACTCTACGCCGGAACAGACATCGGCGTTTACGCTTCGACCGACGGCGGCGCAAATTGGTTCCCGTTCGGCACCGGACTGCCGCGCGTTGCCGTCTTCGATATGGCGATCACCAATGCGACCACGCGCAAACTGCGAATTGCCACGCACGGACGCGGAATGTTCGACATTGATATTGATGTTGCCGTGCCGATCAAGCCGACGTTCGATTTCGATGCCGACAAGAAAACCGATTTCTCGGTCTTTCGCCCGTCCAACTCGACCTGGTATCTTCAGCAGACGACGAGCGGTTTCGGATTGTTTCAACTCGGTCAATCTGCCGACAAACCCGCGCCCGCCGATTTTGACGGCGACGGGCGCACCGACATCGCCGCTTACAGTCCTTCGACGGGCAACTGGAATATCCGCCGATCTTCCGACGGGCAGTCTTACACCGTCAATTTCGGTTCAGCCGAAGACATTCCCGTCCCCGCCGATTACGACGGCGACGGCAAAGCCGACATCAATCTGTTTCGTCCCTCGAACGGTGTCTGGTATCGCCTGAATTCTTCCAACGGCGCATTCGTCGCCAATAATTGGGGAACGAACGGGGACAAACCCGCCATCGGCGATTTTGACGGCGACGGCAAGGCTGATCTCGCCGTTTACCGCCCGTCAAACGGAGTTTGGTATATCGTCAATTCTTCCAATTTACAATTTACCTTCGTCGGTTTCGGCGCGGCGGAAGATTTGATCGTTCCGGCTGATTACGACGCTGACGGCAAGACCGACATTGCAGTTTTCCGCCCGTCAACTTCCAACTGGTATCGCATAAACAGCTCAAACGGTTCATTTGCAGCAGTCAACTGGGGCATCGCAGGCGATAAACCCGTCACGGCGGATTACGACGGCGACGGCAGCGCGGATGTCGCCGTTTATC
Organism: Pyrinomonadaceae bacterium; assembly: GCA_965247235.1. Classification (GTDB taxonomy): domain Bacteria; phylum Acidobacteriota; class Blastocatellia; order Pyrinomonadales; family Pyrinomonadaceae. The sequence continues at coordinate 2,711,444 of OZ252004.1, forward strand.
GCCCGTCAAACGGTTTCTGGTATATCGTCCAAAGCAGCAACGGACAGATCGGCTACGGCAACTTCGGCAACTCGACCGACGTGCCGCTGCCGAATATTTATGTTCGTTGATGATTAAACAGTATAGAAAGCGAAAAAGGCGCAAAAAAGAAATTACGAAAAATCTTTTTTGCGCCTTTTTACTTTTTACGGCTAATCGTTACCAATATTTTATTTTACTTTCCACTTATAATTTGATGATTTATCGTTTGACGATTGCGCCTGTGCCTTGCATTAAGTTTTCGACTTCTTCGGCGGAAACTTGCAAGTTGTCGCCTGCGGTTGTCATTGCCAGAACGCCGCAGGCGGCGGCGCAGTCAATGGTGAATTGCGTGGATTTGTTTTGCAGTAAGCCGTAAATCACGCCTGAGGCGAAGGCATCGCCGCTGCCGATGCGGTCGAAAATTTCGCAGTCTTGGTATTCTTTTGCTTTGAAAATTTCGCCGTCGTGCCAAATTATGCCGCTGAGATCGTGGCGTGTTGCCGAGCGGACTTCGCGCAGAGTCGAGGCGATCACTTTTAAAAGGGGAAAGTCTTCGTTCATTTTATCGGCGGCGCGTTTGAAATCGTTTTCGTCGTAAACCGACAATCGCGCGTCGAAATCGAAGAGACCGAATACGACATCGGCAAACTTTAACATCTCTCGATTGAGATTATTGGCGGCGGTTTTGCCGCCTTTTCTGCGCCATAAAGAATCGCGGTAATTCAAATCATACGAGACAATTGCGCCGTTTGCCTGCGCCGCCTTCATCGCTTCGAGCGCGGTTTCGGCGGTTGTTTCGGAAAGTCCCGTGAGAACGCCGCCGGTGTGCAGCCAGCGCGTTTGCGAAGTGATTTGCTGCCAGTCGCACCCGTTTCGATGTTTGAAATCGCCGTATTTGCACGGTCAAAGACGGAAGCCGCCGGACGATTGCCGAAACCGCGTTCGATAAAATAAAGCCCGTTGCGAAATTCATCCGCGTCGCGCCACCTGATTTGAGAGACATCAACGCCGCCTTTACGGGCGAGGTTTTCAGCGAGTCTGCCGAGTTGATTATCAGCCAGCGCAGTAACAATCGCCGTATTTTGGCGAAAACAGCCAGCCAGATTTCGGGCGACATTATATTCGCCGCCGCCGTCGTAAACGGTAAAAGAATTTGCCGTTTGGATGCGCGATTCGCCCGGACAAAACCGCAAAAGAAGTTCGCCCAAACTGATTAAATCCCAACGGCACTCGTCTTTTTTCCTGATATTTAATTCCATTTCAGAATAATTTACCGAGCCATCCAGCCGCCGTCAACCACGAGAATATGTCCCTGCAAATAATCGCTTGCCGCCGAAGATAAAAAGACCGCCGCGCCCGCTAAATCCTGCGGCGTTCCCCAGCGTCCGGCGGGAATTCTTTCCAAAATCTGCCGGTTGCGCGTTTCATCGGCACGGAGCGCGGTCGTGTTATTGGTCGCCATATATCCCGGCGCGATGGCGTTGACGTTAATGTTATTTTTCGCCCATTCGTTGGCGAAGGCTTTGGTTAATCCGGCTACTCCCGATTTTGAAGCGGTATAAGCCGGAACGGTAATTCCGCCCTGAAACGAGAGCAGCGACGCGATGTTGACGATTTTGCCGCCGCCGTTTTCGATCATATTTTTGCCGGCTGCCTGTGACAGGCGAAAGACGCTCGACAGATTGACTTCGAGAACGGTCGTCCAGTCTTCTTCGGAAAAATCAACCGCCGGAGTGCGGCGAATCATTCCGGCATTGTTGACCAGAATATCAATGCGTCCGAATTTTTCGATTGTCTGTGCCGCGATATTTTTCGGCGCGTCTTTGTCGGACATATCGCCGGAAATTGACACGGCTTTTCGTCCGAGCTTTTCGATTATCGCCACTGTCTTATCGGCTTCCCCGTCGAAATGGCAATGACACGCGACATCCGCGCCCGCTTCGGCAAGCGCAACGGCGATGCCCTGTCCGAGTCCGACCGATGCGCCCGTCACGAGCGCGATTTTGCCGTCGAGTCTGAATTTATCGAGAATATTCATAAAAAATTTGATTATGCGCTCAGGCAATAAACAAAGATAATTAAAAATCTAATTTTCCCTTAACGAACTTTGCGCCTTTGCGGGAAACGGTTTTTAGAAAAGATTTCCCGCAAAGGCGCAAAGTTCGCCAAAGGAAAAAGTTAAAAGTCAGATTTAATTTAACCTGTCTATTTTAGTTGGCAGATGTCCAGCACATTCATATCGGTATAATCGAGATTTTCGCCACCCATCGCCCAGACGAAACTGTAATTCGACGTTCCCACGCCCATATGGATTGACCATGGCGGCGACAGAACGACCTGTTCGTTTTGCATCGTCATCGTCCGCGTCGTTTCGGTCTGTCCCATAAAGTGCATAATTCGCGCCTTTTCGTCGAGATCGAAATAGAGATAAACCTCCGAACGGCGTTCGTGAATATGCGGCGGACAAGTATTCCAAACGCTGCCCGATTCGAGCGAAGTCAAACCCATCACGAGTTGCGAAGATTCGCAGATGCCGGGAATAATCAGTTGATAAACCGTCCGCACGTTCGACGTTTCAGGCGTGCCGAGATAGAGTTTGTTGGCTTGTTCAGCCGTGATTAGTTTGGTCTCGAAACGCTTGTGCGCGGTTGTCGAGAGCAGATAAAATTTCGCCGGATTTTCAGCTTCCGCCGATTCAAACGTCACTTCCGCCGTTTCCTTCGGCACATACAGACAATCTTTTTTGCCCAGTTCAAACCGTTCGCCGTCAACTGTCACGATTCCTTTTCCGTTACCGATGTTGACGATGCCGAGTTCGCGCCTGTCCAAAAACGGCTTGCCTTTCGCCGATTCCGGTTCGGTCAGGACGGGAAGCGAAATTTTGTCGCCCACAGGACACGCGCTGCCGACAACAATGCGGTCGAAATGCGAATAATTAAGTTTCAGTTCACGGGCGGCAAATAAATCTTCGATCAGATAAAGCTGCCGCAATTCTTCATTTTTCGCCCCGTGAATTGATTCGGGATGCGTGGCGTAAAAAGTTTTTCGATACATATAAATTCGTATTTTAATTGATTAATTGAATAAAACCGGACTTTAAACTCTGCATTTTCTCTTGGCGTGCTTCGCGCCTTTGCGGGAAATCTTTTCTAAAAATCGTTTCCCGCAAAGGCGCGAAGCACGCCAAGTAAGAATTGATATTTTGCAGAAACGAAAATTAACGATGCCCGTCAAATCTCATATATCCTACAGGCTGACTGTCTGTTCCGCCCAAAATTGAAATTCGCGGTGTTTGTTGATTTCGGCTTTGGAGGTGATTTCGCCGCTTGCGGTTTTGACGATTTGACTGAACACTTTCGCGCCGACCTGTTCGATGGTTTCCGAACCTTCGATGATGTTTCCGGCGGAAATATCTATGTCGTTTTTCATTTTTTCAAACACGCGGTTGTTCGACGAAAGTTTGATAACCGGCGCAATCGCGTTGCCGATAGTCGTGCCGTTGCCGGTCGTAAAAACGACGACGGTCGCACCGGCGGCGACAAGCGCGGGCGTTGATTCCTGATCGTAGCCCGGACCCTGCATCACGTTTAATCCGCGATTTTTCGGTGTTGCGCCATATTCTATCGTGCCTTCGACGCGCGTCGTTCCGGCTTTCGCCATCGCGCCAAGACTTTTGATCGTGATATTTAAAAGACCGCTCGCAATGTTTCCCGGCGACGGATTATTATTCAAAACTCCGCCGAATTTTGACGCGTAATCTTTATACCAGTCAATCATTTTATACAGAGCGCGTCCGGTGTCGGCATCTTTGGCGCGATTTGCCAGAATGTGTTCCGCGCCGCAAAATTCGGGAATTTCAGTAATTAGAACCGTGCCTCCCGAACGAATCAGCAGATCAGCCGCATTGCCGAGCGCGGGATTTGCCGAAATGCCCGAAAAACCGTCACTCGAACCGCATTTTACGCCCAGCACGAGTTCGCTGACGGGAAATGTTTCGCGCCTGTTTTGATTGACGACCGGCAGCATTTTTTTGACTTCCGCCAAACCTTTTTCGATTGCCGCCTGCGTTCCGCCGATGTCTTGGATGCCGATTTTGACGACCGGCTTATCAAACGAAATCTCGCGTCCCAAGAGATATTTTTCGACCTTGGCGAGATTGGTTTTCTCGCATCCCAAATCCAGCAAAACCACGCCGCCGACGTTCGGATGATCGGCGTAATTTGCCAAAACTCTGAGCATCAAATCCAAATTCGAGCCGTCCTGACAGCCGCAGCCTTTATTGTGCGGAATGGCGACCACGCCGTCAACATTGGGGAATAATTCGCGTTTGTAGTGAAGAAATTCCGACATCATCGAAATTTGCAGGGCTTCGTGGCTCGCACACATCGAAGTCGGCACGATTAAAATAAAATTTCTCGTCCCGACGCGACCGTCCGGTCGTCTGAATCCTTCAAAGTTGACAATTTCTTCTTTCGGAAAATATTCCGGCGCAGGTGTCTGCAAATCTTCGGTCAGATCGCGGACGACCGGCACGTCGTTCGTCATATTTTCGTGCGTCACCCATTCGCCCGCCGCGATTCCCAAACTCGTGCCAATCGGCTGTCCGTATTGACAAACAAAATCGCCGGACGGAATCGGGCGCACCGCAAAACGATGTCCGGGCGGAATCGTTTGTTTGATCTTCAAAACTTCGCCTGACGGCAGAACGACCGGCATATTTTCCGAAGTTTCATTTTTGACGACCGCCACGTTATCTTTTGAATTGACGATAATCGCGTATTCGTTGATTGATGAGACGGTTTGCGTGTAAGTTTCCAACATATTTATTTTAATTACCGGAGCCGCTTTTTATAACAAATCGGGTAACACATAAGACTTCACATTTTCGTTCAGACGAATCCACAAACCGGGGTTTTCATCGCATTGGTGAGCCAGTTCCTGCGGCTGGTTTGAAAGTTCGGTTGCCAGCAGACGCTTGAAACTCCCGCGTTTGGCGGGCGCGGTGGCGGCATCAACGATTGACTGAACGATTTTTTTCGCGCCGAGAATCGCCGCCGGACCGAGCGTTAAAATATGCGTCGCGCCCCGGCATTCCGCTTCATCTGCGGCGGAAACCGCGCTGCCGCCGATCTTAAATTTATTGATGTGATGTTCCAGAATACTGTTTGAAATCGGGATAATGCCCGCGACATCCGACGCTTTTGCGCCCGAATCCGGTTTAATGTAACAGAGATGCGAAGCCGCGTTTGCTTCCGGTCCGAGACCGAGAAAGAAAATATCTATGCCGCCGCAGTTTTCGATTTTTTCGAGATATTTGGTAAATTCGCCTTCGATGTCATCAGTTTCCGTATTCATCGGCGTAAAACTTTTAATCTTTTGAAAAAACTTTTCGCCGAGCAGACGCTCGAAATCGCGCACGAAACTGAGAGAGTTATTCATCCGCATCGGCGCGAGCGCGTCCTGCGTAAAAACATTCAGTCTGCCGAGCAGTTCGTCAATTCGTTCGGTTTGCGAAAGCGAATTAATCAGGCGATACATCGCCTGCGCCCCGCGTCCGCCAAGCAAAACCACCGAAATATCGCCGCTTTTTTCGGCGGCGTAAGCGGTCAGTTCATCGAGCATCGCCTGTCCGACACTCTCTTCGGTTGCCAATACTTTGAAGTCAAATTGCAGCGTGGACGGTAAAATCGGGTTACGCCCGGAAATCTGTTCGAGCCAGATATTTTCTCCGGCAGCCCGGCGATTGATATTTGTTTGAGCGGATGTTTTCATTGGCAGCTTCGGAATCGTTAAAAACAATAGATAGTTTAATTGGTTTAACCAATTTTACGCAAGTCGTGTTTCGGCTTTTTTTGACAATTACCAGTATTAATCGGTTAAATGCTATATAATACGAGGTTGCTCAGGGCATTGTTAAATTTGACATTTGTTTATATTTTGAGGCAAAATGATTGAGTTTCCTGCAAATGGTATGACCTTTGCTATAATTTCCTGAATTACCGCTATTTTTTGAATTTATAATTTATGAGCTACTCGAAATTCGACCTCGACGGCAGAACTGCCGTGGTTATCGGCGGCACCTCCGGCATCGGACGCGCCATCGCGCACGGTTTGGCGGAAGCCGGGGCAAACGTCGTCTGCACTTCGCGCCGCGCAGATCAAACTGAAATCGCCGCGTCGGAGATCGAAACATTCGGACGCGAAACGCTGAGGGTGACATCGGACGTTGCAGACCGCGCTTCGATTAAAAATCTGCTCGATAAATGTCTCGAAAAATTCGGCAAAGTTGATATTTTAGTCAATTCCGCCGGACGCACGAAACGCGCCCCGACGCTCGAATTTGCCGAAGAAGACTGGAACGCGATTCTCGAAACAAATCTCACCGGGACGCTGCGAACGTGCCAGATTTTCGGCGAACAGATGATTAAGCAAAAATACGGGCGCATCATCAATATCGCGTCGCTTTCGACCTTTGTTTCGCTGTTTGAGGTCGCGGCATATTCCGCCTCGAAAGCGGCGGTCGCGTCGCTCACCAAATCGCTCGCTATCGAATGGGCGAAAGACGGCGTGAATGTTAACGCGATTGCGCCCGGAGTTTTCAAAACCGATCTCAACCGCGCACTTTTGGAATCGAGCGAACGCGGCAGAGAATTTCAGATGCGAACGCCGATGGGCAGATTCGGACAGGTCGAAGAACTCGCGGGCGCGGCGGTTTTTCTCGCTTCGGAAGCGGCAAGTTATGTGACCGGCGAAGTTTTGGTGGTTGACGGCGGTTTTCTTGCTTCGGGCGTAAATCAATAAATATTCGTGAAAAGTGAAATCGAAATCAAAACCGGACGATTGGTAAAAATGCTCGACGAAAACAATCTCGGCGGCGTTTTGCTTAATTCGCAGGCAAATTTCGCGTGGCTGACGGGCGGAAAGTCCAATTTTATCAACCAAAGCGCGGAAAGCGGTGCGTGTTTCCTGCTGGTTCGGCGCGACGGCAAAAAATACGTTCTCGCCAATAATATCGAAATGCCGCGCCTTTTGTCCGAAGAAATTTCGGAGGCAGATTTCGAGCCGGTTAAATTTCCTTGGCAGGCGGAAAAATCTAATCCCGGCTTAATCGTCGAAAAGACAAAATCGGTTCTGGAAAATGGCGCGGCACTCGTCTCGGATTCGGCTATTTCCAGCGAAATTAAAACAGCCGGAAATTTAATTGCTAACTGCCGCTGTGAATTAACCGGAGCGGAAATCGAACGGTTCAGACGTTTGGGAAATGATGCCGGAATCGCGCTCGGCGAAACGATAAAATCTATTTCTCCGGGCGAAACCGAATTGCAGATCGCCGCCAAAATGCAGAACGAACTGGCAAAATTCAACATCAACTCAGTCTTCACTTTAGTTGCCGCCGATGAGCGAATCGCCAATTTTCGTCACCCGATTCCGACCGAAAAAGTCTGGAGTAAAACGCTGATGCTCGTCGCCTGCGCCAAGCGCGGAGGTTTGATCGCAAGCCTCACGAGAATCATCTGCGTCGGCAAAATTCCCGACGAATTGGCTCGCAAAACCGAAGCGTGCAGCTATATTCTCGCCAAAATTTTATCGTCGCTCAAATGCGGCGTTACCGGCGCGGAACTCTATAAAATCGCGGCTCAGGCGTATGCCGACAAAGGTTTTGCAGACGAAATAAACAAACATCATCAGGGCGGCGCAATCGGCTATCAAACCCGCGACTGGCTCATTCACCCGAAAAGCGCGGAAACGGTTTTTCCCAATCAGGCGTTTACTTTTAACCCGTCAATTACGGGAACAAAATCCGAAGAAACAGCGATTTTTATTGATAACGAACTCGAAATTATCACGGCAACGCCCGAATTTCCGCAAATCAATGTTGAAATCACAGGGAAAAATTATCAACTGCCGGGAATTTTAACGGTCTGAAATATCATCAAAGCGAGGTCGAAAAAAATGAAGGAAACAGACGAAGTATTTGAAGAACTCACCGCGCCGCGCATGAACACCGTCGCCGCGCCGATTGGCACGGGAACGAGCGCGTTTGAAGCGGCGGTTTCGGCATCGGTTGACAACGGCATCGGCGCGAGTATCGGCAGATACCGCTGGATGATCTGCGCTCTTTTGTTTTTTGCGACGACCATTAATTAGACCTCTTGCATAAGTTATTTGACAATGAAAGCGTTTTCGCTCATCAATAATTTGATGAGTTTTGAACAAATTGAATCGCTTTCGCCTGAATTATTCAAACGATATTGTGGTGTCAAACCCGACACTTTTATTAAAATTTGCGGATTTGTCCGTGATGAACTGCGCCGCGTACAGAAAAAGTCGGGCAGACCGTGCAAATTGTCGGTTGCCGACCAAGTGTTGCTGACGCTTGAATACTGGCGCGAATACCCAACGCAGTTCCATCTTGCCAAACGCTGGCAATTGTCCGAAGCAACGGTTTCACGCACCATTGTCAAAATCGAAAACCTGCTCAAAAATTGTAACGACTTGAAATTACCCGGCAAAAAAGTGTTGCGTGAAAGTGAAAACAGTTTTGAATTTATTATTGTCGATGTTACCGAAACACCGATTGAACGTCCGAAAAAAAACAAAAGCGGTACTATTCGGGCAAGAAAAAGCGGCACACGATAAAAACGCAGATTGTCATTGATCGGGCGACGCGCCGAGTTATTTGCACGGCACAGAGAAACGGCAAAACGCACGATTTTGCGATGTTCAAACAGAGCGCGTTGGCAATTGCCGAAAACATTTGTCTGCTCGGCGATGCCGGTTATCAGGGCTTGCAAAAGATTCACGAAAACTCGCAAACGCCGCTCAAAAAGCCGAAAGGCAAGCAGTTGAGCGAAGACCAATGCCGCGCCAACCGTCAATTGTCGCGGCGCAGAATTCTGGTCGAGAACGTGATTCGGCATCTGAAAATCTTTCGCATTATCTCGGAACGGTATCGCAATCGCCGCCGCCGCTTCGGATTGCGATTCAACTTGATTGCCGGATTGTATAATTACGAAATCGGTCATTAAATTACTTATGCAAGAGGTCTATTATATTGACCGGCAAGTGTTGGGCATTTTAGCGACGGACGACGCTTTCAAGGCGCAGATCGGCTGGAACGAAGCCGAATACGGTTTCGTCAATACGGCGTTTCAGGCGGCGTATGCGATTGGATTGCTCGTCGTCGGCGGTTTGATGGACAGATTCGGGACGCGCAAAGGTTTTTCGTTTGCGATGATTTTTTGGTCAATCGCTTAGATGGGACACAGTTTGGCGCGTTCGGCGTTCGGTTTCGGCACGGCGCGGTTTGCGCTCGGCTTGGGTGAAGCGGGCAATTTTCCGGCGGCAATTAAAACCGTCGCCGAATGGTTTCCGAAAAAGGAACGCGCTTTTGCGACCGGAGTTTTTAATTCAGGCTCGAATATCGGAGCAATTCTCGCGCCGTTGAGTGTGCCTTTTATCGCCGTTAATTACGGTTGGCAGTGGGCGTTCATCATTACCGGACTGCTCGGTTTCATTTGGCTCGGTTTCTGGCTCTCGGTTTACCGCAAACCCGAAGAACATCCGAAACTCTCGAAAGCCGAACTCGCTTATATTCAATCGGATAACGAACCGCCGTTGCCGAAAATCGCGTGGGCGCGGCTGCTTCCGCATCGTCAGACTTGGGCGTTTGCCATCGGTAAATTTTTGACCGATCCGATCTGGTGGGTTTATTTGTTCTGGCTGCCGAAATTTTTGAACACGAAATTCGGTTTGAATATTTTGCAGCTCGGTTTGCCCTTGATTGTAATTTATGTGATTGCCGATTTCGGCTCGATCGGCGGCGGCTGGCTGTCTTCAAATTTGATTAAAAACGGCTGGACGGTCAACGCGGCGCGGAAAACCACGATGCTCATCTGCGCCCTGCTCGTGATTCCGATTGTGTATGCTTCGATCACCGATAATTTGTGGGTTGCGGTAATTTTGATCGGCATCGCGGCAGCGGCACATCAGGGCTGGTCGGCAAATATTTTTACGTTCGCCTCCGATATGTTCCCGAAACAGGCGGTCGGTTCGGTCGTCGGCATCGGCGGTTATGGCTGGCTCAATCGGCGGAATGATTATCGCCTCGACGGTCGGTTTGATTCTCGAATATACGCATTCGTATTATTCGGTTTTCGTCATCGCAGGTTCGGCATATTTAACCGCGCTGCTGATTATGCACTTACTCGTGCCGAAACTCGAACCTGTTAATCTCGGCGAAGTTTAATGTTTTTAATATGCAGGTCAGAACCATCTGCGGTAGCGGGCGGTTAAAGCCGGTGATCTGCGTTGTTTAATTTGTAAAAGCTAAACTCAAACCATCCGCTACCGCAGATGGTTCTGACTTACTCCAATGGAAAAATCGAAAGTTTTAGAAATAATTAAGCGCGAAAAACTCGTGCCGGTGATTCGCACGAATTCGACGGACGATGCGCGGCAAGCCGTCGAAATATTATCAAAATGCGGCATTAAGGTTTTTGAAATTACAATGACCGTGCCGAACGCCGTCGAACTGATTACCGAATTAAGCGAATCGAATCACGAAATTCTGCTCGGCGCGGGAACAGTTTTGGGCGTTAATCAAGCCGAAACCTGCATCGCGGCGGGCGCAAAATTCATCGTCAGTCCGGCGTTCGATGCCGAAACCGTCCGCTATTGCCGCGAACAAAATGTCGCAATAATGCCCGGAACGATCACGCCGACCGAAGTTTTAGCCGCGCACAAAGCCGGTGCAGACTGCGTTAAAATCTTCCCGTGCGACGTGATGGGCGGCGCGAAATACTTAAAAACTCTCAAAACGCTTTTCCCGCACATCGAAATGATGCCGACCGGCGGCGTTTCCCTCGACACCATCGCCGATTTTTTCCGCGCCGGAGCCATCGCCGTCGGAGTCGGCACGGATTTAGTTGACTTCAAAGCAATGCGCGACGGCAACCTCGAAATCGTCGCCGAAAAAGCGAAAAAATATTTGGAAATTGTGCGGAATCTTTGAATGACACGTTAGATTCCCGTTCGAGGAACTCAATTAAGCAACCCAACGTTTCCATTGATAACACTCAAAATCAGGTGTATTATCAAGTGCGCCGGTGTTAATCAATAGTTAGCTTTCTTCACATAAATATACAACTCGTAAGAGAAATCCAATAGACTTAGGGAAATGAAATAATATGCCGTTTATACAAGATAGTGTCGGAGTAAAAGGAACAAATAATATAGAAGACGTAAAAATTGTTCAGTGGCTGTTAATAGGCTTTACAAGGATTACGATAACAAACAATGCGAGATATTTTGGCGCGGATCATTACCTAAAAGATTAATCGGTGAAAACGGAATAATGGACACGATGACGCTCCTTACCGTTGAAGATTTCATTAATTTTTGTTACGGTTCGATGGCATTGTTGACGCTTGGCACAACCAACATCCTCAAAGACGGGACAATTTACCCGAATGATTACTACAACATTTCTTTGGTCGCTTTTGCCGCACAGCCGAACTTTGGTATTGTCGTTGATTTTAATGACCTGCGCCTCAAGCAGGCTTTGGACGGCAGAATAGATTTCGTGCAGTTTCGACATATTATCGAAACGACGCAGGGCAAAACTTTGACAAAATTCGGACGGGAAATGCAGGCAATGCTCGGCAATCCAAAAATAAGAGCGTTTTTGGATGTTATCGCATATGCTGAGGGAACTGACAAAATAGATGACGGCAAGCAAACCGGCTATAACATAATGTATGGCGGGACTGAAGCAAACCCGAAACTGATGCCGGATTTATACGATCACCCGAAAAGCCGAGCGGCGGCGGGACGTTATCAGGCGGTAGGAATAACTTGGGACGAAGCCAAGCCGCTACTGGGACTTTTCGATATGACACAAGAGTCACAGGACATTTTTGGTGTTTACGCGATCAATAAAAAGAGACCGAGAATATTGGAATTCTTGAAAAACGACAATTTCGCCGACGCTATTGATGCAGGCAGTTTGGAATGGGCGAGTTTTCCAAACAGAGTCGAATCGAAAGGTGATATGGAAAATAACCATACTAGCTATTATGAATATACGAGCGGACCGCATAAAGGAGAGAAACAACCATCCTACGCATTAAGCATACTGCAAGGAATTTATGATAATTCGCTGAAAAAATTTAAAGGAGCAAAATGATTTATGAAAATGATTGTCCTTTTTATCATATTTTTGGTTCTTGGTTTGACATCATTTGACTGCCGCAATAGCGGAGTTTCGGCTTTACCTGACAACGACAATTCACAGATTCACAAGAAAAATGACATCCAACTGGTTGAGGCTGTAAAAAGTGAAAACGCTGAAAGAGTGAAACAGCTTTTGGAAAGCGGAGCAAATCCTAATTCAACTTTTAGAAAATCAGAGACATCAGATTCCGCTACAACAGTTTTGGGATTAGCGGTTAAGAATAAAAACATTGAAATAGCACGTTTACTTTTGGAACACGGAGCCGATGTTGACAGAAGTCAAACAGGATTCGATTACTTAAATTTCAGAATCGCTATTGATAACCAAGATGTTAAAATGGCAAAACTTTTGGTAGCTTTTGGAGCCAAAACCAGCGATGACTCTGCTCCGATAATCCGCGACGTAAAAAATGAGGAATTATTGGATTTTTTGATAAGTCGAGGATTCGATATAAACAGTCAAGATATTGATGGTAGAACCTGCTTAACGGAAGCTATTTTTGCCCAAGATTTGAAAATGGTAAAAGCTATTCTGAAACACAAGCCAAATTTAAGTTTAAAAACCAAGCCGCTAAAAGTTTTAGATTACAAAGAAATGACCTCCTTACAAATAGCGAAAGCCTACAACAACAAAGACATTATACGAGAGTTAGAAAAAGCAGGCGCAAAATAATAACAGAAAAGCTAACAATTCAGCTATGAAAGAAGCAGTCAAGCACGGAGAATGACCGTGCCGCCGAATATGTTTGATCTGCGGCAGGATACTGTTAATGATCGCCGGATGGCGTGACAAGTTGATTAACAAAGAACTGTGAAATTACCGGGTTTGCCGATGATGCCGTATTTGCAGAAGACCTCATTCAAAGTTTGAACTAGTTTTTCTGTCCCAGTCAGCTATTGGAGACTTCAACTTATTAAAAGTTGGTCTATGGTCGTATCGGGTAAATGGCTGATAAAGCGGCGGCAGCCTCACCAATGGACGGAACTCACAACTGGTAAAGTCGCGGTTCATGAATTAAGTTTGGAGACTTGCCGCCACCCGTGCCACAAGCAGTCATCTTTGATGGGCAAGACAGGTTGATTTCGCAAGTTATTTTGTCAAAGAACTGCCAAACGGAACGCCTTGTGAAAGCTCGAACTCAACCGATTCCGGTGAGATCGTGGTGAAAAGCCTGATTGCTCATCCACATCGCGCGTAAAGTCGCCAGTATTTTCCGCTGCGTTGAAAGCCGTGCGTGAACGGCATTTTTCGTATTGAGCAAAGACATTTCATAAAACCGCTTGAAGGAATTATCCGTTTTGGTGCGCCGCGCCGCTTCAAAGACTTTGCGCGAAACGTCCTTTAACGAACCGACCCCGGCGGAATCGAGTCGTGGATGCGCCAATCTTTTCCCGTTCGATTCGCGGCGGGTGACACCCAACCGACAGAACCGCCAGAGTTTGCGTTTGTTGGAAAAGCGATGCGGAGTTTGCAGATAAGCGACAAACCGGCACGCGGTGATAATGCCGACACCGGGCGCGGTTTGCAGTAATTTGACTTCCTCGAACTGCTTGGCGGCTTCAATCATGGCAACTTTGGCGTGCGCCAGCGATGCAAGCATTGAAGCGAGAACGGCAAACGATTGAGCGATCATTTGTTTGATCGAAACCGCTTCGATTTCATCGAGCAGAGCGGTTTGTCCGCTGCCGGAAAACAATCGGGAATCTTTGCGAATGATGCCGAGAGTTCGCAGCCGAGCCTTGATCTTTGATTTGTAACGCGCCTGTTCACGCGACAGTTGTTCGTAGTGCGTCACCAGATATTTGAATGTTCGGCGCGAATTATCGGATTGATAAAAGACTTGATGAACGCGCCCCAAACGGAGCAGTTCGGCGAGTTTCCCGGCATCGATTTTGTCATCTTTGAGTGAATCTTTGCCGATCCACGCCAGCGAGCGCGGATGCGAAACGATGACTTCGGAAACCAACGGCTCGATAATCGAAGCGACCCAATTGGAAAGCTCCGAGGCTTCGAGATGAACGTGGACAGCGCCCGGCAAATTAGTGAAAGCCGTGCGCAAATGATGTTCGCTCGTCGGAATCGAACGCGCCGCACAAAGCGCACCGTCGGAATTGATAATACTTTGATAACACTGACTTGAACCCAAATCCAAGCCGACATAAAATGATTGTTGCATTGTAAAAACCTCCCTCAAATTAGAAGGTCATTCAAAGCACTTGATTGTCAAACAGCAAGTCGGATGTCAATAGGCAAAAGCCTGTCTTTCATCCTACCAATGGACGTGAGGGCGAAACAGAGACTTTGTTTGGGCGTTGTTCGTTACCTTTAACTTGCGCGGTGGCGGTTTCGCCCCAAATCATCTCAGCCGTTAAAAAAATTTACATACTTTTGATGCCGCAATAACATTTGAAATATCCGCCCGCGAAATATGAAATTTACCCGACTTAATTCGCTTGTTTTTTCAATTGCCGTAGCTCTTATTGCCCTTCTTAGCACTTTTGCTCAAACCAATCCTATTTCAAAAGTTTGGGTTGCCGATAACGGTGACGGGACTTATAAAAATCCGATTCTGCACGCCGATTATTCCGATCCTGATGCGATTCGGGTCGGTGATGATTTTTATTTGACGGCTTCGAGTTTTAACGCCGTGCCGGGTTTGCCGATTTTGCATTCTAAGGATTTAGTCAATTGGGAATTGATTAATTACGTTTTTCAAAAGCAGAAACCGCTCGACGTGTTTGAGAAACCGCAGCACGGCGGCGGCGTTTGGGCGGCTTCGATTCGTTATCATAACGGCGAGTTTTATATATTTTATCCCGATCCCGATTTCGGCATTTATATGTCGAAAACGACGAATCCGGCGGGCGAATGGTCGGAACCTCTGCTCGTCAAAGCGGGCAAAGGCTGGATTGATCCGTGTCCGCTGTGGGACGACGACGACAACGCTTATCTCGTGTCGGCGTTTGCGGGCAGCCGCGCCGGATTTAAGTCGGTTTTGATCGTCTCGAAAATGAGCGCGGACGGGACAAAATTGCTCGACGACGGCGTGTTGGTGTTTGACGGACACGAAAATCATCCGACGGTCGAAGGTCCGAAATTTTATAAACGTCACGGGTTTTATTACATTTTTGCTCCCGCAGGCGGCGTTCCGACGGGTTGGCAATTAGTTCTGCGTTCAAAAAATATCTATGGACCATACGATGAAAAAATCGTTCTCGCACAGGAAAAATCGGCGACCAACGGACCGCATCAGGGCGCGTGGGTGCAGACTCAGACTGGCGAAGACTGGTTTCTGCATTTTCAAGACAAAGGCGCATACGGACGCATTTTGCATCTCGAACCGATGACGTGGAAAAACGATTTTCCCGTGATCGGCGTTGATAAGGACGGCGACGGCACGGGCGAACCCGTGACGACTTATAAAAAACCGAACGTCGGGAAAAATTATCCAATCGTTACGCCGCCGGATTCGGATGAATTTAACGATGCGAAACTCGGTTTGCAGTGGCAGTGGCACGCCAATCCGTTGGCGACGTGGGCGTTTTTATTTCCGGCAAAAGGCGTGTTGCGGATGAATTCGGTGCAAACGCCCGAAAGTTACAAAAACCTTTGGGATTTGCCGAATCTGCTGCTGCAAAAATTTCCGGCGGAAGAATTTGCCGTCACGACCAAAATAAATTTATCGCCGCGTTTTGAAGGAGAAAAGTTCGGTCTGGTCGTGATGGGAATTGATTATTCGTATCTCGGCGTGACCGATAAAAACGGTAAAATCTACATTTCGCAGTCAACCGCCAAAGATGCCGATAAAGGAAATACGGAAACGGAAACCGCGCCGATAGAATTAAAAAACAAAGAATTTTATCTGCGCGTCAAAGTTTCCAAAGGCGCGATGTGCAGTTTCAGTTTCAGCACGGACGGCAAAGTTTTCCAAAACGTCGGCGCAGATTTCAAAGCGCGTGAAGGTCGCTGGATCGGCGCAAAGGTCGGTTTGTTTTACTCGCGTCCGGCAAAATTTAACGACGCGGGAACGGCTGACGTTGATTGGTTCAGGTTTGAAAACTGATAAGATGAACGGATGAAAATTTTAGTAACCGGCGCAAACGGAATGCTCGCCAAAGCGGCGATTAAACATTGCCGCGCGATTGGCGACGAAGTTGTCGCGCTGACCAAAGAACAATTGAACATCGCCGAACGCGAACGGGTTTTCGAGGTTTTCGAGCGCGAAAAATTTGACGCGGCGATCAATTGCGCGGCTTATACGGACGTTGACGGCAGCGAAACTGAGGTCGAAAAATGTTACGCGGCGAACGCTTTCGGTGTCGAAAATCTCGCGCTTGCGGCGCGGCAGTTTGATGCGGTTTTCGTGACGGTTTCGACCGATTATGTGTTCGACGGCGCGAAAACCGATTTTTATACGCAGAGAGACACACCGAATCCGTCCGGCGTTTACGGGCAGGCAAAACTCGACGGCGAGATTCGCGCCCGCAATGCCAACGCGCGTTCGATCATCGTGCGTTCGGGCTGGATTTACGGTCACGGCGGCACAAATTTTTTGAGTGTTCTGCCCGGTCTTCTAGCCGACGGCAAAACGCTCAAAGCAATTTCCGACGCATACGGCACACCGACGTATGCCGACGATCTCGCACGACGCTTGCGCGAACTCACCGCGCTTGATCTGCCGTGTATTTTTCACGTCGCCAACAGCGGAAACGGCGCAAGTTACGCCGATTTTGCGCGAAAGGTTTGCGAATTGAAAAATCACGATTTAACTTTGCTCGAAAATGCTTTCGCCGCCGACCTGAAGCGTTCCGCGCCGCGTCCACAAAGTTCAAAATTAGCGTGTTTGTTTAGTAAAAAGTTCGGTCTGAAACCATTAAGAGATTGGGAAAATGCGTTGGAAGAATTTTTAGGCTAAGTGTGAAGTATAAAGTGTGAGGTGTGAGTGGAAGAGAAATTTTTCTCTTCCACTCACACCTCACACTTTATACTTCACACTTAGATGAATTAATCTTTCGTATCGTGAATTGAAACTGTATCACTCATATGCGGCGTTGTGTCGTCGGACGGCGCGGCGTAGTAAACGTAGGAAGTCCCGTAATCGTATTCCATCGAATTTGCCTTGATGCCGTTGAGAACCACGCCGTAGATTCGTGCGCCGATTGTGCCGAGACGCTGTTTGAAACGGCGCATCAGATGCAGCGAACTCTTGCCCGCCATCGCCACCAAAACCACGCCGTCAACCTGTGTCGAAAGAATCGCCGCGTCCGTAAACGAAATCGCGGGCGGCGAATCAACGATGATGTGTTTGTATTTGCCTTTTAAGAACTGCAAAAGATTTTTCATCTCGTTCGAGCTTAAAAGTTCAGCCGGATTCGGCGGAATCGGTCCGCTCGTGATGACCTTTAAGCGCGGCAGATCGGCAAAGGTTTTAATCATATTTTCCGGGTTTTTCTCGCCCGATAAATAATTGGTCAAACCGTGCGTATTGTCCATGCCGAAATGCGAATGCAGACGCGGACGGCGCAAATCGCAGTCAATAATCACGACATCGGCATCAGCCTGCGCGAGCGTGATCGCGGTGTTGATGGCGGTCGTCGTTTTACCTTCGGACGGCTGCGACGACGTGATCAGAATCGTCTGCGGCGGTTTCCCGGCGGACGAAAACAGCAGCGAAGTTCGCAGATGGCGATACGCTTCAGCCATCGGCGAACGCTGATCCTGCATTGTTATCAAGGTCATCGAGCCGGTTTGCCCGCTGCTCCGGCTTAATGCGAGATCGGTCAGTTTGCGCTTGTCAATCAAATTTTGATGCGGAATCAAAGCGAGCGTCGGCAAGCCGAGATTTCTGCCGATGTCGTCGGAAGATTTAACCGAATCGTCGAGATAATCCATCAGAAATGCCAAACCGATGCCGGCGGCAAGCGAGATTAAAAACGCGATAAAAATATTGCGCGTTCGCTGCGGACCAATTGGCGCAGTCGGCGTGATAGCGTGATTGGAGATTTTCAGATTGTCCGGTCGGCTGCCCGCGATTAATAATTCCTGTTCTTTCTGGCTCTGCGTGTATTTGTCGAGCAGACTGCGGTTGGTTTCGATTTCGCGTTTGAGCGTCGTCAGGCGGGTTTCCGCTTCGCCGCTGCGCTGTGCTTTGGAGGCTTCATTTTCATAAGCTGTGCGAAGCTGGTTTTCACGGTTGATTGCGGCATTAAGTTGGGCGCGTAAATTTGTCAGCGCACCGCTAACGGCATCAGTTTCGATTTTTTTCTGGTCGCGGTCAATAACGGCGGTGACATCTTTTTTGATATTTTCCAGATTGTCCTGCAATTTGACAATTTCTGCCGTTTTTTGCTGAACTTTCGGATTTTCTTCGGTGTATTTGACCATCAATTGAGCCTTTTCGGTTTCGGCGTTCTTGATGCGGTTTTCGTAATCACGAATCGTATCCTGTAATTTAGCCTGACGTTCGGTATTCAAACGTAGTTTGTCAACAATGATCTTGCTGTCACTGATTTCAGGAACATCCATTCCTCTGCCTTCCGAACTGGCTTTGACATCAGCCGTATAACGCTGTTCGATTTTGCGGCGGTCGTCCACCGCCGACAGCCATTGACTGCTGGCTTGCTGCAAAATACTCGCCGACAGATCGCCGCCTTTTTCGCCGAGCGGCAGATTATTATTCTGCGTAAAACCGATCAGTTCTCTTTCCTGCGAGCCGATTGTTCCTTTTAAATCTTCGATTGATTTGGTCAGTTCTTCATAAGTCTGTTTCGCGCCCTGAGTTTCCAGTTTGACGTTCTGATCAATAAAAGCCTGAGCAACTCTGTCAGAAACTTTTGCCGCCAGATCGGGATTCGTGCTTTGAACGCTGATGTGAACCAGATTGGTTTGCGGAACTTGGTCAACCTTTAACCCGCCCAGAAAAACGCCTGCGTAATTTTCGACTCTGCCTTTTTCTTCGGGCGTTAAAGCAACCTGCGGATCGTCTCCGGTCGTTTCCGTCGAAGCGGTCAGAACCGGCAGCGAA
The DNA here is from genome assembly GCA_965247235.1 of Pyrinomonadaceae bacterium. Taxonomy (GTDB): domain Bacteria; phylum Acidobacteriota; class Blastocatellia; order Pyrinomonadales; family Pyrinomonadaceae. The sequence continues at coordinate 2,730,724 of OZ252004.1, forward strand.
GAGTTTTGATTTTCAACGCCTTTGTCGCGTGAAAAAATCGAGCGCAATGTATCGAGCAGACCTTTGCTCTGATTACTGAACAGATTCGGCTGACGCTGTAAACCCAGATCAATGACTACGCCTTTCATCAGATCGGGATTCTGCAAAAGCTGCAATTGGGTGTTGTTATAATTGACATCATTGCCGAAATTAATATTAATCGGTCCGCCCGCCTGACCTTTTTGTTTACGCGCTTCGATAATCATTTCCGTCTGCGCCTGATATTGCAGCGGCTGGCGATACATATAAAAAGCGGCAACGGCGGTCGTTAAAATGGTCAGGGTGAGAATCAGCGGCAAACGCTTGTAAATGATTGTAAAATAATAACGAAGCGAGCGTTTTTCTTCAAAATTATCGTCATCGTAAAACGGCGCGTAGGCTGCCGGATAATCGTGATTAACCGTCTGCAAATCAACGCCGATGTTCGGCAATGGTGTTAATCTCTGTTCTTTTTCCATACTGCTTTAAATTAAACTTGGTATAAATTCGTAATATTTTCTGCTTAAACAAACCTTTCTTATATCATATTTGCCCGATTATTTCATCAAAGGCTGTTTAATAATAAGGAGTTTCGGCAAATTACCGTCGAAATTCCTCCGGTCTTTCAATCGCCGCTTTTGGCTCACGGCAGAGGCAAATGATATTATTTTCTATTAAACAATTTGCCGTAATTATACATCAAACAATCTATTATGACAGGGATTTCAGAACCGACATTAACCGCTGCCGCCCACGATTTCGATCTCGGTATTGCTAATTTTAAATACTCGGATTTATTCGATGCCTTAAAACTGCGTGAGTTGGCGGAAAAATTTTACGACGACGTAAAAACCGATAACGCGTTGCTGCACGATGCGCTGACCAAATATATCGAAGCCAAAGGCGCAGGCTATGAAAAGCGCGTCGAGTCGAATATTTTGACCGATTCCGCGCCGTATCTTTCAAAATTTATCGCCAAAATGTTCGGTATAAATAAGGAACGCGAAAATTTGGAGCGCGAAATTACCGAACAAGACCCGATCTGGAAATACAAATTTTTCGTCCAACGCCGCGCGATCAAAAAATATCCGGCGGACAAAATCGGCGAATTAAACGAAGCTGAATTAAATGAGGCTTTGCGCGAATTCAAATTTGCGTCGTTTGATGAAACGCTTGTTTACGACGAGGAATTGGCGGTTTCGTTTGCTGTCAATAAACTTGTCGAAACCGAAGAATCTTTGACGAAAAACTTGGAAATTACGGCTGAAATTCAAGAAACGCTCAACAAGATCACGAAGGCTTACGACAAATTAAAGGACAAAACCTTCGGCAAATTGTTTGAAAAAAACATCATCGAAATGGAAGGCACGGGCGAGATTTTACAGGTCAAAGCCGTTTTGCAAATGTTTGAAGCGTGGTCGGCGATTCAATTTCACGGACGCAAAAAGAAATGGTATGCGTTCAAAATCCCGCACGCGCTCGACTATCAAAATCTCGTGCATTTGATTCACCCGGAGCCGAAACTGCACAACATTATGCGCGGCGAAAAGCAGGAAATGCGGCGGCGCGACGGTTTCAAATTAACCGATGATCGCGGCACGATGCGCGACGCGCTCTACGAAGTTGATTATTGTCTGATCTGCCACGAACGCGATAAAGACTCGTGTTCGACCGGACTTCGGGAAAAAGACGGCGCACCGAAACGCAATCCGCTCGGCATTAAAACCGAAGGCTGTCCGCTCGACGAAAAGATTTCGGAAATGCACCTGATGAAAAAACACGGCGATTCGATTGCGTCGCTCGCGCTCGTGACGATTGACAATCCGATGTGCGCCGGAACAGGTCATCGCATCTGCAATGACTGTATGAAAGGCTGCATTTTCCAAAAACAGGAGCCGGTCAATATTCCGCTTGCGGAAACTGCGACGCTGACCGATGTTTTGAATCTGCCTTACGGTTTTGAAATTTATCATTTATTGACACGCTGGAATCCTTTAAATGCAAAACGCCCGTATCAATTGCCTTATAACGGCAAAAACATCTTGGTTGTGGGCTTAGGTCCGGCAGGTTACACGCTCGCGCATTATCTTTTAAACGAAGGTTTCGGCGTAATTGCGGTTGACGGGTTAAAAATCGAACCTTTACCGCAGGAATGGACGGGAAATCTCGGCAAACAAACTCCTAAACCGATTAAAAATCTCGAAGAAATCACCGATGATTTGGATGAACGAATTTTGTCGGGTTTCGGCGGCGTTTCCGAATACGGAATCACGGTTCGCTGGGACAAAAATTTCCTGACGATGCTGCAATTGATGCTCTCGCGGCGCAAGCGTTTTCGCGCTTACGGCGGCGTTCGTTTCGGCGGAACTTTTACCATCGAAGACGCTTGGGAATACGGTTTCGACCATATTGCGATTGCGACCGGCGCGGGACGACCGACGATTGTGCCAATGAAAAATAACCTGATTCGCGGCATTCGTCAGGCGAGCGATTTTCTGATGTCTCTGCAATTAACCGGCGCGTTTAAGAAGGAAACGCTGTCTAATTTGCAGGTTCGTTTGCCTGCAATCGTCATCGGCGGCGGCTTGACCGGCGTTGACACTTCAACCGAAATTTTCGCGTATTATCCGGTGCAGGTCGAAAAAATGCTCGGCAAGTTTGAAGCGGTCGCCGAAGACATCGGCGAAGAAGCGGCGTGGGCGGCGTTTGACGATGAAGAAAAAGCCGTCTTCGCCGAATTTTTAGTTCACGGCAAAGCGATTCGTGAAGAACGCAAACGTGCATCGGAAGCCGGAGAATCGCCGAACTTCGTGCCGCTGATTCAATCCTGGGGCGGCGTTTCATTGGTTTATCGCAAGCGTTTGCAGGATTCGCCCGCGTATCGCCTGAATCACGAAGAAGTTCAAAAAGCACTCGAAGAAGGCATCAATTTTATCGAATTGATGTCGCCGACCGAAGCCGTGCCGAACGAATACGGCGCAGTTTCGGCGTTGGTTTTTGAGAAGCAAAACTACGACGCGGAAACCGGAAAATTCTCGAACGCAAAGGAATTTGAAACGCTTCCCGCGCACACGGTTTGCGTCGCCGCCGGAACTTCGCCAAATGTCATTTACGAAAAGGAAAAGCCGGGAACATTCAAATTAGACGAATGGCGGCAGTTCTTCCAGCCGTTCAAAGCCGAGAAAAACGGCGACGGAAAATTCCACGCCGTCGAAATTGAAAAAGGCGAAGTCGGATTCTTCACGAGTTACGAATCGGACGGAAAACTGATTTCATACTACGGCGACAATCACCCGCAATATGCCGGAAACGTCGTCAAAGCAATGGCTTCGGCGAAAAACGGTTATCCGAAGGTCGTCGAAATTTTCGCCGATGAAATTGTAGCGCAAGCGTCCCGCTTGCAGTATCGGGAGCGTCCCGCTTCCGTGTCATCTTCATCCGATTCAAACGCCGAAGACTTGCATGCGGGACGCACGCAAGACAGCAGTCGGGACGACCGCGCCACATCTTTTGATGAAATTTTCGACAAACTCGAAGCAGTTTTAGACGAGCAAATCCGCGCTTACGTCGTCAAAGTCGAACGCTTAACGCCGACAATTGTTGATGTCATCGTTAAAGCTCCTTTGCAAGCCAGAAAATTCGAGCCGGGACAGTTTTATCGTCTGCAAAACTTTGAAACGACTGCGCCGATTGTCGCCGGAAAGCGTCTGATGATGGAAGGTTTGGCATTGACCGGCGCGTGGGTTGACCGCGAAAAAGGCTTGCTTTCGATGATCGTTTTGGAAATGGGAACGTCATCGCGCCTCTGTTCATTACTCAAAGAAGGCGAAGAAATTCTCGTGATGGGACCGACCGGAACGCCGACCGAAATTCCCGAAAACGAAACGGTTTTGTTAGCGGGCGGCGGATTAGGAAACGCGGTTTTATTTTCGATTGCGAAAGCCTTGCGCGACAACAAAAACGAAGTGATTTATTTCGCCGGTTACAAAAACGGCGCGGATTTGTTCAAGCGTGAAGAAATCGAAAAAGTCACCGATAAAGTTGTTTGGGCTTCGGATTACGGCGACGAAATCGTGCCGAATCGTCCGCAGGACGCGCATTTTCGCGGCAATATCGTGCAGGCGATGATCGCTTACGCCGAAGGAAATTTGGGCGAGCAAACCGTTAATTTAAAAGATGTTGACCGCATCATCGCCATCGGTTCAGACCGGATGATGAACGGTGTCCGCGAAGCCAGACACAACACTTTGCAGCCTTATTTGAAACCGAATCACACCGCAATCGGCTCAATCAACAGCCCGATGCAATGTATGATGAAGGAAGTCTGCGCTCAATGTTTACAGCGTCACGTCAACCCGCACACGGGTGAAGAGTTTTTCGTTTTCTCGTGTTTCAATCAGGATCAGCATCTCGATTTTGTTGATTTTAAAAACCTAAACGACAGGTTGCGGGCAAATTCGATTCAGGAAAAACTGACGAATATGTGGCTCGATAAAATATTCAAGAATGAGGATTTAGAAAGTTTCTAAGAAAATTAACAGGGATAAAGAGGATAAATGGGATTTTAAGAGGCGGGAAATTTCAAATCTCCTTTATCCTCTTTATCCCTGTTAATTTTCCTCTCTGAATTTTTCCCAATTTCCGCGCCAGTCGTATTTTTCGAGAGCGCGGAAGCGTTTTTTGTAATCGTAGAACGAATTTCCCTGATAAGCGTAGCCCGGATAATAGAAATCTTTGCCGTTTTTAATCGCAAATTCGATTTCCAAAAGCATCGTCAAAATTCCCAGACTGCGCGAATTTTCCGACGGTTCGAACATCGCGTAAATGCCCGAAAGCGAATCGGTGCCGAAATTGGCAAATGAAACGCCGAGCAGCGCAGCATCTTTGTAAACACTGAATTCCAAGACTTTGCAGGGCGAGTTTGCCGCGTCGAACGACAAAAACGTATAGAGCGAATCGGGAACGCCGCTTTTGAAACGGCTTTTATGACGTTCAAAAAGTTCGTGTTTTTCCGTGTCAATCGCCGCCGGACGGATGACGATTTGCAGATCACGATTTTTATTGAGAATGCGCCGCTGTGACTTGGAAAAAGTAAAATCGGCAAGGCGCACACGCAGCGGAATGACGAGGCGAATTTCTTCTTCGTAAAAGCCGAGATTATAACGAAAAAAATGCTCGCCGAAATTGCGCCAGCCGCCCGCCAGCAGCGCGTCGAGTTGACGCGGCGAAACTTCGTCGGCGTAAAATTCTTCATTGATGAAACGGAAATCGCTCTCAAACATTGATTAGAAAACCGGAACGCGAACATTCCTGTTCGCCGGACTAAAAAATTATAGAAGATATTTCCCGAAAGTTGTAGAAATTTTATGACCGGCGAACAGGAATGTTCGCGTTCCGGTTTCGACGTTTCCCTTCAAAGCCGCCGGCGACAAAGGTTTATTCGTATTGCAAATGCAGTTTTACTTTGATTATATTCCGCAAACAGAAAGAGCGTCGAACCTATTTTTCAACGCTCCAATCTCTTTCCATTCACCACTTACCGATCATCGCTCATCGCTGGTCGTCACCAATTAACCGAACCTTCCTTGGTCGTGTCAATTTGCGTCAGTTCAACGCCTTCGTTGAAAAGGAAAATCTTTAAATTATCAAACAAAAAATCGTGCGTGTCGGGACTCGAAACGTCAAGACCGAAATGGTTAATCAACTGATTCTGCTTTTGCAGCCATTCTTTCCAGCACGATTGGCAGATTTCGTTAAAAACACGCTGCCCAAGCTCATTCGGAAACGGCGCAAACTGCATCTGTTCATCCTTACGCCCGCAGCGCGAACACTTAAATTTATCACTCGAAAACAAAGCCATTTTTCACATTCTCCAAACAAAAATTAATATTTTATATAAATACTTTCTTTAGGTAAGACTAGCATAAACCAATTCGATTAAGGAAAGAGAATTAGCAGGGATGAAGAGGATAAAAGGGATAAGCAGCAACTTAAAAACGGTTTTTAAACGCTGCCAATCCTCTTCATCCCTGTTAATTATTCTCCGCTTTGGCAATTGCTTCAATGATTTCGTCGTCGTTCGGGCGAAATAAACTGATTGACTGAACTTTGTGATAGGCGATTTTGCCGTGTTTGTCTATCACGACGACACCTCGCGCGGCACGTCCGGGAAGCCACGATTTCATTGTATATTTTTCGAGCGTCGCGCCCGTTTCGTCCGACAAAAGAGTCATCGGCAATTCGTATTTCGCCGCAAAACTTTGATGCGAGGCGGCGGAATCGGTCGAAATGCCGACGACCGTTGCGCCCGTGCGCGTGTAATCGCCCCAATTATCTCTGACCGAACACAACTGTTTCGTGCAAACCGGCGTGTTGTCGCCCGGATAAAAAAGCAGCACGACCGTCCGACCTTTGTGCCGCGCCAAATTCCAATCGTTTCCCGCGCCGTCTTTGAGCGTAAAATCCGGCGCGTTGTCGCCAACTTTCATATTTTTTTTCTCGAAATTATTTATCGTTTTTCGAGATTTTAACTTAATTTATCGCAAATGACGAAGACCTGCGCGTCATACATTCGCAGAGTGAAAATTTGTCATCGGCGCACAAAAAGGTCAGGTTTTATCCATTGATTCATCCGCCCACGAAGCCAAAATCACGCTTTTAACCAAAGGCAAAGACGCAGAAGCAAACACCGAAGCAGGACATTTCGACACGACGCTGACCGGCGACGGCGATTTCATTTTCGAGGTCAGCAACCCGACAAAAACCGCTTTCAAAACTTCCGTCAACGTAGCGATAGATTTCATCGCCGATTGAAAAAGGATGAAGGATGAATCAAGAGATGCTTTTTATTCATCCCTCATCCCTCATCCTTCATCCCTCATTTTTGACCGCGATAATTTCCGCCGCAATCGAAACGGCGATTTCCGTGGGTGTTCGACTGTTGATTTTCAGTCCGATTGGTGTGCGGATTTGCGCTAGTCTTTCTTTGTCAAAGCCTTCTTTTTCGAGAGTTTTCAAGAGCATTTTCATCTTTGCCTTGCTTCCCAAAACGCCGAAATATTTAAAGTTTTTATCGAATAACTGTCGGATCACGATCTCGTCAAATTTATATCCGAGCGTCATCACGACGACATAAACATTCGCGCCCGACGTAATAAATTCGCCGATATTTTGGTATGAATCAATAATTTTTTTATCGTGAACAAATTCATTTTTCGCCACGGTATTCAATTCGGCGCGGTCGTCAAAAAGCGAAATGTGAAAATCCAGTTTCGACATAATTTCAGACAAAGCAAGCGCACAATGTCCGCCGCCGATGATATAAAGTTTGTTTTTAAAACCTAAACTTTCCTCATAAACAAACTCATTTTCGCCCAATTTTTGAAATTTGAAATCATCGTTCCGAGTCCCGCCTTTAGGCGGCTTTCCTTCAATTTGAAATTTGAAATTTGAAATTTGTAATCGGCAATTTTGATTGTTTTCAAACTTGCGAATAATAGTTTCGACAGCCTGCAAGTGAACAGAACTTAACTGAAAAAGAATCACCGTCTGTCTTCCGGAACAAATCATTCCGCTCGAATAAGGAAAATTTTTGCGGTGAACTTGTTCAATAACTTCCGCTTTCATTTTCCATTTTCCATTTTCCATTTTCCATTTGGCTTGTTCGACAAGCCCGATTTCCATCACGCCGCCGCCGATACTGCCGCGCATTTCGTCGCGTCCGACAACCATCTTAAAACCTTGTCGTCCGGGCGAACTTCCCAAACTTTCCGCGACGACGAGCAGCATTACCGATTCGTTTCGATTCAATCTTTCGGCGGCAAATTGCCAGATTTCGAGTTCTTTGTTCATCAATAATTTTGAATATATTGATAATATATAATCTTTATCTCTCGGAACTTCCCAACGCATAAGCAACTATGACTAAAATTGCAATGACTACGCCGATTCCAATCGCAATTTTTACGCCTGTCGAAAGATTATTACCTTTGACTTATTTGGCGTTTGAATACGGAACTTCGTTTGCGCTTCCGGTTTTATCGTCAACAACGACAAAACCGGTTTCGTTAATCTGGCTGACGTAGCCTTTTAGTTTTGTGTTATCGCGCAGTTTGACTTCGATTCGCGCGTCCTTTCCCGTGCCGAATTTAGTTATATTTGTTTTTACTTTGTCAGCGTGTTTGGCAACCTTTTCTTCTTTTGTTCCGGCAAATGCCGCCGCGCTGAAAGATAGATTGAGGACTAAAACGGCTAGAATTAAAGTCAGGTATTGTTTGAACATGTAAAGTTTCTCCAAGTTTTTTATTTTGTTAGAACATTTGTAATTGTCAAGCAGTTACGCGAATTTTGAAAGAGTTTTTTGTGAAATTACGCTTTCATCGCTTTCGCATCTTTTGAATAAATTCATCAAAACTTTTTCCGGCGTAAACGGCGCGTCGAATTTGACGAAATCCTGTTGATTAAAGGCTTTGACGGCTTCGCGGATGGCGAAATATGCGCCGATGCCATACATCAGCGGCGGTTCGCCGACGGCTTTTGAGTTGAAAATGGCGAGATTTTCGCGCGTTGTTTCGAGCGGCAGAATATCAATTTCTTTCGGGACGGAATAGATGTCGGGAATTTTGTAAGTCGAGAGCGCGTTTGAGCGCAGTTTGCCGTTTGCGTCGTAGAAAATTTCTTCCATCGTCATCCAGCCTAAACCTTGAACAATGCCGCCTTCGATTTGTCCGAAATCAACCGAAGTGTTCATCGAAGTCCCGAAATCGTGGCAGGTTTTGACGTATTCAATGGAATAAATTCCGCGCCGGCAATCAACCGTCACGCCGACGGCGGCAGTTCCGTAAACGTGATACGCAAACGGATGACCTTTCGCAATTGACCAGTCGAAATTTATTCCCTGCGTTGTGTAATGCGCGTGTTCGCTCAAATTTACACGCTGCATAAAGGCTTCATTTATCAAAGTCAGCCAATCCAAACTCGTCGGTTCACCGTCACGAAATACGAATCCGTTTTGGAATGAAATCGCGCCGTCGCTTCCGTTCAAAGTCCCGCCTTGAGGCGGCTTTTCCGCTGCGCTTCGATGGCGGTTGCCGTCTAAAGACGGGACTCTGAACGCATTATCATTCGTCATCTCAAATGCAACCGCTTTCAATCTTTCCAAAATTGTTTCGCAGGCGATTTGCGTTGCGCGACCATTTAAATCAGCCGCCGCCGATGCTGCCGTCGGCGAAGTATTGGCGATTCGCAGAGTGTTCGTCGTGTGAACTTTAACGCGCTCAATCGGCAGAGAGAAGACTTTGGCGGCGACCTGTGCGATTTTCGTGTTCACGCCCTGTCCCATCTCGACCGCGCCCGTCGAAACCGCGACCGAGCCGTCCGTGTAAATATGCACGAGCGAACGCGCCTGATTCATCGGTGTTTTGGTGAACGAAATGCCGAAACAAATCGGCATCAACGACACGCCTTTTTTGACGAATTTATTTGCCGCGTTAAATTCATCAGCGTCTTGACGAAGTTTCGCAAAATCAAACTGCGCGTCGGCTTGCGTCCAACTCGTAATCGCTTCTGATTCCGCGATTTGCCCGTAAAGAAATTCGTCGCCGTTTTCGATCAGATTTTTACGCTGAATTTCACTCGCTGAAACATTCAATTTTTCCGCCGCGTGTGCGATTGCCGATTCGATGACGAACATTCCCTGCGGTCCGCCGAATCCGCGAAAAGCCGTGTTCGGCGGCAGATTCGTCTTGCACGAATACGCCGTCGCCGACACATTCGGAATGTAATATGAATTCGTGCAGTGGAAAAGTGTGCGCTCCAAAACCGGCAGCGATAAATCGCAAGCCGCGCCCGCGTTTTGATAAAAAGTCGCCGCGTAAGCAACGATTTTCAAATCCGCGTCCAGCCCGATTTTGTAGTCCGCCGAATACGGATGCCGCTTGCCCGTCATCCGCATATCTTCCATCCGATGCAGCGCGTATTTGACAGGTCGTTTTGTTAATTGCGTCCCGACCGCGCACAACGCCGCCCACGCATTCGCCTGATCTTCCTTGCCGCCAAACCCTCCGCCTAAACGGGTTACGTCAACTTCCAATAAGTGCATCGGCAATGCCGTGACACGCGAAACCGCCCGCTGAACCGCCGTCGGTCCCTGCGTCGAAGAGTAAATTTTCAACCCGTTCTGCTCCGTCGGAACGCAATACGCGCCCTGCGTTTCGATATACAAATGCTCTTGTCCATTAACATCGGCGCGACCTTCAAAATAATGTTCGCAACTCGCAAAAGCCTTGTCCGCATCGCCCAACTTAAAATGTTTCGGCGGCGCAATCAACTCGCCTTTCGCCTGCGCTTCACGCGCATCCGTGATAATTTCGAGCGGCTCGATTTCAGCCTTAATAAGTTTCGCCGCGTGTCGCGCCTGTTCCTCAGTTTCCGCCAAAACCAGCGCAATCGGCATCCCGCAAAAATGCACTTCGTCGTCAGCAAGCAGCGGTTCATCCGGCAAAATTCCGCCGATTTCATTCTCGCCGATCAAATCCTTCGCCGTGATAACTTTTACAACGCCATTCGATTTTTCAGCTTCGGAAACGTCAAGCGATTTTAATTTCCCGTGCGCCGACGGCGAATCATAAACACAACCAAAAAGCGTCCCCTGCAAAAGCGGAACATCATCCAAATAAACCGACTCGCCGCGAACGTGCGATTTTGAATCTACATTTTTCATACTTTTATTCTGTTATTGGAGGAATATCTATACCAATCGCAAAATAGATTGCGTAATTTTAAGCAGGCTGAAATGACAAGTTTGCAGACTTTCTAATCCGGTTTTGTAATCACCGATGTTTCTGAAAAACTCTTCCACTTTTTCGCGGAAATGTTTTGCCGTTCCGTGAAATTTGTTTTTCAGCACCTTTTTCTTCATCAACTTCCACAATCGTTCGATCAGGTTCAAATTCGGCGCGTAAGTCGGCAGCCAATCAATCTCGATGCGCTCGTCGGCGATCAAATTATCCGTCACCAACTTCTTGAAATAACCCGCATTACAGGTAAATATCCTGATTTTCCGCGCTCCCGGATTCCGTTTGAATCCTGCGCCGCTTGACTGTCAATCGTCTTGTATTCTCTGGTGATGATTTGCGTCACTTCATTCGGGTTTAACGCACCTAAAATGTTCATCCGCGTCCGCCCCGAATTGCTTAAAACCTGATGCTCCGTGCCTTTTTCGATCCACCCGTAACTCGTTTCGCTGTTCAAAGCCGGAATCACCGCTTCAATGAAATAATGCACTTCACCCGCTTCTTATGCCGCCTGCAACTGCTCGAACCGCCCGATAAATTCGGCTTGGGCAGCCTCATCAACCTTCATCGGAGTCTGTTTCGTTTTCTTACAGACAAACCCGTTCCGGTGCATCGGGTGACACATTCCCTGCGCCTTATATTCAATCTTAAACTGCTCTCCGACCACTTCGCAAACTTCCTGCGCCGTTTCAAAAAGCCGCCGTTTCAACACTTTTCGCAAATCTTCCAACTGCACCGCATCCAATCTGCCGCGCATATCCGTGATAATTATTCTCTAAAAACTTGTCCGAACCATTCGTTTGATAATTCTCCGAATGCCGGTAAACCGCCGCCTCATCAATGCCGGAAAAAAGCGCAATTTTCAACGGAGTTTCACCCAATATCGAGCATCAGCAAAACGGTCACTTTGACATAATCACGTTTATACTTCTGATTGCGCTGAATCTCACGCAGCAGTTTTCGCTCATTTTCGGGTTAATGCAAATCTCACATCTCTACTACACTCTCAATCTTGCTTTTTTTCGCAAACCATTTACTTTTGGGTATACCGGAAAATTGATAAAATTAAATACCCCGGCGAGCCTTAGATAACTTTATTGATAAATAACAAAAGCCTGACTCACAAAGTCAGGCTAAATTGTTGATATTAATGGAGCCATCCATGGGATTCAAACCCACGACCTTTCGATTACGAATCGAATGCTCTATCAGCTGAGCTAGGATGGCATTTTTGACTGTTTTAATTATGGGACTCAAAACCGACAGTCTAAATATTTTCTTTTACCTGATGAAAAGGTAAAGAGACTTTATATCAAATTTTGGACTGTCCGTGCAAGCAGAGCATAGTATTTATTGGAAAACACGACGCAAATGGCGCAAATTTGAGATAAAAGACAGGGCAGCGAATCAGTCGAATTTCACCGAAACTATTTTTGAAACTCCGGCTTCCTGCATCGTCACGCCGTAGAGGGCGCGGGCGGCTTCCATCGTGCGTTTGTTGTGTGTGATGACGATGAATTGGGTTTTTTCGCTCATCGCGGCGATTTTGTCAACGAAGCGTCCGACGTTGGCATCGTCGAGCGGCGCGTCAACTTCGTCGAGCAGGCAGAACGGCGCGGGACGATATTTGAAAATCGCCATCACCAGCGCGATTGCCGCCATCGCTTTTTCCCCGCCTGACAATAAAAGTATATTTTGCAGACGTTTACCCGGCGGTTGGGCGATGATTTCGATGCCGGCTTCGAGAACGTCTTCGGCTTCGAGCAGAGTCATTTCGCCGCGACCGCCGCCGAAAAGTTCCTGAAAGAATTCGATAAAATTATGATTAATCGCCGCAAATGCCTGTTTGAATCGTTCGCGCGAGCGTTCCTTGATTTCTTTTAACGCCGCCTCCGCCGCTTCGATGCTGTCAACAATATCCTGACGCTGCTGCGTCAAAAAGTTCAGGCGTTCTTCGGATTCGGACAATTCTTCGAGCGCGAGCATATTGATTGCGCCGAAATTTTCGAGTTTGTCGCGCAAATCTTCGGTTTCGGCGCGGGCGTTTTCGAGATTAAAGTTAGTTTCAATTTCCGTATTTTCAACTAATTCGACAAGCGATGCGCCGAGTTCCTGCGAACATTTTTCGTTGATATTTCGCAGTTTGGTAATCGTTTCGGTCTGGCGAATTTCAAACGAGGCGCGTTCGTTGCGGGCTTCGGCGGAGCGTTTATTAAGGTCGGAAAGTTCCGCGCTCATCGCGTCGGCGCGTTCGCGGGAATTTATTAAATTTTCAGTCGCCGCACCGAGTTCGGTCTGTTCCAGAATTTGTTCATCTTCGGCGGAAGCGATTTTAGCGGAAATCTGACTGGCGGAATTTTGCAGATTTTTGATCGTGTTTTCAATCTCCGCCGCTTCAAAATCCTGACGCGAAAGCCGCGAAACAATTTCCTTTTCTTCGGTTTCGACGCGGCGCAGAGCGTTTTGTGCCGACCGGCGGCGTTCGCCGGAAGTTGCCGCGAGCGTTCGTTTTTCGTTTAAGTCGTGGTTTTCACCATCGGCATTTTCACGCATTGTGCTGAAATTTTTCGTCATCGTTTCGAGTTTCTTCGCCGAATCGTTTTTCAGTTCGACGGCTTTTTGCGCGTTGATTTTAACGTCCGCCTGTTTGCCGGAAATCTCGCTGATTTCGCCTTCGATTTGTTTCGATTCACCGGCGACGACTTTTTGATGCCGCGCGGCGCGTTCGATTTCCTGACGGATAGATTTTTCGCGCGTTTCCAAACCGACGAGTTCGCGCTCGATTTTGATAATCAGCGAATTGGCATCAACGATTTTCCCCTCGTGCGCGGCGAGATTTTGACGCGCGGTATCCGTCCGGTTTTCGGCGTTCGAGATTTCAGTTTCGAGATTTCGCGCCGCCGTTTCGAGTTCGCGCATCTCGCGTTTGAAGGCTAACAGCGACGAATTTTTCTCGTTCGCGTTATTTTGCCCGCCGACAAACAGTTTGCCGACGCTTATCATATTCCCTTCAAAATCAATCAGCGTTTCGCCGTTCTGCGTCTCTGCATCGGAAAGATTTTCAACCAACTGCGCCGACATTTCACGCGGAAAAATCTCACATAAAGTTTCGGCAAAATCATCTGAAACATTGAGAAAACCTGTGATTTCGGATTTTGGATTTTGGATTTTGGATTGCGGATTTCCGGTTTCAGACTTTGGACTTTGGACTTTAGACTTTGGATTTTGGACTACTAAAGAAATCCGCCCGATATTGTTTTCAGCCAAGTATTCCAGAGTTTTCCGTGCCGCGTTTTCGGTTTCGACGAGAACGCTTTGCAGAAAATTGCCGAAAAGCATTTCGACGGCGCGTTCGGCACGTTCTTCGACGGCGAATTTGTCGGCTAAAACGCCTTGGAATTTCACGCCGATTTTGCTTTCGGCGGCGAATAATTTTTGAATCTGCGGCGCGTAAACGGCGCGTTTTTCTTTGAGTTCGCGCAAGGTTTCGAGCCTGTTTTGTTTGCGCGAAAATTCATTTCTGACGGTTCGCAAAGTTTCTTCCGCCGTTTTCAGAGCGTTTCGCGCTTCGTTCGAGAGCGTTTGCAGTTCTTGTTTTTTATCGTGCAGCGCGACGGTTTTTTCGCGTTCGTCTGTGATTTCGGCGGCGAGATTGGCAGCTTCCGCCGTTTGTTCGTCGTGTGTTTCGGCGGCGCGTGTGCTTTCTCGCTTTAAACCTTCGGCACGTTCTTTTAATCTTTCAAAATTGTTTTCAAGCTGTCGTTCGATGCCCGCGAACCGTTCGATTGCCGATGTATGACGATAAAGTTCGGCGCGTTCGGCTTCGATTTCGGTTTCGACGCGGCGCAGTTCGCTGATTTTTTGGCGGTATTTTTCTTCGGCGACGCGCAGATCGAGTTCGGCTTTTTCGGCTGCCGCGCGTTCGTTTTTTTCTTCTTCGGCGAGGCGCGACATTTCTTCCCTGAGCATTTTAAGCCGCGTTTCGATTGATTCGATTTCGCCTTTGAGAATGTTTGCGCGGGCGGTTAAATTTTGAATTTGTTCTGTTTGATAACGATGTTCACGGCTCGCGCGGTCTCGTTCGAGCGCGTTTTCCGAATGCGTCCGGCGCAGCTCGGCTAAAATTTCTTCCGCCGCACGCGCCGCACCCGTCGCATTTCTAAACGCCTCGTCTTTATCGGCAACTTTGGCAAAAAGCGTCCGTTCGATTTCGATTGCCGCATCGAGTTTCCTTTCGAGATCGTTCGCCGTTTCGGTCAAATCCGCGCCTTCGGCGGCAAATAATTTTTTGAGCAATTCACGAAATTCTTCGCGCAAAACCTTGTAACGCTTAGTTTTCGCTGCCTGACGGCGCAGGGAATTTGCCTGTTTATCAATCTCCGAAACGATGTCGGAAATGCGGCTCAGATTTGTTTTTGCCGATTCGAGCCGCGTTTCGGCGGCACGCTGACGCGCCCGAAATTTTGAGATTCCCGCCGCTTCCTCGATCAAACCGCGACGGTCGGCAGGTTTGGCGGACAAAATCTGCCCAATTCTGCCCTGTTCGATGATCGCATAATGCGCTCCGCTCAAACCCGTGCCGGCGAACAAATCCTGTATGTCGCGCAAACGACAGGCTTTACCGTTCAAAAGATATTCGCTTTCGCCCGACAGATACAAACGCCGCGTCACCGAAATCGCCTCGCCCGGAGCATAATCCAAAACGAAATTACGCGGTCGCCAATGGCGTTTACGCTTTTTTGAGTCTTGAGTCGGGAGTCTTGAGTCTTGAGTCGGGAGTTCTGAGTCTGATGTTTGAATTGAAAATTCGGCTTCCGATTCGATAGTTTGAATGTTTGAATTTGTGTCTCCCGACTCAAGACTCAAGACTCCCGACTCAAGACTCTCAACATCCACCGCATTTTCATCGAGATTGCTTAACGCTGCGTCAAATTCGCTCAAATCTTCTTCGTCACTGCCGCCGAAACCATCATCTTCATCACGCACAAAATGCAGCACGACTTCCGCCATTCCCGACGGCTTGCGCTTGCTCGTGCCTTGAAAAACAACGTCCTTCATCTCCGCGCCGCGCAGAGCTTTCGCCCGCTGCTCGCCCAAAACCCAGGCGATTGATTCTGAAACATTTGATTTCCCGCAGCCGTTTGGTCCGACGACGGCGGTGATTCCGTTTCCGGTGAAAACTATTTCCGTATAATCGGCAAATGATTTGAAACCCGTAATTTCGAGTCGTTGAAGTCTGAACATCTAATGGTGTTTTCGGGAAAGATTAGCACTATATTTTGTTGTTTTTGCTGTTTTAAGTCAACTCGGATTTGAAAAACAATTCGTCTCCGGTTTGATAAAGGTCATCAAAATCTCACTCCTTCGGGGTTAATTTTCGAGACATAGACGTGAAAATCAATGTCGGTTCGAGCGTAAATTTCGCGCATTGCCGTTTCGACTTTTTGGGCTGTTTCGATATTTTCCGAAAGCATAAAAACGCTCGGACCTGAACCCGAAATGCCGCCGCCGAGCGCACCGGCGCGTAAACTTTCGGTTTTGAGCGCGTCGAAATGCGGAATCAATTTGCTGCGGACGGGTTCGACGATAAAATCTTCGAGAGAGCGCGAAATCAGACCGTAATCGCCTTTTGACAGCGCGGCGACGAGTGCGCCGACGTTGCTCCATTGGCGGACGGCATCTGTGAGCGAAATTTGTGCGGGCAGAATTTTTCTGGCTTCGGAAGTTTTAATTTCGATCTGCGGATGAATAATCGTCGCGTAGAGCGTCGGAAATTCGAGCGCGACGACATCGAGCGGCGTGACCGAACGGACGAGCGTGAAACCGCCGAACAGACACGGCGCGACGTTATCGGCGTGGCGCGACTGTGACGCGACGAATTCGCCGGTCAGCGCAAATTCGGCTAATTCAAGTTGCGAAAATCTGTCGCCGAGCAGTTTGTTTGCCGCGCCGACCGCGCCGACCGCACTTGCCGAAGATGAACCGACACCGCTGCCGGGTTTGATGTTTTTCGTGATCTCGACATCAAAACCGATGTTTTCTTCGACCGTTTCGAGCAGCGCGAGCAAAGCGACACCGGCGATGTTTCGATCCGCCTGTTCCGGCAGACCGAAATCGTCCAAATGTTTGATGACGACGGTTTTTTTGCCGGTCAGACGAACGGTCATTTCGTCGCACGGCGCGTCGAGCGCAAAGCCGAGACAATCGAAACCGCAGACGACATTGGAAACGGTCGCCGGTGCAAAAACGGTGATTTCTTTCATAAATAAGGATTATTCAATTTTGGCGCAAACAAAAATTCTATTATGATAAATCGTCCGAGATTGTTACTCAAGAACGGCTCGAAAATCGAATGAAATACTTTAGCACAAACCGAAAATCGGCACACGCCTCGTTTCGTGAAGCGACGCTCAAAGGTCAGCCGGACGACAAAGGTTTATATTTTCCCGAACTTATTCCGCAGCTTTCCGCTGATTTTTGGCGCGATTTTGATAAAAAATCAAAGGCGCAGATTGCGTTTGAAGTAATCGAACCTTACGTCGGCACGGAAATTGACGGCGAAACGCTTTTCCAAATTTGCGACGAAACGGTTAATTTCGATTTTCCGCTCGTCAAAATCACCGAAAACATCGCCACGCTCGAACTATTTCACGGCGCGACGCTCGCCTTTAAAGATGTCGGCGCGAGATTTATGAGCCGCTGCCTGAAACATTTTTCGCGTGAGAAAACCGAAAAAACAATCGTCATCGTTGCCACATCAGGCGACACCGGCGGCGCGGTTGCCAACGGATTTGACGGCGTTGACGGCGTAGAAGTCGTGATTCTTTACCCGAAAGGAAAAGTTTCAAAAGTTCAGGAACTGCAACTGACGACGCTCGGCAAAAACATCACGGCGTTAGAAGTCGCGGGAAACTTCGATGATTGCCAAACGCTTGCAAAAACTGCGCTTGCCGACGAAGAGTTAAAACGTAAAGTTTTTCTCACATCGGCAAATTCGATCAATGTCGCGCGTTGGCTGCCGCAGCAATTTTATTATTTTTACGCGCTCCAACAATGGAATGAAATGGAAAATGGAAAATGGAAAATGGAAAATGAAATCCAAAATCCGAAATCTAAAATCCGAAATCCCGTCATCTGTGTTCCGAGCGGCAATTTCGGCAATATTTGCGCCGGACTTTTGGCGCACATTTCGGGTTTGCCCTGCGCGAAATTTATCGCGGCGACCAACGCCAACGACGTTATTCCGCAATTTTTAACGAGCGGCGAAATGAATATCAAAAATTCCGTGCCGACGCTTTCCAATGCGATGGATGTCGCAAATCCGTCAAATTTCGTGCGGATTTTGGAGATTTTCGATCAAAACTTTTTGAACTTAAAAGAAAAAATGCTCGCCGTCAGCATTTCCGACGAAACGACGGCGAACACGATGCGCGAAGTTTACGGTAAATACAAATACATTTTAGACCCGCACGGCGCGGTCGGATTTTACGCGCTGGAAAAATATCTCGAAGCAAATCCGTCGGAAAAAGGCTTTTTTCTCGAAACGGCGCATCCGGTCAAATTCGATTCGGTCAAAGATATTACCGGCACACACGGCACAACGCCCGAAACGGTTAAGTCGTTGTTTGACAGAAAATCCGTGAGCATTCAAATACCGGCAAGCTACGAAGATTTAAAGGAAATCTTATTGCAGAAAGTTTGAATTTCGACGTTAAACTCTAATCTTTATGAAAGTCTTAAAATTCGGCGGTTCGTCCGTCGGCAGTGCGGAAAATATTGAAAAGGTCATCGCCATCGTCGGCGAAGCGATTAAAACGGACGACTGTGCGGTTGTTTTGTCGGCGATGCAGACGGCGACCGACGGTTTGATCGAGATCGGGAAAACCGCCGAACGCGGCGACGAAGAATTTCGGCTGAAAATCAAAACGCTCGAAGCCAAACATTTGACGGCGGCGCGGACTTTGCTCGGCGAAAATTCTGCGGACGGCGTGTTCGACTTTATCGAGAATCGTTTTAACGAACTGAAAAATATCTGCGAAGGCGTGTTTTTGCTGCGCGAACTCTCAATGCGGACGCTTGACCGGATCGTCAGTTTCGGCGAGATTCTCTCGACCAAGATCGCGTCGGCAAAATTTACCGCGCTCGGCATCGAAAACGTCTGGAAGGATTCGCGGCAATTAATCAAAACCGACTCGAATTACGGTGCGGCGGCGGTTGATTTTGTGGGGACGAATCAGCTTGTCGGAGAATTTTTCGGTGGGCGAGATGATTTGGAAAATACTAACGAAAGGCGAACTGGAAAGTTCGCGTTCCGGTTGGTGATCCTTCCCGGTTTTATCGCGTCGGATGCCGATAATGTGACGACGACGCTGGGGCGCGGCGGTTCGGACTACACGGCGGCGATTTTGGCGGCGGCATTGGATGCGGAGGTTTTGGAGATTTGGACGGATGTTTCCGGGATGATGACGGCTGATCCGCGCATTGTCAAAAATATTCGGCAGATTCCGCGCATCACTTACCGCGAAGCGATGGAACTTTCGCATTTCGGCGCGAAGGTTATTTATCCGCCGACGATTCAGCCGGTTTTGCAGAAAAACATCCCGATTTTTATCAAAAATACGTTTGCGCCCGGTGATTACGGCACACTTGTCAAAGCCGTCGCCGACGAAACGGCGGATATTATTCGCGGCATTACGAGCATTGATAAAATTTCGGTTTTGAGTCTCGAAGGCGCGGGAATGGTCGGCATTCCGGGATTTTCCAAACGTCTGTTCGACGCGCTTTCACGCGCCGCGATCAACGTCATTTTGATTACGCAAAGCTCTTCAGAACATTCGATCTGCGTCGCGGTCGAGGAGAAATTCGGCAAAACGGCGCGGGAAATCGTTGACAAGGAATTTGAATACGAAATCGCGGTCGGAAAAATTGAGCCGCTAAAAGTCGAAAACGGTCTTTCGATTCTTGCCGTCGTCGGCGACAATATGCGAAATCACACGGGCATTTCGGGCAAAATGTTTGCCGCGCTCGGCGCACAGGGCGTGAATATTCGCGCTATCGCACAAGGGTCGAGCGAACGAAATATTTCCGCGATTATCGAATCGAAAGACGTTCGCAAAGCCGTCAACACGCTGCACGAAGAATTTTTCTCGGACGGTAAACGGCAAATAAATCTGTTCATCGTCGGTGTCGGCACGGTCGGCAAAAAACTGCTCGCGCAGCTTGCACAGCAGAAAGATTTTTTGAGCGAACAGATGAATTTGAACGTCCGCGTCGTCGGTTTGACCAATAGCAAAGTCAGTCTGATTGATGAGGAAGGCATTGATCTTGAAAATTGGCGCGGAATGTTGGACGCAAAAACGCAGAAAAGTGAAGACTCAGGCGGTCAAACAAACGCGAATTTGACGGAATTAATAATCGAGAAAAATCTGCGAAATTCGGTTTTTGTAGATGTCACGGCGAGCGCGGAAGTCGTCGAAAATTACGCGCCGCTGTTGAAAAAAAGCGTTTCGGTGATCGCCTGCAACAAAATCGCCGCATCTAGTGAATATGCCAAATACCAAAACCTGAAAACTCTGGCGCGTGAATACAGCGCAAATTTTTTGTTTGAAACCAATGTCGGCGCAGGACTTCCGATCATCAATACGCTCAATGATTTAACGCGCAGCGGCGATCAAATCAACCGTATCGAAGCTGTTTTGTCCGGCACTCTCAATTTTGTTTTTAACAATTACGACGGCTCGAAATCTTTTTCAAACGTCGTTCGTCAGGCACAAACGGAAGGCTATACCGAACCCGATCCGCGTCTCGATTTGAGCGGCACTGATGTCGCGCGAAAAATCTTGATTCTGGCGCGTGAAGCCGGTCACAAAATGGAAATGGCGGACATCGAAAATGCAGGTTTTCTGCCCGAATCGTGTCTGCAAGGTACGGTCGAAGATTTTTACGCCGAGATGGAAAGCCGCGAAAGTTATTTTCGTGAATTGCTCGAAAACGCCAAAAAACAGGATTTGAGTTTGAAATATATCGCTTCGTTCAGCGGCGGCAAAGCGTCGGTCGGTTTACAGAGCATTGACGCGAAACACAATTTCGCCAGTCTTTCCGGCAAAGACAACGCCGTGCTTTTTTATACGAACCGCTACGCCGATTTACCGCTCGTCGTCAAAGGCGCGGGCGCGGGCGCGGACGTGACGGCGGCGGGCGTGTTTGCAGACATAATTCGCGCTTCGAGAGTTTGAGCCGGATTGAATAAATAATAGCCGCAAAAAGGCACAAAAAGCGCAAAAAAAGATTTCTGAATAATTCCTTTTTTTGCGTCTTTTGCGCTTTTTTGGGCTATTAGTTGGAATTTAATTCCTTCTCGACATCGGCAAAAATCTGGCGGCGGACACGCCTGAGAAATTGCTGAATCTGCGTCAGTTCGGTGTTGGTATCACGCAGCGATTCCTGCACATCACTCAGCAAATTACTGAGATCGGCGCGTTCGGCGAGCAATGCGCGGCGGCGTGACGTGCGAACTTCTTCGGCATCGAGCGAACCGATGATGGTGCGGTCAATATTTTCAGGTCGCAGTTGGTCTTCGATTTGAGCAATTCTTCTTTTGGTCGCGGCTTCACGGTCGGCAAGCTGAATTTTGAGAAGCTGCAAGGTCGAAAGCCGTGTTTCAGCGCGGTTGAGCATTTCTGTAGCGAAAAGAAGTTTTTGCTGTTTCTCGCTCAGGCGCAAGCCTTGATTGGACGTAAAAGTTTCGGCAAAGAGAGCGAGTTTTTTATTAAGATCGTCGAGCGATTTGGATATTTTTGCCGTTTCGCGGGAAATGTTGTCGAGCGCGTCAGGCGAATTGGCGGGATTGTTTTGCGCGGAAATAGTGAAAACTCCAGCGCAAAAAATCAGCGGGAGCAGAAACAATATTCGTTTCATTATAATTTTTCCTCCAGTAAAATTTGCAGATAAAATTGTCGCTGATTTAACGCAAATTTATTCACGTTTAGTTATAATCAGCGAAAAATTTAACTTCGGAAATTAACTTTTTCAGCGCAGAGCGTCTATCAATAAATCAATTTCTTCCTTTTTCACGCAGAGCGGCGGCAAAAGTCGCAAAATTTTCGGGTTTGATGAAGTTCCGGTAATAATTTTATTTTCGAGCAGTTTTTGATGAAAAGGTTTGCAGTTTTCGGCGAACTCGATTCCCAAAAGTCCGCCTTTGCCGTGCAGAGTTTTGACTTCTTCGATTTCCTTTAATCGTTCGCGCAGGTAAATTTCGATTTCTGCGATATTGGAGCGCATTTTGTCGGTTTCAATCGCTTCAATCGTCGCCAAAACTGCCGCCATTGCGAGCATTCCTCCGCCGAAAGTCGTGCCGAGATCGTTGGTTTTAATGACTTCGGCGATGCACGAATTGACCAGACACGCGCCGACGGGAACGCCGCTGCCGAGAGATTTAGCGAGCGTGATAATGTCGGCTTCGACGTTTCCGGCTAAATCCGAACCTGAAAAAAACCAGTTTCCCGTGCGTCCCATTCCGGTCTGCACTTCGTCGAAAATCAAAACGATGCCGTGTTCGTTGCAGATTTCACGCAAGCCCTGAAAATATCCGGGATTTGCTTCGATCACGCCAGCCATTGATTGAATCGGCTCTAACATTATCGCCGCCGTTTCTTTATCGGCAAGTTCGCGCACGGAATCCAAATTTCCGAATTCGGCGCAGACGTGATGCGGCACATTCGGTTTTCCGAGTTCACGATATTTGCCCAAAAACGTCGCCGAAATTGCGTCCGCCGTCCGCCCGTGAAAGCCGCCGGAAAACGTGATAACTTTTTCGCGCTTGGTCGCAAACCGCGCCATTCGCATCGCGTTTTCGTTCGCTTCCGTTCCCGAATTACAGAAAAACGCCTTCGTGATAGATTCGGGCGCGACGGAAACTAATTTTTCGGCGGCTTTCGCGCGAATCTCCGAATAAACCAGATTTGAATAAAATAAAACCTTTTCCGCCTGTTCCTGAATCGCCCTGACAACGTGCGAATGCGCGTGTCCGGTCGCGCAAACCGCGTGTCCGCCATATAAATCGAGATATTTTTCGCCGTCGCTCGTCTTGATCCAACAGCCTTTGCCGGTTTCGACCGCGATGTTCATTTTCGCGTAAGTCGCAACTTGAAAATCTTCTTCCAATTGTTCGATTTCTGTAAATTTCATAATTTTATCAGCCACGAACAAACACGAAAGGACACGAAAAAAGAGAAGAAATTTTAGCCACAGATGGACACAGATGGACACAGATAAAAACGGATAAATTCAAATTCGATTTTATCTCTTAAAAATCTGTGTTTATCTGTGTCCATCTGTGGTTTCAAAATTTTTTCGTGTCTTTTTCGTGTTTGTTCGTGGCTAATCCTTCCTTTGCATTACCCAATCAATCTGCGGATCATTTCCCAATTGAAAAACGTGTTCGCCGCATTTTTCAAAGCCGAATTTTTTGTAAAATTCCTGTGCGCGAAAATTAAATTCCCACACGCCGAGCCACGCGATTTCGCAATTATTTTCCTGCCCGATTTCTAAAAACCGCAGCATCAGTGTTTTGCCCGCGCCTTTGCCGATAAATCGGTCGAGCGCGTAAAGGCGGCACAGTTCAATCGTTTTGCCGTCTGCCAGACAATCTTCGCGCGAATCGAATTGGATTTTGGCGTATCCGGCGGTTTCGCCTTCGATTTCGGCGATAATATAGATGATTTTTTCGTCGCTTAAATCCGCCGCAATCCGCGCCGCGCTGAAATATTCGTCGCGGTAGAGTTTCATATCGTCGGGATGATTTTTCGGATGCTCGCCGAACGCTTCGTCAAACGCCTGCCAGCCGATTTTCGCCAACATTGCTGCGTCGTTAATCTGAGCCTTACGAATATTTATCATTTGAGCAGTCCGAACGCGATATTGTGCGCTAAAACGGCATCCGCATTATTTTGCAGAGCATTTTGCAGTTGGTCGTTAAAATTTTCATCGCCGTCCTGAAAATTGAGCAGTTTTTTGGCGACGATGATTAAACCTTGAGCCTCGCTTTCGCCCGCCGGTCGGCGCACCGAAGTTGCTTCGTCAATCAGCGCGATCAGCGAAGAAATTTTCCGCAGCCACGCGAAATGCGGATCGTCAATGACGAGCTGCAAATATTGATTCACGCCGTTAATCGCGCCGTAGGTCGTTTCATATTCGAGTTTCGCCGCATCGAGCAAAATTTTATGCAGATTTAGCAGCGATCTGCTGACATCTTTTAGTTTTTGCCGTGTTTCGTCGAACAAAACCGGGCTGCCGTTTTCATATTCGGTGTTCATAATTTGATTTTAATGAAATTATCCGCAGATCTAAAATAGAGTTTGCGAATCGGGAAATGATGAAGACAAAAATAAAGGAAACGATTGGTGAATTCTCTTAAAAAGCCCAAGCGTTTCCTTTTTTCCCGCGCCGAAACGCGGAATTTGGAGATTGTGCCGAAAAGAAAGAATCAATCAATTGTCGTTTCCAAAAAAGTTCGGAATTAAATCATCAGTATTTGAATAGACCTCTTGCAAAATAAATCGGGTATTTGAAAACTTTTGATAAAGATGGCACAACTAACTCAAAGGAGCAAATTTGATGAGATACGAAAAAGCCAAAGATTTGAAAGACGGTGATTTCAAGCGGTTGTGCGGAGTGAAAAAAGAAACCTTTACGACGATGTGCGAAGTAGTCAATGCGGTCTTGAGCCGGGAAACGAGAGGCAGAAAGTCTGATTTAACGGTCGAAGATCAGGTTTTACTGACACTTGGTTATTGGCGGGAATATCGCACGATGTTTCATTTGGGGCAGGATTTCGGATTACACGAATCGAATGTTTCGCGGATTATTCAGAAAGTCGAAGATATTTTAATCAAATGCGGGAAGTTTTCGCTGCCCGGTAAAAGACGCTTGTTAGAAGAAACCGGGCTGACTTACACGATAGTTGATGTGACGGAAATGACGGTCGAACGCCCGAAAAAAAACAAAGGCGGTGTTACAGCGGAAAAAAGAAGCGGCACACGTTAAAAGAGCAGTTAATCATTGGCGAAGAAAGTTTGGAAGTGATCGCCACATTTTTCGGGAAAGGCAAAACCCACGACTATAAATTGTATGAGAAAAGCGGAGTCAAATTAGCCAAAGAAGTCGGAATCAAAGCCGACAGCGGTTATCAGGGATTGCAGAAGAAGCACGATAAAGTGTTGCTGCCAAAGAAGCGGAGCAAGTTAAAGAAGTTGACCAAAGAGGAAAAGAGAGCCAATCGGGAGTTGGCGAGAAAACGAATCCGAGTGGAAAATGTGATTCGCCGGTTAAAGATATTTCGGATTTTGGCAGAGCGTTATCGAAATCGGAGAAGACGGCTTGGACTGAGATTCAATCTGATTTCAGGCATCTACAATTTTGAACTTAAAACTCTCAAAATTTAATTTCGCAAGAGGTCTAATTAAAACACAGAATTTACGCTGATGAACATTTTGAGGGTGTTAGAAAATCTGTGTAAATGAGTTTGTGCCGAATCCGTTCATCGGCACTCTTTCCTCGAAAAGTATCGCAAATTGGTTCATCGCCGCGCTCCAGTTCGGTATCGGCATTGTCCATTTTTTCGCAATGTTTCGCAATGCCAAAAACAGAATTTTCAGCACCGCGTCATCGTTCGGGAAAAGTGCGCGATTTTTGATGATTTTCCTTAACGAGAAATTTAACGATTCTATCGCGTTCGTCGTATAAATCGCCCGACGGATTTCCGGCGTGAAAGCGAACATCGGGACGACTCGCGCCCAATTTGACTGCCACGAACGGGCGACCACCGGATACTGCGACTCCCATTTTTCCGCAAATTCCAAAAGCTGTGTTTCGGCTTCTTCGAGTGTCGAAGCCTGATAAATCAATTTCAAATCGGCAGCGACTTCTTTACGTTCTTTGTAAGACACATAGCTCAAAGAATGCCGCAGCAAATGCACCAGACAAAGCTGCACCTGCGTTTTCGGAAAGACCGCTTCGATGGCTTCCGGGAAACCTTTGAGTCCGTCCACACAGGCGATAAAAACATCCTGCACACCGCGCGTTTGCAGTTCAGTAACAATTGACAGCCAAAACTTTGCCCCTTCATTTTCGGCGATCCAAATACCGAGAACTTCTTTCAAGCCTTGCAAATTGACACCGATCACCAGATAAACCGCTTTGTTGATGACCCGCCCGTTTTCTTTGACCTTGACGACCAGTGCATCCAAATAAAGAATCGGATAAACCGTATCGAGCGGACGGGTTTGCCAAGTTCGGACTTCCGTCAAAACTGCTTCGGTGGCTGATGAAACCAGTGCCGGAGAAATCTCCGTGCCGTAAATCTCTTGGAGATGTCCCTGAATCTCACGCGTCGTCATTCCGCGCGCGTAAAGCGAGATGATCTTTTCGTCAAAGCCGTCAAAGCGCGTTTGATTCTTTCTGATAAGCTGCGGCTCGAAGGTTCCGTTGCGGTCACGCGGAACTTCAATTTCGGTTTGCCCGCGTTTGCTTTTAATCGTTTTCGGCGTAGTTCCGTTTCTCGAATTGCCGGAGTTATGCCCGGTCAAATCGTGCTTTCGATAGCCGAGGTGATGCGTCAGCTCGCCTTCGAGCGCACGTTCAACCAGAGCTTTCGTCAACTGTTGTAAAATACCCTGACAGCCTCGGCAAATCCTCCGGCTTTTCATATTCATTCAGTAATTGGTCAAGTAAATCTTTCGTAATTGGCATCATCATTTTCCTCCATTAAAATAAATGTTGATTGTTGCCATTTACACAGATTTTTTTACACCCTCCTGATTTCAGGCATCTACAATTTTGAACTTAAAACTCTCAAAATTTAATTTCGCAAGAGGTCTAATAAAAATTTCTTACCGCAGAGACGCAGAGAAAATCAGGAAGCAGATTTAATTTCACTAAAATTCCATACACCTCGGCAAACAAGCGTCCGAATCTAAAAAACTCTTCGTCTCTGCGGTAAAAATTATTTATCCGAGATTAAATTCAGATTATTTTTTGCAAATTCATTTGCCGAGATATTTTTCGATCACGGCTTCGAGTTTTTCGGTA
Organism: Pyrinomonadaceae bacterium; assembly: GCA_965247235.1. Lineage (GTDB taxonomy): Bacteria > Acidobacteriota > Blastocatellia > Pyrinomonadales > Pyrinomonadaceae. The sequence continues at coordinate 2,757,624 of OZ252004.1, forward strand.
TCAATCGGCTTTTCGAGCAGCGCGTCGCAGCCGGCATCCATCGCCTGTTGGTAAATAAATTGTCCCGAACCCGTGAAGGCAATAATCGGCACTTTGGCAGCTTCTTTGATTTGTTTGATGAGTTTGGTGGCGGAAATTCCGCTGACGGACGGCAGAGCCATATCCATTAAAATCAGGTCGGGAACGTGCTTTTTAACCATTTCGACCGCACTCCAGCCGTCCTTTGCTTCTAAAACTGCACAGCCGAGTTCTTCGAGCAAAAACTTCATCATCACGCGGGTATCCTGATAATCGTCAACCACGAGAACCGTTTTAGAGTTTATTTTTTCATCTTTCATATTAAATTCCGCGATTTGTGAAGCAATTCGGATGCCAGACGGAACAACCGGCAATGCGTGAAACTTATTAAATTTAGCTGCTGTTTACTGAGCCGAATCAATCATATCATTTTATCGTTTTGCCGATAAAAATAAACTTTAAACTAAATGCCGAAAGCGAAGAAAATCACTCCAAAAGGTGTAGTTTTGCCAATTAAATAATAGTCAATCGTCAGTAAATGAACTGTCAAACGCATCAGTCTGAGGCGTTCAAATTTCCCGCAAACTATATTTTTCAGCTATAATCGGGCAAACTAAAATAAAAATCAGCGGCAAAATAAGAGCAGAATAATTCATCCAAAAATCGGGCGGTCAGCAAGATGAAAATAATAAAACAATTCAAAAAACATCATAATCAATTCAAAACGACAGCAATCTGCATTATTTTGCTATTATTTGCGGCGGCATTTGTAACGGCGCAAAATCGTCCGCTGACGATTGAAACCGAGCCGAACGCCGCCGTTTGGATGGACAATATCAAATTCGGCACGACCGATACAACAGGTAAATTGACGATTAGAAATTTGCCTGCGGGCAAACATTCGCTGCGCGTCAGATTAAACGGATTCAAGGAAGTTTCGCAGAATCTGCTTCCCGCGCAGAAGGGAACTGTCAAAATTGCGCTCGTCAAAACCAATGACGAAGCCGAACTCGCGTTTCAGCAGGCTGAAACTTCCGCCGACCGCGAAAAAGCCGCCGAACTTTATGAAAAAGCCGTCAAACTGCGTCCGAAATACGCTGAAGCCTACGTCGGTTTGGCGCGTGTTTTATCCGGTTCAGGCGATTTTGACGGTGCGCTTTCGGCAATCGGCAAAGCGCGGAAAATTCGCCTTGCTTACGCGGAAGCATCCGCCGTCGAAGGCAGAATTTACAAAGATAACGGCAACACGGAAAAAGCGATTGCGTCGTTCAAACGCGCACTTGTCGAAGGCAAAGGCGTTCAGCCCGAAGCCGAAGCCGGACTCGGTTTGCTCTACGTTGAACGCGCCGAAGATTTAGCATCAAAAGGCGATTTTGAAGGCGAAGCCGCCAACTATGTCGAAGCCGCCAAATATCTGCAAGCCGCCGTCAAACAGCTTTCCGGCGCACCCGACAGTGAATTGATTTATCAAAAACTAGGGCAAATCTACGAAAAAACAAACAAAGACGAGCAGGCAATCAAAATCTACGAAGAATTCCTCCGAACTTTTCCCGACAGCGACGAAGCCGAAGCCGTCCGCTCATTCATCACTCAACTTAAAAAGAAAATCAGCGGGCAGTAAATTCGACATCAATTCAGGATAATAATTGATAATTGTCCCCGCGCCGTCAAATTATACGGCGAAAAACAGATAGGTAGTTTAGGCGAAAAATGCTTATAAAAGCCGATGTGTATTCTAAAAAAACTTAAGGCAGGCGTTTTATTTTGTTCGGGTCGGCGTAGAAATAAAGATAATCGCCTTTGCGCCGGACTTCGCCGGGGATTTCGACGGGTTCAGCGACAAAATCGAGAATTCGGTCGTTGACGGGTTTGCCGTCATTACCGAAAAGCCAGAGTTCGGAGATATTTCCGTTTAAATCTTTGACGACGAAAAGCGCGGGAATTCCGCCGCGCAGACAGTTGACGGCGCAATCACGATGCGGTTTCGATTGTCCGGGATTCATCACGCCGAGATAACATTTTGAATCTACAATTTCGCCTTTGAGCGACAGCGAACCGAGCGATTCTTCTTTTTCGTCAAACTTTTGTGCTTCGCCGCCTGTTTTGACAATCGAATCAGCCGCGACTTCGATCATTTGCAAATCGTCGCGGTAAATTTTCGTTCCCTTTAATTTCACGCGCTGACCGTCGAAATCTTTGACGATTTCGTCCGCGCCGTGTTTGTCTTCGGCGACCAGCGGAATGCGTTCAAAAACGGGCAAACCGTTATTTTTTTCGGCTTTTTCGATTAGTAAAAACGGGATCGGCTGTGCCTGAATCGTGCCTTCAAAATCCTTGACATTGCCGAATTCAAAAAAACTTTTCGCAAAAGGTTTCTGACCGAACAAAAAAACGAGTCCGAAAAATACCGCCGAAATCAATGCCAAAACGACAAACGGACGCACGAATTTCGCAATACCTTGCGGCATTTTCGGCAAATATCCGATGTAGAATTCTCTATCTTTCATAATTTATTCGACAATTTTCGCAGGCTCGACGCGGATTCCGGCTTCGTTCGGTTTTTTGTCAACAAACACTTTTCCGTCAACGATTTTCACATTAAATGTCGGCACTTTTTCCGTAAAAGGCGGCGGCGATGCGCCCGTTTCAGGTTCGTATTGAAAACCGTGCCACGGGCAGGTGACGCAGCCGTCAATGATTTCGCCCTCGCCCAAAGGTCCGTTTTGGTGTTGGCAGACATTTGAAATCGCGGAAATTTTCCCGTCATATTTGAAGATTGCAACCCGTTCGCCTGCAACCGTGGCGATACACGCACGATTTTCGGGAATCGCATTAACCGCGCAAACTTCGACAAAATTTTCGCCGTTCGCCGTTTTTTCGACATCTTTCGGGCTTTCTTTGAACGCCGCCGTCAGATGCAAACCTGTCACCAAAATCAATCCGAAACCTAAAGAAACAGCCAAAACCGGATTCGTTTCCGCCTGCAAAACTCCGAGCGCGACGTGACCGATCAGCAGCGCGTAAGCAATATAAACGAGCGTGTGAAGAGTTTTCCAGACCGGCGCGGTTAAATTTTTCAGCCAAAAATCGTGACTCGTGACCGCCATAAAAAACAAAATAATCAGGGCGATCAAACCCAAAATCTGAAAAGGAAAATCGGCAACGCTTGCAAACCGCGTGTTACTGACAAAAATGCTGACGAGCGGATTTAGTTCGCCGAACGAATGAAATTGAATAATGCTGATGACCGCGTGCGTCAGTCCGAGCAGAAACGTCGTCACGCCGAGATGTCGGCGATTATACAGCAGCGGCAAAAATTTCGGTGACAGACGGCAGAGCGGTCCGATTATCAAAACAAAATGAAGAAGCAAAATCGCCGCCGTTCCGAACCCGCGAATCAGAAGCGTTTCAATCGTCGAAGTCGGGAAAATAACACTTCCCAAACCGATAAAAAATGCCAGATAAACGACCACGCCAACGCCGATTACCGCGTCGTAAATTTTCTTTTGCCGATTCCAACTGACCGCAATGTAACTTTCGCTCATTTAATTTTTGCCCGCATTCTTTCCTTCAATCGTCGGGATTTTTTCATTCACAGGCTCGGAATGACGCAATAAAATGCTGACGATCAATAAAACCGGGAGCAAAATTGCCAACGCCAGCCAAACGATTTTGTGTCTCTTACGAATTGAACGAATCATTTTTTAATTTCGCCCCGCCGCCGTGCGATGAGCGGTAATTTCCTGCGGCTGACCGCTTCCGCGCAGCATCCGAATCAACAGCAAACTCCAAAAAGCCGCCGCGCCGAAAAATATAATCAAACGAAATCCGATGCCCGAATTTTTCGCCGATTTATCAAATTTCCCGACCGCAAAAAACGAGAAGTAAAACGAAAATAAAAAGCCTGTCGCCAAATAAGCCAATGCCGCGTAAACGATTATTTGTGCTAAAAGCATAAATTTTTTGGTGAACTAAAAGTAATGTTTGATAAATTGCCACTAGCTTGAGCTAGTGGTTAGGTTTGCAATAAACAAAAGGGTTGAGCCGAACATCTGTTAAATAAATTAAATCCTTATCGCTTTAGCGCAAAGTGTTTGGGCTAAAGCCAAGCGGATATTTTATTTTTTCTTTTTTGGCTAAAGCCTTGTTCTTTTTTGAAACTGACCACTAGCTGAAGCTGGTGGTCAGTTTATCAAATCATTTTTCAAATGAAATTGCTTTTATTTCACCACCGATTTTTCAAGTTAATTCGGTTATATTTTGAAACAAACGAAACCGCTTGTAAAATTCTATTCGCCGCTTTGCTGCAAAAGTTTGGCGACCAAACCCGTCCAGCCCGTTTGGTGATTTGCGCCAACGCCCGAACCGTTATCGCCGTGAAAGTATTCGTAAAAAAGTATGTAATCGCGGAAATGTTTATCGGTTTGAAATCTTTCAATATCGCCCCAGAGCGGTCTTCGATTATTTTCGTCGAGCAGAAAAATATCCGACAGACGGCGTGATAATTCCTGCGAAACTTCCCACAGATTCATCATCTTTCCCGAACCTGTCGGGCATTCGACCTTTAGATCATCACCGTAGAAATGATGAAATTTTTGCAGCGATTCGACCAGCAGATAATTGACCGGAAACCAGATCGGACCACGCCAATTCGAGTTGCCGCCGAAAAGTCCGCTCGAAGATTCGGCAGGTTCGTAATCAACCCGGTGTTCCTGCCCTTTGACTTGTAAAATATACGGATTTTCCTTGTGATAACGCGATAGAGCGCGAATTCCGTGAGGCGACAGAAATTCATTTTCGTCGAGCATTATCTTCAAAACGCGCTCGAGCCGTTCTTTGAACACGACTGCCAAAAGTCTTCTTTCACCGTCGTCGTCTTTCAGAGAGGCGACATTTTTAGTCAAAGCGGGACGATTTTCGACAAACCATTGGAAGCGTTCGGCAAAACCCGGCAAGGCTTCAAGTGTTTTAGGTTCGATTTCCGTCACCGCAAAAAGCGGGATCAATCCGACCATCGAACGCACTTTGAGCGTCTGATTGCTGCCGCCTTCGCCGTGTGTGTGGAGAACATCGTAATAAAAACCGTCGTCTTCGTCCCAAAGCGAAATTCCTTCCTGTCCGAGATCGTTCATCGCACCGGAAATATAGGTAAAATGTTCCCAGAATTTCGTCGCCACGTCTTCGTATGTGTCGTCGTTTTTGGCGAGTTCGAGCGCGATGGCAAGCATATTCAGGCAATACATCGCCATCCACGAAGTGCCGTCCGATTGAATCAGTTTTCCGCCCGTCGGCAGTTCCTGACTGCGGTCAAAAACGCCGATGTTGTCGAGTCCGAGAAATCCGCCTTCAAAAACATTTTTGCCTTCCGAATCCTTGCGATTGACCCACCAAGTAAAATTGAGCATCAGTTTTTGAAAAACTCGCTGGAGAAATTTTTTATCGCCGGTGCCTGTTTGCTTTTCCTCGATCTGATAAACCCGCAGTGCGCCCCAGGCGTGAACCGGCGGATTAACATCGCCGAACGCCCATTCGTAAGCGGGAATTTGCCCGTTCGGGTGCATATACCATTCGCGGAGCATCAAAATCAGTTGTGACTTGGCAAATTCGGCATCAACGAGTGTCAGCGGAATGCAGTGAAACGCCAAATCCCACGCCGCATACCACGGATATTCCCATTTATCGGGCATCGAAATAATGTCGGCATTGTTCAGATGTTTCCACTCGTTGTTCCGACCTTTCAATCTTTCTTCGGGCGGTTTCGGTTGAGTTTCGTCGCCTTCGAGCCATTTTTCAACGTCGTAATAATAAAACTGTTTTGACCAAAGCATTCCCGCAAATGCCTGCCGCTGAACATTTTTCGCATCGGCGGACAAATTCTGCGGAATAATTGCGTCATAAAATGCGTCGGCTTCCAGCGTTCTTTCCGTCAATGCGTCGGTGAATTTTTTTCCGAAAGGCTTCTTTAACTTTTTATCCGTCAGGCGAAGAAAAACTTCTTTGGTTTCGCCGCCGCCGATTTCGAGATTGTAATGTGCCGCCGCTTTTGTTCCCGTCTTTTCGGGATTAACCGCGTCTTTTTGATCGTGAACGATGTAATTATTAATGCCGTCCTTAACAAAAGGCGTTTCGTTTTCCGCACCGAAAAGTTTTTGTTTATTGGTATTATTTTCGCAAAAAAGCAGTTCGTCGGCGTTTTCGCAATACAATTGATAATCGCCGAGATCAATCGTATTTTCATCAACTGCGAACAATTTTTTAACTTTGGATTTTGAATTTTGAACTTCCCAAGACCAAGTGTTGCGAAACCAAATCGTCGGCAAAATTCGCAGAGTTTTCGTTTCATCGCCGCGATTGGCAGCCGAAATTTTTATACAAATATCATCCGTATCGGCTTTTGCGTATTCGATAAAAACATCGAAATAACGGTTGGCATCAAAAACTCCCGTGTCAATCAATTCGAATTCGCCGTCGGTTTTGCTGCGCCGCCTATTTTCCGCAATTAAACTTTCGTAAGGAAAAGCGGTTTGCGGATATTTGTAGAGATATTTCATATAGGAATGCGTCGGCGTGCTGTCGAGATAATAATAATATTCCTTGACATCTTCGCCGTGATTTCCTTCGTTGCCCGTCAGACCGAAAATCCGCTCCTTCAAAATCGCGTCCCGTTCATTCCAAAACGCGACCGCAAAACAAATCTGCTGCCGGTCATCGGAAATTCCCGCGATTCCGTCTTCATTCCAGCGATAAGCCTTTGAACGCGCGTGATCGTGCGGCGCAAAATCCCACGCCGCGCCGTCCGCCGAATAATCTTCGCGCACCGTTCCCCAGGCACGTTCGCTTAAATACGGTCCCCATTTTTTCCAATTTTTTGTGCCTTCCTTTGTTTCCGATAAACGCTTTTCTTCACGATTCAATTCAATTTTCATAATAATATTCCGATAACTCTAACGGCGTGTCCGCCGGCATTTGCAAGCAATAAACCACTATTGAAACCGGGTAAATTTTTTCATTATCAAGCAATGCGAAGCAAATGTTTTTACCCTTAAATTCGCAGTCGTCGTTCAATTTGTCCGCCGTCGGAATGACGGCAAAGCGGTTTTGGTCGTGTTTGTGGCGGTCTAAATCCGTGACGGAAACCCGTGCTGTTTTATTCATCTCTTTCGCTTTTTGTCGTTAAAATGTTTTTAAGATTTATATTAATTAAAGTGTCCGATTTATTCCGAATTTTTAAAAAGATTCGAGATTTTTCGGATTCAGACGATATTTTCGAGCGCGTTTTTAATTCGTTCGCGGACATCGTTTTTGAGCGTGACGGCGGATTCGGCTTCCGTTTCGATTTGTCATTTTAGGCGGAAGGCTTCTTTCGTAAATTCGAGATTCGACAGATAATTGCGGGAATCCTTAATATTCCAATCGAAACCGTGATGCCGGGACTGTTTCGTTCGAGAAGCCATCTCAAAATTTCCCGCTTTAGATTCTTAGCATTTATGTTCTAACGAAGCGTTGAAATAGAATCCATATAAATAAATGCACGGTTGCGTAAATGACAAATTCAGTTTAACCGTGTCTTTTAAGGCGCGGAAAAGTTGGCTGAGAAATATTTTCGCGTCAGCGACAACCCGGCATTTATTCAAAAATCCCGCTGTAAAGTTTTTCCGTCTCTTCGATCATTCTCTCCAGATCAAATTTCTCACGCGCCGATTTTTTAGCATTTCCGGTCAAACGGCGGCGCAAGGTTTCGTCGTTTAAGAGTTCGCAGACGGCTTCGGCTAATTTTTGCGGCTGGTTGACAGCGACGAGTTTGCCGGAGATGTCTGCTTCGATTAATTCTTTTGCGCCTTCGGTTTCGGTAGCGACGACCGCCGCGCCGTTTGCCAATGCTTCTAAAATCGCCAGCCCGAAACTTTCCGAATGCGACGGCGAAACAAAGACATCGAGCGCGGAGAGCAGCGGCTCACTGTCTTCGATCCAGTCGAGAAACAGGAAATTGGCGGTCAGGCTGAAAACCTTGACCAATCTTTTCAGTTCGGCGCGGAAACTTTTATTGCGCTGGTAATCTTTGCCGACGACGACGAAAAAAGCATCGGGAAACTGTCTGGCGATTTCATACGCCGCCAACACGAAATCGCGCTGACCTTTGAGCTGTTTGAGTTCGCCGATCACGCCGACGAGTTTTGCATCGAACGAAATATTGTGCAGAAAACGAAATTCTTCGCCGAGCGTTTTTCGCTCCTGATCGCTCAGGCTTTTGACTTCGATGCCGTTCGGGATGTTTTTAATTTTCTGCTTCGGAAAAATCGTCTCCAGATTGCTCTCGACCGCGCTCGAAACCGCAATCGCTTTGGAAATATTTTTGAGCGCGAAACGATGAAACGGTTTCATCGGGAACAGAACGTGGCGCGTCAGAATAAATTTGGTGTTTTTGGTAATGCGGCAAACCAGACTCGCCGGCAGATAATCGCGGGCGACGTGCGCGTGGATGATTTCGATCTCGTTCTGCCGGACGAATTCGGCGATTTTCTGAACGCTGAAAATGCCGAACGCATTGCGAATCGAAACGTGCAGAATATTTTCCGGCGGCAAAAAATCGAGCCGTTCCTGCCATTGATTCGACGGGCGCAGCGCAACAAAAATCCGATGCCCGCGCTCGTGCATTTTGCGGCACAGATCAACCAGATGTTTTTCGCCGCCGCCGAAATTTCTCGCCGAAGATATTTGTAAAATTCTCATCGTTCCTGTCTCTGAAAATAGTTGAAACGCGCAAAAATCGCAAACAAAAAAAGGCACGCTTCCCGAAAGATGCGTGCCGTCAAAGGTTTTTCCGTTATGAGGAAAAACTAAAATTAAAACTGGAACCGCGCTCCAAGCTGCATTTGGAAAACCTGACTGCCCGGATTATTCGCCAGATTGATTTGTCCTAATGTCGCGCTGCCGGGAGTTTGCTGTCTGACTTGGAGGAAGTTAAGATTAGTCACTCCGTCTAAACCACAACGCGCGAGCGGCTGTGCTGTGGTTGCAGTATCGCAAAAACCTGCTACGCCCGTTCCGGTTCCAATTTGGATGTTTGAGAGATTCAGAATATTGAAGAATTCAGCCGAGAAAATCAATCTTTTGACTTCCCCGAAGTTGAAACCTTTCTGAACTCGCACATCCACATTATAAATCGGACGGTTCGTGTAAAAATTGCGTTTCAATTCAACGCCCGGAACGAGAATCGGACGCTCGTTCGTATTGCCGTCGCCGTTCAAATCCGAGCCGACAATCGCGTTGACCGGAGTTCCCGAAAGCAACCGGATCGCGCTTGAAACTTCAAACCCGTAAGGCACGAAGAACACCGGATTGGCGACGAACTGATTGCGGCGGTCGAGTCTCGAATTATAGTATTCGTTTTGCAGATTATACGGATTATCGTAAAGAATGCCGGTCGCGTCGCGCTCGTTGTCATCGTCCGAGGTTGATCTCGAAAGTGTGTAAAAAGCACTCAAGCGTCCCCAGCGTTTGTTGACATTGATACGCGCCGTCAAACCTTTGTAAAGCGAATGCGCCGACGAATCACGAAGCGCGATTACGCCGATGTTCGTTAAAGGACGAGCCGCGTTGCTAACGGTTACGCGACCGGTCTGTGCATTAACCGCGCCCGGAGCCGGGACGTTAATGTTGAAATTGCGCTGGAGATGAACAGTGTTGACCTGCGAGTAATCAAGACCGACCGTAATGCCGGAAGCGATTTCACGTTCCACGCCGCCGCCGAACTGGAATGAACGCGGATTTTCATAATTAGGCGAGATTCCGTAGAAAACAGCGTTTTGATAAATTCCGAGGTTCGCCGTCGGATTGGTCGTCGCTGCGCGGAGACGGTCGGAAATGGTTTGAAGCTGCGCCGGTGTTAAGGTTGGCAGAGCCGTCAGATTGGAAGTGTTGAGATTGATTCCCAAAATTGCAAGCTGTCTGTAAACGGTATTTGGAGTAAATCCGGTTCCGCCGACAATCGACACATACTGCGGATTTTGCGCTTCAAAAGTCGTCTGACTAAAGCCGGTCGCAGAAAACGCGGTCGAGCCGATAGTCACCGTCAAATCGCCCGCCGGATCGCGGAAATTATTAAATGGCGCGGCAAGCGAGATAAGCGGTGTCGCGGCGTAATAAACACCGGCAAATCCGCGAATAACGGTTTTGCCGTTTGCGTTCGGATCGTAGGCGAAACCCAAACGCGGCGCCCACTGATTGGGACTGTCAGGAATATGCGCCGGATCAATTCCCTGCCCGCCGAGAATCGGAAAAGCCGTATTTTTGATCAGATTCAAAACGGGAGAGTTATTGGCTTCGGCTTCGGGGTTATATTGTTTTTCGTAGCGCAGACCATAGTTCAAAGTCAATTTCTTGGTCGCGCGCCACGAATCCTGACCGAAAAACGCCAGTTGTCTGACCGTGTAAGCCGCCTGCAAATTTCCGACCTGCTGATTGTAGCGGGCGGTCGTCGTGTCAAATCTGCCTAAGTAAGCTCCCGTGCGGTTACTGGTAATGGCATCCAAAATTTGCGTTGTGGCTGTCAAACCTGCAAACGTATATGTTCCGAATTGATTGAAGCCGAATTGCTGATTGGCGTAAATATTACTGAATTCGCCGCCGACTTTGAACGTATGATTGCCGATAATATAAGTTAAACCGTCAGTCACCTGTTTTCTGATGTCGTATTGAGTGGTCGGCAAAAAGTTGCGCGTTCCGTAGATACCGATTGAAGTGTTGACGCTCGCCACGGTCGCGTTGGCGAAACGCGGTCGGTCTTCGCGTGCATACTGAACGTGTAAATCGTTGATAACATTGGCGGAAAAAGTTGTGACTAACTGCGCGACACCGATATTGTTGCGGTCTCTTTCGGTTCCGTTGGTCGAAAGCGAATTAGTCGTCGTCGGGTCGAGCGCGGTTTCGCCGGTCGCCACGGCATTCAACGCTTTGTTTTGGCTGGTGTTGAACCGGATATTAAAACGATTGGAATCATTGATATTCCAGTCAATTTTGCCGACGCCGGCGTATGCGTCGTTGGTCTGCGCGTATTGCGCTTCCTGAGCGCGGTAAAAATTGTATCCTTCGGTTTGCGTCGGGGTCGGCGTGACTGTCGTCAAAGTGCCGTATAGAACCTGACGCGGAGCGCGAAATCTCTGTTGCTCATATGACAAAAAGTAAAACAGTTTATTTTCCCGAATCGGTCCGCCGACTGATCCGCCGAACTGCTGTTGAGTCGGCGCAAGCGTCGCATCCAGACCGAGCGCGTTGAGACGCTGAGTTTTGAGGGCTTTAGCATAATCGTTGGCGCGGGCGAGACGTTGCGGACGAAGCAGGTAAAAAGCACTGCCGCGCACGTCATTGCTGCCGGATTTGGTGACGGCGTTGACAATGCCGCCCGATGACCGACCGAATTCGGCGTTGTAACCGGCAGCGACGACCTGAAATTCACGAATTGATTCCTGCGGAATCGAAAAAGCCTGATTCGAGCGTTCGCCGCCGCGAATGCCGCCGAAAAACGGCTGGTTGTAGTCAACGCCGTCAACATTGATGTTTGTATTAATACCGCGCTGTCCTGACAGTGAAATCTGTCCGCGCGACGGGTCAACCTGCGCTGACGGCGTTAAAGTTACAAAATCCTGAAAACGCCGCCCGTTAATCGGTAAATTCGAAATTGCCGTTTGATCCTGAACTGCGTCAAAATTGCTGGTTGTTGTCTGCACACCATCAGCAGTTACATCAACCTGAGCCGAAACATTTCCCGCACCTAATGTGACATTGGCATCCGTTGTGCGTCCGACTTGAACTTCAACATTTAACGTCTGTTCACTAAAACTCGATGCTGTGGTTTTAACTGTGTATTGTCCGGGCTGAAGCGCGGTAAACCGAAAAATTCCTTCATCGCTGGCGGTTGCGGTTAATGTTTGGTTAGTTGCCAGATTGATTAATGTAACCGCTGCATTCGGGACGACTGCTCCGGTTGAATCAGCAACCACACCGGTAATTTGTCCGGTTCCGGGTTGAGCAAAAATTTGCCCGATACCGAAAAGAAGACAGAAAACTATTAAAACTATAAATTTCATTGTAAATTTTTTAGACATTTGGGTTTTAACCTCTATTAATAAATTGTTGCTAAAAATTGCTTTGGTCATTTTCCGATATAAAGATAATTCTTGAATTTTGGATATTTATTTTGCTTTTTGGATTTTGAAGTTCCAAAATTTCGGATAAAATCTTCTCCTCGAAAAATACTCTTAAGTTGTTAAATATATGAAGCGGCGTAGTTTTATCACAAAAGTATCCGAAACTTAAAAAAGTGTTTTTTTTGATTGCGATAAAATGCCGATTTCAAATGCTTACCTTAGCAATTTCAGTTCCGTGATTTTCGGGATTTTAAATTGTTTCCGAAAATTAAAAATCATAATCCCTTCGCATTAATTTAGAGTTAAATTTTTCGACATCCAATTATTAAATTTCGGCATCGGAAAAATAATTGCCGAAAAAGAGTCGGGTTTTGCCGCCAAACAGAGGCAGACTTGACAATTTGCAGGGCTTCGCGTAGAGTGTTCGGGCAATTAACAGGCTAAACGATTGAAATATTTGATAGTTTGAAATTGAATCTACGAAAAAGGGGTGGAAATTATTTATGAGACATCAGGTGGGATATTCGGAGTTATCATATAAGTCGCCGGTTAATGAGCGCATTATGGCAACGATGACGGTGCAGGCGAGTTGGGTTGATGCAGACAGCGGAAAAACGGTTTTGGTAGATGGTTTGACGGAGAATATCGGTGAAACCACTGCTTTGGTTAATTTAGAAGTTTTACCACCGGTCGGCAGCGAACTGACTTTGAGAATTTTTGACGAAGAGAAAACGATTATCGAGGCTTTGGCGCAGGTAATCAGAGTCGTCCGTGATCCGGGCAAGCCTTTGGCAGCTCTTTCGATTGTCGAAAATTTGAAAAACTGGCAGGAAACCGCTATCCAAGCCGCGCACGATTGGGCGACACGGCACTGGCAATTAAACTATGAAGAAGAATGGATTAATTAATTTCTGATTCATTTATTTTTATATCGAAGCGGAGAAATTTTTGTCAAAAGAATTTCTCCGCTTTAACTTTGCCCTCAAAAGCCAACGGCAAACAATTTTTCGGCATCTTTCTTTAGTTATGAAAACATTTCTTTCCGTCTTTTTAAGTTTATTTTTGCTGCAAGCGGTTTTCGCCCAGACCGCGCCGCTCTCGCAGGCTGAATATGTCAAAATGCTCTACGGTCTGCAAAAAAATCCGTCGGGCAAAGCCGAGATTATCAGCGCGATCCGGCAGCGCGGCATCGGGTTTGAATTAAACGGCGGTTTGCGCGGCTTGACCCGTTCAAAGGGCGGCAATGACGACGAACTCAAACGCGCACTCGAAGAAGCCGAACGCCGCCGCGCCAATCCGACGACCGCCGCCAAACTGCCTTCGGTCAAAGAATCGGCGGAAGTTTTGGAAAAAACGCGCAAAAATACTTTGCAGGCAGTCGAAGAAATGCCGGATTTCGTCGTCAAGCAGCAGATTCAGCGTTCCGCCGCGTATGCCGGAACAAATAATTTTCGCAATCTCGACCGCCTGATCGTCGCCGTCAGTTACCGTGCAAGCGGCGAAGAAGATTATAAAGTGTTATCGCTCAACGGCATCGCGCAGGAAAATTCGAAATCCAAACAATCGTATGAAGAAACCGGCGGGACGAGTTCGACCGGCGAATTCGTGACAATGCTGGCGACGATTTTCAAGCCTGAAAGCGAAACGAAATTTGAAGTCGCGGACACGGATTTAATCCGCGATAAAAAGACAATCGTTTATTCATTTTCAGTCACCCGCGATAAAGCCAAACAGACAATTACGGCTTCGGGTTATACCAATGACAGCACGATTACCGGGATGAGCGGCAAAATCTGGATTGACCGCGACGGCGACCGCGTTTTGCGCGTCGAAAGCGAAGCGACCGAAATTCCCGAAACATTCCCGATTCGTTCGGCAAAACGCGCGATTGATTACGATTGGGTAAAAATCACCGACGGCATCTATCTGCTGCCTTCGATCTCGGACGTGCGCCTCACGTTCCGCGAAAAATCGGAAGTTTATGAAACGCGCAACTTGATTCGTTTCAAAGATTACCAGAAGTTCGGAAGCGAAGTGATTATTTTGGACGACGATGACACAACGCCGATTAAAGAGGAAAAACCTTTGCCGAAAAATTAGAAATTAAAAATTAAAAATTAAAAACTAAAAAAGTCGGATTCTTTAATCACGAGTTGGAATCCGACTTTTTTAATTTTTAATCATAATTGAATGGTCGGTAATTAAATTTTCAAACTATCACATCCGACTTTTTTAATTTTTAATTCTCAATTTACCAAGCAAAATATCCGATCAGCGCGGGAACGATCAGCCACATTAAACCTTTAATAAGGAAAAACAGAAAACCCAGAAAACCGAAGCGTTTGAACCAACGCTGCCATTTACTTTCGTTCTGAAATTTTTCCTGCATAACTCAAAATTAACTTTTTCGCCTTAACTTTTCAAATTTTTCAGCGTAAATTTAAGATCGAATGAAAAAATATCTTCTCAAATTTACGCTGATAATTTTTTGTTTTATTCTTTTTCCGTCAGCGACGTTCGCGCAGAACGCGCCGCCGCAGGAAACAAACAAACGTGAGGCAAAATTGATCGAACTCGCCAAACTCGACAGCACCATCAAACTCGATATTCGCTACGCGACCGACAATAATTTCGTCGGCAAAACGGTTTACCCCGAAGCCCGTGCGTTTTTGCAGAAACCTGCCGCCGAAGCACTTTTGAAGGTTCACCGTAAACTCAAAAAACAAGGTTTGGGCTTAATTATTTTCGACGGTTATCGCCCGTGGACGATTACGAAATTGTTTTGGGAAGTGACACCCGAAGAGAAACGAAAATTTGTCGCCAACCCCGAAAAAGGCTCGAAACATAATCGCGGCTGCGCGGTTGATCTGAGCATTTACGATCTGAAAACCGGCGCGGAAATCCCGATGCCGTCAGGATTTGACGAATTTACCGAACGCGCGTCGCCCGATTATGCAGGCGGCACGGCGGAAGAAACCACTAACCGCGAACTGCTCCGCAAAATGATGGAAGCCGCCGGTTTTACCGTCAACCCGAACGAATGGTGGCATTTCGACTATAAAGACTGGCAAAAATATGCGATCTACGACATCGCTTTTTCGGAAATTTCCGCGAAGAACAAGAAGTAGCACGAAAGATTGAAAAATGTTTTGAGTCCCGTCTTTAGACGGCTAAAAGCATTTCGCCGCGCTTCGCGGTCGGAAAAGCCGCCTCAAGGCGAGACTCAAAACACGCGCCGCATATTCTTCTTAACACGAAACAATGTCTTAATGATCGCAGCGGACAAATTGCGCGAAAGTTTTTGCATCGAAACATCAATAATTTGAGCGAAACGGAAATATATTTTGCCTGTGCGGTAATTTATCAAATGTCCTGAATGTTTGGAAAAGTTTCTTTCAAAACCGACAATTTATCATTTGGAGTATTTATGGAAAACAAAAATTTAGAAACAGCGACGCTCGGCGCAGGTTGTTTTTGGTGCGTCGAAGCGGTTTTTGACGATTTGCAGGGCGTTGAAGATGTCGTTTCGGGTTATTCCGGCGGACACACGGACAATCCGACTTACCGCGAAGTTTGTTCGGAAACAACCGGACACGCCGAAGTCACGCAGATCAGATTCGATCCGGCGGAGATTTCTTTTGCCGACGTTTTGCGGGTTTTTTTCGCGGTTCACGATCCGACAACCTTGAATCGTCAGGGAAATGATGTCGGCAGTTCATATCGTTCGGCGATTTTTTATTATTCGGACGAGCAGAAGCAAACCGCCGAAGAAGTCATTAAAGAAGTCACCGAAGCGCAAATTTACGACAAACCGATTGTTACGGAAGTAACCGAATTCGACAAATTTTATCCGGCGGAAGATTATCATCAGGAATACTTCGCCAACAACCCGTCACAGCCGTATTGCGCGGCAGTCGTCGCGCCGAAGGTAGCGAAATTCAGACAAAAATTTGTCAATCGTCTAAAAAGCAAAGACGCGGCGGAGAGGATGTCAGAAATTTTGTATAAATGAGTGTAATTCTGCCGGTTGAATGCGGTCTTTAATCGGAATGGCAAATTGATTGATTGCCAACCCCCGATTGGGCAGTCCGCACTTGTCCATTTTTTCGCCGCATTTTTACAACCCTAAATATAATAACTTGAGGCAGGATTGGTCGGACGGGAAACTGCCTCTTTCGTTTTGATGATTTTCCGCAGGCTCATACTTTCACGATTCGATGGCATTGGTCGTGCAAAATAAATTTAAAGTTTTTCTGCAAAAATCGGCGGGTTCGGCGGGACGATTTTCTTGTTTCCCGCAGAACCCGCCGCTTCCCGCAGATTTATTTATCATTTTATGTTTCAAAAAACGGATAAATTAATTTTGCACAACTACTTAAATCATATGTATCAACAATCCGTCCTTTAATTTCGGCTCGAACCAGGTTGATTTCGGCGGCATAATTTCGTTGATGTCGGAGACGGCGAAGAGTTCATCCATCGTCGTCGGAAACATTGAAAAAGCGACTCGTGCCGCGCCCGTATCAACTAATTTTTCGAGTTCCGCCGTGCCGCGTGCGCCGCCGACAAAGGTGATGCGTTCGTTCGTGCGCGGGTCGTCAATGCCCAAAATGGGGTTGAGCAGATTGTTTTGCAGACGGCTGACATCGAGATTTTCGATGATGTCCGAAGCATTTGCCGACGAATTTTTCAGTTTCAGC
Source organism: Pyrinomonadaceae bacterium (assembly GCA_965247235.1). GTDB lineage: Bacteria > Acidobacteriota > Blastocatellia > Pyrinomonadales > Pyrinomonadaceae. The sequence goes on from OZ252004.1 coordinate 2,774,488, forward strand.
AGATACCAATTTCCATTAAAATACATCGAGATTTCGCCGTGACTGCGCGGTTCTTTGTCGGCGGTTTCGCTAATGTTAAAGACTTCGCCGACTTTGGTGAAAAATTCGTTTTCCGACAAATTATTCAAATCTTTGACGGCGCGGTTATATGCCATAATCCGCAAATCTTCCGCCGGGAAAATGCCCGCGACGACGAAATTGTATTCTTCCGCGCCGGTGTGTTCCGGGTTTTGCGCGGCGATTTTTTGCTTGGCGAGATTTGCGCTTTCGATGCGGTGATGACCGTCGGCGACATAAATCGCGGGAATTTCGGCAAACGCTGTCGTCCATTCGTCGGTCTGCGAAACGCGCCAGACATTTTGCCGGACGCAGTTCGGACAGGAAAAATCATAGATCGGTTCGGTTTGTATAACTTCTGCGAAAAGCGCACGAATTTTGTCGGTGTTGCGAAAAGCGAGAAAAATCAAACCCGTCTGCGCCCGCAGTTCGAGAATATGCGCCGTCCGGTCGGCAACTTTATCGGGACGCGTTTTTTCGTGTTTCTTGATTAAACCGCGTTCATATTCGTCGAGCGAACAGCCTGCGACGATGCCGGTCTGCGTATGCGTTTCGCCGATCAGACGATAAATGTAAAGCGACGGCTCGGCTTCGGCGGCATAGATTTCTTCATCAATCAGACGCTGCAAATTTGCTTTTGCTTTGGCTAAAATTTCCGTTTCGGGCGGATTTTCGCCTTCGGGAAAATCGGCTTCCGGTCTCGTCACGCGCAGAAAACTTTCGGGATTTCGTTCGATAATTTCCCGCGCTTCTTCGGTGTAAATCACATCATACGGCACACACGCGGCGCGTTCCGCAACATCGGGACGCGGACGCAGAGCGCGAAAAGGTTTAATAACTGACACTAAAAATTCTCCTGTTTAAAAATTCAAATCGTGATGACGGCTTTTCGTATCTTTGCCTTATTTGGCTTTTTGATTTTTTGCGGCGTTGGTCGGCGAACTGTTCGTATTTTGTATATCCGCCCGCGCTTTTTCGAGCGTGTCCGCCATCAACTTGTCGAGCGCGACTTTCCACGCGCCGTTCTCTTTGACGAACGGTAATCGCTGCCATTCTCCATTGTCTGTGTTGTGTATTTCGACCGTCGCCGTTTCGCCCGCGATTTTTTCGTTTCGCATTTCCGGCAGTTCCTGAAACGGTGCGCCGCCGTCTTCCTGCAAAAGCGCGTCAACCGTCGTTGTCTGCTCTTTCGCCGAATCTTCCAATAAATCGAGCGTTCCTTTAGAAATTAAACTTCTAATTTTCGCCGTATCTTTAGTTTTCGCCGCCTCGTTCAAAGCCTTCATCGTGTCGGTCGGACTCAAGTTTTGCACGGCATTTGCCGAATTTGAAACCGCAGGCGATGAATTACAGCCTGAAAAAACAAACACCGAAAATAATAAAATTAAAGCTAAATTCTTCATAAACCGAACGAAAACCTCAATGACCGGAACGCAAAACCTTGCTCGTTTGTCTTGAGCGCGAAGGCGCGAAAACGACCGTAAATTATCTTCAGGTTGAGCGAATCAAATACTTCGTTTGCGTCTCTCGACGCATTGCAAACGAGTAAGGTTTTGCGTTCCAATCGCAAATCCTCAAGGCTGTTTCCCTTGATTGATAATGTTATCGAGCTGTTTATTATTCTGCTCGTCAATCTGCTGCATCATCCGGTCGGCGTAGCCTTTTTTGTCAATTTTCCAGATGCCGTTTTCCTTGACGAACGGCACGGTTTCCCACGAATTGAGCGAATTTTGAACTTCGAGCGTCGCCTTATCGCCTTCGATTTTTTCGTTGCGAAAAAGAACTTTTTTCTGATCTTGACGAAATAAAGTTTCACGCTTAACGATGTCGTCGAGCGTCATTCCCTGCGCCTTAGCTTCCTGCTCGTGCATTTTGATCGTTGCGTCCGACAGCAACAGTTTCATCTCGGTCGTATCTTTGCGGCTGATCGCTTTGGTATAAGCCTCAAAAGTGTCAATCGGCGTTGACGGCGTTGCGCTGCCGCACGAAATCGAAAGCAGCAAGCCGATTGTTATAAAGAATCCGGTGAACATTCGCATTTTGAATAAATCCTGAATAAATAGTTATACTTAAAAACAGAAATTATAACCTAAAAACCGGCGGAGCGAAAAAAACGATGAACAGGAAAAAACTCTCGGCGGCGGAAATCGTCGAAAAACTCTCGGAAATCAACGAATGGGCGGAAGAAAACAACCATCTCAAAAAGCGTTTCAACTTCAAAAATTTTGCCGAAAGCCTCGATTTCGTCAACCGCGCCGGTGCAGTCGCCGAAAAACTCGATCATCACCCGGACATTACACTCGGCTGGGGTTACGCCGAATTTTCGATCACGACGCACGACACCGGCGGCTTGACGCAAATTGATTTTGAATTGGCGAAGCAGATCAATCAAATAAAATAATTGTATGAGTGATAGTTCGTCGGATTTATATCTCAAAGCTCGTGAACTGATGGATAATAATCAGTTTGCGGAAGCCGCTGAGTTGTTCGAGAAAAGCTCAACAATTAGTCCGCATTTCAAAACTTTGGAACTGTTGGGCGAATGTTATATTCATTTGAATTTATTAAGGAAAGCAATAATTCCGCTGGCGGCATCTGTCAGTTTAAATAGCGGCATCAGAGCGGCTTCTCTATTGGCGGACGTTTTCTTTAATCTGCAAGATTATAATGGTGCAAAGAATATGGCGGAAATTGCTTTAAGTCGGGATTCAAAAAATAGAATTGCACAAAACGTATTAAAGAAAATTGAAAACATTTGAAATCGAAACAAACTTTTCGAGGAAGAAAATTATGTCCATAGATAACTCAAATTCCGCGCCGCAGATGGACGCGGAGACTTACGAAATGATTCAGCAATTATTTCAACTTGTTCGCACATCCGATGCGGAAAGAATGCGCGGATTGTTTGAAAAAGGCTTTGACGCACCGAATATTCGTGACGGCAAAGGCAACACGCTGTTGATGCTGGCAAGCTATAACGGTCAATTGGAGATGACGCGCGTGCTGCTCGAACACGGCGGCGATCCGCAGGCTGCCAACGATATGGGACAGATTCCGCTCGCGGGCGCGGCGTTCAAAGGCAATGTCGAAATGGCAAAACTGCTCATCGAACACGGCGCGGATGTCAACGCCCGGATGCCCGACGGCAAAACGCCCTTGATGTTTGCGGCGATGTTCAACAGGCTCGAAATAATTGATTTATTTTTAGAAAAAGGCGCGGATCCATCTTTGCAGTCAATGGACGGCGCGACCGCGCAGACAATGGCGCAAATGATGGGCGCGGAAGCGGCGCGGGCGAAACTCGAAAAATTATTGACAGGGATCAAGGGGATGAACAGGGATTAAAAGAGGTTCGTTCTTCTTTGGATATTCTTTGCCCGACAGCCCGCAAAACATCTGTGGAAAGCAAAGAAATCGTCCTCATTCAGATTTCATCCCTTTCATCCCTGTCAATTTCTTTTTAATTGCATAATTATTGACACAGATAGTTAAATTCAATTTTATCAGTGTTTATCTGTGGATAATTTTTCTTTTGTCTTTCTTTATTCACGGTCTTTCATTGGCAAGGCGGAGATTTTCGCGGGCTTCGTCGTGCTTAGGATTGAACTTTAACGCCTGTTCAAATTGGCTGATAGCTTTTGCCCGGAAACCTTGCAAAATGTAGAGTTTGCCGAGTTCGTTATGCGCGTCCGCGTCGTCGGGCGTGATGCGGACGGCTTGTTCGTATTGTTCGACGGCTTCTTTTAATTTGCCTTGTTTTGCCAAAATCGAGCCGAGATTGTAGTGCGCGAACGGGTGATCGGGATTGAGCCGAATCGCTTCGCGGAAATGTTCGACGGCTTGCGAGTCGTCGCCGAGCATTGTGAACGCCGTCGCCAGATTGCTGTGCGCGTTTGCATCATTGGGATCAATGCGTAAAATTGCCTGAAAATGCGGCACGGCTTCGGTCGGATTTTGCGCGGCTAAGAGCAGATTTCCCAAATTATAATGTGCGCTCGCGTAATCGGGTTTGACGCTCAGAGCTTCGAGATATTGTTGCGCCGCTTCGTCATATCGCTCCAACGCCTGCAAAGTCGTGCCGAGACTGTTGAGCGTCGCCGCGTCGCCGGGTTTACTGCGAAGCGCGGCGCGATATTCATTGAGCGCGTCTTCAAACTTTTCGTTCGACTGCAAAACCGCGCCGAGGTTAAAGTGCGCCGTAAAATCTTCGGGGTATTTTTCGAGCCAATGCCGCATCATTGATTCCTGCAAAACCGGACGTTTGTCTTCCGTTCCGCGCGGCAAAACCTGTAACCACAAGTGGCTCATCTCATCCGACGAATTATTTCCGGCGACGACACGGCGCGGCGGCTGATTAGGATTGCGAAGGTTGTCGGTCGAATTGTCATACGTCCAGCGCATCGAAACAATCGTTCCGGTTGGTAAAAACACCGGCTTGACGTAATGATAAACCGATTGCCAATTGATGTCCCAATCTTTGATGTGAACGAGTTCGCGCTTCGTGCCGTCAGGGAAAACGGCGGTGCTTTGAAAGTCCTTGCCCAAATAATGTGCGTGCGGATAGATGCCGAGCAGATCAACGTCAATCGGCAGACGATATTCGTCCGTCAAGACAAAATCCTTTTTCCCGGCGGCGATGTCGAGTTTGTCGTCGCGTTCCAATTGCAGCAGCATCGGAAACTTGGTCGGCGGTGTGTCGGAAAAATAAATGCCGATTGAAGCCTGAATCGTTTCGGGTTTGCCCGACGGCTGAAGGTGCATATTCAGCACGAGATCAGTGCCTTTATCCAATTGCCAAGTCATTTCCTTCGCTTCCGAATAAGGCGGAGTGCCGGGTTTCCAAAACAGAAAATGACTGTCCGGCTCGAATCTTTCGGATTCGATGGCGATGCTCATTCCTTCAAATCCGGGCGCACCGTCTTTGCCGTCAAACTGCCGCGAAGATTCGGCGCGGTCAATCAAAATATTGGCGTGATGAACAATTTTCTTATTGCCCGGAAGAATCTCGACCGCCCGCACATAGCGCGTTTTCGCAAGCGGCACGGGAATCACGAAATTACGAAAAACATCTTTGCCGCCCGCGCGAAGCGTGTAAGCCTGCGGCATTTTGACGATCAAATCCGGCTGTCCGAGCTGCCAGCCTTCATTAAATTTCGGCGCAACCGGCAAATCTTCCGGTGCGCCTTCAACGCTGCCTTGTTCAGACCACAGTTTCAAATCTTTTATCTGCTGTTCGGTGAGCGTTCGTTCGCCGACAAATTCGCCGTGATTTTCAGGCAAAAACGGCGGCATATAACGGCTCGCCGTCACCTCGACAATTTGCGGAGCGCGTTTTTTGACTTCCGCATAAGTCACCAAACCAAACGGCGCAGAACCGCCCGAATGATGACACACCGCACAATTCTGATAAATCACCGGCGCAATATCTTTATTAAATGTGAGCGACGCAGTCGTTTCTTTTGCAAAAGTAATTTGAGCGCGTTCCAACACGTTTCCAATGCCGAAAACAATCGCGCCGAGCAGTATAAAAGTTTTAATAAAAAGTTTCGCCGTCATATTAAACAGATATTGTCCACGAAGGAACACGAAGTTTGCGCGAAGCAAGAGTAATTTTTGGTCGTGAACTAAAAAAGTGCTTTTTAAGTTGCCGCCGACCTGCGCCATTATTTTCTATACAAGTTTTTAATGCCGATATATATGGATTTGTCGAATCTTTTCTTGTCGCCAACGGCGACTGACATTATAGCCGATGGTGCAGGCGTTTCGCCGAAACCACAGGTGTTTGATAATTAATCAACTGTCGCTGAAAGTGACAAACATCAATCCACAGCGGTTGTTCGTCGCTTTCAGCGACGGCACGTTTATTATATTTTTTCTGGCGATTCTCGCCAGGCTATAATGTTTGTCGCCTTTGGCGACTTAAAACTTAAATCAATTTTCCTTCGTGCTTCTTCGTGGATAAATCTTTTAATCCAAATCAGCAATCGAACACCCGATTGCCGTCGTAGTTTTAAGCGTTACCGATTTACCGCTAATAATCGCGCCCAAAATTTCATCGAGATCGTGACTCGTCGGCGCAGAACGCGATTTGCCGAAAGCTGCGACGAGATCATCAATTCGTCCGCGATAAACCATTCGCACTTCACCGTCGTCCGCAGAAATAAAAACCGCCGCTTCCGGTGTGACGTTTACGCCCGCCGCTTTGACGAGTTCGTGCCGCGAATCGCGCAAGATACGGATTTTATAACCGTATTCTTTAAGATGTCGGCGAATCGCCCGCGCCGAATCGTCTTTGTCAGGATAAACCAGCCAAAAAGTTACGTCCGAATTATATTTGTCATAAAGCCGCTTAATCTCCGGCGCGTAACGATTAGAGATCGGGCAATCGGTTTCAACGAACAGAAAAACAATCGCTTTGGAACGCACATTTGTCAAAGGTTGAATCTCTTTCGCATTCAAATCCGACGCTTTAACCTGCGCGAAATCAACCTTTTGACCAAAGCCGAAAATCGCCGCCAAACAAATTACCGCAATTGTCGCCGCCAATTTTTTAAAGCTGTTAATATTCACTTTTAATTTTTTTTGAATGTTCCGGCGCACTAATAATTTCAGTTTAATAATTTGGGTATTTTATTGGATGATTTTAACAGACGGAAAAATTCAGCGCAATAAATTTGATTTCAGCCTTTCAATTTCCCGCGCCGTTTCGCGCCGAGATAGAAAATAGCGTAGCCGATCAAATTGGCAACGACGATCAAACCGCCGATTTTGAGAGCGAACATAATGCGGCTTTCGACCTGAATAATCGGCACGAGCGCGAGCGCGACGTAAAGCAAAGTCATCAGCAATCCCGACAGCGCAACGATTTTCAGCCACCACGGATGTTTTTGATTTGTGCGCCGCAATCCAAATAAAGGCAGCGCGAACATCACGAGATAAGCAAGCGCGTAGAACACGCCCGAAGCGTTCCATAAAAGCTGAAAGGCTTCCTGTTTGCCGACACCGATCAAACCGATCAAGCCTAAAATCAAAGTCACCGCGCCGACGAAAATTATCGAATTAATCGGCGTTTTGTATTTGTCGTGCAGGCGCGTGAACCAGACGGGCAAAAGATGATCCCAACCGGCGACCATCGGCAGGCGCGTGTTGCCGGAAAACATCACGCTCGACTGCGCGAGACGAATTCCCAACAACGCTAAAATCGTCAGCGGCGCAATAAAAGCGACGATGCCGAGCGGCGCGAAACCTTTGCTTAAAAGCTGCGGCACGGGCGCGATCAGATCAACATTTTCCTGCCCGACAATGGCGAGCATCGAACTCGTGCCGAAGATAAACATCAGCACGATAATCGGCGCGGCGATCATAATCGAACGCGCAATCGTCCGCGCCGGATTGCGGCATTCGCCCGCGTGAATCGCCACATATTCAAAACCGCCGAACGCGCCGAAACCCATTTTGCCGAGCAGATTCAGAGTCATCAGAGACATCACCGGCATCTCGAATTTCAGCGGATGATATTCCGTGAGTGTGCCTTTCGCTAACCCAAGAAACGGCAAAATCAGAATCGCGGCAAACGTCGCCAGCATCAAAATTCCGCCCGCTTTGTGAATCCATTTGCCGACACCGAGACCGATGCTTGTCAGTAGAACGAGCATTCCGATGACCGTCGCGCTCGTCAAACCGATAAACCAGCGGCTCGAAGTCAGCCAATCGCTGTCTGCGCCGAAAATGTAAACGAGATACTGCGTGATTTGCAGACCGACTTCCGACGTGCTTAAAATCGCCATCAGCCACAGATTCCACGCGACGAGAAAACCCGTCAACTCGTTAAAACCGAGTTTCGCCCATTGATAAAGTCCACCTTCGAGCGGCATCAGGCGGTTGAGATAATTGACGACCACGCCCGACGGAATATAAAATAAAAGCATCGCCGCGAGCCACAAAACGACGTGCGAATTCCCCTGTTTCGCCGCCACGCCGATCCACGGCAAACCGACGATAAACAAAATCTGCGTCAAAACCAAATCGCTCAATCCGAGTTCCTTTTTAAACTCACGACTGTTTGCCTCGACGCGCTCTTCCTCACGCAAAAATTCGCTCTCGATTGCCGACTCATTTTTCATTATTTTGTGAGTATAAAGCAGAAACCAGCTTTGACAAAAAATATATGTAATCGGACTAAATAAATTTCTATTTTTGCCGCAGATTACGCGGATGTCGCGGATTAAAACTGAATAAAATCATTCTTAAAATCCGCGTAATCCGCGTAATCTGCGGCTAATTTCTTTAAAATAATTCTGCACGATTGCGTAGGTTGAATATGATAAATAGTTAGCCGCTTTCTTGTTTTTACGAAATCCGTCGGATAGAGTGAATAAATATGAGCGCAAACACAGAATTTCTGCAAAATTTATACGATGCCTTTAACAAACGCGAAATCGAAACGATCATCGCGGCAATGCACCCGAACGTGAAATGGGCAAACGGTCTCGAAGGCGGTTTCGTTCACGGACGCGACGCGGTGCGCGAATACTGGACGAATCAATTTAAGGCGATTCAACCCGAACTCGAAACCTTAAAATTCGAAACGGACAAAAACAATCGCAGCGTCGTCACCGTTCATCAAATCATCAAAGATTTAGACGGCAACGTGCTTGCCGACGCAGAAGTCCGCCAAACCTTTTCCATCGAAGACGGCTTAATCAGCCTTTACGAAATCGGCGAAACCGACACGATCAACGAGATGATTCAAAAGAACAAAGCCGCCGGCGATCAATGAGATTTCAGATATTATCAGTTATACTGACGCAAATTAAAGGAGATTAATTAAAAAATGGGTGTAGCAGAAATTGTAGGAATTATCTTATCAATAGTCCAAGCGGCAAAAGAAGCTCAAGAGAAGGCTGACTTTTCTAATTGGCAGGAAGAAGTTACTTATAAACTGAGCCTGTAAAGCAGATTGTGTAACTGTCTGTTTTACAAATAAGGAGTCAGTTGCTCCTCAAACTCGATGGCGAAGCGGTTCATTGCCTGTTTCCAGTTTTGAATTGGCATCGTCCATTTTGCGGCGGCAGCCTGCGTTGCCAAATACACGACTTTCAAGGCTGACTCGTCGGTCGGGAAAACTTTTCTCTTTTTCGTCGCTTTTCTGATCACCGAATTCAGCGATTCTATCGCATTGGTCGTATAAATAGCCTTGCGGATTTCTTCGGGAAAGTCAAAAATCGTCCGCAAATTGAGCCAATGATTTTTCCACGAATTCGCTATTTTCGGGTATTTCTCATCCCACTTTTCGCCGAATTTCACTAATTCTTCGAGAGCTTCGTCTTCGGTTGCCGAACGATAAATGCTTTTCAAATCGGCAGTAACCGCTTTGTAATCCTTCTACGACACATATTTGAGCGAGTTTCCGACTTGATGAATAATGCACAACTGCGCTCTCGCCTGCGGATAGACAACTTCAATCGCTTCGGGAAATCCGCTCAAGCCATCAACACACGCCATCAAAATCTGCTCGAGTCCGCGATTTTTCAACTCCGTTAAGACTGAAAGCCAAAACTTAGCTCCTTCATTCTCGGAAATCCACATTCCCAACAACTCTTTCTGACCGTCTAAATTCACGCCCAACGCCAGATAAATCGCTTTTTTGATGACCCGTTTATCCTGCCGAATTTTTAAGACGATGCAATCCAAATAAACAATCGGATACACCTCATCGAGCGGTCGCGCCTGCCACTCCCGACCCTGTTCCAGCACCGCATTCGTCACTTGCGACACCAATCCGGCGGAAACTTCCGCCCCATACATTTCCCGAAACAACTTCAACATCTCCTCCCATTCCCAAAACAGCGTAAACCGTATCGCAGGGAGCTGACGCGCCGTCCAAAGTGCAGCGGCTATGCCCGTTAAAGGCATCGGCATATTTGCTCGGATACAACAACCCCGAGCCGGTTGAAGGATCACCGCTATCCGGGCTTGTCGGGGCGTAAAGTCCCACATCTATTCCTAATGAATCGGGTTCGGCTTCCGCCGCTCCGCGCTGGCTTCCCGTGACCGGATTCTGATAGTTCCACTTTACTCCGTCGGGATTCTGATACTCCAGAGTTTGACCGTTCAAATACACCATCCCGACGTTTTTCCTGATTTGCCCGCTCGTGCTGTAAAGATAAGCATTATAAGTCCGTCGCCACACAGAACACCAAAATTTTCGGCTTTGGTTTTATTTTCGCCAATTTAATAAGTTTTGTGGAAGTAAATTCAAATTAAAATCTACATTTTTCAAATAATCTTTTCTCGTTTGAAAAGTTACATTGGCGGTTTGAACTCCATACTTTGGAGTATTAGAAAATACAATATACTGTCCCAAGCTACATAATGTTATTTGATAAAATCCCTTTTTGTCAGTTATCGCTGAAAGTATATTTCTTTGATTAAATGCGTTGAATGTAGAAATTTTTGCTCCGTCAATAGCCTTGCCTTTATCATCCTTTACAAACCCGCTCACAAAAAATTGACATTCGCCAAGCGTCCCGACTTCAACTCCGAAATCAAATTTGTAAGTTTTTTCGTTAAGAAGCAAACCAGTTTGTTTGGTTTCTTCTAAAGTCGTTCCTATTCTAAGTAAAGTAATTTCATATAAATCTTCTGGTAAATTTGCAAAGCTATAATAACCGTTGTTGTCAGTTTTAGTTTCTCTTTCAAAATTTGTTTCCTTTCCAACATTTGAGGATTTGTAATATTCTCCTTTTGCCTTTAGCTTTATTGTCGCATCCGCCCACGGCACACCGTAAAAATCAGTTACAGTTCCGACTATTTTTCGAGTGTTTTCTACTTTTTTATTCTGGGCTTGCGTAAAAATAACAAACAAACAAATCAAACTAAACACTATAATTTTTCGCATCATCCCTCCTTTATTTTTTGAAACAATTTTCTTTAATGTGTTTCGTTATGTCGTCCGTGTTATCAGTTTCTTTGAGTGAAAAAGCACTTTTTAAATCTGAATCAGTGTATCCTTTCCCTCCGATGCTCGATAAGAAACCGTGTAATCCTTCGTGAAACATAAATGCTCTGTTTCTGTTATCGTTTCCTAACGCATCAGGACGAATATAAGACAGAAATGTAGCAGAGGAAATACTCGTTACCGCATTCGTCCTAGATATATTTCCTTCTGGTGTTTTTGTATCTTTATATGTTTCGGAAATTGTGTCGGCGGAGGTTAAGTTGTATCCTTTGGCTTCTATTTGATTAAATAGAGAACCAACCACAGAAACAGTTGATTTTGCAATGTCATAAACATTAAATCCTTTTTCAAGATATTTTTGAAAGTCTTCGAGTTTAAAGCCAAGCTTTGATAATTTATCAATAACATTCTTCTGACAATCATCGCTCGGCTTAAATGTCTTTACTCTTTCTATCGCTTTGCTTATTTTTTCCTTATCCTTTTTAGAAAGCTCGACATTCACACCAACTTGAGTTTGACCATCTTTAACATCATCATCAAACAAACTGCCTCTGACCGTCACATACGACACGCCGTTGGCTGTTCCGTAAATCGTATCGTCTGCATTTGATGATGCCATTGCATTTGCAATAGAAGTCGTATTCACCACAAACGATGAAGTGGTCGAATAAGCCGCCGCCGTGTGTCCCGATTCGTGCGCCGCGTTTGCCGTCAGCGGTCCCGGCTGGTTTTGCCGCCGGTCTCTATTGGTTTGAATCTGCCCTCTGATGCGCCAGTATTCCTGTTCCGCTCCGTCAGCGAACTCTTTGATTGAACACGAAATCGGCATCCCGCTCGATGTGCAGCCGGTAAACAAGTTCAAGATGCTGCCGAATCTACTGTTGAGAATCAGGTCGGAGGTATTCGGGTCGTTTTCCGGTCCTTCGGCGGGCGGCGCGAGTCCGGCATCCGCGCCGAACGGGTCAGGCTCTGAGATGCCCGCCCCGCGCTGGCTGCCCGTCACCGGATTCTGATAATTCCAAGCCACGCCGTCCTGATTTTGAAACGCCAGCTTCTGCCCGTTCAAATAAACTATCCCGACGTTTTTCCTAACCTGCCCGTTCGTGTCTTTATAAACATCATACATCACGCCCAGAATGCTCGAATTGACGTAATACGTCCCGCCTTGTCTGATGCGCCGCCCGTCTCCATCGAAAGTCTGCCCGGTAATGATGTGATACGGGTTGCCGTTCACCGGGTTGTATCTTAGCAAGTCGGTTTGATTGCGTCTGCCCACCGCGTCGTAAAAGTTGGTCAAATTCCCGCTCGCCGTCTGCCGCCCGTCCGCGTCGTATGCCGCCGTAATATCTCTGCCGCCCGCATAAATAGCCGTCATCGGGTCGGATTCGACCGACCAGACTTTGCCGGTTCTGCCCGTCAGACCGCCGAAAGCGTCGTAAGAGTAAGTTTGCCGAAACGGTCCGTCCGCATATGGCTGTGCTTCGTTTCTCGCTTCGAGTCCGGTTTTCGCTTCCGTGATTCTGCCCGCCTGATCGTATTTGAAAAGACGGTCAAAACGATTGTCATAGCCGTCCGTCGTTTTTTTGACGCGCCCGTCCGCGTAGTATTCGTTCGTCGAGCCGAGCGTCCCGTTGATGTCGAACTGCTGCAATTGCAGGCGATTGTTAAAACTCTGCGTCAGCAGCTTGCCGCTGCCGTAAGACATCTGTTTCAACTCGCCGAACGCCCGGTATTTCAGATCGTGCGCGTAATCGGTGACGTTATAAAAACCGTTGCCGGCGAGAGCCGTCGTTCTGCCGAGTTTGTCGAGCGTGTAGGTCAGATTGCGCTGCGCGTCGTTCGGGTCGGAAAAATTCGTCAGTTGCCCCGACAGCGAATAACCGTAATTGAAAGTAAAGCTCTGATTAAAGCCGATTGCCGCGTCATTAATTGTTCGTGTTTCCGAGGTCAATCGTGAAATCTGGTCGTAGCTGTAAGTCGTCGAACCGAGCGCATCGGTCATCTGCGTCCGGTTGCCGAGATTGTCATAGGTGAAATTGATATTCGACGGCACGGCAATCGCGCTGCCCGTCGGCACGGCATAACCGATCTGCGTGACCGATCCGCGATTATTATAAATATAGTTTGCGCTCGCGCCTCTCGCATCCACGACCGATTCGATGCTGTCATCGGCGCGATAGTTGGTCGCCGCCGCCGCGTTCGCATCCATTTCCGGGCGATGCGCGGTTTTCAAACGCCCGTGTCCGTCGTAGGTCAGCGTCGTCGTCAGCGCGGGAGCAGTATTGCCTTCCGCCGCGCCTTGATATTGGGTAGTCGAAACTGCCTGATCGCGTCCGTTGAAGATAGTTTTGACGCTCGTATAAACCGAATCGTCCCAGTTGAGTATCTCGGTTTGATAGGTTCTGCCGAGGATGTCGGCGTAAATCCGCTGCGTCCGCCTGCCGAGATTCTGCGCCGTCCCGTTAGCATCGGTTTGAGTGATAACTTCGCCTTTGATCGTCGTCACCTGCCCGCCCGCGCAGCCGCAGCCTTCGTAACTAATCAGCTTGTCCGTCCCGTCCGTGTTGATCGTCCGCGTTGTTCTGCCTTTCCAGTCGTATTCCTGCGATGTCCACAAAAAGCCGCGTGTTGCGTCGTCACCCGCCGGACTCCAATTTGAATTAACTTCTGTTGGAACTGACTGTCGTTTGACCTGTCCGAGAATGTCGTATTCCGCCATTTGTCCCGCATAACCACCCGCCGAATTCGGCAGTTCGGTGCGGCTCTTTCGCACTCGTCCCGCGCCGTCCGTCCACGATTCCGAGAGAACTTCGTCCGCCGTGTCCGCCCCGTTATTGTTGGTGTCGGTGATCGTCGAGAAGACTTTCGATTGAATATTATTCGCCGGGTATTCGTAACGGGTGTAGGCTCCCGTGTTGACGATTGATTCTTTGATCGGTCTGCCGAGAGCGTCGTATTCCCGTGTCGAGATTTTGCCCGTCGGGTTGCCTGCCGGTGCCGGACTCTGCGCTCTGACGTTCGCGCCGAAGTCATAGCGATAAATGACGGTCGAACTGTTGCCCGCCGGATCGGTCAAGGTTGTCGGATAAGCGAAGGTGTTGCGGTTGCCGGTAGAATCGTTGAATGAATCGGCGTAATTGATCTTGACCGTTCTGCCGAGCGGATCGCTCTGGGCGACGGTCGCGCCGGTCGTGTTGTATTTGACGGTCGAAGTGACATTCGCAGTCTGTCCGAGAACATCGTATCTCGTGACGGAGGTTTGGTTGGCTCTGCCGACGATGAAAGATGATCCGTAATTGGTATTGTCGTGCCGGACGGCGTTTGAAAGATTCTGGTTGAGCGACGTATCCGAGAAATTGCCTTCATCGTAATTGTAAGTCATTTTCGACATCAGTGCGCCGTTCTGATCGTAAAGTTCGCTGCCCGACGGTAAGCCGATGATGCGTCTCGACAGATAAGCCGCGCCGAAGTTATAAAAACTCTTCGCCGTTTTCAGCACCGTCGTCCGGTCGGCATCGTAAACTCTCTGCTCATTTGGCAGCCCGAAATAAGAAACGGTCGTGCTGTTCGGCTGCATCAGATAATCAACGGTCGTCCGCTTGACGTTGGTCGTATCGCCGACTCTCGATTCAATCGAACGAGGATTGAGACTGTATGATTTGCTCGGATCGTCCTGCGTCCAGACCGTGCTTGTCCAGCGTTTCCGCTCTGAGCCGTTCGCGCCGTTCGCCCAGTCTTCGGTCGCCAGCGGCAAGCCTTCGCGCCAGCCGCCTGCTCCGCCGAGTTGTTTGAAACGGGTTCGCGCCCCCGACGGCGAAACCATCAGGTAGTTGAAGGTCGAAGTCGCATTGTCGAATGAAAAAGGTGGCGGCGGAAATAAAAGAGCATCCGAATTCGGTCAAAACGGTGATTGCCAAACTTGAAGAGGAGTTGGGTTTGGAGATGTCGCCCGATACTTTGAAACGCTTTCTAAAAAAAATGGTTATCGCTTCTGTCGAGCAAGAACGTGGCTTAAATCAAGGCAGGTGGAAGCTGAAAGAGCCGCCAAAGAGGAACTCTTAAAATGGCTGTGGCAGTTTTATCACTCGGGTTGGATAGATTTATATTTTGGTGATGAGAGTGCGTTTTCAATGAAGGGCGAAACTGCCCTACGGGTGGTCGCCCAAAGGCGAGAGAATAAAAATCTTTCCGCAAAGAGACAAAAAGATCAATCTGTTCGGCGTGTTTCGCCCTGATAATTTTTGCATTACATATGAAGCGGCGGAGAATATCAATTCGGATTTTTTGATCTGCTCGATTGATGATTTTTGCCAATATCCGAACAAACCGACGGTGTCGGTTTCAGATAATGCGCCGACACACCGGTCGGAAAAGTTTTTGACGGCTGTTCAAAGATGGATGGAACAGGATTTGTATATTTTCTTTCTGCCGAAGTATTCGCCGCATTTGAATTTAGCGGAAACCTATTGGCGGAAAGCCGAATACGAATGGCTCAGACCGACTGATTACGGTTCGCCGTCTAAATTTAAGAAGAAAATAAAATACATCTTCAACAATATCGGGTTAGAATACAAAATTCAGTTTCATCAAATGATGGTTTAATCCAATATTGCCGGGGTGCTTAAGCACCGCCACAAAATGATCGAGTTTTGGTCAACTTGCATTTTATCAAAAGGCTTTCTCTTTTCAATTCTTAGGTCGAACTCACGTTAAATTAAGACAATCCTATCTTTATCATTCATCATTCATCATTCATCATTCATCATTCATCATTCATCATTCATCATTCATCATTCATCATTCATCATTCATCCTTTCGAAAAGAGTTTCATCAACGCCAATTCCTCCGGTTCATATTCAAACTGTGTGCGATTGATTCGCCGCTTTTTTTTTGGTTGAAATTCGTCGAGCGTGATGCCGTTTTCGTATGATTTGATGACTTTCGGATGGACGTATGAACCGCGACAGACGGTCGGCGTGTTGCCGAGATGTTCGGAGACTTTTTTGACGGCTTTGAGAATGTTTTTCTTGAGAGTTTTGTCGTCCTGCGCCGCGCCGGTTTCGGCTAATTCGAGCGCGGCGAGCAAAGTTCCGCCCCATGTTCTGAAATCTTTCGCCGAATATTCGGGCGCGGTTGCGTTCTTTAAATAACTGTTGATGTCGGTCGGTTTGATCGAACGCGGTTTGCCGGTTTCGTCGAGATAGTGAAAAAGTTTTCGTGCGCCGCCCAGATTTTTGAGGGCTTTCATAATCGCCGACAGTTCTGCATCAACCAGTATTTTGCGGTGTTTGATGTGATGTTTGCCGACGAAATTAAAAATCAATTCGCCTTTTCTGCCGATTTCGAGATGACGATTCTGCAAAGTCGTAATGCCGTAAGTCTTATAATTTTTGACCGATTTTTCCGTCCCGACGCGAATGTAGAGCGAATTAATCAGCCGCACCATTACCGCCAGAACCTTTTCGCGCGGAAAGCCTTCGAGGTCGAGATGTTCATTGGTGATCTGACGCAGACGCGGCAGAAATTCGCCGAATTTTTCGATTTTGGCAAATTTTTTCTGCTGCTGTTTTTCGGAAAATTTTGCGTGGTAAAGATACTGAATTCGCCCGGTCGTGTCCATCCCGATTGCCTGCAAACTGCTCGAAGCGGCGGGCGAGATGCGGACGTGTTTCCACGCGGGCGGAATGACGAGCGACTTGATACGTTCGAGATGTTTCTCGTCGGTGATTTTGCCGCCCGTGCGGTCAACGTAGCTGAAACCTTTCGCTTTTCCGCCTTTGCGCTGCCACCAGTTGCGCCGTTTGCCTTTTTCGATGTTTTCACGCGCCTTGACCGTATCAAAAATTGCGTTGTTTTTTTTCATTTTAACTTCCCTTTTGCGTCCACCAACAGTATAACCAATTTGTTTCGAGCATTTCAACGAATTTCTTAAAGCGATACTTAAACTACTGAAATAACAACGGTTTAACTTGAAAATTAGATTCTAAAATTGTATGCTTAAAAGCAACTTGTTTCACAGATGCAACATCTAACCAGACAAGAAAGAAGAGGTGAAAAATTATGACCGAAACATTATTTGAAATGAGCGAAAAGGAATTGACGCAGAGCAAAAAAGATGTGATTTTGTCGCTTTTTACGAGCGGCACGACCGAAATCGAAGCGATTGCCGCCGTTTCGGGCGCGAAGCCGAGCTATGTCGGGACGGTTTTACAGAAAGAAGGTTTGATTGATAATTATTTCGATTTATACACTTCGACCGGCTATCCGATGAATGTATATTCCAAACATTTTCGCGGCAAACTCGGCTTCAAAACGGTCGAGACGGCGCAGCGCGGCACGCAGACGCTTGAATCGGCGTATCGTTATTTCGAGCAGAATCAGGATCGCGCCGGACAGCATCACGCCCTCGAAATGGGTCTGACAATGCTTGACCGCGCCCGTTGGACGGGAAAATTGTCCGAAGCCGAAGTTTACCGCCGCTGGCTGGTCGGCAAACTGAGCAAACCGTTAGTCGAAAACGCCAAACCGATGGCGATGGCGGAAAAGCGGGAAATTGTCGAAACCGCTGAAGAACCGCGTTTGAAATTGGCGGCTTAATTACAGGAAGTGCAGACGGTTTTGTCTGTGCTTCCAATTTGAAATTTTATTGTAAGAGAGGAAATCAGATGCCCTTAGAATTAGTAGAAAGTCCGGTCAGGCAGAACGGTTTGACCATCGGACAGGCGACGATTGAAGATGTCAACGCCGAACAGAGTTTGCGCCCGAAAAGTCTCGACGAATATATCGGACAGCAGAAAATAATCAATAATCTGCGAATCTTTCTGAAAGCCGCGCTGCGTCGCGGCGAAGCGTTGGATCACGTTTTACTGTTCGGACCGCCGGGACTCGGCAAAACCAGTCTGGCGGTGATTATCGCCAATGAACTCGGCGCGAATCTGAAAACCGTCCACGCTCCGGCGGTCGAAAAATCAGGCGATCTGGCGGCGATTTTGACGAATCTCGAAGAAGGCGACGTGCTGTTTATTGACGAAATTCATCGTCTGCGCCCGCAGATTGAAGAAATTTTGTATCCGGCGATGGAAGATTTTCAGCTCGATCTCGTTATCGGACAAGGCACGGCGGCGCGGACTTTGAAACTCGATCTGCCGAAATTTACGCTCGTCGGCGCAACCACGCGGGCGGGAATGGTTTCCGCGCCTTTACGCGGTCGTTTCGGCATCGTCAACCATCTCGATTTTTATCCGCGTAAAGACTTGGAAATAATCGTTCACCGTTCGGCGGAGATTTTGAATGTCGAAATCGAATCTACGGGCGCAACCGAACTCGGCAGACGCGCACGCGGCACACCGCGTATCGCCAATCGTCTGCTCAGGCGTGTGCGTGATTACGCGCAGATTTTGGGCGACGGACGCATCACCGGCGCAACCGCGCAGACCGCGCTCGATTCGATGGAAGTTGATCGTTTCGGATTGGATGAAGTTGACCGCAAATTGCTTTTGACGATCATCGAAAAATTTGACGGCGGTCCGGTCGGTGTCGGGACGATTGCAGCTTCGATCAGCGAAGACCGAGAATCAATCGAGGAAATGATCGAGCCTTATTTAATTCAAATCGGGTTTTTAAACAGAACGCCGCGCGGCAGAGTCTGCACGGCGGCGGCATACAAACATTTCGGCTACGATCCGCCGGTCGCGCAGGAACTTCAGGCGATAGCAAGTTAAGAAGTTTTAGCCGCGAATAACACAAATAGACACGAATTAAAAAAAAAGCTGTTTTTTTAAACCAAGAAAGTTACGATTGAATTCTTCTTGAAATGATAAAAAGCAGCTTTTCTTATTCGTGTCTATTCGTGTTATTCGCGGCTAAACTCTTTCCTTCAAACCTTAGCGATAGTCATTACTTTGCTGAGATCGGAAACTACTACGCCGCCGGGTTTTTCGACGGTGACGGCGAACATTGTCGGTTTTTGAATTTTGAGTTTGGCGTTGATCGGAATGACGACATCGCCGTTCGCGTCAACGTCGAACACGCCGCCGTCAACCGGCGTTTTGGCGTTTTGTCCGGCATCGAAAATCCATAATTGATATGTTTCTCTGGCTTTATCGTTGACCGGCATTCCGCGCAAACGAATGAAACCTTTCTGCTGCGAATTGCTCCAGACGACTTCGCCGATGATGTTTTTCGGCTGTTTCGGATTGAAATCCGTCAACGCACTCTGCACTTTGTCAGGCGCGTAGGAAACCAATTGCTGAAGCTGTTCGGGCGAATTCGGAGAGACAGACGGCGTTGGTTGCGTGACCGGATTTCCGGCGATTTCCGAAAACGGCACGCGCGTCATCCAAAAATTAAAAGCAAGCAAAGCACACGCCGCCGCCGCCGCCCATCCGCCCCATTTCCAAAACGGTGAATCAAAAAATCCGCCGCCGTTTGAAACGGTTTCGACAACCTTTGCCGGAGTTTTCGATTTTACCGGCGCAATTTCCGACGCAGAAAAATAATCTTCCGCATTAGCTAAAATTTGCGATTTGAGATGGGCGGGCATCGGTTCGTCGGCGTTGATCGCCGTCAAACTGATGACTGTGGCGGTCAGATCAAATGTATCGTCGTTCGCCAATTCGGGAAATGTTAGAAATAAATCTCCCAATTCTCGTTCGTTTTCCCTCGTATTTCCGTAACTCGCTCTTTCCGACAGAAGGTCGAGCAGTCGTTCTTTTTTTAATTCATTCATACTGTCGCCTCCTTTTCCTTTTCGTTTTCTCCGATTCCTAAAAATTCTCTGACCTGAATCAATCCGCGCCGCGCATGAGTTTTGACTGTGCCGAGCGGCATTCCGGTTGCGTCCGAAATTTCCTGATGCGATAAACCCTGAATAATCGAGAGTTCTAAAACCTGTCGTTGTTCGGGACGCAGAGTTTCGAGAGCTTTTGCCGCTTCTTTGGCTTCAACGCAAAGCTGCAAATTGTTGCCGTTGACGTTAACGGGTTCGACTGTCAAATC
Source organism: Pyrinomonadaceae bacterium (assembly GCA_965247235.1). Lineage (GTDB taxonomy): Bacteria > Acidobacteriota > Blastocatellia > Pyrinomonadales > Pyrinomonadaceae. Next base: position 2,794,503 of record OZ252004.1, read on the forward strand.
TTCAATCGAATTTGCCGAAATCCGTCTTTTTGAATAGCGCAGGCGGTCAATCAAACGCCGCCGCGCGATCATCGCCACAAAAGTCGTTTCCGAAGAAAGCGTTTCGTCAAAGCGGTCGGCATTTTTCCATAAGTCGAGAAAAACTTCCTGAACCGCGTCTTCGGCATCGTCAATATTGGGTGACAAACGCCGAGCCAGCGACCAAATCAGTCCGCCGTAAGCATTCATACAATCCTGAACGGCAGTTTTATCGCCCGAAGCGATACGTTTTAGAATAGCTTGCGCCACAAAATTCCTCACAAATTTATTTACTTCCAAGGCTATTCTATTTTTTTATCAATTGACAAGCAAACGATTTAGCATTCAACAAATCGTTAGTTTCATAATGTTATTCGGGAGGCCATCGAAAACAGATTCAAAATGATTTGACGAGAGCATTTGTGATAAGTATATGAACAGATAAATTTACAAAGAATTTTTTAACACAATTACACACGGATTTTTTAAAGATGAAAACAGGATAACCTGAACAGCACTGTTAATGTCAAAAAACATCCGGCTTTTGTCCTGCTTTAATCTGTGTGCATCCGTGTTAGATTCATAAATTTATTTGTTTTGAAACGTCCATTCAAATCTCAGGTCTCTGAGGCGCGAAAAAAGCAGGCGTTAATGCCTGCTTTTTTCGCATTGGTTTTTTGGTATTTATTTTCGTCCGGTAAATTTGGAAACCAGAAAAATTATCAGCAGCGTAAAGGTCGTCGCGGCTGAAATCAGGCAAAATTGGCAAAATGCTTCGATAACGTAGCCTTGCAGATAAATGAGCCACGCGGTGAAGATCGCCATCAGGATGACCTGAATGCCGAACAGCGTCCACATCTGACGTTTGCCGAATGCCGCCAGAGTCGCCAGCAGAAATGCGTCAAAGTAAGCGATTGCGCCGAACAATGCGAGTGGAATGCCGTAAAATACTGCATAACTGCTGGTCAAAACCTGTTCGCAGCCTTCGACGATGCTGCACGGAACGGGCGTGGCGGTGTAATGATGAACGGTCAGATAAACCGCGTCGCAGACACCGACGAGAGCGACAATCGCCGCCAGCAAAGGCAGTTTGGAGATTGCGCCCGGATTTTTGATTTTACTGTTTATTGTTTCGGTCATTTGTTTATGACAGGAGCGTTCGCCGTTTGATTAGCGGCGGAATTGTTGGTCGGCTGACTGTTAGCTGCTTGGTTGTTGGCAGCGGCAGGCGCGGCGGTCGGCGCAGTGCCGCCTTTGGCGAGTTCCGAATCAATCGCCGCTCTGAGCGTGTCAACGCTCGCTAACTGCTCGAACGGCAGGGCTTTGCCGTTGATATAAATGGTCGGAGTCGAATTGACGTTCAATGCGCGACCGCGAGCGAGATCGGAATCAACGCGCTGTTTAGTCGCCAGCGAGAGCGAATCGGTTTTGAATTTTTCGACATCCAGACCGATTTTCTCCGCGTAGCCTTCAAATATTGTCCGCGCGTCGTTTGAATCAGCCCACGATTTTTGATTGGTGAAAAGCTGATTCTGCATATCCCAAAATTTCCCCTGCTGTCCGGCGGCTTCGGCGGCAACTGCCGCATCGTAGCCGTTTTTGTGCATCGGCAGCGGAAATTCGTGATAGACGAATTTGACGCGGCTGCCGTAAGTCGAAAGCGCGGATTTCATCATCGGATAGACGCTCGCGCAGGTCGGACACTGGAAATCGGCAAATTCTTCAATCGAAACGGTCGCGTTTGCCGCGCCGAGCATATTCGGCGGCTGCGCTCCCGGCGGCGCGTTCGCCGGAATCGTCGCCGTATCTTTCGGTTTATTCGGCGCATTGGAATTTTTGACGTTTGCCGGATTATTGCTGCAAGCGGCAGCGGCAAAAGCGCAGACAAGCGCGAAAATAAAAAATTTGATGTTTGCGTTAAAATGTTTCATTGATTTTATGATGAAAATTATCTCAAAGTCCGTCTAAATTATTTCACAATTTTCAGTTTTTTTCTGACCGGCGCACGATCTTCGAGATTTTCGTAAGTTTCCTTCGATTTCTGATAGATTCCGTCGGCATCCAAACCGTATTTCGCCAGCAGCAGTTTCGCGTCGCCGTGCGTGATAATGCGGTCGGGAACGCCCATTCGGACTACTTTTACTTTATCCTGCAAATCATTTTCTTCCAATAATTCCAAGACCGCCGAACCGAATCCGCCGGCGAGATACGCTTCTTCGACCGTCACGAGCAGGCGATGTGAGCCGGCGAGCGCGACGATTGTTTCCGCGTCGAGCGGTTTGACGAAACGGGCGTTGATAACCGCCGCTTCGATGCCGTCCTTGGCGAGATTTTCCGCCGCTTTGAGTGCCGGGTAAACCATCGAACCGTAAGCGAAAATCGCCAAATCTTCGCCTTCGCGCAAAATTTCGGCTTTGCCGATTTCGATTTTTTCGGGTGCGCCTGAAATATCTACGCCCTGACCGCTGCCGCGCGGATAACGAATGGCGGCGGGCGCAGGATGTTCGATTGCCGTCAGCATCATATCGCGCAGTTCTTTTTCGTCCTTCGGAGCCATCAGAATAATGTTCGGATAGCTTCTCAGATACGCGATGTCTTGCAAACCGTGATGCGTCGGACCGTCCGCACCGACGATTCCGGCGCGATCCATCGCCAATGTGACGTTCAAATTTTGCAGACAGACATCGTGGACGACTTGATCGAAGGCGCGTTGTAGAAACGTCGAATAAATCGCGGCGACGGGTTTCAAACCTTCGCACGCCATTCCCGCGCAGAACGTGATCGCGTGTTGTTCGGCGATGCCGACATCGAACGAGCGTTCGGGATGTTTTTCCAAAACAAAATCCATTCCCGTGCCGTCGGGCATCGCGGCGGTCAGCGCGACGATTGATTTGTCTTTGTCCATCAATTCGCACATCGTCTTGCCGAAAACTTCGGTGTAAGTCGGCGCGGCGGTTTTGCCCGAACTGACGGGCAAGCCGGTTTTGATGTCATACGGTCCGGTCGCGTGATAAGCGTAATAATTTTTTTCCGGGTTCGGAAAACCTTTGCCTTTGGTCGTCAGAGCGTGGACGATGACCGGACCGTCGTCAACTTTTTTCGCTTCTTCGAGTGCGCGGACGAGCATCGGGACGTTGTGACCGTCAACGTAGCCGATATATTTAAAACCGAGTTCGTTGACCAATGCTCCGGGCAGAACCGCTGCCGCAATCGCGTCTTTGACCGATTTGGCGGCGCGGCGCAGACGTTCGCCGAAATGCGGCACGGCTTCGAGCGTGTCGCCGATGTCTTCTTTTAACTGCTGATAACTCTGTGCGCCTTTGATACGATTTAAATAACGCGCCAATCCGCCGACTGCCGGAGCGATGGACATTTCGTTATCATTTAATAAAACAATCAGACGCGATTTCAAATGTCCGGCTTGGTTGATCGCTTCCATCGCCATTCCGCCCGCCAGAGACGAATCGCCGATCAGGGCGCAGACGTGAAAATCTTTATCTTTTTTGTCGCGGGCGATTGCCATTCCGAGCGCGGCTGAGAGTGAAGTCGAAGCGTGTCCCGCGCCGAACGTGTCATATTCCGATTCGTCGCGTTTCAAAAATCCCGAAAGTCCGCCGTATTTTTTGATCGTGTGCAGTTCGTCGCGTCTGCCGGTCAAAATCTTGTGCGCGTATGCCTGATGCCCGACATCCCAGACGAGTTTGTCGTCCGGCGTGTCGAAAACATAGTGCATTGCGACTGCAAGTTCGACCGCGCCGAGGCTTGCGCCCGTGTGTCCGCCGACGCGCGAAGTGGTTTCGAGGATAAACTGCCGCACTTCATCGGCAACTTCCTGCAAATCTTCTATTTTTAACTGTCGCAAATCGGCGGGCGAATTAATTTCGGATAAAAATCTCATTTGATAAAATTTGGTAAACAAGCACTCAAACTCTGCATTTTATCGCGCCGCCGCTTAAATGTTAAATGTAGAAACAGCGTTTGCATCTTTATCCGCAGATATTCTTGACAAATCTTTACCGAAAAAGTTAAAAAAGACTTCGACTTATTACGGATTTCGCGCGTCAAACTACCTGAAAACGAAAGTTTTAATTTTAATTGTTAAATTCTAAAGAGGAAATAAAATGTCACTAAAAAATAAATTGATTTCGGCTGCCGCTTCCGGCTTGGCAATTGCGGCTTTTTCGACTTTTGCAGCGGCACAAACCAACACGACTGCGACACCGCAGAACGACGACCAAAATCAGGAAAAACACCGGGGTTTTGGCAAACACGGTGAATTCGGCGGACGCGGCGGAATGCGCGGAGATCGCGGAATGATGGGCGGATTGCGCGATTTGAATTTAACCGACGCGCAAAAACAGCAGATTCATTCGATTATGGAAGCCAATCGTCCCGATCCGGCAAACTTCGAGCAGATGAAACCTTTGATGGAAGCCAAACGCAACGGCACTCTGACCGACGATCAAAAATCGCAAATGAAGGCGTTTCACCAGCAGCAGAAAGCCAAAATGGATCAGGTTCAACAGCAAATTATGGCGGTTTTGACCGACGAACAGAGAACGCAGCTCGAACAAAAACGCAAAGAAAGAGCGGAAAAACACGAACAGCGTCGCCAAATGCACGAGCAGAAAGAAAACGAAGACAAACCGCAGTCGAATTAAGCAGTTGACAGCAAGTTGTCAGAGTTACAGGTAGTTACAGAAAGTTGAAAATAAAGAGTTAGACTTTTGAATTGTTGAAAAACCGCTTCCCCAATCTGAATCGGCACGACAATTGACGAACCGAGGGCAAATAAAAAAGGCGGCGAAGATTTTACTTCGCCGCCTTTTTTTATTTCATCTACACAGATTTCTATCCGATAAACATTTCGTCCTCGTGATATACGCGATCAATTTGTTTGGGTGTCGGCGCGAATAAAACTTCCAGACCTTTTCTCACGCCAGCCATTACCGCCGCGATTTCACGCGCCGGTTCGACGACTTTGTGCTGAATATAGTCGGTCGTATTCATCACCTGCAACTGCGTCCGGTCAATCGTCTGGCTGACCAGCGCAACCTTGTCTTTAGCTTCCGTAGCGGTGATCCCGACAAGCTGTTTGATGTCGGCAACTTCCTGCTTAATCAATCCTGCTGAATCGGCAAAATACTTCGTTGCCGTCGAAAGATTGCCGGAAATTTCGGTAAACTGCACGGAGATTTCCTTGCCCTGCACGCTCATCGCATTAACCTGCGCGATCAGCGGTTCGACCTTTTCTTCGACGCGGTTAACCGTGTTGACGACCTTTTTAACCGTCAGGGCAATCGCAATCAGCGCGACTGCCATGACGATAAAACAAATCGCAATGACAACGGACGAAACCATCATCCAAAATTGTGGTTCGTTCACATTCATAACGCTCTTTTACTGTTTGTGTCCTTTGTTTTCCACCGGATAACTCGGACGACCTTCGCTGATCGCTTTTGATTCGGTGCGGCGTTTTTCGTTGTTATATTCTTCTTTTCCGGCTTCGATTGCCGCCGTCAAAGGATTTGCGGAAGTCGCCGCGCTTTTGGCTTTGTCGCTCAATTCGCCTGCTTTATCCTTCAAATCACCGACTTTTTCCTGCGCGGTCGAATAAAGTGCGCTGGCTTTGTCCTGCGCGGTCGAATAGATTTCACCGGCTTTGTCCTGCGCCGTCGAATAGATTGCGCCGGCTTTATCCTGCGCGGTCGAATAAAGTTCACCGGCTTTGTCGCGGGTTACTTCGTAATATTCACCGGCTCTTTCCTGCAATTGCGCCGCCGTTTCCTTGCTCTTTTCCAAACCTTTACGGGTTGCGTCGGAAATATCCGCCCGCAGTTCTTCGCCTGATTTCGGCGCGAACAATAAAGCCAAAACCGCACCGATGCCGCCGCCGATTAATAAATATGTCAGCTTGTTAGCTGCGCTCGAATCTTCTTTTTCGTATTCGTATCTCATAAAAAATTCCTCCTTGAAAATATGTCCTTAAACTTCCAAATCTGTGTATCTAAGAATATAGCAAACTTTACGGCAGATAAACAATAATTATTATTTTTTACGCCGATAACGATCTATAATCATCAGACTATGCTCAGAAAAATTATCGGTTCGGTTTGGAAAAAAACTCCGCGCTTTTTGCGTCTGCCTTTGATTCGTGCGACGCAGGGGAAATTTACCGCTTCGGCGGCGGCAATCGTGACTAACAGCCGCCGGGAAGTTTTGCTGCTTAACCATTTGATTCGACCGTTTTACACTTGGGGACTTCCCGGCGGATTTATCAATCACGGCGAACAGCCGCTCGCTGCGATTAAGCGCGAAATTGTCGAGGAAACAGGTTTGAAGCTGGAAAACGTCGAATTAATCAGCGTGCAGACGATCAACCGGCATATCGAAATGATTTTTCGCGCTGACTGCGACGGCGTTCCGCAGATTAAAAGTCTGGAAATCACCGATGCCGGGTGGTTTAACTTTGATAATCTGCCGGAAAAACTCAGTCCGGTGCAGAAAAAAATGATCGGACAAGTTTTAGATTCGGAAATTTGAAAAAGTCCGGTCAAACGGATTACACTCGTAAAATAAAAGTTTAGATACTTGAGGAGAAAAAAATGGTTGATTTAATTCCTTCGTCCGAATCGGTGATGCAGATTTTGCAGGAAACAGGCGCATATCGCAAAGGACATTTCGTATATCCGAACGGCAAACACGCCTCGCATTATTTTCAGATGCCGCTCGCGTTTCGTTATTATGACAATGCCCGCGTGCTTTCGGTCGGTTTGAGCCGGCAGTTTCGTCAGGAAAGAACGATTTCGAGCCGTCTGCCAAAAGTTTCGATTATCAGTCCGAGTCCGGGCGGCATTATGGTTGCGTTCGGCGTTCGTGAAGCCCTGAGCGCAGAGCAGATTTACTGGGCGGAAATGGAAGACGGCAAACGTCAGTTTCGCCAATTTTTAGGCAGCGGCGACATTTACCCGGCAATTATCGTTGACGATATTCTGCGTTCGGGCAGAGCGATCACCGAAACGATCAAACTCGTGCAGGATTTGGGCGCGGAAGTCATCGGCATCGGCACGATTGCCAAATTTGAAGACGCGCCGAACGAATTTAACGGCATTCCCGTCAAAACATTAACGCAGTTTGATGTCAATTTTTACGAAAACGAAGAAGAATGGCGCAGCTCACGCAGCGCATCCGAATCAACGGAAGAAAAAGTCAGGTTTTAATCTAATGGTGAGTGGTGAACGGTGAGTGGTGAGCGAAAAATTTAGAGATATAGATTTTCTCTTACCACTCATACTTTATACTTCACCACTCACCCTTTTTTGAGCTTCTCAAATAATTCTCGCCTTTCCGCGACCAATCTTAGAAACTTTTCACGTTTGAGAAAAAAGAGCGAAATCGCTTTCAGCCAGCCGCTCAGATCGGCGATTTCTTCGAGTGTGCGGAGCGCGACGTAGCCGCAGACGAGCGCGAACGGAACTGATAGAAACGCGATTTTCCAGCCGAAATACAATTCCAACACAACCGCAAAAACGATCCACGTTGAAGGAATCAGCACCAATCCAGCCAAAACTTTCATCGTCGAAGCCATATCGAAATTGCCTTTTTTCGTTTGCAGAAACGCGAGCAGTTTGCAGATTTGATACGCCGGAAAATGCAGTATCGCGCCAAACAGCGCGAGCGGCGCGAGCAGAATCAAAAACCAGAGACGTTTTAAGGCTTGAACAAGAACGAATTTTTTCGAGTATTCGGCGAGGTCGAGAAATTCCGACGCGATACCGAAACGGTCGAGTTTTTTGTCGTATTCGGCGAGTTTTTGTTCGAGTTTAAGATCGGTTTCGCCGTTCGGTTCGGCGAGATATTTTTGTAAGATTTCCAATCTTTCGGCGAGATTTTCTTTGTGCGGCGTGACCGACGTAAAGACGTTTTCGGCGATGCGGGCGATTTCCAGTTCCGCGCTTGATTCGGCGTTGATCGTTACCGTTCGCAAAGATTCTTCGATTTTCGCTGTCAACGCTTTAACGTCGTGTTTCTGCGGCTGTCCGTTCTCATCCAAAATTCCGGGCAAAACATTAAAAGGTTCGCCGAAATGCAGCAATGCTTCGCTGCGAAAAGTGGTTTTGCTGGTGTAGAAAAGTCCGACCGGAACGATTTTTAGTTTGAGCGAACCCGGATTTTCGCCGACCGAAACCGCGCCGAGAGCGATTCGCGCCGCGCCGGTTTTAAGCGGCTGCAACTTGGTTTCGTTATGCGAAACGCCTTCGGGAAAAATCGCAATCGCGCCGCCTTTTTTGAGCAAGGCGCGGGCGACGGCAAAAGTTTTCTGATTTTGCGAAACATCCGCGCCCGCGTCCTGCTGACGATAAAGCGGCAGTGCGCCGATTGTCCGAATCATCCACGCCAGCACAGGGATTTTAAATAAAGTTGATTTTGCCAGAAACGCGATGCGGCGCGGCAGAGCGATAAAAACCAACGCCGGATCGAGCAGCGCATTCGGATGATTCATCACGAACATCAAACCGCAGTCGGCAGGCAGATTTTCCGAATTATAAAGTTCGATGCGGCGATAAAAAAGACTGACCGCAATCGCAAAAATCGCGTGAACCAAACGAAAAGCCGTCGAGCCTGATTTATGCAAAACCGCATCGGTCAGGCGCAGGGTTTTAATTTTTGAGGTTGTCGGGTTCAAAATTCAAGATTTAAGATTGGAACGCAAACAGCTTGCCTGCCGTCCGCACGGCGCGAAGCAACGAGCGGACGCGGCGTTGAGTTAGTTTAAAGACGACGTTAATTATTTTTACTGTTCATCGCTAATGTTGGTATATTTTCCTTAAAATTTTTCACGCTCAACCTCACCGTTCCTGCTTCGCGCGAACGGTGCAAGCGAGCCGCTTGCGTTCCAGTCCTTTGCGCTCCAATCGTCGCCGTCCCGAACGAGAAACCTCACACTTGAAACCTGAAACTTTATATTTCGTGCCGGTTCGACATCGCTTTGTCCATCGTTACTTCGTCAACGAATTCCAAATCTGAGCCGACGGGCATTCCCATCGCAATTCTCGTGACGCGGATGCCGAGCGGTTTGAGCAGACGCGCGATGTAATTGGATGTCGCTTCGCCTTCGGTGGTCGGATTGGTGGCGACGATGATTTCTTTAACTTCAACGCCGTCATTTTTTTCGGGATTGAGACGCGGCAGTAAATTGGCAAGCATCAGTTCGTCAGGACCAATTCCGCGCAGCGGCGACAGAACGCCGTGCAGAATGTGATACAAACCTTTATACGAGCGCGTTTTTTCGATGGCGACGAGATTGTAAGGTTCTTCGACGATGCAAATCTGCGAACGTTCGCGCGTCGGCGAGGCGCAATACATACACGGATTAATGTCCGTCATATTATTGCAGACCGAACAGAAAACGATCTTTTCTTTGACCTCGCGCAGAGCTTCGACAAAATTTTCGACTTCCGGTGTCGGACGGCGCAAAATATAAAACGCCAGCCGCTGCGCCGATTTGTGACCGATGCCGGGAAGCCGTTTGAATTCGTCAATCAGCTTGGCGACGGGTTCTGAATATTCAAGCATATTTACAGTTATCAGTTATCAGTTATCAGTTATCAATCAGAAAATCATTTTGATAACTGATAACTGATAACTGATAACTGTTTACATAAGTCCGGGCGGCAGCATTCCGCCGAGTTTACCTTTGAGCGATTCTTCGATTTTGCGGCGGGCTTCGTTGAGTGCCGCGACGGACAAATCCTGAATCATTTCGACATCGCCGTCTTTGACTAAATCGGGCGAGATATTGAGTTCCAAAACCTCGAAATCGCCGCGCATTTTAACCGTTACCGCGCCGCCGCCGGCTGATGCGTCAACCGACATTTCCTTCATTTCCTTGCCCATCTGCTCCTGCATTTTCTGGGCTTGTTTCATCATTGAATTCATATCGAATCCGCCGGGAAATTTCATAATTTTATAACCTTCCTTTGACTAATAATTGATTAACGAACTTATCGAAAATTATAACATTTCAGCGCACCGAATGTCTTGCCAAAGGCAAAAGTAACGCAATCGTCCCGCTTGCAGGATCGGATGCGTATTGCTTCCGAGTCTTTGTTTTACACACGGACGCGGGACGCGCCCGATTTTGATAAATTTGGATTGTATTTTTCGATTTACAGGCGCGACGGAGCGCGTCCGGGCGGGAGATTATAAAATGAATCGGCAAGGTAAAAGGCAGCGCGAAATCGTCTATTTGAAATGAAACGACCGCGACAAAATTGCTGATCGAAAGCGGCGCGTTGACTGAAATCGCCGCCGTCTGCTTTTCTATGCGGAATCTTCGTGATGATGCGAACAGGCGCAAGCCGAAACGGACGCGACGAGCAGCGATAAAATAATCGTCAAAGCCGCGCTCAGTTTTTGTAAACGGTTTTTCATTAGTTCTGTGCGACATTGGATGCCGTTGTATCATAACGGTTTTCTGCCGTTTTCCGCAATTTTAAGCGGTTGGTTTTGAAATTTAAGTATAATGTATTCCGAAAAACTTATGAAAAACGAATGGATCAAACACCCGACGATTTTAGAAGGCGAAGCGGTTAAATTAATTCCTTTGGAACGCGCACATTTTGACAAATTGTTTGCCGCCGCGTCCGACGAAAAACTTTGGGAATATACGCCTTCGGATTGCTCAAAGCGCGAAACTTTCGACGCGGCATACGAAGATGCTTTGACGCAGCGAACGCGCGGCGAACAATATCCGTTCGTGATCGTTGATAGAAAGACGGGCGAAATTATCGGTTCGACACGTTTGATGGAAATTTTTCCGTCCGATGAAAAACTCGAAATCGGCTGGACGTGGATCGTGCGGAAAGTTTGGGCGACGGCGGTTAATTTTGAATGCAAACTTCTGCTTTTGACGCATTGTTTTGAAATCTTAAAAGCGCGGCGCGTGCAGCTTAAAACCGATGAAACCAACCTTCGTTCGAGAACCGCGATTCAAAAAATCGGCGCAAAATACGAAGGCATTCTGCGCCGCGACAAAATCAAAGAAAACGGCATTTCAAGAAATACGGTATATTTCAGCATTCTCGACGACGAATGGCACGGCGCGAAACAAAAAATCATCGCGCAAATTATCGAAAGAAACGATTAATTGCTTTTTCAAAAGATTTAGCTTTTTTATTTGTTCAATAATCGAACAAGTTTTACGATAAATATACAGATGAAAAAATATGTCATCAAACGCGATGAAAAATCGCTGCCGGAAAGATTGACGCGGTATCGGGCGGAACTGAACGAAGAACAGTTTCGCGTCGTCACCGCGCAGCCGTCTGCGTCGCTCGTGGTGGCGGGCGCGGGAACGGGCAAGACGCGGACGATCACTTATCGCGTCGCTTATTTGATCGAACAGGGCGTTTCGCCGCAACGGATTTTGCTCGCAACTTTTACCAATCGCGCGTCGCGGGAAATGCTCAAGCGCGTCGAGATGCTGACGGGTTCGCAAAACGTCCATAAAATCTGGGGCGGCACGTTTCACCGAATTGCGAATCTGATTTTACGCAAACACGCCGTTTCGCTCGGATTTTCGTCAAATTATTCGATTCTCGATTCTGAAGACGCGAAAGAAATGCTCAACGTCTGCATTGACGAAGCCGGAATTGATACCAAGGCAAAGCGTTTTCCGAAGGCGGAAGTGATTCAGGACATTATCAGTTACGCCAACAACACCGATTCGCCGATTGACGAAGTAATCATCAAAAAATATCCGTATTTCGAGCCGTTAAGCGGACAGATTCGCCGTCTCGATTTGCTCTATATCGAAAAAAAACGCGAGCGCAACGTGATGGATTACGACGATTTGCTGCTTAACTGGAAACGTCTGCTCGTCGAAAAACCGGAAATCGCCGCCGTTTACGCCGAACAGTTTGAACATATTTTGGTTGACGAATATCAGGACACGAACAAGCTGCAAGCCGAAATTATTGATCTGCTCGCCGTCAAACACCGCAACGTGATGGTCGTCGGTGACGACGCGCAAAGTATTTTCGCGTGGCGCGGCGCGGAATTTACCAACATTTACGAATTTCCCGACCGATACCCGGAAGCCGTCACTTATAAACTCGAAACCAATTATCGTTCGACACCGGAAATTTTAGCTTTGGCGAATGTTTCGATTTCCAACAACCGCAAACAGTTTCCGAAAATGCTGACGGCGGTCAAAAAATCGAAGGATTTCAAGCCCGCGCTCGTGCCTTGTTCGGATGTCGAACAGCAGTCGGCGTTCATCGCTTCGCGGATTTTAGAACTGCGCGACGAAGGAACTTCGCTCGAAGACATCGCGGTTTTGTATCGCTCGCATTATCATTCGCTCGAATTGCAGCTCGAACTGACGCGCCGCGACATTCCGTATCGCGTTCAGTCAGGCGTTCGATTTTTTGAACAGGCACATTTGAAGGACGTAATTTCTTACCTGAGAATCATCATCAATCCGCGCGACGAACTCGCGTGGAAACGAATTTTAAAAATGATTCCGAGCATCGGAAACGCGACCGCCAACCGCATTTTCGAGAGATTGGCGTATGCCGAAAATCCGTTCGCGCTGATTAAGTCAACCAAGTCAGAACCGCCTGCGTCAGCGGGCGGCACAATCGTGGAAAAAAAATCAGTCACGGGTAATTTGTCCGCGTCAAACATTTCCGGCGTTGTTAAAGTTGATGTTCTTCCGCCCGCTCACGCAGACGGTTCTGACAGTTTGCCGCTTTCGCCTTCGCTGCGAAACAAATCGGGCTGGCAAAATTTCGTCAAACTGCTCGAACTTTTAACGACCGACGAAAACCGCAATAATCCGGCAAAACAGATCGAATTAATTTTGACCAACGGTTACGAGGAACATTTGCAGGAAACATATGAAAACGCCGAAGCGCGGCTCGAAGATTTGCGCCAACTCGTTTTGTTCGCTTCAAAATACGATTCGACCGAGAGTTTTCTCTCCGAACTCGCGCTGCTTTCGACCGAGCGATTTAAAGAACCGACGGGAATCGTCGGCGAAGACGTTATTTCCGGCGGCGAAGAAGATGAACTGCTGACCTTGACGAGCGTTCATCAGGCAAAAGGCGCGGAGTGGAAAGCCGTTTTCATCATTTGGGCGGCGGAAGGCAAATTTCCTTCGCCGCGAAGTTTAAAGGAAATTGACAGCGAAGAAGAAGAACGCCGTCTCTGGTATGTCTCGCTCACCCGCGCCAAAGACGAGCTTTATCTCACATATCCGCTGATGATGGTTGATTATTCGCGGCAAACCGTTCTGCAAAAACCGTCGCGTTTCGTGACCGAATGTCCGCCCGCGCTCTACGAAGTTTGGAGTCTCGAAGAAAACGCGCCGAATTTCGACGCGCCGCTCGAATTGGGTGAAAAAACTCAAGAATTTCTCAATTAACGTGTATATTCTGGAAGAATGAATAGCCGCAAAAAGGCGCAAAAGACACAAAAAAGAAAGTAAAATGCCAAGGGAACTTTGAACACGGATTGGACGGAACAAGCGGATTTGAACTGTTATTTAACGTGAGTCCGAGATAAGATTTTTGCCCACGAAACACACGAAAGAGACGAAAAAAGATAAAATAAATTAAATTCTTTTCTTTTTTTCGTCTCTTTCGTGTGTTTCGTGGGCAAATTTTCTTTTTCTTATTCCGAAGTTTTTTATGTTGAACTGACGGTATTTAATCAATCTGTTTAATCCGTCCAATCCGTGTTCAAAATTGAAATTCTTTTTGCGTCTTTTGCGCTTTCTTGCGGCTATTAATTCACTATTTCGACATTTTCACGAATAAGGCTCGAAAAATCGGCAATTCTTTTTCTTCGACCGCTGTTTCGCGTTCGGTTTTGACGGGAAACGGATTCTCTTTAACTTCGATTTCGCGCAGATTTGCGTTGGCGCGAAAGATAGTAAACATTTCTTCGGCGAGAAATTCGATGTCGGTCTGAACGAAGATTTTGCCGCCGTCAGCGAGTTTTTCGACGATCATTTTAACCAGTTCATCATTGACCATCCGGCGTTTGGCGTGTCTGTTTTTAAACCACGGATCGGGAAACTGGATCGTCACGTTCTGCAAAAGCGCGTTCGGAATTTTTTCGATTAATTTGTCGAGCGCGATCATCGCGTTGCAGAATTCGTAATGTAGATTCGGAATTTTTCCTGCCGCCGCGATCTTGTTTGCCTCAATTACCAAAGGTTCGCGGATTTCGACTCCGAGAAAATTTGTCTGCGGCTCGATTTCCGCCATTTTCAAAATAAATCTCCCCCGCGCACAGCCGACATCGAGATGCACATTCTGCTCCGGCGCGGCGTAAATCTCCGCCAAACGAAGCGGCGACGGCGTAAAACGGTAATAAGGCGCAAGCGGATTAACGTGCTGATGAACTCTGACTCTGGACATTTTTATCGGAAAATTATTGCAGGTTGTAAATTTCGGAAAATCTGAATTTTTATAGATTTTCCGTTGCGTCTTTGCGACTTTGCGGGAAACTCTCTGAAACTCCCGCAAAGTCGCAAAGATGCAAAGGAAGAATAAATTTAGGAAGGCAATTCGTTAAAGTATTCAAACGGAATTGCTACCGGCACAACGCCCGTAATCACCAAAATACTGAAAATCGAAATTAAGATAAACGCCGCCAAAGCGATGTAGCCGAAGATTTTGCCTGACGCGCCGATTTCACGCGGATCGCGGTATAAATCGCCGGGAATTTGCAGCCAGCCGTAAATCGCGCCTGCCAGAAATCCGCCGAGATGTGCGTAATTATCAATTGCCAGTTTGTCGCTCGAACTGTTGACTGCAATTCCCGTGAACGCTATAAATCCGACGTTGAACAGCATATTTTTGAGAAATCCGGGTGACAATAGTTTGCGCCGTTTATAGCCGTAAACAGTCAGAAAACCCAAAAATCCGAGAATGCCGCCGGACGCGCCGACCGAGTTTCCTTCGGGCAGAAAAATCAAACTTAAACCATTGCCGCCGAGTGCCGCAAGCAAAAAAACAATCGCAATATTTGCGCGATTGGAGACCGTTTCGATGAGTTTGCCAAGAACATAGAGCGCGTAGCAGTTAAACGCGAGATGCACCAAACCACCGTGCAGCACCGCGCCCGTCAATATGCGCCAATATTGTCCGCCGACAAACAAAGGTTTGACAAATCCGGCGAGCAAATTGGAAATTTCGCCGCCCCAAATAATCGAATCTTTCCCGTCGGTTAAAAATTGAAAGACTGAAACAATTGCCAGAAAAGCAATCAAAATAACCGAATACAAAGGAAAAACCGGCGCGGCTTTTTGAAGAGTTTCTCCCTCTTCGTTCGGCGCGTCGGAAATCGGCGTTTCATCAATTTGTTGAATGGACATACAAAATTTAGATTGTAAATTTACAGTTTCGGATGACCTTTATTTTAGTAAATAGTGAATAGCAAATAGAAATCTTAAATCTTAAACCCCGCCTCACATCGCCAATCCGCCGTCGGGTTGGATGACTTGTCCGGTGATGTAACGCGCCGAATCGCTCAATAAAAAGCAGGCGATTTCGGCGACTTCCTGCACGTTGCCGAGTCTGCCGAGCGGAATCTGCGCGAGAATTTTTTCGCGGAATTCGGCGTTCATTTCAGATGCCATTTCGGTTTCAATAAGCCCAAGCGCGAGCGCGTTGACGGTAATTTTGCGGCTGGCGATTTCCTTGGCGAGCGATTTTGTCAGACCGATCATTCCGGCTTTCGATGCCGAATAATTTGTCTGTCCGAGCATTCCGACGACACCGGAAATCGAGGAAATATTCAAGATCGCGCCGCCTGTTTCGTTCTTCATCATCGGACGCAAAACAGCTTTGGAAAAATTCCACGCGCCCTTTAAATTCGTGTCAATGACCGAATCCCAATCGTCTTCCTTCATCCGCAAAATCAAAGTGTCGCGCGTGATTCCGGCGTTGTTGACGAGAAAATCAATCGTTCCGAACGCCGCAGTCGTCTGTTTGACGAAATCGGCGGACGCTTCCGTGTTCGCCACATCGCACTGCGCGGCAAAGGCTTTGACACCCGCATTTTCGAGTTCTGTTTTTAATTTTTCGGCTTCATCCGCGCTTTTCGCATAATTAAATGCGACGTTCGCGCCGCGTTTCGCCAGTTCGAGCGCAATCGCTTTCCCGATGCCGCGTGTGCCGCCGGTGACGATTGCCGATTTTCCGGTGAATTGTTGTTCATTCATAAAAGCTGAAAGTCCTGTTTATTTTTCTTTCAATTTGCTGCCGAGCAAAACATAACCGACCTGTTTTTTGCGCGGGTTTTTGCAGATTCCCTGCGGTTCATCTGTCGGGCAGGTTTCGCTCATTCCGATAATTTTTCTGCCGACGACTTTTTGCAATGTGAAACTGCGGAAAAACTTTCCGCCGACCGTTTCATCGCCAGCTAATCTGTATTCGCCTTTTTTACTGAGAAAAACGGCGAGCGACTGTCCCCACGAATTGCCGCCGCCCGCGCCTTCGAGCGTGTATTGGACGACCGCATCCTTCGTGCCGTCGCCGTTGACATCGCCATAGACGATTTTGCGGGCTTCCTGATATTCCGTCTGATCTTCTTTGACTTTTTCGATGTGAGCGTCAATTGCCGCATTGAGAGATTTTTGCGCCGAAACCGCGTTTGGAGCGATTAAAAGTAAAAAACCGACCAAACTTAACCCGAATAAATGAACAAATAATTTTTTCATAAAAAGTGTAACGCAGCCCGTCCCGGCTGCTGTCCTGTAAGCGTCCCGCTTACAGGAGTTTGAAACTTGAATTTTCTCGCGCCCGCGACAGCAGCCGGGACGGACTGCGTTACATTTAACCGTTCAGAGCATTGCGCTGAATCGTAAATAAATGGTTAATGCCGATTTCGGCGAGCGCGAGCATTTCGTTCATTTGTTCGCGTGTAAAAGGTTCGCGTTCCGCCGTTCCCTGAATCTCGATAAATTTTCCCGCGCCCGTGCAGACAATGTTCATATCAACTTCGGCGTTGGAATCTTCGACGTAGGCGAGATCGAGAACCGCCGTGTTTTCGATAATCCCGACGCTGACGGCGGCAACTTCCGAAAGCAGCGGCGATTGTTTGACTTTGCCGTTTTTGAGCAATTTGCGGCAGGCAAGCGCGAGCGCGACATACGCGCCCGTGATCGAAGCGCAGCGCGTTCCGCCGTCTGCCTGAATAACGTCGCAGTCAATCAAAATCTGCCGTTCGCCCAAAAGTTTAGTATCAACAACGGCGCGAAGACTGCGCCCGATCAGACGCTGAATCTCCTGCGTTCGCCCCGACGGACGATGGGTTTCGCGCTGCGTCCGCGTGTTGGTCGCACGCGGCAGCATCGCATATTCCGCCGTCACCCAGCCCGTGCCTTTATTTCTCAAAAACATCGGCACACGTTCATCAACGCTCGCCGTGCAGATTACTTTCGTCCCGCCGACTTCGATCAACGCCGAACCTTCCGCATATGGCGAAATATTCGGTGTGATTTTCGTGTTTCTGATCTGGTCTAATTGCCGGTTGTCGGTTCTTGTATAAGTCATAAGTATTAAATGGAAAGTGGAAAATGGAAAGTGGAAAATTAAGAAATGGTTTTGAATTTTGGAATGCCAATTTTAGATTTTTAATCCTAAATCCTTCATTTTCCATTTTCCATTTTCCATTTTCCATTTTTGAAGTTTTCCATTACTTCCACCGCTTCGAGCCTCGAAGGTTTGACACCTAAAAATCTTTCGGCGACGCGGGCAAATCTTTCCGCCGCATCGGTTACATAAAAATGGTCAAGATCGTCGCAGAGCGTTCTCGCGCCGGTTATTTCGTGCGGGTTTGCCATATTTTTATCACGCAGAAGTTTCTCGACTTCTTCGGCGCAAGCCTCACCCGAATCAATAAGTATAACATTTTCGCCAACCGTCTGCTGAATGACTTCGCGCAAAATCGGGTAATGTGTGCAGCCTAAAACGAGAACTTCGGGCGCAAATTCGTTGATTTTTTGAAGGTATTTGGCGGCGATTGAAAAGGTTTCCGGCTCGTTCGTCCAGTTTTCTTCGGCAAGCGGCACAAACAAAGCGCAAGCCGTCTGCAAAACCTCCGCCGTCGCTGAAGCCGCCTTGATCGAATCCGCGTAAGCATTACTCTGAACGGTCGCTTCGGTAGCGATAACGGCAATTTTCGCTTTTTCTTGACCGGCAATTCCGACCGCTTTCCGTGCGCCCGGACCGATCACGCCGACGACATCCAAACCGATCTGAGCGCGAATCTTCGGCAGGGCGAGCGCGGAAGCCGTGTTACACGCCACGACCAGCAGTTTAATGCCGCGCATCGCCAGAAACTGCGAATTTTCAAGCGCGTAACGCTCGACCGTCGCCAGCGATTTTGTCCCGTAAGGCACACGCGCCGTGTCGCCCAGATAGACGAACCGCTCGTTCGGCAGACGATGATGCAAAGCCCTGTAAACCGTCAAACCGCCGACACCCGAATCGAAAATCCCGATAGGAAGTTCGGCAAAATTCTCTGCCCGTTGATTAATTTCGCTCGTCATAAAGAAAATGAAAGAATAGTTTCCGAACGATTGAAAGTCAAAACAATCAATCCGTTGCCGAATTTTTGATTTTTTTGCATCTCGTCGTGCAAAATTTGGTTGGATTTTTTTTGCGGTAGTTTTTCAGTCGGGAAATATCAGGCGTTTAAGTATTTTTTGGACATATTTGATTAATTCAGATTATTCGTTTCGCGCTTAACGGCAACCGGAATTTTTTCTCTTTCGCGTTGATTTGCCCATTCTTTGTCGAGCAGATTGGTTGTGCCTTCGGTAATCGAAGCGATGGGTTTCGACGCGGGCAGTTCGTCAAATTCGCCGGTTTGAAAGGCTTTAGAAATAGATCGCGGCAAAGGCTGATTAGACGATTCAGCTTTTTTCAATGCACGATTGATTCGGTTCCAGCCGAAACCGTTCGATAAAATGGCAACCGCAGTGATGAGACCACTCAAGACGAACAGACCGATTAGAACGATTCGATCAGTTGGATTAAATGAGTTTAGCGCAAGTAACATTATAATCGGTATTAAAAGAGCGATTAATAAAGTCGTATTTACCGTCGCCATCACGACGGAAGTTTTCGCGGCGCGAACTTCCGCCATCATTCGTAAAACTTCGCGTTCGGCGAGTTCGATTGTGAGCGGTGTGCCGCATCTGCGGCAAAATCTCGAATCGTCGGTTGATTCGGTTTCGCAAGCCGGACAGATGCGCTCGACCGATTGGCGGCAAATCGCGGCAATCGTGCGGGCTTCCTGCGCGACGATGCTTTTTTCGCCTTTATTGAGCATCGGATGTTTGACCAAATAATCAAACGTCACGCGCGTCGAATTTGCCCCGACGGATTTCAGGCGAATCGTCAATGTCCGCGCGTAATCAAGCACGTCCGCCGAACCATACCACGTTCCCCAATTTTCCGCGCCGCGCCTGCCGATAATGTGCGGTTCGTCCTCGATAATATCGTAACCGAGCGATTCGACCGCTTCGATCAGCTGCCCGCGAACGTGCGCGGCATTGCCCGCCAAAATTTCCTTGATATAAATTTCCGTCGTCTGTGCGCCGGTGTTCGTGTTGCTGTTGAAATTTTTCATAAATTTTCAGAAATTTCGTAAATGATGCCTTTAATACGCTCAATTTTAACAGACGGTTTATTTTGCCGCGAATCGAGAGCGGAATCAAAAATATTTGACTGCAAACAGTTTAGCCGCTTCAAATTTATTCCTGCCGATTTGCTGCAAGCGGAGCGATTTGTCTAAACCGCCTGCGAACTGCGAAAATAGAAGTGTGAAATTAAATTTGAACGACACTTTTAATAAAGAATTGCCCGCCGATCCGGTGACGCAAAATTATGTTCGCCAAGTGCCGAACGCCGCTTTTTCCTACGTTACGCCGAAGATTCCGGGCAAGCCTCTCCTTGTGCATTATTCGCCGCAGATGCTCGAAGCGGTTGGGTTGACTGAAAATGATGCGAAAAACGACGAATTTTTGAATGTTTTTTCGGGCAAAACAATTTATCCCGAAACGAAACCGTTTGCGATGTGCTACGCCGGACACCAATTCGGTAATTTTGCGGGACAATTAGGCGACGGTCGCGCGATTAATTTGTTTGAGATTGAACACGAAAATCAGCATTGGGCGTTGCAGTTAAAAGGCGCGGGTATCACGCCGTATTCGCGCGGCGCGGACGGACTCGCGGTGTTGCGTAGCTCGATTCGTGAATATCTGTGCAGCGAAGCGATGTTCCATTTAGGAGTTCCGACGACTCGCGCTTTATCGCTGATTTTGACGGGTGACGAGGTTCTGCGCGATGTGATGTATAACGGTAACGCGGCGTATGAAAAAGGCGCGATTGTCTGCCGCATCGCGCCGAGTTTTGTGCGATTCGGCAATTTTCAAATCTTCGCCGTGCGGCAGGATTTGGAGAATTTACGAAAATTAACCGATTACACGATTCGACATTTTTATCCGCATCTCGGCGAACCGAACAAAGAAACTTATATCGAATTTTTCCGTGAAGTCTGCGAAAAAACGCTTGATTTAATAATAAATTGGGAGCGAGTCGGCTTTGTTCACGGCGTGATGAACACGGATAATATGTCAATTTTGGGCTTGACGATTGATTACGGTCCTTACGGCTGGCTCGAAAATTACGACCCGAACTGGACACCGAACACGACCGACGCGGGACAAAAACGCTACCGTTTCGGCAATCAGGCGAGCGTTGGCGTGTGGAATCTAATGCAATTAGGCAACGCGCTTTATCAGTTGATCGAAGATGCCGAACCTTTGGAAGAAATATTGGAGAAATATCAAACCGATTACCTGCCGAAACACGTCCGAATGATGTCCGACAAATTAGGTTTGAAAGAGTCGGCGGAAATCGAATTTATCGGTGAACTCGAACAAATTATGTATCAATCGGAAATGGATTTGACGTTGTTTTTCCGCAATTTGAGTGCATTTGACGAAAATAATCCAAACAAGTTTTGGACTAAATTAGAAGAATCGAGCTATTCCGAAAACATCGAAAAATTTAAAGAAGATTGGACAGGTTTTCTCAACGATTACGCCGAAATTCTAAAATCCGAAAACCACGAAAGAATCACGCAAATGAACCGCGTCAATCCAAAATATGTTTTACGAAATTATATGGCGCAGATAGCGATTGACGCAGCGGACAAAGGTGATTACTCAATTGTTGACGAATTATTTAATTTACTCTTAAAACCTTACGATGAACAACCCGAATCGCAAAAATGGTTCGCCAAACGCCCCGATTGGGCAAAAGTAAAAGTCGGCTGTTCGATGCTCTCGTGCAGCTCGTAAATTGCCAAAAGGATGAAGTTTTAACTTCATCCTTTTTATTTTTGCCACTAACAACCGCGAAATCACACGAAATCTCTTGTTACTTTTTCAACTTTAGTTAGTCAGATTAGGTTTCATTGTCCACTCTATATAAAACTTCTCTGAAATATTCGTTTAATGTCCCATTTCCGATAAATGTTTCTAAAACTTTTGGTGCTGCTTCATTCGCTGTTTTTTTATACAGTTCGTCGTCAGGTTTTGAAATGCTGCCCAAATAAACCATTTTATAAATAATATTATTCGGCTCTAAACTGGTAGCTTTGAACAGCATTTGTCTCGCTTCTTTTTCCAAATCATCATATTCACCGTATTCATAAGGAAAAATAGAAACTGTGTAACCTGCTATGAAATTAAAGTCTGCTTTTGCAGCAAATGTTTTCTTACCTTCATCAAACATTGCTTTCATCAACTCCCTTAAATTTATTTTTTCATTAAAACTGCTTGGTGCATCTTCAATTGCCGTCCACAGGAAAAAGTAGAAATGTTTCCAAATTTCATAATTTGTTTTTATCCTTTGAGTAAATCTCACGATAAGCCTGAAATATTTCGTCAAACTGCTCGCTGTCCTCCAACTGAAATATATTTTGAAGAGTTTGTATCATATAAGGTTTCAATCAGATTATCGCTGATTTGATTTTGATAAGAATTATTAAAAAATATAAAAAAGAATGAAGCCGAAACTTCGTTCTTCAATTTTAATCCAGTTGACCTTTCACGCCCATTTGATTGATTTATTCTTTTAATTAAGTTCTTGCGTAGATTTCTTTATGCCCATTCAAACTGCATTTGTTTACTTACTTTTTGCTCTTTCAAACCGTGATTGTGTTGAGCAAAATCACCTGTTTCAAAGTTGCAGACGAGGGCTTCGACCACTGTTCTTCTATTTTCGATGTTGCCGCCGTTGTGATAAAAATGGTCTTTGGTGACGACGTTAAATTTCCCCCAAAACTTTTCGATCATTTCGTTCTGCCGCCAGTCGTTGTGATGCCAGGTTGAGAGAATAAATTTTGCTTTGGTCGCGCTCAACAATTCAAATAAAAGTTCTTCGTCCTGCTCTTTCCAACCGTTGTAATAATCAACGTGCCGCCCGTAATAAGGCGGATCGCAGTAAATAATGTCGTCTTTTGTCGCCGTCGGAACTATGTCGGCGTAAGATTTATTGTGAAAAATCCAGTTCGGTTCGGGTTGAATTATCTGCGAAACTGCCGCCACTTGATTGGTGATTTTCGTGATATAACTTTGGGCGAATCTGTCCGGCTTTTTGCAAAACGGAATGTTCCAATTTCCTTTGCCGCCGAAACGCATCATCCCGTTAAAACCGGCGCGGGAAAGGAAAATAAAGTCGTAGGGCGAAAATTCGCCGCTGTTAAATCGGGTGCGAACTTTCAGATAATGTTCGTAGCCGTTGTTGTCGGCTTTGCTTAAAATGTCGCCTTCTTTTTCGAGATATTCCTTCATCAAAGACGCGGTAATTTCTCCGCGCTGAACACCTTTGTAAAAATTTATGATGTGCGGATTCGTGTCGCCCAAAATCGCGTTTTTATAACCCGAATTAAACGCGACGACACCTGTTCCCAAAAACGGCTCGATCCATTTGCCTTTGACTTTCGGAGCAAGTTCCATTATCCAGGGAACTAACTTGGTCTTGATGCCCTGACTTTTTATCGGCGGAACGATTACTCTCATTTTGCTTTTTTACCCGAAGTTTTCGACACGATTTTACCCCACAAATCGGCTCTTCCTTTGAATTCCAAAAAGTCTTTCAAAGTCGTTATTTTCACCGGCTTGCCGTCTTTCATCATTGTCGCCGAACCGTAATTTATCCAATATTCGTCAAACCATTCTTCGCCCAACTGACTGAAAATTCCGCTGCCGCTTTTCAAATCGGCAATATCAACTATCGAACCGATATTCGCCGTGTTTCCCGAACCTTGTTTGTCACCGGCAATCTTCCATTTTTCCGCTGCGAAAAAGTCAAAGTCTTTGATAACCGACGTGATAGATTTCAATTCCTTGACGGTCGTCACTTCTCGTTCGCCGACTTTTTTACCCGGCGCATCCGTGTCTTCCCGCAATTCTTCAACCTGATAAATATCCGTTTCGGGAAAATCCTCACTTGCCGGCGTTCTCGAATAAATTACGCCGAGACAGAAATGTCCCAGATATTGATTGTAAGGAAATTGGATATTTTTGTCTTTGTCGCGCTCCTTAAAATACGCGCCGTGACTGCCCAAAGTAAAACCGGCGGTTTTATTATTCCGCCTGAAAGTCGTCTTAATATCGAGCGCGAATTTTACCTGTTCGTTCAGTTTATCTACAAATGTGATGTCGGGATACCAATTCTGTTTCTCCGCAAAAATGATTTTGTAACTGTTGTCTTCGGCAAACTGCAATAACTGAGGAAAGATATGAATCTCAAGAATTTTAGAAATGATTTTCGTGTCGGCTGAAATTGTATAAATGTTCTTAAAAACATCAATAAATCCTTTCACCGTCCAATCGCCGTTCTCAGTCGAAACGTATTTTTCTAGTCTGTCGGCAAACTTGTCCAGTTCATTTTTGAAGACGGATTTATATTTATTTTTGTCGGCTAAATTCATAGTCCAAGCGTAAAAATGTAAGATCAAGAAATTGTAAGTTTAATTTAACCTAAAATACAAAAAAGGACGAAGCCAAAACTTAATCCTTATTTCGTAAAAATTTCTAACTAAAAATCAATCCTTTACAGTCATTATAGCACCGCTCCAACAAAGGTTTAAAGTTCTTTACCTGTCGCTGGATTTAAATGTTTCGCCGTTTCTATTATGATTTTCGAAAAAATCTCCAAATTATTTGGAGATTTGTAAGGGCATTAAAAGTATTGGTTTTCTAAAGATTACCAACTTTCAATCTTGTGACGATTGTAGATTGCGCCCGGACAATTTGCCGTTGGTTTTTGAACTGGTTGAGCCGACCAAAATCGCGTAAACGGTCGGTGTCACGACGAGCGAAAGCACGAGCGCGACCGACAAGCCGCCGATGACGGCAATTGCTAACGGCTGCAACAGTTCCGAGCCTGCGCCGATGGCGAGCGCGAGCGGCAGCATTCCCAAGATGGCGGCGAGCGAGGTCATCAGCACGGGACGAAATCTGCGTCTGCCGGACATAATTAAGGCTTCGGTCAGATTGTCGGTTTTTGCCACGCTTTCTTCGACCGAATCGAGCATTAAAATTCCGTTTTTGGCGACGATGCCGACGACCATAATCATTCCCATTAAGGAAACGACATTGAGCGTTTTGCCCGTCACGAAAAGCGCGAGCAGCACACCGCTCAACGCCAAAACCGCTCCGGTAACGATTGCCGCCGGATGCGCGAACGAGCGAAATTCGATTAAAAGAACAAGAAAAACCAACACAATGGCGAGCGCGAGACTGATCGCCAATTCTTTAAAACTCGCCTGCTGTTCGGCGTAAACTCCGCCGTATTCGATGGTCATCCCGGCGGGAAGTTTGACGTTTTTGGACAATTGCGCCTTGATTTTTTCGATGGTCGTGCCTAAATCGCTGCCTTCGATTCTGCCGGTCACGGAAACCATCTGACGCAAGCCGTCGCGGATGATTTCGGTCTGTCCTTTGTCAAATTCGATGTCGGCAACTTGTTCGAGACGAAAAATCGCGCCGCTCGACGAACGAATTTGTAAGGCTTTGAGTGCGTCGAGCGAAACTTTTGAAGCGGGCGGGAAAGTGACGCGGACGTTGATTAATCTGCCCTGCTGCAAAATCGCCGAAGCGACGTTGCCGCTCATCGCCGTCTCGACCGCATCGGCGATGTCGGTCGCGTTGACACCGAATTTCGCCGCGTTTTGCAGGTTGATTTTGAATGTCACCGCCGCGCCGGAAACGACTACGCCGTCGAACGTATCAACCACGCCGGGAACTTTTTGGATTGATTCTTCGACTTCCGCCGCTTTTGCTTCGAGAGCCTTTTTGTCGTCGCTGAAAATTTTGACCTCGATAGGTTCGGGCGAACTCGCCAAATCGCCGATTAAATCCGACAAAATTCCGATAAATTCGACATCGAGCGTCGGTTCGCTTTCCTGAATTTCCTTTCGCAAATCACTCGTTACTTCGGCGGTTTCGCGCGTTCGATCAGCCTTCATCTTGACGGCGAAATCGCCCGTGTTCGGTTCGGTCACGCCGGAAAGTCCGAGTTGTGCGCCGGTGCGCCGCGAAAAACTTTCGACTTCGGGCGTGTCTTTGAGCATCTCTTCGACGTGTTTCAAGATGCGGTCGGTTTCCTGCAAACTCGCTCCGGGCGGCGTTTTATAGTCTAAAACAAACGCGCCTTCGTCAAATTCGGCGAGAAATTCCGAGCCGAGATTTTGATATAAAATATACGAACCGATAAAACCAAAACGCTTGCGACAACGACAATCCATTTATTTTTGAGCGAAAAACGCAAAAGCCATTCATACGGGCGGACGATCAAACTCAAAAATCTGCCGAGTTCTTCGTGATTCTGCGTTTTGCCTTTTTTAATTTTGACGAATTGTTCGGCGAGAACCGGCGTAAAAGTTAAAGCCAAAATCAGCGAAGTGAGCAGCGCGACCGCCATCGTCAACGCGAGCGAGCGAAAGAAAACGCCGGTCACGCCGGTCAAAAGTGTCAGCGGCAGAAAAACGACGACGGGCGTAACGGTCGAACCGATGATCGGCACGGTGATTTCGCGGATCGCATTTTGGACGGCTTCGGCGCGTTTTTCGCCCGACAGCAGATGCGTGTAAATATTTTCGACGACGACAATCGCGTCGTCAATCACGAGTCCGATTGCCGCCGCGACACCGCCGAGCGTCATCAAGTCAAACGATAATCCGACCAAATACATTGCCAGGAACGTCGCCAGAATTGTTACGGGAATGACCAGAATTGCCACGAACGTCGTGCCGACATTTCGCAGAAAAGCGTAGAGAATAATGACCGACAGAATCAAACCCAAAATAATCGCGTCCCTGACCGAGTTCATCGAATCGCGGACAAGCAAACTTTGATCGTAATAAGGTGCGACGCGGACATCTTTCGGCAGTGTTTTTTCGATTGCCGTCAGTTCCGTTTTCACTTCGTCGGTGACGCTGACGGTGTTCGCGTCCGCCTGCCGCAGGACGTTGACGAGAATCGCTTCCTGACCGTCGGCGGTGACAATCGTGTAGTTCGGTTCAGTGCCTTCTTTGACCGTGGCGATGTCGGAAATCAGCACGTTCGCGCCGTTTGAATTGGCGACGACAATTGCATTTAATTGATCGGGCGAAGTCGCCTGACCGCTCACGAGCGCGAGTTCGAGTTGGTGATTTTCCTCGATTAATCCCGGCGAAGCGACGATGTTGGCATTTTTAACCGCGTCGGAAACCTGCGTGATCGTGATGTTGCGGGCGGCGAGCGCGTCCGGGTTGATTTCGATGTGATATTCGCGCGATTTGCCGCCCTGAATGCCGACTTCGCCGACACCGGAAAGCCGCGCCAGACGCGGGCGAATCGTGTAATCGGCAATGTCGCGCAGCGTCGTCAGATCGTGTTTATCGGAAGTCAGACTGTAACCGGCGACGGGGAAAACGGCAAAAGTCAGACGTTCCGCGCGGGTGATTTTCGCCGCCTGAGGCAGCGAAACTTCGGGCAGACGCGCCTGCACGAGTCCGAGTGCTTCCTTTGGATTAACCGACCAGTCGAAAAATAAATTAACCTCAGCCGAACCGCGAGCCGTCTTAGATTTAATGCGTTTGATACCCGCGATGCCGTTCATCGCTTCTTCAATCGGTCGCGTGACGGCGACGAGCATCTGATCGGCGGGAACTTCGCCGTTGTCAATCGTGATAATAATGCGCGGAAAATCCGTCTGCGGAAAAATCGCCGACGGCAGATTATATGCCGCATAAATTCCGAGCAGACACACCAAACCGATGACCACCAAAACGGCGCGTTTCTGAATTGAAATTATAGAGGCGAAATTCATACTATGAAATGGAAAATGGAAAGTGGAAAATGGAAAATGTGAAGAAATAGAAAGCCGAACGTATAAAAATTACGGCAGCAGTCAAAAGCCTGAAATTCGCCTCGAAATCAGTTTGAAAAGCTAAGATTTTAGATTTCCTGCTCTTCACATTTTCCATTTTCCATTTTCCACTTTCCATTTTCCATTTTCCACTATTCTTTCTCGTCTTTCGCAATTTCGACCTTCGTGCCGTCGGGCAAGGCGTAGTTGCCTTCGGTGACAACCGTGTCGCCTTCTTTTAAGCCTTCGGTGATCTGCACGAGGTCGCCGTTTTTGATGCCGGTTTTGATTTTTGTTTCGTGGGCGATGTTGTCTTTGTCAACGGTCATGACCGTGCCTTCGTCCGAATTTGAAGCGTCCAAGGTAACGGCGGCGAGCGGGATGACGAGCGCGTCGCCGGTCGAATTTGACGAAACGATAAACTGCACCGAATCGCCTTCACGAAGCAGTCCGCGACCGTTGCCGAAATTGGCGCGAACCTCGACCGTGCGATTTTGCTCGTCCGCCGAACGGCTGATCGAACTTACTTTTCCGAGCATTCTTTCATCCGGCGCGGACGGCAGAAAGATGTTGACCGCATCGCCCTGACGCAGATCGGCGACGACCGTATCGGAAAAATTCGCCTTGACGACGACTTCACCCGTGTTGGCGATGGTCAAAAGTTTTGCTCCGGCGGCGGCGTATTCGCCCTGATATTGAAATTGGTCGGTGACGATGCCCGAAATCGGAGCGCGAATCTGCGCCAGATTGCGCTGCGTGTCAATCGTGTTGATTTTGTCCTGCGCCTGTTTGATTTTCGACTGCGCGATTGCCTGCGCGTTCGGATTGACCGCCGTCCGATTGAGCGAAGCGTTCTGCTGCGCCAGTTTCAAAGCGTTTTCGGCGTTCTGCAAAACGAGCTGCGAGGCTTCGAGTTCTTTGAGCGAAAGTCCGCCTTTGGCATACAAATCTTTGCGCCGTTCGTAGGTGGCGCGGGCGTTGTCGGCGTTTGCCTTTGCGTCCGCCAAATCCTTCTGATTTTGGGCGGCGTTTTGCGGAATCGTCACTTTTTGCAGCGTCTGCAAATTCAGTTTCGCTTCTTCGAGCGCGGAATTCGCCTCGTTGCGCTGCGACTGCAAATCCTGCGACGCAAGCACGGCGATCACGTCGCCCTGCCGCACATACTGATTCTTCAAAAGCCGCATCTGCGTAATCTGCGCCGAAATGCTCGCCGAAACGCTCGACTGTTCGACCGGCGCAACCGTGCCGAGCGCGGAAACGTCTTTCGCAATCACCTGTTTTTCGGCTTTCGCCACCTTGACGCTGACGACGACATCGGGTTTTTCTTCGTCCGCCGCGCCTGCGGTCGTCGCGGTGACTTTGGCGGTTTGCTGCCGTTCGTAATATAAATACCCGAAAATCAACAGAAAAACCGCCGCGATAATGCTGCCGATGATCAGAGCCTTTTTGCGCGGTGACATTTCTGATTTGTCCGATTCATCCGTTTCGACGGGCAAATCTTCGTCCGCGTCCGCTCGCAAAATTTCGGGGTCGCTGCGATATTCGTCTTTAGCAATTTCGTTTTTGCCGGGCTGCCGGTCGGTTTCTTCGCTCATTTCAAATCCAAATCCAAAATCTAAAATCCAAAATTGTTACTGTCCGATAGCGCGTAAAAGTTTGGCGCGTGCCGATTGATAATCGAAAATCGCCTGATAGAGCGACTGCCGCAAAGTTATTAAAGTGTTGTTCGCGTCGGTCACTTCGGTGATCGGTGCTTCGCCCGCACGGTAACGCGCCTGCGATGCCGAAACATTCATTTCCGCGTCGGTAATTCCGGCGGCAAGCAGACGAATCCGCGTTCGCGCCGAAATCGCCTGTATTCGCGCCGTGAAAAATTCCTGCGCGAATTGGCGCGTCGCAAGCAGACGCGTATTTTGCGTCTGCTGTAATTTGAGCCGCGCCTGCGTTTCGCGCGAACGCGACGCGCCGCGATCAAAAATCGGGATCGTCACGCCGATCTGCGCCTGAATTCCGAGCGAATTATAGACGGGACGCGGCAGCAGCGAATCGGCGATAAAGCCCGCGCCGACCGAATATGTAATCTGCGGTCGGCGTTCCTTCTGCGCGATTTTGACATCGAGTTCCGCCGCTTTCCGGTCGGCTTCAAACTGCGCGAATTCCGGGCGCGTTTGAATCGCCGTCTGCACATAACTTTCGATTTCATTGTCCTGCGGCACTTGCACGAGCAATTCTTCGGCGGCAATCGGCGCGGCGTAATCGTAACCGACCAAAATCCGCAAACCGTCGGCGGCGATTGCTTCGCCCGCTTTTGTCTGTTCGAGTTCGTCTTCGCGCGTTGTCCGCTGCAAACGCGCCCTGACCAGATCAACCGGCGCGATTTCTCCCGCGTCCAACTGCAATTTTTCGTAATTTTCAAATTCCTGCGCCGCTCGTAGATTTTCTTCCGCGCCGCGCCGTTTGAGTGTTGCCAAAGCTAAATTAAAATAAGAATCCTGCACGCCGGCAATCAAATCACGCCGCGCGATTTCGCCGCCCAATCGCGCCGATTCGAGCAATAATTTGCTGCGCTCCACCGCCGCTTTTAATCTGCCGGACGTATCAATTTCGCCCGAAGTGACGATTAAAGCCTGATATTCGGTGACGGCATTCGCGCCTAAAAATGACGGCGGACGCGAAGAAATCGCCTCGAAATTTCCGTCGGTTACGCCCGCCGTGACGGTTTTGCCGAGTGACGGCGTGGTGTATATGAAATTCGGCGCGGCGACAACTTTCGGATAAAGCGCGGCTTTTGCCAGCCGCAAATCTTCAGCGGCGAGCCGTTCGTTAAACTGCGCCGTCTGCACCGCCGAAGCCTGTTTGAGCGACAAATCAACCGCCCCGGCGAGCGTCAGCGGTTTATTCGCATCATTGATCTGCGCCGGATTTATCGGCAAAACATTGACGGTCGGCGCAGGCGTTTGAGCAGGCGAAGGCGTGGTGACAATCTGCGCGAACGCGATGTGCGCTGCCAGACAGCACATTAAAATCGCGCCGAATAATTTGCCGTTTAATTTTATGCTTTCCAAAACCACCAAAAATAATCTGCCAGTTTAAATTCTGAGAAACTGTTTGAAAAGTAACGTGAACGTCCCGTTTGCAGTATCGGGCGCGTCCCGCGTCCGTGTCAAAACGGCGGCGTTACTTTTCAAACAGCTTCTTAAATTTTGCGCCCGGATAATTAAAACATTTAATTATCCGGGCGCAAAAAAGATTGCCTGTATTCAACTGAAAAAGACTAATTTTTCTTTTTCTTTTCCTTCATTTCCTGTTTCTTTTCGTCAGCTTCTTTCTGCGCGTTTTCTTCGTCAACGCTGATGACCGCGCCGGTGTATGCGTCAATGTTGACTTCGGTAATCGTGCCTTTTGAATTTCGCACATCGAACGAATAAATCCATTTGCCGTTTTCATTTTCGAGTTCCGAACTTTTGATTTTACCGCTCGTTTGTTTCGCGGCGATTTCCCGCGCTTTTTTCATCCCGATTTTTTTGCCCTGCGCGTCTGCGCTCGTGTTGAAGATAAAGCCGCAAATCATTAATGCGGTCAAAAATAATACTTTTTTCATTTTTAATACTCCTGAGATAAATTCAAACTTTTGGTTTGTAAATTTAATTTAGCATTCCCAAAATGAACGTGCGATTAACACCGGAAATTTTATTTCGTTATCGGCAATTCGACTGCGAAAACGCTTCCCTGCTCATTTGAAGAAACGATTTTTATCGAGCCGCCGTGCAGTCCGGCGATCCATTGAGCGATGGAAAGTCCGAGTCCCGCGCCGCTCGTCGCCGTTTCCTGTGAACGTGAACGCGCTTTGTCGGCGCGGTAAAACCGCTCGAATATTTTTGTTCTTTCCTCTTCCGGGATGCCGTTTCCGGTGTCTTCGATTTCAATCGAATAACAATTATTTCGGATTTCGGCGCGAACCGAAACCTTGCCGCCGTCGCGGTTATATTTGATGGCGTTGTCCAGCAAATTGATAAACAGGCGGCGCAAAAGCTGTTCGTCGCCGCGCATCGGCATTTCTTCCGCCGCCCCGATTTCTATTTTAATTTTTCTTTTTTCCGCGAGAATCTGCACGGCGCGGGCGCATTCGGCGACGAGTTCGTCGAGATAAATTTTCGATTCGCGCATCTGCAATTGTCCGGCATCGGCACGGGCGAGCGTGAATAAATCTTCGACGATGCGCGTCAGGCGTTTGCTTTCGTCGTTGACGATTGCCAGAGATTCGCGCAGTTCGGCATTCGGGCGATTTTCTTTATTAAGTGCGATTTCCGATTCGCCGCGCACGATGGCGAGCGGTGTGCGAAGTTCGTGCGAAGCGTCCGCCATAAACCTGCGCTGCTGTTCAAATGAAGTTTCGAGCCGCGTTAGCAGTTCATTAAAAGTGCTTGCCAAACCGCCGAGTTCGTCACGTTCGTTTTTTACCGGCAGACGCTCGTGCAGATTGGTCGCGCCGATGTTTGCCGCCTGTGCGCTCATCAGCGCAACCGGCGCGAGCGATTTTCGCGCCAGAAAATAACCGCTTAACGCCGTCAAAATAAGCGAAAGAGGAACGGCAAACAAAAAAATCGAACGCAGACGACGCAAAAAGTGTTCGTCTTCGGATAAATCGCGGGCGATTCGCAGTTCGTAATTTTCCGCGCCGAATTTGATATTTTGCCGAATCACGCGAAACTTTTGGCTGTCGGTTTTGACGGTATCGAAAGTGCCGTCAAATTTTTTGTTCGAGATTGCCGCCGCCCCAATCATATCCGGTTCGGTCGCGCCGACCAGAAAACCGTCTGATCGGGTGACGACGAAAATAAAATTATGAAAACTCGCTTCGCCGACGGCACTTATAATCTCTACTTCAATCTCCGATTTATCTTTCACACCTTCCAATTCATACTCAAGGTTCGCTTGAAAATTCTGCGCCATCTCCGATAGATTTGCGTCCGTCTGTTTTTGTAGATCATTAACAACCAGAAAATATGTGACCGCCGCAAACGCAATAATTATCGCGGCGAGAACGCCGAGATACCACAAAGTCAGCCGCAGACGAATTGAATCGAGCATCGTTTTTAAGAGAAATTATCAGGGATTAAGAGGATAAGCAGGGATAAATCAAAAGCATTTTCTTGTTTGTTTTAATCCCTTCCATCCTCTTAATCCCTGATAATTTTGTTTTTCAGTCTTCTAAAATATAACCCGCGCCGCGTCTGGTGTGGATCAGTTGGCGGCTGAAATTTTCGTCCATTTTCGCCCGCAGGCGGCGGATGTAAACGTCAATCAAATTTGAAAACGCGTCGAAATTTTCATCCCAGACGTGTTCGGCGATTTCGGCGCGACCGACGACTTTGCCTTTTTCACGCGCCAGATATTCGAGCAGCGCATATTCCTTGGTCGTCAAAATTATTTCGCGCCCGCCGCGATAAATTTTCTGGGCGGTCGTGTCAATTTCGAGGTCGGCGACGATTATTTTCGGCGGGCGAATCTCGGCGTTTCTACGCAAAATCGCCCGCAGACGCGCCAGCAGTTCGCCGAATTCAAAGGGTTTGACGAGATAATCATCCGCGCCGAAATCGAGTCCGGCGATACGGTCTTCAACCGCGTCACGCGCCGTCAGCATCAGAATCGGGGTTTTGATATTTTTCCCGCGCAGTTCGCAGCAGACGGCAAAACCGTCTTTGCGCGGCAGCATTACGTCGAGCAGAATGACATCGTAAGAATTAATCGAAGCCTGATAAAGCGCATCTTCGCCGTCAGCCGCCGTGTCAACGGCATATGCGTTTTCGCGTAAACCTTTAGCGATAAAATTGGCGATTCGCTTATCGTCTTCAACCAGTAAAATACGCATCTTACCAGCATCTTAACAGCAACTTGATGAACGGCGGATTAACGAAACGATTAAAATTAAAAAGAATTTGCCCACGAAACACACGAAAGGCACGAAAATAAAAGACAATTTAAATCTTTTTTTCGCTTGTTTCGTATGTTTCGTGGGCAAACTTCCTTTTCCGAAAAATTATTTACCGTAAACCAAAATCACGAAACTGTTCGGCACGATTGCAGGACGCGGGCGCGGACGTTCGGCGGTCGGCGCGGGCGTTGCGCCGAATTCGGCGGTCGGCAGATAAATTTTGTGTGTTTTGGCATCGAGCGTCATCGTTCGTGCGCCGCGCTGCGTGGCGACATTTTCGACAACGGTAAATTTATCCTTGCCGTCGGCGCGAATAATCGTCACGTTTCCTTCGCCGTTCGAGCTAAATGCGGTTTTGGTATCGGCATCAAACGCCGCCGCGTCCGTGCCGTCGCCAATCGGCAAATCGGCGACGACTTTGCCGTTTTCAAAGTTCATCACGATCATCTTTTGATTACTGCAAACAATAAAAAGCCGTTTGCTTTTCAGATCAATCGCCATTCCCGAAGCCTCTTCGCCCGGCGCGATTGACCAGTGATTGATGGCGGAAAGTTTTTTCGCGTCGAAAGCGATAACTTCCGATTTGTCCTCGATATTAACGAAAATTTTTCCCTTGCCGTCAACGGTCGCAAATTCGGGTTTGCCGCCGAGCGCGAGCGTTCCGGCAACTTTTCCGCTTGCCGCGTCAATCGCCGTCGTGTCCGAACTTCCACCGTTAAAAGTGAAAACACGCTTTGATGCCGCGTCGTAAATAATCGCGTCCGGGTTTTTGCCGACTTTGACGGTATCGAGCGTTTTCAATGTTTTCAGATCAAAAATCGTCACCGCGTTGTCGCGCCCGTCGCTGGCAAATCCGCGTCCCAATTCAGCGGCGACCGCGATCCCGTGAACGCCGTTCGTGTTCGCAATCTCGCCGACGACTTTATCGGTGTTGGTATCAATCACGACAACTTTCGTCGCGTGTGAGACATACAGACGATGCGCCGCCGAGTCGTCGTAAACATAATCCCAACCGCCTTCGCCGCCGACCGCAATTTTATCAATCAAATGATAACCGCTCGGATTCGGCGTTTTGGAAACAGTCTGCGCCGAAATTGTTCCGACGGCGGCAAGCGCGATGAAAACAAAACCGAATTTTTCAAATATGTGCTTCATAATTTTTTTGGAACCGGAAAAATGCTTCCGTTTTGATATTTGCTGATTTAATTTTTTAAAGACGGTTGATTATCTCATTTAGCAAAAAAAAATACAGTAAAAAAGAATCGCTGTCGGATAATTTTCGCTAAGTCGGAACCGCCCGCTAACGCAGACGGTTCTGACCGGCGTTAGAAAGAAATCCATTCGGTCGGGGTTTTATGGTGCGAGATGGTGATTTTGGTGTCGCATTTAAAAAGATTCGGGCGCATTTGTAGTGCGCTTTCCGCCATTAATCTGGCAAGATGCGGTTCGTTGGCGCGTTGCGAAAGATGCGTCAGGACAATGTGACTTGCCGCGCCGTCATATTCGCCGGTCAGCCAGTCGGACAAATCTTCGTTGGAAAGATGCCCGCTGCGCGACATAATCCGCTGTTTCAAATCCCAACTGTAAAGCGGACAGGCGCGAAGCATATCGCGGCTGTGGTTCGATTCGATAAAAATCGCGTCGCAGTTACGCAACTTTTCTTTGATGAGCGTCGTCAGGCAGCCGAGATCGGTGACAATCGCGGTGCGGATACCGGCGTATTTGGCGACGAAGCCGAAATTGTCCGCTGCGTCGTGCGGCACGGAAAACGGCTCGAAATCAATATCACCGATGCGAAATTCGTGACTTGAAACAATTTTTTCGAGACGATTTTTGAGCGCGTCGCGGCGTTTGACCGATTCGGCGGCAATGTCCTGAACGCCTTTGCGCGTGGTGTAATAAGCGTTTTCGGTCGCTTCGGAAATATAAACCCGGCAATCAACCGATTTGAGCAGGACGCGCAAACCGCCTGCGTGATCGCTGTGTTCGTGCGTGATGAGAACCGCGTCGAGGTCGCAGATGTCCACGCCGACGAGCGCGAGGCGGCGCACGATTTCCTTCGCGCTCAAGCCTGCATCAACTAAAATTTTGGTCTTTTCGGTGCTGATTAAGACGGCGTTGCCCGTCGAACCGCTGCCGAGAACGGTGATTCTCATAAAATGGAAAATGGAAAACGGAAAATGGAAAATGAAAGAGATTATTTTTCATTTAATTGTTTTCCGTTTTCCTTTGAATCTTTTTCTTCGACTTTTGAACGCAGTGCGCCGCCGATGACGCGCGTGATGAGCGCGTTCGGGGCGAATGTTCCGAAAATCGAACCGACGTAGTTTGTCCAGCCGGAAACGACGACGGCTTTGCCGGATTTTGCGCCGCTCAGAGCCGTTTCGACGACTTCTTCCGCCGTCTGCATTCCTTTTAATTTGAACGCTTCGGCGTTTGCCGCGTCGAAAAAATTTGTTTCCGTCGGTCCCGGACAGAGCGCGGAAACCGTGATATTAAACGGGCGGTTTTCTTCGGCAATCGCTTCTGAAAATGAACGGACAAAGGCTTTGGTCGCCGCATACGTCGCCATAAACGGAATCGGCTGAAAACTTGCGGTCGAGGCAACATTGATAATCGTGCCGGATTTTCGTTCGCGCATTTTTTGCAGATAACGATGCGTCAGCGCAACCGGAATCGAAACATTCAAGTTGACCATTTCGAGTTCGCGTTCGAGTCCGAGTCGGGAAAATTCGCCCATCGAACCGAATCCGGCGTTGTTGATTAAAAAATCAACTTCCATCCCGTGCTTTTCGGTTTCTTCAAACAGACATTGATCGGCTTGATATTCGTTGAGATCGAGCGCAATATAATGCGCGAGAATTTCGTGCAGGGACATCAATTCGTCGCAAATTTCATAAAGTTTTTTTTCCGAACGAGCGACTAAAATCAGATTATGCCCGTCCGCCGCGAGCCGTCGCGCAAACGCTTCGCCGATGCCGCTCGACGCGCCCGTAATGAGAGTAAACTTCTTGCCGCTTTCCATAATCTGTCAACTAATTTATTATCCGTCAACAAATACGGATTAAACAAGCGGCGGCGGGAATTTGATTTGAATTTAATTAACCTGAGTCTGGAACAAGAATCATTCACCGCAGAGACGCGGAGTCGCAGAGTTGTTAAAAGAGATTATTGAAATTAACGCCATTTGTTTAATGAATAGAATATTATTTTTAGCCAAAAACACTGTCTTGAACTGAGTCTGTTCTATTCTTTCTTCGCGTCTCCGTGTCTCTGCGGTTCAATTTTTCTTAACCCGAACTAAACTTAATTAAACCGGCTTTCGCCGCTTTCTTTTTCAAACGAAAATTTAATCGAAGCGATAATGGCGGCGATAATGGTTAAAGTTCCCGTCAATCTGATTAAACCGGCGACCGTGCGCGTCGAATTAATCAGCCCGGTTTCGGTCAAAAGATAATTCCAATCGTGAAAACTGCCTTCGCTGCCGGTCAGTCCGCTGATCAAAACAAGCTGCATTACCACCGCGTCAGCCGCGTAAACAAAGACGTTCAAGATGCTCTGACCGACCCAGAAAAGGACGATTGCCGCCGAATAATATTTTTCGTTCCAGACAAAATAACCGACGAAAATCGCGGGCATTATCACCTGAAAAAGCGAACCGCCCGCGACCATCAAAAATTCGCCGAACGGTCGAAACAATAAATGCCCGGTTTCGTGAATCGGCAAATCCACGATGTCGGGCAAACTGCCGTCGAGCGGTTTGTAGGCAATCGAAAGAAAATAAACGGCGGCGCAGAGCGCAAATATAATTTTCGGGTAATTAACGCGCATTTTAAGTTTAAATTAAAGAAATTTCTCTTAACATTACTTTTTCTTCTTTGCGTCTTTGCGCCTTTGCGGGAAAATCTTTTGTCTCCCGCAAAGGTGCAAAGAAGAAAAGGAAGATCAAAGATTTGTAGATATTTTTTGGAATTTGAAAACTCGAAAACCTTGAGTCTTTAATGATTATAACGCAAATTTTAGAGATTTAATTAAATATTTTGCCGCAAAAAACCGTCGCGCGAGATGCCGTAAAAAGCACACTCGCTGCCGTAATGCGTTTCGGTTTTTTCAAATTTCATTCCGAGCTTTTCCATAATGCGGCGCGAACCCGTGTTTTCGGGATAAGCGACGGCGACGATGCGCGGCAGATTTTTCTCACGGAATCCGTATTCGAGCCACATTTTTGCCGTTTCGTAACCGATGCCGCGCCGCCAAAATTCCTTAATCATCCCGTAACCGACTTCGATTTCCGCAGTTTCGTCGAGCGGCTGCAAACCGCTCCAACCGATCATTTCGCCGGTTTCCTTCCAGAACATCGCCGCCATTCCGTAACCGTATTTTTCAAAACATTCGATGTAAAATTCGATGCGTTCGGTGATCGCTTCGGCGTTCTGCATTCGCATTCCGCCGAGATAAATGTTGACTTCCGGGTCGGCTCGCATTTCGATCAGACGCGGCAAATCTTCGCGCGTAAACGGACGATGGTAAAGTCTTTCGGTTTCAAACGGTTGGTTCATAGCGGCGTAAAAATTGATTTTTGGTAATCGAATAATGCACCAGTTCGCGGTCGTAAAACTGTCCGACGTAATCGTATTTCATCCCGATTTTTTCCATCACGCGGCGCGAACCGACGTTTTCGGGAACGGCGACAGCGACTATTTTTTTGAAATTCAGTTGTTCAAAACCGTATTTCAAAAATGTTTCGGCTGCTTCGGCGGCGTAGTTTTTGCCCCAAAATTCTTTGGCGACGGCGTAACCGACCTCGATTTCTTCGGTTTCTTTAAGTTTCCACAAACCGCACCAACCGGCAAAACTTCCGGTTTTCTTTTCGATCACCGCGCAGAAACCGATGTTTTCTTTTGTCCAACGACTTGAAACAAGTCTAATCCAGTCAACGGTTTCCGAACGCTTTTGCGGTTCGCGGATAAACCGCATCACCTCCGCATCCGAACGCATCGCATACACCGCATCAATATCGGATTCTTCGAGCGGGCGCAGCGATAACCTTTGAGTTTCAAACATAGTCGGTTAAAAATGAAAAATTTGGAAAAGAGGAAACATTTTTAGATACCTTCTCGATATCAAAACATTTCCCGATTTTTAATTTTTAATTAAGTAGTCGTGCAAAATAAACTCATCCATTTTTGAAACACAAATGTTAAATAAATCTGCGGCAGCCGGCGGGTTCGGCGGGAAACAAAAAATCGTCCCGCCGAACCCGCCGATTTTTGCAGAAAAACTTCAAATTTATTTTGCACGACTAATTATCACGAAAATAAAGTATATCAAAAAAACCGTCTTATCTGATATATCATCGGAAGAGAGATGTCGGAGAAAGAGAATCATCTGTGTTTATTAGTGTTTTCTTAGAAGCTGTTTGAAAACAAAGAATAGCACGCGGATTTGGCGGATTCCGGCGGATGAACGCGGATTATTTAATTAATTTCTCTTGATAAGTCCGTCAAAATCCGCCTTCATCCGCGATTATCCGCGTGCTATTCCGGCGTTTTCAAACAGCTTCTTAGATTTGTTTCACGTTCCACGATTATAAAGAGTGATTAAACGATGTCTGAATAAGCATTTCAAAGACGTTGAAAATCAACAAAAACAGTCTCCCGGAAATGCTGCCCGGTTGAATATCTTGAATTAATTGTTGGAAAAGTATTTTGGATGTCGAAGGTGAAATTTTCAGACTTGATTGACAAGGACTATGTAAACCTTCGAATCCGACTTATGGTGTAAAAAAGTTCAGCTTGGGGTGTGAATTTCAACTTATGGCGGAACTTACACGGTATGAGTCTCAATCTGAAAATGCAACCTTTTAGCAGAACCGGCGTGTTTGTAAAAGAAGGCTTTTGTGTTACCTGAAGTTTGCTGTAAAAATGTATGAATGTATGGCATTGGACAAATTTATACAAACTGGCGCGGAGGTTACAAAAACCATTGTGGCGGTTGAAAATTTGTCTGATCACGAGCTGATTGCGGCGGTCAAAAACGGCGACGAAGATGCGTTTGCCGAGATTGTCAGGCGTTACCGCAATCCGCTGACCAACTATTTATACAGATTTTTGAACGATTACGAGGAAGCCGTTGATCTGGTGCAGGAAACTTTTGTCCGCGTTTATTTCGCCATCGAACGCTATCACACGGAATATGCTTTTTCGACGTATATTTACCGGATTGCGACCAATTTGGCGATCAGCGAAATTCGTAAACGCAAACGCCGACGGATTTTGTCACTAACCGGACTTTTTCAGTCGGAAGACGAACAGGAAATCGAATTTCAGCCGCCGGATCAAAGAAAATTGCCGGATGAAAATCTGATCGAAGACGAACGCAGCCGCGTGATTGCGGCAGCTATTGCGACTCTGCCGGAAAAATACCGCGCCGCGATTGTGCTGCGTGATGTCGAAGGCAAAAGTTATGAAGAAGTCGCGCAGATTCTCGAACTCGGTCTAGGCACGACGAAATCGCGCATCAGCCGCGCACGAGGGCATTTGAAGGAAAAATTGCAGCATTATTTTTAGATGGAAAGAAACGATTACAACACGCAAAACGAATTGGCAAACGACGAGGTTTTGAGCGGCGATGAAGGAAAACTGCGCCAAATGCTCGGCGGTTTGAAAAGAATTGACGCACCGCAGAATTTTGATTTTGCGCTCCGGCGAAAAATTGCCGAACATCAGCCGGAAACCGCCGGGAAAATTAATTTTTTACCGTTTTTGCGGTTCGCACTGCCGTTTTGTCTGTTGGTTTTATTTGCCGGTTTTGTCGGGTTCGATCTGTTTTTATCGCCGCACATTGCCGACGTTCCGGCGGTCGCAGAAAATATTCCGCCGCGCCCGATTTCGCCGACAATTGCTGAAAATTCACCGATTTCGCCGATTTCGCCGTCTGTTTCTCAAGTTCAAACCGTAAAAGAAATCTCAGCCGCGCCGGTTGCGCCGAAGATTCCGAAAACAATTAATAAAGTTTTGCCAACGACGAGAAAAGATGAAAATCAAAATCTCACCAAAGATGAAGATTTCGTCGGAACACGCGACAGCGCAATTACTTCCAGTCGCCCGATTCTGCCGAAAGGTTTGAACCAAAACCAGAAACCTTTGACGACGGAAAACGTGTTGAATAACAATCCGATTCCGGCACAGCAGATTCTCTCGCAAATCGGCATCGAAGCCGATTACGCGGAGACAAATTGGAGAGTTAAAACAGTCAAAGAAAAAAGTCTCGCCGAGCGTTCGGGCGTGAAAAACGGCGATTTGATCGAAGCGATTGACGACCGTAAACTCGATTTCGACACGGTTTTTACTCAAACATACAGCGGGAAAACAATTCACATAATCCGCGACGGCAAAAAAATCACACTCGATCTCGGCACATCCCAGCCAAAATAAACTCCTTTTCTTCAATTTCGCCTTTTGAAAATTTTCCGCAAGAACGATAAATTTTCTGTATGGCGAAAAAAAACACCTCTGAGAATATTCGCGTCGGCTGTCAGGGTTGGAATTACGCAGATTGGACGACCAAAGCGGGCGGCGAAAAAATCTTTTATCCGCGCGGCACGAAGGCGGGCGAAATGCTCGAACTTTACGCCGAAATCTACGACACGATTGAAGTTGATTCGACCTTTTATGCCGTTCCGCCGTTAGCGACTTTTGAAAATTGGTATCACAAAACGCCGGAAAATTTTACGTTTTCGCTCAAACTGCCGCAGGAAATCTCGCACACGCACGCACTGCGCGGCGAATCCTTTCCGATACTCGAAGAATTCTGCGAACGCGCCGAAGCGTTGAAGGAAAAGTTGGGAATAGTGTTGATTCAACTTCCGCCGCAGTTCGAGGCGAATAAAGCAAACGCCCGAAACTTGCGCGAATTTCTTGTGCGTCTGCCGAAAAATATCAAATTTGCCGTCGAATTTCGCAGCCGCGAATGGATGATTGACTGGACGGTCGAGGAACTCGAAAAAACCAAAGTTGCGCTCTGTCTGGTCGAAGGCAGTTGGATTCCGCGCGATTTGATGTTTCAGGCGATTGAAAAACTGCCGACCGAATTCGCTTACGTCCGTTTTATGGGCGAACGCGATCTCGCGGCGTTCGACAAAATTTATCGTCATCAGGACGCAAATCTGCAAATGTGGCGCGAAGAAATCGGAAATTTACCGGCAAAAGATATTTATATTTATTTCAGCAATTTCTACGAAGGACACGCGCCGGCAAGCGTCAACAAACTAAAAAATCTGCTGGGACAATCAATCGTTGACGCTGGAGAACTGGAGAATCAAGGCTCGCTGTTTTGAAGTTTCAGGTTTCAGGTTTCAAGTTTCAGGTTTCAAGTTTCAGGTTTTAATGCTGATTTCTGGATTCTGACTTCTGATTTCTAACTGGAAACCTGAAACCTAACATCTTTTGCGAACGTAATACAGAAGAGCATTTCACAGTCAGGAGTTCAGTTAAAAAATTATGGCAATGTCAAAAACCGGAAAAATTCTTCTCATCGTCGGCGGCATCGCGCTTGCTTTGGTTTTGGTCGCGGTGATCGGCATCGTGGTCGCGTTTTCGACGATGAATAAACCGTCAATCGAAAGCAACAGCGTGTTGGTATTGGATGTTTCGGGCAGTTTGCCGGATTATTCGCCGGACGATTCGACGGCGAAAATCTTCGGTTTCGGGCAAGCCGATTCATTTTCCAATCTGCTGATGCAGCTTAAAAAAGGCAAAGCCGATTCACGCATCAGCGCGGTTTTGCTCGACATTAATTTTCCCGGCATCGGTTGGGGCAAAGCCGACGAACTCCGCGCCGCGATTACCGATTTTAAGACTTCGGGCAAACCCGTTTATGCCTATATGGAAATGGGTTCAAACAAGGAATATTACATCGCCGTCGCCGCCGACAAGGTTTATCTGCCGCCGACCGGCGATTTGTATATCAACGGTTTCGCGGCTCAGGCGCAGTTTTATAAAGGCTCGCTCGACAAAATCGGCGTTGATTTTGAAGACGTTCACGTCGGCAAATATAAAAGTTTCAACGAACGATTTACGCGCACCGATCATTCGCCGGAATCGCGCGATGTCGTCAATGCAATCTTGGACGATTACAGCAGCCGCGTGAATACGGCAATCGCCGACGCGCGTCAAAAGTCGCCGGAAGATGTCAAAGCAATCGTTGATAATGCGCCGTATAACGCGATTGAAGCGCAGAAACAAAATTTGATTGACGGCGCAAAATACCGCGACGAAGTTTATAACGAACTTAAAAAACAACTCGGCTACAACGATTCGGACGAACTCCGCGTGACTTCGCAGGAAAAATATAAAGACATCAAGCCCGAATCGCTCGGTTTGAACAAAGGCGAAAAAATCGCGGTGATCTACGCTTCCGGCGTAATTACGACCGGAAGTTCAGCCGACGGCACATTCGGCGGCGAACAGAGCATCGGTTCGGACACGATCATCAAAGCCGTCAAAGACGCGGCTGACGATGTTTCCGTCAAAGCGATTGTCCTTCGCGTAGATTCGGGCGGCGGTTCCGCGCTCGCGTCGGATTTGATGTGGCACACCTTAGAATACGCGAAAACTAAAAAGCCGGTCGTCACCTCGATGGGCGATGTCGCGGCTTCGGGCGGTTATTATATCGCCTGTAATTCCAATAAAATCGTCGCCGAACCCTCGACCGTGACCGGCTCAATCGGAGTCGTTCTCGGTCGTCCGGTGTTGGGCGGTTTGTATAATTGGCTCGGCGTTTCCAACGAATACATCACGCGCGGCAAAAACGCCGGAATCTTCCGCGAAGACCGCAAATGGACTGACGAAGAACGCGCCGTCTTTCAGAAAAACGCCGACTTTTTCTATTGGGACAATTTCGTGCCGAAGGTCGCCGCCGGACGCGGAAAAACGAACGAAGAAATTCACAACGTCGCGCAAGGTCGCGTCTGGACAGGATTTCAGGCGAAAGATCAGGGATTGGTTGACGAATTCGGCGGATTAGACCGCGCCGTCGAAATCGCCAAAGGTTTGGCAAATCTGCCAGCCGACAAGGAAGTTCGCCGCGTGGTTTTCCCTGCGCCGCGCCCTTTTTTAGTCTCAATTTTCGGCGGCAGCAGTGATAATGCCGAAGCGGTTGCCAAAGCCAAGGAGAAAGCGCAGCAGGACGCGATGGTCAAAGCTCTGCCTAAAGATTTGCAGAACGTCTTTCGTTATAATGCTTTATTTGAAGATATGCGGCGCGGACAGACAATGGCGTTGATGCCGTATCAATTGGAGATCAAATAGTTAAGGAGCGCGGACATCCTTGTCCGC
This sequence comes from Pyrinomonadaceae bacterium, assembly GCA_965247235.1. Classification (GTDB taxonomy): domain Bacteria; phylum Acidobacteriota; class Blastocatellia; order Pyrinomonadales; family Pyrinomonadaceae. The sequence continues at coordinate 2,838,242 of OZ252004.1, forward strand.
CTTTGTCGGCAAAAAAAACGTCGGCAGTTTAATTCATCATCGAATTAAACTGCCGACGTTTTACAATTTTGGCGCGGCGGACAAGGATGTCCGCGCTCCGTAATGATTATGCTTCAAACGGAATTTCCGCGTTTTGCAGCAGACCGAGTTCGTTGCGGGCGACTCTTTCGAGCAGTTTAGGTTCATCGAACATTTTCAAAAGCCCGCGCACGGTCGCATAACGCGGTTCTTCGGAAACGGTGACGGGCAGGTTAATGAATCCGCGCAGATATTGATCCAAACCGTCGAGCAATGCGCCGCCGCCGGTTAAAATTACGCCGCGATCAAAGATATCGGCGGCAACTTCCGGTCGCAGTTCGGTCAAAGTATCGTTGACGGTTTGCGCGACTCTTCGCATAATCGCTTCGACAATCGGGTAAATTTCGCCCGCCGTCACTTCGACCGAAGCCGGACTGCCGGTTTGCACATCGCGTCCGCGAACGCTCATTGATTTGGCAATATCTTCAGGCAGAAATGTCGAGGCAAACTTGGTTTTTAACAGTTCGGTCGTTTCTTCGCCGACTTGTAAACCGCGATGGCGGCGCAGATGATTGGCGAGCGCAACGCTAATGTCGTTGCTGCCGAATCGTTCGGAGCGCGAATGCACAATCGAACCTTTGGCAACGACCGCAACGTTGGTCGTGCCGGCACCGATGTCAACAATCGCCGAAGCGCGTTTATCAGTCGGCGAAACACCTGCGCCGAATGCCGCCGCCAAGCCTTCCTCCATCATAAAAACTTTGCCGATATGCGATTCTTCCGCCGCCGCCAGCAAAGCCCGCTGTTCGACGTGTGTAACATCCGAAGTCATACTGATGACCGCCTGCAAAGACATCTGCGAACCGCCGGTTTTAGCTTCTTTGACAAAATGGGCGAGCATTTTTTTCGTTCTTTCAAAATCGGCGATTACGCCGCCCGACAGCGGAGCTTTAACGACAATATCGCGTCCTTCGCGTCCGAGCATATCGGCGGCTTCTCTTCCGTAAGCGACGATTTCTTCGGTTAATTCATTGACGGCGACGACCGACGGTTCGTCAAGCACGATGTCGCGCCCTTTGACCGCAATAATCGTACTCGCCGTGCCGAGGTCAATTGCCATCGAGCCGGTGACTAATTTTTTGATTGACGAAATTTTTAACATAGAGGTTTTCCTGAAAGAAAAGATTTAAAAATTCAGGCAGTCGGTATAATTTATGAACTGCTCTGTTACAAACCTCGAATCTATTTTAACTTAAAAAAGTAACGTATTCTACAACTTTTTTTCATTGATTGCGATATTTCCCGAGCGATTGTCTGAAATCCGCCTGAAACTGCCGAAATTGTTGTTTTCAAATCAAAACCCGGAACATTTTCAATTCCATTTGACTTCAAAAGGTGTGACGGGAGTTTCACGATTTTTGACTTTGACGGCATCCAGCGAAATCAAAGGGAAGAGATTTCCGCCGGCTTCCGCCGCTTCACGACTGATTAAAATCTGTCCGCCTTTGGCAACCGATTCGAGGCGTGATGCCAGATTAACCGTGTCGCCGATGGCTGTATATTCGCTGCGCTGCTCCGAACCGATATAACCGACCGTCGCCTCGCCCGTATGTAATCCGATGCCGATTGAAATCGGCAGGATGCTTTCGGACATCAATTCCGCATTGAGCGAAACGAGCCTTTTTTGCATTTCCACCGCCGTTTGCAAAGCATTGCGGGCATCGTCGGGAGTTGCCGTCGGCGCACCGAACAAAGCCATCAAACCGTCGCCGATATATTTATCGAGTGTGCCGCCGTGCGCGAAAATCACTTCGGACATCGCCGTAAAATATCTGTTCAAAATACCGACGATAATCTCCGGTTTGGCGTGTTCGGCGATTGAAGTGAAACCGCGTATATCGGAAAACAATACGGTAATCTTCTGATTAGTGCCGCCGAGTTTGAACGAATCCGGGTTTTCAAGTAACTGATTAACAACGTATTCCGGCATAAACCGCCGATAATTTTCCCGCGCGACTTCTTCCCGCGCCAGACGTTTATGAACTTTGACTGTCTCGACCGTCACCGCGCTTTGTGCGGCGACCGCGCCGATCAGTTCCAGATGGTCTGAACTGAAACTGCCGAAAGGATCGAGCCGGTCAGCGTAAAGCACACCGTGAATGTTTGATTCCGTCATCAAAGGCGCACAAATTGTTGACCGAACACCTTGCGAAACAATCGAATCCGAACCGGAAAACTGTTTGTCGCTGACGGCATCCTGCGACAGCACGACGACTTTATCGGTCATCACTTTCTGCGTAATCGTGCGACTAATTGTCAGTTTTTCGGTAAACTTTGTCAGATTTTCGTCACGCGCTCTGACCGCAATCGGGTATAAACCGAAAATATTATCCGCGCCGCGGGCATTATCATCCGTCAATAAAGCAACCACGCGATCTGCCGGCGTACCGCGAAAAATCAGGTCGGTCGCCTTTTCAAACACTTCTTTCAAGTCAAAAACCGTGCCAAGCATTTTGCTCATTTCAAACAATAAATCGAGCATTTTCGCCTTGCGCCGCAAATCTTTAATTTCTTCCGGGCTGACGAAAGACGATTCGAGTGAAAGATGCGACTGTCCGCCGATAATTTCCTTGGCGGAGATCATCACCTGCGTATTGCCGAGCGGTTTGTCATCGAAACTGACGGGTTTTGACGGTTCGGGCAAAATTGTCGGCAGCGAACTATGATTCGACGAAAAGGTCGGCGAAACAGTCGGCGTGATAAGCGGCGACGACACGCCGGTTCGTGAAAATTCGATGGTCGTTTCGCCGATGGCAATCAAATCGCCGGTTTCGAGAAATTTTTCGGGAACGGCGAAACCGTTGATAAAAAGACGATTAACGCTGCGCTTGAATTCGCCGTCTTCAAAATATCCGTCCACGATTTTATATGCGGAGTTTCCGGCGACGATGTGCGCGTGTTTGCGCGAAACGCGGCGGTCATTGAGAACGACATCGTTATCTTTCGATCTGCCGACCGTATAATTGGCATCGGGCGCAAGTTCGATTTCGCGGATGTTGCCGCTCGGTTCGACGATTTTTAATTTTGCATTCGCCATTATTTAAGACTTTTATAGAGATTGGGCAACGATTACGGGTAATTAAAAATTTTATGTTTGATATGATAATTTATCAACAAAACAAAGATGATTTATTTAGACAACAATGCAACGACCAAAATTGCACCCGAAGTTTCTGAGGCGATGCAGCCTTTCTTGACGGAATTTTACGGCAATCCATCGTCGGCTTACGCATTCGGGCGCGAATCGAAAAAAGCTATTGAAACGACGCGGCAGACTGTTGCCGCACTCGTCGGCGCACGAAACGAGAACGAAATCGTCTTTACTTCCGGCGGCACGGAAAGCGATAATTGGGCGATTTTGGGCGCACTCGAAGCAAATCCCGAAAAAAGACACATCGTCACGACACGCGTCGAACACGAAGCCGTTCGCAAACTCTGCGAAAAACTGGAGCGACAAAATTACCGCATTTCTTGGCTCGAAGTTGACGAAAACGGCGCGATTGATTTGGCGGAATTAGAATTCGTTTTGAGCGATCAAACCGCCGTCGTTTCGATAATGGCGGCAAATAACGAGACAGGAATTTTATTTCCGGTCGAACGAATCGCCGAAATCGTCAAAGCTAATTGCGGCGCAATTTTTCACACCGACGCGGTTAATGCGGTCGGCAAAATTCCCTTTAATCTCAGACATTCGGCGATTGATCTGCTCTCGCTTTCCGGTCATAAGTTTCACGCGCCGAAAGGCATCGGCGCATTGTATATCAAAGAAAACACACGGCTTGCGCCGTTTCTAATCGGCGGCGGACAGGAACATTCGCGCCGCGCCGGAACCGAATCCGTCCATCAAGTCGCCGCACTCGGCAAGGCGGCGGAAATCGTTAAAGATTTGACGGCGACGGCGGAAATCTACCGTCTGCGAAACAAACTCGAAACCGAAATTTTGCATAAAATTCCAAATTCTCGTTTGAACGGCGCGAGCGATTATGCGAAAAGACTGCCGAATACGACGAACATTTCATTTGAGAACATTAACGGCGAAGCGATTCTCGCCAAACTCGACGATCTCGCAATCTGCGTTTCGACAGGTTCAGCCTGCAACGCCGAAAATCACACCGCATCCGCCGTCTTACAGGCGATGAACATCCCGTATTCACAGGCAATGGGAGCGATTCGTTTTAGTTTGGGAAGATATAATGTCGAAAGTGAGATTGATTTCTTATTGGAAAAATTGCCGCCGATTATCGAAGAAATTCGCCGAATTTTATCTTGAAACATCTGAAATCTAAAATTAAAAAGACGCAAAAAAGATTTTTTCTTTTTTGCGTCTTTTTGCGGCTATTAATTCTTAAATTTTGAATTCTCACCCGCGAGCGATTTCCATCAAATTGAAAGAATTGAGTTCAGGTTCGGAGTGATCGAATACCGCGTCGAGTTCTTTTTCGACATCGCCGACAAATTTGTTGGTGTTTTTCGCTTTCGGCAGAAACTTCGCAAAATCGTAAAGTTCGGTGTCGAGCAGATGCGAAGTTGCGACATTGCCCGCCGCGCCGAGCATCGAATTGCGAATCAGCGGAATTTCTTTTTCGAGTTCGTTAATCAGCCTTTTGATGCGGGCGCGTTTCAGATTCGGCTGCGAACCGCAGAGATCGCACGGGATAATAGGAAATTTTTTCTCTTCGGCATAAGTCGTCAAATCCTTTTCAAAACAATAAATCAGCGGGCGAATAACCGTGTTGCGCCCGTCGTCGGAACGCAGCACGGGCGGCATCGTCTTTAAAATTCCGGTATAAAAAAGATTCAAAAGCATCGTCGCCGAAACATCGTCGGCGTGATGTCCGAGCGCGATTTTCGTGCAGCCTTCTTCGACCGCCGCGCCGTAGAGAATGCCGCGCCGCAGACGCGAACAAACCGAGCAATAAGTTTTGCCTTCGGGAACGAGTCTTTTAACCGTCGAATATGTGTCTTCGACCAAAATGCGGTGCGGCACGCCGATGCTTTCCAGATATTCCGGCAAAATATGCGACGGAAAATTCGGCTGTTTCTGGTCGAGATTAACCGCTAAGATTTCAAATTCGACCGGCGCACGTTTCTGCACGTCGAGCAGCAAATCGAGCATCGCATAGCTGTCCTTGCCGCCCGACAGACAGACCATTATCTTATCGCCGTTCTCGATCATCGAAAAATCGCCGATTGCCTTACCGACCTTTTTGAGCAGTTTCGTTTTCGTCTTACTTTCTACAAACAATTTTCAGTAAACCTCCGCAACCTCAAAATTCTGACACGCGGCGCAAAAATAAACAACCCGGAAATTGTTTGACACGCGGACGATGTTTAAGATTTAATTGATAAATTCGTATTTAAATACCAACAAACAACCTTTTAAAATATCTGTCAGACAGGAGTTTTATGTCAAAAAGAATCTTTTCACTTATATTTTTGATGACGTTTTTGTCCTCATTAAATCTCGCGCAAGACGATAGAACGGTCGGCGAAGTAACGGTTTATGCCGATGATCCGGTTTACAAAAGTCTACGCGCCGCTTCATCCGCGCCCGATGCTTTTTCCGGCGATTATGCGACGGTCAATAATCTGGTTCTCAATAAAGACCTTGCCGCGTTTACGCTGCAAAACGGCGAAATTTATTTTCTCAAATCGGTCGAGGGCAGAACGACGGGCGCGGTTTTTATCGGTCAGGGAAATTTTTATCTGATGCCGCCCAATGACATCGAAAAGAAAAGTCTGGCGATTTTTACCGAATCTCCAGACATCAAAGAAAACTTCAAAAAGCTCGTGATGTTTTTCACCGACGATACTTTCGAGCAGATCAAAAATTCGCCGAACGTCAAAATGGCGCAGAACGGTTCGCAGGCATCAGCGGCGCGTGACGCATACCGTGACAAGGAAAGTCTGCTCAAAAAGACGATTCACTACAATGTTGCTTCGAGAACGCTCGCCGATTTTTACGCGCCGCAGCGCAAAGGGTTTTTTACGACTTTTATTGACGGCAGCAAATTCGGCAAACTGGTTTTCCAAACCGATCCGGTCGGTTTGAGCGAAGTTTATCCCGAACAGGTCGAACTGAGCAGTTACGGCGAATCGGACGGCGGCATTTGGACGGCGTTTCATCTGGCGGACGAATACAAAAAAGGCACGGCGAACAGTTGGACGGATCGGCGCAGTTACGACATCAAACATCACCTGATAGATTTGACGATTGACGGCACGGATTTGATCGGGAAGGATGAATTAACCCTCGAAATGAATGAATCGAACGCGCGTTTTCTGCCGTTCGATTTTTTCGGTAATCTGCGCGTCAGTTCCGTCAAAGACGAATCGGGCAACGCGCTTCTGTTCGTGCAGGAAAAAAAGGATGAAGATTCGGACTTCGGTGTCATTCTGCCGAAAGCAATCGAACCGCATAAACCTTTCAAGATCACCGTCGAATACAAAGGCGGCGGCGCACTCGTTAATTCGGGCAGCGGCAATTTTATTTTGCTGCATCGTTCGACGTGGTATCCGAACAACCCGGCAACCAGTTTCGGAGACCGCGCGGCGTTCGATCTGACCTTTCATTATCCGAAAAGATATACGCTGGTCGGCATCGGCAATCGCGTCAGTGAAATGAAGGGCGAAAAAGATACGATGATTTCCAAATGGACGACCGACGGCTTGGATTTTGCCGTCGCCGGTTTTAATTACGGCGATTTCAAAGAAAAGGAAGTTGATGATCCCGACACGGGTTACAAAATGGAAGTTTACGCCAATAATAATCTGCCGGATGAATTGAAAGGAATTGAAAATTCTATCATCGGAACTGTCAATACGACTTCGGGTTCGAGCGGCGTTTTGACCGACGCGCAGAATGCCACGCGAATTTACAATCTATATTTCGGCAAATTGCCGTATAAACGAATTGCGATGACGCAGCAGCCCGCCGGATTTTTCGGACAATCGTGGGCGACGCTCGTTTATATGCCGTATGTTGCATATATTGACACGACGCAGCGCGTTCGTCTGTTAGGCATTCGCGGCGCAACGAACGGCTTTTGGACGGAAGTCGCGCCGCACGAAGTCGCGCATCAATGGTGGGGACATATCGTCGGCTGGACGAGTTATCACGATCAATGGATGAGCGAAGGCTTTGCCGAATTTTCGGCTGCGCTCTACATTCAATTTATCGAAAAGGATACGGGCAAATATCTCGATTTTTGGAAACGTCAGCACGATTTGATCGTCGAATCTTCACCGGCGACCAACGGGCGCAAACCATATACCGTCGGACCCGTGACGCAGGGTTATCGCCTGAACACGGGAAAAACCGGCAGCATCGCCCGCGCGATGATCTATCCGAAAGGCGCATTTATTCTGCATATGATTCGGATGATGATGTATGACTCGAAAAAAACCGGCGATCAGCGGTTTCAGGCGATGATGAAGGATTTTATCGCCGCGCACTATAATCAGGATGTTTCGACCAATGACTTTAAGCTCGCAGTCGAAAAATATATGACACCGGCGATGGATATTAACAAAAATAAAACGATGGATTGGTTTTTCGACGAATATGTTTACGGGACGGATATGCCCTCATATAAATTTGCCTATTCGGTCAACGAATCGGGCGGCAAAACATTGCTGAACGGAAAAATCACGCAGTCAGGCGTTTCCGATAAATTTGCAATGCGTGTGCCGGTTTATGTTGATTACGGGAAAGGCTGGAGTTTGCTCGGTGCGGCGACGGTTTTCGCCAACGGTTCGGTAGATTTGAAGGATATTCCGTTGTCTTCAAATCCGAAAAAAGTGGCAATTGCCGTTTATCAGGACATCTTGGCGGATAAAATCGAGAACGCCAAGCAATAAATTATTCAATGACATTGAAAAAACATACTGTTTGACATAAACTGTTTGGAAATTTACCGCAATTAGATATTTCTTTCAATCAAAGTTTTCGATTTCGCAAACGATTAGATTTCCCTGATCTGTCTAATCTTCGGTTGACGAGTCTGAAACATTTCAAATTCAATAAACAGGAGCAACAATTATGATTAGAATGGGAAGAAGTTCCAAACCGGAACAGGGAAATGACGGGGCGCAGAGTTTTCAGGAGCAGCCGATTCATTCGAGCGCGGGCGAAAATTCGACTTATCCTTTTACCAGCGAAAGTCTGCCGACATCTTCGCGGGCGATTTCCGAAAGCGAATCAATGGCACGCGACATCAAGGAAGGTCGTCTGAGCGGTTATGTCGGTGCCGGCACGACTCTCACGGGCGAAACCAGTTTTCAGGCGATGCTGAGAGTTGACGGGCATCTGACGGGCAGAGTTTCTTCGGAAACCGGCACATTGATCGTCGGCGGCAGCGGACAGGTTGATGCCAACATCGCGGTCGCGGCGGCGGTTATTAACGGTGTGGTCAACGGCGATATCATCGCCAGCGAAAAACTTCAACTCGGACGGACGGCGCGGGTCGTCGGCAACATTCAGTCGCCGCGTCTGGTTCTCGAAGACGGTGCGACTCTCGAAGGCAGTTGTTCGATGCTCAAAGCGAAAGAATCTTTTGATAAACGCCACAGCGAACTGAAAAGTCAGGCTTCGTTTGCCAAGCCGGAATATAATTATCAAACCGAAACCGCTCTGACCGACACCGATAATCAATCGGAAACAGCAGAAGCGGCAGCCGGTTAACGGGCGGATTTATAAACGGCAATGCTTTGTAAAAAGGCGCGAAGTAAACTGTAAAAGTTATTTCGCGCCTCTTTTATTAAATTTTTTTGCCATAAGTCATTCAAATGATTTGTTAAAATAAAATTTATCAATTATATTATCTTCCGAAGCCCCAAGAATTAATCAATTAAAATTCAAGTAGATAAAATAGGAGTCTAAAAAAAATGTTAGATGATTTTAAGGCATTTCTCGCCAAGGGAAATATCCTCGATTTGGCAATTGCTCTGATTATGGGCGTGGCATTCGGCACAGTCGTTAAAAGTTTTACCGACGGAATCGTGATGCCGGTTGTCGGTTTATTGACCGGCGGTATTGATTTCAAGGATAAAGTTATCAATCTCGGAACGATGCCCGTCACCACGCCGGATCAGATCGAAGCGGCGGTCAAAGCTAAACAGCCGCTGATTCTGTATGGACAGTTTATCAACGACATTATTTATTTTGTAATCGTCGCTTTCGTGATGTTTCTGCTCGCTCGCTATGCGGTCAAATTGTTTAATAAAATGAACGCTGCTGCGACACCGCCGACCGGGGAAGAAGTTTTGCTCACGGAAATTCGTGATTTGCTCAGAAAATAAAGTTTGTAAATAATCGGGACTATTTAGATATTTCGATTAAAAAACCAAAAAGCGGCTGTCAGCAAATGTGTCATCGTTTACCCGATACATTTGCCGACAGCCGCTTTTGACGTTTTACTAATACTTCAGTTCAAGATAAGAAAAGTTTCACCACAGAGACACGGAGACACAGAGTTTTAAATGGAGATTATTGAATTTAACAAAATTTTTTGAAAAATATAATCTTAGTTTCTCGCCTAAAAAATCGCTTCGTATATTAGTCTTTTCTATTTTTTTCTCTGTGTCTCCGTGTCTCTGTGGTAAATAATTTTTATCCCGAACTCAGATTATTTTACGAACCGGCATTAGTGCCGACGATATAGCTGTCGCGTGTTCTGATGATTAATTTCGGACGTTCGACGCGCACCTTGATTTGGCGGCGTTCGCCGTTTGCGCCGACGGCGGACGGATAATAACCGAGCGTGTATTGACGGCGCAGTTCGTCGGCGATGCTTTCAAAAGCGTTTGACAAACCGCCCGGAGTTGATTCGGCGCGATAGAGTTTGCCGCCGGTCGCCGCCGCCAGTTCATTAAGATATGCTCTGCCGCGAGCATAATCCGCGCTCGCCCCGGCGGTTGATTGTCCGCCGCCGATACCGCCGCCGCCGATCATTGGAGGCGTACTCATTACGCCGCCGCCGCCGCCGATACCGATTGCATTGAGAAAAGTGTTGTAATAAATCGGGAAAACTACCGCGTCCGATTCTTCGGCATCTCTGATCGTGCTTTCAAAACTCGCGCTGTTTGAAGTCGTATCAACGCCGTCGGTAAACAGCACGATGGCTTTGCGTCCCTGAATTTTATCGAGCCGCTTATTAATCGAAAAAGAAACGCCTTCATAGAGCGAAGTGCCGTCGCCGAAACCCGTCCGCGAGATCGCTTTTTTAATTTTGTCGCGGTCGCCCGTCGCTTCCGTCAAAACATGAACCGACGAATCGAATTCGATGACCATCACCTGATCCTGCGGCATCAACTGTTCGACAAAGGCATTGGCGGCGGCTTGAATTTCCTCGATTTTAAATGATGTCGAAGGGCTGACATCAATCAGCAATACAACCGTAAAAGGTTTGTCCGACGTGCCGAAATACTCGACCTTTTGCTCGACCCCGTTATCGTAAATCTTAAATTCAGGCTGATGCAGATTGCCGATAAAAAAACCGTTGCGGTCGGAAACCGAAACCGGAATCGTCACGAGATTAGTTTCGACCTTGATCGTATCTTCATCTTCCGCCGAAGCAGTCGGAGGCGGCGTAGTTTTCGCCGCGTCTTTTTTCTTGTCTTTTTTAGAATTTTTATTTCTTTCACCGCCCGGAACCAAAAGCCGCGAAGGGTTCGGCGAAGATTCCGAATAACCGACGGCGTTCTGTTCCTTAATATCGGTCGAAGACTGCGTTTCCTGCACCTGCGGCAGCGAATCGGGCGCAGCCGGCGGCGGCGAATTTTTAATTCTCCTGCCCGATTGGGCAAGACCGCCGACTGCCAAAGACGATAGCATCATCAAAAAAAACAGTTTGATTTTCATATTTATTCAACACGCTTTCAATTAGTCCGGTTTAACGATTATTTCGATGCCGTCCGCCAAAAAAAAGTGCGCCCGGTAAGTTTTATGCTGATAATAATTTTTAAATTAATCGGTTTAGTCGGTAAAATAAAGCCGTAATTAAGAGAAGAAATGTCGGAACGATTTACTGTCAAAAGATGCAAAATTAACGGGAAAGAAATTTTACGGAAATCGTTTTTGCGCTTTTCGTGATATTTTTTGTAGATTAAAATCTGAAATTTTATGGATACAGCCAGACTCGAAGCGTTCAGCGACGGTGTGATCGCAATTTTGATTACGATTATGGTGTTGGAATTAAAAGTTCCGCACGGTGCGGATTTGGAAGCCCTGCACACGCTCGCGCCGGTTTTGACCGCTTACGTTCTGAGTTTTATTTATCTCGGCATTTACTGGAACAATCACCATCACCTGTTTCAGGCGACCGGACACATCAACGGCACGATTCTCTGGGCGAATCTGCATTTATTATTCTGGCTCTCACTCGTCCCGTTCGTCACCAATTGGATGGGCGAACATTATCAGGAATCGCTGCCGACAGCTATTTACGGCGTAATTCTCTTCGCGGCGGGAACGGCATATTACATCCTGCAAAACTTAATCGTCCGCGAACAAGGCAAAAATTCAACCATCAAAACCGCGCTCGGCAAAGATTTCAAAGGCAAAATCTCGCCGCTCATCTACATCGCCGCAATCTTTCTCGCCTTCGTCAATTCATACATCGCCGACGCGCTTTATGTTCTCGTCGCGCTGATCTGGCTCGTTCCCGACCGGCGAATCGAGAAGAAAATACATCACCAAGAGAATTGATTTTAGTTGAGCATATATAAGATTTCGCTGGTTTTCAGATTTTTGGATGTCAAAAATTAATAGTCTTCGTTCTCCCAAGTTTTGATTATTTGTCTCAAAGCTTCTCTGAGTTTTTCGTTCGGTTTAATTTTCGATTTATCAAATTCTACGCCGATATTGCACATAGCAAATAATAAACTGCCGTCCGAACCGTCTTCGATCATTTCTTTGCTCAAGGTTGAAAGTGTTTCGGCAAAAACTTCGTTCGCTTTTTCCAACATTCCGATTTCGGCAAAATTTCGCGCGACGATGGCAAAAACGTCGAATCTTTTTGAGTCAAAAATGTCAGTCTTTTTCTGTCGCAAAAGTGATAAAGCCTCTTCCAGATATAAACTTGATTTTTTAGGCGCGATTTTTCGTTTATTGACCGCGACAAATTCGGTTAAAGCCAATGCTCGTAAATAAGGTTTTTTGAGTTGTGAAATCAGTTCCAAGGCTTCCTTGTCGGACTTCATATCAATATAACGCAGAGCAATTTGCGATTGATATTGCGCTTGTTTCCATTTGTTTGAAGTCCACAAATTGCCGCTTTCTTCTTCACTCGTATCAATTTTCTTCGTTTGTTCGAGCGCAAAGTTCAGAATTTCGGAAGCCTCTGAATTATTTTTCTGTTTGATATAAAAATCGGCGATATGCAGTAATTTTTCCTGCTGCATATAATCGCTTCCGCTCAAACTTTCAGCGATTTTTTCGGCTCGGTCAATTTCGCCAAGTTTTATGTAAATTTCAATTGTTTTTCCCAGATCGAAACTGTCGCTGTATTCTTTCGGGTTTAATCGGATGAGAGATTGATTAATCAATTCGTTCGCCTTCGCAAGATTTCCTTTCTTTAGATAACTTTCGGCAGTTTCGATGAGATTTTCGGGTTTTTCGATTTCTTCTGATTTTCCCTGTTTTGTCAGAATTTCATTCGCTTCTTTGAATTTTCCGAGAGCCTGATATGTTTCAACAACGCGGTCGAGAATTCTTTCTTCCGTATATTCGGGCTTTCCAGTTTTCCACGCGAGATTTTTCATTGATTCCTGCAAAAATCTCAACGCTTCGGATTGTTTCCCCAACTTCGCGTAAAATAAACCGAGTTCGGCTTTATCTTCACCATATACGGAATTTTCAACCAAATTTGCAACGCCGTTAATGACATCTAAAGTCTTTGCCGGTTGACCGAGTTTCAAATAAATTCCGGTGAGTTCAAACGCGCCGGCAATTCTGTCCGAGTCGGAAAATGTATTAAGAATTCGTTTCGCTTCATCATCTCTTTTGAGCGTAATCAGCGGTTTGAAAAACTTCTGTGATATGTATTCATCATCGCCCTCTTTATTTATCAAAAAGGAAACTAATTTTGACGCTTCATTAGTTTTGCCTTTGGAAATCAAATCATTTGTCAAAGCGATAAAATCTTCGTCAACATAGCTTCCCGCCTTGACCATTCCTGCTACATCTTCGATTTCATTAAACCTCTCCGCTAGCGACAAAGATTTTGCTAAACAGGCTTTTTGCTCTCCTTTTGAATCTTTATCTGTTGTCGAAAGCAGATAAAAAACCGTCGAAAGAGGATTTTCTTCAGCTTGTCGGCGAAGGTTTTGTGAGAAAACAAGAGCGTTGAAAAGCAAGATCAGCGTAATGACGAGAATAATTTTTGATTTGAGAAAGTGCATATCAAAAAGATGCAGTAAGATCAAATTCAGTTGTGTGAGTGAAAATGGTCAGCCGAATTTCTTCAACTGACCACTTTTAATTAACCATTAACAATTACAGATGAATCGTCAAATCGTGAACGCCTTCTACCGCTTCTATAGCCGATTAAAGTTTGTCAAAATCTTCCGCTTCGACATCGGGAGCTTTGGCTAAAATTTCGCGTGACTTTTGCCAATCACCTTTTTTGGCGCGTTCGGTGAAGGTCTTGCCGACATTCCAACTTGAAACCTGACTTGCTAAAGCAAGCGCGATAAATTGGTCGAGCGTCATTTCTTCACTGTCGGCAATTGTTTTGGCTTGGCGAAAAAGCGTGTCGGGAATTTTTGTGCTGATAATCGTCATTTTCGTAAATCTCCGGTAAATTCTAAAAATTCTTTCGGCGTAATCAATTTTATACCAAAATCGGCGGCGGCGGGAAAGTCTTTGGCGTTGTAGGTGATAATAAATTCGGCATTGACGCGCACGGCGAGTTCGAGAATAAATGAATCGTTCGGGTCTTTTGCGAGCAGTCGCCACAAGTAGAAAATATCGTTGAATTCGGAAATCGAGCAGAGTCCGTCGAGAAAAATATCAACGTCCGCTTCCGAAATAAAATCTTTCATTTCGGGACGTTTCAAAACATCTTCGTATTCGAGCAGCAACGCCGTCGAAACATTAATCTGCCAGCGTGAATCATCGAGTTTATCAAGCAAAAGATTTGCCGCTCCACGTTTTGAACGAAAAGCGGCAACCAGAATATTCGTGTCCAAAATAATTTGCGTCATCAAATTACAGATGAATCGTCAGATCGTGAACGCCTTCGGCGGTTTCCATCATTGATTCGGAAACGGTCGGGTGCGCGTAGATGGTGTGAAGAGAATTATTAGGCGGCAAGCGGAACAATTTCTCTTTCGATTTTCTCGGCTATAATTTCGCGTGTGACATCCAAATCGTAATCTGACTGCAAACCGAGCCAGAATTGCGGCGAAGTGCTGAAAAATTTAGCCAGCCGCAGAGCCGTATCAGCCGTCACGCCCCGTTTTTCGGCGACCATCTGATGGATGTCCTGCAAATCTAAACTGATGCTTTTCGCTAAACTTTCTTCGCTGATGTGAAATGGTTTCAAAAATTCCTCGCGCAAAACTTCGCCCGGATGTATCGGTTTTAATTTCCCTGTCGCCATAAAATTTCCTCGTTAGTGATAATCCACTATTTCTACATTGTAAGCATTCTCATCCTGCCAATCAAAACAAATTCGCCATTGATCGTTAATTCTGATGCTGTATTGTCCGGCGCGACTGCCGACGAGTTTTTCCAAACGATTCGCGGGCGGAACGCGCAAGTCATTAATATTTCTCGCATTATTTATCATTCGCAGTTTCCGCAAAGCAATCTGCTGAATATCCGACGGCAATCTGCGCGAGCGCGTGAGATTGTAAATTTTCCCGGTTTCGGAATCTTTGAACGACTTAATCACAGAGAAAGATTATGGAGTTTCTTTTGCAAAGTCAAAAAAGTGGTCAGTCGAATTTCCCCAACTGACCATTGATAACTGTTGACTGATAAATGAATTACAGATGAATCGTCAAATCGTGAACGCCTTCGGCGGCTTCCATCATTGATTCGGAAACGGTCGGGTGCGCGTGGATCGTGTTGGCAATCAGTAATCTGATTTCGTTATAAATTTCTCCTAAAATTTATAATTAAGCGATTCTGACATTTCTTGCATATTCTCCTTTCTCTCTTTTGCCCAGTTCAAAAGTCACTTCTGTTCCTGGTATCAAATCTCTTACTTGCCCATTGAAATTTCGACTATCAAAATAAACATTTTCATCCTGTACTCCGCGTTTGATAAAACCAAACCAAACCCCATGATTTAATGATATTCGTAAAACCTTTCCTTTATGTAAGTTTTTTTCTTCTGTAGTGACTGGTTTTTGTTTCTGAATAAAGTGTTCTCTAGCTACTTTAATTAATAGTTCTGTAAAATCTTTGTTATCTTTAATTCCAAATCTACTTCTGCTTTCAGTCCATTTCTTTTGTGTTGTATCAAATACATTTAGAACATCACTAATCTGATTTTTGAAGTTTTCCTCTTTCAGATGATTTAACATCCTCTCACAGTAAGAATCTATTGATTTGGTATTAAATTTGGGAGGAAATTCTTTCAAGCTATATCTATAAACCAAGTAAAGATGTGCCTTATAAGGTGTATATTTTTTGGATATAATCTCCTCTCTGAAATATTTTTCAAACATATACCATGTCAAAGCACAAATATAATAAGGATAAGGATTATGGTCGTCTCTAAAAATTTTTCTCTCTTCCTTGTCATTTGCATATTTTTCTAGCAGTTTTGCTTCATGTCTGTGCGATTCGTGAGGAGCATCTAAAAACATTCCAATGAAAACTTGTGTAAGAATTCTTAAATTTACAATGTGAGTTTTTAGAATATTGGGATCGTAATTATATTGTTTGGCACGTCGTTCATAAAAAATTTTTACTCCATCAGCAAATGAAAGAAAGAACGGCTCTAAAACCTCCTGGTGAAAAGGTCTAGTTGCTTCAAAAGCTTCATCTAAAACTTGGTTTTGTTTGTTTGTTCCCCTAACAATTTTGTTTGTTACATCGTAATTATCTGTTGAAATAAGCCTTATAAGTATTTGCAGTTTTTCAATATTGGGATTGTCTTTGAAATTGTAGATTGAATTACTTGTTTGGCAACCATTTACTATTTGAGGATTTTCTATTTTTACTAATTTATCTCTAACTTGTTCAAAATCAGTGCAAACAATTGTTACTCCATTATTGCAAAGCAAGAACATCTCTGGGTTTTCTGAAATTGTTTTCTCAATCTCATTGTTGATTGCACTTCTACCTCCTATATAATCTCTGACATTATCGTTGAACAATGACCGACGTAAAGATTTATCTTCTTTCTGTAAAACTTTTAGAAATTCTTTAGCCTTACAGGTAAATGTGTATGCCTTTTTCACATCAGTATCTGAAGTCACTATTAATGGAAAAATATCCATAATATTAAGTTGGACTTCAAATTTATTTTCCAACTCTCTGTATGATTTTATAAGTTGTTTTCCATTTATTGTATTCACAAAGGTTCTACCGTCAATTTAATGGAAAGTGATAAAATCGGCAAATGTTTACCGAGCAATTTTTTGATTTATTATTAGAGTTTGGAGCGGATTGGAAAGTCAAAGAAGTTGAAAGTGACTTCGAAACTGAGGAAGTTGATATTTATGTCGAGTATGTTGGGACCGCAAAGATTTACGATTATGCCCCATCAAGACGTTGGCGGCATCTGGATACGATGCAGTTTAAGACATTTATCAACGCCTCATTGCCAAGGATTAAAGATGAGTTGGGGGAAGTCAAAACGCTCATCCCGCCGTGGGCGGAGCGACACGAGCGACACACCAAGTTATTTGAGAGTGCGGTGATAAGTTTGTTGCAGGCAACTAAGAATCAGAGTCAAACAGCGAACTTAATGAGATGCGGATTTGATGTCGTCAATCGGATTATGCACAATGCGACGCAGCGGGGACTGGCGCGGAGAAAGAAGAAAGAAAAGATTATCAGAGCCTTGAGCATTGATGAAAAATCATTTCAAAGCGGACATCATTACGCGACCATCTTGAGTGACCCGGAGGCGGGAAGAGTCTTGGAAGTCGTTGAGCATCGGACATTAGAAGCAAGTAAAGATTTGATCGATAAAGCATTAACGGTTGAGCAGAAAGCTCAGGTGAGAACTATCAGTATGGATATGTGGGAAGCATTTTTGAGTTTGGCAAAAGAGAAATTACCGGAAGCCGAAATAGTTCACGACAAATTTCATTTAATCAAATATCTGAATGAAGCCATCGATAAAGTCAGACGCAGAGAAGTCAAAGAGGAGGTTGAATTAAAAGACAGCCGGTATGCGTTATTGAAAAATGAAGAGAATTTAACCGACAAGCAAAGAATCAAATTTGCCGCCATTCGAGCGGCAAACTATGAAGTGAGTCGAGCGTGGGAAGTGCGGGAAAACTTTAAGGAAGTGTTCAAAAATGCGAGTCTCGAAGAAAGTGAAAGTATCTTTTGGGAATGGAGTGAATCAGTCAAAGCGACAAAAATAAAAGAAGTTATCAAAGTCGCCGAGATGTTTGCCAACCATTTGAAAGGAGTTCTCAATGCGATGACCGGCAGTTTGAGCAATGCCATGGCAGAAAGATTGAACGGAAAAATCCAGTTGTTAAAAACAGTTGCCAGAGGTTATCGAAAATTTGATAACTTCCGAAGCGCAATACTTTTCTTTTATGGGAAACTTAGCTTGTTTCCATTAAATTAGCGGTAGAACCTTCACAATAATATCTTCAAAGTAAAAGTTTTCAGACAATTCTCTTTTAAATAGAGCTAAAACTCCCGCAAAATGCTCACCTATAGGCTCTGTTCCAGCAGCAACAAAGTGAATGTAAATACTTGGATTCACTTCAAATTTAGAAATTACGAGGGTGTAAAAAAATCTGTGTAAATGGCAACAATCAACATTTATTTTAATGGAGGAAAATGATGATGCCAATTACGAAAGATTTACTTGACCAATTACTGAATGAATATGAAAAGCCGGAGGATTTGCCGAGGCTGTCAGGGTATTTTACAACAGTTGACGAAAGCTCTGGTTGAACGTGCGCTCGAAGGCGAGCTGACGCATCACCTCGGCTATCGAAAGCACGATTTGACCGGGCATAACTCCGGCAATTCGAGAAACGGAACTACGCCGAAAACGATTAAAAGCAAACGCGGGCAAACCGAAATTGAAGTTCCGCGTGACCGCAACGGAACCTTCGAGCCGCAGCTTATCAGAAAGAATCAGACGCGCTTTGACGGCTTTGACGAAAAGATCATCTCGCTTTACGCGCGCGGAATGACGACGCGTGAGATTCAGGGACATCTCCAAGAGATTTACGGCACGGAGATTTCTCCGGCACTGGTTTCATCAGCCACCGAAGCAGTTTTGACGGAAGTCCGAACTTGGCAAACCCGTCCGCTCGATACGGTTTATCCGATTCTTTATTTGGATGCACTGGTCGTCAAGGTCAAAGAAAACGGGCGGGTGATTAACAAAGCGGTTTATCTGGTGATCGGTGTCAATTTGCAAGGCTTGAAAGAAGTTCTCGGTATTTGGATCGCCGAAAATGAAGGGGCAAAGTTTTGGCTGTCAATTGTTACTGAACTGCAAACGCGCGGTGTGCAGGATGTTTTTATCGCCTGTGTGGACGGACTCAAAGGTTTCCCGGAAGCCATCGAAGCGGTCTTTCCGAAAACGCAGGTGCAGCTTTGTCTGGTGCATTTGCTGCGGCATTCTTTGAGCTATGTGTCTTACAAAGAACGCAAAGAAGTCGCTGCCGATTTGAAATTGATTTATCAGGCTTCGACTTTGGAAGAAGCCGAAACACAGCTTTTGGAATTTGCGGAAAAATGGGAGTCGCAGTATCCGGTGGTCGCCCGTTCGTGGCAGTCAAATTGGGCGCGAGTCGTCCCGATGTTCGCTTTCACGCCGGAAATCCGTCGGGCGATTTATACGACGAACGCGATAGAATCGTTAAATTTCTCGTTAAGGAAAATCATCAAAAATCGCGCACTTTTCCCGAACGATGACGCGGTGCTGAAAATTCTGTTTTTGGCATTGCGAAACATTGCGAAAAAATGGACAATGCCGATACCGAACTGGAGCGCGGCGATGAACCAATTTGCGATACTTTTCGAGGAAAGAGTGCCGATGAACGGATTCGGCACAAACTCATTTACACAGATTTTCTAACACCCTCGAAATTACTTTTTCATTGGAATAGATAAAATCTTTTATCTCTCTCAATTCTCTGATTCTGTCATTTTCTGGCAAAAAACCTTCTGTGAAAAATACTTTTACACCTGTTATAAATGTTTGCAGTTCTTTTACGTCAAAACCAGGACGCATTTTTGATTGAATAAACACAAACTCAACATTAATCTTTTTGCTTGCCTGTGCTAAATCCTTTACTTCGTCAATACTTCTAACCAGTCTGTCATTAATTTTTATGCCTATTCCATCTATGCCTGTATCGTTACTGCCGCCAACACTTACAAAATCTAACAATTCTATATTTGCAGTAAATATCTCAGGATAATCAGAACTAAATAAAATATAGTTGACAAATTTCTCGAATGCCTGTGAATCCTTGTGAATATCACCGGCAGTTATTATCTCAAATTGATTTTTGAAACTGTTAAAATGAGCTTTTAGAATGGGTTCCATAAAATTATTTTAATGTTTATAGATGTATGGTCAGTATTTGATTAAACACTGACCATAATCACTTATTTAAATCACATATGAATCGTCAAATCGTGAACGCCTTCGGCGGCTTCCATCATTGATTCGGAAACGGTCGGGTGCGCGTGGATGGTGTTGGCGAGTGATTCGGCGGTTGCTTCGTGCGACATTGCGACGCAGGCTTCGGCTAATAATTCCGTGGCGTGTGGTCCGATTAGGTGAACGCCGAGAATTTCGTCGTATTTTTTGTCGGAGACGATTTTGATGAAGCCGTCGGTTTCGCCTAAGATACGGGCTTTTCCCGATGCCGAGAAAGGGAATTTGCCGACTTTGACATCGTAGCCTTCTTCTTTCGCTTTAGCTTCGGTCAAGCCGACTGAGGCGACTTCGGGGTCGCAATATGTGCAGTTCGGGACGAGGCGATGATTGATCGGTTCGACTTTTCTGCCCGCGATTCTTTCGACGACTAAACAGCCTTCTTTGCTGGCAAGGTGAGCAAGCCAAGCGGTGTCAATCACGTCGCCGATGGCGAAGACGTTCGGTTCGTCGGTTTCGCAGTATTCGTTGACTTTCAAAGTGCCGCGCGGATTGACGACTACTTTCGTGTTTTCCAAGCCGAGATTTTCGATATACGGCATTCGTCCGATTGCGACTAAAAGCATTTCGGCTTCGAGGTTGACGGCATTGCCTTTTGCGTCTTTACCCGAAACTTTGACCGATTTTTTCGTTTTTTCGAGTTTGTCCATTTTCACGCCGGTCAGACATTTGATGCCGCGTTTTTTGAAACTGCGTTCGAGTTCTTTGGAAACTTCCGCGTCTTCCAATGGAACGATTCTGTCCATCAATTCGACGACCGTCGTGTCGCAGCCGAAGCGCGAATAAACGCTCGCAAATTCCACGCCGACCGCGCCCGAACCGAGAACGACCATTGATTTCGGGACGTTGTTTAATTCCAAAATCTGATCGGAATTGACAACTTGTTTGCCGTCGGTTTCAAAACCCGGAATCGGGCGGACGACCGAACCCGTGGCGATAATAATATTTTTCGCCTCGACCGTTTCTTTTTTGCCGTCTTCGTAGGAAACTTCGATTTTGCCTTTGCCCGCAATTTTGCCGAAGCCGTTAAAGACGGTAACTTTATTTTTTTTCATCAGATACGAAACGCCCGAAGCATTTTTCGCCACAATGCCCGCTTTGTAATCCTGAACTTTCGCAAAATCGTAACTCAAGCCTTCGACCTTTAACCCGAACTGCTCGAAATGTCCCGCTTTTTCGTAAAGATGCGCCGCGTTCAGTAACGCTTTCGTCGGAATACAGCCGCGCAAACCGCACGTTCCGCCGAGTCTTGCGCCCGCTTCCTTTTCGATCAGCGCGACCTTCAAACCGACCTGCGAACCGCGAATCGCCGCGACGTAACCGCCCGGACCCGAACCGATAATCACTACGTCAAATTGTTCTGCCAATGTTTTGTCCTCGTATATTTTAAAAATTATTTAATGACCAAATATATTAATTATGATGAGCGATTTCACCTTTTGCACCAAACGATAAAAATCGCGTCTATCATTAGAATTTATCACAAAATCGGTTTGTTTTGCAGATCAACGCCCAAAACAAATCAAGCTGAAATTGCCCGTCGGAAAATTTATTCGTAACCGTTCGGATTGGCTTCGTGCCATCGCCACGCATCTTCGATGATTTTTTCGATTGCCGCAAATTGCGGATTCCAGCCTAAAACTTTCCGCGCTTTGGCGGCATCGGCGACGAGTTTTGACGGATCGCCGGCGCGTCTCGGCGAGATTACCGCTTCGATTGGTTTGCCCGTGACTTTTCGCGCGGCTTGGATCACTTCCATCACCGAAAATCCCGTGCCGTTGCCGAGATTGATAAATTCCGAATCGCCGCCGCCGCGCAAATGGTTGAGCGCGAGCAAATGCGCCTGACTCAAATCGGAAATGTGTATGTAATCTCTGACCGCCGTGCCGTCGGGCGTTGGGTAATCGTCGCCAAAAACGGAAATCGCTTCGCGTTTGCCCTGCGCGGCAAATAAAATCAGCGGAATCAGATGCGTTTCCGGGTCGTGATGTTCGCCGCACGAATCAGCCGCGCCGCAGGCGTTGAAATAGCGCAGAGCGACAAATTTTAAGCCGTAGGCGCGGTCGTAATCTTCGAGCGCACGTTCGACCATAAATTTTGACCAGCCGTATGGATTGACCGGATTTTGCGGATGTTTTTCGTCAATCGGAACATATTGCGGCTCGCCGAAGGTCGCGCAGGTCGAAGAAAAAATAAACTTTTTGACGTTATTTTCGATTAGCGCGTCGAGCAATTTTAAGGTCTGCACGAAATTATTTTCGTAGTATTTCTGCGGTTTTTCGACCGATTCGCCGACATAAGCGAACGCCGAAAAGTGCATACACGCTTCGATTTCGTGTTCGCGGACGATTTTTTCGACCAGCGTTTGATCGCCGATATTCCCGTCATAAAACGGCACGTCTCGATTGACCGACTGACGATGCCCGTAAACCAAATTATCCAGCACGACGACGTTTTCGCCGTTTTTTCGTAAATCTTCAACCGCCGCGCTGCCGATATATCCCGCGCCGCCGGTCACTAAAATTGCCATATCTTTAAATTATAAATCGTTGGTAATGGAAAATGGAAAATGGAAAATGGAAAATTTAGAGAAGCGTTTATTTTTCTGATAATTTTAGGTTCGGCGACGAGGTGAAAAAGGTTTCTTTGGCTTTCGGCGGTTCGTTTTGTTCGGCGAACGATTTTTCGGCGATGTCGGCTTCGGGCAGAAAATTATTAAACAGTGCGCGGATTTTGGCTTCGCTGCCGAGGCTCACGGCTTGACGAAAATCATCGAGAATTTCAGTAATTTCAGCTTTGCGATAAGTAGCGATTTTGCCGACGAAAATTTTCGGATGACGTGTTTTGAGCAGATTTTCGCCGGAGATTTCGAGTTCTTCAAACAGTTTTTCGCCCTTGCGAATGCCGCTGAATCGAATATCTATGTCTTCATACGGCTGCAAACCGGAGAGGCGAATCACATCTTCGGCGAGGTCTAAAATGCGGACGGGTTTGCCCATATCGAGAATAAAAATTTCGCCGCCCGCGCCGATTGCGCCCGCCTGCAGGACAAGCTGCGAGGCTTCGGGAATCGTCATAAAATAGCGCGTCATATCTTTATGTGTGACGGTAATCGCTTTGCCCTGACGAATCTGCTCCTGAAAAATCGGCACGACCGAACCGGCTGAACCGAGAACATTGCCGAACCGAACCGCGCTGAAATTTGTCGGATATTTGCTGTTTAAGTCCTGAATGACGATTTCCGCAAGGCGTTTCGACGCGCCCATAATCGAGGTCGGATTAACGGCTTTGTCGGTCGAGATCAGGACGAACTTGGCGACGCGGTATTCGCCTGCGAGTTCGCCGATCAAGCGGGTCGCCAAAATATTATTTTTAACGGCTTCGGCGGCGTTCGCCTCCATCAGCGGAACGTGTTTGTGGGCGGCGGCGTGAAAGACGATGTCGGGCTGAAAGGTTTCAAAAATTTCGCGCATTCGCGGTTCGTCGTTGATGTCGGCGATCAGCGGCGCATATTTTTCTTCCGCCGTTTCACGCGCCAGTTCGCGTTCGATTTGAAAAAGCAAAAATTCGGCGCGTTCGACCAGCAAAATTTTCTTCGGCGCAAAAGCGACAATCTGACGCGCGAGTTCCGCGCCGATTGAACCGCCCGCGCCGGTAATCATCACGGTTTTTCCGCTTAAAAATTCGTGTAGATTTTCGTTTTCGAGTTCGATTGGCTCGCGTCCCAAAAGGTCTTGAATTTCGACATCGCGGATGCGGCTGAAAGAAACCTGTCCGTGCGCGATTTCGTTGAGGCTCGGCACGATTCGCGCTTTGACGTTGATGTCGCGGCATAAATCCAAAATGCCTCGAATCTGTCCGGTCTGCGCGTGGTCAATAGCGATGACGACCTGTTCGATTTCCATCTCGGCAACCAAACGCGGCAAGTCGGCGGTCGCTCCCAAAACCTTTAACCCGCCGACGCTGCCGCCTTTTTTAAAGCGGTCGTCGTCTACGAAACCTTTAATATCGAGTTCGCTGTCGGCGCGTCCGGACAATTCTTTGGCGAGCGTCGCGCCGATTCTGCCCGCGCCGATCAGCAGCGCGGCTTTTCGTTTAAATTTGCGCCGACTGCCCGTGAATTCACGCTTTTCCGCGAATTCAAAAACAAGGCGGCGCAGCACGCGCAGAGCAAGCAAACCGGAAAACGCCAGCACCGTGTCCATCACGATAATCGAAATCGGAACTTGCCAGCGAATAAATTCGTCAGGCGCAAGCAGCAGACGCGCGAGCAGCAGAAAAACGCCGGAAATGAGCGCGGCTTTGAGAAAAACTCTGAGGTCTTCGAGGCTCACATAACGCCACAAAATAGTGTAGCCGCCGACCAGAAAAAGAGCGGCAAACTGTGCGAAAACGACGAACGGCAACTGATCGAGCGCGTTTTCAAAATAATACTTGTCGAGGTCGAAATCGAACCGAAAAAGATACGCGGCAAAAAAGGCGCAGCACAAAATAATCACGTCCGCCACAAACTGCATCGGGCGAAGCAAGAACCATAAATTTTCTTTAAGATTATTTTTTGTCTGCACTAAAATTTAATCGTTTGCGGTTTTGAATATCTGAAGTGGGCGGTTTAGATATTCAGTATATGGCAAACCCGCCGAATAATCCAACCCGGCAAATCAAGCGATTATCGCATAATGACGGGCAACCGAACGCCGAAAAAGTTGAATCTTAGACGGTTGTAAGTTATTCTGAATTTTACCGAATTTTACCGACAATTACAGGAATTATAAAAATGAAGACGAATTTTTGGTTTTTGCTGATTTTGATGTTTGCCCTGAGCGCGGCGGCGATAGCGCAGACAAATTCGACCGTGCCGGAAACCGGGACGGCGGAAAATCTTTCACGCGGTTATCTGCTCGGTCCGGGCGATGTCGTCGAAGGTCGCGTGATGGGCGAAGAAGAATATAATTTTACGGCGACGGTGGACGAAAACGGCAATATCGAAGTCCCGTTTTTTGAACAGCCGGTGACGGCGCAATGCCGTTCCGAACGCGAACTGCGGGGCGATGTGACTAAACTTTTATCGAAATATCTTCGCAGTCCGCAGCTCGGTCTGCGCGTCGTTGACCGCAAAAGCCGTCCGGCGGTGACAGTTTCCGGCGAAGTTCGCAGTCCGCAGTTAGTTGATCTCAAACGTCAGGCGCGGCTGCTTGAATTGATTTCATTTTCAGGCGGCACGACCGAAGAAGCCGGCGGAATGGTTCAGGTTTTCCGTCCGCGAACGCCGCTGTGTATGAACACGGAAGAAGATGCCAATTGGAAAGCTGAAGTTTCGAACACGGAAGGCGGTGTGCCTTCGAGAATGTATAGTCTGGCGAGCGTTTCCAGAGGGCGAGACGAAGCCAATCCGGTCATTTATCCCGGCGATGTGATCGTCGTCCAAAAAGCCGCGCCGGTTTATTTTACCGGCGAAATACACAATCCGCAGGGCGTTTACATCAAAAACGGTGCGTTGTCGCTGACAACCGCGATTGCCCAACTCGGCGGATTTAACCGCGAAGCCAAAACAAAAGAAGTTCAAATTTATCGTCTGAAACCTAATTCGCAGGATCGGGAAACGATTTCCGTTAATTACGATTCGATCAAAAAAGGCACGCAAAAAGATGTCATGCTCGAACCGTATGACATCGTGCAGATTGATAAAACCAAGAAAAGCGTCGCGCAGGTCGTTTTTGAAACTGTCACAGGCGCAGCGCGTCAGGGTGCGCTTTCGTTAGGCACGAGCGGTGTGTCCAGAATTCTTTACTAAATATTAACGAAGATCGAGTAAGAGCCGGAGGCAAGTATAAATCATCAATTTATACTTGCCTCCGGCTCTTTTTTACGACTAAATTTGCTTTACTTCGCCGGTTTGTTTTTCTCCGCGTCGGCGTAGATTTTTTCGATCACGTCATTATACTTTTCATCAACAACGCGGCGTTTTATTTTCAAAGTCGGTGTCAGTTCGCCGCCTTCGACGGTTAATTCTTCTTCGAGCAGAGCGATTTTTTTAACTCTTTCATACTTCGATAAATCGCCGGTTAATTTATCAACTTCGTTCTGCAAAAGCTCGTTGATTTGGGCGGATTGGCAAAAATCTTTCGGCGATTCGAGATTCAAATTTTTTGTTTTGGCGAAACCGGCAAGCTGTTCAAAATTCGGCACGACGAGTGCGGCGGGAAATTTTTGTTCGCTGCCGATCAGCACGACCTGATTGACGTAGCGCGATGATTTAATTTTTTCTTCAATCGGCGAAGGCGCGATATATTTGCCGCCCGACGTTTTAAAAAGTTCTTTTTTGCGGTCGGTGATCTTCAAAAATCCGTCGCCGTCCAGCTCGCCGATGTCGCCGGTTTTAAACCATCCGTCTTCGGTAAAAGCCTCGCGTGTCGCGTCCGGTTTGTTGTAATAACCGATGAGCATTCCCGGACTCGAAATCTCGATTTCGCCGTCTTTGGCAAAACGCACTTCAACATTGCGGATCGGTTTGCCGACCGTTCCCGGTTTAGTGTTTTGAAGATTGCTCGATGTCACGACGGGTGAAGTTTCGGTCAAACCGTAACCCTGCATAATCGGGATGCCCGCGCCGGTAAAAATCAGCCAGATGTCTTTCGAGAGAGCCGCGCCGCCGGTGATGCAGATTCGCAGATTGCCGCCGAAAAACTCGCGCATTTTCGAGAAAACAATCGTGTCGGCAATCGTGTGTTTGACCTTTAAAAACGCCGGAATATCTTTTTTCTCAGCCGTCAGCGCGGCGTATTCCTTAGCGATTTCTATCGCCCAATCGAATATTTTTTCTTTGGTCGGACTCGCCTGTGCCGCCTGCGATTTAGCTTTAGCGTAAACTTTTTCAAATATTCGCGGCACACCGACGAAAATTGTCGGCGCAACTTCTTTCATATTTTCAGGGATTTTATCAATTGATTCGGCAAAATGGACTGCGGTTCCGTGAAAAATGTTGACATACATTCCCGTCCGCTCGAAAACGTGCGAGAGCGGCAGAATCGAAAGCGGTTTATCGTCGGGCGAAAACTCGAATTTTTCCGATGCGTCAATCGTATTTGAAACCAGATTTTCGTGCGACAGCATCACGCCTTTCGGTTCGCCCGTCGTTCCCGAAGTGTAGATCAGCGTGGCGATGTCCTGCGAATCAGTCGCGTTGATTAAATTTTTGATTAACTCAGGCTTTTCGGCTTTTAATTTCGCGCCGTCTTTTTCGAGATCGGCAAGCGCGACGGCATTTTCCGCATCTACGCCTTCAATGTCGAAAAATACCAATTTTTCAATCGAATCGCATTCGGGCAGAATTTCCTTGATGAAATCGAAACATTTTTTGTTTTCGATAAATATTAATTTTGCGCCCGAATCTTTAATAATGTAAGCAATCGAAGACGGCGCAAGCGTCGTATAAACCGGCACATCAACGATCCCGGCAAACTGACAGCCCGCGTCCGTCAGCGTCCATTCGGGCGAATTTGCCGCCAGAATCGCCGCTTTGTCATCTTTTTTGAGTCCGAGCGAATAAATGCCGAGCGCGATATTTTCGGCGCGTTCGATCATTTCATCCGACGAAATCGGCAGCCATTCGCCGTCTTTTTTATAATTCAGAGCGTCGGCGCGGTTATGTTTAGCCGCCGCCTGTACAAAAATCTGCGCGAGCGTCTGCGGCTCATCATCGTAGAGAGGAATTCTTTTGACTGATCGGCGGTTGGTTTCCATAAAATTTTGAGTTTCAGATTTCAGGTTTCAGGTTTCAGGTTTCGAGTTTTAAACCCGGCAATAATTCTTTCTGAGCGTAAATCACACAAAGAAAAACTTGAAACCCGAAACCTGAAACTATTTACAGAGAATGCCGCCGAAAAACATTTTCAAAACTTCGTCGGCGAGCGGCGCGAGCGCGTAATCGTTTTTCGATAAAATCCAGTTCGTGACCATTTCGTCGAGTGCGCCATAGAGAATTTTGGCGCAGATGACGGGCTTCAAATCTTTGCGAAACACGCCCTGATTTTGTCCTTCGGTGATGGTTTGGCGAATGATGTCGAGATATTCGGCGAATCCGGCGGCGGAAAATTCTTCCATAAATTTGGTCGAACCGCGCAGTTCGATTTGAAAAACAATCGCCATATCGCGGTCTGCGCCGAGCCGTTCGAGATGCAAACGGGCGATCCGCCGCAGCTTTTCCGACGGTTCACTAATCTGCGCGATTTCGCGTTTTCCTTCCTCGATAAATTCCGCCATCGCGCGGTCGAAAACCGAATGCAGAATTTCGTCTTTGCTCTTGAAATACAAATAAACCGTGCCGTCTGCAATGCCGGCTTCGGCGGCAATATCGGCGACTTTGGAATTAAAATAACCTTTCTGCGCGAAAACCTTGATCGCCGCCCGCAAAATCGCTTCGCGTTTATCCGTAACTGTCTGACGCGGCTGTCCGCTCGTCCGTGTTCGTAACATAAAAATTCTAAATCCGGCGCGGCAGCGATTATTTATAAACTCGTTATATTCGTTTGCCGGTATGAATGATGATTCATTCAGTTTAATTTACCCGAATTCAGTATTAAATTGCAATAAATCAATTGTAATAAACCTCACATAATGCAAAAAAAAAGATTTGCAAAAATAAAATTGCAAATCTTTTCGATCAAAAATATATGGCGGAGGCTGGGGGACTCGAACCCACAAGCGATTTCTCGCGGCAGTTTTCAAGACTGCTGCCTTACCAATTAGACTAAGCCTCCGCAAAAAACTATCAAGCTAAAAATATACCGTAAATTATGCCGATAAACAAATCAATTCGTTTTCTTTCCGCCGCTGATTTTGGCTGCCGTTTGCTTTTCGAGTTCTTTTCTGACGGCTTCGACACCTTTCACACCGCTGATGCCGACGGTTTTTTTGCCCTCGCGGTCAATGACGATGTGCATCGGAAACGGGATGTTGGTTTGACCGTTTTTGTCGGGCGCAGCAAATTGCGTGAGCATCAAATTCGTCGCATTCGGCACGATTTGATACTTGAACGGATTTTTTTTCAAAAAACTTTTGAGCTGATTCGGATTGTTGGTTGCCAAGCCCAGAAAAATTATGTCTTGATTGTTTTGGTAATCGCCGACGAGTTTGTTGAGCAAGCCGATTTCTTCCAAACAATTCGGACAGCCAACAAACCACAAATTAAAAACTACGATTTTACCGCGCAAATCCGCTGCCTTGTAAGTTTTCCCTTCGATGGTCGTGACGCTAAAATTATCTGCCGGATATTTTCCGCCGCCAGTCTGACCGAAGACTGAAATGCTCGAAATAACCGACAGAACGCCAAAAAAGAAAAGCACTGCAAGAAATTTTCTCATAATGCTTTTTTAATATTTTTGAGATGTCCGAGTCAAGAGTTTTTGCATCGTTTGTTTACTGAATTTTTTGAAAATTAAAAGTTCTTTATCCTCTGCTTACTCTGAAAACTGCCTGTCAACTCTGAAAACTGCCTGTCAACTGCTTAATCTGCCCTGGCTGTTTTTTGTTTGAGCAGTTTGATAATTCCGCCGTCGAGTTTTTCGGTTTTGTCCCAACCTTCGGCTTTGAGTTCGATCTCGCCGTTTTGATTGATTAAAAAACTCGCCGGATAGACGATGCGAATGCTGCCGTCGCCGGTTTTTTCGGCGTATTTCAAAAGTGTGCCGAAACTGTCGGGAACGAGCGTGAAATTAAAATTTTGAAATTTCACATAATTTTCGACATTCCGCGCGTTATCGCTCGTGATGCCGAGAAAAACCACGTCTTGTCCCTGATATTTCGCCGCCAGATTGTTGAGTTTTGGAATTTCGCTGTGGCAAATCTGGCAGCGAACCGACCAAAAAGTGACGACCACGATCTTGCCTTTGAGTTCCGACAATTGAATGTTTTGTCCGCCCAGCGCGACTCCGCTGAAGTCTTCGGCAACCGTTTTTGTTTGCGCCGAAACCGCCGATGCGAACACTAGCAAACACATCAAGATTAAAATATTTCGTATCATTAAATTTTTATAATTTGAAAAGAAATTTGCGTTGAACGATTGCCAACGCTATTTAAACCAGATTGCTAAAGGGAATATATTTCCAACAAAATCGCAGAATGATTTTAGAAGTTTTTTATATTAAAATGGTTGTATGTTTCTCGAATCGCTCGAACTTCAAAATTTTCGCAACACGGGCGGAAAAATCTCATTCGGTAAAAATCTTAACATAATTTTCGGCGAAAACGGTCAGGGCAAAACCAACTGGCTCGAAGCGATTTATCTTTTGGCGACGACCAAATCATTTAAAACACAGCGTTTGCAGGAGGCAATTAAATTTGACGCGGATTTGGCAATAGTGCGCGGCGCGACGCACCAAGGCGAACATATTGACCGCATATTGCAGGTCGCTTTGCAGGGCAACACGAAAACGCTTTCGGTCAATAAAAAAAAGGAGACGATTCAGAGATATTTGGGCGAACTGCACGCCGTCGTGTTTAATTCGGACGAACTCGAAATCGTGCGCGGCACACCCGACGCGCGGCGCAAATTCTTGGACGGCGGCATCGTTTCGATTTATCCGCCGTTTATCCAAACGCTGACCGATTACAACCGCGTCGTCCGGCAAAAAAACAGCCTGCTGCAATCGGCGAAAGACGGCGGATTTTCGCTCGAAAAAACCGGCGAACTGCTCGAACCGTGGAATGAACAACTGATTCAACTCGCGTCGCGCATTCACAAAGCGCGTCTGCGCTACGTCGAAAGGCTAAATGAAACACTGGAGAAAAAACTTTTCGGCAAAGAGGAAATCCAGATTCGCTACGTTTCCTCGCTCGAAGGCAAAGGCGATCTGTCGGATTTCGCCGCGCTTTTAGCCGAAAGATTAATCTTACGCGTCCAAGCCGAACTCGCCAGCGGTCACGCGCTCATCGGCACACACCGCGACGATCTCGAAATCCTTTTCGACGGTCACGACCTCCGCAAATACGGCTCAAGCGGACAACAGCGCAGCGCACTTTTAATCTTGCAGCTTGCCACGCTCTCGGTCTTTCATTCGCAAAACAACGAATATCCGCTCTTTTTGCTCGACGACATTGATGCCGAACTTGATTACCGCCGCATCGGTCAACTGCTCGAATACTTAAGCGACAAAACTCAAACCTTCGTCACCACATCCAAAGAAAGTTTCCTCGAAAAATTCGGCGCGAGCGCGAAGATTTTTACGATTGAAAACGGCGCGGCAAAAATGCCGTAAAAATCAGATTTTAATTGCTTTCGGCGTTATCTGAATTCCTAAAAAAATGTTACAATAAAGGGTAATTTAAACACTAAATTTTTACACAGAGGAATACACAAATTGGCTACACCAAAAGAAGATAAAAAGAAGAATCAGGATTACGATGCGAGTTCGATTACGGCACTCGAAGGACTCGAAGCCGTGCGGCTGCGTCCGGCGATGTATATCGGTTCGACGGGCGACATCGGGCTGCATCATCTGGTTTACGAAGTCGTAGATAATTCGGTTGACGAAGCTCTCGCGGGTTACTGCGACACGATTGAAGTAACGATTCATATTGACGATTCGATCACGGTCGTGGACAACGGGCGCGGCATTCCGACCGATATTCATAAACAGTTCGGGCATTCGGCGGCGGAAGTCGTGCTGACCGTGCTTCACGCGGGCGGAAAATTCGATTCCAATTCGTATAAAGTTTCCGGCGGTCTGCACGGTGTCGGCGTTTCCTGCGTCAATTTTTTGAGCGAATGGTTTAGAGTCGAAATCTGGCGCGACGGCAAAACGCACGAAATGGAATTTGCGCGGGGCGTAACGGTTGCGCCGCTCAAACAAACCGGCAAAACCACCAAACGCGGCACGAAAATCACTTTCAAGCCTGACGCAACTATTTTTGACACGACAACTTATAGTTTTGATAAACTCTCCGAACGACTGCGCGAAAAAGCGTTTTTGAATAAAGGAATTCGCATTTTTATCACCGACGAACGCGGCGAAGAGGAAAAGAAACACGAATTTTATTACAAAGGCGGAATCTCGGAATTCGTCACCCATCTGAACAAAAATAAAACCGTCGTTCACGACGAACCGCTTTATTTTGAAATGCTTTCCGACGAACTTTCAATCGAAGTGGCGATGCAGTATAACGACAGCTACGACGAGAAAGTTTTTTCTTTCGCCAACAACATCAACACGGTTGACGGCGGCACGCATCTGTCGGGTTTTCGCGGCGCGATCACGCGGACGATCAACGCCTACGCGGAAAGTTCGGGTTTATCGAAAAACTTCAAAACCGCGCTTTCCGGTGACGATGTGCGTGAAGGTTTGGTTGCCATTATCTCGGTGAAAATTCCGCAGCCGCAGTTTGAAGGACAAACCAAAGGCAAACTGAATTCGCCGGTCAAAGGTCCGGTCGAATCATTTCTGAACGAAAAATTCGGTGAATATTTCGAGCAGAATCCGATTATTGCCAAGAAAATCGTCGGCAAAGCGGTTGATGCCGCCCGCGCCCGTGAAGCCGCGCGAAAAGCCCGCGAAATCGTCCGCAAGAGCGCACTGGGAACTTCGACACTGCCCGGAAAACTCGCCGATTGTCAGGAAAAAGACCCGGCGTTGTCGGAAGTTTATCTGGTCGAAGGCGACAGCGCGGGCGGTTCGGCAAAACAGGGACGCGACCGTAAAAATCAGGCGGTTTTGCCGCTTAAAGGTAAGATTCTCAACGTCGAAAAAGCGCGTTTCGATAAAATGCTCGGACACGGTGAAATCAAGGCGTTGATAACCTGTCTCGGCACGGGAATCGGGAAGGACGATTTCAACGTCGAAAAACTTCGATACCATAAAATATGCCTCATGACGGACGCTGATGTTGATGGAAGCCACATCAGAACTTTACTGCTGACGTTTTTCTATCGTCAAATGCCGGAGTTGATCGAGAAAGGCTACGTCTATATTTCTCAGCCGCCGCTTTACAAAGTCAAACGCGGCAAGAAAGAGGAATACATCAAGGACGAAAAACAGATGTTCCGCTACCTGATGCGGATGGCGACGAGTGATGTCAAAATTTCGTCGAACGGCAGAATCGTCGAAGGACGCGAACTTTCCAAGGCTCTCGAACAAACGGTCGAATTTCAGAAATATTTTGACCGATATGTGCGCCGTTTGAATAACGATCCGAAATTGCTTAATGCTCTGCTGGCGGCGTTTGCGGGCAAAGAAGGCGTTTTGGCGAGAAACAGTGTCAAAATCCGCAAGGTTTTCGAGCAGGAAGAACTGATGTCGCAGGTCGAAGCCAAAGTTTCCGAATTCGGATTCAAAACCGAATTATTACAGGACGAAGAACACGGTCTGTCGGAAGTCGAAGTGACATTTGCCAACGGCACGACGTTTTTGTTCGACTGGAATATGGCGAGTTACGTCGAATTTCAAAAGGTCGTCGAACTGCGAACCTATCTCGAAAACAATTTTCCCGCGCCGTTTATGATGGGCGAAGACGGCACGTCGGAAACAATCAACTCGCGCGAAGATTTGCTTGAAAAAGTGATGGCGGCGGCGAAAAAGGATTTGACGATTCAGCGTTACAAAGGTTTGGGCGAGATGAATCCCGAACAACTCTGGGAAACGACGATGGACCCGGAAAAACGGACGCTTTTGCAGGTTCGCATCGAAGACGCGATTGAAACCGACAGCATTTTCACGGTTTTGATGGGCGATCAGGTCGAACCGCGCCGTAAGTTTATCGAAGACAACGCTTTGGATGTCAAAAATCTGGACGTGTAGTCCTCACAAATTTAAATTCAGAAAGGGGCGGAAAACGAAAGTTTTTCGCCTTTTCAGTATTTGATGGTGAAAATTTTAAGTTGCGAAAAACCTGCCAAAGTGCAATTATTTCAGTTTGCGAAAGCCGTTTATTTTGCATCAAAATATAACAGGAAGTTTTTAATAAAATGTCAGCAATTTTAGAAGCGGTCAGACCGATTGAAGAATATCTCGTGATGCCCGACGCGGAAATCGCCGAACGCATCGAGGCGGCGCGTCGTGAATTGGGTTCGCGCGTCGTCGTTCTCGGACATCATTATCAGCGCGACGATGTGATTGCTCACGCCGATTTGACGGGCGATTCTTATCAATTGTCGGTGATGGCATCGCAGACGGACGCGGAATTTATCGTTTTCTGCGGCGTTCATTTTATGGCGGAATCGGCGAATATCTTGGGCAAACCGAATCAACAGGTGATTTTGCCGGATTTGGGCGCGGGCTGTTCGATGGCTGATATGGCGAACATAGATCAGGTCGAAGACGCGTGGGCGCAATTGCGCGAAATCGGGGTTTTGAACTCGAAGGTCGCGCCGATTACCTATATGAATTCGACCGCCGCGATCAAGGCTTTTTGCGGTCGCCACAACGGTGTCGTCTGCACATCGTCAAACGCCGTGCCGCTTTTTGACGCTTATTTGAAGGAATATGACAAGATGTTTTTCTTTCCCGATCAGCATCTCGGACGTAATACGGGCGCAAAATTCGGCATCGCGTCCGAACAGATGGTTTTATGGAATCCGTTTGAAGAACTCGGCGGCAACACCGAAGAAGAACTCCGCGACGCGAAGTTGATTTTATGGCGCGGACACTGTTCCGTTCACGGCAGGTTCAAACCGTGGCACGTTGACCAAATCCGCAAACAAATTCCCGGCGTGCAGGTCTTGGTTCATCCCGAATGCCCGCGCGAAGTAGTTGATTTATCGGATTTTAACGGCTCGACATCATACATTATCAGTATGGTCGAAAAAGCCGAATCGGGAACAAAATGGGCAATCGGCACGGAAGTAAATCTCGTCAATCGTCTCCAGAAAAAGTTTCCCGACAAACAAATTCGCCTGCTCGCGCCCGACCTCTGTATGTGCGCGACGATGTATCGCATCGCACCGCGAAACCTCGCGTGGGCATTGGAAAATCTGGTCGAAGGCAATGTCGTCAACGAAATTGTCGTTGATGATGAAACCAAACATTACGCGCTGATCGCTTTGCAGAGAATGATTGATTTAACGGAAAAGAAGTTGTGAGTTGACCGGGTTTGGCGAGTTAAATGAGTTCGTTAAAATATAATAACCCGGCAAACCCGGCAAACCCGGTCAACTCGCTAAACTTAAAAAGAATGGCTGAGATTGAAGATAAATTAGCGGAAAACGCGGGCGGCAGATACTATGTTGACCGGCAATGTATTGACTGTGATGTGTGCCGCGACACCGCGCCGCAAAATTTTCGCCGTGACGATGAAAACGGCTATTCGTATGTTTACAAACAACCGGAAACACCCGAAGAAATCGAACTCTGCGAAGAATCCTTATCCGTCTGCCCGGTCGAAGCCATCGGCGACGACGGTTAAAAATTTAAGAACTAACGAATAGAAAAGTGAAGGTAAATAGACTGAGTTCGGGATAAGCATTATTCACCACGGAGACACGGAGATATAGAGTTTTTGGAGGCTGTAAGAAATTTTGTGTAATTCGGAATTTATAAATAAAAGGAGAATTACACTTTATGACAATCAGTAAAGAAGTTTTAGATGAATTAATCAAAGATTAAAAGAACCCCGAAGATTTGCCTGGTGAGAATGGATTGCTCGAACAATTAACCAAGGCTCTGCCGGAGCGGGCGATGGAAGCGGTTTTCCCGGAACGATTACGCAACTTTGTATCGTCCATCAAATCGGAAATTCGCTGACCTGTATTTTCTACCAAGACCGCAAGGAAGTCGTTGCCGATCTACACTGCCGCGACCGAAAATGAAGGCTTGTTCGCGCTCGCAGAACCGGCTCTGCCCGCAACTTAAAAACAGTTCGCTTACGTCGAACTCACATTAATTTATCCTTGTCTTGTATATTCCAACCGATAATCTTTCGGCGAAGCCTTCGGCGACCAATTCCTGATTGGCTTTGCCGATTTCTTTGCGCGTCAAACCGACGGCTTTGGCGAGTTCGCCGCGAGCGGTTATGCGGGACATTTCAAGGAATGTGCGGGCGATTTGGCGAACGCCTTCTTCGCGCGTGATCTTTTTCGCCAACTGCTTCGGGAATCGCGCTTCGGCAAGCGTCCAGATGTATGTAAACGTCGGGTGATAAAGGCATTCCTGCGGGATTACTTTGAGGCATCTTTGCAGTTCGTCGAGAGCTTTGGTCAGTTGGGAGCGGTCTGCAATTTTCGCTTCGCGGCGCAAATCGCCCGTGCCGAGTTCCCATTCCTTTCGCAGCGTTTTCAAAACTTTATTCGCCGTTTCCGACAATAATCTTTTCTCGTCGGATTTTGTCACGCCCCAAACCGCATTGAAATACGGCACAAGGCGCGGCGCAAGAAACATCGCGCGACCTTTGCAGAGTTTTGAATAATAAATTTTACCCCGCGCCATCGCTTCATCTTTGAGCGTCCACGCGAGACTCATTTCATAATCCTTCTGCACGTTTTTCGGCGAATGCGCGTCGCGCCGACCGCAGACGGCAATATAAACGCTCGGCAGATTCGTCCGCGCATCGGTCAGCGCAAGACAAAATCCTAAATCTTCGACCATCGCTTCGAGCTGCAAAACGGTTTCGATCTTCGCCGTTTCTTCACGCCGCCAACGCCGGTCACGATAATTTTCGATCTCTTCAAACGAATTTTCCATCTCTGCCGATTTTACGATATTTCCGTGCAATCAAAAAATTAAATGTTTTTCTGCAAGAATATTTTTCGATCTCCGTTCTGACTGACAAAGGCACGAATCTTAAATCTAACTTGAACGGAGATTTTTTTATGCAGAAATTTACAAGTCCATTGAACAATCTGAAAATTGCCAGCCCGTGCGAAGAAAACTGGGAAGCGATGCTCGGCAACGAACAAAAGCGTTACTGCGGCAGATGCAAATTAAATGTTTACAACCTTTCGGGAATGTCGAAAGTCGAAGCCGAAAGACTAATTATGAACGCCGAAGGTCGTCTGTGTGTGCGGTTTTACCAACGCGCCGACGGCAGCGTTTTAACGGGAAATTGTCCGGTCGGGCTGGCGAAACTGAAAAACCGCGTCAAAATGCTGGCGACCGCCGCGTTTACGCTCGTTCTCAGCCTTTTCAGCGGTGTGCTGTTCGTTTCATTTTTTAACAAACAAACTCGCGCCATTGAAAATCTACCGAATATTTTCTCTGAACGCGGCACGACCATGGGCGCAATGGCAAATATGGAACAAAAAAATACTAATAAAGACTACCCGATGATGGGCAACGTCAGCGTTTCGGTTCCCAAACCTGAAAAAATCGAAATGATGGGCAAAATGGCTGCTCCGATTAAACCGGAAACAAAAAGAAAAGTTTTGGCAAATCAAAATTGAACAATAAACATCTTTTCTAAGAAGCTGTTTGAAAAGTAACGCGAACGTCCCGTTTGCAGTATCGGGCGCGTCCCGCGTGCGTGTGAAAACGGCAACAAAACACGGACGCGGGACGCGCCCGATACTGACAGGCAGGATGCCTGCGTTACTTTTCAAACAGACTTTTAGGAAAATTGTCTGATTAATCATTTGTTCGTCAGTCAACGCAGATACGAACAAAACTTTTTTCCGCCTTAATACAGCTTTACCCGCGATTTTGCTCGAATTCTTTTGAATCAAAAGTTTTTTGATGTAAAATCGCGGAAAGCTGCAAAAAGGAGAATAAAATTTATGATGGGCGGAAAAGATTGGGACGAATGGATCGAAGATTACGCCGAATCGCATCAGCATCCGATTAATCGTCTGACGCATACGTTCGGCATTCCGATGATTATGCTTTCGCTGGTGCTTTTGCCGGTTTCGCTGTTTGTCGGCGGATTTTGGCGTATCGCGCTCGGATTGTTCGTTTTCGGCTGGATTTTACAATTTATCGGGCATTATTTTGAAGGCAAACCGCCGGAGTTTTTAAAGGATTACCGCTATCTTTTCGTCGGTTCGCGCTGGTGGATGAAAAAAACTTTCGGCGGCAAAAAGAATAAATAAGCGTGAAGTGTGAGTTGTGAAAAAATGTTTCCAACTCATACTTCATACTTTATACTTCACACTTAATTATGTCCTACATTTTAGCTCTCGACATCGGCACTTCGAGCGTTCGCGCCGCGCTTTATGATTTTAAAGGTGATGTTCTGCCCGAAACGATGGTCAAAAACGACCGCACGTTAAAGGCGACCGAAGACGGCGGCGCGGAAATCAACGCGCTCGAAGCATTCGCGCAGATCGAAACGGCGATTGACGACGTTTTGAAAAAAAGCGCAAAGATCAAAGGCGAAATTTCGCACGTCGCGGCTTCGTCTTTCTGGCACAGTCTGGTCGGCGTTGACGCGAACGGCAAGCCGACGACGAGCGTTTACGGTTGGGCTGACACGCGCAGCACTCGCTACGTTGCCGATTTACGGAAAAAATTTGACGAACAAAAAGTTCACAATCGCACCGGCGCACGATTTCATACGAGCTTTTGGACGGCGAAACTGCTCTGGCTGAGAAAAGATTACGCGAAAATTTTCGAGAAAACCGATAAATGGCTGTCATTCAGCGATTTCGCTTGGTCAAAATTAATCGTCACACCGTCTGCCGTTGAATCTGCGCTGAACGGGAAAGACTCGGACGCGGGACGCGCCCGATACGGCAGTCGGGACGACCGCGTTACGCAGATTGACGGCGTTACGTCGGTTTCGATGGCTTCGGCGACGGGAATTTTCAATTTGCGGACAAACGACTGGGACGCGGAACTGCTCAAATTTTTGAAAATCAAACCGGCAAATCTGCCCGCAATCGTCGCCGAAGATTCGCAGACTTTTCAGCTTAATTCCAAATATCAAAAGCGTTGGGCGCGTCTCAAAGATTCAAAATGGTTGACGGCAATCGGCGACGGCGCGGCGAATAACATCGGTGCAGGCTGCGTCGAAAAATCGAAAGCCGCGCTGATGATCGGCACAAGCGGTGCGATGCGCGTCGCGTTCGCGGGCAAAGTTCCAAAGAAAATTCCAAGCGGTTTATGGTGTTACCGCATTGACCGCAAGCGCATTATCATCGGCGGCGCATTGTCCGACGGCGGCGGTTTGTATCGCTGGCTGAAAGATAATTTTCGGCTCAAAGACGATGACAACAAAACGGAAATCGAAATTGAAAAGCGAATTCCCGACGCGCACGGCTTAACATTTCTGCCGTTTCTCGCCGGTGAACGCGGCACGGGTTATCACGAAACGGCGCACGGCGCGATTTTGGGTTTGAAATCCGCCACCGACACGATTGATATTGTCATGTCCGCGCTCGAATCCGTCGCGTATCGCTTCGCCGAAATCTACGATCAATTAAACGATGTCGCCGAAATTAAGGAAATCATCGCATCCGGCGGCGCACTCCGCGAATCGCCCGTCTGGACGCAAATCATCGCCGACGTTCTCGCGGCAAATCTGAGTTTGCCCGACGTGCGCGAAGCAAGTTCACGCGGGGCGGTTTTGCTCGCGCTCGAAAGTTTGGGCAAAATAGAAAGCATCGAAAAACAAAAAACGCCGAAAGGTAAAAAATTTACATTTGATAAAAAGCGACACGCAATTTATCGAAAGGCACGGACACGACACGAGAAGTTTTACGAAATGATTATCGGCAAATGAATCTGAAAAACTTTGAAAGCGAAGTTGAACAAAAAATCGTCGAACGCGGAATGCAGTATTATCGCGCAGGCTATGTCAAAAGACTCGAAAAAGTCAGCGCGGACGAATTCAGCGCAGTTGTTTTCGGCACGGAAAAATACAGCATTTTCGTCAAATTAAACGGCGAAACAATCGCCGCGCACGAATGCGATTGCCCGTATGATTTCGGCGATGTCTGCAAACACGAAGTCGCCGTCTTTTACGCGATTCGCAGTAAAGATTTTGTTGACTCAAGCGGCAAAATAAAATCGCTCCTTGAAAATTTACACGAATCGGCTTTGCGAAAATTCGTTTCAAATCTGCTCGTCAAAGACAGTAAATTCCGCCGCGAATTTCTGCGCGAATTTGACGAAGATTTCGAGGAAGACGACGAAGACGAATTTGACGAAGATTATTATTAACCGTCTGAATATGTATTGATTATACATACAAATATCTGTATATTTATTATGGAATTTACTTGGGACGAAGCGAAACGCAAGAAGGTGATTGTCGAACATAAAGTTGATTTTGAGAAAATTCAAGATGTTTTTGGTGATCCTTTTGCCGTATATTTTGAGGATTTTGACCACTCAACTGATGATGAAATTCGTTTTGACATAATCGGTCAATCGTCGAATTACGGTTTTATTTTCGCAGTTTTTACTTACGAAGGTGAAAATTTTATTCGTCTTATTACAGCCAGAAAAGCTGAAAGTTGGATGGTGAAAGAATATGAAGAAAACAGAAAAAGATTATGAATATCTGGAAACTTCGCCCGAAGCAAAGGCGCGAGGTTTGCGACGAATAACCCGCCCGAAATTTTTGGATAATCTGCCGAAAAATCCGAGTCTGCGCGACTGCAAAAGCCGCATCACGATTTTTATTGACGCGGACATTATCGAACATTTCAAACAACTCGCCGAACAAAACGGCAAAGGTTATCAAACGCTGATAAATCAAACTCTTCGCAACGCAATTGAGATGGAAAAACCGATACTTTCCGAAGTGAAAAACAATCTGCTGAAAGACAAACAGTTTTTAGAAGAATTGAAAACGGCTTTGGCAATTTGAGTTTATAAATTTATGAGAAAGATACTTTTCACGGTGATTTTTGCTATCAGCTTAGGCTCTTTAGTTTTCGCTCAGGATTCAAAAATACCTTTGGGCGAGGCTTCATTTACGAAAGAACAACTTGCGGATTACTACAAAGTTTACAAAAATACTGACGTAAGATATTTAAGAAAAGTTTTCAATAAATTTATTGCCAAACCTTTAACCAAAAATGATGAAGAAATAGATTTACTGAAGAAATTCGATAAAAAATACTTTAAAAGCAAATTCATTGTTCTTTCACGCGATCCTGACTTGTTCGGGAATAATAATATCCTCATGATTTTTTTGGACAAGCCGGATAAGATTTTCTTGGCATCAGTTTACAAAAATGACTTACGCTTGGTTATTTTTGAAGAGGATAAAAGTTTTAATAAAGAAGATTTGAGAAGAGTAAAAATTCGTTATAGAAAGTTTTTTGAGGATAAGAAACACTCTATATGAAAATTCAAAGGTGAAAAATAAAATTATGACAACCGCAACCAAATCGAAAACGAATATTGACCAACTTTGTATCAACACGATCCGCACTTTGTCGCTCGATGCGGTGCAGAAAGCGGAATCGGGGCATCCGGGATTGCCGCTGGGGATGGCTCCGACGGCTTATGTTTTGTGGACGAAATTTATGCGCCACAATCCGAAAAATCCGAAGTGGTTTAACCGCGACCGCTTTTTACTTTCTGCCGGACACGGTTCGATGCTGCTTTACAGTTTGCTGCATTTGACGGGTTATGATTTGCCGATGGAACAGTTAAAGCAGTTTCGGCAGTTGCATTCGCAAACACCGGGGCATCCTGAAAATACTTTGACGGACGGCGTGGAAATTACGACCGGACCGCTTGGGCAGGGGTTTGCGAACGGTGTCGGGATGGCGATGGCGCAGGCACATTTGGCGGCGAAATTCAACCGCGAAGGTTTTCCCGTGATTGACCATCATATTTACTGCATCTGCTCGGACGGCGATTTGATGGAAGGCGTTTCGTATGAGTCGGCTTCGATTGCCGGACATTTGAAACTGGCGAATCTGATTTATTTTTACGACGATAACAACATCACGATTGAGGGAAACACGAGCATCGCGTTTAACGAAGATGTCACGAAACGCTTTGAAGCGGCGGGCTGGCACGTTTTGGAAGTCGCCGACGGAAACGATGTGGAAGCTATCGAACGCGCGATTTTGGGAGCGCACGAAATTAAAGACAAACCGAAATTAATTCGCGTCAAAACGATTATCGGCTTCGGAATGCCGAAAGCGGGAACGAACAAAGCGCACTCGGACGCGCCCGGCGAAGAAGCTGTTAAGGAAACGAAACGAAATCTCGGCTGGGACGAAAACAAACATTTCTACATCCCGAAAGAAGCGTTAGCCGTCTTCCGCGAAGCCGTCAAAGCAGGCGCGAAAGCCGAAAAAGATTGGGAAGCGTTAGTTAAAAAATACGAAAAAGCGAATCCCGAACTGGGCAAAGTTTTAGCCGACACGCGCAAAAACGAACTGCCCGACGGTTGGGAAAAATCGCTGCCGAAATTTGAAAACGTCGAATCGGCGGCGACACGCGCATATTCGGGCGAAATCATAAACGCCATCGCCGACACGATTCCGCAGCTTTTCGGCGGTTCGGCTGACCTCGCGCCGTCGAATAATACGACGATCAAAAATTCGGGCAGTTTCGAGCCGGAAACCTACGACGGACGCAATATTCACTACGGAATCCGCGAGCATTCGATGGGTTCGGAGATGAACGGAATGGCACTTTACGGCAGCCTGATTCCGTTCGGCGGCACGTTCCAAACCTTCAGCGATTATATGCGTCCGGCGGTCAGACTCGCCGCGCTGTCGCATATTCAGGTGATTTTCGTTTACACGCACGACTCAATCGGCTTGGGCGAAGACGGTCCGACACATCAATCCGTCGAACATCTCGCCGCTTTACGCGCAATTCCAAACCTGAACGTCATTCGCCCGTGCGACGCGCATGAAACCCGCGAAATGTGGCGAGCCGCTTTGTTAAGTAAAACCACGCCGACCGCATTTTCATTATCGCGCCAAAAAGTCGCCGTCATTGACCGCAAAAAATTCGCCGATGCCAAAGGCTTGCACAAAGGCGCATACATCTTAGCCGAAGCCGAAGACAAAAAAGGCGTTGCGGCAGAACCGAAATTAATAATAATTGCGACCGGCTCAGAAGTCGGATTAGCAATGCAGGCACGCGAACAACTAAACGCTTCGGGAACACCAACCCGCGTTGTCTCGATGCCGTGCTGGGAATTCTACGACGCGCAGTCCGACAAATACAAAGAATCCGTGTTGCCGTCAAAAATCGTTGCGAGATTAGTCATCGAAGCCGGCGTTAGCTTAGGCTGGCACAAATACATCGGACTCGCCGGCGACACCGTCACCGTTGACAAATTCGGCGCATCCGGCAAAGCCGAAGACGTTTTCCGCGATTACGGCTTTACGGTCGAGGATGTTGTTAAGAAGGCGAAAAGATTGGTTTGATTGTATGAGACTGCATACGGATTTTCACGATT
The DNA here is from genome assembly GCA_965247235.1 of Pyrinomonadaceae bacterium. Classification (GTDB taxonomy): domain Bacteria; phylum Acidobacteriota; class Blastocatellia; order Pyrinomonadales; family Pyrinomonadaceae. Next base: position 2,881,444 of record OZ252004.1, read on the forward strand.
ATTATGATAACGCGGTTGGATACGGCATTGACGAAAATGTCCATTACAACCGCTTTACCAAAGAAGTCGAAATGCGAATTAAGCTGAAGCACAATCATCCAACTTTTGGTAAGTCAGTTCTTTTATTAGGGTTTTGTGGACAAATTTATCCAATTATTGAAACTCAAATTACAAACTCTGAAAGGGAAATTATAAAACGGAGTTTTGCATACGATTTTGACGAACTGGTTGAATTTGAGAAAGAAAAAGGTGAATATCATAAATTTCATCCACCGAGCAAATGGTATCGTTTTTCATCAAGTTATTACGAATTTTCCAAAGACCAAAAAAACAAGATAAATCAATTTTTTCAAGACTGGTCAGGACAAGACGATGAATTATTCTTGAAAAATAAGGTTCCTGTTTGGGTAAAAAATTTGCATTCTTATTACAAGACAGCAACACTAAATCCAAAATTAAAAGATTACGGATTCGACCGAATAAAAGATTCGTTCACGACATTTCAGGAAATCTCGATGTATCTTTCAAACATTCTCGTCGAACAAAAAGAAGTCGCCGTAATCGAAGATAAATATCGCATTGAACAACACGGTTTCGATTTGAAAACGAGTTTTCGCAAAGAGAAGAAATCCTGATTTTAACCTGTAATAAAATCAAAGACGAGGTAAATTTATGCAGACAGATGTTGCCGAGAAAATTTATGAACGAGTGAAAATTTTGCCGATTGAAAAGCAAAAGGAAATTCTTCATCAAATCGAATCTATCGAGGAAAAACAAACTCCACTAACGATCTGGCAAAAAATTCGCGCCCGCACCGAAAAAATTCCCGACGAAGTTTGGGAAGAAATGCCGAAAGACGGTTCACAGCAGCACGATCATTATCTTTACGGAACACCGAAAAAATGAAAACGGCTTTTGTTGACACGCAATATTTCGCGGCGTTTTTTCAGTAAAGCGATCAGTGGCACAAAAGAGCCGTCGAATTGGAATCCCAAATCGGCGGCTATAAATTCGTTACGACTGATGCGATTTTAACCGAAGTATTGAACTATTTCTCAGGTTACGGCAACATCACTCGCCGCGAAATTGCCGCACTCGTCGCCGACATTTTGGCGGACGAAAATTTTCAGGTCATCGAACAAACAAGAGAAGTTTTTCTTGACGGCTTAGAACTTTACGAATTGCGCCTCGACAAAGGCTACAGTTTGACAGACTGCGTTTCAATGAATGTCTGCCGCGAACTCGGCATTACCGAAGTTCTCACGCAAGACCATCATTTCGAGCAGGAAGGTTTTGAGATTTTATTGTGACTTTTTGATCGAAGACATTTTCCGCGATTACGGTTTTACGGTTGAAAACGTGATTAAGAAGGCGAAAAAGTTGGTTAGATGACTTTAAAATAGAAACCCTGAGTAGGAGTAAGAATACCGAAGCATTCTTACTCCGACAGCACCTCGCCCTCCCATATAATTGGGGGAGTCCAGGGAGTTGCTTGTCTACTGAAATTATTTGACAATTGATTCAAAATAATTTTTAGTCAGTATCTTTTCAATAAATTTGGCTGTGCTTTAGCTTTTTCTAGCTTTTGTAATGTTCGTCCATCACAGAGTTCAAACAAATCGTTACGCCATTCAATACTATCAAAGTTATTTAAGTCGTCAATTTCCGAGCCAAACAAATATCTTTTTCTATCTTTAATAATTCCAAATTTTTTCGCTTTTGTTTCAGGCTTACTGATAATTCCTACCAACTGAGGTGCGCCGCCACAGAAATGATCTTTTATGTTGAAAAGAGTATCGCAGAAACAGTGAAAAACATTTCGACTAGTTGATTTATTTTCACCTTCTTCATATCGCTTATAGTTTTCTATAAATTCATTTGCCCCTGTGCCACCTTCAAAAATAACTTTTGACTTATCGGGTAGATTAACCTCTTTGCCTCTCCATCCACTACTTCTATGCCATTCTATTGAATGAAAGAAAAACTTTCTACAATTATCGGTTTCCCTTGATGCATGAATTATCTGCAAGGAATTATTAAATATTTGGGCTTCAGGGTGAGGATACTTGTTAAATATTTGAATTAGTTTTTCTTTGATAGCTTCAAACTTTTCTTTACAGGAAAATCCTTCCTTAAAAAGTAACCCATTATCAGCCATCTCAATAATTTGTCCTATAACAATAGATGGAAAAAGAACATCACCGCAATATCCTAAAATGTCAGGATGATTATTAAAGGCAAAAACTTTTCTTCCAAGGTCAAATGTCCTATTTTTCCCCCAAGAAATTCTGCTGTCGCTAGCAATGTAAATAGAGGAAACCCCACGAGGATCAACACCGACCCAAGAAACTAACAATGTCATAATTTCAAAATAGAAAAAGATTCAAATTTAGTTACTATATCTATCTTCGGTAGTCAAAGTCTATTCTTCAGCCATCAGTAAAAAACCAACAGGATTTACAATTTTCAATTTGCGAAAACGGCGGCGGAAATCTTTACATTCGTCATTGTAATCGGTCATTAAATCAAGCAAATCGTTATCGCGGCTGACGAGAAAAACGGCGTTGGCTTCGATGGCGAGATTGATGTAAGGTTCGTCTTTCGGGTCGCGTGAATATGTAAAATACTGTGGGACTTTTTTGATGAATTCGCCTTTTTCTAAAAGCATTTCGATTAATCTTTCGACTTTTTCATCAGTCAAGTCAGGATTTTTCAGGCGCAGGCGCGGACGTGAGAGGACATCTTTCAATTTCGGCGAGCGTTTCCGGGCTGATAACGAGTTTGATTTTGTCCTGTTCGATGAGTTCCAGACAAGCGACGGCGGGACCGGATTTTGAAATTAAACCTTGCAGAAAAACGCCGCAGTCGAAAACAACTTTGAGTATTTCAAGAGTCATTTTTTAAGTTCGCGTGATTCTTTGACGGCGGCATCAATTTCTTTTTCCAAATCTTCGTCGCTCAGAAAACTGCTTTGGCAAACGTCAGCAAATAGTTCACGGAAAGTCGGGCGAACGGCTTGTTTAACGACTAAATCTTCAACAAATTCGACTAATTCTTTGCCGTCCGTGCGGGCTTTTTCTTCCAAAATCATTCCGACATTTTTCGGAACGTGAATTGTCAGAGTCATTGTTTCCATAAGTGCAACTTTAGCATAAAATACTGATTATCTGGAACAAAATTATGACGACGAAGGAAATTTTACTCGAACAATTTACTGCCGTTTACGATGAAAACGGTTTATTTGATGAAGCAATTTAGAGAAGGCAATTTGTAACATTTCTAATTTCCCAAAATTTCATTCAAGCCTTCGAGAATCATTTCAATTTCGTCATTCGAGACTTTGCCGAGTTTTTTACCGATTCTTGTTGTTGATAAAGTGCGGATTTGGCTGATTTTTACCCATGATTGTTTTGGTAATTTTGCATCGGACAATTCGAGCGTCAATGGAAAACCGGCATTCGGTTTTTGGCTGGTCAAAGCAACAGCAATCACGGTTCCCGAACGGGCATTGAACACATCTTGGCTCAAAACCAGAACCGGACGTTGACCCGATTGTTCGTGTCCTAATGTCGGATCAAGATTTGCCCAAACAATATCGCCCCTTAATATTCCAGCCATTCTGAAACCTCCGAAACCAAGCCGAAATCCGCCATTTCCTGCTCTTGAATTTTATCCAACTTCGCACATTCACGGGCAAGACGGTTTTGGTCAATCTTTGAAACCTTTTCCTGCACGGCAATTTGAATCGCCTGACTGCGATTCGGAAAAACTTTTGTTTTCACTAAATAATCAACTTTCTTCAGCAAATTTGACTCGATTGAAACTGTTACTTTTGCAATACTCATACAAAAGTATTACCATCAGTCATACTTTGGAGTCAAATTATATGTCAATAAAAAGAATTTTACTTGAACAATTTACCGCCGCTTACGATGAAAACGGTTGGTTTGTCGCGCCGAAAAATATATTGGGAAATTTGATAAACGCAGAATTAAAATAACGAAAGTGTCGGTAATTCAAATTTTTCAATAATGTGATTTGGAATAATTAACTTTTCAAGCGAACGCGGCTCGACTTTGATTGCGCCGCTTCCGTAAGATTTTCCGACGAATTGCAGATTGAAAAGTGTGTCGGGATGATTTAGGGCAAGCCACAAATTTTCATTGAATTTCGATTCTTTACTGAAAGAATAAACACAAAGAAAACCTGTCAGCGGAAGCACGTTTATCGAGTTTTTGATGAAGCGAATATTTCGCCGTCCGAGATAGGCGAAAAGAAATGTCGGTGGAACCCGCTTTTCCATTCGATACCACGGCTTTCGCTGTGAAATTAAAGACTTTTCAGGTAAGCCGAGTTCTTCGCCTTCGGATAAATAATTTCTCGTGTCGAGCGGAAAATCTTCCATTTTTCTGCCGTCAGGCGAAAACAAAAGCGTCGGTCTGCCTTTTTTGTCCAACGCTTCGATGAGTTCAAAAGTTATTTTTTCCGCATCAACATCTCTCGTTCTGCCAATTGCAGTTTGCAGGAATTCGGCGGGAATGTTTTTTTCTTTTGCCTGTTGTTTGGTGAGAAAAAAGAATTCGTTCGCGCCGGTAGCGATGCCTCGCATTACGCGGGCGAAGTTTGAAAGTTCAACGCCTTCGGGTTTGTTTTCGGATGAGCGAGATAGTCCGGTTAATATACCTTCTTCAACGGTTCGGTGATGAATTTCGAGTGAATCAGACTTTTGTTTGAAATTGGAGGCGATAAAGTTTTTAAAATCTTTTGTCCACGACTTTTTACATTTTACCCAAAGAAAATCAGTTTTCGGCTTTGATTTTTTGATGAAGAAAATCAGAGGATTCGTATCAACATTCGGAAACGGTGTCGCTTCCGAAGTAAATGTTACGACGCATTCTAAGCAGAAATTTCGCGTAATCCATCCCCACAATTTCTCCGCAAAAATTCCTTCGCAAACGTCGGCGGGCATAATAAATGCCAGTCTGCCGTTTTCCGCCAGTAATTCGAGTGCGCGTAAGAAAAAATAGATATGAAAACCGGCGCGTCCGTCCACCGAATAGCCGATTAAATCTTTACAAAATTGTTTGAGTAACAATTTTTTGTCTTGGTCTAATCTGTGATGGCGAATGTAAGGCGGATTAGCGACAATCGCCGACATTTTTTGTTGCGGCGGATTTAAGACAAAATCGGCTAATCTTACGTTCGCCAAATCTTCCGCCGACAAACCATTTTTGCGGGCTTGTTTCAGAACATCGGAATCAACTTCGTAACCGAATAAATTAGGCGTGTAGCCTAATTCTGAACTTAATTTTTTAGCAGTTTTGTAGAAAATTCCTTCGCCGACTGAAGGATCAAAAAGAATCGCACTTTTATCAAGCAAAACATAATGAGTCATCGCTTCGGCGACCCATTCAGGTGTCCAGAATTGTCCTTTTTCCCGTAGATTCTCCCTTGCCGCGCCGGAAGCGGGCAAATCTTGATGCAGTATCTTTTCGTGAGATTTTTCCGCTACTGGTGCTTGATGGAAATCCATTCTTGGATTATATCTTGACTGATGACAATTTCGTCACCTTCAAAATATAAATCGGCTTCAAACTTTCCGCCGTTAGTCTGCGAAACAAACGGAATAATTTCAGCTAATTCCGTAAATTTCCCAAACTCTGTCGCCAGTCCGTAAAAGGTTTTGTAAATAGTTTTCGATGCTTTGCCGTAATCGAAAATCTCGCCTTTAACTGTTCCGTCAGAAATGTATTCGCGCAATTTTGAAAAATTCAGCATCAGTGCCATATCGTAAAACAGATGCACGATGTAAATCGGTTTTTGATAATAAGTTTGCCAGTCAACGAGCGGCTACAAATCTTCATCTTTGACAATTATCGTCGTCGCAGTCCAACTTTTTACTTCGCTCAAGGGTTTCAAATTTCCTGTTTTCTCCGCCCAATTGCGCCCGAAATGCTTCATCTTTTCGCCTTGCCAAATGCTTGCTTCAGACTCGATTGCAAGCAGCGAACTTTCAACAATTTCCTCCACATCACTTTCCAAATTATCAGGCAGATTATTCAAAAATGTCGGATATTTAGACGATAGATTTTCAAAAACACTTCTTTCAAAAACCAAAACATCAGGTCGTTTCCCAAAAGATTCGCGTTCTTTGTGAAGATTCCAATATTCCTTTCTTTCCTGTAAATTTCGGGCTGACGAAACTCCCGATTTCCCATAAGACACAGCGCGAAGTGAATCTGAATTGTTAATTGCACTGATTATTTTTTGTTCCGCCCAAGAACCTAACGACCATTTTCCTTTAAAATTATCACCGCGAAATCTCGGTGTTTGAGCCATTTATTTTTCCTCCTCAAAAGCAAAAAGCTCACTAAATGGCAGATCAAAGGCTTCTGCTATTTTTTCGATAGTTTCAAATGACGGAGCATTTACGCCGCGTTCCATATTGCTGACAAACTCAACCGACACGCCTAGTAATTCCGCAAGTCGTTCCTGAGTCAAATCTTTATGTCGGCGAATTTTTCGCAACTTTTTACCGAAAAGAATTCTTAAATTAGGCATTAGCTTAAACTTAGACTTCAAGTTTATTGATGAATGAGATTAAAAACCACGAAGTAATACTTCGTTTTTCAAAGTTGAGAATTACAGTCGGATTGTTTTATAATTAAAAAATTATGACGATTAAAGAGTTTTTAATTGACCAATTTACTTCCAATTACGACACGGACGGCTGGTTTGTCGCGTTGGGAAATACTGTTAAAGGTTTGTCGGCGGCAGATGCGGCTTGGAAACCGGACGGCGTGGATAATTCGATTTGGGGAATTGTGCGGCATTTGAATTTTTATAACGAGCGATTTTTGAGAAAATTCAAGGGCGAGACGGTCGAGGAATTGGAAATAGAAAACAGCGAAACTTTTGCGGGCGAAGCAAGCGTTTCGGAAGAAGCGTGGCAAGCCGAGATCGAGAGATTTGACCGCGTGATGAGCGGTTGGCGTAGCGCATTCGAAGCGGCGGACGAAGCAAAATTCGAGGAAATGTATAACGAAAAAGATCAAACGAATTGGGCGGAAGTCGTCGGGCTGATGAACTCGCACCACGCGCATCACGGCGGGCAGATCGTTGTTTTGCGAAAATTGCAGGGCAGTTGGGATGCGTCGAAAGGGGTTTCTTGAAAATTAGCTGCGACCGGCTTGCGATGTGATAAAATCGGCGCATTTTTATGCGGCAATTCTTTTTTGTTCCGTGTGAAGATTTGATTTATAGAAAACGGATTGTTATATTGACTATTCGACACCGGCTGGGAACAGCGTGTTTCGACAACGAATTTTGTGAATTTTAAGGGGACGTAGCTCAGCTGGGAGAGCGCTGCAATGGCATTGCAGAGGTCAGGGGTTCGATCCCCCTCGTCTCCACCAAAATTTTATAATAAAACGGCAGACTTTCGGGTTTGCCGTTTTTTATTTGAAAGTCAGAACCGTCTGCGGCAGCGAATGGTTTAATTTTGCGGTTATAAGGTTTCCCGTCCCTGCAAACGTCCGGCTTTGACCGCCCGCTACCGCAGACGGTTCTGACTGGAACATTTATTAACTCCTTAGCGAACTTCCGCATAACAGAAACTTTTTTGTTATAATCTCGAATTTATGATTAACACGGAAACATCTTATCCGCGCAGCAAAGTCAGGATTTTGCTGCTCGAAAACATTTCGGATGCGGCGGTTGCGGAACTGAATGCGGTCGGTTACACGGAAATTAAAAGAATTTCGGGCGCATTGAGCGAAGCCGATCTTGCCGAAGAAATCAGGGGCGTTCACGTTCTCGGCATTCGCTCGAAAACGCAGATCAGCGAAAATGTTTTGAAAAACGCCGACAAACTGCTCGCCGTCGGCGCGTTTTGCATCGGCACGAATCAGGTTGATTTGCCGACGGCGCGAAAAAAAGGCATCGCGGTTTTTAACGCGCCGTATTCAAACACGCGCTCGGTCGCCGAACTCGTGATCGGTTTGTGTGTGATGCTGATTCGCAAAATTTCCGATAAAAATATCGCCGCGCATCGAGGCGTTTGGGCGAAAGACGCGAAGGGCGCGTTTGAACTGCGCGGCAAAACTCTGGGAATTATCGGCTACGGCAACATCGGTTCGCAGGTTTCAGTAATGGCTGAATCGCTCGGCTTGAACGTCATTTATTACGACATCGTGACCAAACTTCCGCTCGGTAACGCCAAACAAATCCGCGATTTGAGCGAACTTTTGGCGCATTCGGATATTGTCACGCTGCACGTTCCGGCGGACGATTCGACGCGCAGAATGATTAACGAAGCGACGCTTTCGGCGATGAAAACCGGCGCGATTCTGCTCAACTATGCACGCGGCGAAGTCGTTGATCTCGACGCTTTACGAACATTTATCGAAAACGGTAAAATCTCCGGCGCGGCGATTGATGTCTTTCCTTTTGAACCCGAAAAGAACGGCGACGAATTTACGACCGTTCTGCAGAATCTGCCGAACGTCATTTTAACGCCGCACATCGGCGGTTCGACCGAAGAAGCGCAGGCGAATATCGGTCTGGACGTGACGGCAAAACTCATTAAATATCTCGAACTCGGCACATCAGAAGGTTCGCACACCGTTCCGCCGGTCAGCCTGACTTCGCAGGATAAAACGCACCGTATTCTGCACATTCACCAAAATATTCCCGGCGTTCTCTCGGAAATTAACACGCGCCTGTCCGCCAAAGGCATTAATATTCTCGGACAATTTTTGAAAACCAACGATGAAATCGGCTACGTCATTCTCGACGTTGACACCAAACTTTCCAAAGAAGCCTTTGCGATTTTGCAGGATGTCAAAGGCACGATCAAAACGCGAATGATTTATTGATTTTAACGTCAATATTGGAAAAGAATTGATAGCCGCAAAAAGGCGCAAAAGACGAAAAAACCGGATTTGATAAATTATAAATCCGCTTTAATTTGCGTGCTTTTCGGCGGCAAAAAATCTCATCTTAAAATTTAATATTTTTCTTTTTTTGCGTCTTTTGCGCCTTTTTGCGGCAATCATTTCCTGCTTTATAAAACGCCGCTTTCGAGCAGAGTCATCGTCGCGTTTTGCGTGTCGAGTTCGGCTTCGATGCCGACGGGCATTGTGAACTGGTCGCGGATGTGTCCGAAGGAAAGTCCGTAAATAACCGGAATGCCGAGCTTGCCGAGATGGTCGCGGGCGACATCAACGACGGTTTGCGAAACGTCGTCGGGCGCGTCGCATTCAGCGAAAACGCCGAGCGCGATGCCGGCGAGTTCGCGCAGATTGACGCTTTGTTTGAGCTGAACAAACATCCGGTCGAGCCGATACGGTTTTTCGCCGACATCTTCGACAAAGAGAATTTTGCCTTTCGTATTTCGCAGCGCAAAAGGCGTTCCCGCCATCGCCGTCAGCAGCGAGAGATTGCCGCCGATTAATCTGCCGCGACATATTCCTTTGGTGATCGTTTCGGTTTTGAAAAGTTTCGATTCTTTGGCGATGTTATCGGGCGAAAGTTCGATTTTATCGGGAATTTGCGGATTCATCAGCGCATTTGTAACGTGTGTTTTTGCGTAATCGGAAAAGGTCGAAGACGCGACCGGACCGTGAAACGTCACCAAATTCGTATTTTGATGAATGACGGTGTGCAGCGCGGTGATGTCCGAATAACCGATAAAAATTTTCGGGTTTTGGCGAATCAGATTGAAATTAATGTTCGGCAAAAACCGCGTCGCGCCGTAACCGCCGCGCACGCACCACACCGCGTCAACCGTTTTGTCGGCAAACGCCCAATGCAGATCGGCGAACCTCTGCGCGTCGGTTCCGGCGATAAAACCGTTAATTTCCCGCGCGTATCTGCCAACCTTGGTTTTAAAGCCCAAATCCGCCATATTTTGCAGGGCTTTGTCGAGTTCGTCGCCGGAAACACCGCTCGACGGCGCGATAATCGCCACGGTATCGCCGGTTTTCAGGCGTTTCGGTTTGATTATAGTTTGACGCAGTTGCCGTCTGCGTTTTTGACCGAAACCTAATTGCGACAAAAACGGCAGCAGGCTCGCGCCCTTGAGAAAATCACGTCTCTTCATATTTTATACATTTTGGAAAAATTTCTTTGCAAAAGTCGCCTACGAGTTTCCCGCAAAGGCGCAAAGTAGCAAAGGAAATCTAAAGATTGATTTTACAAATTTCGCAGAATTACTTTTACGTCTATATATCAATTCGCACCAGACCGCGTTTGATCGCCGTTGTCGCGGCGGTTGTGCGGTCGGAAACGCCGAGTTTGTCGAAAATGTTTTTGACGTGTGTTTTGATCGTGTTTTCAGAAACCAGCAAATCAAAAGCGATTTCTTTGTTAGCTTTGCCGACGGCGAGCAAGTGCAGAACATTTTTTTCGGCGTTGGTTAATTCTTCCTGACCAAGATTTTCGCTCAAGATTCCTGCTATGTCCGCCGGAATATATTTTTTGCCTGCACTGATAACGCGAATCGCCTTGACTAATTCGTCTTCTTCAATATCTTTGCAAATATAACCGGACGCACCCTGTTTAAGAGTTTTTCTGATTTCCGCGTCGCCCGCCGTGTCCGCCAAAATTAAAATTTTCGCCGTTTTATCAATCGCAAAATAAGCGGCAAGCGCGTCAATCGCGCACGAATCCGGCAGACGCAGACTCAAAATCGTCACTCGCGGGCGCATCGAACGAAAAATCGCCAGACCTTCTGCGCCGTCCGCCGCTTCACCGATGATTTTGAAATCGGGTTCGCGCCCCAAAACGGTTCGCAGACCGATTCGCGTCAGCGTCTGATTTTCGACGATTAAAATACTGATTTCCGTTTGCATATAAAAATTCGGACGAACTGCCGCAAAAAAAAATAATTTACCGTTCGTTGTCCTTTGCCGTTTGTCCGTTGTAAATTTAAAGACGGATTTAATGTTAAAATAAAAATAAGCGGTAAACAAAGGACGAATTTTAATGAAACATAATATTACGCTGATTCCGGGCGACGGTATCGGACCGGAGATAATCGCGGCGACGGTCAGAATTATCGAAGCGACGGGCGTTGAAATTGATTGGGAAACGCACATCATCGGCGCACAGGCACTCGAAAAATACGGGACGACGATTCCCAATGCGACGATTGAATCGATCAAAAAAAATAAGGTCGCGCTCAAAGGTCCGCTGACCACGCCAATCGGCAAAGGTTTTACGTCCGTCAATGTCGGTCTGCGAAAATCGCTCGATCTTTACGCCAATGTGCGCCCGGTCAAAGCTCTGCCGAACGTGCCGTGCCGCAACCCTGAACTCGATCTCGTGATCGTCCGCGAAAACACCGAAGATTTATACGCCGGACTCGAACACGTCGTCGTTCCGGGTGTCGTCGAAAGCATTAAAATTATCACCGAAAAGGCTTCGACGCGCATCGCCAAATATGCTTTTGATTACGCCGTCGCCAACAACCGTAAAAGAGTGACCGCCGTTCATAAAGCCAATATTATGAAACTTTCCGACGGGCTTTTTCTCGAATGTTTCTACAATATGTCGAAAAATTATCCGTCAATCGAAGCCGACGACAAAATCGTTGACAACTGCTGTATGCAGCTCGTGATGCGACCGGAACAATTTGACGTGCTGGTTTTGGAAAATCTCTACGGCGACATCGTGTCCGATCTATGCGCCGGGTTAATCGGCGGTTTGGGACTCGCGCCCGGATCGAATATCGGCGAACAGGGCGCGGTTTTTGAAGCCGTTCACGGTTCTGCGCCGGACATCGCCGGTCAGGGAATCGCCAATCCGACCGCGATTTTGATGTCCGGCATTATGATGCTGCGGCATCTCGAAGAACGCGAAGCCGCCGACCGCGCCGAAAAGGCGATGATGGATGTTTTCGCCGAAGGTGAATTTCGCACGAAAGATTTGGGCGGCACATCGAACACTTCGGAATTTGCCGGTGCAATCGTTGATAAACTGAAAAATTGAATTGAGGCGGAAAAACGATAAAATTCCGAGTTAAAACAAGCATTTGAGATTTAATTGTCAGATTATTTTGTCAAACGAAATTTTTTCGTTTTCATTTATTCCGGCAACTCTGCTGACTCTGAAAACTTTCCGTCAACTGTTTAGCTGATATTTTATGACCGACATCAGGGGAAAATCTGTTTCACACGGCGAAATATTAAAAACAATCTGGAAAAATCTCGATTTGGGAACGCTCGACCGGCGGCATCCGTTTCATCTGCCTGCATTTGCCACCGTCGCGGAAAACGCTCCGGCGATGCGCGTCGTCGTGCTGCGCCGCTTCTGGCGCAAACCGGCGTGTTTGGCGATTCATACGCACATCGGTTCGCCTAAAATCGCTCAGATCGAGGCGAATCCGCAGGTTTACTGGCTATTTTATCACGCTGAAGAACGTCTCCAAGTGCGCGTTCGAGCCATCGCGGAAATCCACCGCGACGGCGAACTGCGCGAAGAACAATGGCAGGCGACCGAACTGTTTTCGCGCCGCTGCTACATCGGCGAACCGCCGACGAGAACGAGCAAAAAACCGACTTCCGGCTTGCCCGGAGATTTGATTGACCGCAAACCGACCGCCGAAGAATCGGAAACCGGCAAAGCCAATTTCGTCGTCATCACCTCGAAAATCGAAGAAATAGATTGCTTGGAAATGAACGTGCGCGGACATCGCCGCTCGCTTTTCACCTGGCAGGAAAACGGCGAACTCGAAACCAAATGGCTGACACCTTAAATTTTATCGCTGTTTGATTCGGACGAGGTTTGTATTACGAAAAAATCTGAAATCGCTGCCGGTATTTCTCTTTACTGCGGACGAATCCGCCGCCATTCACTCAATCTGCCTGCCCGCTGATTATTGCATTTTGACTATGCGATCAGCCGACATTATTTTGAAAATATTTTGCACGTTTTTGAAAAAACGTGGAAAGATACTTGTTCAAATATCCTTCCACGCTTTTCATCTCATAGCTTGCTTGATGTTTCTAAAGTATAGTTTTTACTCAATCAGATTTTTATGTATTTTGAACCAGTCTTTCCATAGTTGAACTGAACCGCCTGTATTTCCTTTCTTGATAGGCGGATTTTCAACTGCTAGTGATAATGCGTATCTGGCGGCTTCTGATTTACTGCCAAAAGCATAACCCGCATCATCGGCATCCGGAAAACTACGCGGTGATTCATCATCAAGCAATTCGTATAATTTTTTAATTGTCGATTTTGTATTCACCTGACCGAGTTTTCTAATTGCTGCATCCTGCACCATCAAATCAGAAGAATTAAGATCATCAAGAATGCGTTGATAAGTTTCCTTGTCTCCTAATTTGATGAGCAACACCTGCGCCTGAAAATCATCCCTTGAATGATCAATAATTCTACTTTCATCTTTGATGAGCCATTTCAGATATGGAATAAGTGATTTGTCAGCGGTTAAAGTTGCCTCATAAACCGCATCGGGTTTGCCCGATTCAATATCGGCATTCAGTTTTCTGGCAATAATGGATTGTTTGAGTATCTGCTCCAAATCAACCTTTTTCTTGGAATTGACATTTTTTTGCTGTATCGCTTCTTCTTCAAAACGCCGCCAATCTTTTTGAGCTGAAACAGCTATACAGAAAACCATCAATAAAATTTGAACTGTTAAACTTTTTTTCATAATTCTCCTTATTCTATCTCTAATTATTAACCTTGCTCCAATCTGGATTTCGAACACGACATTGGTTAATTGCAGGTAAATACGTTGGATACATCAAATCGGGATAATAATCTTCTCCCACAGGACTGTGTGAATCCAAAGGTGTCGGACCTGTTCGTCCCAACAAATGTCCAATTTCGTGGGCAGCAGTTTGTTTAGCTAATCCCTGCGTTCCAAACCAACCGGATTCAAGCGGGAAATAGCTATATGCAGTTGGTCTTGGACTAGTCGAAATTGTCGGCTTGATCAGCATTCCAAAGTAATATAAATTGAGTGCCGTTCCATCGTTTCGAAAATTTCTTATCGCTGCAGCCTCATTAGAAATACGACTGGGAGGGGTTGGTGCTTCGTTAAATTCTCTATCCCGATCCAAATCGAAATTAACTGTAAAATCCTGTCCTCTGGTCACTGTAAAGTAGATGTTCGCCTGCCTGCCCCAAGTTGTATTGTTCAGGTAATTTTGAACTTCCGTAACGCTCGGCAAACTCGGCGGAGAAATGTCGTGGTCGTTGTTATCGGTCTGACATCTGCCGTTTGCTCCGGCGTTGACGACTTTTAATGCGCTGTTGTTCGGATCAACAGTTTCTTGATCGTCTCCGCCTCTATCTATGGTGTCGAGAAAATTATTTGCGCCGCTCGTGATGCAAGTCGCGTTTGGCGTTCCGTTTCCGACAATCGGAATAGGATTATACAAATCAGCCTGCGCCGCGCTTCCCGGCACATACATTTGATCGTCGCCTTTTAACGGCGTATCTAAAATACCATCCGTTCCCGTCAGCACACGCCATAACCTCGGATTGTTGCGCTGGTCGGGCGGACGCTCATAATAAGGTGTGATGCTCAGATTATCATCACCGTCGGGTGTCGTATCCAGAACGCCATTCGGACCATTCAAAACAACGTATGCCGTATGATTCGGCTGTCCTTGTCCAATGGGAATTGCTTTAACATCATCATTGCTCTCGGTCACGGCATACATCACTACTTTCTTTTCCAATCTCGTCAAAACCTTGGGATTTATAAATTCTGCGTATCTGTTCGAGGCATCGTTATTATTTCCTTTGACGGTGATTTGAACATTTCTGCCCACAGAAGCATTAGCCGTTAGCGTAATAACTTGTTCGCTGGTGCTGTTAACCGTTGCCGGCGAAATGGTAAAATTAGCCGTATCGCTGGATACGAATTTAAAATCACCTGTTGCCCCGGAGGGAATAACTCTTGCTTTGACCTGATTGCTGCCGCTTTTTGGAACGAAAATATATCGGTCTTGAATAGTGTTGTTCCTTTTGAACTCTACGCCGTCGTATCCGGTGCATTCATCTTTTTCGAGAAATTCGACGCTCGAAACCGTGAATGATTTTTTCTTGGTGTCACCGTTGTTAAGTGTCGCTTGCAGTTCGACGTTGTTCTTTGAACTGCTGCGCTGCCAACCGCGAATCATAAGTTGTTTATTTCCGCTACCCGTAACTGTAAACTCTGTCAGCCCGTTTTCAGAACCGTCATCAAATCTGGCTTCGCCGCTAATCCAATGTTTATCCGGATCGGTTGATTGATGTTCAGTTTGATTTATAAAATTGAATCTGGTTTCGATACCATCAGGAACTCTTTCGATAAGCACAGTAATTATTTTAATTGTCCCTTTTTCGATTGAACCGATGTCGGGATATGTAACCTTGGGCTGCGGTGCAGTAACATTGAAATCTACCGCATTGCTCGTATCGGAAGTGCCGGGAACCTGCTGAAAACCGTTGCCCGAATAGCCGTGTGATTTGACCGTTACGCCGCGATCTCCTATATAAGTCGCATCGGCAATCGACATCACGGCTCGGATTTGCGTCGTTGTCGCTCCCTGTAAAATTGTTGCGTGAACGCCCGCGCCGTCCACTAATAATTCGGGATTAAAGCCGAAATGACTGCCCGTGATCGTGACGGTCACGTTATCGCCGGTGTTGCCTTGCGGCGGTGTCATATCGGTAATCAGCGGTGAATTGTCACCGACACGGAAGGTGATCGCGTTGCTGGTCACGCCGCCGACGGTCAGAGTCAACTGCCGGTCGCCACGCGCGGCGTTATCGTCAATGTCAATTTCAATTTCCAAAACCTCAATCGTATTCGGCAACTGATTCGGTCGCACACGCGCCGTTACGCCGCTGCCGCTCACATGGACGCTTTGCCCGCTGCCGAAAAGACCGGTGCCGCGAAGCGAAGTCACAAGATTTGTTCCGGGCGGGAATCCCGTCTGATCAATGCTTGCTAAATGCAGCGGCGGTCGGGGAATCGTCAACTGCACCTGCGTAGTCGCCACTTTATAAATC
Organism: Pyrinomonadaceae bacterium; assembly: GCA_965247235.1. Classification (GTDB taxonomy): domain Bacteria; phylum Acidobacteriota; class Blastocatellia; order Pyrinomonadales; family Pyrinomonadaceae. The sequence goes on from OZ252004.1 coordinate 2,897,476, forward strand.
CGGTAATAATAGTAGCCGGTCGGACCTTGTAAAAAACCGTATGGCGACGGGTAATTTCCGCTGTAATAATTCAAGCCGAAGTAATCAACATATCGCGGTCCCTGACTGGTCGTGTAATACCTGTATGCCCCGACGTAGTGGTCGGTGTGAAGCCGGAAAACATCATCGAATGCGGCTTCCGTATCCAGATACCGGATGATGCCGGTATAGCCGGGCGCGAGGACTCTGTCCTGATGCAGAAAAACATAAGAATTTTTATAGACGGTCGCTTCTAATCCGGGATCATAATAGTATGCGTAACCGTAATCTAAAATGGTTCCCGATTCAGCGTGAATTGACTGGTTTTGATTGGCGTTTGTATAAGTTCTCAGAAGTGAATAGCCGTAACCGCTTTGCGCGTGAACTGAGGTTAAAAAACTCCCGAAAAATACCAGCAAAAAGAGCAAGGTTAATTTGATTTTCATTTCGCTCCTCCTTTTTGATCGTTGATTATGGTCACTTGCGGAGCGATTTCCTGATTTACCGTTTGATTAAATTCGGCAAATTTTACATCGCCTAAAAAACTTTGCAGCGTATCACGGTAGCGCAGGACGGTTTCGTCTTTTTGCTGTTGTAATTCCGCCAAAGACTGAGGCGGATCCGTCGGAGCTTGTCCCTTCTCCGAAAATTCAACCTGTGCGTTTGCGATAATGTCTTGAGCTTTTTGATCTAAAGGAGCGATTTCGTTGAGGCAGTCCTGGGCGATTTGAAACATATAATCGCTTTGCGCGTCGTCAAGAGTCATCTCTTTTTTGAAGGAAGCCTTGTAATCGAGCGGTTGTTCGCCTCTTGCTGCCGGCTCCTCCAAATGTTGACGGTAGGTAACTAAGTGATTAAAAAAGATTAAATAAATTATCCGGTCGGGAATATTTGATGCCGACCGGCTGTCTTCCGGCTGGGATTTAACCGGTTTATTTTTATTTACGGGTTTGACTTCGGGAGCGAAGAAAATTCTTGAAACCGAAGTTTGTTTGATTGAACTTAAAACATCGTTCACAAAAGCCGGTGAAGCTGCAAAAGCTGCCAGACTGAGCGAACCGATAACTGCCGAAACGTATAACAAGGCGGTCTTTTTCCGCATAAAGATTTCTCCTCTGATTTTTGACAAACAGCATTTTTGCCGTCGCCGTAATTTTGTATGAAGCGATAAAAACCGGAGTTTTAAGGCTTCTCGAGAAAGGCAAACTTTGAATTTGCCTAAAATTGTCTCCGCCTCAACCGGCGGGTGTATTTTAGCTGCAAGAAATTTGCTTCATTAATTTTTGGCTTCCTGAATAATTTGCAGGTGTTTATTCTGAAAATCGGTATTTTTAGTTAAATCGCCCTCGCTTGAGTTGACACATATAATTTTTGCCAGCCGAAAGCATCAGCCTTGTTGACTGCTCCAAACCGCGCGGATTTTGTAGTATCGGAACTTGCTGATTTAGCGACTTCTGGAATGTTATCCGAGTGAATAGATCGAAGTCTTAAAAATTTATAAAAAATTATTAATGTTTCTTAAAACACTCGATTTAAAGGTGATATTTACTTAAAACATACGCAACTGAATCAATCTTCAGTAAAAATAAAGATTGAATGTGCCGAAAGTAACCAACGCTCAATACATTTACTTTGTTATTGATACATCGAGTGACGTTACCGGCATTTTGGTGAAATTGGAGAATTATTCGGCAAAGATTAGATTTTTAGATTAAGGAATATCTGTTGGAGACGACTTGTTTATGAAGGTTTAGAGATTGTCTGCGAAGAGAACAGGACAAAATAATGAGCGGCTCGAATATTTTGCAGAAGCGGCAAAGTTTTATTTTTCGTCAATCACGTCAGCCCAAACTTCTTCTGTTTCGCCGGTTTCTTCGTCGAAAAAGTTAATCATTTCGCCTTGATGGGCGAGCCGGGTTTCGGCTTCGTCGAGTTTTTTGGTTAGATATTGACAGCGTTTTTCGAGTTCGCGGAGACGGATTTTGTGGGAATTGTGCAGACGGTCGAGGTAAAACATATAGAGAAACTGCAAACCCGTGAGGCTTGCCAAAATCAGGGAAAGACAGATTAGCGCATACAACATCATTTCGATTCACCGTTTAAATAAAATTCAATCAAACAAAAAATCCCGGGTTCGCTTCGCCTCGGCAGGTTTTCTCTTTATTTATCCGATTATACTCTTGACCTCAGCCAAAGGAAAAGTAAAAATCTAAGCTAAAGCGAATATTGATCGAAAGTTTTTACGAAGTGAAAAGACAATGCCTTTATTTGTCAGGATTAGCTTTTGACCGACTTTTCAATTTTCTGAAATATAGCAAAAATTATAAGGAGATTTTTTAATGAAAGAAGATATTATCAGCCTGATTCCTGCTGCGCCGCGTCTGGATCGCCGTGAATTTTTCGTGACTTCGATTTTGGCGGGCGTTTTTGCCGCCGCCGTTTCGCCGATTGCGGCGCAGACTAAAATTACGACCAACGCGAACGGCTTGACGGCGGGCGAAGTCAAAATTCCGGTCGCCGACGGCATGATTCCGGCGTATCGCGCGATGCCCGACACGAAAAACAAAAAGTTTCCGACCGTTTTGGTGATTCACGAGATTTTCGGCGTTCACGAATGGGTTCAGGACGTTTGCCGCCGTTTCGCCAAACTCGGCTTCTTGGCAATCGCGCCGTCGCTCTACGCGCGTCAGGGCGATGTCACGCAGATGAAGGAAATCCGCGATATTATCGGCAATGTCGTTTCCAAAGTTCCCGACGCGCAGGTTTTGACCGATCTCGACGCGACGGTTGCGTGGGCGAAAAAGAATCACGGCGAGACCAAAAAACTTTCGGTCACGGGTTTCTGCTGGGGCGGACGGCAAACGTGGCTTTACGCGGCGCATAATCCGAAAGTGGACGCGGGCGCGGCGTGGTATGGACCTTTAACGCCGTCAGCCAACGCGCCGAAAAATCCTTTGCAGCCGGTTTACCCGATTGACATTGCCAAAGATTTGAAAGTTCCGGTGATCGGTTTTTACGGCGGACTCGACACGGGAATTCCGCAGGACGCGGTTCAGCGAATGCAGGATGAACTGAAAAAAGGCAAATCAGGCTCGGAAATCGTCGTTTTTCCGAACGCTAAACACGGATTTCACGCCGATTATCGAGAAAGTTACAACAAAGAATCATCCGACGACGCGTGGGCAAAATTGCAGGCGTGGTTCAAGGCGCACAAAGCAGCGTAGAAAATGGAAAGTGGAAAGTGGAAAATGGAAAATTAAAAACCGAAGAAAAAAGATTTCATCTCCTTATATTCGATTTTTATTTTCTTTCTTCAGCTTTCCATTTTCCATTTTCCATTTTCCATTTTAAAAACTTATGCCAACTGAAAATTTACAACTCGTTTACACGCTTTTGTGTGATGATGTGCGGCTCGAGATCGGCAATAAAATATCTCTGATGGGCATTTTTCAAAATATAATGGTTGAAAAACTGCCCGTTTCGCTGATTAAATTTGCCGTCGTCAATCATTGGCGCGGCGACGGTCAGTATCAGACCGAAGTGCGGATTTTATCGCCCGACAAACAAACTCAGGTCGTCACCTCGCAGCCGACCGGCATCGAACTCGCGCCCGGAGGTTTTGCCGATAACGTCAGTTTTTTTGTTAATGTGGTTTTCCCGTCGGCAGGAACTTATTGGGTGCAGACATTAGCAAACACCGGGATTTTGCAGGAATTTCCGCTCATCGTCACCGATTCCGGCACCATCGAAATCCAAACGGCGGAAGAAATTTCCGAAACGGTAAATTAATTAAAAATTAAAAATTAAAAATTAAAAGTTATAAACCGGGGCAATCAATTCTTAGTTTTGAATTTTTTGATTTATTGAATTCTTAGCTCTTAAATTTTTTAATTTTTAATTTTTAACTTTTAATTTTCGATCTTCAAAGTGATTGCCAGACGGTAGATTGCCGCGCTGTCAACTTCGATTTCCTTGCTGCCGGTTGCGTCTTTAAATTTGGCGTTGATGCGGTAGTGTGCCGCGCCTTCGGGTTGACGAAAGGCAAATTCGCCGCTGACATCCGAATATGATTCTCTAAGTTTTTTGGTCGAACCGTCGCTGTTGATGAGTTCGAGCGTAATTTGTGCGCCCGTGATGCTGCGCCCGTCCTGATTGAAAATACTGCCGACGATAATCGTCTGCGATCCTTTATCAATCGTCAAAACCAAACGGTCGGGCAATTCGCGTAACTTATCTTTAACTTCGACATTCGACAACAATCCCGCGCCGTAACCTTTGCCTTCAAAAACGAGATTATAAGTTCCGGCGGCGAGATTTCTGATCTCGAATCTGCCTTTGCTGTCGGTCGTCGTGCTTTTTAAATCCTTGCCGTCCCGTCTGATTGTCACCGTAATATTCGGCAGAGCCTGATCTTTCGGGTTACGAACTTTGCCTTTCACGCCGCCGCCTTGAGCAAAGGCGTTAAAACTCGAAATTATTAAAAATGTCGTTAATAAAATTACTCTTTTCATCATTATCTTAATTCAAAAGCCGCAAAACAGTTCTGAAACTGCTCGCGGCTGTTTTTGCTGATTTCAGACCAAACTTTTAAGCTCCGGCAGATTCGGTTTTTAATTCTTCACGAAACTGGTTCGCTACATCATTGATGATGTCAGTCAGCGTTTTAGTTGGCTGATAAGCGATCAAACGGCTGGCTTTGTCCAAACTCGGCACTCGGCGGCGCATATCTTCAAAACCTTCGCCGTAGGCTTCGGAATACGGGATATATTCGATGGAACTCGTGCTGCCCGTCATTTCGATGGCTTTTTCCGCCAATGCTTTGATCGTCACTTCTTCGGCGTTGCCGATATTGATGACCTGACCGAAACATTCCGGCGTTTCGAGCAGTTTCGACAAACCTTCGATGACATCGGAAACGTGACCGAAACAGCGCGACTGTTCGCCGTCGCCGTGAACAATCAAAGGCGTATTTTTAACGGCGGCTTTGACGAAATTCGGCACGACCATTCCGTATTGTCCGGTTTGGCGCGGTCCGACGGTGTTGAAAAGCCGCACGACGACGACCGGCAGACGCGATTCCTTCCAATGCGCGAGCGCGAGAAATTCGTCTAATTCTTTGGCGCAGGCATACGCCCAGCGATGTTTCGAGGTCGAACCCTTCAGAATATCGTCGTCTTCACGAAACGGCACACTCGTGCCTTTGCCGTAAACTTCCGAAGTCGAAGGAATCAGCACACGTTTGCGAAAACGGGCGCAGTATTTCAACACGATGTCGGAGCCGTGAAAAATCGTTTCGATGGTTTTAACCGGCTGTTCCATAATCAGCCGAACGCCGACCGCGCTCGCCATATGGAAAACTCTGTCGGCATCGCGGATCAATTCTTCCATCAGCCGTTCATTCAAAACCGTATCAATAATCAGGCGAAAATTTTCACCGTCTTCGAGATGCGCGACATTTGAATATTGTCCGGTCGAAAGATCGTCAATCACCGTTACCGTATGTCCGTCTTTAATAAATTTGTCGGCGAGATGCGAACCGATAAAGCCCGCGCCGCCCGTAATTAAAATTTTCATATACTAATTGTTTTCAAGTTTTTCGATTCTCTGCAAGTGCGATTGCGAGGCTTCTTTTAATTGTCTGATGCCGATTTCATTTTGCATCTGTGCGTCAATCAAAGCGTTGAGCTTAAATTCAAAATCCCTGCGCGAGGCTTCGCGTTCTTCGCGTTCTTTTTCCAGAAATAAATAATGATTGCTTAAACTTTCCTGCTGATTGTCCAATCTATCTTCGTGTCTGACAATCAAATCTTTCATCATCAAAGTCGCTTCTTCGATGCGTCTGAATCTTTCCTCGTTTTCCATACTTTTATCCCGCCGCCGTTTTATTGTCCGATGTTTTGACTCTTTCCGCAAAGTAAGCGACGGCTTTCGCCAAACCTTCTTTGAGCGGAATGGTCGGCTGCCAGCCTAAAAGTTTTTGCGCCCGTTCGATATTCGGCTGACGCTGTTTCGGGTCGTCTTGCGGCAGCGGCAGATGTTTGATGTTGATATTTTTGCCGGTTGCCGCCGCGACTTCGTGAGCCAGTTCGTTCATCGTAAATTCGCCCGGATTGCCGATATTGACCGGCAGATGAAGGTCGTTTTCGCCGTCTTCTTCGGCGTTCATCAAACGCATAATGCCTTCGACCAGATCGTCAACGTAGCAAAACGAGCGAGTTTGTTTCCCGTCGCCGTAAATCGTCAAATCTTCGCCGCGCAGAGCCTGAACGATAAAATTTGATACGACACGCCCGTCGTGTTCGAGCATTCGCGGACCGTAAGTGTTGAAAATACGAACGATGCGCGTGTCCACATCGTTCTGCCGATGATAATCCATAAACAGCGTTTCGGCGACGCGCTTGCCTTCGTCATAACAGGAACGCAAACCAATCGTGTTGACGTTGCCGAAATAATCTTCGGTTTGCGGATGAATCAGCGGATCGCCGTAAACTTCCGAAGTCGAAGCCTGCAAAATCCGCGCCCGCACACGCTTTGCCAAACCGAGCATATTAATCGCGCCCATCACGCTCGTTTTAACGGTTTTGACCGGATTAAATTGATAATGAACGGGCGAAGCCGGACACGCGAGATTATAAATCTGGTCAACTTCGAGATAAATCGGCTCGGTCACATCGTGGCGAATCAACTCGAAACGATGATTGTCCATCAAATGAAAGACGTTTTCTTTGCGCCCTGTAAAAAAATTGTCGAGACAGATGACTTCGTGATTTTCCGCCAAAAGTCTTTCGCACAAATGCGAACCGATAAAACCCGCGCCGCCGGTGATTAATATTCTCATAATTTAGGTGTGAATTGTGAGTGGTGAATGGTGAGTGACGAATCAAAGAAAAACGATCACTAGTCTTTCACTCACCACTCACAGTTCACAGTTCACAGTTATTTTAAGTTTTTTTCAAAGAAATTCAAAATTCTCGTGTATTCGTCCGTCCAACTCGTCGGTCTGACGAAACCGTGACTTTCCGACGGGTAGATCATTTCGTCGAAATAGTCTGTTTTTTCGAGCCGGATTAATTTTTCAACTAACTGCATCGAATCCTGCGCCGGAACATTATCGTCAACCAAACCGTGCAGAATTAATAAAGGTTTATCGAGTTTTTCGGCGTATGAAATCGGTGACGAGCGTTTGTAGCCTTCGGCGTTTTTGTCGGGAAATCCGAGACGTTCCGCCGTGTAAACCGGCGACGAATAATAATAATTTTTCCAGTCGGCGACCGGACGAAGCGCGGCGGCGCAGTTTATTTTATCGGAACGAAACGCCAGCATTTCCGCCATAAATCCGCCGTAACTGCCGCCGTAAACGCCGATCTTTTTGGCATCAACCGCGTAATTTTTAACCGCGTAATCAATCGCGTCGAGTTCGTCTTCGTAATCCTTACCGCCCAAAAAATCGTAAACGTCCGTCCGCCAATCGCGCCCGTAACCCGCCGAACCGCGATAATCAACGTCCAAAACGATGTAGCCTTTGTTTGTCAGCATCTCGTTGAACATAAATTCGCGGTAATAATTGTTCCAGCCGTTAATCGTATTTTGCAGATAACCCGCGCCGTGAACGAAAATCACCATCGGATATTTTTTCGACTTATCAAAATCGGCGGGCGTGTAAACTTTCGATTTAATCGGTTTGCCGTCTCGCGCCGGAATATCAATAAACTTTGGTTCATTCCATTTTATTTTGTCGAAAGTTCGCGGAGTCGTATTTGTAATTCGGTAAGGAAAACCATTTACCGCTCGGTTCTTTAGAACTTTAATAGCAAAAAGCTCAGTCGGCTCGTTCCATCTTGAATTTTCAAAAAGCAAAGTCGGTTCTGAAATATCTTTTGAAAGTTGCGCGTTAATCTTCATTCCGGCATCACGAGGATCTTTACCGTTTCGCGGAAATCCTGAAAAAAAATCTTTTTTATTGTTTGAAATAATATCGTAAAGATAAAATTCCCGTTCAGCCATATTTTGCTCGGTTGATGAAAAAATAATTTGTTTTCCGTCGGCAATCCACTTCGCCCAATCAATTTCAAACGCGCCTTTCGTCAGTTGTTTGATTTCGACTTTGCCGGAAAAACCTGCGTTCAAAGGGTTTTCCTGACGAATTTCGCCTGTCGGATTTGGCGCGGCTTGCCGTTTTTCGAGCGTCGCCAAATATAAATGATTGAAACCGTCTTTTTCGGAGGCGAACAAAATCTGCGAATTGTCTTTCGGATTCGCCTCGACGATACGCGAAAGACTGCCGATCCATTTCTCGTCCGTTTCTTCCGTTAATAAAATCGTCTGTTCGTCTTTGCCGCCGACGTGGAAAACGTAAAATAACTGCCGCCGTTTCAAATCTTTATCAACGCGGTCAACGACGAGCGAACGATTGTCCGCCGCCCAATTCAAACTGCGAACGTAGCTCGCGCCTTCGGCTTTCGGCAGATTGATTTCAAACGGTTTCTCGCGGCTGCCGTCAGTCGGCGCGGCGTAAACTTTCTGATCGGTAAATCCCCGGCGCGTCGAATTTGCCTGCACGAATTCGTCCAAGTAATTCGGCACAAACAACGCTTTCTGCTTTGAGCCGTCGCTCAAAATATACGCGAGCATTTTCCCGTCTTTCGTCGCCTCAACCCCGAAAATCGAAGCGAACGCCGCCGGATTCGCTTCTTTCGTCACCTGAATCAGTGAAGTTTCACGCGTATTCAAGACGAAATAATTGCCGCCCGAACTGTATAAAATACTGTCATCAGTCAGCCAACGCGCTCCGCCTTCAAAGCCTTGCGTCCGTGTGATACGACGCGGCGTTAAAGTTTTGTCGTCCAAATTCAAAACGTAAATGTCGCTGTTTTGCGAAAACAAAATGCGTTTTGAATCGGGCGAAATATCCACGCCGCCCAAGTTTTTTTCACGCGCTTTGGTGAAATCGTCGCGGACGTTCAAGCCGTAATTCAATTTGCTTTCGGGCGCGGGCGTTTTTTGCTCGAAATTTTGGGCGGCATCAACCAAAATACGCGATTCGCCGCCGTTCGTGCTGACGATATACAAATTGCGCGGCTCTCTGCCGTCGGCGTTCCAAGCGTAAACGACAAATTTCCCGTCGGGCGAAAGTTTTTCCGCTTCGGGACGCATTCCGGCAATCGAAGGCTCGCGCATTATGTCGCGCACCGAAAGCATTTGCGGCAGAACGGAAAAATTAAAAATTATGATGAAAAATAAAGCGGCGGCGAATTTGAGAAACATACTTTATTTAATACCTTCTAAAACCATATCAATTGACGACAGTGTTTCCGCCGACAATTTTATGCCCGACGCTTTGGCGTTATCTTCGATCTGTGCGGGTTTGGTTGCGCCGATGATTGCCGATGAAACTCTCTCGTCGCGCAGAACCCAAGCTAACGCCAACTGTGCCATCGAGAGATTTTCGGCTTCGGCAAGCGGTTTTAATTTTTCGACCGCCGAGAGAATTTTCTCGTCCAAAAGCCGATTGATAAAAACATTCATCTTATCGTTAGCCGCGCGTGAATCTTTCGGGATGTCTTGCCCGACCTTGTATTTGCCCGTCAAAACGCCCTGACCGAGCGGCGACCAGACGATTTGACCGATGCCGTTTGCCGCGCTGACGGGAAAAACTTCCGCTTCCGGTTCGCGCCATAACATCGAATATTGCGGCTGACTCGACACGAATTTGACCATTCCGACCATTTCCGCCGCCGTTTTGATTTGCTCCGCGCTCCATTCGCTGAAACCGATATAACGCGCTTTGCCTTCCTGCACGACTTCCGAAAGTGCGATCATCGTTTCCGAAAGCGGCGTTTTTTCGTCGTAGCGATGACATTGATAAAGGTCAACATAATCGGTTTGCAGACGTTCGAGTGAATCGTTTAACTGTTTGTGAATCTGGATGCGCGAAAGTCCCGAATCTTCGTCAGTCATCGGAAAATAGAGTTTCGTCGCCAAAACGTAGGAATCACGCGGACGATCCTTCAAAACCTCGCCTAAAAAAGTTTCCGACGCGCCTTTGCCGTAAACATTCGCCGTGTCAATAAAATTAATCCCGACCTCAAACGCCTTTGCCACGCAAGCCTCAGCCGCCGACCGTTCAACGCCGCCCGAATATGTCATCCACGATCCCAAACTAATCTCCGAAACCTTCAAATCGCTGTCGCCTAATTGTCTGTATTGCATAAAATTTCCTCTGTTTGAATAAAAATATTTCATTCAAGATTAGCGCGTTTGCGGCGATAAACAAATTCGGACTGCCGTGAAAACTCGCAAGTGACCGGCGATAAAGTTGTCAAAAGACTTTCAAAAATTCGCGCCGCCTGTGTCATAATGCCCTCAACCAACGAATTAAAATGCCGATTGAAACAACCAAAACACCGATTTATAAACACCTCTACGCGCAGGTTTTATTCGCCATTGCAGTCGGCGTTTTGCTCGGATATTTTTTTCCGGGTTTTGCCGTCGCGCTCAAACCGCTCGGCGACGGGTTTATCAAATTAATCAAAATGATGATCGCGCCGGTGATTTTTGCGACGGTCGTCAGCGGCATCGCCAAAGTCAGCGATTTGCGAACCGTCGGGCGCGTCGGGCTGAAAGCGTTCGTTTATTTTGAATTGGTTTCGAGTTTCGCGCTCGCCATCGGATTGATCGTCGTCAATCTCGTCCAACCCGGCGCGGGCATTAACGCTGACGCGCAGACGCTCGACGCTTCGGCAGTCGCTGCTTACACGACGGGCGCAAAATCGCTGACGACGACCGATTTTATTCTTCACGCGATTCCCGAAACGGTCGTCGGAGCGTTTGCCGGCGGCGAGATTTTGCAGGTTTTATTGTTCTCGATTTTGTTCGGCGTTGCGCTTTCCCAATTCGGCGAAAAAGGCGCGGGCATCGTCAAAGCGATTGAGCGTCTGTCGCAGATTTTTTTCAACATTATTCGGATGATAATGTATCTCGCGCCGCTCGGAGCATTGGGCGCGATGGCGTTTACCATCGGTCAATACGGCATCGGTTCGCTCTATAATCTCGGCAAGTTGATGCTCTGCGTTTACATCACCTGCATCTTTTTCGTAGTCTTCGTTTTGGGAACAATCGCGCGGCTCGCCGGATTCAGCATCTTCAAATTTTTGCGCTACATCAAGGAAGAAATCCTGATCGTTCTCGGCACTTCGTCGTCGGAAGCCGCTTTGCCGCGAATGATTGCCAAAATGGAAAACATCGGCTGCGAAAAGTCGGTCGTCGGTCTGGTCGTCCCGACGGGTTATTCGTTTAACCTCGACGGCACTTCGATTTACCTGACAATGGCGGCGGTTTTTGTCGCACAGGCAACCAATGTTCCGCTCACGCTCGGACAGCAATTGACGATTCTCGGCGTTTTGTTATTGACTTCCAAAGGCGCGGCTGGCGTGACAGGCAGCGGTTTTATCACGCTCGCCGCGACGCTTGCGTCGGTCGGCACGATTCCCGTCGCCGGTCTCGCGCTGCTGCTCGGCATTGACCGTTTTATGTCCGAAGCCCGCGCCATTACTAATTTAATCGGCAACGGTGTCGCCGCAATGGTCGTCGCCAAATGGGAAGGCGCACTCGATATGGAAAAAATGCGGAAAGTGTTAGCTCTCGACACGCCGCAAATGGCTGAGAATCCTGAACAATTGCTCGAAAGCGATTAAGAAGAATGTCTGTAATTAACAGCCGAAGAAATATTGGAAAAAAATCCGCCCAAATCCGTCCAATCCGCCTAATCCGTGTTCAATTCTTTCTTTAACCTCTAAATTTATGAACGAATCTCCGCCCAAAATATACGCGACCGGCAGTTTCAATCATCAAGTCGAAGATTTGCCGGAATTACTCGCAAAGCTAAATGCAGTGTTGGTAGATGTGCGCGAAAATACGCAAACGGCGGACATTCAATGGCGGCGCGAATATCTGGAATTGCTGCTCAAAAGTAAATATCGCCGCATTGGTGCGCTGACCACGCGGCGTTCGAGAACGGGCAAACCGGAAATGCAGAACGCGATTTTAGGAATCAGAATAATCGAAAAATTTGAACTAAATTGTCTGCTCCTGTGCGAGTGCGAAAATTCCTGCGGATGTCTGCGGCGGGAACTCGAAACCGAATTTACCAAACGCGGTTTCGAGGTGAGCGTGATTGAAGACCAATAACCGTAGAAGGCGAAAAAGCGCGAAAAAAGAAAATTAAAATCTTTTTTCGCGCCTCTTCGCGGCTATTAATTCCTATCTGAATTTATTAACTAATCTGTTTCTTCGGACGTTCGTTCGGTTTCAAAACGCGCTTGCGAAGACGGATGTTTTGCGGCGTGACTTCGACCAGTTCGTCGTCGGCGATGAATTCCAACGCCTGTTCGAGCGACATTTCTTTGACGGGAACGAGACGCATCGCTTCGTCGGTCGAGGTCGTTCGCATATTGGTCAGCTTTTTCTCTTTGATCGCGTTGACATCCAAATCAACCGCACGGGCGTTTTCGCCGACGAGCATTCCTTCGTAAACTTTCGTCTGCGGTTTGATAAACAGCGTGCCGCGTTCCTGTAAAGCGTAAAGCGCGTAGTTCGTCGCTTCGCCGATGCGGTCGGAAACGAGCGAACCCGTGCCGCGACCTTTCAAATCGCCCTGCCATTTATCGAAGCGCAAAAACAGAGTGTTGAGCAAGCCCGTGCCTTTCGTTTCGGTTAAAAATTCGCCGCGAAAACCGATCAGACCGCGCGATGGAACTTCGTATTCGAGACGAACGCGACCCGTGCCGTTGTTAATCATTTTAGTCATCTGACCTTTTCTGCGTCCCAACGCTTCAGTCACTACGCCGATAAAATCGTCCGGCACGTCAATCACGACCAGTTCAATCGGTTCCTGAGTTTCGCCGGTTTTTTCATCTTTGCGCGTGATGACTTCGGGTTTGGAAACCTGCAATTCAAAACCTTCGCGGCGCATCATTTCGATCAAAATCGAAAGCTGTAATTCGCCGCGACCGGAAACGCGAAAACTGTCCGGCGAATCGGTTTCGGCGACCCGCAGAGCGACGTTGCCGAGTAATTCTTTTTGGAGTCGGTCTTTAATCTGGCGCGATGTCACGAATTTGCCTTCGAGACCTGAGAATGGCGAAGTGTTGACAGCGAAAATCATCGCAATCGTCGGTTCGTCCACGTTAATCAGCGGCAGCGGCTGCGGATTTTCAATCGTCGTAATCGTTTCGCCGATATTGATGTCGTCGAATCCGGCGAGCGCGACGATTTCGCCGACTCCCGCCTTTTCGGTCACGGCGCGGTCTAATTCTTCAAAAACGAACAGTTCTTTGACACGCGTTTTCTGCGTCGAACCGTCGCGTTTGCAAACGATAACTTCCTGATTTTTCGAGATTTCGCCCGAATAGATGCGACCGATGGCGATGCGTCCGACAAAGGCGTTGTAGTCAATGTTGGCAACCAGCAATTGCAGCGAGTCGTCGCGCAGAGCTTTCGGCGCGGGAACGGTTTCGATGATTTGCTCGAAAAGCGGAATCAAACTGCTCGATTCGTCGGCGAGATTTTTCTTGGCGATGCCGTCACGCGAAATCGAATACAGCACGGGAAATTCGATTTGTTTGTCGTCCGCGCCGAGATCAATAAACAGATCGTAAATTTCGTCCAAAACTTCTTCGGGACGCGAATCCTGACGGTCAATTTTATTAACCAGAGCGATTGCCGGTAAATTTAATTCGAGAGCTTTACGCAGCACGAAACGGGTCTGCGGCAGACAGCCTTCCGCCGCGTCAACCAATAAAACGATGCCGTCAACCATTTTCAGAACGCGCTCGACTTCGCCGCCGAAATCGGCGTGTCCCGGCGTGTCAACGATATTGATTTTGTAATCGCCGAACTTGACCGAAGTGTTCTTCGCCATAATCGTGATGCCGCGTTCGCGCTCCAAATCCATCGAATCCATCACGCGGTCAACGACCGTTTCGTTGTCGCGGTAAGTTCCCGATTGTTTAAGCATCTGGTCAACCAAAGTCGTCTTGCCGTGGTCAACGTGGGCGATAATGGCGATGTTGCGTATTTTTTCTGTAGAAATCATAGATGTAAAATTGCCGTCGAAGGCAAACGAGTATGATGACCGATTGGCAGTCAAAAGGCAAACCTAAAAGTAACGCAGTCCGTCCCGGCTGCTGTCTCGAATGCGTCCCGCATTCAGACTGTTTAATTTTTTTGAGGCGTGAAATTCAATGCCCGTTAATTGCGAAACAGTTCCAAATCTTTAAATGACAAAGGGTCTTCAATCGGTTCAAGATGAGTAAAAACCGCGCATTCACCTAAATCTTCGATGATTTCCTGTTCGATTTGTTCGGCGAGATTATGTCCGCGTTGAACTGTCCATTCGTCGGGAACGAGCAGGTGAAAGTTGATAAATTTTTTCGCGCCCGCCTGACGCGAACGTAAGGCGTGATAATCTATTTTTTCGGTTTTGACGTAACCGTCGAGAATGTTCGTGACCTTTTCCAAATCTGCGGGCGATACGACCGTGTCCATCAAACCGAACGCGGAACGGTGAATAAGTTGATAACCCGTCCAGGTAATATTCGCGGCGACGACGAGCGCGATGAGCGGATCGAGAATCAGCCAGCCCGTAAATTTGATGAGAATAATCGCCGCGACGACTCCGGCAGAAGTCCAAACGTCGGTCAAAAGATGTTTGCCGTCGGCTTCGAGAATGATCGAATGATTTTGCTTGCCGGCTTTGACTAGCATCAATCCGACGAACAGATTGATTGCCGTCGCCACCAGCGAAATAATCATCCCGAAGCCGAGATTTTCAATCGGCTGCGGATTAAAAAGTCTGACGATTGATGTGTAAGCGATGCTCAGTGAAGCGATAAAAATTAACGCGCCTTCGATGCCGCTCGAAAAATATTCGGCTTTGTCGTGTCCGAATTCGTGATCGTCGTCGGGCGGCTGCGCGGCGATTTTAATCATCCAGAGCGCGAGCGCGGCGGCGGCGAGATTGATAAAAGATTCCATCGCGTCCGACAGCAAACTGACCGAACCCGTGTAGAAATACGCCGCCGATTTAAGCGCAATCGTGACGATTGCCGCTAAAATCGAAAACCACGCGTAACGGCTGAGAGATTTTTTTTCCATCGCTTTCCAAGTATATTCGCAGAAAGCCGAAAACAAAAAGACCGCGCTAATTTCTAACGCAGTCTTTTTGAGGGGAAACTAAAAATTCAAACTATCGTGCTTTCTGCGAATCAATCACCAGATTATTCTGCACACTAAACGCCCCGAAAACGCCGTTGGCGATGATATTCATCAAATTATAATCGCCTCGATTATTAACGAAACCTTCAAGCGAAGTGCGCCCGTTGTCCACGATAATTCTGACCGCCGGATTAACTTCCCAGAAATATCTCGACAAACCGCCGCTGTTGTTTAAGGCGCGATAAGTATTGGCGCGAATCTGATCGTCAAACGGCGACGGCGGCAACACTTCGATATTGTTGACGACATTGGTCACGCCGTCAATCCGTTTGACAACGCTTTCCGCCGAACCTTTATTGATTGCGTTATAAACCTTGCCCGTCAAAGTCACCGTTCCGCCATTGACCTGAAAAGCGATATGATCGAAAACTTCGTAGCGCGGAAGACTCAAAATTTTCTTGAAAACCTGCTGCTCAATCGTCTTGCCCGACTTCGCGCCCGAATAACTCTGAGCGTTGACACCGACGACCGAAAACGAGATCACCGCCAATGATAAAATCAAAAAATTTCTAAATTTATTCAACATATAATTTCTCCGTCCGAATGGATTAAAATTTAATTTTTCAGACAAATATAAGATGAGAAAACGACGCGAAAAGATGCCGGGGAAGTGTCAAGATTTGTCAGTAAAATTCAATAATTTATTGAGGTTGAGCGTAAAATCAGATTGTTTGAAAACTTTGTCAAGTGTTGCCGGTAAACAAATATCAAATACGAATTAAACTTAAAATAATAATTGTTGACAAAGCATAGCAAGAAAATATATCGTTTAAATAGACGCAGCTTTATTTCGTCCTTCCACTTTTATTCTTCCCACATAACCAGCCAAATTTCCTTCGTTTCCAATCTAAAACCAAAAGAGGATGAATTAATGTTTACTTTCAGTTTCGCTCCGAAATTTGTCGGAAGTGTGTTTTCAAAAGCACTTTTCGTCATCGTTCTATTTACAGCCATTTCGACAGTCAAAGGTCAAACTACAACTTTCGCGCAGTTTTTCGAGCGCAACGGTTCACAGGATTTCGTTTTGACGAATAATTCGACAAGTGCGGATTTTGCTTCGATCAGCGGCGGTTCGCCAATCTTATTTTTATTTTCAAATGTCACCGGCTTAGAGCCTTCGCTGCAAGGCACGCAAAACGCGCATTTGTTCGTGACGACCAATACGACGCAGGTGACTTCGACATCCGGCTCGAATCTCGTGCAGCCGTTAAATAAAACCGTCACGGTTCGGATAATCCGCGACACGCCGACCATGCCGGGAGTCGGCAACGGGGCGCGAACTAATTTATTGACGATTGTTTTTTCACCTTCGGGAAGTGCGCCGACTATTACCGGGGCTTCAAATTCGGCAGGAATTACAGCGACAACTCCCGATCACAATGTCGCATATACTTCTGATTTTGTCAGTTTCGGATTAACGACGGCACGCAATTTGTCTCTCAGTTTTTCATCTGTTTCACCGTCACTGGCAGCCGGTGCGGGAAGTTTTTTACGCGATTTTACCGCTGCCGGTTCAGGAACATTTGCTTCAAATCCGGCACCTTCGCCTGCAATCATAACAGCGGCGGCAGCCAGCCTGAGCGGGAAAGTTTTTACATCCGCCAGTAACGGATTGAAAAACGCGCAGGTTATTTTGACCGAAGCCGACGGCACGGTTCACCGCGCATCAACCGGAACTTACGGCAATTTCCAATTCTCCGGCATCAGAAGCGGACAGTCCGTGACGTTAAATGTCGTGTCGAAACGGTATGCTTTTGCTCCGCAAATCGTTAATCTTCAGGGAAATTTAAGTGACCTGATTTTTAATGCGGCATATTAAAGACGGCTTTTGAACAAATAAAAAAAGGCAGATTCCGGTCTGCCTTTTTTTATTTTGACGAGTTTATCAGACAAGCATATACCGGAAAAATTCGCCGCCAAAAGGCGCAAAAATCGCAAAAAAAGATTTTTAATTTTCTTCTTTGCGTCTTTTGCGCCTTTTGGCGGCTGTCAATTCTTCGCTAATACGTTCGTTATTTTAATTTGAGTAAAATAAAACTTACATATCCAATATCAATTCGCCGTCTTTTTCTGAAACCGCGACGCTGCCGCCGTCAACTAATGTTCCGAATAAAATCTCGTGCGCGAGCGGCTGTTTGATTTTGTCGTGAATCAGACGCGCCATCGGACGTGCGCCGTATTTCGGATCGAAACCTTTTTCGGCGAGCCATTTTTTAGCCGCAGCGTCGAGTTTGATTAAAACTCTTTTCTCGGCTAACTGACCGTTTAATTCGTTGATAAATTTATCAACGATCAGCGTAATATTTTCCAAATTTAATGCCTTAAACGGCACCCACGCATTGAGACGATTACGAAATTCGGGCGTGAACGTGCGTTCGATTGCGCCTTTGGCGTTGCCTTTCGTGTCCGACGAATTGCGGAAACCGACACCGCCCGAAGACAGTTCACGCGCTCCGGCGTTGGTCGTCATAATCAAAATGACGTTGCGAAAATCGGCTTTTTTGCCGTTGTTGTCAGTCAAAGTCGCCGAATCCATCACCTGCAAAAGTAAATTAAAAAGATTCGGATGCGCTTTTTCGATTTCGTCGAGAACTAAAACGGCGTGCGGCGTTCGCATAATCGCTTCGGTCAAAAGTCCGCCCTGATCGAAACCGACATATCCCGGCGGCGCACCGATGAGCCGCGAAACCGTGTGCGCTTCGGCGTATTCGCTCATATCGTAGCGCATAAATTCGATGCCGAGTTGTTCCGCTAACTGCTTCGACAATTCGGTTTTACCGACTCCGGTCGGACCCGAAAACAGGAACGAACCGACCGGTTTCGACTGATGTCCGAGTCCGGCGCGGGAAATCTGAATCGCGTCCACGACTTTATCAATCGCATCGTCCTGCCCGAAAATGACGTTTTTCAAATCCGGTCGCAGCGTTTGCAGACGATCTTTTTCATCGGCAACAACTGTTTTCGGCGGAATTTTCGCCATTCGCGCAATCGTATTTTCGACCATCTGCACGGAAATAACTTTCGGGCGCGATTCTTCCGGTAAAAGTTTCGTCGCCGCGCCGACTTCATCAATTACGTCAATCGCTTTGTCGGGCAAAAATCGGTCGTTGATATATTTTCCGGCGAGTTCCGCCGCGACTTTTAGCGATTCGTCCGAGTATTTAACGCCGTGGTGTTCTTCGTAAAATTTCTTCAAACCTTTGAGAATTTCATAAGTTTCATCAACCGTCGGCTCACCGATTTCGATTTTCTGGAAACGCCGTGCAAGTGCGCGGTCACGTTCGAACGCGGCTTTGTATTCGGCAAAAGTCGTCGAACCGATACAGCGCAGATCGCCGTTGGCAAGTGCGGGTTTTAAGATATTAGACGCATCCATCGAACCGCCGGAAACCGCGCCCGCGCCGACGATGGTGTGAATTTCGTCAATGAACAGGATCGAATTTTCGTGCTTTTTAAGTTCGACGATGATTGATTTAAAGCGTTCTTCAAAATCGCCGCGATAGCGCGTTCCGGCTAACACTGCACCCATATCGAGCGCGAAAATCTTCGCGTCCTTCAACACTTCCGGCACATCGCCCTGCGAGATTTTCAGAGCCAGACCTTCCGCCAAAGCAGTTTTTCCAACGCCGGGTTCGCCGACATAGAGCGGATTATTTTTCTTGCGGCGGCATAAAACCTGAATCGTCCGTTCGATTTCCGCCGCGCGTCCGATGATCGGATCAATCTTGCCTTCGGAGGCGAGTTTGACGAGTTCTTCGGTAAAAGATTCGAGCGGTTTTTTGCGTTTCTGTCCGCCGCCGAGTGCGCGTTCCTCGGCAAATTCGCCGTCTTCAAAACCGTCGCCGCCGCCTTCAAAATCAGACAGATTATCAATTTTAGAAATGCCGTGCGCGATATAATTCAAAATGTCGAGCCGCGAAACACCGTTTTGTTTCAACAGATAGACGGCATAACTCTGCTCCGCCTGATACAGCGCGGCGAGTATATTGCCGCCGTCAACCGCTTTCTGTCCGCTGCCTTCAGCCTGCAAAATCGCGTATTGAATCGTGCTTTGAAACGTCGCCGTCAACTCAGGCATCTGCTGTATGTGCAGCGGCAGTTTTTCCAAAGTATCCTTAAAATACAGTTCGAGCGACGTGCCGATTTCCTCGATCTTCGCGCCGCAATTAAACAAAATATCCCGCGCCGAATTGTCTTCGAGCAGCGCAAACAACAAATGTTCGAGCGTCACATATTCGTGCTTATGTTTGACGGCTTCATCAACCGCGTAGCTTAATGTTTCTTCTAATTCTCTGGTTAGCATATTTAAAAACTTCTTTGATGATCGTCCTGCAAATTAAGTTTGATCATTCTTCTTCAACTGTGCAGAGCAGCGGATATTCGTGGGCTTTGGAGATGTTGACCGCTTTTTCGGCTTTCATCGTGGCGATTTCATACGAATATATTCCGGCGATGCCGATGCCTTCGTTGTGAACTTTGAGCATTACCGAGAAGGCTTCGATGTCGGAGCGCATAAAAACGGTTTGCAGAATATAAACGACAAACTCCATCGTCGTAAAATCGTCGTTGTGCAGCACGACTTTATACAATTTCGGTTTTTCGAGCTTCGTGTCGCTTTCGGTTAAAACCGCACTGTCGTCTTCAAATTCGGGCATAATTGTAGTTATCAGTTATCAGTTATCAGTTATCAGTTATCAATCGTCAAATCGTGATGACTGATAACTGATAACTGATAAATGTTCAGATTTTGTTGACCTCGAAATACGCTTTGATGGCTTTGTATTTTCCGGCGTTGTTGAGAATATCGAACGCCTGCGCGAAATTTTCCAAACCTTCGATTTTGTGCGTCATCATTTTGGCGAACCAACCGGCGAACATCGCTTCGCCGAGAGCTAAATCCTGCACGCCGAGTTGGAAATGTTCGCGGTTGGCGTTGACCGTGCCGAACATCACGCGGTTGCCGAGAACGAATTTTTGGTTGATGACATCCATCGGAACAGCGTCGGTTTTGCGACTCCCGCCGGTCACTGATGCGAGAATCAACACGCCGTTTTCGTTCAGACTCTGCATCGCGTCGAAGATGATCGGCGAATAACCCGTGCATTCAAAAATCAAATCGTATTCGCCGTATTTTTTCGTCGAATCGGTGATGGAAATTTCGGCGGTCGAATCGTAAGTCGCGCCGATTTCTTCGAGCAGTTCGGCGTTGAAATAGCCTTCGCGCGGATCGCGTCCGAAGCCGTGAACTTCGTAGCCGCGCACGCGCAAAGCCATCGCCGTCAGCAATCCGACGCTGCCCGTTCCCAACACGGCGGCGGTTTTCGGTCGCCAGATTTTTAAGCGTTCCTGAATATCGCTCGCCTGTTTCAAACCTTTTTCGATGATCGAAAACGGTTCGAGCAGAACGGCGATTTCCTTGAGCGCGGGCGGAATTTTGATTAAAAAATCTGCGCTTTCGGCGTAAAATTCCGCCATATAGCCGTGCAGTCTGGAAATTCCGCGCTCGAAATATTCGCTGTCGGTCGTAAAATCCTGTTCGCCGATCTGGTCGTAAAAACTGTGTCCCGGACGGCGGACGGTCGCCACGACGAAATCGCCGACGGCAAATTCCTTGACGTTTTCGCCGATTTCCGCGACGCGCCCGAAATTTTCGTGACCGAGAACGAGATAATCGAAGCCTTCGGGCGCAACGCCGTATTCGCCGTTGTTGATTTCTCTGTCCGTGCCGCACGCGCCGACGCGCAAAACTTCGACGAGAACGCCGCGTCCGTCTTTAATTTGTTTAAAGTCAGGCTTGTCCATCTCGACGAGCCGCACCGTATTTTGTTGTTTTGGAGTTACTGCTACTGCTTTCATAATTTTTATTTTATCAACAATTTTTTATTTTGCCTCTGAATCTACGTCCATTTTGTCGGTTTCATCATTATTTTTCTCCGAACCCATCATTCCGGTTTCGGTATATTCGCCGGCTTTTCCCTGCCTGTATTCGCCGGTTTGCTGCAAGAGTTTGGCGATCAAACCCGTCCAGCCGGTTTGATGGCTGGCGCCTAAACCCGCGCCTTTGTCGCCGTGAAAATATTCATAAAAAAGAATGTAGTCGCGCCAATGTTCGTCGGTTTGAAATTTTTCGATGCCGCTGTAAACGGCGCGATTGCCGTCCGCGTTTTTGACAAAAATGTTGGCGAGGCGTTTTGAAAGTTCCTGCGAAACTTCCCAGAGCGACATTTTTTTGCCCGAACCCGTCGGGAATTCGACCGAGATTTCATCGCCGTAGTAAAAATCGAATTTTTGCAGAGATTCGATTAAAAGATAATTGACGGGAAACCAGATCGGACCGCGCCAGTTGGAGTTGCCGCCGAACATTCCGCTGCGCGATTCAGCCGGTTCGTAGCTGACGCTCAGAGTTTCGCCGTCCTGCTCAATGGTGTATGGATGATCTTTGTGAAAACGCGAAAGGGCGCGGATGCCGTAATCGGACAAAAATTCGGTTTCGTCGAGCATATAGCGCAGAATACTTTCGAGTTTGTCGGTCGTAACGATTGACAGAATATGCCGCGATTCTCTGCCCTGATGCTGCATACAATTGATCGTGTCGGTTAAATCGGGACGATTTTTGAGAAACCATTCGGCACGGGATTTAAACATCGGCATCTCATTGAGCCATTCCATATCGAGCGTTTCGACGGCAAACAGCGGAATGAGACCGACCATCGAACGAATTTTGATCGGAATATTGCGCTCGTGTTCCAGATGCAGAACGTCGTAATAAAATCCGTCGCGCTCGTTCCAAAGCTCGGTGTTATCGTTGCCGAGATTGTTCATCGCGTCGGAAATATAGACGAAATGCTCGAAAAATTTGCTGGCGACATCTTCGTAAACATTGTCTTCCTTGGCGAGTTCAAAAGCGATGGCGAGCATATTCAGGCAATACATCGCCATCCAGCTCGTCCCGTCCGATTGTTCCAAAAATCCGCCGTCGGGCAGCTTTTTGCTGCGGTCGAAGATGCCGATGTTATCCAGACCGAGAAATCCGCCTTCAAAAACATTGTTGCCTTCCTCGTCTTTGCGGTTGACCCACCAGGTAAAATTAAGCAGCAGTTTATGAAAAACCTTTTCGAGAAATTCGCGGTCGGCTTTGCCTTTGCGTTTCGCTTCGATCTGATAAATCCTCAGCGCAGCCCACGCGTGAACCGGCGGATTAACGTCGCCCAACGCCCATTCATACGCCGGAATCTGCCCGTTCGGGTGCATATACCATTCGCGCAGAAACAAAATCAACTGCTGTTTGGCAAACTCCGAATCAACCAGCGCAAGCGTGATGCAGTGAAACGCCAAATCCCACGAAGCATACCACGGGTATTCCCACGCATCGGGCATCGAAATCACGTCGTCGTTGTAGAGATGTTTCCATTCGTGATTTCTGCCTTTAAGCCTCGACGCGGGCGGCGGCGCAAATTTTGAATCGCCTTCGAGCCAGTTTTTAACGACGTAATGATAAAACTGTTTCGTCCAGAGCATTCCCGCCAATGCCTGCCGCATCACATTCTGCTCGTCCGAATCGAGATTTTGCGGAATGATTTCCCCGTAAAATTCGTCGGTTTCCGCCATTCGCGTTTGAAAGACGGCTTCGCATCCGGCGATAAATTGTCCGCGCGTGATGCTTTGGCGGTCGTGATGATAAAAATTTTCTTTGGAAAGCCGCAGATAGACCGTTTGCGAAGACTGCGGCGCGATCTCGCAAATGTAATGCGCGGCGGCTTTCGTGCCTTCTTTTGCCGGATTAACGGTGTCGGTTTTGCCGCTCACGACATAATCGTTAATGCCGTCTTTAAAGTATTTTGAATCGTTTTGACCGCCGAAAACTTTGGCGTTGTCGGTTTCGTTTTCGGTAAATAAAAACTCGTTCGCGCCTTCGCAGGCGAACCAGTATTCGCCGCGTTTTTCTTCGTGCAGATGCAGCAAAGACAAGCCTTCGGCATCAATGCTAATCTCGTGCAGATGCGGTTTGACCGAATTTTCATACCACGTCCAGCGGTTGCGAAACCAGACGGTCGGCAAAATATGAAGCGGCGCAGATTCGCGTCCGCGATTATGCGCCGTGATTTTTATGCAGATGTCTTCGCAATCGGCTTTGGCGTATTCGACGAAAACATCGAAATATTTGTCTTCGTCAAAAATTCCGGTGTCGAGCAGTTCAAATTCCGGCAGATTTTTATCGCGCTTGAGATTTTCGTTTTTTAACCATTCGTATGGAAATTCGGCTTGCGGATATTTATAGAGAAATTTCATATACGAATGCGTCGGCGTGTTGTCGAGATAGAAATAATATTCCTTGACATCTTCGCCGTGATTTCCCTGATTGCCCGTGACACCGTAAAGCCTTTCCTTCAAAATCGGGTCTTTGCCGTTCCACAGCGAAAGCGCGAAACAAATCCGCTGTTTGCGGTCGCAAATGCCGCCGATGCCGTCCTCGTTCCAGCGAAACGCTCTGGACGCGGCTTGTTCAAACGGAAAATATTCCCACGCCGCGCCGTCCGCCGAATAATCTTCGCGGACAGTTCCCCACGCGCGGTCGCTCAGATAACTGCCCCAGCGTTTCCAGCATTTTTCGTCATTGGTGGTTTCTTCGAGCCTTTTTTCTTCTGCATTCAGCATTATTAACCAGCCTTTTTCGGGTAAAAATTTACTAAGAATCTACAACTTTTTTTGTCATACATACAGCCGGAAAACGATAAACTTTTCAGACGTTAAGCTGATTTCGCGGAAAGTTTTCTCAAGCCGTCCGCGATTGTTATAGAGAAATTAGAAAATCAGCCATATAATTAAACGAATATGAATGAAATTACCCGTTTCGGTGTCAGCATCGAGCAAGATTTACTGGAAAATTACGACCGTTTGATCGGCGAACGCGGTTACACTTCGCGTTCCGAGGCTCTGCGCGACTTGATTCGTGAAGCGTTGATTCAGCAGAAAATCGAATACGGCGCGGAAACTTCCGCACTCGGCAGTCTGACGCTCGTTTACGATCATCACGCTTCTAATCTGGCGGCGGAAATGGGCGGCGTGCAGCACGATTACCACGAGACGATTTTATCCGTGCTGCATCTCCATATCAATCATCACGATTGTCTGGAAATTCTCGCTCTCAGCGGAAACGTCGGACGCATCACCGAACTCGCGCATAAACTTTTGAGCTTGAAAGGAATCAAAAACGGCAAGTTATTTTTAACTCTGCCTTCTTCGATCATTGCTGAAAAATAATAATTTGAAATTGTTTGCAAACCTCTCCAAATAATTATAAAATCTTTGGTGTTACATATTTTATTTTTGTGTTATCGAAGTGTCAACTTTGAATCATTAATGACATCTGACTTTTAATGAAAACCAGTATGAAAAACAACGCCGCGCTTAAAAACTTTTACAAAATGCTTTTAGCATTTTCGCTCATCACAGTTTCAGGAATCTGCGTTTTCGCGCAAAACACGCGAACCTTGACCGGAACAGTCGTCACGCAGCAGTTTGAGTTGATGCCGAATGTCTCAATCGAGATTGACGCGCCCGACGGCAAAATCAGCGCGACGACCGATGCGGAAGGCGCATTTTCGGTCAAAGTTCCGGGCGAAGCCTTTTCGGTCAAGTTCTTCGGCAAAAATGTTAATGCAGTAACTCGAATTTTTTCGGCAACCGATACGATTGCCGGTTTGCAGATTAAGGCTTCATACGTCATCGCGCCCGTCAACGAAAGCGTGACGATTCGCGCTAATCCGCTGACACCGGAAATCGAACAGCGCAACGACGAGGCTTTTACCAAAAACAAAAATTTCGTCGCCCGCGACGACCAAATCATCAATTCTCTCAATGCCGGAATCAGCGTCGGGCAGCACGAAGGCGGCGGCAAGAGCATCGAAATCCGGCGGTTCGGCTTTAATCTCGATCACGGCGGAGTCAACGGCGGACTGAAGGTTTTGGTTGATAATTTTCAGCAAAATCAGGTCACGCAGGGACACGGGCAAGGTTTCTTAGGCAGTTTGAAAAGTCTGTCGTCGGAACTCGTACAGGACGTAACGGTTATCAACGGACCGTTTTCGGCGCAGTTCGGCGACTTTTCAGGACTCGGCGTGATTCAGATTCACCAAAAAGAATCGCTGCCGCAGCAATTGACACTGCGATTTTCGGCGGGAAGTTTCAACAGTTACCGCACGTTTCTCGCTTACAGCCCGAAGATCAAAAAACTCGAATCGTTTATCTCCTACGAAGGCGCATACACGAACGGACCTTTTTTGAAACCGCTCAATTACCGGCGCGACAACCTCACCGGCAACGCGACTTATAAAATTGACGAAAGCCAAGCCGTCGGTTTCAAACTCAACTACGGGCGCAATAATTTTTCGTCGTCCGGGGAAGTTCCGATTGATGAAATTTTTGCCGGCAGACTCAACCGCTTCGGCGTGATTGACCCGTTTAACGGCGGAAAAAATCAACAGGGCATCGTCGGTGCTTACTACCGCAAAGAATTTAAATCCGGTAAGACCTTTAAAGTTGACGGTTTTTTAAGACGTTCGCTGTTTGATTTGACTTCGGATTTTACGTTCTTTCTGCTTGATCCGGTTTACGGCGATCAAATCGCACAGCACGATTCGCGGTTTGAAGAAGGCGTTAATTCGCAATACTTATTGCCGTATAAACTTTTCGGCAGACAGTCGCTGCTGACTTTCGGCGGCAATTTTCACGCGAGCCAGATCAAAGTCGGACTTTCTCCGACCTTTAACGGCGAGGTCAACCGCAAATTTTTGCCGGGAAATATTGACAATCCTGATGTGACATATACTTTGGCACACGCCAAAGTCAACAATTATGCCGGTTACGCGCAAAACGGGATAGATTTTGCGAACGGTCACGTTCACGTCGAAGCCGGTTTGCGGTTCGATACTTTCACCTTCGATGTCAACGGTTTTGAACAAACCGACATCAACCGCCCGCTCGTCGGCAAACAGAGCGCGACGAAATTTCAGCCGAAACTGACCGCGATCTGGTCGCCGTTTGAAACATTCCCGATTTCCTTTTACGGCAACTACGGGCGCGGCATTTCGAGCCAGGACGCGCGCGGCGTGATCCGCGATCCGAAATCGCCGAAAGTTTCAACGACCGACTTTTATCAAACCGGCGCAACCTACAACGGCAAACGGTTTTCCGTCGCGCCGAATTTCTTCTGGATTGACCGCTCGAACGAACAGGTTTACATTCCCGACGACGGTTCAATCGAATTTGCCGGACGCTCGCGTTCCTACGGAATGGAACTCAAATCCTTCGTGCGGTTCACCCGTTATTTGAGTTTCAACGGCGGTCTCTCGCAAATTTTCAAAACATTTTATCCCGGACAGTTTACCGAATCCGAACCGCGCCAAAGAGTTATCGTTGAAAACGCGCCGCATTTTACCGCTAACGGAAGCATCGTCTTGACGGAATATAAGGGCTTTAATTCGTGGCTGACCTACCGTAAGATTACCAGCTACCGGGTTGACGCGGAAGACGCTTCGATTCGCGCTCCCGGTTACGATGTCGTGGATTTCAGCGTTTCAAAACGTCTCAAAAAATGGATGGATGTCAATTTTTCGGTTGATAACGTCCTGAACAAAACCTACAACGAAACGCAGCAATATCACGAATCGCGCCTCAAAAACGATCAGCCAATCGGTTTCGACCCGGAAACCGGCAGAGACATTTACCCGTCGCGCTTTCACATCACGCCCGGCTACGGCACGACCTTCAACGTCGGCGTGACGTTCAAATTATTCGCTAAAGAATAAAATTTAAGCACAGATTGGCACGGATTAAAAATTGATTTTATCCGTGTTAATCTGTGCCAATCTGTGCTTAAATTTCTTCATGACGCAAACAAAACAAACGAAACACCGAATCTCTAAGAAAGCCGCGAGTTTTACCGAATCGGTCATTCGTGAGATGACGCGCGAGGCTTTGAAGCATTCGGCGGTCAATTTGGGGCAGGGATTTCCTGATTTCGCCGCGCCGGAAGATATTAAACAGCGGGCGATGCAGGCGATTGATGATGATTTCAATCAATATGCGATAACGTGGGGCGTAAAATCTTTTCGGGATGCGATTGCGGCGAAAACTAAGCGGTTTCTCGGTTTGGAATTTGATCCCGAAACCGAAATCACCGTCACCTGCGGCTCGACCGAAGGAATGATCGCCGGGATGTTGGCGTGTGTGGACGCGGGGGAAGAAGTCGTCGTGTTCGAGCCTTTTTACGAAAATTACGCGCCGGACGCGATTTTGTCGGATGCGAAACCCGTTTACGTTCCGCTTTATCAAACTAAAAACGGCTGGCATTATGAAAAGGACGAACTTCGCGCGGCGTTTAATGAAAACACGAAGGCAATTATCATCTGCAATCCGAACAACCCGACCGGCAAAGTTTTCACCCGCGAAGAATTAGAATTCATCGCCGATTTGTGCAAGGAATTTGACGTGATCTGTTTTACCGACGAGATTTACGAACACATTATTTATGATTTCGGATTGCCGATTTTGGATTTTGGATTTGAAAACGGTCTCCAATCCGCAACGAATCGAGAACAATTAGCAAAGAAAGAAATCCAAAATCCAAAATCGGCAATCCGAAATCACATTTCGATGGCGCAGCTTGACGGGATGCGTGAACGGACGGTGATTGTCAATTCGCTTTCAAAAACCTTTTCGGTGACGGGTTGGCGCGTCGGTTATGTGATTGCGCCGCCGGATTTAACGGGCGCGATTCGCAAAGTTCACGATTTTTTGACCGTCGGTGCGGCGAATCCGTTGCAGCACGCGGGCGCATATGCGCTCGGTTTGCCCGACAAATATTACTCCGGACTGCAAATAGAATATCAGCAAAAGCGCGATTATATCGTGCCGATTTTGCAGCAGAACGGTTTCAAATGCGAAATGCCGCAGGGCGCGTATTATGTGATGACCGATATTTCCGACTTCGGTTTTCAGAACGATCTCGAATTTACACGCTTTTTAATCCGCGAAATCGGTGTCGCGGTCGTTCCGGGTTCGTCGTTTTATCACGACAAATCAATGGGTTCGCAGAAAGTCAGATTTTGCTTCTGCAAAAAAAACGAAACATTGCAGGCGGCGGCGGAAAGGCTGGAAAAGATCAAAGCAAAAATCTAAAAACCTGCTTGAAAATCGCCAAATGAATGTAACGCAGTCCGTCCCGGCTGCAGTCTCGGATGCGTCTCGCTTCCGATCCGACTTACAGAAACATAATTTACAGAAATTCAGACACGGACGCGGGACGCGCCCGATACTGCAAGCGGGACGCTTCAAATCCCCAAAAAGTTTATGAAAATTTTAGTTCTCGGCGCAGGCAGAATGGGACACGGCGCGGTTTATGATCTGATTCATAATTCGCCGCTCGTGAAAAGTGTGACGATTGCGGATTTCGATTTGAGCAAAGCGGAAAAAATCGCTTCGGAAATCGGCACGAACCGCATTGCGGCGCGGCAGATTGATGCGGCAAATTATGTTGAAATTGTCGAATTGATGCGCGGACACGATTCGGCGATTTCGTGCGTCAACTATTGGCATAACGAATCACTTTCCAAAGCGGCGATTGAAACGCGCACGAATTTTTGCGATCTCGGCGGCAATAATTACGTCGTTGACGCGCAGCTTGCGCTCGACGAAGCGGCGCAGCTTGCCGGAATTAATATCATTCCCGATTGCGGTCTTGCGCCCGGAATGGTTTCGCTGCTGGCGATGCACGGCGCAAATCGTTTTGACGCGACGAGCGAAATTCACATCCGCGTCGGCGGTTTGCCGCAGCAGCCGCAAACGCTTCTGGAATATCAACTCGTCTTCAGCGTCGAAGGTTTGATTAACGAATATATCGAACCGGCAAGAGTGATTCGCGGCGGACGGATTGCCGAAATCGAATCAATGACCGAACTCGAAACTCTTTTGTTCGACGGATTTCCCGCGCTCGAAGCGTTTCAGACTTCGGGCGGAACTTCGACTTTGCCCGACACTTTTCTCGGCAAAATCACAGAACTCGACTATAAAACGATTCGCTACGCCGGACACTGCGAGAAGTTCAAAACGATGATTGATCTCGGTCTCTGTTCGAGCGAAGAAATCACGGTTGATTACGCCAAAGTCACGCCGCGCAAGGTGTTCGGCGAACTTTTAACCAAACATCTGCCCGCCGATCAGCCCGATTATGTGCTGGTGCGCGTCGAAATCGTCGGCACGAAAGACGGTGAAACGAAAACTCTGCGCTACGACATCGTGGACAAATACGATGCGGCGACCAACTTGAGCGCAATGATGCGAACGACCGCATTTCCCGCCTCGATCATCGCGCAAATGATGGCAAACGGCGAAGTTTCAGAGCGCGGCGCAACACCGCAGGAAAAAGCGATTGACGCTGAAAAATTTGTCTCGGAACTGGCGAAAAGAAATATCGTGATTAAAGAAAGCTGACTGGAGCGCAAGACCTTCCTCGCTTGCTTGCTCCGCCGCGTTTGCAAAACGCTAACGAAGCGCAGATTTAATTCGACTCGAATATTAACTACACTTCGTTTGCGTCTTGACAGACGCGGCAGAGCAAGCAAGCGAGGAAGGTCTTGCGCTCCAGTCTGTTTTCAGTCTAAAAGAAAAGGCTTCTCGATATTGAGAAGCCTTTGAATTATTAATGCTGAATATAATTTATTAGTTCACGCCGATCAGACGCGGATTGGCTTTTTTGCCTAAGAGTTTACGCAGTTTGAGCCGTGCTTTGTGCAGTTGCGATTTCGATGTGCCGACCGAACAGCCTAAGATTCTGGCAACTTCTTCGTGTTCAAAACCTTCGACATCGTGCAGCACGAAAACATTTTTGTAACCTTTCGGAAGCTGTTCGATGGCGTGTTCGAGCGCGATTTTGTCAACAATCGGCATCCGCAGATGGTTTTCCGTTCCTGATACGATCTGAACGGGCGTTTCGCCTTCTTCGGTCGTTTTTTCAAATTTGACCGTGCGTTTGCGAAAATGCATTAAAACCTGATTAACCGTCATTCTGTGCAGCCAGGTCGTAAAAGCCGAATCGCCGCGAAAGCTGCCGATTTTACGATAAAGCTGAATGAAAACGTCCTGCGTCAAATCTTCGGCTTCCGAAGCGTTTTGGAGCATTCTCAAACAAATCGAATAAACACGGCGATGATGTCGCTGATAAAGTTCTTCAAAAGCCGTCATATCGCCTTTGGCGGCATTCTGAGCCAGACTGAAATCGTTGGCAGAACCGACATTTTCCAAGCTCTTGAAACCGACATTTTCGGTTGAATCGGTCTTTTGCCCGGCGGTTTGCCAAATCGGAAAATTCAAAGTTTCTGTTGTCGTTGTCATTATATTTTTAGTTCTCCCGTTTATGTTAGTATCAATTTCCGTGCCAAACGAGTAATTTCACCAAACAATTATTAAATAACGCCGGATAAACCTTTTTGTTGCATTTTATTAGACATACTTTGCTATTCGCCTGACATCTAAATTCGGATGCAAACCAAAGCGTATATGGTCTGTCGCATTTGACGCATAACTGCGGAAAACGTATTGATTTGTTACTATTAGCTTTATTTTCAGCTTATCGGGCGGAAAAGATTTTTCGACTTTTCAGTCGTAAATTTTAATCATAATAATGAAAAAGTTTCAGTTTGCCAAATTATTACTGCTAACATCGGTTATTTTAGTGCCGGTCAGCGGCGTTTTTGCACAAGCGGAAAAAACGTCACAGTCAAAAAGTCAGGAAGTTTCGGAAACCGACGGCGTTCCGGTGATAATCAAACATCTTCCCGAATGGGAAAATGCACGGAAAAGTGCGGTTCTGGCGCATAACGCCGACGATTTGCGGAAGGCTCTCGGCGAACGCCCGGTTTTTGATCTGCTGGATTTTGCGGGCGGCACGGAAGCGGTGACGGCAAATTATCCGCAGGGCAAACTGCTGATCGTCGAATATACAAACCCGCAGGTTTCACTCGAAACCGATGCTCAGGTGCGCGAACGTCTGGCGCAGAATAATCAAAATATTTATTACCGCCGCACCGGAAATTACAATCTGTTCGTCTTCGACGCGCCCGACGAAGCATCGGCAAACGAACTGCTCGATCAGGTCAAATATCAAAAAGTCGTCCAATGGCTCGGCACCGATCCGACGCTGCTGCATCGCGCCGAACGCGCTTTTATCAATACGACTTCGGATATTTTTATCTCGATTGTGATCTGGATTTTCATCGGCATCGGCGCGGCAATCGCGCTCGGTCTGCTCGTCGGCGGAATGTATTTTTACCGCAGCAACCGCCGCCGCCAATCAATGCAGGCATTCTCGGACGCAGGCGGAATGGTTCGCCTCAACCTCGACGGACTCTCGGCGGATTTGCCGGAATAGGTGTAAACGGTAAGTTCTAAAAACGGAAGCCCGCGCGTCGAACTTGGGCGGAATACGATTGCCGGTTGTAGTCTGAAGTTCGACGCTCAGACATTCTAAATCCAAGAATCTAAAAACAACGGTTCAGAATCTAAGTTTGTATTCCGCCCAAGTTCGACGCGCGGGCTTCCGTTTCACGCTTCAACGGGCAGAAACTCGATTAATTTTTCAATATCTTCTCGATTATTAAAAAAATGCGGCGCGATGCGGAGACGGTCGCCGCGCGGGGAGACGGTGATGTTTTCGCGTTCGAGATGTTTGGCAATTTCGTTTGACGTTAAATCGCCGCGATGTTTGATGCAGACAATCGCCGATTTTTCGCCTTTAGCGCGTGAACTGACGATTTGATAATTTTCCTGCGGGATCAATTCGCAGAGATAATCGCTCAATTCTTCGAGATATTTTTCGATGTTTGCCGCGCCGGTTTCTTTGATCAAATTCAAACTTTTTTCCAAGCCGTGATACAGCGAAATACTCGATGTTCCAGATTCGAGCGCGAGCGCGTTCGGCTGAAATTTTTGTTCGCGGTCCTCAAAATCCCAACCGTTTTCGACGCTGATCCAGCCGACGAGCGTCGGTTCGACTCGTTCGCGGGCGCGGTCGCTCAAATACAGATAACCGCCGCCTTCGGGCGAAAACAGCCATTTATGACTCGCGCCCGCCGCAATATCAACCGACTGCGCCGGCAGATCAAACTCCATCGCGCCCAAACCCTGAATAATATCCACGGCAAAAAGCGCGTCAACCTTTCGCGCCGCCGCGCCGATGCGTTCGAGATCGGCGCGAAATCCTGACGCAAACTGGACTGCGCTGACGGTCACGAGTTTGGTATTTGAATCAATCAGCGCGATAAATTCGTCGAGATCAATCCGTCCGTCTCTTTCCGGGCAAAGCCTTAATTCGACATCGAACGCATCGCGGACGCGCCGCCAAGGGTAGAAATTTGACGGGAATTCTTTGGCAAACGAAACGATATTATCGCCTTTGCGCCATTTCAAACCGTTGGCGACAGTTGAAAACCCGTCGGAAGTATTTCGCAGAAAAGCGATCTGTTCGGCGCGAACGTGCAGCATTTCGGCAAGCAGCGCACGGGCGTTTTCTTTGACTTTGAGCCAGGAATTAAAATGCAGCGAACCGTTTTCCGAAACGTCCCGAAGCTGCGCGTAAACCGCATCGGCAGTCATCGCCGGCATCGGCGCAACCGCCGCACTGTTTAAATATGTATAGTTTTTCGTAATCGGAAACAAAGCGCGAATCTGTTCATTCATATTTTAGGGTGTAACGCGAGCGTCCCGCTTGCAGTCCGGCGGTCGTCCCGACTGCCCGACGTTTTTACTCGTGAACGCGGGACGCGCTCACGACGGCAGGCTGGAAGCCTGCGTTACTTGCAAATAGCTGCTAAAACCGATAATTTTGATTAGCGGGAAGAATGATTTTTTTCGTCAAAAACCTCAAAATTTGCATCGGTGCAGTTAAATTATGTTCGATTTTCAAAAGAAAAACCAATTCGATTTCGGCGTTGTTTCGGCGGCGGACGACGGCGACATCGAAGTTCACAAAATGAAGAATGAATCGCGGCGCGGATTGTGGTCGGAAAGCGTTCGTCTGCTGCGCGATGTTATTTTAATCGTCACGGTGTTCGTCTTATTCGGCGTGTTCGTCGCGCAGCCGGTCGTTGTCGAAGGCACTTCGATGCTGCCCGAACTGCACGACGGCGAACGTCTGCTGGTTGATAAACTCGTCTATTACAAATTCAAAAGTTTCAGTTGGGGACATCTCGAACGCGGCGACGTGATCGTTTTCTGGTATCCGAAAGACCCGGAAAAAAGCTACGTCAAGCGCGTCATCGGTCTGCCGGGTGAAACGGTCGAGATTCGCGCCGGCAAAGTTATCATCAACGGGCAGGAATTAAACGAACCGTATCTCGACAGCGAACGCAACCAAAATCTGCCGACGATTGCGGCGCGAACCGTTGACGAACATTATTATTTCGTGATGGGCGACAACCGCGACAATTCGTCTGATTCGCGTTATTGGGGTTTAGTGCCGGAAAAATACATCTACGGCAAAGCCTTTTTCCGCTATTGGCAGCCGTCGAGCATCGGTTTTATCCAACATAACGCCTACAATATTCAGGAAATTAAACCGTCGGATTTTCAAATGCGACAGGAGCAGGAAGAAGAAACGGACGACCGATGAACTTAGCAAAAAAAGCGATTTTGGTTTTGGAAGACGGACGCACGTTTCGCGGCGTTTCGTTCGGCGCGGAAGGCGAAACCTTCGGCGAGATGGTTTTTAATACTTCAATGTCCGGTTATCAGGAGATTTTGACCGATCCGAGTTACGCCGGACAAATCGTTTGTATGACGTATCCGCTGATCGGAAATTACGGTGTCAACGAAGAAGATACCGAATCGCGCCGACCTTGGGTGGAGGGATTTGTCGTCAAAGAAGCGAGCAAAACCGCGTCGAATTGGCGTTCAACCGAATCGCTCGACGCTTATTTGAAACGTCACAAAATCGTCGGCATCGAAAAAATTGACACCCGCGCACTCGTCCGTCACATCCGCGACAAAGGCGCGATGCGTTCCGCGATTTCAACGATTGAGACGGACGAAAAAAGTCTGCTTGAAAAGGTTTTGAATTCGCCCGGAATGGACAACCGCGAACTTGCCAGTTCGGTAACGATTGAGAAATCTTTCGATTATCCGGCGGACGCGGAACAAAAATTTCACGTCGTCGCCTACGATTTCGGAGTCAAAACCAATTCTCTGCGCGAATTCGCCAAATTCGGCTGTAAAATCACGGTTGTTCCGGCGGAAACTTCTGCGAATGATGTTTTGGCGATGAAGCCTGACGGCATTTTTCTCTCGAACGGTCCGGGCGATCCGTCTTCGATGAAAAAGGTCGTGGACGAAATTAAAAAATTGACCGAATCGAAAGTTCCGATGTTCGGCATCTGTCTCGGACACCAGATTTTGGGACAGGTTTTCGGCGGTGAAACTTACAAATTAAAATTCGGACATCGCGGCGGCAATCAGCCGATTATGGATTTGACGACCGGCAAAGTCGAAATCGCCGCGCACAATCACGGGTTTGCGGTTGACGCGAAAAGTTTGCCGAAAACTGTCGAAGTCACGCACATCAACCTCAATGACAAAACCGTCGCCGGATTAAAACACAAAACGCTGCCGGTTTTTTCGGTGCAGTATCATCCCGAATCCGCGCCCGGACCGCACGATTCAGAATATCTTTTCAAAAGATTTATTGAATTAATGGAAGAATAAAAGCAACCGCTTCATCAACAGTTGAAAAGAAAATTAACAGGGATGAAGAGGATGAAGAGGATTTTTAAAAGTTGTCTTTTATTTAATCCCTTTCCATCCTCTTCTTCCCTGTTAATTATTTTGTGCTTTACGGCTTGACCGGCGCAACGGTTTTGTTGGCGTTGGCAAAATCTCCGGCGACGAAAATCGAGATTTTGTCGGGCGCGAGATATTTTTTCATTGCCGCGTTGATCTGTTCGGGCGTTAATGCCTGAACTTTTTTGTCGAGTTCGTCGTCGAACGCGAGCGTCCGGTTGAGAAATAAATAGTTGGTCAGCGTTCCGGCGAGAACATTGTCCTGACCTCGATTGCGCTGGCGGCTTAGAAGCCAGCCTTTTTTCGCGGCTTCTATTTCATCAGCCGTGAAACCGTCGGTCACGACTTTGTTTATTTCTTCTTTGAACGCCGCCTGTAATTTCTGTCCGTTTTGCGGAGCATAAATCGCAAAAGACGAAAAACTGCCGCTTTCATCGAGCGAACTCGCGCCGAAATTTGAACCGACGCTGTAACTCAAACCGTCTTTACCGCGAATTCTTCCTGCCAGACGCGAATTCAAAAATCCGCCGCCGAGCATAAAATTACCGAGCGTAAACGCGGCGTAATCCGGGTTATCGTCGCGCATTTTGACGTTCGAACGCGCGATAAAAAAAGCGTTCGCTTTGTCCGGCGTTTCAAAAGATTTAGTTATGCCGGCGATGTCGAAATATTCGCTCGGAATGCGCTGAAACGCTTTCGGGCTTTTCCAGTCGCTGAAAAGCGAATTAACGAGCGGCGAAATTTCCTTTTCGTCAAAATCACCGACAACCGCCAATTCGCCGGTCGAAGCACCGTAGAAATCTTTGTAAAATTTCTTTAAGTCATCGAGCGTCAATGCTTTAACGTCGGCGATTTCCTCGTCGAGCGTTCCCGCGTAGCGAACATCGCCTTTCGGATATTTGTTGAAATACTGGCTCATCGCCTGAACCGCAATCTGCGTCGGTTCGCTGCGCTGATTTTCGAGATCGGTTAAAGTTTCCTGTTTGAGCTGGTCAAATTCGGTTTGCGAAAACGCCGGTTCGCGCAGAATTTCGGCAATAAACTTCATTACTTCCGGCAAATTTTGTCTGGTCGTTTCGATTTGTGCAAACGCCGAAGTCGCGCCGCCGGTAACTATTCCGCGAGCTTTCAAGCGGTCGAGTTCATCCTTAATTTGCTGACGCGAATATTTCATCGAACCGCGCATCAGCATCTGTCCGGCAAAACTGCCTGCCGTGTCACGATTCATCAGGCTTTTTTGATCGCCGAAATGCAGATTGAGCCGCATAAAAACCGATTCGCCGC
This sequence comes from Pyrinomonadaceae bacterium, assembly GCA_965247235.1. Lineage (GTDB taxonomy): Bacteria > Acidobacteriota > Blastocatellia > Pyrinomonadales > Pyrinomonadaceae. The sequence goes on from OZ252004.1 coordinate 2,933,878, forward strand.
GATTCTTTTTCGGCAAAAATGCGACTTTTAAACCGCCGACGGTCGAGCGTTTCGTGCGCGTTTCGATATTTGCCGGAGTCGCGTCGAACGCTTCGCCGGCGGCGACGGTCGAATCGCTTTTGTAATCTTTGACCATCGCCAGAATGTCGGCATCGCTCGTCTGCGGAATTTCGGCACGGTCGGGTTTATCGGTCGGATAAAACATTCCGAGCGTCCGGTTCGATTGTTTGAAGTATTTCTGAGCGACGCGCTGAACATCTTCGGGCGTGACTTTTTTGATGCGTTCGCGGTTGATAAACAGCAAACGCCAGTCGCCCTGCGAAACCCAATTCGTCAATTGGAGCGCGAGCGCGTTCGGATCGTTGAATGAAAGATCAATGTTTTTCAGTGCCGACGCTTTGAAACGCTCGACTTCTTCTTTGGTCGGCGGCGTGGTCGCAAAACTTTCGACCGTTTGCAGCATCGCGTCACGCGCCGCGTCTATCGAAGCGGTTTTGTCCAGTTCCGCGCCGAACATAAAAAATCCGGGTTCTTTATTCGCCTGACCGAAGGCAAAAACGCTGGTCGCTTTTTTTGATTCAACGAGCGATTTATATAATCTGCCCGAAGGCGCGTCCGACATAATTCTGCCCAAAATACTGACCGCCGGAAAATCGGGGTTTGCGCCCGCCGGAACGTGATAACCGCTGACGACGACCTGCGAATCGCCGACGCGCCGCAGATTAACCTGTCGTTCGCCGTCCTGCGTCGGTTCGACCGTGTAAATTTTCGGCAGTTCACGCGTCGGTTTCGGAATCGCGCCGAATTTTTGGTTAATTAAACCGAGCGTTTTCGCTTCGTCAATCTTGCCGGCGACGATCAAAACCGCGTTGTCCGGCTGGTAATATTTATGATAAAACGCCTGAAGGCGATCAATCGGCACATTTTCCACGTCGGAACGTGCGCCAATCGTGTCTTTGCCGTAATTGTGCCATTCATACGCGGTTGCCATCACGCGCTCGATCAAAATGCCGGTCGGATTATTTTCGCCCGATTCCATCTCATTGCGAACGACGGAAAATTCCGAATCGAAATCCTTTTTAGCGATGTAGGAATTAACCATCCGGTCGGCTTCCAAATCCAAAGCCCAATCGAGATTTTCGTCGGTCGCGGCAAAGGTTTCAAAATAATTGGTGCGGTCGTAAGAAGTCGTGCCGTTCGGCGACGCGCCGTGCGTGGTCAGTTCGGCGGGAATATTGGCGTGTTTCGGCGTGCCTTTGAACACGAGATGTTCGAGCAGATGCGCCATTCCGGTTTCGCCGTAGCTTTCCGAACGCGAACCGACGAGATAGACGATATTAACTGTCGCGTTCTGCTTGGTCGCATCGGGAAACATCAAAACGCGCAGACCGTTCGGCAGATGATATTCGGTGATGCCTTCGACCGACGTGATTTTCTGCATTCCGGCAGGCAGCGCAGTCTGCGCGAACAGGTTTGAAATCAGAAAAGTGAAAACCAAAACCGTCAAAGCGCACAGTTTGGCGAGATATTTGAAATTCATAGAAACTCCTTTTAAATTTTGTGGAAACTTAGTTGCTGAAAAATAATTATACGCCAAACACGCCGAAAAAGTTATCTTTTTATTTGCGCGGTGTCACCAGAATCGCGTCGCCGATTTTGCGTTCGCCTTCTTTGTCGGACGGATGATTGACTATTTTGCCGTCTAAAAACATCGTCGAAGAACCGCCGCCGTCGAGATTCATCGCGTCAGTCGCGCCCATTTCCAAAAGAATTTTCGCCAAATCTTCCAAACCGATGCCGCCGCTCGCCTCGCTTCTGCCGTCAACCGTCACCATCAAAAACTTGCCGTCTTTTAATTTGGCGACCGCCGTGCGCGGATGTTTCGTTTCGACGAACGATTTGCTCGATTTTTCTTCCTGCCAAGTGATGTCAATTTTGCCGTCTTTGATGAGCTGCGGAACGCCGCTCACAATGTCTTCGACGGCTCTCATTCCGAATGCGTCGGTGTGATCTGACGTTTTCTTAAATGAATCCGCAATCTTTAGTTTATCGCCGATTTTCAGATTTTCGAGTTCGCCGCGAAACTTTCCCGTCGCCGATAAAACAAAACCGTTCGGCGGAATGACGCTGCTGCCTTTGCCGTCGGAGATTTGAACGATTTTGCCGTTGACCACCGAAATTTCCAGACCGTTATTGTCCGTCAAAGTAGTTCGATGAAGTTCCGGCGTAAAAATAATCAGTTCGTCTTTTTTTCGCTCACGATTAATGCCGGAAACCGGCAGCGTAGTTTTGCGAAACGACAAACTAATCTCCGCATTAACTCTTTCAAGACTAACCTGCGTCGCCGCCCTTTCATTTTCGATAAAAAGTGAGATTCGGTTGCTGCTGTTTTCGCTCAGAAGTTTGCCGTCAACCATCAGCAGACTAACATCGTCGCCTTCGTAGATATTGCGGTCAATCCGAAAAAATCCGGCGTTGATCGCGGCAAATGCGCCGTATCTTTGAGCAATCGAAGATGTCGTTTCCAACCTGATTGCCGCGTCCGTCGCGTGAACCACATCGAGGCGCACTTTAGTTAAATCGAGCCGCAAAAGATTCATTTTAACCGGCAGATTATCAACCTGTTTTTCGTATTCGGCGTATTCGATGCCGTCACGCACGGTTTTGAAATCCTGCGCGGAGATCGAAAAACAGAAAACAATCAACGACAGTTGAAGGCAGAGAAAACCGGAAATATTTTTTCGCATAATTTTTTCGACTATTTTAATCTTTCAAAGATTATTTTGCGAATTTCAAGCGGTTTCGACTGTTATTTTTCGTTTCGCCTTTGATACAATGTTGCATAATTATGAGCATCTCATTCGAGCCGAATCTCTATATTCGCATCGTCGAACTCGAAAACGGTCCCGCGCCTCTGCCTTTGCAAAACGGGTTTAATACCGAACGCGCTTACCGCGTTTTGGGACTTTATACGCCGTCGGAAACGGGCGAAGCGTATTTGATTTTGCCGAATGACCGCGAGGAAATGTGGTTTATTTCCAACCGTCATATCCGCGTCGCCGGAATTTTCGCCGACCGTGATCTGCATATTGATAACTTGAGCGAATTAAACAAAAAAAATGAAACAAATCAGCGAGCGAGTTCAGCTTCTTAACGACAAACCGGCAAATAGCGACGGCAAATATGTTCTGTATTGGATGCAGATGTTTAAGCGGACGCACGACAATCACGCGCTCAAATTTGCGATTGAGCAGGCGAACGAACGAAAATTGCCGCTCGTCGTTTACGAAGGTTTGAAATTTTATTATCCGTGGGCGAGCGACAGAATTCACACGTTTATTCTCGAAGGCGCGGCGGAAAAACGCTCCGCTTTTGAAAAACTCGGCATTAAATATGTGTTCTATTTGCAGCAGGACAAACACGCGCCAACGCAGACCGTTGCCAAAATCGCCAAACACGCCGCGCTCATCGTGACCGACGATTTCCCGTGTTTTATCATTCCGCGGCACAACGCGGCGATTGTCGAAAAGGCAAAAATTCCGGTTTACGCGGTTGATTCAAACGGCATTATCCCGATGTCGCGCTTTGAAAAAGAAGAATACGGCGCATATACGATTCGTCCGAAAATCAAAAGAATTCTCGACGAATATTTCGTGCCGTTCGAGGAAACTAAAGTCAAAATTAAAAGTCTGGATTTGAAAATTGACTGTCCCGACACCGAAGTTTCCGAAAAAAATCTTGCCAAACTCGTCGCCGAATGCGACATCAATCATTCGGTCGCGCCGTCGCCGATTTATCACGGCGGCACGGCGAACGGGCGTAAAAGGTTGAAACATTTCGTCGAAAACATTCTGCTCGATTACGATAAATCGCGCAATAAACCCGAAATTGACGGTTCGAGCCGCTTAAGTTCATATCTGCATTTCGGCTTTTTATCGCCGCTCGAAATTGCTTTCGCCGTCAAAAAATCAGACGCGCCGCAAGTGTCGAAAGATGCGTATCTCGAAGAATTAATCGTCCGCCGCGAACTTTCCTATAATTTCACGCGCCACAACGAAAAATACGATTCGCTCGAAGCCTTGCCCGCTTGGGCGCAAAAAACGATGCGGAAACACATCGAGGACGAACGCCCGGAAATTTTCACGCTCGAACAGATGGAAAACTGCGAAACCTACGACGAATTGTGGAACGCCGCCCAACGCGAAATGAACGAAACCGGCGAAACGCACAATTACGTCCGAATGCTCTGGGGCAAACTCGTCATTCAATGGTCGCGCAGCTACGAGGAAGCGTTCGCCGTTCTGGAAGAATTAAACAATAAATACTGTCTCGACGGTCGCAACCCGAATTCCTACGCCGGAATCCTCTGGTGTTTCGGCAAACACGACCGACCGTGGATGGAACGCCCGATATTCGGGCAAATGCGCTATATGACAAGCGGTTCGACGGGCAAAAAATTTGACTCGAAAAAGTATATCGAATGGACAAAAACGCTGGCGAAAAATGCAGAATTACCAAAGAAAGAAGAAAAGAGTTAGCCACGAATGACACGAAAAGACACGAATAAGATCAAGAAATAATAGCCGCAAAAAAGCGCAGAAAGCACAAAAAAAGATAACAAATCCCGATTTAAATTTTTTGGCGTTGCTTGCGCCTTCTTGCGGCTATTTGTTTTCGGTTTTATTCGTGTCTTTTCGTGTCATTCGTGGCTAAAATCCGATTTCAAAATCAGCTTCGACTCTGCCGACAACATCGCCGCGCCGGTTGGTGAGCGGCAAAGGCGAAATGTCTGTTAAAGTTTCGCGGTCGAGTATTTCCAGACGGCGCAGAAGTTCGACGGCGACGACGGCACGGGCGCGTTTGTCGTCACCGTCTTCGATTTTGAAGGCGATTCCGAGACCGCGTTTCCAGCGTTCGCACGGCAAAACTCCGGCGACGTAAACGCCGTCCGCGCCGATTTTAGAGATTAATTTCCCGTGCGCCGCCGTCATCAGCATCGTGTCCAATCTGCCCGTCCCGCCGATCATTTGCGGATACGAAATCATCGCCGAAACGATGCGCCGACAGGCTTCGCGCGTGTCCGCATCAAAAGTTTTCGGCGGAAAAACAAGCCGCGCAAAACTTTTTGCCATCGCGGAAATCGGCAACGCAAAATTAGGCGCGGCACAGCCGTCAATGCCGATGCGAATGTCTTCGACGGCAACGTCCGTAAATCTCGAAACAACGCGGAAAATTTCTTGCTGAACCGGATTTTCCAAATCTTCGTAATCGTTCAAATCCGCGCCCGTGTGTTTGGCAAACGCGAGCATTGCAATGTGTTTGCCCGAACAATTATTGTGCAATTGCGTCGGCGTTTGACCGCTGCGAATCATTTCTTCAGCACGTTTTTCGTCAAACGGCAGATGCGTTCCGCAGCGCAGATCGGTTTCGCTCAAACCGATTCTTTCGAGCATTTTCGCCGCCGCCGCAACGTGATAATCTTCGCCCGAATGCGAACCGCAGGCGAGCGCGATTTCCGATTCGAGAAACCCGAAACGCTCCGCCGCACCGCTTTCCAGAAAAGGAAAAGCCTGAAAAGGTTTCGCCGACGAACGATAAAACGTCACAAAATCAGGATCGCCGAGCGCGGCAATCGTCTGCCCGTCGCCATCAACGATTACTAAATGCCCGCGATGAATTGATTCGACTGTTGCGCCGCGCACGACTTTGGCGAGAATTACAGAAGTCATAAGATTTTTTGCCACGAATTACACGAATAGACACGAATAAGAAAAACAATAATATTGTGGAAAGTCTTGAAAATTGAAATTACATTTAAATGGGCGAGACAAATTTCGGTTGCCTGTTTCCCAACAGATGATAGCCGACGCATTAAATCTATCAGTTATCATCTGTCGTCTAAAATCTATTCCGAAGTTTAAGGCGTAAATAATTCGGTTCTTTTTTAATTCGTGCCAATTTGTGTAATTCGTGGCTAATTCTTCTGCAAAAGCATTTCTCTTGCGTGCTGCCGCGCCGTGTCGGTGATTTTTTCGCCCGCCAGCATTCGCGCCAGTTCTTCGACCTGCTCGGTTTGGTCTAATTCGCGGACGCAAACTTGTGTGCGGTTTTTGATCGCTTCTTTGCGGACGACGAAATGATGATCGGCTAATGACGCGACCTGCGGCTGGTGCGTGACGCATAAAACCTGCTGCGTTTTCGACAATTCCTTGAGTTTGACTCCGACCGCTTCGGCAACTCTGCCGCCGATGCCGGTGTCAATCTCGTCAAAAACCATCGTTTTCGCGCTTTCGGAAAGTTTCGTCGTCGTGTTCAAAATCAGCATCAAACGCGACAGTTCGCCGCCGGACGCAACCTTGCCGATTGGCTTGACGCTTTCGCCCGGATTCGCCGAAAAATAAAATTCGGCGCGGTCGAAACCTTTTGCCGTCAGAGATTTATCGTCGTCCGCATCGGCTGAAAGGCGAACTTCAAAACGCGCTTTTTCGAGCGAAACAGCCTTCAAATTCATCTCGACTTCCTTTTCGAGTTTCTTCGCCGATTTGTCGCGTTTATCGTGCAGTTCACGCGCCGTTTTCAGATAATCCGTTCGCGCCCCCGTCATTTCTTTTCGCAGTTCGGTTTCGCGCAGTTCGGCGGTTTCGATATTTTTCAAACGCTCCGAACTTTCGGCGAAATGCGCCAAAACAGCTTCAATTTTGCCGCCGTATTTGCGTTTCAGACGCGAGATTTCCGCCAGACGACTTTCGATTTCTTCGAGTCTTTCAGGCGAAAATTCGAGCGAACCGCGAAAATCTCTGACCGCAAAAGCCAAATCTTCCAAAACCGCCTGCGCGTTCGTCAGCGGTTCGTTATATTCGGCAAATTTCGATTCGTATTCCGACAATTCGGCGATCTTTTTAACTACTTTTTCGAGCGTCGTGAGCGTCGCATCTTCGTTTTCATAAAGCAGCAGATACGATTCTTCGCTTAACGACGACAGTTTTTCGACGTTGTTGAGCCGACGTTTTTCTTCTTCGAGCGATTCGTCTTCGCCCGTTTGCAGATTCGCCTTGCCGATTTCTTCGACTTGAAACTGCAAAATATCCAAAAGCTGCAATTTCTGCGCTTCGTCTTCGCGCAAACTTTCGATTTCGCGCCTGATCTGCGCTAATTTTTTGAATTTCTCTGCCGTTTTATCGCGCAAACTCTGCACATTCGCAAATTCGTCGAGCATCTCCAGATGCGTCGAAGCATTAAACAGCGTCGCCTGTTCGCCCTGCCCGTGAATGTCCACGAGAAATGCGCCGATCTTTCGCAAAAAAGCCTGCGTCACTAATTGATTGTTCACAAATATCCGATTTTTGCCCGACAGCGAAAGCTCGCGCCGGACGATCAGATCAATCTCGCCCGCATCTTCGAGTTCGATGCCGCTCTGATAAAAAGTTTCATACAAATCGGCATCGCCGCGCACCGTAAAAAGTCCCTCGATCTGCGCCTGATTCGTGCCTTCCTTAATCAAATCCGACGACACGCGCTCGCCCGTCAACGCGCCCAAACTGTCCACGATAATTGATTTCCCGGAACCCGTCTCACCCGTCAGCAGATTCAGTCCGCGCCCGAATTCGAGCGCGAGTTCATCAATTAAAGCGATATTTTTGATTTTAAGAAGTGAAAGCATAACCCGATTCTAGATTTTGGATTCTGTGTTTCGGATTGTAAAGCCGTCAAACGGTTCAGGCAATTTATTTGAGGTTGAATTTAGAAAAATATTCGTCAATCTCGCTGCGTAACTCAATGCCGACGCGCTCGAAAATATCGAGTAAATTATTGTAAGCACCTACGCCACCGAGAAAATCCCAAAATTCTTCGGCGACTTTTAATTCGTGCGGCAAATCGAGCATTCCGCGCATCGTCCAGCGATTGTAAGGTTCGCTTCGGGTATGGATTGTAAGGAATCGCAATCAGTGAATTAACTTTCGCGTCGGGCGACTCGCTCAAAACGGCGGCGACCCATTCGAGCAGCGTTCGTTTGAATTCCTTAAACCCGCCCGCGTTCGGTTTCGCTGTTTTGATGTCGAACAAAAACAACTCGCCGTCTTTGGCACGGGCGAAAACGTCAATCTTCGTCGGCTCAACCTTTATCATTTCTCCGAAACGGCAACCTGCTCTAATGTTTCTAAATCACTTTCGGCGATTTCATCTAAAGTGAGTATCTCATCAAAAATTTCAGCCAGCTTTGCATCAATATCGTCATTAAAGTCAGCAAAAGGAATTTCTAAGTTACGCAAAACTGCTGTGAATCTTTTGTAACCTTCTTCACAACGAAGTTCAACCCATTCACAACCACGACTGTTGAATTGCTTTTTATTTGTATCTGATAACTTATTAGCAACAAGCAGATGGCTTCCACGAGCAATAAAAGCATCTGCGCTTTCAGGATTGCCTTTGCTCATCAATTTTACTTCACACTTAAATTGGCTTTCTCCATTAATCAGATAGAAATCAATTTCGCGTTCAAAGTCAGTATCAATATCAAGGTCAACGACTTTCTTTGGTTTTTTAGCTACGCTTTTAATTTTTGCGGCGAAATTTTCATCAGGAACTGAAAATATACGGCAAAGTGTCGTCATTAGAGGTTTTTCAACTCTCTTACCAGCGGTTGACCACAAACCACCGTTTAACGCATCACGTTTCGCAGCCAAACTGCTAATAACAATCAAACTTTCGCTAATATCTAAATCAATAGATACACCATTGAGCTTTATTGTTAGGGTAAGACTGAGTTCTTTATTGGAATTAACGAGTTCATTTATTACTTCATAAAGTTTTTCGTAGTGAATGTTTGAACCCTCAATAATAACTTCGCGTCTTCCACTATTGAAATTATTTCCTATTGTTTTCTCGTTCGTCCCTGAATTGATAGCTAATTCTTTATTAGACAATTTGGGATCAAGCATCTCTTTTTTATACCAGTCGCTAGTAATTGCCTGACTATTAAGTTTAGCAACTGCTACCTTTTTGAAAAAATCAATAGCATATTGCATAAACTGCTTATTAAGTAGGTTGCTAATTTCTACACCATAAGCCTCATTTTTAATCAATTTGGTGATAATTCTTCTTATAACAGGTTTATCTATAATCATATTTTCTTAGTTGTTTCGATGAACTGCTCTAAAGTTAAAAACTTTGTGTAATTTTCATTAAATAGTGAAGAATCTTTTTGTGCTTTGCTCTGCATATAGTCGAAATATTCTTCTTCTTTCTCAGTCAAAAAGAAATTTCGACCGAGACTTTTAGCCGTTCTGCCAACTGTCCCACTTCCACCAAATGGGTCAAACACTAAATCATTCTTGTATGAATAATATTGAATTACCCTTTTACACAATTCTATGGGAAAGATAGCGGAATGAACTTTATCGAACTTGGGATCAATCTTCCATACGTTTGTTGTTTCGTATTCGCCTGTAACTTTACTTTCTTCAACAATATCTTGCGGATAACTTCGCATATTCCAATCTAGTAAGCGCGTTGTTTCTTTTCTATAAACCATTAAATATTCTGTTGTTGAGTTAGGTTTATATCCTAAAGGTTTACGATGTTGATGAAATCCGCCCACACGATTCTTAACGCTGTATTCCGGCTTCAGCCAAATAATATCATCAATGAAATCCCAACCCATTTTCACCAAATAATGATGCAAATCAAATGGAATCGGGTAACGCTTACTCGAATGAGCGCGGCTGACACGCGGAACAATCACAGGTGAAGTATTGACGATTAGAAATCTACCTTCCTTTGTAACGCGATGAACTTCTTGAAAGACACCTGACAAAAACTTTAGATAAGCCTCATAGCTAGGGTAAATCGCGTAATCTCTAGCATTGTAATATGGCGGCGAAGTGAAAGTTAGATGAACACTTTCATTAGGAACATTAAGCAAGGCTTCTCGAACATCGGCGTTGACGACTACGTTTTTAAGATAATCATAAGTTTCCGGGTGCGGCAATTCATTTTCCGTTTTCGTCTTTTCCGCAAAATACTCTTTATAGATAACTGTTCTAACCGTTTCGTTCTCGTGATTCAACAGAGGTTTCAACTTCCGCTCAACTAAAATATCATCGTTATAAGCTAATAACCCGCGAATAGCCTGACAAACAACTTTTGGGTCATCATCTTGAAGAATCTCGAATAGATACGGCTTATTTTGTTCACGGCGTAGTCTGCCGATTGCTGAAACTATCTCTCGTCTTGTGCTTGTATCATTTTCTTTCTGAAAAGCACTCCAAAGCGGTTCAAGACTTTTTGTTTGATTGAGTTTGGCAATGTTTTTAGCCGCCAAAAATCTTACTTTCGGGTTTTTATGTTCAAGTAAATTAAATAAAAATCCGCCTTGAAAGCCATTAGGCAGATAACCTAAATCTTCAAGCGTCGCAATTAAGTTTTTATCGCTCTGACCTTCGATGTTTTGTTCGTTTAACATTTAATATATTTCCTGATTTATTTCATCAATTGCGATTTTAACAGTATCGTAAACAACATCCCACAAACCAAATTCAACTAATTTTGTTAGTCGTGAAATTTCTTCATCGTTTAAACTTCTGCCGATTCTTTCCTGCGCGGTGTTTTGCACGAAATCTTTATCAATCCAATAAATCAAATCGTCTGTGTTTAGCTGTTCCATAATTTCAGTTGAGATGCGGGTAAAGATTGTATTTGTCGTTGGCGACAAGGAAAATGTCGAAATCTTCGGCTAGAAAATTTCGGGCATTGCGGAGAACGTCGGCGATGCCTTTGGCGTAATCGTCACGCGCTTGCTTCGATTGTTTTTTGGCGAGTGCGCCGATTTCCTGCGCGTCGCGGCGTTCGTAGCCGAAAAGGTCGTAGGCGTATGCGTGTTGCTCGTGGTAATCAATCAAGCCGACATACGGCGGGCTGGAGAAAATGCCGCGAATCTTTTGTATTTTGGCTAATTCGGCGAGCGGTTTATTGTGCTTTTCGAGTTCGGCGAAAACGTCAATGTCGGTCGAATCGCCGTTTAAGCAAATCTGAAAGGTTTCGGTTCGCAGTCGGTCGAATTCCGCCAGACGCTTGACGGTATCGGCGGCGTATCTTTCCCACCACGAAACGATGGTGAACAAAGGTTTGCAGATTTTGCCGTGTTTCGCGCAGTAATAAGTCGTCGTGACAGGTTCGACCAAAGTTGCAAGATCGGCGTGTGTCGTGGCGCGGCAACTGCGAATTGTCCGACTCAAAATTACCGTCAAAACGTCGCGGATTTCTGCACTTTCGACTCTTTCGATGGCTTTTGAAACAAATTCGATTTCTTCACGAATCGGCGCGACAAACCATTTATCTAAAAATCTTTCCTGTTTATCTTGTTTGAGTTTAACGTCGTAAAGTTCGATTACCTCGTGATATTTTTTCAAAGCAATCGCTTCGTGTTTCGCCGCGTGGCTTTTTTCGTCAATTTCTTTTTTGCGAACTTTTATTTTGAATTCGGGCGAAGGAAAATATTTATCGTTATATTTTTTGAGATATTCGGTCAGTTTATTTTCAAATTCGACGTTGTATTGCTCGTGCGTAAAGGCGCGAAGCCATTGTGAAATTTCCTTGATATTATTTTGAAGTTCGACGAGATTAACCTGTTTGACTTTGATGTTTGAAATCAGCGCGTTGAATGCCGAAATATCTATGCCGATTGCGTTTATGCCTAATTCATTTGATTGCACGAGCGTCGTTCCGCTTCCGCAAAACGGATCGAGAACGATTTCGCCTTTTTTGAAAAATGTTTCGGTTTTGAATTTGTCCGTGTGATCGTCAAGGAAATATTCGACGAGTTGCGGAATGAATTTGCCTTTATACGGATGCAGACGGTGAACGTGTTTGGTCGTTTGCGATTCGGTGTATTGGTCGAACGACAACGCCCAATTCAAATCCGCGCCGAGTTTTTTCGTCCAGTTCATTTCTCTCTGTAAGGTTTCGTAATAATCAATCAAATCCTGTTTGGCAATCAACGTTCCGCCATTATCGCCGATTTTCGGGACTCTGCCGTAGTTGATAAGGTAAGCAATGTTGGACGGCGTAACGGTTTTGCCGATATGTTCGGTTGCCCAATCGCTGGCTTCTTTGATGCTCAGAGTATTTTTCATTTTTTGTCAGTCGCTGAATTCTATTTTGGCTTGAAAATCATTAAAAAGCCAATCCCGATAAACGGCTAATGCGGCAGCGGTTTGAGCCATTTGCCGCCCGAAAAAACGGCATCGGGCGTGAATGTTTTTTCGAGATCAGGCGTTTTGAAATCTATTGTGCGGGATTTTCGGTAGAACAGAAAATCGGCTTTCGATTCGGGCGCGATTGTGGTTTGGCGCGGAACGAGATAGAAATTTTTCGCGTCGTATTCGTGCAAACCTTTGGCGGCTGACAAATCGCCGATTTTTTGGATGTAAACCGGCTGAACGATTCCGGCGCGGCGGCGTTCGGCGTTGGCGGCGAGATCGGCAACGGTGATTTCGCCGGTTTGCGGATTGACGATTGATGCGGAACGAAAGATGTATGTGTAGAGATTGCCCGACGAATTGAACGGCGTTTTGGCGTAAATACCCGCGTCGGCGTGTTTTTCGCTGCCGTCGGCGAGCGATTGCAGCGCGACGAGATCGGCGATGAAATTTAGTTTGACGAGATACATTTCGTCTCTGCCGTCGAGTGCGCCGGTTTCAATTAAAATGACGGGCGTTCCGGCTTCGGAAATGCGGTCGCCGAATGCCGACGCGAGATATTCGTCGTCGTAGCGTCCGATGTGTCCGGGAATAAATTTATCGAGCGCGGAAATCATCAGCGAAATAATGCGTCGGTTGCGCTCGAATCCGGGCGAAGTCGCGCCGGTCGGACTGCCGGAAACGGCGAGCAGCGAAATCGCCGCCTGTTTCGCGGTCGTGCCGACGGTCGTTAAATCCTGCTGGTTGTGGAGATTGAAACCGATTTCCGGCTGCCATTCGTCGCGCAGTTTTTTGAGCAGTCTGCCTTCGGGCGTGGCGAGATTTTCGGCATCGCGGTTGATGTCGAGGTTCTGCGCGTTGCGCCGTTGGTAACGCTCTTCGCCGTCGGGATTGAGCATCGGCACGGCGCGAATCGTCAGGGTTTGTTCGAGCTTTTTAACCCACGCTATTTTCGTGCGGTTTTTTTGCAGAAAAGTGAAAACATCAATCAACGCGCTCGTCGCCGTCGGTTCGTCGCCGTGCATCTGCGACCACATCAGCACTTTGGTTTTGCCTTTTCCCCATTCGATTTGATAAATCTCGCGCTTTTCAAAACTGCGCCCGACTTCGCCGACTTTCACGCCGATTTTTTTGAGATTTGCCAGATAATTTTGCAGATCACGATGCCGGACGTTTGACGGTAAGATATTGGAAACGTGCTGTTTGTCCCAAATTTTGGCGAATTCATCGGCGGTCTGAGCGGAAATTTTCATTGATGTGCAAAATAAAATCAGGACAATAAAAAAAGCGGCTTTCATCCGTTTAAGATAAACCGCTTTATAATTATTTTTCAACCGGAAGGCGCACATTCCTGTTCGCGTGTCAGATAATTTACTACTCAGAAATAGAAGTTCTGCCCGCGAAACACACGAAAATTAAATCCATTTTAAGAAAATTTTCAATTAACTTTTTTCTTTTTTTCGTTTAATTTGTGTGTGTTTCGCGGGCAGATTTTTTTGTTTATTTGATAAAGCTTGACCGGCGGACATTTCTGTCCGCGCTCCAAAGGAAATTGTCTGCGCTTCCGGCGGGTTATTTTCCTGTTACGATTGACGATTTACCACTCTTAATACTTCCGCGATACTCCACGCCTGCGCGAAACAGCCGCGCGGATGATGCGGCGCGTCGGCATCGAAGATTTCGGAGATTTGACCGATGCCGGTTTCGGTCAGATGATTTTCAAAGCCGCGCAGTATTTCCGCGACGCGCTTTTCCGTCTGATTGCCGCTCGGATTAACGCGGCGGTATGCGTCCACAAAACCGCCGATCAGCCACGCCCAAACCGTCCCTTGGTGATAACACGAATCGCGTTTGAACGGCGAGCCGAGATAAACGGGGCAGTATTGCAAATTGTCACTCGAAAGCGAGCGCAGACCGACCGGCGTGAGCAATTCTTTTTCAACCTTTTCGACGATTTTCCGCGCCTGTCCGACGGATAGCATCGTGTGCGGCAGGCTGACGGCGAAAATCTGATTCGGGCGCACGGCTGCGTCGCGGCTGTCGTTTTCGACGACATCGAACAGACATTGCGCGTCTTCGTTCCAAAAGACGGCGTTGAAACTCTGCTTGGTTAAATCAGCCATCGCGCTGTATTTTGCGCTGTCTTTGTCGTCGCCGAACGCCTGTGCAAAATCCGCCATAATTTTCAGCGCGTTATACCAGAGAGCCTGAATTTCGACGGGTTTGCCCGTGCGCGGCGTGAAAACCGTGCCGTCGGTTTTCGCGTCCATCCACGTCAATTGCGTGTCGGCGTTGCCCGCGTAGAGCAAGCCGTCGGTGTCAACGTGAATGTCGTAGCGGGTGCCTTTGAGATGCCACAAAATTATTGCGACGAGTTTTTCGTAGAGATTTTCGCGGACAAATTCGTCATCGCCGGTTTTTTCGACATAGGCGCGAATCGCTTCAAAATACCAGAGCGTCGCGTCAATCGTATTATATTCAGCCGCTTCGCCGACATCGGGAAAGCGGTTCGGGATCATTCCTTCGGAAATATGCAGCGAAAATTCGAGCAGAATCTGTTTGGCGATTTCGGCGCGGTTGGTCGCCAGCGTCAAACCGTTCAAGGCGATCATCGTGTCGCGTCCCCAATCGGAAAACCACGGATAACCCGCGATCACGGTTTTGCCGTCGCCGCGTTTGACGATAAATTGGTCGGCGGCTAAAACCAGTTGCCTGGTGAAATCGTCGGTCGCGTTTGCCGTTTCGATCAATTTTTCGCGCCGCGCAATTTCCGCCGATTCAAACTTTTGCGCGTCGGCGTAATTGCGAAGTTCGGTCGAAAGAATAACGACCGCCGGTTCGCGCAAATCAAAATCGAGCGCAAACGGCTGGAACAAATCTTCATTAAAATCAAAGCCGCGCTCTTTTTCAATCGCGTATTCAAAACCGCGATACCAGAAATCGGTATTCTCAATCGTCTGCGCGTTGTGATTAAAATAAATCGCCGGCATTGAAGGATAAGGCTTAACCGAAATCGTATTGAATGCCGTTTCATAATGCAGATCGAAATTTGCGTCTTCGTGCTGCAAATGATGATAATCGCAAAACGCGAGCAAAGGTTTGAGAGAAAGAGAAATTTGCGATTTGCGATTTGCGATTTGCGATTCCTGATTCAAGATTTCTGATTCCGAACTTTGGACTTTGGACTTTGGACTTTGGACGCTCCACGAGCAGACGGTCGAATTTTCGCCGTCAATCATAAAGATTTTTTTCTCGATTTCGATGCCTTTGATTTCAAAAGTCCAGACGGGAAAAGGATCGAGACGAAAGTTTTTGAGATATTTAAAGCCTTGCGGATAAACGCCGTCCGCAAATTGGTTTGCCGAAAGTTCGAAAACTTCGCCGTCAATCGTCACGATTTCTTCAAATTTGGAAACCGTCGTAATCCGTCCGAGCGGCGGATTCATCGCCGGTGTCAGCAGCGCGTGATAACGCCGCGTATTTGCGCCCGCCAACGTCCCGCAGGCAAAACCGCCGATGCCGTTTGTTTCCAACCATTCACGCGAACTTGCCGCCGCAAAATCAGTGCAGATTTCCGAATTGAAATTTATCATTGTTCTTTAAATTACAACCTCAAACGACGGATTCCAAACGTCGAAAACAAGTTTTCAGGAAGCGGAAAGTAACCTTGAGATGGAATAAAGAAATATTTACCGCAGAGACGGAGAGACGTGGAATTTTATAAATTTGTTAAATAAAATAAATTTTGAATAAATCCGAACTTGTATGAAATCAACTGAACTTGTTGATTTTCTCTGCCGGCGAAGAACACAAATAAAAGATTGAACTTTGCATCCGAGTTGTATTTTCGATCTTAAATTGCTCCGAACTTTGAATTTATTCCGGTCAAAAAAATAAACATCGGGAAAACCGGAAGTTTTTGCGGCGGTTTGTTTGGTTTTTACGTTTTTGTCCGGCTCGATTTCGTTGAGCGGTTTTATTTTATTGCGGTTTTAATTTGAGTGAGGCTGCGCGGAACATTTTTGATCCAGAAATCAATTAATTCGGGTTTCATTTCAGAGGCGTTCAAGATTAAATCAATTTCTTCCGGCGAAAAATAGTCACGTTTTTTGTCGGCGATTTTGTCGTCTGGAATGTTTTGATAAAGCCATTCGCGGTAAAGTTTCAGTCCCGCGCCGTAGCCGCGCTTGATCGCCTGCAAATCTGCACCGCGCTCGAAACGGGCGGTAAATGATTTTGATTCGAGCGCGATCAAGCCGAAAAGCTCGAACCGGTTATGCCGAACATAATAAGCGATGTGCGCGATTTCGTGCGCGATGATGGCGCGGACGGCTTCGGCAGGCGGAGCATTTTTGCCGAAAACAAGCGGATTGACGAAAATTAGATAGTGCGGTTTTCGGAAAGTCAGAAACCGCGCAAACGAAAATCTCGAACGAAAATAATCCGAACGGCTCTCGAAAGTTTGGACGGAAATTTGAGCGTGAACAAGTTCGGGATAAGAATTCTTGACGATTTCGGCAACCAGTTTTTCGGTTTCTTTGACGGCGATTTTTGACGCGGCATCGGTTTGAGTTTTTTCAGGAACAGCCGCAGTTTCGACGGTCAAATGCGTCGTCGCAGAAATTGATTTTGCCGATGCCGAATTGCCAGCCTCGAAAAATAAAATCAGGCAAAGAATTTGCGCGAACAATTGTTTGATCTTTAAAGACATTAGCTAACGGTTAATTTAAGAGCATTTCTTTTGAAAGTCTAATTCAGCGAATAAATTGTCAGCCAAATCAATATAAAAAAGAAGCCGAAAAAATTATGCGGAATAATCGGCGCGATTTTATGTGCTTTTGCCCGGAGCGGCGAATTATATTGATAAAAACAAGGTCAGCGGTTTCACTCTCGCCGCCGCCAACCTGTTAAATGCGGCAAAATGGTTAAGCGATTATAATTGATTAAAAAAACTTGCAAGCTATATTATGATGTTTAATTATTCTGACAGATAATTACTAAAACAATATTATTTTGGAATAATTTCTAACTCTCGAGCGATTAACTTTTGGGAAGTTTTTATTATCGAATGACGAAAAACTGCTGAAAAAGTAAAAGGATATTTGTTAATGCGGCAAAATTCGAGTTTACAAAATTTACTGATAGAAAGTGTCTGCGAAGTTTTGCGGCAGGGCATTGACTTGCTTGAAGCGATTGATGACGAAACTTATTCGGGCGGCGCAAACGCTGTTCAAAACAACGGCGCGGTCGGCGGGCATTTTCGGCATTGTCTGGAATTTATCAACTGTTTTCTCGGCGGCGCGGAAAACGGGCGCGTTGATTACAATGAGCGGCGGCGCGATTCGGTGATTGAAACGCGGCGCGAATATGCGATTGGCGAATATCGGCGGACGATTGCCGCGCTCGAAAAATCCGGTTTGCCGGACGGCGAAATTTTCGTCAAACCCGAAGATGTCGCCCGCGATGCGGATTTTTGGTGCGATTCGTCCGTCGCGCGTGAACTCGAATTTCTGCACAGCCACACGATTCATCATTACGCGCTGATCGGTTTCAAATTGCGGGCGCGGGGAATCGAAGTGCCGGACGAATTCGGTGTCGCGCCTTCGACGCTGCGATTTTGGAGTCAGGGAAAAGCGGCGAACCGTTGATTTTTTTGATACTGAAACGAGGAGAAATATGACAATTTTAAGTTGGATTTGCCGCATCATCGTGGCGATAATTTTATTGCAAACTTTGTATTTCAAATTTACGGGCGCGGAAGAATCGAAGTATATTTTTACGACGCTGATGGGAGCGCAGAACGAGTGGATCGGGCGCATCGGTTCGGGCGTGATGGAGTTGATCACGGTGATTTTGCTGCTCATTCCGGCGACCGCGTGGCTTGGCGCACTACTCGGCATCGGCGTTTCGCTGGGCGCGATTTTTTCGCATTTGACGAAACTCGGTCTGGTCGTCAAAGGCGACGGCGGCTTGCTTTTCGCGCTCGCCTGCACGGTTTTGGTCGGCAGTTTGATGACGCTTTACCTTCATCGCGGTCAAATTCCGTTCGTCGGTGCGAGATTCGCGTGAAGTTTTATAAAACGATTTGAAAGTCTTCGATTTTTTCAAAAAACGCCGTCTGCTTGTGTGCGGCGGCGTTTATTTTCTATTGCTGATCGCGTCCTTCGCGGTGCGTTCGTCGCGGAATGAAAAACCGTTTCCGGCGGATAAAAAATTCGTCACGGTCGCGGCGGTTCAGAACGATCAGTTGATCGAAAACTCTCCCGTTCGTCTTGCCTACAAAGAATTTCCGCCCGGAACTGAAAATCAAAAACCGCCGATTATTTTGATTCACGGCAGTCCGGGCGACAGCGAAAGTCTGAGCGGTTTGGCGAAAGAATTAAGCCGCACGAGGCGCGTGATCGTGCCTGATTTGCCGGGTTTCGGCGATTCGACCGCAGCAATTCCCGATTATTCTTTTCGCGCTCACGCCTTTTATCTCGTCGAACTCGCCGATCAATTAAACCTGCAAAAATTTCATCTTTTAGGTTTTTCGATGGGCGGCGGCGTGGTGTTGAATCTGGCAAATATCGCGCCCGAACGCCTCGCTTCAATCGAAATGGTGTCGGCAATCGGGGTGCAGGAATACGAACTTTTGGGCGATTACAATCTCAATCACGCCGCCCATTCAGCGCAGCTTGCCGCGCTTTGGTGTCTGCAAAATCTCACGCCGCATTTCGGTTTATTCGACGGACAATTTTTCGGAATGTCTTATGCGCGAAATTTTTATGATTCCGATCAGAGACCTTTGCGCGAAATCCTGCGCTCGATTGAGCAGCCCGTTTTAATCGTTCACGGCGCACGCGATCCGCTCGTGCCGGTGCAGGCGGCGCGGGAACATCGGCGTTTGATTCCGCAGAGTGTCTATCACGAATTGGACGAAAATCACTTTATGATTTTCGAGCGTCCGGCGGAAGTCGCGCCGTTTGTCGAGGATTTTTTGCAAACCGTCGAAACGGGCGCGGCGCGGACAAAATCGCACGCCGAAACTGACAGAATCGCAGCGGCAAACGCGCCGTTCGTGCGCGAAATGGTGACGGCGGACGGTTCGACCGCGCTTATCTATTTTCTCGTGCTGGCGGCTGCGACCTTCGTCAGCGAAGATTTGACCTGCATCACGGCGGGCGCACTCGCCGGTGAAGGACAAATTGGTTTGATTTTGGCAATCGCGGCGTGTTTTTTCGGAATTTTCGTCGGTGATATTTTGCTCTATCTGGCTGGCGGATTTTTCGGTCGCGCCGCCGTTTCGCGCCGTCCGCTCAATTGGTTCGTCTCGGAAACGTCGCTCACGCGCGGCGCGGCGTGGCTCGAAAAAAACGGGATGAACGCCGTTTTTTTAAGCCGCATCACGCCCGGATTGCGGCTGCCGGTTTACTTTGCCGCCGGAATGTTGAAGACAAATTTCTGGCGTTTCACGCTTTATTTCGCCGCCGCCGCCGCCGTCTGGACACCGATTCTGGTCGGCGCGACCGCCTGGGCAAAAAGTTTTGTTGCGCCGACGAACGATGCGCCGTTGTTCAGCCGGACATTTTGGTTCGGTTTGATCGCGCTGATCGTTGCCGCCTTTGTTATTTTGAATTTGCTTTTGCGGCTCGCAACGTGGCGCGGCAGACGACAGCTTGCGGGAAGTTGGCTGCGCCGGACGCGCTGGGAATTTTGGTCTTTGCCGGTATTTTATCTGCCGATAATTGTTTATATCGCACGGCTTGCCGTCAAATATCGCAGTCTTTCAGTCTTTGCAGATGCAAATCCGGCAATCGAAGCAGGCGGTTTCGTCGGCGAACCGAAGGCGGAAATTTACGAAGGTTTGCGAAAATCGGCGGCGGCGCAAACGCATCTTCTGCAATATATTTTGATCGGTGCGGAACTTGAAACGGCTGATAAAATAAACCTTGCCAAAGATTTTATGGCGGAAAATAAAACGAGTTTCCCGATTGCCGTCAAACCGAACGCGGGCGAACGCGGCAGCGGCGTTTTTATCGTCAAAACGGCGGAAGAGCTACAGAAACGGATTGCCGAAAATGCAACCGACTTGATCGTGCAGGAATATGCCGGAGGCGCGGAATTCGGCGTGTTTTATTATCGGTATCCGAACGAAAAAAACGGGCAAATTTATGCGATCACGGAAAAACAATTTCCGTCCGTGACGGGTGACGGCAAAGCGTCGCTCGAAACTTTGATTCTGCGTGACAAACGCGCCGTCGCGCTTGCCGACGCTTATTTCGAGCGCAATTCCGAGCATCTCGAAGACGTTCCGGCAGCGGGCGAAAAAGTTTCGCTGATAGACATCGGAACGCATTCAAAAGGCGCGATTTTTCTCGACGGCGGCTGGGCGAAAACCGACGCGCTCGAACTTGAAATTGACGAAATCTGTTGCGGCTGCGAAGGCTTTTATTTCGGCAGATTCGATCTGCGTTCAAATTCGGTCGAAGATTTCAAACGCGGTGATTTTAAAATCATCGAACTCAACGGTGTAACATCCGAGGCGACGAGCATCTACGATCCGAAAAATTCGCTTTTCGATGCGTATCGGGTGCTTTTCAAACAATGGCGCATCGCCTTTGAAATCGGCGCACAAAACCGCGCTCGCGGCGTGAAGCCGACGACTATCAAAAATCTGATGAACTTATATTTGCAAAGCCGTTTCGGTAATAAAACGCGAAAATCCGAAATCCGAAATCCGAAATCCGAAATCGCTAATGTGCCTGATTCTTTTCGCTCATAACGCGCATCCGCGCTACCGATTTATTCTCGCCGCCAACCGCGACGAATTTTACGCGCGTCCGACCGCGCCCGCCGAATTTTGGACGGACGCGCCAACAGTCTTAGCCGGAAAAGATATGGAACGCGGCGGAACGTGGCTCGGCATTTCAACAAACGGACGCTTTGCCGCCGTCACGAATTACCGCGATCCGTCCGCACGGGCGGGAACAAAATCGCGCGGCGATCTGACGAAAGATTTTCTGCTCGGCGCGGAAAAATGTGAAAATTTTTTGCAAAAAATCGCGGTTGTAAAGTCGGATTATTCGGGTTTTAACTTGCTCGCCGGAGATTTCAGCGCAGAAAAAAGCGAACTCTTTTACCTTTCAAACCGCCGCCAAACTTTTGAAAAATTAGACGCGGGAATTTACGGTTTGAGCAACGCGCTGATCGATACGAATTGGCAAAAACTCGCCAACGGCAAAGCGAAATTCAAAGAAATTCTGCAAAATTCCGACGAAATCGCGCCCACGGATTTATTTGAAATTATGGCAAACCGCGATTTTGCGCCTGACGAAAAATTGCCCGAAACGGGAATCGGCATCGAACGCGAACGGATTTTGTCGCCCGCCTTTATCAAAACCGAAATTTACGGCACACGCTGCACGACAATTCTTTTAATCGGTCACAACGGCGAGGTTGATTTTCTCGAAAAAACATTCGAGGACGGAGCGGCAAAATTTGTCGGCGAATTTTCTTTTAGATTGTAAAATTGGAATAGAAACCACGGTTCGAGCCTTTTGTAAATGGTCGTGAAATTTTTCAAACTAAATTTTTGACGAGCGAAAATGAATTTCTGAAAAAAGTCAATCAGGTTAAATTCCTGAAAATTTTTCTTCATTTTGATTTGCCGGTCGTGTCATCAGGGAGTTTTAATAATTAAAAATATTTCCGACGATTTATTATGAATGCGTTAAAAAATCAGACAAATTTTACCGTTTTTTCCGGCTCGGATACTCAAGAATTTTCGGCGGAATATCTTGCCGACGTTCCGAAAATCGAATTTTCCGACGGCAATTACGTCGTGCGTTTTGCCCGCACAAAAGACGAAATTGACGCGGCTCTGCGGCTGCGTTTCGAGGTTTTCAATCTCGAACTGCGCGAAGGTCTGGACGAATCTTATCTGACCGGATTTGATCAGGACGAATTTGATTCCGCCTGTCATCATCTGCTCGTCAGCGAAAAATCGAGCGGCAAAATCGTCGGCACATATCGCCTGCAAACTCTGGAGTCGGCGCGATCCGGCGCAGGGCTTTACTGTGCGAACGAATTTGAAACAGAGAATCTCCCGGCGCAGGTTTTAGCCGAATCTCTGGAGATCGGACGCGCCTGCATCGCCCGCGAACACCGGCATACGCGCGTGCTTTTTCTGCTCTGGAAAGGTCTCGCGGCGTATATGCTGACCAAAAATAAACGCTATCTTTTCGGCTGCTGTTCGCTTACCTCGCAAGATACGGCGCAAGGCTGGCAGGCGGCGCGGCTGATCGAAAGCGAAGATTTTCTGCACCGCGAATTGTTCATCGAACCGCGCGAAAATTTCGTTTGCGCCGCCGAAGAATCGGTCGGCGAAAGCGTTGATTTTGCCTTTGAACTGCCGAAACTCTTTCTCACATATATGCGTTTCGGCGCGAAAGTTTGCAGTCCGCCCGCGATTGACCGCGAATTTAAAACGATTGATTTTTTCGTGATGTTCGACCTCGAAACGATTGACGAAAAATATCGTAAGCTGTTTTTATCAGGATTTTGATTTGGCTGACGTGAGACTTTATTCTACTTTCAACCGACAACAATCTCTATTTAAAACGTCGGTGTCTCCGCGTTACTGTGGTAAATAATTCTTATCCCGAACTCAGGTTACAATAAACTGTTTTTCTTTACGTCGAACTCGATTTACTTAAGAAAACTCCAATTGCCGCTAATTTTTACGGCGATTTCCCTTGTCTTCAACGAAAAATTACAAAAAATCATTAAAAACTTTCAAAATCCATATCGAATCGCCGAATCAATTTGAATCTTTAATACAAAATCGGCAATAATTACCCTTTTGCTTGAATCGCGCTTATTTTTATCAGCCGAAACAGAGCTTCTACAGTTTTTAAACTTAAAAAATTTAACAAAACAGCAATTTATTCATAGAAACAGGTGGTTTTTTGATGCAATCTACAATTCTTTATTTGATCCCGGTATTGGGAATTTCGGGTTTGATCGTGATGGCGTTCAAATCGGCGTGGGTAACGAAACAGCCGACGGGCGAGGCGAATATGGTCGAACTCGCGGGTTATATCGCTGACGGCGCGATGGCGTTTTTGAAGGCGGAATGGAAGGTTTTGGCGATTTTTGCGGCGTTCGCGGCGATTGTTTTAGCGTGGTCGGGAACTTTGGTCGAAACGTCTTCGCCGGTGATCGCAATTTCGTTTATCATCGGCGCGATTTTGAGTGCGACTGCCGGATATATCGGGATGAACATCGCTACCAAAGCGAACGTCAGAACGACCGAAGCGGCGCGGACGAGTCTGAAAGCGGCTTTGAACGTCGCATTTACGGGCGGAACGGTAATGGGACTCGGTGTTGCCGGACTCGCGGTTTTGGGTTTGGGTTCGCTGTTTATAGTTTTTTATAACCTTTACGTCGTGGGTGTTGTCGGCGCGACCGTCAATAACGAGGCGATGGAAAAAGCCATCGAAGTTCTCGCGGGATTTTCTTTGGGCGCGGAATCAATCGCGCTGTTTGCGCGTGTCGGCGGCGGAATTTATACGAAAGCGGCGGATGTCGGCGCGGATTTGGTCGGTAAGGTCGAAGCGGGAATTCCCGAAGACGACGTGCGAAATCCGGCGACGATTGCCGATAACGTCGGCGATAACGTCGGCGATGTCGCGGGAATGGGCGCGGATTTGTTCGGTTCATATGTGGCGACGATTTTGGCGACGATGGTTTTGGGCAGAGAAACGACTTTCATCAACGCAACCGACAAATTCGGCGGACTTTCACCGATTTTGCTGCCGATGCTGATCGCCGGACTCGGAATTATTTTTTCGATTATCGGCTGTTCGCTCGTCAGAATTTCCGACGATAAAGGCAATGTTCAAAAGGCTTTGAATATCGGCAACTGGGCTTCGGTGATTATTACGACGATTGCCTGTTACTTTATCGTGATGTGGATGCTGCCCGAAAAAATGATTCTGCGCGGACACGAATTTACGAATACGGGCGTGTTTCTGGCGATTCTCGTCGGCTCGTTCGTCGGCGCATTGATGAGCATTGTGACCGAATTTTACACGGCGATGGGCAAACGTCCCGTGATGTCAATTGTCCGCCAATCCGACACGGGCGCGGCGACAAACATTATCGGCGGTTTGGCGGTCGGGATGGAATCAACGCTCGTGCCGACTTTAATTTTGGCTTCGGGAATTTACTTATCGCATTATTTCGCCGGACTTTACGGCGTGGCGATTGCGGCGGCAGGAATGATGGCGACGACTGCGATGCAGCTGGCGATTGACGCATTCGGACCGATTGCCGACAACGCGGGCGGCATCGCCGAAATGAGCCGTCTGCCGAAAGAAGTTCGCGGCAGAACGGATATTCTCGATGCGGTCGGCAACACGACGGCGGCGACGGGCAAAGGTTTCGCCATTGCGTCCGCCGCATTAACTGCGCTTGCGTTATTTGCGGCGTATGTCGGCATCGCGGGAATCAGTTCGATTGATATTTACAAAGCAAATGTGCTTGCCGGTCTGTTCGTCGGCGGGATGATTCCGTTTATCTTTTCGTCGCTTTGTATCGCGGCAGTCGGACGCGCGGCGATGGCGATGGTGCAGGAAGTTCGCCGCCAGTTCCGCGATATTCCGGGCATTATGGAATACAAGGCAAAGCCCGAATATGACAAATGCGTGGCGATTTCGACGCAGGCGAGTTTGCGGGAAATGATGCTTCCCGGCGCGATTGCGTTGATTACGCCGGTCGTCGTCGGCTTCGTCTTCGGACCTGAAGTTCTCGGCGGCTTGCTCGCCGGCGTGACCGTTTCGGGCGTGTTGATGGGAATGTTCCAAAACAACGCGGGCGGCGCGTGGGACAACGCCAAAAAATCGTTTGAAGCCGGTGTCGAGATCAACGGCAAAATGGAATACAAAGGTTCGGACGCACACAAAGCAAGCGTCACCGGCGATACCGTCGGCGATCCGTTCAAAGACACTTCGGGTCCTTCGATGAACATTTTGATCAAATTGATGAGCATCGTCGCGTTGATTATCGCGCCGCATATTGCCGTCAATAAAACCGCTCACAAAGCTGAAATCACGCCGAACACGACAATCGGACAGACTGTCGAAGTTCCGGCTGAACGCAGACTGTAAAGAGAAAATCAGACGAATAAAAAAAGCCTCGATCTGCGGGGCTTTTTTTATTTTTAAGGCGATCAGTTTTCAGATTTTCTCTTCACTAATCTTCCGCCAGAACGATGATTTTGTCTTCGGGTTTGAATGTCAGCATCGCGGATTTCGGCGGATTGACTTTTACGCCGTAAGCGCGTTCAGAGTCGGAAGCGTAGCGTTCGAGACGGTAGCCGATGGCGATTTCGCCGCGTCTTTTGGCGGCTTCGGCGACGGTGTAGAAATTGACTTCGCGGTCAAGCGCGACGTAGTTTTGCGCTTTTTTGAGATAGATTTCCGAACCTTCGGCTTGGAAAAGTTCGTTGAAAACATCGAGCAGTTCGCCGTTTTCGGAAATTTGCGTGAGCAGTAATCCGGTTAATTCGTCGCTGACGATAAAGTCGTCGGCTTTGGCGACTTCGGCGAGTGCGCGGTTTCTGACATCAATCATTTCGCTGACGATGCTGTAGGCTTCGCCTTTTTTCTGTTCGATGTCGCGCAGATGGAGCAGCGTCATCATCGTTTTTGCGTCCGCCGCCTGCGCGTCGAGTTGTTCGGCGTAGCACAAAATAATAATGTGCTGAAAAGTTGTTAAGTCGAGCGCGTCGAGCAGTTTGCGGCTCGTCGTATCGCCGGTTTCAAACTCGACTTCGAGATTTTCGAGCGCGTTCATTTCCGGCAGAGCGTCGGCGATTTCCGGCGCGTCGGCGACGATTTTGAGATATGAACCGGCAGGAACGTAGTTGTTCAATTCGCTGACAATCGTTCTGCCGCGTTTGTTCCAGCCGAGAATCAAAAATCTTTCTTCGTGAACGCCGTTGCCGTCCAATTGGCTGATCGCCGTTTCGTCAATTTTAACGTGATCGAAGCCATCGAAAATAACTTTGTCGTCGTCTTCGGCGATGGCGATTAATTTGTCGCCGTTTTGAATGACGGTTTCCGGCGGCGGATTAATCAACACGCCGCCTTTGGCAAGACGCAAACCCATCAGCGAACAATGTTCGTAGGCAAAAACCGATTCGCCGAAGGTTTTGCCGACGAGTTTCGGTTCTTCCTGAAAATAAATCTCGTCGCCGTCGTAATCGAGCAGTTCCTTGTAAACAATGCTCAAACCGATCTGACGGCAAGTTTGCACCGTAATTCGCGCAATCACATCGCCCGATAAAATCAGTTTCGCTTCCGTCTTGCCGACTAATGATGCGACCTGCATATTTTTTTCGTCGCGGATTTCGGCGACGATGTGATAAGGTTCGGCGCGGCGATTCGGGTTATTCGTGATCGCCAGCATCGTTTTGATAACCTGCGAATCGGCGTTCGCGCTGTCGTCGGGCGAGAGAACGATGACCGAACGCGCACTGTGCGGATTGACGATTTCGAGATCGGTCAGATCAATCGGCACACCCGAACGGCAGATGACGCGCGTGTTTTTCGTGTCGCCGACCTTGGCGCGAATCTCGTCTTCCATCTCGATTTTGTCTTTGTCGGCGAGGATCACGATGCGCGGTTTTTTGCGATTTTCGTTAGCGATGACGAGTTCGGAAATGATGAGAAAAATGCGCGACGACCAACCGAGAATCAGCGTGTGATCTTCTTCGACGACGAACGAACGACCTTTTCGCATCTCTTCGAGTTTCGTCTGCAAGCCGTTCGAGAGAACCGAAATGAGCAAACTGACGACGAAAATACCGCCGATTGTCACCAATAACATCAGGATTCGGTAATTCCAACCCGTGTCGCCGGCAAGCGTTCCCGGATCAATCGAACGCATCAAACTCTGCCAAAATGCTTCGCCGAGCGTGAATGTTTGCGGGTCTTGTCCGTCCGGCGCGTCCGGCGCGATGCCGACGACCATAATTAAAAACGTCGCCACCAACACGATTGCTGTCGAAACCAAACCGAGCCAGCCGACCAAGGAGATCGTGCCGCCGGATAAACTTCTGTCAAAGGCGTAACGCAAACGCTCGCCGGTAGTCGCTTTTCTCATTATGTTTTTTTAGTAAATATTCAGGTAAAGATTTTTGTCCGGCAGAATTTTGCGCTCTGCCTGAAACCGCGATTGATGATGCGCGGCGGCGTTTGAAATTTTCTTCGACTTTTTCTCAAACGCTGTAAATTGTGAACGATAAATTATCAATAATCAAGCATCTGACAGCTATAAAAACATTCGATTTCTGCGCTACAATCGAAATCGGCGTTTTACTTATTAACAGGATTCAATTTAAAGTTTTAGTTTATGGCAAAAAAGGGTTCGATATTGATCTGCGACGACGAAGAAATTATGCGCGATGTGCTGGGGACGATTCTCTCGCACGCCGGTTACAAGATTGATCTGTCGAAAACCGGCGAAGAAGCCGTGCAGAATTACGCGGAGAAAAATTACGATGTCGTGCTGATGGACGTTTCGATGCCCGGAATGGGCGGTTTGACTGCGCTCGAAGAAATTATCAAATTAGATTCCGAAGCCGTCGTGCTGATGATTACGGCTTATGCGACCTTCGACACGGCGATTTCGGCGTGGGAAAAAGGCGCGACCGGCATCATTCGCAAACCGTTTCAAAACGAGCAGATTCTCGCCCGCGTCGCTCGCGGTGTCAAAAGCCGCCGCAACGAAGAAGAACGCCAGACCTTGCGGCAGGCGATGACGCGCTCGGTCAGCCGCGACGCGATCATCGGGCGTTCGGACAAGATGGAAAACATTTTTCGCCTGATTGAAAGAGTTGCCCCGGCGCGTTCGACCGTGTTAATCAGCGGAGAATCGGGAACCGGCAAAGAATTGGCGGCAAAGGCGATTCACGAAGCCAGCCCGCGAGCCGAAAATGCGTTCGTTGCCGTCAACTGCTCGAATATCCCGTCCGATTTACTCGAAAGCGAACTTTTCGGTCACACCAAAGGCGCGTTTACCGGCGCGGTGGCGGCGAAAAAAGGTTTGTTTGAAGTCGCCGACGGAGGTTCGATTTTTCTCGACGAAATCGGCGATCTGCGCCCGGAAACGCAGGTGCGTCTGCTGCGCGTCATCCAAGAGCGCGAATTCACTCCTATCGGCGAAACCAGCGTCACCAAAGTTGATGTCCGCATCATCGCCGCGACCAACATTGAATTGAAAGAAGCGGTTAAAAACGGCACGTTCCGCGAAGATTTATATTATCGCTTGTCCGTCGTTCCCATCGAACTGCCGCCTCTGCGCGACCGTCCCGAAGATATTTTGCCGCTCGCACAGCATTTTATCCGCAAATACAACGACGAAAACGCCCGCACGATTGCCGAAAATCTCTCGCCCGAAGTGCTTTCGCTGCTCGAAAACTACTATTATCCGGGCAATGTCCGCGAACTCGAAAACATCATCGAACGCGCCGTCGTCATCGCCCCGACCGACGAAATCACCGTCGAATGCCTGCGCCCCGAAGTCCGCAACCCGGAAATGCTCGGCGAAATAATGAAAAACAGCGAAGGAACGTCCGCCGAGATAGATTTGTCACGCGGCACCAATTTTTACGAAGAAGTCAAAAGATTCGAAACCGACCTCATCCGCCGCGCCCTCAATCAAACCGCCGGACACCAATCCCGCGCCGCTAGATTGTTAGGCTTGAATGCGACAACATTAAACTCGAAAATCAAGACTTATAATATCGTTACGAGAAATTGAGTATTAAAATTTTTTACACTTTGCTTGCCAAATGATTTTTTGCATATTTATTCAAAAAAGTGAATTTTAAACTATTATTAACATCTGTTTGAAATCACAACTCTTTCTATGTCAAGGGGTTAAGATTTATAAAATTTTGGCATATAGATTGCTCTAGTATTCTAATTAGATTTATCCGTCTTTATCATCATTTCAAAAATTTAGGAGAAACAAAATGAAAAACGAAAGATTAAAAGCATCTTTCCTATCTATAATGATAGCGTCTTTAAGTATGCTTTTATCGGCTGTTCCTACGATGGCGCAAGCTACCACCGGAACTTTAAGAGGGTCGGTGATAGATAATAACAGCGGATTGGTTTCCGGTGCTGCAGTATCTGTCAAAAATGAAAGCACCGGAACTGAAACAACGTCCGTCACAAATGGCGAAGGCGTTTTTGAAGTTCAATCTTTACAGCCCGGAAATTATACGATAAGCGCGGAAGTCAATGGTTTCAAACGCTCTGTCAAGACGGGTTTTCCGGTTAAAGTCGGTATCGTTAATTCGGTTGATTTTCAGCTTCAGGCAGGTAATGTTGCTGAAATCGTAACAGTTACGGCTTCAGCAGACGAAACGCTTCAAACCGAACAATCTCAAATATCTACTACTTTCAGCTCAAAGAAAGTTCAGGATTTACCTTCTAACGGAGCCGGCGGCGGTATTGACACATTAGCCTTGCTGAGTCCGGGAGTTATCGCCAACCGAACCGGCGGCACAAATACCAACGGTGCCGGTCTGTCTGTTAATGGTAACCGCGGACGCTCCAACAATTTTCAGATTGACGGTGCGGACAACAACGATTTGACCGTCGGCGGTCCCGCTTTGTTCGTGGATGTTCAAGATGCCGTTCAAGAATATCAGATCGTTACTAATAATTTCGACGCGCGATACGGTCGAAATCAGGGAGCGGTTGTCAATATCGTGACAAAAGGCGGCGGCAACGATTTTAACGGCAGCGCGTTTTTGTTCTATCGAGACGCGAAAATATTAAATTCGTTAACCAATATTGAGCGCAGAAGCGGACAAAAGGAACCTGATCTGAACATTAATAGAGTGTTTGGCGGCACGCTCGGCGGTCCGCTTTACGTTCCCAATTTCGGCGAAGGCGATCCCGGTCCGATTTTCCGCAAATTGAAAGACCGCGCGTTTTTCTTTTTAACTTATCAAGGAATTCGCCAATCAATCAATACTATCGGTCGCTCGACATCGCTGGCAGTTTTGTCGTCAGAATTCCCGCGTCTAAATGCGGCTTTCCCCGGCAATGGCGCGATTAATGCAGTCACTACTGCAGGCGCGTTTGCGATACCGGGAGCCACGATAAATAATCAAACCCCCGGAACGGTTATTAGCACGGCGTTTAACTTTGCTGCTCCTACCGGCTGCCCGCGCGTAATCGCTGTCGGCACTACGGCACCGACAGGCTGCGGAACATATACCGCATTTGTCAATCCGCAAACCGGTCAACCCTTTTTGACGGGCGGCGCATACGACGTTATCAACTTGGGAAGTGCTACGGCGCCGAATCTTTTTCAGGCGGCACAGCCGCAGCGCGAACTCAGTACCCCAACTAACGAAAACTATTTCAGCGCTCGTTTTGACTTCAAAGTAACTGATAAAGATAGCGTCACGTTTCGTCTGCTCAATCAAAGAAGCGTAGCGAGAAATGGTGTCGGAACTGTTTCCAGCGGATTTCTTGGTAATTTACCGGCAAGAAGCAGAAATTTGGGCGGTAATTACTCGCATATTTTCGGCAACTCGATGGTCAACGATTTTCGCGCTTATTATCAAAGTATCGGTATCGAATTCGGCGGCGGATGCGCAACTGCTATCGGATGTATTCCCGATCCTTTGACGGGCATCAGCACGGCTTTTACTAACATCGCTTTTGCGGGCGTAAGAGGAGTTACCGGTACTTCCAACTCGCTTCAAACTATCGGACCTGCTACTAATCTTCCTCAGGCACGCACCGGTAAGGTTTATCAAGCTGCCGACAACTTTAGCTTCGTAGTCGGAAAGCATTCATTCACTGTCGGTGCCGAGTATAAACGTTTGGACACGATTGTTCCGTTTCTGCCGACCTTTAACGGCTCGTTCGCCTTTAGTTCTTCCGCACGGCTTGCGAATAATGCGCCGAGCGGCTTTACTGTCACGCTTGGCAACCCGGTTTTTAGTTTCAAAGAAAGCGATCAGTATTATTTCGTTCAGGACGACTTCAAAGTCCGTCCGAATCTAACATTGAATCTCGGTGCTCGATACGAATATACCGGACAGCCGATCAACCAGATTGCCGACGCGACGATTGCGCGTGAAAGCAATGCTTCGACGGCTTTATTTAATCCTGCGCTGCCGCTTTCGCTTCGCACATTTAAGCGTATTAATGCGGATAAAAACAATATCGCGCCGCGCCTTGGTTTTGCATATACGCCTAATTTCTTTAAAGGCATTTTCGGTGAAAACAAAACCGTTATCCGCGGCGGATTTTCGATTGCCTACGATGCGGCGTTCTATAACATTTTATTGAACATCGTGGGCGGCGCTCCGGTCGCGGCATCGCTTACCATTCCTGCCGCCAATCTGCCGGCAACGGGTTCGCCCGCGCCGGTGCCGTTCAACCCGACCGGCAATGTAGTTCGCGACGCGGCTTCGGCTTCGGGAGTTCTTCCGAGAGGCGTGTTAAATCCGATCTATTTTGCACAAACGACAGTCGCTGATGATTTCCGTGCGCCGTTTTCGAGACAGTATTCGCTCGGTATCCAGCGTCAATTCGGCAAAAATCAAATCGCCGAAGTTCGATACGTTGGAACGCAGGGAAGAGATTTGTTCCAGAACATCAATGGTAACTTCTTTATCGGACCGCTGGTAAACGGATTTACGGCAGGCGGCGTTACATACCCGGGTTTCTCAAACCTTTTGCCTGCGGGAACAATCGCGCAGGTCTGCACGGATGTAGTGGGAACATTGGACAATGAAGGAGCCTGCAACAATCGTCAATTTAGACAGGCGGGTGTAACCTCGCGTAATAATTCGGCTAAGTCGGACTATCATGCGTTGCAGACTCGTTACAACGGCAATTTCTTTGATAATTCATTGTCGCTCGGCGCTTCTTACACGTTCAGCAAAACGCTTGATAATGCAAGCGAAATCTTTAATTTCGGTTCTACTGGATCTCCGAACGCGCAGAATCCTTTTGATATTGACAAAGGCGAGCGTGGCATTTCACTGCTTGATCGCCCGCACGCTTTTTCAACGAACTTCGTCTTTACGCTTCCTTTTTACAGAGAGCAAAAAGGATTTATCGGACGAGTGCTTGGCGGATTCCAGTTAAACGGAACGTATATTGTAACCAGCGGTCAGCCTTATACACCGGATAGTTTTATTAACGCAAACATTTTCGGTCTCGGCGGCACTTACCTGACGGCGGGTGAACGCCCGTTTTATGGTAATCCGAATGCTGACCGACGTTTGGTTGGTATCAGCCAACTCGACGCAAACCGTGTTTATGGTGTCGACTGTAATCCGGCTCCGTGTTCCAACACGACGACCGGTTTTTACTCGGTCAATCAATTGAATACAACGGGTGCTGCTGTTGCTGTTAATCTCAGCGACGTTAAATACATTATTAACGGACCGGGCGCGGCAAAGTTTTTCAACACTCCGTTCGGCAACGTTGCGCGCAACTCGGAACGCGGTCCTATCTTTAATCAATTGAATTTGGGCTTTTTCAAAAACATCACAATTTTTGAAAATTTAAAAATTCAATTGCGCGGAGAAGCATTCAACGTGCTAAATCACCCGAATCCGGGTTTTGGGGTTAATGCCGGAGGAGCTATTCCTACAAGTAACCTTACGAATGCGGGTAATCCGGGAAATGCCTTTGGTGAATTTAAAGATATTTCACTGGCAAATCGAGTTTTCCAACTTGGCGCTCGCATAATTTTTTAGTCAATAGATTAAAAATTACTTTTTGCAGGAGAGTCTTAACCGGCTCTCCTCTTTTTTTATCCGTTTCAAATTTATTTGAAACTCGATGATCTCGCGCATTGCACGAGCCGCTTCCGCCGTCTATAGAAGAACGGCTTCATCGAGCGATTTAATCAAATGGTTTTCGATTTAATCACTGATGTTACGCAAAAAGTAGAAAATGAGCAAAAAGAAATGATATTTTGAAAAGGTGGAAAATTTATTAGATTTATACACCGATTATTTAATTTCGAGTTTTGGACAGACCAGTGCGACCGGACTTTCCCGGTTGGTGGACAATGAAATCAAGCACGATAGCGTGACCCGTTTGTTGAGTAATTCTGATTTCAGTAGTAAAAGCTTGTGGCAAACGATTAAACCGTTGGTTAGACTTCATCAAGCCGAAGATGCTTGTTTGATTTTTGATGATTTTATCATCGAGAAAGCCGACACGGACGAAAATGATTTAATTTGTTAGCACTGGGATCATTCAAAAAAACGAAATGTCAAAGGAATCAACGTCTTAAATGCGTTTTATCATACTTGGAAAGATGGGATGAGCGAGGCGTTACGAGTGCCTGTGGGTTTTGAAACAATCAGGAAAACGATTCGATTTTGTGATTTGAAGACGAAAAAAGAGAAGCGGAAAAGTGATATTTCAAAAAATGAGTTGATGCTCCAAATGATTGCCAAAGCGATTGCCAACGGCTTGATGTTCAAATATATTGTTGCCGACAGTTGGTTTGCTTCGGTCGCCAATATGAGGTTTATCAGGCAGAAACAGAAGATATTTATCTTTGATATGCAAAGCAATCGGCTGACGGTTTTCAATGAAGCAGACCGCCAAGCGGGAAATTGGACAAGAATAGATGAATTGAGAATACCGAATAATAAACTTGTGCAGGTTTGGTTAAAAGACTTGGAGTTTCCGGTTTTATTGACCAAACAATTCTTTACAAACAAAGCCAACTCGACAGGTGAAAGATTTTTGGTGAGCAATGATTTGAGCTTGACTGATGACCAATTGACAACAATCTACAAAAAAAGGTGGAGTGTTGAGGAATATCATAAAAGTCTGAAGCAAAATGTTTCAATCGGTAAATCGCCAATCCGTACCGAGAAAACACAAAATAATCATTTATATGCTTCAATGTTGGGTTGTATCAAATTAGAAAAGTTGAAAAATGCCAACAAGATGAATCGTTTTGCCATGAAAACAAAAATCTACACGCAAGGCTTAAAAGCAGCATTTAAGCAATTGAATAACTTGAAATCAATGGCTTGTGCGTAACATCAGTTTATAAACTTCGGAAGAATCAAACCTTGTAGTTTTGAAATACATAACTTGTAGTTTTAAAGTATATAAGCAGGTGAGAAAAAGTAATCAGACGTGATGATTTTGCGGACAAGTCAGAACCTATTGCGGTAGCGACAGGTTAAACTTAATTTATTTAGAACTTAAAGTTAAGCCATCCGCTGCTGCAGATGGTTCCGACTGGTCGGTATTATCTAAAGTTACTTCTGTTAACTGCTGAGAACAGTTTAATTTCAGTTTTTGATGTCACAAGCAAATATATTCGATAAAGAACTTGGGGCGGGGGATTTGATTGATCGGGCAGTCAGGTTTTATCGCGGAAATTTTTGGACTTTTGTTTTGATTGCCGCGCCGCCGGTGGTCATGGGAACTTTGATTTCAGTCGGATGGCTGATGATCGGGCGCGAGATTTTTGCGGGGCAGGATCATCAGGATTCGGTGACGAAGACTTTTCATTTACTGTTTACATGGCTCGGCGGCGTTTTGATTTGGATCGCGGAGATGGTCGCTTCGCTCGTGGTGATGGGCGGCGCGTCGAGAAATTTCGTGCGGCATTTATTGTTCGGCGAGGCGATAAAGTTTAAAGATACTTACGCGAACACTTGGAAACGTCTGCCCGCGCTCGTTTTGGCTTCGACACTGATTGCGATTTTGCTGAGCGTGGTCGGGATCGTGATCTTTTATTTGGGGCTGACCGTATTCGGGATTGCGATACTGATAATTTTTTGGGCTTTCAATTTTTCGCCGTTTTTGATGTTTATATTTTCAGTTATTTTCGGAGTCGCAGCCGCGTTCGGGACGCTGTGGCTGTTTTTTTTGCTGGCTTCGCGGTTTACGCTTGCGCCGCAGATTATGCTGGTTGAAAATTTGGGCGTTTTCGCCGCTATCGGGCGAAGCGCGTCGCTGGCGAGCGGCAACGTCAAACGGCTTGCCGCGCTGTTTGTTTTTACGACCGTCGCTTCTTATTCGGCGGTTTCGCTGCTCTACGTTCCGCTTTTGTGGGCGGCGTGGATTAACGGCGTGGAGGTGACGAGTTTTAATACCGATTTGCTGCCCGCGTGGTATTCGGTCGGGACACAGATCGTCTGGCAGGCGAGTCTGATTCTGCTTTTGCCGGTTTGGATGATCGGGTTATGTCTGCTCTATGTGGACGAACGGGTTCACAACGAAGGATACGACATCGAACTGATGGCGGCGCGGCAGCTTGGCGAAATTCCCGCCGTGCCGCAGGATTTTACGAATCCGCTGCATCCCGCGCTGGCAACCGCACAGACTAATTTTCAACCGCCTTCGCCAAAGAAAAGTTCCGATTATTCGGTTCTTGGGTTAAAATAAAAACCGCACCGAAACTTTTGATGAAACCACACCGCTTCAAACTTTCAAAATATCCGCCCAAACGATTTTTGCCCGTTGCGGCAATTATTTTCCTGTTTTTTCTTTCGCATACTGTCGTCGCCCGGACGATTGCCGAATATCGTCAAAATGTCGCCGATGCGCGTATTCAAATTGATGAATTAATTGATTACGACGACGAAGCCGAAGACGGCAAAATCAGCGAAAAATATTTCAGCCAAACGATCACGGCGGTTAAAAACAAACTGCCCGCCGAACGTCTCGAATGGCAGGGCGCGGTCATCGAAACCGATTATCAATGGCTCGCCAAACAGCTTGACGAAGCGGTTAAAGAAACCGGCGGCGATAAGCGAAACGAGATTTTGAACGCCGTCAGCCAACGGCTCGAAGCCTTGCAGTTAAAAATGGACGCACTCGATAAACCCGCGTCCGCCGGTCATTCAAAAGACGAAGACAAGCAAAAACTCGCGGAAATTCTCCGGCGCGAAGAATATCAAAAAGCCGAAAAGAAAGATGAAAGTTTGTTCCAAAAATGGTATCGCAGCTTTATGGAATGGCTTGAAAATCTCTTCCCGAAACCGGATATTCCGCAAGGCGTTCCCAATAGTTTGCAGGGATTTTCGTATGTTTTGCAGATATTTTTATATGCCGTCATAATCGGTGTGATCGGTTTTTTGCTCTACAAATTTGCACCGTTCATCTTCAAAAAATATCGCCGCCGCGAAAAACGTCAGAAGAAAGATCGAATAATTTTGGGCGAAACGGTGATTGCAAACGAAACGTCGGACACGCTGTTTGACGAAGCCGAAAAACTCGCCCGCGAAGGCAATCTGCGCGGCGCGATTCGCAAAGGCTACATCGCGCTTTTGTGCGAACTGAGCGACCGTAAAATAATCGGTCTGGCACAATATAAAACCAACCGCGATTACCTGCGCGACGTGCGCCAACGCCGCGAAATCTACGAAAATATGAACGGTTTGACCGACAGTTTTGAACGTCATTGGTATGGTTTTCAAACTGCCGAACAGGAAGATTGGAACGAGTTTCGTCAAAAATACAGGGAGTTAAAAATTAAAAATTAAAAATTAAGAATTCAAGATTCAAAATTCAAGATTATTTTGCTGACTGAGCGGAAACTCCTGATTTTTAATTTTTAATTGACCAAAGATGCGCCAGAAAGTTCTCATATTTTTTTCATTTTTCTTGCTGATAATTTTGCTTATCGGGCTGAATGCCGCGTCTTATACGCAGCAGGAAAAAGGGAAAGAGAGCGAATCTGCGCCGAATCGGTCGAGTTTTAATTCGGGTCCGACGGGAACGAGAGCATTTTATCAAACGCTTGCGGAGACGGGCAGAAAGGTCGTGCGCTGGCAGGAACCGCCGGACGCGCTGCTGGAAAAAAATGCGCCGCGCACATTTGTCGTGATCGGTTCGCTGCGCCGCGATTTTACCGACGAAGAAACGCGCAAACTTTTGCAATGGGTTTCTCGCGGCGGCAAACTCGTCGTCATTGATCGTGCGCCGCCCGAAGAATTATTAAAGACGACTGCTGATTGGAAGTTGTCTGTTTCCGCTGAAGATTCGCCGCTTTTCGGCAATGCCGACACGACCGATCAAAAGCAGTTGACCGAACAGATTAAAGCAGTCAAACCTGTTCAGCCGACGATTTACACGCAGAAAGTAATCGCCGCACAGCCTTC
The DNA here is from genome assembly GCA_965247235.1 of Pyrinomonadaceae bacterium. Classification (GTDB taxonomy): domain Bacteria; phylum Acidobacteriota; class Blastocatellia; order Pyrinomonadales; family Pyrinomonadaceae. Next base: position 2,971,249 of record OZ252004.1, read on the forward strand.
GATTTACTCTTCTTCGATCAAATTCGAGCCTTTGTCTGATGAAGAAATAGCAAAAAAAGCGAAGGTTCTCCAATCCGCCGCAACAAACGCGCCGCCGCCGCCGCCGATGGCGATGCCGAAATCAGAACCGCCGACTGCTGCGGCAAATTCTTCGACGGCAAATAATTCGGCGGGAAATTCTTCCGGCAATCAAAAGTTTCGAGACGTTTTTGCCAATTCAAAAATCGCTAATCAAAAAGACGATTTTATTACCGTTGGAACAGATAAAAACGCCGCCGCGCCGCCTGCAACGGAAAATTATCCGCCCGCGTTTGTCGCGCCGGTCGCGCATCTCGGCGTTAATTCAAAAAATCTGCTGGTTGATGTGCCGTATGATGCGGGCGAAATCGTCTATTTGTCCGATCCGTTTATCGTCGCCAACAACGGCGTGAATATGGTTGATAACGCGCAACTCGGCATCAATATCGTGTCGGCGGGCGACGGCGTGATTGCTTTTGACGAATATCACCAGGGTTTCGGCGCAAATCAAAATCGTCTGCTCGAATACTTTGCGGGAACGCCGGTCGTGGCGATTTTTCTGCAAATCGCGCTGCTCGCCGGTTTGCTGTTTCTTTCGCAGAGCCGTCGTTTTGCCCGCGCCGTCCCCGAACCCGAACCGAATCGTCTGTCGAAACTCGAATATGTCGCGGCGATGGCGGAATTGCAGCAGCGCACAAAATCTTTCGATTTGGCGATGGAAAACATCTACAACGATTTTCGCCGCCGCGCCGCGCGTTATCTCGGCGCGGATAATTATACGGTTTCAACCGCTGCATTAGCGCGGATGATCGCCGAACGAACCGGATTTGACCGCGCCGAAATCGCCGAAACCCTGCAAAGCTGCGAAGACATCAAGCACGGTGAGCCGACTAACAAAAAGAAAGTTTTGCGGCTGACAACGCGCCTGCGCGAACTGGAAGCGAAACTCGGTTTGCAGCGGAAAAGTAAACGATAGCGCAATTGCTCAGGCTTGGAACTTTACACACGGACGCGGGACGCGCCCGATCCTGCAAGCGGGACGCTTGCGTTACAATTGAATGATGCTTTCGACGAACGCTTTAATTTTATTGATAATTTTGTTCTTTGTGACGAGCGCAATCGGCGTGGTGACGGGCAGCAATTCGCTGATTACCGTTCCCGTGATGTTTCAGTTCGGCGTTGATCCGAAGATCGCGGTGGCGACTAATATGTTCGGTCTGACTTTTATGAACATCGGCGCGACGATTCCGTTTTTGGGAAAAGGCGTGATTGATCGTCAAAAAGTTACGCCGCTGATTTTGATAACGCTCATCGCTTCGGCAATCGGCGCGTGCCTGGTTTTGCTGATAACGCCCGCGAATATCAAACTGCTGGTTTCCATAGCGATGATCGTCGTGACGATTTTCACCTTGCTCAAACGCGATGCCGGAATCGCCGCCGTTGCCGAAATCTCGCCTCGGGCGCGAATCTTGACATTCGTTTTGACGTTTATTCTCGGCATCTACGGCGGACTTTACAGCGGCGGATATACGACGATGCTGACGGCGGCTTACGTTGCCTTTTTCGGAATGACGTTTTCCGAATCGGTCGCGTCAACCAAATTAATCAATGTCTTTTCGTCCGCCGTCGCCACAATTATTTTTATGTGGCAAGGCTTAATTGATTACAGACTCGGCGCGATTCTAGCCGTCACGATGTTCATCGGCGCATACATCGGCGCACGGGTCGTTACCAAATTAAGCGATGTTTGGCTTAAACGAATTTTTATTACGGTCGTTTTGATTTTAGCCGTCAAAACAATTTTAGATTTTGCGATGCCGTCAAATTAAAAATTTTTTGCAATTGATTTTTGATTGCCCGACGGCTGAAAATTTTCAAGCAATCGGTTAATATTTGTCAGACAAATTTATAAACAAAATGAACGAATTCTCAGAACCAACCGCCGAACTCAGCCGTCAAACGCCGTCAAACGAACCGACAATTGAATTGAAACAGCGCACGCTCGTTTACACGCCGTCAACCGTCGCGCATATCTTGAATGAACTGCGAAAAGTCATCGTCGGGCAGGAAAAAGTAATCGAACAGATTCTGGTTGCCGTGCTTGCCGAAGGTCACGCGCTGCTCGAAGGCGTTCCCGGCACGGCGAAAACTTTGACCGTCAAAACGCTCGCGCAGATTCTGGGCGCGGGCTTTTCGCGCATTCAATTTACGCCCGATCTGATGCCGTCCGATATTACGGGAACCAATGTTTTCAATATGCAGACTTCGCAGTTCGGTCTGCGTCAGGGACCGATTTTTACCGACATTCTGCTCGCCGACGAGATCAATCGCACACCGCCGAAAACGCAGGCTGCGCTGCTCGAAGCGATGGAAGAACGGCAAACGACGATTGACGGCGAACGCTATCCGCTCTCGCCGATTTTCACCGTGCTGGCGACCGAAAATCCGATTGAATACGAAGGCACATATCCTCTGCCGGAAGCGCAGTTGGACAGATTTCTGCTCAAAATACTGATTGATTATCCGACCGTCGAAGCCGAACGCGAGATCGTGATGCGCTGGGACGCGGGATTTAATTCGCATCGTCTGGAAAACTTGAATATTCAGCCGCTGCCCGACGCGGGTTTGATTCAGCGATGTCGTCTGGAAGTCAAACAAATGCGGATGGAACCGGGCGTTCAGCAGTATATCGTTGACGTGGTGCGAAAAACGCGCAGTCATCCGACGATTCTCTACGGCGCGAGTCCTCGTGCGGCAATCGCGCTGCTGCTCTGTTCAAAGGCTTTAGCGGCAATTCGCGGACGTGAATTCCCGACACCTGACGACGTGCGCGATGTCGCCGCGCCCGTGCTGCGTCACCGTCTCGCCCTCCGCGCCGAAGCCGAACTCGACGGCGCAACCGCCGATGCCGTCATCTCCGACATCATCAAAACCGTCGAAGTTCCAAGATGAGGGTGAGTGGTGAACGGTGAACGGTGAGTGATGAGTGAAAGAGAAATCAGAAATCTCGAATCTTAAATCTTAAATCTTGAATTAGCGTCGGCATTGCGCCAAAGCACAACAGATGCGTTCAATTTGGTCTTCATTCAATCCCGCCCAAGTCGGCAGACTGATGCCGTTTTGCGAGATATTATCCGCGACCGGAAATTTCCCGTTTCGGTTTGCGTCAAAATACGGCGGCATCGTGTGTGCGGGATAAAAAATCGGTCGGGTTTCGATTCCGCATTCACCCATCAAACGCATCACTTGATCTCTTTCCTGCCAGATTTTCGGGTCTAAAACGACATTAAACATCCAATAAACGTGCTGCGCCCAAGGCTTCTCGTGCTGCCAAATGATTCCCGGAAAGTCCCGCAAACGCTCGATATAGTGTGCAGCGACGGTTTTTCGCATTTCGATTTGCCGGTCAATATTTTCAAGCTGCGCGAGTCCGATTGCCGCCGGCAGATTCATCATCCGGTAATTGTAGCCGATGATCGGATGCCAGTAACGGCGGTTCGGGTCCATTCCCTGACCGCGAAAAAGCCGTGCGCGATTTGCCAGTTCGTCGTCATCGGTCAAAAACATTCCGCCTTCGCCGGTCGTGATGATCTTGTTGGCGTAAAAACTGAACGCGGCTGAATCGCCGAGTGAACCGGCGGTTTTCCCGCGATATAATGCGCCGTGAGCTTCCGCTGCATCTTCGAGCAAAAATAAATTATGGCGGTCGGCAATTGCTCTCAGTTCATCCATTTTCGCCGGATGCCCGTAGAGATGAACGGCGATAATGCCTTTCGTGCGCGGCGTAATTTTCGCCTCGACATCCGGCGGATCAATGTTCCACGTTTCCGTTTCCGAATCGGCAAAGACGGGTTTTGCGCCGCAATAACTGACGGCATTCGGCGTGGCGACAAACGTCAGCGTCGGCACGATCACTTCATCGTTCGGCTGAACATTGTGCGCGAGCAGAGCGAGATGCAGCGCAACCGTCCCGTTGCAGCAGGCAAGCGCGTGTTTCGCGCCGCAGTATTCGGCGAAACTTTCTTCAAACAACCCGACATATTTGCCCGCCGAAGAAATCCAGCCCGAATCCATACATTCGGCGACATATTTTTTTTCATTGCCTTCCAACAATGGATTGGCAACGGGAATTTCGTATAACATCCGTTAAGTTTTTACTGTGAGCAAACTATTCTTCAGGCAGAGGAGTTTTCTTCTGACGATCTTCAAATTTTTTCCGCGCAATGCGAAAACGGTTTTTCATCGTCCAGTATGACAGCAGCATCACATACGTCACGCTGCCTGCCGGTGCGAGACGAAAGGCGTGGAGCATAGATTTCAACGATTCCGGTGAATAACCGCTGCGCTGCCAGTTGATACGCCCGTAATTAAAGAAATGCGTCGCCAGCCGTCTCTGAAGCTGATTTTTTTCAGACTGCGTCAAATAACCTTCAAAATCTTTGGCAAACAGCGGTTCATCGTGCATTCCCAGATTTGTCAAAACTTCCAAAACTTCTCTGCCGTGATAGATATTCGTGCTGTGAATCTGTTTAGTCCAAAACGGCAGCAGCGAAAAAGCAGCGCGGCACGGCTTTGTCAGAACCATTTCCAAAATCAGATACCAATCATCGGCGATTCTCATCTCTTCGTTCCATTGGTCAACAATTGAAGACCTTTTGATGAGCAATGCCGACGACGGCGCGGGACAATTTTCGAGATACAGGGCGCGAAGTTCTTTGGCTTCGAGCAACGCCCATTGACCGTCATAATTTTTGGAAAATTTATGGCACGTCGCGCTTTGCTCCCAACTGCTCGGAAATTCTCGTCCTTCAAAAACCTGTGTCCAATTGAGAAACACGAAATCCACATCGTGTTTTTCCAAACCGGCAACCGCAAACTCCAAAAATTTTGTCTGCCAGCGGTCATCCGAATCGAGCGAGGCGATATATTCGCCTTCGGCGTGTTTCAAACCGAGATTTCGCGCCGCCGCCTGACCTTTATTTTCCTGAAAATAATATTCGACATCGGGAAACCGCGCGACCGCTTCCGCCGTCTGGTCGTCAGAACCGTCATCCACGACGATGATCTGAGTCGCCGGATAGGTCTGCGCCCTGACGCTCTCGATGGCTTCGACCACCAGCGCGGCGCGATTGTATGTCGGAATGATGATTGTTATTAATTTTGACGGCATTCGGTGGATAGATTTATTAACTGCTAAATCTAACAATATAAAAATTCACGGCATTCAGGCAAACGAATAATAACAAATCGCCGCGCCGACGCAGGCAATAATCAGTGCGCTGAAAACCGGCAGCATCTTGACCAGCGGATTTGCGCTCAAACCCGGACGATCCAAAAATTTTCCGGCGTGCAGAAAAATCAGCCCGATCACTACTAAAGTTGCCGCCAAACCCAAACTGAATGCGAGCGTTAAAACCAAACCGTAACCGATGCGGTTGCCCGAAATCGCCGACAGCATCAGCACCAACGCCGACGGACACGGCAACAATCCGCCGGAGATGCCGAGCGCGAGCAGACTGCGCCACGAAACCGTCTTCGGCGGCAGATGCGAATGCGTCGAACCGCCGTGCGTGTGCGTAAAATCGTTTTCGGCATTAGCTTCAAATTCGTGTTCGTGGGCGAGGTCGGTTTCGGATTCGGTTTTTTTGCCGAGCGCAGTTTTTAATCTTTGCGTAAACAGCGAAATGCCCATTATCAAAACAATTAAGCCTGAGATAAAACTCAGATACGGCATAATCTTTTCGGGCAGAATATAATGCGCGGCAAACAGAGTGATAAAACCGAGCGCGAAAACGCCGAGCGTGTGCGTGACCGTGACCGTCAAACCGAGAAAAATCGCGTGTCTGATCGTGCCTTTCGAGCCGACTAAATATGCGCCGACGACGGTTTTGCCGTGTCCGGGCGAAAGCGCGTGAAGTGTGCCGAGACCGAAGGCGATTAAAATTCCGAACAGAATAATCGCCGGTGTCACTTCTTTTTCGGAGATTAATTCGGCGAGACGATCTTTTGCCACCGGCGCACTCGCTTTGCCGTCGCGGTTTTCGAGCGGTTTGGCATTTGCCGGAACTGCATTCGCCGTAAACGAAAAACCCGCCGTTCGTTCGGTCAGCGGCGCGGTCAGCATATCTTCGGGATAAGTTTTCAGTTCGTCCGACAACTGACTGCCGAACGCGCTGCTGTCGAAAACATTAACGCCGTTCGTGCGGCTGACGACGATTTCGTTCCAGCCGATGCGCTCTTTATAATTGTCGTTTTCAAATTTTAATTGATGCGCGGCATTGCGGTCGCCGTTCGGCATCGCGGCGTTAAAATCCCATTCGAGCCGCAGCGTCGGCAAATTTCCCGAACCGACGGGCAGCGAGATTTTTTGATCGGCGGTTTGCAGCGCAACCGATTGTCCGTCAACCGAAAGTTTCAAATTTCCGAGATATTGCGCCGTCAATTGCGCCAGATGCGCGTTTAATTCGTCCTGTGAAAGCTCGCCGTTTTTGTCCGTGTCAATCTGCTGCGATTCCTGAAACGTCGGAATCTCAGCCATATCAAGCACACAGCGCAGGCGGATTTTTTCGTTTTCAACTTCGATTTTGGAAAAATTATTAACCGTAAAATTACCAAGCGGATGTGCAAAAGCCGGCAGCAAAGCGATAATTAGCAGACTAAATATCAAACCGAGCCGACGGAATGATCGTGAGTTAAAAATTAATTTATTGTTTTTCAAATTGCCCCTTATCATAAAACCCGTCATTTTGTTCTTTCATTGAAAATATCAAATCTATCTGCCGTCCGAATGCTCGTGAACTTTGTGCAGATGTGTGTGCGAATGGACGACATCGGGCGCGTGAATGTGCCGGTGCGCGTGAATCAAATTCGTCTTTTCGAGCAGTTCATTGTTATTTAAAATTTCGTCCGGCGTGCCTTCACCGGCGATCAAACCGTTTTGAAAAACGAAGCAGTAATCGGCAATATCGGCGACAATATCGAGATCGTGCGTTGCCGTAATGACGGTTTTCACGCCGCCGCTCCATTCATATAAAAAGTCCACGACTTTGCTCTGACTTTTCGGGTCGAGCGCGGCGGTCGGTTCGTCGAGCAGCAAAACTTCCGGGTCCAAGATCAGCACCGAAGCGAGCGCGACGCGCTTTTTTTCGCCGCCCGACAAACGATGCGGCGAACGATCTTTTAAATGCGCGATTTCCATCGTTTCCAAAATTTCGTTGACGCGCTGACGGATTTCGTCCTTCGTCCAGCGAAGCTGCAAAGGCGCGAACGCAACTTCGTCAAAAACCGTCGGATTAAAAAGCTGCACGTCCGGGTTTTGAAAAACGAATGCGACGCGGCGGCGAAAGGCAAAAGCAAATTCGTCGTCCTGAAACGCTTCTTCGGTCAGATTTTCGCCGAACGCCGTGATCGTCCCGCCGTCGGGAAAATAGAGCGCGTCGAGCAGGCGCAGAAAAGTTGATTTGCCCGAACCGTTCGCGCCTAAAATCGCCACGCGCTGATTTTTGATCGTCAGCGAAATGTCTTTTAACGCCGCCACATCGTTGTAATTAAACGAAACATTGCGGGCTGTAAAAATATCGTTTGATAAACTCATTAATTAAAAATTGATAAAGGCGCGTCCATTCGTCCGAGCCAGAACGCTGCCGCCGCGATTACTAAAAATCCTACAAGCGCAACCCAATCGCGCCGCCGCATCGCAAATTCGTCGAGCGAATAAACTTCGCCGCGAAAACCGCGCGACTGCATCGCCAGATAAATTTCAGCGTTTAAATAGAAACTTTTCGAGAGCAGAACGCCGATGCTCGCAGCCGCCAAACGACGACTCTCGCCGCCCGACAAAGCACCGACCAAACGGCTGCGCCGCGCTTCAAACATATTTCGCGCCGTTTCGATCATGACGAAAATATACCTGTGCGTCATTCCCAAAATCACCACGAAAACGACCGGCACACGCAGAATCCGCAGAGCCTTTAAAACCTGCGTCCAGAGCGTGCAGAGAACGAGCAAAAGCGAGAGCGTAACCGTCGTTTCAACCCGCGTCAGGAGATAAAGCGCACTCGTCAAACCCTGCATCGTGACTGTCCAGCCGAGCAGCGGAAGCTGAAAAATCGGATCGCCTTTGGTAATAAAAAGAACCGGCACGGCAATCGTTCCCGTGAACGCCAACACACTCAGCCACGCCCGCGTGACCAGCGTCCGCACGGGAACGCGCGAACTGACAGCAAGCATAACCGCAACCACAAAGAGCAGAACAATCGTCGTAAAATTGCGCGACAAAGTCACGTCCAGAATAAGCGCGAGAAATCCGACGATTTTGACGCGCGGATCGAGCGACTGTAAAAAACCTTTCTGCCGCGCCAGTTCTTCGGCAAACAGAGCGCGTTCGGCGTTATCAATCAGCGAACCGAGCGAGCGTTCGATAAAACTCACGCGCCGACGCTTTTTGCCTTGCGGCTTGATAATCACTATTTTTTCGCTCAAAGCTTCACTCATTTTCCGCTGATTCCTCAAGTTTCGGCTGACGAACAAATTTTTTCGCCAGCCAACCGGCGATCAAAAACAATAAAATAATTAGTCCCGTGCCGAACATCGCCGATAAAATATAGCCGATGCGCGGATCGGCGGCGAACGTCGGGGCGTAATCGGCGAGCGGCGCAGTCCAAATATTGCCGAGCCGCGCCAAACCTTCGGGCGCGGCGGGCGGCGTTTGATTTTGCGAAGCCTGCGCCATCTGTTCGCGCATCGCCGGATCGCTGAAATCCTGCGCCGACCATTCGCCCCAAGCCGTTCCCGCCGCGAGCAGTCCGAGCGGCGTAAGAATCAAAAGCGCGGCGACACCGACCCACAAAGTTTTCAACGCGCTTCGTTTGCTCTGCCGAACGCCCTGCAAATCCGGCGCGTCCGGCGCGGTCAATTTCAACAGCGACGGATCGGAACGCTGTAAATAAGCGACGACACCGGCAGCCGTAATCAGTTCGGCGAGTCCGGCGAAAGTCAGGTGTCCGATCATCATTGCCGGAATCGCAATGTGAAACGGATACGGCGCATAAAGCGGCGCACCGCTCGCGTCGTGATATAAAATCGGCTGAATGCCGAATTCGAGACTCGCCAAAAACGCGGCGGCGTTGATCGCCGCGTAACCCGCAAGACCGGCGGCGACCGTTCGTCTGACCGAAGTAATCTCCGCACGATTTGCCGCGACGCGGTAAACTGCCGCTGCCACGAGCGAACCGACAATCGCCATATTAAACGAATTTGCGCCGAACGCCGTGATGCCGCCGTCGCCGAAAAACAGAGCCTGAATCAACAACGCCACCGACACCGCCAGCATCGAACCCCACGGACCGAGAACAATCGTGGCAATCCCGACACCGATAGCGTGTCCGGTCGTGCCGCCGGGAAGCGGAATATTAAACAGCATTATGACGAACGAGAACGCCGCCATTACTGAAAGCAGCGGCACGACTTTCGTATTCAGCAGACGCTTGACGCGGTTCAGCGCAATCGCCCAAAAAGGGATGGCGACCGCATACAAAACGGCGCAGGTTGCCGGACTCAAATAACCGTCGGGAATGTGCATAAGACTTCAAAGTTGCCAAATAGTTGGCAGCAAGTGCCGGGAAGTTGCAGATAGTTTAAGAATTAAATTACCAAGTAATCTTTCACAATTACTTACATTTAAAATTCGGAATAGATAAAAGTTCAAGATGAGAGACAAGAGATCAAATCTATCAGTTATCAGCTATCATTTATTCCGAATTATATTGTCAAAACTAATTTTGCCCACTTTCTTAAAAACTCTTACCCCTCGCTTATTTGCCCGCCTTTTTCTGCGTTTCTAAAATTTCCGCGAGCGAAGCAAATAATTTCTGCTTAAATGTCGGCGGCGGCGCGTTGTCGGTCGCGTGAACACCGACCAAAACGTGAATTGCTTTAATCGTCGAAAGCACCGCCTGATCTACGTCTTTGGTCGAATACCAGGGGTTGACGGCGACGTGAACCTTCCCTTCCGCGTCGAGCCACGATTCGATATTTTCCGCGTCAACCGCTTCGGCAATCTGCTTTGCGTCGCTGCCTTCGGGAAGCTGCAAAACAATCGAACAGCGATCATCCGCCGTCGAAAATTCGCTTTCGATGCCGACCGTTTCGAGCAGACCGAGACGCATATCTCTGGCGATTGCTTCCAAAACGCGCCGCGTTTCCGCAATTAATTTGATTTGATCGCGCGGCACGGTCGAATTCTCAGGGTTTTCGTAATGTTTGCCCTGCAAAGATTTCCAGACCGGCGGAATATCCCACGCTCTCAGTTTCGTCCCCCGAACCGGCGGACCGCCTGTGACGGCGAGTTCTCAGAATCCTTCCCAACGTCCAATCCAACGGCTCATAACATTTTTTTCTCCCTGCTCGAAAATTAATACTTTATTATACGTCAGATTCAGACTTTTGGATGAATCGGATGTAAAAATTTAATTATTTGCCGAATGCTTTTAAAACCGCAGACGCATTGTTCATTTGAGCGGTTCTCGTCCGTCAATTTTCCGTCTCCGGCAGTTTATTTTTCCAACTTTCGGCTTGTTTTTCAGCATCTGAAAAGCTAGTCTTTTTCGAGAGGTGTAATTCAGATGAAAATTCTTTTAATTTTGGCATTCGTTCTTTCAGGCTTGGTTGCGGCATCGGCGCAGTCAACCGAACAGGCTCCGATTTTGGAAAAACAATTGAGCTATCAAACGTGGAAATACAAGACCGTCCGCGACAACAGCGAGATCAAACTGCGTGATTTTGCCAAAGATAAAAAATTGGTGCTAATCGTCTATTTCGCGCCGTGGTGTCCGAATTGGCGCAACGAAGCTCCGTTTGCCGAAAAAATGTATGAAAAATACAAATCGAACGGTTTCGATGTCATCGGTGTCGGCGAATATGACACGGTGGACGCGATGAAAACCGATCTGGACAAAAAGAAAATTCTCTTTCCCGTCGTTTACGAATCGCGGTCGCGCGACGACAAACAAAAAACTCTGCACTACGATTACCGCAAACAAACCGGCGACACGCGCAATTGGGGGTCGCCGTGGAATTTGTTTTTAATCCCGTCGAGTCTCAATAAAAAAGGCGACGTTTTAACCGATAAAACCTATATCGTCAATGGCGAATTAATCGAAAAAGACGCGGAAGCATTCATCCGCGAAAAACTCGGTCTGCCCGCCGAAGAGACAAAAACTGCCGCCACCGAAAAAAATCCCGACGAAACGTGCAATCCGGCAAAAAATACGACGAGTTTGAAAAAACCGAATTAATTTGCTTTTTAATTCGGGCTAAATTTTTACCGGCTGAAACAAATCAAAAAAGGCATCTCGCCGGCGAGATGCCTTTTTTGATTGAAAATTATCCGCTTCCAATTAAGGAACCTGATGTTCTTCGTCGTGATCGGCGCGTTGTTCGTCGGTGATTAAGCCGGGAACGAAGATCGGCGCGTTTTTCAGCCAGATGATCGAGCCGTCTTTTTTAGACGCGGCAGTTTTGCTTGCCGTCGGAGTTGAAGAATTCGGCGTGAAATACGGCACATCGAGACTTTTCTTGTAATCCTGATTGGCATCGAGCGTTTGCGTATTGATTGACAAAACCTTCGCCATTTTGAAAAACAGATCGGTTTCATCGTAATAACCGTAAAACAGTCCCGCGCCCGCGCCTTCCGCCGTTACCGGAACGGATGAACCCGTGTGATCGCCGGTTCGATAGCCGACTTTGATTTTAATGCGGTTCGTATTTTCCGGGTAGCGGTCGCCGTTTGAGTCCTGATAATCAGGGAAACCTCCGGTTTCACCGATGCGGTTTTCCGAGCCGGCAGTCGCGCCCGGACGATTGCCGTTGGAATACGCCATTGTCGAAATGACCGTCTGCACCGAGTTGACAACATTCGTGTCAACCGCTCCGATGATTGACATTGACTGATCGTGGTCGGCGGTGGCGATTAACAAATTGCGGGCGCGAACCGACGGATCGGTATAAAGCAGCGTTCGCGCCACACCGATAGCTTTGTCGAACTCGATCGTGTCCCAAATTTGTCCGTTGGAATAGTTCGGATGCGACTGTTTATCAATCGAAGCACCTTCGACCATCAGGATAAACGGTGAATTGTTATTGCTCAGAACGGAGATGGCTTTGCGCGTCATTTCGTCGAGAAAAGGCTGGTCGGGAAATCCGCCGAAATCCGGCGCGGGTTCGTCAATCGGACGGGCGAGTCCGAGCCGATCATATGCGACGTTCATATGCGTCGTGCGAAACAAACCGATCAATTTTGACGGCGGAGTTGCTTCGTTGACGGCGTTCAACTGCGAACGGTTGGCAACCGACGTGAATCCGGCGGCGGTCAGTTCGGTCAATAAATTGCGCGTGTCGCCTGAGTTGGCGGCAGTGCGCTGCGTGAATTGTTCGAGTCCGCCGCCCATTATGACATCGAATTGATTGCCCGAATTTATCGTGCCGTCAACGTATTGTTTGGCGATGTCTTTGAGCAGACTGCGCGTGATCGTGTGTGCGCCTTCGCCCGCCGGAGTCGCGTCGGTCACATCCGAAGTCGTGACGATGCCGGTTTTATAGTTGTAGCGGCGTTTCAAAAACTGCCACAAAGTTTCGACGCGCGGATTATCGAGCGCGAATTGTTTGGTCGCCTGTAAATTTCCCGCCGAATAACGAAAATCGTTGTTATCGGGAAAAACATTGAGCGCACCGTTAATCGTCTTGTTGCCGTTCGCCCACGCCGAAGCGGTGTTCGCCGAATCCGGGACGAGGTTTTCGAGCGAGTAAGTCATACTCATTCCCGTTACCGGCATTTTGTCCATCTGCTGCAAATCGTCGAACCAACCTTCACGAAAACGTCCGGCAGTGCTTTGCGCGACGATTCTTGAAGCATCGCGGTAAGCCGTTCCCATCGCATCGCCGATAAATAAAACGATATTTTTGTTGGACTGCAAATTGAAATCCTGCACGGAAAGCTGCGTCTGCGAGCCGTAAACTTGGGTGCCGTCGGTGACAACGACGCGAATGGTTTTGATGCCCGGAGTCGTAAAACTGACTTTGCGGTAAGTAATGGCAGCATCGAGATTGTTCGGATTACTGTCGTTATTTGAAGTCGCTTCGAGTTGTCCGGCGTAATTAATCGGTTCGTTCTGACCGCTGGCGTTCAAAATAGTGATTTGCGCCTTTGCATTCGTGCTGACCAGATTTTCACCTTCGACGCGCAAATCGAAGTATTGGTTGGTCAAAACGCGGAAGCGTTCCGGCAAAACGATGCGAATGGTCGGCGTAACGGTTTGCGCCGAGATTGACTGGATACCGACAAAAAACGCGGCAAACGTGAGCATTGAAAGTTTCATTGCCCGCTGCGAAGTGTTGAAAAAGTTTTTCATATTTCTCCATATTCTCTAAATTGAAAATGTTCAAGTAAAAAAGTCCTGTTTCGGGTTAAGAGTGAAGCGTAAAGCAGGCACGTTAAAGGGAAGTTACCGTTTAGTGAACGGTAACTTAAAGAAATGTGAATTTATTGTGAACTAATAGAGGATTTTTGCCGCCGGAACAAACTAAGCAGTTGGCAGAAAGTTCTCAGAGTGACAGGTAGTGACGGATAATTGAAAACAAAGAGTCAAATCACAACCAAAAGACCTGAAAACTTTTTGCCGTCTGCTGATCTACGAATTTTGTTGTTTGCCGCTTTGAGTTCGCTTTTCGGTCGCGGCGGGCGGGTTTTTCTTTGGTATTTCCGCCGGTGTCGCTGCCGGTTTTGCCGCCGGAGTTTTTTCCGTTTTCGGAGTCGGCGTAACTTTCGCGTCCGGTGTCGGCTGCGCGGTCGGCTTCGGCGTTTCCGCAGGGACAGGCGACGGCGCGGTATTGGCGTTAATCGGCGGTTTTCCCCCTTTCGGTGTCGGTGAAGGTTTGGCGTTCGCGCCCGTGTTGGCATTGACCGGCACGGGAACTAAAACTACGCCGCTTTCATTGGGCATAAACGGGCTGCCGGTGTTCGGATCAATCATCACGGTCGGTCCGGTCGCGCCTCCGGGCTGAACATATTGCGGCGGCGCACCACGCGGCGGATAACCGCCGCCTGCCCACGGATTGATACCGTCGCTGCTCGGACTCGTGCCGGGCGGAATGCCCATCGGCGGCAGATTGGCGTTGGTCATCATCTCGGTCGGATACGCCGACATATTGCTCAGATTTTGTTCGTCCGAGCCGGTCGCCGGATTGATCGGCTGCACGGGCTGACCGTTGGCATCGGTTTGCAAACTTGTCGTCGGATTTGTTTGTTTAATTGAAGTTGCGTAAATCAGACCGACCGCGAGCAGAGAGATTCCGGCAAGCACGATAAATGCCGTTTTCCAAAGATTATTAGGCGAATCGGCTGCCGCTTTCGCCTGCACGAGCGGCAGCACCGGCGAATTATAATTGCCCGAAACTCGGCTCAGAGCATCTGAAAATTCATCCGCCGTCTGATAGCGCATTTCCGGGTTTTTCGCCAACGCTTTGAGCATTACGCTTTCCAGATCGGCGGGCAAATCCTGCCTGAAAGCCGAGAGCGGCGGCGGCGGTTCCTGCGAATGTTTGAGCATCACATCCGTCTGATTCAAACCTGAAAAAGGCACTTCGCCCGCCAGCATTTCGTATAAAATTACGCCCAGACTGTAAACATTTGAACGCGCGTCCGCCGCTTTTTCGTCCGTGTATTGTTCGGGCGAAAGATATGCGACATCACGGGCGGAATATTCTTCGGCGACCGCTTCTTCGTTGTCTGACTTAACTGTGCCGAAGCCTGTCACCTTCACCATTTCAGCATTGTTGGGCGCGTGTGCGAGCGAAATATTTCGGCTGTTTAAATCTTCGTGAATGATGCCCGCAGCGTTTGCCGCCGAGAGCGCGGAAGCAATCTGACGCGTTAAATTAACGGCTCTTTCGGGCGCAAATTTCCCTTCGTTTGCAATTGTTTCCTTTAGATTTTCGCCGTCTGCGCCTTCAAATACGATGTAAACGCGATTTTCGGCATCAACGCCGAAATCCGTGACGTTGAGGATATTCGGGTGCGAAATGCGCGAAGCGTTTTTCGCTTCGGCTGAAAATTGCCGGACGATATTTTCATCAACTGCAAGCGCGGACGCGAGAATTTTAACGGTCACGCTCTTTTCCATTGAAAGGTGCGTTCCGCGATAAACATTGCCCAAATCGTCTTCGCGCAAAAGCGAATCAATCCGATATTTTTTGGCTAAAACCTGTCCGATAAGCTGATCTGTCATTTCTTTATGTCGTCAATCGTGAATCGTGAATCGTGAAAACGAAAAGACGTTTTTCGACAAAATATATTTATCAAGTTTAATTATATCTTCTTCACGATTAACGATTAACGATTAACGATTCACGATTCACATTTATGATTCAAAACCACCAAGCATAGTTGTAACATAACCGCCGCTTTGATACAAAAAAACGGTCGAAGTTCGCTAAAACTTCGACCGTTTCCCGATGTTAAATTTTTGATTACAATTTGGCGAAAACAATCACGAGTGCGAGCAGCACGAGCGATTCGATGAGAGCCAAACCGATAATCATCATCGTCTGGACGGTTCCCGCCGCGCCCGGATTACGCGCCGCGCCTTCGACCGCACGCGAACCGATTAGTCCCTGACCGATGCCGCCCAAACCGGCAGCCAAACCGAATCCGAGTCCACCCGCCAACGCTTTATAAGCGAGAACGGTCGAAGCGTTATCGCCCGCATCTGCGCCTGCGCCGGGTTGCGCCAAAGCCGGAATCGCCATCAAAGCGAGTGCCAAAACCGTAAAGAAAACTATTTTGAAATTTTTCATTGTGTAAATATCTCCTGAATTTATTGTCGTCTAAAATACGAAAATTTTTCAGTCCGATTTTTCGCCGATTCGCTTCGGGTATAATTACGCCGCGCTTCCGGTATGCGCTCGATTTCTACTCTCGTTGGAGTCGAGGCTCCTGTCGCGTGCGGGCAAAACTTCATATAAAACCGCGAATCTGCAAAATAAAAAGAACTTAAAATTTTCAAAAAACTTTTTTGGGATTTAAGATTCCAAATTCAAGATTCAAAATTCAAGACTGCTTGAATTAAATCTTGAATCTTAAATCTTAAATCTTAAATTTGGAATCTTGAATCTTAAATCTTAAATCTTGAATTTGGAATCTTGAATCCAAAATTCTACGCGTGTGCGACTGCCGGATCGTCAACCGGATGATTATGCTCGTCGTGGTGTTCGTCGTGCGCGGCGTGTGAGACTTCGCTCAGGTAAATCATTGAAAGCAATGTAAATACGAGAGTTTGCACGAGGGCGACGAAAATCGCCAGCGGCAGCAGCACAATCGGCACGAGAAACTGCGTAAACGGCGGAAACAGACCGGAAATAATATGCGAAATCTGTTCGTCGGCAAACATATTGGCAAATAATCGAATGCCGAGCGTCATCGGGCGGATTAAATTACTGAACAATTCGATCAGAAAAATAATCGGCGTGATGATAAACATCAAAACGAGAGGCAGTTTCGGTCCGGTCAAATGTCCGAGATGAGCGATCAGACCGTTTTCGCTGATGCCGACGTAATTGTAATAAATAAACGAAGACAGACCGAGCGCGAGCGTCACGCTGATATGCGCCGTCGGCGACATAAAGAGCGGAAAAAGTCCCATCAGATTGGAAACCAGAATCAGCACCGCGAACGTCGCCACGACCGGAAAATACTTGAATCCGTGTTCGCCGATGACGCTCACGACCAAATCTTTAATCGCCAAAAATCCGGCTTCGAGCGTCAATTGTCCGTGTTTCGGATCATCTTCGGAAAGTTTGCCCTTCAAAATTCCGATGATAATAACCGTCAGAATACAGGCGATCACCAGCATAATCGTATACCACGGAATCGCGGTTTCGGGCGTATATGCGCCGAACAGCGCGTCGGGCGTGGTATTAACGCCGAGTTTATCAAAAAGCCATTGCCACGCCGGTTTCGTCCACGCTTTTTCAAAACGATAAACCGGCTCGCCGAAATAATGATTGATAAATTCTACGATCAGCGGAGAGTCTTCGCCGCCTTCTGCCAATAAAAACATTATTAAATTTCCTTTTTAATAAAAACTCCCGTCACCAGACGGATTGCCGCTTCGACCATAATCGCCGCCGCAAAACTCGCCAAACCGAGCAAAACCGCGACGACCGGAACAACTTTTGTAAAATAAACAAACGCCAAAATCGCGGCGAATGTCAGGTAACGGAAAAAGTATTTCAAACCCAAAAGCTGCGGCTTTTCGCCCGCCAACGCCTGCGCGAAAATCTGTTTGAGCGAGCTTTTCAGCCAGTAATAATTAGCCAGAGACAGTATTCCGCCGATCAACACGCCGATTCCGAACGACACGGAAGCGAATGTGAAACTGACAATCACGCTGACCAGCACGACCGCCGCCATTTCCGTCAAAATGCGCCGGTGCGAAAGCGTCTCAATGCCGGATTGCTCTTCGGTTGTCATCTGTTTAAAATCTCCGCCCGCTGCGAAACAAGTATTTTATCGGTTTGAAGATAAAAATTCAAACGGACAAATGCCCGCCGACGGAAAATCTATTTTAACGCCGGTTTTGGATGAGGAGATTGCCCACGAAAAACACGAAAGAAACGAAAAAAGATTGAAAATATAAAAAGAATTTATTTTTCGACTTTTTCGTTTTTTTCGTGGGCAATTTCCCATCTAATTAAAAGCCGCATTATTTTAAAATACTGGAGGTAATTCTGAAAAATTGGACAAATCCGATTACCGCGCCGAGAATAATGCCGCCGACAATGCCGAACGGCGAGCTTCCGAAAAGCAAATCGGCAAACCAGCCGAGAATCATCATAAAGACAATCGAAACGAGCAGCACAATCGCCGCCGAATACGCCATACCGCTTTTGCGAATGGTTTCATCGGGCGTTTCGGGCGTGTATTTCGCTTTCACAAGCGGCAGCTCCGACGCAGTTTCCGCCGCGTGACTAACTGTTTCCGCCGCGTTCGGCAAATCAACCGTTTCCGCAGACGACAAAGTTTCCGCCGCGATTTCAGCGTTTGAATAATGGTTTTCGGGATTTATCTGCTGTTCGGTCGTCTCAATCCGCGAAGGTATTTCAAACGGCAGATTTTCGATGCGCGGCTTTTGATAAACGACACTTTTCGGCTGCTCGATTTCAAGCAAATCTTCATCTTCGCGGAAATTGTCAGCAGATTGAAACGGTTCGGCAGCGTCTGAATGTGCCGTTGGCGGCTCGATTTTTTCAGTCGCCGAAACATTTTCGGCAGACGGCGTAAAAAATTTCGCGCCTTCGGGAATCTCGAAAACTTCACGCTGAGGTATTTCTCTTAAAGCACTCTCCGCTTCGTTTCGGGCGTTTATTTCGGTCGGCGGCGGGCTAACAAGACGGTCTTCAATCGTTACTTTGATGCCTTCCGGCGGTTCTTCATCGGCGTTGAGCAGATTTTTAATCATCAATATTTCTCCCGTGAAAAAATTCGTTCAAAATCAAAACCTTTAAGCCGAATTTGGCAGAATTTGAACGAGAAAGCAAATATGAAAAGTTTGCGGAAGTTTGCAGGTAGTTGACAGGAAGTTGCAGGAAGTTTCAGGAAGTATTTAAGAAGTTGGGATGATAACCGATAGATAAAATCTATCGGTTATCATCTATAATCTTTTATCTATTCCATTAATTTTGCTCGAAAATTTAAAAGACCTGATTTTTTACTCTGTGAAGTTCCTGCAAACTTCCTGTCAACTCTGTGAACTTCCTGCAAACTTCCTGTCAACTTTCCGCTAACTTTTAAGGTTTATCAACGCCCGTCGCTTTGAGATTAACCTTAGGGACATCGGTAATCGCTTTGTTATTGAGAACGCTCAAAATCACTTTATCAACTATCAGGTTTCCGGTCAGGCGATTGTGTTCGTCGCACGATTTGGTCAGACCGTTGATGACGATTTTGCTTTTTTTATTTCGCAGTGCGCCGAGTCTGTCGTAGGTTGAAATCAATGATTTTTCGGTCACAACCCCGTCTCCGGGCGCAATCATCAGTTTTTCCGTTTGTTTGGAAGTAACTTTTACGCCGCCGGCAGTGACGAAATCAGCCGCGCCAAAATCGGTTTCCCAGAAACCTTTTTTCGGATCCTTGCGGATAATCATCCCGTCAACCGTATCTTTACAGCCCGCGCCGAGATAATAAAACGGGATCGGGCTGCGGGCGACCGGACGCGCATCGAGTGCGGTTTGAAAAAGGTCGGCGCGATGCAGCACGGCGCGAAAATATTCTTTCGCCTGTTCGGGCGTGGCGTTGTCAACCTTTTTCGCAAAATCATCCTGCGTGTAGGTCGTCCAGTTATATTTTTCCCAAACCGCCGGATCGTAAATATTGATTTTGATCGGGCGCAGATTTTCGTCAAATGCGCGAACTTTGCCGGTGTGCGGCAAAAGTTGGTAAATCGAAGGAATCGTGAATAAATCGTAGCGCGAAAGGTTTTGCACGAACGGCAAATTAATTTTGCCGTTGCCGAAGAGCGAAAAGCCGTTAAGCAGTGAATCGAGCGAACTGAGCGCACCGCCGTTCGGCGAAGCGACGAGCGAAACACTATTAAAATACTGTGCGCCTTTCCAGACGGGACGCGTCCGGCGTTCAGTCAAATCAGAGTTCCCGTAAAGCGCAATATAGCGCGTAATCAGTCCGCCCATCGAATGCGCGATGACGTTAAATTTAAGACTCGGTTTTTTGGTCGCCGCGCGGATTGCGTCCATCTTTTTAATCAAAATCTGCGCGTTTTCGACGTTATCGAGCCGCCAATCGTAAGCGAAAACATAAAACGTATCGGTTGCGTCACCGGCGGCGGGAGCGTCAATTTTGCCTTCGGTAAAACCGTCGGCGACCAGCGAATTGATTAATTTTTGATAAATTTCGACATCGGGCGCGAGCTTGATAATCTGAATTTTCCGCAGAATATCTCCGGGAACGAGATTATCTTTATTTGCCTTCAAATCAGGCGAAATCGGCAGACGCACGTCATCATCTTTGGCGCGTCCGAGGCTGAACCAAACTTTGTCGTTGGTTACTTTATTAATTAATTCCGAACCGATCAGTCCGGGAATGACAATCACCGGCAATCTGCCTTTGGCGGGCGCGGGTTTCGTGTCATCGGCATTTTTTGCCGTCTCGCCCGATTTCGTGTCTTTTTTTGAATTATCGGCGGAATCGGCAGTCGGCGCGGCTTCGGATTTTGCCGCGTCATCTTTTTTACCGTGAACCTTGTCCGATAATTTTTTGAAAAAACCTTTTTTATGCGTTTGCGCGGCGGTAAACTGAATATTTATGATTAAAAGCAGCAATAATAAAAAACATTTTGAAACTCTTGAAACCTTCCCTATTTGTTTGTTTGACATAAGTTTATAATTTTATCTCTGGTATAAATCTAACTTAGCCGTCAGATGAAAGCAATCGTTATTTTGTTGCCTTTTCGCTGACGGCCAGCGTTTCGCGCGGCGATTTCATTTCATAAATAATGCCGCGCCAATTGATGCGGCGCGAGCCGAACGCGGCGCAACAGTTACAGAGAAATAGGGCGGACGACAAAATCCACAGTGTATTTTGTGTCCAAAACTGTTTCCGCAGCAGATTTTCGTGCTTTTTCAAACTCAGGCGAACCGCTTTCAAACGCAGATGACTTTTGCCGACGCTGCAAATGCCGACGAAACAAACTGTCAAAGCGGCGAAAATAAAAGCAAAGGAATCAGATGAATAAAAAATTAAAATGTAAATCGCCCACACCGCGACCAGATTAAAAAGCACCGCGCCGAGCAAAACCGCGAGCCAGAGATGCGCGGCGTAAACGCGCGTGATTTTCATTTGGCGGTTGGTAAATTCAAAAAGTTCGCGCCAAGTGCAGTTTTCAATCGAAGCCGTCAAAGCCTGCGGCACGAAATAAATCGGCAAACCGCATTCTTTCAAACGGCGCGTAACGGCAAAGTCATCGGACAAAACGCCGCGCCAATGTTCGCGCATCTCTATTTTTTCAAACACCTCGCGCCGCATCGCGGTCGCGCCGCCCCAACAAAAATTTGATTCGCGTTTCGCTCCCAAAGCCGACGCAACCGAAGCATTCCACGCCGAACGCAGTTCCGACGCAAAATTTCCGCGCTCCGAAATAAACCAGCGATAACCCGTCGCCGCGCCGATTTCTTTCGATTCCAAAGGTGCAGCCAGACTTCGCAGCCAATTTTCGACGGGACGCGCATCCGAATCAACAAAGACAAAAACCTGCGAATCTTCCGCAGCGTGCAGAACGGCTTCGCGCAGATTGTGAACTTTTTGACTCTCATTTTCGGCTTTTCCCGCGACGATAATTTTGGCGCGAACATCGTTTTCGGCGATTACTTTTTTGATAATTTCGACCGCCGCGTCAGTTGCCGAATCAACGACGAATAAAATCTCATACGCCGGAAAATCCTGTCGAAAGAGCGCAGAAAGATTTTCAAAAAGATGCGCGTCGAGTCCGCGACACGGCGCGATGATCGTAGCGAAAGGCGTGTAATTTGATCTCGGTTTGGCGAGTTCGCGGCGAAAATAGGCGAGATAAGAAAATCCGCCGCGCAGAGATTTGAAGCTGTAATACATCAAAACGACGGCGAAAAAATAAAAGACGAAGTTCATTTTTTAACGGGCATTTGCAGAAAAGGTCGGAGATTTTCAATCGTCCGGTCGGTCGCGCCGCGATTTTTTTCCATCACGGCAAGCGCGTTTTCGCCGAAACTTTGGCGCGTGTCGGCATCGTCGAGCATTTCGGTTAGATTTTCGACGAGTTTTTCGACGATCAGCTTTTCGTTTTTAACGCTGATTTCCGGCAGTTGGACGAGCGCATTTTTGTCTTTGAATTCTGCCGTCACCGCCGCAAAATTGTGCGTATGAAATCCGGTAACAATCGCTCTGCCGGCGAGCGCAGGTTCTAAAACGCTCTGTCCGCCGTGCGGAATCAGGCTGCCGCCGACAAAAACCGTCTCCGCCAGAGGATACGCGGCGCGAAGTTCGCCGATTGAATCGAGCAGAATAATCTCCGCCGATTGGTCGCGCTCCGATTCGTTTTCCGAACGGCGCACCCACGCAAATCCGGTCGTTTTAACCAGTTCGGCAACTTCAGCAAATCTTTCGGGATGACGCGGCGCGAGCAAAAGACGCGGCAGTTTGCCCGCCGAATTTTTAAAGATTTCCTTAAACGCTTCGAGAATCCATTTTTCCTCCGGCGCGTGCGTGCTGGCGGCGGCAATCAGCGGCGCGTCGGGCGAAACATTAAAACGGCGGCGAAAATATTCGGTCAATTCGCTCGTTTCAAATTCCTGATCGAATTTGATATTGCCCGTCACCTTAACCTTCGACGGACGAATGCCGAGATTCATCAGCCGTTTCGCGTCCAACTGCGTCTGCATCAGCGCGAGATCAACGCGGCGCAAAATGCGGCGCACAAAATTTTTAATGCGCGAATAATTTTTAAACGATTTTTCCGAAAGTCTGCCGTTGACGACTGCGAGAATCACGCCCGCTTCGTTGGCTTCGCGGATAAAATTGAACCAGAGTTCGGTTTCCATCAGCAAAACGGTTTTCGGTTTGAAATGATCGAGAGCGCGGCGGACGGTAAATTTCCAGTCGAACGGGAAATAAAAAACCGTCTCAGCCCGATCTTTGAAAATGTTTTCGGCGTGTTCCTGCCCGCTGCGCGTGGTCGTCGAAACGATCAAACGCTGGTGCGGAAATTCGCGTTTGATTTCATCAATTAACGGTCGCGCCGCATTCGCCTCGCCGACCGATACGCAGTGAACCCACAAAACCGGCTGTTTATTGTGAACAAACTCCGGCAAATAACCGAATCTCTGCCAAAAGCCCGAAAGATACTTTTCGCGCCTCAGCAAAAAAATCGGCGACATAATAATGAAGCCGACGGTTAAAATAAAACTATAAAGTAAAAACATTTCTAAAAGTTTGCAGGCAGTTCGCAGGAAGTTTCAGGTAGTTTGCAGACAGTAAAAAGTTCGATTCTTAACTCTGTAAACTTCCTGCGAACTGCCTGCAAACTTTCTGTAAACTATTTTACTCTTTCCATATATTTGGATTCCGACGGATTGACGCGGATTTTTTCGCCGGGGACGATGAACGGCGGGACGGAGAGCGTGACACCGTTTTCGAGCGTCGCCGGTTTGTTGGAATTTGAAGCGGTTGCGCCTTTCATCACGGGTTCGGTTTCGGCGACGACGAGTTCCATTGACGACGGCAGAGACACGCCGATTGGTGTGCCGTCGTAGAATTCGACTTCGATTTTCAGGTTCGGCATCAGCCATTGCGCCGCGTCGCCGAGTTCTTCTTCGGTCAGTTGCACCTGTTCGTAATTTTCGTTATTCATAAAATGATGATGCGAGCCGTCCGAGTATAAATATTCCATTTTATGCTGTTCGAGCCGCACGACATCGAGCGTGTCATTCGAGCGAAAACGATGCTCGAACGAGTTTCCGGTCAGCAGATTTCGCAGCCGCGTCTGCACCATCGCCCGCAGATTTCCCGGCGTGTGATGCCGAAATTCCATCACCCTGACGGGCGTTCCTTCAAATAAAATAACCATTCCCTTTCTAATATCGTTTGCCGACTGTGCCATAAATTTTTATCCGATCTCCGTCTTGTTTAAATATTTTAGTGTTAATAAAAATGTAAGTTTAGTTGTTATGCGCCGATTTTGTCTAGCGAATGAAAAAAACGTTTCGTTTGATAAACAACAAAATGCGGCAAATTTCCTAAAAAAATGCCGCAGATTAGTGATGAACGGTGAAGGATGAACGGTGAGTGTAGGAATTTATTTTAATTTATCCTTCATCTTTCGCCGTTATTTCGCTGTAATATTTAGTTTGTAAGTTCCTTTCCACGGATCGGCTTTGCGGCATTCGACGACTGAAAATTTGTAATCGCCCGCGAGTGTCGGCGAAATTTCCAGACGACCGTGACAATCGGCGGCGTAATCCATCGGGTCTTCGCCTGACGGATCGCTTACGCCTAAAGTGATGTAGCGATTGCTCGAAATGCTCAAAGTTTGTCCGGCATTTAGGCGAATAACGTAATTATTTACGCCTTTATAATTGTTCAATTTGCCGGACACGACGGTTTTCGTCGCGCCGCGTTTGAACTTGATGCGCTGCTGTCCGAACGTATTTACGGTCAAAGCCGTTAAAATTAAAACGCCGAGAATCAAAAGTTTATTTTTCATAATTCTTCTCTTTCCAAGTAACGCAAGTGTCCCGCTTGCAGTATCGGGCGCGTCCCGCGTCCACGAAATTCCGGCAATCACGATGCCTGCATTAATAATTTACATTTTTCCTGTTTCATTACCTTTATTAAACGGCAGCGCGGGCGGTTCTTCACCTTCGGGCGGATATTCGCGGTTGATGCTGTCGTAAATGCCGATGATCTGGTCAACCCATTTCTTCGCGTCGGCATTAGACGGATCGAGTTTCAACGCTTTGCGGTAATCGCCGAGTGCGGAAGCGTATTGCCGCGCGTCGGTCAACGCCAAACCGCGTTCGACATACGCCGCCGCGAGCGTTTTCTTTGCCGCGTCGCCGTCTTTGGCTTTCAAATCCTTTTCGTCTTTGGCGATTGCCGCGTCAAATTTTGCCGTATCAATCGGATTTCCGCTCTGCGTCCACTTTGTTTTAGTGTCCGAACGCGGCACTACCGACGCGGCAGGCGCAGGCATCTGTCCGGGCGGGAAGGACTTTTCCGAGGAATGTCCGGCAACCGTCGTCGCCTGACTTTGATTGGTTAAATTGGAATTATTGGTTTCAACCGCCACACTCTGCGGCGCACGATTGCAGCCCGTAAAAATTAAAAATGCAAATGTTATTAATGTTATTTTGTTCATAATTCGATATTCAAGATTCAAGATTCAAGATTAAGATTGGAGCGCAAGCTGCCGGCTTGCCGTCCGTGCGGCGCGAAGCAACGGACGGACGCGGCGATTAGCTATTTCGATTTCAAAGATTAAAATTGATTGCCGACTTCTGTAATCTATTCACGCACAATGTCTGCGTGAATAGATTTCCGCTTACTTTAACAGTTGCTGATCGTTGCCGTTCGGCGGAGTTCTATTCGCAATCTTAAATCTTAAATCATTTCCTCTCCACATACGGACGCGCCTGAACGATGTAGATTTTGCCGTCGTTGATGCCCCATTCGATGTCCTGTTCGGTGCCGCCGAAAATTTTTTTGATGTCGAGGGCAGATTTAACCAATTGGCGGGCGAGTTTATCGCTGAGAACACGGCGTTTCGGCGAAAAAGGGATTTCGACGAGTCCGCCTTTTTCGTCCGCGACGAACATCGTTTCCTGTTCGGCGCGGGTTAAAACCTGCACGGAATTCGAGCGCGGCGTAAACAGAATCTGTTCGGGAACGGCTTTCTTTTTCGCGTCGCCGACACCTTGATTGGTAACGGCGATGTTGTGTCCGAAGGTCGCGCTGATGTAAACCGCGCCTTTGTTGCGCGTGTCGAACGGGTCTTTCGTAATCATCACGCCGCCGTTGTCCATTTTCACGCCTTTCTGCACCGTCACCGCCATATATGTCTCTTCGTGCGTGACAAAATTTCGCTCACGCGCTTCGTAGGCGGGAAAATTCCAGATCGAAGCCCAGACGGTTTTGACGGCTTCGACTAATTTGTCTTCATCGGTGACATTTTCGACGCTCGAATAAAGTCCCGCGCCGCTGAATTTGCCCGAATCTTCGGCATTTGACGAACTTCGCACATAAACCGGCTGACTGCCGAGTTGCGTTTTCCATTGATTAATGACGGCGTTTTTCAGTTCGTCGTCAAACTTGCCGTTTTTAATTTTGGCGCGAAATTCTTCGAGTTTTTTGCGGCGCACCGACGGATTATGGACGAACTCGTTGTCTTCGTGCAGTTCACCGAAAGCGTCGAAAAAACCGTTCGCTTCCATAAACTTTTTATAGTAAACAAACGGAATGCCGAAACCGTCGGGAACGCTGAAATCAGCGGATTTAAAGTGTTTCAATTCGCCTAAGTTTGCCGATTTCGAGCCGTAAATCACGCTGTCGCTCTTTCGCATTTCACCGAGCGGCGCGAGTTTTGTGACCGTCAGATTCGATTGCGGAGCTTTAAATTGATCGTTTTTGTAAACCGTCGGCGAAACTTTGCCGCGATCATCAATACATTCTTTGGTATTGCACGGCGTAATCGTGTAATCATTGAGCTTGGTTTCGAGCGTGAACCAATGCGTGTCGTAATCTTTGAAAAGTTTATCCGCGTCTTTGATGTAGGCGTTCGGAATATTCCAGCCTTTTGCCAGCAGATTGATATGTGAAAGCGGCGTTGATTCGGTCGCCATTATGATTCCCGCAACCGGCGGCAGATCGAGCGGAATTTCCTTCAGCACGACGATTTCGTTGTAGCCGATTTCGACCGTATCGTCGAGTTTGTCAATAATATGAATTCTGCCGACACCTTTGGCGACGTTCATCGCCAGATAAGATTGATTGGCGGAAATCTCCGACTGCGAAACCTTCGGAATTTCGAGCGTCGCCGCGAAATCTTCCTGCCGAATCGAGTTCGGTTTGTAGGAAACATCAGTGTAAAACGTCTTTTTAATAACTTCGTAAGAAAGTTTAATCAAATCGGCGGGAATCAGATCGCCTTCCCAAAATTCGTATGTAAATTTTTTGACCGGAATCTGATAAGCAACCGTGCCGACGATAAAGCGGCGTTTGTCGTTGATATAAACGTCTTTGAAAAATTCTTCGCCGCGTTTGAGCGATAAATACTGAGCGTTGGCAAAATCCTGATGAAAACGATAGAGTTGCGAATTGACGTAATAAATTTTATTTTTGTCCCGGCGGTCAATAATAAACATCGCGTGCGGCAGCGCATACGGCGTTTTCGCGTTGTAAACCCGCGCTATCGAATCAAAATCCGTCTGCGAATTAACTCTCGGCAGAGAGCGTTTGCCCGAATCCGGTTTATTCTTCAAACCTTCGCGCCCCGACATTGACGGCGAAGGCTTGGTCGCCCGCTGCGCCAAAATTGCCGCCGGATGCTGAAAGATAATTGCCGCCAAAAATAACGAGCCGTAGATTTTAAACGATTTTTTCATATCAATTGTGATAGATGAACGATTGCAGATAAAAGTTGATAAATATTAAGTCTAAGTTCAGAGTTCCGCCTTCAGGCGGCTTCCTGCGCCGCCCTTCGCCGCCCGATTGCCGTCTAAAGACGGGACTCTAAACGGCATTGAATAAAAATTTTCTCCGCAGCGTATTCATATCTGATTTATTTTCGAGATGAACATTCAAATCTTTGATAATGCCGTCGGTCAGACTGTAAATCCAGCCGTGAACCCTGACGTTTTGACCGCGTTCCCAAGCGTCCTGCACAATCGTCGTTTCGCCGACATTGAGAACCTGTTTGACGACATTCAGTTCACATAATCTATTGACTCTTTCGCCGTCATCCGCAATCTTCACCAGTTCTTCCTGATAAAGATTCGCCGTATCCTGAATATGCCGCAGCCAGTTGTCAATCAACCCGTGACGCTTCGATTCGAGCGCGGCTTTGACACCGCCGCAATGATGATGACCGCAGACGATAATGTGTTTGACCTGCAAAACCTCGACCGCAAACTGCAAAACCGAGAGACAATTCATATCGGTATGGACGACCAGATTGGCGATGTTGCGATGGACGAAAATCTCTCCGGGTTTCAAACCGACGATATTACTCGCCGACACGCGGCTGTCCGAACAACCGATCCAGACATATTCCGGGCTTTGCTGCTCCGCCAGATTAGTAAAAAAATCCGGCGATTTTTCGCGCACTCTTTTTGACCACGCCTGATTGTTATCGAATAAATGTTTAAGTGTTTTCACAAAATTTCAGTTTTTAATTTATCACAAAGGTAAGCGTCCCGCATTGTAAAGCAGGCGGCTCGGCTCGCGCTTTCAGGTGGCGCGGGCGGCTCGCCTGCGGTCGTGAACGCGTCCCGCTTTCACGTCTCTGTTTTCCCGCAACGCCATTTAAACGCCTGGTTTTCGTGAAAGCGGGACGCTTGCGTTACCTGCTTAAACTTTCAATCGCGTCGCAGGCGATTTTCGTGCCGTGTTCGGCTTGAATAACCTTCGCCGCTTCCGCCGCGTTTCGGCGGTATTTTTTGGCGGCGAGCAGACGTTTCAACTGACGCGCCGCCGTTTTTGCTTCGTAACCGTCGCGCGAAATAATCAAGGCAGTTCCGAGCCGTTCGCATCGCGCCGCGTTGTCCGGCTGATCGTGCGAATACGGCATCACGAGTGAGGGAACACCGGCGCGTAAAACCTGCGAAGTCGTTCCCACGCCGCCCTGATGCACGACGCACGACGCACGCGGAAATATCTGCGAATAAGGCGCATATGGAAACGCCGCGATTGATGATTCTTTTGAAATCTTTGGTAAATCGTTGAAAATCCCGTAAAGCAAAACCGCACGTTTATTCAAAATTTTGGCAGCTTTCGCGCTCTCTTCAAAAAAATCACGCGCATCCATCACCGCCGCGCTGCCCAGCGTGAAAACAATCGGCGGTTCGCCCGCGTCGAGAAATTTTACCAATTCGCCGTCCATCGCGCCCAAATCATCCGCGCCGTCGTAGAAACAAAATCCGGTCTGCAAGGTCGAACGCGCCCAATCGGGCTGTGGTTTGCCCAAAATTCTCGAAAACATCGCCAGATTGAGCATCGCCGACTTCCCGTCAAACAGCGGATTGCGACCTTCGCTCAAACCGATTTCGCGCCGGAATTCGCGGTATTCGTCGAACCACGAATCAATCATTTTCCGCACCAAACCGAACATCGCGCCGTGAAACGTGCTGCCGAGAAAACGTAAGTAACGCATCCAAACGGCGGTCGGCGGCACGAACGGATCGTAAGCCGACAAAAAAGTTCCGGGCGCAAGCGTCGTCGTCACCCATTTAATGCCGGTTTTTTCCGCGACCGACATCGCCGGGAAAACCACTTCGGTCGAAACAAGCAAATCGGCATCAGCGACGATTGCCAGCAGATCGTCATACATCGGGCGCAGGTTCGGCAAAATAAGCTGTTTGAGCAACAGTTCCGAACCTTTTTTCGCGTCCATCAAATCACGGGCGAGTTCTTTATTATTCGGATCGAGATGCGGACGCATCGGGCGAAATTCAAAACCGAGCGTCTCGATTTTTTCGCGGTAAAATTCCATCGCCGCAAAAACAACGTGATGCCCGCGCCTTTTAAGTTCGATCCCAAGCGCATTCATCGGGTGCATATCGCCAAGCGAACCGAAAACGGCAAAAACTATTTTCATAAGGTCGTGAAACTGTGAATAGAAGTCGGAAGTCGGAAGTAAAACAAACAAAAGACTAAAAACCAAAAACTAAAAGCCAAAAACCACTCTCAACCAATCTCCTCATCTCCTCGTCTCCCTGTCTCCTCTTCTTCCTCCCGCCGCCGCTTAACCCGTGCGCCGACTTCCATCCGAATGGCGAGAAAAAAGCAGACCGCGCCGACAACCGCGCCGATAAATAAGCCGTCCGTGTTGCCGCGCCACCAAAAGAAAACGGCGATTCCCGCAAAAACCACCGCTGAAAGTTGAAATAATCTTTCCATATCTTCAAATCTTAAAACTTTCCGCTGCGACAATAAAGTTAAATTATTCAAGACAGGCAATTTGATAACCCGAAAGAAAGGAGTTTTGCCCGCGAAATACACGAAACGAACGAAAAAAAGAAAAAGTGGTCGAATAATTTACCGGAAAATGTTTTAATGTTCGTCTGTTTCGTGTATTTCGCGGGCAAAACTCTTCTCCTGAACGGCTTAAAGTTACGGAGCTTTTTGCGCGACTTCGCGGAAACTTTCACCGGCAAAGGCGGCGCGAACGGCGTTGACAATTCGCCGGAAAGCGCGAAAAACCTTCGGCGCAAACCAACCGAAAAGCAACACGAAAACGATTAGCACGACCGCAATCAATGCCGGCGCGAAAACCGCCGCAAAGGTGCCGAGAAAAGCGATAATATCTTCGACGATTGATAAAACCCAGTTGGAAACAGGTTCGGGCGAAAGATTTGCGCCCGCCCGCAGAGCCGTCTTCGTGCCGTGCGACGAAAGCGCGAGACCGCCGCCGAGCAGAGTCGCAATCGTCATCACCGAAGTGTCGGTTTGATTAGTCGCCGCGTATGCCATCAACGCGCCCGCCGGAACGCGGATAAACGTATGCACGACATCCCAGATCGAATCGAGATACGGAATTTTATCGGCGAAAAATTCGACCGCGTAGAGTCCGCCCGCAACGCCGATAATCCACCAATTAGCGAGCGCGTCGAGACCACCGGGAAGATGCGTCAAATTAAACTTTTGCAGCAATCCCAAAACCGTCACGGTCGCATAAAGATTGATGCCCGAAGTCCAAGCCGTCCCGAGCGCGAGCGATAAAGTCGAAAACCATTCCATCTCGTTTTTCCTCCAGAAAAAATAAAATCAACGACCAAAAACAATTGTCTAACGCCGCATTATACAACGAATTTTTGCGCGGAATGTTTTGTTTTTTAGATTTTTTTTGGAATGTAAGATCGAATCAGGAGTTTTTGCCCACGAAATAAACGAAATAAACGAAAAAAAGACGAATTAAAAAAGGTAAAATTGATTTAATTTGGTAGAACAAGGCAGAAGCCCGCGCGTTGAACTCGGGCGCAATACGAACGCAGATTCTACGATCAAACTCCGCCCGACTTTTCAAGAAGTTTCGAGTCCCGCCTTCAGGCGGCTTTTCCGACTGCGAAGCACGGCGGAACGCTGTTAGCCGTCTTCAGACGGGACTCGAAACACCGCGCCTAATATATTCAAATTAATTCTGTTCGGTTACTTTTTCTTTTCTTTTTTGCGTCTTTTGCGCCTTTTTGCGGCTATCAACTCTTACCCGATTTCGTTTTTTGAAACTAATCCGTCCGTCTTTTCGACAGACGGTTGTTGCGAAATTTTCATCGGTAAATTTGTTTTCGCCGCTTCCTGCGCGTGTCGGCGCATATTAACGACCTCGAATTTTTCGGTAAAAGTTTTAATAATTTCGCTCAAAAATTCCAGTTTCTCTTCAACCGGCAGATTCATCGCCGGGAAAAATTGTAGTTCCGGCGCGTCATCACCTGACAGAAAATCGAGCGGATGCAGCAGTAAACTCAATTGCGTTCCCGACATTTTGCACATCTCAACCGCAGTTTTCCAATAATTTCGCGCCAACGCTTTGGAAAACGTCGAAAGATAAATGACATAACTCGCGTGAATCGGCGTTTTAAACATCGGCAGAGTCGTCACCGGAATCTCGATCAAACTTTTATCGCCGATCTGCCATTGATACGGCTTCAAAGACTGAAAGCCGTCGGAAAATTTGCCGAAAAGTTTTTTGCGTTTTTCGCGTTCCTCATCCGACATTTCGGGCGATTTGAAAAAATAATAAGCGCGGGCAAGCGGCGCAATATAAGTCGGCAGCGTCGAGCAATCGTATTCATAACTGCGTTCCGCCAAAACCTCCAAAACCGTCGGCGAAAGCGAATATCCGGGACCGCGAAAGCCTTTGAGTTTTTGGTCTGTAAAATTCGCCATCGCCGTTTCGGTCTTTTCAAATTCCTCGACAAGTTGTTGCTTTGAATAAAGATGCAGCCACGGCTCGTGATTAAATGAATGATTGCCGATTTCGTGCTGCGCGTCGGCGATCTGTTTTAACGCTTCCAGATTCTCCTCACGCGCCGCGTCCTGCCCGACGATAAAATATGTGATATTTAAACTTCGCTCTTTGAGAAAATTCAACGAGCGCGGCACAACGACATCCAAATAAGTCGGAAAACTTTCCCAACCCGCATCGCCGTGCGTTTTCATATACGACCATTTATTGTCGAGGTCTAAACTCAAACTTGCTATCGGTTTCATAAAATTAAAAATTAAAAATTAAAAATTAAAAAAGGTTTCTTCCGAAAAATTTACTTTTTTGAGGAAACTATAATTGCTCCGACAACTTTCTTTATTTCGTCAGATTCTTTTATTAATTCGTAAAGTTTTTCTTTTGGGAGAATTTCGCTTGCTTCTAAAAGTCTAAGCCAGTAATTTGTTTCGCGGGCTTCTTTTAATGCAATTGCCATCTTGCTGATAAAATCGGGACGGCTTTGTCCTGCCTGCGCTTCCTCAACATTCGCGCCGATTGAAGTTGCCGAAAGCAAGAGTTGTTTTGCCAAAATATTCTTCTCCATCGAGTATTTTGCATTCAAAAATTGGCAAAGTTTAATAGTTCTGAGTGCAAAGTTAAAAGTTCTCTGAGTTATATCATTCATCTTCAATCATATTTTTTGCATTTTTAATTTTTAATTTTTAATTATCTTCACCCAAATCATCCACAAAACCAGTGCGCCGCGCACCGTCCAGAAAATTGTCCGAATCCAGTTTGTCAGCACTAATTTATTGACCAAACCGGCATCGAATTTCTCCGCCAAACGCCCGTGAATCGGCGATTGGATAAACATTGTCGAAGCCCAAATTAAAGCGACAAGCGCGAGTCCGAACCAGAAAAATTTCGCGTTAATCGGTTCATAATCTACAAACGCGAAATAGACGGCAGTTCCCAATTCTGCGAACATTACGGGCGCGACAACGAAAGTTATGCGCGTCATATGCGATGTTTGATACGCCGCGTAACCTGATTCGCCGACGCTGGCAAAAAGCGGATAATGAACAACCTGAATCGTCCAAATCAACCCGACGAGAAAAAGCGTCGCGCCCGCGTGAATGAGAAAAATTACGTCTTTCATAAAATTAACCGCGATACAAAGAAAAAAATTAACCGCAGATGAACGCAGATAAGAAATTAATAAAATTGATTCTAAGTTTCTCTCGGATGATTCGTATTTTTTAAAATCTGCGTTTATCTGCGTTCATCTGTGGTTAATTTTCCTATTTCGTGCTTTTTTCGTGTTTGTTCGTGGCTAAAAATCTTTCTGCCAACATCACGGTTTCGTTAATGTTCAAAGTTCCGTTCGTGATCTGCGCCGAATTGACGATAAATACATTTTCGAGCGAAGTTTCGACGCTCGGAACATTTGCCGAATAATCAATCGTCGGCAGCGGAAAAACCTGTCGCACACGCGAGAGTTTGAATGAAACGACATCGGCGCGTTTGAAATGCGAATACATTTTCTCTAACGCCGACAAAAATATCTCTTCGATTTCAGCGTCCGATTTTTCAAACAATTCATCATCCGGCGCGACGTATTTCGGCAGGTAAACGAGCGCGTTACTGCCGAACTCTTTTTTATCAACGAGCGCGGACATCTCGATAATTCCCGTGAACGGCGTTTCGTCGGTGATGTTCGTCACATAGAAATTCGACAGCGATTTTTTCATCAAAACCGACGCGCAGACGATACCTTGATATTTTATTTTGGTGAGTTTTGCTTTTTCGTCGTCGGTCAGTTGCGGCAGAATTTTCGCGGCGACGTTTGACGGGCAGGTTAAAACCACGGAATCAAAAGAGTTTTTAACCGCCGAGAGCGCAGAGGACGCAGATTTTTTTAAATTGATTTTTGTTGGCAATTCCATTGATGCTGAAATCGCATCTGTCTTTTCAGCCACTATTTTATCGTTCTCTGCGCTCTCCGCGTTCTCGGCGGTTAAAAATATTTTCCCGTCAATTTGTTCGATCTTTTCAACACGCGCGTTCAAACGAATTTCAACGCCTTGCGTCTGCAAATGTTCGCCGAATTTTTCTAAAACCTTCGCGTAACCGCCGCGAACGTAGCCGAACATTTCCTTTTTCAGTCCCGAATTTCTGGCTGCATACATTCGCTGAATCGTCGCCCAGATGAACGCAGCAGACGTTTCTTTATATGCTTCGCCGAGTTTTGCCATCAAAAGCGGTTTCCACATTTTTTCAAATGTTTTCTTACCCGAAAGTTTCGTCAGCCAATCTTCGACTGAAATTTTCTCCAATGCCTTCCAGTCTTTCACCCGCGAAGCGTAAAAAATCGTCGCGCCCAACCGAAATTTGCTGATTAAATCGAGCGGCGGAAACTGCAAAAATTCGAGCGTGTTCGACATCGAAACCAATTTGCAGTCGGTGTAAAATCCGGTTTTCGTTTCAACCCATTCAAACTCTTCGCCCAACCCGATTTCTTCGACAATCTTGCGCGTGAACGAATCCGACAAAAGCGTAACGTGATAATGTTTGTCCCAAACCACATCGCCGATCTGCCACGCGCCCGCCAAGCCGCCAATCTCCGGCGCGGATTCGTAAACGGTAACTTTCGCGCCCATTTCGGCAAGCCGCAAAGCGAGCGTCAAACCGAGAAATCCGCTTCCGATGATGGCAATTGATTTTGTTTGTTTAGTAAACACTGGCTATTGGATAATTCGTTCTAGTAATAATTAGTCGAAATGGCTTTTTAAACTTCGCCTTTTCGCTTGATTGTTTGTCAGTATTCTTTTTGGAAGTATTAATTTTAATCAAGTAGACCTCTTGCGAAATTAAATTTTGAGAGTTTTAAGTTCAAAATTGTAGATGCCTGAAATCAGATTGAATCTCAGTCCAAGCCGTCTTCTCCGATTTCGATAACGCTCTGCCAAAATCCGAAATATCTTTAACCGGCGAATCACATTTTCCACTCGGATTCGTTTTCTCGCCAACTCCCGATTGGCTCTCTTTTCCTCTTTGGTCAACTTCTTTAACTTGCTCCGCTTCTTTGGCAGCAACACTTTACCGTGCTTCTTCTGCAATCCCTGATAACCGCTGTCGGCTTTGATTCCGACTTCTTTGGCTAATTTGACTCCGCTTTTCTCATACAATTTATAGTCGTGGGTTTTGCCTTTCCCGAAAAATGTGGCGATCACTTCCAAACTTTCTTCGCCAATGATTAACTGCTCTTTTAACGTGTGCCGCTTCTTTTTTCCGCTGTAACACCGCCTTTGTTTTTTTTCGGGCGTTCGACCGTCATTTCCGTCACATCAACTATCGTGTAAGTCAGCCCGGTTTCTTCTAACAAGCGTCTTTTACCGGGCAGCGAAAACTTCCCGCATTTGATTAAAATATCTTCGACTTTCTGAATAATCCGCGAAACATTCGATTCGTGTAATCCGAAATCCTGCCCCAAATGAAACATCGTGCGATATTCCCGCCAATAACCAAGTGTCAGTAAAACCTGATCTTCGACCGTTAAATCAGACTTTCTGCCTCTCGTTTCCCGGCTCAAGACCGCATTGACTACTTCGCACATCGTCGTAAAGGTTTCTTTTTTCACTCCGCACAACCGCTTGAAATCACCGTCTTTCAAATCTTTGGCTTTTTCGTATCTCATCAAATTTGCTCCTTTGAGTTAGTTGTGCCATCTTTATCAAAAGTTTTCAAATACCCGATTTATTTTGCAAGAGGTCTAGTATTCAAAAATTATTTTTACTTCTCTTTCTTCTGAATTTTTATCAGCAGAAAAAAGCCATTCACTCGCCGCTTCTTCCAAAGTCTTTTTCAAAAGAGGATGCCCTTTTTCATAATTACTTGAAATAACTTTTCCGCCTTTATTAATTTTTACAGCAACGATAAATTCTCCTTTTATACCGAGAGCAGATGCTGGCGGATAATATTTTGGCTGTTCATATTTCAAAACTTTAATCTTCGCCTGAGCAAAAACATTCAAACCGAAGCATAAACAAATAAGCGCGATGAAAACAATTTTCTTCATAATTTTCTCCTAAACATTATGATAGATGTTTCTCGCTCACTTTGAGTTTCTTAATCTCATATTCTAAACCGCAAGCCGAGCATTTCGTTTCAAATTCTTCCGAATCTTCCGCCGAAAACTTATGAAAAAGCTGTCCGCATTTGCAGACTGCGCCGATGCTTCGCGCCGGACTGCCTAAGACGAGATGAAAATCGGGAACGCTTCTTGTGACGATTGAACCCATTCCGACCATCGCCCAGCGTCCGATTTCGAGGTCGTTGCCGATGACGCAGCCCGCGCCGATGGTCGCGCCTTCTCGAACCAGCGTCGGCAGAGTGTGTTCGTCAGGCTCGCTCGGACGCAGAGATTTCAGGTCGGGCATCGTCGCACGCGGGAAACGGTCGTTGGTAAAAATCGTCCCGGCGGAAATCATCACGCCGTCTTCGATGGTCACGGCGGCGCAGATATAAACCATCGCGTTGATCTTCACGCGGTTGCCGATTTTCACGTCGTAAGCGATATAACTTTTTTCGCCAACGATACATTCTTCGCCGATCTCCGCGCCGTGCCGGATATGCACATTGTCCCAAACGCTCGTGCCTTCGCCGATTTTTACGTCCGTTTCGATAATTGCTGTCGGGTGAATTTTTACCATTTTATTTTTTGCCACGAACAAACACGAACGAACACTAAAATAAGATTTTTTGCCACAGATGCACACAGATAAATACTGATAAAAACCGGATAAAACCTATTTGGTTTTATCTTTCTTAAATCTGCTTTTATCTATGTGCATTTGTGGTTAATTTCTTTTCATATTTCGTGTTTTTTCGTGTTCGTTCGTGGCTAATTCTTCGCCGTTTCTACTTTCTCGATGACTTTTTGCCACAGATTTTGATTGAGCGATTTATATGCCGCTTCGATGACTTCGACGGAGGCAAGTGCGTCGGCGGGTTTGGTTAAAAGTTCTTCGCCGTTGAGAATCGCGTTGCGGAAGTTTTCGAGTTTCGATTTGAACGCCTGAACTTTGTCGTAGCCTTTGCCGAAAATCGTCCAGTCGGGCGACGAATTGAGTTTGTATTTTGATTCGCGCCAGCCGATGTGCAGCGTTCCGTTGGTGCCGTAAATGCTGATGAAATTGGGCAATTCTTTGTTGATTCCCCAAGTTAAATCAACGCTTGCGGCGATGCCGTTGGCGGTTTTTGCCAGTAACTTGACGTTTTCGTCAACCGACAAACCTTGCGTTCCCGAAGTTTCCAAAGCTAAAACGTCCGTGATCGCACCGAGAAAATATCTAATAATATCAACCGAATGCGTGCCGTTGTCCATCAAAACGCCGCCGCCGGAAACTGCAAAATCCGAGTTCCAACGCTTCGACATATCAACTTTGGCGGTGAACGCATTTTCAAACTGCACGATTTCGCCGAGAACGCCCGATGCTAAAATCGCTTTGGCTTTGACGACATCTTCGCAGTAGCGAAACTTCGTCGCCATCGTGAAAACTACGCCGGTTTGCTCCGCCGTTTCGATCATCTCTTTGGCTTCCGCGACCGATAAACAAAGCGGTTTTTCGCACAAAACATTGACCTTGCGATTCATAAAATACATCGCAATTTCCGGGTGCGTATTCGGCGGCGTGGAAATTATCACGGCATCAATCTCGCTCGATTCGGCGAGAGTTTGGTAATCGCTAAACGCCTTCGCGCCGAACGGTTCGGCAAACGCTTTCGCCGAATCCGTGTTGATGTCGGCAACCGCAACCAATTGACAGCATTCGCTTTGCTGAAACGCCTGCGCGTAAGTTTGAGCAATGCCGCCTGTTCCGATAAGAGCAAATTTTAGCTTGTTCATAATTTTATTTCTCCGTCGTAGATTAAATGTGCAGGAATTTATTTGGAAGATTTGCGTTTCGACTTCTTTTCAATTGGTTTTTCTTCTGCTGCTTTCTTTCCTTTGTAAGAAAGATAACCTAAAATTGGACCAATAATTAAAGCACCGATAGTTGCCTTGATAAACATTTCCGAGTCAAAATATTTCACCACGCCGGCGTTAAAACAGAGCAAACAAACTATCGTTCCCGCAAGAATTCTTGCAATCATTTTTCTATTTCCTATTGTAAGCAAACATTTCATTTCCGTTAGTTTTCAAAACAACGATTGCCGCCGCAGACGACGCACGAATTGTTGTCGGCGAATGCGCCAGTGATTTTCACCGATTCGACGGCTTCCCGGATTGAATCGGCTAAAAATTCAGCGTGTTCGGCTTCGTATTTTTCGTTGATCGGCAGCACTAAAACGTCGTGCAAGCCTTTGATCGTGCCTTTGAAATTGTCGTCGTTATAATCAACCGCTTCGGGACGCGCTAAATTGAACGGAAAATGCGAATCGCCGAGCGTGTTTTGGTCGCGGAAAACCATACATTTATACGCCGGTTTGACGACGTAGCGCGGCGCGGAGGCGACATCATAAACTTTTAACGCCTTTGCCAAGCCGACTGCGCCGTCCTGAATTTTGCGGTCGTCCACGCGCAGACAATATTTCCAGTAAACGTGCGTCGCATTCGGCGCGGATTTATAAACTTCGATGCCGTCAATGCCTTCGAGTTTTTCGTCCAAAATCTTTGCCATTGCCTGACGCTGTGCGACACAGGCATCGAGTTTTTTGAGTTGCTCAACCGCCAAAGCCGCTTGCAGTTCGGTCATTCGATAATTCAATGACGAAAAATAATGATCGGGATTCGGGTCGCCGTAACCCCACGCTTTATTGATGAAAAGATACATCCGACGCGCGATTTCGTCGTCATTTGTCACGACAATTCCGCCTTCGCCGGTCGTTAAATGTTTGCCCTGCTGAAACGAAAACGCGCCGATTTTGCCAATCGTGCCGACGTATTTTCCGTCAACCGTCGCCAATGGAGATTGCGCCGTGTCTTCGATGACGGGAATGCCGCGAGCGTCGGCGAGAGCCATAATTTCACTCATTACGCACGGATTTCCGAACAAATGCGTGACGATAATCGCTTTGGTGCGTTCACTTAGCACGGCTTCAATCGTCTGCGCCGTAACATTCAAAGTCTTCGGGCAAACGTCCGCAAAAACCGGAATCGCGCCCTGAAACATAATCGGAGTCAGTGCGCCCATATCGGTAATCGAAGTCGTGACAATCTCATCGCCCGGATTCGGATTGATCGCCGCAATCGCAACGTGAACCGCCGCCGAACCTGAATTGCAGGCGTAAGCGTATTTCACGCCGAGCCGTTTCGCAAACGATTCTTCGAGCATTTTGCCGTATTTGCCTTTGGTCGTAATGAGAACGCCGGTCTGCAAAACATCCGTGATCGCGGCGATTTCTTCCGCGCCGAAAGTTCTGCCCGAAATGTCCTGATCGGACGGTAATTTGATGATTTCTTTATTTAATGTCGGTGTCATAGGTTTATTTATTTTTTAATGGATTAAATTTGATAAATTAAGCAAAAATTTCGGAATAGGTGATAACTGATAGGTGATAGCTGACAGATTCGGAAATTCCCAACCTTAAACTTTCATCTGTAAATTGAATAATTCGTGTTTGTTAGTTTCTTTTCTTCGTAACAGTTTCGAGATTCTCTCTATTTAATGAAGTTTCAATCGTTTCAGTTTTCCCGAAAACGCGCATTTTCGAGAGTTTCGAGAGCAATTTTAGATGCCCGAAAATTGTCCGCGCGGTTTTCATCTTTGAAAATCCGAACAGGCGAACTTCCAAAACCGCCGGATATTCGACGATTTTTCCGCCATTCAAATCAATTCGTCCGAGCATTTCCGCCACGCCGAGAAAACCTTTTTCTTCAATCGGCAGATCAACGACCGACGAACGCCGATAGACGCGAAAACAACTCGTATAAGTCGAAAGTTTCGCCTTTAAAGTGCGGCGATAAAGCCATGATGCGCCTTTCGACAGAAACAAACG
Source organism: Pyrinomonadaceae bacterium (assembly GCA_965247235.1). Lineage (GTDB taxonomy): Bacteria > Acidobacteriota > Blastocatellia > Pyrinomonadales > Pyrinomonadaceae. The sequence goes on from OZ252004.1 coordinate 3,010,998, forward strand.
CCAGTTCGGAACATTCCGCACACCGCCGAGTTTGTGATAAGGCGAAGCCGTCACCAAATCCACATTTTCCGTCAATAGCGGCAGCATTTTGACGAGTTCGTGCGGATCGTATGTGCAGTCGCAGTCCATCGAACAGACAATTTCGTTCGGCGACGCGGTAATTCCCGTCATAATTCCCGCCGCGACACCCAGATTTGCGTCGTGACGCAGGATTTTAACATTCGATTTCGCGCCGAAAAGTTCGTTTAATTTATTGAAAGTTTCGTCCTTGCTGCGGTCGTCGACGAAAATAAATTCCGGCGCGTAATGCTCGCTCAATTCGGTTTCCAGACTTCGCAGAGTGTTTGCCAGATACGGCAGCGACGCTTCTTCGTTGTAACACGGAATGATGATCGAAACAGCCGATTTGTCAGAATTAACTGCGGTCGCGGACGGCTGAAAATGATTGATGGAAGCATTTGACGACAAAACCAAATTATCAGCGACCGCCGACGGTTCCGATTTGATTCCCAAAAATTCCGCCGCATCGCAAAATTCGTATTTTTGCAGATTTTCTCTGATAATCCATTCCATTTTATCGAGCTTGCGGTAATGGCGGATGCGGTTGTAGTTAGACGCGGCGTTGATGCGCGGCTGCGCGGGATCGAGTTCCCAGACGTGAAAATAGAATACGAACGGATCGCTATATCTTTTCGTCCAGTCTTCGACGGCTTTTCGCATCAATGTATATGGAATCTGCCGAAAATAATTGCCGCCCGAAATCGGCAAAAGTCCTAAACCGACGTTGCGCGTCGAATATGGAAATTCCCAGACGGCTTTGCCGCCCGCGTGAACCTGATGGGCGAAACGCTTTTGTTTTGCTGATTTTGGAGTGGGCAAAAATGATGCGTCATAGACGAAATTTTCTTCTGCCAAAACCTCGAAAAGCCACGAATCTTTTTCGTAATTGAGTTTTTCGGCGGCGCGAAAACCGATTACTTTTTGTCCGGCGGCATCTTCGAGAGCGCGGTTGGTGCGCCGCAAATCTTCGCGGAATTCTTCGTTCGAAAGATTTTTCAAACTGCGGTGATAAAATCCGCGCGAAGCTATCTCGTGACCGCGAGCGGCGATTTCCCTGACCAATTGCGGGTTTTGTTCGGCAATCCAGCCGAGAATAAAAAATGTCGCCTTCGTTTGATATTCGTCGAGCAGATCGAGCGTTTTCAGCGTGTTTTGTTCATAGCGCGGCTCGAAACGCGACCAGTTGCGCTGCTGAATGAGGTTTTCAAACGCGCCGACGTGAAAATAATCTTCGACCAGCACGGTCAGTAAATGCTTCTGATTTGAAGGTTTTTGATAATTCATCTGACACTTAGGAAAGTGGAGAAAGTGACTTATATATTCCGTGAGCGGGCATTTTTCGCGCCGAGTTTTTCGCCGATAATTTTGACGATGCGCTTGGCGGATTTGCCGTCGCCGAAAGGATTGGAAACTTCTTTGACCGATTTGATCCACGTTTGCACGGAGTAGTTTTCTTCGAGCATTATTTTTAAACGATGCGGATCGCCGCCGACGAGTTTTGCCACGCCGGAACTGATAGCTTCCGGTCGTTCGGTGTTTTCGCGCAGGATAAACAGCGGTTTGCCGAGACTCGGTGCTTCTTCCTGCACACCGCCCGAATCCGACACGATCAGCCACGATTTTTTCATGAGCGCGACAAAATCCACATAATCGAGCGGTGCAAGCAGATAAACGCAGCCGGAATTTTTCAGGATTTCCTTTGCCATTCCGCGCACATTCGGATTCGGATGCACGGGAAAAATCAAGCAAACATCCGGTCTTTTTTCAACGAATTCGCGCAAAACTTTGAGATTTTCGCTCATCGTTTCGCCGAAGCTCTCGCGCCGGTGCGTAGTCAGCAAAATTCTCTTTTTGCCGTTGGTCTGTTCGATCAACTCTTCGATATTCGCGCCCGGACGCAGTTTTTTGAGAATAAACTGGAGCGCGTCAACGACCGGATTTCCGGTCACGAAAACTTTATCGCTCGATACGCCTTCGCGCAGCAGATTGCGGCGATTTTCTTCGGTCGCGGCAAAGTGAAACGAAGAGATTTGCGAAATCAGACGGCGATTCATTTCTTCGGGAAACGGGCTGTGCGGATTGCCCGAACGCAGTCCGGCTTCGACGTGACCGACCGGAATGCGCCGGTTAAATCCAGCCATCGCGCCGGCAAGCGTCGTCGTCGTGTCGCCCTGCACCAAGATCAAATCCGGCTGTTCCAATTCTAAAATCTTGTCGAATTTTGCCAAGACGCGGGCGCAAACTTCGGTCGGCGTTTGATTTTTTTTCATCACGCGCAGATCGAAATCAACCTCAATATCGAGATTTTCGAGAAAAGGTTTGAGCAGTTCTTTATGCTGGCTGGAAGAAACGACAATCGTCTGAAAAAACTTTTTTTTGAGTTCGTGAATCACCGGCGCGAGTTTGACGGCTTCGGGACGAGTGCCGAAAAGCACGAGAATCTTTTGCCGCCAGTCAATAATTTCGTGCGGTTTGATGATTTTTTTAGGTAAATTGCCGTCAAGCATCAGTTGGAGAAGCGTTCAAAAATTAAGTTATACGGGTGATAACTCCGATAATATACTATGAAATTAAAAAAAACAGTAGATTTTTTCTGGAGGAACGAGAAATATTAGTGCAGTCGGAAATGAAAAGTTTTGAATCTTTTCGTTGAAACGCTTTTATTTTACGACAAATTGTCAGTTAAATGCAATCAAAAACTCTTCAAAACTAATTTTCCGGCAAATCTTCCAACGCCGTCGGATTTCAACGCCGAAGGACAAATCCGCACTATTTTAATAAAGCATTTATTGCCTAAAACGCCGACCTTGTTAAATACGGCTTGCTATTGTTTGCCGAATAGAGCAAGATGTTTATGTTAATCCTTCTCTTGCGGCGGTTCACCGTCGCGCTCGTCAAAACGGTTTTTGGATAGTTCGAGAGCAGGTTTGTTTATAGTTACAGAAGTTCGCTCCAGCATTTTCTTGAGCATCCGAAACCCGAATTCTTCGCAGGCGAAAAAAATCCTAAGACCAATCCGATTCGACGCTTCTTTTGAAATTCCCGCAAACGGGAAAAGGTATATTTTATTATGTCAACCAAACTTTATGTAGGAAATCTTTCCTTCAACACAACCACCCAGGATTTAGAAAAAATGTTCGGTGAAATCGGCACTGTCGAATCAACCAATATCATCGAAGACCGCGAAACCGGTCGTTCGCGCGGCTTCGCATTCGTCGAAATGTCGTCGAAAGAAGACGCAGCAACCGCTATTTCAACGCTTAACGGCAAAGAAATTGACGGTCGTGAATTAACTGTCAACGAAGCTCGCCCGCGTGAAAACAGCGGCGGCGGCGGCGGCGGCGGTCGTGGCGGCTACGGCGGCGGCGGCGGCGGCGGTCGCGGCGGCAATCGCGGCGGCGGCGGCGGCGGCGGCGGTTACGGCGGCGGCGGCGGCGGCGGTTCGCGCTGGTAATTTTTTAGAACATTTCAAATGTTCAGGTAAAAAGCCTTCGACAGCAATTGTCGAAGGCTTTTTGGCTTTTAAATTTTGTTTAGGTTTCCTTGATGTTCGCTGAAAGCGATAAATTAAATTGCGGCGGGTCAAATGAAGCGAAGCGCAATGCCACCCGCCGCAACTGACAACGTAATTTCGCCCGCTGAAAGTGAGCAACAAAACCGCGCCGCCAATTTGACACTTTCAGCGTCGGAAGATTTGCCGAACGATTACGTCGGGCGGCGTAAAACCTCTGCCCGACGCTATTAAATTTGTCGCTGTCAGCGACGAGAATCAAATACTTTAAGAGTTGAAATGGCTCTTGTGAAATACATCTCAATTTTTTTCACGGATTCGTGCCAACCAGTTTCAATCCCTTCGTTTCATCCAATCCGAACATCAGATTCATATTCTGCACCGCTTGTCCGCTTGCGCCTTTGACGAGATTATCAATCGCCGAAAAGACCGCGATTTGTTTGCCGTTGGAATGCGCCGCGATGTCGCAGAAATTGGTCGTTTTTACCCAATTGATGTCGGGCGAACCGTCAACGATGCGGACGAAAAAAGAATCCGATTCGATTTTGGATTTTGGATTTTGGATTTTGGATCTGTTCGGATGATAAAAATATTCGTAGATGTTTCGCACGTCTTCGTTGGTTAGATTGACCGTCGTTTCGAGATAACACGATGCGAAAATTCCGCGTGAAACGGGCAAGCTGTGCGTCATAAAAATGAATTCGCTCGCAAATTCTCCGACTTCGCGCAGATGCTGTTCGATTTCCGGGACGTGCTGATGTTGAAAAGGTTTGTAGGCGTAAAACGAGTTCATCCGCTGCGGGTGATGCGTGTTCGCCGCCGCCTTTGCGCCCGAACCGCTTGAGCCGGTTTTCGCGTCAACGATAATTTTTCCCGTCAGCAAACCGCTTTTGACCATCGGCGCAAGCGCGAGCAGTGTCGCCGTCGCAAAACAGCCCGGATTGGCGATGTAATTTGCCGATTTTATCTGTTCACGATTCGTTTCGGTCAAGCCGTAAACGAACTGTTTCTGCAAATCGGTCGCCGTATGTTCGAGCTTGTAAAACTGCTTGAAAACGTCCGCGTCATTGATTCTGAAATCGCCCGACAAATCAATAACCTTAACATTCGCCGGCAATTGCGGAACTAAATTTAAAGCCTGACCGTGCGGCAGAGCGAAAAACGCGACATCAACATTTTCGAGCGCAGACAAATCTTCGGGCGATTTCTCAAACCGCAAATCCGTCAACCCGAACAAATTTTTATGCACCTCGCCGACCGCCTTTCCCGCGTGTTCATTCGCCGTCACCAGCACGATTTCCGCGTGTCCGTGAAACAGCAGAATCCGCAAAAGCTCGCTCCCGCCGTAACCTGAGCCGCCGAAAATTGCGATTTTTATTTTGTTATGATTGTCAATTTTCATTTCCTATTCGTTTTCTTTTTAAACCAAGGAGGAGCTATTTTAAATCCTTTCTCTTTAATCAAAATCCACTTTCCTTCCTTTAGTTTCCACTCATAAATTTTTCCTTGAAGTCCGTCGTAACTCCTTTTTGCGAAAATTTTCGGTTTTTTGCCGATAAACTTTGCTTCGGTAATCGGATTAACGGATTCGCTTGTTGATTCTAAAAAAGTATCGTTTTCCGCTGACCATTTGCCCGAACCTTTAACAGTTGTTTCAATTCGTAACTCAAGTTCTCGAAAATAAAGCACATAATACTTACCGTTCTTGCCGAATACGTCCTTCACAATAAAATAATTAAACGCTCTTTCATTTTTAGGAAATTTTAATATTTGAGACCAGATGATTTCCTCTTGCTTTGAAGTCGGATTTCTGAACAAAACCTCTAATTTTTGAACGGCGAACTCCGTTTTTTCCGTCTTTACGCTACCTGAATTTATTGATTCGGAAACATTCTGGTAATCGTAAATAGCCGTGGTTTCGTTTTTTCTCTGGTAAATTTCTACTCCGTTTGAGAGTTTTTTTACTAAAGTTTCTTTAGTTTGAGCGTTTATTTGAAGAAAAAACACCAAGCCGACAAACATTGTGAAACCGAGTTGTTTTAATGTAGATAATTTTTTATTCATACGACTAAAAACCATTATTAACTCGAAAATTCAATCAAATCCCAAAGATTCCCGTATAAATCCGCGAAAACGGCGACTGTTCCGTAATCTTCGACTTTCGGTTCGCGGACGAATTTTACGCCTTTTGACAGATAATTTTCGTAATCGCGCCGGAAATCGTCGGTGCGTAAAAAGAGAAAAACGCGCCCGCCGGTTTGGTTGCCGATGCGCGATTTTTGTTCGTCACCGACCGCTTTTGCCAGTAATAATTGACAGCCTTCCGAATTGCGCGGCGCGACCAAAACCCAACGCTTCGTTTCCGACTGCGGCGTGTCTTCGAGCAGCGTGAAGCCGAGTTTCTCCGTGTAAAATTCTATCGCGTCGTCGTAATCTTCGACGACTAGAGCGATATGTGCGATGCTTTGTTTCATAATTTTCTTTGACTGGAGCGCAATCCGTCTCGGTTGCAATGAGCGCACGCTTCGGCGCAAAAACACTTTGCGACGCTCAAAGGTTCAATATAAATCGAATCTACCAATAAAAATCTACCGCATAAATTATCAACGCTTTTTCGTGTTTGAAGCAAACACTCATTGCAACCGGGACGGATTGCGCTCCAGTCGAATTAAGCAACCGCCAACTTTTCACGCTTCGCAAAATCTATCAATTCAAACAAACGCTTGCCGTCGCGTCGGGCGTTTCCGGCTTTTATACTGTAATTTTCTTCAACAAAATCTTCGCCCATCTGCGAATCCGTGACTGAACCGGCGATGACATCAATTTCGAGTCCGAGATTTTTGACGACCGCGATGCCGCCGATCACACCGACATAATCGCCCGCGCAAAAGACAAAAGATTGCATCGCGTTTTTGATTTCCGCGTCTTTCAAAACCGAATCAACCGCGTAGCCGCCGACGATGCCGTCGCCAAGTTCGACGACGATTAAATCAGGCTGAAATGAATTTAAATGATTCAAAATCGCCTTCGCCACGGGCGACAAATCGCCGTAATCAACCGTCGAAGGCAGCCCGCAATCGAGAAAACTCGCCGTCCATTCCGCGCCGCTGTCCTGCATATTCAGCGTATCGCGCAACGCCGCTACGCCCGACATCTTCGCACCCGCAACCTTTAATCCGGCGTGATGCGCCTGCTTGATAATCTCGGTTGCCGCCACCGTTTTGCCCGAATTCATACAAGTTCCCGCGACAATCACAATCGGCGCGGATTTCTGAAGCGAATCGGTTGGTTTCAAGGCATTATCGGCGATGTTGAGTATCGAAGGCGGAAACCCGCGCGTCAGCAAGGGTGCAGAAACTTCGCTATCTGATAACTCAACAGAATCGTTTGGCTTCTCCGATTGAAATTCTACTCCCAACGTATTTGCACCCTTGCTCACGCGCGGGTTTCCGCCTTTGTCGCGCACGGCAATTCCAAGCACTTCGACTTCAATCGCGTCCGACAGCGACGAATGATGCCCTTTGCACACGCCGATCACGCCGCCCATATTGAGCAGATTCAGTTTGTCGCCCGTTTTGATTTTATCGGGAACATCGCCGACAAAACCTTTCAGCGCACGGCGTTTGCCCAACACACCGAGCAAAACATCGCCGCGATTGATCTTCGCAAGTCGCCCGTTCGGAAGTTCGAGATTGCCGTAAGTCACCGATTCGCTGAGAGCGCGAACGACGACGACATCGCCCGCTTTCGGCGCACCGTTTTCATCAATCACGCTGACCGTTTTCGCCAATTTCAACGGCGAAGTCGCCGAACCGATTTTGTCTGCTTCTAAAATCATTTTATTACCTCAAAGAATATTAAACACATAGAAACCTAGGAAACATAGGTTTCTGAATCAAGTTGTCGAATTAACTTTATTCAAAATTATTCGACTATTATCAAAAAAGCATTTTCTATGTTTTCTATGTTTCTATGTGTTTAATATTCTTAATCCATCTTTCTAAGTCTCAATCGCAAAGATTGAAGTCGAATAAAACCTTCCGCGTCCAGTTGGTTATACGCTCCTGCGTCGTCTTCAAAGGTGACGACTCGTTCTTTGTAAAGGGAATTCGGCGATTTTCGTCCGAGAATCGTGATGTTGCCTTTGTATAATTTTATGCGAACGTCGCCTGAAACGGTTTCCTGCGTTTGGTCAATCATCGAGCGTAAAATTGTAAATTCCGGCGCGAACCAGAAGCCGTAATAAATTGATTCGGCAAATTTTACGCCAAGCGAATCGCGCAGACGCATTACTTCACGATCCATCGTGATTGATTCGAGCGCACGGTGCGCCGCCTGCAAAATCGTCACGCCGGGAGTTTCATAAACGCCGCGCGATTTCATCCCGACGAAACGGTTTTCGACCAGATCAACGCGCCCGATGCCGTGTTCGCCGCCGATGTGATTCAGTTTGGAAAGCATATCAACCGCGCCGTATTTCTCGCCGTCAATCGCCACCGGCTCGCCTTTTTCAAACGTCAAAATCATTTCCTGCGCCGCATCCTTTGCTTTTTCGGGCGATTTCGTGAGCAGAAAAATATCGTCGGGCGGTGCAGCCCAAGGGTCTTCCAAAATGCCGCCTTCGTAGGAAATGTGCATCAAATTGCGGTCCATCGAATAAGGCTTTTCGGCGGTTGCCGTGACGTTGATGTCGTGTTTGGCGCAATACGCGATGAGATCGGCGCGACCTTTAAATTCCCAATGCCGCCACGGTGCGATGACTTTGATGTCAGGCTGAAGCGCGTAATAAGTCAGCTCAAAACGAACCTGATCGTTGCCTTTGCCCGTCGCGCCGTGCGCCACCGCGTCTGCGCCTTCGCGTCGTGCGATTTCGATTTGTTTGCGTGCAATGACAGGTCTTGCCAGCGAAGTTCCGAGCAGATAAACGCCTTCGTAAAGCGCGTTCGCCTTCACCGCCGTCCAGACGAATTCCTTGACAAATTCCTCACGCAAATCTTCGACATAAAGTTTCGACGCGCCCGTTTTCAGAGCCTTTTCTTCGAGTCCCTCAAGCTCTTCGCCCTGCCCGACATCCGCGCAAAAACAGACGACTTCCGCGCCGTATTTTTCTTTAATCCACAACAACATTGCGGAAGTGTCGAGTCCGCCCGAATACGCTAAAACTACTTTTTTTATGTCTTTTGTCATTTTAATTTTTGGTTTTTAGTTTTTAGTTTTTGGTTTTTTGCTAAAAACCAAAAACTAAAAACTCATTTATCAAATAATTCCCAAATTTTTTTCGCCGTTTGCTTTTGCGATTTAGCTTCTCTAATGGCAACAAAAATCGTATCGTCACCGGCGATTGTGCCGACGATTTCAGCCATCTCTGCCGCGTCAATTTTGACTGCAACCGCCGATGCCAAACCTGCGCTGCATTTCACTATTAACAAACAATCGCCTGCCTTTTCAACATTTAACAACCCGAAAGTCCCCTGTTTTTTCTTTGTCGGCAAAGCGTAAAACCCGCCGATTTTGATTATTCCGAGTTCATCCAAATCTCTCGAAACACTAGATTGATTTGCCGTCAAACCATTTTTTTCGAGCAAATCCGCAAGTTCTTCCTGTGTGCCGATCTGCTCTGAAACAATCAACTCTAAAATCGCTTTTTGCCTGTCTGCTTTTTGCATAAAATCTAAATAATTATATGCAATAATTGCATAATTATTGCATAGATGAATAATATCTTTTAAAAGTTGTGTGCGTCAAAAAGAATGTATAAATAAAGTGAGAAGATTTTGCAGTAAAGATTGGTTTCACTCGGAATTTTCTTTCCGGCAATCGCCAGCGAAGCGCGGCGGAAAAGCCGTCTAAAGACGGGACTCTGAACGACGGCATAAAACTCCCCGTAAAACTTTACGTCGAATTGATTGTTTTATTTTTAGACTAAAGCTAATATCACATTTCACAATCTATGAATTTTGAAATAAATTCCGCTAATCCCGCCGTTCGAGCAATTATTGAAGGAACTGCGCCTCGTCCGGCAAGAATGGCGGCGGCTCGCGGTATTTTGCCGCTCGCACAGAACGATTTGCTTGAAATTCTGGTTGCGCTCTCGCGCAGCGAAGATGCCGAACTTGCCGAAACTGCCCGCGTTGCGCTCGGTTCACAGGACAGGGAACAAATCGGTCACGCGCTGCAAGCCGTTGACATTGCGCCGCAGGTTTTAGGATATTTCGCTCAGACGGAAGAACTACCGAAAGAGTTTTACGAAACGATCATCACGCATACGCGCACACCTGAAACGGCGATTGCGGCGTTTGCCCGCAAAACCAAATTCGGCGAACTGCTCGAAATTCTCGCGCTCAATCAACAGCTTTTGATTCAAACCCCGGCGATTATCGAAGCGATTATCGGCAACCCGTTTCGGACGGCGGAAGCCGAACGACGCGCCCGCGAAACGAAACACGAATTTTTTGAAAAGGAACGTGGAGCGCAGCAGGTTGCCGATGAATTGAGAGCGCAGGGCAAGGAAGCGGCGGCTGAATTCGTCGAGAAAATCGAAGATTCGGAGATTGATTTCGATGATGCGATGTTTCTTGCCGAACACATCGAATCGCTCGATTCCGAAGTTGACGATTCGTGGCTCGCGCTCGGTTATCTCGAAGAAATTTACGAAGAATCCGAAGAACAGCGGCAGATGTTGATTGATAAAATCATCGGCGAGATGAGCGCGGAAAACGAAGCCGTTTCCGGCGACCGCATTTCGATGATCAGCCGCATTATGAAATTCGGCATTAAAGACCGCGTCAAGTTAGCGATGAAAGGCGACCGCGAAGCGAGAAATATTCTGATCCGCGATTCCAACCGCATCGTCGCGCAAGCCGTCATTCAAAATCCGCGCATTACGGATCAGGAAGTCGAAAAAATCTCTTCGATGCGAACCGCGCCCGAAGAAGTTTTGCGCCAAATCGCCAATAATCGTCAATGGGCGCGAAGCTATTCGATCACGCACAATCTCGCCCGCAACCCGCGTATGCCCGTCGGCAACGTCATGGGAATCCTGACTCGCCTGCAAACCAAAGACCTCGAATCAATGATGAAAAACCGCAACGTCTCCGATGCCGTCCGCAAACAGGCGATGAGAATTTTGTCGGGCAGAAAGGGAAGGTAAAGGATGAAGAATGAATTAAAAATCGAAGAAAGAAGCGGGACGAACTTTTCCGACAATGTGCCGGCAGGACTAACCGCCTCTACTTTTAGAGAAAAGAAACCGTCCTCGAACATTCAAATCAAAGAACTGCTCTGCCCGCAACTTAAAAATAGCTCGCTTACGTCGAACTGACGTTAATTTAACGTCAGGAGTTCGGGATAAGGAAAGTTACACCACAGAGACGCGGAGATACAGAGAAGAAATAGAAAAGATTGAATAAAAGCGAGTTTTCAGGCGAAAAATAAGATTCTATTTGTCTGATAAAGGGTCGTTAAATTCAATAATCTCCATTAAAAACTCTGTGCCTCCGCGTTTCTGTGGTCAATAATTCTTATCCCGAACTCAGGTTAATTTATCCTTTTAAAACTCCTTACTTTTTAACCAGCACGACCGGCGATTGTTCGGCGGAATGGACGCGGCTGAAAAAACTTTTGACCGTGTCGTATTTATCCGCCGGGACGGTTGATTTGTTCAGTTTGAGCGAGCGGCTGAAGATCAGCGTGTCGTCTTTGACTTCATAAGTCGCGCTGTATTTGCCGAACGGCGTTTCGACATTGACCGCATCGGGAACTTCGTCAACTGCAAATCCGGCGGGCAGTTTAAATTGAACGGTTTCCAGATAAGTTGACGGGTCAATCACGAACGGATGGTTGCGTTTGCCTTCGGAAAACGAGAGACGTTCGAGACGGCTGATGATCGCCGGTTTGAAAACCATCAAATGATTCTGCATCATCTGCGCGTAATTTTTCGCGCCGAATTCGACATTCAGATCGAAATTACCGTTTCCCGCGCCGTCATTCGGAGAGATTTTAGTCGTTTTCGCGCCGCTTGCGCCGCGTGAAATCCAATTTTCAATCATCTGATTATAATCGGCGGAAGAAAGTCTTCGCAGAGCAGCGCGTTCCGAACTCGCCGATTGACCGAGCGATTTTTCGTTGACCGAACCCAGAATCGAACCGTCGGACGAGAGCGTGACGTTGATATTTCTTTCAACGCGGCTCATTTCCGCCGGTAAAATCGGCATTAGCAAGAGTTCGTCGGTCGAAGAACTGTCAATCAGCGCATAGCTTCCCTGTTCATCGCTCGGCAAATCGCCGAGCTGCGTGTATGGATCGGTCGCGTCGAAAATCAACAGTCTGCCGAGTTTCGGATGCGTCACGACGGTCGGAGCTTTAGTTTCATCGCTGACTTTAACGGCGACAATCGCGTGATTAAATTGATGCGGCGAAGACCATTCGGGGCGCACATACGTCGCGTCGTCCGCTGTGATGCTGACCATATAAGACTGAATTTTGACGACGCTCAACATCGCCCGCATCAGGTTCGCCTTGTCTTTGCAGTCGCCGTAAGATTTGGCGAAAACTTCGGTCGCCGAATGCGGACGATAACCGCCGCCTTTGCCTAATCCGATCTGCACGGAGATATATTGAATCTGCTGAACATAACGCGAAATCGCCTGAATCTTTTCAAATTCGGTTTTAGCATTCGCCGTCAGTTCGCGGGCTTTGACGGCAAGCGCGTCGTCAATCGTCATCTGCGGGTCTTCGAGTTCGCTCATCCATTTAGCGACATCGTTCCAATTGCCGAAAGTTTTGAGCGGTGTGCCGGCATTTGCCGACGGAAAATAGCTGACGGCAAGACGCGGCGCAAGACTCGTGCGTGCCGGACTCGATGATTCAGGCGGAATCGGTGCAAGATTTCGCAGTTCCCAGAGATAATTCGTGCCGCTGACCTGCGGCGTAACCTTTTCACGATTAAAAGTAATTGATTCGGCTTTCCAGCCTTCGGGCAGAGTCAGATTATAACGAGCCACAATCACCGGAATATCAGTCTGAAAATAGAAATCGGATTGACTGAAGACGGTTTTTCGCTCGACGACGGTTTCATAACCGAAAATGTCGCCCGTATTGGCATCACCCGAACCGTCAATAAATTTGATGCGTGATTCGTTATACAAATCGTTTTCGGCAAGTGCGGCATCTATGATCTCTTTTTTGCCGTAGTATTTCGGCTGTCCGGCGGCGCGAATCAGCCACGCTTTGATGTCGCGCACCTTTTCGCCTTCGCTCAAATAGACGGCTCTGGCGCGGGCTTCATCACGTCCTTCGCGGATGAGAATTTTGACGGCATAGCGTTCGGTCGTGAGAATCGTCCCGTCATTGCCGATGCTCGTTGCTTCTTCGTGAAACAGCACGACGGCGGGAACATCTTTGACATCATACGCCGGAACGGGATATTTCGCCGCGTCCTGCATCCACGCGGGAACGGCATCATCGGCTCTCGCGGTTTGCGCGGCGAGCATCGAAACGGTTAGGAAGATTACGGAAAGGCAGAGTTTTTTGTAGTTCATAAAGCACCTTTTGTTCTCGATCATTTTTGAAAGGCGGCGCGAACGGTGACGCGCCGCCGTTTGATTAATTTAGTTAGACGGCTTTGGCGGCGGAGGCGGCGCAATCGCTGACTGACGCAATGTCAATTGATGCGTGTCGGTTTTATTAAACGCCTCGAACATCTGCTTTAACGCCGGATATGCGGTCGCCGGAAAGCGGATCGAACCGCCGTTGCCGAACGAGAAACTGCGTTTGTAAATTAAATTTTTGTTGTCTTTGGTAATAGACATTTTAACTTCGTCCACACCGATTCCGTTCGGGTCTTTAATCATCGCCGGTGCATCCGGGTTTTCGAGCGCGAAACCTTCGGGCAGTTCGATAGTGATATTGTCCTGTTCAGCCCACGGGTAATCAATATAAATATCCGATTTACGATCTGCCGCCGAAAATGACGATGTTGCGCTTCTTTCAAACACACCCGGCTGAATGAACATTCGTTTGCCGGTGCGCGAAGCATAACCGGGAACGCGAATCTTGAAACTATAGGCGAACGGTTTGCCGGTTTCGGTGACGTTTTCGACCGCGACGCTTTCGATTTCCGCCGTGCCGAGAATATTTTTCCTGATCCAGGTTTTAACCCGATCTTCGCGTAGATTCGACGAATCGTCATAGTTAATCAGTCTTTGAACTTCGCCGCGATGTCCGAAGAATTCGATGCGTCCCTGACCGACGAGCGTTCCGTCTTCCAGAAGTTTGAAAGTTCCGGTGCGTTTTTCGACAGATTTCTGAGCTTCCATCAGCGGAATCTCCGTCCAGACCAACTCTTTCGGATCGCTAATCAACGCAACTTGACCGTCTTCGTGCCAACTAAGCGTTCCGTAATCGCTAAATGCTTCCGACGGACTAAAAAACTGCCATTTATCACCGACTTTGACGGCAACACTCGATGAACTCAAGATCAAATTGCTGTTGGTAATTTCGGGGTGGAAAAATAATTCGCTGCGAACGCCCGACGATGCCAGACGGCTGTCGAATCCGGCAGCGCGGGTCATTGCGCCGAACAATGAATCAATATCTCCTGCGGCACCGGAAACTGCGTATCCGGCTTTTAAAACATCAGTTGGCGAGTTAAAAGTTATTGCCTTTTTGACCTGTTCGGGATCGCGGTTGACCATATAATTCAAATTTTTAATATGTGTCTGGCAATACTCATAAATCTTCCGCAATTTGTCTTCATCGGTCGTTGCACCGTTAATGGCTTCGGCAGTAGCTTTTTTCACCTCATCGCTTACTTTATAAAGCGATTTGGCTCTTTCAAAAGATTTTTTGCCGTAATCTTTCCAGTATGCTTCCGGTTTGCCGACATTGTTCTCGTCAGAATAATAGATATACATCCACGAACGAACTTCATCTTCGGGCAGCGAGAACGGTTCTTCGTGATACGCCGGAACATTATTCATCGTCGCTTTTTGAAAACCTGATTTATCCTTTTCAAACTTCGTATTACCGATATTAAAAGATTGATAAAACATTGATCTGGTGCCGTCAAAAGGCTTGACATAATATGAAATCGTTTCAATCGGAAGCTCGCGCTGAAAAATCAAACGCATTTGCGCCGAAGCATTGTCAATTACCTCGCGGTAACGATATTCGACAATCGAACCGGGTTCGAGTCCGGGCAGGGCAAACGATTTGGCTTTGATTTTATAGCCGTTGGTTTTAACGATTTCGCGTTCGGTTACGTCGTCTTTATCGAGAAAAACGGTCGTCCCGTCGGGTTTGGTAACTTTGGCTTCGACATCTTTGACTCGTGTGCCTTTGAGATACGGAATGTCGTGTTTGGCAAAATCTTCGCGTCCTTTTTCGGTAAAGATTTTGACGCGCACATAATGGTTGAGCGAAAGCCCGTCAGTCGCGCTGTCGTCCACACGAACTTCCCAGAAAATCGCTTCGGCATCTGCGCCGGGTTCGACTTTCGGAGTTTTCATCTGCATCTCTTCAGGCGTAATCGGTCGCCATTTATCATCGCCGCCGAAAATATTCGCGGTGAAAATCAAACAAACTGAAAATAAAATAAATGTCGTATTTTTCAAATTCATCATAAAAAAATCTCTACTTCTTAAAATAATTTTAACCGCCAATTTGCGTTGGCAATGCGATCAATTGACCGTTTGTTTTAGCGTCAATGAATGTGCATCGGATTTGTGAAACTCATCAAACAGTTTTTTTAAAGGCGCATAAGCATTGACCGGGAAAATAATGTTTTTATCTTTGCCGAAATAAAAACGTCGTTTATACAAAATTTTATTGGCTGTTTTATCAATCGAAATTTTGACGTTCATCGAAGTGATTTTTTCGGGATCGGCGACCGGCGGCGGCGCGTCCGGGCTTTCGAGCGCAAAATTCTTCGGCATTTCGATTTCGATGTCGTCTTCTTCCGACCACGGATATGAAAAATAAATGCCGTTGGTGCGCGTCGCGGCGGTGAATGCGGGTTCGTTTGCGTATTCAAAAAATCCGGGCTGAACAAACAGCCGTTTGCCGGTTTTCTGGGCGTAATTCGGCACTTTGATTTTGTATGTATAAATCAGCGGCTGCGAGTCGTCAATAAAATTTTCGATGTGAACGTCGGAGATTTCGGCTGATTTGATGTGACGTTTGATTTCGTCTTTGGCGGAATCTTCGCGTTTGGAATCGGAATCGCTGAATCCGTCTTTGCGCCGCGTAATTGATTCCTGACCGCCGAATTCGATTTTCGCCGTGCCTTCGAGCGTTCCGTCTTCGAGCAGTTTAAATCTGCCGGTGCGTTTGGAAACCGATTCTTTTTCATCGGTGACGGTTGTCTGCGACCAGACGAAATTTGAATCGCCGACCAGCATCGCCACCGTCAATTCTTCATTCCAGATTAATTTTCCATACGGCAGATACGGCGTTCCGGGATTGAAAAACTTCCAGTTGTCGCCCATTTTAACGGCGATACAGCAGGCGTGAACAAAAGCGCGGCTGTTATACTTCTGCGGATTGAAAAAGTTTTCGCTGCGGTCGCCGGACAGCACCATCGCAGTCTGAAAACCGGCGGTTTTGGCAAGCGAGGCAAATAACAAATCAATATACTGCGAATTTGACGCGCCCGCTTTGAGCGCGTCGTCCGCACCTTTGAGTTTCAAATGTTCGCGCTGTTCGTCGGTGAAAGTGCTGTCAAACGAGATATTTTTAATCTGACGGTGCGTAAAATCGTAAATTTTTCTTAATTTTTCCTCATCAGTCGTCGCACCGGCAGTTAATTCCGCTGCTTTTTGCTTGATTTCTTTGTTCGGTTTAATCGCGTCTTTAAAAAATTCATTGTATCCGAAGTTGAGCAAACTCCAGCTAAAAATCGAACCGACATTTTGATATGAAAGCAAAGCCCAGTGTTTGACTTCATCGTCGGGCGGCGAATATGGTTCTTGTTTATATGCCGGAATATTGGTCAGAGTGGCGACCGAAAAGCCTTTTTTATCATCCTGAAACAAAAGTTCAGGCATATTGTAAAAATTGTAGTTGAGTTTTGAACCGGAATAAGGTCGCACATAATAAGTGACTCTTTGGAGCGGAATATCACGCTGAAAAATCAGTCGTTCGCCGCTCGCCGAGTCTTCTTTGAAAATTTCCCGATACTGATATTCGACGATTACGCCGGGTTCGATTCCCGGAATGGCAAACGATTTGGCTTTAATTTTGATTTTTCCGGCTTTAATTATTTCCCGTTCGACAATATCTTCGGATTTGAGTTCGATGATGCTGCCGTCAGGTTTGATAACCCGTGCCGCGACATTTTCGACCTTTTTATTTTTGCCGAAAGGAATATCGAATTTGCTGAATCGTTCGCGCCCGTGTTCGGTAAAGATTTTGACGCGAACATAGTGATTGTAGGCGAGTTTGGAAGATTCTTTATCGTCAATTCGAATTTCCCAAAAGATCGCTTCGGCATCAGCGTCGGCTTCGACCTTCGGCGTTTTCATCGCCAATTCTTCGGGCGTAATCGGCTGCCAAACCACCTCATCGCCCGCCAGCGCGGTGGTGACGAAGAGCAGAAAAACCAAAACAATCAAAGCGGCGGACTGTTTTCGGGGAAGATTCATATTGTTTACCTAAAAACCTTGTTTATTTGCCGGGAAGTTATTCGTTTAATCGTGAGAGATTTTAAATTTTATGATGCTGACAGGCTGATATATGATCTCGATTCTGTGAAAATCAAAGAGCGCGAGGAAATAATCAAGCCGAAATTTAAAGATTCATCTTCGAGAAAAATCAAAAATCATTTTCGCTATATGCGCGTTTTATCAGCAAACTATTGATTAAGGGGCAATATTTTGCGGAAAAATCTAATTCTTGATCGGCAGACATAATTTTACAAAATCGGAACGGGTAAAGTAAAGATTTTTTTTCGCGGCGGTCAGATGCTCGCCCGAATTATGTTATAATCGCCGTCAAAACATTTGCTTTAATAACTTTTATAATTTCAGGAGAACATCAAAAAATGGCGATTGATTACAGTAAAATTCAAGAGCTTTTGGGCGCGGATACGGAAAATCTGCTCGGATTTTCGAGTCCGAAAATTTCTAAGGACACTCTGCATCTGCCGGGTGCGGATTTCGTGGATAAAGTTTGGGTTAATTCCGACCGCAATTTAAATGTCGTGCGTTCGATTCAGACTCTGTTTGATAACGGACGTTTGAGAAACACGGGTTATCTTTCGATTCTGCCGGTAGATCAGGGCATCGAACATTCGGCGGGCGCGAGTTTTGCGCCGAATCCGCAGTATTTCGATCCCGAAAATATCGTCAAACTGGCAATCGAAGGCGGCTGTAACGCGGTCGCTTCGACCTACGGCGTTCTCGGCATCGTCGCCCGCAAATACGCGCACAAGATTCCGTTTATCGTCAAAATCAACCATAACGAACTGCTCACATATCCGAACAAAGCCGATCAGATTATGTTCGGCACTTTGCAGGAAGCCAAAAATATGGGCGCGGTTGCCGTCGGCGCGACGATCTATTTCGGTTCGGAAGAATCGGGCAGACAAATCGTCGAAGTGGCGCGGGCGTTCGATCAGGCGCACGAACTCGGAATGGCGACGATTTTATGGTGTTATTTGCGAAATCCGGCGTTCAAAACCAAGGAAGCCGATTTTCACACGTCCGCCGATCTGACCGGACAGGCAAATCATCTCGGCGTGACGATTCAGGCGGACATTATCAAACAAAAACTGCCGACCAACAACGGCGGCTTTAACGCGCTCAATGTCGAGAGCAGCTACGGCAAAACGAATCCGAAAATCTACACGGATTTATCGTCGGACAATCCGATTGATCTCGTGCGTTATCAGGTTTTGAATTGTTATATGGGACGCGCCGGGTTAATTAATTCGGGCGGCGAATCGAAAGGCGAAAGCGATCTGGCGGACGCGGTTCGCACGGCGGTAATCAACAAACGCGGCGGCGGAATGGGTCTGATTTCCGGTCGCAAAGCCTTTCAACGCCCAATGTCGGAAGGCGCGGAATTATTGCAGGCGATTCAGGATGTCTATCTTTCACGCGAAGTAACGATTGCTTAAAAGATTTTTTTCACAATTAAAATTAATCCGAAAATAAAATTTATTTTTTATTCTCTTTTTTTTGAATCCATTCATCGGGAGAGCGCGAAATCTATTATATAAGGCGCAAATGTCTTTGAATTAAAATTTAACTTTGACAGAGGGAAAATATGAAAAAAATATTATTTAGCTTGATTTTAACTGTAATTTCAGTCGGTTTCGTATCCAATGCTTCGGCACAGAAGATGGACAAGAAAATGATGATGGGCGGCAACCCGATGGTTGGCGGCGCGGCGATGTCTAAAAACAAAGACATCATTGACAACGCCGTTAATTCCAAAGATCATACGACGCTCGTCGCAGCGGTTAAAGCTGCCGGATTAGTTGATACGCTGAAAGGCAAAGGACCGTTCACGGTTTTCGCGCCGACCAACGAAGCCTTTGACGCGCTTCCCGCCGGCACGGTTGATACTTTGCTCAAAACGGAAAATAAAGCGACTTTGACCAAAATCTTGACTTATCACGTTGTTGCAGGAAGTTTCGATTCAAAAGCGATTGCCAAAATGATCAAAAAAGGCAAAGGCACGGCAACTTTTACGACCGTTTCCGGCGGCAAATTGATGGCGAAAATGGTCGGCAGCGATTTGATTTTGACCGACGAAAAAGGCGGCACATCGAAGGTCACGATTGCCAACGTCAAACAGTCGAACGGTTATATCCACGTGGTTGACACGGTTTTGATGCCTAACTAATTATTAGGAAAAAAGAGTAAGGCAAAAGTTTAGAAATATCTATTAAAAAGTTTCTCACAATGTCCTTCCTTGAACTGATGCGCTCGCTTTTTGCGGGCGCATTTTTTTTGGCGTGAAATCGTGAAGTCGTGAATCGTGAATCGTGAATTGTGAATCGTTATTATGGTTTATGGTTTTTGACAGCAGGACGAATTTTCATTTAACTTAATTTCTACCGCACAAAACACGACTTCACGATTCACGATTCACGATTCACGATTTCACGACTGCAAAAAAGGATTAGACATTCTTTCCCTGCCGACGGTCGTATTTTCGCCGTGTCCCGAATAGACCGTGAAATCATCGCCGAAAGTTAAAATTTTGGTTTTGATCGAACTGATTAACTGCTCATAATCGCCGCCGAGAAGGTCGGTTCTGCCGATTGAACCGGCAAACAGACAATCGCCGCCGAAGACGGCTTTTTGCGTTTCTTCGGCAAAAATGACGTGACCGCGCGAATGTCCGGGCGTGTGCAGAATTTTAAAATTCAGTTCGCCGACTGCATAAACTTCGCCGTCCCGCCAGAATCGCGTCAAATCCGGCGGCACTTCGTAATCGAGTCCGAGAGATTTGAACTGATGCGGCGGAATGCCCATCGCCAAAGGCTGCTGCGGCAGATTGTGATACATTTCGGCATCGTCTTCGTGCAGAATAATTTCCACTTGTGGAAAACTTTTCCTCAGAAACGAAACGCCGCCGATGTGGTCGAGATGCGCGTGCGTCAGCGCGATTGCCTGCAAATGCAAACTATTCTCCCGAACAAACTCGACAAGTTCAGCCGATTCCGCGCCCGGATCAATACAGATTGCGACATTTGATTTTTCACACGCGACGATCCGCGTATTTTGCTCGAAAAGAGATAGAACGTAGGTTTTAATAATCATTGGGTTAATTTTTGGTTTTTGGTCTTTCTTTGTTCCGACTATTCGCTGTCAACTGCTTCATCCAAATATCTCCGCTCGTCAAATTCAGCGGTTTTGCGATTTTCGAGAATAAAACCGATTGCCTGACGATAAGTTTCCGCCGTTATTTTGCCGGTCAGACACGGCGTTTCGATTTCCGTCAGGCTCAAATAACTGTTTAAAACGCCGAGCAGCATCCAGAGCAAAATTTCTTCGTTCGTGCCAACCGGATTATGACGACAGATGATTTCGCGGTCGGCTCGAATCGCTTTGCAGATTTCGGAAAATTCCGACTCGCTGATTTTTTGCATAATTTTATCCCGAAAATTTTGCGTTCGGCGACTTGATTTGCACGGTCGAACGACAAAATTTTGTAAATTTTATCAAATTACCGGCGCGTCTGCCGCCGGACACAAGTCAGAATGCAGAAAAAAGAATTTAAATCGGACGTGTTCGCGCACCATAAACAAAGCATCTATTTACCTTTCAAACGCTTCGACTTTTTCTTTTTCGGGCGTTTACCTGTATAATTCATAAGTTTGCAGGATAGACGGCAAAGGCAACCTGTCAATGATTCGATGAATCATATTTTCCGTTATTATTCCAACAATCGGGTATTCCGTTTTTATTTGATTAATTTAAATTATTAACATACGTTTTTCTGTTTCATCGAACGGAATTTACTCTAATTTTATCGCATTTATAAGGAAAAAGGGTTTTATGCAAAATCTTCGCGCGTTGTGTCTGGTTATTTCGAGTCTGGCGGTTTTGACGACTGCCGCGCTTGCCGGCACTGATGTTAAGAATGATCGTCCCGCCGCCTCCGCTGCGGCAAATAAACAGCAGCAAATAGTCGAATCGGTAGATATTCAGGGCAATCGCCGTCTGCGCGATGATGATTTGCTTTATTACATCAAAACCCGAACGGGCGATATTTACAGTTCGGCGGCTCTCGAATATGATCTGAAACAACTGCTCGCGCTCAACTTTTTCGACAAAACCGCGACGCGCGTATTTATCGAACAAGGTGTGCGCGGCGGTGTCAACGTCATTTTTGAAGTCCGCGAACTGCCGATCATCCGCGATCTGACGTTTGAAGGTTCAAAAGCCGTTCCCGAATCCGATATTCTGAAGGCTTTCCGCGAACAACGCGCCGGAATTTCCAAAGAATCAATCTACGATCCCGTCAAATCACGCAACGCCGTCCGCATTTTGCGCGAACTGCTCGCCTCGAAAGGTTATCCGAACGCCAAGGTCGAAGTTAAGGAAGAAGAAGTTTCGGCAACTTCGGTCGCGCTCACGTTTGTCGTCGATCAGGGCAATCGTTCGCGCATTATCAATATCGAATTTGAAGGCAACAAAGTTTTCAAAAGCAGCGAACTGCGAAATGCTTTGCAGCTCGTTAAAGAAACCGGGTTGATTTCGCGTTTCAAGGGTTTAGATATTCTCGATTTAAAAAAACTCCAATACGATCTGCAAAAAAACGTCCGGTCGTATATGTTTTCCAAAGGTTATTTTCAGGCGCGGATCGGCGAACCGCAGGTCGTCGGATTGGGTATCAAACGCACCGATATTATTCCGTTGATTGATCTGCCGCTGCCGCTGCTTTCTTCAAAAGACGACACGCTGAAAATTATCGTTCCCGTCACCGAAGGCAAACTGTTTCGCGTCGGCGAATTAAAGGTCGAAGGCAATTCGATTTTCTCCGAACCGCAGATTTTAGGCTACGTCGGTTTGAAAAAAGGCGAGGTCGCCGACGGCAAACGATTGCAGGATGCCGTTTACGAAGATTTGAAAAAAGTTTACGGTTCGCAGGGATTCGTGCTTTACAATGCCGAGTTTGATCCGGTTTTCAAGGACAACCCGGCAAAACCCGACGAAGGCATCGTGGATATTACGCTGACAATTGACGAAGGCAAACAGTTTAGTCTGCGCCGTCTCGAATTTACCGGCAACACGTTCACGCGCGACCGCGTTCTGCGCCGCGAATTTTTGATTAACGAAGGCGATATTTACAATCAGCAGGGACTCGAAATTTCCATCGCCCGTATTAACCAATTACAGTATTTCGATCCGGTTGATAAAGACAAAGATGTCGAAACGCGCACCGACGAAGAACAGGGCGACGTTGATCTGATCGTCAAGGTCAAGGAAAAAGGCAGACAGCAGATTTCCTTTAACGGCGGCGCGGCAGGCATCGGCGGCACGTTTTTCGGTCTCGAATATTCGACCAACAATCTGCTCGGACGCGGCGAAGTTTTATCGTTTTCAGCCGGTGTCGGCAATCGCCAGCAGAGTTTGCAGTTTACTTTTCAAGAGCCGTATTTTCGTGATCGCCCGATTAACGTCGGTTTCTCGATCTTCGGTTCGCGTTCGCAGTTTTTCGGCGAAGGCACGTTTCTTTCGCAAAATCAGGATTTGCTTAATTCCGCTTCTTCGCAATTCGGAACTTTAACTGCATCTTCGGCGAACCTGTTTACGCAGAATTCATACGGCGCGAATGTTTTTGCGACTGCGCCGCTGTCCGAGTTATATTTCAAAAAACGCCGTTTCACGCAGTTCACGCGTGTCGGTCTGACATATCAATTTTCGGCAACGACCATTAAAGACCCGGCAGTCAACAATTCCGGCGACATTACGCAGCGTGTCCCGATTATTTACGCCCAGCCGAATATCATCACCAGTCAAATTTCGGCGAGTTTCGCTTTCGATACGCGTCAGCCTTCGCCGAACGGTATTGATACCCTGAACGGCAAATCGCTCTCGATTTCGCTAGCTCTCGCCGGACTCGGCGGCGATGTCCGCACTTATCAGCCGACGATTTCCTATTCGCAGTTTATTCCGGTCAGAAACAAAAAATCGAAAAATCCGCAAGTTTTCGCGTTTCGTCTGCAAGGCGGAACAATCGGCAGTTACGCCCCGTCGCAGAAAGTGAGAAACGCCAATTCGCTCTCTTTCATCGGCGGTGTGCCGGCATACTCGCGTTACTATCTCGGCAGCGAATATGACGTGCGCGGCTATGATTCGCGTTCGGTCGGACCGCTCGCGCCGTTTGATACGTTTATCGTCGCCCGCAACGTCGTCGCCGCCACGAACATCAGCGGAACGCCGGTCGCGGCAACTAATATTGCTCCGGGTCTGCTCGCCGACATTGCCGCACTCGGCACGTTTACGGGCGCGTCCGGCGCGAATCCGCGTGCCTTTTCGAGCAGGTATCAATTTATCGGCGGCGACACGCAACTGCTCGGCAACTTTGAATACCGAATCCCGATTTTCGGACCCGTAACGATTGCCGGATTTGCCGATGTCGGTTCTGTTTTCAATCTGAGAAAAACCGGCACGCAGCAAATCAACAGCGAGTTTCTGGCGGACGACACGTTTGTCGGGGCGGGAACTCTGACCGGACTCGGATTATTGAGCAATCCTGAACTGAACACCGGACTCGGCGCGATTTACTATCAATTTAACCGCGTTTTGACGCGCAGCGATTTCTTTAACAGGTGCGTTTCCACGCCGGGTTGTCCGACCAGTTTGCCGTCAGGCGTTTCGCAGCTTTATCTGCGCGGCGATGTTCAGCAAAATTCGCTTCTGCGGATTGATGACAGCGCGTTCGGCAAACTGAGCGATTTTCGTTCGAGCGTCGGGATGGAACTGCGTGTGCAGGTTCCGATTGTCAACGTGCCGTTTCGCCTGATTTATTATTACAATCCGCGCGGCAAATTCGGCGTGACGCAGGAAGCTCCGGGAATTTTTCTTCCCGGCAAGCGCAACGGCGTTAAATTTACGGTCGGCAGAACATTCTAACGGCTTATTAAATTGACAATCGGCGATTGATAAAATAACATTGCTTTTTTTTACGGATCGCCGATTTCGCAAGCAACAATTTTTACAAAAAAAGTTTCTAAAGGATTGCTCGTGATTTTTAATGATCAATCCTTTGTTTAAAAGTTTTTCAAAAGTTTAAGGAGTATTACAAATAAAATGAACACATTTCGTTTAATCGCCGCCTGTTTTGTTTTCGCGGCTGTCTTTGCAATTTCGGGTTTTGCACAAACCACGGGTGCGGCGCAAACCGTCGGCGTAAGTAAAATCGTCGTCGTTGACACGACGCTCTTCGGCGGCACGGACGAGAAAGGAACCGGCGGCATCGCCAAATATGTCAGCGCGTTTAATGCTCTGAATGGAGAGTTTGCCGTCGTTCAGAAAGATTTGGACGACACCGCTGCCAAATTGCAGACGATGCAGAAAGAAATTCAGACTTTGCAGGCAACTGCCGCCGCCGGCAACACAATTCCGATTAAACAGGAAGCGGCGCAGGCAAAAGTTGACGCTTTTCAGGCTTTGCAGGTTGATTACAAACGCAAACAGGAAGATGCAAAAGCTAAATACGAACGTCGTCAGGAACAGATAATGGGTCCGGTGATGCAGGACATCGGCAAAGCACTGCAAGCATTTACCACACAGAAAGGTTACGGCATAGTTTTTGATTCCGCGAAACTTTTTAACGCCAATGTGATTCTCGGTTTGGATGAATCTAAAGTTGACGTGACGAAAGAATTTATCATCTTCTACAACACACGTCCGGGAACGACTGCGACAACTGTCGTGCCTAAATAGTTTTCGATCAACTGCAAAATAACCGGATCAGCCGCCGTAAATTTTATTTTCGGCGGCTTTTCAGTTATATTTAGTTCTTTTGCCCGATATGATTATTTACGATTCACGCGCCATCCAGCAGATTTTGCCTCATCGCTACCCGTTTTTACTGGTTGATAAAATCATCGAACTCGAACCGCGCATCAAGATTGTCGGCATCAAACAGGTGACGATTAACGAATATTTTTTTCAGGGACATTTTCCCGACGCGCCCGTGATGCCCGGAGTTTTGCAGATCGAAGCGTTGGCGCAGGTCGGCGCGATTTTAGCCTTGCGCGAATTTGAAGACCGCGAAAACAAAATCCCGTTTTTCAGCGGCATCGAATACGCACGTTTTCGCCGTCCGGTCGTTCCCGGCGATACTTTAACGCTCGAAGTAACGGCGATCAGAATCGGCAGCAAAGTTCAAAAGATGCGCGGTGAAGCCAAAGTTGACGGCAAGATCACCGCCGAAGCCGAGATTATGTGCATTATCGGCAATCGTCCGGCGGCGGAATAATTTTATGGAACCAATCAAATTAAATTACACGGAATTTCTCGCTTACGCGGCTCTCATCAACTCTTTTATCGGATTGCTGCTCGGACTGATTCCGCTGATTACCGGCATTACCAAAAAGCAAAAAAGTCTCGGCGTTTACGGTTTTATCGGCTCGATTATCGGCGGCGCAATTTTGGGCATACTTTTATCAATTCCGATTGTTAGTGTCGTGACATATATGATTTTGAAAAGATCGAAAACCGCCGTTCAAAATTCCGACAACGCTGTCTGATTTCTGCATTTATGCCAACTTTTATTCACGAAAGCGCGATTGTCAGCGCGAAGGCGCAGATCGGCGCAGATTGCTATATCGGCGCGTTTTCGACCGTCGGCGATGAAGTTGTTTTGGGCGATAAAGTGCGTCTCGAATCGCACGTCGTCGTTGACGGCAACACCAAAATCGGCGACGAAACGATTGTTTTCCCGTTCGTTTCCATCGGACTCGCGCCGCAGGATTTGAAATATGCAGGCGAAGCAACCGGCACGGAAATCGGCAGACGCAATCACATCCGCGAATTCGTGACGATTCATCGAGGCACGGAAGGCGGCGGCGGTCTAACTAAAATCGGCGACGGCAATCTGCTGATGGCGCAGGCGCACGTCGCGCACGACTGCCAACTGGGAAATGAAATCATAATGGCAAACGCCGCAACGCTCGCCGGTCACGTCGAAATCGCCGACCGCGCCAACGTCGGCGCATATTCGGGCGTTCACCAGTTTTGCCGCGTCGGTTTCGAAGCCTTCGTCGGCGGTTATTCGGTCGTCGTAAAAGATGCGCCGCCGTTCGCCGTCATTCAGGGCAATCACGCCAAATGCTACGGCTTAAACCGCGTCGGAATGAAACGGCGCGGATACGCTAAGGAAACCATCGAAAAACTGCACCGCGCCTATCATTTACTGCTTTCGGCAAAACTCAACACCACACAGGCAGTCGAAAAAATCCGCGAAGAAATCAACGACTGCGCCGAAGTTGATCTGCTCATCGAATTCATCGAAACATCAAAACGGGGAATCGTGAAATAAAAGATAAAGGATAAATTAACGTGAGTTCGACGTAAGGATTGAAAAGAGAACGCCTTTTGATGAGATGCAGGTTGACCAAAACTCGATCATTTTCAATCGGGAGTTCTCTTTGATGGTTATATAATTGTTTTTTGTGAAATTGACGGCATTGACCGGGCGGCAAAATATGCAGTTGATGACGAAGGTCAAGAAAAATATCGAGAAAAAACTGCTGCCTTTGTTCGATAAATCAATGCTGCGAAAACGGGCGGTCATCGAAAGTATTTTTGACCGGCTGAGAAACATTTCACAACCCGGACACTCGCGCCGCCGGAGCGTGGAGAAAAGAAACCGTCCCTGAACATTCAAATCAAAGAACCGGCTCTGCCCGCAACTTAAAAACAGCTCGCTTACCTCGAACTCACGCTAATTTACTAAAGCGGTTGAATTATTTTCCCGTGTTTGATAAAAGTTCCCGCCATATCGGTCAGCGTGTGGCTTGCTGCGCCGAACCATAATCCGGTGAAGACGGAAACAAACACATATTCGCCGCAATGTTCGCGCGTGTATTCGCCGATTTGCTGCCACGATTTAGTAAATTCCCAGAGATTCGGCACGTTTCCGCCCGAATAGATTTCGTATAAAAAAACGCCGAGAAACGAAAACAAAGTCAGCACACCCATAAAATAAACGACGCGCAGAAACGTGCCGAAAATCAAGCCGTGCGACCAGCGCGAACGATGTTTGAAAAACGCCTGATACGGAAACCACAAACTTTTAAATATTCCCCAGCGAATATACTGTTTGCTCATCGTGTCGAGGTCGGGACCGAACATCAAACCGCCGATCAAAAACATCACCGCGACGATCAGCGCGGTCGGCAAACTGTCCGTCACCTTCCAAGCCGCCGCGCCCGCCGGAGCAGTCAAAAAAAATGTCACCGCATCGTGTGTTTTTCCCGAAGGCATAAGGGTTAAATGGAAAATGGAAAATGGAAAATTTGCGAGTTGTTCCGGGATTTAGTCTTAAATTTTTAATTTTTAATTTTTAATTTTTAATTTTTAATTCCAGGTTTTTTCCCCTTTCTACTTTAACGCATTTTGCGATTCTTCGTCCAAGTTTTTGCAGTTTGCCAAAAGCCTCTGCAAAAAAACTTCGGTTTTGTTAAGATTTTTGTTCGGCATTCGGTTTGCATTCATATATTTTCGGGATGCGCCGCGTTTTTTTCGGCGGCAATTATTCGACTATTCAACAATGAAATCTTTCTGGACAAAACTTTTAACGACGCTGCGGATGATTAAGTTCGAGCATACTTTGTTCGCGCTGCCGTTTGCGTTTCTGGGCGCGGTTTTGGCGGCGGACGGTTTGCCGACTGCGTGGCAGATTTTATGGATTACCGCCGCAATGTTCGGTGCGCGTTCGGCGGCGATGACTTTTAACCGCATTATTGACCGCAAATTCGACGCGGAAAATCCGCGCACGGCAAACCGCGAACTTCCCGCAGGAAAATTGAGCGTCGGTTTCGCGTGGGCGTTTTTCATCGCGTCCGTCGCTCTGTTTGAACTCGCTTCCTACGAACTAAATTGGCTGACGCTCGTGCTTTCGCCCGTTGCGCTCGTCAGTATTTTAGGTTATTCGTATGCCAAAAGATTTACGAGTTTCGCGCATTTGATTTTGGGCTGGAGTCTGGCGATTTCGCCGACTGCCGCGTGGGTTGCCGTGCGCGGCGCGATTGATTCGCCCGAACCTTTGCTGCTCTCGCTGCTCGTGATGATGTGGACGGCGGGTTTTGATATTTTATACGCCTGTCAGGATTACGAATTCGATAAAAACGCCGGTCTGCGTTCGATTCCGGCGCGTTTCGGCATCAAAAATTCGCTCAAAATCGCGCGGCTTTTTCATTTTCAGGCATTCATCGTGCTGCTGTTTTTGTTTCTCGTGACAGGTCTCGGCTGGCTTGCGTTAGTTGGCGTGATCGCCGTCGGCGCGTTGATGATTTATCAGCACACGCTCGTCAAAGCCGACGATTTATCACGAATGAACGCCGCATTTTTCACGACCAATGCCTTCGTCAGCGTAATTTTATTCCTGACATTCGGCGGCGCGGTTTTTATGGGAAAATTATGAAACTTCCGACGATTCAAGGCATCATCAAACGCCGCATTTTAGTCAATTATCGCGCCGCCGCAGATGTCGTTCAAAAAATTCTGCCGCCTGAATTTCGTCCGAAACTTCACAAAGGCAAGGCGATTGCCGGAATCTGTTTGATTCGGCTCGAACATATCAGACCGCATTTCACGCCCGAATTCGTCGGATTATCAAGCGAAAACGCCGCGCACCGCATCGCCGTCGAATGGGAAGACGCGGACGGCGAAAAACGCGACGGCGTTTACGTTCCGCGCCGTGACACTGATTCGCTGCTCAATCATTTGGCAGGCGGAAAAATATTTCCCGGCGAACACAATAAAGCGGATTTTAACGTCGAAGAAATCGGAAACGAAATTAATTTCCGAATGAAATCGGACGACGGTCAGGTTTTCATTAAATTAACCGGCGAAATTTCTCAAGATTTTCCCGAAAACTCCGTCTTTGCATCGCTTACCGAAGCGTCGAAGTTTTTTGAAAAAGGTTCACGCGGCTATTCGGTCACAAAAAGCGGGAATCATTTGGACGGCATTGATCTCGAAATCAAAAATTGGAAGGTCGAACCGCTCAAAATCAATTCGGTCGAATCGAGTTTTTACGATGACGAAACGATTTTTCCGAAAGATTCAGTCAAATTCGACCACGCTCTTTTAATGCGAAACATCGCTCACGAATGGCATAATGCACCGAGTTTTGACTTAAACTAATCTTTCGGGAAAGACTATGAATCGAGCAAAAATTTTCATCGCGGTTACTTTTCTTTTGGCTTTTGCCGCTTGCGTTTCGGCGCAGAATATCGCCGGCAAATACGAAGGTTTGGCGAATGTCGTGCCGTTCGGTAAATTGCCGATTAAAGCTGAAATGCGCGAGAAAAACGGTAAAATCAGCGGTTCGTTTGAAACACCGCTCGGCACGGCGACTATTATCGAAGGAGTTTTCAGCGACGGAATCTTAAAGTTAATTGTTGACGCGGGCGGCGACGACATTAATTTTAACGGCAAGTTTGAAGGAGAAAAATTAAAAGGCGAAGTTATCGGCGATTTGCTGAAAGGAACTTTTGAATTGACGCGAACGGGCGATGCTGCACCCGAACCTGACTTTTCATACGTTTATTCGCAGGGCAAGGAAAAATGGCGCGAAGATTTGCGTTTCATCGCCGAAGAAATTCCCAAAAGGCACAAAAACGCTTTTCATTTCGTTTCGCGCGAAAATTTTGAAAAAGCGGTCGCGGATTTGGACAAACAAATTCCTGTTTTGGACGATACGCAGATTGTTTTCGGTTTCGCCAAACTCTTTGCGATGATCGGCGACGGACATACTTCGCTTCATTGGAATTGGGCTTACGGCGCAGTTCCGATGCGCCTGTTTTGGTTCGGCAAAGAACTGCGCGTCGTGAAAACCGACGCGAACTTTCAGCGCACGAACGGCGCAAAAATCGTCAAAATCGGCGGCGTTGCAATCGAAGAAATTTACAAACGCAGTCAACCGTATATTTCACAAAACGAAACGCCGCAATTTATTTTGGAAGCGAACGCCGCAATGCTCACTTATCCGTCGTTTTTAAGTCAAATCGGCGCGGCAAAATCAAACGACAGAGCCGTTTATGAATTCATTGACGCAAAAGGAAAACGCTTTTCACTCGAACTCGCAACCGTTTCGCCGGACAAAATAAAGTGGATTTATCCTTATAAAGTCGCGCCGCTTTGGTTAAGCAATGAAGATAAACCGCTGGCTTTCAAATATTTGCCTGATTCGCAAGCCGTTTATGTGCAATTTCAAAGTTACCCGCGACGGAAAGAGTTCAAGAAATTTTCAGATGATCTTTTCGCTTTTTTGGATAAAACCGCAATTAAAAAACTCGTTTTCGATTTGCGTTTGAACGGCGGCGGCGATTTCACTCGCGGGCGCGATTTTTTTATCAAACAGTTAAAAGAAAGGAAAAATCTGACTGAAAAAGGAAAACTTTTCGTCATCGCCGGTCGCCGGACTTTTTCCGCCGGAATGTCGAACGCCGCCGATTTCCGCAACGAATTCGGTGCGCTTCTGATCGGCGAACCGACGGGGCAAAAACCGAACGGCTACAGCGAAAACCGCAACTACAAGTTGCCGAATTCGCATTTCGATTTTGCCGTTTCAACGCAAGTTTACAAATTTGCCGCAACCGACACAATCGGTTTAACGCCCGACAAACTGATCGAACCCGATTGGCTTTCGTTCAAGGCAGGACGCGATCCTTTTGTAGAATGGATTTTATCCAACTCCGCTGTAAAATAAATATTATGCAATTTTCATTTGATACAAACTTAAAAAAAATCGCCGCAAAGGTCGAAGCAGACGAGCGTTTGACCTTTGAGGATGAAGGCGTGGAATTATATAACACCGACGATTTTGTTTGCGCCGGGAAAATTGGCAGATTAAGAGTAGTGTAAAATTAACAGAGGAGAAATTTATGCAGGCGACAATCGAGAAAATAAATAGTGAATTTCAGCAGCTTTCGGTCGAAGATTTGCGGCAGGTTCGGCAATTGCTCGATTCGATTTTGGAGAAGAAGGAAGCAAAACCGACGATGACCGAAGAAGAATTTGAACAACATCTTTACGAAAAAGGAATCATCGGCAAACCGCCGCCGCCGATCACGGATTTTTCGCGCTATCGAAACTACCGGCGCGGAACGGTCGAGGGCGAGCCGATTTCCGAAACAATCATCAAGGAGCGCAGGTAAATGGCAGCTTATTTTTGCGATTCGAGCGCGATTGTCAAACGCTATCTTACCGAAACGGGTTCGGCTTGGCTTGAGACAACGACTGATCCGACAAGCGGAAATCGCGTTTATGTTGCGCGGATAACTTTTGTCGAAGTGATTTCGGCAATGACTCGCCGCGAAAAAGGCAAACATATTTCGGCAGCCGATGCCGACAATGCGCGTTTGATTTTTGAACAGGATTATTTGAACGAGTTTCGTAAAGTCGAAATCAGCGAAAGTTTGATAAATGAAGCGGCAAATCTTGCCAAGAAATATGCTTTGCGCGGTTATGATGCGGTTCAACTTGCGGCGGCTTTGGAAACTGAAAAAGAGCGACTCACAATTGGTTTAACCTCATTAACATTGCTTTCCGCCGATACGGATTTGAACGCGGCGGCAGTCAGCGAAGGTTTGACGGTTGATAACCCGAATAATCATTGAGCGATTTTGCAAAATTTTGAATTGAGTTTGAAAGCGATTTGACAGATGAAAGTTAAAGACTTGATAAAATTGATTGAGAAAGACGATTGGTTTTTAGTCAGAATAAAAGAAAGTCATCGGCAATTTCATCATCAAACAAAAAGCGGAACGGTCACGATTGAGGGAAAGGAAAGCGTTGAAGTGCCAATCGGAACATTGAACAGCGTTTTGAAGCAGGCAGGTTTGAAAAAATAGCGAGGTTAAATATGCAGTATCAATATATGATTGTCATTGAAGAAGGCGAAACGGGTTTCGGTGCGTATGTTCCCGATTTACCGGGCTGCGTCGCCGTCGGCGAAACCGAATCGGAAGTCAAACAATTGATTCAGGAAGCAATCGAATTTCACCTTGAAGATTTAAGAGAAACGGGCGCGTCAATTCCGAAACCTTTGTCGAAAAGCGAATATGTCGAAGTTTTAGCCGCGTGATTTGGAAGCAATTTATGAATAGAGCAAAAATTTTCATCGCGTTCACTTTTCTTCTACCTTTTACTGTTTGCGTTTCGGCGCAATTTTGATCTGAAAATTATAAAAATGGATAGTGAAGACAAAAAATGGTATCGGGCAAGTTTAAGGTTAAGCGGCGACCTATTGCCAATTGATGAAATTGAATCACAACTCGAATTAAAAGCAAGCAGCATCGGAAAGAAAGGATTTTCGTTGAATCGCTACAAGTCTTCGATGTTAAATGAGCCATTGAAAACAAATGTTTGGTGTGCTGAAAACCTAACTAAAAATGATGTTTCTCTCGAAAATCAGATTGAACTTTATCTGGATAAACTTGAACCGAAAAAAAAATTCCTAAGAGAAATTTTATCTTTTCCAGATGTTGAAGGCGAATTTTTTCTTGGTTTTAGTTCGGAAAATGGTCAAGGCGGCGCATATTTTAGCGCGAAACTTTTGAAACGAGTTTCTGATTTAGGTTTATCACTTTCGTTAGATTTATATCCGCCAAGTAATTTTGAAGATGACGAAGAATAACTTATAAAAATAATTTTATGCAATTTTCATTTGATACGAATTAAAACAGAATCGCCGAAAAGGTTGAGCGGCAAGAGCGTTTGACTGATTATGAAATGTTACTTTCGCAACAGATTTGCCTTGCCAACCGGTTTGTTTTTCGGTAGTCCAACTTTAGCTAAAACTTCGTTCGCTTCGGCGAGTTTTTCGGGAAATAAATTTTTTCCGCGCAATTTTTCCAACGATTTGTCAATTCTCACAATCGGCGTTTTGCTCTTGTCCAATTGTTCTATCTTCATAATTTTGCCCTCCGTTTCGCTAAAAACGCTTCGTAATTTTTTCCTTTCTCAAATTCATACCAAACATTTTCTTTGAGTCCGAAGACTTCAAAATCTGCTGAAATTTCTTCGAGATTTAAGGTTATGCCCATTCGATAAAGCCGCGTTCGGGCATTGTTGCTGCCGGTCGCGTAAACCCACGCATTCTTATTTTTCTCCGTAAAAACATACAGCGTCGAAGCGACGGTCGCCAAAACTTTGCGGCTGTCCTGGTTGTCGGTAATTGATTTATCGTCAATGTTTCCGGTTGCTTCATCGTAATCGCCGAACGCTAAATTATAGACGTTTTCTTTGTTGGTTTCGGTGTAAACGACCAATTTGGTAATGCTTCCTTTCGGACTTTCGCTCGTAAATTTGAAGATTTTGTAATCGCCTTCGGCAGCATATTCATATCTCGGCAGTTTCATTTATTTTTCAAGTTACACGCGGTTTCAATCTTTAACTTCGCCGCAATTGAAATTATACGCCGATTGTTTTAATTTTTGCATTTTTCAAATTTCAATTTACCGTTTCGCAAATTGCATTTAGGAATTCAAAATAAACCTACTAAATCTAACTCTTATCACTAAGTAAAATATGGAATAAACAATCTTCAAGTTCTCTGATAAAATCAAGGCATAAAGATTGCTCTTTAATTATACACTTATGCAATTTTCATTTGATACGAATTTAAACAGAATCGCTGAAAAGGTTGAGGGTAATGAGCGTTTGACCTTTGCTGAAGGCGTTGAATTATATAACACCGACGACTTGAACGCGCTGGGGAAATTGGCGGATTTCGTGCGGCGGCGAAAACACGGGCGGACGACTTATTACAACGTCAACCGGCATTTTAATCATACGAATATCTGCGTCGCGGACTGCAAGTTTTGCGGGTTTTACAAACGTGCGCGGCAGGAAGGTGCTTACACGCATTCGATTGACGAAGGCATCGAGATTGCGCGTTCAGCCGTTGCCGAAGGCGCGACCGAGCTTCATATCGTCGGCGGGTTGAACTCGAAATTGCCGTTTGAGTATTACACCGATTTGTTTTCGTCTCTGAAGCGCGAGTTTCCACGGTTGCATTTGAAGGCGTTGACGATGGTCGAACTCGATTTCTTTGCGCGTTTTTACAAAATGTCGGACGAGGAAGTGATCGAGCGTTTGAAAGCGGCGGGAATGGATTCGTGTCCGGGCGGCGGCGCGGAGATTTTTGCCGAACCGACTCGCTCGCGGATTTGCGACCACAAATGCGACGGAAATCGCTGGCTCGAACTCGCGGGAAAAGTCCACAACGCGGGTTTGAAAACCAACGCGACGATGCTTTACGGGCATATCGAAACCGTCGAAGACCGCGTTGACCATTTCGTCCAATTGCGCGAACAGCAGGACAAAACCGGCGGTTTTCAATGCTTTATTCCGCTCGCGTTTTATCCGAACGGCACTGCGCTGTCTTCACTTCCGGGACCGGACGCGATTACGAATCTGAAAACCATCGCCGCGTCGCGCCTGATGCTCGACAATTTCGACCATATCAAAGCGTATTGGGTGATGCTCGGCAAAGCGACCACGCAAACCGCGCTTCATTTCGGCGCAAACGACGTTGACGGCACAATCACCGACGGCGGCGAACTGACGCACGCCTACTCGGTCGAAGAAGGCGGCGAACAGAAAATGACCAAAGACGAATTGATAAAAATGATCGAAAACGCCGGTTTTGAAGCGGTCGAACGCGATACGGTTTATAATCGCGTGGAAAAAGTTGCGGCTTAGAATTTATGTTCGACATCAAAATATATTTTTTAGTTTTAGTTTTCGGTTTATCAGCCTGTAGTGATAAACCGATTCAAAATAACAATGCAACTAACGAAGCAAAAAATGAAAATAGTAATTTTTCAATAAAATTAGAAACAGGTGGCGGCGATGTTATGGGAAGTGGTTTTCGTTACAAGCTAAAAATAGATTCAAATGGGTCGGTCATTTTTGAAGGCATCAAACAAACGAAAGTAGTAGGAAAAATTGAAGACAAACTGAGTCAGGAAAAAATGAATCAATTATTGGCTGAAATTAATAAGGCAAATTTCTTTTCTCTAAAAAATTCATACACTAGTGCCGCAGATAATTGCCCGTCAGATGCAACTGACCAACCGACAGTAAACATTTCAATTAAAATGGAAGACAGAGAGAAAAGTATTATTCATTATCTAGGCTGTATTGAAAATGGAGGAGAATGGAAAGTTTTTCCGCAAGAACTTTACAATTTAGAAAATAAAATTGATGAAATAGTCGAAACAAAGCGTTGGATTGGAGAAAGAAAATGAACGCAATAATCGAAAATATCGAAATTTAGCGATTAAAATTGTCGAGCGCAAAATGATTTGCAATTACACGGAAGAAGTCGCGGTTTGAGATTTGAAATCTATGGCAAACGAAATTAAAAATTGTGAATTTCACTTTAAATGTCCTTTGCGTTGGGAAGATTTAAAGCAAACAGGCGCAACCGATTCGCGGTTTTGTGGAGTTTGCGGCAAAACCGTGCATTTTGCTTATACGCAAACCGAATTGGATAAATTATCGAGAAAAGGTGATTGTGTTGCTGTCTTTTCAGAAAATATGCCCGAACGAATTTTCTCAGAGCCGAAAGAGCTTGATTTGACGAAAGAAAGTTCGGTGACAATGGGAGTTTATATAGAGACTGTAAAATCGGAACCGATACCGGGAATCACTTGTCCGAATTGTGTAAATATTAATCCTTTAAACTCTAAATACTGCGCCCGCTGCGGCACTAAACTCAGCGTTGAAAATAGTTAAAGAAATTTAGAGACTAGACTGGACTGACAATGACTTTGTAAAATTATAAGACGAAATTTCAAAGCAAAAGCAAAATTCAATGAGTAATGCCCGCGAAAATTTAATCCGCATTCTGCAAAATGCTCACGCGGGCGAATTGGCGGCGGCGTTTGCTTATCGCGG
This sequence comes from Pyrinomonadaceae bacterium, assembly GCA_965247235.1. GTDB lineage: Bacteria > Acidobacteriota > Blastocatellia > Pyrinomonadales > Pyrinomonadaceae. The sequence goes on from OZ252004.1 coordinate 3,047,169, forward strand.
GCATTGGAAATCTTTGCGGAAAAATTCGGCGGCGGAGCGTGAAGGAATTAAGAAAATCGAGGCGGAAGAATGGGTGCATCGTGAAAATGTGGCGCGTTGGCTTGTAAAATTAGACGCGAAACCGCGACTGATGCGCGAGAAAGTTTTTTGGACGATTGGCAAGTCTATCGGCATCGCCTGTTATGTTTCGGGCTGGTTTTTTCCGATGTATTTCGCGGGCAGATTGGAAAGCGGCAATGTGCAGGAATATGTGGACGCGGCGGAGTTTGCGCGGGAACTCGGAATGAGCGAGTGTTTTGACGAACTGATGGAAATGTCGCGCGTCGAAGGCGAACACGAAGAATTTTTCCGTGCGGTCGTCGCCAAACATCGGCTTTTACCGATTACGAAACGATTTTTCCGTTGGAGTTAGTTCGATTTTAGATTTTAGATTTTAGATTTTGGATTCTCTCTCGATAGCGTTTAGAGTTTTTACCTGTGCCGAAAAAAAGAAGCAATCTGCAAAATAAAGCCGAACTTTTCGCCGTGCGCTCGCTGCTCGGCGCGATTGGTGCGCTACCGCTTGAAACTTCAATCAGGTTCGGCAAATCGGTCGGCAGATTAATCGGCAGAAAGTTTCCCAAACTCGGCAAAACGGCGCGGCGCAATCTGGAAATCGCTCTGCCTGAACTCTCAAAGAACGAAAAAGACGCAATCGTGCAAGGCACTTTTGAATCGCTCGGTCGTCATCTCGGTTTCGTTTCTCATTTCAAAAAATTCAAACACGAAGACATCCGCGATTTGATCGAAGTCGTCGGCAAGGAAGAACATTTCGACAAAGCGGTCGAAACAGGACGCGGCATTTTGTTTTTTACGGGACATTTCGGCAGTTGGGAGGTTTTCAATCTGCTCGCGCCGGCGTTCGGTTACGGGATGAATATTCTCGTCCGGCGGATTGATAATCCGTTGGTCGAAGATTTCGTGGATACAATGCGAACTCGTTTTGGCTCAGTTACTCTGGATAAAACAAAGTCGGCACGGACGATGTTTCGGATTTTGCGAAAAGGTCGGATTTTGGGCATTCTCGCCGATCTCAACGTGCAGGAAAAAGAAGGCGTTTTCGTGGATTTTTTCGGCGTTCCGGCTTCGACCACGACGAGCATCGCCAAACTCGCGCTGGCGACCAACGCCATCGTAATGCCCGCGTTCGCCGTCTGGGAAGAAACGAAAAAGAAATACGTCGTCTATCTCGAACCGCCGGTCGAATATGTTGAAAATGACAATTCCGATGAAAACATCCGCGAACTGACTCAAAACATCACGAAAATCGTCGAAAAATACGTCCGCCTTTACCCCGAACAATGGCTCTGGATTCACAAACGCTGGAATACGCGACCGGAAGGCGAGGAAGATATTTATTAATCAAAAATTAAAGACTAGACCTCTTGCGAAATTTAAGAGGGTGTCGGATTTTTTGTGTAATCGAGTTTTCTGTCAGTCCGGCAATCGGCAGCCGTCCTTGAAAAAGTATCGCCATTTGATTCATTGCCAAACTCCGGTTCTGAATCGGCATTGTCCACTTTTTCTCGAGATTCTGCAATCCGAGCTATAATAGTTTGATGGCGGATTCTTCGGATGGAAAAGCGGCGCGGGTTTTCGTGATTTTCCGTCAAGAGTTATTCAACGGTTCAATCACGTCGGTCGTGTAAATCGCCTGCCTGATTGGTGCCGGAAATTGAAACATCGGTGACGGTTGAAACCGGCGCGGGCGAAACTTCCACGCCGTAAATCTCTGCCGGCTGCCCTTTGATTTCCCGGGTTGAAAGCCCGCGTGAATAAAGTGATAAAATCAAATCATCAAACTCTTCAAACCGCCGCTGATGCTTTTTAATAATCTGCGGCTCGAACTCCGAGTCGCGGTCACGCGGAATTGCCAACTCGATCTCGCCGTGTTCGGACTTGCCCGTTTTGACCGATGTTCCATTGCGCCGACTGCCGTTTTCTTTCAATGAACTTTTGTCATTCTTCGCAAAACCGGGTTCGTGCGTCAACGCCGCCGCCCGCGCCCGTTCCGGCAAAGCCCCGGTCAACTGCTCGAGTAACCCGTTCCCGCCCGGCAAATCTTCGGGGTTCTGATAATCCTTGATTAATTCATCTAAAACTTCTTTGCCAATTGTCATACAAATGTAATTCTCCTTTTATTTATAAATTTGGAATTACACAAAATTTCTTACACCCTCGATGAATCCCTAGACCGAATAGAGTCAGCCGTCATCAGGAAAAAATAAAGGAAGAGAATTATTTCTCTTCCTTTATTAGTCAGTCTAACTGACTGACAATAAAATTTATTACCAACTTTATTGTCTTGTTACCAACTTTATTGTCCTTCGACAACAACCGTTAAGGTTATTTTGCACCGCCGGCAAGTTTGCCGATGAGTGTAAAGAGCGGCATATACATCGAAATGACGATTGAGCCGATGGTTATACCGAGGAAACCGATGAGGACGGGTTCGATCATTGCCAATAAATCGGCGATGGCGGCATCAACTTCGTCTTCGTAGAAATCGGCGATTTTGCCGAGCATTGCGTCGAGTGCGCCGGTTTGTTCACCGACACCGATCATTTGTCCGACCATATGCGGGAAAACATTGGTGGCTTTGAGCGGTTCGACAAAACTTTCGCCCTGTTCGACTCCGGCGCGGACTTTGAGAATCGCGTCTTCAACGATGATATTTCCGGCTGTTTTAGCGGTGATTTCGAGCGATTGCAGAATCGGAACGCCCGAAGAAAGTAATGTGGAAAGAATGCGGGCGAAGCGGGCGACACTGATTTTTCTGAGGATGCCGCCAAAAATTGGCAGTTTCAAGGTTATTTTATCAATGTTCCAGCGACCACCCGGCGTTTTATAGTAAAATTTTAATCCGACAACCGAACCGATCAAAGTCGCCAGAATGCCGATGCCGCCCCAACCGGCGAGAAAATTACTGATTCCCATCACGATTCGCGTCGGCAGCGGAAGTTCTTCGCCCGGACCGAGAAGTCCGAGAAAAATCTGCTGAAACTGCGGGATAACCACAACCATAATGACAGCGACCGCCGCGACCGCGACGAACACAATCGCCGCCGGGTAAATCGAAGCCGAAACGATGCTGCGTTTTAATTTGACGACTTTTTCGATCAAAATGGCGAGACGCTGCAAAATCAGATCAAGCACACCGCCCGTTTCGCCGGCTTCGACCATATGAACGTAAAGACTGTCGAAAACTTTCGGATGCTTTTCGAGCGCGGAATGGAGCGTGCTGCCTTCTTCGACGTTTTGCCGAACCTGATGCAGAACCTCTTTGAAATGTGCATTTGCCTGCTGTTCAGCCAAAATATCGAGACATTGGACGAGCGGCAGACCGGCATCAATCATCACCGAAAACTGGCGCGTGAAAATAGCGAGTTCGGCGGCTTTGACCTTTTTGTTTCTGCCCAGTTTCGGGATCGCAAATTCGCGTCCCTTGGCTGAAGACTGCGTAACGACGATTTGTTCGCGGCGCAGCAGTGTGCGAAGTGCATCCTGGTTAGCGGCTTCACGTTCGCCGGAAACCATTTCGTTCAGACGATTTCGACCTTTGTATGTATATGTCGGCATTTTTTTAAGTTAGCTCCTCTAAAATTTCGTGTTTTTCAATAAATGGATTTTTAACGCATCGGCGGACGCTGTCCGACGGTTCGCCCCTGCATATACGGGCTGCCCTGCGGTTTGGCAGGTGTGCCGTAAGATTGATTAAGTCCCGAACCGCGTTCGATTAAATCTTTTAATTCGTCGGCGTTCGACGTGCGCTGCATCGCGGTTTCGAGCGTAATTTGGCGTTTATGCACGAGCGAGGCGAGTGCCTGATTAAACGTCTGCATTCCGAATTTGTCCTGTCCGGTCTGCATCATCGAATAAATTTGGTGAATTTTATCTTCGCGGATCAGATTGCGGATCGCGGGATTCGGGATCAAAATTTCGAGTGCCATCGCGCGTCCGTCGTTGGCGGCGTTCGGCAGCAGAGATTGACACAGAATGCCTTCCAAAACGAGCGAAAGCTGTGTGCGAACCTGTGATTGCTGTTCGGCGGGAAAAACGTCAATGATACGGTTGATCGTCGAATAAGCCGAATTCGTGTGCAACGTGGCAAACGTCAAATGTCCGGTTTCGGCGATTCTCAGAGCCATTTCGATTGTTTCCAAATCGCGCATTTCGCCGACCAGCACAACGTCGGGGTCTTGTCGAAGCGCGGTGCGAAGCGCGGCACCGAACGAATGCGTGTCGGCGGCAACTTCGCGCTGGTTGACGACGCAGTTTTTGTGATTGTGGAGAAACTCAATCGGGTCTTCGATAGTTAAAATATGGTCGTGACGTTCGCTGTTGATTTTATCCACCATCGAAGCGAGCGTCGTTGATTTTCCCGATCCGGTCGGTCCGGTGACTAACACCAAGCCGCGCGGCTTTTTGCATAAATCGGAAACAATCTGCGGCAGAGCGAGAGCTTCAAACGATTTGATCTCGTAAGGAATCGCACGGAAAACCGCGCCGACTGCGCCTTTTTGATTAAAAAGGTTGGCACGAAAACGCGACATTCCTTTTAAGCCGAACGAGAAATCGAGTTCGAGATTTTCCTCAAAACGATGTTTTTGCGAATCGGTCAAAACCGAATACGCCAGTCTTTTAGTGTCGGCGGGCGTGAACGGGGGAAAGTTCGGCAGCGGCGCAAGATGCCCGTGAACGCGCACTTGCGGCGCGGAATTGGTGGTGATATGTAAATCCGAACCGCCCGCATCGGTCATTTTTCGCAGAAGTTCGGGCAGCGTGATTTGTGATTCGACACTGGTTTGTTGTTCAAAGCTCATATAGATTTATTTTTCGGAGGGCTGATTTTGGAAGGTGCCGGAGAGTTGAATCCAACTCCCCGGTTTTTATGTTAGGCAGTCGCCAAAAAGATTTCAGGTATTTTGATTTTGATTTGACTCTTTGTTTTCAACTATCTGTCACTAACCTTTAACTCTGAAAACTTGCTGTCAACTGCTTAGTTAAATTGAGACTGGTGTTAATTAATCGAATCTCGACGATTTTATTTCAAGCCTGCCTGTTGCGAATGTTTTTGCAGCGAATTGACCACCTTTTCGGTTTCTTCGGCTAATTTGTCCGCCGCGTCTGCCGGTGCGATAGTCGCCACGCTGTAAATTCGTCCGTCCGATTCGGTGAAATAGAACATCCGCGACTGCATTTTGCCGCCTGCACCCTGAGATTGGGCGACGACGACGTAAACTTTTTTGCCGTCCAAATCTTTTTGAAAATCGTTGACGACCCAGCCGTTCTCACGAATCATCCGGTCAATCACCGTCCGGCGCAGCGAAGTTGTCGGCACGCCGCCGAGTGTTTTGACGCGAGCCGTTTCATTGTCCGCGCCGGTTGAAGGTCCGACGACGGTAATCGCCGCCGCGCCGACCTGCGAACCTTGATCGTTGTCAACGCGAAACTGCATTTCGCTTGGCGTATTCTGCGCTTTTTTCCAGTTTTTCGGCGCGGCATCGCCGGTCGGTAAAACCGCCGGTGCAGTATCGGCGACCGTTTTCTCTCTGACTGCGCCCGACTGCGTATCTTCGCCGGTCATAATTCCGCGATTGACAACTGCTGCCGTTCGCATCTGCCGCAGACGTTCCCTGCGCCAACGCGCTCGCGCTTCCTGTTTGCGGCGCATATGCTTATGATACTGCCGCCACCAGCCTTTCGAATATTTTTTATAACGCTTGTGATGTTTCCGGTGCTTGTGCGCTCCGGCTTCGGCATCATTGGTCGTCAGCGGAATAATCACGCCGATACCGAAAATTAGTGCCAGACTTAATGCAATTGCCTTGATTAACATATTTCCTCCAAAATCCTTTCTCACAATTCTTTTCTGTTGTTTTCCCTGCTTTACAAAACCGTTTCTTTAACCACTTCGGCGATAGTCGTGATGCCTTCGCGGATTTTCTGTAAACCCGAATGGCGCAAAGTAATCATTCCGAGTTCCATAGCGCGTTTTCTCAGTTCAATCGCGCTTGCGCCGATCATAATCAATTCGCGCAGTTCGTCGGTAATTTCCATCACTTCGTAAAGACCGACGCGACCTTTAAATCCCGTGCCGTTACACGTCTGGCAGCCTCTGCCTTTATATGCTTTGATTGTCGGTGCTTCTTCGACTGAAAATCCGATTTCCGAGAACGCTTCGGCGGGCAGACTGACTTCTTCTTTGCAGTCTTTGCAGATTCGTCGAATCAGCCGTTGTGCCTGAATGATATTGACTGATGTAGCGACCAGAAAAGGTTCGATTCCCATATTGACCATCCGCGAAATGGTCGAAGGCGCATCGTTGGTGTGGAGCGTAGATAACACCAAGTGACCTGTGAGCGCGGCTTTGATGGCGATTTCCGCCGTTTCAAAGTCGCGGATTTCGCCGACGAGAACGATGTTCGGATCCTGACGCAGAAATGAACGCAGCGCAGTCGCAAAATTCAGTCCGATCTGTTCCTTCATCTGCACCTGATTGATGCCGTGAAGGTTAAATTCAACCGGGTCTTCCGCCGTCATAATGTTGGTTTCAGGCGTGTTAAGAGTTTGCAGCGCGGAATAAAGCGTATTCGTTTTTCCCGAACCCGTCGGACCCGTGACCAGAACCATTCCGTAAGGCTTGGCAATGTTGCGCTGGAAAATCGCCAAACTCTCTTCTTCAAATCCGAGTTTGGTCATATCGAGCATCAGTTTGTCTTTGTCCAATAGACGAAGCACGACTTTTTCGCCGAACAAAGTCGGCAGCGTCGAAACACGGAAATCGAGTTCGCGCGAACGACTGTCAATCTTGACCTTGATCTTAATGCGTCCGTCCTGCGGCAGACGTTTTTCCGAAATGTCGAGTTTCGACATAATTTTCAGACGCGAAATCAAAGGATCGCGCAGACGCATCGGCGGGTGCATAATGTCATACAACACGCCGTCAATCCGAAAACGGATGCGGAAATCTTTTTCATACGGTTCGACGTGAATGTCGGATGCGCCGCGTCTCAAGCTGTCAACCAGCAAAACATTGACCAGCCGCACGACCGGCGCATCTTCGCTGGCGCGGGCGAGTTCGGCGAGATCAATTTCGTCGTTATCTTCGACAACTTCAAAATTTTCCGATTCCTGCTGATTAAACTCGAAATGATCGAGCGAAACATCTAAATCTTCCGCCCCCAAACCTTCGACGGTTTCCATTTTGAACGGGGTTTTCAGTCCGTTCGAGCCGCTTGAACCGTTGCCGTTGCCGTTACCATTACCGTTTTTGGCAATCTTCGCGCTGATTCTTTCGGATTGTCCCGCGCCCGCAAAATCGAAAATGTCTATTTCGTTCGACGCGCTGTAATGTTTCCCGATAGCGATCTGAATCGAGGTTTCCGAAGCAATGACGGGTTCGACATTCAGCCCCGTCATAAACTTGATGTCGTCCATCGCAAACACATTGGTCGGATCAGCCATCGCCAGCGTCAGCATCGCGCCCGACTTGGCAATCGGCAAAACCGTATATTTGAGAGCGACTTCCTGCGAAATGAGTTTGACGGTTTGTTCTTCGATTTGAAAAAGGTCGAGATTGATCGAAGGCACACCGTATTGACGCGACAAAACCGAAGTGATGACATCATCGGAAATCATTCCGAGTTTGACCAGATTAGAACCCAAACGCCCGCCGTTGGTGCGCTGGTATTCGAGAGCTTCGCGCAACTGCTGCGCGTTGATCATATTTTCCCGGACAAGGATTTCCCCAAGTTTTGTTGACATTGACTGATATTTCCTATGTTAATTCATCGGAGGAGAATGAAGATAAAACCTTTTTGGACAACCGTTTAAGTGGGACAAAATAATACGATGATAAACACCGTTGTTATTGATAATAAAGTTTTAACAGTTAAAAGTCAACAATTCTTTATCAAACTCGGGAGAAAAATTTGAGCGGTTATTATGAAACTAAAACGGTTTGCGGGAAATTCAAAAAATGTCGGATAAAAGAACGAATAACCAAAATTATATTTCGAGAGATTGGCTAAAAAGAATATGAATAACTGATGCTACGCGAATTAATTTTAGTCTGTTTCAACAGGTTTGCCGCGAGGCGCGGAAAGTCCGATAAATCGGGCTGAGGATATTTTCGCGTAACATCATTGAACAAAACAAAAAAGTGCCGGTCGAATTTTCTTCAACCGGCACTTTCTTTTATTCGGTTTTGCGTTAACGAGTGATCGTAATTTCGCGCGTCGTCGAGTTGTAACCGCCGTTATCTGCGACTTTGCCGTCTTTATCCGTGAGTTCGAGTTTGACCGTGTGTTTGCCGTTTGACCAGCCGGAAAGCCAGATCGGTTGCCATTTATCGAGATATTTTGCTTCGCCGCCGTCAACCGCATAACGAACCTTGTATTCGCCGCCGTCGCCGGAAAGTTTGGCGTTCGAGAGCCAAAAATCAATCATAATATTTTCGGCATCCGCGCCTTTATATTCGCCTTTCGGTCGGCTGTAGGTCAGCAGAGGCTTTTTCGCATCAACTGCGCCGCCTTGCGAAGACTGCATATCTTTACCTTCAATCGGTTTCGTATTCGCGTTTGAATTAGCGTTTGCCATCGTATTGCCTGTATTGGTCGTCGTCGGTTTATTCGCATCGCTGCCGCCGTTTTTGACAGTAAATTTGACCATCTGAAACGCGCCGTCTGTTTTGTAGCTTTCGTGCCACGGACGCGACGGGAAAACGCGCAGAGTATGTTCGCCGTCCGCCACGTTTCGCAGTTCAAACGCTTCGCCGTCAATGTTGTAATACGCTTCATACGGCTGATTGTCGAGAATAACGTGAATATGATTGCCCATTCCGGTCGTCATATCCTTCATCGGTTTGTAGCCTTTCAATTCACCGGAAAGCTCTAATTTTACTTTTACGGTCGAAGCATTGACGGTCGAATCGGCTTTCGGTTCGACAATTTTCAGCGTCGGTTTTGCGTCGTCTTGTTCGCCGCGTTCCTTCATCATATCGGCGATTTTCTGCGGTCGCGGAACTTCCGACAGATTTTGCACGGTTGGTGACGAATTTGTATTCGCTGTGTTCACGTTAGCGCGATTCGTATTTGTGTTTGTCGGTGTTTCGCAAGCCGTCAAAGCGGCAAATATAATAATTGCAATTGATAATTTAGTAATTTTCATAGTCTTTCTCTTCTTTTCTGACTTTGCGTCTTCGCGCCTTTGCGGGAAACAAGAAATCTCCCGCAAAGGCGCGAAGACGCAAAGTTAAAACTCAAATCTCCGCCGTAACTGCTTTCTGCAATTCTTCGACGTTCTCAAATTCAAAAACTTCTGCGAAATTTTCGATGATTTTGTCTTCGACTTCCGCTAACTTTAATTCGCGTCCCAGAATATTTTCCATCGAAGCGACGGGTTCGCCTTCGCAGGCGATGATGTGGTCGAAGTATCTCAAATCGGTGCTGACATTGAGCGCGAACCCGTGCGTCGTGACCCATCTTTTCAGGTGAACGCCGATTGCCGCGACCTTTCCGTCTTTCGTGTGAACGCCCGTCAAATCTTCGATTCTAAAAGATTCAATTCCGAAATCAGCGAGCGTTCGCATCAAAACTTCTTCCAGATTGCGAACATAAAGATGCACGTCTTCCCGATACGAACTCAAATTAATAATCGGATAACCGACCAATTGCCCGATGCCGTGATATGTTATTTTGCCGCCGCGATTGGTTTCATAAACTTCCGCGCCGATTTTACGAAGCGTTTCCGCGCTTGCCAAAACGCCGTTTTGCTTGGCTCGGCGACCGATTGTAAAAGTGTGCGGATGTTCCAAAAGCAGCAGAAAATCACGCTCACGCTCGGCAATCACCTGCGTTTCGAGCGTTTTTTGCAATTCCAACCCGTCGGCGTAACTAAAACGACCGGGACGGCGAACCTCTAAAAGCCTTTGCTGCATCTCTGTTTATGATAAAATTTTGCGGGAGATTTGACTATTCAACAGACAAGATATGAAAAAATTAAAATTTTTAATCGCGCTTTCGGCATTGACGTTATTGTTTTTCGGTTCGGCTTCAAACGCCGACGCGCAGAGGCGCAAAACCGGCGGAAAGGCAACCGCCGCCAAACCTTTGTCGGGCAGCGCGGAAATCAAGGCGAGCGCGGAAAAAGTTTCGACGCAACTTAAAAATCTCACCAGATTTATTTATCTGCTCGGCGGCATCGCCCGCAATATCGAGGACAACGACAAAAATTCGCGCGGCAGAACGATTCCGCAAAACGAAGAAAACAAACAAAAAGTGATCGCCGCCATCCGCAATTTTCGCGCCGGACTCGCCGCGCTCGAAACCGAGTTTCGCGCCAAACCCGCGCTCAGAACATACAATTTTCAGATTCAGGGAATCTCCGATCTAACCGGACAGGCGGAAGATTTGGCAGTTTCAGGCAGCTTCACCGAATCCGGCAAAGTTTTGCTCTCAGTCGTCGAAAAACTCTCCGACACGCTGGTTTCACTACCTTGATTAGTGGTGAACGGGATAATTCCTCAATGACCCGCAAACTCAAATCTTTGGTTTGTAAAATACTGAAAATCAGCAGCTTAAAAAGAAAAACAGCTTTCATTTTCGGCACCCGTTTATCAACTGCCGATTCATCAGTCAATTCCCGGTAAAGTGATTCAGGAATCATTGCCGACAATTGACCGGGAGTGACACCTTTAAGTTTCATTAATCCGTTTTTTCAAAGAACTGTTGCTTTTTCAAAATCTTTTTAACACTGATGATTCAAAATCATTAATTTTAAATTTTCGCTTATGAACAATTCTGGAAATAATCAGCCGAAGTTGATTTCGATAATCATTGCCACATCCAACTGCGGGCGTAAAATCGAGAAAACATTGGAATCTATTTTCGCGCAGAATAACGAATTGTTTGAAGTTATTATTTTCGACAACGCTTCGACCGACGAAACCTTAAAATCCATCGAAAAATTCAAAGATCGGCTGACGCTCGTTTCTGAAAAAGATAACGGTGTTTATTACGCTTTTAATAAAGGTTTGGAAATGGCGAGCGGACAATATATGTATTTTATCGGCGCGGGCGACTGCTTGCGTCCCGAAGTTTTTGACCAAATACGACCTTTTTTAGTGCAGGATAAACCGAGATTTTTTTACGGGGAATGTTTTTTGATGAAAATGAAATTACTGCAAAGCAGAAAATTCGAAGCGCGAACATTTATTTGCAATAACATTTGTCATCAGGGAATATTTTATCACCGGGAAATCTTTCAAATTCTCGGAAAATATAATTTGAAATATCTAATCTGTGCCGATTGGTTTTTAAATTTGCAGTGTTTTCTCGAACAAAACATCGAGAAAAAATTTTATCCGATAACTATTGCCGATTATGAACAGGGCGGATTAAGTGAAGACCTAAGCCGCGATCCGGCGTTTCAGAAAGATTTTCCGGCGTTTGTGAGAAAAAGGTTCGGATTTAAGTCGTATATATTTTGTTGGGCGTTTGTTAATCATCAACCCGCATACTTAAAATGTTATGACGCTATCGGATATATTATTTCTGTCCTTCGTCCCTCAGTCCGGCGTTTTCGGAAACTGAAAAACCGTCTTAAAAAAGATTAGTCGTAAAAAATTAAAACATCAAAAAGTTCAATTTTTTGATGTTTTATTTTTTTTTACGACTGTTTGCTTTTGCAGCAATTAGCCGTTTTTGAGAGTTTTAAGTTTATCTTTAGCAATATCGGCTTGCAGAATATCAAAACTCGGATTGAGCGAGAGCGCGTCGCTTAAAAACTGTATGGCTTTTTTATTGTCGCCGTTTGCTGCCGCGATCATTCCGGCGTGATAGAGCAGTTTCGGGTCGTGTGAACCAAGTTTGAGAGATTCGTTAATCGAACTTTGCGCGTCGGCAAATTGTCCTTTTTTATACAGACACCACGCGAGCGCGTCGGACGTGTAAATGTCCTGACGGATATTTCGTTCGGCTTGCGCGGCGGCTAACGCTTCGTCTAAATGCAGATCGCGGTCTGCCCAGAAAATTGCCAGTTGCCGCGAATAAGTCGAATTTGCAGGTCCGGTTTTTTCGATGAATTCGACCTGATCGTATTGTTGTTCGGCTTCGTCGGTTTTTCCCTGTTTAGCGTAAATGTCGCCGAGCGCGGCGATGTAATCCGGCAGCGGAATTCTTTCAGCGGCTTTTTTGAAAAAGTCGGCGGCGGCATTTAGATCACCGGCTGCATAACGGGCGCGACCTTTGGCGGCGAGCGCGAGATGATAATCGGGAAAATTATAAAGAGCGTGGTCGTATTCCGTCTCCGCTTCTTTAGCCTTTCCGGTGTTCATCAGTTCGTCGCCGAGATGAACGCGGCACCACGCAGAACTTTCGGCACTTGCCCCGGCAGATTCAGCCGCCAGTTTCATCATTTCGATTGCGCCTTTTGAATCGCCGTGCAGCGAACGCAGATAGGAAATTCTCGAATATGAAGAAGTATCAGGGCGCAGATCAACCATTTTCTGCGCCGCTTCGACGGCTTTATCGTAATCGCCGAGTTCGACATAAGAATCAACCATCGCGCCGTAAACTTCGTGATCGCGCGGGTTCATCGCCAAAGCCCGCTGAGATTCTTTCAAAGCATCGGCAAAGCGATGAAAATTAAGCAGAATAGCGGCGTTTAATTTGATCGCATCGAAATTGTCGGGCGCGGCTTGAAATGAATATTTCAATGCTTCCTGAGCGCGGGCATTAAAACTGAAATCGCCGGTTTCACGGGATTTCTGCAAAAACGAAGCCGCCAGAGTATTGTAGCCTTTCGGACTTTCAGGCTGTTTTTCGATCATTGCCTGCGCTGACTGGATATTTTTATCAGAAACGGTTGCGCCGTCGAATTTGATCGGTTTTAAGAGTTCAGCCGGGGCGGATTTCGATGCCGGTTTGATAAAAACCAAACCGATCACGGCAATCACCACACCGATAATTAATCCGGGAATAATAATTTGAAGATATTTACGCATAACTTTAATTTCAAACTAAACAAAATTCGCGGACGATGCGTTAAATCTGACATCGCCCGCGAATTTTATTGTTAATTATCTTTGACCGTTTGAAAATATTTGAAGTCGAACTCCATCTATTTTCAGTTTAAGTTACGGTCTCGGAGTTGCCATTGTCGTTCCCGGTGTAGTCGTATCGGCAGAGCCGGTACGTCCGTGATAAGGATCTTCATAACCGCTCCAAGGTGTTCCTAAATACGGGAACATCGTCAGATACGGTTTGTCGTTTTCATTAACGCCGTCGCCGAGAATGTTGTTCGGTGACGCATTACAGTTGGTCGTTCCGTTATCGCAGGAATTGCCCGGAAGCAAAACACCTGCGCCGACACGCAAAGTAATATCAGTTACGTCATCACCGGGGCGGCGACCGTTCGGATAGCCTGCGTTATCACCGGCAATCACGCCCAGACGATTAACCGAACCGGCAGCCGTTGCCGGAATTGCCGTGTTTAGTCTCAGCAAATCAGCATAAGGCGAACCGGGTCCGGCGGTCGGATCGAGAGGATCATTTGTTGTTCCTGCACGATTTAATCCGGGAACGCCGGTTAAAAACACTCTATCCAAATCAACTCTGCCCATTGTCGGGGCTTTTCTGATCGGATAAAGCATATTCAGCAAATTGACGGGTTCAACCGGACGTGCCGCAGTTCCGACAATAAAATCGGTGCGGGTGTTGTCCGATGCCGGCAAAGTTGCATTATAAAGGTCTTTGTCGTTTTCCATTGTTGCGGAAGACGTGCCAATCGGAATGAACAATTCATTGACCAGCGGATTTGCCAGACGCGAAACCTGAACGCAGCCCGTGCTGGGAGCGTTGGCGTTCATACCCGAACAGTCGCCGGTTTCGGTGATTGTTCCATTGGTGTTCAAAACACGGGTTCCGGGACGGCTGACCGTCGAATAAAAACCGATAATCGCATTCGGGTCGGTCGGTCCGGTCGGAAGTGCGCCCGTGGTTGTCAATAATTGAGTCGGAAGCTGAATAGCAATCGTATGCTCATTATAACCGGCAGTTGAGTCAACACCATTCGAATTCGGCAACGGAATTGCGTGTGCCGAGTTGAACGGTCGTTCGCCTAAAAGATCGAAAGTCGAACCTAAATCAATATAGAAACCTTCATCACGCGGTCCGGCAAAAACTCTGACATTGCCTGCTCCGGTCGCAATATTGCTGATCGAAGCCTGAGCTAAATTCGTTTCGTAGTTCGGGGTCGAACGCGGACCGATATTAGCAGGCGCAGTCGGTAAACCTGTTCCTAACGTAAAAGACGTAAATGTCGGGGTTGCAGGACTGCCCTGGCGAATAATCGCCGTGACATCCATAACCTGTCTGACGTTTAAGTTAGCATCCGTCGGAGATGCTATCGGTCCGGTGTTGTATAAGAACGTGTTACCGTTACCAACCGTTGTTCGAAAACGGAACTGAAGAGCCAAATCGAGTCTCGCATCGGCGTTGTTGTCCAATCTGATTTGATAAACTGCATTATCGTCAAATTTAGAAAAATTCGGACCGCCGGCGGGTTCTTCAAACGGAATAAAGTTAGCGAGCAGCGTCACTGAATTCGGTCTGTCGGGGCTAACAAAAGCATAGAGATCGGTATTATCCGCTGTCGGATCGAGACTGATAAGCGGTGCTTCACGATGGCTCGAAGCCTTGACTGTCGGCGCACCCGAAAATTGTGTGATTAGAAGCGATGCCGCAGTCACTGCTGCCACCGCCATGGTTGAAAGTAAACGTGATGTTTTTTTCATTTGTCCTCCTTGTAAATTAATTCCGAATTTTCGCCGGTCAAGAATGCCTGAGCAAAGCCGAAAAAAACCGAAAATATAATAAACGGAAATATTATATTGAATTTTTGCCGCCCGCTCTCCGGGCAGTTCAAAGATTCTGGCAATAAAAGAACGTCTGTAGTTTCAATTCAACGATTATGAATTGAATCGTTCTTTCCGATTTGTTAAGTTACAAACAAATAAGTTTGTCCCAAAGTTATTTGATTTTACATTCGTCCGGTTTTGAATTTCAGATTCAAACAAATTCGGAAAAATTTTTAATCAATAAAAATCATTTTTTGAAGAATACTGAAAAATTAATCCAATGTCTATCTTTTTTTTACAATTTTTCATTTTGCCTCTAAACTATTGAAGCTATAGTATTAATTAAGCGAAAATATGATCTTGAACAATTCTTTCGTGATTCGTAACCTGAATTCGTCGGATGCCGCGCAGCTTGCCGGATTGATGCGTTCACAGCCGCCGGAATACCTGCGATTTTTCTATGCTTTCAACGATGACGAAGCCGCGCTTCGAGAGATTTTAGAGGCTGCCGTCAAGGATGTTTATTCGGGAGTTTTCTGGCAGGAAAAGATGATCGGCGTGTTTTTTCTGCGCGGTTGGGATGAAGGATATGAAGTTCCGTCGTTCGGCGTGTTGATTGATGATGAGTTTCGCGGCGGCAAACTGATGCGCCTGACTTTGGACACTGCTAAAGACATCAGCCGACTGTCCGGCGCAAAACGTCTGATGGCGAAAATCCACCCGGATAATATGTCGCCGAGAGGTGCGCGGCGATTGGGTTTGCATCAAACCGGTGCGGAAGAAGCGACCGGCAACCTCATTTATCATCTTGAACTCTAGATCGCCACGCTTGATTATATGCGCCTGCTCAAACTGGCAATTTATCCGCTCTCATATCTGCGAGTTTTTTATGCCCGGCAGCCTGATCTCGAAAAAAAATCTTACGCAGTCCAGCACAAAAAATTGATTGGAGACTGTTTCGGTTCGTCCGACTTTTGGACTAATGCTTTAATTGAATGCGGATTTGAAACGCTCGATATTATCGCCAACGCCGAAAACTTGCAGAGAACTTGGGCAACGGAAAATGATTTCAACTTCGATGAAAAAAATCTGTTCGGGATTGCCGCCGCACAGATTAAAAAGTTTCGCCCGGATATTTTGCTGGTCGCCGATTATTCGATGATTGATGCCGCGTTTCTTAAAAATATTCGCCGCGAATGTGATTCGATCCGGCTTATTTTGGGTTGGTGCGGTGCGCCTTACGCGGATTTATCGGTGATGCGCGAATGGGACATTGCGCTCTCGTGCGTTCCCGAAATGGTCGCCGAATTTCGCGCTCAGGGCATCGAAAGTTTCCACGTCAATCACGCTTTCGAGCCGCGCATTTTAGAAAAGCTCGATCTGCAAAAATCGCCGGATGAAGATTTTATTTTTATCGGTTCGATTGTTAAAAAACAAAAGTTCCACCTTGAACGCGAAAAACTATTGCTCGAACTTATCAAAAAAACCGATTTGCAAATCTTTTCAGACATCAAACCGCCGCCGCAACAAGCAGATTTCATCTCGAATCAGACTGCCGCATTAGTTAAATTAAGTGAAAAAGCCGGATTGCCGCCGAAAATTCTGCGAAAAATTCCCTTTGCGCGGAGGTTTAGTTCGGAGTTTGACGAAAATATTGACCGGCGGATCGCGTCGCGCGTGTATCCGCCGCTGTTCGGCGTGGAGATGTTTCAAACTCTGCACGATGCGCGGATAGTTTTTAATAATCACATTGATATTTCGCCGGTCAGCGCGTCGAATATGCGTCTGTTTGAAGCGACCGGCGCGGGTTCGTGTCTGATTACCGATTGGAAAAATAATCTGCCCGAACTGTTTGAACCCGACGCGGAAGTCGTGACTTATAAATCCGCCGGAGAATGCGCCGACAAAGTAAAATATTTGCTCGAACACGAAACTGAACGCCGTAAAATCGCCGCCGCCGGACAACTCCGCACCTTGCGCGACCACAATTTTGCAGACCGCGCCGCACGAATTAACGAAATTATCCGAAAAGCGGTAAAATGATTCAAGATTTAAGATTCAAGATTCTCACGATTGACGCTCAATAAATGCCGATTATTAAAGCAGAAAAAATCAGCAAGCGATATGCGCTCGGAAAAACTTCCGCGCAGTATGCGACGCTGCGGGAAAATCTCGCGCAGTTTGCCAATGCGCCGCTCAAAAGATTTTCGCGTTCAAATTCGGTTTCGGCGGAAGATTTTTGGGCGTTGCAAAACATTAATTTTGCTATCGAACAGGGCGAAGTCGTCGGCATTATCGGCAGAAACGGCGCGGGCAAATCTACACTTTTGAAGATTCTCGCCCGCGTTACCGAACCGACAAACGGCAGCGTCGAATTATACGGCAGCGTTAGCAGTCTGCTCGAAGTCGGCACGGGTTTTCATCCCGAATTAACGGGACGCGAAAATATTTTCGTCAACGGCGCGATTCTCGGAATGCGGCGCACGGAAATCAAAAAACGCTTTGACGAAATCGTCGAATTTGCCGATGTCGAAAAATTTCTCGACACGCCCGTCAAACATTATTCGAGCGGAATGTATATGCGGCTCGCGTTTTCGGTCGCCGCGCATTTGCAGCCGGACATTTTGATTATTGACGAGGTTTTATCGGTCGGCGATCAGCAGTTTCAAAAAAAATGTCTCGGCAAAATCCGCGATGTTTCTAAAGCCGGACGGACTGTTTTGTTTGTCAGCCACAATCTCGCGGCGGTCGAAAATCTTTGTTCGCGGGGCATCGTGCTGCAAAACGGCGGATTAATTTTCGACGGCTCGCAGACGGCGGCAATCTCACATTATCTCGTCAACACGGGAGAAAATTTTACCGCCGATCTTGAAAATCATCCCGACCGGAAAGGTTCGGGCGAGGTGCGCGTGACGGCGGTCGAATTTAAAACGACCGGCGGCAAACCGCTCGACAATCTGTGCTGTGGTCAGGATGTGGACGTTTATTTTCATTTTCAAACGTCGGCAAATTTTACTCCGGGCGAAGTCGTGATGGGATTTATGGTCAGAACATTTCTGGACGCGCCGGTTTTTTTGCAGCACAATAAACTGACCGGCGACGATTTCAAAACACTCCCGCAAACAGGCGCGTTCGTCTGCCGCATTCGCAAACTGCCGCTGCCGCCTTCGACTTATCGTCTGGGTTTGAGCGTGATGCGCGGCGGCGATTGTTTTGACCGGATTGACGATGCCGCCGAATTAAATGTCGCGGCGGGCGATTTTTACGGCTCCGGCGAAGTTCCGCCGATCTCGCACGGCTGCGCTCTGGTTGACGCGGAATGGCGTGTCGTGGACGACGATTCAAATGAATAAAATCCTAAACTTCATCCGCCGTGCCGCCGTCTCAAATTTTGCGGAGGTCGAACGCGCCGAGCGGATTTTCTATCTCGAAAAGTTGCGCGAAAATATGGTCGTTTTCGATGTCGGCGCGAACGTCGGCGAACTGACTCTGCTGTTTTCGCGTTTCGCCGCCGAAGTTCACGCTTTTGAAGCGGGATTTGAAACATTTAAACGGCTCGAAACCGTTTGCCGCGCTTCTCAAAGAAGCAATGTGCGGCTCAATCATCTGGCTTTATCCGATAAAAAAGGTTCGATTAAAATGAATATTTACGACGATGCTTTTTCCGAATTTAATTCGCAGGCGGCGCGTCCGATGAAGGATTACGGCTTGGATATTGCGCCCGTTAAAATCGAAGAAACGGCGGCAACAACGATTGACGATTATTGCCGTGAAAACGGCATCGAACGGATTGATCTGCTTAAAATTGATGTCGAAGGCTCAGAGTTGCAGGTGCTGAAAGGCGCACGGGAAATGCTCGAAAATCGCCGGATCAAATGCCTGACGTTCGAGTTCGGACAGGCGACGTTCGATATGGGAAATCGCCCCGAAGACATCGAAGATTATCTCGCGGCGGTCAATTACCGGATCGGCAACATCGTCAAAAACGAAAAGACTTTTCCCGGACGCGAAAGCGTCGAAACGGCGAAATTCGCAATGCACGTCGCCGTTCCTAAGTGAAAGTTTACGGGAAGTTTGCAGATAGTGGTGTGGAAACTCTTAAAGCTGATGATTTTTGATATAAGATCGAATAAATCTAAAATTTTTTCTGCTTACTAGTCTGCAAACTATCTGAAACTTCCTGCCAACTACCTGTAAACTTTTAAGAGTATGTTTTCGCTCAAACCGATTTTAGAAATTCCCGCGCGGCGTTGTCCGTATTGCGATTCGCTGCTGACGGCGAATGATTTTTCGATTGTCGGGATGCGAAATCTCGCGGAATTTGAATGTGTGCCGTGCGGCGCGACATTTTACGGCGATTTGCCTGCGGGACAAGGTTTATTTACGCCGGTGCTGCTCGACCGTCAATCGGGCGCGGTTTTTCACGACGAAACGGCGCAGTGGTTCGCCGACTGGCTGGCTGAAAGCTATCAAAACCGCATAAATGAGCCGCACGGATTTGAAGTTAAAAAACATTCCGAAGTCAAAAAAAAGGTCGTCCTGCTCAACTGTCTCGACGTTTTATACGGTCATTCGCTGCTGAAATTACTCAACGCGCAGTTTTATCTGGATCATAAAAAAGATTTCAGTTTGATCATAATTGCGCCGCGTTTTCTCGAATGGATGCTGCCGGACGGAATCGCCGAAGCGTGGATTATTGATCTGCCTCTGCGGCACGGCACGGAATGGAACGAGTGGCTGGCGGACGAAATCAGACGAAATATCGCGCCTTTCGATGAAGTTTTTTTGAGCGTCGCGTTTTCGCATCCGCGCAGCGAAGATTTTGACATCGAACGATTTTCGCGCGTTCAGCCGTTCGCCGTCGAAACGCTCGGACAACATCAAAAGCAACCGTCGGTGACATTTATCTGGCGCGAAGATCGTCTGTGGGAAACAGTTGTTGAGCCTAATAATTTCGTTAAATTAAAACGCCGTCTGCGTTCTGCCGAATCGCCAATCGCCGGACAAAGCGCGAAAATTGTCGAATTTGCCGAAACCTTGCGCGGTGCGTTTCCAAAGCTCGATTTTGCCGTCGCCGGAATCGGGGAAACAGGAAATTTGCCCGGATGGATTAAAGATTTGCGCGTCACGGAAATCAACAACGAAACCGAACAAAAATGGTGCGGGCGTTACGCAAAAAGCCACATCGTCGTCGGCGTTCACGGCTCGAATATGCTTCTGCCGTCGGCACACGCGGGCAGCGTCATCGAAATAATCGGCGCAGACCGCAGCGGAAATTTTTTGCAGGACATTTTGTTTCGACCGTCGGACGTGCGCGAAATGTTTTTCAGATACCGTTTCGCACCGCCGGAAACATCGCCGCAAGCCTTGGCGGAATTGGCTTTAACGATTTTGCGCTACGAAGAATTCCGGCGGTTAATGAGTGCGGAATTTTGCAGTCATCGTGAAAAATTCGATTTTGAAATTTTCAAAGGCGGAAACCCGCGTGTCAGCAAGAGCGCAATATGATTACAACTTTTTTCCTTTGCGGCTTTGCGCCTTTGCGGGAAAATTTTTTGAGCAGATATTTCCCGCAAAGGCGCAAAGCCGCAAAGCGAGAAAATTACCGGGAAAATTAAGGTCGAGTAATCAGGAGAAATTTTGTGTGCGGAATTAGCGGAGCGATTTCAAAAGCGCGTCTGTCGGACGGACTGAAAAACGCCGTGCGGCAAATGAGCGCGGCGCAGATTCATCGCGGACCGGACGGCGCGGGCGAATTTTTCGCTGAAAATGTCGCGCTCGCTTCGCGCCGTTTGAGCATTATTGACCGCGAAAACGGTTGGCAACCGCTTTATAACGAAGATAAGTCGCTGGTTTTAATCGTCAACGGCGAGATTTACAATTATCTCGAACTGCGCGAACAACTGAAAAAACGCGGTCACGAATTCAGCACGGACGGCGACGGCGAAGTGATTCTGCATCTTTACGAAGACGACGAAACAAATTTTATCAACCAACTGCGCGGAATGTTCGCCTTTGCTTTGTGGGATATTCGCCGTCAAAAACTCGTTCTGGCGCGTGATCGAATGGGCGAAAAACCGCTCTATTTATATGAAACCGACGGTCAGATTTTATTCGCTTCGGAGATGAAAAGCCTTCTGCGTTCGGGCTGTGTGCCTTTTGCGCTCGACGAACGCGCCGTCAATCTTTATTTTCATTATCAATACGTCCCCGAACCGTTGACGGCGGTTAAAGGTGTGCGAAAGCTCGACGCGGCGCGAATGCTGGTGATTGATGTCAAAAAATGGCGCGTTGACGAAAAAACTTATTGGAAACTCGAAGACGCTCCGCCGATTGAAGGCAATGCGCCGGAGGTAATTCGGGAGCATTTGGAAGAAGTCGGCAAATTAATTGTCCGTTCGGATGTGCCGGTCGGTGTTGCCTTGAGCGGCGGACTCGATTCGAGCATCGTCGCGGCGTTGGCGGCGAAACAGCAGCCGAATTTACACGCTTTCAGTGTCGGTTACGCGGGCAGACCCGAACCGGACGAACGCGCCGACGCGGAAAAACTGGCGCGGTATTTGAAAATTCCGTTCTACGATGTCGAACTCGACACGTCGAAAATCGTCGAATTTTTCCCCGAATTAAACTTTTGGCGCGACGATCCGATTGCCGACATCGCTGGTTTCGGTTATCACGCCGTGATGAAACTCGCCCGCGCACACGATGTTCCCGTAATGCTGCAAGGACAAGGCGGCGACGAACTTTTTTGGGGTTATCCGCAGATGCGCGACGCGCTGGCGGCGACACGAAAGAAAGCCGCGCTGCTTAAAAATCCGTTTTTGCAAGGAATTTTTCAGTCGTTTTCAAGCGGTCGGGACAAAGTTGAAGAACAGCTAAAAAATCCGTCGCGGCTGATTCTCTTTGACGATTCGCCCGATTTTGTCAACACCGCACGGCAAATGCGCGAATTTTACAGCGAAGATTTTAAAAGCCGTCTGAATGACGACGAGGCTTATTCGATTTTTACGGGCGAAGAACTCTGGAATGATCTCGAAACGTCAATCACCGCGCTGGCTTGCTCGACATACTTGCGTGAAAACGGCATCGCGCAGGGCGACCGTTTGGGAATGGCTTCGTCAATCGAATTGCGTCTGCCGCTGGTTGATTATAAATTTGCGGAAACGGTCGTCGGTTTGCGGAAAACTCAGTCCGACGCACAACTTGCGCCGAAGTTTCGGCTGCGCGAAGCGGTCGCAGATATTTTGCCCGAATGGGCGTTAAATCGCCCGAAACGCGGTTTTGCTCCGCCGACGCGCGAATGGCACACGGCGATTTTTGCCGCACACGGCGATTCTCTGCGCGACGGTTTTCTGGTCGGCGCAAATATTTTAACGGGCGAAAGCGGTTCACGTCTGGCTCAGGGCGAATTTCCCGCCGGAGCGACCTGTCCGCTGTCGTTCAAAGCTCTCGTCTTTGAACAATGGTGTCGGCAGATGCTGAATATAAGCAAGTAAGCGATAATGAACATTTTCGCTTGAAACTTTAATTAACGAGGAATTTTTGAGAAAACCTTTACGAATCGCCATAAATGCACAAATCGTGGTAGGCAGCGGCACAAGCAGTCTTGAAACAGTTCTGAGAGTTTTAGCGGCAATCGGACAACTCGAAGGCGACGAAGAATACGTTTTTATTACTTCGCCGGAACAACCCGATTGGCTCAAGCCGTTTTTGAACGAACGGCAAACAACTGTTTGCGCTCCTGAACCTGAAAAATCCGCGACTGACCGGCTCGAAAAATTCAAGCGTTTGACGGGACGGCTTCGTCCGCTCGCCCGGAGAATTAAACATCTGGCGGTTGCGCCGCCGAAATTTGAATATTCCGTGCCGGTATCCGATGGATTTTACGAGAGTCTGAACTGCGATGTGATTCATTTTCCTTACCCTGAATACGTCCGTTGCCGTTTGCCGACCGTTTATAATCCGCACGATTTGCAGCATTTGCATTACCCGCAGTTTTTCACGCCGGAAGTCCTTGCACGGCGGGCGGTGATGTATCCGGCGGCGTGCCGGGCGGCGGAAATAGTCGTCGCCGGTTCGGGATTTATCAAGCAGGATCTAATCGAAAAAATTGAAATTGCTCCAAATAAAATACAGGTTATTCCATGGTCGCCGCCGGAAATTTCGATTGAAGAAACTTCGGAAAACAATATCGCCGCCGTGCTTGAAAAATACGATTGTCCGCCGCGCCCGTTTATGCTGTTTCCGGCGATGACGTGGGAACACAAAAATCATCTGCGGCTGCTCGAAGCAATTGCTTTGCTGCGCGAACAGAGCGGACTGCAAATCAATCTTATCTGCACCGGATTCAAGCATCCGTTTTATCAAAATATCGAACGGCGGATGCGCGAATTGAAACTCGAAAAACAAATCAAATTTACCGGCATTGTTTCGACCGAAGAACTGTCTGTGCTGTATCGCGGCGCACAATTTGTCATTATCCCGACGCTTTTCGAGGCGGCGAGCGGTCCGCTTTTCGAGGCATGGCAGCACGGTGCGCCGGTCGCCTGTTCGGCGATTACTTCGCTTCCCGAACAGGCGGCTGGCGCGGCTTTACTGTTCAATCCTTTTTCAGTCGAAGAAATCGCCGACGCTGTTAAAAGCCTTTCGTCCGACGAAAACTTGAGAAAAGACCTTCAAACGCGCGGTTTCCGGCGGTTGGCGGATTTTGATTTGGAGCGAACGGCAAAAGCCTATCGAGCCGTTTACCGGAAAGCCGCCGACGCGAATTTGAGCGAAGAAGACCGTGATCTGTTAAATTGGGACTGGATGCGAAACTCACGAAACAAAACTGACGATATTTAGGATGAAGCTGAATAAACTACTGAAAATAAAAGAACTTCCGGCGAAATTGAGGAGATTCGTCAAACGCGGATTCAAGCGTGCGCCGGATGCTTTTTTGCGGCGGGTTTCAGGCGTTGTTCACGTCGGCGCAAATACCGGACAGGAAAGATTTGTCTATTCACATTTCAATCTTCCCGTTATTTGGATCGAGCCGATTCCCGAAGTTTTTGAGCAGTTAAAAACTAATCTCGAAGATTTTCCGCGACAAGAAGCGTATCAATATTTAGTGACCGATCTGGACGGCAGCGAATATCAATTTCATATCGCTGATAACGACGGTCAATCTTCTTCAATTCTCGATTTCGATTTGCATAGAGATATTTGGGCAGAGATTGGTTTTGAGAAATCAATCCCGCTGAAAAGCATTACGCTCTCAACTCTGATCGAGGCGGAAAATATTGAAATAATCAAATATGACGCGCTCATAATGGATACGCAGGGAACCGAATTGTTGGTCTTGAAAGGTGCTGAAAATTTGCTGCACAGGTTTAAGTATATCAAAACGGAAGCCGCTGATTTTGAGATTTATAAAAATTGCTGTCAGGTCGAAGACCTCGAATATTTTCTCGGAAAACATAATTTCAAGGAAATAACCCGAACAAAATTTGCGGCGCGAAAAGAGGGAGGAAATTGTTATGACATCATCTACAAAAAATCTGTATGGATGCAAATAAAAAACAAATTAAAGCGCAAAAGCCTCTGAATCAACAGTAATTTTCTCTTGAGCGACGAAGATCGTTTTTTGCCGGAAAATGACCGGACACGCGAAAAAAATAAGTATTGCAAAGGGAAATTTGATTCAAACCGGAAAATTTAACAACCGATTTATTAAATCCAAACATCTGAAATCAGCGAATTACAGTTTTGGCAAAAATTTGACAATCGTTTGCGCTTGGTGCCAGACTTAGAAAAAATCAGCAGGAATTTAAGGAATAAAATCGGCGATCAAACGGTTGGATAAATTTCGCCGGATCAAAGACAAAATTGATAACGCAATGAATAAAAATGTTTTAGTCAGAATCTCTTTCGGAATTGTAATTTCAGCTTCAATCGCGGCTGCCGGATGTTCGAGCGCATCGAATACCGAGAGCGCAAACAATTCAAATCGCACGGCAACGGTCGTCAACAGCAATCCGGCGAACGCCAATATTGCGGCGGCAAGTCCGACGATGATGCCGCCGAACACGGCAAATACGGCAAATACGGCAACACCGGCGGCAGTTAATAAAAATGAAAAGCCTGCGCCGCCCGTTAAAGAACCGACTCCGATTGTCAGCACCGGAGCCAACGATTTTGTGATGTTTCAGCAGGTTCGCGCCGCCATCGGCGCAGATAAGGAACTGCTTGATTTTATTGTCATTGATGTCAAAGACGGCGCAGTTACTCTGTCCGGCAAAGCAGCGAACGCCGAACAGAAAGCCAAAGCCGCGCAACTCGCGCAAACCGTTAAAGGCATTAAAGGTGTGAAAAACAACATACAGGTTGCACAGTAGCAGAGATTTTTACCGGCACTTTGAAAAAACCGGGAACAAGGAATAGAAAAAATGAAAAAGTTATTTCCCGTAATATTCGCAATCGTTTTATTGGTCGCCGTCAATTCTGAAATTAAAGCCCAGGACACGCCGAAAAAAGAAGAAAGCAAAACCTCGACGGTTGACGCTTGGCGCGAGGCAGTTCCGCAAAACGAAGACGCGGCGGCACCGTATAAAATGCCTGATGAACAGATCGAAAAAGATTCGACACCGAAGCAAAATCAGGAATTTGCCATCAAAAGAGTTACTAAATTAGAGAGTGATTTTATCGAGGCTCTCAAAAAACGCGATGCGGCTGCGCTCGATGTTTTGTTGGCGCAGGATTTCACGCCGGTCGGCATTAATATGAATGAAAAAGCGGCGGACAAACAGCATTTCATCGAATGGGCGTTGAAAAGTTTTCAGCTTAAAACTTACGTCATCGAAAATACTTCGGTGCAGGCTTTTCCCGGAGCGTCAGTCGTCACGACAATCTATAAACGACAGGCGAGCATCGCCAATGTCCCGTCCGACGGCGATTTCGTGATGACCGATGTTTGGGTCAAACGCGATAACCGCTGGCAGGCAGTTTCGCATCACGTCAGCCAAATGCCGGCGGCAACACCGGCAAATTCAATGCCGAAACAATAATTCAAATTGAGTTACAAATAAGATTTTTGCCCACGAAACACACGAAAATTAAATCCTTTTCGGATAATTTTTCAATTGCTTTTTTCTTTCTTTCGTTTATTTCGTGTGTTTCGCGGGCAAAAATTCTTATCCTGAATTGAAGTTAATTTAATTTGGTTTGATACCGACAGATTGCAAAAAACGGATTAACTGATAAATTTAGTTAATCCGTTTTATTTGATTATGCAGGACAAAAACGCAAAAATTTACATCGCCGGTGCAAATGGTATGGTCGGCAGCGCGATGCGGCGCAACCTCGAAAAGTCGGGTTATACGAATATCATCGGGCGCACTTCCAAAGAACTGAATTTGATTCGACAAGGCGAAGTCGAAGATTTTTTCGCGCGGGAAAAACCTGAAATCGTCATTCATTCGGCGGGCAGAGTCGGCGGAATTATGGCGAATGACACGTTTCGCGCCGAATTTATTTACAACAATTTGATGATGGAAGCAAACGTCATCGCCGCCGCGCATCAAAACGATGTTAAAAAACTGATCTTTCTCGGCAGTTCGTGTATTTATCCGAAGCTCGCGCCGCAGCCGATCAGCGAAGAAGATTTGCTGACGGGTTATCTCGAACCGACGAATGAGCCTTACGCGGTCGCCAAAATCGCGGGCATTAAGCTGTGCGAAAATTTTTACCGTCAATACGGCTGCAACTTTTATTCGGTGATGCCGACCAATCTCTACGGCATTAAAGATACGTTCGACGCGCAGAATTCGCACGTTATTCCCGCGCTTATCTGCAAGATTCACGAGGCGAAAATAAACAATCAGCCGAACGTCACGCTCTGGGGAACGGGAACGCCGCGCCGCGAATTTATGTTTGTCGAGGATTTGGCGCAGGCGGTCATCTTTATGCTCGAAAATGTTGATGCTAAGGACGTTTACGACCAATTAATCACACACATCAACATCGGTGTCGGCGAAGACATCGAAATCAGACGGCTTGCCGAAACGCTCGTCAAAATTATCGGTTACGAAGGCAGCTTAGAATTCGACACGTCAAAACCCGACGGCACACCGCGCAAACTGCTCAACGTCTCGCGCCTGCACAATCTCGGCTGGCAAAAAAACACGCCGCTCGAAGAAGGTTTGCGAACAACTTACGAATGGTTTTTGCAGAACAAAGCCGGAGAATAAATTTGAGAATCGCGTGAAGTGTTTTTGAAAAATCATTCAACCGAACGTCTAAAAAAGCGTCGAGACTTATAAGTCTCGACGCTTTTTAGTTTTGCAGAAAATACTCTCCAGCTTTAATTTGATGCTTTATTCTTCTTTTGACGGATTGTTCAATTTACTATGGCTTCTGCTGTAGCCAAAATAGATAACTACCCCGATTACCATCCAGATTATTAGTCGAAGCCAAGTGTCGAACGGTAAACTCGCCATCAACAACAAACTCGTAATTGCCGACAGCGGAGCAACAATCCAAACCGCCGGAACTTTGAACGGACGCGGCAGATTCGGCTGTGTTTTTCTCATCACCAAAATCCCAATCGAAACAATGACAAATGCGAATAATGTCCCGATACTAACTAATTCGCCGAGCAAACTAATTGGAACTAATCCAGCCATAATTGCGACGATTGCACCTGTCAGCATCGTTGTAATATGCGGAGTTTGATATTTTGGATGGACTTTTGCCGCCCACGCAGGCAATAATCCGTCTTTCGCCATCGAATAAAAAACGCGCGGCTGTCCCATCATCATCACGACCATCGTCGAACTCAGTCCTAAAACCGTGCCGATCAAGACAATAAATTTGAATGAATTCAGCAAAGTTTTGATAAATGTTCCGTCGGCGGCTTGATTCGCGGCAGCACCCATCGCGGCGGCGATTGGCGCGGTTTCGCCTTTAAGCTGCGTGTAGGAAATCAGTCCGACCATAATGCCCGAAACCAAAATATACAAAACCGTGCAAATCAAAAGCGATCCGATAATGCCGCGCGGCATATCTCTCTGCGGATTTTTCGCTTCCTGCGCTGCCGTCGAAACCGCGTCGAAACCGATATAGGCGAAGAAAATAACCGCCGCGCCGGTGAAAATACCGCTGATTCCGAATTCGCCGAAAGTTCCCGTGTTCGGCGGAATAAACGCCGCGCAGCCGTTTGCTCCTGCCGCACAGCCGATGCCGATATTCGACATATTAACGTATCCGATTCCGGCGATAATGAATAAAATCACCACCAAAATCTTAATCATTACGACTACCGAATTAAAACTTGCCGATTCCTGAATACCTTTAATCAGCAGCGCGGCAACGGCAATCGCAATTAAAAATGCCGGAAGATTAAAAATCGCCGTATCAATCTGTCCAGCCACGCCGACCTGCGCCATTGCTTTGGTCAATTCGTCGGTGACGACGTTCAACCCCAGATTCGGATGCAAAATAGTATCGCCGACTTTTTGCCCGTCCACCTTTTGAATCATCTCGGAAGTAAACGTCACGAATTTCGTTCCGGGCGCAGCACTAAGGCTGACCGGAAAAGGAATGCCGAGCGCACCGAGCAGTTTGACGACGTTGCCCGACCAACCGACCGCGACCGTCGCCGCGCCGAATGCGTATTCGAGAATCAAATCCCAACCGATAATCCAAGCGACGAATTCGCCTAGAGTTGCGTAGCCGTAAGCATACGCCGAACCGGAAATCGGCACAGCGGAAGCAAATTCTGAATAGCATAAAGCGGCAAACAGGCTGACTATACCTGCAATTATCATCGAAATAACGACTGCCGGACCTGCGTGTTTTCCGGCGGCTTGTCCGGTCAAAACGAAAATACCGGTTCCGATAATTGCACCGATTCCGAGAAAGGTCAGAGCCGACGCGCTCAGAGTCTTTTTCAAAGTGTGTTCGCCGGTTTCCTGAGCCTCGGCGACTATTTTATCAATTGATTTTGTTCTAAAAAGTGACATTCAATTCCTCCTAAAAATTTATGATTGCTTTAACTTCGCACCCTTGCTCACGCGCGGGTTTCTGCTTTCGAAATGTTCTTCCAAATAAAATAAACCGGCACGCCCGACAGCACGATGGCAAGTCCGGGCAGAGATGTCTGCGGTTTGTAAAATAACAAAACTAATGAAATGACGGTTGCCGCCAAAACATAAATCGCCGGAATTACCGGGTAGCCGAAAGCGCGATACGGGCGTTCCGCGTCAGGGCGTTTGCGGCGCAGAATAAACAAACCGATAATCGTTAAAATATAAAATATCAAGACCGCGAAAACTACATAATCGAGCAGAGTGCCGTAGAGATTGCCGTATGTTGCCGCGCCTTTATCATTGACCGAAATCGTTCGCGGCAGCACCAGAAAACACGACCAGACGCATTGCAGAATCAGCGCGGTGGCGGGAACGAGTTTGCCGTTTAGTCTGCCGACCGATTTGAAAAACAGTTTGTCTTTCGCCATCGCATAATAGACGCGCGAACCTGCGAGAATCAAGCCGTTGTTGCAGCCGAACGTCGAGATGACGATGGCGACCGCCATAATTTTTGCGCCGATTCCGCCGAAAATGACATTTAACGCGGCGGTTGCCACGCGGTCGTCGGGCGCGGTTTGAATCTGCTCGAGCGAAAGCGTCGAAAGATAGGCGAAGTTTGCCAAAATATAAAGTCCGATCACCAAACCCGTTCCCATCGCCAGCGACAGCGGGATATTGCGCTGCGGATTTTTGACTTCGCCCGCCGTAAACGTGATGTTGTTCCAGGCATCCGACGAAAACAGCGAACCGACCTGCGCCACGCCGAACGCGACGATCAATCCGAGCATTCCGTCCGTCACCTTCAAACCTTCAATCGGCGCGGCGTTTTGAACATCGAATAAATGCGAAAAATTTCCCGAAAACATTCCGTTCCCGATAAAAATGCCGACTAAAATTAATGCCGCCAGCGAGAGAGTTTTTGCCGAGGTGAAAATGTTTTGAATTAATTTGCCCAACGCCAAACCCTGCATATTAATCAGCGTCAGCGCGATTATCATAATCACGGCGACAAACTGCTGCATCGAAAGCGAAATCGCGTAACCTGCCGACAGATTGATCGGCGAAATGATATAAGTTTCAGGCGAAATCGCGGGAAACAAAACTCCCAGAAATCTCGCAAAACCGACTCCGACGGCGGCAATCGTGCCGGTTTGAATGACCAGAAACAACGCCCATCCGTAAAGAAAACCCCAGAGCGGCGAATAACTTTCGCGCAGGTAAACGTATTGTCCGCCCGCTTTCGGCATCATCGCGGCGAGTTCGCCATAGCTTAACGCGGCAAAAATCGTCAGAATTCCCGTGATGATCCACGTCAAAAGCAGACCGCCAACCGAACCCGTCTGCCGCGCGATGTCGGCGGAAACGATGAAAATTCCCGAACCGATCATCGAACCGGCGACGATCATCGTCGAATCGAGCAAGCCCAATCCGCGTATAAAACCTTCTCTTGTTTCGTTCAATT
Organism: Pyrinomonadaceae bacterium; assembly: GCA_965247235.1. Lineage (GTDB taxonomy): Bacteria > Acidobacteriota > Blastocatellia > Pyrinomonadales > Pyrinomonadaceae. Next base: position 3,077,596 of record OZ252004.1, read on the forward strand.
CCGGCGCGTCGGCTGCCATAAATGTTTGCTTGTGCGATAAAAGAAACTTTCCGTAATTTTGATTCGGAAAATTTTCGGTAAATAAATTATTCTTAAAAATCTGAAAAACCGGCGAGATAATCGTTTGAGATATTATACTTGTATTAACGAAACTGTCGAGCTATTTTCAACGCTTTTTGCAGACGCGGAGATTTTTTGCAGAATCAAACGCTTTTAAGTGTAAAAATTATGAACAAATCAAATCATTCCGGCGATATGCCGCAGGAAGAATTTCGTCGTCACGGTTACGAAATCATTGACCGGATCGCCGCTTATTTTGAAAATCTCGAAGAATTCCCGGTGCTTTCGCAGAATCAACCCGGCGATTTAACCGCCGCGCTGCCAAAATCCGCGCCGGAAAAAGGCGAAGATTTTGCCGACGTGCTGCGTGATGTTGACAGGCTGATTCTGCCTGCCGTGACGCATTGGAATCACCCGAATTTTCACGGGCTTTTTTCGACTTCGACGAGTGCGGCGGGCATTTTCGGCGAGATGTTTTCCGCGACTTTCGATATGAAGGCGATGCTCTGGCGCACATCGCCCGCCTCGACCGAACTCGAACCCGTCGTTTTAGATTGGCTGCGGCAAATGATGAATCTGCCCGCAGATTTTCACGGTTTGATCTACGATACGGCTTCGATTTCCACCTTGCACGCGTTTGCAATGGCGCGTGAAAAATTGAATTTGAACATCCGCGAACTCGGAATGAGCGGACGAAATGATCTGCCGCTTTTGCGGATTTACTGCTCGGAACAAACGCATTCTTCGATTGATAAAGCCGCGTTGCTGCTCGGTCTCGGAATGCGTTCGCTGGTTAAAATCGGCACGAACGAGTGTTTCGAGATGGACGCGGAAAAATTAAACGCGGCGATTGAAGACGATATTAAAAACGGATTTCAGCCGCTCTGCGTCGTCGCCACCGTCGGCACGACCTCGACGACGAGCATTGATCCGCTCGAACAAATCGCCGACATTTGCGAAAAACATCAAATCTTTTTCCACGTTGACGCAGCGTATGCGGGCAGCGCGATGATCGTTCCCGAATTGCAGTTTCATTTCAAAGGCGCAAACCGCGCCGATTCCATCGTCACCAATCCGCATAAATGGCTGTTTACGCCGTTCGATTTGTCGGTGTTGTATGTCAAGGATTTGGATTTGCTCAAACAGACATTTTCGCTCGTCGCCGAATATCTCACGGTCGCCGAAACCGTCACCAATCAGATGGATTACGGCATCCAACTCGGTCGGCGTTTTCGCTCGCTTAAATTATGGTTCGTCATTCGCTATTTCGGGCGCGAAGGTTTGATTAATAGAATCCGCGAACACGTTCGGCTGGCGAATTTATTCAAGTCGTGGGTTGAGCAGTCGAACGATTTTGAAATGCTTGCGCCGATGCCGTTCGCGCTCGTCTGTTTTCGCGCCGCGCCGGGAAACGTCGAAGATTTGGACGCGCTCAACGAAAAAATAATGAATGAAATCAACGCTTCCGGCGAAGCATATCTCTCGCATACCAAGCTAAACGGCAAATTTACGCTCCGTCTGTCGGTCGGCAGTATTCAGGTCGAAGAAAGGCATCTCGAAAAAATTTGGAGTCTTTTGAATGAAAAGCTGGAAGATATTTCCCGCCAAGGCGCAAAGAACGCCAAGTAAGAATTGAAAGATGTTAAATAAAATTTGAAAGTAATATTGAACTTACTTTTATTTAAAATTTATCTTATCTTAACTTTGCGTCCTTTGCGCCTTTGCGGGAAACCAATCTTATGACCGAAAACGAAACTTCCAGAATTATCGTTGACTGCGCGTATAAAATTCATATCAAACTTGGTCCCGGTTTGCTCGAATCGGTTTATGAAGCGGTTTTGGCTTACGAACTCGAACAACGCGGCTGCAAGGTCGTGCGTCAACAGGCGATTCCCGTAATCTATGAAACAGTCCAACTCGAAATCGGTTTTCGCGCCGATTTGATCGTTAATGACAATGTAGTCGTCGAAATTAAATCCATCGAAGCCGTTTCGCCGATTCATTTGAAACAGTTGCGAACTTATTTGACATTAGCTGATAAAAAACTCGGTCTGCTGATAAATTTCAATGTCGAATTGATTAAAGACGGCATCAGAAGAGTGGTTAATAATTTGTGAAGAAAGTTATTGCAGAGGGAAAGTTTCCCGCCAAGGCGCAAAGAGCGCAAAGTTAAGATAAGATGAGTTTCAAAAAAAATTTATCAATATTACTTAAAAAATGTTATTTAAAACACTTTAATTCTTACTTTGCGCTCTTTGCGCCTTGGCGGGAAACTTTCTTAAAAACTTATGAAATTCCTAACTGTAGTCATCTTAATTATGCTCGGCGCATCCGCCGTTTTCGCCCAAAAACACGCCGCTCCGAAAAAAAATGCGCGAATCAAAACACATAAAATTATTGCCCGCGAAAAATTTGATCCGCAACGCGTTGCCGCCGTTGATCTGCAAAATGCGATTGCCGGAGCGACGGCTGAAAACAAACGGATTATTCTCGATGTCGGCGGCGAATGGTGCGGCTGGTGTCGGCATCTGGACGAATTTATCGAAAAAAATGCAAAATTGAAAAAACTGCAAACAGCCGATTTCGTTTGGCTCAAAGTAAATTTCAGCGAGGAAAACGAGAACAAAGAATTTCTCGCTAAATATCCCGAAATCAGCGGTTATCCGCATCTGTTCGTGTTGGAAACGGACGGCACGCTTTTAAAGTCGCAGGACACTTCCGAACTCGAACAGGGCGAAACTTATGATTTGCAGAAGTTTACGGACTTTTTAATGGAATATGCTCCGGCGAGGGAGAAATAAATGCAGTTTGTTAAAGAATCAATCATCAGAGCCGCGCCCGAACGGGTTTTTGAGTTTCACGAACTTGCCGATGCTTTTGAACGTCTGATGCCGCCGTGGGAAAACGGGAAAATTATTCAGAAAGCCGACATCACGAAGATCGGTTCACAGGCAATCGTCGAACTCAAAGTTCTCGGCATTTTTCCGGCGCGTTGGGTTGCCGAACACACGAAATACGAGCCGCCGAAGATGTTTGAAGACGTGCAGATTTCCGGTCCGTTTCGGGCTTGGCGGCACGAACACATCGTTTTGCCGCACGAATCAGGCGCAATCCTGCGCGACGAAGTTCATTTCGAGCCGCCGCTCGGTTTTCTCGGCGCACCGTTCGTGCCGTTTTTAGTCACGCCGAAACTCGAAAAAATGTTCGCCTACCGCCACGAAGTTACGCGGAAATGGTGTGAGGAGATTAAGAATTAAAAATTAAAAATTAAAAATTAAGAAATGGATTGTAGTTTTTGGTTTTTTATTCTGCTTTTTAACTGCTGAATTTCTAACTTCTGATTTTTTAATTTTTAATTTTTAATTTTTAATTTTTAATTCAAAACTTATGCTGACACACATTGTTTGTTGGAAATATAAACCTGAAACTACCGACGCGCAGAAAGCCGAACATATTGCGAGGCTGCGGAATCTGCCGGATTTGATCGAAAATATCGTGAGTTTTAACGTCGGTTCGGATGTTCTGCATCTCGAACGCTCGTTTGATACGGGATTGGTCGCGGTTTATCCTGACCGCGCCGCGCTCGATGCGTATGACGCGCATTCGGCGCACAAGGAAGTCGTTTTAATCGGCAGAGCGATTTCGGAAAAGGTCGTGTCGGTTGATTTTTTGAATGACTAAGTGTGATTTTGAGTGCTTGGATTGATTAAATGTAATGAATTAAATTTCGGAATAGGTGAAAAGTGATAAATTTATTTAGGGCGTAACGAATTTCCTAATCTATCAGCTATCACCTGTTAATTATCACTTGTTCCGAACTTTTACTGCCAAATATTTTACGCACTCATCTTATCAATTAATTATTGACAGGCAAACTGAAATTGATTTGCCGACATCAAAAATAAGCTATTCAAATAAAGTTTCAAAAGGGTTTTTCCGAAGGTAATGAGAATAATTTATAAATCTTTTTTTTCAATAATCGGACTGATTTTGCTGACGGTTTCGGCGGGTTTCGCACAGAAGATTCAGCGCACGCCGTTTGATGTCAAAAATTATGTGATGGATGTGCAGCTTGCGCCGGATGCAAATAAGCTGACGGCGACGGTTGATGTTAATTTCGTGCCGCTCGAAGATACGCGCACCGTCGAATTTGAACTGAACGGCTCGCTCAAAATTGACAGCATCACGCGGGCAAATGCGCCGCTCGTGCCTTCGCAAACTCCGGTTACGCCGAAAGCCAAGCCGGTCAAAACCACTTCGACGGCAGCCGCGCAGGTAACATTCGTGCAGGATCAGGTCGGCATTTCCGATCTCGGTCCGAGCGTCAAAGTTGATCTCGGCGATACGGTCACGAAAGGCACGCCGGTTGTTTTGCGCTTTAAATACAGCGGCGTTTTGAATACGCCTTCGGGCGGACCTTTGCTGACCAAACGTCTGGCTTATATCGGCGCAAATAACGGTTATTTGATGTATGCGGCGCGTTGGTTTCCGTTTCACGATTACGCGGCGGACGCGGCGACTTCGGACATTACGATTGCGCTGCCGAACGGGTTAAATCTGGTCGGCACGAGCGACACGACGGTCGCGGCAAACGGCGGCAAATATCATTTCGTCAACTCGAAAAGCGGTTTGATCGGCAATTTTGCTTACGGAAAATACTTTAATAAAACTCTGCGTTTCGGCGATTACGAATTGCAGTTTGATACAAAAATCAGCAACGACGCGCAAACCGCTCAATTCGGCGAAACGCTCGGACGCGCCCTGCAATTTTACACCGAAAAATACGGTCTGCCGGACGGCGGCAAAAAAATGATTGTCGTCCAGATTGACGATGAAAGTCTCGATTTTTATTCGACTCAAGGGATGATGTTTGTCGCCAGCCGTCAGTTTGACCAGCCGCGTGAGGTAACGACCGAAAGATTACAGCGCGAAGCGGCTCTGCAATGGTGGGGTTTGACGGTCGGTTTGAAGTCGTTTGACGATGCGTGGCTCTCGCAGAGTTTGGCGGAATACAGCGCGTTTACTCTGCGCGAAAGCGCGGTCAAAGGCGCACAACTCGATAATCTGCGGCGCGAGCTGCTCGAAAAATCGCTGACGTTCGAGCAAACCGCTTCGCTCACGCGCACACCGGGAAATCTCGACGACCAGTCAATCGCTTACCAATATATTATGTTCGGCAAAGGCGCGTTCGTTTACCAACTGCTCCGCGATACGCTCGGACAGGCGAAATTCGACCAACTGTTGCGGACGTTTTTGAACACATATCGCGGCAAAAATGCTTCGATTGACGATTTTGAAAAACTGACGACGCAGGTTGCCGGACAAAATATGCGCTACTTTTTCGCGCGTTGGGTCGAAAGCACGGGCGTTCCCGAATTCACGTCCGATTATTTGATTATCCGCACACGCGCCGGTAAATTTGTCACGCGCGGCACGATTAAACAAAATTATGACAATCTGCGTCTGCCGGTCGAAATTCAACTGAAAAGCGAAGGCGAAGGCGGATTGAAAACCGTCACCGTGCAGATGGACGAAGCAACCGCCGATTTCAATATCGAATCGGACGGCAAACCGATTGGCATCAATATTGATCCGAATTACAAAATTTTGCGAATCTCCGACGATCTCCGTGTTTCGTCAATCGCGCGGCGCGGCATTGAACAGTTTAAGGAAGGCAATTACGCCGAAGCGCAGCAGCAGTTTGAAGCCGCGCTCAAACTCGACCGCTCGAATTCGTGGGTTTATTATCATCTCGGTCTGCTCTTTTTAGAACAGCGCAACTACGATCTGGCGATTGATAATTTCAAAGCCGTGCTGGGCGGCAGAATCAATCCGTCGTGGCTCGAAGTCTGGGCAAATATTAAAATGGGTAACGCCTACGACGCAAAAGGCGATCACGGACGCGCAACTTCTGCTTATAAAAGAGCGCAGGATTCCGGCGACGATTACGACAATGCACAGGATGCCGTCAAACGCTATCAAACAACTCCGTATGATCCGAAAGAAAAACAGACGACGGCGGTTGTTAAATAGATTTGAAATGAATAGCCGCAAAAAAGCGCAAAAGACGCAAGAAATACTAAGAAATATTTCTTGCGTCTTTTGCGCTTTTTGCAGCTATTTACTCTCTGTTTTATGGTTGTGAGCAAATTTTTCGCGCCTTTTTCCGGCTCAAACTTCTTTATGATAAATTGTCTGTATGAATGTTGACGAACCGAAATATCGTGAGCGTGTCTATGAAATTGTGCGGCGGATTCCGTCCGCAATGGTGATGACCTACGGGCAAATCGCCGAGATGTTAGGCGAAGGCTACACGGCGCGAACCATCGGTTATGTGATGCACGCGGCAGATACGGAAAACGTCCCGTGGCAGAGAGTAATTAATTCGCAGGGCAAATGTTCGACCGATAAACTGATGCTGCCGCACAATATTCAGCAGAAAATTCTCGAAGACGAAGGCGTGATTTTCAGCGAATCCGGCAAATGCGACCTCAATAAATACCGCTGGTTTCCCGAAGGCTCCACTCCGCAAGACGACGAACAGCCGACCCTTTTTAGTTAATGGAAAATGGAAAATGGAAAATGGAAAATGACGGATTAATACTAAGAACTTAGCTTAACAACTTTCTTCAATTTCTTACATTTTCCATTTTCCATTTTCCATTTTCCATTTACTTGTTGGCTTTCGCTGTTTTGATTGAGACTGTCAGAATCTTTTGGACTTCCTGACAATCATTAATTAGAGATTCGGCTTGTTTTTCCGTGATATATTCCGAATCGCGCAAAAGGCAGAGCCAATATTCGGTTTCGAAAGATTCTTTGTGAGCAATGGAAAGTTTACTGACGAAATCCGGTTTCGATTGCGTCTGATTGCCTTCGGCGATGTTTGCGCCAATCGAGGTTCCTGAACGCAGAACCTGTTTGGAAAGCACGAATTCTTTTTTACCCTCAGCCAAATGTTTGTAAAGTTTAACGATTCGCAAAGCAAATTTGTAAGACTTTTCTCTCAAAACATTTTCTTTCAATACGTTATTCTCCACTGTAATCTCTGCTTTTTCCGGCTCTTCATTTTCCATTTTCCATTTTCCATTTTCCATTTCCTCATCTTCCCCATTTCAGTTTATTTCGTAAAACATCAAAGTAATTGCGGTTCGGCGGTTGGACGAGATTGAAACTCGTGCGGCTTTTGCGGATGATGATGCGGTCGGCGGCGTTCATTTGATAGCCGATTTGACCGTCGAGCGTGAGCATTACGCCTTCGGTTTCCCTGTTTAAACGGAGTTCGATTTCGGCGTTGTCGGGAATCACAATCGGGCGATTGGTGAGTGTGAACGGGCAAATCGGTGTCAGCACGAGCGCGTTCATCGAAGGGTAAACAATCGGTCCGCCGGCAGACAAACTATACGCGGTCGAGCCGGTCGGCGTAGCGACGATCAAGCCGTCGGCACGAAAGTTGTTGACGAACAAATTATTGAGTCTTACCTCTATTTCGATAACGCGGGCAAGCACGGCTTTGTTAATCACGACATCATTTAGAACTCTGCCCGACGCGAGCGTTTCGCCGCCGCGCCGGTGTTCGACATCGAGCATCACGCGCCGGTCGCTCTGATAATTGCCCGCCAAAATAGTTTCGAGCGCGTCGAACATTTCTTCGATCCGAAATTCGGTTAAATATCCGAGACTGCCGTAATTAATGCCCAGCACCAAAACTTCGCGGTCGCCGGTCAGACGCGCCGTCGAAATCATCGTCCCGTCGCCGCCGAGAACGACGATCAAATCGGCTTCGGATTTAAATCTCTCCGCATCAACCGCAGTCACGCCGCAGTCCTTCTCGTCCGTTTCCTCGTTCTGTTCGTGCGGTGCGCCGATCAGGTTAATGCCGCGCTTTTCGAGCCACGAAGCCAATTCGCAAGCCGTCTGCCGCGCTTCCGCGTGATTCGGTTTGACGACCACGCCGACGCATTTAATTTTACTTTTCGCCATGGCGATAATCATTAAATAATCAAAGCAAAACTGCAAGCCTCGCTCAAACTGATGACGACGAGAAAATAATTGCTATTTTGAATGGCGGAAAGTAAAATTATCTAACAAGAATTTTATGGAAAACCAAACTTATAATTACGACGAACAACAGCCGTTTGCGGCGGCTGAGTTTGCCGAAAATCCTGAGCCGCGCTGCCCGTGCGTGTTGCTGCTCGACACTTCCGGTTCGATGCAGGGCAGTTCGATTGACGAACTGAATCGCGGTTTGCAGATGTTTCGTGAAGAGCTTTTTAACGATTCGCTGAGTTTGAAGCGCGTCGAAATTGCGGTCGTGACCTTCGGTCCGGTCGCCGTGATGCAGGATTTTACGACCGCCGATCAGTTTCGTCTGCCGGAATTGCAGGCTTCGGGCGATACGCCCTTGGCGGCGGCGGTGCAGCGCGGTCTGTCGCTGCTCAAAAGACGCAAGGAAGTTTTGCGCGACAACGGCATCAAACTTTTTCGCCCGTGGATTTTCCTGATGACCGACGGCGCACCGACCGACGAATGGAAACATCTGCCGCAGATCATCCACGCGGGCGAGGAAAGCAAATCTTTTTCGTTTTTCGCGCTCGGTGTCGGCAACGCGGATTTCAGCGTTCTGCGGCAGCTTTCGCCGCGCGAACCCTTAAAACTGAGCGGCGTTCGTTTCCGCGAATTTTTTCTCTGGCTGTCGGCATCGCTCAAAAATGTTTCGCGTTCGACTCCGGGCGACAGCGTTAAAATTCCCGATTATAAACCTTACGGATGGTCGGAGGTCTAATGAAGTCAAATGTTTGGCAGACCGCGCACGCTTCGGTGATCGGTGCGTCGCACCTCGCCAATCAAACCGAATGTCAGGATCGCCTGCTCTGCCGGACGATTGAAACGGCGGCGGACGGCGCGGTTTTGATCGCGGCGGTCGCCGACGGCGCGGGCAGCACGACCGAAGGACAGCGCGGCGCGGAACTCGCCTGCAAACTGTTCGCCGATGAAGTCGGAGATTTTTTGCAGACTAAAAATTCGTCGGTCAAATCGCTGACCGCCGAATTCGGCAAATTTTGGCTCGAATATTTTCAGCGCGAAATCAGCGTAACTGCCGCCGCCGAAAATAAGGAACTGCGCGAATACGCTTCGACCTTTGTCGGCGCGGTAATCGGCGCAAAATGCGCGGCGTTTTTTCAAATCGGTGACGGCGGCATCGTCGTTTCGGATTCGGGCGCGGCGGATAGTTTTCGTTTCGCGGTTGCGCCTGCCGACGCGGTTTACGTCAATATGACGGATTTTTTAACCGACGACGCGGCGATAGAAAATCTGCGCTTTGAGAAAATCGAAGGCTTTCTGACCGACGTGATTTTATTTTCCGACGGCATCTATTCGGTAGCGGTTAATTTTCAAAATAATCAGCCGCACGAACCGTTTCTGATGCCGATGCTTGCGCCGCTCAAAAATAATTCGGCGGCAGACGGTCTGAATGAAAAACTCGCCAATTTTTTAAGTTCGCCGAAAATCAACGAGAAAACCGACGACGATAAAACGATTATTTTAGCTTCGCGGCAAGCGGCAAAGGAACGCGAACTTTCCAGTTCGCCGGGACGGTTTGATTCCGCCAATATTTGATTTGAAATTGTGAGTTTTTATAAAATTCAAACACGCGAACCGGAAGGTGCGCGTTCCGGCAGGTAATTAATATGCTGACCTATTTCGATTCTCAAAATAATTCCCACATTCTCACCGAACAAATCGGCATCGGCGGCGAAGGCACGGTTTTCGTCTGCCCGGACGATGCAAATTTGGTCGCCAAGATTTATCACGAACCGATTGACGATCAAAAGGCGGAAAAACTCGTCTGGATGGCGGCGAATAAAAACGAGCAGTTGCTCAAAGTCGCGGCGTGGATCGTGGACGTTCTGCGCGATGCGCCGGACGGGAAAATCGTCGGTTTTCTGATGCCGAACGTCAAAGCTAAGGAGATTCACGAACTTTATTCGCTCAAGAGCCGCCGCATTTATTTTCCGCACGCGACCTGGAAATTTCTGCTGCACACGGCGGCAAATCTTGCCCGCGCCTTTTATAATCTGCATAAACATCAGCACATAATGGGCGACATCAATCACGGCAACTGCGTCGTGCTGGCGGACGGCACGGTTAAACTGATTGACTGCGACAGTTACAGCATCAGTCGCGGCGATTTCCGTTATCCGTGCGAGGTCGGCGTGGCGACACATCTCGCGCCCGAATTGCAGCGCGTCAACCTGCGCGGCATCGAACGCGAAGAAAAACACGACAATTTCGGTCTCGCGGTCATTCTTTTTCAACTGCTTTTTTTAGGCAGACATCCGTTCGCCGGAAATTTTCTCGGCAGCGAAGACAAATCACTCGAAGACTGCATCCGCGAAAGTCGTTTCGCCTACGGCACGGGCGCGAAAGATCGCTGGGTCAAACAGCCGCCCGGAACGCTTTCGCTGTCAGCGGTTTCGCCGCGCCTGTCGCTGATGTTTGAACGCGCTTTTTTGACCGAAGATCGTCCCGCGCCGCACGAATGGATCGAGGCTCTCGAAGATTTATCCGCCAATCTCAAACAATGCGACGTGCAGCCCGGACACTATTTTTTTGACGCTCTGCGCGATTGCCCTTGGTGCGAAATCGAAGCGAAAACCGGCTTGACGCTGTTCCCGTTTACCGGCGAAAAACAGATCGGCGAAGGCGAAAAGTTTAATATCTTTACGGTCGAAAACCTGATTCAGAGTTTTAATATCCCGAATTCGGCGGTTCTCGCGCTGCCGAAATCTAATGTTCTCGGCTTGAGTTTATCGCCGACAATCGAAATTGAAAAAAATCTTCATACCGGGAGAATCGTCAAATTTGCAGTCGCCCAATTTGCGATGATTATGGTGATGACCGGATTTTTCGGCATCGGATTCGCGTTTATGTGGGGCGTAATCACGCTGATTTTTTCGCTCGTTTACCTGAGCGGCACATACCATTCGATTAAGGACGGCGCGGAATACGATCTTGAATCGGCACAGCGCGAATGGAACAAACTCGAAGCCGAATGGAAGGCAAGCGACACGAAATCTTATCTCGAAACCGATTTGGCTCTGGTTAAAAAGAAAATCGCCGACTACGAAAATCTCCAGCGCGAAAGCCGCGTCAAGATGGTGCATCTGCGCGACGAATATTTTCAGAATAACCTGACTTTATATCTGAAAAGTTTCAAAATCAGCGAATCGAAAATTCCCGACTTGAAAAATGAAAACGCCGCATTTTTGAAAAATTTTAATATACGGACGGCGGCGGACGTAGAGATTAAAAAATTGTCCGCGCTGCCGGCAAATCAGTCGGTCATCCAAAAATTGCTCGACTGGCGGGCAAATCTCGAAAGGGAATTCGATTATCAGCCCGATCACGAACTGCCGGAAGTCGAACGACAAAGGTTCACGGCAAGGCTTAACGAAAAACGCGGCAGAATCGAAAGAGAAATCGAAAAGCTGGTCGTCGCGGTGCGTTCGGGCGCAACTATGGTCAATCAAAAACGCCGGCAATTAAACACCGAAGCCGGAAAAATCGCCGTCCGCATCAATCAGGCTAAATACGATCTCGAATCAATCGGCAGCAACGCGCTCGCACTAGTGGTTTTGTGTATGACGACGTTATTAACACTCGCTATGAGCAACGCGATTTTCAGCGTCAGAATAAATTCGACCGAAAATGCAGGAAATAACAATTACGTCAGAGACATCGCCGCCAATTCGCGTGTGATGACGAATTTTCCTTCGCCGACACCGCCTAAAGTTCAATCTGCAATTCCCGAAAGTTTAACCGATAAGGAAATCGCGGCGATGTCTGAACCGGAAAGATTCGATCTGGCAAACAGTATTTTTTTATCTCTTCAAAGTTATCCGGTGACGGTTGGAAATCAAACAAAATATTATTCCCCTGATGACGAGAAAAAGATGCGTTTGGCTTATCGTTTGTCGCCGCACGATACTAAAATTTTGAACAAACTCGGCAATATTTATTATGAGCAGGAAAAATATGCTCAGGCGATTGATTTGTTTGAAAAATCGAGTGCGATTGATCCGGGCAATTACGACACCAAAAATTTTCTCGGCGACGCTTACTTGAAAAATAAACAGTATAAAGAAGCGTTAGACGTTTTTGACGACAATCTGACATCTTACAAATGGTGTTTCAACGCCGGATTAGCTTACAAAGGGTTGAAACAATATGATTCTGCACTAAAACAGTTTGAAGCCGCCAAAAAATTCTCTATCGGAGAAGATGAAGTTCAGAAAGAAATAGATTTCTGCAATCGAAAACTCGGCAATCCACCGGACATATCGGCTGATGAAGAAGATTCAGGCGCAGGAAGTGCGTCCGGTTACGGTAGCGGAATCGGCAATGGTTCGGGAACAGGCAACGGAGGATATTGATGCGGAAATTGCCGTTAAGACTGGAGCGCAAGCAGCTTGCCTGCACCGTTCGGGCGCAGCAAGAACGGCGACGGTGAGCATCTGTCGAAGTAAACCGAAAAACTATTCTCGTGAGCTTTGCTTGTTTACATTTTATCGAATGCGGCGGCTCACATTGGACTTTACGAACAGTTTAGCTAATCGTGCGTTCGCCCGTTGCTTCGCGCCGGACGAACGGCAAGCAGGCTGCTTGCGCTCCGGTCAGGCATCAAATAACAATTAAAAATTAACAGAACATTCGGGATAATTGGATTTTGCCGCCTAATCTGTTAAAATCACGGTTTGTCCGTGGAAAGAGTTGAGCGGGTTTGGAAGGTTTGGTGAGTTCGGCGGGTTTGCCAAACTTTTTACGGTCTATAAAATCCATTTAACCAACTCGACAAATACGGTCAACTCAGCCAACTCGGTCAACTTTTAAGATAAAAGGTAATAAAATAAGATGTTAAAGTTTTTCAGTCGTTTGGAGAAAACGCGCAATTTTTTTATATTCGCTTTCGCTATTTTGATGGTGGCGAGTTTGGTCTTTTTCTACGCGCCGACGCGCAATGTCGTGCAGGAAAACCTGACGCGTTCGACCGCGACGGCGGCGAGTGTGAGCGGTGAAAAAGTCACGCTCGGCGAACTCGCGCGGCAGAAGGAAAGTATGGACCGCTTCGGCGGCGGACGCGCTTTTCCGTCGAAAATGATGATTGACGGCTTGGTTCGCCAACGCATCTTGCGCGTCGAAGCCGACCGTCTCGGACTTCGCGCGACCGATGCGGAAGTCGCCAACGAAATCCGCCAGCAGAACAAATCAACCGACGGCACACCGTTCGATCAGGCGCGTTACGAACAGAACGTCACCGAACAGTTCGGCGGCGTTGCCGATTACGAACAAACCGTCCGCGACCAGTTGGGCGCACAGAAACTTCAGGCTTTCCTGACTTCGGGCGTGACGGTTTCCGAAGACGAACTGCTCAAAGATTTTCAGCGCAAAAACACCAAATTCGATCTCTCATATGTTCCCGTCAACGTCACCGATCTCGCGCAGACGATCAAGCCGTCTGACGACGAACTGAAAAATTATTTCGAGCAGAATAAAAAAAGCTATTACATCAGCGTTCCGCAAAAGAAAATTCGCTACGTTTTTCTCAACACGACTAAAATCGGCGAAAAAATTCAAATTTCCGATGCCGATCTGAAAGCCGAATACGACAAAAACCCGAAAGCGCAGATTCAGCCCGGAGCCGCCGGACAGGAAATCGTGCTGAGAATTCCGAAACCGGAACAGGACGCGCAGGTTTCGGCAAAAGCCAACGAACTCCTCCAAACCGCCCGCAAAGACGGCGGCAAAATTTCGGCGGAAGCCTTCGGCGAACTCGCCAAAGGACATTCGGAAAACCCGGCGACCGCGCAGAAAGGCGGAAATCTTCCCGGACTCGTCAAAGAAAATAAAGCCAAACCCGACGATCCGTATCAAAAATTATTGACGATGCAGCCCGGAGACGTTTCCGAACCGATCAAATATCAAGACCGCTATTACATCCTGCGTCGCGGCGAAGATGTCGCAAAAACATTTGAAGAAGCCAAACAGGGATTGGAAATCAGCGCACGCAACCGACGCGCTTACGCCGCCGCCGCCGAACTCGCGCAAAAAGTGACCGACAGCCTCAAGCAAACCAAAGACGTGGCGAAAACCGCCGCCGAATTTGCTTCGCAGGCGAATATGTCGGCGACCGAAATGGTCAGGGAAACGCCGTTCGTCAAACCCGGCGATACGGTCGAAAACATCGGCATCTCGCCGCAGTTTGAAGAAGGCATTGCGACGCTCGAAAACACGGGCGACATCGGCGAAAAAATTTCGATTCAGAACGGTTTCGCCGTGCCGATGCTGGCTGACAAAAAAGACCCGCGCGATGCCGAATTTGACGAAGTAAAATCTCAGGTTGCCGAAGTCGTCAAACTCGACAAAGCCAAAACGCAGGTCGAAGATGTCGCCAAACAGATCGCCGCCGCCACGCCGAACGCCGCCGGATTAAACACCGCCGCGCAGGGCAAAAATCTCAAGGCGCAGGACGCGAAAAGTTTCATTTTAGGTTCGCCGCTCGGACAAGGACCGTCAGCCGCAACCAACGAACAACTCGAAGATGCGATTTTTGCGATGAAGGCTGGCGACATTACCAAAACGCCGGTCAAAGTCGGCGATAACTGGTATGTGATCGGTGTCAATTCGCGCGAAGATTCCAAACAGGACGAATTTGCCAAACAGCGCGATACCTTGCTCGAATCATCGCTCCAGCAAAAACGCGGCGCGATTTTCTCCGATTATCTAACCGCCGTGAGAGCGACGATGGAGAAAAATAACGACATCAAAATCTACAAAGATGTCGTTGATAAACTGGACGACAGCGGCACAAACACCGATGCGCCGGATGTTCCGGTCGGCTAGAAACAAACAATCGAACACGAAAAAAGACAGGTTTTCGAGCCTGTCTTTTTTTGCGCTTTTTGGCGGCTGATCTGCTGTCTGAAACTCACATCTATTGCGGGAAAAACGGTAATCTGCGAACGCGATTGCCGGTTAATGAAAAATAAGCGTTGGCGATTGCCGGGGCGACTGTCGGAACGCCGGGTTCGCCGACTCCGCCGAGGGAAACCGACGGATTGGTCGGCATTAGCTGGATATTAATCTGCGGCATTTCGCTTAATCTTATCTTGCGGGTGTTGTTAAAATTGCTGACGCTTGCGCGTCCGGCGGTAAATTTAATTTGCTCCCAGAGCGCGGCGTTGATGCCGTGAACGATGCCGCCTTCGATCTGCGCCTTGACCGAATCGGGATTAATTGCCCGCCCGCAGTCAACCATCAAATCTTCGGCGACAAGCTGCGCCAAGCCGGTCATAATGCCTTGTCCCATCTCCGAACTGCCGATCAAAATCATCACCGTTTCATCGGCGTTAATTTGCAGCCACGTTCCCAGTTGCGCCGTCGTCGCAGGAATCAAAGGTTTTTCGGCATTGACGATATTCGTCATCTCCGGTGATGACGCTAAAACATCTTTCGCGCCTTCGAGACCGAAAGTTAAGACAAATGCGCCGCCAATCGAAGAGGCGATAAAATTGCGCCTGTTCATCAGATTTTCCCGTTTTTTCGTCATCATTTCCTCCTTTTGCTTTGGTTGATTAAAGACTGAGAATCGCCGCCCGAATCCGTTGAAACGTGCCGCACGAACAAATATTGCTGACTTCGTTGATAATCTCCGCCTTCGGTCTGCCTTCGTTGAGTTCGCCGACGATTTCCATAATCATTCCCGACTGGCAAAAGCCGCACTGCGGAACCTGATGTTCGACCCAAGCCTTCTGAACCGGATGCGAACTTGTCGCCGAAAGTCCTTCAATCGTCGTAATCTGTTTGCCGACCGCGCCGCCGACATCGTATTCACAGGTGCGCTGCGCCCGCCCGTTAATCAGCACCGTGCATGCGCCGCAAAGTTCGCGCCCGCAGCCGTATTTCGTTCCGGTCAGCCCGATCACATCGCGCAAAACCCACAAAAGCGGCATATCATTAGGAACATCAACCTGATAACTCGTATTGTTTATATTTAAGGTAATCACTTTCGCTCCTTCTTTTTAGCGGTGCTGAAAAAACCGTTTCGATGGCAAATTTATTGAAATTCCAACATCTCGACGCATTTTCAGCACGAAATTTAGTTTAAAGCCAAAAAAATCAAGCTGCGCCATCTCGATTAAAAAATTCGGAAGGTTTTAAGAAGTTGCAGTTTCGACTGTCGGAGGAAGATTCGGGTAATAAAAACGGGAAATCTGACCGATTCGGAAAACTTATTATTGCGAGAATAACATAATCATCCAATATTTTTCAATTGAAAAATTTATTGCGTAACGGAATATATAATCTTGAAAAAAGTCATCGAAATCAATCGTTTACGGCAAATCCGTTTCGCGCGGCAGATAAAGTTTCCGCTCCGTTCCGTAATCATTTGAACGCTCGTCATCGGCATTGTTCTTCTGAAAAGTGTAGCCGAGATAAATCGCCTTGCTCGCGGCAAAATGTTCGAGCGAAACGCTGAAATAAACGGTCGTTTTCGGCGGCAGAATTGTGTTTGAAAAGAAATCGAAACCGTTGACGCGTGTTTCGCCGCTGCTCAGTTCCAAAACATACCGCGAAGAAATCTCCGCGCCGCCGCACAAACCTTGGCATTTCGGATTAAAAATCGAACTGTTCGTCTCAATCGAAACCGGCAAATCCGCATCGTTCGTTAAGGTAAACCACGCAACTTTCGCTTTTTCCTTCGGCAGTTTTAATTTACTCTTATTCGCCGCGCCCGATTCGGCGATTTTTTGATCCCAAAAACTTTCCGCGTCGCCGTAATGCGAAAATTTGGCGGTGATTTTTTTTGGCTGTACAAGTAGCAAAAGTATGTATATAATCAGTTTTGTAAAAAATCTTTTAGATTAAATTTACTGACAATATGCAGAATTATTCAAGTAATCAGTCAAAAATTTATCAAGGCGATTGC
This sequence comes from Pyrinomonadaceae bacterium, assembly GCA_965247235.1. GTDB lineage: Bacteria > Acidobacteriota > Blastocatellia > Pyrinomonadales > Pyrinomonadaceae. Next base: position 3,094,646 of record OZ252004.1, read on the forward strand.
CGCGAAAAACTCGATATGTTTGATGATAATACGTTTCAGGCGATTATTGCCGATCCGCCGTATTTTCAGGTTTTGCTCGGCGAAGATTGGGATAATCAATGGCAGACGGAAGAAGATTATCTCGATTGGACGGAAGATTGGATTAAAAAATGCGCCCGCGTTTTGAAAGACGACGGATTGTTTTTTATCTTCGGACAATTGGGAAAACGTGAACATTTGTGGCTGCACGTTTGTTCGACGGCGACGCGCAAAATGCAGTTTCACGATATGCTGATTTGGGATCGCGCCGTCGGTTATAACGAGCGTTACGACAGTTTTACGCCGTGTTATGAAATGATTCTCGTACTTCGCAAAAGCAAAGCCGCAAAGCCTTATTTTGACAAAGATGCCGTGCGGCTTTCTTACGATGACGACACAATTAAACAATACTTAAAAGACAAGCGTTACAAAGATTTAGACGCTCGGAAAACGCATCTCGAAAAGGGAAAATACGCGACGAATATTTTGCGCGTTCCGAGTTTGAAAGGTTCATCAAAGGAAAAAGTCGGGCATCCGTCGCAAAAACCGATTAAATTGATTGAAATGCTCGTGCAATCCGCCACGCACGAAGGCGATTTTGTGCTTGATCCTTTCTTAGGTTCGGGAACGACGGCTTTGGCTTGTCAAAATCTCAACCGTAATTTTGCGGGAATCGAGATCGAACAAAAGTATATCGAAATTGCCGAAAGCCGTTTACAAGAAACTCAAGTAAATTTATTTAATCAGGCTTTATTATCGGCTTGAAAACTCGCTCACTCGAAATAATTTCATTTGGGTTCTTTTCCCAAAGAGTGGTTTCTTCATCTTTGTATTTAGCTTTCTTTATTAGTAATTCCCAAAAAAATTTCGACTTCAAACTGCACTGAACTCGACGTTGGTCGTCTTGAATTTTAGGATTTAATGTTATTTGAGTTTTTGGAAGTGTTTTTTTGAATTTTTGAGCTTTGATTCTTCTTCGTTCGGTATTTAAATTGCTTTTGACTATTTTGATCAAAGAATTCAGTTGCGTTTCAGTTAAAGGAGTAAAGAACTTTTTCCAATCTACCGCCGTTACTTTAACAGCTTCAACAGCAACACATTTCTTTAAGTTCCCTCTTTGCTCCCAAAATCCAATAATTAACAAAAAATCTTCTTCGTTTTTGAATTGTCTTAATACATCACTAAAGCTAATTGGCGTACCATATTTGAAATATTTAATAGATACAGGAAGACCGCCAAAATCCTTTGTATATTTCCCAAACTCATTCTTAAAAACTACGTTTAGAGCGTCCCACTTATGTGTATGAGAGGTTTGAGTAAATGACTGAAAAAATGTTTCTTTAACCCATTTTTCAAAATCTATTCCGTGTTTTTGGCTCGTTGGCATTAAATAATCTCCTCAAAAGTAAATTTTCAAAATAACAATTACAATGGTAGTACTAAATTTTCGGGGAATCTATCGGACAATTGATATGAATAAAACTTACGATGTCGCCGTCATTGGCGGCGGACACAATGGTTTGACGTGCGCTTGTTATTTGGCGAAGGCGGGTTTGAAGGTCGTCGTTTTGGAGCGGCGGCATATTGTCGGCGGCGCGGTTTGCACGCAGGATGATTTGATCGAAGGTTATAAGATTGATGTCGGATCGTCGGCGCATATTATGATTCATCTCACGCCGGTTGTGAAGGATTTGGAACTTGAGAAATTCGGGCTGGAATATATTGACTGCGACCCGTTTGCGTTTGCGCCTTTGCCGAACGGTGAAGGCGCGATTTATTTTTGGAAGGACGTTGATAAAACGTGCGAATCAATTGCGAAAATTTCGCCCGAAGACGCGGACAGATACAAGGCGTTTGTGACCGAATGGGAAAAATTGAACGAAGGCGTGTTCAAGGCGTTCTTAAAACCGCCGTCGGTGATTAATCTCGGACGGCATATGGTTTTCGGCACGAAGTCGAAAAATCCCGCCGATATGGTTCGCAAACTGATGACTTCGTATGGCGCGTTGGTCAAGCAGACTTTCAAACACGAAGGCTTACGCGCGGCGATGGCGTGGCTCGCGGCGCAGTCGGGACCGCCGCCGACGGCGATGGCGAGCGGCGATTTTTTAGGCTGGCATTCGATGATTCACAAAAGCGGTGTCAAGCGTCCGCGCGGCGGTTCGGGTGCGCTCACACAGGCGATGGCGAAATGCCTCGAACATCACGGCGGCGAAGTTTTATTAAACGCGGAAGTTGCGAAAATCGAAGTCGAAAATAACGAAACCGGCGGCATAATTTTAGCCGACGGGACGCGCATCGAAGCAAAACGAATCGTTTCAAACGCGCACGTTCACACGACTTTTTTGAAGTTGATCGGCGCGGAAAATCTACCTGAAGGTTTAGCCGAACGCATCGAAAACGTGAGAATCGGCAACGGTTTCGGGATGATCGTCCGCTGCGCCGTCTCGGAATTGCCCGATTACACAGCCGCGCCGAACGGCGGAAATGCGGCGGATTGTCATCACGGTTTGCAGTTGATGTGTCCGACAATGAACTATCTCGACCACGCTTACGCTGATTACTTAAACGGCATTCCGTCCAAAAATCCCGGCGCATTGGCGATGACTTTTTCAGCCGTTGACCCGACGCTCGCGCCCGCCGGGAAACACACGCTTTTCATCTGGGGACAATATTATCCATACGAATTATCAACGGGCGAACGCTGGCAAGACATCGAAAACCGCGAAGCCGATAAGCTGATTGATGTCGTAAATTCCTACGCGCCGAACGTCAAAAATTCGATCATCGAACGCTTCGTCCAATCGCCGTTAGATTTGGAACAACGCCTCGGACTCTTGAGAGGAAACGTGATGCACGTCGAAATGGACTTCGACCAAATGTTTATGTTTCGCCCTTTACCCGAAATGTCCGCCTACAAAACGCCGATCAAACATCTCTATCTAACCGGCGCATCAACGCATCCCGGCGGCGGAGTTTTCGCGGCAAGCGGACATAACACGGCGCAGGTCGTTTTGAAAGATGTTAAGGGAAGTTGGTTTTAATTTTATGAGCTATGCGTAACTTAATTCTTTTTGAGTTAGTTCATCTTTTAATTCAGTTAAGCACTGCAACAGAAATATGTTTGACTAAATTCTTTTGCCGACGGAGCGCAGGCAAGAAACCGCCTGCGCTCCGGTTTTTAAGTCAAACCTATTTTGATTTGGTATAATTTATCAAGTATGGAGCATTTTGACGTTTTGATCGTGGGCGCAGGGTTGTCGGGAATTGGCGCGGCAGTACATTTGAAGATGGAGTGTGCGGGGAAAAGTTTTGCGATTTTGGAAGGTCGTGAGGCGTTGGGCGGGACTTGGGATTTGTTTCGTTATCCGGGAATTCGTTCGGATTCGGATATGTTCACGCTTGGTTACAGGTTTCGCCCGTGGACTAATCCGAAGGCGATTGCCGACGGTCCCGCGATTCTCGAATACATCCGCGAAACGGCGAAGGAATTTAAACTCGAAGACACGATTCGATACAATCACCGCGTCAAAAATGCCGCTTGGTCAACCGCCGACGCGCTCTGGACGATTGAAGCGGAAGTCGGCGCGGAGAAAGTTAATTTGACCTGCAATTTTCTCTATTTCTGCACGGGTTATTACGATTACGATAAAGGTTACACGCCCGAATTTGCGGGAATGGAGAATTTTCAGGGACGCATCGTGCATCCGCAAAAATGGACTGACGATATTGATTACACGAACAAAAAAATCGTCGTCATCGGCAGCGGCGCGACGGCGGTGACGCTCGTTCCCGCGCTCGCGGAGAAAGCCGCGCACGTCACGATGCTTCAGCGTTCGCCGACTTATGTCGTGTCGCGTCCCGCCGAAGACAATATCGCCAATGCACTGCGTTCGGTTCTGCCGCCAAAAACTGCTTACGCATTAACACGCTGGAAAAATGTGCTGCTCGGAATGTTTTTCTACAATTTTTCGCGTAAACGTCCCGAATCAATGAAGCGTCTGGTCGCCAAAGGCGTGGAAAAACAAATCGGCGCGGAACTGGCGAAAAAACACTTTAATCCGACCTACAACCCCTGGGATCAAAGGCTTTGCCTCGTTCCCGATGCCGATCTTTTCCGCGCCATCAGCGAGAAAAAGGCTTCCGTCATCACCGACACAATCGAAACATTTACGCCCGACGGCATTCAGCTGAAATCCGGGACGCATCTCGACGCGGACATCATCGTCACGGCGACGGGTTTGGTAATGAAAATTATCGCGGGAATGACGCTCGAAGTTGACGGCGAAACGGCTGATCTGTCGAAAACGATGACCTATAAAGGAATGATGTATAGCGACATCCCGAACGCCGCTTCCGCGCTCGGCTACACGAACGCTTCGTGGACGCTGAAATGCGACCTGACCGCGCAATACGTCTGCCGGATGCTCAAATTTATGGACGAAAACGGCTACGCGATCTGCACACCGCGCCTCAAAGACCCGACCGTCGAACGAATTCCCGTCGTAGATTTCAACTCCGGCTACATCCAAAGAGCAATTCAAACGCTCCCCAGCCAAGGCTCGAAACACCCGTGGAAGTTACACCAAAACTACGTCAAAGACCTCCGAATGCTCCGCTACGGAAACCTCGAAGACGGCACGATGGAATTCAACCCGAAACCCCAAAATTAAGACGTTTGCCTATCACGTTCAGAGTTCAAACTTCAGTTTGTGACAGCCGCAGCGAAGCGAAACGGCTGTCTGCGTTGATTAACTCGAAAGTTGAATCAAATTGCGAACGACAGCGATTAAGGTTTAATTTTATGTATCTTGTTGATAAACTTGAAATTTCTGCGACGCTCTCGCTGGCGGAAATGACAAACTGAAGTTTGAACTCTGAACGTGATTGGCAAACATTCTAATAAATATCCCAATCTTTTCCATAGTCTAAAACCGGATACTTGCGCCAGATGTAAGCCGCTTTCTCTTCCCCGAATTCTTCCAAATATCTTCTCGCGCTCGAAAAAGCCCAATCCTGCCATTTTTCAACGTAACCGTGTTTGACGGCATTATTGTTGATGTAATTCAAACTCGCCCAAAAATGCCGCGCCGATTTCATATCTCTGTCAAAGTAATTAAACCAAGTTTTTCTGCCTTGCCTCTCATCTTCCCGATTCCAAAATCTCGAAGAACGCCCGTGAAACCTGCCGATTTCTTTCCTCAATTTTTCAATTTCATCGGTGCGAACGAGCAAATGATAATGATTCGGCAAAATGCACCACGCGTAAATTTTGGCATTCAAACTGTTGCAGATTTCCAGCAAATCACTCTCACATCCAACCATCCGTTCCGGCGTTTTACCGATAACGGGAGCGTGTTCAAAACAGGCGGCAGTAATAATAAACGAAACCTCACCCGCAAATTCAAGATGCGGCGGCGAATGTCACGGAAGTTTGCGCCCTTTCCGAATCGCCAAAATCTTCTCTCTTTCCCCATCATCCATCTTCCGCCAATCATACATAAAATTTAATTTTACCAATTACGCTCAAAGTTCACGTTCAGAGTTCAAACTTCAGTTTGCTGATTTCCGAGAGCGCAGCGAATCGGAAATCCCAAGTTAATTTACCACACAACTAAATTTTAACTTCAAACGTCATTCTTTTTACTCAAACTTTCGAGAATATCAACGCAGACAGCCGTTTCGCTTCGCTGACGGCTGTCACAAACTGAAGTTTGAACTCTGAACGCGATTGACAAACTTTTCCATTAGATAAAAATTTTGCCCAAATTTAAAGTGCTTTTGATCTTGAAGAATTCAAATTTTCAAATCGTCAATATTTTGAAAATCATCCCAATCGTCTGAAAGCAGATCAGCGTTGACATATTTGGCGGAAGCGAGAATGATCGCGTCAGGGAGTTTTATCTTTTTGGATTTGTTTTTGCGGTAGATGATCGCTTGGTCGGCAATTGACTGATTGACTTCGACAATTTCGACGCTTTGGAAAAATTGATCTATCAAATTTTTCTCTGATTGGACGATAAATTCATACGCATACACTTCCATATAAGTGATGATTGAAACGTAAAATTTATCGTATTTTGAGCGCAATTTTGCGAGGTCAAGTTTTCCTTTGGAGAAAAAGATTATCAAATTGCTGTCGAGGATAGATTTATTCCCATTCATCTCTTAATTTTTTCTGCCATTCGACCGGATTTTCAATATCCTGAAACATATTCGCCTGCTGCATTTTTTCAAGCACGGCAAACAGTTTCTCTTTTTTCGATTCGTCCGAAACTTTCGGCTCTTCATCCAAAATCGTCACCAACGCCCGCTGCCGTTTTTTCAGACGAATCTCCGTCAGCAATTCAATCTCGCCGCTTTCGTTCACAACTGCTTCTAATGTCTGAATCATATATGTTGGAATTTTAGCACAAAATTTCACGACTTACCGAAAGTTTCGCGCTGTTCAAAAAGCCGTTCGGGTTAAGACTTTTTGATGCCTTTTGCCTTATAAGAGATTTATATTTCAAGTCTGCGATAGATTTCGCGTCTGTGTCCGATGCGTAACAGGTAAATATTCTCGTCGTCAAGCGAAAAAATCATTCGATAATCACGCACGATGACAACACGCCAGATGCCGCGAAAGCCGGTCATTTGTTTGATGTTTAGTGATTTGTCGAAAATGTCGGCGGCGAGTGATAAGGAAATTTGAAAGGCTTCTTCCCGAATATCGTTCGGCAGACGGCGAATGTCACGACCGAAACGATTTGTTCGCTGAATCGAGCGTTTATTGGATGAAATCGGCAAAACTTTTTACCTCGGTAAATTCTTTGTTTTGGACTTCTGCCTGTGATTGCTGCAAACCTTCTAAAAATTCGCTCTCGTAAATTTCGTTCGGCGAAACTACTTTTTCGATGAACGTCTGTAAAGTTTTGTAAGCCGAAACGACTTCCGCCAACTCCTGTTCCGATATTTGCAAAGTAATATTTCTCATAACAATCCGATTATGCCATAAAGCAAAATTTACACAAACAAAAATGCTTCGTAAAATCTCGACATTTATGACTAAAGCAAGACGGTAAAGCCTTCCTGCTCAAAATGATTATCGTGCGTGAGAATCGTGTGAATGTTGAGAGTTTTCATCGTCGGCATCGAAACGTAGTCGGTCAAACTGTAACCTTTGTCCAAACGCTTTTCGTAAAAATCGAGTGCTTCGAGAAAAATTTCGGGCGAGTGCGCGATGTATTCGGTGTCCAAATCAATCAAAATATCCCGCGCCGTATCAACCACATTTTGACGCATTTCCGCGCCGTATTCCGAATAAAAATTCAGCAGTTCGATCAAAACCGTTTCAGTTGTAACAATTTGGACGTTGGCGAGTTCCGGTTGAATTTCTCTGACCGACGAATACTATTGATCTTTTGGATTAAGCAACGCAGTCCAATAAAATGTTTCGGCAAATATGCGTTTCATTTAGCTTTTTTCGGCGAGCCGTAAAGGTAATGGTCAAGATTTTCCGCACCGTCAACAGGAAGTTTTGCCGGCGTTTCGTCCGACAATTTGCTTACTCTGTCCTGAATTTTCTCCAACAAACTTTTTCTTTTTTCCTTACCCAAAGTCTGCACAAACTCGACCACCTTTTGCTGTTCTTCAATCGGCAAAACCTGCATCTTTTCCGCCACAATTTGCGCTAAATCATTCGCCATAACTTTTTAACCTCGAAAATAATAATCTCAATTTAGCATTTTGCGATGTTTTCGACAATAAATTTAGGATTTGAGTTAATGCTACAACTTATCCAAACTTTGGAAGTTTTAATTACCTTTTTTTGATTCGGCAAAAAGTTCTAAAGTCTTTGCAGATGGATAAGTTGAAAGTGAAGCAATGTTATTAGCAAGTTCAATTGGTAACAAAGCACCTTCAAATCTATTGCTCAATATTTTGGGTAGTGTCGCAACTATATTTTTGAAACTAATCAAATGTGCTTGTGATGGAGAAATTACACACTCGCCTTTTTGTCCAGTTGGAATATTAATTACCATTTTGTGATAATCATTTAATTTCACAAAAAGTTTGGCTCCATAATTCGTATCTGCGCCATAAACAGCGATTGTATTGTTATGTTTAATTTGATTCTGAATATAATCATTGTTTGGAATAAAACACGAGCCAACAGGTGCAGATCTTCCAATTAACTGTAAATGGTCAAAAAACTGTCCAGACTTTTCTTGACCTATCATCGCTATTTCGATTCCTTGCTGTTTAGCGTGTTCAAAAAATCTTCTAATTGGCGCGGAAAGTTTTGCCAGAGTTGCGCGTAATGAAAGAGGACCGTCTTTGATAAATAAACAATTCTTTAATACTTCTTTTTTATTTTCCCAATAAAATCGAATTGGCGTAAATATCATAAGAGTTTCGCTTACGCCCATATAATCTGACGCAACTTGATTTGGGGCAAAATCGTCGGTCATATTTTGATGCAAGCCAAATAAATCCGTAATAAAAATTTCCTCTCCACAGGAAGGACAATTTCCTTTTTCTTCATCAAACCGCAAAGTGGCAACATTTTTTTCGCAACTCGGACAGCCAAATTTTTCAAGTTCTTTCTTTGGTGTATCAAGCCATTTTTCGTAAGCAATCCATTTGAGAGTTTCCATCATTGCGCCCTCAAGTGAATCATTCAAGCCTTTGTCCTTAACAGACTCGAATATTATTTCACGGATAGCATTGTAATTTGTCTTTCCTTCAATAAAGACATTTCTAAGTGGAAAAGCTGTTGAATGATATAAAGCGGCTTCTCTCATTAAATCCCGCAAAGCGAAAGGGTTTGGGCTGTCTTTATCAATTTTTGAAAGTGCGTGTTGGTCAACTCTAATTAAAGCAGACTTAACAAACGCAATTGCTTTAAATGGCGGATATGGATTTTCAATAACTTGAAGTGAACCATCTGTTGAAAAAATAATTTTTAATTCCGTGCCGTCATTTGGTAAGTTTTCCCAAAGCGAAGCGTTCTCTTTATCTTCCGCAAAAGTAAGATCGTTAAAATTTTCACACAATTGCTGAACAAGCGGGCTTTGAATAACTTCCAAATGTCCTAATTTACTTGCTCTCTCAGGCGGCAATCTATTTCCTTTTTGGTATGGCATTATCTGTTATTTGTCGGAGGTGTAAATCTATTTGCTTGCATTGAAACCACAAAACGATGTGAGCGAGTCAGCATTCTCATATAACCCGGAGTTTTTGCTTGAAGTATATCGTTCTTAATACTTTCGTAAGCAACATTAACCTTAGCGAGTCTGTTTGTGTCGTCTTGAGATGCTAAATGTGCAATGAAGAAATTTTCTGTTTGTGCAAGCAAATCGGAATTAACTGTTGAAGGTGATTGAGTAGAATAAACCATTCCGATGTGATATTTCGCTCCTTCTTTCGCAAACTTCCTATAAATTTTGGTGCTTTCGCTTTCATCATTGTTTCCAAATAAATTGTGTGCTTCTTCAAAATATAATTGAATATAATGCTTATGACCAAGTTTATTTTTAAGTTCATTATTTGAAAACTTGTTGGTTTGATGATAAAAAACGGCAGAAGAAAGTTCTCTTGAAAAATACAGCATCACTTCTTCATCAGCGTTGCCCAAGTCAATAATTACTGTTTTGCCATCATCAATTTCTTTCAAAATATCGGCTATAAAATTTGAGGCAGTAATACTGTGAAATTTCCTTATTCCCTGAATTATTCCCGGTCCTGCACTTGTTGAAGAGGTAGGCAATAAAAAGTTCAATAATGCTTCATCATCTGAATCAAAAAGATTTTTACCTTTAGTAGAACTCTGAAGTTTTGTTTGTCTATCTGCTACAATCGCTCTTTCAAATAAATCCTTATACTCATCTAACGTATTAGGATTTATCCAATTACTCTTTTCTTTTCCAAAAATTTCCTCCATTGACTTTTGGTTAAACGCACTACCAAATTCAATCTTTCCTTTTAATTTACTTTCGTCGGCTGTAAATCCTGCTTTATTTAGAATTGCCCAATAAATCAAAATTTTTCTTGTCGCTCTTGTTTTTTCTCCCACATCCATTTCTTTAAGTTGCTCAATACTAGGGATGTCAACGGATAAAAACCTATCAATATAAATTGAATCTCGTCCTTTTTCACGCAATAGAGAACGAATTATTTTATGTGATTCTTTCGGGCTTTCATAAAAATTGATTTTTAATTCTTTAGAGTTAGTCCCGCCCTTTTTTGTCAAAGCGTAAACAACACATCTTTCAGGATAGGAACTAGCAATAGAACTTTCGTTATCTTGAGGATTATCGTTTGCATACTCGCCATTTATATCAAAAATTATTTGACCAACATCTTTTGTTTCAGTAGTTGTCTCAATAACGCTTTGTGCAATAAGTTTAACAACATTACTTTTCCCTAATCTTGTTTTACCAAACATTGCCGTCCTAGTGGCTTTGAAATCATTGGTTGAAAGGAAAATGTCAACATTCGGCATTTGCTTGTTTGGCAAAGGCAATCTACATTCGGTCAATCGAAGTTTGCCGATAGCGAATCTATTTTCATCTGGAACAGTCGCGTTGTTCACCAAGTGAAGTAAAGGATCATCCGGTGAAAAGATTTTATATTTGTGTGCGCTAACATAATTATTCAAATCACCTGAAAATTCAATCGTATCTGATTGTAAAGGATGAGGATAAAACATTCCGAGAACCTTTGTTTTTAATGCGCCCCATTGCAATTCGCTTTGGGTAAAAATATCCAACTCAGGCATAGATTTCTTTTGAAGTTCAAAATATGTTTGCTGAACTTCTTTTGTTAATGGTGTTGGAGCTGAGTCTAAAACACGAAGTAAAGTAAAATGAGGCGGAATACTCACACCACTTTGCTCATAAGAATCGGGAACCATAATGAGCAATGAATTTCTTGGGATACCGCCGACATTAACCTTGAATGGATCACAAGTAATGATTGTAATTTCGTCGTATCCAATGTCTAAAACATATCCGACAAATCGGCTTTCGTTATATCGTTGAGCAGTTTCTACTGAATCTTCATTTTCAAGAAAGTCAGAGAGAACTCGTAATGGATGATTTTGATTTGCGGCAGCTTCTAAAAATTGTTTCATAGGAGTTAATAGTTTGTGATTAAAACTTCGTTTGAGTTATTAGTTTGTATTCCGGGTCTTTCACCTGTTCCGATTGGAATTTTTTTGATGTTATAACCTTTATATAATTGCAAAATATCTTCGTGAGAAGAATTTGTCATCGCCCATCGAATATTTTTCGATTTGGGCAAACTTTTTAGTGTTTTTGCTAAACGAACTTGTTCTTTGAATAAGAATTTACCATTAATATAATGTAATTCATTTAAATCTTTTTCTCCGGGCTTATATGGCGGATCCAAAAATATAAAATCATTTTTTGAAGCACTTTTTATCGTATGTTCAAAATCATTACTCGAAATCGTCGCTTTGCGAAAAATTTGTGAAAGTTCGATTATATTTTGATGTGTGATAACCCAACGTCTTTCCTCACCGCCGTAACCTACATTGAAATTTCCCTGTGGATTATGTCGCCACATTCCTTTGAAGCAAGTTCGATTTAAGTAAAGTGTTCTGGCGGCTTTGTAATATAAAGGCTTTTTATTAATTTCGGTATCTCGAACTAAATAGTAAGATTTTTTCCCTGCTGGAAATGATTTGAAAATTTCCCAAACTTTGTGTGGATATAGTTTGATTCCTTTGTATAAATTAATCAGTTCAGAATTCAAATCCGAAATATATGCTTCGGTTGGTTTGATATATAAAAAAACAGAACCGCCACCTACAAACGGTTCAATATAACTACCTTTAATTTCTTCATTTGTAGGTAAATAATTTACCAAAAATGAAAGTAGTTTTCTTTTCCCGCCAGGGTATCTTAAAAATTTCATTTAGTTTTCTAACGCAAGAGGTTTTGGAATTGATAAAACTTACTTTCTCAAAATAACCTAAATGTTTAATCTTTTCAAGGCTTTATCGTTAAATAAACATTTTGCCCGGATTCAAAATGCCGTTCGGGTCGAAGACTTTTTTGATGGCTTTCATTACTTCGAGCGTTGGCGCGTCAATTGCCATGTCGAGGTATTGGGCTTTGACGTAGCCGATGCCGTGTTCACCGGAGATCGAGCCGCCGAGTTCGACGGAGAGCGCGAAGGTTTCTTTGACGCATTGGCGGGCGCGGGCGATTGATTCGGGGTCGTCTTTTTGGCACATAAAATTGACGTGGATGTTGCCGTCGCCGGCGTGTCCGAAGTTGGCGACGAAGGTGTTGTGGGCGCGCCCGATGTCTTCGATTTTGGCGATCAGTTCGGGAACGCGCGAGCGCGGGACGACGACATCTTCGTTGAGTTTGAGCGTTCCGTATTTCATCAGGCTTGGGCTAATGGCGCGGCGCACGTCCCAGAGTTTGTTTTCTTCGTCTTTGGTGCGCGAGCGCAGGATGTCGAAGCCGCCGTTTTCGCCTAAAATGCGTTCGATCATCGCGGCGTTGCGGATCACTTCTTCGGCGAAACCATCTACGGCGACGATCAAAATCGCGTTGGCATCTTTCGATAAACCGAACGCGAAATTTTGCTCGATTGCGCCGATGCAGTTGCGGTCAACGACTTCCATCGCCATCGGCAGCAAGCCTTCCGGCGTGAATTTCGTCAGCACTTTACACGCCGCTTCCATTGATTTGAACGAAGCGCGAACGGTCGCGGTCGCTTCGGGCATCGGCAAAAGTTTGAGCGTCGCTTCGGTGATGATGCCGAGCATTCCTTCCGAACCGCACATCAAACCCGTGAGGTCGAAACCGACGACGTTTTTGACGGTTTTGCCGCCGGTGCGAATAATTTCGCCGGTCGCCGTGACGACTTCCAAACCCAACACCGAATGTTTCGTCACGCCGTATTTCGGCGTTCGCATACCGCCCGCGTTTTCCGCGATGTTGCCGCCGATAAACGAATCTTTATACGAAGCCGGATCAGGCGGGAACAGCAATCCGTGTTTCTCGACCGCCTGCTGCAATTCAAAAGTCGTCAGTCCCGGCTGGCAAACGACATACAAATCATCGGCAGAAATCTCGATAATTTTATTCATCCGGTCAGTGCCGACAACAATCCCGCCGTCCACCGGAACCGCGCCGCCCGTATAACCGACACCGCCGCCCCGCGCCGTTACAGGAAACAAATATTCATTAGCGAGTTTCAAAATTTCACACATCTGCGCCGTCGTTTCAGGAAACACGACCGCTTCCGGCGGAAACTTTTCTTTCACGGCATCCGCGCCGTAAGGCTCGACCTTTGACGGCTCGACTAAAACATTTTCTGCGCCGACGATTTGCTGTAATTTTTCGATAACTTCCGGTTTAGAAGCATTCGTCACGGCGCGTGGTTTTGATTGGAAATGGATTGATGAATACATTTTTTAGGCGGCTTTTTTTACATCTTCGGATTCTTCCGTTTCGCTTTTTTTATTTGAAAATGAAACGTATTTGCGTCCGCTTTCTTTCTGTTTTTTCTTCAAGTCTTCAAACATTTTTCGCAAGTCGTAGTCGAACTGCTTGGCATATTCGTCGCGCAAACGGCGTGTTTCTTCAACAATTTCATCTTTTATCATAATTCTATTCTCCCAAAAGCGATTCAGGTGTGCAGATTGTGACCATCTGCCAGCCTTCATCTTTGCAAACCTTTTCTATTTTAGACTGCATTTGAGCATTTGCAATGTGTTTGAAATTCCAGGTCAGCAGAAAGTTCATTATTTCGGTTGTCGCAATGGCAATATGCAAGGCATCAGCGGCGGAATTTTCAGGCACGGCTTTTCGTTTAACCAGAATTTCCGCCAGTTCGACGGCATTTTCCGAAGTCGCCAAACTTTCCAAAGTTTTTAAGATGTCCAATCTTTTTTTCGACATCAAAGCATTTCCAAAACCCGCTTCCTGCTCGACCACATCGGAAGTGAACAATTCATAATTTTGCCGATGATTTTTCCACCAATCTTCCGTTATTTGTTGACGCGCGAGAACAATGACATCACGGCTTTGATAAGCCGTCAAATAGCTGACGACTGATGTTTCCAGATAAACTTTCGGTTTCATAAATTTTTATTTCGGTTCGACTAAAACATTTTCCGCGCCGCCAATTTGTAGTGATTTTTCGATTACTTTAGGCTTGGAAGCGTTCGTTGTCGCACATGGTTTTGATTGGAAATGGATTGAAGAATACATTTGAGTTCAACTGAGTGTGTTTCGATTTTGGAGATTTTCAATAAATAACTTACAAACTTCAAACAGAAATACAAAAGGCGTGAGAGCTATCAATAACTTGGTGAATAATGTGATTCCAATCGCCCCATATATATCTTCCGTCGAATATATTTGCAGATTCTCAATTATAGTGCTGTGATTAATCAGAAACGTCATTTGCATTAAAACTGATGTAAACGTCGAGAGCAGCAATAGAAAAAATAACTTAAGAAAATGGAATCTTGTCGTTTTTCTAAAAACCAAATTGCAGAACAGACTTGAAAAACCTAATCCTAAAAGTATCCAAAGCAAGCCAACGGATCGTTCAATTTGCACAGGAAAGCCCGAAATCTGTTGACTTTTGCTAAAAGATTCTTCAATCAGAAATATTGCAATGACAAAAAGTCCGCCCGAAATACTATAAATGATGCTTTCCAAAACCAAAGCGGGTAATTTTTTAGTTTTTTGCATAAAAACTTTTCCTAACAAAATGAAGCGAATTCCAGACAAGCCGTAATATCTTCGCGTTCGAGCGACGGATATTGATTGAGAACTTCTTCCACACTCTCGCCCGCGCTTAAAAATTCCAGAACGGTTTGCACCGCAATTCGCTTGCCGCGAATCGTCGGTTTGCCGTTACAAATTTCTTCGTTAATCGTGATTCTGTCTGAAATATAGTTCATAATTTATGTTGATTATAACATTCTCAGCATTAATAAAAAAAACGACAAATTTCCTGATTTGCCGTTTTTAATCTTTTGCTAAAACTTTTAATTTTTACTGTTTTTCAATCACCGAACCTTTGACGACTTCGACTTTTTGCGGCGTTTTGATGACTTTTGCGGGGTTGAATCCGAGCGTTTCGATGCGGCGCAGAATGTTTTGATAGGTGGTGTCGTCAATCTGCGGCGTGCGGCTCAAAATCCAGAGATATTCGCGTTTCGGGTCGCCGACGACGGCGTATTGATATTTTTCGTCGAGGTCAATAATCCAGTATTTTCCCCAAACCGACGATAAAAATGAAAGTGCCGACGGCGCGAAACGGACTTCCAGTTTGGCGTTAGTGGTTTTATCAACGATTCTGGCTTTGCCCTTGGCGTTGTCAATCGTGCCGTCTTTTTTGACGCATTGATTTAAAACTTCGAGCGTGTCTGCGTCTTTGATCGTGTAGGTCGCGGTCGTATTGCCGACGCATTGTTTTTCAAATTTGTTCGGATAACGGGCAAATTCAAACCATTTCCCGCTGTATTGTTTCAAGTCAACCGATGCAACGGTCGGCAGCTCCGCCGGCTTTTGTTTCTGCGCCGAAACGGTGTTAAATGCCGGTAGAATAAGAGCGAAGAGCGACAAAATAAAAAGTTTTTTCATAAATTAATTCTCGACAATCGTGGAAATTCAATTTGATTAGACGCAAACGGCTTGCCAAAATTTGCTTTTCCATTCCGGCTCTTTCTATAATTTTAGTAATAAACGATAATTTAACCGGAGAAAAATTACTTGACGAATAATTAATTTATGCCGATTTACGAATATAAATGTCTCGATTGCGGGACGCAGGTTGAAAAAATGCAGCGAATTTCCGACGCGCCTCTGAGCGTCTGCGAAAGCTGCGGCGGGAAAATGGAAAAACAAATCTCGCTTTCCGGCTTTCAGTTCAAAGGCGCGGGCTGGTATGTGACCGATTACGCGGCGAAAAAAGGCGGCGACGGCAAATCGGAGAAAAGCGCGTCGGGCGGAAAAAGCGAAAAAGGCGAGAAAAGCGAAAATACTGAAAAAAAATCCTCAACCGAATCAACCGGCGGCGGCGAATCGGCATCCAATACGAAAAGCGACAACGCGCCGAGTCAGGCAAAAGAGAGCGTTTCCAAAAAAGATTGAGGTCAATAGATGAAATCGGCAGGCAGTAGATTTTTAATTTTAATGTTGTTTCCGGTCGTTCTAAGTATCGCGGCGATTGCCCAATCGCGCCACAACGCGCCGTCGAACATTGATGCCGAAGGCACGATTTTAAGCGTCGTTGCTTCGCGCACCGACAAAAAACCCGACCCGATCAAACTCGAAAATCTGTTTCTTTACGAAAACGGTGTCGAGCAGAAGATCAAAAATTTCAGCTACGATCCGTCGCCTTCAAAAATCGTTATTCTCGTAGATAATTCACTGACGCTGCCCGCCGAAACCGAAAAGTTGAAAAAAGCGGCGATGGATTTCGCTTATGAGATTTTCGATGGCGACCAAATCTTCGTGCTTGCCTACGACGAAAAAGCGGAAATCGTGCAGGAATGGACGGACAACGCCAAAAAGATGGAAACCGCGCTCACGACTTTTCGCAAGAAAGGCAACCCGTATCTGTTCGACGCGCTCGAATCGGCAAACACCGAAATTCTCACGCCGCTGATGCCCGGAACTCGCAAAACCGCCGTTATTCTAATCAGCGACGGGCTTGATCGCGGCAGCAAAACGCCGTTCGCCAACGCGCTCGACCATCTGCAAAGTCAAAATATTACGGTTTACGCGCTGCAAATTCCCGACCGCACGGGCGGCGCGTATCGCCGTAATCAGCCGAAAGCCGGTGAAATTCTCAAACAACTGACCGAAGGCACGGGCGGCAAACTTTTTTCGCTCGACGACTCGGAAACTGCCGCCAAATTTGTCTGCGACGAACTGCGAAAAAACCGCTATCTGCTTTCATATTTTCCCGCCAACACTTCGACCTACGACGCGCGGACGGTTTTCCTGCTCGGCGACGAAGGCATCAGCATTCGCACCAAAGCCGCACAGCCGCCGAATATTAAGTGAAGGATGAAGGATGAAGGATGAGGGATGAATGGGAATCAAAAGCAAGTGTTTGTAGATTAATTTTCAGTCTTTAGTTTTTGGTTTTTGCTTATTTCTTAACTGCTAATTTCCGGTTTTAATTTTTAATTTTTAGTTTTTAATTTCTAATTCTTAATTCATTCCTTATCATTCATCCCTCATCCCTCAGATTCTGTGTTAAACTTGTCGCCAAATTGAGATTTTTTTATTTCCGAAGGAGTCTTGCCCCGTGAGCGATTCAAAAAACAGACCGATTCCGCCGCCGCCCGACGATTTTTCCAAAACTACGCCGAATATTAACATTCCGAAAAGCAGCGGCGGCGCAGATGATTGGGGAAAAACCAATTACAATTTCCCCGTGCAGCCGCCTTCGTCCGACGATTGGGGCAACACTCACATCAACGTCAAACCAATCGAAAGCGACGAACCGGATTTCAACAAAACATATCTGCCGCCGTCCGGCAAAAACAATCCGTCAACGCCTGATTGGGGAATGACTCAGCAAAATATAGATTTGTCGGAAACCGATTTCGGCGCGAATCAGAAAAATTCAAACCGGAGTTCGTCACGCGATGAAGATTTCGGCGGCGGCAATGCCAATTACGGCGCGACCACGCCTTATTTTCGTCTGCCTGAAACAGAACGCCAAAAATATCAAAATCTGCCGCCGACACCGACCGAAAAAGCCGAACAGCAGCAGCAGGAACAGCAGAAAAAAGGCGGCATTCCGACGTGGCTCTGGGTCAGCGGCGGTTTGCTTTCGATGTTCTTTTTCGCCGTCGCCGTTTTGCTGCTCGTCTATTTTCTTATTCTCAATGATCGCGGATTCGAGGCGACGGTCAAAGGTGCGCCTCCCGGAAGCAATGTGTTGGTCAACGGCGCATTTTGGGGTGTCACGAGCGAAGACGGCTCGATTAAACTGCCGACCTTAAAAGCCGGGGAAACGAAAAAAATCGAAATCATTCATCCGAGCTATACCTGCGAAGCGCGTGAAATCAAAGGCGCGGACGGTGTCAAACCCGAACCGATCATCGCCCGCTGCCAGCAGGTGACGGTCAAACCCGACGAAGACTGCGGCAATATCAAACTCGGCGAATTTGACAAAGCCGAACGCTGTTACAACGCCGCGCTCGACGCTCTGCCCGATCCGTTTACGCCCGAAGCTCTGGTCAGAGCGTTAAATATTTTGATTATCAATTTTGACAGCGGAAAATCCGAAGTGCCGCCCGTGCGTCTCGCGGCTTTGCAGAAAGGCTCGAATTTTATCAAAAAACTGCCGCCGTCCGTCATTTTGGAAGTCGGCGGACATACCGATAATATCGGCAGCGATACGTCGAACCAGACGCTTTCGGAAAGCCGTGCGACCGCCGTCAAAAACGCGCTCATCAAATTCGGTGTGCGTCCCGAAACGCTGCAAACAAAAGGTTACGGCAAAACAAAGCCGAAAACGACCAACGAAACCGAAGACGGCAGATTTTTCAACCGCCGCATCGAATATTCGGTCGTTAGCAAATAAGCGGCTCGAAAACGTCCAACATTTGCTTTAATTTCAAATTATGAAACAATGCCCGGTCTGCCGAACAACTTATACCGACGATACGCTGCAATTTTGTTTGTCTGACGGTGCGAAATTAAATTTTGAAAATAGCGATGCGAAAACCATCGAAATGAACGCCGACACTCACCGGCTGCATTTTGATCTGCAAAATAAAAGTGACGAAACAATCGCAACTGCATTAAAAACGGAACAGCCAAGCAAAAAAGGCTGTAGTCCGCTGCTGATCGCAGGTTTGCTGGCTGCATTGTTTTTGGCATTTATCGGCGTTGCCGGTGCGATTTACCTTTTCGTGCCGTTCGGCAGCAAACCTGATTCAGCC
Source organism: Pyrinomonadaceae bacterium (assembly GCA_965247235.1). Lineage (GTDB taxonomy): Bacteria > Acidobacteriota > Blastocatellia > Pyrinomonadales > Pyrinomonadaceae. Next base: position 3,113,610 of record OZ252004.1, read on the forward strand.
GTTGTTTCCGCCAACACGACTCCGAATAGTCAAACGCCCACGCCGCCGAATAATACCGCCGTGACCGATGACATCAACGGCAAACTCGCCAATCTCGAAAAGCAACTCGCCGAACAGAAAAAGCAAAATCAAACGCCCGCCAAATTGCCTTTCGGGAATCAAAAACCGACATCTTTGCCCGTTGCGCCTTCGTCAGCACCAACCGCCGGCGTCGCGCCGACCGGCGACGGTTTTCTCTCGCTCCGCACCGAACCGAGCGTCAAAACAGGTGTGCAGCTTATTAAAATTCCGACCGGCGCAACCGTTAATCTGCTTGGCAAATGTCAAAATCCCGGACAAACCGCCGACGGCAAAAAAGGACGCTGGTGTCTAATTTCGTATAATAATCAGACGGGTTGGGTTTTTGATGCTTATCTGAACTACTAAAACGAGAAACACACAGAGAAAAAATCAGCAAGACTTGAACTTTGTCAGTTCGATTTTCCCTTTTTAAAACTCATCACGAGTCGGCTTTTTGTAGTTAGAACTTACGCGAAACGGAATGGAGCGTTACATCAATAGATTGACCATCCGACAACTGCGCGGGCAATTTTACTTTGACTGCGCTTCTCCTAAAATTCGTTTGAGTTCTTCGAGTTTTTGTCCGGCTTCGCCTAATTTTCCTTCGCTCGTCAGGCGTTGATAATCATTGAATGTTTGCGCCGCCTGTTTGATTAATTCGTCGGTTGACTGCGGAGCGTTGGCGGGTTTGGTGTCTGTGCCGTCCGGTTTTTTGGTTGCGGTATCTTTGGAATTATCCTTTGACGGCACACCTAATAATTGCGCTAAAGCCGTTTCAAAATTCCCGGCGTAGGTAAGTTTTTCCTGCGTTGCCAGCACGACGAGGCGCAGTTCGGGCATCGGACTGCGTTCGGCTTGCAGGTAAATCGGTTCGACGAACAGCAAACCCGTGCCAATCGGCATTACGATTAAATTGCCGCGTTTAACCTTCGAGCCTTGCTGATTCCAGAGCGTGATTTGACCGGAAAGCTGCGCGTCCTGATCTATGCGGGCTTCGATCTGCGAAGGTCCGTCAATGACGCGCGATGAAGGGAAATTATAGACGAGCAGTTGTCCGTAAGCCGCGCCGTCCGAACGTCCAGCCATCCACGCGATCATATTATTGCGGTTCGCCGGTGTGAACGGCAGCACCTGTGCAAATTCGGTATTTGACTGCTCTCCGGGCAGCGACATTAAAACCTGATACGGGTCGAGCGGCTGAGTCGGCTGTTGCTGCTGCGGATTGGCTTTATTCGCGTCCGTATTGATCGCCGCTTCGCGGGCGATGCTCCAAACGTCTTCGCGCCCGAAAAATGTTTTCGCGTTTTGCGTGTGATAAAGACCGAAAACGTCGCCCTGCGTTTTAATTAAACTTTCCGGGTAACGAACGTGAGCGCGAAGTCCGGCGGGCATTGCGTCGGCGTTTTTGAAAAGTTCGGGAAACGCCGCACGATACGCCGCAATAATCGGGTCGGCATCGTCGAACACATAAAAACTGACCGCGCCGCTGTATGCGTCAACCGAAATTTTGACGCTGTTGCGAATGTAATTAACCGTTTTGCCGTTCGCCGGGTAATGACGCGAATACGGAAAGCGATTGCTCGAAGTGTAAGCGTCAATCATCCAGAACAAACGTCCGTCGTCGTTGACAACGATATACGGATCGGAATCGTAGCTGAGAAACGGCGCGACGCGATTCAGACGATCTGCAATGTTGCGATGAAGAAGCACGCGGCTTTCCGCCGTCACGTCGTCGGAAAAGGGAAGTTTCGACAAATCGCCCGTTTCCCACGCAATCGCGTAACGGCGCAAACCGCTGCCGACCGCAAAACCGCCGTCGCCCTGATAATTCGTATAATTGTTATTTTCGCCTTGCGGATAATCGAATTCGCGCTGTTTCGTATTAACGTAAACATCCGTGTCCGTGCGCTCGCCGAAATAGATTTCCGGGCGCGTGACTTTGAGGTCGCCGCTCGATTCAATCGGCATATTCGAGAGAATGAAACGCGGTTTGCCTTCGTTGGTAAATTCGTTGACCGGATTCATCGTCACGCCGTAACCGTGTGTATAAACAAGCCGTTCATTGATCCAATTGCGCGATTGTTCGGGCAGTTTATTAACATCCATTTCGCGCGTCGCCGTCATCACCTGGCGCATTTCGCCGTTGATTTTATAGCGGTCAACGTCCACGTCGGGAAAATCGTAATAAGTGCGAATCTCCTGAATCTGCCGCAGCGTATCTTGCAGCGCGTGCCAATCCCAAAGCCGAATATTGGCAAGTGTGGAACGATTTGCATCGAGATTAAAAGCCGTGTTGGAAGTGTCCGCCGCATATTCACGCGATTCGACTTTTTCGATGTTGAAACCCGTTCGCGTTCCCGCGATATTATGTTCGATATACGGCGTTTCGCGCCCGAGTTCGTTCGGCTTGACGACGAAATTTTGAATATAAGAAGGAATTAAAATTGTCGCAACGACGAACACCGCAAACGGAATAACGAGCGCGGCAATCATCAATTTCGCGCCTTTTTTGGAAAAAGTGTTGACGAAAAGCAAAATCGCGGCAACTAAAAACGCAATCGTCACGGCGGTTAAGCCCGGAATCGAATAATTGGCTTCCGTATATGTGACACCGCTGAACGACGAATGATCCGTCCATAAATAACCGTAGCGCGAAAGAAAAACCTGTCCGGCAATAAATATCAAAAGTGCGGCAAGCACGACTGAAACGGCTGAATAAGCGCGTGTTCCAAAACCGGTAAAAGGCTGCGGCTTTTCACTAATTACCGTCGGCTGCGGAACGACTGATAAAACGGCGCAGACAATCGAAGCGATCAGCAGAATCACGGAAAGCGAGATCAGCCACGAGAAAATTGATTGATAAACGGGCAGCGAAAATAGATAAAAGCCGTTTGAATTACCGAAAATCGGATCAACGGCAGTCGTCAGCGGCTGATGCAGAAAAAGCGTCCACGTCTGCCAGTCTTCGCTCAAACCGAACGCGAAACTGACGCTGAAAAACAAAGCGACAACCCATGCGAGCGGCTTGAGAAAACGTGACGGATTAACGTCAACCGGCAGTTTGTTGACGATAATCATTCGCGGCGCAAGTTTGTCCAAACCGAAAAAGCGTTCGAGCGCGTAAAATCCGCCGCGCAAAATCAGAAACGTCAAAACTCCGAAGACGACAAATAAACCGCACCTGAGAACCAAAACCGACCAAAAACGCGAAACAAAACCGAGCGAATCGAACCACAAAGATTCGGTGTATAAACCGATGCCTTCAAACAGTGCGACGAACGACAAAACTACCGCTGCGAAAACAAACCATTTTAATTTCCCGCCGCCGCCGCCGCGTTTGAGCTTCGGCGTAATATCAATAATTTCCGCGTCAAGATCGGAATAATCGGAATTGTTCATAACGACATCATACGCCTGCTCCGTTATTGTCTCAAAGATGATTCGGCGAAATGATTTTTGAGCGCATTTTTAAGGTTTTCAGTTATTCAATTGATGTGAAAAAAAATTTACGCCGACTTCGATGAAAATTCCGTCGGAAACTTTTTTATACATCAACGCACCCGCAATGCCCGCCAACGGACGCTTTACGCCGGCGTGATTGGCAACCCGGACGTTGTGCGTGTCGGCTACGCCGTCGAGCAAAATATCTTTCGACGAAGCGCATCCGCCGCTCACGGCAAAGTTCGAACCGAAAAAATTGCGGTTTGAACCTGATATTTTGAACTGTCAAAGTCTATTATTTCCAACAACTCTGCAATTTTCTAATTTTTTACATCATTTGCCCACGCTTTGGCGGCGTTGACGGCTCTTTGCCAATCTTTCGATATTTGTGCGCGTTTTTCCGCGTCCATCTGCGGCGCAAATGTTTTCTCGATCTGCCGGTGATTTTGAATTTCTTCGACGCTCGACCAAAATCCGACCGCCAAACCTGCCAAATATGCCGCGCCTAAAGCCGTCGTTTCCGTGATTTGCGGGCGGACGACGTTCGTATTTAGAATATCCGACTGAAACTGCATCAACGCATTATTGATCGTCGCGCCGCCGTCAACGCGCAGTTCTTTAATCGAAATCCCCGAATCGGCTTCCATCGCTTTCAATACGTCCATCGTTTGAAAAGCGATGCTGTCGAGCGCGGCGCGGGCGAGGTGTGCGTCGGTCGAACCGCGCGTCAACCCGACAATCGTGCCGCGAGCTTCCTGATTCCAATGCGGCGCACCGAGTCCGGCAAACGCCGGAACGAGATAAACGCCTTCGCTGCTCACGACTTTCCGGGCGAGTGTTTCAATGTCCGACGAATTTTTGATGATTCCCAACCCGTCGCGCAGCCATTGAACGACTGCACCGGCGATAAATACGCTGCCTTCGAGCGCGTAATTCGTCACGCCGCCGACTTTCCACGCCACGGTCGTCAATAAATTATTGGTCGAAGGAATCGCCTTTTCGCCGGTATTCATCAACATAAAACAACCCGTGCCGTAGGTATTTTTAACCAAGCCTTCGCTCAGACACATCTGTCCGAACAACGCCGCCTGCTGATCGCCTGCGATTCCGGCAATCGGAATTTTAGAATTTCCGAAAATATTTTCAGCGTAACCGTAAACTTCCGAACTGCTTCTGATTTCGGGAAGTATATTGCCCGGAACATCGAAAATATCCTGCAATTCGCCGTCCCATCCGGGCGTGTGAATATTGCAAAGCATTGTCCGCGAAGCGTTTGAAACATCGGTTGCGTGAACTCGACCGCGTGTCAGATTCCACAAAAGCCAACTGTCAATCGTCCCGAAACACAGTTCGCCGCTGTCAGCTTTTGCCCGCGCACCTTCAACATTGTCGAGAATCCAGCGAATTTTCGTCGCGGAAAAATACGCATCAACAACCAAACCCGTTTTTCCCCGAATTAACTTATCCGTTCCGTCAGCTTTCAATTCGTTGCAGAATTCGGATGTCCGGCGGTCTTGCCAGACGATTGCATTATGAATCGGTTTGCCGGTCGCGCGTTCCCAAACGACGGCGGTTTCGCGCTGATTCGTAATGCCGATGGCGGCGATTTCATCGCTGTTGATGTCGGCATTGGCGACGGCTTCGACTGCCGTTTCAAACTGCGTTGACCAAATTTCAACCGCATCGTGTTCAACCCAACCGGAACGCGGAAAAATCTGCGTCAAATCACTTTGTGCGACTGAAACAATCGTGCCTTTTTTGTCAAAAACAATCGTCCGCGAACTCGTCGTGCCTTGGTCAATCGCTAAAATATATTTTTTTTTCATTTGGTTACGCGTTGTCAAATTAAGTGCTTTACAAACAGGTCAGAACTCTTTGCGGTAGCGAATGGTTTAACTTTAGCAATCCGGTAACTTAGCCTAAACCGCCCGCTACCTCAGGCGGTTCTGACTTTTAACCCGTCATTTATCACTCATACTTCAACCTTTTCTTTCCGCCATCTTACACAATCAGCGAAAAGATGCCAATAATACCGAATTTGCCGCCGACGTTTTGGTTGAAACCGCTTTGATTGGTATAAATTCGCGCAATTTCTTATGATTAACTCAATGAGCGAAAATCTGTCGGAAAATCTGTCGGCGGTCAGAAATAAAATCGCGCAGGCGGCACGGAAAGTCGGCAGAAATGCTGACGAAATCAAACTCGTCGCCGTCAGCAAAACTCATCCGTCGGCGTTAATCCAAACGGCAATCGCGGCGGGCGCAGGCGTTTTCGGCGAAAATAAAATTCAGGAAGCCGAAGCCAAAATCAATGAAATCGGGCGTGAAAAGGCGGAATGGCATTTGATCGGACATTTGCAGTCGAACAAAGCCCGCAAAGCCGTCAAAATTTTCGATGTCATTCAAACGCTCGATTCGCTCGAACTGGCGATGCGTCTCGAACGTATATGTGTTGAGGAAAACCGACAAAAACTTTCGGTTTTCGCGCAGATTGATTTGGCAAAAGAAGCGACCAAAAACGGCATCGAAGTAAGTGAACTGCCCGAATTGATTGAATTTGCCAAAACGTGCAAACATTTGAGTCTGGACGGTTTGATGATTATTCCGCCGTATTTTGAAGACGCGGAAAATGTCCGTCCGTTTTTCAAAAACCTGCGCGAAATCCGCGACGAATTTTTGCCTGACGGCGAACTTTCGATGGGAATGAGCCACGATTACGAAATCGCCGTCGAAGAAGGCGCAACCGTCGTCCGCGTCGGGACGGCAATCTTCGGCAAACGCGAAAGGTAACGCATCGTGCAAAGGTAACGCAAGCGTCCCGCTTGCAGTATCGGGCGCGTCCCGCGTCCGTCTGACGTAGCGCAAGCGTCCCGCATCCGTCTAAAAAGTGTTCTGCCAACCGCTCCAAAATCAAGCGCGGCATTTGTCTAAAAATATGTTGACTCAAACAATTTATCCGCTGATCTCTTGGCTTTTTACCGCAGTTTTCCTGATTTTTCTCGCGCTGATGCTGCTGCGTCTGGCGTTTAATTTCGCCGATCCGAATCCGTTCGGCGCGGTCGGCAAATTTTCCTGCAAACTCAAAAAAAGCACCGACCGATTCGTTTATCCGGCGGCGCGTTTTCTGGCGAATTTTCGTATTGATCCCAAATACGCGCCGATTTTGACGGGCATTATCGCGGGCGTTTTGACTTATTTTGCTCTGCAAATCGTTTACAGCACGTTTTTCGTGATTGACGGTTTAACGCGCGGCATTGCGCTCGGAAATCCGAAAATTATCATCGGTTTTATACTTTACGGAATGCTCAGTTTGCTGGTTTTGTTTATCTTTCTGCGCTTTATTTCGACGTGGTTCGTCTTTACGGGCAACACGTTTTTCGGGTTCGTCAAAAAAGTTACCGATCCGATTATGCTGCCCGTGCAAAGATTGATTCCGCCGGTCGGAATGTTCGATATTTCAGCGATGATTCTGCTGATTTTAATCGGTTTCGTGCAGAATATTATCCTGCGGACTTTTGTCGGGTGATCGAATACACCGAAACCGCTGACGGGCTGATTTTCAAAGTGCGCGTCGTGCCGCGAGCCTCGAAAAGCGAAATTGTCGGCGAACTCGGCGGCGCATTAAAAGTCAAAATCGCCGCGCCGCCGGTTGACGGCGCGGCAAACGCGGAATTAATCAAACTTTTGGCGAGAGTTTTCGACGTTTCCAAAGCCGCCGTCGAAATTATCGGCGGACAAACTTCAAAGTCAAAACAGATAAAAATAAACGGCGGAAAATTCGGGAAAATTCGGGAATTATTTTGATATTTCGCATCCGGGAAAATTTTCTCCGGGAGATTTCCAAAGCTAAAGCCGAAAGCGTCACCGCCGAAACTATTTGGCAAAACAACATCGCGGTAAAATATGTGCCGTCAAGCGTTTGTCGGAATCGCCATAATTCATCAAAGCAAAAAATGTCCGCCGCCAAAAACAAAGCGCATAAAAGTAGAATTGTCGTATCTTTTCTCATTGTTTTTGCTTTATTAAACTCTCTCGAAATGAACTTTGCGTGAAGAGACGCTAAAATAAATGTAAATTTGTCGGTTTGCGGAAAGAAAAATCGGCGTGATATATTCAAACTTTTCATATTAAATCAATCAATAAAAAGGTATCCAATCAATGTCTGGACATTCCAAGTGGCACACAATCAAGCATAAAAAAGGCGCGTTGGACGCGAAACGCGGCAAAATTTTTACGAAACTCATCAAAGAAATCACGGTCGCGGCGCGGGTCGGCGGCAGCGGCGACGTTGACCAGAACGCGCGTTTGCGAAAATGTGTAATTGATGCAAAAAGCGTCAATATGCCGAACGACACGATTGACCGCGCCATCAAACGCGGCACGGGCGAACTCGAAGGCGTTAATTACGACGAAATCACCTACGAAGGCTACGGCATCGGCGGCGTTGCCGTTTTGGTCGAAACGATGACCGACAACCGCAACCGGACGGTCGCCGAACTGCGTCATTTGTTCTCGAAAAACGGCGGAAATTTGGGCGAAGCCGGTTCGGTCGCGTGGATGTTCGACAAAAAAGGCTATATCGTCGTGGATAAAGAGACGAAATCCGAAGACGAACTCTTTGAAATCGTCACTGAAGCCGGCGCGGACGATATGCAGGACGAAGGCGACGTTTACGAAATCTACACCGCGCCCGAAAACCACGAATCGGTCGAAACCGCGCTCAAAGCCGCAGGCATCGAACCGCAGGCATCGGAAGTTTCAATGATTCCGCAAAACTACATCGCACTAACCGGCGAAGACGCGAAAAAAATGCTCAAACTCTACGAAGCGATTGACGATAACGAAGACGTGCAAAAGGTTTACGCCAATTTCGATATTGACGAGTCGGAAATGGGATAGACAACAAAATCGAAATTTATGATGCTACAGGAAATCATCAAAAATAAATTATCGCTGAAACTCTTTGCGAAATTATTTTTTATATCAGCGATTTTATCTGCGGCGATTGATGGTCTTGACGATTTTATACAGTTCCGCCGCTTTGATAATCAATTTAATTCGATTAATCAGGAAGTTTCTGTAAATATAAACGATTTAATTTGCAGTATTTTTTACGAATACTCAATCATATTTTTAATCACATTTAGTATTTCGTCAGGAATTTTATTTCTATATTTTTCTCTCACCAAGCATCCGAAATTCAAATAATTTTCACCAAAAAAGGCTTGATTTTAATCAAGCCTTTTTTATCTCTCTTCACTAACAATTAAATTAAATTCCGGCGAAATATCAGGAAATTCGACGGCTTCGTAAATCTCTGCCAAAGCAAGTTCGCATTCGAGCGATTCGAGATAAAACTTATCCGTCAAATCGCTGAATTCGTGTTGCAGCCAAGAATTATCTGACTGCTTAATAAACTGCGTAATGTGTGGACGATCCTGTGCGATGAGAATATATTCCGTAAAACTTTTGATGGATTTGTAATAAGTAAATTTATATCCGCGATCAAATTCGGCGGTCGAACCTGATAAAATTTCGACGATTAGCGAAGGATTGACCAAAATCTGCTGTTTTCCCGTCTGCTTAAATTTAGATTCGCCGCCCAAAGCCGACAAGTCGGGATAGCGATACGGCGGATAATCAGGCACGTCAACGCGCATATCGGAAAGAAATATGCGGCAGTTTTTTTCTCGAAGTTTCAGACGAAGATAAAAATGTCCATTACTTTGAATACGGTCGTGCGCTTCGCTGACACCGGCAAGCGTAAAGACATTGCCGTCCCGAAACTCGATTTTTTTTCGCTGTTGTGGTCGAGTTCGAGATATTCTTCGAGCGTGTAAGTTTGATTTTTCAGCGATAACATAGCTACATACTAAAATTCTTTTTAAGTTTTTGCCACACTTCAAAGTATTCGTGCTGTAATTCGCTCGTCTGCATCGCATATTCGGTCGGGCGAATGATGTAGCGCGACTCGAACATAAACGCCATTGTTCCAGACAATTTCATCGGTTTTAACTCGGCATTCGAGGCTTTTTCATAAACTTCGGCATCAGGTCCGTGCGCCGACATTTGATTGTGCAGAGATGCGCCGCCCGGAACAAAACCTTCTTCCTTCGCGTCGTATTGACCGAAGCATAAACCCATAAATTCCGACATAATGTTGCGGTGAAACCACGGCGGACGAAACGTATTTTCCGCTACTAACCAACGGTCGGGAAAAATCACGAAATCGCAATTGGCAACGCCGATTTCCGGCGACGGCGACGTTAGAACCGTGAAAATACTTGGGTCTGGATGATCGAACGAAATCGAACCAATCGTATTAAATCGCCGCAAATCGTATCGGTAAGGAGCGTAATTTCCGTGCCACGCGACGACATCGAGCGGCGAATGGTCTATCTGACACGACCACAAGTTCCCGCCGAATTTCGCCGTCAATTCAAACTCGCCGTCAATGTCTTCAAACCACGCAACCGGCGTTTCAAAATCTCTCGCGTTGGCTAATCCGTTCGCCCCAATCGGACCTAAATCGGGCAGACGAAATTGCTGTCCGTAATTCTCGCAAACATAACCACGCGCTTCACCGTCAGGCAATTCGACGCGGAATTTTAACCCGCGCGGCAAAACCGCAATTTCGCCGGATTTGATTTCGATAATTCCCAATTCAGTTAAAAATCTGACGCGATTTTTCTCCGCCACGACGAGCATTTCGCCGTCGGCGTTATAGAAAAATCTGTCCGACATATCTTTGTTACAAGCGAAAATATGAACGCCGATTCCGTGCTGCGAATACAAATCGCCGTTTCCCGCCATCGTCGTCAAACCGTCAACAAAATCCGTTTCTTCAGTTGGCATCGGCAAAGGATTCCAGCGCAGTTGATTCGGCGTGGTTTCAATTTCGTCAAACTTTGAAACGAGCAAATTATTATCAAGCCGCAAAAACGGTTTATGCGTTACGCTCGGGCGAATGCGATACGTCCAGGTTCGTTTATTTTCCCTGCGCGGCGCAGTAAAAGCCGTCCCCGAAAACTGTTCCGCATAAAGTCCGAGCGGCGCAACCTGCGGCGAATTTCGTCCAATCGGCAACGCGCCTTTCACGGCTTCGGTTGCAAATTCATTGCCGAAACCCGTTTGATACTTGAATTGTTCTTCGTCTGCGGTCGTTGTCATAAAGTTTTAAGGTAAAAAAACGCGAAACGGAAATTGAATTATGCCTTATTTCATTTTACAGAATTTTGCGGATTTAATTCAAATTATTGACGCGGCAGGGATTTTTTCGGCTTTGATGTTTGAATCGGTTAAATAAAAAGGCAGACACATATTTTCTGCGTCCGCCTTTTTTAATTTATATTTTGGTTGTTGATTATTCGATTCCGATGCCGCGTTCTTCTGCGATGCCGCGAATTTTCATCAGTAAATCTTCGTCAATATTTTGCTCACCGTCGAAAAATGAATTGATTTCGTCTTCGTCTCTGCCGAGTGCGAGCGCGAGTTTTGAAACGTCGCCTTCAAAGCCGTTTTCGCATAAATTATCGAGCATCTCAAAAGCGTCTTCCGCCGATGTTCCTTTTGAATCTATTGCCTGTCCTTTGTTATTCATCTTATATTTTCCCTTGATTATAAATTTTTAATTTTGTTTTGCCGCAACATTTTTTACTGAACGCTGCCCGCCGCGATTTGATACGCGCTGTTTCCGTTTGTCACAACCTTTCCGTTGACAGCAGTTTTCGGCATCGTTAAAACAGTCGCTTCCTTGCGTTTCATTCCTTCGATTTTGCCGTAGGTCGTCAGTGCCTGCGCGACGATTTGATCCATATTGTAATAACGATATGTCGCCAGCCGTCCGACGAAATGCACGTCTTTTTCCGCATCGGCAAGCTGTTTATATTTCGCATAAATCTCCGCGTTTTCCGGGCGCGGAATCGGATAATACGGATCGCCTTCCGCCTGCGGATATTCGTAAACGATGCTCGTTTTGCGGTGTTCCTGCCCGGTCAGATATTTAAATTCCGTGATGCGCGTGTATGCCTGCTCGTTCGGATAATTGACGACCGGCGCAGTTTGAAACTGCTCGGTGTCGTGCGTTTCGTGTTTGAATTCGAGCGAGCGATACGGCAGTTTTCCGTAGCGATAATCGAAAAATGAATCAACTGGACCCGTATAAATCATTTCGCGGAAACTGATTTTTTCGGCGATTTCGCGGTAATCGCAGTTGAGCAAAATCTTGATATTCGGATGATCCAAAATCTTCTCGAACATCTTGGTAAAGCCGTGTTTTGGCATCGCCTGATAAACGTCGGTAAAATATCGGTCGTCGCGGTTCGTGCGTGTCGGGACGCGTGCAGTAACGCTTGCATCGAGTTCCGACGGGTCTAAATCCCACTGTTTTTTGGTGTAATTTTTGAAGAATTTTTCGTATAATTCGCGCCCGACTTTCGAGACTACAACATCTTCCGAAGTTCGCAGACGTTCGCGTTTCTCAGCTTTCGAGGCAAAAAACTCTTCGACTTCAAAAGAGGTTAAATTCAGCCCGTAAAGTTTATTAATCGTATCGAGATTGATCGGCATCGGCACGAGCATTCCGTCAACGTGCGCCAGAACGCGATGCTGATAATCGCGCCATTCGGTAAATTTGCCGAGATAATCAAAAACTTCGCGCGAATTCGTATGAAAAATATGCGGACCGTATTTGTGTATCAAAACACCTTCGTCGTTATAAAAATCATACGCATTGCCGCCGATATGCGGACGTTTGTCGCAGATCAAAACCTTTTTCCCCGAACCGTTTGCAAGGCGTTCCGCCAAGACACTGCCGGCAAAACCTGCGCCGACAATCAAATAATCAAACATTTTTCCTTCCCCCTGTTCTTAAACCTTGTTCCTTAATTAAGTTTGCGAAAAATATCACAAGCAACTTTTATACCGTGAAGTTTCTTCGCGTAGATACATTATTTCTCCGTCTTATAAAAATAATGAAAATTATTTTCAAACATTGAATTTGTCTGAAAATTAAATTATTTCAAACAACCCAAAAATCAATCTTCAGACAATCTTTTCAAACTTTTTGTGCCGGCGCACTTCGATGCGCGTCAGCCGTTTCGTCAATTAATTCACGCATTTGCGCGTAAGTTTTGTCCCACGAAATTTTCGAGAGAAACTCGTCGGCTCTTTTGCGCCAATCGTCAGAGTTTCCGCGCTCTAAAATCTTTTCCGCCGCCGCGACAAATTCCTCCGCCGTCGAAGCGATTGAAACCAGATTTTGTTCGCCGTAAGGTCGGACGACATCACGAATCGGCGTGGAAACGACACATTTTCCCGCCGCCAGATATTCGGGCGTTTTCGTCGGGCTGATAAATTTGGTTGATTCGTTAATCGCAAAAGGCATCAGCGCGACGTTCCAGCCTGACAGATACGCGGGCAGTTCGTCGTAATTTTTGCCGCCGAGATAATGAATATTCGAGCGGCGCGGCAAATCTTCGGGCGCGATTTTGACAACCGGACCGATCATTACAAACTGCCAATCGGCACGCAGATCAGCCATTTCAGCAAGCAAAACCGTGTCCATTCGTTCGTCAATCACACCGCAAAAGCCGAGTTTTGGCGCAGGAATCTTCGCCTGATCGTCCGGCTCGTTTTTAATCGTTCGCGCCGATTTGAAATGTTCGACATCAATGCTCGACGGAAACGCATAAACCCATCTGTGGCGATCCTTTTTCGCTTCGTATAAACTCTGTCCGCCGGTAAAAACAAGGTCGGCGCGTTCGATTACTTTTTGTTCATTTGCGAGCAATTCCGGCGGCGCATTTTTGAACGCCGAAAGTTCGTCCATACAATCGAAAACCGTCATCGCAGGTTTCAAATGCGCGGCAAATTCCAGAGCCATCGGCGTGTAATACCATTCGATAAAATTTTCGAGATTATTTTCGGCGATCAGATTATCGAGCATTTCGCGCTCGATTTCGTAAGTGCCTATTTCCAGACCGTCGGCGTGATTGATGTGCGGAACGCAGATAAATAAATTTTCGCCGCGCGGTGTGACCGAAAGATGAGTTTCGCCGTCAATATAAATCGGTTCTTCAAAGTAAAAAACGCGCCCGTTTTCTGCAAAACGACTCATCAAATGCTGCGGTCTTTGGTAAACAAAATCCCAACGCAAATGCGATAAACACACGACATCCAGCGTGTGTGCAACAAAAAAAATGTTATTTTCCGTCTTTGATAATTCCAATATGTTAAACTTCCTTTGTTCTAATTTAAAGATTCGCGGCAAAATTTTTTAGTCCAATTCCCGGAAAAGAATCGTTTTATTTACGCCGCAGTATGTGAAATATTTTACAAGTAAAGTTTCAGAAACTCCGTCAGGTTAATTACATAGTGTAAAAAAAAATATGAAATCAGAATTTACTTCCAAAAATTCAATATTAAATTCATTAACCGCCGATGAACACGAGGGAATCGCAAAATATTTGGAGAAATTGGAATTGCCGCTCGGTAAAGTTTTGTATTATCCCGAAGAAAAAATCGCCTACGTCTATTTTCCCGAAACGTGCGTTATTTCGATTGTCACGGTTTTGGAAAACGGCGATACGGTCGAGGCGGGAATTATCGGCTGTGAAGGACTTTCGGGCGCGGCAATAATTTTTTCCGAGGAATTTTCACCGCTCGAAGCAACGATTCAATTGTCAGGCGAAATCATTCGTCTGCCGGTTGCCGAATTCGCTAAATTGTTCGAGCAAAACAAACGGTTTCGCAACGCCGCCCTGCGTCATATTTATTCTTTTGTCGCGCAGCTTTCGCAAAACGCCGCCTGTCTGTGTCATCACAAAATTGACCAGCGTCTGGCGCGTTGGCTGCTGATGTTTGATGACCGCAGCGCGAGCGAAAGACTGAATTTGACACAGGAATTTATCGCGCAAATGCTCGGCGTTCACCGCCCGACAGTCAGCAAAAACGCCAATGATTTACAGAAAAAAGGCTTCATTTCCTACAATCGCGGGACGGTCAAAATTCTCAACCGCCAAGGTCTCGAAGAATTCACCTGCGAATGCTATAAGACAATCAATCACTATCTCAAAAGCTCTGTAAAGAATCGCTAATTTGAAAAAATTAAGTGATTTGACTGGAACGCAAGACCTTCCTCGCTTGCTTGCTTCGCTACATCGCGTTTTTTAGCGACGTAAATGCGTTTGATTACTTTCAACTTCATTTCTACATAAACGCTAATTTTCGCGCCGAAGTGTGCGCTCATTGCAACCGGGATGCTTGCGCTCCAGTTCAGGCTCTTGACGTAACCGCTTCGATTTTTTTAACCTTAAATCTTATGTTTCAAAGTTATTTAATGGGCGGTTTTGAATGCTCGACGCATCGCAATCATAAAAAAGGGCGCGTTGACGTGATCGCCGAAACGCGCCACGACGAACTTGCCGAACGCGATTATGAAAGGCTTTTGAGCGTCGAAATGCAAACGGCGCGTGACGGCGTACGCTGGCACTTGATCGAAAAAACTCCTTACGAATACGATTTTTCAAGCCTCGAAAATCAGGCGAACGCCGCCGCAAAAACCGGCATACAAATTATATGGGATCTGTTTCACTACGGTTTTCCCGACGATTTAGACATTTTTGCGCCCGAATTCGTCGAGCGTTTCGTCAAATTTTCCGTCGCGGTCGCCGAATATTTAAAAAGTAAATCCGACCAAACTTTATATCTCTGCCCGACCAACGAAATTTCGTTTTTCGCGTGGATTGCCGGCGATGTCGGCGGATTTTATCCGTTCGAACACGGACGCGGCGACGAATTAAAACGGCAGTTGGTTCGCGCGACGATCTTTGCCATTGACGCGATTCGCGCCAAATTTCCCGACACGCGCTTTGTCCAAACCGATCCGGTGATTCGCATTGCGCCTTCAGGTAAAAATCCGCGAACAATCAATGACGCGAAAAATTATCACGAATCGCAGTTTCACGCGCTCGATATGCTGATCGGGAAACGCGAACCGGGACTCGGCGGCGCAACCCAATATCTCGACATCATCGGCTTAAATTATTATTTCAACAATCAATGGCGGCATCCTTCGGGGCGTAGAATCTACCGGCATCATAAAAATTATCAGCCGTTTCACGAGTTGATCGAAAACTACAAAACGCGTTACCAAAAACCGATTTTCATCGCCGAAACCGGCATCGAAAACGATGTCCGCGCCGATTGGTTCAAGTATATCTACGAGCAGACAAAAATCGCCGAGACGCGCGGCTATTCGGTCGAAGGAGTTTGTCTTTATCCAATCGTCAATCATCCCGGATGGGACGACAACCGCCATTGTCACAACGGTTTATGGGATTACGCGGACGAAAACGGCGACCGGGAAATTCATCAGCCGTTAGCCGATGAAATCAATTTTTGCAGATAAAAAATAATTATTGCCTAATTTCTTCGGATAATTTAGTCTTAAATAAATGCCTGTTGAAACATTAAAAAATATCGGTGCGGCGGCTGCCGTTGAAAAAAAACTGTCGCTTGACGAATTGATTTTTCGCGCTAAAAAGATCGGCGACGAAGCGTTTACGGAAGCGTCGGCAACCGATTCGGTCGAAAAATTTCCGGTTGAAACGCTGCGTAAAATCACCGAAAACTCTCTGCTGTCCGCGCCTCTGCCGAAGAAATTCGGCGGCGCGAATCTTGGTTTGGAAGCCGGCGCGAATCACGCGCTTTTACAGATTCTCAAACATTTCGGGCGCGGCAATCTGGTCGTCGGGCGCGTTTATGAAGGTCATTTTAACGCGCTGCTGTTAATCAAACTTTTCGGCTCGGAAAAGCAAATCGAACGATTTTCAAATGACGCGAAAGACGGCAGATTATTCGGCGTTTGGAACACGGAAGCAGGCGACGGTGTGAAGATTTTTCCGCACGAAAACGACAAATTTCGCTTTCAAGGCGCAAAGACTTTTGCGACCGGAACGGATTTCGTAACGCGCCCGATTGTCAACGGCGCGATGCCCGACGGCGGCTGGCAAATGTCGGTCGTGCCGCTCGATGAAACCGCGACAAAATCCGATGCTTCGTGGTGGAATCCGATGGGAATGCGGGCGACGCGCTCGTTCAAAATGGATTTTACGGGCGCGGAAATCGAAGGCGAAAATTTAATCGGCGCACCCGGAAATTATTACGAGCAGCCGTGGTTTTCCGGCGGATCGATTCGGTTTGCGGCAGTTCAATTCGGCGCGGCAGAAGCAATTTTTGACGAAACGCGTAAATATCTGCAAATGCTCGGTAGAATTGATGATCCGTATCAAAAAATGCGGCTCGGCGAGATGGCGATTTTGATCGAAACCGGCAATTTATGGCTTAAATCGGCGGCGGAAAAGCTCGACGAATATATGCAAAATCCGTCGGATGCAAAAAGCGAAAATTTTCTCGCCTACGCCAATATGATGCGTTCCGCGATTGAAAAAATCTGTGTCGAAACAATGAATATCTGCCAAAAATGCGTCGGCGCACGCGGCTTAAATAAACCGTTTCACTTCGAGCGAATCATCCGCGATCTGACGATTTACCTGCGCCAACCCGCGCCTGATGCCGCGCTCGCCGATGCCGGACGCTACACGTTGGAAAGTAAAACAGCGGGCGATGATTTATGGAAATAGAAGAATTTGCCCGCGAAATACGCGAAAGGGACGAAAAAAAGAAAGAAAATTGATTAAAGTTTTACTTGTAAACTAAAAAGTTCAGCAATCACGCTTCAGCGTACGTCCGCCAGCGAAGTGCAGCGGGCTTGAACAAACTGAAGTTTGAACTCTAAACGCGATTGCCGAACTTTTTTTATATCAACTAAATTGATGGAAAATCAAAAGTTAAATCTCACAGATACGGAAAAAATCAAACTCGAACCGGAAGAATTTGTCCAGACTTTCGGCAAGACTTTATTCATCGCCCCGCATCCAGATGATGAATCTCTAGGCTGCGGAGGCGCGATTGCGTTGCTGCGGAAATTTAATTTGGACGTTGAAATTTTAGTTGTCAGCGACGGCACGCTTTCGCATCCGAATTCGGTTAAATTTCCAAAGGAAAAACTGCGCGAACTTCGTGAAAATGAATTAATGGAAGCGGCGCAAATTCTGGGTGTTGACGAATTGAATATCACATTTTTTCGTTATCCAGACCGCAATGTGCCGGATGAAAATTCGCCGCAATTTGACGAAACTGTTGAGCGTTGCCGCGAGTATTTATCTGACAGAAACCCGCAGACGATTTTCGTTCCGTGGCGGCGCGATCCGCATCCCGATCATCGCGCGGCGTATCAATTATTCAACGCGGCAAAGAGTGAAAATCAGCAGATTATCGAATACCCGATCTGGCTTTACGAACTGGCGGCGAGCAGCGACGCACCTTTGGAATCAGAAGTTACAGCGTTTCGGCTCGGTATAAATTCGGTCGTCAACTTGAAACAAAAAGCGATTCGCGCACACCGTTCGCAGGTTACGGATTTAATTAACGACGACGCGGAAGGCTTTCGTTTATCGGAAGAAGTTTTACAAAATTTCGCCGCGCCGTTCGAGATTTATTTGAAAGCAAAATAAGAGAAATTAGCCACGAACAAACACGAAAAGGATACGAAATAAGAGAAGAAAATTTTGCCACAGATTTACACAGATAAACACAGATTTAAGAAAGATAAATTCAATTTTGTTTTATCTGTGTAAATCTGTGGCTAAAAAAATAAATGTGAGATGAGTCAAAAACAAACATTAACCGAAAAATATTTTGAAGATGTTTACGCGGCGAAAGATGATCCGTGGGATTTTACGACGAGCGAATACGAAGCGAAAAAGTATGCCACGACGATTGATGCTTTGCCTCGTGAACATTATGCAAACGCATTTGAAATCGGCTGTTCTATCGGCGTTTTGACGGAGAAACTAACGGCAAAGTGCGACACAATATTAGCCGTTGATGTTTCCGAAAAAGCATTGGCGCAGGCGCGTGAACGCTGTCAAAGTCTGCCGCAGGTTACGTTTGAAAAGATGAGTGTGCCGCAGGAATTTCCCGATGAAAAGTTTGATTTGATTCTGGTTTCCGAAGTCGGCTATTACCTCGCGCCGGAAGATTGGCAAACGGCGATGGAAAAACTGCTCGCGCATCTCGACGAAAGCGGACAAATCGCGCTCGTTCACTGGCTGCCGCCGGTTCACGATTACCCGCAAACCGGCGACGAAGTTCACGATTCATTCGCCGAATTTGCCGCCGGAAAGATGCGGAAATTGAACGGTCAACGTGCAGAAAAATACCGCATTGATGTTTGGGAAAAACTATAAAAATTTTAGAAAAAACGAGGGGAAATCAATCTTTTGCGAAGGTTTTCGCTTGATTGGGCGGCGTTGCCCGGTTAAATTTTTCCACGCGATTCATCAAATCGTTTAAAGCCGCATCGAGTGCAACGGGCGGAAATTTGCGCGACCATTCGCTGGTTTGTGCGCCCCGAATGTTTTCGTAAAATGCGCCGAAAGTCTGCCGTTTTTTGAGTTCGTATAAAATTATTTCCGCCGGAACAAATTTTAGTTCGGCGACTGACTCGATTTCGCTCCAATTGAACTTTTCACTTTCCGCAAACTTGCGCCAAATCATCCGCAAATTCTTTTTGATTGAAAATCTCTCGACGATTGAATCAGCCGATTCGACCATAAAATCTTCGCCCGTTTCGTTTAACTTTTTCCAGAGATTGAGCTGAAACGAAAGCCCGACTTCGCTGCGTCCGACGTGTCGTGAAGATGTATAAACCTTGACATTCGGGCTGTGGCGAACACGCGCATCAATCCGCTGTAAACTGTCGAAAAACGCGCAGTCTTCGAGAAATTTAACATCGGGAATGCCGCCTGCAAGTTCGTAAATTGCGGTCGTGCAGGCAAAACTTCCGTTAAAATGTTGATGATGTCGCGGTGCGTGATCGAACGGCAGATCGTCAATCAAACATTCGATTTCCGCCAGCAAAAGTCTGTATTCTTCGTCTTTCAAATGCGTTTCGCGGCAGAGCGCGTCCATTTTTTCGAGTTCCGCGTCGGAAATTAAAATCCTTCCGCCGACGGCATCCGCGCCGTTTTCAATCTCGTTCAAATTCGCCGCGATCCAATCGTCCGCGACAATCGTGTCGCCGTCGGTCGTCATCAAAACGCCGCCTCGATTTTTCAATCTTTCAAGTGTCGCACTCATCAAAACGCGCCTCACAAAACCGATATTTGCATCTTCCGCGCCGAGTTCGATTTCTACTAAATGCAGATTGAGCAAAGGTTTTTTCTCTTTAAATTTTTCGATTATTTTAACGGAATCGTCGGTACAGTTGTTAGCTAAAACGAGAATTTCAAATGTCTCAAAATTAATTTTTCTGCCGCTTAAATCAACTTGCCGCACAAACGCCGCCAAAGTTTTTTCGATATTTTCGGCTTCGTCGCGGACGGGAATAACGATTGATGTTTGAACGCGCGGCGAGATCGAAAAATTACTGAACGGATTGCGTGCGGATCGAGATTTCATTAACGATTATTTTGAATTTTTGCGAGAGTTTTGTCTATGCAAAATCCGCTGTTGTATTTGAATTGTTCTTCGCTCGTCGTCGGTGTCATTTTCGTGAATTTATACTTTTTTTAGTGTTTCAAGAATTTCATCTGCAACAAGAAACGAATCTTCTACTAAATCACCAAGTTTTTTAATTTCGTCAAAATAATCGGCTTTTATTCGCTTTTCGTGCAATTCCTTGCCTTTCTTTCCAATATCTTGATTATCTAAGTCGGCTCTACTTAAGTATTCGTTCCAAATTTGTTTGTGCGAGGACTTATAGCGGTCGTAAATATAACCTTTACTCACTATTTGAATTCTCGCTTTCCAGTAAATAGCATAATAAAGACGACTGATTGCTGTGCGCTGTGAGGCTTCCTCTTTTTCGTCTTTTAATTTTTCGGCGAGTATTTTGAATTCATTCCAATCAAACATATTCAATTCCGACGTTTAGCTTGCAACTAGCTTGATGTAAGGTTTTAAGCCACCAGTCTTTGTCGAATCTGTTCATAATTGAACGTGCTTCTTTTGCTGGTAACTCCGTTAAAACTAAAATCCACAATTCAGAATCTTCGGGAAAATCCGGTTCGTGAATAACTTGTAAGGCTAATTTTTGACTGCTACCAAAGTATTGATGAATTTTGCTCGGAATTTCTTCGAGTAATGAGATTAAAAAACGATTCTTGGAAAGGAAATTTTTGATTTCTTCAAAATTAGAGATTTCATATTTTGATGGCAAAGTATTTATTTCTTCAAAAACCGTGTTTGTTTTACCTTTGGCAATCTGTTCAGGCGTGAGAGATTGATTTGTTACAAGTTCGGAAAGTGAGTCCAATAAATAACCTGAATCTCTAAATTCCTGTTCTTTTAGTTGAGATGGAATTACAGATTCAACATTATTTTTCCTTCTTAACTGATTGGAATTTCTCTTGCTCGGAACAAAAAAACCGAATTGATTGTTTATCGCTAACTGCATTATAAATTTTCCTCCTGAACAATCGGATTTAATTCTAGTAAAGAGAAAATTGTTTGATAATGTTCACCAAGTTGTTGAAAAAATTCTATTGGTTCTCTAGTCTCTCCTTCTTTCGCGGAATTCTTGCTTTGATAACTAATTTCTAAAAACAAGCCGTTTTTTACAGCAAGCGATTCGGCAATGGTTACTTTGGTTGGGTATTGTTTTGTTATCTCGTCAAAATTTAAAGAAAAAACAGTTGCTTCAGGCTTAATGTTTAAATTATTTAGTTTTACCGAAACTTTTTCAAAGATATATTCGGAAGCATTTTTATCTATAAGTTTTGTATGAAGACTTATTTTAACAGTTCCGTTTCCGTCTTTAAATTCCGGATCAATCTTTTCTAGACTTTGAAAAGTTACATTCAAAATTTGCAGAATTTGGTCAACTTCTTCGTCTTCTACATCTCTCACATCAATATCAATTCCGCTGTAAGCTATTCTCAAAGTAACCCGCGGATTTAATAAATTAATCGTGATAGCAACATCGTCCAAATTTGAGCTTGGAGATTCCAAATTTATCGAACGAGCCGTTATCTCAAAAGGTCGAAGTCCTTTAACCAAAACACCAAAGGCTTCGCTGCCCGGAGCAGGCAGTTGCGAAGCCATAGATGAAAATCTCCAGCCGATACTCAAATTTGCAAACTCGATTTCACAGTTATACATAATCTTTTACCTGATTATAAATTACCACGTTTTGCTTGTTCTTCTTCGATTGAAACGAACAGAGCTTTGAAGTTTCCTTTGCCGAAACCTTTGCAGCCTTTGCGTTGGAGGATTTCAAAGAAAACGGTCGGGCGGTCTTCGACGGGTTTGGTGAAGATTTGCAGGAGATAGCCTTCTTCGTCGCAGTCAACTAAGATTCCGAGGCGTTTCAGGTCTTCGATATTTTCGTCAATTTCGCCGACGCGCTCAGGGATTTCGGCGTAATATGAATCGGGAACGCGCAGGAATTCGATGCCGTTTGCCTGTAATTTTTCGACCGTCGGAACGATGTCTTTGCAGAGCAGCGCGATGTGCTGAACGCCGGGCGTTTTATAATAATCGAGATATTCTTCGATCTGGCTTTTCTTTTTGCCTTCCGCCGGTTCGTTGATCGGCATTTTGATATTGTGTCCGCCGTCGCTCATGACGATGGACATCAGCGCGGAATATTCGGTCGAAATGTCTTCGTCGTCAAACGTGATATAGCGGAAAAATCCGAGAACGTCGCGGTAAAAATCGCACCAGTAATTCATCTTGCCGAGTTCGACGTTGCCAACCGTATGGTCAACCAAAACCACGCCGACATCTTCGCCCGCGACTATTTGCTCGGCGAATCCGGGCAAAAACGTCCCCGAATAACAGTATTTTTCTTCTTCGGGCGCAGTCGCCGCCGCCGCCGCGTGTGAAACGGCGGTCAGATTCATCGAAGCGTCGCCGATTGTTTCGCCGACTAGCTGCGGTTTTTTCTGCGGCGCGTAGGAAATAAACGAATGAATCGTGTCGCCGTAAGTGTGAATCGCCGCGCGTCTGACACTGCCGTTTTCGTCCGTCATATCGTGCGGCTCCATCGCCGATTTCGCGCCGCGCCTGATCGCTTCCGTGTAAGCGTGATCGGCATCTTCGACCTGAAACGCGATGTCGTAAACGCCGTCGCCGTGAATTTTAATATGCTCGCTGCCGAAATGTTCAGGCGACAGCGGCGTGGTAAAAACGAGATTGACGCGATTCTGCCGCATCACATAACTCGTCGTGTCGCGGTTGCCCGTCTCCAATCCCGTGTAAGCCGCCCGCGAAAACCCGAACGCCTTCCGATAATAAAACTCCGCCTGCTTCGCATTGCCCACGAAGAATTCGAGATGATGTATCTTTTTCAAACCTAATGGATTTTTTTCGTCTGTCATAATTATTGCCTCTTTATAAAATTTCTATTTTGTCGGTTGCCAAATGTATTTTCCTGTTTTGTCTATATAACCCCATTTACCGTCAAGATACGGCATCGAAAATCTGTGCGGATCTTTAGATTTGTCGGTTTTCCATTCACCAACTCCAACTCCGCATAAACCATTATCGAATGACCAAACTTCGTCATATTTTGGTTCAATGACAAATTTTCCTGTCTTATCAATGAATCCCCACTTTCCGTCAACTCTTACAGCCGCTAAATTTTCAGAAAAAGAATAAGTCCAATCAAATTTCGGTTCGATAATGATTTTACCTTGCTTATCTATGAATCCGTATTTCTGATCTTTTTCAATCGCAGCAAGTCCGTCATTAAAATACCAGCTATCTTCAAATTGAGGTTGAACGACAATCTTCCCTGTTTTGTCGATAAATCCCCATTGATTTTTATTTTCACCGAACTCCACTGCTGCAAGTCCTTCGGAAAAATCATGAGCATCTTTATACTTTGCCGGAATTACAATCTTTCCATCAACGTCAATAAATCCCCATTTGCCATCAATCTTTACACTTAATAATCCTTCGCTAAACGACCAACCGCTCCACTCAAACAACTGCCTTATAACTAATTTGCCTGATTTATCAATTATTCCATGTCTTAATTCGCTATTTTTACCAACATTAATGACGGCTCTTCCGTCATCGAAACTATGACCATATTTTAAAGTCGGTTTAATAACTATCTCACCGCTTTTATTTATGTAGCCCCACTTTTCACCAAGCCGAAAAGAAGTTAATTCCTCATGAAAAGACCAGCGAATTTCATCAAACTGCGGATTAACAATTATCTTGCCTGTTTCGTCAATAATTCCCCATTTACTATTAATTTTTACAGGCGCATATCCGTTGACGAATTCTTGAACTTGTTCATAAATTGGTTTTATAACAATTATGCCAGTTTTATCGATAAAACCTTGCTTGCCTTTCACACTAACTAAAAACAAATTTTTTGACTGTTTTTCCTGCGCCCCGACAAAAGACGCGAACAAAACCGTCAGACAAATCAAAAGCAAAATTGATTGGTGAATATGCCGCATAAATTTTTATTTGATCTCCTCGTCAACATCTCGCGGTTCGGTTAGGAATTTTATACCGTCGAAAATTTCATCAATGCGGCGTTTTGAAAGCGTTCCGATTTTTTCGCGCAATTTGGATTTATCTAACGTCAGCATTTGTGAAACGATTATCACGCTCGGTTTCGGCAGATTCGCTTCCATTTTGTAAAGCCGCACATTTCCCGGAACTTCGGCGCGTGAAACATTCGTGGTCAAAGCGCAAACTAAAACCGTATTTATCTTGCCGCGATTAAACAGATTATTCTGAACAACGACAAACGGGCGCGTAAATCCGGGTTCAGAGGCTTGCGGTTCTTTTACATCAACCCAAAATATATCGCCTTGTCTTATTTCCATTCGTCCAAAACCTCAAATGATTTATTCTGCATCAGACGAATCTCATCCGATTCTTCCGCCGTCGCCTCGTCTTTGTAGGCTTCGTTAATCGCTTTGAACAGCTCGTTATTTCGCTTGCGTTCGAGAAAATCTTCTAATGCTATTGAAACAAGTTTGTCGCTCGAAACGCGCATTTGTTTCGCGGTAATTTCAACTTTCCTCGCCAAAGATTTCGTAACTTTTACTGTTTCCATATTTTTATTTTAATTCAAGACTGCGCCCCGACAAAAGACGCAAACAAAACCAATCAGGCAAATCAAAAGCAAAATTGAATGGTGAATGTGCCGCATAAACTTTCTAAAAACTCTTTCTGATTCGCACGGAATTTTCCGAAATTACCGTAAAAGCATTTTCTAATTCGGCTTCGTGTTCGCGGATGACTTTAATCGTAATTTCGATTCGTCGAGCCAGCTTCAAATCGTAAAGCCGCAGAAGAATAACGCCTTTTGAATCTTTGCTGTGCCGAAAAACGAGTTCGCCGAAATCTTTGTCGTTGGTAATGACAACGGCGTTTTCTTTGACGGCGATTGCCAAAACTTCCGCGTCTTCGATTCCGGCTTCGTATTCTTCCAGAAAAATTACTTCGCAACCTTCGCGCCGCAATCTTTCAACAAATTGCGGTTCAAAATTTTCATCCGCCAAAAATCTCATACAGTTTCCGCAACTAATGGATAAACGAAATCAGACTGCAAAGATTTGACGGCGAAATCAACACAAGCCAGAATTTGCTCGCGCGTCAGGCGCGGATGCTGCGACAAAATATCCTCGACCGTTTCGCCAGCCGCTAATTTCTGCAAAATCAATTCAACGGTGATGCGCGTTCCTTTAATTACGGGTTTGCCGAACATTATTTTCGGGTTCGATTCGATTAAATTTTCCATAAAGTTATACTTTGAACTCAAATTAAAAGCGTTTAGTCATATATTCCATAATCTTTGGGCTTTGGTTTTGGGTGAAATTTTTCAATCATATAATTTGAACCGTTTACCATCCAAATCAAGACTATAACCGTCAAAATTGCTGCGAAATTAGCGGCAAATGAAGTTTGCCAGAGTTTCCGATTGTTCACTTTTTCACGAATCGGTATTGCAGTTTCGGCAATGCTCAACGACTTTCTTTCTTTCGCCGTCAGTAGCAAAGCGGTAGCAATATTCAATGTATTAACAATTAACAAGCCTATGATAAACACAGGAAAACTGCTTTTATAAAAGGCTGAAAAAGCTGAAATTAAAATACCGGAAGTTATCCAAACAATATAAACCAACCAACTATTGGAAAACAGTTTTTCCCGTCCGTTCCAGTTAAATAATTTGAGTGTTAGGTAAATGAAGAAAAACGGAAAGCAAAACCCTAAAGCTATCAACGGCAATTTAACTAAATCGTCAGGTTCCATAACTCTAAAATACTACTTTTCGCCGAAACTTTCGATATATTTTCTGGTCGTTTCCTTCAAAAAATCATACGACGGAATGACGTATAAAATCGGCTGCATATCGGAGTATGAATAATCGGTTTTGACGACTCGTTTCAAATCGAACGGACGGCGTTCGACTTCGCTTGTAAAGGCGTGTTCGAGTTCGCCGAAAGATGATAAAAGTCCTGCGCCGTAGGCTTTATTTTCGCCGTTTTCTTCGATCAAACCGTATTCGACGGTGAACCAGTAAAGTCTGCCGAGTTCTTCCAGTTGTTCGTCGGTGGCGATGCGTGCGCCGTGTCCGATAAATTGGGAAAAATCGGCGAATCCGCGATTGGTGAAATTCGGAATGTGTCCGATTGCTTCGTGAACGATGTCGGGTTCGGGCGTGTATTCGGGGCGCGAGGTGTGGCGGATATATTGGGTGCAGAGCATCGTGCGGTACGAGAGCCACGACAAAAATCCGCGCGTTTCGACCAAGCCTTCAATCGGCGCAAGCCGCCAGTTTGACAGTTCTTTGAGACGTTTGTTCATTTCGGAAAGTTGCGGGATTTTGCCCGTCGTGATGCCGAGTTTGCGCTTGGCATCGAGATAAAATTCCGAGGCGCGTTTCGATTGAATTTCTTCGAGTTTCGTGGCGACGATCTGCCAGACTTTTTGCTCTTCTTCGGTGTATTCGACATCGGTAATCACGCTTGTCTCGCGGAAATTTTTCGCTAATCCGGCGATATGATCGCGGCGCGTTCGATAATCTTCATCGCTCGCGCCCGGATGATCGAGTTCTAATTGATTGATATTTTCAAATTTCAAATCACGAAACGCCGGTAAATCTTCGTCGCGCACTTCGTTGTTGGTAATCTCTAAAACGGTTTCGGTCGTCATTGGTCAAAATCTCCTCAAAGCAAAATTATGATGCCCGGTAATAAAAATACGTTATCGTCGGATTATCTATTTTAATCGAAAACTATATTTCAGAGAATAGTGATTTTGTGTTTATAATTTGCAATTGCTTTTGATTATTAGTTTGTTTCCGCAAAACGCTTAACAAAATAAAATGATTGATGAAATTGACTGGAAAATTCTCAAAAACTTGCAGGAAAACGGGCGAATGAGTTATGCAGAACTCGGACGGCGCGTCAATCTGACGACTCCGGCGGTCATCGAACGGGTTCGCAAACTTGAAGACGCGCAGATTATTACGGGTTACGCGGCGGAAATTGACGCGGCGAAAATCGGTCTGCCGATCACGGCGTTTATACGGATGAGCATTTCCGGCGTAGATTATTCGCGGATTATCGAGGTCGCGGAGAAAACACACGAAGTCTTGGAATGTCATCGCGGCACGGGCGGCGATTCGTTTATTATGAAAGTCGCGGTCGCCGATGTCGGTCATCTGCAAAATCTGATTGATAAACTGACACCTTACGGCATTACGACAACTTCGATTGTGCTGTCTTCGCCGGTCAAAAAACGGACGATTGAAAAATTCGTCTAAATCTATTTTTTTGTTGACACATTCGAGCAACTTGTCGCATAATCCTTTCATTCATCAAACACCTATTGTTTAAAGAATAGAGGTTTTCCTTCATTCTCCCAATTTTTGCGCTGATGAATAAACTAACCCCGAAAACCAAGTAAAAATTAAATTAACAGGAGAAATATGATGAAAAAAGTATTTTTGATGATTTTCGCGTTCTTACTATTTGTCGTTCCGGCGTTCTCGCAGGTAAGTGACACGACTGCCAAGACTGAAGATGCCAAGCCGAAAAAACAATCTTTTCGCGCCAACAAAGACCAGATTAAACAGGCGCAGAAAATGCTGAAGGCAACGGAAACCGGCAAAATGGACGATGATTTTCGCACCGCCGTCAAAAAATTTCAGTCGGAAAACAATCTTGCTTCGACCGGCTCGCTCAACCGCGCAACGCTCGAAAAAATGAATATCGTGCTGACCGATAAACAAAAAGAAATTCCGGTAACGGCAAGTTCGATGAAAATGAGCGGCGATTCAAAATCGGGCGACGCGAAAAAACGCGGTCCGGTTTTCCGCGCCAATAAAGATCAAATTTCGCAGGTTCAAATGATGCTCAAAACCAAAACTTTATACGCAGGCGAAGCGACCGGCAAACTCGACGACGACACGCGCGAAGCGATCAAAAAATGGCAGACAGCCAACGGCGTGAAAGTGACGGGAACGCTCAACAAGGAAACGCTCGAAAAAATGGGAATTGTGCTGACGGATAAACAGAAAGAAATGTAAACCGAAAGACAATAGCCGCAAAAAAGCGCAAAAGACGCAAAAAAGAAATTTTGAAAAATCTTTTTTGCGTCTTTTTGCGAAATAATTTAATTTTCGGAATAGCTGATAAGTGACAGGTGAGAGGTAATAATTCAACGCTTATTTTAAGTCGGCTTTCTTAATCTATCAGTTATCACCTATCAGCTATCACTTATTCCGAATTTTTCTCCTGCTAAGAATCTGCACAAATTTAACTCTCGCCAAAAATTTATTTCATCTTCAAAATCCAATCGGCGATGTCGCTGACGACCTGTTGATTGACGTGTGCCGGATTTTCGTAGTCCTGCGGACTCGATTTTTCGCCCGCACTTTCGGTAAAAGCGTGTGTCAGTTTCGGATAACTTTTAAAGACGACATTTTTGCGCGTTTGCAGCGCGGTTTTCCAGTTGGTGAAATCTTTTAATGTCACCTGATAATCGCTTTCGCCCTGTAAAATCAGCATCGGCTGTGAAAGTTTTTTGGCTTCGAGCGGTGGATTGTAGTTTTGCAAATCGAGAAAATATGACGGCGAGATGCCGAAATAAGTTTTGCCTGAATTCAGATCGGTTTGTTTAAGCGATTTGACAAGCGCGACGTTCTTTTCAATCTTGCGAATCTCTTCCTTTTCTTCGGGAGAAACCGCGCCGTCGAGCGATGACAGATAGTTGCTCTGTTCGAGAATCAAATCTTCGAGCGGTCGCGTCGAACCGGCGAGACTGATTAAACCGGCGATGGTTTTATCGTGTGCGCCGATGCGCGGGATCAAATAACCGCCGAGGCTGTGTCCGAGAACGAAGACCTTTTTCGGATTGATGTTCGCCGTTTTTTCGAGCAGCTCGACGGCGAGCAGCGCGTCGTCAATCGTTTCTTCTTTGACGGTGTAATTTTTGAGCGCGACAAACTGTGCGCCGTGCGCTCTCGTGCGTTTTTCGTAACGCAGAACAGCGATGCCGCGCGAAGCCAAACCCCACGCCAAATCCTTAAAAACCTTGCCGCCGCCAATCGTTTCGTCGCGGTCGTTCGGTCCCGAACCGTGAACCAAAACGATTGCCGAAACATTTGTTTTCCCCTTCGGCATCGTCAAAGTTGCCGGCAAAGCCCATTCGCCCGCGCCGACCGTCACTTCTTTTTCCTCGAACGAATTCAAATCGGCATAATTCGGCGTTTGATACCGAACAGTTTGCGCTTGCGGCGGCGCGACCGTAAAACCCGTAATTTTGCCCTGCGCGTCAAAAACAAAAATAAAACTTTCCGGTTTGTTGGCAAATTCAAACGCCGCGACGATATTTTTGCCGTCGGTTTTACCGATGCCTTTCAAACCTTGATATTTGCCGTAAATACTTTCGATCTGCGCCCAAACCTGCGGCAGTTGGGCGGGCGGCAATTTTGTTTTCAATTCGTCGGCGAAAAGGTTATAAGCCGACGGAAAATCCCGGCGACCGAGCGCGTCGGCAAAAGATTTGACGTTTGCCGCATTAACTTCTTCGTTCTGCGCGAAAACGCTCGCGGCGAAAGTGAATAACATTAAAACGATAATTATTTTCAGCATAAGTTTTTAGAATTTTTATCAGGTGCAGTTTTGTTACGAAACAGATGTTTAATAGGTTGCATCTTTCAGCTTTCGGGCGAAGACTGCAATAATGTCGGAATCGTCGGCTTTTCGCTGAATTTATTATTGAAATGCTGTTAAAATACATTAATTGTTAAGTTGCAGACTTGGTTGATGGTCAACGATTACGGGCAAGCACACCGCTCAACGACGGCAATTTATTATATTTCTGCAACATTCAAAAATTATGAAAACATTTTTAATTATTCTGCTGACAATCGTTTCGGCAACCGTTATTTCAGCGCAAAACACCAAACGCGACGCGAAAATTTCCGCCGACATTCAAAAGATTTTGGAAGTGCAGACGGCGGCGTGGAATGCGGGCGATGTTGACGGATTTATGAAAGGCTACTGGAACTCGCCGCAGATGACGTTCGTTTCCGGCGACAACGTGACCAAAGGCTGGCAGCCGACGCTCGAACGCTATAAGAAAAATTATGATTCCAAAGCGAAAATGGGCGTGCTGACATTTTCCGGTTTGGAATTTAACGTGCTGTCAAAAGACGCGGCGGTCGTTCTCGGCAGTTGGTCGCTTGCCCGCGAAACCGATAATCCGCACGGCAAATTTACGCTCACATTCCGCAAATTCGCCGAAGGTTGGCGCATTATTCTCGATCATACTTCTTAGAATTTAAGATTCGGGATTCAAGATTCAAGACGGGACGCAAGCAGCCTGCCTGCCGTTTGCGCGGCGCGAAGCAACGGGCGGACGCAGCGTAGATTAAATTAATAGTGAAGCCAGTTACGGCTGGATCGAGAAAGGCGAAGCACATCGGGTATTGAGCAATTCGGGGCGGACGCGGATGAATATGTGGGGAGCGTTAAAAGCCGGGGAACTGACGGACATCTTTCAAAAAGAATACAAAACGATAAATTGCGAGTCGGCGCAAGATTTTCTCCCGGAATTAGGGAAAAGAAATCCGAATGCCGCGAAAATCAAGGTTTTTACAGATAACGCCAAGTATTTCGAGAAGTTGGAAAAGATGATTTAATTGCGGATCAGAGGATCGAAATAGTGTGGTTGCCGGCATCTGAGCCGAAATTGAATTTAATCGAGAAACTATGGCGGTTGATGAAGAAAAAAGTGTTAAAAAACAAATTTCACGGAACAGCCAAAGGGTTTCGAGAGAAAGTGGAAGAATTGTTCGCACAAATCGCGGATTAGAAAACAGAGTTAGAAACACTTCCGACTCTGAACTTTGGCGTGATTAAATTTTCGCATTCCATTTTCTGATGGGTATAGAATAATCGTCGAGCCGAAATGTCATGTTTTTGGTGGATGTGGAATGTCAATCAGATTTGATAAGCAAACAGGCAAACTCACAGAGGCAGGTGTATCCTTCTAAAACTCAACAATATATTTTTTACAATCAGAAAAGTCAGTCACTTTTACTGTTCTCATCAAGCACAATTTCGGGAAATTCCTGTGCAAACTGTTCGCGCGGTTTGGTATCAATTTCGCCGCGCAGAGGTTTTGTGCCGACGTTCAGTTTGAAGCTGCCGTTGTCGTCATATAAACGGCGATATTGCGCCGAATTTCTGATAATGCCCTGCACATAGCCTTTGGTTTCCTTGAACGGAATCGCTTCGACAAAATCGTCCATTTCCGGCGGCAGACTTGACTGCCATTGCGAAACTCTGCCGGGACCGGCGTTGTAGGCGACAGCGACAAATTCGACGCGCCCGAATTTATCGAACTGATCGCGGATGTATGCCGTGCCGAGTTCGATGTTGAGCGCGGGCTGAAAAAGCGTCGCGCCGTCAATGCTTTGCGTTGACGAATTATATTTTTTAGCGATCACGCGAGCCGTCGGAATCAAAAGCTGCATCAAGCCGTAAGCGTTCGCGCCGGATTTGGCGGTCGGCGAAAAGATTGTTTCCTGACGGATAAAACCGGCGACCTGAAACGGGTCGAGATTGCGCTGTTTCGCCCAATATTTGATGTCGCTCCAATTGGTCAGAGGGTAAAAAATGTCCCATTCTTCGCGCGACAGTTCTTCGGGAAACATCTGCGAAAAATCAGGGTAACTTTTGGCGAGCGCAAGCAAAGCGGCGGTATTATCGCCTTTCAGACGGAAATATTTGGCGAGCGCGAGATTGATTTTCGGGCTGTTCGTCGCAGTTTTCTGCGCTTCGGAAAGCTCGTCAATCGCCCAGTCGAACAGTCCGACGGTGGCAAGCTGTTCGCTTTTCGCGGCGCGTTCGAGTTCTTTTGTGGCGGCTGTTTCGGGCGCGACGGTGACGGTTTTGAGGTTGGCGACGGCTTTCTGAATCAGCGAATTAGCCGGAAAAGTTTGGTTAGATTGACATTGACCGCGACCGCGCAGACTCGTTAATCTTTGCAACGCCTGATAGCCATACCAGTTCGCGCCGTAGCGATACAGCACCGCGTCGTAAAGCGCACAGGCTTCGGGCAGTTTCGCGGCGCGTTCGGAATCACGCGCCGCCCAATATCCGGCTTTGCCGCGATTGGTCGAATCTTTGTCAACATAACGCGCCAGATGTTCGGTCAGCATTTGCGACGAATTTTGAAAATTATTGTTCGTATGTTCGAGCCACGCGAGTTCAAACTGCGCCTGCGCGACTTCCGTGGCGTTCGGAAAACCGAGAACGGCGGACTTCAAAAAATACTGTTCATCGGCGGAATCTTTCTGGTCACGCGCCGTCATTCCGGCATCAATCAGCGTTTTCGGTATAAGTTTGCCGTTCGGAAACACATGCCGCATTTCGTCGGCGGTCGAACGCGCATTTGCCCACAGACGATTTTTCGCGTAGCCGAGCGCGAGTTCGTAAAATGCCTGTTCTTTTTCTTTGGCGTTCGGCGCGATTTGATTAAAAGAATTTTGCGCGTCGTTCATTCGTTTGAGATTGGCGAAGGCGATTAACCTTTTAAGTTGAATCGGCGAATTAACCGACGCGGGAAAATTCTGCGCGAGCGCGTCGAACGATTTGACGGCTTCGGTGTAATTTTTCGCTTTATAAAAAAGCTCGCCGCGCGTCTGGATTTCGTCCGCCGTCTGCGGTATCAAAGGCTGATTCAACGCGGTTAATTTTGCTTCGGATTCCTGTGCCGCGCTCGTGCCTGCGGCGTAAAAATAAGTTTTGCGATAAAATTTGAGCGCGTTTGCCTGATCGTTATTCTGTTCAAATGCCTTCGCCGTCAAAAGCATTGCGTCCGCGTCGTTTTCGTTAGTTAAATCCTGCAAAAAAACGGGAATCTGCGCCGCCTGTCCTGATTGCAAAGCCGAATTTGACCATAAAATCTTCGCTTCACGAACGCGCAGCGAAGTCGGGAAATCGTTGATTAAACTGCCGAAAATTTTCATCGCGTTCGCGTGATCGCCCGCGTTTTGCAGGGCGCGACCGCGCAGCCAGAGCGCGTAATCGCCGAGCTTGGTTTTCTGGCGAAAAACGTCCGAATTTAAAATCTGCGCCGCGCCCGCAAAATCGTTCGATTCAAAATGAATTCGCGCCCGCAGAAGTTTGGCGAGTGCGCCGGTTTCGGTGTTGGCGTAGCGTGTTTCGAGATTCAACACGACCGATTCGGGCGGCAGTTTGCCGTTTCTCGTCAAATCGCGCAAAACCTTGAGCGCGTCGGTCTGCGAAAGTTCGCTGACGAACGCCGAACAACTCGTCGTCAGTAGCAAAACGAACGTAAAAAACACAGAAATCGAATGAAGGCGGCGAAAATTTGTCTGTCTTAACATTATTCAAAACTCCGGGATTTTGATGCGGAAATCAAAGGTTATTTTGTCCGGCGCGGGAGAAATCTCTTTCCAAGTCGGTCGGCGTTATTATATGATAAAAGATAATTTTTTGCTTCCGGGGGAATTTATGATGAAACATCGTCTGCTCTTTACAATCGCCTTAGTTTTGCTTACGCAAAATTTATTCGCGCAAACGCCTTCGCCGACACCAACGCCTGCCGCCGACGATGATGTCGTCAAAATCTCGACTTCGCTGATTCAGGTTGATGTCACTGTCACCGATTCAAAAGGCAGAATTATTACCGATCTCAAACCGGGAGAAATCGAAGTTTACGAAAACGGCGAGAAGCAGAAAATCTCGAATTTTTCTTTTGTTTCCAACA
Source organism: Pyrinomonadaceae bacterium (assembly GCA_965247235.1). Lineage (GTDB taxonomy): Bacteria > Acidobacteriota > Blastocatellia > Pyrinomonadales > Pyrinomonadaceae. Next base: position 3,147,455 of record OZ252004.1, read on the forward strand.
TTTCAACCGAAACGCAGACCGACGCGCCGAAAGTTAAAATTGACAAAAACGCGATTGCGCCGCCGCCGGTCGCCGTCAAGCCGGAACAGGTTCGCCGGACGATTGCGCTCGTCGTTGACGATCTGACGCTCTCGTTTGAAAGCGTTCACTACGTCCGCGACGCGCTCAAAAAATTTGTTGACGAGCAGATGCAGACCGGCGATTTAGTGGCGATTATCCGCACCGGCGCAGGTGTCGGCGCATTGCAGCAGTTTACGACCGACAAACGGCAGCTTTACGCCGCGATTGAAAAAGTTCGCTGGAATCCGGCGGGCAGCGGTAAAATCGGCGCGTTTGCACCTATCGAAGCGACACCGCTCGAAAAACTTAAAGCGGCAGGCGGCAACATCACGGATGAACAACTCGAAGAAGAAAAGAATCGAATTCAAAGCGGCAACGATTTGCGAAGCGATATTTTTGCGACCGGCACACTCGGCGCGGTCAACTTTATCGTTAAAGGAATGAAGGAACTTCCCGGCAGAAAATCGGTGATGCTGCTGTCGGACGGGTTCAAATTATTTACCAAAGACGAAAGCGGCTTTACGGATGCGTCGCGGGTGCTTGATTCGATCAAGAGTTTAGCCGATCTCGCCAACCGTTCATCGGTCGTCATCTACACGATGGACGCGCGTGGTTTGCAGGTTCTCGGTTTGACCGCCGCCGACGACACGAGCGAAATCGGTTCGGACAAAATCGAGGAAAAACTCGACGACCGCCGCGCCGAAAATTTCGATACGCAGGACGGTTTGCGTTACCTGGCAAAGCAGACGGGCGGCTTTGCGATTATCAATTCCAACGATTTGAGCGGCGGCATTCGCAAGGTTTTGAACGATCAGAGTTATTATCTGCTCGGCTATGAACCGAACGCGGACACTTTCGATCCGGTCAAGCGCAAATTTAATAAACTCACCGTCAAAGTGCTGCGTTCCGGCGCAAAGGTTCGCTACCGCAGCGGATTTTTCGGCATCAGCGATGAAAAAACAGCCAATCAGACGGCAGTCGTTTTAACACCCGGACAGCGGATAAACAGCGCATTGACTTCACCGTTTGCCGTCAACGATATTGATCTGCGGCTCAATACTCTGTTCGGCAACGACATTAAACAGGGCGCGTTCGTTACTTCGCTGCTGCACGTTGATGCCCGCAGTCTGCAATTTTCCGATGAAGCGGACGGCACTAAAAAAGCCGTTTTCGACATCGTGGCGATGAGCTTCGGCGACAACGGCATCGTCGCCGACCGCATTTCCAAAACCTACACGCTGACCGTGCCGAAAACCGGTAATTTTCAGAATTTGATAGATAAAGGATTCGTTTACACGTTTACGTTCCCGGTCAAAAAAGCCGGCGCGTATCAATATCGCGTGGCGGTTCTGGATACGCGAAACAACAAGATCGGTTCGGCAAATCAATTTATCGAAGTGCCGAATTTGAAAAAGGGAAATCTGACGCTTTCGGGAATCGTGCTGGAAAATCTGACGGTCGCGCAGTGGAACGCGGCGACTAAAAATATCGCGCTGCCGGAAGGCGGTTTGGAAACCAGTCCGCTCGACGATACTTCAGTGCGGTCTTTCAAACGCGGGACGATTCTGCGTTACGGTTTCGAGATTTACAACGCTAAACTCGATGCCGCGCAGAAAGCCGATCTGACTTTGCAGCTTCGCGTTTTTCAGGACGGCAAAATGATTCTCGACGGCACACCGAAACCGATTCAAGCCGCCGCCCAGCCGGATTTAAAAAGTATTAAAGCCAACGGCGCAATCAATCTCGGCACGGAAATGACGGCGGGCGATTATGTGATGCAGATTGTCGTGACCGATAACACGGTGAAAAGTAAAAAACGGACGACCACGCAGTTCGTTCAATTTGAGATTACTGACTAAGCCTGAATTTAAGGCAAAGTTTTCAGGTGAGTTTTTCGTCAATCTTATTTTCATTGCGGGCAATCTCGTTTTCTTCGGTTATTTCGCGCGACAGAAAATAGTTGAGCGCGGTGCGAATAATGGCAATTGCGCCGAGTTTGCCGATTTGATCCCACGAAGGCGCAATCGCTGTCGAGAGAATGTCCGCGCCGAGTTGAAATTCCAGTGCGAGCGCGAGATAACGCGCCAGCAAAAGGCGAACGCTGTTATAATCGCCGCCTTTTTTAACAAACAAAACCTGCACGAATTCAACTGCCGCCAGAATTACGCCGAGCGCGATAATGACCGCGCCGACGGTTTCAACCGCGAGCTTGAGCCACGAAACGACATTAATAACCGTGCTTTCGGCAAAACCTTCGGACGGACTGCCGACGATTGCCGAATTTTCCGCAAACATTACAATTAAATTAGTGAAAATGTGCATAATTGTTTTTCGTTATCAATCATAATAGAAAAATCCGCGCCGAGAAACAGTTTCGGAACAAACAAAGTATAAAAAACAAATTTTGTGAACATAAAATCAATCGAATTAATTGAAATAAATCTGCCGCTCGTCCATTTTTTCGAGACGAGTTTCGGGCGAACTTATGAACGCCGGATAATTTTGACGCGCGTCGAGGATGCCGATGGCAGCGAGGGCTGGGGCGAATGCACGGCGGGCGAAACGCCTTCGTATTGTGAGGAATGGACGGAAGGCTGCTGGGCTGTGATGGAAAAAATTCTCGCGCCGCGTGTGGTCGGAAAAGATGTCGAATCGGCGAAAAATATTTGGGATTTGATGAAACCGATTCGCGGCAATCGAATGGCGAAGGCGGCGATTGAAACGGCTTGCTGGGATTTGGAAGCGAAGAAATTAAACGTGCCTTTGTGGAAACATCTCGGCGGCGAAAACGCGGAAATCTCGTGCGGCGTGTCCATCGGCATACAGGATTCGGTCGAACAGCTTTTAGAGAAAATCAAAACCGAAATTGACGCGGGTTATCAGCGCATCAAAATCAAAATCGCGCCGCATTGGGATTACGAAATCATCAAAAAAGTGCGCGAACATTTCGGCGACATTCCGCTAATGGGCGACGCGAATTCGGCTTATACATTGGACGATATTGATAAATTAAAAAGTTTGGACGAGTTCGATTTGATGATGCTCGAACAGCCGCTTTCGAGCGAAGACATCATTGACCACGCTAAACTGCAATCTCAAATTTCCACGCCGATCTGTCTCGATGAACCGATAAAATCGCCCGACGATGCGCGAAAAGCCATTGAATTAAAGTCCGGCAAAATCATCAACTTAAAAAACGGACGAGTCGGCGGACACACGCAGTCAAAACTGATCGAACAAATTGCCCGCGAAAACAACATTCCGGTCTGGTGCGGCGGAATGCTCGAATCCGGCATCGGACGCGCCCACAACATCGCAATTTCAACACTCAAAGGCTACACGCTTCCGGGCGACGTTTCCGCGTCGAAAAGATATTGGGCGGAAGACATCATCGAACCGGCGGTCGAAGTTACGCCCAACGGCACGATATTCGCCCCTGAAAATGCCGGCATCGGATTTGAAGTCAAACGGGAAAGAATTGATAAATTAACCGAGCGGCGCGTAATAATTTAAAGGGAGCGCAGCTTGACTGGAACGCAAGCGGCTCGCTTGCATGAGCGCGAAAGCGCGAAAACGGAGTGTGACCAGCTTCAAGTTGAATTAAAATCAGGCTTCGTTTGCCTTTTGCAAAGGCATGCAAGCGAGCCGCTTGCGCTCCGGTCATAACGTCCAAAAGAGCGGCAGAAAAATCATCACGACAACGAATAAAATAACGGCGAGCGGCAACCCGACCTTGATGTAATCGCGGAAGTTGTAGCCGCCGGGACTCATCACCAGCACGTTGACCGGATGACCGAGCGGCGTGATAAACGCCATCGAAGTCGCCAGTGCGATGCCCATCACGAGCGAGCGCGGGTTGATGCCGGTTTGTTCGGCGACGCGAATCGCCACCGGACCGATGACGGCGGCGGCGACTGCGCCGTTGACCGCCTGCACGAGCAGCGTCGTCAGCAAAAAAAGTCCGGCGAGAATGGCGAGCGAACCGTAACCGCCGAGCAGTGTGACGACCGCATTTGCCATCAGACCGGCGGCGTTGGTTTTGGTCAGCGCGATGCCCATCGGCAGCATTCCGGCAACGAGAAAAACGCTGTTCCAGCCGACGGCGGAATACGCCTGATCGGTCGTTAAAATCCGCGTCAGCATCATCGCCAACGCGCCGCCGAGCATAATCGCGCCGGTTAAATCCGGCAGAATGATGGCAAGCGCGAGCGTCGCGGCGAAAATCATCAGCGCGGCGCGACCTTTTTCGGGAACGGTGATTTCCGCGTCTTCCTTTGACATCAGCAAAATTAAATCAGCGTCGTTTGCCAGCAGATTCAATTTTTCACGCGTTCCCTGAAGCAGCAGTGCGTCGCCGAAAATCAGCGGTTCGTCAGCCGGATTGAAAATTATTTCTTCGTCGCCGCGCCAGACGGCAAGCGCGGTCATCCCGTATTTTTCGCGGAAATGCGCCGACCGCAGCGTTTCGCCGATCAGACGCGAACGCGGCGCGAGCATCGCTTCGACGACCTCGACCGCGCGTGATTCGAGATCGCTTTCCTGCCATTCGGACGCAGGCAGAAATTCCATAAACGGCTGCACGTCGCGCCGCCGGAAATCGGCTTCATCGCCTTCCAATACGAGCGTGTCGCCGGTTCTGATTTCGGTTTCGGGCGAGAGCGCGAAGAGTTTTTTCTTTTTGCGTTCGATGGCAACCACGCTGACACCGAAATTTTCGCGCAGATGACTTTCCGACAAAGGTTTGTCAATTAAACTCGAATTTTCGGGGACGCGGGCGCGAAACAGATTTGCGCCAAGATGATAAGCGGCGATCAAATCGTCACGAATTTCGCGGTTCGGCGCAAGCGTCCGTTCAATCGGCGATTCGCCCGGAAGAAATTTTCTGCCGACGAGCGCGACGTATAAAATGCCCGCGATAATAATCGGAATGCCGACCGGCGCAAAATCGTAAAGGCTGAAACCTTCGATTTGATTGTCGTGCAGAATCGAATTGAGAACGATATTCGAGGTCGTCAAAAGCGTCGCCATTCCGCCTAAAATCGTTCCGAAAGCGAGCGGCATCAGCAGCCGCGACAGATTGACTCCCGCCTTTTTGCCCGCGCCCGAAGCCGCCGGCAAAAGCACCGCCGCCGCCGCGATGTTGTTCATAAACAACGACAAAAACGCGCCTGCAATCATCACCGCAACGACCAGACGAAGTTCGCTTTTGCCGCCGACCTTTAACAAAATATTGCCGACCTGTTCGGTCACGCCGGTTTTTTGCAGGGCTTCCGCCAAAATAAAAATCGCCATAATCGTAATCACGGCGGAACGCGAAAAACCCGAAAACGCTTCCTGCGTCGTCAAAACTCCCGTCACGCCGAGCGCGACGACGACGAGCAGCGCAACCAGATCGGCAGGCACTCTGTCAGTCAGAAAAAGCACGAGCGCAACGATTAAAATGCCGAACGTCAGGATTAATTGGTTATCCATTTTGGAAAATTTTAAGTATAGTTCCCGCCGCCGACAGTTTCAAAGAAAGGTTTTCAAAGTTGCCTTTTCCATTTGCGCGATTGATTGGTATGATTTTTACTTTTCGTCATTTATAAATTTTATGAGCAATAGTAACGAACCCAACAAAATTATTTTTTCGATGGTCAAACTGAGCAAGTTTTATGATAAAAAACCTGTTCTCAAAGACATTTATTTATCATTTTTTTACGGCGCGAAAATCGGCGTTTTGGGCTTGAACGGTTCGGGGAAATCTTCGCTTTTGCGGATTATCGCCGGAACGGACAAGGAATTTAACGGCGAAGTCGTGTTTTCAAAAGGCTATTCGGTCGGTTATCTGGAGCAGGAACCGAAACTCGACGAATCGAAAACGGTTAAGGAAATCGTCGAAGAAGCCGTTCAAGGCACGGTTAATTTACTGAAGGAATACGAAGAGATCAACGCAAAATTTGCCGAAGAAATGACCGATGACGAGATGAGCGCGCTGATCGAACGGCAGGGCGAAGTGCAGGAAAAACTCGACCATGCCGACGCTTGGGATTTGGATGCGCGGCTTGAAATGGCGATGGACGCGCTCAGGTGTCCGCCGCCGGAAACGCCGATTGTAAATTTGTCGGGCGGCGAAAAGCGTCGCGTTGCGCTGTGCCGTTTGCTGCTGCAAAAGCCGGACATTTTACTGCTCGACGAACCGACAAACCATTTGGATGCGGAGACGGTTTCGTGGCTCGAACAGCATTTGCAGAAATATGAAGGCACGATTATCGCGGTCACGCACGACCGTTATTTTCTCGACAATATCGCGGGCTGGATTCTCGAACTTGATCGCGGCGAAGGCATTCCGTATCAGGGAAATTATACGTCGTGGCTGGAGCAGAAATCTCAGCGACTCGGACAGGAACAAAAGAGCGAAGACAAGCGTCTGAAGACTCTGGAGCGCGAACTGGAATGGATTCGGATGTCGCCGAAAGGTCGTCACGCCAAGTCTAAAGCGCGTATCAACGACTACGAAAAACTCGTCGCCGAGGAATCCGAAACGCGCAACGAAACGCTCGAAATCTATATTCCGCCGGGTGAACGTCTGGGCGATATTGTCATCGAAGCGCACGGAGTTTCAAAGGCTTACGGCGATAAATTATTGTTTGAAAATCTCGAATTTTCTCTGCCGAAAGGCGGAATCGTCGGTGTCATCGGTCCGAACGGCGCGGGAAAAACGACGCTGTTTAGATTGATTACCGGACAGGACAACGCCGACGCAGGCGATTTCAGAGTCGGCGAAACCGTCAAACTCGGCTACGTTGACCAATCGCGCGATTCGCTCGCCGCCGACAAAACGGTTTTTGACGAAATCACCGACGGACTCGATTTAATCCAACTCGGCAAACGCGAAATGAATTCCCGCGCCTACGTTTCGCGCTTCAATTTCGGCGGCAGCGACCAGCAAAAATTCGTCGGACAGCTTTCCGGCGGCGAACGCAACCGCGTCCATTTGGCAAAAATGTTGAAATCGGGCGCGAATGTTTTACTGCTCGACGAACCGACGAACGATCTCGACGTGAATACAATGCGGGCTTTGGAAGAAGCATTGGAAAACTTTGGCGGCTGTGCCGTTGTGATTTCGCACGACCGCTGGTTCTTGGACAGGATTGCGACGCATATTCTCGCGTTTGAGGGAGATTCGCACGTTGAATTTTTCGACGGCAATTACAGCGAATACGAAGCCGACCGCAAACGCCGCCTCGGACACGATGCCGACCAGCCGCACCGCATCAAATACCGCAATCTGACGCGGGCGTAGAGCGATTTTTAGAAATGTCATTCAAATAAAAAGGCAACTCGGATAATAAAAAACCGAATTGCCTTTTATAATTTAACCCGAGTTCAGATCAAGAATTATTCACCGCAGAGACGCAGAGTTTTTGAAAGAATTTATCGAGATTGCCGACACTTTTTGACGTGTAAAACTGAATATTCAGACTGAAAATTTTCTTTGACATTTAATTTTTCCGTCTTTCTCTGTGTCTCTGCGGTAAAACTTTTCTTAACCCGAACTGATGTTAATTTACAAATATTCTGAAAAAACAAGGCGTATTCAATCTTTATAAACGCAGCGATAAACAATTGACAGGTAAATAATTAAGGGCAAAGGCATTTTCGTTTTTGCAGTTTGCGGCGAAACTTCGTTATGATTGCCGAAGCACACCTGTTTTGCAAATCGTTGATTAAAATCTTGATGAAAATTCGCCTTCAGACAACTGCAATTTCTCTGTTTTTGAGCGGTGCTTGTTTAATTTCGGCTTGCAGTAATGCTGAAACTGTTCCGACCGCAAACTCTGTGATTACTCCGTCGCCGGTTTTGGTTCCGACTGTGATTCCCAGTCTGGCAGCGGCGAAAATTCCTAATTTGCAGGCGGAAATTCTCGATGAACGCGACACGAAAACAGATTCGCCGCTCGGCAAATTCGACTTTAAAAATTATGCTTATCCGCTGCCGCACGGTTGGGAAGATGCCGACGGCAAAGATGCCGTGCTGGAAAACGGTAAGCGTCTGATGTCGGAAACCGAAAGGAAAATCGGCGTTTCGTATGTCACGACCAAATTTTTCGACGCGACCGGCGACGGTCAGGATGAAGCGTTCGTGATCTTGAAAATTGACACGGCAGGTTCGGCGGTTCCGCAGATGGTTTATGTCTTTCAGTGGAAAAACGACAAACCCGAACTCGTCTGGCATTTTCGCACCGGCGACCGCGCCGACGGCGGTTTGAAAAATCTGCAAGCCGAAAACGGCGAACTCGTCATCGAACTTTTCGGTCAGGACAGGTTTATTTTAGGCGAACTCGAAACCTCGAAAATCACTAACGATCTCGAACAAATCTGCTGCCCGACGTTTTTCACGCGCATCAAATACAAATGGAACGGCAGCGCATTCAGAATGGACGGCAAACGCCTGACTTTTTCAACCGCCGACAAAAACGCCGCGCCAATAGAAAATATGGTCGAAATCGCCGAACCCGGACCAGCCAGACCGCGCAAAAGATAACTCTCAACCGGAACGCGAACTTTCCGGTTCGCCGGTGAGTTGCCTCAAACGCGAAAACGAAGCTTAAATTCTCTAATCATCAAAAAAATCATCACCGCTTGAGCGTCCACAGCTAAATTTCTCCAGCCGTTAAATAATTCAAACATTGTTTGAGCGTCCGAAGCGAACGCTCACGCGAACTGGAAAGTTCGCGTTCCGGCTTTTTATTTCGCACATTATTCAATTAAATTAATTTACTTTGTAATATAAAGTTCTTGACAAAAGATATTACTTGGTATAAATTCGTAAACGATATGGGAAAAGTTCAGGCAATTGACAGGAAAGAAGCGGCGATTAATGAGCCGGTTAATATCGGCGACCGGGCGTTGGATAATCTGAAATTTATCCGCGAAACGATGGAGCGTTCGACGGTTTTTACGAGCGTTCCGGGTTACGGCGGAATTTTGATGGGCGCGACGGCGTTGGGCGCGGCGTATATTTCGCAGATGCAAACGAATCTTCGCGCTGAGTATTTTGTCTGGTTAGCCGAAGCTGTTTTGGCGTTTTTTATCGGTTTGCTGGCGATGTGGCAGAAATCGAAAATTTCGCAGACTCCGCTTGTTTCCACACCCGCCAAAAAACTGCTCGTCAATGCGCTGCCGCCGATGTTGTGCGGCGTTTTTATTACTTTGGGTTTATGGCGTTTGGGCGATTTCGAGGCGATGATCCCGACGTGGATTTTATGCTACGGCGCGGCGGTCGTCTGCGGCGGCGCATATTCCGTCAAAGTCGTGCCGGTGATGGGCTGGTGCTTTATTGCGCTCGGCGCAGCCACGTTTTTTCTGTCCGCAAATTATGGGCAAGTAATGATGGCGTTGAGCTTCGGCGTGCTGCATATTATTTTCGGCGCAATTATCGGGCGCAGATTCGGAGGGTAAGATTTTTGCCCACGAAATACACGAAAAATACGAAAAAAAGAAAATTTTCTCGGTTTTAATTTCGTTTCTTTCGTGTGTTTCGCGGGCAAAAAAAGGTTTGATATGGCAAGAAATTTAGCATTAAAAAGTAACGATTCGGACGATGAAACGCCGAAACCGCAAATCTTGAAAGTAGAAAAAGCGGCGGAAAATGTTTCTAACGAACTCGACAAAATAATTCACGAACGAATGCGTTTGGGAATAATTTCCGCGCTCGCGGCAAACGAAAGTCTGTCGTTCACCGATTTGAAAAATCTGCTCAACACGACCGACGGCAACATCAGCGTTCACGCCCGCAAACTCGAAGACGCAGGTTATCTCGAATGTTTGAAATCATTTAACGGTCGCGTTCCGCTGACCGAATACAAGATCACGGGTGACGGACGCGAGGCATTGAACCGTTATTTAAATCATATGGAAGCGTTAATCAAGGCGATGAAAAAAGTTTAAGTTTTGCTTTGAGACAGCTTCAAAGCGTCAAAGGAAATTGCCTAATGGTGGGAATTTGAATTTTTGCAAAATAAAATTGCTGAGAAGTTTATGAAAACATTCGATGTCGTCATCATCGGCGCGGGACTTGCCGGGTTGCAGTGCGCGAAATTACTTGCGCGGCGCGGCGCGAAAATTTTGTTGGCTGACCGCAAAACGGATTTGACGAAAGGCATTCACACGACCGGAATTTTCGTGCGGAAAACTTTGGAAGATTTCGATTTTCCCGCCGGAACGCTCGGCAAAGCGATTAAAAACGTCACGCTTTATTCGCCGAATTTGAAGTCAATCGCGCTCGAAAGCGAGAAGGAAGAATTTCGCGTTGGCAAAATGGGCGCGATTTATGACGAATTATTGCACGATGCAGTTGCCGGCGGCGTTAATTTTGCGCGTGCGACTTCGTATCAAGGCGCGGAAATGTCGGACGGTGAATCAATCGTCACGCTCGAAAAACGCGGCGAATCTTATCAGGTGAAAGCGAAGGTTTTGATCGGCGCGGACGGGGCAAATTCGCGGGTCGCCAAAGATTTAAGGCTCGATGAAAATACGGAATGGATCGTCGGTTACGAGGAAGTTTTCCATTCTAATTCGAGCGGCGAACCGCGTCTGCATTGCTTTCTCGACGCGAAACTCGCGCCCGGATATTTGGCTTGGATTGCCGACGACGGCGAAGAAATGCACGTCGGCGTTGGCGGTTACGCCGCTGATTTTAATCCGCGCGAAGCCTTAAAAACATTCAAGGAAAAGACGAAAAATCTACTCGACCTGAGCGGCGCGAAATTGTCGGAAACGCGCGGCGGACGCATTCCGGTCGGCGGAGTTTTGCGCTCGATAGCCAACAAAAACGGCATTTTAATCGGCGACGCGGCGGGCGCGGTTTCGCCTCTGACGGCGGGCGGACTCGATCCGGCGATGCGGCTTTCAAAATACGCGGCGGAAATAGTTTGGGAAAGACTGCAAAACGAAGACGCGAAAATTCTTCTGCGGTTTTCGGGCGAATTGTTTCGCGCCAGATTCGTTTCGCGGCTCTGGATGCGGCGAATTATTAAAACGCTGACAAATCAAAAACTTTTGGAATTCGGCTGCATTTTTCTGCGTTCAAAGATCGGGCAAAAGTTTGCCAAACATATCTTTTTCGGACGCGGTTCGTTCCCGGACGTTGAAGTCAGAAAAGTTAAAGTTATCGAAAATCTGAAATTTGAAATCTGAAATTTGGAATTATTTGTATGAACGAGAGAACAAAAACGGGATTGGAAATTTTGCAGGCGGCGGTTTTGCTCGGCATTTTGGGCGATGTTTTGCTGCGTGATGTGCGCTGGGGATTAAATGTTTTGCTGTTTATCGCGGCGTTGACGGCGGCGTTGATGATGTTGGTCTGGCGGCGCAGGGAAAATTTTTGGAATCCGCAGACGATTGTTTTAAATGCCGCGCTGATTTTTTTGCGGCGATGTTCGTCTGGCGCGATTCATTGCAACTGAAGTTTTTTGATACCCTGGCGATTTTGACGATTCTGGCGGTTTTGACGCTGCCGGTTTTGAAGATTAAAATTTCGGTCGCGGGCGTTTCTCATTACCTGATCGGCTTTATCTGGTGCGGACTCAACACGGCATTTGCGCCGTTTTATCTGCTGTTCGGCGATATTAAATGGACGATTATTCCGCAAACCGGCTGGACGAAACATCTGAGTGCGGTGCTGCGCGGATTGGCGATTGTCGCGCCGATTCTGCTGATCTTCGGCGCGTTATTTGTCGCGGCTGACGCGGTATTTCAGGGAATAATCGAGCGCACTTTTAATATTCAACCCGAACTTTTTGTGCCGCATTTCGTCTGCATCGGCTTTTTATCGTGGATTATCGCCGGTTATCTGCGCGGTTCGCTGATCGGAAATTTTGCAGACGAAGCAGCGAAAAAAATCGTCAATCCGGACGACCACAAATCGCCGCCTTTGAGTATTACGGAAATCAGGGACGAAGATGCGCCGAAAACGGATAATCAGCCGCCGAAGAAAGTTCGGGACTGGCAGAATCTCGACAATTCGTTGTTGCCGAAAGGTTTCACGCTCGGCGCAATCGAGATTTCGATTGTTCTCGGTTTAATTGATCTGCTGTTTTTAAGTTTCGTCGTCGTGCAAATTTCGTATCTTTTCGGCGGTTTTGAACTCGTCCAAAACACGCCCGATTTCAAATTGGCGGAATATGCGCGGCGCGGTTTCGGCGAATTGGTGGCGGTCGCCGCACTCGTCTTGCCGATTTTACTCGGTTCGCATTGGTTGCTGCGAAAAGATTCGCCGGTCAACGAAAAAATCTACCGCGTTCTGGCGGGAATGAACATCGGTTTGCTGTTCGTCATAATGGTTTCGGCGGCGCAGAGATTGTATATTTTGACGGGAAATCTCGGTTACGGCTTAACGACGGTGCGCTTTTACCCGGCGATAGTGATGATCTGGCTGGCAATCGTTTTCGTCTGGTTTGCCCTGACCGTTCTGCGCGGCGAACGGCAAAAATTCGCGTGGGGCGCGTTGTGTTCGGCGTTTTTTATTCTCGGCATTCTCCATTTCGTCAACCCGGACGCATACATCGTCCGCACGAATATTCGTCTGATGCAGGAAGGTCGCAGTTTTGACGCGCGTTATAACTCGGATTTGAGCGATGATGCCGTGCCGGTTTTACTCGAAAATCTGCCGGCGATGAAAATCGAACAGCAATGCGTCGTTAAAAATCGGCTCTCAAATCGTGCTAATTTCGCCGAACAGGAAAATGATTTCCGTTCGTTTAATTTTTCGCGTTGGTTGTCGCGGGAAATGCTCGATTCAAATAAGGAAAGTCTCAGCAATTCAAACTGTTCGGCGGAAACTCGGCATTCCGAGAGAGATGATAACGGCGAATCTTTTGATTAAGTTTTATGCAGCGTTTTACTTGCTTTTTCTCGACGATAGCTTTCTAATAAAAGGCACGAACGAATGATGTTTGTGCCTTTTACAATTCATAATTCAAAAATCCTTTTCAACTTAAAAATGCCTGATAATTACTCCAAACAGCGTGATTTCGTGCGTGAATATCTATCGTATTTGCAGGTCGAAAAAGGTCTGGCGAAAAACTCGCTCGAAAGTTATGAGCGTGATTTGATGCGGCTCAAAAATTGGACGGATAAAAATAATTTCGATTTGATCGCGCTCACTCGGAAAGATTTGCGCGAATGGCTGATTGATCTCGGCACGGAGAAATTAGCGGCGACTTCAAAGCGTCGAATGATTAGCGCACTGCGCGGGTTTTATAAGTTTTTGATGTTTGACGGACATATCAAAAAAAATCCGGCGGAAGATTTGGACGCGCCGCAGAAAGGTTTTTATCTGCCGAAATTTTTGAACCGCACGGACATCGAAAACTTATTGCTCGTGCCGGATGTTTCCGGTGAAATCGGTCTGCGTGACCGGGCGATTCTGGAGTTGATGTATGCCTGCGGTCTGCGCGTTTCCGAAGCCGTTGATTTGAAAATTTCCGATGTCGAACTCGACGCGGGAATCCTGACCTGCACGGGAAAAGGCAGCAAAACGCGCAAAATCCCGATTGGCACGAGCGCGGTCGAATGGCTCAAAAGTTATCTCGTGCTGCGGCGCAGAAAAGAAATTATCGAGATCAATAATTTATTCGTCACATCGCCCGGCAGACCGCTCAACCGCCAGATAATTTTCAAATTTATCAAGGAATACGCCGTCAAGATCGGTTTGCCTGACGTTTCGCCGCACACCCTGCGTCATTCGTTTGCGACGCATTTAGTCCAAAATTCAGCAGATATTCGCTCGGTTCAGCAAATGCTCGGACACGCCGATATTTCGACGACGCAGATTTATACGCACATCACCGACGCACATTTGCGGAAAACTTACGAAAAATTTCATCCGCGTGCGAAGGCAAATTTCAATTCTGCGGAAAATGAATAACGAATCTTTTGGAGACTTGCAAGTTTCAAAATTCTTCGCTAATATGTGAAGTTTGCTGATAAACTTGAAAAACAGTCAATCGGCACAGTTATTTGATACGCATGGGTGGTCGAGCGGTCAAAGGCAACGGGCTGTAAACCCGTCGGATTAATTTCCTACGTAGGTTCAAATCCTACCCCATGCACCAGTTGGAAAGGGATGAAAGATGAAGGCTGAGGGATGAATTAAGATTTATTCATCCCTCAATTCTCCGCCCTCATCCCTTTAGAGAAGCGGGAGTAGCTCAGTTGGTAGAGCGTCAGCCTTCCAAGCTGAATGTCGCGAGTTCGAGTCTCGTCTCCCGCTCCAAATTTTGAAAATTTATTTCTTCAGGTGAAAGTGCAATGCCATTTAAAACGGATGAAGCGGTGAGGGATTACAGTCGTAATTATTATCAGCAAAACCGCACACACCTGCTTGAAAAACAGCGCGATAAAAACCGTCGTTTTGCTGAAAAAAGAAGAAAATGGATGGTCGAGTATAAAAAGAATCTGAACTGTTTGCGTTGCGGCGAAAATCACCCGGCGACGCTTACTTTTCATCACCGAAATGCCTCGGAGAAAAGTTTTGAAATTGGTAATGCGGTGGGTTTAGGGGTAAGTCTGAAAAAACTGATTGCCGAAATTGAAAAGTGTGAAGTGTTATGCGCCAATTGTCACGCTAAAGAACATTTGGCATATTTGTTTGAATAAGCCCGAGTAGCTCAGGGGTAGAGCGTTTCCTTGGTAAGGAAAAGGTCACGAGTTCAAATCTCGTCTCGGGCTTGCCAAAATTTTATATAAAGTTATTTTTTAGTTCGATTGGAGAAGAGAGACAAAAGATGAGCAAAGAGAAATTTGACAGAAGCAAGCCGCATGTAAATATCGGGACGATTGGACACGTGGATCACGGGAAGACGACGTTGACGGCGGCGATTACCAAGGTGATGGCGAAGAATAATCCGAAGATGGCGGTCAAGTCGTTTGCCGAGATTGACAATGCACCGGAAGAGAAGGCTCGCGGGATCACGATTTCGACGACGCACGTCGAGTATGAAACAAAGAATCGTCATTATGCCCACGTTGACTGCCCCGGACACGCCGATTATGTCAAAAATATGATCACGGGCGCGGCGCAGATGGACGGCGCGATCTTAGTGGTGGCGGCGACCGACGGACCGATGCCGCAGACCAGAGAACATATTCTGCTGGGTCGTCAGGTCGGTGTGCCTTCGATGGTCGTTTTTATGAACAAGGTGGATATGGTGGACGACGAGGAACTGCTCGAATTGGTCGAGATGGAAATCCGCGAACTGCTGTCCTCGTATGATTTTCCGGGCGATGATATTCCGGTCATTAAAGGCTCGGCGTTAAAAGCTCTCGAAGGCGATCCGAAATGGGAACCGACCATTGACGAGTTGATGCAGGCGGTTGATGATTATATCCCGACCCCGGCGCGTGATACCGAGAAACCGTTCCTGATGCCGGTCGAAGACATCTTCACCATTCAGGGCAGAGGCACGGTGGCGACGGGCAGAATCGAACGCGGAATCGTCAAGGTCAACGAGTCGGTGGAAATCATCGGCATCAAGGACACGCAGACGACGGTCGTGACAGGCGTTGAAATGTTCAAGAAACTGCTCGACGAAGGACGCGCCGGGGACAACGTCGGCTTGCTGCTCAGAGGAGTTGACCGCAAAGCGATTGAACGCGGACAGGTGATTGCCAAACCGGGTTCGATCAATCCGCACACCAAATTCAAGGCGGAAGCATATGTCTTGACCAAAGAAGAAGGCGGTCGTCACACCCCGTTCTTTACGGGCTACCGACCGCAGTTTTATTTCAGAACGACGGATGTCACGGGCGTGGCGCATTTGCCGTCGGGAGTCGAGATGGTGATGCCGGGAGACAACATCCAGATGGAGATCGAGCTGATCGCGCCGATTGCGATGGAGAAGGGGTTGAGATTCGCCATCAGGGAAGGCGGCAGAACGGTCGGAGCAGGAACCGTTAGTGATATTGTTGAATAGTATTTTAGTAATCGGTCATTTGTCTTTGGTTAATTGCTAAAGACAAATGACTGAAAACAAAGAACATAATTAAAATAGTAGGTTGAAGTAAATGCCAAGAGATAACATAATTTTACAGTGTACCGAGTGCAAGGAACGCAACTACGTCACGACAAAAAACAAGAAAACGACTCCTGAAAGACTCGAATTCAAAAAGTTTTGTCGTCGGTGTCGCTGCCATACGCCGCACAAGGAAAATAAATAATTAACGTGAACAGTGTAAAGTGACGGGTGACGGGTGAAAACTTATCTTGTCGCTCGTCGCTTGTCACTTATAAAACAGGGGTATGGTGTCAATGGTTAGCATGGAGGTCTCCAAAACCTTAGGTTCGGGTTCGAGTCCTGATACCCCTGCCAGATTTAGCAACCGAGGAGAAACAAGTGTCGGAAACAACAGACACGTTTAACAGCGACAAGCCCGCGAAGGAAGGTGTCGGCGAATTTGTTCGTCATACCCGCGAAGAATTGGATAAGGTTTCCTTTCCGTCTTCGGATTACGTCAAAAACACGGTTATTATCGTGATTATCAGCGTGATCTTTTTTGCGATTTATCTTTTTTTGGTTGACCACGCCTGGGTCTATATTTTAGATGCCTTATCGTGGTTGGTCAGCAAAATTGTCGGAGCATAAATAAGGATTAGAATATGAAGCAGTGGTATTTCATCCACACATATTCAGGACACGAAAACAAAGTGGTTGAGAGCCTGAATGCGCGAATCCGCGATATGGATTTGAGCGAGCAAATCACCGAAGTTTTGCTGCCGAAAGAAACGGTTGTCGAAATGCGCGGAAACAAGCGCATCGAATCGTCGCGGATGTTCTATCCGGGCTATGCGCTCGTCGAAATCGAATGCGACGAGAAAGGGAAAATTCCCGACAATGTTTTTCACGCGATTAAATCCACGCCGAAAGTGACGGGGTTTTTGGGCGGCAAAACGCCGACTCCGCTGACGCAGGAAGAAGTTGACCAAATCGTTCATAACATTGAAGTAGCGACCGAAAAACCGAAACCGAAATTTACTTACGAAGTCGGCGAAGTAGTCCGGATTAAATCGGGACCTTTTGCGAGTTTTACCGGCAAGGTTGAAGAAATTAACGAAGAAAAAGCGACGCTGAAAGTGACAGTAACGATCTTCGGACGTTCGACTCCGGTTGAACTCAATTTCCTTGATGTTGAAAAAGTTACTTTTGCAGAAGAAGAATAGATTTAGCGAATAGCAAATAGTGAATGGTAAATAGAGAAATTCGACAGCTATTTACTGCTCACTATTTATTATCTAAAAAACGAAGAGGACATTTTCAGGTTGTCTTATACAAAAATCTGAAATCGTAAATCGAATTATGGCAAAGAAAATTACAGGTTATATCAAATTACAGATTCCCGCCGGAAAAGCTAATCCGGCTCCGCCGATTGGTCCCGCGCTCGGACAGCACGGTGTCAACATTATGGAGTTTTGCAAGGCTTTTAATGCCAAAACGCAAAACGACGATCCGGATATGAAAGTGCCGGTCGTGATTACGGTCTATGCCGACCGCTCGTTTTCATTTGAAACGAAAACGCCGCCTGCCGCTGACCTTTTAAGAAAGGCTTCAGGCATTCCGAAAGGTTCGGCGACCGCTAATAAGGCGAAAGTCGGCACGATTTCACGCGCTCAGATCGAGGAAATCGCCACCAAGAAAATGCCGGATTTGAACACGACAAATCTCGCTTCGGCAGTCAAAACTATCGAAGGCACGGCGAAAAGTATGGGACTGACGATTGAGGGATAAAGGATGAAGGATGAGGGATGAATAATTCCGAAATCCAGATTCCATATCTAAATTCAAGATTAAATAAGGGAGAAATGTTCGCGCTTTGAAAATTCGGGTGCAAATTCAAAAGCATTTCGTCTGAACCTTAAATTAAAATGGCTAAACAAGGAAAAAAATATGTCGCGGCTTTGGAAAAAGTCGAGACGGGCAAAAAATATACGCTTGACGAAGGCATCGCCAAAGTCAAGGAAATTGCCTTTGCGAAATTTGACGAAACCGTCGAATTGACGATGTGGCTCGGCGTTGATCCGCGTAAAGCCGACCAACTTGTTCGCGGCACGATTGTGCTGCCGAACGGTTTAGGCGGCAAAGATAAAGTCGTCGTCGTTGTCGCGCAAGGCGATAAAATTAAGGAAGCGCAGGATGCCGGTGCGGATTTTGTCGGTGGTGATGACATCGTTGCCAAGATCAAAGGCGGCTGGCTCGATTTTGATGCGCTGATTGCGACACCCGATATGATGGGCAAAATCGGTGCGCTCGGTAAAGTTTTAGGTCCGCGCGGTCTGATGCCGAACCCGAAAACGGGAACGGTGACGATGGATGTCAAAACCGCGATTCAGGAAACTAAAGCAGGAAAGGTCGAATACCGCGTTGATAAAACCGGCGTGATTCATTCGCCGGTCGGCAAAGTTTCATTCGACAGCGATAAACTGGAAGAAAATCTCCGCGTTTTAATCAAAGCCGTAATGAAAGCAAAACCGACGACTGCGAAAGGTCGTTATTTGAAAAAAATCAATCTCGCAGCGACGATGAGTCCGGGCGTTCTGCTCGACGAACTCGCTTACGTTTAATTCGAGTGAGGAGCGAAAAAGGATAATATGAAAAACAGAGAACAGAAACAAAGTGATTTGAATCGCCTCACCGAACAGTTGGGAAATTCCAAATCGGCAATGATCGTCAGCTTTAATAAACTGACCGTCAACAAAGATCAGGAATTCCGCGATCAACTGCGGGCGGTCGGCGCAAATTATCAAGTCGTCAAAAACACGATTGCGCGGCTCGCCGTGAAAGGCACACCGTATGAAGGTGCGAGCGAGTATTTGAAAGGCGTAACCGGAATCGTCTGGTCGGAAAACGACTCGGTAATTTTATCGAAAACCGTTTCCAAATTTATCAAGGACAATGGTGATTTTTACACATTTAAAGCCGGCGTAGTTGACGGCAAAGTCGTCAACTTGAAACAGGTCGAGGCAATCGCAAGCCTGCCGTCCAAAGAAGAACTTATCTCCAAACTGATGTTTGTTTTAAACGCTCAGGCACAGCGCATCGCCACGGTTATCAATGCCGTTCCGCGCAATCTGGCAGTCGTCGTCAAACAGATCGGAGATCAGAAAGAAGCGTAAAATTTTCGATTTGCCGTTTTCGATTTGAGATTGATTAAGAAAGCATTTTCATAATCGTAAATCGAAAACGGCAAGTCATACATAGCCAAGACTCAAGGAAAACGAGCGAAGCGATTTGTCAGGTTGCTTTGCGGCTCGGACGCTTTTTAAGGAGGTGCAACTCTTAAAATTTGTCCCCGTGGGTTCGAAAGGCTGACACTAATAAAACCGTCAACTCGCAAATTAAAATTTGAGTGTTTGACTACAAAAATAAACAAATAGAACCCTATCTGGAGGATAGTTATAAAGTTATGGCAGTTACTAAAGATGAAGTCGTTGAATTTTTAAAAGCTATGACGCTTTTGGAAGCGTCGGAATTGGTTAAGGAATTGGAAGAAGTGTTCGGCGTTTCGGCGGCGGCGGCAACAGTTGCAGCAGCTCCGGCTGCCGGCGGCGGTGATGCAGCTCCGGCGGCAGAAGAACAAACCGCTTTCGATGTCATTATTACAGCCGCCGGCGGTAATAAAATCGCGGTCATCAAGATCGTTCGTGAAGTCGTCGCCGGTCTCGGTCTGAAAGAAGCCAAAGAATTGGTTGACGCGGCTCCGAAAGCAATTAAAGAAGGCGTTTCCAAAGAAGAAGCGGCTGAAATCGAAGCTAAATTGAAAGAAGCCGGTGCAACCGTCGAAGTCAAATAAGCAATCAGCAACCAAAATTTGGAAAACTTCATCGAAGTTATTCGGTTTGAAGTTGAAAAATTTAATTGTTAGAATATCAGGCAAGTATTGAGAATAAGTAATTTTTTTTCGGTGCTTGCCGAATTTATCGGAATTGAGATTCGGGTAAACGCTTGAATTTCTGAGGCTTTAGAGCGATTTTATCGCAACATAAAACGGACATTCAGTGTCTTTTTCGGCACTCTCGAAAATATATTGTTAAGCAACAAACTGCTGAAAAAGCGGTCAGGGAAAACTTTACCCTCGACCGCGTTTGCCGTGTTTTCCGGCTAAAAAAAGTTGAAAATTTGTGTTACGAAGCATACTAGCAACAAATTTTTTTTTAATCAACAAAAATTTTCTTCAAAACCTGTTTTTATAAAAATATGATTAATAATCCGCTTCAAAATAACAACAACGGGCTTGGTCGCCGAACGAGTCAGGCACCCAAGCGCGTAGATTTTTCAAAAATTTATACTTCCGCCCGCATCCCGAATCTGATCGAAATCCAGCGCGAATCGTATGATCGTTTTCTGCAAATGGATTTAATTCCCGAAGAGCGAAGCCGCGTCGGATTGCAGTCGGTTTTCGGCTCGATTTTTCCGGTGTCCGATTTCCGCGAAACGGCGATGCTCGAATATGTCGAATATCAAATCGGCAACTGGCAGTGCAAATGCGGCAACCTCGAAGGTCTCGAACATCTTCGCGCCAACTGTAAGGAATGCGGCTCGAAAATCAAAGTTGATCCGTTTAATCCGGCGGAAGTTTTGTGTAATAACTGCGGCACATTTAACGCCGTGCGTCCGAAACTCTGCCCGAACTGCGGCGAGCCGGTCGGTCTCAAACACAAACACGATCAGCAGGAATGTCAGGAACGCGGGATGAGTTATTCAGTGCCGCTCAAAGTCAGAATTCGTTTGACCGTCTTTGATAAAGATGCTGAAACCGGCGTTTCGACGATCCGCGACATCAAGGAAGAAGACGTTTTCTTCGGCGAAATTCCGCTGATGACCGACAACGGAACTTTTGTTATTAACGGAACCGAACGCGTGATCGTTTCGCAGCTTCATCGTTCGCCGGGAGTTTTCTTTAAAGGCGACCGCGACGAATTTTTGGCGAAAATTATTCCGTATCGCGGTTCGTGGGTTGAATTTGAATACGATCAGAAAGGCATTCTGCACGCGCGTCTCGGCAAGCGTAAAATTCTGGCGACGATCTTTTTGCGGGCTTTGGGTTTGTGGCTCAATCCGCAGATTGATATGAAAACGATTTCCGACAACATCCTGGAAGAAGTCGTTAAAGGCGCGGAATTTAATAACGCCGACATTCTGCGTTTGTTCTACACGACCGACGAAGCGGTGGTCGAAAAAGGCAAACTCTTTATCAAGATTAAGCAGGAAGGCAACACGCATCTGAGCGGAATGAAAGCCGAAGAAGACATCAAAGATAAAGCGAAAGAAGATGTCGTCCGCGTCGGCAAAAAAATTACGGTTTCGGCTCTCCGCGAATTGAAAAAGCTCGGCATCGAAAAAGTCGAAGTTTCGCAGACGGATTTTGAAGGCGCGTTTGCCCTCAATGATGTCGTCAATAAGGAAACCGGCGAAATCGTCATCGAATCGAATGCGGAAATCACGCCCGCCAAACTTCAGCAGGCAATCGAAGAAGCCGTCGAAAGTTTCCAGATTTATTTTCCGAAGAAGGATGTCGTCGGCGAAATTATCACGCAGACTCTGCGAAAAGATACGATTGCCAAGCCGGTTGACGCTTTGCTCGAAATTTACCGCAAAATGCGTCCGGGCGATCCGCCGACCGTGCCGACGGCTTATCGTCTGCTCGAAGGAATGTTTTTCGATGCCCGTCGTTTCGATTTATCGCGCGTCGGTCGTTTGAAATTCAACATCAAAATGGGACGACCGGAGAAAGACCGCATCGAAGACCCTTTGCTCGAAGCGAAAGATTTTGTCGAAGTCGTCAATTATCTGCTGCGGATGAAAAAGGACAGCGACAATTACGGGCAGGACGACATTGACCATTTAGGCAATCGCCGCGTCCGTGCCGTCGGCGAACTGCTCGAAAATCAATTCCGCATCGGTCTCGAAAGAATGGAACGCGCCATCAAGGAAAAAATGTCCATTCAGCAGGATATGTTCACGACGATGCCGCGTGATTTGGTCAACGCCAAACCCGTGACTGCCGCCGTCCGCGAATTTTTCGGCTCGTCGCAGTTGTCGCAGTTTATGGATCAAACGAATCCTTTGTCGGAAATTACGCACAAACGTCGTCTGTCCGCACTCGGACCGGGCGGTTTGTCTCGTGAACGCGCCGGATTTGAAGTCCGCGACGTGCATCCGACGCACTACGGTCGAATCTGTCCGATTGAAACGCCGGAAGGTCCGAACATCGGTCTGATTTCGTCACTTTCGTGTTTCGCCAGAATCAATGAATTCGGCTTTATCGAATCGCCATACCGCAAGGTTGAAAACGGTCGCGTGATCGAATATGTAATCGTCAGCAACGGCGGCGACACCGAATTTAAACCGAAAAATCACGTTCCGCTCGAAGATGTCGAAGCGGCAAACGCGAAACTGAAAAGCGGACAGAAAAAAGCCGTATATCAGCCCGAACCGTTTTATTTAACGGCTTGGAACGAAGACAAATACACCATCGGTCAGGCGAACATCGCTCTGGACGAAAAGGGAAATTTCGTCAACGACCGCAACGCCGTGCGAATCAAAGGTGAATTTACGACCGCGCTGCGCGAAGACATTCAATATATGGATGTTTCGCCGAAACAGCTCGTTTCGGTGGCGGCAAGTTTGATCCCGTTTCTCGAAAACGACGATGCCAACCGCGCCCTGATGGGTTCGAATATGCAGCGTCAGTCCGTGCCTTTGTTACGCGCCGAAGCTCCGTATGTCGGCACGGGAATGGAAGCGGTCGCCGCCCGCGATTCGGGCGCGGTCGTGATCGCCAAACGTGACGGCATCGTTGATTTCGTTGATTCGGAACGCATTATCGTCAAAGCCGATCACGGTTTCGACGGGACGATTTCGCGCGAAGTGACGGCGGATATTTATTCGCTCGTCAAATTCAAACGCTCGAATCAAAATACCTGTATCAACCAGCGTCCGATTGTCCAGGTCGGCGAATCGGTCAAAAAAGGTCAGGTGATCGCCGACGGTCCCTGCACCGATAAAGGCGAACTCGCGCTCGGCAAAAACGTCTTGGTCGCGTTTATGCCGTGGCGCGGCTACAACTTTGAAGATGCGATTCTGGTTTCGGAACGACTCGTCAAGGAAGATTACTATACTTCGATTCACATCGAAGAACTGGAAATCGAAGCCCGCGACACCAAACTCGGACCGGAAGAAATCACCCGCGACATCCCGAACATCGGCGAAAATATGCTGAGAGATTTGGACGAATCGGGTATTATCCGCATCGGCGCACAGGTTAAACCCGGCTCGATTCTCGTCGGCAAAGTGACACCGAAAGGTGAAACTCAGCTAACGGCGGAAGAAAAACTGCTCCGCGCGATTTTCGGCGAAAAAGCCGGCGACGTGAAGGATGCAAGTTTGACGTGTCCGCCGGGAATTGACGGAACGGTCGTTGACGTGCAGGTTTTCACGCGCAAAGGTCAGGAAAAAGACGAACGCAGCTTAGACATCGAATCAATGGAAGAAGATGATCTGCGCCGCGATTTGGAAGATGAAATCCGTATTCTGACCGAACAGCGCGATCAGCGAATCTATGAATTGTTTGCCGACCGCAAACTGCTCAAGGATTTGAATTACGGCGACGAAGAAAATCCGGGCGTAATTAAAAAAGGCGAAACTCTGACGAGCGAAATGCTCAAAGGAATTGCGACGAAGGTGCTTCGCAAAGCCGAAGTTTCCGCCGGAACGATTGACATCGCTTCGGAAATCAAGGAATACGAACAGCGCACGGATCGTCAGATCAACATTTTGAGCGACATTTACGAGGAAAAAATCACCAAATTAAAACAAGGTGACGAACTTCCGCCGGGAGTTATCAAAATGGTCAAAGTTTTCGTCGCCATGAAACGCAAACTTTCGGTCGGCGACAAAATGGCTGGACGACACGGAAATAAAGGTGTCATCGCCCGCATTTTGCCGGAAGAAGATATGCCGTATCTGCCGGACGGAACGGGCGTTGACATCGTGCTGAACCCGCTCGGTGTGCCGTCGCGTATGAACGTCGGTCAGATTCTCGAAACGCATCTCGGCTGGGCGGCGCGAATTCTCGGACTGCATTTTGCAACCCCGGTTTTCGACGGTGCGCGTGAAGCCGAAATCAAAGAGTATATCGGTAAGGCAAACGAAAAATACGACGAACTCGGCATTCCCGCGTCAGTCGGTTTATCGGGCAAAACGCGGCTGTATGACGGGATGACCGGCGAACAGTTCGAGCAGAAAGTAACGGTCGGTTACATTTATATGCTCAAACTCTCGCATTTGGTGGACGACAAGATTCACGCCCGTTCAATCGGACCGTATTCGTTAATTACGCAGCAGCCGCTCGGCGGCAAGGCGCAATTCGGCGGACAGCGTTTCGGCGAAATGGAAGTTTGGGCGTTGGAAGCCTACGGCGCGGCGCATATTTTGCAGGAATTACTGACCTGCAAATCCGACGACGTTGCCGGTCGCTCGAAAATCTACGAAACGATTGTTAAAGGCGTTTCCAATTTCGAGCCGGGCATTCCCGAATCGTTTAATGTTCTCGTGCGCGAACTGCAATCGCTTTGCCTCGATGTCGAACTCATCACCGAAGATGAAATTGACCCGGAAGCATTGCTGATCGGCGTTGACGCAATCGTAGGAGCGGACTAATTAAGTGGTGAGTGGTGAGTGGTGAGTGGTGAGTGAAAACTTTCCGAAACTCACCACTCACCACTCACCACTCACCACTAATAAAAATATGTTTCGATTAAATAACGACAATAAAACACAATTGACCACCAATTACGAAGCGATTCGGATTAGTCTCGCCTCGCCGGAAAAGATTCGTTCATGGTCACACGGCGAAGTGACCAAGCCGGAAACGATTAATTACCGCACATTCAAACCCGAACGCGACGGGCTTTTCTGTGCGCGTATTTTCGGTCCGGTGTCGGATTGGGAATGTCTCTGCGGCAAATATAAACGGATGAAACATCGCGGCGTGGTCTGCGATAAATGCGGTGTCGAAGTCACACAGTCGAAGGTGCGCCGCGAACGTCTCGGACATATCGAACTCGCTTCGCCCTGTTCGCACGTCTGGTTTTTCAAAGGCTTGCCGTCGCGCATCGGGCATCTTTTGGACATCACTCTGCGTGATCTCGAAAAGATTCTCTACTTTGAAACATACATCGTCGTTGATCCGGGCGATGTGCCTGATTTGAAGGAAAAAGATTTGCTCAACGACGAGCGTTTCCGTGAACTGATGCGCGAATATCCGCATCAATTCGTCGCCAAAATGGGCGCGGAAGCAATCAAAGATTTGTTGATGAAAATTGACATCGAAGAACTCGTCAGCGATCTGCGCCAGAAAATGCGCGAAGAAAATTCGCAGCAGAAAAAACTCAAATATTCCAAACGCTTAAAAGTTTCGACTTCGTTTATGCGTTCGCAAAACAAGCCGGAATGGATGATTTTGGATGTCATTCCGGTCATTCCGCCGGAACTGCGTCCGCTCGTGCCGCTCGACGGCGGACGTTTTGCGACTTCGGATTTGAACGATCTGTATCGCCGCGTGATTAACCGCAACAACCGTCTCAAAAAATTGATGGAACTGCGTGCGCCGGAAGTGATCGTTCGCAACGAAAAACGAATGTTGCAGGAAGCCGTTGACGCGCTCTTTGATAACGGTCGTCGCGGTCGCGTTCTGCGCGGCGCGAATAATCGTCCGCTCAAATCTTTGTCGGGAACTTTGAAAGGAAAGCAGGGACGTTTTCGTCAAAATCTGCTCGGAAAACGCGTTGATTATTCGGGACGTTCGGTAATCGTCGTCGGACCGGAACTGAAACTGCATCAGTGCGGTTTGCCGAAGAAAATGGCTTTGGAATTGTTCAAGCCGTTTATTTATAACAAATTGGAACGCGATGCACACGCCGCGACGATCAAGCAGGCGCGTGAAATGGTCGAACGCCAAGAACCGATTGTCTGGGATATTCTCGAAGAAGTGATCCGCGAACATCCGGTTTTGTTAAATCGTGCGCCGACGCTGCACAGACTCGGAATTCAGGCTTTCGAGCCGGTTCTGGTCGAAGGCAAAGCGATCAAAATTCACCCGCTCGTCTGCACGGCGTTCAATGCCGATTTTGACGGCGATCAGATGGCGGTTCACATTCCGCTTTCCGCCGAAGCGCAGATCGAAGCGAGCGTTTTGATGCTCGCGTCAAACAATCTGCTTTCGCCGGCATCGGGACAGCCGATTACCGTGCCGTCACAGGACATCGTTTTGGGCTGCTATTACCTGACGCTTTTGCGTGAAGGAATGCGCGGCGAAAATAAAATTTTCAGTTGCATTGATGATGTTTTGCTCGCTTTGGATGCGAAAGTTATCGAAACGCAGGCAAAAATTAAACTGCGCTGGCGCGGCGATTTGATTGACTTAATTACCGAACACAGTCCGCAGGACGTGATGCGTGCGACCGTCCGTGAAAAGGTTGACCGCATTATTGATACGACTGCCGGACGCGTGATTTTGAACGAACGTCTGACGCGCGATGGCTTGCCGTTCGTCAACGGAACGCTCAAAAAGAAAGGTTTGCAGTCGCTCGTCAGCTATTCGCATCTGCGTTTGGGACACGACGAAACGGTCGCATTGCTCGACGATTTAAAAGCGATGGGCTTTTTATACGCGACCAAATCGGGCATTTCCATCGGCATTGACGATATGGTCACGCCGCCGAGCAAAAAGAAAATCATCGAAGACGCGAATGAAGAAGTCAATAAACTTCAGCAGCAGTATGAAGATGCGACGATGACCAATCTCGAACGCGTTAATAAAGTGACGGCGATTTGGTCGGAAGTAACCGACCGCGTAGCAAAGGAAATGTTCAAGGCGATGGACGAACGCGAAAAATCGCGCAACGAACTGAATCCGATTCTCGTGATGGCTGATTCGGGAGCGCGTGGTTCCGAAGCACAGATTCGTCAACTCGCAGGAATGCGCGGACTGATGGCGAAACCGAACGGCGATATTATCGAAACGCCGATTGTCGCCAATTTCCGCGAAGGCTTGAACGTGCTGCAATACTTTATTTCGACGCACGGTGCGCGAAAAGGTCTGGCTGATACGGCACTCAAAACGGCTGATTCGGGTTATCTGACACGCCGTTTGGTTGACGTGGCACAGGACGTGATCGTTTCCGAACAGGATTGCGGAACGGTGCGCGGCATCGGCGCGGAAGCGATTATCCGCAACGGTGAAGAAGTCGAAAGTCTGCGTGACCGCATCGTCGGCTGCACGTCTCTCGACGACATTATTGATCCGGTTGACGGGACAGTCATCATCGCTTCGAGCGTTGAAATTAATGAAATCGTCGCTAATCAGGTGCAGATGTCGGGCTTGCAGAAAGTTCGTATTCGTTCGCCGTTGACGTGTGAATCGCGTCGCGGAATCTGCGTCAAATGTTACGGGCGTAATTTGGCGACCGGCAATACGGTCGAAATCGGCGAAGCGGTCGGCGTGATCGCGGCGCAGAGTATCGGCGAACCGGGAACGCAGCTCACGATGAGAACGTTCCACGTCGGCGGCACGGCGCGTCTCGAACAGGAAACCGAACATAAAGCGGCGATGGACGGAACGGTTAAATATCTCGACGATTTGAAGGTTATCAAAAACCGCAACAGTCAGATGATCTCGCTCAAACGTCAGTCGGAATTGGCTTTGATGGACGAACGCGGACGCGAAGTCGCCCGTTACCAAATCGTTTACGGCGCACAATTACACGTCAAAGACGGTCAAAAAGTTAAAGAAGACGACATTATCGCCACTTGGGATCCGTTCACCTTCGCCATTTTGACGGAAGTCGGCGGCGCGGTGAAATTTCAGGATTTGCGCGAAGGCAAAACGGTCGAAGAGGAAACCGATAAAGTTTCAGGACAAAAACGTCTCGTGGTCAAAGATTCGGATGAGAAAAATCAGCCGCGTCTGGAAATCAAGGACGGCAATAAAGTTTTGAAAACTTATCAAATGCCGATTCGCGCCAATCTGCACGTCGAAGACGGACAGGAAATTTTGCCGGGAGATATTATCGCCAAGATTCCGCGTGAAACGACTAAAACAAAAGACATCGTCGGCGGTTTGCCGCGCGTCGTCGAATTGTTTGAAGCGCGTCGTCCGGGTGAAACCGCGATGATGTCGGAAATTGACGGGATCATCAAATTCGGACCGATTTCCAAAGGTAAACGTAAACTGATCGTCACCGGCGATGACAACGGCGAACGCGAATACGACATTCCGCGCGGAACGCACATCAACGTGCAGGAAGGCGACCGTGTTCGTGCCGGTGAACCGCTGATGGACGGACCGCTGAATCCGCACGATATTCTGCGCGTTCTCGGAACCGAAGCGTTGCAGGAATATATCGTCAACGAAATTCAGGAAGTTTATCGTTTGCAGGGCGTGAACATCAACGACAAACATATCGAAACGATTGTTCGTCAGATGCTGCGCTGGGTCAAAATCAAGGATGTCGGCGATACCGAATTTCTTTTGGAAGAACAGGTTGACCGTTTCCGTTACGAGGACGAAAACCGTCGCGTACAAGACGCAGACGGACAACCGGCAAGTGCCGAACCGCTTCTTTTAGGGATCACGAAGGCTTCGCTTTCGACCGATTCGTTCATCTCGGCGGCGAGTTTTCAGGAAACAACCCGCGTTTTGACCGAAGCGGCGATTTCCGGTCGCATAGATTATCTGCGCGGCTTAAAAGAAAATGTCATTATGGGTCGTTTGATTCCGGCGGGAACGGGAATGAAGTATTATCGCAACGTCAAAATTGACGATGATGCAACCGTTAATCGTAAGGAAGAAGACGAGTTCGACGAATTAGCCGACATTCGCGGCGGCATTGATATTCCGGTAATGGATGTGCCGGGAATTGGTTCCGATTTCGATGTCGAGGAAATCGAAGATTTCGAGATCGAAGACAGCCTCGACGGGGAACTCGAAGAAGTTCTGGAAACCAAGGAAATAGATGATTTGGGAATTGACGAAGACTTTTAAGCGTTAACACTAAAATCAAAAAAGTGAAGTCCGCGTAAAATAATTTTACGCGGACTTCACTTTTTTTAAACTAAGGCTGGTGAGCCGCAAAACGCGCTGTTAATTCGACACTTTCAGCGTCGGGGATTTGTCTGCAACTCACGTCGGGCGGCGTAAAACCTCTGCCCGACGCTATTAAAATCGTCGCCGTCAGCGACAAGAATCAGAAAACCTAAAATTTAAACAGACTCTAAATTCTCATCTACGCTCTTTAATTAAATTCATTATTAAATAAAACGACAAATTTGTCGCTGAATCTGGTATGAATTCACAATATTGTTGTTTCAGTCTTAAACTTTTTCAAAATGAATTTCAAATTGCTCAATAAACACGCCGTTATTATGACAAAATCAGAAACCTCGGAATTGGCACAAAGTTTGCAGATATAAAATGTCGAGAAAGCTATCTGCAAAACCGAATGAATAAATACTTCGCACTAATTTTGATGTCAGCCGCCGCAATTTTTTTGCTGCTGTTTAATGCTTTCGCTGCCGAAAATGTTGCGACTGACAGTGCGCTGCCGCACGGCTTGAATCCGGGTGTGGTGATCGGTCTGGCGGCGATCCTGATTTGCGCGAAAATCGGCGGTGCATTATTTGAAAAAATCGGGCAACCGGCGGTTTTAGGCGAATTAGTGGCGGGAATTGCAGTCGGCAGTCTTTCGCTGTTTGGTTTTGAAACGATAGATTTTCTGCGAAACAACGAAATTATCGGCGCGTTAGCAGAACTCGGCGTAATCATTCTGCTGTTTGAAGTCGGTTTGGAGTCAAACATCAGCGATATGATCAAAGTCGGCTGGTCATCGCTATTGGTCGCGCTGGTCGGAATGATTGCGCCGTTTATTCTCGGTTATTTCGCCGCCGCTTATTTTCTTCCGCAAAGCTCGACGCTTTCGCACATTTTCATCGGCGCGATTTTGTGTGCGACGAGCGTCGGTATTACGGCGAGAGTTTTTAAAGATTTAGGACAGCTTTCGACGAAGGTTTCGAGCATTGTCCTCGGCGCGGCGGTGATTGACGACGTTCTCGGACTTCTCTTGCTGGCGTTTCTCGGCGGAGCGGTCAGATCAATCCAGACGGGAGCGGTTCTCGGTGCGGTCGAAATTTTGCTGATCGCCGCCAAAGCCGGTGTTTTTCTGCTCGGTGCGATTGCCGTCGGTCAATTCGTCGTCCCGCATCTATTCAAATTCGCCGGAAATCTGGAGAAAAAAGGTCTTTTGCTGGCATTATCAATCGCGTTTTGTCTGCTCTTGTCCTGGATTGCTTCGCTCGCCGGTCTCGCGCCGATTGTCGGGGCTTTTGCCGCCGGTCTGGTACTTGACGAAGTTCACTTTGAAAATTTTCGGACGCACGAAGAATTCACTCTCGAACAACTCATCGCGCCTGTCAGCACTTTGCTCGTGCCATTATTTTTTGTGTTGATGGGATTGAAAATTGATGTCGGTTTGCTCGCCAAACCGAAACTGATTATCTTTGCCGTTGTCCTGACGCTGGCGGCAATTATCGGCAAACAAATCTGTTCGCTGGCAGTAATTGAAAAAGGAATAGATCGTCTATCCATCGGCATCGGAATGATTCCGCGCGGCGAAGTCGGGTTGATTATGGCGGGAATCGGGATGAAACTGACCATTCCGAACATCAACGGCATCACCGAACCGATTATCGGCGCATCAACTTTCGGCGCAGTAGTTTTGATGGTTATCGCCACGACGCTGATCACTCCGCCGCTTTTAAAATGGTCAATGGCTGAACCTGTCGAAATAGAGTGTGGAGATGTTGCGGGAGCGAATATATTGATTGGAATTGCAGAACAGTAGAAACTACTTTTTTGTTATAATTATTAAATAAACATACAAAATTGTGATAAATGTATAGACGGATGAGATTTAATTTCATCCGTCATTTTGTTTTAAATTTCGATATTGTTCAATAAGAATCGTGATTTAAGAATCTTTTGCACATCATTTCACAAAGTTGGCACAAAGTTTGCTCTGATAGATACTTTTATGGTTCTACCGTCAATTTAATGGAAAGTGATAAAATCGGCAAATGTTTACCGAGCAATTTTTTGATTTATTATTAGAGTTTGGAGCGGATTGGAAAGTCAAAGAAGTTGAAAGTGACTTCGAAACTGAGGAAGTTGATATTTATGTCGAGTATGTTGGGACCGCAAAGATTTACGATTATGCCCCATCAAGACGTTGGCGGCATCTGGATACGATGCAGTTTAAGACATTTATCAACGCCTCATTGCCAAGGATTAAAGATGAGTTGGGGGAAGTCAAAACGCTCATCCCGCCGTGGGCGGAGCGACACGAGCGACACACCAAGTTATTTGAGAGTGCGGTGATAAGTTTGTTGCAGGCAACTAAGAATCAGAGTCAAACAGCGAACTTAATGAGATGCGGATTTGATGTCGTCAATCGGATTATGCACAATGCGACGCAGCGGGGACTGGCGCGGAGAAAGAAGAAAGAAAAGATTATCAGAGCCTTGAGCATTGATGAAAAATCATTTCAAAGCGGACATCATTACGCGACCATCTTGAGTGACCCGGAGGCGGGAAGAGTCTTGGAAGTCGTTGAGCATCGGACATTAGAAGCAAGTAAAGATTTGATCGATAAAGCATTAACGGTTGAGCAGAAAGCTCAGGTGAGAACTATCAGTATGGATATGTGGGAAGCATTTTTGAGTTTGGCAAAAGAGAAATTACCGGAAGCCGAAATAGTTCACGACAAATTTCATTTAATCAAATATCTGAATGAAGCCATCGATAAAGTCAGACGCAGAGAAGTCAAAGAGGAGGTTGAATTAAAAGACAGCCGGTATGCGTTATTGAAAAATGAAGAGAATTTAACCGACAAGCAAAGAATCAAATTTGCCGCCATTCGAGCGGCAAACTATGAAGTGAGTCGAGCGTGGGAAGTGCGGGAAAACTTTAAGGAAGTGTTCAAAAATGCGAGTCTCGAAGAAAGTGAAAGTATCTTTTGGGAATGGAGTGAATCAGTCAAAGCGACAAAAATAAAAGAAGTTATCAAAGTCGCCGAGATGTTTGCCAACCATTTGAAAGGAGTTCTCAATGCGATGACCGGCAGTTTGAGCAATGCCATGGCAGAAAGATTGAACGGAAAAATCCAGTTGTTAAAAACAGTTGCCAGAGGTTATCGAAAATTTGATAACTTCCGAAGCGCAATACTTTTCTTTTATGGGAAACTTAGCTTGTTTCCATTAAATTAGCGGTAGAACCACTTTTATAATAGATAGCCGAACAGCCCGAACAAAAAATAAAAAAACGCGGATATTGAATCGCATTAATCGAATTTTGGATTAAATACTGACCTGAAAAATCCGTATTCATCGGCAATCTCGAAATAATACCGGAAAAAAATTGGAGGAAGAAAAAAGTATGAATAAACTTTGGCGAAAAATGGCATCGGAAGTTGGTAAAAATTACCTGCCGATACTTTTTATATTGATAATTGTGCTGGCGATTCCGTCGGTGATTATGGCGGGCGATCCGACCGGCGCGGCGACCGGCGGCGCAAATGATGTGACGGCGGTGACGGCGGGACAGCCGACGATTCAGGAGTTGGCGAGCGAAGTCGGGCATACGAAAATTTCGATGAACATCATCTGGATTTTGGTCGCGGGATTTTTAGTAATGTTTATGCAGGCAGGTTTCGCGCTCGCGGAAACGGGTTTTACGCAGGCAAAAAACGCCGCGCATACGATGACGATGAACTTTATGGTTTACGGTCTCGGAATGCTCGGTTTTTGGGTGTGCGGTTTCGCGCTGATGATGGGCGGAGTCGGCGCGATTGCCAATCTCGGCGGAACTGCGCCGTTAAGCAGCGAATACGCGATCAATATCGCCGGACATTCCATCGGATTATTCGGCACGAACGGATTTTTCCTGAGCGGCGATTCGTATGATGTCGGCGTATTCGGACTGTTTTTATTTGCGATGGTTTTTATGGACACGGCGGCGACGATTCCGACCGGAACACTCGCCGAACGCTGGAAATGGGCTTCGTTCGTGCTGTTTGCGCTGTTTATGTCAATGTTCGTCTATCCGATTTTCGGTAATTGGGTGTGGGGCGGCGGCTGGCTCGCGCAATTGGGAACACAGTTCGGACTCGGCAACGGTCACGTTGATTACGCCGGTTCGTCGGTCGTCCATTTAGTCGGCGGCGTGGCTGCGCTCGCGGGCGGAATTATTCTCGGACCGCGCCTCGGCAAATACGCGGCGGACGGCAAAGCCAACCCGATTCCCGGACATAATATCCCGATGGCGTTGACCGGCGTATTCATTCTCGCGTTCGGCTGGTTCGGCTTTAACGCCGGTTCGAGCCTTGCGGGAACGGATTTACGCATCACGGTCGTTGCCGTTAACACGATGCTTGCGTCGGCTGCCGGAGCAACGGCGGCGATGATTATTTCGTTGATTAAATATGACAAAGCCGACGTTAATTTAACGGCAAACGGTCTGCTCGCCGGATTGGTGGCGATTACTGCGCCGTGCGCTTTCGTAACGAGTTTCGGGGCGGTCGCCATCGGCGCAATCGCGGGCGGATTGCTCGTCGCCAGCCTTTATTTCTTTGAACACAAAGCGAAAATTGACGATCCGGTCGGCGCGATCAGCGTTCACGGTGTCTGCGGCGCGTGGGGCGTGATTTCGCTCGGACTTTTTGCCGACGGCACTTACGGCGCAGGTTATAACGGTGTCGCCACGCCGGTCATCGGCTTATTTTACGGCGGCGGCGTAAACCAGTTACTCGCCGAATTAATCGGCACAGCGGTTTGTTTTCTCTTCGTTTTCGGTGCATTTTACGGCTTCTTCAAAGTCGTCGGCGCATTAGTCGGCAATCGCGTGTCGGCGCAGGTTGAAACGGAAGGTTTAGACCTGCACGAAGTCGGCGCGTTGGCTTATCCCGACTTTTATCAGCCGAATTTAGCGGCAGTCGCCGAAACGAATTACGAAGAAACTCCGGCAATGAGCGGCGAACCGGCGTTTGAAAGTTAAAAATAAAAAGAAGATTGGAGAGAAATTTTTTCTGAGAAATTTCTCACAAACTTATTCGTTAAAGGCAAAAGTCCGTCGGTCAAAGTTTTATCAGGCTCGACCGGCGGACTGTTTATTTTAACTCTTTCAAGAAAAAGAGTGTGAATGGAGAAAGAATAATATATGAGATATTTGATTTCAAAGCTCGGATGTATCGTTTTTATGTCGGTCTTAATTTCTTTGAGCAGTGCGGACGCACAGACGACGCTTTTTAATATTCCGGCGACGGATGTTGTTTCAAAAGGCAAAGTTTATGTTGAATTCGATTTTTTATCGCATCTGGAAAATTACAACAAAGGCGGATTTCAATCGTATATTCCGCGCACAGTCGTCGGATTGGGGAAAAAGTTTGAAGCAGGCGTAAACGTCGCCTATACAAAATCCGCTACGCCGAATTCCCTCGAAATACAGCCGAATATAAAATATCAGGCTTATCAAAACGAGAAAAACGGAGTCGCAGTTGCAACCGGAATTATTTTGTATGCGCCGGTCACGCATCGTGCGGGAACAAACACTTTCGCGCTGACCTACGGCAATATCAGCAAACAATTCAAGGGCAATCACGGCGCAAGAATCACCGGCGGCGGTTACGCTCTGGTCAATCGCGCGAGCGGAACAGGCACTAAAGGCGGCGCGATACTCGGATTTGAAGAGCCGATTACGCCGAAATTAAAATTCGTCGCCGACTGGTTCAGCGGCAAAAACCGCTTCGGCTACGGAACGCCCGGATTCGCCTTAACTACCGGCAAAAACAGCGCGTTATATGCCGGTTACAGCATCGGAAATTCGGGGCGCAAAAACAATGCTTTGTTTGTATTTTGGGGAATCACGTTCTAAAAGTATCGTAAATATCAGATAAAGACGGAACGCGGACACTCTTGTCCGCATCGTTCGCAAGAACGAAAAAACTCTTTAGTTTAATTTGATGTCGGGCAAAATGAAGACGATTTTTCACGCCGGGGCGTGATGCGGACAAGAGTGTCCGTGTTCCGTCCTGATCCAAAATCCCCGAATTAAAAATTAAACTTGATTTTTACTCCAAAAAAAGCCGTGCATTGAATTTTCAATGCACGGCTTTTAATTTAATTCGACCAAGTATTTACCAAATCTGACAGCCTTTGTCGCCGCGAACCATTTTGTCGCCGATTTTACAGCCGAAGGCTTCGGCAAAGATCGGGAGATTGGAAAGCGGTCCGTCAACGCGGTAACGGGCGTTTGAATGCGGATCGGTCAAAACCTGCTGACGTTCGGCTTCGGGAGTTGATTTGGTCGCCCAAACCTGCGCGTAGCCGAGAAAGAATCTTTGTTCCGGCGTGAATCCGTCAATGTCTGCCGGACGCGGTTTGCCTTCCAAAGATTTTTGATAAGCGGCATAAGACATTTTCAAACCGCCGAGAT
This sequence comes from Pyrinomonadaceae bacterium, assembly GCA_965247235.1. GTDB lineage: Bacteria > Acidobacteriota > Blastocatellia > Pyrinomonadales > Pyrinomonadaceae. The sequence continues at coordinate 3,183,095 of OZ252004.1, forward strand.
CAGCGATGTTTTCGCCCAGCGTCAGTCTGCCGTTGATGTTCAGATTCGGCTGAATTTCATAGCCGCTGAATTGGTCGGCGACGCACGAAGCGCGTTCTTCAAATTTTGCGCGGTCGTCCTTCGTCCACCAAGATTTAAGATTTCCTTCCGCGTCGAACTGGCTGCCCTGATCGTCAAAACCGTGTGTGATCTCGTGACCGATAACCGCGCCGATTGCGCCGTAATTGATCGCATCATCAGCGTTCGCATTGAAAAACGGCGGCTGTAAAATTCCCGCCGGGAACACGATTTCGTTGTAGCTCGGATTGTAATAAGCGTTGACGGTCGGCGGAGTCATTCCCCAGCGCGTTTTATCAACTTTTTGTCCGATGTCTTTCAAGTTTCGTGCAAGTTCAAATTGTCCGACGGCGCGTGAATTGTTGAAATACGAATCGCGGCGAATCTGCAAACCTTCGTAGCCGCGCGGATTCTGATTGAAACCGATCTTGCGCTGATAAGCATTGAGTTTGGTCAAAGCCATCTGCCGCGTTTCCGGTGTCATCCATTCGAGATTCGCCAGTCTTTCGCGGTATGCGGCAAACAGATTATCAATCAGTTCGCTCATCCGTTTCTGCGCTTCGGGCGTGAACGCGGTTTTGACATATTCCTTGCCGACCGCTTCGCCGACTGCGCCGTCGGTTGCGCCGACACAGCGTTTCCAGCGCGGCTGTTGTTCTTTCGTGCCTTGCAGATATTTGCCGAAGAAATTAAAACTTTCGTCCGCAAACGGTTTGGAAAGCCGTCCGGCGGAAGAATTCAAAAGCATCCATCGCAAGTAAGTTTTCCAAGCGGGAATCGAAACATCGGTTATCATTTTGTTGACTTCGACAAAGAAATCAGGCTGACCGACGATGATTTCCGTGACCGCCGGAACATTCCGTTCCGTCATATAATTTGCCCACGAAAAATTCGGTGTCATTTCGGCAAGTTGTGCGAGCGAGCGTTTGTTGTAGCGTTTTTCGGGATCGCGCAGTTCGACCGGCGATTTTGAAGCGTAGGCAAGCCGCGTCTGAATCTGCAAAACTGTTTGCGCTTCGCCGCGTGCATCCTGATCGCTGTCGCCGAGCAGTTTGAACATATTAACGACGTATTCGCGGAATTTATCCCTGGTTTCCTGCGATTTGACATCGCCTTTGAGATAAAAATCACGATTCGGCAAGCTCAAACCGCCCTGATTGGCATTGATGATGTTGACCGTGCTGTTTTTTGAATCCGCGCCGACTCCGAATCCGAACAGAGCCGGAATTCCAGCCGAATGAAATTTGGCGATTTCGCGCTGCAAATCCTTCGAGCTTTTGATGCCGTTGATCTGTTTGAAATAAGGATTAAGCGGCGTTACACCGGCTTTGTCAATCGCCGCTTCGTCCATACACGAAGTATAAAAGTCAGCGATTAACTTCGTTTCCGTGCCGGTTGCGCCGTTGGCTTTCTGCGCGGTTTCCAACACGGTTTTGACCGTGTTCTGGTTATTGTCCGACAAAATATTAAATGTTCCCCAACGCGAATAAGCGGCGGGAATCTGCGTGTTTTTAACCCAAGTGCCATTGGCATATTGAAAAAAATCGTCGCAGGCATTGACCGAACTGTCTATGCGGCTGGTATCGAAAGCCTTGGTCTGCGCGAGCGTCGTCATACACAGCGACGCAAGCGTGAAACAGGCAATCGTCAATCGAAAACTGAAAAGCTTCATTTTTATTCTCCTGAAATATTTGTATCCGTATAAATCGAAATTTGTGTTTTAGATAGAATTGTTACGCAAATGCTATCAAAAAAGTTATCGGTGAGTGTGGTTTTGTTTGTAATTTTTTTAATTTTTTCTCCAACTTACAAATCTTTACAAAACCGGGATAAATTTTTCGCTGACTTTTTCCTTTAATGTTTTTGCCAACTCTTTGCGGTCGGCATTAACAATCTGCTCATCGCCGAACGTGATGACGGCTGTAAACTCTTTAAGAGCAAACAGATGCCATAGATGTTCGGTAAACTCCTGATCGTCCCACCAGCATATTTTAGAACTCGCCGAAGGTTCGCCCGACGGCGTTCGATAGGAAATCGCCGCGTATGAAACCGGCAAATCCGTGCGGGCGGCAAATTCGAGAAACGACGAATTAAACGGCAAAACTTCTTCGCCTTTCGTGCTTGTGCCTTCAGGAAAAACGATTACGCCTTCGCCGCCTGACAATCTTTCGATAATTTTCGCGCCCGCTCGCGGAATGTCACGCCGGTTTTGGCGGTTGATAAAAATATTTCCCATATTGCGGACGATTGTTCCCGCCAAAAACCAAGTTTCAACTTCCTGTTTCGCCACAAAAACGCCTTCGACGGCGATTCGGTAAACGGGAATGTCCATATAGCCGAGATGATTGGAAACCAAAAAAAACGGCGCGGGCGGCGGTGTGCCGATAATCTCCAGTTTCATCCGTGCAATCCGCGCAAACATCCGCGCCCAACTCCGAAAAATTACCTGCCGCCAATAAACCGCATTCGGAATAAAAATCGCGCCGACATACCACACGGAATAAATTCCGAGCGTCATTATCACAAACAAAATCAAACGAACCGTCGCGCGAATCTCTTTCATAAAATCGTGAATCGTAAATCGTAAATCGTGACTGAAATTGCCTGTCAAAGCTAATATCGCAGATTAATAAATCGAGTTTCTCATTCACGATTCACGATTTCACGATTCACGGCTTCTCCACTTTCTTAAAATTGTAACGCAGCAAAACACGCATTGGCAAAGGTCTTCCGTCGCGCATTGCCGGTCGCCAGTTCATTTTGCGGATCGTTTCGATGACCGATTCGTCTAAGCCGAAACCCGCCCAACGCTCAGGTTCAGCCCGCCAAACCTCACCGTCCGCGCCGATTTCGACAATCGCGTCAACAGTCGCGCGAATGCCGTATAAAAAAGCGGTCGGCGTGTAATCGGGTTTGATTCTTTTGTATGGAATCGGCGCGTGAAAATTTTTCGCTTCGGGCGAATTTTCGCCGGGAATTTCTTCGATATTTTCGGCGCGATTTTTTGGCGGCGGAAGTTTTTCAAACGCTTTAATTTTTTCGCTGACGGTTTCGCTGACTTCTATAATTGAATTAAATAAAAGTTTTTCGGCTTGCTCAGGCGCGGCGGCTTGAAAACTTTTCAACTGCCACGAAATCAATTGTCCGCTGCGCGAACTGACCAGAAAAACGGCGGCGTAAGATTCGTAATTTGCCGGTTTATCGAGCGATTCGCGGCGTGTTGTCGCCGCTTTAATCAACAGAAAATAATGACAGCCGATTGCCGCGCCGATGTTTTTTGATTCTTCGAGTGAAAGATTATACGGATTTTCAAATTCGTAGCCGCGAAAAACGGTCTTGCTTAAATCAACGTCGGAAATTTTGAATTTGTCCGAGAGTTTTTCAGAAAGTTTGTCGGCAAACGCTATCTCTAAAGTCGTATTTTCAGGCGCAAGAACGGCGACTTTTTGCGAAAAAATCGTTGTCGTCAGCAGCAGAAGACAAAGAAATACGCCGACTTTTATAAATTTGATGTTTTTCAAACGACAATTCATACAGCGTGATAAATCTCTGCAATTTCGGTCTTTAATTCCGAAGGAAAACAGACGCGGTGCATTTTGTAGGCTTTCTGCAAACCGCGAACCGCCGCGCTGATTTCGGAAATCTCCCGAATCTGCGGGCGCGAAAAACCTTCTTCGACGTAGATCATATTTTTGGGTTCGTCCCCGTCTTTCGTGTAAAAATAATAAGCGTTATCGCCTGATTTATCTTCAATAAAATAATATTCGGGATCATATCCGGCATTTTCGACGATTTTGCGGGCGTTGGCAAGAAAATTCTCCTTCTCTTCGTCAGGCATATCGAGATCGAAAGCCTTGAAAAGTCGGCGATGCAGAAATCTCTGCGACAAATCCGATAAAATCCGGTCATCGGAATTTTCCCATTGTTTGATGTGGAAAATTATATCCGAATCATCGAGTGCGAGATGTTCGGCGAGCGTTAATTTTTGATTCTGCAAAATCTTTTCAAACCCCGTCCCGCGAGCAAACCAGACATCTTTGCCTTCTCCAAAAAGTTGTAAAGCACGGCGCACGAGCGAACGCAGAACATTTTCCGCCGAACGCAGTGTGCGGTGAAAATAAACCTGCCGAAACATATAATACCGCGCCTGCAAATAGTCTTCGACGGCGTAAATGCCCCGCGCCGAAACATACAGACGATCATTCGCCTCGTCAATTTCGAGCGATTTAATTATCCATTCGAGATCATAAATGCCGTATTTCGCGCCCGTCATTAAACTGTCGCGCAGCAGATAATCCATCCGGTCAACATCGAGCTGCGAAGAAACAAGCTGCGCCAAAGCCGTCGGACGAAAATCGCCGCGCACAATCGAAGCGACATTTTCCGGCAGTTCCGGCGAAAATTTTCGCAACTTTTGACCGACTTCGGTTTCACTGCTCAGAACCGCTTCAATCGTAAAATTTTCGTGATGAAAATCGAGAATCGTCTCCAAAACGTGGGAAAAAGCCCCGTGTCCGACATCGTGCAGCAGCGCGGCACAGCGCACGGCGGTGTGTTCTTCGTCGGAAATCTTATAATTCAAATCGAGTTTCGCCAAAACCCTCGTCGCCAAATGCAGCGCACCGAGTGAATGCGTAAACCGCGAATGCTCCGCCGACTGATAAGCAAAATGCGCCAACCCAAGCTGCCGCACCCGCCGCAAACGCTGAAATTCTCTCGTATCAATCAATTCGGTCAGCAGTCTGCCCTCCGCCGAATCGGTTTTCAGGCGAATGATATTATGAACCGAATCACGGTAAATTTTCTCCGGCAACATTTCTTCTTTATATATACTAAACTTTCTTAAACATCGGTTAAATAAAAATTGAACCTGAAAAATAATATGAAAAAAAAGGCGAAACTTATGAGTTTTTGAGTTGGTTCTGATCAAATAATACACTTACTGAATAATGCTCTGACCAGATAAAAAATTCAAAGTGTAAAAACCTTCTTGTAAAGTATTAATAAATGACTACTAAACAATCTAAAAATCTCTAATTTTCTTCAAATAACTGTAAGGAAATCCATATTTTTGAACAACCTGAAAACTAAGCTGCAATTCTGAATTTCAATATATTTTTTGATAAACATTGATTACTTACACATTTATCTGCCTAAATATCAAAATATCCGATTAAATAAAGGCATTGGCTCTGTAATTGCAAACGATCGAGCAGGATTGTCGTCCATAAATTATTTAAGCAAAGAGTGGCTGGTAAAATATACTTGATACAGTCGTTACAATAATGCAAATTATGTTAAAAAATATGCGCTCAACGAAACTAAATATTCCAAATGATGACTGTTCTAATTTGATTAAGGTGAAAATTGTATATTAACGCACCGACTTAAATGCTAGTGACGAAAATGGACAACAAAATTTTCTTCGGAAATAATAAGGATAGATTAAAAAAATAATAGACGATCACCAACTGCAAATTTCAACTCAGTTGCTCGTTTAATATAAAATTAAGGAGACACAAATGATTGCGAAAAAAACATCCCCGATAGTGGGAGCCCTTTTATTTTTGCTAATGATCTCGTTTCAATCAGGGTTTGCCCAGACTGAAACAGCTCAGATTTCAGGAACTGTAGTTGATCCTGCAAATGCTGTGGTGCCGGGCGCGACCGTGACCGCAACTTCAACAAAAACGGGTTTTACCAGAACTACAACAACTGACGATGAAGGTCGCTATGCGATAGCCAATCTTCAGCCTAGCACATACGAAATTACTATTAAAAGCGGCAATTTTGCTGAATACAAAGTAACTAAAGATTTATCTGTCGGCTCCAGTACCGAGTTTAATGCAACCCTATCAGCCTCTGCTGGCGCGGTGGTTGATGTTACGGCAAACGGGGGCGACATAGGTGAAATTAATACCACCGACCAAATTGTATCGGAAGTCATCAGTACCAAACAGATAGAGAATTTACCTACAATTACACGAGACCCTTACCAATTCGTGACTACACTCAGCACCGTTTCCGAAGCTGATAATGGAGGACGCGGTGTGGGAGTTGCTATTAATGGTCAGCGCTCCGCCAGCACCAGTATCTTACTAAATGGCGGCGAAAATGTTGATACTTTTGTTGCCGGTCCCGGACAAAGTGTGCCAATTGATTCAGTTCAAGAATATCGAGTTGTCACAGGAACTTTTACGGCTGATTATGGTCGTGCGACAGGAGGTGTAGTTAATCTGACCACCAAGTCAGGGCAAAATAGATTTTTCGGGTCTGCTTACGCATTTAACCGAAATTCCAAATTTGCTTCAGCTGGTTTTGATGCAAACGCACGCATTACGGCAACGGATAGAGCTAACGGAGTCCAGGCGAGACAATATTTTAACCGTAACGATTATGGATTCTCAGTTGGTGGTCCAATAATAAAAAGCAAACTCTTATTTTTTACTAATACCGAATGGAGAAAAGTCCGCTCGACAGGAAGTTTAACTGCATTAGTGCCGTCGGCTGCTTCAATTGCCGCTGCTGCACCTGCAACACGCACTTTCTTTGCGAATTATACTTTAGGAGCGACTCGAACAGGAGTCACGCAAAGTCTTGCCGGTACTGGAGGAAGAGTTTTGACTTTCGATCAGGTTCGCTATAGTGTCCCAAATGACACAGGGGCTGGAACTCCGGTAGATGGTTATCAGTCGGCAAACAGGGTTGACCTGAATGTTTCCAATAAATTTCAGGTTTACGGAATATATTCTTTCGAGAAAAGAACTTTCCCTGTTGGTACAAACGCAGATAGTCCTTACAACGGATTTAATGCTGGTTCGAGATCATATAATCAAAACATTCAAGGCACGGGTACATATTTAATTAGCAGTAATTTAGTGTCAACTACTAGGTTTACTTATAACAGATTATTCGGGGAGCAGCCGTTGGGAGATCAGCCGGTCGGTCCGACTCTCTATTTAAGAACAACGCCGATTAATATTAACGGCGGATCTACCATCGCCTTTCCGGGTTATTTGCCGTTCAGTCCGGGTGGAGCCATTCCATTTGGTGGTCCTCAGAAAGTTTATAATCCCTCGGAACAAATCAACTATAATCGCGGAAACAACCAAATCACGGCGGGTTTCCAGTACTACAAAATTGCCGATGACCGAACCTTCGGAGCTTTTCAGAATGCTGTGGAAACATTGGGCAACAGTAATAGTACAGCAGTAGATAATTTTTTCAACGGATTTATTCAGACATTTCAAACCGCGATTAATCCTCAGGGCAAATTTCCCGGACAGTCTTTGACGACTCCGGTTGGTGCGCCATCATTTAAGCGTAACAATCGTTACAGTGAGTATTCGGTTTTTGGAATGGATTCTTTCAAGTTGTTTCCTAACTTTAATGTTAATGTGGGACTTCGCTATGAATATTACGGTCCTCAGAGAAATACAGACCGCTCTTTGGACTCCAATTTTTATTTTGGCGGCGACGGCACTCTGACTCCGGACAATATCAGATCTGGAAATGTGCTGATTGCATCCAATAGTCCTTCAGGAGAATTGTGGAAAGCCGACAAGAACAACTTTGGTCCTAGTGTTGGTTTTGCTTACGACATTGAGGGTAACGGCAAATCAAGTTTGCGTGCTGGATATGCGCTTCGTTATGAGCGTAACTTCGGTAATGTAACATTCAATGTTATTCAAAATCCGCCGGCTTATGGCGTGATTGGGGTTGATTCGTCTAATTTCGGCGGAACGCCGATTCCGATTACTCTTAATAATTCCGGACCTTTGGCTGGCAGCGGCGGAACGATTACGTTACCGGTCGTTACTTTGAGAGCCGTTGACCCAAATATTCATAATGCTTACGCTCATCAATACAGCGCATCCTACCAAAGAATGATTGGTAGCTTTACTGCTTCAGCTGAGTTCTCAGGAACTTCAGGCAGAGAGTTGTATTCAATTGCCAATATCAATCGTCGTGGCAGCGGCAGGCTTCTTTTGGGCAGCAACGCTACTGGTTGTGCCGGGCTTGCCTCTTCAGATCGTTTGAACTGTCGGTATGGCAATATAAATTATCGCGGAAATGGTGGTCGTTCAGGTTATCAAGGCATTACATTTGCACTGGAAAGCAACAATCTTTTAAACATCGGGCTACAAATTGCTTCGCGTTATACTTACTCTGTATCACGGGATAATTTAAGTTCGACGTTTAGCGAAACGAGAACAGGTGGTGTCAATCTCGGATTTTTAGATGCTTTTAATCCTGGGTTGGATTATGGGTTCGCGGATTTTGATGTCAGACATCGTTTTGTTAACACTTTCGTTTGGGATATACCTGCCAAAAAGTATTTTTCAAATGGAATTGCTAAAACACTTTTGAGCGATTTCACACTTTCAGGCATTGTGAAAGTAAATAGCGGATCGCCCTTCACAGTTTATGATTGCGGCGGAAATTCTTTTTCAGTTTGCTATCGACTAATTCCCAGCGGAGCAATTAATTACAATGGGTCTGTTGGCTCGGATACGGGAGAAGCAAACACTTTTAACTTCCTTAATTTGTCAAATCAACAGTCAGTTGTGTTGCCTGGTATTAATGCTAATGATCTATTTCCAGGTGAAAATGGCGGACTCCCGACAAATATGACTGTCAGAAATGCTTTTCGTGGACCGGGTAACTGGAACACTGATTTGGCTTTATCTAAGAAGTTTTTCTTCGGTGAAAAACTTAATTTGCAATTTAGAGTTGATGCTCAAAATGTATTCAACCACGCAAACGCATCTGTTAACGTAGGGGGGGCAGCCGATATTTCTTCTACTAATATCATCACTGCCTCTAAGAATGGCAGAAGACAAATTCAAGGTGGTATCAAACTAATATTTTAATTAGCTATAATAACTAATTAATTTAGGAAAAGAGCAGCCTTAGGCTGCTCTTTTCGATTTTAGTTAAACAAATGACTATATATTAAAGCCAAACCGAAATATTAACTAATTAAAATATGCGGTCAATCTTGCTTTTGCTTGTTTAGATAACAACGGGGATTAGTTTGTAAAGTTGGAATTTTATTGATTCCGAAAAAGTAAAGTGATGAAGAAAGAAGATAAACGAACAAATTAGAAGTTAACCCGCTAAAGGTTAAGAGTTTAAGATATGATGAGTACTCAAAATCTTTCTGATACCGTGCCATAGGTAGAGGAAACTGATGGAAACTTAGTCAGACTGAAATTCAATCTGATTTCAATTTTTAATGGTTCGGAAGGCAAAGTTTTTAATCTTTGATTTAATCAGAGAGTTGCTATGAAAACTGTCGAATCCAATCTAAAACTTTAAGATTTGCCGAAAAAGTTTTGCCAAATCATTCAATTGATAGTGAGCATTTAATCCGCTTGGGTTCGGCAATACCCAAACGGGTATATTAGCGATTTTGTCAGGTTGCAGACCTAGCTGCGCTTTCGGTTGCTCAAAAGCGGCGCGAAAAGCAGTGATGCCGAGAACGGAGAGCGTTTTCGGTTGATATTTTTCGAGTTTTTTGATGAGCAGTCTGCCGCCTTCGATCAATTCATCGGCGGTTAATTCGTCGGCGCGGGCGGTCGTCCGTTTGCAGAAAGAGGTGATGCCGTAGCCGCGTTCGAGCAATTCATATTCTTCCGACGGATGCAGAACGCGGTCAGTAAAACCTGCTAAATGTAATGTTTTCCAGAAACGGTTGCCGGGTTTGGCGAAATGGAATCCGGTTGCGCCGGACCAGATTCCGGGATTGATGCCGCAGAACAGAACCTTTAGATTGTAATCAATTAAATCTTCAGTCGTGCGGTTGGTCGCGTCTCGCAAATCTTCTTTGGTCGGCTTAAAATTTTTCATTGTCAGGTAATTTTACCAAATCGTTTCAAATTCGATTATAGTAAAATATACAGAATATGAATCATCTCGCGCATTTTTTTCTTGCCGAACGCTCGTCCGAGGCGGTTGCCGGCGCACTTCTTGGCGATTTCGTTAAAGGGCGCATTTCGACAACCGAATTTCCGCCGGCGATGCGTGATGAGATCGTTATTCACCGGCAGATTGACGCTTTTACCGACAGAGATGATGTTTTGCTGAATTGTAAAAATCGCTTTGTCAAAACGCGCCGACGCTTGACCGGCATTGCGCTCGATGTTGCGTCGGATCATTTTCTGGCGAAAAATTGGGAACTCTACACGTCGGAAAATCTCGACGATTTTGCGAATTTCGCGTATCGTTCGCTCGAAACGCATATCGGGCGTTTTCCGCCGCTGTTTCAAAATTTTCTGCCGCGAATGATTGACGACGATTTTTTGAGCGCGTATCGGGATTTGAGCCGCGTCGAATTTGCGCTCGATAAACTTTCAAAACGTCTGCGCGACGGCGAAAATCTGCGGACGGCATTCGGCGAAATCAAAGTTAATTACGAATACTTTGACGAATGTTTCTGCGAATTTTTTCCGCGTTTGCAGCAATTTGTCATTGAAACGCGAAGTAATTTATAAACTGAAAATTTTATGTCCGAATCTCCAAAACCAATCGTCGAATTTGCCGTCGTCAGTTATCAAATCGTTGGCGCGAAGATTCTCGAAAATATAAATTTACAGGTTTTTAAAGGCGAGACGCTCGTGCTGCTTGGCGAATCGGGCTGCGGGAAAACGACGACTTTAAAATTGATAAATCGCTTGATCGAACCGACAAGCGGCGCGGTTTCGGTCGAAGGCAAGCCGACGACCGATTGGAACGCGATCAAACTGCGGCGCAGAATCGGCTATGTTTTGCAGGAAGCCGGACTTTTTCCGCATTTCACAGTCGCGGAAAATGTCGCGCTTGTCCCGCAACTTGAAAATTGGGACGAAGCGAAAAAACAGGCGCGAATTACGGAAATGCTCGAACTCGTCGGACTGAATCCGTCGAAATTTGCGGCACGATTTCCGCACGAACTTTCCGGCGGGCAGCGTCAGCGCGTCGGTGTCGCGCGTGCGCTCGCGGCTGATCCCGATTTGCTGCTTTTGGACGAACCTTTCGGTGCGCTCGACGCTTTAACAAGAGTAAATTTGCAAAAGGAATTTGCGCGGGTTGTGAAAGAATTAGGCAAAACCGCCGTTTTCGTGACGCACGATCTGCACGAAGCGTTTGTTTTGGGAACGCGGATTTGCCTGATGGACAAAGGCAAAATCGCTTTGCTCGAAACGCCCGAAAATTTTCGCAAATCGGATTTGCCGCTCGTGAGAAATTATTTGGAAACGATTGCAAACTAAGAAAATAGAACGCGGATTACGCAGATTCGGCGGATTAACGCGGATAAAAAATGAATCGGCGAAAATCCGTTAAATCCGTTAAATCCGCGTTCTATTTCTTGATTCATTAAAATGAGTTTTTTCGAGTTTATCAAACAAAATTGGTCGGAATTGTTGGCTTTGACACGCGAACACCTTTTGCTTGTTTTCGTCTCAACGTTTTTTGCGGTTTTGATCGGCGTGCCGCTCGGAATTCTTTTGACGCGCAAAAAATATTTGCAGACGACAATTTTGGGAATTGCGAATGTTTTGCAGACGATTCCGAGTCTGGCTTTGTTCGGGCTGCTGATTCCGATTGCTTATATCGGCGGAATCGGCGCGAAAACGGCGATTATTGCGCTGACGCTTTATTCGTTTTTGCCGATTATTCGCAACACCGTCACGGGGATTTCGGGCGTTGACGCGCGGACGTGGGAAGCAGCGACGGCGATGGGAATGACCGATTGGCAGATTTTGAAAATGGTCGAATTGCCGCTTGCCGCGCCGGTGATTTTGACGGGAATTCGCGTCGCGGTCGTGATTGCCGTCGGCGTGGCAACGGTCGCGGCGGCAGTCGGTGCGGGCGGACTCGGAACTTATATTTTTCGCGGACTTCGCCAAAACGACAATAATTTACTGCTCGCGGGCGCAATTTCTTCGGCGATTCTCGCACTCGTTTTAGACTTTGCGCTCGGACAAATCGAAAAATCTTTCGATTACAAAAATCGCGTTAGTAATTCACGTCGAAAAATTATCGCAGTCGGCGCACTCGCGTTAATTTTGGCTGTGTTTGGTTTTAGTTTTCTCCAAAATCCAAAATCTAAAATCCAAAATCAAAGTGTTCGCGTCGGTTCAAAGGATTTTACCGAATCAATAATCTTGGCGGAAATCTTGGCGCAGATGCTCGAAAAGCGCGGAATTACGGTTGAGCGAAAGTTTGAACTCGGCGGAAATCTCGCGCACGACGCGCTTTTGTCGGACAATCTCGACGTTTATCCCGAATACACGGGAACGGCTTACACAGCGATTTTGAAGCGGAAACCGATCACCGATACACAAAAAGTTTACGATGAAACGAAGCGCGAATATGCCGAAAAATTTGAGTTAAATTTATCGCCGCCGCTCGGATTTTCAAATGATTTTGCGATCCTGATTCGCGGCGATTTTGCGCGGAAAAACAATCTGAAAACGATTTCCGATGCCGTGCCGCTTTCTAAAACGTGGCAAGCCGGATTCGGTCAGGATTTTATGTCACGCGCCGACGGTTACGCCGGATTTGCGAAGGCTTACAATTTTAATTTCGCCAAACAGCCGCGCGAAATGGATTTGAGTCTGACCTATCGCGCCCTGCAATCAGGCGAACTCGACATCATCGCCGGAAACTCGACCGACGGTTTAATCGCCGCGCTCGATCTGTTTCAACTCGCCGACGATAAGAAATATTTCCCGCCGTATCAAGCCGTGTTCATCGCCCGAAACGACAAAACCGAAACCTTGCGCGAAACTTTTGAAAAATTAAACAACGCGATTTCGACCGACGAAATGCGAAAACTGAATTACGCCGTTGACGGCGAAAAACTCACGCCGAAAATTGCGGCGGAAAATTGGTTGAAGATAAAAGGTTTTTAGGGAAAACTTTGAATCTTAAATCAATGACGTGTTGCCATCAATTGAAGTTCAAAATATTAAAAAAAATCGGAGATAAAAAAGGTAACTGTCTCCGAACTAACATTTATTTCACGCCCAAAACTTCGATGATAAAAATGAGCGTCGCATTCGGCGGAATCACGCCGCCCGCGCCGCTTGTGCCGTAACCGATTGACGGAGGAATCGTCAAAATCGCGTGATCGCCGACTTTTAATTGCTGCAAGCCTTCGTCCCAACCTTTAATCACCATTCCCGCGCCGACCGGAAACGAAAAAGGTTCGTTGCGGGTTAAAGAACTGTCAAAAACTGCGCCGTTCGTCAGCATTCCCGTGTAATTGACGGTCACATTATCGCCTGCTTTGACCGCCGCGCCGTCGCCGTTTTTGGTAATAATATATGTCAGTCCCGATTCGGTTGTCATTGCGTTGTTGTTCGTGTTTTCCATTTTAATTATGTTCGATTATTCGACTGTTTGAATGACGGCAAAATATTTTTCCGAATATTTTCGCCGTCATTTTATTTTGCCTTTGAACCGGCAAATTGTCCAAAAAACAACCGCGAAAATTAACAAAAACGCGAAAAATAAATGTCGGTCAAACATTCACATCTTTCACGTCTTCGGAAATTTTCGCGGTCGAAAAAAATCAAACTTTGTGCGCTGTTTTGACAAACTTTAACGCCACGCCGTTCATACAATAGCGCAAACCCGTCGGCTTCGGACCGTCGTCGAAAACGTGACCGAGATGCGCGTCGCAGCGGGCGCATAAAACTTCGGTGCGCGTTTCGCCGAGGCTGTTGTCAACCTTTTCCGTAACATTAGTTTTGTTGAGCGGCGCGTAAAAACTCGCCCAACCCGTGCCTGAATCAAACTTCGTTTTGGAACTAAACACCGGCAAATTACAGCATACGCAGGCAAACGTGCCGCGCTTGTGAATGTTCGTCAGCGGACTCGTATAAGGCGTTTCCGTTCCCGCCTCGCGCGTGATGCGGTATTGTTCGGGCGTTAAAATCTTCTTCCATTCCTCGTCCGTTTTAATAATTTTGGCGAACGGTAAATTCTTTGTCTGTCCTGAAACTGTGTCGAATAATGTTCCGCCGATTGCCGCAAAACCACCGAATAATACCGCCGATTTCAAAAAGTTGCGTCTGTTCATAATAATTTCTCCCGATATAGTAATGCCTGCAAATGTAATTCGTATTCCGCAGTCTTTTCGGATTCATTTTTGCCCATAAATGAACAAAAAAAACGCCGAAGTTGAAACAATCGGCGTTCATCGGATTATGTTTATCGAATTTTTAGGCGTAACGATCTTTTCCGTCAAAGTTATCGGCAAATCTCGTCCAACCGATTTGTCCTTTGCGATTCCTGATCTTTACCCACCAGACGGTTTCGGGTTCTCTAATCATTTTGAAATCAATGCTGCCGATCTCGACGCTGTAAAATTCGCCGTTGCGCCACGCCGTATAAAAACCTTCGCCTTCGTAATGGACGAGCGACAAAGTTTCGCCGGCTTTCAATTTCACCGTTCGCTTCCCGTTATTCGGCTCGATAACCACAGTTTTCAAAGTTTTCGCCGTCCCTAACTTCGAGGTGATGACGATGCCCGTCATCGCTTTGACCTTTTCCTTGTTGCCAATCTTAAAAGCAACACGCGAACCGTTTCGCATTTCCTTGTAAACGACCGTCGGCTTTCTCGCCGTCCAATTTCCGTATTGACAACCCTCGAACGGACACGCGCCCGCATCGCTGTAAGGCAGTTTCAAAGATTGCGCGGAAACCTGATTGACGAAAACGATTGCCGCGAACAACAAAATTGATTTTAATAATAATTTCGACATACATTGATAACCTTAACAAAAAACATTTTCAGTCTGAAAGTTGACGGTTTTACTTATCATATTTGCTGACGCTTCGGCTTTTGCTTCAAATAAAAAACCTCAGCGAGACAAAAAATCGTGCTAAAATTCAATTCGCTGCGGAATTCATATCTGAAGGTGATTTATGGAACTAACAATTTCGATTTCCGAACAAATCGGAAGTATTTTGCAAAAAAGGGCAAAAGATAAAGGTCGTGATATTAACGATTTCGTTAAGACTATCGTCGAAGACCAAGCACTTACGCCGACGCTTGATGAGTTGCTTGCTCCCGTGCGGCAAGAGATTGTGGATAAAGACATTAGCGAAGATGAAATAGATAATTTTATGTATTCACTTCGCAAAAAAGTCAGGGATGAAAAGCGAAGTGCCGATAAATCGTTATGATCCGGGATAAAATAAAAGCTGTCTACGATTGCAATATCATTTGGCAATCATTTTTCTTTGGTAACGGTCTCGCCGCTAAATGTAAAAAGTTGGTTGACGATGGAATTATCACGCTTTTCCTGAGTGCCGAAGTGCTTGAAGAAATGCGTGAAGTAATGACCCGCCCGGAATTTTTCGCCAAGTTTGAAACTGTTACCGAAACGATGGTTGAAAAGTATCTCGAAGACCTTGCCAAAAAAAGCATTTTCATACGTTCCGTTCCAAAGAAATTCACTCTTTCCAGAGATGCGGACGATGAGCCGTATATCAATTTAGCCATCGAAAGCGAAGCTGATTACATTGTTACCCGCGATAATGATTTGCTCGATTTGATGACAGGTTACGATGCCGAAAGCAAAGAATTTCGCCAAAAAATGCGACCTCTGAAAGTTGTCGCGCCTTTGGAATTTCTAGAAATTGTTGAAGAACAGACGCAAAAAGATTAATTGCTTTTCTCGACAATTACCGATTCGCCTTTTTTACACGCAAGTTTGTAATTTTCACATTGTCGGAAATAATTATCCGCGAAGTTACACGAAGGAAACACACAGTTAAGAAAAACTTAAATTATTGTTTTGCTTCGTGAAATCTTCTTGTCACTTTGTGGTTTATTTCTTATTTTCTTTGCCCGTAATCCCGATATAATTTACTGCAAAAAATCACGCTTCGGCTTTTATTTTAAAACCAATTGTTTTCTATTAAATGTTGCCATGCAATTTTAATTTCTTTTTCGGGAAAAACTTTTCTTTTTCTGTCATTCCAATTGTGGACAAGATTAATTATTTTGTTTATCTCATCTTTTACAGAAGGATTTTCTTTTACTACGCAATATACCGAAGATAAAAGTTCTAAGCCGTGCGGATATTCAAAACCTTCAATTAATTGGAAAACTTTTTTAAGCCTATTTGGTGTTTCCACGCTATTTTCTAATAGAAAACCTTCAGCTTCTTCCAATGCTTCAGGAACTAAATAAATTGTTCGTTCAAAAGGACTTTGAGTATTGTCTTCAAATCCTTTAATAAAATGTCCATCAATCTTTTGCAGAAGATGGCTGACATTATCGGCATACGGACCGAACCTTTGTTTTGTGAAAGTCAGGTTCAATGATTCTCCCGATTCTTGAAAAAAATAAACTAATTTTTGAACTTCTAATTTTGATAAGTTGTAACCAAGCAGAAGGTATCTTTCAAAAAGCAGTAAAAATGCTGCCCTCGAACGGTCATATTCGGACGTGCAGAAGAAATCTTTATTTCATCAGCCTTTGGTGATCCACTCGGAGCATAAAGTAAAAGTTCGACTTCTGGAATTTCTGAAAATACTTTTTCGATCAAAGGTTTGACATCATTCCAATTCAAACCTCCATTACCACAGCCAAGCGGCGGCATTGCAATAGATTCAATCTTAAGCTCTTTAATAACTCTAATGAGGTCTTTCAAACCTGACTCAATATCAGCTATTTTACTTTTGCCTTGCCAATGTTTTTTGGTTGGAAAGTTAATAACAAAACGAGGATTTTCTAAAGAGTTTCGATTGTAAACGTGAACTTTGCCGATTTCTAATTCTTTATTTTTGCAGGCTCTTTGATAGTCATTAAAGTAATCTTTTGAAAACGCCTGACGAAATTGCAAAGCGATGCCTTTGCCCATCACGCCAACGCAGTTCACGGCATTTACCAACGCTTCCGTCTTTGCTTCCAACAAGTTTCCTTTGGTTTCGGTAATCATCCTTTTTGTTTGCCCTTATAATACTGTGAAATAGCCTTCAATCTATAGTATAATCGGATTTTCGAGGTAAAAATAATATGCTTGAAATTCACGGACATTATGACGGCACACAGGTTTTGCTTGATGAACCTTGCGATCTGAAACCGAATACGAAAGTTATTGTTACAGTTGTCGAAAATGATGAAGATGCCGACTGGTATTTGCTCGGCAAAAAAAGTTTTGCACGAGCCTACGCTGATGATGAACCCGAAATATCTTTGGACAAAATAAAAGAATTCAACCACGAACACGAATATGAAGGAAGCTGAAATAGTTATCGCCGGTTTTCCTCAATCCGACGGAACTTTGAAGCGTCGTCCCGCCTTTAATTCTACGCGAAATGCCACCGTTTCGAGATTTTCTCATTTGCGGAATTTCTACCCAATTACGCCAAGAAGTTAAAGATTTTGACGAAATTATTTCCCAAGCCGACAAAGATTTTGCCGCCAGCGGATTAGATTCCGATTCACTCATCCGACTCGGCTTTTTACTGGTTTTGCCGCGCCAGCAAATCATCGGCTCAATCGGTGAAATCTCCGCTGAAAGACATCAAAGATTACTGAGCCAAAAACGCGAACATAAAGAAGTTACACAAAACAATTAGATATGTCTGGCAAGCATAATAATTTCACTATAAATTTTTTTTTCAGAAGAATGAGCCTTTTGAGAAAGTCTATTGGTAAATGAATAATCTATATTTTCATCACTTTCGCATCCATTTTCACTAATTGTCGTTTTTAGGTTTTTAGTGGTTGACTCTTTATTCGTAGAGATATTTTCTTCTCCTTCAAAATTTAGCTCAAGTTGTTTATATTCTGATTTTTTCATTTTCCCTCCTGAACTTCCTCTCTATTAGGAATTAAATGTTTATCAGCCAATCCTTTAACTACTATTGCTTCCAATACAGGTAAAGCCTCCATAGTTTTTAAGAACTTAGGCTGTGCTTTACGAGGATTAACAATAGGTAATTTTCCTTCTTTGGTTTTTCTAGCGTCGGATTCGACTCTAAAAAGTTTTAAATATCTACTTGGAGATACACCATCATAAGGCAAAATACGGACTTTTTCAACATCAGTTTCGCTTTCCGAAATTGCATCGCTATGAAGTTTTATAGCCAAACTTTTTCTGTAAGGTTCGATGTAATAAACCTCTTTTACTCCCGAAACTACTATATGCCTAGCACATGAATGGCAAGGATAAGTTGTGCAATACAACTTTCCACCTCTCACTCTTACTCCACCAACTTGGCTGCCTAAAATTATTGCGTGCATTTCTGCGTGAATAGCTCTGGAAAATTCGATCAGACTTTTAAGGCTGCTTCCTTTAACTTTGGCTAAAGCCGTTTCGCGTTGCTCTTCCGTAATTATTTTCGCTTCGATTAAGTCGGCTACCAGCAGTTCCGCTCTGTCGTGTTTTTCCTTATCATTAAAACAAATTCCGCCTTCTAAATTCCAACATCTTTGATCTTTATCTTCACTCAAACTGTCTGCGGACATATACAAACCGCCTTCAAATTTTGGAACATCATTCCAACCGACAGAAATTACTTCATCGTTTTCGTCTGTAAGAGCCGCTCCTACCTGACGAGATAAGCAAGCGGAGTTTCCGGCGGCTGATGCTGCTAAATACATTGCTGTTTCCGAAGCCCAAGGAGTTATCACTCTTGTTTGTAAAATTAAGTCTAAAAAGCGTTTAACTTTTCTTTCTATCAAAGAGTTGATTTTTGAATCTATTCGTAGGAAAAAGTCAGACTTCGGAAATGTATCCCTCACAGTTTGCCCGTGGTCTATTTCCTCGCCGGAATCTCTATCAATAAGTTTATAAATCTCATCGGTTTTCATTCCTTTATCTTTCAAAGCCTTTTCTCTAACGGGAAGAGGCGAATAAACTCCGATTGAATAAAGCATATCTCGATAAACGAGTTTCAAGGTTTCTAATTCTTCCTGATTTTTAATTGAATCAATAATGTGGCAAATTCTTCGCGGTTGATATTTTTCCGGTGCAGGTTGAATGTCTTCTCCAATAGGGAAAATTTTCGCCTTCTCTTCGTTTTGAGCTACTTTTCGGTCAAAAGCAATTTTGGAAACAGCGTATGCTGCTAATACATCATTTCCATGCTCTTCTCTCAAATTATCGCCTTTAGTAATTAAAATGTCGGTTCTTTCAAAAGCTGTGACCGTATTTATTTTATTTTTGGTGTCAATTTCGTATCTTTCTTCAATAAATTTACTCAATTTAAGAATTTCACATTTTTCATAATCAAATTCTTTCAATAAAACTTTTTTTATCGTTTCCGCAACCTCGTGTAACGGTGAGCCTATTGGTCCGCACAACGCAATTACAAGTTCACTTGTATGAGTAGATTCTATTTTTTCTCGTGCATCGTATGTTTCATCAATATTTTCAGATTTTTTGGAGTCCTTTGGAACTATTTGAAGAGGAAGTTGAGCTGCTGTTTCTGCCATAATTTTAGTTGTAATTAGGTTTCTTTAAACTACGTTTAGTATAATAAACCAAATCAACTAAAATCTTTAGAAAATCATACAATTTTTTGATAATTTTTTTGAAAAATTCAGCGGAGCGAAAGCTGAGAGTTGTTCAAATTGAACATTACGCTAAAAACTTGATGCGGATAATACCGCCGAAAGGAGAAAAATATGAGTGAAAATATCGAAATAAAAGAAAAAACCAGCGACGAAGTTTCTTTGCCGAGTTCGCGTAAGATTTACGTTGAAACGAACGGCAATACTATCAATCAAAACAAACATAATCTGCGCGTTCCGTTTCGGGAAATCGCGCTTTCGCCGTCGCGGAATATGAACGACGAGGTTGAGGAAAATCCGCCGGTGCGCGTGTATGACACGAGCGGCGTGTGGACTGATCCGCAGGCGAAATGCGATGTGCGCGAGGGTTTGCCGCAGCTTCGGCGCGAATGGATTACGGGACGCGGCGACGTTGAAGAATATGAAGGTCGGACGATTTTGCCTCAGGATAACGGTTATTTGACGAAAGGCGCGGAAGACGTGGCGAAGGTAAAAGATAACGGCAAGCTCGAAGAATTTCCGGGTTTGAAACGTGCGCCGCTGCGGGCGAAGGCGGGCAAAATCGTTACGCAGATTCATTATGCGCGACGCGGAATCATCACGCCGGAGATGGAATATGTGGCGATTCGGGAGAATTTGGGGCGGCAGATCGCGTTTGAGACTTTGGCGAACGGGCAGGAAAATGAGCGCGATTCAGGCTTTCATCAGCACAAAGGCGAATCGTTCGGCGCGGCTTTGCCAAAGTTTGTCACGCCTGAATTTGTCCGCGACGAAGTCGCTCGCGGGCGGGCGATTATTCCGTCTAATATCAATCATCCCGAAGCCGAACCGATGGCGATTGGGCGCAATTTTCTCGTAAAAATTAACGCGAATATCGGCAATTCGGCGATTGCCTCAAGCATCGAAGAAGAAGTCGAAAAGATGCGCTGGTCAACTTTGTGGGGCGCGGATACGGTGATGGATTTGTCCACGGGCAAGAATATTCACGCGACGCGCGAGTGGATTTTGCGAAATTCGCCCGTGCCGATTGGGACTGTGCCGATTTATCAGGCTCTCGAAAAAGTGAACGGCAAGGCGGAAGATTTGACGTGGGAAATTTACCGCGACACGCTCATCGAACAAGCCGAACAAGGCGTTGATTATTTCACGATTCACGCGGGCGTTCGTCTGCCGTATATTCCTCTGACGGCGAAACGGACGACTGGAATCGTTTCGCGCGGCGGCTCGATTATGGCGAAATGGTGTCTCGCGCATCACGAGGAAAGTTTTTTATACACAAGGTTTAGAGAGATTTGCGAGATTATGCAGGCGTATGACGTTTCGTTCAGTTTGGGCGACGGCTTGCGTCCCGGTTCGATTGCCGACGCGAACGACGAAGCGCAGTTTGCCGAACTCGAAACGCTCGGCGAGCTGACAAAAATCGCGTGGGAAATGGATTGCCAGACGATGATCGAAGGTCCCGGTCACGTTCCGATGCACCTCATCAAAGAGAATATGGACAAACAGCTCGAAGTCTGCGGCGAAGCACCTTTTTACACGCTCGGACCGCTGACGACCGACATCGCGCCGGGTTATGACCACATCACGAGCGGCATCGGCGCGGCAATGATCGGCTGGTTCGGCTGCGCGATGCTCTGCTACGTCACGCCCAAAGAACACCTCGGTTTGCCCAACAAAAAAGATGTCAAAGACGGCGTTATCACATACAAACTCGCCGCCCACGCCGCCGACCTCGCCAAAGGTCATCCCGGCGCACAAATCCGCGACAACGCCGTCTCGAAAGCCCGTTTTGAATTCCGCTGGGAAGACCAGTTCAACCTCGCCCTCGACCCGATCATCGCCCGCGAATACCACGACGAAACCTTACCCGCAGAAGGTGCCAAACTCGCCCATTTCTGCTCAATGTGCGGACCGCATTTCTGCTCGATGAAAATCACGCAAGATGTCAGGGAATACGCGAAAGAGCAAAACGTCGAAGCCGAAAAAGCATTAGCAGTCGGAATGGCTGAAAAGGCGAAGGAATTTACGGCAACAGGTTCGGAAATTTATCACGGAAAACCTGACGGTGTGGACGAACATCACTAACAGCAGCACGGATTTCGTTGAGTTAAAATATAGTTGGAAATAAAATTCTGCAAAAGGAGAAGTTCTGCTAAAGACTTTAGATAAAATTCGGTTGGATGTTTCAACAAAATTGGATGTTGAAAAAAGGTCTCGATTGGGGCAATTTATGACTCCTGCGACAGTCGCCGGATTTATGGCTTCGCTTTTTACTCAAAGTGAAGCGGGCATTTGTCATTTGTTGGATGCAGGAGCAGGAATCGGTTCATTATCAAGTGCTTTTTTAGAAAATCACAAATTCAATCGAATTGAAATTGACGCATACGAGATAGATTCAAATCTTCGTGAGCAATTAGAAAGTATTTTTGCCTGTTACGAAACTCTAAATGCGAATCAGGAATTTACCGCACAAATTTTAGCGGAAGATTTTATTGAAAGTGGTGTAAATCTAATACTTTCAAACAAAAGAAATTTGTTTACACACGCGATTTTGAATCCGCCGTATCGGAAAATTTCCAGCGATTCTTATCATCGTCATTTGTTACGTCAAGTTGGAATTGAAACGGTTAATCTTTATTCAGCTTTTGTCGCTTTAGCACTTGAATTGTTAGCAGAAGGCGGACAATTAGTAGCTATTGCTCCCAGAAGTTTTTGTAACGGCACATACTATCAGTCTTTCCGAAATTTAATTCTGCAAAAATCTGCGATTCGTCAAATTCATCTTTTTGAGGCGAGAAATAAAGCCTTCAAAGACGATAATGTTTTGCAGGAGAATGTAATTATTCACCTTGAACGAAACGGAGTCCAAGACGATGTAATCGTTTCTACTTCGACGGATGATACGTTTGCAGATTTTGTCAGCCATTCATACAGCTTTGAGCAAATCGTTCGTAAAGAAGATGTCGAGCGTTTTATTCACGTTCCGACTTCAAAAGAAACCTGTGTAATTGAATCTTCATTAGCTTTTGACAAATCGCTTTCAGATTTCTTTATCGAAGTTTCAACAGGTCCGGTGGTAGATTTTCGGGTTAAAGAACATATTCGCCAAATGCCCGAAGCCGGAACGGTTCCGCTTTTATATCCGGGACATTTTATTGATAATTCGATTGAATATCCAAAGGCAAACTGGAAAAAACCGAACGCTATAAATTTTAATCAATCAACTGAAAAATGGTTATACCCGAAAGGCTTTTATACGGTGGTCAGACGTTTTTCATCGAAAGAGCAAAAGCGGCGAATCTACGCTAGCGTCGTTAATCCCAACTTCTCGCCCGAATCAATCGCATTCGGTTTTGAAAATCATCTGAACGTCTTTCACTTCAGAAAAAAAGGGATTCCCGAAATTGTTGCCTACGGATTAGCGGCTTATCTTAACTCAACTTTTGTTGACCAATACTTTCGACGTTTTAGTGGGCATACTCAAGTAAATGCGGCGGATTTAAGAAAGTTAAAATACCCTGAATTAAATATTTTGGAAATATTGGGTGTTTGGGCGAAAGAACAAGGAAATCCGAGTCAGGAGGTGATTGACGAAAAGCTGAAAACTTTGATTTAACTTTTATGCACAAAAATATCGAAGATGCTCTAAAAATTTTAGCAATACTCGGATTGCCTCGACCTCAGCAAAACGAAAGATCGGCTCTGTGTTTGTTGGCAATTCTAAATCTCACTCCCGAAAAAAAATGGCATCAGGCGGAAAATCCTTTAATCGGGATAACTCCGATAATGGATTGGATTCGTCAGTATTATCAAAAAGATTACGCCCCAAATACCCGTGAAACAATCAGACGGCAAACGATGCACCAATTTGTTAGTGCGGGAATTGCTTTATACAATCCTGATAATCCGCTACGTCCTGTGAATAGCCCGAAAGCTGTCTATCAAATCGAATCGCTGACGCTTGATCTGCTTCGCTCATTTGAAACGGAGGCTTGGGAAGCGAAAATGGAAAGCTATTTTTCGCAAAGACAATCCTTATCAACTCGTTATGCCCGCGAAAGAGATTTGAATCGAATACCGATAAAACTTTCGCAAACAGAAAAGATTTTACTCACGCCGGGTTCGCACAGCGAATTGATTAAAGCTATTATCGAAGAATTCGGCTCAAGATTTGTTCCGGGCGGAGTTCTTATTTATGTCGGCGACACGGGAAACAAATGGGGCTACTTTGCCCAAGAAACACTTTCCAAACTTAATGTTTCGATTGACTCTCACGGAAAAATGCCTGATGTCGTTATCTTTTATCCCGATAAAAATTGGCTGATTTTAGTTGAAGCAGTAACTTCTCACGGTCCTGTAGATGGCAAGCGACACGACGAACTAAAAAATCTTTTTGCCAATAGTTCTGCGGGATTGGTTTTTGTTACGTCTTTTCCAAATCGCTCGTTGATGGCTCGTTATTTGAGCGAAATTGCTTGGGAAACCGAAGTTTGGACGGCAGACGCACCATCGCATCTAATTCATTTTAACGGTGTTCGTTTCCTTGGTCCCTATAAAAATTAGAAATGCCAAAGCACAGAATAGCTGAGGAATAAAAAGTTTTATGGCGGAAAAAGCGGCGGAGTTTAAGGCTATGGGAAGCGAAATTTATCAGGGATAATTTACCTGATGGGGCGAAGGAACATCATTAAAATTACCCGATTGCAATTGGAAAAATATGAATTGCCGTCTGCTTTAGCTGACGGATTGAGAAGGTCAAGATAGACAAGGCTTTAGCCGAATTCAAAAAGAATAAATCAAATTCCGAATTGCTTTAGCCAAAGCACAGATTGATGTCTTATTTATTTCGGCTAAAGCCTGTTATTATTGCAATTACAGTTCCGTCTGTCTTATGCAGAACCTTCCAATTCATAAATCTCATAAATCTCACAACAAATTGACAAGATTGCGGGTTGATTCGATAATATGGGTGGACAATGTGCGTCCATATTACAATAGGGAGTTTGAATTATGATTACAACAAAGGAAAATCGTTTCAGCATTAGAGCGACTGCAACGCAGAAGAATTTGATTGCCCGTGCCGCATCTCGCAGTAACAAAACCATTAGCGAGTTTGTTTTGGAACACGCCATCGAAGCCGCTGAAGCATTGGAAATGGACAACGCAAATTTTGCGATCAGCCGTGAAAAATATGAGCAGTTTTTAGCTGCTTTGGACGAAAAACCGAAGTCAATTCCCGCACTTCATAAACTTTTCTCAGAAAAAATTTAATGGAAACTGCACCTTTAGACAAACTCCAAGACCGTGATTTGTTTGATTGCGAAGTAGAGCCATTAAATGATTATTTGAAAAAATATGCCTTGCAAAATCAAAAAAAGGATGCGGCTCGGACATACATTATTGCCAATGAAGAAAATCAAATAATCGGCTATTACACTCTGGTTTTCGGCTCGGTTTCGATTGAAGAAACTACGCCCGAAATTTCTGCGGGATTGGGCAAATATCCGATACCTATTATTTTGTTGACACGCCTTGCAATTGATAAAACTCAAAAAGGCAAGGGCTTGGGCAAACTGTTAATGAAAGATGCTCTGCTTCGTGCGGTTCGGGCTTCGGAAATCGCGGGTTTGCGGGCGTTTTTAGTTCACGCCAAAGACGGATCGGCAAAAGCATTTTACGAAAAACTCGGCTTCGAGCCTTCACCGCATAACGAATTACATTTGTTTTTGAAAATGTCGGACATTCGCGCATCTTTAACTGATGACAAATAATTTTGGCAAAAGCGGTTAGTGCAGAATGTCGAAGCAGAAAAAGCATTAGCCGTCGGAATGGCTGAAAAGGCGAAGGAATTTGCCGCGACCGGCGGTGAAATTTATCACGGTAATTTGCCCGAAGATGCGAAAGTGCATCATTAATTCTCATACAAATAAAAAAACTGCAAAATTCCGAATAAATCACTTGCGTAGTCACTTGACTTCATATATCATACTCGTAGTTAAGTGGCTACATATATGAATCTAAGACGGGACGTTTTCCAAGCTATCGCAGACCCGACCAGACGGGCAATAATTTTGTTGGTTGCCGCACAATCAATGACGGCGGGTGCGATTGCGGCAAATTTTGAGACGGCGCGTCCGACGGTTTCAAAGCACCTGCAAATACTTACCGAGTGCGAATTGCTTGCCCAAGAGCAAAACGGGCGGGAAATTTATTATCACTTGAATCCCGAAAAAATGGATGATATTGATAAATGGTTGAGCGAATTCAAAAAGGCTTGGGAAACCAGATTTAGTCAACTTGACGATTTACTGGCAAAAATCAAGTAGGAAATTTTGCCGCAGATACACGCAGATAACGCGGATAATGCAAAGAAAAAATCAGAAAATCCGCGTTAATTTGCTTGAAATTATAATGCGAAATTTTGAATTAAAAAACGGAGAAAAAGTAAAATGCTAAATGATTTTATCGTGGACAAAACAACAAAAACAGTCACCATCAACAGAGAATTTGCCGCCCCGCTTTCGCTCGTTTGGGATGCGTTTACCAAACAAGAAATTCTCGACCAATGGTGGGCTCCAAAACCTTGGGAATCAAAAACAAAATATATGAATTTTGAAGTCGGCGGACGGAGATTTTATGCGATGGTCAGCCCGGAAGGACAAGAGCATTGGTCAATTCAGGAATTTACTTCCATAAGTCCGAAAACCGGTTTCAAAATGTTGAATGCTTTTGCCGACAAAGATGAAAACCCCGACTTGCCGGGTTCCGATTGGGATTATAATTTCAGCGAACAAAACGGAACGACAAAAGTTAGTATTTCTATTTATAACGAGTCGCCTGAACGGATGGAGAAGATGCTTGAAATGGGTTTCCAAGGCGGATTTACTATGACATTAAACTATTTGGAAGAACTATTGACGAGTTTATCGCAAAAATGATTTTCGTTTTCAAAATATGAATATACCAGATCAAATCAAAGAGTATATTTCCGTTCAACCCGAACCGAAACGCAGCGATTTGCAAGCGTTGCACAGCCGAATTTTGCAAGTAATGCCGTCGTGTAAATTATGGTTTTTGGACGGTAGAAACAGCGAAGGTAAAATCGTTTCAAATCCCAATATCGGCTACGGATTTCGCACCGCAAAATACGCCGACGGAACAACCAAGGAGTTTTATCAAATCGGTTTAAGTGCCAACACGAACGGAATTTCCGTCTATATTCTCGGCATCGAAGACAAGAAATTCTTAGCCGAAACTTACGGAAAAGATTTAGGCAAAGCGAGCGTGAGCGGGTATTGCATTAAGTTCAAAACTCTCACGGATATAAATATTGAAATACTCGAAGCGGCAATAAAATTTGGAGTCGAGACGACGAATGAAAAAAACTGAGCTGATGAAATGGTTAATCGAGACAATTTCACGAGAAAGGAAAACACGACAATGAGAAAATTAAAATTATTAATGCAAATGACCATCAATGGATATGTTGCCGGACCGAATGGCGAAAACGACTGGATGACCTGGAATCCTGATGACGAATTTATGGAGTTTATGAATTCCCGGTATGATTCCTCAGACACTCTTTTACTTGGCAGAAAAACGGCTGATTTCTTTATAAAGTATTGGGAGGATGCGTTTGACAAGAATCCTGACACTCCGTTTGCGAAAAAAATTGTTGAGATGCCGAAAGTTGTTTTTACTAAAACACTTGACGAATCAACCTGGAACAACACCACTTTGGCGAAAGGAAATCTTGCCGAAGAGATTGCCGACTTAAAAAAACAAAACGGTAAAGACATTGTTGTTATCGGCGGTGCAGGTTTTGTCTCATCACTAATCAAAGAAGGACTGATTGACGAGTATCATCTCATTATCAATCCGACGGCAATCAGTAATGGAATGACTATTTTTAATGAACTTGACGGAATCCAAAAATTTTCTCCCATATCGGTAAAACTCTATTCGGGCGGCAAAACAGTTTTGAGCTACAAACCAAATAACGATTGATGCTTTAAATAAGTTTTGGTGCGATTTTCCAACAGTTTTGTGCTTGGTTAATATAAAATGACAATGCACGAACCGCTAACATTGATTGGGTAACAGTCAAGCATTCGCTCGGAATGGCGAAAAAAGGCGAAGGAATTTGTTTATAAAAGAAGTGAGATTTATCAAGGAAACTTGCCCGAAGGTGAGAAAGAGCATTATTGATTTTTCGATAAAAAGATATTGATTTTGGGGCTATTCTGATTTAACTTGGAAGAGCCTTTTTTAATAAAATATGGAAACAATATCACGCAGAGATTTTGCAAAAAGTATGTTCGGCACAGTATTTTCGATGTCGCTCGTGACGAGTTTGTGCGAGGCTCAAGCGTTGAAAGGAAGCGTTAAGCCGATTGCTCATAAATGGTTATTTGAAATGGAGCAAATCGGCAAGAATTTACGCGCAGGCAAAATCAAACAAACCGAATGGCAGGACGAAATCGAATCGCTGCTTAATCAAGTTGATTTAGCGGATTTACTCAAAGCCATTGATTACAATCGCCTTGCAAAATCAACCAAACTTTTCGACGATCACGAAACAGCCGAAGACGTTAGTTTTGCAAAAATCAAACGTTTGCCCGATGAACTGAGTTTTGCACCATATTTTTACGGAATGAAGAAAGGCGTTTCGGTCGTGCCGCACGGACATCAAAATATGACGACGATGCATATGATTCTGAAAGGTGAAGCTCACAATTGGCATTACGACCGAATTTCCGATGCCCCCGAATTCTTAATAATCAAACCGACAAAAGACCGCGTGCTGAAATCGGGCAATGTTTCGACAATCTCCAGCGACCGCGATAACATTCATTGGTTCAAGGCTTTAACCGAGCCAGTTTTTATGTTCAATATCGGCGTTTATCCTTTAAATCCAAAATTTGAAACAACCGGACGGGATTATATTGATCCGAATAACGGCGAAAGTTTGAGCAACGGATTAATTCGAGTTCCGCGAATAACAGGCGAAAAGGCTTACGAAATCTACGGTAAATCGTAAAGAAACAAAACTAACGAGATTTATCACGGGAATTTGCCCGATTGAATGTGATTATGAATAAAATATTCTACTTAACTACAATCGTATTTTTATTTATTTCCAATCAAATTTTTGCTCAAAGCAAAGCTGATTTGCGGCAAAAAATACAGCAAATTGCTGTTTCCAAAAATGCAGTGGTCGGCGTTTCGATTGCCGATGATCGCGGAAAAGAAGTTCTGTCCGTCAATGGCGACAAACATTTTCCTTTGCAGAGCGTGTTTAAGTTTCACATCGCGCTGTTGATATTGTCTGAAATTGATAAAGGTAGATTTTCGCTCGACCAAAAAATTGAAATCGAGAAAAAAGACCTTTTGCCCGATCTTTACAGTCCGATCAGAGATAAATATCCTGACGGCGCGACGCTGACGATTGAGGAAATTCTGCAATACACGGTTTCACAAAGCGATAACGTCGGCTGCGATATTTTGCTGAGGCTGCTTGGCGGACCGCAAACAGTTGAAAATTACTTCGCAAAAAATAAATTCAAAGATATTTCGATAAAAATCAACGAAGAAACACAGCAGAATAATTGGGATTTGCAGTTTCAAAATTGGACGACTCCAAAAGCCGCCAACAAAGTTTTGGAAACATTTTATGACAACAAGAAAAATCTTCTTTCTCAAAAAAGCTACGATTTTATTTGGAAAACAATGCGCGAAACTTCGACAGGCGGCAAAAGATTAAAAGGACAATTGCCCGAAGGAACTGTTGTCGCCCACAAAACCGGAACTTCGGGAGTGAACAAACTCACCGGAGTAACCGCCGCCGTCAACGACATCGGAATCATCTTTTTACCGAACGGACAACACTTTTTTATCAGCGTCTTCGTCACCGATTCAAAGGAAAACCCCGACACAAACGAAAAAATAGTCGCCGACATCGGCAAGGTCACTTGGGATTATTTCATCAACAAGACAAAATAAAACCGCCGCCAACATCGTTTGAGCGAAATAGTTTACGACGAAACTCTACCTGATGAAGATGCACAATTAACTCCAGAGTTACATTGATGGAAAATTACGAACAAATTTATTATCTCGACTGCCCGCATTTTACGGTCGGGCGCGTTGACCAATGGGGCGAAAGCGGTTATCTGTTGTTCGAGAATAAAGTTTACTATTACGAAGAAGACCGCAAAGAGCAATGCGGAAGCACGCATTCGCCAATGACGATTAAGGACTTTTTGACGTATGCCGAAAAAAGTCAAATTGCGATTCCTGCTGAATTTTTAGAAAAGTTGAAGGGGAATTTATAATAATTTAATGGAAAAGAAATTGTCACCGGAAAATAAAATAAAATTAATCAACACATTAAAAAAGCGTTTTGAGAAAAATATGAATCGCCATCAAGGGCTTGATTGGTCTGAAATACAATCCAAACTCGAAAATAACCCCGAAAAACTGTGGTCGCTGGCGGAAATGGAACGAACCGAAGGCGAGCCGAATGTGGTCGGATTTGACGAAAAAACGGGCGAATATATTTTTTACGATTGTTCGGCGGAAAGTCCGAAAGGTCGCCGCAGTTTGTGTTATGACCGCGACGCACTCGACAAAAGAAAGGAAAATAAACCGGCAAACAGCGCGGTTGATTTGGCGCAATCAATCGGTGTTGAGATTCTAAACGAAGCGGAATATCGTCAACTGCAAACTCTCGGAAAGTTCGACGCGAAAACATCGAGTTGGATCAAATCGCCCGTCGAAATCAGAAATTTGGGCGGCGCGTTATTTTGTGACCGGCGATATGAAACCCTCTTTGTTTATCACAACGGCGCGGATTCGTATTATGCCGCGAGAGGTTTTCGCGGCTCGTTAAAACTCTAAATGCGCGGGAATTTAAGGTTCGCTTAACCGCTAAATCAACGGCTTTTCCATTTCACGCCTGATTTTGTTAATCTTTAGTTTTTAATTTTATGAAACCGATTCAGATGGTTGACCTTAAGAGTCAATACGAAAAAATTAAACCTGAAATTGACGCGGCGGTGCTTGATTGTCTGGATTCGGCGGCGTTTATCAACGGTCCGAAAGTCGTCGAATTTCAGCGAAATCTGGAAAAATATCTCGGCGCGAAACACGTTATCCCGTGCGCGAACGGGACGGACGCGCTGCAAATCGCGCTGATGGCTTCGGATTTAGAGGAAGGCGACGAAGTGATCGTGCCGGCGTTTACATATGTGGCAACGGCGGAAGTGATCGCGCTTTTGAAACTAACGCCGGTGATGACCGAGGTTGACGCGGACACTTTTAATTTGACGGCGGAAATCGTCGAACGCGCAATCACGCCGCGCACGAGGGCGGTTGTTCCCGTGCATCTGTTCGGGCAGAGCGCGGATATGGAATCAATAATGCGTGTTGCCGAAAAACATAATTTGTTCGTCATTGAAGACAACGCGCAGGCAATCGGCGCGGATTATAAATTTGCCGACGGAAAAGCCAAAAAAACCGGCACAGTCGGCAACGTCGGCACGACTTCGTTTTACCCGGCGAAAAATCTCGGCTGTTACGGCGACGGCGGCGCGATGTTTACAGGTGACGATGAACTGGCGAAAAAGTTGCGGATGATCGCCAATCACGGTCAGAGCGAAACTTATTATCACGAGGTCGTCGGTGTCAATTCGCGGCTCGATTCGGTGCAGGCGGCGATTTTGAATATCAAATTAAAACATCTCGACGAATATGCCGCCGCCCGCAATCGCGTCGCAGACTTTTACGATCAGGCATTTGCCGGTCTCGAAGAACTGCAAACGCCGATTCGTGAACCGAATTCGACACACGTTTTCCATCAATATACGATTCGCGTCAAAAACGGCAGACGCGACGAACTGAAAAAATATCTGACCGAAAAAAACGTCCCGACGAGCGTTTTTTATCCCGTTCCGCTTTACCGGCAAAAGGCTTTCAGCCGTTATGTCGCGCCCGATTTCGCGCTGCCGACGGTCGAAAAACTCTGCGGCGAAGTGCTGTCGCTGCCCGTTCACACGGAAATGGACGAAGAGACACAGAACTACATCGCCGAAAGCGTCAAAAAATACTTTGAATAATGGTGAACGGTGAACGGTGAGTGATGAGTGGTAAGAGAAGAATCAAAATACTTTCTTCCACTCACCACTCACCGTTCACCGTTAAGAACACTTTGCAAACTCTGCCTGAACAACCGATTGTCGTCATTAAACCGAGCAAAACCTGGGTTCCGATAAATCTCGCGGATTTATGGAATTACCGCGATTTGCTCTATATTTTGACGATGCGCGACATCAAAGTCCGTTATAAACAGACTGCGCTCGGCGCGGCTTGGGCGGTTATTCAGCCGTTAGTGACGATGCTGATTTTTACGATTTTTTTCGGCAGAATGGCTGGTTTGGATTCGGACGGTCTGCCTTATCCGATTTTTGCGTTCGCCGGATTGCTGCCGTGGATTTTCTTTTCCAATGCGGTCACGAACAGCGGCAACAGTCTGGTCGGCAATTCAAATTTGATTACGAAAGTTTATTTTCCGCGCATCGTGATCCCGATTGCGTCGGTCGCCGCCGGTTTGATTGATCTGGCAATCTCGTTTGTTTTGCTGGTTTTGCTGATGATTTATTACCGCGTCGGGCTGTCGTGGCAAATGTTGATGATTCCCGTTTTAATCGTGCCGATTTGCTTGCTTGCCATCGGAATCGGAATGTGGATGAGTGCGCTCAACGTCAAATACCGCGATATTCGATACGCGCTGCCGTTTATTATTCAACTCGGAATGTTCGCGTCGGGTATCATCACGCCGATTCCCGAAAGATGGCATTGGCTGGCGGTTTTCAATCCGATTGCCGCGTTTATCGAAGCCTTTCGCGCCGCCTGTTTCGGCAAACCGTTTGACTGGACGACGCTCGGCGCGGCAACTTTGATAACGCTCGTGATACTGGTTTTCGCCGCTTATAATTTTCGACGGATGGAGCGCGAGTTTGCCGATTTGATTTAGAAAGCTATTAAAACCAAGGCTAAAGAAACTCCCGCAAAGGCGCAGAGACGCAAAGCAAGAGAGAAGTTTTTTAAGAGATTTTAGTGATTGCAAGAAAATGAAGCCGATTATCCGGGTTGAAAATTTAAGTAAACAATACCGCATCGGCGAAGGGCGGAACTCGCAGACGACGTTCCGCGAAATGATTGTCAATGTCGTTAAATCGCCGTTTAAAAAACGCGAAAAGACGGCTGAAAATTCATTTTGGGCGTTAAAAGATGTCAGTTTCGAGATCGAACCCGGCGAAGTCGTCGGCATTATCGGCAGAAACGGCGCGGGCAAATCTACGCTTTTAAAAATTCTTTCGCGGATCACCGAACCGACCGGCGGCAAAGCCGAAATCTACGGGCGCGTCGGCTCGCTTTTAGAAGTCGGAACGGGTTTTCATCAGGAATTGACGGGACGCGAAAACATCTTTTTGAATGGCGCGATTTTAGGAATGCGGCAGAGGGAAATCGCTGCCAAATTTGACGAAATCGTCGAGTTTTCCGAAATCGAAAAATTTATAGACACGCCCGTTAAATACTATTCGTCAGGTATGTATACGCGGCTTGCCTTTGCCGTCGCCGCCAATTTAGACCCGGAAATTCTGGTGATTGACGAAGTTTTAGCAGTCGGCGATTCGGAATTTCAAAAAAAATGTCTCGGCAAAATGGACGAAGTGAGCAAGCAGGGACGAACCGTGATTTTCGTCAGTCATCAGATGGGAATGCTCGCGCAGCTTTGCGAATCGTGTATTTTGCTCGAAAAAGGCTCGATTATTATGCAGGGCGAAACCGGCGCGGTCATCAATACTTATCTCAATCGCCAAAAAGCCGGTGAAACGAATTATTTTTATGACGAAAAAAAGGTCGCAGGAAAAGCCGCGTATGTCATTTCGCAGCGAATGATTGACGAAAACGGCGCACAAACCAGCGAGATTACCAACGAAAACCCGATTATTCTGGTAACAAAATTTCGCGTCGAAAAATTTCAGGAAGCGGCGGAATTATCCCTGAGTCTGCAAAGCCGCACGAAGGGCAGAATTTTTACGGTTGACACCAAACTCAATCAAATAATGCGAAACGGCGAGAAAGAAAAAACCGTCCGGCTCGAAATTCCCGCCAATTTGATCGCCGCCGGACATTATTCGTGGCTCAGTTCGATTCACGTTCCGGGAATGGAATTGGTAGATATTTTGTGGGACGAATGCGATTTTTCGATCAAGGATGTCGGCTCGCAATACGCCCGTTACGAGGGAATGGATTACGGTTGTCTGAATTTGCAGGACTACAAAATCGAGGTTGGCGACAGTTAAATTTTTATTCGATTTCCGCATTTCGATTATGAGCGAAGGAAAATTACAAGGTTTATTTGTCAACTGTCCGGCGGCGCAGGACAGCATTTTCGAGTCGGGCAAAATGGCTTTCGACTGTCTCGAAGATTCGGAAAATTTTTCGCTCGATTACACGGAAATCAGCCGCGAAAACCGCGAAATTTTAGGCGGTTATGATTTTTACCTGTTTAATTATCATTTCGTGACGATGCCCTGGCTCGATGCAAAATCGCTCGGCAAACATCTCGACGGGCTGAAAATAACGCTCGTTTTGGAGGTTTCGCCCAACGATCCGTTTGTCTTTTGCGATCCCGACGCATTCGATGCTTACTGCGTTCTCGATCCGACGCTCGGCGACCGTTTCGTCAACGCTTACGCTTTTCCGCGTCCGCTCGAAACGATGGAATCACCGTCAGCATTAGGCGAAAATGACATTCCGGTCATCGGCACATTCGGTTTTGCAACCGCCGGCAAAGGTTTTGAACAGGTCGTCGAAGCGGTCAGCCGTGAATTTGAACGCGCCGTTGTCCGCATCAATATTCCGTCTTCAAATTATGCAGATCAAAACGGGGAATTTGCCGGCGAGTTGGCGGAAAACTGCCGCCGCGCCGCCAAAAACGGTGTTGAAGTGATCGTCACACACGATTTTATGACAAAACCCGAACTGATCGAGTGGTGCGGGAAAAATACGCTCAATTGTTTTCTTTACGACCGTAATATGCCCGGACTTTCGGCGACGACCGATCAGGCGATTTCATCCGGCAGACCGCTTTTGACGAGCAAAAACAATACATTTCGCCACATCCAAAAATATATCAAGCCGTTCCCGTATCAGAGTTTGACCGGAGCGATTGAAAAAACCGGCGCAAGCGTCGCGCAGATGCAGAACGATTGGTCGCCGCAAATGTTCCGGCGGCGGTTTGAAGAAGTTTTGGGGAAATTCGAGTTTTCAAAATCGCCTCAAACAATCGTCAAAAATCGCCCGAAAATAATTTTACCGCTTAAAAAAGAGCGCGATCAAAACAGTTTGGCTTATCGTCTGCAAAGCAAAATCGCCGTCCGCACGAGACTTGAAAAATGGCGCGAAACTACCACCGCACGCCGACAGGCAAAAGCCGCCGCCGTTTCATATTCGCAATTCGGCGAAGATAAAATTATCGTTGATCTGCTCAACGGGATGAAAATTCAAAACGTCCGCTATCTCGACATCGGCGCGAATAATCCGAAATATATCAGCAACACTTTCGCGCTCTACGAATCGGGATTAAGCGGCGTATTGGTTGAACCGAATCGCGTTTTGTGCGAAAAATTAAAGAAAGCACGTCCGCGCGATACGATTTTGAACGTCGGGATCGGTTTCGATGAAGCGACCGAAGCGGATTTTTACCAGTTTCCCGAAGCCGCCGACGGTCTCAGCACTTTTTCGGCGGCGGAAGCCGAACATTGGGAAACGGTCGGAATGGGCGGCAAAAAATTTAAGGTCGAGCGCGTCGTCAAAATGCCTCTGCTCGCCGTCAACCGCGTGATCGCCGAATATTTTACCGAATGTCCCGACTTTGTTTCGATTGATGTCGAAGGCTGGGATTTGCAGATTTTGAAAACGCTCGATTTCGAGCTTTATAATCCGGCGGTTTTCTGCGTCGAAACGCTCGCTTACCGCGACGACGGTTCGACTTACAGGCTCGACGAAGTTACGGATTTTTTTGCGTCGAAAGGTTATTTCGCGTTTGCCGAAACCTACGCCAATACGATTTTCGTCAACCGCAATTTATACGATTTTCATCAACATCGAACGAAACAGACGAATTTTTAATTTTTAATTTTTAGGCTATGCACCTGATTCACCGAACAACCTGCCGCGTTTGCGGCTCCGATTCTCTCACGCCGGTCATTGATCTGGGCGAACAGTATTTGCAGGGTTCGTTTATCAAGGAAGGCAAGGAAATGCCGCCGATGCGGAAAATTCCGTGCCGGATCGTGCGCTGTAATCCTGAAATTGATGAAAATGCCTGCGGTCTGCTGCAAATGAAACACAGCGTTCCGCCGGAGATTCTCTACGCGGCGTATTGGTATCGTTCGGGGACGAATAACACGATGCGCGAACATCTGCGCGGCATCGCGGACGCGGCGCAAAACATTATCAAAAAATCCGATGCGGCGGTTTTGGACATCGGCTGTAATGACGGAACTCTGCTCAAAAATTATCCGCCGGAATATACGAAATTCGGCGTTGATCCGTCGGATGTCGCTCAGGAAGTGAGCGGCGAAAATTTGCAGGTCGTGCAGGATATTTTCCCGTCGGCGCGTCTGAGCGAAGTTTTGGCGGAGCGCAAACTGGATGTAATTACTTCGATTGCAATGTTTTACGATCTCGAAAATCCGGTCGAATTTTGCCGCGACATCAAAAAACACCTCGCCCGGACAGGCATCTGGATTTTTGAAATGTCGTATATGCCGGAGATGCTGCGGCTCAATTCATACGACACGGTTTGCCACGAACATCTCGAATATTACAGTCTGTCGGTGCTTGAAAAAATTCTCGCGCTCGCCGATCTGCGGATTTTTGGAATCGAATTTAACGACATCAACGGCGGCAGTATTCGATGCGCGGCGACGCATTCCGAAAATAAAAAATACGACAACGAAGAAAACCGGCGGCTGATTCACGAAATCCGTCAGCAGGAATTTGATCTGATGCTCGACACCGACGCGCCGTATCTGGAATTTCAGCGGCGGATTGACGAGGAAAAAGAGAAACTTCGTGCGCTTTTGCTCGCCCTGCACGGCGCGGGCAAGCGAATTCACATCTACGGCGCGTCAACCAAAGGCAACACGATTTTGCAGTTTTGCGGCATTGACGATTCGATCATCGAATGTGCGGCGGAGCGAAACGCCGATAAATACGGGGCGCGAACGCTCGGCACGAATATTCCGATTGTCAGCGAAGCCGATTCGAGAGCGATGTCGCCGGATTATTATCTGGTTTTGCCGTGGCATTTCAAGGCGGAATTTCTCGAACGCGAAAGCGCGATGATCGAACAGGGCGTTGGATTGATTTTTCCTCTGCCGACGATTGAAATTATCAAAAAATGAAGGCTTTAATCTTCGGCGCGGGCGGTCAGGACGGATTTTATCTGACGGAACTGCTCAAAAAAGAAAATGTCGAAACTGTCGGCACGAGCCGCAATTCGGGCGATCTGCGCGGCGATGTCGCCGATTGGAATTTCGTCGAAAACGTGATTCGCAGTAAAAAACCCGATTATATTTTTCATCTGGCGGCAAACTCGACAACGCGCCACGAAGCCGTTTTCGATAATCACGCGGCAATCGGCACGGGAACAATCAACATTCTCGAAGCGGCGAAAAAACATTCTCCGCAGAGCCGGGTTTTTCTTTCGGGCAGCGCGGTTCAGTTTGAAAACACGGGCGCACCGATTGACGAAAACACAGCATTTGCGCCGCTTTCGCCGTATGCCGTGAGCCGGATTTACTCGGTTTACGCGGCGCGTTATTATCGTTCGCTGGGGTTAAAAACTTACGTCGGATATTTTTTCAATCACGACAGTCCGAGACGGACGGCGCAGCACGTCAACCAAAAAATCGCGCTCGCGGCACGAAACGGCGAACGCATCGAAATCGGCGATATATCCGTGCAGAAAGAATTTAATTTCGCAGGCGACGCGATGCGTGCGATTTGGATTTTAGTCAATCAGGGCGAAATTGACGAAGCCGTCATCGGCAGCGGCGAAGCGTATTCGATTGAAAAATGGCTCGAACTTTGTTTCGCATCGGTCGGGCGCAAATGGCGCGAATATGTGACAATCGGCAATGACTTTAAAGCCGAATATGAAATTTTAGTTTCTAATCCCGCAGTTATTAAATCGCTCGGCTGGCAGCCGAAAATCGGCATTGAACAATTGGCGGAAATGATGGTTCAGGAAATTTAAAGTCAAAACTTTTTCTCCACCTTGCGCCTTTGCGCCTTTGCGGGAAATTTTAAGAAGTTCTCCCGCAAAGGCGCAAAGTGGGAGTTAAGAAGAAAAATCAAGAAGAATATAATTTCAAAAAAAAATATGGCGGAAACACTCGGCACTTTGAGCGATAAATTAACCATTGTGAAATTAAAACAGTTTCACACCGAAGATGCAGCGCGGCTGGCAAGTTTGGCGCGGCAGGAAACGCAGCTTGGGGCGGAGATTGATGCGTTTGTCGCGGACGCTTTTGCGGGACGCATTCCGGCGGAAAAACTGACTTTTTCGGCAAACAAAGTTTATAAAAAAGACGGCAACGAGATTCAGCAAATCGGCGGCAGCCTCGGCGAAATATTTTCGCTGCTCGCTGATACCAATTGCCGTTTGTGGCACGTTCAGGAAAAAGTTTACGAATTTGAAGACGTACCGGCGGATGAAAAAAATGCCGTCGTTAAAGATTTGGCGATTCTCAATCTCGAACGCAACCAGTGTATTGACGAGATGGACAAAACTTTTCAGGCGTTGATCGAACTTCGTTAGCCAATGAGCCGCAAAAAAATTCTTCTCGGACATTTGAATTCAAACGGCGATTGTCTGTTTGCGACCGTCATCGCGCGGCAGATCAAGGAGATTGATTACCCGAATTCGCATCTGACGTGGGCGGTCAACAGCAAATGTCGTCAGGCGGTCGAGATGAATCCATACATTGATGAAATCTGGGAGATTCCGACCGAAAAAGTTTTGACGAACGCGGCTGAATGGGAAAGTTTTCTGGCTGAAACCGCGTCGAAACAACAGCGCGGCGAATTTGACGAGGTTTTTTTAACGCAGATTATCGGCGCAAACGAGATGAGATACGACGGCGGCATCCGGTCTTCGATTTATAACAATTATCCGCACGAAATCGTCGTCCCGCACCAGCCGATTATCAAATTATCGGCGGCGGAAATCGAAAACGTGCGAAGATTTGCCGAAGAAAATGCGTTCGACGAATTTTCAAAAATAGTTTTGGTCGAATGCAGCCCGCAAAGTTTTACGACCGCGCTTAATTTGCAGACGGCGCAGCAGTTAGCATTACAAATCGTGACCGAAAATGCACAAACGGCGTGTGTTATTTCTTCAAAAGATGCCTTCGCTCCGGCGCATCCGCAGATTTTCGACGCGAGCGAATTATCATTTAGAGAAAACGCCGAACTGACCGAATACTGCGATTTATTGATTGGCTGCGGCAGCGGAATTTCGTGGCTGACGACCACCGACGGCGCGAAAAATCTCGATAAAATTTTGATTATCAACAATCAGACGACGGCGTTTGCTTCGATTGCCGACGATCACCGATTTTTCGGGTTGCCGACCGACCGTTTGATTGAAATAAAAAGCGATGCCGACGCGCCCCGACAGGCGGCAAAATGTTTCGCTAAAATCAACAGCGACGGGTTTGCGGCGGCGAGAAAACAGTTTCACGAGGAAATTCGGACGGCAAACTTTTTTTATCTGGAAAATCAATTAAGAAATTCATTGAAATCTTTGAAAATCGGTGAATTTCTGCAAATTCTGCGCCGATATTTCAAACGAAACGGCGCGAAATTATTTTTCAATCCCGATTTTTTGAAAGTTTTCGGCAAAATACCGTTCGGCACGATTCGCAAAAAGTCGGGGTTTTAGCTTTTAATAGTAATTGAAAAAAAACGGCTGAAAAATTAAATGACTAAAAAAGCACTCATCACCGGCATTACCGGACAGGACGGCGCGTATCTGGCGGATTTTCTGCTTGAAAAAGGCTATCAAGTTCACGGCGTGAAAAGGCGTTCGTCGCTCATTAACACGGCGCGGATTGACCATCTGATCGAACCTGTTCCGAATAAAAATTTTATCGTGCATTTCGGCGATATGACCGACGCGAGCAATTTGATCCGAATTATTCAATCGGTGCAGCCCGACGAAATCTATAATCTCGCCGCGCAGAGCCACGTTAAGGTCAGTTTTGACACGCCCGAATATACGGCAAACGCCGACGGTTTGGGCGTTTTGCGAATGCTCGAAGCGATTCGATTTTTGGGTTTAGGCGAAAAAACGAAGTTTTATCAGGCGGCGACTTCCGAACTCTACGGTTTGGTGCAGGAAATTCCGCAGAAGGAAACCACGCCGTTTTACCCGCGTTCGCCGTATGGCGTGGCGAAACTTTACGCTTACTGGATTACCGTTAACTACCGCGAAGCCTACAATTTATTTGCCGTCAACGGTATTTTATTCAATCACGAAAGCCCGATTCGCGGCGAAACTTTTGTCACGCGTAAGATCACCCGCGCCGTCGCGCAGATCGCGCTCGGACAGATTGCGGAAACGCATCTCGGCAATCTCGACGCGAAACGCGATTGGGGACACGCCAAAGATTACGTCAAAGCGATGTGGCTGATGCTGCAACAGGACGAGCCGGAAGATTATGTGATTGCGACGGGCGTGACGACTTCGATTCGTGATTTTCTGCGGATGGCGTTTGATGAAGTCGGCATCGAAATCGAATTTGACGGCGCGGATGCGGACGAAACGGCGGTCGTTAAAAATTGCCGTGACGAGCGTTACCAAGTGCCAATCGGACAAACGGTCGTCCGCGTTGATCCGGTTTATTTTCGCCCGACCGAAGTCGAACTGTTGATCGGCGACGCAACCAAAGCAAAAGAAAATCTCGGCTGGCAGCCCGAATACACGCTGCGCGAAATGGTCGCCGAAATGGTCGCCGGAGATCTGAAAATTTTTTCCTGACGGAGCGCGGACATCCTTGTCCGCTCGTATTGTTTTATATTTAACCCGAAAATTTAAGATTTATTTAACAAAAGATTTAAGCAAAAGCGGCGGACAAGGATGTCCGCGCTCCAATAATCTATGAACCAGCATATTTTTCGTGAATACGATATTCGCGGTTTGGTCGGTGAAGATTTGAACGAACAGACGGTCGGCGTTTTGGCGCGGGCAATCGGGACGTATTTCAGGAAAAAAAATGTCCGCCGCGTCGCGCTCGGCTATGACGCGCGGGAAAGTTCGCCGGTGTTTCGTGATTTATTTGTTGAAAACCTCAATCAATGCGGTTTGGACGTTCTCGATGTCGGGATGATTCCGACACCTTTGCTGTATTTTGCGATGTTCACCGAAGACGTGGACGCGGGCGTGATGATTACGGGTTCGCACAATCCGGCGGAATATAACGGCTTTAAGATTTCGGTCAACAGAGCGAGTTTATATGCCGGAGAAATTCAGGCGATCAGAAAAATTGCCGAAGCCGGAGATTTTGCGGACGGCAACGGAAAGCACGACGAAAAAGACGTTCTGCCCGCGTATCTGAAATTTGTGACCGGCAATATCACGATGGGCGAACGCAAATTAAAAGTCGTCGTGGATGCGGGCAACGGCATCGGCGGCGTGGTCGGTGTGCCGCTGTTTCGTCTGCTCGGATGCGAAACGGTTGACCTTTACATTGAACCTGACAGCCGTTTTCCGAATCATCATCCTGATCCGACGGTCGCAGAAAATATGCTCGATGCCGCCGCCGCCGTTCTGGAAAATAAAGCCGATTTAGCGATTGCGTTCGACGGCGACGGCGACCGCATCGGTGTCGCGGACGAAAACGGGCGCATCATCTGGGGCGACGAATTGATGTCAATCTATGCGCGTTCGATTTTGGAAAGCGAGCCTCATTCGACGATCATCGCCGAAGTGAAATGTTCGCAGCGTCTGTTTGACGACATCGAAAATCGCGGCGGAAAGGCGATTATGTGGAAAGCCGGACATTCGATCATCAAGGCGAAAATGAAGGAAACCGGCGCACAACTTGCCGGTGAGATGAGCGGTCACATTTTTTTTAAGCATCGTTTTTTCGGCTTTGACGACGCGATTTACGCCGGTGCGAGGCTTTTGGAAATTATGTCGCAGACCGACCAACCGTTTTCGGCACTGCTCGCCGATCTGCCGCCGATCTGCAACACGCCGGAGATTCGGATTGACTGTCCCGAAGATAAAAAGTTTGAAATCGTCCGACGTTTGACCGAAGAATACCGCCGGACAAACAAAGTAATTGACATTGACGGCGCACGAATTTCTTTTGAAAAAGGCTGGGGATTAATTCGCGCCTCGAACACGCAGGCGATTTTGGTGTTGAGATTTGAAGCCGAAGACGAAGAATCTTTAGCCGAAATTCAAAATTCGGTCGAAGCGCGTGTCAGAAAATTAATTGATGAAAATTAAATAAGCGTATTGACAGTTATTTTTTGCGACTTTGCGGGAGTATTTGTCAGGGAGAGTTTCCCGCAAAGGCGCAAAGGCGCAAAGGAAGACAGCAGAATTAAAGAAACCAACTGTATGAACAACGAAAACGAACACGACGAAAGACCGTGGGGAAATTACACGGTTTTGGACGAAGGCGCAAATTTTAAGGTCAAACGGATCGAAGTTTTGCCGGGAAAACGCCTCAGCTATCAGAGCCACAAAGAGCGCGAAGAACATTGGTTCGTCGTTCAGGGCGTTGCCCGCGTGACTTTGAATGACGAGATTCACGACATCGAAACCGGCAGTTTTATTGACATCAAAATCGGCGATAAACACCGCGTCGAAAACGCAGACGCAAGCGAAAAACTGATTTTTATCGAAGTTCAGCGCGGCGGCTATCTCGGCGAAGACGACATCACGCGCTACGAGGACGATTTCGGCAGAAATAAAATTTAACGGAACGCGAACTTTCCAGTTCGCGTATCCCGCCTTTTAACGCCGACAATAAAAAACTCAGACACGCGGACAATAAAAACCAAAACACGCGAACCGGAAGGTGCGCGTTCCGGCGGCGATTAATTTGGCAATTTGCGCGAATGCGCCCGAATAAGTCAAAATAAATCTTTGTTTTGAAGATGATTATGAAAGTTGTAATTCTCGCCGGCGGTCTCGGCACGAGACTCGCCGAAGAAACCGAAATCAAGCCGAAACCGATGGTCGAAGTCGGCGGACAGCCGATTTTGTGGCACATTATGAAGACGTATGCTCATTACGGCTTTAACGAATTTTACATCGCGCTCGGCTACAAAGGCGAAGTTATCAAGCGATTTTTCTACGATTATCACGCATTGAGCGGCAATCTTTCGATCAATTTTTCCGACGGCACGATTGACGTTCGCAACCGCGACTGTGAAGACTGGAAGGTTCATCTGATCGAAACCGGACAAAATTCGATGACCGGCGGGCGCGTCAAACGAATGGAAAGTTTTCTGCGCGACGCGCCGTTTATGGTCACATACGGCGACGGCGTGAGCAATGTTGATGTCGGCAAACTCGCCGAATTT
Source organism: Pyrinomonadaceae bacterium (assembly GCA_965247235.1). Classification (GTDB taxonomy): domain Bacteria; phylum Acidobacteriota; class Blastocatellia; order Pyrinomonadales; family Pyrinomonadaceae. The sequence goes on from OZ252004.1 coordinate 3,226,359, forward strand.
CACAAATCGCACGGCAAACTGGCGACGGTGACGGCGGTTCATCCGCCTGCGCGTTACGGCGAACTGCTGATTAAGGAAGATGCGACGACCGAATTCAGCGAAAAACCGCAGACGCATGAAGGCTGGATCAACGGCGGTTATCTGATTTTCGAGCCGCAGGTTTTAGATTATTTAAGTAGTGATAAAAGCATTCTCGAACTCGACGCGCTCGAACGGCTTGCCGTCGAAAAGCAGCTAATCGCTTATAAACATTACGATTTTTGGCAATGTATGGACACACTGCGCGACAAACGACAGCTTGAAACGGCGTGGGAAAGCGGAAATCCGCCGTGGAAGGTTTGGTAAGAATGCGCGAATTTTGGAACGGTAAAAAAGTTCTCATCACGGGACACACGGGATTTAAAGGCAGTTGGCTGGCGTTTTGGCTCAAAATAATGGGTGCGGAAGTCGGCGGCTACGCGCTTGCGCCCGAAGATTCGCCGAATCTGTTTGCCAATCTCGCGCTCGAAAATCAAATAAACTCAGTTTTCGGCGATGTCTGCGATTTGCCGCATTTTGAAAAAACACTTCAAAATTTTCAGCCGCAAATCGTTTTTCATCTCGCCGCGCAGAGCCTCGTCCGGCGTTCATATCGTCAGCCGGTTGAAACCTATCAAACCAACGTCATCGGCACGGTCAATGTGTTAGACGCGATTCGCCGCGCCGATTTCGTCAAATCCGTCGTCGTCATTACGACCGACAAAGTTTACGAAAACAACGAATGGCATTGGGCATATCGTGAAAACGAACGGCTCGGCGGTTTCGATCCGTATTCCAATTCCAAAGCCTGCGCCGAACTCGCGGTCGCGGCATACCGCAATTCGTTTTTTTCTGAAAATCAAACTTTAATTGCGACGGCACGCGCCGGAAATGTTATCGGCGGCGGCGATTGGTCGGAAGACAGATTGCTGCCCGACGTTTTTCGTTCGCTCGTTTTCGGCAAACCGCTCGAAATTCGCAATCCGCATTCGGTGCGCCCGTGGCAGCACGTTCTCGAACCGCTTTCGGGTTATTTAACGCTGGCGGAAAAATTATCCGGCGGCGACAAAAGTTTTGCCGACGGCTGGAATTTCGGACCGTCGGAAGACGATTCAAAACCCGTCGGCTGGATTTTGGAGAAAATAAAAACCGTTTGGAACGCGCCCGTCAACTGGCAGATCGGCACGGAAAAACAGCCGCACGAAGCGCGTTTATTAAAATTAGACAGCACCAAAGCCAAACACGAACTCGGCTGGCTGCCGAAATTAAATCTCGACGAAGCCGTCAAATTAACCGCTGAATGGTATCGCGGATTTTACGGCAAGGAAGATTTAACCGAATTAACCCGAAAACAAATCGAGTTTTACGGAAATAAATAACGAACGGAACGGAACGCGAACCTTCCGGTTCGCCGGTCTAATTTTTTGAAAGGTTTGAATAATTAAATTTACACAGGCGGACTGGAAAGTCCGCGTTCCGTCCTGAGATTATGCAGATTAAAAAGTTGAAATTGGAAGGAAGTTTCGAGATTACGCTTAAAAGATTGGGTGATGAACGCGGCTATTTTATGCGTTCATACGACCAAAATATATTTGCGGAAAACGGACTGCAAACAAATTGGGTGCAGGAAAATCAATCGTATTCCACGCGAATTCACACGATACGCGGCTTGCATTTTCAAAAGCCTCCGTTTACCGAAACGAAATTAATCAGAGTCATCAAAGGAGCGATTTTAGATGCGTTCGTTGATTTGAGAAAAAACTCTCCGACTTTCGGACAATGGGATTCGATTGAACTTTCAGGCGATGCCGATAATTATGTGTATATTCCGAAAGGCTTTGCTCACGGTTTCTGCACGCTGACGCAGGAAACGATTGTTCAGTATAAAGTTGACAGCGCATATTCAGCCGCTAATGAAGACGGCATTCGATGGAATGACCCGGCAATCGGGATAGATTGGCAGACGGAACATCCTTTTCTTTCGGAACGCGATCAAAATATGCAGTTGCTGGCAGATTTCGATTCGCCTTTTTAAATTTTATGAAAAAAGTTTTACTGGTTGGCGCGACCGGATTAATCGGCGCGAGTGTGGACAAAAAACTTTCGGCAACGCGAGAAATTGTCAGGCTCGGCAGACGGGCGGAATGTGATTATCAAGCCGATCTGAGCAAGCCTGAAACTCTGAAAAATTTGATGTTTGAAGATTGCGAAGCCGTTATTCATTGTGCGGGCGTAACGGACGAAGACTTTAAATCGCGTCCGGCGGATGCTTTTGTTCAAAGTTCGTCGGGAATGAATTCATTAATTCAATCGGCAATAAAAAGCAAAATCAAAAAGTTTATTTATATCTCTACTTCACACGTTTATGGGCATCAGACAGGAATTATTAACGAAGATTCAGCGGCAAATCCGTTGAGTGATTATGCGATTGCTCATTACGCGGCTGAACAGACTCTGCGGCGCAATGCCGGGAGTTTTGAAAGTTCGTTTGCGCTGCGTCCGAATGCGGTATTCGGCGAACCGCTTTTGATTGACGGATTTGACCGTTGGAATCTAATACCGTATTCTTTTCCGCTTGAAGCGGTTTACAATCGAAAAATAGTTCTGCGTTCGAGCGGCGACCAAAATCGAAATTTAGTAGCAACCGGCGACATTGCAGACTGCATTGAAAAAATTGTTTCGACAAATCGGGCTGCGCCTCTGGCGATTATTAATCCGATTGGCAGGGAAACAATTTCAGTCTATCGGTTTGCACAAAAAACGGCGGAAGTTTACCGTAAATTAACGGGCAATGTCTGCGAAGTCGAGCGTCCTTTGCAAGCAGATGCGGTTCAGGAAGAAGATTTTATTTATCAAACCAAGTATGAGTTTGAAACTGAAAAGGCGGATTTGGAAACATTTCTGCTTAAATTTATAAGTCGAATTTTAGAGGATTATAAGAATGGCAAAAGGTATAGCGCGTAAGGTTTCGCTCGATCAGGAGGTCGCGCAGAGTTACGCTAAATTTTTAATGGACAAGAGTCTGCCGGATTCGCCGCAGGCTCGACAGGATTTTTGCGAAGCGTCTTCGATACACCCGAAACTGCTTTACTACAATCCGCATATCGAGGCTTTGGCGAGTCTTTTTTCCGACCGTTCAAATGTCGAACGGCTGATGAATATGACCGTCCGCGAATGGACGCTTTATCATCATCATTACGTTCATCAGGCATATCGTTACGGCGATAAGGAAATGCAGCAGCGTTGGCTCAATCACGATATTTTAAAATCGCCTTTCGACTGCTGGATCTATCAGGAATTGATCTACAAAATCAAGCCCGATTATGTGATCGAACTCGGAATTATGTTCGGCGGCGCGACGCATTTTTACGCGAGCATCTGCGATCTGGTCGGACACGGCGAAGTGATCGGCATTGATATTTCGCTGGACAAAGTTAAATCGGTTGACAATAAACGTATAAAATTGATCGAAGGCAGCAGTTCGTCAGAGGAAACGCTTGCCAAAGTTAAAGAGATTGTCGGCAACGGCACGGTTTTGGTGATTGCCGATTCGGATCACGAAAAAAATCATTGTCTGGCGGAACTTCGCTTGTTTTCGCAGCTCGTCACCGTCGGTTCATATTACGTCGTCGAAGATTCGCTCAACGATCCGATGCACTGGCATCCCGTGCCGAACGAAGGTCCGCAAGCCGCATCGCTGGCTTTTATGCAGGAAACCGACGATTTTATTATTGACACGAGATACGCCGAAAAATATATCTTTTCACTAAGTCCGCTCGGATTTTTATTGAGGGTAAAATGATTATTGCAATTTCATCAGCACCGCCGTTCGACACGAAAAAAACGGCTGAAAAACTAGCCGAACAGCACGGCTTGAAAATTATCGAAGACCCGTCGCCGCAGATTTGCAGGCAATACGGTTTTCAAACCATTTACGATATGCCGCAGGCATTACAGACCGAAATTCGTGAACGCCTGATTCGTGAACATACCGATTTCGTTAAAGCTAATGATAATCTCGTCCTGAACTTTTCGGTTTTTGAATTTCTCGCCGATTGGATGCGCTGGTTCTGGGCAAATACGCCGACCGAAAAATGGGAAGAAATGATGAACGTCGCCGCCGAAGCCGTTAATCGTTACGACGAAATTTATCACGTCGAAACAGGTAAAAAACGCGAATATGACGGTTATGTCTGGTTTGACGACCGTAACTCGAAACAGATTAACGGGTTACTGCATTATCTGTATTCGGAATTCAACACTTCCGATAAAACCAAAAAATTTGAATAGGTGAATCAAACATCCCCGTATGAAAATTAATCAGGATAAACTTCAAAAAGCCTTGGCAGTGATCGGTCAAAATGAAAATCTGCGCCGGGAATTTATCGAACTCTTAAAAAAAGCCGAACGTGAAATAAAATATACCGGACATTTCCGTGATGATATTTCTTCGCATATCGCCGACGCTCTGCACGCGGATGAACCGAAAGTGTCAAAAAGAATCTCGACCGGACTGATTTTCGAGTTCCCGTATAAGTCTAAAATCGCCTGTGAATTTGTTCTCGCTCCCGAAAATCCGAATCACGTTTGGGAACCGCAGACGACTAAAATGCTGCTCAAACTTTCAGAAGGCGCAAAGCACGTTATTATCGGCGGCGCATATTTCGGCGATCACGCTTTGTTAATCGCCGACAGCCTGAAAAACAATCACGGAATCGTTCACGCTTTTGAACCGAGCCGGTCATCTTCGGACGCTTTGCGTGAAAACGCTGAATTAAACGATTTGAAAAATGTCGAAATTCATCGCGCCGGATTGTGGGATGAACCGGACAAAAAGCTGCAATTTTTCGGTGATGACGCGCTTGCCGGCAGCGAAGAAGCCGAAGAAAACGCCGATTATTCATTTCCGACGGAAACGATTGACAGTTATGCGGCAAAAAACAGCATTGAAAAATTTGATCTGATTATGCTCGATACCGAAGGCGGCGAGTTGAGGGCTTTGCGCGGCGCGAAAAATCAGCTTGAAAATCATTCTCCGCACGTCGTTTTCGAAATTCATTCATCATATTCCGACTGGTCGAACGGTCTGGAAAACGCCGACATCGTTCGATACGTCAAAGATTTCGGCTATACGGTGTTTGCAGTGCGTGATTTTCATCATAATCACGACACGGGAGATTTACCGATTGAAATCAGCCTGCCTGAAAAAACATATATCGGCGATTTTCAAAAACTTCCGCACGGCTTTAATATGCTGGCGGTCAAAGACGTTTCGGTAGTTCAAAACGCTTCGTTTAGCTTGGTGGAAAATGTTTCTCCGAAATATCTTTTACACAAAGACGCGAAATATTTTCATCCTCTGCATAAATCAGCCGGAAAATAAGGGTAATAAACATTAGCATCGAAATTTTGTCGGCAGTTAAACCCCGATTCTGCCGACAAAATATTGAATAAGATTGATTTGGTAAAAGTAAAACAGAAAAAGTTATAAATGTTCAAGAAAGTTTACTCAACCAAAATCAATATCGTCTCCAATTTCGCCGGAAATATCTGGATGGCGGTTTTCAGCGTTATTTTCCTGCCGCTGTATCTGCCGTATATCGGAATCGAAGGTTACGGGCTGATCGGTGCTTTTGCGAGCATTCAGGCGTTTATTCTGCTGCTCGATTTCGGACTGTCGCCGACGCTCAACCGTGAACTGGCGCAGCTTGCCGCGCTTGACGGGCAGCAGCAGCAAATGCTCGATTTGAAACGAACGCTGGAGATTCCGAACTGGATTTCCGCGCTCGTCATCGTATTGCTGCTCTCTGCTCTCTCGCCGCTGATCGCCGTTTACTGGATTCAGCCGAAAACGCTCCCGACGGCAACGGTCACACAATCGCTGTTGATTATGAGCGTCAATATTGCGATTCAGTTTTCTTCGAGTTTTTACGTCGGCGGTCTGCTCGGACTGCAAAAACAGCTTCATCTCAATATCATCAACATTATTTGCAGCACATTCCGCTCGGCGGGCGCATTCTGCGTCGTGGCATTTGTATCGCCGACGATTCAGGCGTTTCTGCTCTGGCAGGGCGCGGTCGCTGTTTTCCAGCTTGCATCCGTAGCGACGCTGCTCCGGCTGAGTCTGCCCGAAACCGGTTCAAAAGGTGTTTTTAAGAAGGAATTATTGCAGAAAGTCTGGCGTTTCGCCGCCGGGATGACGGGCATCACCATTGTCAGCCTGATTTTAACGCAGAGCGACAAACTGGTTTTAAGCCGGATGCTGAGTCTCGAAGATTTCGGTTATTACATACTGGCGATCACGATTTCGGGAATGTCGGTGGGGACGATTGTCAGTTCGATCACGAACTCGGTTTATCCGAAATTTTCGAGCTTTGTCTCGCTCGGCGACGAAGCCGGACTGCGCCGGTTTTATCATCAAAGCTGCCAGATTCTTTCGGCTTTTTTGATGCCGACGGTTGCCGTCATCGCCGTTTTTTCGCGTCAGATACTGCTTATCTGGACGCATCAGCAAAGCTACGCCGACAACACGCATCTGCTGCTGACCGTCGCCGTTATCGGCGCAGGATTAAACGGTCTGATGTGGCTGCCGTATCATTTACAGCTTGCCTACGGGTGGACGAAACTCGGTTTCTTCGTCAATCTCGCGGCGATCTTGTTTCTCGTGCCGCTGATGATCGTCGGCGCATACCGCTACGGCGCAATCGGCGGAGCGACGGCTTTTGTCCTCCTGAATGTGTCGTATATTTTAATTATGATTCAAATAATGCACCGTCGCCTGCTGCGGGGCGAAAAAGCACGCTGGTATTTTCAGGACGTGCTGCTGCCGCTGATCGTCGCGGCAGTCGTCATTTCAGGCGGCAGATACTTTTACGAAGATAGTTGGTCTGTTATCATTCAATTAACATATTTCGGTCTGCTGGCGGCATTATCATTCGGAATTATCACGGCGATTTTGCCGAACCTGCGGTTTTTGGCGTTGAGTTATCTGGAAAAACTTTCTCCGCTAAAATAGTTGCCGCATCAGTCTGCCTGATAAAATGATGCTTGGTTTAATTTTCGGCAAGTCCCGAATCTCATTACTGAATTTTATCGGCAGCAAGATAATTTCCGATTTTTATGAATACCGTTTAAGACGATTTTGCGACCGATTTAATTAAAGAGCAATATCATCAAATAAAAATTTTAATATCTAATGAGCAAGTCAAATCCTTTTTTTTCAGTAGTAATTCCAACCAGAAACAGAGCAAAACTTTTGTCTTTTGCTATTCAAAGTGTTTTGAATCAAAATTTCGGAGACTTTGAATTGATTATTTCCGACAATTTCTCGGTTGATAACACGAAAGAACTCGTCGAAAATTTCGATGACCGGAGAATTAAATATTTTCGGAGCGATAAATCACTGCCGATTGCCGACAGTTGGGAATTTGCCCTCAGTCACGCCGCCGGTGAATTTATCACTTTTCTTTCGGACGACGATGTTTATCTTGCCTCGAGATTAGAAAAAGTTTCCGAGCTGATAAAAGACTTCAAAACCAAGCTGCTCATCCACAAATTTTGTTTCTATTATTCCAACGGCTACGAAAACGGTAAGTTTAAGGCGAACACGGAGACTCTGCTGATTCCCTATTTCAGCGGGCAGGCGGTCGAGGTTAATTCCCAAGAGACATTAACCGATATGTTTTCAAACTTTATTCATAATGTCCCAGCCTTGCCCGATCCGGTATTCTTCGGTAATTCCCCGCATATGTCGGATGCGGTTTACCATAAATCCCTGTTTGAAAATCTGCGTAAAAAATTGCCGAAACTAATGAAGTCTCACCGGGCGGATTATTATCTGGGAGTTTTGGTAATGAACGAGATTAAGAACTATGTTTATCTTGACGAACCGCTGACGGTTCTGAATATTCACGAAGGAAGCACAACAGTGCAGGTTTCCAAAATCAAGGAGCAGACAACTGTTGCGGCTGCGAATGACAATGATTTATTATATGGGAATACTCCGTTGACATTTGTTTCAGAAGTCAATCAATACGCCGATATTTTACTCGAAGCCGCCAAAGATGATCCTGATCTTGGCGACAAATACAGCATCAACTGGCAAAATTTTTACCGGAAACATTATCTTGAATTAACGGATGTTCAAAAACTCGGAATAGACGTTTCGGATTATCTCAAAGAATTTGACGAGGCGATAAAAAATCATCTCGAAGAAGATGCGGATATTGCCTCTTCCAAACCGAAAAATAAATCCGGCAAAATTAAAAGTCTAGCCCGGTCTTTGCCCGTCCCTCAAAATATTGCCTTGAGTATATTAGCTAAATTCGGAAGAAAGCAGTTAATTCACGGAAGAAATTTTGCGTTGGAAGGTAAATGCAACGAATTCGGTTCGATCAGCGAATGCGCGGAAAATCTTGAACGCGAATTTATTCCGGTCGCAAAGGAATGCTGGAAAAAAAACCGAAAGATTCCGAAAAATTGGAAACTCGTGTAATCAGCCGCACAGACAATCTTGGTGTCTGCCAAAATATTTTGTGTTGTTTTCCGCAGATATATTCAAACTGTTTGAAATTGAACGAGTTCTTTTTTTTCGTTTTGTTCGGTTATACTTTTTGCCGTTTGTTTTTTTGTGCAACTGTAATGCGGGCGGCTATGATCCGTCAAATTTTCGGATTCCGAAAATCAACTTCAGTTAAAGTATGATATTGTTGATTTTACAAGGAAAATTTTTAATAACCGGAGTCGAAACTATTTTTGTATGGTCAATTATTTAAAGTCCGTAGTTTACAAGTTTATAGATATTGCAACTTTTGGCAGAGGCATCAATCGTGAAATAGGCGGTGTTTTTTTACGATTTCCTGTCAAATACAGCCGCTATTACGAAGCGGACTACGAATCGGAAACTTTCGTTTTTTTAAAAACAAATCTTCAAAACGGATCAACTTTTATGGACATCGGCGGACATATCGGTCTGTTTGCCGTAACTGCGGCAAAACTTGTCGGCGCAAACGGCAAAGTATTCAGTTTTGAGCCGACTCCTTCGAGCAGAGGCGTTTTAACCGATACGGTCAGGCTGAACAACTGTTCTGAAACAGTAGAGATTCGGTCTGAAGCAGTTTCCAACACAGCCGGAACCGCAGTTTTTTATGACGGGGGCGATGTCTCTAACTCTAATAGCTTAGTTAAAACATCCCGCGCCGGAGAAAAAATCAATGTTTCACTAACCAGCATTGATAAATTTGTGAAGGATGGAAATCTAAAAATTGACTGTTTGAAAATTGATGTCGAAGGCAATGAACTGAATGTTTTGTATGGCGCACGCGAAACTTTCCTCAATCAAATGCCGGTTACGCGGCTCGGACTGCATCCGGCATTTATTGTGAGTAACGGACAGTGTTTGAATGATATTTGGAATGTTTTTGAAGAATATAATTTGAAGGTAATATATCAAAATAAAGAAATTTTTCGGGAAGAATTTTGCGGGCATCTCGATTTGTTTGATGTCAGCCTGTATCCCATTAAACTCTGATGAAGATTTGTCATTTTATTTCATATTCAGCCGAATCTCATTATTTGGTAAATATCGGAAAAGGACTGGCGGACAAAGGATTTTCGGTTCTTTGCGGAACGCTTTTTGAAACCGGCAGGACAAAACCCGAATGGATGGAAAGCGAACCGAATATCGAATATTTTTGTCTAAATGCAAAATCGAAAAAAGATTTTCCGGCGGCGGTCTTAAAACTGGCGAAAATACTGCGGCAGGAAAAAGTCGAAGTTCTGCAAACTCATCTCTACGAGGCAAGTTTTGTCGGTATTTTAGCAGCTAAACTGGCAGGTATTCCGCTGAAGATTTTGACGCGCCATTATCTCGACCAGATGCACCAGATCGGCAACAAACTGGCGATTGCGCTTGATCGTTGGGAAACCCGCGAAGCAAACAAAATTGTGGTTTTATCAAATGCGGTGCGTGATTATATGATTTCGCACGAACGCGCCGACGGCGGCAAAATTGAAGTTATTTATCAGGGTTTCGACTTTGAAAAGTTTTCGGCAAGTCCGGTCGAACGCGCCGCAGTCAGAGCCGAGTTCGGGTTTGCCGAAAACGATTTCGTGATCGGAACAATCGCCAATTTTTTCCCGACAAAAGGTCATCGCTTTTTGCTTTCAGCCGCCAAAATATTAGAAAATGAAATTCCGAATTTGAAATTATTTTTTGTCGGATCGAGCGGACAAGAAAATATTGAAAGGTTGACGGCTGATTTGGAAATGTCTGAAAAAGTGTTATTTTCAGGTTTTCGACGGGATGTGGCGGCTTGTATGGGCGCGATGGATTTAGTTGTGCATCCCTCGCTTTCAGAGGCTTTTTGTCAGGTTTTGATAGAATCAATGTCGGTCGGCAAACCTTTGATTTCTACCGATGTCGGCGGCGCGAAAGAAGTCGTGACGAACAACGAAACAGGGATTTTGATCCCGCCGGGAAATGTCGAAGCGATTGTCGAAGCAATCCGAAAAGTTTATTTTGACTCGGATTTTCGTCAAAAGATTTCAGTTGCCGGACAAAAGAGCGTCCGCGAAAGATTTACAGTTGCAAATATGGTCAATCAGCAAGCTGATTGCTACCAAAGATGGATGGTTGAAAGTAAAAAATAATGTCGTCATCAGAGAGATTTCACGGAACAAATGCCAATGACGCGCACACGTTATCACCTTACTGGGGTGAGCATACGGCGCGTTATATATTTTCGCTTCCCTATATCAAAGAGAAAAAAGTCCTCGATATTGCCTGCGGAACAGGTTACGGATTAGGCATTTTGAAAAGTCAGGCTAGATATGTCGGCGGCGTTGATATTGATATTGAATCGGCACGACAGGCATTGACGGAATGCGATGAAAAAGCCGGTGTGCTGCTCGGTGACGCAGCCAATCTGCCGTTTCAAGACGAGAGTTACGACGTGGTAGTTTCGTTTGAAACGCTTGAACATATCCACGAACGGACTAAATTTTTATCCGAGATAAAACGGATTTTAAAGCCAGCCGGATTATTGATTTTATCTACTCCGAACGCGCATTTTACCAAGCCCGTGAGCGGTCAGCCGACCAACCCGTTTCACGTCTTTGAATACACAACCGAAGAGTTGAAATCCGAATTGGAAAATTATTTCACATTAAAAGAATTCGTCGGTCAAACGCTGGATTCGAGCTTTAAGATTTCTCCTTTCCAGCACGAGCAAAAACTTTTGCCGAAAGATTTTGCCACCCAAATTAAACTGTCGGCTTACCGGGCTTTCAACAAGATACCCGTCGGTCTGCGTGAAAATTTGAGTCAGGCAATCTGGAAAAAACCCTTTTACCCGACCGGACGGGACTACAATTTTACTGCTGAAACGATTCGATTTGCCCCCGTTTTAGTTGCCGTCTGTCAAAAATGAACCCGAAAGTAAGCGTCATCATTCCAAATTATAATTATTCGCAATATATCGGCGAAGCGGTCGGCAGTGCCTTGTCACAGACTTATAAAAATATTGAAGTTATCGTGGTAGATGACGGCTCAAAAGATAATTCTCTGGAAATTCTGGAAAATTTTGCGGGTCGAATCAAAATTATCAAACAGCAAAATGCCGGAGTTTCAGCGGCTAGAAACAGCGGTGTCGAAAATTCGGACGGAGAATTTATCGCCTTTCTCGATGCTGATGACGTATGGCTTCCCGAAAAAATCGAAAAGCAGATCAATTGTTTTTCGGCTAATAAAAATTTAGGTTTAGTTCACGTTGCCGTTCAGGACATTGACGCTCACGGAAAGAATTTAAAATCACATTTCGACGGACTGGCAGGTTCGGTTGCAGAAGAACTTTTACTGCTTGAACGCTCCGTTATTCTCGGCGGCGGCAGCGGAATTATGATCCCGCGAAAATTGTTTGATGAAATCGGCGGATTTGACCCGCGCCTTTCCACTTCGGCGGACTGGGACATTTTCTACCGGATTGCGAATCGGTGCGAAGCGGCGTTTATCAGCGAAGTTTTATTAAAATACCGCATTCACGGGTCTAATATGCACGGAAATATTCAGCGAATGGAGCGCGAAATGCTGCTCGGCTTTCAAAAAGCATTTGCAAATAAAGAAAACGAATCAATTCGGAAAACTGCGTATGGAAATTTATTTCAGGTTTTGGCGGGTTCGCATTTTCAAGCCGGAAATTATGCCGATTTTGCCCGCAACACCGCCAAAAGTTTATGGTTTACGCCTCGTAACTTCACCTATTTTGCCAAATTTCCAATCAGATTTCTGCAACGGAGAATAAGCTAATGGAAATCCTTCTGACTGAAAAAAAATCTGACAATGCAGCGGCAAAATCAACCCGTTAATACGATGACAGTCCCGCATCATTCACTTTACCTTTGTTATTTCGGTTATCGTGAACCGCTCGTGCATACGCAGGTGATCGCTTATCTGCGCGAAATCGCCAAAGACGGAACGCGCGTCAGCCTGCTCACGTTCGAGCCGGATTTCGCCGAAAAATGGACTGCCGAACAAATTGCCGAAGAAAAAGCCAGGCAAATGCAGTTCGGTGTCGAATGGCATTGTCTGCCCTATCACAAATCGCCGTCGGTTCCGGCAACGCTTTACGACATCGCCGCCGGCGTTCGTTTTGCGCGGAAAATGATTAAAAACGAAGGCGTTAATATTCTTCACGCGCGGACGCACGTTCCGGCGATGATGGCGACGCTGGCGAAAAAACTGGCGAACGGTAAAGTTAAAATTCTCTTCGACATTCGCGGCTTTATGCCCGAAGAATACGTTGACGGCGGCAACTGGAAAGAAGACAGCGCGGTTTACCGCAACGTCAAAAAAATCGAAAAATCGCTGCTTAAAAACTCGGACGCATTCGTCGTTCTGACCGAAAAAGCGCGGGACATTCTATTTCCCGAATCGAAAGAAACCGGTTTTGATAAATTCGGCAGACCGGTCGAAGTGATTCCGTGCTGCGTTGATTTGCAGAAATTCGACACGGCAAACGAAACGTCGCGGCAAGCGATCAGAGCGCAGTATAATCTCGAAAACCGGCGCGTGATCGTTTACGTCGGCTCGCTCGGAACGTGGTATATGGCTGACGAAATGGCGGATTTGATGCAGACGGCGCGGGAGATTGATGCTTCGACGTTTGCGCTTATTTTAACTCAATCCGCGCCGGAAATTATGTCGGAGCGTTTGCAAAATCGCGGTTTTACCGATGCCGATTTTCTCGTCAAAAAAGTTCCGCATTCGGAAATTCCGAAATATCTGAGCGCGTCCGATGCCGCGCTGTCGTTTATCAAAGCCTGTTATTCCAAACTTTCCTCATCGCCGACCAAGATCGCCGAATATCTGGCGAGCGGCGTTCCGGTCATCACCAATCGCGGTGTCGGCGATGTCGCCGAACAAATCGAAGCAGATCGAGTCGGCGCGGTCGTTGAAGATTTCAGCCGCGAAAGTTATACTAAATCCTTGCGCGAAATCGAAAATTTGTCGGTAAATTCCGATATTAAAGAAAGATGCCGTCTGAGCGCGAAAAACAGATTTGATTTAACGGAGATCGGCGGCGTGAAATATCGGGCGATTTATCGAAAGCTGACAGATAAAAATTCTAAGTCCGCCGAAGTATTAAGTGAGCGCAAAGGATTCTAACAATGAAGGATGAAACAAAACCGATAAGCTACACATTTTGTTACAAAACTGCTTGTAATATGTGCGGATCGTCGGTAGATAAACATAAATTGGTAGGACAGCGGCTCAATCATTCACAGGGTTTGAAACCGAAATCAAGGCACGGCGTATCCGTTTCGGTAATGCGCTGCAACGTCTGTCACCTCGTTTACGCCAATCCTCAGCCGATTCCGAACGACGCGGAAGACCACGACTTTTTGGATGTGTGGTCGGATGATTATTTTGAATACGACGAAAATTATATGGCGGTGGAAATCGCTCAGGTCAAACAACTTTTAAATTTTAAAGAGGGAATGAAGGTTTTAGACATCGGTGCAGGCATCGGCAAAGGAATGCGTTCGTTAATCAATCACGGATTCGATGCTTTCGGCATCGAACCTTCGGCAAATGCCTGCAAATTCGCCTACGAAAAAATTGGCGTTTTGCCTGAAAATCTTCACTGCAAAACCATTGAACAAGCCGATTTTCCGGCTGATACATTTGATTTCGTGAGTTTCGGCGCAGTTTTAGAACACGTTTACAGTCCGTCAGAATCGCTGCAAAGCGCATTGCAATGGCTCAAACCCGGCGGAATAATCTTCGCCGAAATTCCAAATTCTGAATATTTCATCACTAAATTGATGAATATTTACAACAAGCTGAACCTGACAAATTACACTTCGCACATCTCGCCGATGCACGCACCTTTTCATCACTTTGAATTTACGATGAAATCGTTTGAGATTTTCTGCCGAAAAAATAACTGTCAAATCGCCGCCGGTTGGATCAATGTTTGCACCACGCCGTTTCTGCCGAAAATCGTCGTGCCGTTTGCCGATAAATATATGTCGGCGACCGACAGCGGAATGCAGATTTCGGTCTTTCTACAAAAAACAGCTTAGAATATTTCGCCGAAACATCAATAAGTTGCCAAACAAATGAAGGTTTTAACTTTAATTCCATATCAGAAAGGCTATGCGCCCGGACAGCGCGGCAGTATCGAATTGTGGGAAAATATCTTAAAACCCGAAGGTATCACGCTCGATTACGCGCCGTTTGAAAGCGAAAAGCTGCGGCAGATTATTTATCAGAGCGGTCATCATTTAGCAAAAATCGGTGAAATGCTGCGGGCTTATACTGAACGTCTCGGTCTGCTCAAAAGGCTTGATGATTACGACGCGGTTTTCGTTTATCGTGAAGCCGCGCTGCTCGGTCCGGCGTTTCTCGAACGAATGATCGCCCGCAAAAAACCGATTATTTATCAATTGGATGATCCGCTTTATGTGCCGTATAAAAGTCCTTCAAACGGATTTTTGTCGTATCTCAAATTTTTCGGCAAGGTTAAGGAAATCATTCGTCTGAGCAAGGTCGTGATGGTTAATTCGACGCATATTCGTCAGTATGCCGAACAATTTAACGACAATATCTGGCAGGTTCCGAGCATCGTTGACACGAAAATTTTCAATTACGAACCGTTGGCGCAAACGGTTGAAAGTGCGACTATCGGTTGGAGCGGCAGTCCGACGACGGTTAAAAATCTGCAATTAATTGAAAAACCTTTGCAGCAGATTTCGGCTGACGGCGGTAAACTTCATTTTATCGGCGGGACGGATTTTGCGCTCGAAAAAGTTAAATATACGGCGCAGAAATGGAACGGCGAAACCGAAGTCGAAGATTTACGGAAAATTCAGATCGGTCTCGTGCCGCTGCCGGATAACGGCTGGAATAAACATAAATTTATTATGAAAACGGCGCAGTATATGGCACTCGGCATTGTGCCGGTCGGAACGCCGATGGCATCGAATACGGAAGTTATCCGTCACGGCGAAAACGGATTTTTAGCAGCCGATGACAATGAATGGATTAAATATCTGAATATTCTGGCTTCTGAAAGTGAGCTGAGAAAAAAAATGTCGGCGCAGGCGGCGCAGGACGCGCAGGCGCATTACAGTTTGCAGGCGAACGCGCCAAAAGTGATCGAAGCGTTTCAGGCGGCGGTCAGATAGTTTTGACGGCGTGTTTTTTGGTGAAATAGATGGATAAAATACTTGCAATCGCCCTTTTTGTAGTCGCCGTCGGATTATTACTGGTCGGCTTCCCGATTGCTCCGGTGGCAATTATCTTCGCCTCTTTCTGCGTCGGAATCGTTATTTTAGTTATTAATAATGTTTTTCAGGGCGAAGAAAGATTACTTATTACCAGAATTTTCTTTATCGGACTGATACTTAGAGCGGTTTTGGCAGGTGTGACTTACAGTTATAGTTTACAGGAGTTTTTCGGCGGAGATTCAACCACTTATGATATGGCTGGTTACGAGTTATATAACAGATGGTTTAATATCGAAAATCTGTCGGGAACTTATTACGAGTTTTTCGCTTCACGCGCGGCAGCGAGCGGTTGGGGAATGGCGTATCTAGTGGCGGGAATTTATTCAGTCACCGGCAGAAATACATTTGCAGTTCAGCTTTTCAATTCGGTTCTCGGCGCGGCGACTGCCTGTTTAATTTACAAATGCGCCAAATCAATTTTTAACAGTTCGCGGGTTGCCAAAATCGCCGCAATTTTGGTTGCCGGCTTTCCTTCGCTGGTTTTATGGTCTTCACAAGGACTTAAAGACGGCATTATCTGTTTTCTGCTCGCATTGGCGGTTAATGCCGTTTTCGCGCTGCAAAAAAAATTCAGCTACGCAAATGTCGTCATCCTGCTTCTATCTTTGTTCAGCATTTACGCGCTCAGATTTTATATTTTTTTCGCGTTCGTGGTCGCGGTGCTGGGCAGTTTTTTTATCGGAGCGCAGAAAAGCGCGGCTTCGATTATGAGACAGGTGATTATTTTGGTCGTTCTCAGTCTCGGTTTGACCTACCTCGGAATTCTCGACAGTGCGCGAAAGAATCTCGATGCTTTCGGCAATCTTGAGCAACTAAACCGGAGTCGAACGGATCAGGCAAACTCTGCCGAGTCAGGATTCGGTAAAGACATAGATGTTTCCACCTCGGAAGGAGCGTTCGGTGCTTTACCGGTTGGTCTGACTTATATTATGCTCGCGCCGTTCCCATGGCAGGTGACGAATTTTCGTCAGACGATTACCTTACCCGAAGTATTTTTTTGGTGGACGCTGATTCCTTTTATGTTCGTCGGAATTTTTTATTCAGTCAGACATCGTTTCCGCGAATCAATTTCTGTTCTGCTGTTCACACTGCTTTTGACGTTTTCATACGCGCTGTTTCAGGGCAATGTCGGGACGGCGTATCGAATGCGGGCGCAGATGCAGATTTTTTATTTTATCTTCGTCGCCGCCGGAATCGTTCTCTGGCTGGAGAGAAGAGAAAATCAGAAAATGGTCGGACAGGCGTTAAAAGCCAAGCGTTTTCAGAGACAAATTTTAGCGAATACGGAACACGGAACTAAATAAAATGTGCGGAATTGTCGGAACAGTCAACAACAACTCGCGTCAGGTGATGCGCGAAACGGTCGAAAAAATGAACCGCTGTATCGTTCATCGCGGACCGGACGAAGACGGTTTTTATCTCAAAAACAACGTCGGGCTGGCAATGCGCCGTCTGGCGATTATTGATCTCAAAGGCGGACAACAGCCGATCTTTAACGAAGACCGCACCAAAGCGATTGTTTTCAACGGCGAAATCTACAACTTTCAGGAACTGCGCGAAGACTTGGAAAAGCGCGGGCATAAGTTTTATACCAATTGCGACACGGAAATCATCGTTCATCTCTACGACGAACACGGCGCGGAGTGTGTTAATTTTCTGCGCGGAATGTTTGCCTTTGCGATCTGGGACGAAACCGATCAAAGCCTGTTTATCGCCCGCGACCGCCTGGGCAAAAAGCCTCTGCTTTATTCGCATCAGCCGAACGGAGATTTGATTTTCGGCTCGGAATTTTCCGCGCTGCTCTCGCATCCGGCAGTTTCGCGCGAAGTTGATTATGAAGCGATTGACGAATATTTAAGTTATCTCTGCGTTCCCGCGCCGCGCACGGCGTTCAAACAAATCCGCAAGCTCGAACCGGCACATTGGCTGCGCTGGAAAAACGGGAAAATTGAAATGCAGCGTTACTGGCTGCCGGATTTCTCTAAAAAAATCAAGATTTCCGAAACGGAAGCCGTCGAGGAAACGACGCGCATCGTCCGCGAAGCAACCAGGGCGCGGCTTATTTCCGAAGTTCCTTTGGGCGCGTTTCTCTCCGGCGGCGTTGATTCTTCGATTATCGTCGCGCTGATGGCGGAAGCGAGCGCAAATCCGGTCAAAACATTTTCCATCGGTTTCGACGAAGCCGATTTCAGCGAATTGAAATACGCGAAAATGGTCGCCGAACACATCGGCGCGGAACATCACGAATTTATCGTCCGCCCGGACGCGCTCGAAATTTTGCCGCTGCTCGTCGAGCATTACGGCGAACCTTACGCCGATTCGTCTTCGATCCCGACATATTACGTCTCCAGGGAAACGCGCAGACACGTCACCGTCGCTCTAAACGGCGACGGCGGCGACGAATCTTTTGCGGGATATGAACGGTATATGGGAATGAAAGCGGCGGAAAGCTATCACCGCATTCCGGGATTCGTGCGAAAATCGCTGATCGAGTTTCCGGCTTCACTGCTGCCGAATTCAAAAAAACACCGCAGCCGTCTGCGAAGCGCGAAAAGATTTGTCGAATCGGCTTCACTGCCGACGATTGACCGTTATTTTCGCTGGATGAGCGCAATCGCTCCAAACCTGAAAAGCGAATTAATCAGCGAAAATTTCCGGCGGAATTTAAACGGCACGAAACCGTCGGACGCGCTCGATTACTGGTTTGAACGGGCGAACGGCGCAGATATTATTGACAAAACGATGTTCGTTGACCAGATGACGTATCTGCCGAACGACTTGCTCGTCAAAGTTGATATTGCTTCGATGGCGAATTCGCTCGAAGCGCGTTCGCCGTTTTTAGATCACAAAGTCATCGAATTTGCCGCGACTCTGCCCGCAGATATTAAAGTCAAAAAAGCCGATACGAAAACGCTGCTCAAAAAAGTAGCGGCGAATCTCGTCCCGCGCGAAGCGATTTACCGCCGCAAAATGGGTTTCGGTGTGCCAATCGGCGCGTGGCTGCGCGGCGAAATGCGAGATTTTATGCGCGAAAATTTACTGTCGGAAAAATTTGCCAATCGCGGACTTTTCGATCAAAAGAAAATTGAAAACTTAATCACCGAACATCAGAATCAAATCCGCGATCACGCGACACCGCTCTGGACACTGTTGATGCTCGAATTGTGGTTTCAGAGATTTATTGATAATTAAGTGTGAGTGGTGAACGGTGAGTGAATGATGAAATTGTTTTTATAATTCACGATTCACGCTAAAAAAAATGGAAAATGTAGATAAAACAGTAGTCGCGGGTTTTGGCGACGAATGGACGCGGTTCGATCAGTCGGAGCTTTCGCCGGTCGAACACGGGAAAATGTTTGAAAATTATTTCAGCATTTTTCCGTGGGAAAGTTTGCCTGAAAACGCGTCGGGTTTTGATTTGGGCTGCGGCAGCGGACGCTGGGCGGTGATGGCTGCGCCGCGCGTCGGCAAACTGCATTTGATTGATCCGAGTGACGCGCTCGAAGTGGCGAAAAGAAATCTGCGCGGCGTGAATAACTGCGAATTTCACCGCGCAACGGTCGAAGAAATCCCTTTGGCGGACAATTCACAGGATTTCGGTTACAGTCTCGGCGTGCTGCATCACATTCCCGATACCGAAGCCGGACTGCAAGCCTGCGTCAATAAATTAAAACCCGGTGCGCCGTTTCTGCTTTATTTATATTATCGTTTCGACAATCGTCCGGCGTGGTTTCGCGCCGTCTGGAAGGCATCGGATGTCGTCCGCCGCGCGGTCAGCAAACTGCCGCACGGTTTGAGGTTTGCGGCGAGTCAGGTGCTGGCGGCGGCGGTTTATTTTCCGCTCGCACGAACGTCGAAGGTTTTGGAGAAAACGGGAATGAACGTCGAAAAAATCCCGCTTTCGCAGTATCGCAATAACAGTTTTTACACGATGCGAACCGACGCGCTCGACCGTTTCGGCACAAGCCTCGAAAAGCGTTTTACAAAAGCCGAAATCAGGACGATGATGGAAAATTGCGGTCTCGAAAACATCAGTTTCAGCACCCAATCATTTTGGACGGCAGTCGGCTACAAAAAATAAGTTTATGAAAGGCGTAGTGTTGGCGGGCGGACTCGGTTCGAGGCTCGCGCCGCTGACGAAAATTACCAATAAACATCTGCTGCCGGTTTACAATCAGCCGATGATTTATTACCCGATTCAAACGCTCATTAACGCCGGGATTGACGACATAATGATCGTCACGGGCGGCAATTCGGCGGGCGATTTTCTGCGTCTGCTCGGCAACGGCAAAGAGTTCGGTTTGAAGCACTTAAACTACACATATCAGGAAGGCGAAGGCGGCATTGCGGACGCGCTTTCGCTGGTCGAACATTTCGCCGATAATCAGCCGATCTGCGTCGTTCTCGGCGATAATTTGATCGAAGGCAGCATTCGCCGCGCCGCCGACGATTACCGCGAGCAGAAAACCGGCGCGAAAATCCTGCTCAAAAAAGTTCACGATCCGCAGCGTTTCGGCGTTCCCGAACTCGACGGCGAAAAGGTTTCGAATATCGAAGAAAAACCGCAGAATCCGAAATCAGAACTGGCGGTCGTCGGTATTTATTTTTACGATTCCGAGGTTTTTGAAATTATCAAAACACTCGTTCCGTCAGGTCGCGGCGAACTCGAAATTACCGATGTCAACAATCATTACATCAATCGCGGCGCGATGACGTGGAACGATCTCGACGGCTGGTGGACGGACGCGGGAACTTTTGAAAGTTTGCTGCACGCGACGAATTTGGTGGCAAAAACCGGCGCAAACAATCTGGAGATGCAAAAAAATGCCGACGGCTGAACCCGAAAAAGATTTTATCGAAGGCGCGATTCACGATGTCGTCGTTTATCCGCTCGTCAAATACGCCGACGAACGCGGCTGGCTCGCCGAACTTTTCCGGCACGACGCAATCGCCCAAGAATTTTATCCGGCGATGGCGTATATTTCCGTGACCGAACCGAACGTCCAGCGCGGACCGCACGAACACGTTGACCAAGCCGATCTGTTTTGCTTTATCGGCACGGGAAATTTTAAGCTGCGAATGTGGGACAATCGTCCTGATTCGCCGACTTATAATTATGTAATGACGCTGCACGTCGGCGAAGAAAATCCGCAGGCGGTGATCGTTCCGGCGGGCATCGCACACGCTTACAAAAACACGAGCGCGACTGAAAAAGGTGTCGTTATCAATTGCCCGAACCGTTTGTTTATGGGCGAAAATAAAAGGGAAGCGATAGACGAAATTCGCCACGAAGACGACCCGGAAACGTGGTTTGTGATGAGTGATGAAGTTGAGGGATGAGGGATGAATGATGAGGGATGAATGATGAATGGTGAATAAACCGGCTTTTAATTTGTAGATGAAAATCATTCCTCTCGATTGACGATTGACGACTTCACGATTTACGATTCACGACTTCACGATTCACGATTCACGATTATTTATGAAAATAGTTCGTATCATTGCGCGGCTCAACGTCGGCGGACCGGCGCGGCACGTTGTTTGGCTGACGAAAGCCTTGAACGACGGGCAATATTCGTCCGCGCTGATTGCCGGGACGGTTCCCGGCGGCGAAGAAGATATGAGCTGGTTTGCATCGGAAAATGAAGTTGCGCCGTTTTATATCGAAGAGATGAGCCGCGAACTGTCGCCGAAAGATGTCGTTTCGCTCTGGAAAGTTTATCGAACGCTCGTCCGCGAACAGCCGGACATCGTGCATACGCATACCGCCAAAGCCGGCACAATCGGCAGAATCGCCGCGTTTTTTTACCGTTTGACGAACCGCAAAAAAGTAAAAATCATCCACACTTTTCACGGGCATATTTTTCACAGTTATTACGGGAATTTAAAGACGAAAATTTTTTTAACCATCGAAAAAACGCTTGCTAAACTGGCGACCGATAAGATTATCGTGATCTCCGACCAGCAATTTGACGAGATTCACAACCGTTTTCACGTCGGCAAAACGGCACAGTTCAAGGTAATTCCGCTCGGCATTGATCTCGAAAAATTTGCGGATTCGGCGGACAAACGAAATTTGCTGCGTGAAGAAATCGGCGCGAAAACTGACGAAATTCTCGTCGGTTTCGTCGGGCGTTTGACGGAGATTAAAAATATTCCGCTGCTGCTCGAAACGGCGCGTATTTACCGGCAGAATCGAGATGCCGAATCGCCGAAGTTAAAGTTTTTAATTATCGGCGACGGTAATCAGCGCGATGAATTAAAAGCGCAAGCCGCAACGCTCGGTTTAGGCGAAACGGTCAGGTTTTTAGGCAATCGCAACGATGCCGACGTTTTCTACGCCGGACTCGATATTGTTGCATTGACATCGCTTAACGAAGGCACGCCGCTTTCATTAATCGAAGCGATGGCGGCGGGAACGCCGGTGATTTCGACGGCGGTCGGCGGTGTCAACGATCTGCTCGGCGCGACGGAAACCGACGAAAACGGTTTTGCGATTTGCGAACGCGGGGTTAAAATCGGGTTAAATTCATCTGAAGATTTTTATCGCGGCTTGATTTATCTGGCGAAAGATGAAAAATTACGAAAGAATCTTTCGGCAATCGGCGGCGAATTTGTGCGGTCGAAATACGGCAAAGCGCGTCTGATTGCCGATATTAAATCACTTTATAATGAGCTAAAGTAAAATTTTTGATAATCGCCGACGATTAAATTTCCTCAGTTGACAGTTAATTTTTATGTTTGAGTATTCGTTCAACCGATTTTTCGCGTTGATTGTCAGTTTTATTGTCGGGGTCGCGCTGACGTTTGTCGTGCAGAAACTGGCGCACAAATACGGTTTTGTCGCCAAACCGAAAGCCGACCGCTGGCATAAAAAACCGACGGCGATGTATGGCGGCACGGCGATTTTCGTTTCGACGGTGCTGATGTATTTCCTGTTCGTGCCGCTGACCACCGAATCTCTGGTCGTGATGGCGGGCAGTTCGATTTTGTTCGTCGTCGGGTTGGTTGACGATCTGCTCAATATCAAACCGTATCAGAAATTGATCGGACAGTTGATCGGGACAGCGGTGATCGTCGGTTTCGGTTTGCAGATGCCGCTCACGGGCAATGAAATTATTGATATTTCACTGACGGTTTTCTGGCTCATCGGCATTACCAACGCGATTAATCTGCTCGACAATATGGATGGTTTGGCGGCGGGAATTTCGGCGATTGCCGCGTTTTCGCTTGCCGTCAGCTTTGCGGCGAACGGTCAAAATGCCGAACTGCTGCTGATTGCCGTGTTCAGCGGTTCGCTGCTCGGTTTTTTGGTTTACAATTTTAATCCGGCTTCGATTTTTATGGGCGACTGCGGCTCGATGTTCGTCGGGTTTCTGCTGTCGAGTTCGGTCTTGCTCAATCAATCCGGCGGACGTTCGCGCGGTATTTTTTCGATTCTCGCCGTTCCCGTTTTGATTCTTTTCGTGCCGATTTTCGATACGACTTTCGTCACGATTTTGCGAAAAATGTGGGGACGCAAGGCTTCCGAAGGCGGACGCGATCACACTTCGCACCGGCTCGTCGCGCTCGGACTTTCGGAACGCGCCGCCGTTTTGATGCTCTATGCTTTTGCCGCCGGTGCAGGTGTTTTGTCGCTGCTCGTCAGCCAGCTTCAAATTACGCAAAGTCTGGCGTTAATCGGCGCATTTACGATTGCTTTGACAATTATCGGTGTCTATCTTTCAAAAGTTAAAGTTTACAAAGAACAGGACGAAGAACTGGCGACGCAGACCGGCGCGGTTTTCGGATTTTTAATTGATTTATCTTACAAACGCCGTGTTTTCGAGGTTATTCTCGACACGCTGTTGATCGCGCTTTCCTACTACGCCGCGTATATTTTGATTTTCGGCTCAGTCGAAGACAGCGAAACGTGGTCGCTGTTCGTTAAATCGCTGCCGATTTTGATCGTTCTCAAACTCGGTGCGTTTCTGGTGTCCGGTGTCTATCGCGGCTTGTGGCGTTACACGAGCATCGGCGATTTCGTGACGTTTACCAAAGGCGTGGTCATCGGTTCGGTTTTGAGCGTTCTCGGCGTTGCGCTCGCCTTTCGTTTTTACCATTATTCGCGGGCGGTTTTTGTCGTTGACGGCATTATTTTGCTGCTTGCGCTGGTCGGCAGCCGAATGGCGTTTCGCCTGTTTCGTGAACTTTTGCCGACTCCCGTTCAGCTTAAAGGTCGGCGAACATTAATTTACGGCGCAGGCGACGGCGGCGAAATGATCTTGCGTGAACTCAATCACAATCCGAACTGGAATTATCTGCCCATCGGTTTTGTGGACGATGATCCGACGAAAAAAGACAAAATCATTCACGGTTTGCAGGTTTTCGGCGGCAACGGTTCGCTGCAAAGCATCTGTCACGAAAAAGATGTCGAAGAAATACTGATTTCATTTCGCAAAATTTCAGCGGAAAGGCTTGAAGAAGTCAAAGACATTTGCCGTCTGGCGGACGTTTCCTTAAAACGCGCTCAACTGAAAATAGAATCGGTTGATTTTGAATAAAATAAGCGGCTGGCAGCAGGTTGTTAGAGTTTCAGAGTTGGTGAAAATGAAAGATTTTGACATTTCAAAATGTCGGGTAAATTATTGTCATCTGAATAATAAGTTTGAAAATTCTGTAATTTTCTTCTTTGCGCCTTTGCGCCTTTGCGGGAAATTTTATTTTAACAAATGAAAATGTTGAAGAATTGACTCCCGCAAAGGCGCAAAGGTGCAAAGGAAGAATGAAGAATGTCAGAAACTTGAAATCACATAACCAATTTTCATTATTTTAATTTTTAACAAATGTCCGTCAAATTTATCAAAATTGATTCCGCCGCGCCGCGCATCGTTTTAGTTGCGGTCGGTTTGCTGTTTTTGACGCTCGTCTTTTTTGCGGTCAAATGGCAGTTGGGTGCGAGTGTTGCGGCGACCACCGAATACAAGGAAATCGCCGAAGCCGCCGTTGATCTCGCGCCGTCCGATCCGCAGGCGCGGTTGGTTTGGGCTTCGCTTTTGGAAAAAACCTTCCTGCCCGAAGACTTGCCGCATTCGCTCGTCGAATATGAGACGGCGGCGGCACTCGCGCCCGAAGATTATCAAAAATGGTTTGCACTCGGCAGAGCGCGGGAACGCGGCGGCGACACGGCGGGCGCGGAAAAAGCCCTGCGAAAAGCGCAGGAACTCGCGCCGCATTACGCGCAGATTAGCTGGACGCTCGGCAATCTTTTATTGCGTCAGGGAAAAACCGACGAAGCCTTTGCGGAGATTCAGCAGGCGGCGCAGGCAAATCCGGCGTTTAATAATCCGGCGGTGCTGGCGGCTTGGCAAAATTTTGACGGCGATTTATCACAGGTGCGCCGCGCGGTCGGCGATTCCCCGGCGGTTAATTCGGCACTCGCCGTCTTTTTAGCGCGTCAAAAACGCCTCGACGAATCGCTGTCGGTCTGGAATTCATTGCCCGCCGAAGGCAAAAAAGTCGAATTCAAGGAAAACGGTCGGGAATTTTACAATCAACTAATCGCCGCTAAAAAATATCGCACGGCTCAAAAAGTTCTCGCCGAAATTTCCGAAGGTGATTCAGCGGTTACGCCCGGACAGTTTGCCGACGGCGGTTTTGAAAGCGATATTAAAACGCAGAATCCCGAACTTTTTGAATGGCAGCTCGGCGACGCGCAACAGCCGCAGATCGGATACGACAACCAGCAAAAACACGGCGGCGAACGCAGTTTGGTATTGGTTTTAAACTCGACTGACGGCAAAGATTTTCGCGCCGTTTCGCAAACCGTGACCGTCGAACCCGGCAAAACCTACGCGCTCGAAACATTCTATAAATCCGATCTGAAAACGACGGCGACGTTTAGTTGGGATGTCGCCGATGCCGCCGACGGCAAAGTTCTCGCTTCGACCGGCGCGACCGATTTGAAAACGCCCGAATGGACGAAACTTTCAGCGAAATTTACGGCTCCGGCAAACGCCGAAGCCGTCGTCGTGCGTCTGGCGCGGGTGACTTGTAAATCGGGAATTTGTCCGATTACGGGCAGAATTTTGTTTGATGATTTCAGCCTGACGAAACTCGATTAACACCAAATTAATAGACCTCTTGCAAAATAAATCGGGTATTTGAAAACTTTTGATAAAGATGGCACAACTAACTCAAAGGAGCAAATTTGATGAGATACGAAAAAGCCAAAGATTTGAAAGACGGTGATTTCAAGCGGTTGTGCGGAGTGAAAAAAGAAACCTTTACGACGATGTGCGAAGTAGTCAATGCGGTCTTGAGCCGGGAAACGAGAGGCAGAAAGTCTGATTTAACGGTCGAAGATCAGGTTTTACTGACACTTGGTTATTGGCGGGAATATCGCACGATGTTTCATTTGGGGCAGGATTTCGGATTACACGAATCGAATGTTTCGCGGATTATTCAGAAAGTCGAAGATATTTTAATCAAATGCGGGAAGTTTTCGCTGCCCGGTAAAAGACGCTTGTTAGAAGAAACCGGGCTGACTTACACGATAGTTGATGTGACGGAAATGACGGTCGAACGCCCGAAAAAAAACAAAGGCGGTGTTACAGCGGAAAAAAGAAGCGGCACACGTTAAAAGAGCAGTTAATCATTGGCGAAGAAAGTCAGGAGATCATCGCCACATTTTTCGGGAAAGGCAAAACCCACGACTATAAATTGTATGAGAAAAGCGGAGTCAAATTAGCCAAAGAAGTCGGAATCAAAGCCGACAGCGGTTATCAGGGATTGCAGAAGAAGCACGGTAAAGTGTTGCTGCCAAAGAAGCGGAGCAAGTTAAAGAAGTTGACCAAAGAGGAAAAGAGAGCCAATCGGGAGTTGGCGAGAAAACGAATCCGAGTGGAAAATGTGATTCGCCGGTTAAAGATATTTCGGATTTTGGCAGAGCGTTATCGAAATCGGAGAAGACGGCTTGGACTGAGATTCAATCTGATTTCAGGCATCTACAATTTTGAACTTAAAACTCTCAAAATTTAATTTCGCAAGAGGTCTAATGAAAGAATTCGCCAAAAAATTCAGCCTTGCCGATTATCTCGAAACGGCGGACATCGGCACGGATGCGACTGTTTTCAGCCGCGCCGTCTTTTTTATTTTGTGCCTGATTTTGGTGTTCACCGTCATCGCTTACGGCGCGGTTGATGCGTGGGCGTGGTCTCTGCTGCTGATTTTGACGGGTTTAATTGTCGTTTTGTGGATCGGCGACGCGTGGCGCGAAAGGGAATTGCGAATCAATCCGAGTGCGCTTTTGCTGCCGCTCGGCGGTCTGATCGCGCTCGGATTGTTTCAGCTTTTGCCGTTTCACAGCCGCAGTAACGGCGATATTTTGAGTGTCCCGACCGTTTCGACGCTCTCGCTCGATCCTTATTCGACGAGATTTTTTGTTATCCAACTAATCGTTTATTTGATGTTTTTCGCCGCCGCGCTCGTTTTTATCAATACGCGCCAGCGTCTGCAAACTATCGTGCTGACGATTATTATTTTCGGCGGCATTATGGCTTTTTTCGGCATTCTGCAAAGGCTCGCCAACCCTGACGCGATTTACGGTCTGCGACAGCCGCAGCAGGCGATTTTTTTCGCGTCGTTTATTAATCAGCATCATTTTGCCGCGCTGATGAATATGACGCTCGGTCTGACGCTCGGCGTTTTGTTCGGCAGAGGTGCAAATAAAGATAAAACTCTGCTGCTCGTGATCGCCGCGTTTCTGATGGGCATCGCGCTGCTTTTTACGGGTTCGCGCGGCGGTTTAATCAGCTTTTTCGGCGTTCTCGGTTTTTTATTAGTGCCGCGACTGCTTGAAAAAAGAAGCGGTGGAGAAAGTGACAAAGAGCCGAAAATTAATAATAAATTTTTACTGATTATCGGTGTTCTCGTTCTCGTCGTCGGGTTATTCGGCGCGGTTTTAATGCTCGGCGGCGATCAATCTTTGATGCGCGGTGTCGGTCTGACTTCGCAGGAAGAATTAACCAACGGCAGACTGCATTTCTGGGGCGCGGCGTGGAAGATTTTTCTCGATCACCCGATTTTCGGCGCGGGTCTCGATGCTTTCAGCGCGGCGTTTACGCGCTATGACAGTTGGAACGGGATTTTTCGCATCGAACGCGCTCATAACGATTATCTGCAAACGCTCGCTGACGGCGGCATCGTCGGGCTGATCTGCGTCGGCAGTTTTATTTATTTGCTTTTCAAAAAAGGTTTGTTCATCGTGCGCGACACTTCGAGCAATTACCGCCGCAGCGTCACGAACGGCGCACTCGCGGGTTGTCTCGGAATCATCATCCACAGCTTGTTCGATTTTCCGCTCCGCACACCGGCAAACTCATTTTTCTTCCTAATGCTCGCCGCGCTCGCCACCGTCACGATTTATTACCCGGCAAGCCCGAAAAACCGCAAACGCGAGGCGTAGGATTCAAGATTCAAGATTCAAGATTCAAGATTCAAGATTCAAGATTCAAGATTCAAGATTCAAGATTTAAGATTTAAGATTCAAGATTTAAGATTCAAGATTCAAGATTTATCGAATTTATTTGAACACGGATTAGACGGATTAGACGGATTGATAAAATATTCACCATTTACCATTTACCATTCACCATTCACCATTCACCATTCATCCTTCCGAATCACCTTACCCGAACATTGATTTCTCTTTTCCCGCAGGCGGTTTCAAACGATACTTTGTATTCGCCGGGGTTCGCGCTGATTGATTTGATGATGTAAAGCGAGCGACCGGACGAAGTGCCGATGTCTGCATCTATTTCGACGGCGACATCCTGCGGACTGCTGGACGAGGCTTTGATTGCCGCCGCATCCGCCTGATTTTCAAAACTGACGATAACGCTCAAACTGCCGCCGTTATTGATGATCGAAACATTTTCCTGACTGACGTTGAGTGTACAGCGAGGCGTTTCCGGCGCGTTCCCGATATTTTCCGTGACGACGACACGCGGTCTCGAAAAATCAGTCGGAGAAACCGCCGGTTGATTGATTTGAGAATCCGCTTTTTCAGTATTCTCCGTAGATACAGGAGTTTCCGACGGCGTTTTAAGCGTTTGATTCGGCGGATTTTCAGTAATGGTCGGCTTCGGAGCTTTAATAATTTCCGTTTTAGGCACTTGAATAATAATCGGCTCGAACAGCGGTTTGGCGGTGTTATTTGACGGCACTGACGGTTCAGCGGCTTTTACCGGCGTGTTGTCCACGATCAGCACGGAAGGTTTTCCGGCGGGCTGAGAATCAATAACCGGCGGCGCGGGCGTTGGTATCGCCGTCGGCGGTGCGTCGGGTTTTACGTCCGTTTCGGCAGTCGGCGGCGCAGTTTGCTCTTTATTTACGGCTGTTTCCACCGGATTGACGTTTGGTTTAATTATTTCAGCCGTCGGCACATTCGGCGCATCGGTCGGCGGCGCGGCATTTTCGACTGGCGTTTCAGCCGGTAAAGGCAAAGTTTGAACAATTGCCTCAGGTGTCGGCGCAGGCGTAGCGGAAATTTCCGGTGTCGGCACGGGCGCGGCGGGAGTTTCCGTGACCGCCGCAGACGGAGAAGGAGTTTCCGGTGTCGGCGCGGCAGCGATTTCAGGCGCGGGAGTCGGTTCGATCTTTGGCGCGGCGGCAACTGCCGTGGTGACGGTTGTCGGCGGCGATTCGATATTGAGTTCCGCCGGTTTTGCACCGATCTTGGCTTCCAATCCGTCATCGCTGCCGTTAATTTTTTTATACAAATATTCGATGACCGAATATTTGGCGGCTGACGGCGCGTCCGCCGGATAACTTTTGAGATATGCGTCGAGCGCGTCTTTATCATTGCCTGCGCCTTGCAAAGCCGCGCCGAGCCGCCACATACTCGAACGCCAGAAAGAACTTTTTCCCGGCAAAACGCTGATCGCGCGTTTGAGATGAATGACCGCATCGTCGGTTTTGTTTTGCTGAAAATATGCCCAACCCGTGATTTCTTCGATCTCGCCGCGCAGAATAGCGGAAAGCGTCGGGCGCGGCACGTCCGGCACGAGAACGACTTCATTTTTGAGCGCGGCTGAACGGCGCGTGTCGTAGAGAGCTTCCGCCAAAACCGCCGCCGCCGAATTCGGCGCGTTGAGCGCGGCATCAGCTTTGCCGACCAGCGTTTGCGCGATTTCCAGAGTTTTCGGCGAATTCGGTTTCGATTCGAGCAGACGACGCGCGACGTAAATCTGCCGGTAAACTTTCATCGGATCGCCGCCTTCAATAAATGCGTCCGCAGCGCGTAAAACATCCGTTTCGACGGCATTTTGATTTTCGAGATTCTGCATCAGCGCAAGCAGATTTCTCAATCTTTCGGCGTTTTCGGGATTATCGGCGGCGAGCGGTTCAAAAATTCCGGCGCGGCGTTCGGGCGAGAGCAGTTCGATAAAACTTTTGGCATTTTTTTCGACGCGACCGCCGAGCTTGGCGGAAACCGTGCCGTCGCTGACCGTAAAATCATCTTTCAGCGTTTCAGCGGCTTCACGGTAAAATCCGGCTTGCAGACGCGCCGACGCAATTTCGTAAGTGAGAGTCGGAAAATTGCCGTATTGTTTCGCCTCCAACAGCGTTCGTTCGGCTTCGAGCGGACGTTTCTGCTGTAAAAATCCACGCGCCAGAGCGATATGCGCCCAGACGTAGCGCGGTTCAAACGCCGCCGCGTGATTGCCGAGATCAATCGCTTTCGCGCCGTCGTTGTGCGCCGCATACCAATACGCTGCGCCGACGAGCATTGTCAGATTATTCGGGTTTTGGGCGAAAACCTTTGCCATTTCGGTTTCGGCTTCGGTCTGTTTTTCCGCGTCGAAAAGCGCGAGCGCAAGTCCGGTTTGCGCCTGCGCGTCGGTTTCGTCCTTCGCCAAAAGTTCACGATAGAGCGTAACAGCCTGATCGGATTTACCGGCGGCGCGGTTCATTTCCGCCAGATTGCGTTTGGAAACCGTCGAATTCGGATCGAGTTCGAGAGCTTTGGCGTAAGCGTTGACCGCCTCGTCAGGCTCGAAATTTAAGCGATGTGCGATGCCGAGCGTTTGATACGCGGCAGGCAGATTCGGTTCGAGCGCGGCGGCGCGATTTGCCAGACGAACCGCTTCATCGCCGTTTTCGATGCTCAGATAAAATGTCGCCAAACCGAGCGTTTGCCGTGCGCTGCCGCCGGTTTTGGTTTCGAGCGTTTGCGCCGATTCGATGCCCGATTCGCGTGCGCCGCCGAAGAAAAGCGCGGACGGAATCTGCAAAAGAATTTCGCTGAAAAGTTTATCCGAAACCGGCAAAGGCGCGTTTTGGACGGCGAGTTTGAAATATCGCACGGCATCCGGCATCTGATTATTTTTAAGTTTGTCGCCGCCGACCTGTGCGTCGGCGATACTGAGCAGTTCCTGTGCCTGAATTTTCGAGGCTGATTTGGGAAAGTTTTTGACGAATTTTTCAAGCGCGTCGGCGCGGCTTGCCGGATCTGTCAAAGCTGACGCTTTTTCAAACTCATCCTTTTCATTAGCGGTGTCAGCCTCGATCTCAGACGCTTTCGCCGTTGCCGGAGATTTTTTGACAACTTTCGGCTTTTGCGCGAAAACATTGAGGGAAATCAATAAAAATAAAATTAAAACTGCTGAATATTTCATAATTAAATAATGGTGAAAGAATAGTGGTGAATGGTAAATGGTGAATGGTGAGTGAAAACCGATTTCAGGTTTTTAATTTGAACAAATCATATTCAGTTACAGAACAGAAATTGTTTTTTCTTTCATTCACCATTCACCATTCACCATTTACCATTAAAGGCATTCACCGTTCACCGTTCATCACTCACCACTAAAATGTCTCGTTTGTCGAAAATAATATCACGAAATTGCATTTCCCGCCGTGCGGTTTTATGCTCGAAACAATGAATGAACTCGACGAAATCTGGGCGCAAAAACTCAATGACGCGATTGCGGCGGCGGAAAAAAGCGGTCGGCGCGATGTCGCGGCGTATCTCGATCTCAAAGCCGCTAACGATGCCGTTCGTCAAACCGGCGTGCAATGGCTGTTCGGCGCGTTGCTCGAAACCGCGTCGCGTCTGCCGAACGTCAAAATCGAAAACGAAAGCGTCCACCGTTTCGATTTTGCCAACGCGCAGATGGTCGGTTCGCTTTTGCGGCTGCGTCTCGGAGTCAGATGCCTGACGCTCGAAGCGGGTTGGACGCGCACACCGAACGACGGATTTATGCGCGGCGGCGCACTCGCGGCAGCACGTCTGACGCATTTCGGAATGGCGAAAAAAAACGCTGATCTAATTCTGCTGCGCCCGAATGAAATGCCTCGATGGTTTACCGTTGACGAAGATAACCGCCGCCTCGCATTTAATACCGAACATATCGCCCGTCACTTTCAAATTTTCGTGTCATAACTTTAATTGCAGGCGGCAAACTTTTTTAATTCACCGTTTTTAACTTTCCCGCATTCGCTTTGTAGGTTACACTTATAATTATTTTAAGAAGTTGTTTTTAACAGGAGATATTTAATAAAGTGAAGGCAGAATTAGAGAAGTTAGTCGAGCTGCAAAAAACGGATACCAATATCCGTAAGCTGAAAAAATCTATTGATACCGCAAATGAAAGGCGTGCCGCAATCGAACAAGAGTTTGAACAGCACGCCTCTTCTATCCGCGAAATTCAGTCGAAACGCGACGGTTTACAAACGGAACGCGCCGCTTTGGAAAAACAAATCGCCGAAAATAAAACATATCTGGAACGCGCCGAACGCAATCTGAAAAATTCGCAAAATCAGAAAGAATACGAAACGGCGATGCGCGAAACCGACGCGCTGCAAAAACAGATCGGCACGATTGAAACACAGGTCGTCGAAAAATTGACGGGCATCGAGGAAGTCGAAAAAATGCTTGCCGAACGCTCCGATGAAATTGATTCGCTCGATTCAAAACGCGCCGCCGCCGTCAAAGAATTTGAAACGCAGCTCGCCAAAGACTCCAAAGAATTCGACAGGGAAACAGCCAAACGCCAAAAGGTTTTCGTCACTTTGCCGACGAATCTCGCCGCCGTTTATGACCGCCACGCCCAGCGCAGCCGCGACGGAATCGCCGTTGCCGAAGTCGTCGCCGGTTCGTGCAGCGCGTGTTGTATGAAACTGCGCCCGCAGCGTCAGGTCGAAGTCAAAAAAGGCGATCAAATCATCACCTGCGAAAACTGCGCCCGCATTCTCTATCTGCCGGTCGAAAAATCAGTCAGTCAGGAAGTTTAAGTTCAATTTATAATTCGGGCAGAAAAAGGACGCTTTTATGGCGTTCTTTTTTACGTTCAAATATCAATTTTTTCGCACGTCAACAAAAAAGTTGAATTTAACCATCGAAAAATGTTTTGATATGAGAGAGGTTCTCAATTACAAAATGAAAAGTTTTATTTCGACATTCATTATTATTTTAGCGGCGGCAATTGTTGCAACGGCGCAGATCGGAAAGAGCAACGATGCGATTGATAAGCAGATTAAGACGCTCAAAGCCGATAAAAATATCAGCCTGAGCTATAACGACGACGGCGGCACTTCAAAGGTTTTTGCGGTCGGCGAAGATTTCGGCAAAGATCAGGACGACCGCGCCGGACTGCGTAATTTTAATTTCGGAATGGCGTTTTTCTACGCCGGAAAATCGCTCGCCGCCGCGCCTGAGACGATTAAGTGGACGTTTTGGGCGTATTATTCCAAAAAACCGCGATTTCCCGACGCGCACAATTTGAAAATCACGGTTGACGGTGAAACGCTCGATCTCGGCGATGCAGGATACGTTGTCAGAATGAACGAAGGCAGAGAATTTTTAAACTTCGCCGTGTCGCGCGAAAACCTCGCCAAAATCGCCAAAGGCAGCAAGGCGACGATGAAAATCGGCGCGTCGGAATTTAGTTTCACGCCCGAACAAATGCGGACGTTCGCCAACATTATCAAAATCTCCGATCCGAAAATAAGTCAATAAACAGACCGACGAGAGCCGCAAAAAGCTACAAAAGACGCGAAAAAAGAAAATATATAAAAATCCTTTTTGCGGCTGTTAAACCTTTTCCGAACCGAATGCCGAAAAATTCGTATAAACCTTTGAACGGCAAAATTCATCAGATACGTCTGTCGAACTGATTTGCGGTTTGAGTTAGTCAATTCGGCTTGAATACACAAAGCAAGGAGCAGGAAAAATGGACAATCAAGAAGATCAGGGATTAATCAAAATGGAAAACGGAAAGGACGAAACATATAATCAATACGTTGACGATTTTAAGGATCAGGCGCAGGAATACAGCCAGCGTTTGCAGGATGCGGCGGGCAAAGCGAAAGATTTTGCCGCCGATAAATTTACTCAGGCAAATGATAAATTTAAAGAACTGCAAGGCAAAGACCCGAAAGAATTAGTCGAAGGTGCTAAAGACTATGCGCGTCAAAAACCCGGACAGGCTCTGCTGATTTCAGCGGCGGTCGGTCTCGTTTTAGGGTTTTTGCTCAAGCGCAAATAATCTGTTTTCAACACAAAAGTAAAAAAGCGACTCGATTTATCGAGCCGCTTTTTTACTTGGTTTTAACTTCTTAATACTACCTGCAACTCTGAAACTACCTGCAACTACCTGCAACTCTTAAAGATTTAATAACCTTGCTTTCGCCGCTGCAAACTCTTCGTCGTTCAGCACACCTTTTTTGTGAAGCTGCGCGAGTTTTTCGAGTTCGGCGGAAACATCTTTTGTGTCTGCCGCGCCGGATTTGCCGCCGAATCTGTCGAGCAGCGAACCGCCGACTTTTTTTCCGACTTCGCTGCCGACGACACCGCCGACCACGCCGCCGACAAATGTGCCGACAATTGGCAGAATCGAAGTCCCGATTGCCGCGCCCGTAATCACGCCTGCGCCGATGCCCGAAAGTTTCCCGGCGTTTTCATTTTGTTCCTGATCGTTGGTTTTATTTTCGTTGTTTGCCATAAAATTTCCCCTTTTTATTTTGACCGATAATTTGAAAGACGTTTAATTATACGACTGTTTCAGTTTTAAGTGGACAAAATAATTTTCAAGATGTTTCGAGTTCCGTCTTGAGGCGGCTTTTCCGACCGCGAAGCACGGCGGAATGCTTTGAGCCGTCTCAAGACGGAACTCGAAACACGCGCCGATCATCTTCAAATTAATTCTGTTCGGTTATTGCGTTCAATAAAATTATCGCCGACCGTTCAAATTAAAATTTTAGCGAAGCATTTTTGAAGATTGGTTGATAACCGCCCAAGTCGTCTTGTCGCTGTCGAAAACGGTGTTCAATCCTTGTTCTTCCATCGGCGGATCGCCCATATAATCGTCGCCTTTTTTCCAGAAGATTTGATTTTTTGTCGGGCGCGAACTGCCGCCGAACGCCCAGAAATTCGCGCCGGCGAGAACGTCGTTCGACTTTGCGCTTGTTGTCACGAAATTAAACATTTTCGCGTAATAATCGTCGCGCAGAGAAGTTGAAGAATTAACGTCGAACGATTGCGCGTTGCGCGGCAGACCGAATTCTTCGATGACGAGCGGTTTGTCGAGTTTTTTGGCGACGGCGATGTGTTGATTCAAATATGCGGTCGCTTTTTCGACGACATTTGAATAACCTTCGGCGACTTTTTCGCCCTCGAACCAACCCCAATTTTTCGCCCAAATGTGAATCGTCAGATAATCTACGTTTTTGTCGCGGTGAATTTCTTCAAACAACGGCAGACTTTCCGTTCCCATCAAACCTTCGTGTCCGAGCGTCACGAGATGATTTTTGTCTTTTGATTTAATCATCGCGGCAACGTCTGAAATCCATTTTTTATAATCATTTTCGGCAGTCGGGCGCATCGGGCGCGGCTCATTCGCCAGTTCCCAAGCCATAATCGCCGGATCGTCAACGTAGCGTTTTTTGCTGTATTTATTCGTGCGGTTCATCACGAAATTAACCTGCGCGTTATAAGCATTTTTGCACGGTTCGCAAGCGTAGAATTTCGTAACAATATCGCGCTGTTCGTCCCAAGTCAGTTTGCGCGTTTTTTGGTCTTCGGGAACGAGATTATTCCAGATCAAATACTGCTGAAAACCGCCGCTCCATTCCCAGTTATTACTGAAAAAGACGATTGCCTTGAGATCGCGTTTGCCCATTTCATAAAGAATTAAATCGAGTCCGTCGAGAATTTCCGCATTAAATTTCCCCTGTTCCGGCTGCAATGGCGGCGCAACGCGATTGACACCGTTAATCAAACCCGAACCTTCCGCGCCCGCCATAATCCGCAGATTCGTGACACCGTTCGCTTTGAGAAAATCAAGTTCCCTACGAAGCCGTTCAACGCCGCGCTTTTTGTCCTTTTCAAGTCCCAAAAGTGTGCCATACCAATAATTCGTGCCGATGTAATAATAAGGCTTGTCGCCGAGCATAAACTGATGACCTTTGACTTTGACAAACGGCGTTGCGGCGAAAAGGGACAGCACGGATAAAGTCAGCAAAGCAAACGCGAAGATAATTTTTCTGATGTTCATATAATTAATGTTTGGAGTTAGAACAGATCGTCAAATTTTATTTCAATTTCGGGAAACGCAACTAAATTAAAGACATCGCCGCTTCGGTACGTTCGTTTCGCGCCGTAACCGTCGGCGTTCGGTTCGCGGTAATCTTCGAGAGTTTCGTTTTTCAGATTGAGCAAAAGGTATTGCTGAATGCCGTTGCGTGAGTAGGCGATGGCTTTGTTGTCACGATCATAACCGAGAGTCGTGTCGGAAATCTCCATCACGAGCAGAATATCGTTCGGTGTCGGGTGATTTTCGAGATACCTTTTACGCGGCGGTTTTGCCAAAACAATGTCGGGTTCGGGTTCGGATAAATTATCCAACATGATCGGATTTTGTGAGCGTACATAGACTTTTTCACCGAATGTTTTTGTGAATAAATCTACTACTAAATCGTTAAATACCGAATGTTTTGGTCCTTTTGGCATAATTTCAACAATCTCCCCGTTGAGCAATTCGATGCGGTCATTTTCGGTATAGATTCCGGCTTCAATCATCCGGTCGTATTCGGAAACCGTGATTAGACGCGGCTTTACGCCGTTTGTAGCAATGTCTGGAATTATTCTTTCTAAAACTGCGGACATAGTTTTTACCTCCCGATTATTTTACAGGACTTTTGCAGAATTGCCTAAAATTTATTTTGACTGTAAACGATGCTCGGTTTGGCGATACGGCTTTGATTCGTTAAAGTTAAAGTTTATTTTATGAACATCATTTCACTGGAAAATGTCAGCAAAAATTACGGTATCAAACCTCTGTTTGAAAATGTCACGCTCGGTTTTGAAGATTCGGACAAGATCGGGATCATCGGTGCGAACGGTTCGGGTAAAAGCACTTTTTTGAAGGTTATCGCCGGAACGGAAACGCCCGACACCGGAAGAATCGTCCGCGCACAGAGCAAAACGCTCGCTTATCTGTCGCAGAATCCGCCGATTGATGACGAGGCAACGGTTCTCGAAACGATTTTTGCGGCGAGCGGCGGCGTGATGAAGACGATTGCCGATTACGAAGCAGCGTGTCACGATCTTGCCGAAAACTATTCCGACGAACTGCTCGAAAAGATTTCGGAATTACAGCACGAACTCGAAATTTCGGGCGGTTGGGAAATTGAAACGAACGCCAAAAATGTGCTGACGAAACTCGGCATTACCGACACGGCGGCGCAAATGAAAACGCTTTCGGGCGGACAGCGCAAGCGTGTCGCGCTCGCCCACGAATTGATTTTTAAACCCGATATTTTAATCTTGGACGAACCGACCAATCACCTCGACGCGGACACGATTGAATGGCTCGAAGATTATCTGCGGCGGTATACCGGCGCACTTTTATTAGTCACGCACGACCGCTATTTTCTCGACCGCGTGACGAACCGGATTTTTGAAATCGAACGCGGCGGCATTCAGGCTTTTGCCGGAAATTATGCGTATTACTTAGAGAAAAAAGAGGAACAGGAAACCTTACGCGCCACCGAAGGACATAAGCGCGAACAACTCATCAAAAAAGAATTGGCTTGGCTCAGAACCGGCTCAAAAGCGCGAACGCGCAAGTCGAAACACCGCATTAACGCCGCGTATGATTTGATGGCGCAGCCGAAGGAACGCGCGAAACAAGAGATTGACATCGCCATCGGTTCCCAGCGTTTGGGTTCAAAGATTGTCGAGATCGAAAATCTGTCGAAATCTTACGGGACGCGCAAATTGATTGATAATTTTTCGTATTTTTTGAAACGCGACGACCGCATCGGAATTATCGGCGAAAACGGTTCGGGCAAAACGACGCTTTTGGAAATCTTGACCGATAGAATCAAAGCCGACAGCGGCAAAATCGAGATCGGACAGACCGTTAAGATCGGTTATTACGATCAGGAAAGCCGCGCTCTCGACGAAACTCTGCGCGTCATTGATTATATTAAAGAAGTCGCCGAATATGTGACAACTGTTGACGGCAATCAGATTACGGCTTCGCAGATGCTCGAAAAATTTCTCTTTCCGCCTGCCGCGCAATATTCCATCATCGGCAATCTTTCGGGCGGCGAACGGCGCAGACTTTACCTTCTGCGAATCTTGATGGCTTCGCCGAATGTCCTGCTTTTGGACGAACCGACGAATGATCTGGACATTCCGACGCTCGTTGCATTGGAAGAATACTTAGACGATTTTCCCGGCGCGTTGATTGTCGTCAGTCACGACAGGTATTTTCTCGACCGGACGATTGAAAACATTTTTAAATTTGAAAACGCCGGAAAAATCCGTGAATACGCCGGTGATTATTCGGCTTATTTAGAATTTGACGAACGCGAAGCATCGAAAAAAACTGAAATTCTGGCGGCGGCAAAAGTGCAGAATATCGAAACGGGAAACTCCGCAAAACCGCCGACAAACGCGCCGAAAAAACTTTCGTTCAAAGAACTGCGCGAATTTGAAACGCTCGAAACAAAGATCCCGAAAACCGAAAAGCGTCTCGCTGAAATCGAAAGGGAACTAACGCAGTTTGCGACCGATTCGTTTAAGCTGACCGAACTTTTCGGCGAACAGCAAAAGCTCAAATCACAGTTGGAAAACGATACGACGCACTGGCTCGAACTCTCTGAACGCGCAGGTTAGGAAGGAGCGCGGACATCCTTGTCCGCCCGTCCTAAATTTTAAAAAACGCTTATTTTAATTTTAGACTCGCGGACAAGGATGTCCGCGCTCCTTCCTAAGACTGGCATTAGACTTGCGTTCAAATAGCAGCAATAGAATTTGAATGAATTCGCTACACTTTTATCAGTATGGGCGAATTCAGGTTTTGAAATTAAATTTATAGAGGGAAGTTCGTCAAAATTTTACATTTCTTGAGAGTTTTGACGAGAATGACAAGGAGTAAAAATGAAGAAGATAACAGGAAGTGTTTTATTTGTTTCAGCCGTTTTCGGAATGGCGGCGTGCGGTTCGGCGACTAACAGCAATGTCGTCGTGACCAATAAACTGACCGACAACACGGCGGTCGTCGTTAATAATAATTCGAGTATGGTGAACGCCGTCAATACGTCGGGAAATACTAATTCGGCGAACGGAAATATGAGTTCGTCGGTTTCGGAAGACGACAAAAAATTTATGATCGAAGCCGCACAGGGCGGAATGGCTGAAGTCAAACTCGGTGAACTGGCGGCGAAAAATGCGGCGAGTGCTGATGTTAAAGCGTTCGGCAATAAAATGGCGCAGGATCACAGCAACGCTAACACCGAACTGAAATCGCTCGCCGGCAAAAAAAGCGTGACCCTGCCGACCGATGTTAATGCGGAGCAGAAGGCGATGTATGACAAACTGGCAAAATTGACCGGCGCGGAATTTGATAAAGAGTATGTCAAAGGAATGGTCGCAGATCACGAAAAAGATGTTGCCGAATTCAAAAAACAATCAACCGGCGCAAAAGATACGGATGTTAAAGCATTCGCAGCCAAAACTTTACCGACTCTGCAAGGGCATTTAG
This sequence comes from Pyrinomonadaceae bacterium, assembly GCA_965247235.1. Taxonomy (GTDB): domain Bacteria; phylum Acidobacteriota; class Blastocatellia; order Pyrinomonadales; family Pyrinomonadaceae. Next base: position 3,266,201 of record OZ252004.1, read on the forward strand.
ATGCGATCAAAAGCATTCAAGGCAAAATGAAATAATTGATGGGTTTCCAAGTTTCAGGTTTCAGATTTCGAGTTAAAGAAAATGATGAAACCTATCAACAGAAACCTTAACTCGGAAATTGAAACTACAAAATTATGGCACAGTGTGAAGTTTGCGGTAACGATTATTACTTGGCTTTTGAAGTTATCACGGCGGGCAACCGTCACGTTTTCGATTGTTTCGAGTGCGCGATTCACAAACTCGCGCCGATCTGCGCTCATTGCGGGTGCAGGATAATCGGACACGGCATCGAAGCTAAGGAAACATTCTTCTGCTGTGCCAACTGCGCCCGTAAATACGGCGTTGAAGGTGTCGAAGATCACATCTGGGGCAAAGAAAAGGAGACAGCCGAAAAGTCGGGTTAAAAATTATGCAGGAACAAAAACAGGACAACGAACCGCACATCGAGCCGAGCGAACCGCATAAAAACGATTCGCCGAACGACGAAACGTCAGGCGATCCGGGCAGAACGCCGGGAAAAGCCGAAGGCGAGAGTTAAATGGAAAATGGAAAATGGAAAATGGAAAATGGAAAATTTAAGAACGGATTAAATTAAATCTTTAATCGAATTTAGCCGATTATCTGGAAATTTCATTGATAAGAAAAGAGGACGCAAAGTGAAAAACTTCACTTTGCGTCCTCTAACTTTTAAAACCCAAAACCAAAACCCAAAAACCCAAAAACCCAAATTTTAATTTTTAATTTTTAACTTTTAATTGATTTATTTCGTCCATTCATCCGCGATATGCACGTCAACTTTGACGGGAACTTTTTTGACGTATTCTTCGCCCGCCGCGCACATTGCTTCTTCTAAAAATTTAGCGGCTTTCTCTGCGTCCGCCGTGTCGCATTCGATAATGATTTCGTCGTGGACGATATTGACGAGTTTGGTCGGCGTGTCGTGAATCTGCGCGTGAAGCAGATGCAGAGCGCGTTTGAGAATGTCGGCGGATGTTCCCTGAATCGGAAAATTTTTGCCGTTGCGCTGCGCTCCGCCGATGGCTTTGCGGTCGTCTTCATCAAAACGAAAACGCGCCATTCTGCCGGAAAGCGTTCTGGCTTTACGGTCGGAGACGACCTTTTTCGCCGCCTCGCGCAGCCACGCATCGAGACCGCGATAAGTGCTGAAATATTTCCGCATCAAATCTTCCGCCTGCGTCTGCGAAAGTCCGGTCATCAGCGCAAATCGCTGTGAACCGATGCCGTAAACTACGCCGAAATTTAATCTTTTGGCAAAAGAACGCTGATCCGAAGTCACTTCTTCCGGCTTGATATTAAAGGTTTGCGCCGCCGTGATCGTGTGAAAATCCGCGCCTGAGATAAATGCTTCGATAAAATTTTGATCGTTGGAAAATTCCGCCAATATTCGCAGTTCGATCTGTGAATAATCGGCGATCACGAGTTTTCTGCCTGCCGGTGCAGGAAAACATCGGCGATACGCTTCGTCGTGCGGAATCTGCTGAATATTCGGATTAGAACACGAAAATCTGCCGGTCGGTGCGCCGATTTGCCGGAAATCCGAATGCAGTCTGCCGGTTGCCGGTTTGATATATTCGAGAATATTTTCGCCGAAACTCGAAATTGATTTTGCCACGCCGCGATATTCGAGCAGTTTGGCAACCACCGGATATTCGAGCGCGAGCGGTTCCAATTGCCATTTGCGCGTCGTTTCGGGAACGGGAATGCCGAGATTTTTAAGCGCGTCCGTGACCTGCGCCTGCGAATCGAGATTGATTTCCGTGACACCGAACAGCGAAGCCTGCGCGACCCCGGCGGAAAGCATCTGCTGCAAATCGGCAGCGACTTTGCCTTGTTCTTTTTTGACTTTTTCAAGCTGGACGCGCCAACGTGCTTCGTCCAAATAAAAACCGTTGAGTTCCATCCGGGCAATCGGCATCACGCAGTCGAATTCGAGTTTGGCGACCTTAATGAGTTCGTCCTGTTTCAATCGTTCGACGATTTTTTCCCTGAGCGCGACCATAATCTGCGCGTCTTTGGCGGCATATTGAATCTGCGAATTGGAAAGTTCGTCCGCGCCCCAATCGGAAATCTGTTCGCTTTTATCAACCTCGATGCCGAGAAAATAATTGGCGACTTCGGCGAGATTATGCCGCCGATCCTGATCGCCTGCGGCAATTAATTGGCTGGCGATCAACGTATCGAAAATGCCGCCGAGATCAATGCCGAGATGATGCCGCACCCATTTCGCGTCAAATTTGGCGTTGTGCGCGACCTTGATCGGTTTCGGCGCGGCGAGCAATTCGCGCAGAGGCGCAAGCGCGGGATGAGTTTTCAAATCGCCCGAATCGGCAAACGGTTTCAAATCAATAACTTTGGTGTCCGTCCCATTGCTCAATTGAACTAATCGAACAATGCCTTCATACGGATCGAGCGCGGTCGTTTCCGTGTCGAAACCGAGATAATCTTCCGCCGCAAGTTGCTCGCAGGCGGTTTTTACGCCGTCAGCGTCGTTGATAAATTGAAAATAAATTTCCATAAAATAAATGGAAAATGGAAAATGGAAAATGGAAAATAGTAAGACGAATTTATTTTTTACAACTGAAAAAACGGCAAATATCTTTAAACTTCCAAAACCGATAATCTATCTTTCCATCTCTATTATCCAACATCCTTTCGTCATTTTCCATTTTCCATTTTCCATTTTCCATTTTTGAAATTTCCCGTTTTCCATTTTTTTCATTTACTATTTTCAGTTTTCAATCTATACTAACGAAAGTTTGCTTGAGATTGACGAAAACGGATGCAGAGCAGACAACGGCGAACTTTTACGATTTAAGTTTGTTTTATTGAAAGAAAATTTTTTGAGGGTTCGAGCGCGATTGAAATTAAATACGCGCTCCCTGTTTGAAAAAAGCTACGGCTTTTTATTAACGAGATTCCTGCGTGAAAAACTCAAAGCTGCAAAGCGTTTCGGAGTTCACCTCCGAGATCAAAACAAATCAATAAAAAAAATACTCCGAAACCTCCGCGCGAGGTTCAGGTTTTAATCTGTAAAATTTCCTCTTTTTCATAAAATCTGCCATCCGAAAACCGCTGACCGGCAAACCGTAAAAATATTAAAATACTAATTTTCGAGGAGAAAATTTAAACAAATTTATGTCGAAAGAAATGATTATCAGCGTCAATGGACGCGAAAAGAAAATTGCCATTCTCGACGGCGGCAAAGTGACGGAATTTTATATCGAACGCGGCGACGAAGAAAATTCGGGCGTGGTCGGCAACATCTACAAAGGACGCGTAATGCGTGTTTTGCCGGGAATGCAGTCGGCGTTCGTGGACATCGGTTTAGAGCGCGATGCGTTTCTCTATGTGACCGACTTTTTTGATGAAGAAGAAGAAATCGAGCGCATCGTGATGGAGAAATCCAAAAAAGTTTCGCCCGAAGAAGCCAAGCGCGAAGCCAACGACCAGATTGACCGCCAGCGCATCGAACGCGAAAAACAGATGGAAGCCGTGCAGGAAATTGCCGAGCCTTTGAGCGAAACATTAACGGAAGAACCGTTGTTTGAAAGCCCGGAATCTTCACAAATGTTTGAAAAAATCGAAGATGCGCCGGAAAGCGAAGTTTCTGTAAATGAAGCACCGGAAGCGCAGCCGCAACCGCAGGGCAAAGGTAAAAACCAACGGCGCGGCAAACGCGAACGTGCCGAAGCTCGCGGCGCAAATACGGCGCAAACGCCGGATAATGCACCGAAAGCGGGAACTATGCAGCTCGAAGATCAAGCCGATTCGAGTTTTGAACGAATTGTTGACGAAGACGAAACGGTCGGCGATCTTTTCAAAGACGCATACGTTCAGGAAACGCTGACCGATCAGGTTCGCGCCATCGAATTCGATATGGAATCGGTCGCCGAAGCCGAAGTCGGTTCGGTCTTAAATGCGTCGTCAGCCGAATCTCACGGATTCGAGCGCATCGCCGACGAAGACGAAGAACCGTCAACGCCGGCACAGTCGCCGAATAAATCGCGCGGCGGAAAATCGAAAAATAAATCCGGCAAAGCGAAAAACCCGAATCAAACGGAAACGGCGGCGCAGCCTGTCGAAGCGAACGACCAAAATACTGAAAATAAAAAATCGGGCGGCAGAAAAGGCGCGAAACCTAAATCTGCGGACGTTGCTGAAACGGCGGAAATTCCGACTTTCGGTGTCGGCGGCGAAGCGTCGGAAGATAAACCTGCGAAGGGCAAAAAATCTTCGAGCCGACGCTCGAAAAAATCGGGCGATCAATTAGCCGATGCCGAGGCAAGCGTCAAAGATTCAGGCGATAAAGCAGAAATGGCAGTGCGGCGCGGCGGACGCGGACGCAGACGCGGCGGACGCGGAACAGCCAACGAACATACCGACGACACGGCAGGAAATTTCGATAATTCGGAAAACATTGAAACCGACGCAAACGAGTTTCCGCATTTTGCGGCGAATGAACAGGAATTTGAGGCGGTCGTCAGCCAACCGCAGGAAACTGCCGCGCCGCCGGTCGAACGCGAAGCACCGCCGAGCCGTCAGCGTAATTCGCAGGACAATCAACGCCGCGACAACCGCGAACCTCGTGAAAACCGCGATAACCGCGATAACCGTAATCAACCGAACCGCGACACACGCGGCAAAGATGCGCCGCGCAACAATTCCGAAAACCGCGACACACGCGACGCGCGACCGAGCCGCGACAACCGTGATAATCGTGATTCGCGTCGTTCACAGCCGACGATCACCGATCTGCTCCGCGAAGGTCAGGAAGTTCTCGTGCAAATCGCCAAAGAACCGATTGCCCGCAAAGGCGCACGCATCACGTCGCACATCGCGCTGCCGGGAAGATTTTTGGTTTATATGCCGACGATTGAACATCTCGGCGTGTCGCGCAAAATCGAATCGTCGAGCGAACGCGCCCGGCTTCGCACGTTGATTCAGAGCATCAAACGCGAAGAAGATGTGCCGAACGGCGGATTTATCGTCAGAACGGCGGGCATCGGAATCTCCGACGAAGATTTGCGGCAGGACGCGCGTTACCTCGTGCGGACTTGGCAGGACATCAGAAAGAGTTCGGAACGCAAAAAATCGCCGACGCTCGTGCATCAGGATTTGGATATTATTCAGCGTCTGCTGCGCGATCATCTGTCGGACGAATACACGGCGATTCGCGTGGATTCCGAAGAGGAATATCTCCGCATCGTCGAATTTATCAATCGCATTCAGCCGAAAATGGTCAACCGCGTCAAACTCTACACGCGCGAAACGCCGATTTTGGAAGCATACAATGTGCAGGAAGAAGTTGATAAAGCCTTAAAACCGCGCGTTTGGCTCAAATCCGGCGGTTATCTCGTCATCAATCAAACCGAAGCTCTCGTGGCGATTGATGTCAACACCGGCAAATTCGTCGGTCGCGGCAATGCGCGGCTCGAAGACACGATCACGAAAACGAATATGGAAGCGGTTGACGAAATCGCGCGTCAGATTCGCCTGCGCGATCTCGGCGGAATTATCGTTCTGGACTTGATTGATATGGAAGACCGGCGCAACCGCAACAAGGTTTCGCAAGCCTTGCAGGAAGCCCTTTCAACCGACAAATCGCCGACTAAAGTGTTGTCGTTCAATGATTTCGGGTTGATTATTATGACGCGCAAACGGGTCAAACAATCGCTCGAAAGAACGCTCTGCACACCTTGCGAATACTGCGAAAGTTCAGGGTGGGTGAAATCGCCGCAGACGATCTGCTACGAAATTCTCGAAGAATCGCGCCGCCTGTCAAAAGCGATGGACGATGTCAAACAGACGACTTTGCGCGTTCATTCCGGCGTTGCCGAAGCTCTCCGCACCGACCACGCTTTGATGGAAGAAATCGAAGCATATCTCGGCAATGTTGACATCACCGCCGACCCGCACGTCCATCAGGCGCAGTTCGATTTTGCGTTTGTCTAAGAAAATTAACAGGGATGAAGAGGATAAAAGGGATAAAACATTTTTGCTTGAATCCCCTTTATCCTCTTCATCCCTGTTAATTTTCCCTGCTGCTAAAATTTCGCGTCTTTTTTCGCGTCTTTTGCATTTTTAGGTTTGGCAAAAATCGAATCTGAAATGTTTTTGTTGAACTCGACCGATTCGTAATTGATGCGTGAAGTCTGCGCGTTGTCGGTGAAACGGTCAATGATGAACGGCGTTTTGATGCCGGCGATGTCGGCGAATTGGGCGTAGCGGTCTTCTTCTTTAGTTTCCGTGCCGTCGGAATTTTTGCGGGTGTAGAGTGCTTTGACCGGCGTTCCGTCGTCGGCGATTTCAAATTCGACCGCGTATTCGTCGGGAAATACGAGTTTCAAAACATCGTTGCGCTTGCCGAGCGTTCCGGCGCGTTTGCCGATATAACTCAAAACGCCTTCGCCGCGCCACGCTCCGCGCAGAAAACTATCCAAACTGACGCGCAAACCGCGTTTGTAATCTTCGATTTGCGCCGCCGACTGATCTTTGATCGTCTGCGAACCGCCGTCGAAAATCCAGCCGGTTTTGCCCGTATTCGTCTGCACGATTTTGCCGCTTGCCGCTTTAAATTCCGTCCTTTCTTTATCTGGAAAAACCACCGCATCAACAAACGACTGAAAGGAAACCACCGCGCCGCCCTGCATCTGCGCGTAACGCCCGCGCCCGATCTGCGTCTGCGCCTGCAAATACTTATCGCCGCCGACAAACTGCACGGCTTTCTTGAGAATCTCTTCGGCTTTCACGTCGAGTTTTGAGTTATCGTTTTTGTTATTAAATTTGGTCGGATCGTTTGTCCAGCCGTAATAAAAATTATATTGAACTGATTTGATAACCGTAATCGCCGAATTATTTTTTATTGCAGGTTCAAATTTAATTTTTTTCGCGGCTCCAACTGCATTTTCAGTTAATCCTAAAGGCAAACCCGAAACGACATTAACCTGTCCGATTTGACCGTTAGAAAGAAATTGAACTTTGAGAGTAATTGTTCCCTGAGCTTCAATCTGTTCGGCGTTTAATCGAGGATTTGGTTTTTCTAATATATTTAACAGTCTGGATTCCTGTGCGAAAATCGCAAAAACACACAGCAATATTAAAAGAGTCGAGAGCAAAATTTTATTCATTAACAAATTCTCCAAAATAGAAAGGCTTCGATGAGATTTTATCATCAAAGCCTTTGATGCCGAAACATTTTTGAAAGTTCGGTCGCGCAGTTTTATTTAGAGTATTCGACACATCTGCAATTAGGATCATCACCGTAAAAGTTGCAACTCGAAGGACTGGTTTTGAGGCAGGTTTTTCCATTATAAACAAGCACGGCGGCGAGACCGGCAATAACGATGAGCGCACCGATAACCAACAGTTTTTTCTTGGTTGACCAGTGACCGGGCTGCGGTTGAGCCTGCACTTTCTCCATATTTTCAACCGTCACGGGAACAGCTTCGGCATTATGCTTTTCGGTGTCCTTAGAAATCGCTTCATTCAAAGTCATCTGACTTTCTTTGGAGGATTTGGATAAAGTTTGGGGATAAATTGTGCCGGCTGTGAATATTGTCATCAACAGGAACAGAGTGATTGTTTTTAACATAGTATTCTCCTTAGTTTTATAGAAATAATGACTTTGATATAGAGAAAAAGAAAACCGCTGTTTAGATAGTTTATTACAAATCTAAACAGCAGTCACTAAAAATTTAATATTTTTCAGAAACACGCACGAAGTAAGTGTATTGTTCGCAGGCACACTTACTTCGTGCGTGTTTCTGGTTTTTAATTCAAGCTAAAAGCATCTATCGGTTTGACGACGATTTCGCCGTCTTCCGCGTCCACCGCAAAGCGCATCGCCGTTTTCCATTGATTGGTAATCGGCAGCTTTATTTTCTGGTCAATGTATCGTTTCAGGAAACGTGCGCCATAAGCCGGACTGTAACCTTTTTCGGTCATTACGTCGAGCGCGGCATCGGTCACTTCGACGACTTTGCCCTGACGTTCCATATTGCGCTTGATTTTGCCGAGATAAAGTTTGGCGATCTCGCGCACTTCGTCCATCACGAGCGGTGAAAAGACGACGATTTCATCAATGCGGTTTCTGAATTCGGGCGAAAATCTCGTCTCCGCCGCCTTCATTACATCGTGTTTGATTTCCTTCATCTCGCCGCGTGATTTCATCCCGAAACCGAGCGGTTTTTCAAACTTTTTAAAGTTTTCCGAGCCGAGATTGGAAGTCATAATGACAATCGCGTCCGAAAGATAAACTTTTTTGCCGCGCCCGTCGGTCAGCCAGCCTTCGTCAAAAGCCTGCAAAAAGATATTCATCAAATACGGATTAGCCTTTTCAACTTCGTCCAAAAGCAGAACGGTGTATGGATTTTCCCGCAGTTGTTCGGTCAAAATCCCGCCGCGCTCGCTGCCGACGATGCCGCGCGGCATTCCGATTAATTTCTCGATGCCGACCGTGCCTTCGCCGTATTCGGACATATCAATCCGAACCATTTTTTCCTCGTCGCCGAACATAAATTCCGCGACCGCTTTGGCTAATTCCGTTTTGCCGACTCCGGTCGGACCTAAGAAAAGCAGAACGCCGTCGGGCGCGTAATGATTTTCCTTGAGCGGACCTTTGTTGAGCCGCAGCCTTTCGGCGACGGCGCGAACGGCTTCTTTCTGCCCGATGACACGATTGCCCAAATCAACTTCCATCGCCGAAAAACGGTCGGAAGTGTCGCGGTAAATCATATCCTGCGGAATGCGCGATTCCTGCGAAATGACATCAATAATATGTTCGGGTTTGACGACCATCGAATTCGGTTCGTTGATTTCAACCTTGACCGAAGCCGTATCGAGCCAGCCGATTGCCTTGTCGGGCAGATGCAGATTGCGAATGTATTTCGGCGACATTTCCAGCGCGGTATTGATCGCTTCGTCGGAAATCGTCACCGAATAATTTTTTTCGAGACGCGGACGCAGACCGTATAGAATTTCGCGCGTTTCGGCAATCGTCGGTTCGGAAACTTTAACTAATCTGAAACGTCTTGCCAACGCTTCGTCTTCGCCGATATATTCTTTGTATTCGGTCAAAGTCGTCGCGCCGATAATTCGCAGTTCGCCGCGAGCGAGCGCGGATTTGAACATATTTCCGGCATCCGAACTCGTTCCCATTGCCGCACCCGCGCCGATAATCGTGTGGGCTTCGTCAATGAACAAAATAATATTGGTCTTTTCCTTAACCTCGTCAATGATGCCTTTGATGCGTTCTTCAAACATTCCGCGCAGCATCGTTCCGGCGACCAATCCGCCCATCTGAAGCTGAACGATATGCGAATCGCGCAGACGTTCAGGGACTTTTTCAGGTTCGAGTTCGATCAAACGCGCCAAACCTTCGACGACCGCCGTTTTGCCGACACCGGGTTCGCCGACGAGCATCGGCGAATTCGACCGTTCGCGGTGCGACAAAATTTCGATCATCTGCCGAATTTCGCGTTCGCGCCCGATAGTCGGCGGAATCTTGTCCTGACGGGCAAGTTTGTTCATCGAAACGCCGAAATGTTTTAAGAATGACGGCAATTCGTATTTTTGACGCACTCTCTCTTCTTCCTTTTCACGTTTGCGAATGCGTGTCCGCGCCGTCTGCGCGACTTCTTCCGCCGGAACGCCGAGGTTTTGCAGCACTTCGTTTAAAACGCTGCGGTCGTCGTTCGACAAAACGTAAAAAATATCGCTGCCTTCGATGGTTCTGCGTCCCTGCGAACGCGATCTGTCCATCGCTTTTTTGAACAGTTCGGTCGTTTCCGGCGCGATTTTATAACCGCTGCCGAGATGCTGTCTGCCGGTTTCGATGCGCTTTTCGATCAGCAATTTGACCGAACGCGGATCAACCGCCAAATCGCGCATCGTCTGATTAAACAGTTCGGTTTCCTCGTTGGTCAGAGCGTTCAGAATATGTTCAATCGTCACATAATTCTGATCGCGCCGCCGCGAATCATCCATCGCCGTTTCCAAAATACGCCGTCCGCTTTCGCTGAATTTGTCTTTATATGCGTCTATGTCTGCCATAAATTTTTCTCGAATAAATACTTAAAATTTTGATGCCGAAAACCGCCAAACCTCTGCCCGATAATTAAATGATAACACTTTGAAAAACCGTTACGAAAATTTTTTTCAAACATTAGAAAAAATCATCTTCGCATTTTGCGCTCACTTGGAATATTGAATTTTTACGGCGCAATTTCCGCCAGCACGAAAATAAAATCTTTGCCTTTTTCCTGCCTTTTAGCGGCGAGTTTGCTGAACTTTACGCCGCCGAATGTGCCTTGGTAATTTTCACTCAAAGGTTCGGTTTTGTCCTGAATCGCTTTCGCGCCGCCGACATCAATGCCGAAACTTTTTGTAATCACTTCCTTTGAACCGGCGAAAGGTTTTTCCAAAATCAAATTAAAACTTTTTGCCTTGTCGCCGTAAAAACGAATTGCCAAACCTTTCGGATATTCGGCGGATTTATACAAATGATATTTGCCGCCGTTTTCAATGTCTTTGACTTCCGACGGCGCACCGAAAATTTTATCAATTTCCGCCGCCGTTTTATTCGCCAATTTCGTGACTTCGATTTTCGATAAATTGTTTGCTGCCGCCGTTGCGGGAGTTTTTTCAATGTTTTTAATGCCCGGTGACTGCGCCGTTTCAACTTCGGGAACTTTTATTTCAGCCGCTTTTTGACAGCCGAAAACGAACGAAACCGCGAATATCAGCCAAAAATAATTTTTCATTTTTCGTCGTTTTCTTCTGCTTCGGCTTGACTTCAGTTCAGTCATAATTTCGCCGTCAACTTAACTGCAACACAAAACACTTTCATGCTCGAAATTGACATATTCTCCGGGCGTGAAAGTATTTTGTAATTTTAATTTTGCCAAAATCATAAACTTTACTCGACAGCTTTTTGCGCCAATGCTCTGCCGACCTGAACGCGCGAAGGTCGCAGCAGTTTGTCGGCAAATTTGTAGCCGCGCGAAAATTCGCCGACGATTTTGCCGTCGTTTTCCGCTCCGCTTTCAACCATTTCGACCGCTTCGTGCAGTTCCGGGTTAAAATATTCGCCAACTGCCGGAATCGGTTCGACACCGACGTTCATTAACGCCTGTTCAAACGAACGCGTCGTGCCTTTGACACCGGATAAAAGATGTTCAAAAGACGAGTCGGTTTCGCTCGCTTTGATACCGAGATTCAGATTATCAAGCACGGGCAAAAGTGTCGTCAGAAAATTAAACTGTGCCTGTTTGCCGCGATCTTCGAGCGTTTTCATCAAACGCTGACGCATTTCGGCAGTTTCCTTTTCGAGATTGTTTTTTACTTCTTCAAACTTCGCCTGCACGCCGATCAGTTTCGCTTCCGCCGCCTCGCGCCGTTCGGTTTCCGTTTTGAGTTTATTTTCAAGTTCCGTTTCGCGCATTGATTTAACATTCTGCTTCGGGTCTTCGTTTTCGGCGTTTATTCTCTCGCCGTCCGAATTAAACTTTCGCTTGTCGAAAACCGGAATCTTTTCGCCGTTTTCATCTAAAATATCTTCCAACATATCCTCGTTATTATAATCCTGTTCGTTCATCTTTTTCCTATTAAACCAACTCATAAATTTTGACAAATAATTTGCACCTTTCAGTCTAACAAACGATTTATCTTTTGGGGAAATTAACGGGGATAAAGAAGATAAAAAGGATTTTAGAAATCTGTTTCTATCCCTGCCCATCCTCTTAATCCCTGTTAATTTCTTTATGCTGCCGCCGTCGCAGCTTCGGGCGTAAAGTTCAACGCGCCGCCGTCTGCTGCAACGTGAATGATCGAACCCGAACGAATCTCACCGTTCAAAAGTTTGACCGCCAGCGGATTTTGAATCAATGTCTGAATTGCCCGTTTCAAAGGTCTCGCGCCGTATGCCGGATCGTAGCCCTCGTCGGACAAAAGCCGTTTAGCCGAATCTTCCAGCACGATTGCAATACCGCGTTCCGCCAGATTTTTCCGCAGTTTTTCGAGCTGAACTTCGATGATTTTTTCGATTTCCTTTTTGTCCAATTGCCCGAAAATCACGATGTCGTCAATGCGGTTCAAAAATTCCGGCTTGAAATGCGACCGCAAAACGTCGAACACGATGTCTTTGACCGAAGTATCAACCAGCGGATTGGCGTTCATAATTTCGCGCGAACCGAGATTGCTCGTCATAATCAAAACCGTATTCTTGAAATCCACGACGCGACCTTTGGAATCGGTCAGCCGTCCGTCATCGAGAATTTGCAGCAAAATATTGAATACATCGGGGTGCGCTTTTTCGATTTCGTCAAACAGCACGACCGAATAAGGACGGCGGCGGACGGCTTCGGTCAATTGACCGCCTTCGTCATAACCGACATATCCGGGCGGCGCACCGATCATCCGCGCGACGGCGTGTTTTTCCATATATTCCGACATATCGAGCCGGATCATCGCGCGTTCGTCATCGAACATAAATTCCGCCAGAGCCTTCGCCGTTTCGGTTTTACCAACGCCCGTCGGACCTAAGAAAATAAACGAACCAATCGGACGATTCGGGTCTTGCAAACCTGCTCTTGCTCTGCGAACTGCATTGGCGACGGCATTTAACGCTTCGTCTTGTCCGATCACGCGCTTGCTCAAACCTGTTTCCATCTGCACGAGTTTCTGCATTTCGCCTTCAAGCATCTTGGAAACCGGCACGCCCGTCCATTTGGCGACCACCTCGGCGACATCTTCTTCGGTCACTTCTTCTTTTAAGAAAACGCCGTCCTTCTGCAAATCGGCGAGCCGCAACTGTTCGTCCGAAAGTTGTTTTTCAAGCGTCGGAATCGTGCCGTATTGCAGTTCGGCGGCTTTGTTCAAATCTCCGGCGTTGCGGGCTTGTTCAAGCTGAAGTCTGGCTTGTTCGAGCTTTTCTTTGCCGCCTCGCATTTTTTCGATTTCATCTTTTTCCGACTGCCATTTCGCCTTCATCGCGCCGGATTTTTCCTTCAAATCGGCGATTCGTTTTTCGATGTCACCGAGCCGCGCTTTCGCTTTTTCATCGGTTTCACGCGACAACGCCTGTTTTTCAATTTCAAGCTGTAAAATCTCACGCTCAAGCACATCAATTTCGACCGGCAGAGAATCAATTTCGATTCGCATTTTTGACGCGGCTTCGTCAATCAAATCAATCGCTTTGTCGGGCAGAAATCTGTCCGTGATGTAGCGATTGGAAAGCGTTGCGGCGGCGACAATCGCCGAATCGGTGATCCGAACGCCGTGATGAACTTCGTATTTTTCCTTGAGTCCTCGCAAGATAGCAATAGTATCTTCGACGTTCGGTTCGCCGACGTAAACCTGCTGAAAACGTCTTTCCAACGCCTTATCTTTCTCGATATATTTCTGAAACTCATTGAGAGTCGTCGCTCCGATGCACCGCAACATTCCGCGTGCGAGCGCAGGTTTGAGCATATTTGACGCATCAATTGCGCCTTCGGACGCGCCCGCGCCGACGAGCGTGTGCAGTTCGTCAATAAACAAAATGATCTGCCCATCCGATTTCTCGATTTCCTTCAAAACCGCTTTCAGACGATCTTCAAACTCGCCGCGATATTTCGCACCGGCGAGCATCGAACCCAAATCAAGTCCGACGAGCTTTTTATTTTTCAAAGTTTCCGGCACGTCGCCCGAAATAATTCTCTGCGCCAGACCTTCGACAATCGCCGTTTTGCCAACGCCGGGTTCGCCGATCAGCACCGGATTATTTTTCGTCCGGCGCGATAAAACCTGAATCGTCCGGCGAATCTCGTCGTCACGCCCGATCACCGGATCGAGTTTTCCTTTGCGGGCGCGTTCGGTCAGATCAATCGAATATTTATCTAACGCCTGAAAATTTTCTTCGGCATTCTGATCGGTAATCCGCGCTCCGCCGCGCATTTCGGAGATGACTTTTTCCAAATCTTCGGTCGTAATCCCGTTCGAGCGCAAAATGCGCCCCGCATCGCCGATTTTTTCAGCCGCCACCGCCAGCAAAAGATGTTCGGTGGACATATATTCGTCCGACATCTTTTCGGCTTCCTTCTGCGCTTCCTGAAAAATCGTGTTGATACGCGACGAAAAATACTGCTGACCACCCGAAACCTGCGGGAATTTAGCAATCGCCGCCGTTACTTCACTCAAAATCTGCTGCGCGTTCGCTCCGATTTTACCCAAAATCGGCTTCAAAGTTCCTTCCTTCTGCTCAAGCATCGCCGCCAGCAAATGCTCCGGCTCAACCTGCTGATTCTGCTGTTTTTCCGCCACGCCGATGGCTTCCTGAATCGCTTCCTGTCCGCGAATTGTATATCTGTCGAATCTCATAAGTTTATAAAAGACAAAATGGCTTAGTCTTAAAACATAATAAAATATGAGTGTCACTTAGTCAAGTATTAGTAATGTTTGTTTTCGAGATATTATTTGACAAACTGCTTTTCCATTGATTTATTTCGACCAAAAGGCATAAGAAAACTGCCAACAAAAAAACTAAGTCAATAGATATATTTGTATAATTAAAGTTTATAAAAATTCATATTTTTATAGAAATTCCAAAATTATCAGCAAATCTCAATTGTTTTTACTTAATTAAAAAAAATTGGGTAAGACTAAGTTAACTCATATAAATCCAGCGGTAAGAAGATAAGATACGTCTAAAATTTGGCTTTATAAAAATTCCTAAATACCGTTTCAGTTTGGGAACATTTTTTGCGTTGATTATTATTTGCAAAAAACAAGATCTTTTTAACTTGCAAATAGTTTGTGTGAACAAAGTTGTTGAATTGTTCTCAATTTCAAGTCATTTATTGTAAATAGACGGACTTTTCACCAACTAATCTCAAAGTGATTGAAAATCATATTTAAATAGATTGAACAAGGAGTAAAAATGAAAATAACAACAGGTGAAGCTTCGGGCAACATTTTATCAACACATAAAAGTTTGTTGACTCGATTAAAAGCTGACAACATTTTTTTTGCGTTAACGTGTTTGGTGCTGCTGCTGTTTCCAGTGCTGACTAACGCTCAGTCCGTGTCAGGAGTAACAGGAATCGTAACTGATTCAGCAGATGCCGTCGTGCCGGGAGTGGATGTGACACTTACCGACACCAAAACTTCTAGAGTTTTGAGTACAAAAACCAACGATCAGGGAGTCTATACCTTTTCAAACGTCCCGCCCGGTGAAGGCTACAAAATATCTTTCGTCATTCAAAATTTTCAAACTTATACGGTTACGGAGGTTTCACTCGGAGTCGGCAAAACAGAAACCCGAAATGCTGTGCTGACCGCCGGACAGGTTGGTGCATCGGTCGAAGTGGTCGCTGCTCCGGGAGATACACTGAATACTACGGATTCAAGTCTCGGCAATAACATTGATACTCGCCAATTGCGAGAATTGCCAATTCAGATTCGCAGTTCTCCGGCGGCTCTGATTGGATTACAGCCCGGAGTTGTTGGAAACAATGTAGGAACCGGTGCTACCAATCGGGTAGGTTCCGTGACCGGCTCCAGAGCCGATCAGGGCAATATTACCGTTGACGGAATAGATGCTAACGACCAGGCGACAGGTCAGGCATTTGCAACGGTCGGTAACGCACCGATTGATGCTATTCAGGAATTCCGCGCCGTGACAACCAATCCTAATTCATCAGAAGGGCGCAGTTCCGGCGGTCAGATTGAGATTGTAACTAAAGGCGGCACTAACAAGTTTCACGGCTCCCTGCGCGAATACAACCGCACGGCGGCAACGGCGGCAAACAGTTTTTTCAACAACAAAAACGGAGTCGCCAGACCGCAGTTAACCCGTAATCAGTTTGGCGGTAATCTCGGAGGACCAATTCCTCTTTTAAACTTCGGCAACGGTGGTCCGGTTGTTCGCAGCGGCAAAGACAAATTATTTTTCTTTTTCGACTATGAAGGGCGGCGCGATGCTTCGGAGGTTAGCAACACTCCTCGAATAGTTCCTCTTGATGCTTTTCGGAACGGCGGATTGAGCTACATTAATAATACCGCAGGCTGCGGAGCATCCAGTCGAATAAATACAACGCCGCAATGTATTACAACTCTTACTCCGGCACAGGTAGCGGCACTTGATCCAAGACATATCGGCGCAGACCCGGCACTTTTGAGTTTTATCAACAACCGCTATCCGCAGGCAAACGATTTGACGCTTGGTGACGGCATCAACACCGGCGGATATAGATTTAATTCACCGGTCAAAAGAGCTGACAATACTTATACAAGCCGGATTGACGGAAATATAACGGATAGACAGAGAGTTTTCGTCAGACTTAATGTTGTTCGCGGACGTGTAACAGATACCGGCAATACCGTGGCTCAACAGTTTCCCGGAGATCCCGAGTCAGGAACAATTGGGACAAAAGACTATTCCTTGGCGGCTGGATACAACTGGGTTATCAGCAATTCTTTAATTAATCGGGTAACTGTCGGTAATTCACACTCAGACCTTAATTTTCTTTCGCCGTTTCGACCGGCATTCCCAAACGAATTTTCTTTCGGAAATTTAACGGCACCGTTTGCCAGTATCAGCACACAAAGCAGAATAGTTGATACGCCGACCCTTCGTGATGATGCGACGCTATCGAAAGGTGTGCACAGTTTTCAGTTCGGAGTCCAATTCAAACCGATAAAATCGCAATCTACTTTGGTTAATGACTTTAACAGCGTGGGCGTAGGACTCGGAGGGAGAACACCGACGCTTAATGCCTCTCTGAGACCCGCAAATATTCGCGGCGGTACAACTGCATCCGGGGCTTATGACAGTTCATTTGCATTGTTATTAGGACGGATAGGTTCAATCTCGACTAACTATAATTATAGTCCGACAGGACAGGTATTCGCGCCCGGAACAGGCAAATCGCGTGAATTTCGCTACAATGAATACGAATTTTACGCTCAGGACAACTGGAGAGTCAGAAGTGACTTAACCATCAACCTCGGACTTCGCTATCAGCTTTATCCGGCACCGTATGAGGCTAACGGATTTCAGGCGGCAAACGATGTGGATTTAGATCAATTGTTTGCTAAAAGAGTGGCGAATGCAGCGGCTGGAATTGCCGGTGATGCGGCTGAACCTTTTCTGAAATACGATTTGATCGGTAAAGGAAATAAAGGTCGTCCATATTACGCGACCGACAAAAATAATTTCGCGCCGCGTTTGGGTTTCGCTTACAATCCGGGTTTCACTAACGGCTATTTAGGCAAAATATTCGGAGATCGTAAGACCGTCATTCGCGGCGGTGCTTCCAAAGTTTATGATCGAGTTTCCGGGGCAGTAACATTTATCGCCGATCAGGTTTCGTATATTTTCGACAACTCGGCATCAACATCATTTGGTAGTACAAATGCTACTACGGCATTACTAAATGATCCCAGATTTGCGAGCATAAACTCAATACCGGTGCAAAACACCGCTCCCGTTATTACCAGACCGTTTACACCTTTTGTCAGTAACGGCGTGCCGTTTGGCAATGCGGATGCAAATGGAGAAACAAATTATGCCATTGCTCAAAATTTCAAGATTCCCGAATCATATCAGTATAGTTTGACGTTTGAACGTGAACTGCCGGGTAATTATTTGATTAATGTTTCTTATGTCGGACGGAAGGGACGCAAACTGTTTACGCAGGCGGATGCCGCCCAAGTAATTGATTTTAAAGACCCGGCATCCGGTCAATTTTTGCTGTCTGCGCTCAACAATGTGCAGACACAGTTGATCGCGGGCGCAGCTATCAGCAGTCAGCCGTTTCTTGAAAATCAAATTAATCCGTACTCTATCGCAAATTACGGCGGGACTTGTCTGCAAGTTTTCGGAACTTCCTGTACGCAGGTGGTTAGTGATAATTTCGGAAGTCTGGTTCAGGTCGGTGATGCTTCCGATACTGTGCAGGCACTTTTCAGTAACGGTTTACTTAACACGAATGTCGGTTTGAGTTCACAGTTTTCGACGAACGCATACATTACTAATTTGGGTAAATCAGATTACAACGGCTTGTTGATAAGTTTGCAAAAACGCTTTTCTCAAGGCTATCAATTTGATGTCAATTATACGTTTTCAAATTCAAAGGATAATAATTCGACCGTCGCCAACACGGTGTTCGGAGGATTAATCTGCGATTTGAGAAACGCTGATATTTGCCGGGGACCTTCAGACTTCGACATTCGTCATTTAGTTAATGTCAACGGAATTGCTGAAATTCCCATTGGTCGCGGGAAGTTTATCGGCAAAAATATGCCCCGCTTTCTGAATCAAATATTGGGCGGTTTTTCGGTTTCGGGTATCTACACTTACCGCTCCGGTTTGCCGTTTAGCACAACCACCGGCTCGTTTCCGGTTGGTTTTGTGTTGAATAGTCCGGCAATATTGACAAGCGGTTCCAATCTTTCCGGGAAGGTTCGGGAAACAAATGGTGTCTTCCAATATTTTGGTGATTCGGCGACTGCCGTCGGAAACTTCCGCAATCCCAGAAACGGAGAGATCGGTGATCGAAATAATTTGCGAGGTCCCGCCTTTTGGAATGCGGATTTAGGTCTGCAAAAAAACTTCTTCATCGGAGAAAAAAACAGACTGCAAATTCGCGCAGATGCCTTTAATGTTTTCAATCACAATTCATTCGGATTGCCGAGCGCAAATATTAACGGCACTACGTTTGGACAAATTACTACATCATCAAGCTCACCTCGTGAATTTCAATTTGCAATACGCTATGACTTTTAATTTACGATTAACTCAAATTAGCTGAAAGATGCCTCAAGGTTTCCTGAATATCAGGAAACCTTTTTTTTATAAAAAATTGTTTGAAAGTCTAACAAACAACGAGTTTAGAATATATTACGTTGAAAACCGGGTTTAGTGTTGCTCTTTTGTATTGAGTCTTTTAATATAAACTGCACATTTGTTAATCAATTAGAAGAAATCCAAACCGCTTAAAAAAATCAAGCGACTTAAAATCTATAAATGAAAATTCTCCGTGAAATCTTCTCGCCGCTGATTGCGGTTTTGCTTGCTTTTTTAGTGGGCGCGGTGCTTATTTTGCTGATTAAGGAAAACCCTTTGCAAACCTATCAGGTTTTGCTGGCGAATTCTTTCGGGTCGGCGCGGGACATCGGCAATACTTTGTTTTTGGCGACTCCTTTGATTTTTACGGGGTTGGCGGTGGCGGTGGCGTTTCGGTGCGGGCTGTTTAATATCGGGGCGGAAGGGCAGTTGTATGTCGCTTCGTTTGCGACGGCTTGGGTCGGGATTTTGTTCGGCGGGACGGTCGTGGATGTTTTCGGGAAGCAGGAAAATTGGTCGGTGGCGAGTTTGCCGTCGTATTTGCTCGTGCCTTTGTGTATTTTGACGGCGGTCGTCGTCGGCGGTTTGTGGGGCGCGATTCCGGGGATTTTGCGGGCGAAATTCGGTTCATCGGAAGTCATCAACACGATTATGCTGAATTTTATCGGCATCGCGCTTGTCAGCTATTTTACGCAGTATCATTACAAAGTTCCGGGTGATCCGATCCTCGAATCCGCGCCTATCGGTCAAGCCGCCTGGATTCCGCAGCTCCACGAATATCTGCCGTTTATCCCGAAAGACGTACCGCTCAATTTCGCGTTTCTGATCGCGGTTTTGATGTGTTTCGTCATCTATGTTTTTTTGTGGAAAACTAAATGGGGCTACGAACTTCGCGCGGTCGGGCAGAATGCTTCGGCGGCGGAATACGGCGGAATTTCGCCGCGTAAACAGATCATTATTGCGATGACGATTTCGGGCGCACTCGCCGGAATGGTCGCCATCAATGAAGTTCTCGGTTATCGGCATAATTATTACGACGGATTTTCCGCCGAACTCGGATTCTTGGGCATCGCGGTCGCGCTTTTAGGCAGAAATCATCCGCTCGGTATTTTTATCGCCGCGCTGTTTTTCGCGGTTTTGAAACGCGGCGGCATTTTCGTTGACATTGAAACGCGGTATGTTTCCAAAGATTTAGTTGAAGTTTTGCAGGCATTGATGATTTTATTTGTTGCATCGTCGGGCATTCTGAGAAGAAAACTCGGCGGCAAAATATAAAATTATGATCAAAAAATTACTGCCGAAATCGGTCAAAAAATACGCCCGCGAACGTCATCAGGATTATGTTTTAAGCAAATCGCTCAAAGAATTTGCCGCGCTCGAAACAGGCGCGAAACCGTCCGTCGAACTGCTTTCAAATCTCGTTTACGGTTGGGGCAACGAAGGTTATTCCGCCGCGCACGAATATCTTTCGGAGATGATCGAACGGGCGCAAACCCTGGACGCGCCGATTCTCGAATGCGGTTCGGGACTTTCGACGCTGCTGCTCGGCATTCTCGCCGGACGACGCGGACAGAAAGTCTGGTCGCTCGAACATTACCCGGAATGGGCGGCGCGAATCCGCGAAAAACTCGCAGAAAACGGCATTACGGCAGTTGAAATCTGCGACACGCCGCTGACGACATTCGGCGAATTCGACTGGTATGACGCGCCGCGCGAACGTCTGCCGAAAAATTTCGGACTGGTCATCTGCGACGGACCGCCGGGAGCGACGCGCGGCGGACGCTACGGTTTTCTGCCCGTGATGCGCGAACATCTGCCGCCGGGCTGCGTGGTTTTGGCTGACGATGCCGACCGACCGGACGAACAGAAAATTTTAGAAAAATGGACGGACGAACTGCACGGTAATTTTTCGATGTCGGGCGCAGAAAAACCTTTTGCGACGATGATCGTGCCGTGAGTTTTAATTTTAGACAGATAGAAAGAGTTGACAGACAATTTGGATTGTTTAGAGACTTTATTTTCACCAACTCTGCAACCCTGAAACTCCTGAAAACTTTCTGTCAACTTTTTAATATGAGTGAAATACTAACCTTCGCACTGCTTTTTTCGACAATTCGGCTGGCAACGCCGCTGATTTTCGCCGCGCTCGGCGGAATGTTTTCGGAGCGTTCGGGTGTCATTAACATCGCGCTCGAAGGTTTAATGCTGGCGGGCGCGTTCACGGCGGCGGTGGCGACATATGAACTGAGCAATCCGTATCTCGGATTTGCGGCGGGAATCGCGGCGGGCGCATTGCTCGCGGCAATTTTTGCGGTTGCGCTGATTAAATTTGAAGCCGATCAGGTCGTCGCCGGTTTTGCGATCAATCTGCTGATGCTCGGTCTGCCGGCGGTGATCAGCAGCGCGATTTACGATTCGTCGGGTTCGACGCAGCAAATCGCCAAAGATTTTTTGCTCCCCGAACTTTTCAACCGCATTCCGGTTGTTTCGATACTCGCCTTTGCGCTTGTTCCCGTCAGTTGGTATGTGCTTTATAAAACGCCGTTCGGACTGCGTTTGCGGGCGGTCGGCGAAAATCCGGCGGCGGCTGACGCGGCTGGCGTGAACGTCAATCGGTTGCGCTATGCCTGCGTGATTTTGTCGGGCGCACTGGCGGCGGCGGGCGGCGCGTATCTCTCAATCGGGCAGTCGTCGCTGTTTACGCGCGGAATGACGGCGGGACGCGGTTTCATCGCGCTCGCGGCGTTGATTCTGGCGAAATGGAAACCCGTGCCGGTGATGTTCGCGTGTCTGTTTTTCGGCTTTACCGAAGCCTTGACGATTCCGCTCGGCAATCTCAAAATGAGTTCGGGCGATCCGGTTCCCGTGCAGTTTATCCAGATTATCCCGTATGTTTTGACGATCATCGTGCTTGCCGGTTTCATCGGTCTGTCGCGTGCGCCGAAAGCTCTCGGCATTCCATACAGCAAAGAAAAATAGTTTTAGAAGTTGATCGGCACAGATTAATGCAGGAGCGGATTGATGAAAATTAATTCGCCTGTGTTAATCTGTTTTTCCTTTTATGAAGTTATGAGTTACGAAAAAGCCATCGCAGCGGCGGAATTTATTCGTTCGCAATATAATAAAGAGATTAAAATCGCGCTCGTATTGGGCAGCGGACTCGGCGCGTTTGCCGACGATTTGGAGAATGCCTTGCGGATTCCATACGAACAAATTCCGCATTTTGCGCGTTCGACGGTCGAAGGTCACGCCGGACAATTGGTTTTGGGCGAAGTCGGCGGCGTTCCGGTCGCGGTGCAGCAGGGACGTTTTCATTTTTACGAAGGCTATGAAATGGCGCAGGTGATTTTTCCGATGCGTGTTTTCGGGCTTTTGGGCGTTGAAAAAGTCATTCTGACCAACGCGGCGGGCAGCGTTAATACCAATTTCAAACCCGGCGATCTGATGCTGATCCGCGATCATTTGAATTTGATGGGCGAAAATCCTCTGCGCGGCGCGAACGACGAACGGTTCGGGGCGAGATTTCCCGATATGACCGAGGTTTACGACCGCGAATTTCAGGAAATCGCCGCCGAAGCCGCCGAAAAAATCGCTCAGGAAAGACTGGAAAACGGCGCGGACACCGAATTAAAAACTTTTCTGCATCGCGGTATTTACTGCGCTTTATCAGGTCCGACGTATGAAACGCCCGCTGAAATTTGTATGTTCCGGCTGCTCGGCGCGGATGCCGTCGGAATGTCCACCGTTCCCGAAGCCATCGCTGCGCGGCATCAAAAAATGCGCGTTCTCGGCATTTCCTGCATCACGAATATGGCGGCGGGCATTACCGACGACATTATTCACCACGAAGAAGTAATGGAAACGGGCGCGAAGGTGGCGGAAGTTTTTAAGGAGTTGCTGCGGCGGATTATCTTGAAAATTGGTTATTAGTCATTTGTCCTTGGTCATTTGTCCTTTGTGCTTGGTTAATTTTTTGTCCTTTGCGGTTGGATTAGACTTTCTAAATATGATTGGAGACGTTTTGGGAAATGGCTAAAACTAATTTTGAGAAATTACGGGTTTATCAATTTTCGGAAGAATTATCAGACCAAATCTGGCGAATTGTTGTTAATTGGGACAATTTGGCGAAAGATACGGTTGGAAAACAGATTATTCGCTCGGCGGATTCAATCGGCGCAAATATTGCCGAAGGTGAAGGACGCGGAAGTTTTCAGGATAACCGTAGATTTTGCCGGATTGCGCGAGGCTCATTGCAGGAAACACAACATTGGCTGCGACGCGCATACCAACGAAATTTATTGACCATTGAACAAATTGAAGCATTAAAACCTTTAATCGAAAAACTGGCACCGACCTTAAATGCTTATTTAACTTCTATCGGGAAGGGTTTTGAAACAAAGGACAAAAAACAAAGGACAAAGGACAAATAAGCAATGATCATAGGAATTTGCGGCGGCACGGGTTCGGGGAAAACGACGCTCGCCAGAAAAATTATTGAAACGGTCGGGCGCGAGAGCGTGATTTTGGTCGAGCAGGATTCTTATTACCGCAATCTTGCCGATATGCCGCTCGACGAACGGCGGCAGGCGAATTTCGATCATCCCGATTCGATTGACAGCGATATGCTGAGAAATCATCTCAAGCGTCTGCGGCTCGATCAACAGATAGAAATGCCGATTTATGATTTTCGGACGCACACGCGCAAAAACGAATTCGAGCATATTGATCCGAAGCCGGTCGTGATCGTCGAAGGCATTTTAATTTTCGCCGAACCGCGTATTTCCGAGCTTTTAGATGTCAAGGTATTTGTTGATACGCCCGACGACATCCGGTTTATCCGCCGTCTTCAGCGCGATATTACCGAACGCGGAAGGACGACCGAATCGGT
Source organism: Pyrinomonadaceae bacterium (assembly GCA_965247235.1). GTDB lineage: Bacteria > Acidobacteriota > Blastocatellia > Pyrinomonadales > Pyrinomonadaceae. The sequence continues at coordinate 3,289,933 of OZ252004.1, forward strand.
TATCGCCCAATATTTTGCGACCGTTCGACCGATGCACTACGAATTCGTCGAACCGTCGAAACGGCAGGCGGACATCATCATTCCCGAAAACGCCAACACCAATATCGGCATAGATTTTATTTGCAGCAAAATCCGCGAAGAAATCACGGGCAAACTGCGTGAAGTGAATCCGGTTTAGAAATTGACTGCCTGCAAAACACACGAAAAAAACCTGAGAAGCTGTTTGAAAACGCCAAAATAGCACGCTGATGGACGCGGTTGAAGACGGATTATTACGGATTTGTGAAGAGAAATATTTAACAATCCGCGCTCATCCGCTTAAATCCGCCAAATCCGCGTGCTGTTTTTCGTTTTCAAACAGCGTAGTTTTCGGATAAAAAAATAATGAATGTATCGGACAAACAATTGATCGAAGCGGCGGCAAAAGCGCGTCAAAACGCTCACGCACCGTTTTCAAACTTTAAAGTCGGCGCGGCAATTTTGACCGGAGACGGCGAAATTATCACCGGCTGCAATATCGAAAACGCGACTTACGGCTTAACCGTCTGCGCCGAACGAACGGCGATTTTCAAGGCGATTTCCGACGGCAAAAAACAATTCACCAAAATCGCCGTCGTCGCCGACACCGAAAATTTAACGCCGCCGTGCGGAGCCTGCCGCCAGATCATCTGGGAATTCTGCGGCGATATTCCCGTCACAATGGCAAACCTCGCAGGCAAAAGCGAAACAATGCAAATGAAAGAACTTTTTCCAAACGCATTCGACGCAAATTTCCTCAAATAATAACGACTGTTGCTTTAACTGACAATTTTGTAGTAGATTCAGCTATGGAAAAGCTGAATTTATTTATCTTCTTATCGTTTCTGCTGATTATTCCGCAAATCGCTCTCGCGCAAAGACAAAAGGTTGACCTGATTATCTCGAATGCAACCGTCGTGACGATGGACGCGCAACGGCGTGTGATCGAGAACGGCGCGGTTGCCGTCAGCGCGGATAAAATCGTCGCGGTCGGAACTGTTGCCGAAATCACCGCCAAATACTCCGCCAAAAAGAAAATCAACGCTTCCGGCAAAGCCGTTATTCCCGGTTTAATCAACACGCACACGCACGTTCCGATGGCTTTGTTTCGCGGGATTGCCGACGATTTGGATTTGCAGGATTGGCTGACGAAATATATTTTCCCGGCGGAAGCGAAAAATGTTGATGAAAAATTTGTTCGCGCCGGAACGCGTCTCGGTTTGGCGGAGTTTATTCGCGGCGGCACGACGACGTTTTGCGATATGTATTATTTCGAGGACGCGATTGCCGACGAAACTTCCAAAGCCGGAGTTCGCGGCGTGTTGGGCGAAACGCTGATTGATTTTCCCGCGCCGGACAACAAAACATTTGACGACGCGCTCGTTTACACCGAAAAATATATCAAGAAATGGCAGGGAAATGCGCTCGTGATTCCCGCCGTTGCGCCGCACGCGCCTTACACGGTTTCGCAGGAACATCTGCTCAAAACCCGCGCACTGTCCGACAAATTAAATGCGCCGCTCGTCATTCATCTCGCCGAAGCCGAAACCGAAACGGCGTTTATCGAACAGAATCATAAAGGTTTGCGACCGATTGAATACGCCGACAAAATCGGATTTTTGAGCAGCAAAACCATCGCCGCGCACGTCATTCAGGCGAACGACGCGGAACTCGAAATTTTGAAACGAATCGGTGTCGGCATCGCGCATAATCCGCAGTCGAATATGAAACTCGCCGCCGGTGTCGCGCCCGTGCCTGCAATGTTAAAGAAAGATATGCGCGTCGGTTTAGGAACGGACGGCGCGGCATCGAACAACGATTTAAGTCTTTGGGAAGAGATGGACACGGCGGCAAAACTGCACAAAGTTTTCTCGAAAGACCCGAAGGTCGTCTCCGCCGAAGAAGCGTTTATGATGGGAACAATCGGCGGCGCGAGGGCTTTGCATCTCGAAGATAAAATCGGTTCGCTCGAAGCCGGAAAACTCGCCGACATCGTGATTGTCGATCTCGACAAATTAAATCAAACGCCGCTCTACAACATCTATTCGAGTCTCGTTTACACGACCAAAGCCGATGATGTCAACACCGTTATCATCAACGGCAAAATCATTATGAGCGACAGAAATTTGCTGACGCTCGACGAAAGTGCTATAAAGAAAGACGCAAACCTTTATCGTCAAAAAATCATCAAGAGTTTATCTGAAAAATGAGCCGATTTGCTCAAAGATGCTTAATTAAAGCATAATTAAAAAATTGTCAGCCGAGTGAAAAGCGATTCTTCTTCAACTGTTCGCTTTGACCTTTGCGGGAAATTTGAGTCAACGCCGCGATTTTGATCGAGTTTTATCGAAGATCGAAACGGCGTTCAAAAGCTATTACCAAGGAGACTAAAAATGCCGCTAAACGTCAGAAGGTTTTTCGCTTCAACTTCGTTAATCTTCTCAGCATTCCTGATCGCCGGAGCGCAAACCGTCCCGACTACCGATGCGTCGAACACGCCGAATAACACCGCCGCGCCCGTTAATCCGGCTGCGCCCGCGCCGACTTCGGGCGATGTGATGCGGGCGCGTGTCTCGAAAGCGAAGGCATTTATCGCCGTCAGAAATTACAACGCCGCGATCTACGAACTCGAAAATATCCGCCGCGAAACCAACGATTCCGCCGTCAACAGCGTCGTCAATGTTTTGCTGATGAACAGCTATCTCGAACAGGGCGATTACAAACGGGCGCAGGATTTTCTCGGCGATTTTTACAAGGCGCAGACGGCAAATAAACCGAACGCGTCGGCGCAGTATCTGACGGTTGCCGCGCAGATCGTCAAGGGTGCGCGAAACCAATACGAACGCTATCACGCGCTCGGTCTGTCGGTTTCCGACCGCAATCTGCCGCTCGAAGCCTCGGTTGATATTCAGAAGATGCGCGACACGCTCGAACTTGTCATCGAGCAATCGAAAAACATCGGTAAAGATAAAAAACAAACGTCCGGCGCGATGGCTCTGCTCGAAGAAGCGACCAACACGCGCGGCACTCTGGCAAAGGACGATTACGACGCGAAACGCTGGAAGGATGAAGTCGGCGATGCGCGTGAAATGCTCGCAAATTCGCGCAGCGTGATCGTCAACGCCGCCGGTGACGCGCCCGCCGAAACAAATAATACCGCCGGTTCGATGTCGTCGGTCGCAGCAAACATCAATCCGCCGACCGTTAATCCGCCGGTCGTCAGTCAGCCGAAAATCGAAACGCCGCGCACTAATGATTCCAACAATTTATTTAAGCCGGTCGTGATCGAAAAACCGAACACCGCGAACAACACGACGGCGCAAAACGATAATCCGAAACCTGAAACGCCGAAACCGAACACCGACAATCAAACCGCCGCGCCAAACAATTCGCAGCGCACCCGCAAAACCGGGGACGTTCCGGCGAACAACACGGCAAACGACGATAATCAAACACCGGGCGAAACCGTTAAAGATAATTCGCCGCTCAGCGTCGGTTCGCTGGTTGGTTACGCGACGAAAAAAACCAATCCGACTTATCCGGTCGTGGCAAAATCGCTGCGGACGACAGGCATCGTGACGGTCGAAGTTTTGGTTGACGAGGCGGGCGAAGTTTCCGAAATTCAAAAAACCAACGGTCCGTCAATCCTCCAACCGGCGGCAAAAGATGCCGTCAAACGCTGGAAATTCAAACCGTTCGTCCGCGACGGTCAGCCGGTCAAAGCGACGGGTTATGTGAGTTTTAACTTTAACTTGTAAACGATGCAGACAGTTGCGTTAAATTTTCGGGCGGATGCTTTGACAAAAAGCGTCCGTCCTTTGTTTTTGCGGCAATCGCAACCCTTCAAAGATTTCGCGCAACTAAGCAGGTGACAAAAGGTTCTCAGGTCTTTTGATTGTGATTTAACTCTTTGTTTTCAACTATCTGTCACTTCCTGTAACTCTGAGAACTTCCTGTCAACTGCTTAAGTTTGCAGAAAAAAACACCGGCAAAAAGTTTTCCGCGCTTCGCTGTGTAAACTTCGCGGATGACAATATAATTTCTGCAGTCGCCAATGTGAACGCTACAGGTGTCAATGTGAACGCCGCAGGTGGCAATGTGAATGCCGCAGGTGGCAATGTGAATGCCGCAGGTGGCAATGTAAATGCCGCAGGTGGCAATGTAAATGCCGCAGGTGGCAATGTGAATGCCGCAGTCGTTAATGTGAATGCCGCAGGTGGCAATGTGAATGCCGCAGGTGGCAATGTGAATCCTGCGGTCGTCCGTGTAAGAAAGTTTCGACTGAAAACGGCACGGTTTGCGGTAAAATGATTCAACAATCGGTATTATTGACTTCGGAATGATTGATAACTGCTATGAAACTTGTCACATTTTTGTTTTTTATGACGCTTATGCTCACGAATTCGATTTTCGCGCAAACACCGCCGCCGCTTGAAACGGGCGTTTCGCAAAGGCTCGCTAAATGGCGCAGCGCAAATTATTCCGACGTGCGTTACAAATTAAATATTACGCTCGAAAAAGGTGCGCCGTTAATGCGCGGCACGATTGAAGTGAGCGTCAAATTGACGGACGAAGGCGCGAAAAACGATTTGATTTTAGATTGGCGAACGACGCAGTTTGCGAATGATAAGGACAAACCTTTTGCCGATGTGATTGCCGTCAACGACAAAAAGGTTGCCGATATTGTGCCGAACGGAGTTTACGATTATCAAACGAACAAAGAGCATTTGCTGATCTCGCAAAAGTTTTTGAAAGCGGGCGAAAATGTTATTAAGATCAATTTCGCGTCGCCGATCAAAACGTCGGGCGCGGGCGTAACGCGCTATGTTGACAAGGAAGACGGCGCGGAATACGTCTATTCGCTGTTCGTCCCGTCGGACGCAAGCACGGCGTTTCCCGTCTTTGACCAGCCGGATTTGAAGGCACGGTTTCAATTGACCGTTGATGCGCCGAAAGATTGGAAAGTCGTTTCAAATTCGATTCGAGAAACGAATTTGTTTCCTGCTTCCCGAGAGGAATCGGCAAAATTGAAAGACAAAATTGAAAGAACATTTGCGTTTGCTGAAACCAAACCAATAAGCACTTATGTTTTTGCTTTTGCCGCCGGTAATTTTGTAAGTTTTCAAGAAAACTCTTTTATTCAAAAGCCAAGAGCAATAATATCAACTGATAATGATGTGATGACTTTTGAAAAAGCACTTGCAGGAAATGAAATCTACGTCCGCAAATCGCAAGCCGAGAAATTCAAACAGGAAGCGGCGGAAGTCTTTCGCCTCAACCGCGAAGGCGTGAAGTTTCTCGAATCTTATTTCGATTACAAATTCCCGTTTCCGAAATACGATCTGGTTTTGATTCCTGAATTTCCGTTCGGCGGGATGGAACACGCGGGCGCGACTTTTCTGCGCGAAGACCGCGTTATTTTCCCGACCGAGCCGACGAAAAACGATTACATCACCCGCGCCAACGTCATTTTTCACGAAGCCGCGCATCAATGGTTCGGCGACACGGTGACGATGAAATGGTTTGACGATCTGTGGCTCAAGGAAGGCTTTGCCGAGTTTATGGCGTATAAAACTCTGGAAAAAGTGATGCCCGAATACAATGCGTGGAAAATCTTTTACGAGCGCAACAAACAAGCCGCCTATCTGACGGACGTAACACGCGGCACCACGCCGATCTATCAGGAAATCCCGAATCTGTCGTCGGCAAAATCCGCCTACGGCAACATCGTCTATCGCAAAGCCCCGTCGTTTCTGCGCCAAGCCGAGTTTTATCTGGGCGAAGATAAATTTCAAATTGCCGTCCGAGCGTTTTTGAAAAAACACGAATTCGCCAACGCCGAATGGACGGATTTAGTCAAGGAATTTGAAATTGCAAGTAAGCAGGATTTGAAAGGATGGGGCGAAAGTTGGGTAAAGCAGCGCGGATTGCCGGTTTTCGCAATGGAAGTTATTAATCCTAAACCTAAAATAAATTTAACTAACAATCTAATTGATATTAAGCTCGTCTTTTCACAAACCAATGCACTGAAAGAAAAATCAAGTTGGACAGAAAAGTTACAATTTTTCTACATTTATAACAACGAAAAGAGAAAGGTTGAAACAGTAGATTTTGGAAAAGACGATAAAGTTATCGAAGAAATTTGGGGAATAAATTTTCGTGGAACAGAATCTAAAGAGGCGAAAAGAGATTTACAACCACCGAAATTTATTTTCCCAAACTACCAAGATTACGGCTACGGCATTTTTCTGCTTGACGAGAAAAGCCGCGCTTACGTTCTGGAAAATATCCAAAACGAAAAAGACGATTTTCTGCGCTCGATGATGTGGGGAAGTTTGTGGGATTCGGTCAGATTTTACGAACTCGCGCCCGAAGATTACGTCGAACTCGTCATCAAAAACATCAACGTCGAAACGGACGAAAGCACGATTCAAACGCTTTTGGGCAGAGTTTCGACCGCGATGAATTATTATCTGCCGGACAAACAGCGCGACGAACTTGCGCCGCAACTGGAACCGGTTTTGATTGATAAAATGCAGAACGCGCCGACGCTCGGACAGCGAATCACGTTTTATCGCGCCTTTGTTTCCAACGCTTCGACGGGAAATGCGCGGAACATTTTGAAAGATATTTTGTCGGGCAAATTGAAAATCAAAGAACTCGATTTGAAAACCAAAGATAAATTCGACATCGTGACCAAACTCATCACGTTAGGCGACGCGGACGGTTTGAAATTGCTTGCCGAACTCGAAAAAACCGAAACTGACGACGCGGCAAAACGCTACGCTTACGCCGCAAGAGCCGGAATTCCGACGGCGGAAAACAAGTTGAAATACTGGAAGGATTTCACCGAAAACAAGGACATCTCGGAAAGCTACATCGAAAGCGCGTTTGCCGTCTGGAATTCGCCGAAACACGCCGATTTAACTTTGCCGTATCTCGAAAAAGCTCTCGCCGAACTGCCGAATTTAAAAAAGAACCGCAAAATCTTTTTCGTCAACGGCTGGCTTGCGTCATTTATCGGCGGACAAAAATCGGCGGAAGCATTGGCGGTCGTCAACCAATTTCTCGCCGACAATCCGAACTTAGACAAAGATTTACGCCTGAAAATTTTAGAAAACTCCGACAATCTCGAACGCGCCGTCAAAATCCGTGCTGCATATTAAGAATTAACCGCAGAGACGCGGAGTTTTTATTTTGAAAAAACAAAATAAATTTTCTCTGCGTCTCCGCGTCTCTGCGGTGAAAAATTCCTGCTATTTCAATCGCGGATCAGGTTTGACGGTCAGCACTTGCGCGGATGTTTTGCCGTTGACCGTTAGTTTGACCGTGTAAATTCCCGGCAAAACCGGCGGCAGACCGCGACGGAAACCGCCTGCGCCCGTTGCGGTCGGCGGTGTCGGGTGCAAATCCCAAATCCAGCGGTGCATTCCCGAAGCATTTGAAAGTTGCGGCGGCGATTTCACCCAGAACGCCGGAATGTCGAGCGTGTTCGGATCAACCGGCGTGATTTTATCGTCGCTCGCGTAACGGCGGATTGATTCGCCCGCCGGATTGAAAATCTCCAGAACGACCGGCTCTTTTGAATTCGATTTCAGATAATAATCAATGATTGCGCCGAACGGCTGATTGTCGGCGAGCGGTTCGTCGCGCGGCTGCGGGGTGCCGTTTTCCGACGGCTGCGGAATGACGAACGCATCAGCGGGACGGAACAGAAACGCGTTGGATTTAATAGTTTCTTCGGTGATTTGACGCAGCGGCGTGATGTCGTCCAACACCCAAAATCCGCGTCCGTGCGTGGCGACAATCAGATCATCGCCGTGAATCGCCAAATCGCGCATCGAAGTCGGCGGCAGATTCATTTGCAGAGACTGCCAATGTTCACCGTCGTCAAACGAGACGAAAACGCCCAATTCCGTTCCGGCAAAAAGCAAGCCTTTTCTCTCTGTATCTTCTTTGACCGTTTGCAGATAAACGCCCTTCGGCAAACCGTCGGTGATTTTGCGCCACGTTTTGCCGCCGTCTTTGGTGCGGTAAATATACGGCTCGTTGTCGGTCAGACGATGCCGGTCAATCGCCGCGAACGCTTCGTCTGAATCGAAATGCGACGCGTCTATCATCACGACTTTGCTCCAGGCGGTCAGTTCCGGCGGCGTGACATTTGCCCATGTTTTGCCGTCGTCGTCCGTTTTATGAATCAAACCGTCGTCCGTGCCGACCCACAAAGTTTGAGCGCGAAGCGGCGACGGCGCAATCGTGTAAATCACGCCGCGTCTGGTTTCTTTCGGCGCGTCGGAAATCGCGGCTTCGCTCAAATTCGGCGGATTGCCCGGATTTTCACGCGACAAATCTTCGCTGATTTGCGTCCAGCTTTCGCCGCCGTTCGTCGTCTTAAATAAAAATTGATTGCTGTAATAAAGCGCGTGTTGGTCGGCTTGCGAAAAAACGAGCGGCAGCGTCCAAGTGTGTCTGGGCGGAACGGTCATCGTCTTTTCGGGCGAAACGTCTTTCGTCTCGCCGGTGATGACGTTGCAGCGCGTCACGCGGTCGCCGAATAAAATTTCGGGATGCAGCGGATCGGGCGCGGTATAGCCGGATTCGCCGCCCGCGCAGACCGGCGACCAATCGCGGTTGGAAAGCTCGGCGTGATTTGTCGCCACGGGCGTTCCGACTGCGCCGCTGTCCTGCTGTGCGCCCGTCACCCAATACGGAAAACGGTTGTCGGCGGCGACGTGATAAAGCTCGGCAATCGGCTGATTATACCAACTGCTCCACGTCTGCGCCCCGTCTTCGGTGACGACCGCGCCCTGATCGCTTGCCAAAATCATTCGATTGGAATCGTCGGGCGAAATCCAAAGTTGATGATAATCATCGCCGCCGGGTGCGCCTTTGATCGCCGTCCAAGTTTTGCCCGCGTCGTTTGATTTGTAAACGGAAGTGTTGGAAACGTAAACCGTGTCGGGATTTTTCGGATCGGCGACGACTTTGCAGAAATACCAGCCGCGCTGCCAGATGCGTTTGTCGGCGGAAACGAGCGTCCACGTTGCGCCCGCGTCGTCCGAACGATATAGTCCGCCGACTTTCGCGTCAATGATCGCGTAAATTCTCTTCGGATTAGTTTTAGTGACCGCGATGCCGATTCTGCCTTGCCCTTCGGTCGGAATGCCGTTCGTCAATTCGTTCCAGGTATTGCCGCCGTCGGTTGATTTGAAAATGCCGCCGCCAACTCCATACGCAGGCGGATAAATGCTCCAAGGTGTGCGGCGCGTGTTCCACAAAGTCGCGTAAATCGTCTGCGAATTTGCCGGATCGAACTGCAAATCAATCGCGCCGACGTTTTCGTTTTTAAACAAAACCTTCTGCCACGTTTTGCCGCCGTCTTTGGTGCGAAAAACGCCTCGATCAGCATTTGCGCCGTAAACGTGACCGAGCGCGGCGACAAAAACAATATTCTGATTTTTCGGATCAACGATCACGCGCCCGATCTGCCGCGTGTCGTCCAAACCGATGTGCGCCCACGTTTTGCCCGCGTCGGTAGATTTATACATCCCGTTGCCGTAGGAAATCTGCGAACGCATATCGGCTTCGCCCGTGCCGACGTAAACGATATTTCCGCTCGACGGCGCAACGCCAATCGCGCCGATTGACGCAACCGGCTGATCGTCAAAGACGGGTTTCCACGTTCGCCCCGAATTACCCGATTTCCACAAACCGCCGCCGACCGAACCGAAATAAAACGTATTCGGCTCGCCCGGAACGCCCGAAACGCCGTTGACACGCCCGCCGCGAAACGGTCCGATCATCCGCCACTGCAGCGCGGAATAAGCATCTGAATTAATCGGCATTTGAGCGGAAACGGTTAAATTCAGACTGCTGAAAATAACTAACGCGGACAGAAAAATCAGGCAAATGTATTTATTTATTCGGCTCATAAAATTATTTTGTTACTTTGAAAATTATCGCTTACAACTTAATCTTGAGAAAATTTTTAACTTTCCCCGGCTGTTTTGCAAATGTCTTAACTCTGCAAACTTCGGCAAACTTCGGCAAACTTCCCGGCAATTTTTCAATCAGGTTCGGCGACGTTTGGAATGACCGTCCATTCGGGATTTTCTTTGTCGGCAAAGGCTTCTGCCTGAACGCGCACGATGTCGCTCATCGTTAAAATACCGAGCAATTTTTTCCTTGTGCCGCGTTCGATGACCATAATTTTAATCGTTTTCATCTGATTCATCCGCACGATTGCCTGACTGAGCGTGTAATCGGGATAGACGGTTTTGGCGGATTCCGCGATTTCGCCGACGGTCTGCGTGTCGCCGTTTTCGGCGAGATTTCGCGCTAGTCGCGCTTTGGTGATCGTGCCGACGCATTGCAGATTTTCGTTGACCACCGGAAACACCGCAAAATCGAATTGGTCGGTTTTCTCGATTGCCGCCGCCGTTTTAGTCTGCGCGGAAAGCGCGTAAACATTGTCGTTCATCGCTTCTCCGACCGTGATTTTTTCGAGCGCGTGAGTCGGTTTTTGGTCGCGGTGCGGTAGAAAAATTCCGTCCTGTTCGAGCAGTGCTTCGTAAATTGCCACGGGACGAATCTTTTTCGCCAGCGCGTAAGCCGTCATATTGGCGATCATCAGCGGCAGAATCAAACCGTAGCTGCCGGTCATTTCAAAGATTATCAGCACGGAAGTCATCGGTGCGCGAATCACGCCCGCGAACACCGCGCCCATCCCGACGAGCGCAAACGCGCCGATCTCCGAATTCGGATGACTCAACAGATTGACATCGAGAAATCCGAACATCCCGCCGAGCATTGCGCCGATAAACAAGGCAGGCGCAAAAATGCCGCCCGCGCCGCCCGAACTGTATGAGAAAACCGTCGCCGCGATTTTAAAAAGACACAAAACAGCCATCACCTTAAACGCCAGATTGCCCGACAGCGCGAGCGAAAGCGTGTCGTAACCCGCGCCGTTGATGCCGCCGGTTTTGAAAAAATAAATCGCCGCAACCGCCAAAATTCCCGTCACCGCGCCGCCGATTGACGGACGCGCCCAGACCGGAATCGTCTGCAAATCGCCGAACCATTTTCGCAGTTTGATGAGAGATTCGGTGAATGCGAGCGCGACCAAAGCCGCCGCGATACCGAGCGCGGCGTAAACCAGAAGCGACGAAGCGTAATGCAGACCGAAGTTTTGCGTGACTGTAAAAACCGGGTGTTCGCCGAGAATCGAGCGTTCAATCGCCGCCGCAATCGCCGCCGCGACGATCACGCCCGACAAAACCGTCTGATCCAAATCGCCGACGACTTCTTCAATCGTGAACGTCACGGCGGCAATCGGCGCGTTAAATGCCGCCGCAATTCCCGCCGCCGCGCCGACCGGCAAAAGGCGTTTCAAATTCTTCTGCGAGAGCGCGGAAGTCTTGCCGAACCAGCTCGCAATGCCCGCGCAGATATGCACCGTCGGACCTTCGCGCCCGAGCGACGCGCCCGAACCGATTTGCAGAACGCCGATGACAAATTTGCCGATTGCGTCTCTGAACGGCAGTCGTCCGCCCTTGATTTCGTAAGCGATTTTGACCTGCGGAATGCCGCTGCCGCGTGCGCCGGGAACGACGTAGGAAAGCAAAATGCCGCTCAAAAGCCCGCCGAGCGCAGGCGTTAAAACGGTCAGCCAAATCCAATTGCCGTTCGGCGCGGCAATCGCGTTTTCGATTAAAAGTTTTTCCGCTTTGATAATCGCCAGATGAAAAGCAACCGCCGCCAAACCGCAAACCGCGCCGACGACCAGCGTGAGAATGAAAACCCTTTGCGATTCCTTCGGCACGAAACGCAGCGAAAGTTTGAGAATTTTGAGCTTTAACCTTCGCCGCTGCGGACGCAGATAACGCCAGCGCGTTTTGATTCGTCTGCGAAAATTTCGTGATTGCGGCATTGTTTAAATAATTGTAACAAAAGAAAGCGGGGTGAACGGATAATGAATAGTGGGTAATGGATAATTTATAATGCAGGATTCAAGATTTAACTTCTTAATTTTCCATTTTCCATTTTCCATTTACTTCGCGTTCATCCAATTTTCGCCCGCGCCGATTTCGACGAGCAAAGGCACGTCTAATTTGACTGCGGCTTCCATTTCTTGGCGGATAATTTCAATCGCTTTTTCGACTTCATTTTCAGGCGATTCAAATAAAAGTTCGTCGTGAACCTGCATAATCATCTGCGTTTGCAGGTTTTCGCGGCGCAGAGCTTCGTCAACTTTGAGCATCGAAATTTTGACAATATCGCTTGCCGTATTTTTTGAGATAATTCCTTCGGAATCAAAACAGTGCATCTCGTCGTCAACCGCCAATGTGTAGGTGACTTCCGTTTCACCGAGAGCGTATTTTTGTTTCACTCCGCTGTATGAAAAGATTGGAAAATCAAGAGTTTTGTTCGACATTTTGAGCATTTCCGCGATTGTATAAACTGATGTTGTTCCGCCGTGTTTCAATCGGCTGTATAGGACTTTGTGAGAATGTGACGGCAAATCCAGCGGATTTATTTTTTCCAAAAAATTATCAATCAAAAATTTCGGAGCATTGACTTTAGGCACTTTGACCTTCGGTATATCGCAGAATCCGATTGATTTACTTAACATTCCGCCGATCAAATCAAGTCTGTGAGAAGTAAAACCGCCGTAATGATACGGTCCGCGAATTTTACATTCGACCCCGACCGTGCGAAAGAGAAGTCGTAAATCTTCGATTAATTTCCGCTGACACAAATGAATGCTTGGATTAGTCGCGCCATTAGTTCCGGCATAACCGTCAGAGTCAAGTATTCCTTTTAAAAATGCTTTGCGAAAAATCAGCGGACTATTAAAAACGAATGAAGGAATTCTTTTGGAATTTGCTTTTGCTTGGGTATTGATTCCCGTTTGTGCTAAAAATTCAATAAAACCTTTTGAGTAAATAGTTATTTCCGCTTTCTTTTCCGACTGCCATCGCACGTTTGAACGCAATCCGAGGGATGAGAAAAATTCTGCACCTTCGACGATTTTGTTTTGAACAATTTTGCGATTTCGAGTTGAACCGAAAGAAAACGCTAAATTCCATCGTCCTTCATCAGGTCGGTGCGTGATCCAACCGTCACCAAAATAAAAGCCGAGCCAATAATAAAATTTTTCGTCTAAATTTTTGATGATAAATGGAACACCGTTAGAATTCTTCGGCGCAAATGTATAATCAATTTCCGGCAGTTCTCCGTATTCGATTTCTTTAGCCAAGCTGGAACAAATTTTATCGCCGATTTGCAGTTCATCGAATTTTTTCCAGAAATAACCGTCATCGGAAGCAGTCAAAACCTGATGTCGCGTATCGCATCGGAGAATCTGCCCATTTTCAAGATGAATTTCCGCCAGTTCGCATTCGCCGCGATTGAGAACCGAAAAATCCGCGAAATGCGTTCCCGTCCAAACCTGTAAATTATCTGCACTATTTAAATAAAGATCGCCGATTTGACGATAGCCTTGCGAAGTCAAAACTTTCGTTTCATACGGCAAACAGCCCTGAATCGGCATATTGATCGCTTCTCGTTCGGCGCGGTGGCGGACGTTGTGGTTGCGGTCGTTGATGGACGGAAAATATCTGCGTCTGCCCAAGATCGAAGTCACATAACCCTGCGTTTTGGCGATTTCGGGCGTTTCTTCCATAAACTTTTTCACGCCTTTGTAAGTTTCGTAATAAGTTTCGATGACCTGTTTCGCCTCGGCGCGGGAAATGCCGACGCGTTGGGAAAGTCCGTAGGCTTCGACGGCGTAGGCGATGGCGAAATTGGTGATTTTCGCGTTTCTTCGCGCAATTTTCAGTTCCGCCGGAGTTTTCGCGCCGAAGACTAATTCGGCGGTTTGCGCGTGGATGTCTTCGCCGTTTTGAAACGCATCGAGCATTCTTTCATCGCGCGTGATCTGTGCGAGCAGACGCAATTCCAACTGTGAATAGTCGGCGGAAATCAGTTTGTTGCCGGGTTCGGGAATAAATGCGCGGCGAATCTGCTGACCGAGTTCGGTGCGAATCGGGATGTTTTGCAAGTTCGGATCGGTCGAACTGAGTCGTCCGGTGACGGCGACGGTTTGATTGAGGTTGCCGTGAATGCGTCCGTCTTCATCTATCAGTTTCGGCAGCGCGTCGGCGTAAGTCGCTTTGAGTTTATCGAGTTCGCGGTAATCAATAATCAACTGTGCGATTTCATAATTTTCGGCGAGTTCGGTCAAAATATCCTTGCTCGTCGAAACTTGTCCGGTCGCGGTTTTTTTGCCGCCCGCGATGTTTAATTCCTGCAAAACTTCGCCGACCTGTTTCGGCGAACCGATGTTAAATTCGCGTCCCGCAATCGCGTAAATCTTTTCGCGCAAATCTTCGAGTTCGGTCGAAACAAAATCTGAAAAGCCTTTTAATGCTTCGACATTGACCTTCATCCCGGCGAGTTCGATGTTATAAATGACCGGCGTAAGCGGCATTTCGATTTCCGTGTAGATTTTTTCGAGTCCGTCTGCCTGTATCTTTTTCCGCAAAAACGGCGCGAGTTGGTAAACAAAATCGGCGCGTTCGGTCGTGCGAAATTGAGTTTCAGTCCAGTTTTCGGGCGTTTCATTGGCGATTTCGATGCCGAGATAAAGCTGTGCGAGCAGCGGAACGCCGTAGCTTGCGCGGCTCGATTCGATCAGATACGCGGCGATCAGCGTGTCGTCTTCGACGGCTTCGGGAACGATGCCGATTTTGCCTAAAACGGCGAGATTACACTTTAAATCGTGCGTTACTTTCTCCAGAAAACCGTTCGACAAAATATCTTTGAGCGGTTCGATTGCTTCGGTTTGTCCGCCTTCAAAGTTTTCCAGATCAACGTAAAAAGACGCGCCCGCGCCGGTTGCAATCGCAATTCCGACCGGCGGTTTTTTCGCAAACGAATCGGCTTTCGCGGCGGAATTTGAATCGTCAACCTGAAAACTCCAATGTTCGGTTTCCCAGAGTTTGCGAATTAATTTGTCCAAATCTTCGCGGGTTTTGATAATCGAATAACGCCGTTCAGCCTGCACAATCGGTGAACTTACGCCGTCCAAACCGGCAAACAGCGGCATCGAATCGGCAAATTCGCGGGTTAAAGTGTTGAATTCGAGTTCTTTGAAAAGCGCGTAAGCAAGTTCGCGGTTCGGTTCGCCGTGTTTGAGTCGGTCTAAATTTAATTCGATGTCCATCGTCGTGTGAACGGTGGCGAGTTCGACCGATTGACGAATAATGTCCTGATTATTTTGCAGCGATTCGCGGTAAGTTTTATGCGTCAGTTCGTCGGCGCGTTTCATCGCTTCTTCGGCTGAACCGAACTGCTGAATGATTTTCGTCGCGCCTTTTTCGCCGATTCCGGGCGCACCGGGAATATTGTCAATCGCATCGCCCATTAAGCCCAAAAGTTGGACGATTTTCGACGGCGGCACACCGAATTTATTTTCGACCCAAGCCTCGTCGCACCATTCAATCGGCGGCACGGGAACTTTGCGTTTGACGTTCTGCGAATTTTGCCGCATACAGATAATCGAAGGATCGCGCACCAATTGACACAAATCCTTATCGTTGGAAACGACGACCGCCTGCATTCCTTTTTCGGCGACTTTGTAAGCGAGAGTGCCGATAATATCGTCGGCTTCAAATCCGTCTTGTTTCAAAATCGTTAAATTAAATGCTTCGCAAACCTTGATAATATAAGGCATTTGCGAAGAAAGATCGTCCGGCATCTCGGCGCGATTCGCCTTGTAAGCGGCAAAATTGTCGTGGCGAAACGTCGGCGCGGCGGAATCGAAAACGGCGGCGATATAGTCCGGTTTTTCATCGTTCAAAAGTTTTCGCAACATATTCGTAAAGACGAAAACCGCCTGCGTGACCTGACCTTTAGAGTTGCGTAAAGGCTCTTGCCGCATTCCCATCGGCGCGAAAAAAGCGCGGAAAATATGCGACATCGTATCAATCAAAAATACTCGTTTCGGTTTTGTTTCAGACATTTGTTTGATGATAAGGAATGCGGAAAAAACTCACAAGTCGGACGCGCCCGAAAAGTTGCGAAATCTATTGAAATGAACATAATAGAAACAACTTTTAATTAAGGACGGCGCACAGCAATTTTGACAGCCGAATCTCTCAAACAACTTCTCAACGCATTTTCCTCCGATCCGGCGGCGGCGGGCGATGCCTTTCAAAAATTACGCGAATCATTAAACCGTTATTTTACCGTCAAAGGCGATTCCGCACCCGAAACGGCGACCGACGAAACGCTCGACCGTGTTGCCCGCAAAATTTCCGAAGGCACGGCAATCGAAGATATGACGAAATACGGTTTTGCGGCGGCGCGATTCGTTTATCTCGAAAGATTGCGGCTCGAACAAAAACAGACAACAGCGGCAAAAACATTTTACGAAGCGCACGAAGCCCGCGCAAAAGGTGAGGAACGTGACGATTTTGCGCTGATGCGCGAATGTTTCGGCGAAATGTCCGAAGCCGACCGCCAAATTCTGCGTAATTATTTTGCCGATTTGCCGTCCGCCGAACTGGTCGTGCGGCGGCAAGATTTGATTGACGAACAGCAAATTACGCTCAATCAGATGCGTCTGAAAATTTTCCGTCTGCGAAAGCGTCTGCAAAATTGTGTGCGCGGCAAACTGGATAGTTGATTTTTTAGACGGACTTGAAATTTACGACTTTTTTTTGACACTTATATTTGACAGATGGAAAAGATCACCCCGAATATCGTGAACGACGAACAATTAAAACAATATTTTTTGGGACAGATTGCTCCTGAAACAGCCGAAAATCTCGAAGAACAGATTGCGGCTGATGATAGTCTGTTCGAGCAGGCGCAAATGGTCGAAGCGGAATTGCTCGACGATTATCTGCGCGGAAATCTTTCAATCATCGAAAGAAAACTGTTTGCGGAAAACTATCTGACGAACGCCGCACGACGCGCAAATCTGCATTCGGCGGAAAACCTTTGGCACGTCAGCGGCGGGGAAGTTTTGAATGAAGATGTGCCGAAAACATTTGCACCGCGCACATTTTGGCAGAATCTTTCCGGGCATTGGCAGCGTCCGCTAATGATCGGAACGGCGGCGGCAATTTTATTTTTCGGTATAATTGCAGGCTGGATTTTCACAAAAAAAGAACCGGAGATCGTTCGCCAACCGAATATCCCGGAGTTTCCCGCGCCGGTTTCGCAAAATAATTTACCGAACGCTCCGTCTTTCAATAATCTGCCTTTGGTTAATTCTTCGATCAACAGTCGAAAGCCCGAACATTCACCGCTAAACATTGTCGCGCCGAAAAAATCTGTGCCGCCGTCTGCGTCGAAAGATGCGCCGCCGATTAAAAAACAGGAAGTTTTCGGCGCATCTTCGCAGTCTTTCAGTCTTGCGTCGGGCAACCTGCGCGATCAGGGCGAACAATTTATTAAACTTTCACGGTCTGCAAAAAACATCTCGCTGCATCTCGAACTGCCGAAAGATGCGGCGAAATATCAAAGTTACCGCGCAACCTTGAAAAATGCCGACGGCGAAACTCTCAGCGTTTTGCCGAATCTCAAATCGCTCAAAATTTCGCTGCGAGCTGCAAAACTCGAAAACCGCACATATATGATTTTTCTCGAAGGCGAAAACGCCCCGAAAGATCCTGAACCGATTACCGAATTTGTTTTCTGTGTCCGCCGCTGAAAATTAAAATTAAAATTATTTTTGGATCAAGTGAAATTTCCGCCAATTTCCCGACACTTATAAAACGGAAGGGGAAAATCTTTCACATTTCATATAAGATTAAAAATCCTTACCCCAATCGGTCTCACTGTTTAATGACTGTAAATTTTGACGAATTTACAGTCATTTTTATTTTGAAATGTTTTAATGCCAATCGCCGGTGAGCGTGAATCCCGCCCAGTTTTGCGGATTTTTGAAGCGCGGAATTTGCCGTATTTCATTTTTGGCGATTTGCAGAGCGGCTGAGGGCGATTTATTTTCTTTGAGCATTGCACGGTAAAATCTTTTCATCAGTTCGGCGGTTGCCGCGTCGTCAACCTTCCACAAACTCGACACCACGCCGGACGCGCCTGCATACATAAAGCCGCGCGTCAGCCCGATGATGCCTTCGCCTTCGACATCTTTGCCGAGACCTGTCTGACACGCGCTTAAAACCACCAGATCGTTATGCAGTTTAATCGAATACAAATCAATAACGCGCAGAAAACCGTTCTGCGAATGCCGTTTTTCATCGTAAAGCGAAAGCACCAAACCGGATAAATCAGGCGTTCGCTGGTTCAAAAAACCGTGCGTGGCGAAATGCAGAATCCGGTAGGAATCGAAATCTCCGCGCAAGAATTTTTCTCTCGAAGCGTTTGCGCCAATCGCCAAGATGGATTTTTCCCCGGCAAATCCGATGATATTGCGGGCTTCGATGCCGGTAAAAGGCAGCCGCGCCAGCCGATCAACGCCGAAATCTCTGAGCGTCTGTAAAAGCGCGTCGGGAATTTTCGCGGGTTGGTTGAGCGATTTATTTTTGAGTGTTTTTGAATTAACAAAACGCTCGTCGCTTTGCTCGAAAATCGGATCGGCAAGCACGGCAACCGATTTTTCGGGCGAATTAGTCCGGGCGGCGCGGCTTTTTTGTAAATAAATCAGAGTTGAAAGCGAAGGTTCGTTGATGATCTCGGTGTCAGTGACCAGCGGACGATAAACTGCGTCAGATGAAGTGGTTAAAGCGGAAAACGGAATTAATTGCAGTGCGCCGTCGGCAATCACGACAAGGCGGTGAAATTTTGCCGCGTCTGCCGACAACGGCATTAAAATCCGTGCGCTCAATTGCTGCGATAATTGATTGATTAATTGCTGATCGCCGGTCGTCCGGTCTGACAATGCGCGATAGAGTTCGAGCGATTGGCGGTTGATTTCGGCGCGGGCGGGAAGTTTGTAAAATTTGACCGAATTTTTAGCAATCAGCCACACCCCGCTCTGTTTTTCGCCGAGCGAATATTCGAGATACGCCGTCGCGCCATCGAGCGTTTTCTGCGCGTCGGCGAACGAAAAATCCGCCGGTGATTTGACGGCGAAAAATTGCGGGTTCGCGCTCCGACTTTCTTCCTGCCAGAGATTATATTCGTCGAGCGTCTGCCGCAGATTATTTTCCGCCGCCGTCTGCGCCGACGCATTTTTCAGCTTTAAAGAATTGGCGCGGTTCGTTTCGGCGGCGGCGATTTTTTCGAGCAGAATCTTTTCGCGGGTGAAAAAATCCTTCGGCAAATTGGCGGAAAAATCTGCGCCGCTTTCGAGAAAGTTTTCGAGCAAACTGCGGGCGCGGCTTTTTTCCTGCATCTGCCAAGCCTGTTCCGAATAGTTTGCGCCCGGATTTTTTTCGTCGCGCCGCCAGAGAATTTCGATTTTCAATTCGTAATATCTTTTGAGAATCGAAAGATAAGACGAACGCTGTGTTTTTCCTAAAAGTTCGGAACGGATGATTTCCGAGATGCTGATTGACTGATCAATATCCGATTCGGCAATTTCCAGATTGCCTTCGTCGCGTTCGATTTTGGACAAATTATAGAGCGTTTCGGCTTCGGCGTAACGGTCTTTATTTAACCGATTTATTTCGAGAGCTTCGTCAAACGCCACCCGCGCTTTCGGCATTTGTCCGAGTGCCGCCGCGTTTTTGCCGACAGCATTGAGCGCAATCTGACGCTTGATCGGCAAAATCCGGCGATACAGTGCCAGCGATTTTTCGGCGAATTCCAAACCTTTGCCGAATTCGTTGGTTTCGTAATAAAGCGTCGCAAGCTGAGTCGTAAAATAAGCGACATACTGCGGACGCTTGACCGTTTCGGCGACATCAATCGCCGCCTGATAATTTTCAGCGGCTTCCGTATATTTCTGCTGTCTTTGCAGAATAATCGCTTTATTTCCCTGTGCAATCGCGGCGCGAATCGGGTTCAGATAATCCTTAATCGAGACAGCGCGTTCAAATCCGGTCTGATAATTTTTCAGCGAATCTTCGTCGCCGCCGGTGTTTTCATAGAGCGAACCGAGCGTCGTATAAGTAAAATAATCGGTCAGCGGATCGTTATTCTGCGTGATTTTGAGCGACTGTCGGCAAGTCTCAAAACCTTTCTGAAAATTGCCCGAGTTATTGGAAATGCGGCAGATAAACGCCAAAACGACGGCTTGATCGGCAACGCTGCCGAGTTTTCGATTAATTTCAAGAGCCTGCTTAAATAAAGCCGCCGCCGGGATTTTATTGTTTCCGCCGCTTTCCCGAAGCTCGTTGCCGGCGTGCAGAACGGCGAGAAATTTTCCCGCTTCGTCGCCGGTTTGCGTCCAGATTGCCGCCGCTTTTTGATAAAGAATCGCGGCTTTGTCGGAATCGCCGGTTTCGTTGCCGGTGATCGCGGCAATGCGAAAAATTACTTTCGCCTGACCGTCCAAATCACCGCTTTTTTCAAACAATGCAAGAGCTTTATCGAGTCTTTCAAGAGCGCGGACGGCTTTTTCGACATGATTTTCCGCGCCCTGCACGATTTCCCCGGCTTCGCCGCTCAGACGCATCGCCTCGATTTCCGCCTTGTCCGTTTCATTCGGCGCACGTTGATCTTTTAAGGTGATTTTATAATTGCCGTGAAAAATTCCCGGTCGGCGTGAATTTATCTCGATTTTATATTCGCCCGGTTTGTCTGCCGCGAAAACCAACTTTTCGCTTCCGACAAAACCGTCAGGTGCATTCGACGCGAGAATTTGCCCGCCGTTCGGCGCAAAAACCGATAATTTAATATCAATCTCATTTCGTTCGCAGAATAATTCAGCGACTTCGCCGCTTTTTAATTCCAGGCGATAAAAATGATGTTCGCCCGAATTAAAGGCGGCTGCTACCGTCGAATTCAGTTTTAATTGATAATTATCGTTCGCCGATAAAGCGAAAGTCTGGGTCACGGCACAGTTGAGCCAAAGAAATAAAATAATTCCAAACCGCATATTTCCTCGCTGCGAAGTTTGAAATTTTGTGGGGAATTTTCAATCGCCGTTGGTTAAGTTAAGTTAGTTTCCGCAGAAAAATAACATCCGAAGATAACATTTTCAGTATTGTTAAGTAAAGAAAATTGCGGCACAGGTTGACAATAAAAATCGCGGTGCGCTATTCTAACGATTCGCTTTTCGATTGAAAAAGCGCGTTGTTTACTTTTGAAAAGTGTTTGAGAATTTTTTCGGTCTGTTCGTCTAGGGGTCTAGGACACCGCCCTTTCACGGCGGCGACACGGGTTCAAATCCCGTACAGACTACCATCTATTTTTAACTTTCAGGCATCACATACCTGTAACCGATTCGCTTTCATCGAAAGCGAATTTTTTATTTTTAGGAGATAAAATGCTGAGAAATTATTTGTTGGTCGTGATTTTGACGATTTTCTGCGCCGTTTCGGGAATCGCGCAGACGGTGCAAAACACCGATACCGTGATGGTTCTGCCGTTCGAGAATACTTCGCAAAAGGTCGAATTTAACTGGGTCGGAGAAAGTTTTGCCGATTCGCTGAGTGATTTGCTGAAAGTTCCGGCACTCAATGTCATCAGCAACGACGAGCGAAAAATCGTCCAGCAGCAATTGCGGATTCCGCTGACGAATTTGCCGAGCCTCGCAACTTCGCTCAAATTGGCACAGAAAGCCAACGCCAGTCTGCTCGTCACGGGAAAATATAACATCATCCCGGCGCAGGGCGAGACGGCGGCGACTTTGAACGTGACGGCGAAAATTATCCGCGTCAACGAAGGCAGATTTTTGAGCGAAACGATTGACGGCAAACAGATTACGCGTGACATCAATCTCAACGACGCGCTCGGCAATCTGCAAACCGTCGAAGGTCAGATCGCTTATCAGGTTCTCTATCAGCGCGACAAAGCTCTGCCGTTTTCGCAGAATCAGTTTATCGAAAACGCGGGCAAAGTTCCGGCTCGTGCGTTTGAGGCGTATATCAAAGGTTTGCTGACCAATTCGCCGGAATCGCGTGAAAACTTTTTCAAAAACGCGATCAGGCTTTACGCCGAAGCGAAAAACAACGAAACATACGCCGATGCCGCGCTCGAACTCGGACATTTTTATCTCGTTCAGAAAAAAAATGACGAGGCGATAGATTATTTTTCGCGCATTCCGCAGGACGCGCCGCAATATGCCGAAGCAGCATTTTACACGGGTTTGATTCAGTGGCAGCAGAGCAATTACGAACAGGCACTCGCCGTTTTACGACCGCTTGCCGAAGATTTGAAACTGACCAATGTTTACAACACCATCGGCGCGATTGCCGTGCAGGGCGCACGCGCGGAAAAGAAAAACCAATCGAAATCAGCCGCGCTCCTAAATGAAGGCACAGACCTTTTGAAGAAAGCCTCAGAATCTGCGCCTGACGAACCGAACACGCAGTTCAATTACGCGACGGCTCTGTTTTTAAATCAGAATTATGCCGATGCCGTGACTTTGTTCAGATCAATTATCGCGGCAAATCCGCGCGACGGTGAAGCGTATTATTTGCTGGCGAAAACGCTCGAAGCCCTCAAAGACCCGACCGCCGCCGATATGGACAATCAATCGCGCCGGTTTTTGACGGAAAATAACAAATACGCCAATCTCGAAACCGAATGGAAACGCTCGAAAACGATTAACGACATCAGTTTGCGGGTCGTTCAGCCGCCGCGCAAAGATTTTGTGAGTGTCATTCTGATGAGAAAACAGCTTGCACCGGCACGGACACCGCTTAATGAAACCGAAGAATTGATGGCGCAGGCGCGGACGCTTTACAAAAACGGCGCGGACGACGAAGCGATGGAAGTTTTGCGCCGCGTGCTGGCAGGCGAACCGATGAACGCCGAAAGCTATCTGATCCTGGGCAAAATTCATCTGCGCCGCGTTGATCCCGATCAGGCTTCGAGTTCGTTCAAAACGGCTCTGTTTTGGGATAACCGCCTGATTGACGCGCATCTCGCGTTGGGAAAAATTTATCTGCAAAAAAATGATTGTCTTCAGGCAAAAAATTACGCCGCTTCCGCTGCCGCAATTGACGCGGAAAACGAAGAAGTCGGTGCTTTGCAGAGATTGGTCGAACGGTGTTCTACCAAATAGTGTAACTTGCGGAGTTTCAGGTTTCAGGTTTCAGGTTTCAGGTTAAGAAATAAACTTTGTTTGAAAAGGCTCAAAAGCCTGTTTATATTGAGAAAAACCTGAAACCTGAAACCTGAAACCTGAAACTTGAAACCCTAAAAATCTTCTGGCACGAAACGTGCAATAGTGAAAGCGGCTAGCTTGATAAACCTTTATCGAGACCCCGCCGCCATCACTTCTCCGAGCGCGGCTTGCTGCTGTGCTTGACCACCTTCCGAGCGTTCCTTCAGTTGTCCTTCCTTTTTGAGCCTAGCGTAAAAGCTAGGCTCTCCTGCTTTTAAATCCTTAATTTAATTGAACTTCAATAAAAACCGGCAAATTCAATCAATCTGCGCGGTTCTTTATATTTTACGGGCATAATGTCGGCAATTTGACGCAATGCGGTTTGACCGATTTTAATAAATGACAAATTCCGTCATTTTGCGCTGACAAAAATTGGTGCATCGTTCAAATTGAACGGTCAGATTGAATCAACACTCGTTCAAATTGACGGAAGTGACCGAATTATTGAATCAGCCGATGATAACCGGCGGGTTTATTTGATAAAATACGCTTTGTGAAATTAAATTTCGTCAAAAGCGTTCTGCCTGCGCCGGTCAGTATTCTGCTCGCGCTGATTTCCGCGTTTGCGCTCGTGCTTGCCTTTCCGAATTATGAATTTTGGTGGCTCGCGTGGTTCGCGCCCGCGCTTTTGCTGTTTGCCGTCGAACGCGAAAAAGATTTACTGCTCAAATCCTTCATCATCGGCTGGATTTTCGGGACTTTGTTTTTCTTCGCTTCGTGCTGGTGGCTGACTTATGCGCCGATTAATTACGCTGAATTTCCGCCGCTGCTCGCTTATTTTTTATTATTTTGCGTGACGGCGGTTGCCGGATTATTTCCCGCCGTTTTCGCGTTGATATTTGCGATTTTGCTCAGGCGTTTCGGCAGTTATGCGCTTTGGACTGCACCGTTTATCTGGACAATGACCGAATTTTTGCGTCTTTGGCTGACGGGCAATAATTGGAATGCAATCGGTTATTCGCAGGCTTTTAAGTTAAGCGTCGCGCAATTTGCTTCGGTCGGCGGCGTTTATTTTGTCGGCTTTATCGTGATGATCGAAAGCGCGGCGATTCTTTTCTGGCTCTCGAACGTCAATCGCCGTTATCCGCTCTATGTCGCCGCGATGCTGTTTGTGTTGTTGGGCGATGTGCTGCATTTACAGTCGTTTGACGGCAGCCGCAGCATCCAGAGTAACGCTGTCGCCAACGTCATCGCCGTTCAGCCGAACGTCCCGATGAGCGGTTTAACTCCGGTGAAATGGTCTGACCTGCGCCGACGGCATCTCGAACTCGCCGAAAATGCCCTGCAAAAATCACGCGAACAATTGACTGCCGAACAGACGGCGGCAAATAATCAGCCGCACCCGACGACCGTCATTTTCCCCGAATCGCCGATGAATTTTATGTATTCGGACGATCCCGAATTTCAAAAATTCGTTCGTGAATTTGCCGCGAAAAATAATGTTTCGGTGCTGTTTAATTCCGCCGAACCGGAAAAAGGCAGCTCGCAGTATTACAATTCCGCCGTGCTGGTCAACGCTTCGGGCAGGAAAATCGCCGAATATGATAAAATCTATCTCGTTCCGTTCGGTGAAAGTGTGCCGTCGCCGCTGCAAGGCTTGATGCCCGCGCTTGTCGGCAGTTTTGCCTACGGGAAAAACTACGATTTGCTGTCGTTCGGCGATGCTAAAGCCGGCGTGATGATCTGTTTTGAATCGCATTTCGGCAACCTTTCACGCGAATACGCCCGCGAAGGCGCGGATGTTTTGATCGAAATGACCAACGACGGCTATCTCGGACCAACGCCGATTTTGCGGCAGCACTTGGCAAACGCCGTCTTCCGCGCCGTCGAAACCAATCGCCCGGTGCTGCGCGTGACTAACGTCGGCATTTCCGCATACATTAACGAGCGCGGTGAAGTTTTAGAACCGACGGCAAGTTATGCAGACGATACGCGATTCTGGACGATCTCCAAATCTGACGGCGGACAAACATTTTACGTCAAATACGGCGACTGGTTCGCGTGGCTGTGTTTGATTATGGTTTTAGCATCATTACTTATAGTAGGTTTTCGGAAAAGGAAATAAATGAAAAACTCAATACAAAAAACTTCGGTGCGAAATGTTCCGCGAATTGAATATTTAAGAGTAAAAAATTTCCGTGCTTTAAGAGATTTAGAACTGAAAAATATTAAGCCATTGACCGTTTTACTCGGACAAAACGGGAGCGGGAAATCTACTGTTTTTGATGTATTTGCTTTTCTTGCCGAATGCTTTTCAATTGGACTCAGAAAGGCGGTTGATAAACGTGGGCGATTCAGAGAACTTAGAACTCGCGGCTCGAACGAATCAATTGTCATTGAAATTAAATACCGAGAGAACAAAAATTCATCCCCAATCACATACCATCTAGCCATAAATGAAAATCTAACGGGGGCTTATATTGAGGAAGAATGGTTAAGTTGGCGACGCGGAAAAAGTTTTGGACAACCTTTCAGATTTCTTAATTTTAATTTAGGAAAAGGAATAGTGATTTCAGGAGAAGAACCTGATGAGTCTGCCCAAAGAATTGATGAAAACTTATCTGCGCCTGACATTTTGGCTGTTAATACTTTGGGACAGTTGGCAAGCCATCCGCGTATTAGCGCATTACGTCAATTTATTACAGGTTGGTATCTATCGTATTTAACGGCGGAAACTTCCCGTAATCAACCCGAAGCCGGTCCACAGGAAAAACTTTCTGAAACAGGCAATAACCTTGCAAATGTTATTCAATATCTTAAAGAACGGCATCCTGAAATTTTAGAAAAAGTCTTGACGACGCTTTCAAAACGAATTCCGCATCTGGAAAAAGTAGAAGCCGAAATGATGCCGGATGGAAGACTTCTTTTACAAATCAAAGATGCGCCTTTTGCTCAACCAATTCAAGCTAAATACGCTTCTGACGGCACATTGAAAATGCTTGCTTATCTGACTGTTTTATATGATCCCGATCCGCCGCAATTCATTGGAGTTGAAGAACCTGAAAATCATTTATATCCGCATCTACTGCCCGAATTAGCAGAAGAGTGTCAAATTGCATCTGCCAAAACTCAACTAATGGTTTCCACGCATTCACCGTTTTTTGTCAATGAATTGCGCCCAGATGAGGTTTTTGTTCTTTATCGTGACGAAAAGGGATATACAAAAGCTGAAAAACCGAGTGAGATGCAGGGCGTAAAAGAAATGATCGAAGCGGGAGCAAAATTAGGTGATTTGTGGATGGAAAACTATTTCTCACGCCGAACATCGGAGGTTCAAAAATAAGTGCATATAGAATTTTTGATTGAAGAAACCTCTGCCGAAATAGTATTAACTGAAATTGTTCCTAAAATACTCGGAAATGATGTGACACTTAAATTTCACGATTTTCGCGGTAAAAGCAATCTTCTTAAAAAATTGCCGAATAGAATGAAAGGTTATGGAAATATCATAAAATATCAAACAGATTTACGAATAGTTGTTCTACTTGATAAAGATAATCAAGATTGTCAAGAGTTAAAAAATCAGCTTGAAGACATAGCAGCCCAAGCTGGCTTAGACACTCACTCTAAAACAAATGAATTTCAAGTTCTAAATAGGATAATCGTTGAAGAACTTGAAGCTTGGTTCTTTGGAGACTTAGAAGCAATGAAAGAAGCATATCCAAAAGTCCCGCAAAGTCTAACCAATAGAAGAAGTTACAGATCTCCAGATGAGATTAAAGGCGGAACTTGGGAAGCATTAGAGCGCATTTTATCTTCGGCAGGATATTATGAAAAGGGCTTTATGCCAAAAACTGAGGTTGCCAGAAATATTGCGCCTTATATGGATCCAGAGAAGAATGTCTCGAAAAGTTTTCAAGTGTTTCGGGATGGAATAAAGTTGTTTTTAGCTGAATAATTATGGAATTAAACGATTTACAAACAAAATACGAAGAAATAAAAGTCAAAGTTGAACAACTTGGGAGGTTTCTTTGACGCGCCTGCCAAGGAAAAGGAACTCAAAGGTTTAGAAAAACTGATTGGCGACCCCGAATTTTGGAACGATTCGGATAAGGCGCAGAAAATCGTGCAGCAGCGCAGCCGCATTGAAAAGGCTTTGCAGCAGCAGGAGAACTTCAAAACGGGCGTTTCCGATGCCGAAGTGTTGTTTGAATTTGCCGCCGAAGATGCGAATTCTTTGCAGGAATTAAACGATTTAATTGCTCGTCTGGAACGCGAAGTCGGCGATGCTGAAACGCAGAGTTTGCTGTCGGGCGAAACTGATGCCAACAACGCGATCTGTTCGGTTCAGTCGGGCGCAGGCGGCACGGACGCGCAGGATTGGGCGCAGATGCTCTTGCGGATGTATCTTCGCTGGGCGGAAAAACGCGGCTTTAAAGTCGAGATTTTAGACGAACAGTCGGGCAGCGAGGCGGGCATCAAATCGGCGACTTTTCGCGTTCTCGGCGACTATGCTTACGGGCTTTTGTCAGCGGAAGCGGGCGTTCACCGGCTCGTCAGAATCTCGCCGTTTAATTCGGGCGGCAGCCGCGAAACGTCGTTTGCTTCGATGTTCGTCTCGCCGGAAATTGACGAAAATATTATCGTTGAAATCAACGACAAAGATTTGCGCGTGGACACCTATCGTTCGACCGGCGCGGGCGGTCAGCACGTCAACACGACCGACTCTGCGGTTCGCATCACGCATCTGCCGACGGGCATCGTCGTGACCTGTCAAAATCAGCGTTCGCAGATTCAAAACCGAGCCGTGGCGATGCAGGTTCTGCGGTCGAAACTTTACGAACTCGAACTTGAAAAACGCAAATCGAACGCCGCCGATCTCGAAGCGACCAAACAGGATATTTCGTTCGGTTCGCAGATTCGCAACTACACTTTGCAGCCTTATCGCCTCATCAAAGACGCGCGGACAAAATACGAACGCACCGATGTCGAAGAAGTTTTAAACGGCGATATTGACGATTACATCAAAGAATTTTTGTTGTTTAAGAAAGGCGCGTAAATTGCCGGGTAATAATTAACTAAATTTAGAAATGCGCTGATAAATTTATTGGATTTGGAAGTTTTAATTTCGGAATAGATGATAAGTGACAGGTGATAGATGATAAGTATATTAATGCTGCAATTTTTGAAATATCACTTATCACCTTTGACCTCTCACTAATTCCGAAATTTCCGACCGACAAATGATTTTCCAGAGTTTTTGAATCACACAATTATTACTTTCGCTTTTCATTCCAAACAAAGTTATCTCTTGAGAAGATTGATTTTCGGTATATAATTACTGAGTTTAAAGTTTAACGATGGCAGTTCAATTGGAAAAACAGAGATCGGTTCGCACGCATTCGCGGGCAAACGAAATCGCCGCTGTGATTATTCTCGCGTTGGCGGTTTTGGGTTTTTTGCTGGTGATAACCTACACGCCCGATGATCCGTCGGCGAACGGCACGGGATATTTACCCGGCAAAAGGCAAAATCTGATCGGTCTGGTCGGTGCATATACCGCCGATATTTTGTTTCAGACAATCGGTTACTGCGCGTATATTTTCCCGGCGATTCTCGGTTTGATCGCGTGGCGCGTTTTTCACAGCGAAAATCTCAAACCGCGTGTCAGCAAGATCATCGGCTTTGCGCTGCTTGTCGTTTCACTTTCGAGTCTGCTCGAACTCAGCGGCGCGTGGGGCGGCATCGTCGGAACTTTTTTCGCGCAGATTTGGACGTATCTTCTGAGCAGAATCGGCGCGACAATCTTACTGACGGCGATATTTTTCGCGTCCTTAATTGTCGTCACCGAATTTTCGTTTTTCGGATTCTTCGGCAGTTTTGAGACGGCGTGGGCAAATTTTCGAGTCCGTTTTGACGAATGGCTGACAAAACGCCGCAAAAAACGCGAAATTCTCAAAGCGGAAATGTTACGTCAGGCGGAACGCGCACCGGCTGAACGCGCCGACAAATCCGTCAAAAATGCGCCGTCTATTTCGCTTGGCGATCTTCGCGCCAAAGCAAATCAGAACGACGAAAACGGCGCGGAAAATAAATCGCTCTCGGATATTTTGCGTGAATCCGCGCTCAAACTCCGTGACAGGACGCGCGTCGCCGCCGAATCTCTGGCGCAGCAAAAATCTGCTGAAAACACGGAAAATAACGAAACATCCGACGAAGCCGAAGCAGAAGTTTTCCCGCCGACGATTCGCATCAGCGAAAGATTTGAAGCCGAACCGACTGCCGCACGAAACGACGCGCCGGATGACGAAACGCCTCAACCGCTCGACGATTTTCTGCGCGGCGAAGATTCGATCCCGATCACGCCGATTCAGCACACCGGCGAATTAACCGATGAAATGCTCGGTGAAACGACGGACGAACCGGAATTGTTCACGCCTGCGCCGCCGAAAAAGCCGCAAACTTATGACGATTATATCCTGCCGTCAACGGATTTTTTAACGCCGCCGACCGCGCGGATCGAACAGAAAGACGACGAACTGTTGTCAATCGCGCAGGAATTAACCGAAAAAACCAAAGAGTTTAACGTCACCGGCAGAGTCGTTCATATCTGCCAAGGTCCGGTCGTCACGACTTACGAATTCAAACCCGATCCGGGCGTAAAATACTCGCGCGTGACCGGCTTGGTTGACGATTTATGTCTCGCGCTTAAAGCCGAATCCATTCGTATTGACCGCATTCCGGGCAAAGCCTTCGTCGGTATCGAAGTGCCGAATCACCAGCGCGAAACGATTCAACTGCGCGAAGTCATCGAATCGAAAAAATTTAAAGATTCCAGCTCGATGCTTTCCATCGCGCTCGGCAAGTCTATTGACGGCTTAAATTACGTTGCCGATCTCTCGAAGATGCCGCATCTTTTAATGGCTGGACAAACCGGCGCGGGCAAATCGGTCGGCGTTAATTCGCTGATTATTTCGATTTTATACAAGGCGAAACCGGACGAAGTAAAATTCATAATGGTTGACCCGAAACAGGTCGAACTCGGCATTTACGCCGACATTCCGCATCTCGCCACGCCGATTATCAAAGACCCGAAACGCGCCTCGGTCGCGCTCAAATGGGCGGTTTCCGAGATGGAAAAACGCTACAAAAATCTCGCCGGCTGGGGCGTTCGCAACCTCGACGGCTACAACGCCGAAGTCAAACGCCGCAACGCCGAAGAAATGTTCGACGACAATGGCGAAAAGTGGAAAAATCTGCCGTATATCGTGATTATTATTGACGAACTCGCCGACCTGATGATGGTCGCGGGCAAAGAGGTCGAAGAATCAATTACGCGGCTCGCGCAGATGGCTCGCGCCGTCGGCATTCATCTCGTGCTGGCAACGCAGCGTCCGTCCGTTGATGTTATCACGGGTTTAATCAAGGCGAATTTCCCGGCGCGAATGTCGTTTCGCGTTTCGTCAAAAGTTGATTCGCGGACGATTATTGACGGCAATGGCGCGGAAAGTCTGCTCGGCAAAGGCGATATGCTTTTTCTGCCGCCGGGAACGTCGAACCTCGTGCGCGTTCACGGCGCGTTCGTGGACGAAAAGGAAATTCACAAAATCGTCGAACACATCAAGGCGCAGGGCAATCCCGAATACGACACGACGATCACCAAAACCGAGGAAGAACTCGACGAAGGCGGCGATCTTCCGGGCAAACGCGATCCGCTGTTTTGGGACGCGCTCAAAACCGTCGTCCGCAACAAAGGCGCGTCAACTTCGCTCCTGCAAAGACATCTGCGAATCGGCTACGGTCGCGCCGCCGCGATTCTCGACGCGATGGTGCGCGAAAATTACATCGGCGAAATGGAAGGCAGCAAACGCGCCCGCCCGGTTCTCCAAAAAGCCTACGAAGACTTGCAGGATGTGGAAGAGATGAATGACGGGTGAAGAGAATTAAAAATTATGAATTAAAAATTAAAAATCGGGAAAGAAGTAGGAAGTCAGAAGTCAGAAGTCAGAATATGGAAGTGAGAGTTTTAACAACAGCTAAAAACAAAAATTCAAACTAAATTTTAATTCTCAATTTTTAATTTTTAATTGAACAAAAGTTTTCCACAATATCCTGTGGAAAAGTGGCGTTTTCCACAAAAAATAAACGCCCAAACCTTTATAAAATATATACTTTTAGCATTCTGCACATATCCGTTGCATTTAAATTGTGGAAAAACTCAAACTCAAACATATCAACACTTGCGCTTTTCGGATTGAGTTTTTGCTTTTAGTTATTTTATCCTTTGGCGCGGTTTGCTGCGAGAAAAATCAGCCGCAACAAGTTTTAACGCCGAACGGTGGAAAACTTGTGTCTGAAAACGCCGTCAACCTCAACACGGCAAGCGTCGGAGAGCTTGAAAAACTGCCGTTTATCGGTGAAGGAAAAGCAAAAAAGATCGTCGAATACCGTGAAAAATACGGGAATTTTCGGCGACCGGAAGAACTGATTTTAATTGACGGCATCAGCGACGCGAAATTTCGACAGCTCAAAGATTTGGTCAAAACCGAATAAAATGTGTTAAATTGCATTTGAAAACCCCAAAGAAAAAAATCGCTTTCTAAAATCAAACACTATGTTCCGAAATTCCCACGAAAATTCGGCGAAAGATTTTACATTTTATCCGCTCTGTTGGCTTGCCGGCGCGTTTGCCTCAGGCATTTTAACGGCGAATTTTCTTGCATTTGACTGGAAGATTTCGCTTGTTGCGGGTTTGTTTTTCGCCGTTTCGTCGGCTTTTCTGCTCAAAAATAAAATTGCCGCATCTCTGATCTGTCTTGCTTTTTTTGCCCTCGGCGCGTTGGTCTGGCAAATCGAAAATCGTCCTTTGCCGGGAAATCGAATCAAAAAAATCTACGACGACAATCGTCTCGAATCAAATTCGCCGGTCGAAATCGAAGGCGTTTTGCGCGGCGAACCCGAATTAGCGGTCGGCGGAATGTTTCTGGTCGTGAGCGCGGAAAAACTGGGTTTTAAGAGCGAAACACAACAAGTTAAAGGTCAAATAAAACTTTTTGCGCCGATTGCCGATCAAAATAACGCCGAAGATTACGCGCGTCTGGATTTGCGAAACGGTTCGCAGATTCGCGTCGCGTGCCGTTTGCAGCGCGAAAATAATTATCAAAATCCGGGCGTGATTCTTAGTAAAGAATTGCTCGATCAGCAGGAAATTGATGCGTCGGGAATGATCAAAAGTGCGCTTTTGGTCGAGAAAATCGGCGAAAAGGAAACATTTGCGCCGATTGGCTGGATTTATCGAACGCGTCAAAATCTGATCGGGCGGTTTCAACGGACGTTTTCGGTTTCGACGGCGGGCGTTCTGATCGCTTCGCTGCTCGGCGATAAGTATTTTCTCGACAAACCGACGGCGGAAATTTTCCGCGAAGACGGCACGTTTCACGTTCTCGTCATTTCCGGTCTGCACATCACGTTTATCGGCGGTTTGGTGTTGCTTTTAACGGGATTTTTAACGCGCCGCAAAACGTGGCGATTTCTCATTACGGTGATGTTTTTATGGGCTTTTACGCTTGCCGTCGGCGCGGATGTGCCGGTCGTTCGCGCCGCGCTGATGTTGACGATTCTGCTGTTTTCGCAAATCGTCAATCGTCGCGGAACGCTGCTCAACGCTTTCGGCGCGTGTGCTTTGATTTTGCTCGTCTGGCGACCTGACGATATTTTTACCGCTTCGTTTCAATTAACATTTGCGAGCGTCGGCGCAATCGTCACGGCGGCGTTTCCGCTGATCGAAAACCTGCGAAAGATCGGCAGTTGGTCGCCGAACGCCGAAGAACCTTTTCCGCCGAATGTTTCGCCGCCGGTCAAAAGATTTTGCGAGACGCTTTACTGGCGCGAAAACATTTGGGAAATCGAAAATAAACGGCAGATTTGGTCGGCGAAAATCTTCAAATCGCCTGCCAAACTCGTCTTAAAAACCATCAATCTGCAAAAAATCAGCGCGTATTTATTCGAGGCTGTCATCGTTTCGCTGATCGCGCAAATCTGTCTGCTGCCGCTGTCGGTCGTCTATTTTCACCGGCTTTCGTTTGCCGCCGTGCTGTTTAATTTATATGTCGAGGTCGTCATCGCGCTCGAAACTTTCACGGCGTTGGCGGCGGTTTTACTTGCTTCGGTGAGCGAAACGCTCGCGTTGCCGCTCATTAAACTGACGGAACTCTTTAATTATTTGCTGATCGCTTTTCCCGGATTTTTCGTCACCAACAACTGGGCTTCGTTTCGTCTGCCGGCATATTCCGGTTCGCACAAATTCGTCTATGCAGTTTATTTTGCGCCGGTTTTGCCGTTGATTTTTCTGCTCAATAAATGGCAGCCGTTTGCTTTAGTTTCGCAGATTGACGGCAAAATCAGGCGAACGCTGAAAATCTGCGCTCTCGCGGTTGTTTTATTGATCGCCGTCACCGTTTTTCATCCGTTCAGCACATCAACGCCGGACGGCAAAATGCACATTGATTTTATTGATGTCGGGCAAGGCGACGCGGCTTTGCTGACGTTTCCGAACGGCGAAACGATGCTCGTGGACGGCGGCGGAAAAATGAATTTCGACCGAAAATTCGTCAAGAATGAGACGGATGACGAACCGGAATTGTTCGTGCCGGACTCGCAAACCATCGGCGAATCGGTCGTTTCTCCGTTTTTGTGGTCGAAGGGTTTGGACAAAATTGATTATCTGCTGGCGACACACGCCGACACCGATCACATTCAAGGATTGACGGCAGTAGCGAAAAATTTTCATATTCGGGCGGCATTTTTCGGCAGAACGCCGTTCGCAGATGAAGATTTCGCCGAATTAGATGATGTTTTGCAGAAACGGAAAATTGCTTCGGCAGTTTTGAAACGCGGCGATGTTTTGGATTTCGGCGGCGCGACCGTCGAGATTTTATACCCGCAAGCCGACGATTCGGCGCAGGCGATTGCCGACAATAATCATTGTTTGGTTTTGCGCGTCGTTTACGGTAATAAAAAATTTCTGCTGACCGGCGACATCGAAAAAGAAGCCGAAAAAGCCTTGCTGCAAACTCCGCAATTATTACAGGCGGATTTCGTCAAAGTCGCGCATCACGGCAGCCGCACGTCTTCGACCGAAAATTTTATCGCCGCGACCAAAGCCGAATACGCGATTATTTCCGTCGGCAGGCGCTCGCGTTTCGGGCATCCGCACGCGGAAGTCGTCGAAAGATGGCAAAATTCGGGCGCGAAAATATACAAAACCGGCGAAAGCGGCACGATCTCCGTTTCGACTGACGGCAAAAATCTGGAAATTCAAACTTTTCTGCATTAAGAATTGATAGCCGAAAAAAGGCGCAAAAGACGCAAAAAAAGAGAAGAAAAAAAATGAGTGTGAAATTATCGCAGATTCGATGTTGATGGATATTGAAAAAAAGTGACGGAACTTTGCGCGTTCAATTTGGGCGGATACTTTTGCAGATTCTGCGTCTTTGCTCAATTGCTCTCGAAGAAAAAAGATTGCAAGAATTTAAAAAATAAAAGCCCGAAAGATTTGAAAACCAAACCTTCGAGCGTTCCTTCAAAATGTTAATGAATTCAGTTTACCCTAAAAAATATAAAAGTCAACGATTTTTTTGCCGGACGCTTTTATCTTCCTGTTTTTGCTTATTTTGTTCCTCTTTGCGGCTATTAAATTCAGGCATTTTTTAATGTTTAAAGTGCCGGAATCCGGTCAGAACCATCACGAGATCGTGTTCATCGGCAGCGGCGATTGATTCGTTGTCTTTGATCGAGCCGCCGGGTTGGATGATCGCCGAAACGCCGAATTTGGCGGCTTCGTCCACGTTGTCGCGGAACGGGAAAAATGCGTCGGACGCAACCGCCGAATTTTTCAGCGGCAAATCAAATCTTTCCGCCCGCAACGCCGCGATTCTGACCGAATCAACGCGGTTCATCTGTCCTGCGCCGACACCGATTGTCCGGTTTTCGTCGGCGAAAACGATGGCGTTCGATTTGACGTGTTTGCAGACCTTCCACGCGAGCAGCATCGCGCGGACTTGTTCGCCGGTCGGTTTTCGTCGGCTGACGACGTTGAAATCGTCGGTCGAAACTTTGTAAACGTCTTTTGACTGGACGAGAAAACCGCCGGAAATTTGTTTGTATTCGAGCGCGTTGACCGTTCGATTCGGCGCGACCTTCAAAACGCGCAGATTCTTTTTCGTGCGGAAGATTTCGAGCGCGTCAGCGTCAAATCCGGGCGCGATCACGACTTCGGTAAAAACTTCATTGATCGCCCGCGCCGTTTCAACGTCAACCTTTTGATTGAGCGCGACGATGCCGCCGAACGCCGACACGGGATCGGTCGAAAGCGCACGTTGATACGCTTCGAGATTGTTCGCGCCCGTGCCGACACCCGACGGATTGGTGTGTTTGATAATCGCCACCGCCAATTCGTCGAAATCCTGCACGAGATTCCACGCCGCTTCCGCGTCAACGTAATTGTTGAAAGACATCTCTTTGCCGTGCATCTGTTCGGCTTGCGCGATGCCGCCGTTTTCGCCCGATTCGTAGAGTGCGGCGCGTTGATGCGGATTTTCGCCGTAACGCAGATCGGCGATTTTGGCGAGTTCGATTGATTCGTAAGCGGGCAGATTTTCGCTGTCCGTTTCCAAACTTCCGTCAAACTCTTCCGATTCGATAAATACCAGATTTTGCAAAGGATTAAACGGTTCGAGAAACGCCAAATCTGCGGCGGAAAGCTGTTTGGCGAGATACGATGAAATCGCCAGATCGTAGCTTGCCGTGCGCGTGTAAGCAAGCGCGGCAAGGCGTTGGCGCGTCTGCAAACTCAGGCTGCCGCCGGTTCCCGTCAATTCCGCGATGATATTTTCGTAGAGTTTCGCGTCGGTCACAACCGCGACATCGCGCCAGTTTTTCGAGGCTGAACGAATCATCGCCGGACCGCCGATGTCTATATTTTCGACTGCTTCGGCGAGTTCAACGTCTTCTTTGGCGACGGTTTGCTCGAACGGATAAAGATTAACGACGACCAGATCAATCGGTTCGATGCCGTGTTCGTTCATCGAATTAACGTGGTTTGCGTCGTCGCGCAGCGCGAGAAATGCGCCGTGAATTTTCGGGTGCAGAGTTTTGACGCGACCGTCCATCATTTCAGGGAAGTCGGTGATTTCCGCGACTTCCGTGACTGCAATGCCGTGTTCACGCAGAGTTTTTGCCGTGCCGCCGGTCGAAATAATTTGGACACCGAAACCGATTAACGATTCGGCAAATTCGACGATGCCGGTTTTGTCGGAAACGCTGATTAAAGCGCGTTTGATTTTTCTAAGTTCGCTCATAAAATTCATTAGGTCAGAACCGTCTGCGGTAGCGGGCGGTTGAGAGAAACATTTAGATTGTCGGTAACTTGTGCAGAGACAAAGTTAAACCATCCGCTACCGCAGACGGTTCTGACCCGGACTCGTTTATATTTAATTGCCAAAAAATTTAAAAACAAAAAAGCGGTCAAATCTGACCGCCGTTTGTGGTGTAAAAATTCAACCGAACGATTGTTCGGGAAACATATTTTCGTACTCCGAAAAAAAAGATTCTAAAAAAAATTTCGCGCGAGCCATCCGTTTTAGAAAAAAAATCGTCCTAAAAAAAGCAGGCTCAACAAAAATGCCAGCGTGTAAATGACAATTTTGATCAGACTCATAAAATTATTTATCCTTTGAAATTATGATCGGGAACGCCTCACGGGTAAAATGCTATTTTAATGCGCCGCTCGAACCAATGTCAAAACTAATTAAAGTTATTTCGCCGGTTGCCGTCTGTTTCTTGCAGATTTTACAATTATTTAATTTCTGCGCGGCGCAAAATCTCGAAGCAAAGATTTCCGTCGCGGATAATTCGGCGGCGGTTGCGGGAAGTTTTACGGAAGCGGCGCAGACCGCCGGAAATTTTTCATTCGTTAAAGATTACGCGGGCGCGGCAAACTTGGGCGAGCGCGTTTCCGATTTGAAATTATCCGACCGCAGCGGGCAAAACGTCGCCTATAAAAAGTTTATCGCCGGTGAATTTGCGGCGGAGAGTGATTTTCAAAACTTTGAGTATCGAATCAATCTCGCCCTGCCCGAAAATTCATCAGCGGCGGCGCACGTTTCGGCAATTTCAGCGCAAGGCGGCGTGTTGATGCTCGGCGATTTGCTGCCTGAATCAACGGAAAAAAGATCGGCGAAAATCACGTTTATTCTGCCGAAAGACTGGCAAATTTTTACCGCTGTAACTAAAATCGGCGAAAATATTTATCAAGCCGCCGACGCGGAAAAAGCGATTTTTTATGTCGGCAAAAATCTGCGCGGGCAGAAAATAAACTCCGGCGAAACGCAGATCGAACTGATTTTTTCGGGCGAAAATCAATTTTCAGACGATGAAGCGGCGCGGATGGCGCGGGAGATTTTCGATTTTTACGTCAAATTATTCGGCGCGTCACCGTCGAAGAACGCCGAAATTTATCTCGGCAAATTTGCCGCGTCCAATGGTTTCGGAAACTGGGAAGCGGAAACTCGCGGCGCGAACGTGACGGTTTACTCCGCCGGTAACGCTTTCAAAACACAGAGTTTGCAGCTTTTGAACGAACAGTTGCGGCACGAAATTTTTCATTTGTGGATGCCGAACAAACTGAATTTGTCAGGCGGATACGATTGGTTTTACGAAGGTTTCGCGCTTTATCAGGCTTTGCGAACGGGCATTGCCGTCAACCGCATTAGGTTTGAAGATTACCTCGACACGCTTTCGAGAGCGCACACGATTGACAGTTTTCAAACTAATCGCATTTCGCTGATCGAAGCCTCGCAAAATCGTTTTGGCGGCGCGAACGCAGTCGTTTATGCACGCGGAATGATCGTCGCTTTTTTGTGCGATGTCGCGCTGCTGCAAAAATCGAAAGGCAAAACATCAGTCGAACGGATTTTGCGGCAGATTTACGACGCGCATCGTTATCCGAACGCGCGAACGGACGGCAACGAAGCGGTTTTGAAAATTTTGCAGACGCATCCCGAACTTTCTCCAATCGTCGAAAAATACATCAAAGGGACGGCGAAAATTGACTGGAAAAACGATTTATCGGCATTCGGTATCGAATCATCGGAAGATATTGTTTCGACAAAACTGAAAATAAAAGCTAAACTCAGCGGTCGGGAAAAAGATTTATTGGACAAGTTGGGCTATAATAACTGGCGCAAACTTTCAGCCGATTCAAAATGAGTATTTACAATTTAAAGTCAAAATTTACGGCGTTCGTCCTGATTTCAGCGTTTGCATTTCTGCAAACCGGGTGCAGCTTTTTCAGCGGTCTGACGACGCTCGTCGGCGTCAACGACACGGCGACCGTGATCGCCAATACAGCGCAGATTCGCAGTTCTTATGCGGTCGTCGCGGCTGATTTGCTCGAAGTCAAACGCGGCGAAAAACTCGACGTTTTAGATCAAAACGAGTTTGAAAAAGTGATGTGGTATCGCGTCCGCGCCCACGACGACGACAATACCGAAGGCTGGATCGAAGCCCAGAATATCATCACTCAGGACACGCTCGAAAAATCGCAAAAGCTCGCCGAACAGTTCAAAGATCAGCCGCCGCAAGCTGCCGGACAGCTTCGCGCCGCGTCAAATCTGCGACTCGTGCCGGATATGACGAGCGAAAACGTCTTATTCAAACTTGCCAACGGTTCGACGTTTGAAGTGATGGACTGGAAATTTGTCCCGAAGGAGCAAACCGCGTCCGACGTTGACGACGCGCCGAAGGGCGAACAAAAACAGGGCAAAACAAAAACGAAAAACGCCGAAATCGAAGCCGCCAAAGAAGATAACGAACCGGACAAAATAGACGATAAATACGATATTTGGTATGAAGTGAAACTCGATCCGTCGGTTTCGCCCGCGCCTGCCGGCTGGCTTTTCGGCAGACAAGTCGAACTGCAAGTGCCGTCAGACATTGTTTTTTATCAGCAGAACGACAAAAAATTCGTGACGTGGTATCGGCTCGACGATGATTCGACGGACAAAGTTTCGGCTAAAGACAAAACAACCGCGCCCGGAGGCTGGATTATTTTAACCCGCTCGAATCTGGTTAAGGCGATTGACGGCGTTGAGCCGGATTTTGACGGCATTCTGGTTTTGGGTTACGACAAATTCGATCAGGATCACTACACGGTTTTCCGCACACCGAACGATAATTTTGTTTGGGGATTGCTGCCGCTGAGGGTTGACGGCACGGGCGACAACAAAACATTTTCGCTCCAACTTCGTGCCAACAACGGCGGCGGAATGCAGGAAAAACGCTTTGTCGTGACCAAAGACACCAAACGAACGCGCGTCACGCCGCCTGCCGATTTGGAGCAGTTTGAAGCTAAAGGCAATGATAAAAAATAAAACCGTGACTGCACCGGTTTGTTGAAAAATAAAGCGAATTGCCGAAAAAATTATCGCAATTGACTGGAGCGTAATCGGCTTGATTGCGCTCCAGTCTGCGCTTTGGATTTAAAGCAAACTGTCAAAAAAACTTGAACTTTTTGCCGATTTTAATTTATGACTGTCAAACTTACCGATATTCAGGACGCGCGAAAAATTCTGCAAAACATTATCGTCAAAACGCCGATTTTGCTTGACGGGAAACTTTCGGATGAAATGGGCGCGAAGGTTTTTTTGAAAGCCGAATGCCTGCAAAAAGGCGGTTCGTTCAAACTGCGCGGCGCATATAACCGCATTTCGAGACTGTCGCCGGACGAAAAGGAACGCGGCGTGATCGCGGCTTCGGCGGGCAATCACGCGCAGGGCGTTGCGCTCGCGGCGGCTCTGCATCACATCAAATCAACCATCGTGTTGCCCGAATACGCACCGCTGACGAAGATTACGGCGACGAAAAACTACGGCGCGGACGTGATTTTGCGCGGCGCGAGTTTTGACGAAGCCGTCGCTTATTCGCGCGAACTGCAAGCCGAATACGGTTACAATTACGTTCACGCTTTTGACGACGATCTGGTGATTGCGGGACAGGGAACGGTCGGTTGGGAAATCGTCGAAGACTTGCCGGAATCAACCGTCGTCGTCGTGCCGGTCGGCGGCGGCGGCATCATTTCGGGCATCGCACTGGCGGTTAAAAATCTGCTGCCGAACGTCCGCGTGATCGGTGTGCAGGCGGCGAACGTGCCTTCAGTTAATCAATCATTAAAAGCGGGCGAACCGATTACAGTTGACGCGCAGCCGACGATTGCCGACGGCATCGCGGTCAAACGTCCGGGCGAGAGAACGCTCGAAATTATCAAAGAATATGTTGACGAAATCGTCGAAGTCACCGAAGAAGAAATCGCTCGCGGCATTTTCCACTGCGTCCAAAATTCACATTTGGTCGTCGAAGGTGCAGGTGCGGCGGGCGTAGCGGCGTTGCTGGCGAGAAAAATTAAAATTAATCCGAACGATACGGT
Source organism: Pyrinomonadaceae bacterium (assembly GCA_965247235.1). Taxonomy (GTDB): domain Bacteria; phylum Acidobacteriota; class Blastocatellia; order Pyrinomonadales; family Pyrinomonadaceae. Next base: position 3,330,624 of record OZ252004.1, read on the forward strand.
TTGCGTCGTTTTATGCGGCGGCAACATTGACGCAAATCTGCTGACGCGCGTTCTCGAACAGGTTCTCGTTCGTCAGGGACGCTACATAATGCTCAAATTATTAGTGCCGGATCGTCCGGGAATGCTCGCCACGCTGCTCGAAAAAACGGCGGAAACCGGCGCGAACGTGATCGAAGTTTTTCACCGCCGCGCAATGTGGCTCGCGCCTTTAGGCAGAGTCGGGATCGAAATGCTGCTCGAAGTCCGCGACGAACCGCACGGGCGCGATGTCGTCAAACATCTCGAAAAAGTCGGCTATCACGTCGAACGCGAAGGTGTCGGCGATTGGCAGGAAGTATAGCTGCAAAAAGGCGCAGAAAACGCAAAAAAGACAAAAAAACTTTTGCACTTTTTGCCGCCAATATTTTACTTTTCAGCTTATCCGAAAATTATAAAAGGAGATTTCACTATGGAAAAACTTGAACGAAGTTTTATGCAAATAAATAAATCCGGTATTGTTTCAATAACTCTCAGCCTTTTGCTAATGCTTTTGTCGGCAACGGTTTTAATGGCTCAAAACGAGAAAAGACCGATTATTCAGGCGACCAGAACAATCGGCAATCTCGAATATGTCTATAAATTCGGCGAACAGGATTTTGCCGACACGCCCGTTTGGAATCAAGATCAGGATGAACCGCCGCTATCCGTCAGCAAAGCCGTCAGCATCAGTCGCGGAACTTTGCCGCGCTTTGTGAGCAATGCCGAAACTTGGAAAATGTGGACAATCACGCTGGAAAGTTTCGGCAGCAACAGTAACATTTGGTATTACAGAGTGATGTTTCTATGTAACGGCGCGGCTTGCAGAGAATTAAAAAGCCGCAGTTTTAATGTGATCGTCAAAATGGACGGAAGCATTATAGAACCTAAAAAAGTGACCGTCGAAAATTAATTCTTCAACAAAAAAGAGACTGATTTCTCAGTCTCTTTCGTTTAACTTATGTAGAACTTTTTCGGTTCAAACGCTAAAGGCTCTCACCTTGAAGTTCTGATGTTATGTTTAAATGCATATTATCACCTCCTTCATTTATAATTATAAAAAACGAAGGAAATAATAGCAAGCGTTTTTTGACGCGACGGGAAATTTATAATTATTTAACCGGAAGTCTAAATGGGAATTGTCAAACTCGGTGTGCCTGAACAAATTTTGCTCGAATTGGCAACACTCAACAAATCTGAAATCTTTATTGAAACCGGCACTTTTCAAGGCGGCACGACGCGCTGGGCGGCGAAACATTTCGGCAATGTTCACACGATTGAAAAATCAAAAAAACTCTTTGAAAGATACAGCGGCGATTTAAATAAAATCAAAGGCATTCAAACTCATTTCGGCGATTCACGCGAGGTTCTTCCGCAAATTATTGATGAAATCAGCGACGAATCAGCCGTTTTCTGGCTCGACGGACATTGGTCGGGCGGCGAAACTGCGGGAGAAAACGATGAATGTCCGCTAACCGGCGAACTTGCCGCGCTCAAATCGCGCCGGCGGGATATTATTTTGATTGATGACGCAAGGCTTTTTCTTTCCGCGCCGCCGCTGCCTCACGATCCGTCGCAATGGGTAAATTTGCAGGAAATATTCCGGCTTTTGCCCGAAAATTCCTTTGTGCAGATTATTGACGATGTGATTTTCAGCATTCCTGACGAAAAAAATATGCGCGATTGTCTGACCGCTTACGCGCAAAATCGTTCAAACGATTTCTGGCAGGAATTCGGCAGATTGCAGCACGGCAAAACAAGCGTTTCGACGCGCTTCAAAAGTTTTCTGAAAAGAAATTTAAGGTCTTAACGGCGATTGAGATTTTCGTCATACAATTGGCGATAAATGCGGTAATTGTTCATCACCTTAAATACATAAGATTTTGATTCGGCGAAACCGACTTCGGCTGAGAAAACTCCGGCTTCTTTCGGGCGTGAGCGGTCGAGCCATCTCGCGGCGTTGTCTTCGCCGCCGTTGTAGCTGGCGGCGATGGCTTCGTAGAGTCCGCCGAACTGGTTTTTGAGGTCGGCGATATATGCGCTGCCGATGGCGATGTTGACCGACGGCTGATATAAATCGTCAGCCTGCATATTCGGGAAACCGGCTTGTTTGTTGTATTTAATCGCCGTGTCGTAAACGATCTGCAAAAGTCCGCGAGCGGCGGCGGGCGATTTGGCGGTCGGGCGATACGAACTTTCCTGTTTCATCACCGCCAATACGAAACGCGGATCGAGTCCGCGCGAACTCGAATATTTAAGCAGTTCGGCGCGAAAAACGACCGGATAATCTTTCGTCAAACTCGAAGAAACGGCGGCGATGGTTCTGACGTTATTCGGCGCGAGTTTGTTTAATTTTTCGGTCGCCAAACCGCTGTAATATGAATTCAGGCTGTCGGGAATTGACTGATAGACGGCAATCGCGTCCTGTCGGCGATTGAGTTTTTCGAGCGATAAGCCTTTCAAATACTTTACTTCGTCCGCACTCGACATCGAACTGTCGAAACTTCGCAAAGCCAGCAATTGATCGGCGGCGGCAACCGCGTTCTGATAATTGCCGCGATAAATTTCCATCCGCAGACGCGCGTGCAGGGCGTTGGTTTCAGTCGGCAAACTTGCAAATTTCGTCCGCGCTTTGTCAATCCAGACATTTGCTTCGTCATAGCGTTTCGCCGCCCGCAGCGCGTCAATCAAATTCAAATACGAAGTTTCGATGCGCTCGCCGAACGGAAACATCACGGTATATTGCTGATAGACGGCGGCGGCTTCGTTGTTTTTGTTGAGCCGGATGAGCGACGCGCCTTTGAACGCCAAGCCTTCGCGTCCTTCTTTGGTTGCCAAATAATCTTTCAGCAAACGGTCGAAATAAAAAACCGCTTTTTCGTATTCGCGCTCCCACATATACGAACGCGCCGTGCCGAAGAGAGTTTTCGGCATCACCGAAGCGTCCGTCGAATAATTATCCAAAATTTTCTGCCAATGCTCACGGGCTTCCTTAAAATGACGATTGGTTGAATAGACTTCGGCGCGGGCGGCGTGTTCGGCGGCGGAAAGTGTGAGCAGTTTGCCCTGTGAATCGCGGCTCGACAAATCCTGCTGCGTCGTGCGCCGGAGCATCGCGTCGGACGAAGTTTGAGCAAGAGCGGAGAACGAAAAAATGCAGAACAGAGCGGATAACAAATAAATTTTCTTCATATTGGTAAAACGGCGGAGAGTGGAAAGCCGAAATTAGCTTACCGCATTTTTAGACGAACGAAAAACCTTTGCAGTTCGCCGGTTGTTTTCAAGCGCGATTATTAAGATTGTAAGCGACGGTTTTATCTATCAGTTATCAGCTATCATCTATCAGTTATTCCGAATTATTAAACGCAACCTTTCGGAATAACTGATAACTGAAGCTGATAGCTGATAGATTCGGAATTGATTCGGCGTTTGTAATTGTTTTTGAATTTTGAGTCATTAAATTATTTTTATTACGGCGTGGCAATTGATTTTTTCGCTTCGTTTCGGGAAACTAAAGAAACAAAATACTACCGCCGCGCGTAACTACTGCATTCTTTTTAACGCCGCGTCGTTATTAAATTAAATCAAAACTTTATTCAGGAGAAACCAAGTGAATCTGCAACGTCTGTTCGCCTTTCTTTTAATTTTAACCTTCGCCGTCTGCGCTTTCGGTCAGTCTAAATCGAAGCCCTCGGACAAATTCAAACAGCTCGAAGAAATATTACCGACCGCCAACGATTACCGCACGGCTTCGGGTGCGCCCGGAGCGCGTTACTGGCAGAATCGCGCCGATTACGACATTAATGTCGAACTCGACGATGCGACGCAGCATCTGACGGGCAAGGAAACCGTCACTTATAAAAACGCTTCGCCCGACGCGTTAAATTATATTTGGCTGCAACTCGACCAGAATATTCACGCCAAAGATTCTGATTCGACGATCACACGCACCGCGCCGGATTTTACCAACGGCTTGCAGCTTTCGGCAATTGAACTGCTCGCGGCGCGAACGTATGACGGCAAAGTCAACATTACTTCGGTGCGTGACGGCAAAAATGCCAATCTCAAATACACCATCGTCAAAACGATGATGCGGATTGATTTGCCCGCGCCGCTCGCGTCCGGCGCAAATTTCGTGTTTTCGGTTGATTGGGATTACAACATCAACAATAACCGCGTTTTCGGCGGTCGTTCGGGTTACGAATTTTTCCCGCGCGACGGCAATTATATTTACGAAATCGCGCAGTGGTTTCCGCGAATGGCGGCATACACCGACTACAAAGGCTGGCAGCACACGCAGTTTTTGGGCAGCGGCGAATTTACTTTGGAATTCGGCGATTACACGATGAAAATTACCGTTCCGAACGATTTTGTCGTTTCGGGAACGGGCGTTTTGCAGAATCAGAAAGATGTGATGACGGCGCAGCAGATGTCGCGTTATAAAGAAGCACAAACGGCAGCCGAACCGATGAAAATCATCACCGCCGCCGAAGCCAAAGCGAACGAATCGAGCAAGCCGACGGGCAAAAAAACGTGGGTTTTCAAAGCCGATAACGTCCGTGATGTCGCGTTCGCCGCGTCCAGAAAATTTATTTGGGATGCCCAAGGTCACACCGTCGGCGCAAACAAAACGATGGCGATGTCGTTTTATCCGAACGAAGGAAATCCGCTCTGGGAAAAATATTCGACGCAGGCGATCATTCACACTCTGAACGTCTATTCGCGTTATTCGTTCGATTATCCGTATCCGGTCGCGCAGAGCATTAACGGTCCGGTCGGCGGAATGGAATATCCGATGATCTGTTTCAACGGTCCGCGCCCGCAGCCTGACGGGACATATTCGGCACAGACCAAATACGGTTTGATCTCGGTCGTCATCCACGAAGTCGGGCATAATTATTTCCCGATGACGGTTAATTCCGACGAGCGCGACTGGACGTGGATGGACGAAGGTTTGAATACTTTCGTGCAGTATTTGGCGGAACAGGAATGGGAGAAAAATTATCCGTCACGCAGGGGCGAACCGCAATATATTACCGATTATATGTTGTCGGAAAATCAAGTTCCGATTATGACGCAGAGCGATTCGGTCTTGCAGTTCGGCAATAACGCCTACGCGAAACCGGCGACCGCGCTCAATATTTTGCGCGAAACCGTTCTCGGCAGAGATTTGTTCGATTTCGCGTTCAAGCAATACTCGCAGCGTTGGAAATTCAAACGTCCCGAACCGGCGGATTTTTTCCGCACGATGGAAGACGCTTCGGGCGTTGATTTGGATTGGTTCTGGCGCGGCTGGTTTTATTCGACTGATCACGTTGATATTTCGATTGAAAACGTCCGGCTTTATCAAATCAACGGGCAAAACCCGGATGTCGAAAAGGAAATTCTCCGTCAAAAACAAAATGCGCGTCCGGTCACGCTTTCACAGCAGCGCAATGAAAATTTGCCGAAACGCGCCGATCAATATCCGTCGCTGAAAGATTATTACAACGATTTCGACCAGTTCAAAGTGACCGACATCGAGAAAAAACAGTATCAGGATTTCGTCGCCACGCTGTCCGACACCGACAAACAACTGATTAACGGCAACTATTATTTCTACGTCGTTGATCTCAAAAACGTCGGCGGACTCGTGATGCCGGTGATTTTGAAAATGGAATACACGGACGGCACGAGCGAAGAAATCCGCATTCCGGCAACGATCTGGCGGGCGAATAATTTCGACGTTTCAAAATTAATCGTCGCTAAAAAAGAAGCCAAATCAATCGTTTTAGACCCGCATCTCGAAACGGCGGATGCTGATTTGTCGAATAACTTTTTCCCGCAGCGCACTGTTCCGACGCGCTTTCAAGTCTTCAAACAGGCGCAGTTCGGCGGCGCAGGCGGCGGACGACGTGCAGGCGCAGCAAATGCTCCGGCGAATCAAACCGCACCGGCAACGACGACGGCGGCAATCAATCCGGCGGCGCAGTTAGCCGGAAAATGGAATCTCGCAATTGATGCCGGCGGTCAGACGATGAATTTCACGCTCAATTTAATTCAGGTTGAAAACACTCTGACCGGCTCGCTCGATTCGCCGCAGGGAAGTCTGGCGATCACGAGTGCGGTTTTTGAAAACGGCACGTTTACGATTAAAACGACTTCGCCGATTGAAATCACGCTCAAAGGAACGAGCGCAGGCAACACGATGAGCGGCGAAATCACCGCGCCGCAAGGCACGACGACTTTCAGCGGGACGCGCCGTTAATATTTTGAGCCGCGCATTTCAGACGGCGGATGCTTTGCAAAAAGCCGTCTGAAATGCGCGGCTCAAAACTTCGGGAGAAAACCGGATGTTTAAGATTTCAGCAATTGCAGGTTTTATTTTATGTTTCGCCGTGCAGATTCTCGCGCATACTTTTCACACGAGTTTGACCAGAATTGATTACAACGAAAAGTCGAAAACGGCGGAGATTTCGATTCAGCTTTTTTCGCACGATTTGATTCCCGCGCTCGAAAAACTCTCGAAAAAAGGCGTTGATCTCGAAAAGAATAAAGATGCCGACGCGCTTTTGCTCAAGTATCTGGACGATAAATTTATCGTGCAAAATGCCAAAGGCGAAAAGCAGACGCTCAAATTCGTCGGCAAAGAACTCGAAGCCGACACGGTTTACGTTTACGTTGAAATTCCGCTTGCCGACAGTCTGGAAACATACAGTTTGCAGGATTCGCTGTTTTTTGAAAGCTACGAGGAACAGACCAATCTCGTGACCGCGCACGACGACGGCAAAAAGATTGACCTGATTTACAAACCCGGCGACCGTTTCAAACAAATCGCGCCTGAAGCAAACGGTTCAGAGTCCCGCCTTTAGGCGGCTAACGGTTAGCAGCAAACCGCCGGAAGACGTGACTCTGAACGTGAATAAAATGCTTTGACCAAAAAACGAACATTTTCTGCGCCGGTTCGTAAAATTGTTATGAGATCGTTTGAAATTTTTGGTGAAAAGAAAATTTGAACACGGATTGGACGGATTAATCAGGAAATAAATCCGCATAAACTCAGAAAATCAGTCAAATCCGTGTTCAAAAAATACAAATAAAATTATGGTTCAATGTCAAAATTGCGGGCAGGCGAATATGGGCGAGAGCAATTTCTGTCGTTTCTGCGGCACGAAATTCGGTTATTCGCAGGTTAAAGATCAGCCTGATTTCGGTTTTCAGCCGCCGCAGGCGTATTCGTGGAAAACCGACGAATTTCAGACGGCAAAACCCGAATCGCGCCGCAGCGATGCACGTCCGACCGAACACATCAACCGTCCGCCGAACGTCCAACCGCCGACTCAGTTTGCGCCGCGTCAGTTTAATCAGCCGCAATTTAATCAGCCGCATCAATATCCCGCGCCGCCGCATCAATACGCGCCGCCGGCAAATTATCGTTACAATCAATATTCACTGACAAGTTTTCGCTGTCCGCGCTGCGGCAGTCAGATGATGCCGCGCTACGAACGCAAGGTTTCCCAAGCCGGCTGGATCGTTTTCGCCGTCCTGCTCGTAACCACCGGAATATTTTTCTGGGTCGGATTATGTATGCGCGAAAACGTCAGTTTTTGCAGCCAATGCAACCTTCGGATGAACTGAGTTTTTTTAACGGTGAACGGTGAATAGTAAGTGGTGAGTGAGAGCAGATTTAAGATTTAAGATTTAAGATTCCGACTTCATTCTTCTAATCATCGTTCATCATTCTCCATTCTCTTCCACTGACCACTCACACTTATTTAAAGTAATAGCCTTTCGGGTGCTGGATTTTGATTTCGGGGTTGGTGCTGGCAACGTCAACTTTGTGGTAGCCTTTTTTCATATGCGTTGAAAGATATGTGAGCGCAAATTGGCGGTTGAGCATTAAATTTAAATCCTTAAAAAACGGTTGAAAACTGATCGGCGCGATTGTCCCTTGAAAAAATGCGCGTCCGCCGGTTTCTTCGGAGAGTTTTTCGAGCGAACTTTGACCGTTGAGAATGAGCAGCGAATTGCCGCCTTCGCCGGTCAGACTCGCGGGCGAATAAATCGTATAAACCGCAACGCTGCGACGCTGCGCTTTGAGAATCGCGCTGCTCAAATCTATGCTGTTGGACGGCGTTGTATTTTCAACTCCGCCGGAAGCATCCAAGCCGTCGGAAATCAGCACAATCGCGCGTCTGCCGTTCGGCAGCGCGTCAAATTTTTTGAGCGCGTCCTGCACACCGTCAAACGGACTGCGCGGCGCGGCGGAACTGCCGACGACGATTCTCAGCGAAGCGGCGGCTTTTGCCAAATCATCGGTGAATTTCTGCCGCACCTGCATCGAACCGCCGCGTAAGTAAGCGACCATCACACGCGAACCGCGCGGCAGACTGCGGATAAATTTTGCCAAATCCTGAAGCTGCAAATTAAATTCCGAAGTTAGATCATCCTGAACCAAAAAAGCGATTTCGAGCGGCGCGGCGGACACGCTGCGAATCGAGAGAATCGTCTGTTCGTCTTTGTCTTCGCGGACGATGATGCGGTCTGCCTGAATAAATTCTTCCGCCTGATTTTCCTTGAGTTCCTTTTGCGTGAAAATCGAAATCGGGATCGTCACCGTCCGAACCTTTTGCTGTTTCCCGTTCGGGTTGGCAGGCTCAGGAACTTGAGCGGAAAGATTAAACGCCGACAGAACGAAAATAAACGCCGCGATGAAAATGTTTTTAACCATAGAAAGTTTTTGAAAAATTCCGCCCGTTTGATTGAGACAACATTATTTTAGCAAAAAAACGGCGATGAATTTTGTGATGCGGCTAATTTGAATAAAGTTTGCACACCCTGTAATTTAGAAAAGTAAATGAACGAACTGACGCGCTACGAAATTTCCAAAAAAGAACTGGCGAAAGGCAGACGAATGAAGATCGCCGCCGTCGCTGCGCCGCTCGTTTTGCCGGTGGTCCCGATTGTCATTTTCGGCGCACTTTTTTTAATTTTCGGCACAACGCCGCCGGTCGCCGCGACATTTTTCTTTCTCGGTTTGATCGCCGCCGCTATTACTTTTGCTGCCGGTTTAATCATTTCCGGCGTTTTATATTATCGCCACACGCAATGGACAAAAGAGATGCGCGAACGAATCGCCGCCGACGGCATTCGCGCCGAAGAACTCGAATGGTTTCGCAATGAACTGAAAACGGCGGAAAAAACCGCGCTCGGCGAGATTACGCGCAAAGATTTGCTGCTCGGCGACGCTTACCGCGAAACGCTCGCCTCGCGCCTGACGGCGACGCGCATCGTCAAATCTTCCAAACAGGAACTCGTCCTGGCGCGTCGGCGGCAGAATAAACTCAAATATCTCAAAGCCGAAAAAAACGCCGAATTTCAGAAGGAAATCGAAAAAGACATCGGCAAAATCTCCGGCATCAGTAAAGAAGCCGAACAGATGCTCGCCGAAGCCGAAACGCGCCTGCAAATGATCGAAGCAGCGGCGCGGCGCGGCGGCAATCTCGCCGATTCCGAACTCGCGCTCAAAAAACTCTCCGCCCGCGCACAGGAACTTCCGCTTGCGCTCGAATCCGCAAAAATGGAAGAACAAATTCGCCGTGAACTCGAAAGCGAAGAAACATAATAAAATCGAGATTAGCAAAATAGAAAAATCTATGTGAACTATATTTCTATGTGGTTAAAAATTTTCTCAACCACACAGAAATATAGTTCACATAGAAAACAAAAAGAATATGAGCGAAGATTTTGATCCCGAAAATCCGTTCGGCGATTCGTTCGAGATGGAAATTACCGATTCGATTGACCTTCACGCCTTTGCGCCGCGTGATGTCGCAGCGGTCGTTCGCGCCTATCTCGACGAAGCGTTTAAGAAAGGTTTCCACCTCGTCCGCATCATTCACGGCAAAGGCATCGGCGTTCAGCGCGAAACGGTGAGAAAGATTTTAAGCCAAACCGATTTCGTCAAATCATACAAAAATGCGCCCGAATTCTCCGGCAATTCAGGCGCGACGATTGTTGAATTTAAATGAATCGGGTGCAAAAATATTATTTGTCCGTAGGTTCGTTTTCAAGCGATGCAGCAGTTTTTTCGTCAGCAGAAGCCTTTTCCGTTTCACCCAGCAATTTATAATTATATGCGCGATTGTGATAAGCAACTATTAATTTCGGGTTCAACTCGATTGCTTTATTAAAATCTTTCAGAGCATTTTCTTTGTCACCTTTTGCTATCAGATAAATCCCCCGATTGTTATAGACAGTCGCACTATTCGGGTCCAGTTCGATTGCTTTGCTAATATCAGCAATTGCCGAGTCAATCACGTTGAGTTTGGCATAAGCCGCTGCACGACTCGAATATGCTGCTGCTGACGGTCGAAGATTAATAACTTTGGTAAAACTCTCAATCGCTTCATCTCCACGATTCAAGTTCATTAAAACCTGTCCCCGCGTTATTTGAAAATCGAGTAGTGATTCGTTGATTTTGAGAGCCATATCAAAATCAGCCAATGCCGATTCAAAGCTGGATACCTGAAAATATACAGTTCCGCGATTGCCGTAAGTAACTGCGCTTTTGGGATTAATTTCAATTGAATCATTGCAGTCTTTGACCGCCTGCTCGTAAGATTTCAGTTTCAGATTAATATAACAACGATTCGATAAATAAAGCCCGTCTTTCGGAAGAATTGAAAGTGCCTTGTTTTGATCGGCTAAAGCTAAATCCAATTTGCCCGTTTGGGCATACATCATTGCCCGGTTGCTGTATGAAAGCGAATCCTGCGGATTGAGCAGTATAGCTTTGGAAATATCTTCAATCGCTTTAATAAAGTCACCTTTTTGGGATTGAGCCAACCCACGGTTGTTATAAACTATCGCTACCGGCGAAATCTTGAGTGCGAGGTTGAAATCTGCAATAGCCGAATCAAGTTGTCCCAACTGCATATAAGAATAACCACGATTATTGTAGGCAATCATTACCTTCGGATGCTTTCTGAGAATCTCGGTATTTGCCGCTATTGCTTCGGCAAATTTCCCATCCTTCATCATTTGGGCTGCGGCATCCAATTCTTTTCCATCCTCTGCAGAAAGTCCGAAAATCTGCATTTGTTTGGTTTTCAACTGAGTCTGCAAAATATCCGTGCGGGGAACCGTTTGTATAGTCGGAGTCGGAGTCGGAGTCGGTTTAACCTGCCCGAAAATATTGATGCTTGCTGCCAAACTAACGCAAATTAAAAGAGTGAAGAGGTTTATTTTCATAAGATTTTAGTGTTTTAAAAAGGATTAATTGATTCGGCTTTTGTTATTCCTATTTACTTTGATTTATTGATTGGTTTTCGCCATTAATGCTTCGATTGCGTCGGCATCTTTCGGGCAGTTTGCCGTGAGATTGACGTTGCCGTCTTCGGTTACTAAAACGTCGTCTTCGATGCGAATGCCGATGCCGCGATATTTGGCGGGCGCGTCTTTATCGTCAAGCGGAATGTAAAGTCCGGGTTCGACGGTCAAGACCATTCCGGGCGCGAACGGGCGCGAATTTTTGGCTTTGTGATCGGTGAAATATCTGCCCGCGTCGTGAACGTCCAAGCCGAGATAATGCCCGACACCGTGCATATAATATTTTTCGTAAGCCTTTTTCTTGATTAAATCTTTGGTTTTGCCTTTCAGCAGTCCGAGTTTTTTCATTCCTTCGGTCAGCATTTCGATTGATAATTCCTGCCGCTGTTTGACGGTGTTGCCTTTTTTGGTGAATTCGAGACAGGCGATTTCAGTTTCGAGAACGATGTCGTAAACCTCGCGCTGCGGTTTGGTAAACTTGCCGTTGACGGGAAATGTCCGCGTGATGTCCGACGCATAACCCTGATAATTGCAGCCCGCGTCAATCAATAATAAATCGCCGTCTTTGAGTTCGTGTCTGTTTTCGACGTAGTGCAGAATCGTCGCGTTTGCGCCGCCGCCGACAATCGAATTATACGAAACGCCCGCTGCGCCCGACATTCGGAAATGATGTTCGATGATTGATTCGACGCTCGATTCGTTCATTCCGGGCTTGACCGTCTGCATCGCCAAAACGTGCGCGTCAACCGCGATGTCCGCCGCCTTTTGCATCAGCGCAGCTTCGTCGTCGGTTTTATGCAGACGCATTTCGTGAACCAAAACGGTCGGATCAACAATCGTATGCGGCGGATATGCGGTCTTCAGACGGCGGAATCTCTGCGCCGAAATATACTGCAAAATCGTTTGGTCGAGCTTGTTATCAACGCCGAAACGATAGAAAAGTTTTTCGCTGCCGTTTAGTAATTTCGGCAGTTCCGACTCGAATTTGTCGAGCGGCAGAGCTTTGTCGGCGTGATAATTTTTCTTCGCGCCGTCAACGCCTTCGCGCCGTCCATACCAAGTCTCCATCAAAGGATCGCGCGGACGGACAAACAGCGTAAACGGATTTTTTTTGTTCGACGGATTAATCACGGCAACCGCGTCGGGTTCGGGAAATCCGGTCAAATAATAAAAATCCGGGTCTTGGTGAAACTTAAATTCCGTGTCGTAGCTTTTTATCACTTCGTGCGAAGCCGGAATCACCGCGACCGCATCTTTGCCGATAGCTTCGATAAAATCTTTCAATTGTTTTCTCATTATTTTGCTCCTTCTGGTGTTACGGGAATTTTAACGCAAAGGGTGAATAATGGAAAATGGAAAGTGGAAAATGGAAAATGTGGGAACGAGAGAAGCCAGTAGTCAGTAGTCAGAAGTCAGAAGTCAGAAGTCAGAATTTAGGAAATAAAAACCAAAAAAACCAAAAAGCCAAAAACCAAAAACCAAAAACCAAAAACCATTTTCTTCAGTTACCTTATTTGTGCAAAATTGATTACTCTCCCGCGTTCTCAATCGTGCGATTGCTGTTATAATTGCCGCAATTTTATTTGCAACGGAGAAAAAAACTATGAAAAAATTACTTTGTCTGACGGCTTTTCTACTGTTTTCGGCGATGGCGGCGTTTGGTGATATTCCGCGTCCTGAAATTCCGACACCGAAACCGACACCGAAAATTAAAACGACCAACGCGCAAATGACGATTCGACTCGACACGGATGCGACCGACGCGACGCTTGTCATTCCGAAAAGTCAGCTTAAAGCCTTACGCGCACAACTCGACGAACTCGACGGCGGCGCGTCCGATTCGACCGTGGCGAACGCCGGAATGTTTTCGCGTTCGCAGACGATTGCGAGCGGAATGTTCTTGAGTCTGGCGGTCATCTTCGGCGGCGTATGGTTTGCCCGCAACCGCAAAACGGACGGGAAAACCGGCAAAACGATTGCCGCCGCCGCCGTTTTGCTGCTCGTCGGATCAGCCGCAACGATTGCCTTTGCCAATGCCGGACCGCCGTCTGTGCTGCGTTCGATCTCCGCCGATTTGTTTAATAAAGAAGCCTTTCGCTATTGGAACCGGGCGCATGGCAACGTCAAAATTCAGATTTCCAAAGATGAAAGCGATTCGATTGAACTGATTGTTCCCGATAAAAAAGAAGTAACTGCGCCTAAGAATGACTAGAAATCAATTCAAAAAATAGTTGTAACCGTTTTTATTTGCGTTGTTATTTTGCGTGGAAATCTTCAGAATCTACATAAATAATCCTGATTTAGCTCCGGCGGAGCGTAATGTTTGTAGTAATGAACGATTAATTATTCTTCAAATTCCGTAGGAATGACATAAATAATATGCCGTTTTACGGAACGCGGGCAGCCTGCCTGCGTGTCTTTAACGAATTAAAAACAAACCCGCAGGCAGGCTGCCCGCGTTCCGTCCGGTCAAATATATTTTTGTTGCGATGCTTGACTTCTAATAAAATTTTGTCACATGCAGAACGCTGAAAATCTAACGATTGCAAATTTTCGACCGTCATCGGCACGGCTTTTCGCCGCGTCGTTCGTCGCGTTCTGCATTTTGGCGGCGGCGGTCATCGGCGCGTTTCCTTTGCAGCTTTCGATCATCACGATTTTTCTGTTTGCGGGCGTTCACAATGCGTTCGAGTTTCGTTATTTTGCCGCGCGAATGCCGCTGCGTTGGGGCAAATCGAGAACTTTTTACAGCGTCGGAATCGGCGGCGTTTTAATTTTAACTTCCGCTTATTTAGCGATTTATTTCGGCAGCGGAAACTGGTTTTGGAACGCGGACAGTTGGCAGATTGCGGTTTCGGGTTGGAATACGACTTTTGTTATTTGGATCGGATTTTTGTTCTGTCTGCGCGGTCGTCAAAAGCCGCAAACCGATTGGAGTTGGGCGTTTGCGATTGCTTTTTTGGTCGCGGCATTGGTCTGGCTTGCGCCGCAATATTTCAGTCTGTCGCTCGTTTATCTGCATCCGTTCGTTGCGCTTTGGTTTCTCGAAAGACAGATTCGGCGGACGAAAAAAGAATGGCTCAAAAGCTATCAGTTTTGTTTGGCGACGATTCCGATTTTTGTGATTATTTTATATTTTGCTTTTTCTAATGCGCCGAATCTTTCGACCGAAACGAATTTGTTTTGGAAAATTAATCAACACGCCGGAAGCGGGATTTTGCCGTCAATCTCGTCGCATTTTCTCGTTGCCGCGCACGTTTTTCTCGAAACGATTCATTACACGGTCTGGATTCTGCTGATTCCGCTGGTTGATAAACGCGCCGTGCCTTGGAAATTAAACGAGATTCCGCTGTTTGCCAATCGTCACGGATTCCCGAAATTAATCGCCGCCGCATTTGCCGTCAGCTTAATTATAGTTGCAGCATTGTGGTTCGGATTTGCGACCGATTACGCCGCGACGCGCGACATTTATTTCGCCTTCGCAATGGCACACGTTCTGGCGGAAATGCCGTTTCTCGTCAAGATGCTTTGAATAGTGGTGAACGGTGAACGGTGAGTGATTAGTAAAAAACTAAAACTCACCGTTCACCGCTCATCGCTCACCACTAAAAAATGTTTATGTTAGACGAACCCGTAATCGAATTTACTCAAAATACTTCGTTTAGTTTTCTCTGGCTATTTTTTCCAATCGGTTATCTGACGACGATTTTGATTGAAACGCCGGTGCTGGTTGCGCTCTTGCCGTCGAAAATTTCGTTTAGGCAAAAACTCGCCTGCGGCATCTGGCTGACCGCCTGCACATATCCGGTTGTCGTGCTGGTTTTGCCCGCCGCGATGGAAAATTTCGACCGTTTTTGGTATCTGCTCGTCGGCGAACTGTTCGCGCATTTCGGCGAATGCGTCATCTTTTGGCTCGCCTTTCGCGGGCGCGAAGATTTTACAAACAGAGATTGGATTCGCTCGTTCGCTGCCGTTTTGCTCGCCAATTTCGCCTCGTTTTCCATCGGCGAAGTCTTGAATTATTATCACTGGTTCGGGTTGTTTTAATTTTTAGAAACTTCGGAATAGAACGCGGATTGGGCGGATCGAGCGGATTGACGCGGATTTAATTTTAAAAATTTATCCGTCTTAATCTGCTCGATCCGCCCAATCCGCGTTCTATTCTTATTTCCCCCGCAAGTTTCGCAACTGCGCCGCGTTCACAAATTGTTAATGTCGAAAATCTTTCCGTCAAAGCAACTTTGCAAGTGTTTCAAACTACGAAGTAATTGAAACTCAACCGGAAAACTTTCAAAAATTAGGAAACAATTTGAGGTGTATCTATGCGAAAACTTATCTTTCTGGCTCTCATCGGTCTGTCGGCGATTTTTAATTTACAGGCGCAAACGCAAGGCGAACTCGCCGCCGTTTCCGCGAAAGACGGCGTAACTTTGGGCGCGTGTCCGCTCAAACATACGGATGTCGAAGCGGAAATCAGCGGTTTTTTGTCGCGCGTCACGGTTACGCAGGAATTTGAAAATAATTTCACCGAAAAAATCGAAGCCGTTTACGTTTTTCCGCTGCCGAACAACGCGGCGGTTGACGATTTGACAATGCGAATCGGCGAACGAACGGTGCGCGGCAAGATTTTGAAGCGCGAAGAAGCCAGAGAAGTTTACGAAGCGGCGAAAAATAACGGACAAATTGCGAGCCTTTTAGATCAGGAACGCCCGAACATCTTCACGCAGTCGGTCGCCAATATTCTTCCCGGCGAAAAAATTTCCATCGAGATAAGTTACGTCGAAACTTTGAAATATGACGCGGGAACTTACGAATTCGTTTTTCCGATGACGGTTGCGCCACGCTACAATCCTTCAGCAGTCACCGATGCCGCTAAAATTTCGCCGCCGATTGCCAAAGAACGCGCCGGACACGATGTTTCGCTGTCGGTCAAATTAGACGCGGGCGTGCCGGTTGATGCGATTGAATCGAAATCGCACGAGATCGAAAAAACGATGCTTTCGGCGAACAGTTACGAAGTGAAATTAAAGGACGCGAAGACGATTCCGAACAAAGATTTTATTCTGCGCTACGATGTCGCGGGCAAAAAAATCGAGGATGCGATTTTGACTCACCGCGACGCAAACGGCGGATATTTTACGTTAATTTTGCAGCCGCCCGACAAGGTAAACGCGCAGGACGTGACACCGAAGGAAATCGTTTTCGTGCTTGACACGTCGGGTTCGATGTCCGGTTTCCCGATTGAAAAAGCCAAGGAATCAATGAAGCTCGCGCTCGATAATTTGAATCCGCAGGACACTTTTAATCTGATAACTTTTGCCGGCGACACGGCGATTTTGTTTGATAAACCGGTTGCGCCGACGGCGGAAAATATGAAAAAGGCGCAGGATTTTCTCGCTTCGAGAAACGGCGGCGGCGGCACGGAAATGATGAAAGCAATTTCCGCCGCGCTCGATCCGACTGACGCGCAGGATCACGTTCGCATCGTCTGTTTTATGACCGACGGTGAAATCGGGAACGACAACGAGATTATCGCCGAGATTCAAAAACATCCGAACGCGCGGGTTTTCAGCTTCGGCATCGGCAGTTCGGTCAATCGTTTTTTACTGGACAAAATGGCTGACGAAGGACGCGGAGAAGCCGAATACGTCGCGCTCAACGACGACGGTTCGGCGGCGGCGAAACGGTTTTACGAGCGTGTTCGCAGTCCGCTGTTGACCGATATTTCGCTCGACTACGGCGATTTGCAAGTCGCCGACGTTTATCCGCAGCGCATCAACGATTTGTTCAGCGCGAAACCCGTCATCATTCACGGACGCTACATGAAAGGCGGAAACGGCACGATCAAGTTGAAAGGCAAATCGTTCGGGCGCGAAATCGTCCGCGAAATTCCCGTCACGTTTCCCGAAAACGAACCGCAACACGACGTTCTTGCAACACTTTGGGCGCGAACGAGAATTGACGATTTGACCGCGCAGGATTATCAAAACAACAAACCCGAAATCAAAGCGCAAATCACCAATATCGGTCTCGAATATCGTTTATTAACCCAGTTTACATCATTCGTCGCCGTCGAAGAAAGAATCGTCACCGACGGCGGACAACCGCGCAAAATCGAAGTTCCCGTCGAATTGCCGGAAGGAATGAACCGCGAAAAAGCTTTTCAAGTGGACGGAACTGATTCGGGTGATGTTGGTTCGCTCGCGGTAAACGGAAGGAGATTTGCTAATTTAAAAGTTATTCAACAGTTGCAGCGTCCTCCAAAGAAAACTCGTAATGTCGGTAGTGGACGCGGAATCGGTCAAGGCAATGGAAGCGGAGACGGATTTGGAAGCGGCGGAAGCTATGCACCGCCGCCGCCGCCGAATCAAAACAACGTGCAGGCAACCGTTGAAGTTACGTCTCAAGTGGTTGATGTTTCAACTGCTGAAAATGAAACAAAAGATAAAAAATCAATTTCCGCAAAATATACGAAATGGAACGAAAATAATGTCGGGTATCTCATCAACGGCACAAAGAAAGATGAATCCACAATCGTTATCAAGGCAGTAAATTCGCCGAAACCGATTTTCCCGCCGAACGTCAAAACTTCCGGCGCGGTTAATGTCGAAGTGACGCTTGACGCGAACGGCAAAGTCGTTTCCGCTAAAGCGGTTGACGGCGACAAATTATTTTATCAGGCGGCGGAAACGGCGGCGAAAAATGCGGTTTTTGAGATTCCGAAAACGGATTACGAAATCGTCAAAATCACGGGCAACATCGCCTACGATTTCGCCAAAAATAAAGTTGTCACCGCCGCCGAAAATTTGAATGATGTCCGCATCGAAATCAAGCCGAACAAATATCAATCGGCGGTCAAAAGTTTGGTCGAACGATTGAAAAACAAAACGGCGGCGACGGCTGACGAAGCGAAATTCGTGCGCGATAACAAAGCTGATTTAATCGTCCGCGTTTCGGAATTAAAACCCGAAACCGTTGCCGCGCTCAAAAATCTCGGCTTTGAAGTCTTAACCGAAATGCCGTCGGCAAACGCCGTCGTCGGCAGAATTGAAATCGAGAAAATCGCGGCGTTGGCGGAAATCGAAGCCGTGACGTTTATTTCGGCGCAGTCTCGGTAAAACGAAGAAAATTAACAGGGATGAAGAAGATGAAGAGGATGAATTATTTTTATCCTTGTCTATCCTCTTCATCCCTGTTAATTTTTCTTGATGGACGATTTACGAATTACGGAAATTTTTCTCTCGATTCAGGGCGAATCTTCACACGCGGGCAGACCGTGCGCGTTCGTGCGGCTGACCGGCTGCCCGATGCGCTGCGTCTGGTGCGATTCGGAATACACTTTTACCGGCGGCGAAAAGATTTCGTTCGATGATATTTTCGCCAAATTAAAAGATTTCGGCTGCGATTTAGTCGAAGTAACTGGCGGCGATCCGCTCGCGCAGAAAAATGTTTACCCGTTTATTTCCAAGTTGTTAGACGACGGCTACGAAGTTTTAATCGAAACCGGCGGATATTTTTCGATTGAAAATGTTGACCGCCGCGCGAAAATTATTTTAGACGTTAAATGTCCCGCGTCCGGCGAAAGCGAAAGAAATTACTGGGCGAATCTCGAACGATTAAACGCAGAAAAAGACGAAATAAAATTTGTTATTGCCGACTTAAACGATTGGGAATTCGCCCGCGAAGTTATCGGCAAATATAATTTGCAAACCAATGCCAAAGAAATATTGATCTCGCCGATTTTCGGAATTGAAAATTTACAGGAAATCGCCGAAACTGTTGCCAAAAGCGGTTTGCAGGTGCGTTTGAACCTGCAACTGCATAAATATATCTGGGGCAAAGACGTTCACGGAGTTTGATTTCTTTGCGAACTTTGCGGCTTTGCGGCAGAAGATTTCCCGCAAAGCCGCAAAGTTCGCAAAGTTAAAAATAAAGATGATTGAATCCAAAATCCAAAATCCAAAATCCAAAATCGCAATTTGTCTGGTTTCCGGCGGAATGGATTCGTGCGTCACGGCGGCGATTGCGAAGCAGGAAAATAACGAAATCGCGTTTCTGCATATTTCATACGGACAGCGCACGGAACGGCGTGAACGACAGGCTTTTAAGAATATTGCGGATTTTTACGGCGTGGAAAAAAGGCTCGAAGTTTCGATTGAATATCTGGCGAAAATCGGCGGTTCGAGTTTGACCGATTCGTCAATCGAAGTTTCGGAAGCGGATTTGGAATCAACGGCGATTCCGACGAGTTATGTGCCGTTTCGTAATGCGAATATGCTGGCGATTGCGACGAGTTGGGCGGAAGTTTTAGGCGCGAATTCGATTTACGTCGGCGCGGTTGCCGAAGATTCGAGCGGTTATCCCGATTGCCGACCGGAGTTTTACGCGGCGTTTGAAAAGACGATTGACGCGGGAACAAAACCCGAAACGCAGATAAAAATAATCACGCCGATCATCGAACTTTCAAAAGCCGAAATCGTGCGAAAGGGAATCGAATTAAACGCGCCGCTTGAATTATCTTGGTCGTGTTACCGCAGCGAAGATTTAGCCTGCGGAACGTGCGATTCGTGCGCGTTGCGTCTGCGCGGATTTGAACGCGCGGGCGAGATTGATCCGATAAAATATTCCTGACGGAACGCCGGCTGCCAGCCGGCAATGAGCGTTTGCTCTCAAGCAAAGTTCAAACGAGTGAAAACTTTGATGCATTTGACACTCTTTACCCTGAATAATTTGTTTGTTGAGGCTGTTTGAGCGTCCGAAGCGAACGCTCACGCGGACAGGAATATCCGCGCTCCGGGCTTTGACGCTGCATTTATTTTTGCATTATCCAAGTCGTCATACAGCGCAGATTTTGGACGTTGGTCGTTTTGATCGGTTCAATCAAAAATCCGCCGAGATTTTGCGTTTTTTCGATCAGCATTTCTTCGTCAACCAAAAATCTTTCGCTGTCGTCGGGCAGTAAATATCGGTGTTCGGCAATTTTCTCGACTTTATTTTCGATGCCGATATTTGAAGCAAGCCGCGCAAACAAAATGCCCGAAGGTTTCAGAACGCGCCACATTTCGCGCAGCATCGCATCAAATTGCTGTTCGTTTTCGGCAAAATGAAGCACGGCGTTGCTCAAAACCCAATCAAAGCTATTGTCGGCAAAAGACATTTTTTCGATTGCTGAAAGTTGAAAGTTTTCGGCTGAAATTTCCGGCGCAAGCATTCGCGCAAGATGCCGCACATATTCAACCGCATCAGGATTGCCGTCAACCGCGAAAACATTAAATTTTTCGCGCAGAAAATAAACCAGATTGCGACCGCCGCCGCAGCCTGCATCGAGAATTTTCATCTCCGGCGCGAAACGGTTTTTTAGAATCTGGTCGAAAAGATAAATGTCTATCTCGCCGAAATATTCGCTGATGTTAGGCATTTATTTGAAATCTTCGCGGATGAACGAAAACATTGCCGCATCGTGAATTCTGCCGCCGATATTTAGAAGTTGGCGTAAAGTCCCTTCACGGGTTGCGCCTGATTTTGCCGCCGTCTTTTGGCTTGGAATATTTTCGATTGCAGCTGCAATTTCTATTCGATTTAAATCCAAATCTTCAAAAGCGGTTTTTGCCAAAATTTTTGCCGCCGTGTGTGCAATTCCGCAATTTTGTCTGCGGATGCGAATCCAATAACCGAGATTCGCCAGTTTGCGGTGCGAATTAAACAAATTAAGGCTGACTCCGCCTAGAAATTCCTCTGTTTCGGCATCAAAAATTGCGAAATCGAATTCTGTTTGAGTTTTCCGGTTTTCAATGCTTTGCCTGATAAAACTTTCGCCTTCGGCGGCTGAATAATTTTCGTGACACCAAGGCATCCAACGCGAAAATTCGCCGCCTTTCGATTCAATTGCCGCTTCAAAGAGCAACGGCGCGAAAGCTAATTCGTATTTTCGCAGAATTAAATTTTCCATTTTAATTTCACTTCTCATCATATCTCCAGTCGGTCGCGTTTGATTTTCAAGCCGTTGAGATTGCCCAGTGCGCCGAATGCGATTTTTTCGGTCCGGAAAAATTCACGCGCTAATTCCTGCACTTCTTCGATGGTCACGGCTTCGATTTTCTGCAAGGTTTCTTCGAGCGAGATTTGGCGACCGTGAACCATTTCTAATCTTGCCAGAGTTCCGGCGCGGACGCTCGAATCTTCCAGACCTAATAAAATCGAGGCGACGGTTTGTTCTTTGATGAGTTCGAGTTCCTGTTTGGTGATGCCGTTTTTGACGACATTTCGCAGTTCTTTGAGCGAAATGTCGAGAACTTCGCCGGTTTGTTTCGGCGAAGTTCCGGCGTAAATCGAAAATACGCCGCAGTCGAGATACATCGCCGCGCTTGCGCCGACGCTGTATGCCAAGCCTTTTTCTTCGCGGATTTTTTGCCACAAACGCGACGAAGTTCCGCCGCCGAGCGCGTTTGTCAGGATGTCCGCCGCATAACGCCGTTCGCTTTTGGCATCAACAAACGGTGCGGCGATAATTAAATGCGCCTGTTCGAGATTCGGATTGCGTTTAATCAGAATCGGTGCGGCAAGCGCGGGATTTTGGATTTTAGATTTTGGATTTCGGATTGATTTTGTAGTGCTTCCGAAAAACTTTTCTGCTAACCCGGCAATTTGCTTATGTTCGAGATTTCCTGCCGCTGCGATTATCAAGTTTTGCGGAGCGAATGTTTCCGTGTGAAATTTTCGCGTGACTTCGCTGTTAAAAGTCCGCACGGTTTTCGGCGTTCCGGCAATCGAGAATCCGAGCGGATGATCGGGGAAAAGTTTTTCGTTGAAAATCTCGCCCAGGTAATCTTCCGGCGAATCGTCGGTCATCTTGATTTCTTCGATGATAACCTTTTGTTCGCGCTTTAATTCCTTTTCGTCAAAACGCGGATTGGTTAATAAATCCGCCAGTAAATCGAAGGCTTTTTCGAGTTGATTATCTACGACCTTGATCGCAAACCCGGTTTCTTCGTGCATCGTAAAAGCGTCGAGATTGCCGCCGAGACGGTCGGTTTCAATCGCTATTTCGAGCGCGGTTCGTTTGTTTGTGCCTTTGAAAACGGTGTGTTCGATGAAATGCGAAATGCCGCTCAACTCCGACGGTTCGTGCCGTGCGCCTTTTTTGTAAAAAAATCCGAGCGTCGCCGAACGCACGTCGGGCATTTTGTCGGTCAGAATCGTTAAGCCGTTTGCAAGGCGTGTGGTTTCGATGTTTTCTCTCATTTTTATTCCGGTTTTAATCGTATCACAAATGTTTTACCGCACGAACGACAGCCATTTGAGCTTTGTAAACATTGGATTTAATCCTTGTGAAAGTTTACTCAAATTGACAAATGATTTGAAAAATGAGATAAAAGTAAGTGCTTACTTACTTGTGATGGGGTTTTAATTTTAAGCAATGAACGAAGAAAAAAAAGAGACGAGCGAAGGGAAAGAAACACAGGCGGAGACGACGGATGAGACGGGCAAAGAAAACGGCGCGGCGGAAAACTCCGAATCTGAAAAGGCGAAAGACGAAGCGGAAAAACCAACTGACGAAAAGACAAAAGAAGTAGAATCCGAAGAAAAAAAACCGCGCAGCAAACTGCCGATGATAATCGTCGGTGCGGTTTTGCTGGTCGCCGGTGTTTGCGGGTTGATTTACTGGCTTTATGCGCGTCAGTTCGAATCAACCGACGATGCGTTTATTGACGGCGATATTATCCAAATCAGTCCGAAAGTTGCTTCGTATGTGACCAAGGTTTACGTTAAATCAAATCAGCAGGTTCATAAAGGCGATTTGCTGCTCGAATTAAATACTCAGGATTTGCAGGCGCGGCTCGAACAGGCGAAAGCACAGCTTCGTGCCGCCGAAGCGCAAAAAAATCAGTCGCAGGCGCAGGTTGACTTAACGCGCAAAACCACACAGGCAAGTCAGACGCAGGCGCGTTCAAATGTTGAAACGGCAAAATCGAATGTTCAGCAGACGGCGCGGGCGGCGGATGCCAAACAATCACAAATAACGCAGGCGCAAACCGCCGTTAAAACCGCGCAGGCAAATCTGGCACAGGCGCGAACGCAGATTCCGCAGGCGGAAGCCAATCTCAATCTCGCGCAGAAAGAATACAATCGCCGCCTCAATCTCTACGATAACGGCGATATTTCCAAACAGCTTTTAGATCAGGGTTTGACCGCTTTGCAGACCGCGCAGGCGCAGCTCGACGCGGCGCGAAAACAGACTGAAGCTGCCGCCTCGCGTGTCGGTGAAGCGCAGGCGAATGTTGCCGTCGCGCAGCAAAATTATCAGCAATCGGTCGCTCAGATTGACTTAACGCAGTCGCAGGTTAATGAATCAGCCGGACGACTTCAGGACGCGCAAGCCGCGCCGGAACGCATCGCCGTCAGCGAAACGCAGGTCGGGACGAGTGCAGCAAACATCGAAACGGCACGCGCCGCCGTCAGTCAGGCGGAACTCGATCTGACCTACACGAAAATTTTCGCGCCGGAAGACGGATTTATCGCCCGCAAAAATATCGAAGTCGGTCAATATGTTCAGCCCGGAGCGGCTCTGATGGCGATTTCACGGTCGAACGAAATCTGGGTGACGGCAAATTTTAAGGAAACGCAGCTCGAACTGATGCGTGTCGGTCAGGCGGTCGAAATCAAAGTTGATGCTTACCCGAACGAGAAATTTGAAGGCAAAATCGAAAGTTTTCAGGCGGGAACCGGCGCACGATTTTCGGTTCTGCCGACGGAAAACGCGACGGGAAATTATGTCAAAGTCGTCCAGCGCGTTCCGGTTAAAATAGTTTTCGACCGCCAGCCGGACGATGATAAAGCGCATCTGCTCGCGCCGGGAATGTCGGTCGAGCCGTCGGTCAAAGTTCGCTGAAGCGTCTCTGCCGATAAAAATCGGCGGAGAAAAATATTTATCTTCAAATATTTAACGGGTTTTTCGTCCGAAATCATTCGTTGCTAACATCCGAAGGTTTTGACTTGGGCTGAAAATTTGTGATACCTTGCCTTTCACGATTTTTTAATTCGATGGAAAAGGTTCTTTTATAATTCAGACGTTCGAGGTGCCGTTTTTTCAAGAATCGGCACATCAAAAGGGAAAGCCGGGTGAAAATCCCGCACGGTCGCGCCACTGTGAAGGCAGTTATCAGTGAGCAGTGAGCAGTTATCATATAAACAAACTGATAACTGCTCACTGCTCACTGATAACTGCCAAAGTCAGGAAACCTGCCTCGAATCGTTTGCCGGTATTGAATGTTTCGCGTCAAGACATTCGGGGCTGATGCGGATTCTTTAAACTAATAAACTTTTAAATTAATTCCCGTCTTTCTCGTTTTTTTGAAGCGAAAAAGGCGGGAATTTTATTTTGGAAAATATATTTGGAAAACTGAATGCGGCGACAAATTTCGGGCGAATGCTGATGATTTTCGCGGCTGTTTTATTCGTTTTGACGGGTTGCCGCGATCAGACTGCGACGACTGCCGATGATGTGCCGACGCGCGAAATAATTGATGATCTGGGCAGAACGATTAAAATTCCGCTCAATCTCGAACGTGCGGTTTCGCTTGCGCCGAACCTGACGGAGAACGCTTTCGCGGTCGGCGCGGGCGGCAAACTGGTCGGCGTGACGACGTATTGCGATTTCCCGGAAGACGCGAAAAAGATTCAAAAAATCGGCGATACTTTGAATCCGAATATGGAAACGATCATCGCACTCAAACCGGAGATCGTCTTGGTTTCGACCGCTTCGCAGATTGAAAATTTTACGAAAACGCTCGAAAGCCAAAATATACAGGTGTTTGTCCAAAACCCGAAAAATCTCGAAGATGTGCTGAAAAATCTGACGCAGCTCGGCGAAATTTTCGGCACACAGACGCAAGCCGCCGCGCTCGTCGGTAGTCTGCAAAAGCGTTCGCAGGCGATTCAGGCGAAGGCGAAAAATACTGCAAAGCCGAAAATTTTCGTGCAGATTGATAAAGAA
Source organism: Pyrinomonadaceae bacterium (assembly GCA_965247235.1). Lineage (GTDB taxonomy): Bacteria > Acidobacteriota > Blastocatellia > Pyrinomonadales > Pyrinomonadaceae. The sequence continues at coordinate 3,355,942 of OZ252004.1, forward strand.
TCGCTTTACACCATCGGTCACGAATCGTTTATGACCGATCTGATCAATCGCGCGGGCGGCGCGTCCGTCACCGATAATCTGCCGACGGCGTATCCGAAAATCAGCAAGGAAACCGCGCTCGCGCTTAATCCCGACGTGATAATTTTGTCGGAAAGTCCGAACAATCTCGAACCGAACGAAGTTTTCAAAAATTCCGATGCGGTCAAAAACGGCAAAGTTTACAAAATCCAAGCCGATCTATTGTCGCGCCCAAGTCCGCGAATCTTCGACGGATTGGAACAATTGACGGCGGATTTAAGTAAATAGTTGACAGGAAGTTTTCAGAGTTGCAGTAAGTTGACAGGAAGTTTTGGAAAGTAAGAAACGGATGCGCTACACAAAAAAATTAGTGAACAGCTTGTTGAAACCAAAATTCAAGATTTAACGCCCAGTGCAGATAAACAGTCAGAAATCGCAAATCGCAAATCGCAAACCGCAAATCATTAAGTTCGGTTTGGCGTTATCGGTTTTGCTGATTTTGGCTTTAGTTGCCGCGATTTATTTTGGCAGCGAAAAACTTTCGTTCTTTGAATTAAGCGAAAATCAGCAAACGATTTTGTTTGATATTCGTCTGCCGCGTGTTCTGCTCGGTGCGTGTGTCGGCGCGAGTTTGGCGTTGGCGGGCGCGTCTTTACAGTCGCTTTTGCGAAATCCTTTGGCTGAACCTTATCTGCTCGGCGTGTCGAACGGCGCGGCTTTGGGAACGATGCTGGCGTTCGTTTTTTTCGCCGGAGACGATTGGGCGCGTCCGGTTTTCGCCATCATCGGCGCAGGTTTGGCGACGTTCACCGTTTATCAGATGGCGAAATCACGCGCCGGAATGAACGTCGAAAGATTGGTTTTGTCGGGTGTGATCGTGACGACGTTTCTGTCTTCGCTGCTCGTTTTACTGACGACTCTGCTCGATGCGGCGAAACTGCGTTCGTTCACGTTCTGGCTGCTTGGCGATTTGTCGCAGGCGACGAAAAACGGGTTTTACACGACCTTGATTTGCGCGACGCTCGGCACGATTATTTTGAGTTCGCAGGCGAAAGCCTTAAATCTAATGATGATCGGCGAGCGCGACGCTTTCGATTTCGGTGTCGAGACGAATCGCGTTCGTTTGATTGTCTTCACGACGGCTTCGGCACTCGTCGGCATTTCGGTCGCGGCAAGCGGTTCGGTCGGCTACGTCGGGCTGATCGTGCCGCACCTGATTCGCCTGACGGTCGGCAGCGATAACCGTCTGGTGATCCCGTTTTCGGCAATCGCGGGCGCAATTTTCGTCATTTTAGCCGACACCGTGGCGCGAACCGCAATCGCGCCGCGAGAGTTGCCCGTCGGCGCGATCACGGCATTAATCGGTGCGCCGCTGTTTATTTATTTGTTGAGGAAGAATTAGCCACGAATTACACGAATGAACACGAATAAAGAATAAATAAAAATAATCATTCGTGTTCATTCGTGTAATTCGTGGCAAAAGTAAATGCTCGAAGTTAAAAATATTTCCATTAATTACGGCGTTTGCGCGGTCGTGCAGGGCATTTCGTTTGAATTGAAGGCGGGCAAAATAATTGCGCTTCTCGGTGCGAACGGCGCGGGGAAAACGACGATTTTGAAATCTTTGAACGGCGGTTTGGCGGTGGCGAACGGCGCGATTTTACTGGACGGCAAAAACATCGGCGCATATTCACGCCGCGAAATCGCCCGAAAAATCGCCGTCATCGCGCAGGAAACCGAAACAAAATTTCCGGTGTCGGTTTTAGAATTCGTGCTGGCGGGCAGATTCGCGCATAACGCGGGTTTCAGTTGGGAAACCGCCGACGATTTGCAGATTGCTCTGAATAATTTGGCGCAGTGTGATTTGGCGAATTACGAAAACCGCCTGATGAACCGGCTCTCCGGCGGCGAACGTCAGCGCGTTGTCTTAGCAAGAGCATTGACGACCGAAGCGCGGATTTTGCTGCTCGACGAACCGACCGCAAACTTGGATTTGGCGCATCAGGCGTTGCTGTTTCGATTGATAAAAGAGCGGTGCAACGCGGTCGTCCCGACTGCGGTATCGGGCGCAGCGGCGATTGTGATTACGCACGATATTAATCTTGCTTCGGAATTTGCCGACGAGATTATTTTGCTGAAAAACGGTGCGATTGCCGCGAAAGGCACGCCGGAAACGGTTTTGACGAGAGAAAATCTGCAAGAGGTTTTTAACGTCAATGTTTTGCTTGACGAAAACCCGTCGAGCGGAAAAAGAAGAGTGACAGCTATTTATTAAAGACTGGAACGCAAGCAGCTCGCTTGCAAAGACTGGAACGCAAGCGGCTCGCTTGCAAAGACTGGAACGCAAGCGGCTCGCTTGCATTGAGCGCGAAAGCGCGAAAGCGCGAAAACGAAGTGTGATTATTTTCAAGTCGAATGTTGTCAACACTTCGTTAGCGTTTTTCAAACGCTTGCAAGCGAGCCGCTTGCGCTCCAGTCAAAAATGACAAACGACGCAGAGGAACGCGGTGCAATTCCGCGACTGCCCACGCAACCGTGAGTCAGTTAGCAGTTAGCAGTCAACAGTTATCAGCAAGAAATTGATAACTGTTGACTGCTAACTGCTAACTGAAAAAGCCGGGAACTTTGCCTGTTTGTTGAGGCAATTAACCAATTTCCGCGCTGGGCGGAAAAGGAGAAATATGAGAATTATAAAAGTTTTAAGTTTAATTTGTTTTTTGACAATCGGAGCATTAGCACAAAAGGGCGCAACGTTAACCGGCATAGTAACTCTTTGCGGTATGCCGCATAAAACTGCCAGTGTGCAGCTTATAAAAATTGATAACCAACAAGTAAGAGTTTTAGCAGAAACGAATGAAACCGGATTTTACCGATTTGAAAATGTTCCTGCCGGTAACTATTTTGCTCTTATCGGAGATAAACAATACGGTCCGAGTTATGAGTTGTTTAAAGAAAATCCTTTGATTTTATTAGAAGGAGATTTGAAGGAACAAAATATTGTCGTTCCAAACGATTGTCAATCACACGAATGGTTGGCACTTCCTGAAATACCCAAAGTTTTTATTTCCGCAGGAGCAGCACAAACAATTGAACAAGTTTCCAAAACCGTTAACGTTATTGAAGCACAGGAATTACGCGACCGCGCCGATTTTTCGCTGGCTGAATCTTTGCGTTCGATTCCGGGTTTTCGCGTTCAGCAGCTTGGCGGATTCGGGCGGACGGCGACGATTAAGACGCGCGGTTTGCGAAATCAGGACACGGCGATTTTGATTGACGGGATTCGGTTTCGTGATGCTTCGGCGATTACGGGCGACGCTTCGCCGTTTTTGTCTGATTTTACTTTGAACAGCGTCGAGAAAATCGAAGTTTTGCGCGGTTCGGGTTCGTCGCTTTACGGCACGAATGCCATCGGCGGGACGATTGATTTTCAAACGCCGAAACCGAAATCGGGCTTTCACGGCAACGTCGGCGGCGCGTTCGGCGGTTACGGTCTCGGACGTTTTCGCGCCAATTTTTCCGACGGCACGAACGACGGCAAATTCGGGTTTAATCTCGGCGGTTCGCGCACCGTCTATACGCGCGGGATTGACGGGCAGGACAACGCGCACAACACCAATTTTCAGACGCGCGTCGAATATAACCCGTTCACCAAAACCAATATTTCCGGCAGAATTTATGTGACCGACGCATATGTTCGGACGAATTCGAGTCCTGACACGGCATTCGGCGCGACATCTCCGTCAGCCGCAACGATAATCAACGCGATTCCGCTTTCGCGCAGCGAATTCAAACGCTACAACAGCGGCGTTTCATTTAATTCGCTTAATCGCGGCGGCGCAAATTTTCTTCCCGACGCGAACGATCCCGACAATTTTCAAAAATCGCAGTCGTTTATCGGTCAGTTCGCTTTGACGCAGATTTTGAGCGATCAACTAATCTTTCGCGCGACCTATCAAGGGTTGCGAACACAGCGCAAAAACGACAACGGCATACTCGGCACGGGTTTTCAAAGCGCGTCAACGAGCGTTTTCAAAGGTTTAATCAACACGGCAAACGCGCAGTTAAATTACACGCCGAGCCGTTTCGACGAACTGACTTTCGGCTACGAATTCGAGAACGAAAAATACGGCAACGACGGTTTTACGCCAAGCGGTGCGGGCAATTTTTTGACGCGGGCGAGACAGTCGGGCAATACTTTTTACGCGCAGAATCTGCTCAAATTAATGCAGAACAGACTGCAAATTGCAGGCGGTTTTCGCGCCCAGATTTTTAATTTGAAAACGCCGTCATTCAGTTTGACCAACGCGCCTTATACGAATTTGACGCTTTCAAATCCGCCGAACGCATACACTTTTGACGGCGCGGCTTCATACTTTTTTGAACGGTCGAAAACGAAGATTCGCGCCCACGTCGGCAACGGTTATCGAGTGCCTTCGCTGTATGAACGCTTCGGCACGTTTTACGACGATTTTTCTACGCCGAACCAATTTGTCGCGCTCGGCGATCCGAATTTGAAACCGGAAAAATCAATCGCCTACGACGGCGGCATCGAACAAAATTTGTTGACCGACCGCGCCAAACTTTCGGCGACTTATTTTTATACGAAGTTGATTAACACAGTCGGATTCGGCAATTCCGTTGCGAATATCGGCACGACAACGCGACCTTTCGGCGGTTATCTGAACACGAAAGGCGGCATCGCTCGCGGCGCGGAATTGAGCGGTCAGGTTCGCGCGACGAATTCGACCGACGTTTTCGCGTCATACACCTTTACTAACAGCGATCAGCGTGCGCCGCAGGTTTCGGGCAATTCAAATATCGAAACGCTCGGCATTCCGAAAAATCAATTGACGCTGGTGGCAACGCAGAGATTCAAACGCGCGTGGGTAAATCTCGATTTTCTCGCGTCCGATTCATATCTCGCTCCGATTTTTAGCAACGAGAATTTTTCGACCTATATCTATCGTTTCAAAGGCAACCGCAAAGCCGATCTGACCGGCGGTTATACGTTTCCGTTTAATAAAGAAAAGTTTAATCTGCGTGTTTACGGGACGATTGAAAATCTGCTTAATTACGAGTATTACGAAAACGGTTTTCAAACCTTCCGCCGAACGGCGCGGGTCGGTGTGAATTTCGGGTTTTAACGGGAGATTTTAAGAAATAGAACACGGATTGGGCGGATTGGGCGGATTAATTGGATTTTTTCAAAAATATAATCCGTCTTAATCCTGCCAAATCCGCCCAATCCGTGTTCTATTTCTCATATTTTTTATCCTGCAAATTTTCTTTGCAACTGTGTTTTCGATGCTATAATCGAAGCATCGAAGGAGAAAAAAATATGAGTCGAAGATTGTTTTTAGTTTTAACGTGCGTGTTCGGTTTGAGCGGTTTGGCGGCGGCGCAAAATAAAAATATTACGAACGCCGATTTGGAGAAATTCAAAGAAAAACGTCTCCGGACGGAGCGCGAATATCGTGAAAATTACGCGAAACTCGGAATGCCTTCGCCCGAAGATTTGGAGAAAAGCGCAGAGCGGAAACGGCGTGAAAATGCCGAAGTCGCGGCGCGTCTACGGGTTGAACGTCTGGCGGACGAGCGCACACAGGCTCTGCGCGAACAGGCGGAAACTCAGGCGGCAGCGGCGAATAATTCATACAATCAGCCGATTGTGCAGAGAACTTATCTTCAAACCAATTCCGGTTACGCGCCGTTCGGTTATTACACTTATCAAAATAATCCGCGCGATTATTACCGGAATCAGCAACATCACGGCAACGGCAATGTTCAGCGTTCCAGCTATTCATACGGCAGCGGCGGATTTTATTATTACAACAATAACCGCTACGGCAACCGGCTTCCGCCGGTTCGACTCTACTCACGCGGCAGACATTAAACGTCAGAACCGCCTGCGTCAGCGGACGGCGGACGGCTAAACTATAAAATTTTTACAAAAAAAATAAAACCGTCTGTTTAGGCAGACGGTTTTTGATTGAGCGTGAGAACTTTGTCGGCAAACATTTCGCCGTCCGCTGACGCAGACGTTTCTGACTAGCGTCTTGGAACATTTTCGCCGATTGTCCAGACGACGATTGAACTCGAAACGCCTAAACCTGAAAGTCTGCCTGCCATCATCACGATTGTTTCGCCTTTATCTACCACTTTGGCTTTGAGCAGCGTCGCTTCACCTGATTTTAGCAGTGCTTCGGTCGTGTCGGACTTTTCCTGACAGAGCGGTTCAACGCCCCAAATTAACGCGAGTTGGTTGCGAACTTCGTCCGTATTCGTTAATGCAAATGTCTGTAAACCCGAACGAATGCTCGAAAGCCTTCGCGCCATTAAACCGGATTCGGTGAAAACCGCGACTTTTTCGGTCAGCATTTCGCGGGCGCAGATGGCGGCGGCTTTGCAGATCGCCTGCGAAGTTCTGCCGGTCGGTTCTTCGCCGAATTTGACCGGGCGTTTTAATTTGCCGACTTTGACGGTTTCCGCCGAATCAATAATTCGTTTCATCGTCGCTACCGATTCAATCGGATATTTGCCGGAAGCCGTCTCCGCCGAAAGCATCACGGCATCGGTTCCGTCCCAAACCGCGTTTGCCACGTCCGACGCTTCGGCGCGGGTCGGGCGCGGATTATCGGTCATTGACTGGAGCATCTGCGTCGCCGTGATGACAAATTTGTCGTTCATCACGGCTTTTTCGATGATCTGTTTTTGATAAACGGGAACGAGTTCCGCGCTCGTTTCTACGCCGAGATCGCCGCGTGCGACCATCACGCCGTCGGTTTGTTCGATAATATCGTCGAGATTTTCAATCGCTTCCGCCTTTTCGATCTTGGCGACGAGCATCGGTCTGCCCCATTTGCGCGTGTTGAGTTTTTTGATAATGTCGCGCACTTCCTTGCAATCCTGACCTTGCCGGACAAACGAAAGCGCAATGTAATCAACGTCCTGCGTCATCGCCCAGTTCAAATCCACGCGGTCTTTGTCGGTCAAAGACGGAATCGGCAGTTTGGTATTCGGCAGATTAATGCCTTTGCGTTCGGACAAAATGCCGCCGTTGATAACGCGCGTCGTGACATCGGTTTTCGACACTTTTTTGACTTCGAGTTCAATCGCGCCGTCGTCGAGCAAAACTTTGTCGCCCTTTTTGACGAGTTTCGGAATCTCTTTGAAATTAGTCGAAACTTCGTGCATATTGCCTTCGATATCGCGCGAAGTAATGACGAATTCGGCTTCGGCTTCGAGCATCACGGGTTTGGCGTTCTGCAAAAGTCCGGTGCGGATTTTCGGTCCCGACAAATCAACCAGAATCGCCAGCGGACGGTCGAGTTTTTTGGCGGCGGCTTTGGCGCGTTTAATTGTTTCGGCATGTTCGTCCTGCGTCCCGTGCGACATATTGATTCTGACGGCGTTCAGTCCGGCGTGAATCATCGCTTCGATTGTGTCCTGCGTATTCGACGCGGGTCCGAGTGTGGCTAAAATTTTGGCTCTTCGCATAAATAAATTAATCTTCTCTCAATAATGCCCTAAATCCGGCTTGAATGTAATGTTCGTCGGCGGTTAATGCCGCTTCGATTTCGCGTTCGCGCATCACGACGAATGAAATGCAGTCAACTAATCCCCATTCTTTGTCGGGACGACTGCTGAAAAGCTCGAAAGCCTTTTCGTAAAGTTCGTTGGTCATTCCGATAATTGTCGTATTTTCGGATTCTTCAAAGCTATTGAGCAAACCTATACAAACTTGCCGGAATCTTGATTTGGCAAGAGCATTGCCGATTTCTAAAATTACGGCTTGAGTAATCACAACCGGAATTTTTTCCGTTTGTATTTTGTTCGACCAAAATTTGGCTTTTTGATGAAACTGATCTTTATTTGAGGCTCTGGCAATTGCAAAAAACGTATCGAAAAGAATTTCTCCTTTCATTCCAAAGATTTTCCTCCATAAAGATATTCATCGAGATTGGAGGCATAATCGGCGGGCGCATCAATACTTACCGAGTCGAGATATTTCAAAAAAGCGTAAGGTTCGCTTTTATTTTTTTCCGGCTTTTTTTTCGATTGCTCGTCTTCGATATGAATCTTGACTTTCGTATCGGAAGGCAAGTCAACTTGCTCATCGGGACGAAAAACTTCGCCGTCGTAGGTTGCTTCGATGATTTTGTCCATAATCTTTGACCTGCAAGCATTCTACGCCTTTTCATTTATTTGAGAAAGTTTACGCAAATAATTCTGAGTGGTAGCGACAAAGGTCGAATGTGACCAGGTGAGCGGCGAGACGGAAATGTGTTCGCCGTTGAGCGGATTGATTTGTTCAGCCAACACGCCGGACGCTAAAGCACGTTTGGTCGTCCAGTCCAAAATTTCGAGTGCGCCGCGCAAATCTTTTTTCGATTCGGCAATCGCTATTCGATAATCCGCCAGCCAGAGCGTGCAGATAAACCAGGGGTTGCCGGTCGTTTTTTCGGAAACGCGCACATAACCGTCGTTTTGAAAACGCGCCACGCCGCCGATTTCGGTGTTGACCCAGAGATTTTTTTCGACCGCCCGCATCGTGTTTCTGACCATTTCATCGTCGGCGGCAAACGCGCCGAGATAAAACGTGCCGAACAGCGAAGCGTCAATCGTCCAGTCGGGTTCGTAAACGTCGTCGCTGTGAAAATGGAGCGCACGCATAAATCTGCCTTTTTCGCGGCTGTAGAGATGTTCGCGCATCGCTCCGGTGATTTCGTCCGCCGCCGTTTCGTAAACTTCGGCGCGGTCGGTTTCAGCAAAGAGACGCGCAAAATTTGCCGCCGCTTTTAACCCGGCGACAACCGACGCGCAGGTAAACGTGTGAATGCCGCGACGATCTTCCCACAGATTCCAACTCGGCGCGGGCAAACCTGTTTCTTCGTGACGAAAACCGACCATAAAATCGGCGCATTTGACGACCAGTTTCGGATACATTCGATGGACGAATTCGAGGTCGCGGTAACGGTCGTAGTGTTCCCACAAAGCCCAGACGACGAGCGCGGTTTCGTCTTCCTGAATTGGAAGCTGCGATTTTTCGCCGGAAATATCCCACGAAGTATGCCAGCCGGAAGCAACCGTCCCGTCGGAATTGTATTTTTGCAGAAAATAACCGTCGCGGTGAACGATGTCGAAGCAGATGCGGAAAAAGTTTCGCGCCAGATGAACGTAACCGGCGAGGTCGAGCGCATTGGCGACAAATGCACCGTCGCGCGTCCACAGATAGCTGTAATGATCGGTCGCGCGTTCGGTCACGTCCGAATCATTCGCCGCCAAAATCGCGCCGTCGCGGTCAACCTGCGTATTGATGATGAGCAGCGAACGCTTGTAAAAATCAACGATATTCTCAGGCAAGCCGTCAAAATCGGTGTCGTTTTTATTGACCCAAGCCTGCCAGTAATTCTGCGTATAGGCGAGAAAGTTTGCCGGTTTGCGGCTCAAAATATGAGCGTTCAAACGACACGCTTCTTCGTAAGAAGTGGCGGCGGCGATCCAATAATAAAACTCGTAAGTTTCCTTCGGCGCGAGCGTGAAATTCATCTGCACGGTCGAATCAACCGAACCTTCGGTCTTTGCGCCGCCCGACAAAACGCCGTCTTCGGCATCGCGCCACGTTCCTTCCTGTTCGCGGAAAGCCTTGCGTCCGGTTGAAAATTTTTCAAAATGCGGCGCGGTGTTAATTAAAAAATAGCGGTGTTTTTTGTAGTGAATGAGCGACAAACTTTCAGGATCGTAAAACGCCGTATCGCCGACCTTGTTTTCGTAAATTCGAAAATCCTGATGCAGAAAAACGCGCACTTCGCGCTGCCGTTCAAACAAATTTTCGACACGAATGCGCCGCAGAAAAATGTTTTCGTGACTCGAAACCGTATCATTGCAGACGATCCGCAAACCGAGAATTTCGTTGGTTAATCCGACATCGGTGACGAGCGTTTCGGGCAGATATTTCAGTTCGCGCCGCCATTCGTCTTCGTAAATCCACGAAAATTCGCCGTCCGCCCAAACGCCGAACCGAAACGGAAATCCTTCCGAATGATTTTCCTGCCCGACGTGCGGAAAATACACGTCACGAATCTGGTATTTATCGTCAAATGTCACCAGCAACGAACCGTTGCCGACCGGAATATCACGCATAATTTAACTGAAAAAATAATCCGCCGGAACGACTTCGAGTTTCGGCATTTCACGTTTGATGATTTCGTAATCGTCAACGTCCATCGTCACGACAAAGCCTTTATTTTTGACGGCGAGACGGGCGATTAGCGCGTCGTTTTGTAATGTTTTAAGTTTTGTGACCGGAAAAGTTCGTTTGATGTAAAGTCGTCGGATAGCTTTGGCGGTTTCCCACCAATCGGTTGCGGTCGGAGTTAAAAATCGTTCGTTGGCAATCAGCAGTTTGCGCCATCGGTCATACTTTTGCAGAGTTGATTCGTCAATGCTTGTCGCCGTCAGTTCGTATAAAACGATTGACGGTAACAAAGCGAAAGCTATGTCTTTTTCAACCTTTTTTTTGTGAGATGAGAAAATCGAAGTATCAAAAACGGGGAACTTTGCCATATTTTTCTTCTTCCAACCGTAATGCTTCCATTGCCTCGCGCGTCGCGTCCATTAATTCCTGTAATTTGGGCGAGATTTTTTCAGGCAGTTTAAAATCACGCGCTCGCGGCAGATGCGAATAATCGCGTTTGCCGTTTTGATTGCCGTTATTTTTAACCGTTTTATTCATCGCAATTTAATGATACAAAAAGAAATGAGCTATGACAATTTTTGCAGATGATGATTTCAGACTGCTAAATAATTATTTGAAAAACAATAAGGCTTCAACGATTATCAGCGAAATGTCATATCGTTGAAGCCTAAAAATTTCGATGAAATTATTTTTCGTAACCGACCGCGCCGGCTTCGGCGACTGAATGATCCTGTGCGCCGCTGCCGCCGGAAACGCCGATTGCGCCGATGACTTTGCCGTCTTTTTTGAGCGGAATGCCGCCCGCGAAAATCATCACTTTGCCGCCGTTCGAGGCGTGAATTCCGAAAAATTGATCGCCCGATTGACTGTTTTCGCCCAAATCTTTGGTCGAAATATCAAAGGCGCGTGATGTCCAAGCCTTGTTGATCGAGATATTGACGCTGCCGATCCACGCGTTGTCCATCCGAACGTGCGCGACCAGATTGCCGCCCGCGTCAACCACGGCGATATTCATCGGCTGTCCGATTTCCACGGCTTTTTTCTCAGCCGCAACGATAATGTTTCTTGCTTCGTTTAGTGTAATCATAATTTTAAGTAGTCAGTAATCAGTAGATAGTAGAAGGCAAATTATAAATAAGCCGAAATCAGATTTGTGCCGCCTTTTTTATCAATTATTTTCCATTTTTCATTCATTAGCCGCCAGCGATGTGCATTCGTCCCATTTCCAATCGGTCAGCGAAAATTTTTGTTTGAGGTTTTGATAAACAATCGCGCTTGCGGTGCGCGTTTTTTTGCCGTCGCGCACTTTCAGACAAAGATTGTAATTAAGTCCGGCGACGACTTGTTGTTCGGCTTTGGAAACCGACACGAGTTTCAAATGTTTGCCGGTCATTTTGCCTTCGCGGGCAACGGCGAAAACGGCGGCAGATTTCAAATCCTTAGACTTTAAATCTGCCGTTCCGTAGCCGCCCGTAATCTGCGCCGAAGTTTTCGAGGCAAATACGGACACAAACAACACAATAAAAACAGCGATAAATAAACGGTAATTTTTCATAATGAAGTAAATAGCAAATAGTAAATCGTAAATCGTAAATCGTAAATCGTAAATCGTGAATAATGAATCGTTGTCTGCAATCTAAAGTTTAATCATTTCGTAATTTGTAATTCGTAATTCGTAACTCTCACCTCCCGACGGCGCGGACGACGGCGGCATCGAGATCAATTTTGGTTTGTTCGCCGAAACCGATAAATTTTTCGACGAGTTTCCCGTCGCGGTCAAAAACGGCGGTTTGCGGAATGCTGTCGGTGTCGGCAAAAATAAACGCCGTCAAATCGTTGTCCGGTGTGCCGAGTGTGTAATCGATTTTTAATTTTTCGGCAAACGCCGGCACTCTCCGGCGGTCGTCCGGTTCGCCGATGTGCAGACCGACAACTTGGATATTTTCTTTGCCGTATTTCGCCTGAATGTCTCTCAAATGCGGAATTTCTTCGAGACACGGCGGACAATTTGTTGCCCAAAAATCGAGAACAACGGCTTTGCCGCGCAGATTTTTGAGCGTTTCGGTCGCGCCGTCGGCGTTGGTTATGCCGTCAAATTTTGTCCAACTCATCTCGCCCAAAGGTTTCGACGGCGGCAAAGGCTGTGTGGTTCTGATGTCGTTGATTGAAACGGGTTTTTCGGAAACCGTCAGCGGACGCGCCGGATGACACGCGGAAACCGATAAAAATAAAACGGCGAATAATGAAAAGTGTAAAACTCTCATAGCTTTCGACATTTATTTTACACAAAATCGCGGTTTAAGTAATGACTGAAAAATTATTTTTCGAGGAGGCGGCGCGAATGCTAAATTATTCGGTGCAGTCTTTATTTTCGTTCAGTTCGCAGACGAAAATATTTGGCGCGTATTCTTTGGTTTGTTTGCGGACGTTGATCCAGATGACGGATTTGGCGTAAGTTTCTTTTGTCCAGCCGAGATTTTTGCGGTTGCGCCAGACGAATTCGTAAGCGTCTTTTTCACCGCCGCCTTTTAAATGCTGCGCTTCGTGCAGGAGAATCGCGGCGCGTTCGGTGTCGTCGGTCGAATATGTAAAAAAGTCCGGATAAATCGTGACGATCTCAAACGGGAAATTAGTCGCGGCATATGCATTATCTTTCTCGACCGAAGCGTTTAGCCAATTGTCGCTGCCGCGAAATACGGTTAAATTTTTGAGCAAAAAAGCATCTTTGGAGAAACCTTTTTCTTCTAAAATCGCAATCGCCCGTTCGATGCTTTTTCGTTCGTCGGAGCTTAAAGATTTTGCCGAAAAAACGAGCGAACCGTAAAATCCGGCGAGCATAAAAACGATCACGGCACAGCAAATCAAAGCGCGTCGCAGAAATTTCGGCGCGGCTGGGACATTTTCGGAAATGCTTTCAATTTCGCACAAAACAGCCTGACAACGCGCACAGTTTTCCGCGTTCGGAAAGTTAATCAATTGGCAGTTAGGACATTTCTTTTTCATTGGCGGGACGCGGTTCGGGAGAGAAAACCGTCTATTTAAACAAAGATTCGATGCCCGCAGATTTCCAGTAAAATTACCGCGTAACATTACAAAGAAACCTGCGGCGCAGTTTCGGCATCAAACCCCAAGTTGCAAAACATACACATTTCAGACTAATATTTTCAGTTAAATTCTATTTCGGGAGTAAATAATGAAATACATCGGCTCCGCAATTTTTTCGATTGCAATTTTATTTTCGTTCAGTTTCTCGGTTTTCGCGCAGGAAAGCGATGTCAAAGTGATTGATGAAGTCGTCGCGCAGGTCAATGACAGCGTGATTACGCTCTCACGCGTCAACCGCGAGGCTAAAGAGACGGTTGATTCGCTCGTTCAGCAAGGCAAAACTCCGGCAGAAGCGCAGAAACTGGTTGACGATAAAAAAGGCGAACTGATCGCTTCGCTCATCAATGAAGAACTGCTGATTCAGAAAGCCAAGGATAAAGGTTTGGATCAGGAAATCGAAACCAACGTCAACCAGCGTTTTCTTGAAATTATGCGGCAGTATAAACTGAAAACGGTTGACGAACTCTACAAACAAATGCAGGCAAGCGGCACGGATCCGCAGCAAATTCGTGAACTCTGGCGCAAACAGGCGGCGAAAGAACTGATCGTGCAGGAAGAAGTGCAGAGAAAAATTTATCTGAGCGCGTCGCCGAAAGATTTGAAAGATTATTACGAACAGCACAAAGATAAATTTACCAAACCCGAAACCGTGACGATTACCGACATATTTTTAAGCTACGCCGGACGTTCCGAACCCGATGTGATGGAAAAAGCCAATCAACTGGTCGCGCAGATTCGCACGGGCGCGGATTTCAAAAAAATTACCGACGAAAATTCCGACAATCCGAAAGGCGAAGATCACACCGGCAAAACTCTCAACGTCAAGGAAATGGACGAAAAATTTGCTTCGGCAATCAAAAATATCAAAGTCGGCGGTGTGACGAATCCGGTCGAGATTGATAAAGTCGGCATCGAAATATTGCGCGTAGATGCGCGGTCAGCCGCGAGCAGCGATTCGGTTTTCGACGAAAATGCCGTCAGAACAGCATTGACCATCGAACGCGCACCCGCCGAACAGAAAAAGTTTATGAGCGATCTGCGGCAGGATTCATACATCAAAATCAATGACACCTATCGTCCGCTGGTTTCCCCGATCCTCTTCGCCGACGAACGCACCGCAGATAAGAAAGCTAAATAATTCAAAATGGATAATTGATAATGGATAATTCAAAACAATTGCTTAATTATCCATTATCCACTATCCATTAATCCTATGCGCCTCGATTTATTTCTCAAAACCAGCCGTTTAATCGTGCGTCGCAGTTTGGCGCAGGAGTTTTGCGATGCCGGATTAGTTAAAATTAACGGTCAGACGGCAAAATCCGGCAAAGAAATCAAAACCGGCGACGAACTCGAAATCACGCGCCGCAACCGCATCACGAAACTAAAAATCTCGCAAATCCCCGACAAAAAACAAATCGCCAAAACCGAAGCCTCGAACCTTTATGAAATTTTGTCGGAAGAGATTTTGGAAGAAACTCTTTAAAGCTGAAAAATTATAAATTCAAAAAAAGTGCGATTGTTTACGACTTTCGCACTTTTTTTGTCCGGCTTTCAATTTTTGAGTTTGAGCTAATTTAAAATTTCTTTAATCGCATTCTCGTAAATTTCAATTTTGCGTTTGGCGCGTTTTACGTCAGGATGCTCGTCGCCGTATTTTTTTTGCAGACTCCAGAAATCGGTTGTCAACTCCGCTTTGCGAACGAGCAGTTTGCCCAACGCCAAAGTTAGTTTTGAATTTTCTTTAACAGTTGTCAGTCGCGCCGTTTCCTTATCAAGCGCATCAATCTCGAAGCGCAGTTCTTTAATCTTCGGAAATTCTTCCGTGTAACTGATTAAAAGCGATTCGAGATCGGCAAGCAATTCGGTTTTTCGCAAAATCAATTCGGCGAACGCCGGTGAAGATTTGAGGTTTATTT
This sequence comes from Pyrinomonadaceae bacterium, assembly GCA_965247235.1. Taxonomy (GTDB): domain Bacteria; phylum Acidobacteriota; class Blastocatellia; order Pyrinomonadales; family Pyrinomonadaceae. The sequence continues at coordinate 3,371,182 of OZ252004.1, forward strand.
GATTCGGCACAATCGCCGGTTTGGAATTTTTAACGGTCGTTTGCGCGTTAAGATTGACGTTTAGTGAAACTAAAAAAACGGCAATAAATAATAATCTGGATGGTTTCATATTTAAATTCGGGCAGGGAAATTTTAAGCTGCGGTTTGCGATTGTTTTCTGGAATTATCCGGCTGCACTTCAGAAAAAGCATCGCACGAGATAATTTCCAAGTCTCGGTCAGCTTCGGTCAATCCGTCGCCGAATGTTTTTCGGTCGGTTAATGTTTCAAAATAAGTCGTGATATTGTCCAAAATCTCCTGCGCCGAATGCGAATGATAGAGCGTCTGGCGAAATTGTGCGCCGCCGACCAAGCCTTTGGTAAATTGTCCGGCGAGCTGTTTCATTTTGCCGAGAGCGACGATTTCCGCCATTTCTTCGTGGAGCATTTCAAAAAATTCGAGCAACACGGATTTTTTCTCGGCTAAATCCGGTTGATACGGTGCGCGTCCTTCCAAAACGTCTTGAAACTGGCGAAAAATCCACGGGTTTTGCATTGCGCCGCGCCCGATCAAGATGCCGTCAACGCCCGAATCGAGCCATTTTTTCATCCCGTATTCGATGGAAGTAATGTCGCCGTTGCCCGAAACCGGAACTGAAACGGCTTCTTTAACGGCGCGAATCACGTCCCAATTTGCCAAGCCTTTATAAGCCTGTTCGCGTGTGCGCCCGTGAACCTGGATGTGTTCGACACCGCATTGTTCCGCCATTTTTGCCACTTCGACGGCGTTGATCGTCGCATCAGTGTAACCGATTCTCATTTTCAAGGTGAGCGGAATCGAGATTGATTTTTTGATTTCTTTTAATATTGTTTCAAGATTGGGTAAATCTTTTAAAAGTCCCGAACCGCCGCCTTTTTTGACGACTTTCGGTGCAGGGCAGCCGCAATTGATGTCCAGAATATCCGCGCCGATTTCTTCCGCCATTTCTGCGCCCAAAGCCATCCGCGAAACTTCGCCGCCGAAAATTTGGACGGCAAACGGACGTTCTTCTTCAGCAAAACGCATCTGCCGTTTCGCCTTCGGATTATGTCTGGTCAAACCTTCGACCGAAATAAATTCCGACACCGACAGCCCGACACCGCCGCGCCGTTTAATCAAACGCCGAAACGTATAATCCGTCACGCCCGCCATCGGCGAGAGCGTCATCGGCGGATTAATTTCGATGTTTCTGATTTTGAAAGATTTCATCTTCGATAATTATAACTGATTGCAGCCTCAAACCATTAACATTTTCGGGGCAAGTTTCAAAACCGAAAAATTTAACACGGCGAAATTTGTTTTTCCAGTCAAACTATCCAATAATAATCCGTTCACATTTTTTTAACCCGAATTTAACTTTGAGTCTCATTCCGACTTTACGTTTCGAATGGTTTGACCGGCTTGTAATTTTTGTTAAATGCGGTTAGGAAACGGCTTAAACTTAAAATAAAAATATAAAAGAGGAAAAATTTATGAATCGAAGTTTTCGGTTTTTGGCATGCATTTTTATCATTTTACTTCTGAATTGTGCAGTTTTCGCTCAGTCGCAGGCTTCGACCGGATTGATTCAGGGAACAGTTACCGATCCGAACGGCGCGGTGGTCGCGGGCGCGAAGGTCAATATTAAGAACAGCGGAACCGGATTGGAACGAACGATAATGACCAATGCGGACGGGTTTTTTAGTGCGCCGCTGCTGCCGCTCGGCAAATATACGGTGACGACCGATGCGGGCGGATTTTCCAAATCGGTTTTGGAAAACGTCGAGCTGACAATCGGTCAGACGCTCTCGCTCAAGGTCGAGATGAAGGTCGGTTCGTCGGTCAACACGGTTGATGTCGCGGGTGAAAGCGAAGGCGTGGAAACGAGCCGCACCGAACTTTCGACGCAGCTTAACCAGCGCAGCGTCGAAAATCTGCCAATTAACCGGCGCGATTTTTCGCGGTTTGCGCTGCTCACGCCGGGAGTTTCCGTCGTTCAGGGTCCTGACGGCGACGAAATTTCGATTAACGGTCAGCGCGGCATTCAGAACAATGTTTCGATTGACGGTTCGGACGCGAATAACCCGTTTTTCGGCGAACAGCGCGGCGGTCAGCGTCCGGCGTTCACGATTTCGCTCGAATCGGTCAAGGAATTTCAAGTCGTGCCGGTCGGCGCGTCAGCCGAATTCGGACGCAGTTCGGGCGGCTTCATCAACGTCGTGACCAAATCGGGAACAAATGAATTTAACGGCGCGGCGTTCGTCTTTTTCCGCAATCAAAAACTGGCGAGCCAGAATCCCGATGCCGTTAAAGCCAATCTGCCGACCGAAAGTTTTCGCAATTATCAGTTCGGCGGCAATGTCGGCGGACCGATTGTCCATGACCGGGCGTTTTTCTTCGTCGCCTACGAGCGCAACGATGGACGCAGCAGCAAGCCGAATTCGATTGATCCGGCATTGGTTAATATCTTTCAAACGCGGTTTAATTCAACCGAACAAGGCACGATCAAACGCACCAACGCCGCCGATGTCGTGCTTGCCAAAGTTGATATTAATCTCAATAAAAACAACGTCCTGACACTGCGTCACAACTACAGCCGCGCCGAACAGATCAACGGAACTTTCGACGTGCCGACGTGGGGCATCAGCGCGAACGGGCGTGAAACCGACAACTCAAATTCGTTTATCGGGCAGCTCGTGACCAACATTTCGCCGACGCTTTTGAACGAATTCCGTTTTCAATACGCCAAAGAAAACCGTCCGCGTTTCTATGACGGCGTAGATTTGCCCGACACGACCATCGGAACTTTCGACGGCTCAACTTCTTATCGCTTCGGTCGTCCGTTTTTTCTGCCGACACCGGCAGGCGACAAGCGAACTCAGTTTACCGATAATTTTACGGTCGTTCACGGCAATCAAACCTTCAAATTCGGCGGTGATTTTAACCGCGTCAAAGTCGGGCAGACTTTTATCGGATTTGCACGCGGACGCTATATTTTCGCCGCGCCGACGATTGGACAGGCGATCACCGGATTTACAAACTACATCAACCGGACGAGTGCCGCAGGACTTTCGCTTTTCTTGCAGCTTGCGCCAATCGGCAACCGCACCGTCGAACAAGCCGGAACGCAGTCGTTCACGGTGTTTGAACCCGGCGTTTACGGGCAGGACAACTGGCAGTTGCGTTCGAATCTGACGCTCAATCTCGGTTTTCGCTGGGAAGGACAATTTCAGCCGTCGCCGATCACGCCCGCGAATCAAACGCGCTTCGGACAATTTTTGAATGATCCGCGTTTTCCGTCAAACGGCTCGATTCCAGACTTTAAGGACGGTTATCAGCCGCGACTCGCGCTTTCGTATTCGCCGGGAAAAGACGGTAAAACGGCGATTCGGCTCGGCGCGGGACTTTTTTACGCGCGTGTTCCCGGATTGGTTATAGCCGGACCGCGCAATACCGACGGCGTGATTTCGGGAAATATTTTCTTTGCAAATTTTCTCTGTTCAGGTGCAGGTTTGGGTGGTTGTCCGGCGTATCCGGGAATTGTGCCAACCGCCGGATTTACGCCGTTTAATCCGGGAATTGCGGTTTTTGAACGCAACTTTAAAAATCCGCGCACGATTCAATACAGCGCAAGCATCGAACGTGAAGTTTACAAAAATACGACCTTTTTGGTCGCTTATAATTACGCTAAAACGACGCGGCTGACGCGGTTTGTTGATCGCGGCGACGGGCGGCTTTACGGCGGAACATCGCCGTTCTCCCGCGCCGACGGTTCGGGAGAACGGCGAGATTCGTTCGACGGAAAGTTCGGCTCGTTCGCTTTATCAGGGTTTGACTTTTACCTTTAACAAACGATTCGCGCAACGGTATCAGATTCAGGCGAATTATCTGCTTTCATACGACAAATCGGACGACGACAACGAACGCGATCCGTTCACGTTCCGCTACGCCGATCCGCGCAATTTGCAGCCGGAATACGGCTATTCCGACCGCGATCAGCGGCATCGCCTGAACGCCTTTGCGACGTTTGATCTGCCGTATCACATCAATTTTTCGCCGATTATCCAATATCGTTCGGCACAGCCGACTTCCGTGGTCAATCGCGGAACTTTTCCGACGATTGTGCAGCGCAACACTTTGAGACTGCAAAATCAGTTTTTCACCTTCGATTTGCGGGCTTCAAAATCGTTTAAGTTGTCGGAGAGAGTTTCGCTCGAAGGAATTTTCGAGGCGTTTAATCTATTCAACAACCGCAACCAACGCAGTTTGCCGCGACCTTTAACATTCAATTTCGACGGCACGGTAACTGCCGGTTTCGGCGATCCGCGACAGGCGCAACTCGGTTTGAGAATGAAGTTTTAATTCGAGGGGGCGTTTTCTTGTCAAAACCGCCTGCGTCAGCGGGCGGCTTGAGTGCGGTATTTTGAGAGTCAGCCGACATTAAAAATGTTCAGATTAAACCGCCTGCCGACACAGGCGGTTCTGACTTTAAAACTATTTTCCGCGCGACAGTTCAACGCCGTTGGCGACCATCGAAATTTCGGTGACAGTGCCGTCTTTATTGATATTGTCAAATTTCGCGCCGTCTTCGTTCATCAAATGTTCGACTTCATCTTTGGACAAAGTTTTGACGGCAAAAACGCCTTCGACTTTGGCTTTTGCGCCCGCCGAATCGAGCGGGACGAAAAACGCGTGATCTTTTAATTTAACGCGCACCGATTTGGCTTCTTTGGTCGGCGCGAGTTCGAGCCAACAGCCTTCCATCTTACAGTTGCGAACGATTACGCCTTCGACGCGGACGTTTTGACCGGCAAATTTATTCGGGTTTGCCAACACTTTGGCGAGCGAAACTTTTTTCGCGCCGGTTGAAAAAGCCGCGCCGCGTTTGAGAAAACCGTTCGACGGAATCGCCTCGGTTTTATCCTTTTCGGTCGGTTCCATTCCGTCCATCTTCATTTTTTCCTGTGCCGCCGCCGCCGCCGAAAACGCCGCGATGAGCATCAATAAACTTAAAATTTTTTTCATTACAAACTCCTTTTTGGGTGATTAAATTAAATATCGAGCTAAATTCAAACAGCATTTTATCACTAAAACGGCGCGATTTGATAAAATCCTGCTTCAAAAAATTATTAATTGCTGTCTGTGACCAATGGTTGCGGACAAAGCCCGTCGCTAAACGCTGCAATTTTTTGATTTAACTTTGCGTCTTTGCGTCTTTGCGGGAAACTCTTTCAGAAAACGGAAAACTCGATAGATTTTCGCAAATCTCATTCGGCTGTGTTATTTTGTAAATGTTATGAAAATCATTGTCCGCTAAATTTCCGTTTCATTGATTGGTTTGTCGTTCGTCTTTTGATGCGTTCGCACAAATTTCCTCTGCGCTCACCGCGCGATTTTTCCGGTTTTTAACATTACAAATTTTATGTCTAATCACGTTCAAAACACCTCGGAACAGGCGTTCGATAATTCTTTTTGGTCAATTCTCAAGGAAGCGTTCAAAGGTTCGACGCGCGATTTTACGCGCGGTTCAATCGGGCTGGCGATTTTTCTGCTCGCCGTGCCGATGATTCTCGAAATGTTGATGGAGAGCGTTTTTGCGCTCGTGGATATTTATTTCGTCGGGCATCTCGGCGCGGGTTCGGTGGCGGTCGTCGTCCTGACCGAATCGGTGATGGCTCTGGTGTATGCGGTGGCGATGGCTCTGGCGGTCAGCGCGACGGCGACGGTGGCGCGGCGCGTCGGCGAAAACGATGCTGAAGGCGCGGCAAAATCGGCGGCGCACGCAATTTTTCTGGGCATCGGCGTTTCTTTGATTATCAGTTTAATCGGTCTGTTTTTTGCGCCGCAGATACTCAGCGCACTCGGCGCGGATGCGGCAGTTATCGAGCAGGGAACAACCTTTATGCGGATTATGATGGGCGGCAATGCGGTCATTATTTTCCTGTTTCTGCTCAACGCGATTTTTCGCGGCGCGGGCGATGCGGCGATTGCGATGCGTGTTTTGATTATCGCCAATCTGCTCAACATCGTGCTTGCGCCGTGTTTTATCTACGGCGCGGATATTTTTGCGATGCTCGGCATCAACGCTCCCGTCTGGTTGAAAAATTTCTGGATTTTTCCGCATCTCGGCGTGACGGGCGCGGCGGTCGGCACGAATATCGGGCGCGGCACGGGCGTTCTGTTCGCGGCGTGGCGGCTTTTTCGTCCTTCAGGTCGAATCACGATTCAGCAGACAAATTGGCATTTTAACCGCGAAATTTTCGTCAGTCTGCTCAAAATCGCCGCGCCCGCCGTGTTGCAGTTTTTGATCGCCACGGCAAGCTGGACGGCACTCGTGCGCGTGATGGCAAAATTCGGCGACGACGCGCTTGCCGGTTACGGCATCGGTTTGCGTGTAATAATTTTCGCGCTGCTGCCCGCCGTTGGTCTGAGCAATGCCGCATCAACACTCGTCGGGCAAAACTTAGGCGCAGGCAACCCGGAACGCGCCGCGCAGTCGGTCTGGCGGGCTTCGCTCATCAACGCCGGTTTTTTAGGCGCAATCAGTTTGATTTTTCTGGTGTTTGCGATGCCGATTGTCTCGTTTTTTACCGCCGAACCGAACGTCGCCGAATACGCCTCGAAGGCGCTGCGAATCGTCGCTTACGGCTTTGTTTTCTACGGTTTCGGAATCGTTCTCGAATCGGCATTCAACGGCGCGGGCGACACTTGGACACCGACTTATTTGAACTTGGTTATTTTTTGGATCGTCGAAATTCCGCTCGCATATCTTCTTGCTTATCACTTTGGAATGGGTCCGAACGGCGTTTTCCGGGCGATTACTTTTTCGTTTTCGCTGCTCGCCGTCTGCGCCGCGATATTGTTTAAAATGGGCGGTTGGAAGGCGAAAAAAGTTTGAGGAGTTTTGAACGCGGATCGGACGAATTACTGAGATTGGCGTGGATTTTATGTGTCTAACAAAAGCCCGCGCTCTTATTTACCGCCAAAGTGAGTTTTCAGACAAATCAGAAGTACTGCGCCGCAAAGTTAGAAGTTCATTTTATTAAATTTATTGCGCCAATCCGCTCAATACGTCCGATCAGCGTTTAAAATTCAGTTTGATTAAAAATCATTTTACACCGCCGCCGCTCAAAATCTGCTTCGGTTTGTGTTAATCTGTGGATGAATTTAGCTTTTTTAATATGACCTCGATTGACTTTCCAAATCCGCAGACTCACGAATTCGCCGAATGGGTTTTGGTCGGTGATTATTATTACAATGCCAGCGACATTATCAGTTTCGGCGGCGAACTGACGACGGCGAATCTGCGAAAGGCTTATCGCAGCGGCATTTTTCCGTGGTATATCGAAGGCTTTCCGCTGCCGTGGTTTTGCCCGAAACAGCGGGCGATTCTCCAATTTGACGAGCTGCACGTTCCGCGTTCGCTTCGCAAAGATTATCAAAACACGAAATTTACATTTACGATTGACCGCGCTTTTCGCGGCGTTATCGAAAATTGCTCGAAGGTCAAACGCAGCGGTGAAGCCGGAACCTGGATTACGCAGGAATTCATTAATGTTTACAACGATTTCCACCTCGCAGGCGAAGCGCACAGCGTCGAAGTCTGGGACGGCGAAGAAATGGTCGGCGGTCTTTACGGCATTGATGCGGGCGGCGTTTTTTGCGGCGAAAGTATGTTTCATATCGCGCCGAACGCCTCGAAAATGGCTCTGCTTCATTTAGTCGAACACCTCAAATCGCGCGGCGCGTCGTGGCTCGATATTCAGGTGATGACACCGCATTTTGAAGTTCTGGGCGCAAAGGAAATTCCGCGCCGACGATTTTTGGACAAACTAATCGAAACGCAGAAAACGAATCTGCAATTGTTTTCAAATGCGGAAACGCGTCTGTCAGGAAGCGTGTAAAGAATTACAGCGAGTTTATTTAACCAAAGCAATATGCCCAACCGTGAACGCAAAAATATCCGCGCCGGATTAAAAGTTTCGATTGTTCTCAAACAGGATCAACGCACCGGCAAACGCACCGTCGGCATCGTCCAAAATCTGCTCACCAATTCAAACTTTCACCCGCACGGCATCAAAGTTCGCCTCACCGACGGACAAGTCGGGCGTGTGCAGGAAATATTAACTGACGAAAAATAACTTAAAATCTGTTTGAAAGCTAAAGAATAGAACGCGGATGAACGCGGATTAAACGGATTGACGCTGTTAAGCAATTTACAGAAAGTTTACAACTGGTGCTTTATTACTTTAGGTTTTAGATTAAAATGTTAGCAATCGCGTTCAGAGTTCAAACTTTAGTTTGCCGTTTTCGCTAGCGCGAGCGAGGCGAAAATATCACGTCGAGCGACTGCAAAATTTGATTAAGTCCTGAATCTGCCGCGCCTCCGCAATCGCCTTGCTGCGCTCGGCGATTGCCACAAACTAAAGTTTGAACTCTGAACGCGATTGCTGACTTTCAATCTAAAAATCTACGTTACAATACTAGTTGCAGATAGTTGGAGGAATTGAAATCAGAAGATTTATTTTGCCTCATTATTTTTCATTGATTGCTAATAATTTGAAAAAATCTGCCAAATCCGCGTTCATCTGCATTTCGCTCCTGATGTTTTTAGCTGATTCTGAATTTTCAAATAGCTTCTCACAAATATCGAGGCTTGCTTCGAAACGGCAAATCAATATAATCAACTCGAAAGTTTTAACCCCAATCTGTCTTCGAGGAGAAAATTCAGGATGAAAAAGTTTTTGATAATTTTAGGTTTGACGTTAATTGCCGCCGCTGCCGCCGTCGCGCAGACGGGTGAAAAGTCCGGGGAAATTACCGAAATTGTTTATGAAGGCAAAACTTTTCACAAAGGCGACCGTGTGAAAGTTACCTCTTTTGCCGGCACGGTTAAGCCGGATGAATCGGGTTACGCAAAAGAACTGGTTGCGGGCGCAGGCATCGTCGGAACTGTCGTGCGCGGCGAAAAACGTCAGGCGACGAGTTATTTTGAGCCTGAGCCGAATGAACCGATTCAGATTGCCGTCGTCAAATGGGACGCGCAAAAATGGCAGATTGATAATAAAACCAAATCGCCCGTCATCAAGTCGTTTGAATCAACTATCCACATTTCCTACCTCGAAGTGATTCCTCAACCAACCGCGAAAAAAAAGAAGGGAAAAAAATAAGAATCGTTTGAACCGACGGATGTTGATCTCCTTTTTTTGTGGTTTAATTAGAATATCTATGGAATTAGCAGTTGAACAATACAAAGTCGAAACCGAACCTTTTTACCTTCCGATCAACGAGGAAGTCGAACTTTTTGAAGCGGCATACGCGGCAAAACTGCCGGTGATGCTCAAAGGTCCGACGGGCTGCGGCAAAACGCGGTTCGTCGAATATATGGCGCACCGGATGAATCGCCCGCTGATTACCGTCGCCTGTCACGAAGATTTGTCTTCGACCGATCTGGTCGGCAGATTTCTGCTCGAAGGCGAGGAAACCGTCTGGCACGACGGACCGTTGACCGCCGCCGTTCGCGCCGGTGCGATCTGCTATCTCGACGAAGTGGTCGAAGCCCGCAAAGATACGGTCGTCATTATTCACCCGCTGACGGATGACCGCCGCCGTCTGCCGATTGAAAAACGCGGCACGATCATCGAAGCTCCGCCCGAATTTATGCTCGTCGTTTCCTATAATCCGGGTTATCAGTCAATCTTGAAAGACCTCAAACAATCCACGCGCCAGCGTTTCGTGGCGATGGAATTCGATTATCCGAATGCCGAAGACGAAGCCGAAATCGTCGCCAAAGAAGGCGGAATTGACAATCTTCAAGCACAGGATTTAGTCAAAATCGGACAAAAAATCAGAAACTTACGCGGTCACGGACTCGAAGAGGGCGTTTCAACCAGACTGCTCATCTACGCCGCCCAAATGATCGCCAAAGGCATCACACCAATCAACGCAGCCGAAGTCGCGCTCGTTTCGCCGATTACCGATGACAGGGAATTGCAGCGAAGTATTCGTGAGATTGTGACGACGATTATTTAGAAAATTATTGACGCTAAATTTGCAAAAGCGTATGCTGATTTTGTTATGAATACCGTTAAAGTTTATGAGGAAGTGATTGATTTTATCGCTACCGGAACGACTCCGCAGAATGTGGTTGATTTTCGCCCGTCAGCGGCGGCGCAGGCGCGGGTTGAGGATTTGCTGGAGCGTGAAAAGGAAGGCGAATTGTCGGCGATGGAAAAAAGCGAACTCGATCACTATCTGCAAATCGAACATCTAATGCGTTTGGCTAAAGCGCGGGCGCGGGATTTTTTGGCGAATGAGTAGAATTGACGCGGAAACTCGCCGGATTGTCGCCGTTCGCGCTCAAAATGTTTGCGAATATTGTCTGCTCGGCGAAGAAGATGCTTTTTTCAGATTTCAAATCGAACATATAATCAGCCGTAAACACGGCGGTTCGTCTGATTTAAGCAATCTTGCTCTCGCCTGTATTTTCTGCAATCGTCACAAAGGAAGCGACATCGCTTCGACAATTCCTCAAACAGAAAAATTAACCCGATTCTATAATCCGCGAACTGACCGCTGGCGGGAACATTTTCTTCTAAACGAAGTTTTAATCAAACCGATCACTTCCATCGGTGAAGCAACCGTCAGAATTCTGCAAATGAATCACGAAGATCAAATTGCTGAAAGATTGACGCTTCATCGTCGAAAGCGATATTTAAACAGCAATGCGCTGACACTTATCAGCAACCAATAACCTGCCGACTTTAAATTGACAATCTTAACAACCTTAAATCAAAGCGACGGCAAATTTTTCTATTCTCTTCGGGTGAAAAAGTCTTGCCATAGTCACTATTTAAATCATATTCTGATAACGCTTTACCATTAACTTCAGAAAGATTTAAGGGGGATTTTATGCAAATAAACGGACTGGAAAATATCTCACAGCAGCAACTCGATCAGGAAATTGCGCGGGGCGGGAAATTTGTTATTTATGATTACTGCATTTCGCTGTTGATTATTACGCTCAAACGCTCATCGGGCGTTTATTTTATTCGCGCCGGTGAAAGCGCAGTTACCAAAGGTTTGGGATTCACGGTGCTGACGCTGGTTTTGGGTTGGTGGGGATTTCCGTGGGGACCGATTTATACAATCGCTTCGCTTTATACCAATTTCAGAGGCGGCAGAGATGTCACGCACGAACTGGTCAGCACGGTCAGCTACAAACAAAACTCGTCAATGCTGGATTTATAGTCAAAACCGCCTGCGTCAGTGGGCGGTTTGATGTCGGGTAAATAAAAAAAAGCGAATGCCGATAAATTCGGTATTCGCTTTTTAATTAACGTCTTGAAAGTTTTACGTTTTGCCGCCCGCTGACGCAGACGGTTTTGACTTTAGTTGCCGGAAACGCCGCGCGAATCGGGATATGTGATGCGCGTTCTGGCAAGTCTCACATCGGGAACGACCGGCGCGTAATTCATCGAAGCCGCGCCGCCGAATTGTCCCTGAACGAGCGCGACGAAACTGTTTTGGAATGAACGGAAACGCTGGACGCTGCCGCGCTGATTGAAGATGACGAACAGCAGTTTGCCCTTGCGCGTGTTGATTTCCCCGGTTAAGCTGCTCACGCCGCTGTCGGTTTGTCCCAAAGTTCCGGTTTTGCCGACGACGCTGCCTTTGGCAAAATCGGTGTCGAAACGATGTTCGAGTGTGCCTTTGTCCATTCCCGCGACCGGCATCACATCGGCGAAAGTCATTTTATAACGCGCCAATTCGTTGCGAAACGTCCTTAAAAGTTTCATCTGTGCGCGGGGCGTAACGCGGTTGATGCCCAAACCGCTCGAAGTCTGCAAAGAAAATTCGGCAGGTGTCACACCTGCATATTGCTGAACCGTGCGGGCGACAAACGACGCGCCGCCGATCATATCGCCGAGACGTTCGGCGAGAAAATTATTGGAATAACAGAGCGTGACCTTAACGATTTCGCGCAAAGGCGTTGATTCGTGCGTGAACAGCAAATGCACGTTGCTCGGCATTGACTGGACGTAATTGCCGCCCGAAAAACTGACGCTCGGAATGCCCTGAACCTCATTGAATTTGCCCGAATTTGAAAGATATGCAAGCCACGATTTAGTGACGGCGGCGGCGCGTTTTGATGAATCCATCGCGGCTTTCAGCGAAACACCGGCGCGTTGCGAATTCATATTATAATTAAACGAAAAATTGTCGGTGACGATCAAATCGCCCTGCACCGAACGCACACCCATTTTATTGAGTTCGTTGGCGATGGCGACGGCGTGTTCAAAATTAAACATCGGATCGCGTCCCGAAATATACAAATTGCCGTTGAGCGTTCCGGTCGCGCGGTCAATCGCGCCGTCCGTCCAGACATTAGTCGGGAAACGGTAATCGGGACCGAAAGTTTTGATAACGGCGAATGCGGTCGCCACTTTGACGTTCGATGCCGGATTAAAAGTATAGTTCGAGTAATTTTCGAGGACGGGTTTGCCGTCGAGAGTTTCAACCAGAATGCCGCTGTAACCGGGAACTGCAACGTCGCTCAGATTCGCGTAAGTCGTATGCAGTGTCGAAACCGGGATGACGGGTTCGACGCTCGCCGTTTTTTGAAGAAGCGGTGTCGGCGATGTCTGCGGATTGCCGTTGCGGACGTTAATCTGCTGAAGCAAAGGTTTGGTTGTCGGCTGCGTCGAAACGCCCTGCGCGAACACATCTGCTCCGAACGATCCGCACAAAAGCGCAAATACGATACTCAGCCAAAAGGCTTTTTGATTGGTAGAACTCTTCATAGGTGTTTTGATTTCAGGCTGGCGGGCTTCCAAAAAGATGGTCGCTTTTGCCATTATAGCACGATTGCCGCCGGAAATTTCAAATAATAAAATCAAATATTTAATAACTACTCGTTATTACCGCATTTAATGCGGGTATTATTCAGATGAAATTTTAATCGGAGAGGATGCAAAATGTTTAAGAATTGCTTATGGAAGCAATCGTATTTAGTTATACATTAAAAATGATTAAAAGGAAATATATTTCAAAAGTTTTTTTGAAAAAGTGGACGAACTTATTTTATTGACTTTGAATCCTGACAGTCCTAGAATTGATACAATCATCCGGTGAAAAAAGAACAGCAACCTCTGACAATTGAAAGCATCAAGGCGGCACACGCGGAAAGGCGGGCGGAAATCCGGCAAAGGCTGGACGAATTTGCCTCAATTTGGGAAGGCGAACCCGACGCGAGACTCTGGGAAGAAATGGTTTTCTGTTTTTTTACCGGCGGCTGTTCGGCTCGAATGGGACTTCGTTCAATCGAAGCGGTGCGTCCGCTGTTGCTTGACGGGACGCACGAAGAATTGATGAACGCGCTCGTCGGCAGACATCGTTATCCGCGAGCGCGTTCGGGATACATCGTCGCCTCACGCGATTTTTTGCAGGAACACTGCAATCTCGAACTGCGAAACAAACTGCAAAGTTTTGAAAATCCGCTCGCACGGCGCGATTGGCTGGTCAAAGAAAAGCGTATTAAAGGTTTGGGTTATAAAGAAGCGAGCCATTATCTGCGAAATATCGGGCTGAAAGGTTACGCGATTCTCGACAAACATATTCTGCGAAGTCTGTTTGAACTCGAAATTATTGACGATCCGAAACCGCCGTCAACGCGGACGAAATATCTGGCGACCGAAGAAAAACTGAAAACTTTAGCCGCGCTCACCGGCATTGATTTTGACGAACTCGATCTGGTTTTGTGGTCAATGAAAACCGGTGAAATCCTCAAGTGAATAAAATTTTAACAAGCGGGAAAGGAGGTTGGTTGTGATGACAGTCGAAATTTCAAACGCGCGTTTTTTTTATCCTTTATCTCGTCCGGTCTTATTAAAAGCGATTTTGCTGTGTTTTCTGCTTGTTCCGGCTTCGGCTTTTCCCGCCCAGGATGCCGGTAAAAACGCGGCAAAAGATGCCCGTCAAACGGTCAGAGACGCTAAGAAACTCACTAAAAAAGGCGATTTAGAGGGCGCAGAACAGCTTTTGCGACCGCTCGTCGAAGCCAATCAATTAAACAATTCCGTTAATTCCGACCTGACGCTCGCGCTTGCGTATGTGCTGGTTAAAAAAAGAGAACTCGTCGAAGCGTTTGAATTGTCGAATAAAATCGCGCTCGATGAACCGAAAAACGCCCACGCCCAAGCGGTTTTGGGAACGGTTTTGCTGACAGCGGGAAATTTTGATGCCGCACACGCCGCACTCACGACCGCGCTCGCGCTCGATCACACCGATTCGCTGGCGTGGGCTGAATACGGCTTGCTAAATTTTTACCGGAATAGAATTGTTGAGAGCCTCGATGCGCTCGATGAAGCGATTTATTACAGTCCGAACGAGCCTGATTATATTTACGCCTACGCGCAGGTTGCCGCCCGCGACGAAAAATATAAAGCCGCCGCCGCCGCTTACCGGAAATATCTCGATGTTTCCGACGAATCGGATCAGGAAAAACGTGAACGCATTAAAGGTTTAATCAAATTTTTTGCTTATCTCGGCAATCAGGAAACTCTCTATTCTCTGAGCGGCAAAGATCAAACGTCGGTCGGAATCAGTTTGATTTCCAATCGCCCGGTGCTGAATTTGCGGGTCAACAAATCGGAAAAACCTTTGCAGTTCGTTCTCGACACGGGATCGAATATTTGCGTGATTTCCGACCGCGCTGCCGAAAAACTGAAAATTAAACCGATCACGCGCGGCGGCAACGCCGTCGGTATCGGCGGCGACGGCAAATTTGAAATCGTTTACGGTTTTTTGCGTTCGGTTGAAATCGGCGAAACGCGCATCAAAAACGTGCCGGTTTACATCCGCAAATTTCACCAGATTAATGAAAGCATTGACGGCTACATCGGGCTTTCGATGCTGTCCAAATTTTTGACGACGATTGATTATGGCAATCTGACATTTTCGCTGATAAAAAAGAGCAAGGTCAAAGATTCAAATGCTGAAAACTCGGAATTTTCAAAACCTCTGCATCTGACACCGAGCGGATTTTTGAGCGGCGAAGTGAGAATCAAGGGAATCGAAGCCCCGCTTAATTTCATCATTGATACGGGCGCGAGCGTCTCGGTCGTCTCCAACGATCTCGCCGAATCCAGAGAATTCGGCACGATGATTCCGGGCGAAAAAATGAGCGTCGTCGGTTCTGCCGGGGTGAGCCGCGATATTCCTTCATTCCTGCTGCCGAGCGTCAGTTTCGGTAAAAGTTTTTGTGAGAAAGTCGTCGTCGTGTCGCTCGACCTTGATTTAATCAATCAATCCGCCGGATTTGAACAATCAGGAATTTTAGGCGGCAATTTTTTGAAAAATTACCGTTTGACATTCGATTTTGAAAATTCCAAAGTTTTGTTTATACCTAATTAACGGTGAACTTTCTTAATGGTAAATGGTAAATGGTAAATGGTGAATGAAAAGATTGTTATTCAAGATTCAAGATTCAAGATTCAAGATTCAAGATTCAAGATTCAAGATTCAAGATTCAAGATTCAAGATTTAAGATTTCATTTCCTCCATTTACCATTCACCATTTACCATTTACCATTAAATAAAATGAAATTGAGTTTATATTTAGAAACATCGGTCGTCGGCGCGTATTTGGATAACGGCGATCCGTTTCGGCGTGATTTGACGATTCGCTGGTGGGAACACGAATTGAGCGAATATCAGGCGTTTAGTTCGCTGCTCGTCAAACGTGAATTGGAACATCTTGCCGAACCGCATCGCGCCGGTTATTTGAATCTGGTCAAACCGCTTGCCAATCTCGAACTGACCGAAGAAGCGGCGATTTTAGCCGAAGGTTACATTTCGCGCGGCATTTTTCACCGCAAATTTATGGCTGACGCGCTGCACGTCGCGCTCGCTTCGTTTCACAAAATTGATTACTTGGTAACGTGGAATTTCGGTCATCTCGCCAACGTCCGCAAACAGGCGCGAATCCGTCTTTTCAACACCGCCGCCGGATTTTTCTCGCCCGTCATCATCACGCCGGAATTTTTAGTCCATAGTTGAGCGGCAAGTTTGCAGGAAGTTTAGGGGAAGTTTACAGAGTTGACAGGAAGTTGCAGAGTTGCAGAAAGTATCGGAGCGTCAAAATAAATTAAATAACGCTTTTAGATGTCAACAATAATTCTTATCTGACTAAATCTCTCTGCAACACTTTTACTCTGAAAACTTCCTGCAACTCAGCAACTTCCTGCAAACTTTCTGTCAACTCGCTGTAAACTTCCCGCGCGGGTTGACGATTGACGATTAACAATCAAAAATGAAATAAAGATGTATCGTCGCCCGAAGTTTTTAGAAGTTTTATTGGAAATCCGTCAGGAGATGGCTCGTGAAGCCGATTATGACGTTGATTTGTTTGCCGAAATGACACGCGGCGGGAAATTTTCAGACGACCGGCAAGATTATAATTTGGGCGAAACGGAAACCGCTAAAAAACCGGAAAATAAGCCGAACGGCAAAAAACAGACGGAATAGAATCTGCAATTTATGGAAATCGCTTTTGAAGCCATCGGCATCGAATTTGCCAATCAAACCGCCTTTGAGGATTTGGCGGAAAACGTCGGCACACGCGGCGAATCTTCGCGTCTGCCGCGCGAAAGCGGTATTCTGCACGGTCGCTGTTTGAAGCTCGGCGAAGGCTTGGAAGTCTGGTCGGTGCGCTACGAATCGGCAGCCGGCGAGATGTTTCCCGCCGATTGCCGTCCGGCTTTTCGCGCTAAATATGTCCAGAAAATCTCGCCGTGGCTGATTAACGAATACGACCGCGAAGGCGAAGCCGTCGTTCACGGTTATATCGAAAACACCGAATCGGAAGTTTTATTTGAACTGCAAAATTTGACCGAAATCGGTGTTCCGATTCAGTCTTATGAAACGCTGCGCGTCAATCTGTGCGGTTTGGCGTATCGCGCCGAAGTTTCAAAAAAGCCGGGAAAAATCGTCTGGAAACATCTCGACGAATCCGAAGGTCACGAAAACGAATGGACTCTGGGCGGAAAAATTATTGATTTTAACCGTATCCGCAACGAATTTTCGGGCAGCGATCTGTTTTGGATTTATCTCGATCTCGGAGATTTTAATCTCGAAATTTTAGTTAATCAAAGTCAATTGAACGCGAAAAAACTAAAAATCGGCGATTATCTGACGGCTGACATCTGGCTTCAGGGACATATTTCCGGCAAAATTTTCCAGACGAGATTATACGAAGGCGTTGACCGCCAGATGCGAACCGCCGATTTTTGGAAGCATTTCAAACGATTAAACTAATTTCCGCGCCGGATAATTGCACCCGTTAAATTTCCGGCAACGAACCAACGATGCGCCGCAATTTAATCATTCTTCTCCTGTTTGCGCCGGTTCTTGCCGGTCTCGGAGGATACTTTTTTAATAATTACTGGATTCACCGCTACGACGATTTGATCTCGCGGCAGGCAGGCGTTTATCGTCTGGACGAAAAACTGGTCTGGAGCGTGATTTACGAGGAAACATATTTTCGCGCGTGGAAAATCGGCGCGGCGGAAGAAGTCGGGCTGATGCAGATTACGCCGACGGTCGCGCGTGAATGGGCGAAGGAAACGGGATTCAAGGAATTTGAAAAGCAAACCGCCGGCAACGTCAACGAATTCCTGCGCGAACCGGAAAGAAATATCCAAGTCGGCTGCTGGTATCTGGAAACTTCGGGCGGAAAATACCGCGATTTTCCCGCCGAAAAAGCGATGACGCTCGCCGCCTACAACGCCGGTGCAAGCCGCGTTGACGAATGGACGAAAGACACCGACAAATCGAAAATATCCGAAGCCGAATTCATCGAACGCATCAACATTCCATCAACCAAAGCCTACGTTTCCGCTATTCTCAAACGCTATTACGAACGCGCCGCAACGGAAAATAAAAGTTGAAAGACGAATAGTTTATTAAGAAGATTGGCGGAAATTTATAATGCAAATGACCGGAGAGCATGCTGTCAGCTTGCATGAGCGATGGCTTTGCGTCGCTCAAACGACGATTACTTACTCAAACGACCGGAGAAATTTGTCGTCGCTTTCGCTTTTGAAGCAAACGCTCATTGCAATCGAGCCGATTGCGTTCCAGTCAGTTAAATCAGTATGAAAATTTACACAGCCGATTGGATTTTGCCGATTTCCCTTGAACCGTTTGAAAACGGCGCGATGGTCGTCGAAGGCGACAAAATTACCGCAGTCGGGGCAAAGGCTGAAATCGTTAAAAAGTTTCCTGAAGCAAGCGTCGAAGATTTGGGCGCGGCGGCGATTTTGCCGGGATTCGTCAACGCGCATTCTCACTTGGAAATCACGGCGATGCGCGGTTTTCTCGATTCGGTCGAAGACGATTTTGCGGCTTGGCTTTTGAAATTGACGAAAACGCGCGGCGAGATTTTGACCGACGAAGATGTCAAAACGGCGGCGATTTCCGGCGCACTCGAAGGCGCACGCGCGGGCGTAACCTGTTTCGGCGACATCGGCAGATTCGGCGTTGCCGGACTTGAAGCGTTGAAAATCAACGGTTTACGCGGCATTTTGTTTCAGGAGACCGAATTCTCACCCGACAATAGAACGGCTGACGCGGATTTTGAAAAGTTGAAGACAAAGTTTTTAGAACTCAAAGCAGTCGAAACCAATCTCGTCAAAGTCGGACTTTCGCCGCATTCGCCTTACACGGTGAGCGCGAAACTTTACCGCCGAATCGCCGAATACGCGATTGAAAATGATATTAAAATTTCGACTCACGCCGCCGAATCTACGCAGGAAGACG
Organism: Pyrinomonadaceae bacterium; assembly: GCA_965247235.1. GTDB lineage: Bacteria > Acidobacteriota > Blastocatellia > Pyrinomonadales > Pyrinomonadaceae. The sequence goes on from OZ252004.1 coordinate 3,389,998, forward strand.
AATTATTAAAAAACGGCAAGGGATTTTTCGTCGGCGTGTATGAAAAATTCGGTGTCGAATGGCGTTCGCCGCTCTGTTCGCCGATTGAATTTTTAGAAAATAACGGCGTTTTAGCCGCCAAACCGCTGCTCGCGCACTGCGTCAAAGTTTCCGATTCGGACATCGAATTAATCAAAAAATCCGGTTCAAAAATCGCGCATTGTCCGAAGTCGAACGCCAAATTCGGTCACGGCATCGCGCCGCTCGAAAAATTTCTCGACGCGAAAATCAAAACGGGTTTCGGCAGCGATTCGGTGGCGAGCAACAATGTCTGCGATATTCTCGAAGAATCACGCTTCGCCGCGCTTTTCGCCCGCACATTAATTGATAAAAAAAGATTTTTGACCGACCGCGAAATGATCGAAGCCGCGACCTTCGGCGGCGCAAAAGCGTTGGGTTTGGAAAGGGAAATCGGCACACTCGAAGCCGGTAAACAAGCCGATTTTTGCGCCGTTTCACTTGAAAACACAGCGCAGATGCCCGTCCACGATGTTTACGCCGCGCTGCTTTTTGCCTCGAACGCCCGCGACATCAAATTAACCGTCGTCGCCGGAACAGAAATTTTCCGCGACGGTCAATCTCAAAAAGTAAATGAAACGCAATTGAAACTGCAAATGCGAAAAATCAGCGGGAAGATGAAAAATTAGCCGCAAAAAAGCGCAAAAAACACAAAAAAAGAATAAGAGTTTTGCCCGCGAAAAATACGAAAAAAAGAAATCGGAAGGTTGATGGTTTTTTGTTGTTCGGCTAAAGCCGGAAGTCTTGTTGTCAAATTAGTCCGTCGGCTAAAGCACGACGGCAATTGATAAGCATTACTTTCAGTTCATTACCTGATTTTAAATTCGGGAGTTAGAAAAATTTTACCGCAGAGACACAGAGCATTTTTAATAAATAAAAACCGGAAACTCCGACTCGATCTGAAATACATTTATTCCAAAGGATTTTTGATTGATTTTTCTCTCTGTGCCTCTGTAATAAAAGTTCTTATCCCGCGTTTGCGATTTTCACCTGGCGGGCAACTTGAAGGCTTGCCGAAAACATCGTAATTTATTGAAACATCCGTTACAATAAAAGACAATTTTTGTTCGTTATAAGTTTATGAAATTTAGTCGCTATACATTTTTATTTGCTCTGATTATCGGTTTATTTTCAGCTTTTGGTGTGTTCGCACAAAATACGACCTTCAGCGATCCGAACGCCGAATATACGTTTATCGTGCCGGACGCGCAGTGGAAAATGACGGTCAAACCTTCGGCGACGACTCCGAACGTCGAATATGTTTTCAACGACCGGCAGGACGGACATCTCGAAGTTCGCAAATTGACGGTCAAACCGACCGACACGATGGCGGAAATTATTCGCGGCGAAGAAGAGAGAGTGCAGTTTTTGCCGGGCTATGTTTCGGGCAAACAGGAACAATTCGCCGGGAATTTCAAAGGCTCGATTTTCAATTACGAGTTCGTCACACGCGGACGCACGATGAGCGGCAGATCGTATTTTCTCAGAATCGCGCCCGACGCGGTTTATCTTCTGCGCTTCAAGGGCGAACGCGATAAAATGCGTTCGATTCGCAATTTTACGGATTCGATGGCGCGAACTTTTGATATTAAGAAGGTTAAATAACGTCAATATTCGGTGAGAATGAATAGCCGCAAAAAAGCGCAAAAGCCGCAAAAAGAGAAAAATATAAGTTTGAAGATAAGATATTTTGCCTTTAAAAGATACGAAAGATAAAGCCTTTTTCGGTCTTTTGAAATTTCTTTTTTGCGCTTTTTGGCGGCAATGTTTTCGGCGGTTGCTTAATCCGATACTGACGTTAAATAGTTGCGATAGTTTTCGTTTGAGGTAAAATGCTATGCTCGAAGGGATAGCTTTTTTTTATGTTCAATAAACAAATTAAACCGCGCCGTGTTGTCATTACGGGTTTCGGCTGCGTGACTCCAATCGGTATCGGACGCGAAAATTACTGGCAATCGCTGACGACGGGAAAAAGCGGTGTGGCGCGAATCGAAAATTTCGATGTTTCGGATTCGGCAGTCAAAATCGCCGCGCAGGTTAAAGATTTCGACTGGGAAGCGGAAATCAATCCGAAAGACCGCCGACACGTTGCGCGGACAGTTCCGCTTGCGCTGGCAGCGGCGCGTGAAGCGATGCGCGACGCAAAAATCGAATCCGAAAATCTCTCGCTCGAAGAAAGCCGCAATTTCGGCGTGATTTTGGGAACGGGCGGCGGCGGACTTTCATTCACCGAAGAACAATATCGAATCTGGTTCACCAACGCGCCCGGAAAAGCCAGCATTTACACAATTCCGTCTTCGACGCACGGCGGTTTGTCGTCCGAACTTTCGATGGTTTTTAACCTTCACGGATTGTCGCACGTCATCTCGACCGGCTGCACGTCTTCGACCGATGCGATTTCCTACGCCGCGCAGCATATCAGCCTCGGCAGACAGGAAAAGATGCTCGCGGGCGGCGTTGATGCGCCGGTTGCTCGCGGGATTCTGGAAGGATTTAATTTGATGACCGTCTTGACTAAAGACTTCGCCGACGCTCCCGAAAGAGCTTCGCGTCCGTTCGATAAAGACCGTGCAGGCATCGTATTGGGTGAAGGCGCGTGGGTTTTCGTTTTGGAAACATTAGACAGCGCAGAGGCGCGAAATGCACCGATTTATGCCGAAATCTGCGGTTACGGCGCGACCTGCGACGCATATCACCGCGTTCGGCTCGAAGAAAACGGCGCGGAACCGGCACGCGCGATGTCGCTCGCTTTAGCTGATGCCGGAATTGCGCCCGGAGAAATCGAATACGTCAATCTGCACGGAACTTCGACGCAATTAAACGACCGGATCGAAACCAGAGCGATCAAAAATGCGTTCGGCGCACACGCTGAAAAATTAGCAATGAGTGCGACCAAATCACAAATCGGACATCCGCAGGGCGCAAGCGGCGCGGCAGGCATCGGCGCGACATTGCTTGCGTTCAATCGCGGCATCGTCGCGCCGACCATCAATCTCGACACGTCCGATCCCGAATGTGACCTCGATTACGTTCCGAACAAATCACGCGAAATGGATGTCAAAACCGCGCTCTGTAACTGCATCGGTTTCGGCTCGAAAAATTCGGCGTTGGTTTTGCGTAAAATTTAATCAATATCGGTTCAATTTAAGAAAAGTTACACCGCAGAGATGCGGAGACGCAGAGAAAAAATTAGAAAAGACTAAATATTAAGCGAGGTTTCAGTCGAAAGAAAATTATTCTGTCCAACTACTTAATTTTAAAGTAATCTCTATCAATAACTCTCTGTGTCTTCGCGTCTCTGCGGTAAATAATTTTAAGCAAATAAAAAAGTCCGGCTTTAAGGGGGAAGCCGGACTTTTTGGGGACTAACAATGGTTTGTTAGTTCTTTGGGGGGGATTAAAATGATAATCGTCTCAATGCTTTCTCAACGCCGCTGCCGGCGGAAAATAAAACGAGCCGAAAGTTTTCAGATTGACGGCATCGAAAGGCTGACGCGCTCCGCAACTCAGACAGGCGCGATATGTCGTTCTTTCGAGCGTAAAAGGTCTGGTCAAATCTTTATGCCAACAGCCGAAAATTTTGCCCAGCAAACTGATTTTTTGACCGAATTCGCTTTCCTTGCGATTAATTAAAATTGCCGTGATGCTGTTTTGTTCGATATTTGTGTGCATTTGTTTTTCTCTCCGACTTTGAAAACTTGAATTTAGTATCTAACTTCCATCTTGGAACGAACCTTTTAATTTTTTCCTGCAATTTATTAACCGCAAACTGAATAAAAGACGTAGGTAAGTATTTATTTTTGCGAAGTAATTGATAATTCGTTTAACAGCAATGTTTAGCGATGAAATAACAATTTCTTCCGCGCACTGAAATTTATCAGGCGGCTAAAATTCTGCAATTTTAACTGCCGAATAAATACGAACTGGAAAAAATGTCGTGAACTTTTCGACGATTTCGTCGGTTGTCAGCGAAAAATCGTCGCCTGCCGCCTTTTTCTTATTTTCGCTGTTCGGCTAAGATTGATATTTAAATAGGCAGGAATAAAAAAATATGTTGAAAATTTGCGTGAAAATATTTTGGCTCGGTTTGTTGGCGTTGATTTCGGCTGCGCCGCTGATGGCTTGGGACGACACCGGACATAAGCTGACGGCGTATATCGCGTGGCAGAGAATGACTCCGGCGGCGCGTGAAAATGTCATTAAAATACTGCTCGCCGCACCGGAAAATTCGGATTTGAGCGTTTATTATTTGCAGGATTCGCGTTCGGAAGCCGTCAAACAGCGCGAACTTTTTATGATCGCCGCAACCTGGGCGGACATCGTGCGCGACAAGAAATTCCCCATCCGTTACAAGGAATATCATCACGGCAACTGGCATTACACCGATACTTTCTGGCGCGAAACGAACGGCAAGCCTGAACTTTTGGACGAAAAAGAAGAAGGCGGAAAAGCGGTTGATAAACTTACTGAATTTGATAAAACTCTCCGCGATTCGTCTGCCTCAAACGCTGATAAAGCGATTGCGATTGCGTGGATTCTGCATCTCGGCGGCGATATTCATCAGCCTCTGCACGCTTCGGCGCGGATTACCGATCTCGAACCGAAAGGAGATCAGGGCGGAAATACATTTTTATTAACGCCGAAAGATGCCGCGAAAACGGAGAATCTGCATTGGTTTTGGGATTCGATTGTCGGGCGCAATGTGCCGCGCAAAAACGATGCCTGCGATTCCGATTATCTGCCGCCGCTTGCCGACGAAATGATGAAAAAATTTCCGTTCGCCAAAATGCAGAGCAATCTCAAACCCGGACAATTTGACGAATGGCGCAAGGAAAGCTGGCTGCTGGCGACGACCGAAGTCTTTTCGCCCGATTTGAAGCGATTCGAGATGCCTTCGGAAAAATATCAAAAGAAAGCGTATCGCGTCGCGCAGGAACGTCTCGCGCTTGCCGGTTATCGTTTGGGCGAAATGATGAATCAGATTTTCGGTGCGCCGAAAGTCGCGTCGAATGCCGCGCCGAAATCGTCCGCAAAAATCTGTTATGTCATTAAGCACGTTGATTATCCGGTTTCGCAGACGCGTTCCGCCGATCAAAAACAGGAAATCGGTCTGCTCGATTTGTGTCCGGCAAATCCCGGACAGGTCGCGCGTCCGATGTATCCGATATTTGAAAACGGTAGTCCGGTGATGTATGAATACGATGTCGAGCGAATCTTCAAAACCGCCGTCGAAGCCGGAACTTATGCTGCCGATCACAAAATAAAGGACGTTTATATCAATTAATGGAAGCGCGGCAGATACTCGAATATTTTGAAAAACGGCGCGATTCGATTATCGAACTGATTCGCCGGATCGTCGAAATCGAATCGCCTTCGCTTGATTACGAAAAGAGCGCGGAAGTCGTCGCGTGGATTGAAAACGAACTCGGAAAAATTCCGCTCGAATTGCAAATCGAAAAAATAAACGCCCAAAACTGCGGACAGCATTTAATCGTTCGCGCATTTTCCGACAGCCGAAAAAAGCCGGTTTTACTGCTCGGACACACCGACACGGTTCATCCGCTCGGCGCAAAAACGCAGAACCCGACGCGCATCGAGGGCGATAAATTTTACGGCGGCGGCATTTTCGATATGAAGGCGAACGTCGTTTTGATGCTCGAAGTTTTGCGGTTTTTCGCCGAATATAATCTCGAACCGGCGCATCCGCTGACGATTTTATTAAGCTGCGACGAAGAAGTCGGCAGTCAAACCGGACGCGCAATTGTCGAACGCGAAGCTGCAAATGCCGTCGTTTGTTTGGTTTGCGAACCGTCGGCGAACGGTAAAGTCAAAACCGGGCGCAAAGGCACGGGACTTTTCCACGTCAAAGCGCACGGCGTTCCCGCACACGCCGGTCTCGAACCCGAAAAAGGCGCGAGCGCGATTTTAGAATTATCGAAACAAATTCCGCGCATTCACGAATTTAATAATCCGTTAGTCGGCACGACCGCCAATGTCTGCCAAATTTCCGGCGGCACGGCTTCAAACGTCATTGCCGAACACGCCGAATGTTCGGTTGACGTGCGGTTTTCTTCGATGTCGGAAGCGGCGAAAATCGAAAATTCGCTCAAAAATCTGCGTTCGACCGACGAAAAAGTTTCGCTCGAAATCTCCGGCGCGATCAATCGTCCGCCGCTCGAACGAACGGAAAAGGTCGTCGCGCTCTACGAAAAAGCGAAAAATATGGCGGCGGATTTTGATTACGCATTAGGCGAAACGCAGGTCGGCGGCGCATCCGACGGCAATTTCGCCGCCGCGCTCGGCGTTCCTGTTTTAGACGGCTTAGGCATCTCCGGCGGCGGCGCACACACGCTCGCAGAACACATTTTCGTCAGCGACATCGCCAAACGCGCCACACTTTTGACAGTTATCAGTCAACAGTTATCAGTTATCAATTAAGCATAGTTTTTTAATAACTGATAACTGTTGACTGATAACTGTCTGCCGTTGACTGATAACCGATAACTGTTTAAAGTTTATTTTCTAATGCGGGGGCGCATCTTGTCCGGTGATGGGCGCGGTCTTCAAAACCGTTGGTGAGACTGTGAGAGCAGGCTCAGGTCGGTTCGACTCCGACACGCCTCCGCCAAAATTATACAAAAGCGCGAAAAGAAATTAATCTTTTCGCGCTTTTGATGTTGACATTGCGGCAGAGCGTTCGAGTTTACCACTCATCAAATTCTTCGGGTTTTTCCTCTGAGATGATTTGGGCGGCTTTGTCGAAAATGCTTTTTTTCCACCAGCGCAGCGAATCGAGAATCTGCAATGCCGCCTGCGGATGCGCGGCGTTGCGTTCGAGGCGAATGACCTGCGCCGTCACGCTCATTTCGTCTTCGGGAACTTCTCTGACCGTCAGGCTGACTTTGTTGCCGACCTTCGGCAGAGTGCGCGGCAGATAAATCAGAGTGCCGTGCTGACCGACATTTTCGGTCAATCCGTCTTCGGAAATCTCGTTGCCGTTTTCGTCCTTCCATTTCAAATTGACGGGAAAAGAGATGTTATATCGTGAACCGACGCGGCGTTCTTGCATAAAATTTAATTTGTTTTGAGTTTGGATTTTAGAAACTATTAAGACGTTTGAAATATACGAAATTCGGGCTTTGAAGTCTAACGCGAAAACCCTTTTTTATCCATCCGAAAGTTAATCCAAAACAGCAATTCCATATAGTATAATGAGTTGCGGTTTTTTAGCGGTTTGCGCTCTTGGTCTTAAAGATGGTATTATCCAAATTGTTACGGTTTCTATAAGTCGAAACACGGTGGAAATTTCACCGAAACCCTTCAGCAATTGCACTAAAATTACAGAATATCTTTGATGATTTCTTTTCAAAGATATTTCCGCATTTTGCTGAAAATTAAAAAATTAGGAGAATGAATAATGAACAATCTTGCTAGAGGAGGCGTTATTCTGACTTTGGTTCTGATGACAGTTGCTTTCTTTTATTCAGAAACAAAAACAGATGCCGCCATCATTTTAGCGAATGATTCACTAGGAAACATTCAACAAAATAACGAAACAGACCACAACGGAAATTTGACAATCCCCCAAAATCAAAACGACATAACTATCAATTTTGAAGAACTAAAAGATTCCGAAGATATTAAAAATTCGGATAAAAATTCCGCGCTCAAACTAGGCAAAGCGTCAGGAATGGGATTTGTCGCCACGGCATATTGTCTGCAAGGCAGAACCGCCAGCGGCAGCAATGTCAGACGAGGAATCGTCGCCGCCGATCCGAGGGTTTTACCGCTCGGCACACGCATTAAAATGACCGCCGGTTCATATACAGGCAGTTACGTCGTCGCCGATACAGGCGGCGGAATCAAAGGTCGCCGTCTCGATGTCTGGGTCGGAAGCTGTTCAGAAGCCAAGCGTTTCGGGCGCAAATCAGTCTCCGTCAATATCGGCGGAAAATAATATCTAAGCAGGTAAGGCAAAGTAGTGAGGTATAATGAAGGAATGAATGTTCCAACGAAATTCGTTCAGGCATTGTCTCAAGAAGAGCATCGAGTTCTGACAAAAACTTAAGTCGGGAACTCGACAGCATTCTTTCGCAAATCGGCTCAAAATACCTGATTACTTTCTCTTAGCTGCTTAACTTACTTTTTAACAGAATATTTTTAATTTACAGCCGCTTCAGGTTAATCCGAAGCGGCTTTTTATTTGTTGGCGGCGATCAACTAAAGGAAGGATGAATGATGAGGGATGAAGGATGAATGGAAAAAAGAAACCAAAAATCTTATGCCAAACTGTGTAAATAAAATGAAAAAGATTTAGCCGCTGATTTCGCAGATAAACGCTGATTTTTCTTTGAGGCATCTATCTGCGGTTAATTTTAATCATCTTTTTTCTGCAACTTGGTATTAGAACCCGTTTAAGTTTTAAAATGCTTGATTCCTGTCGCTGACGGCGACGAATTTAATAGCGTCGGGCAGAGGTTTTACGCCGCCCGACGTGAGTTGCAGACAAATCTTCCGACGCTGAAAGTGTCGAACTTAACAGTGCATTTTGTTGCTCACTTTCAGCGGGCGGGATTTTGTTGATTAGCTTCGGCGGGTGACATTGCGCTCACGCTCCATTTTACCCGACGCTATTAAATTAATCGCTTTCAGCGAATTATAAGGAAAATTTAAACAGAATCTTAAATCTTAAAATCCTTCCATTCATTTTTCATCCTTCATCATTCATCCCTCCCTCAATCGGCGGCATCGAGTTCTTCTTCTAACAGTTGGCGTTCGTATAGATCGGCGTATTCGCCGCCTTGAGCGATTAATTCTTCGTGTGTGCCGCGTTCGATGATTCGTCCGTCGTGCAAAACGCAGATTAAATCCGCGTCACGAATCGTCGAAATGCGGTGAGCGACGATGATCGTCGTGCGTTCGTCGCGCACTTCGCGCAGGTTGCCCAAGATCGTTTCTTCCGTGTAAGTGTCAACGGCGGAGAGCGAATCATCGAGAATCAAAATTCGCGGATCGCGCATTACCGCACGGGCAATCGCCGTTCGCTGCTTTTGTCCGCCCGAAAGCGTAATGCCGCGTTCGCCGACGAGTTGTTCGTATTTATATGGAAAATCTTTGATGTCCGCCGCCAGATTAGCGATTTCCGCCGCTTTTTCAACCGTCATTAAATTTTCGGAAATGTGAACCGGAGATTTTCTATTTTCCGTTTTCCGCTTTCCGTTTTCTATTCCGAACGCGATATTTTCCGCCAGCGTGTCGGAAAACAAAAAAGTTTCCTGCGGCACAAAACCAATTGAGCGGCGCAATTGACTGAGTTTGTAGCGGCTGATCGGCACATCGTCAATCAAAATCGAATCTGCAGGCGCGTCGAGCAGTCGCGGAATCAAGCTGACAAGCGTTGATTTGCCGCTGCCGGTTTTGCCGACGAGCGCGACGGTTTTGCCCTGTTCGATGGTCAAATCAATGTTTTCGAGAACAGGCTTGCCGTTATATGCGAAGGTTAAATCTCTGAATTCGATTTTGCCTTTAATTGCCGGTTGTTCGCTCGATTCGGGCGCATCGGCGATGGTCGGAATCGTTTCGAGAATTTTATTAAACCGTTTGAGCGAAGCCGTGCCGCGCTGATATAAATTGACGACGTAGCCGAGCGCGATCAAATACCAGATCATCCTTTGCAGATAAAGAATAAACGCCGTAAAATCGCCCGCCGAAATCTCGCCGCGCACCGCCATCGGCACACCGACCGCGACGATAATAACGAAACCCAAACCGATAAAAAAGAAAAGCAGCGGACGCATCGCCGCCGAGTATTTGACCAGACGCAGATTTTGCGCGGCATATTCGCGGTTTAATTCCTGAAATTTTTCGATTTCCGCCGTTTCCTGCGCGTAGGCGCGAACGACGCGCACACCCGTCAGATTTTCCTGCGCCCGTGCCGTAATGCTCGCAAAATATTCCTGAATTTTTTCGGATCGAATGTGAACCTGTCCGCCGAGATATTTGACCGTCAGAGACACGAGCGGCATCGGAATCAGCAGCAAAAGCGTTAGTTTGACCGAAATGTTGAGCATAATCGGCAACGCGATGCAAAACGCGAAAATCGCCTGAAACGAATATAAAATCATCGGTCCGACGATTTGCCGCACCGCGCCGAGATCGTTGGTCGCCCGCGACATCAAATCGCCGACGCGGTTGTTTTGGAAATATTCGAGCGGCTGATTAACGAGTGCGGCGTAAAAATCCTGCCGCATATCATATTCGATGTGCCTCGAAGTATTTATCAGCAGACGACGCTGCCAAAACAGAAAAATTCCGCTGATGAGATTAACCGCGATAATCACGAGCGGATAATAAATCGCCTTGCTCCACGTCACTTCCTTACTCAAATCGTCGAGCGTATATCCGATCAAATAAGGCGTAAAAAGCGTGAACAGCATCGAAAACAAAATAAAGACGATGCCGAGCAAAATACTGAATTGATAAGGCTTAAAGTATTTGGCAAATTTTTTCAGTTCTTCCATAAAATAGTTCGGTGAGTTCGGCGAGTTGACCGAGTTTTAAGACAGTTTCAGTAATTGATCAGCAGTTTTATATTAAAATTTAACTCGCCAAATCCGGTCAACTCGGTCAACTCGCCAAACTCCTTTTCATTTCTTCGCTCGAAACTTTCTTGAAATCGTTCGGCACGGCAAAGAGATTTTCGTCCGTCTGCTGTTTCAGATTTTTAATTTCAAAGCGGTAAACGAGCGTTTTATTTTCGCCTTCGACCGCATAAAATTCTTGTTTGACCGGCATTCCGAGATTTTCGTCAACGTAAATAAAAATTTCGGACGATGTTGCGCCTTCCGGTTCGACGCGATATTTGGCAACGGCATCAACCGTTTCGATTTTCTCAAAATGCGCCGACGTTTTCTGACTGAGCCATTCGTTATTTAAAAAACCCTGCCAATCGTTCGGCACATCGAAAATCGCCGCCGCCGTTTCCTGCGCGTAGATTTTTTTGGCTGGCAAAATGAAATAATTTCCGCCGTTTTGCAGCACGGTCAGTTGATTGTTTTCCTGATAATTAAAATCATACCGCCGCCGCAAACCGTTTCTGGCAACAAAATTGCGCCGTTCCGCGCCGTTTGAAGTGACGACGATTTCCGCCTGAAAATTTTCCGGTTCCCTGACGGCAAACGGAATTTTGCTTTCCAATTCGTCATTTGTCGCCGAATTTACCGGCGGCGCAGAGTTTCCGCCCGTCTGCCATAAACGACATCCCGACGCTGAAAAAATAATCAGCATCAAAAACGCACAGAATTTGATAAAGTTAAACGAAAACATCAGCGAAAGTGTAATTTTAACATACGCCTCGAAAAAGATTAGAATACCCACAGTTCGAGATAAAAATTATTCACCGCAGAGACGCAGAGTTTTTAACATATAAAGTCAAATGTTTCGACTAAAAAAACAATTTGTCATCCAGATTTTCGCCGCGTCGCTGCGTCGTTGCGGTGAAACTTTCTTTAACCTGAACTGATGTTAGAATACGAATAATTTTTCACGATGAACCTGTTAATCTGGCAAACAATATTTTATACGAGCGCAATTCTGCTATTGCCGGTCGCGCCTTTTTTGTTCTGGCTTGGCGGCAAAACACGCCGTAAAATCGGACTGCTGCCGGACGCGGCGGGCAGCAAACGCGGCACAATCGGCGATTTTTCAGAAACCGTCAAGCTGCTCGTGATCGGCGAATCAACCGTCGCCGGATTGGGCGCACGAACGCACGAAACCGCGCTCGCCGGACAATTTGCCAAATTTTTGAGCGAAAAAATCGGCAAATCGGTCGAATATTATGTCATCGGCAGAAACGGCGTGACGGCGCGGCGGACGATTGATGAACTCGTGCCAATGATTCCCGCAGGCGAAATTTACGACTACATAATGCTCGGTGTCGGCGGCAATGACGTTTTGAAACTCAGCAGTTCGCGCAAATGGCGGAGCGACGCGCTCGAATTGATCGGTTTAATGCGCGAAAAATATCCGTCCGCGACGATGTTTATGACCAACGCGCCCGCCGTTCATCTCTCGCCGGTTTTGCCGCAGCCGATCAAATTTCTGCTCGGCAGCCTGTCTAAACTGCACGATAAAAACACCAAAGAATTTACCGCGAATCTGAAAAACGTCTTTTATTTTCACCGTCCCGACGAAATCACCGAGGGATTTTTCGCCGACGGCATTCACCCGTCCGAACAAGGCTACACCGATTGGTCAAAGCGGATGATTGATTTTTTCAGCGAAAAATATAACTGGTAACGCAAGCGTCCCGCTTGCAGTCCGGCGGTCGTCCCGACTGCCCGTGTCTAAACTAAATGGACGATTGGCAACACCTTCAAAACTCGCTTGACGCGCATCACGAATGGCTTTTGATCGAGCAGACGGGAAAAAGTTTCGCGCTCGAAAGACACGAGATCGAACTTGAATTCGCGCAAAACAAAATGCTTTTCGGTTTTCTCGACGAAAGCGGTTTTCAGACGTGGCGTGTCGTCGAATTTGAATTCAAAGGCGAAGAGATCAAGCTGAATTTATCGCGCAATTTTGACCGTCAACATCGAAAAATCAGGCTCGTGCCGCGTGAGTCGGCGAAAGTTTTGCGCGACGCGATTGAACTGGCGCGGCTCGCCAAAGCCGAAAAAATCGCGTCGGTCATTAAAGAAAACTTTCCGCAAAATAAAATCGTCCGCGCCGAACTGAATAAGGAAAACGGACGTTTCGCGCAAATCGTCAGCGAAAACCGGCGGCGCGAACAAAACGTCTATATCGCTGACGTTTCCGACAGCTTAACGCCGGAGATTTTGCTTTCGACGGCGATTCTGCGCCTTTCCAGACTTGAAAAACGCCGCCGCAATCCGGTCAGCCGAATCCACATTTTAGCCGAAAAAAAATCGGCAAGAAATCTTCAAAAAATTCACGCGCTGCTCGTTGAAAGCTGGCAAAATAAAATTATCATCGGCGAACTCGAAGCGGAAACGACTGAAAATGCGGAAGACAAATCGAGCATCCGCAAACTGCCGACGCTCGAATTTGCCGAATTATGGCGCGGCAAAAAGAAAGATTTAAAAGCCGCAAACAATAACGAACCGACCGAGACCGCGCAGAAAATTATCGCCTTTTCAACGGAAAATATTGACGCGGTTTTCTCGAAACACGGGGAAACTCTGCGTTTTCAAGGCTTGCCGTTCGCCCGCGTGAGAAGAATCGGCGATGTAGAAACGATTCGCTTCGGCATCGAAAGAGAACGCAGACTTTTAGCGGAAGACAATTTCGGCGAACTTCTCGAATTGATCGAAAATCTCGAAAATTTCCGCCGTTTCGATGCGTCTAACAAACGTCACGCTTTTTACCAAACCGCGCCCGAAGCGTGGCTCGAAGCGAACTTGCGGCGCAACATCAAACTGCTCGATGCCAATCTCGTGCTGTCGCCGGTTTATCATCAGTTTCGCGCCGACCGGGACAAAATTGATCTGCTCGCACTCAGAAAAGACGGTCGCCTGATTATCATCGAAATAAAAACCGCGCCCGACCGCGAAATGATTTTCCAAGCCGCTGATTACTGGCGCAAAATCGAACGCGAACGCCGTTTGGGAAACCTGAAACCGGCGCGTTTGTTCGGCGATTTGGAGATTGCCGATAAACCCGTGATCGTTTATCTGGTCGCGCCGACGCTTTCTTTCCATCCCGAATTCGATTTTCTGGCGCGAACAATTTCGCCCGAAATCGAAATGCACCGTTTCAATCTCGCCGAAAACTGGCGCGAAAATTTGAAGATTTTAGAACGAAGATAATTAAAAAAACGGTTGAGAGAAAGTTTCCGAAATAACGGTAATTGTCGAGTCTGTTGAAGATGACGCATTACCGTTATTCAAAATATTCGATAATTTTACATTAGTTGAAACCCTAAATCACTCACCTGACGGCAGCAAAAAATTGCTCGAATACTTTTCTTTGAATAGCGGCTAAAAAAAGTCTTTACAAATTCTACGCGATTTGCTTAACTTGATAAGACTATTAACAGATTTTATATATCCATAACTTTACGGAAATGTTTTGAGATAGTCGTCCGGTTAAAAATGTCTGTCCTTCACCATTAAATGAAAGACGGAAAATTTTGCAGTCAGCCTGACATCAATCGAATATCACGAACAGGGGTTAAAAAATTAAATGAAAAATACATCAACTTTTTTGATGATTTTACTCTCGCTTATCTTTACATCAAATGTTTTCAGCCAAAATGCTTCACCGAACGTCAATAAAACTGAAGACGCTTTACGAGCAAAGGGAAAGATTTTAGAGATCGTCCGCAGTCAGCACCAAAACAATTCTTTGGTCATTTTGAGTCCGCAGGATTTAAAGGGACTCTCGCCTAACGAGATAAACGCCATCAGCAGTCCGCAGGGACCGTGTGATACGGCACTCGCCATCAATTTCGGACAAACCGTCAACGGACAGTTAAGCAATACGGATTGTCTGCTGAGTGACGGTTCATACACCGATTTATACGCTTTTAACGGAACACAAGGGCAGGAAGTAACAGTAGCGATGAATTCGGCTGCTTTTGATGCCTTTCTCGGTCTGGTCAATCAAGATACATTTGAGGCATCTGATGACAACAGCGGCGGCGGCTCGAATGCCAGAATTACGGCAACACTGCCGACGACCGGAATCTACATCATTTTCGCCAATTCATTTGATCCCGCCGGTTTCGGTGATTATACACTTAGCCTAAACAGCGGCTGTACCTTTACGCTGACACCGGCATCCGCAGAAGTTCCGGGTGTCGGCGGCACATTTACCTTTCAGGTTGAGACGCAGGCGGGCTGCCGTTGGAGCGCATATACGTCGGAATATTCCGATGTTCTTAAGACTTCGAGTTCGGGAACCGGACCGGGAACGGTCGAATATACCGTGGGACCTAACGGCACTTCGACGCGCACTTTGCGAATGAGCGTCGCCGGACAAATTTTCACCGTGACACAGCAGCCGCTCGTCTGCTCGTATTCGATTGACTCCACCAGCGCGTCGTTTCCGGGGATCGAAGGAACCGGCACGATCAACGTCGTCGCGCCCGCCGGGTGTCCGTGGGCGGCAACTACAGATATTAATTCTTTTATTGTAACCAGCGGATATGGCAGAGGCTCAGGGTCGTTCCAATATCTGGTTCTGCATAACAACGGTGCAGACCGAACAGCAAAACTCCATGTCGGCGGGTTGGATTTTACCGTTACTCAGGCAGGATTAAACTGCACGTTTTCGGTTTCTCAAACCGATATTCCGGTTGATCGGTTCGAGCATACCGGAACGATTTCGGTAACGACGCAGCCGAACTGCGAATGGTCAGCCGGCAGAAGTCATTTTTGGGTAGAACTGGAAAACGGACACGGATTCGGTTCGGGAACCTTTAATTATCGTATCTATGCCGACGATACCTACGGGAAACGGGACTCGGTAATCGGTTTTTACGGAATCGGGTTAATCCGAATCTACATTCGTCAAAGCGGCATTCCGCTTCACACTGTCAATGATTTTGACGGTGACGGCAAATCTGATGTGGCGGTTTTCCGTCCGTCGAATGCCGTTTGGTATATGAACGGAACGACCGCCGGATTCACCGCTACTTCGTGGGGCAACTCGACCGACAAACTCGTGCCTGCCGATTATGACGGCGACCGTAAAACCGATCTGGCGGTTTATCGTGACGGCAATTGGTATATCATCAAAAGTTCGGACAATACTTTCATCATCAATTCGTTCGGGCAAGCCGGAGACATTCCGCAGCCTGCCGATTTTGATGGTGACGGCAAAGCCGAATTAGCCGTCTATCGTCCGCAGGGCGGTTATTGGTATTCGCTAAATTTAGCCGATAACCAATTTAACGCTTACTCGTTCGGCAATGAAACCGATCAGCCCGAAGTCAGCGATTATGACGGTGACGGCAAAGCGGATTTTGCAGTTTATCGTGCTGAAACCGGAACGTGGTATATGCAGCAGACGACCGCCGGATTTGCAGCAACGTCGTTCGGAATAGCGACGGACAAACCGATTCCGGCAGATTATGACGGCGACGGCAAAACCGATGTTGCGGTTTATCGTGACGGCAATTGGTATGAACTGAAAAGTTCAGCCGGATTCTACGCCGTTTCATTCGGTGATCCGGGCGATTTGCCGACACCGGGCGATTACGACGGCGACGGCAAAATGGACGAAGCGGTTTATCGCAACGGACAATGGTTTATTCTGCAAAGCGCGAAAGGCGTGAGCGTTATTTCATTCGGCGATCCAACGGATAAACCAATCGAGAATGCGTATTTGCGGTAAATAAATATAAAATTGATGCGGAACGCCATTAAAGCGTCGCATCGGAAGAAAAAGGATTTAAGGCGCGGAAATTTAGCAAATTCCCGCGCCTTAAATCCTTAGTAGAAAAATTATTATTTCTTTTCGATTCCTTTAATAATTTTGTCGAGAATTTTTTCGGCGAAAAACTGATTGGCGACGGCAGTTGCATCAGTAAGAATTTTTTCGGTTCGGGATGCGTCATTACCGGATTTTATTCCCGATTCTTCCAAAATAACCGTTCGCAAACCTTCGTCTTTGAGTTTGCCGAGTTGCGAAATTAGCCAACTCAACGCGAGAAAATAATCTTTTTCAAAAATCAGCAGAAATTTATTTTCACCGGCGGCGGGCATTTTATTAAACGGTGAGTTGACGATTTCCGGTGTTAGGTATTTGGCGAGATTTTTGTCGCCTGAATCGTTTTCGGTCAATTGAATGCAGCCTTGCAATGCCTGCGGATAGATACTCAGCCAGCGCAGTTTGCGGCGGAGTTCGTGAACCTGCGATTCGAGTTCGGTAAAACCTTTGCGATATGATTTGGCAAATTTATTGATCTTGGCAATATTTTCTCGATAAAATTTCTCGATGGCTTTCATCTCGTCTTTTTCATCGAGCCAATCAACTTCGCCGAGTTTTTCTCTGATCTTTGGCGGACGCGAGGCATTCTCGCCGATCCAATTTTTTTCGGTCAGCAAATCATTCATAAACGCCGATTTTTCGACGGTTCTTGCTTGCAAAAACTTGATCGTCGCGGCGGAAATTTCCGGGTCGAGAATCATCTGTTTGGCAAATGCGTCGTAATAATCAATCGCGCCGAGCGCGTCTTCGAGCGTTTTGAAATGCGTTTCGATCTTTTCGAGTTTTTTCGGATTATGAATTCCGCTGTAAAGTTTCGCCAAACCTTCGAGCATAAAAAGCGGCGTTCGGGCATTGTTTTGATACAGCCAAAAAGCCGGATTTTCCTGTTTCGCGGCTTCAGTCAAGAGTTTTTCCAGTTGCGTTAAATAAAAATCAAATCGTGCGAGTCCGTTTTTCATAATTTTAAAAATTCAAATTTCATTCACATCATACGCCCGAAACAGTCAAAAGCAAATTATTACAACGATTACGCCGCGCAGGTTATCTTTTGCCTCACCCGAATTGATGAGCAAAGATTCACCGTTCGTGATGATTACAAGACGTATTTAATTCGGTATTCTATCAACACTTTGGAGGTTATTTTATGATAAACATCAGACGTGAAAACGAACGCGGAGCCAACAATTTCGGTTGGCTGGACACGAAATACACTTTTTCTTTTAACGATTATTACGACGAAAATTTTATGGGTTTTCGTGATCTGCGCGTCATTAATCAAGACGTGATCGAACCCAAACGCGGCTTTCCGAAACACGGACACCGCGATATGGAAATCTTGACGTATGTCATTTCCGGCGATCTGTCGCATTCCGATTCGATGGGTAACGGCACGACGATTCGCCCGCACGAGATTCAGCGAATGACGGCGGGAACGGGAATTCTGCACAGCGAAGCGAGTTCTGAAACCGATGAAACGCATCTTTTGCAGATTTGGATTTTGCCCGACACGAAAAATTTAACGCCGGGTTACGAACAAAAATTGATTCCGGCGGGCGATAAACGCGGCAAATTAAAATTAATCGCCTCGCGTGATGCGCGTGAAGGTTCGATTACCGTCAATCAGGATGTCGCGCTTTACGCTTCGATTTTGCAAAACGGCGAAGAAGTTTCGCACCAATTGGCGGAAAATCGTCACGCGTGGATTCAAATCGTCAAAGGTTCGGTCGAACTAAACGGAGAAACTCTGCAAACCGGCGACGGCGCAGCAATCAGCGATGAAAATGTGCTGAAAATCAAAGCGTTGGCGGACGAAACCGAGTTTTTGCTGTTTGATTTGAATTAATTTTTGATGAGGAATAGCACACGGATTAAGCGGAGTTAGCGGTTTGACGCGGATTTTTGAAAGAAAATAAAGAAATTGCAAAATGGTCTAAGACATTAGAAATAGATTTATTCTCCTTTTTTGCGTCTTTTGCGTCTTTTGCGTCTTTTGCGTCTTTTGCGTCTTTTCGCGGCTATTATTTATTTCTAAAAATTATCCGCGCCAATCCGCCAAATCCGCTTAATCCGCGTGCTATTCTTCCAAAAAATCCGTGTGCTATTCTTCCAAATTATCTTTCATTCGCGCTAAACTGTTGAGCGTGAATCAAAAAATCGCCATTCCGAGAGATGCGTCCGCCGTTATTTTAGTCCGCGACGGCAAAGTTTTGTGGGCGCAGCGCAATCCGCAAATTAAATTTTTAGGCGGCTGGCACGCTTTTCCCGGCGGCAAAACCGAACTGAGCGACCGGGAAATTATTGTTAGAAACTGCGAAAATGCGGAACTTTCCAAATACATCGTTTCCGCCGCCCGCGAATGTTTTGAAGAAGTCGGCGTGTTGCTCGTCCGCAACGGCGAAAAGCTGACCGCCGGACAACGCGCCAGTCTGCACGACGATTTGATTTCGGGCAGAAGCACATTTGCCGAAATTCTCAGCCATTGGAATTTGCATCTCGACGCGGCTGATTTTCAATACACGGGTTTTTGGACGACACCGCAATTTTCGCAAGTCCGGTTCAAAACGCGATTTTTTCTCGTCGAATGTCCTGCAAAACAAACGCCTTACGCCGCGATTTCCGAAATGCTCGAGCCGGAATTTATCGCTCCGCAAGATGCGCTGGCACGTTGGGCAAATTCGGAAGTTTTGATTGCGCCGCCGGTTTTGATTACGTTACAGGAATTGGCGAAGGAAGTTCAAAATTCAAAGTATAATGTTCAAAACTCAGGAAATATCGTTGAAATTCTTCTGCAAAAATCTGAAAAATGCGAGGGCGTGATTGATTATATGCAGTTTAATCCGCGCGTGACGGTTTTTCCGCTTGCCGTCGAAACGCTGCCGCCGGCGACACATATCAATTGCTTTATCGTCGGCGCAAATGAGTTTGTCGTGATTGACGCGGCGGCGCGTGAGACTTCCGAACAGGCGAAACTTTTCACGGTAATTGATGAAATAATTGAAAATGGCGGCGTGTGTCGTGAGATTATCGTGTCGCATCTGCATCCCGATCATTTCGGCTGCGAAAAGATTTTGCAGACACATCTGCGCGAAAAATACGCGATGGAAACGCCGGTTTCGGCGCACGAATTAACGGCGGAAGGTTTGCGCGGCAAGGTCGAGTTTCAAAAGTTTATCGAAGACAACGAAAAATTTATTCTCAAAGACGGCGACGGCGAAAATTTTGAACTGACCGCATTGCACACGCCCGGACACGCTCGCGGGCATCTCTGTTTTTACGACGAATCGAAAGGTTTTTTGCTCTCGTCCGACAATGTTTTAAGTTTGAGTTCGACTGTCATCGCGCCGCCCGAAGGCAATATGAAAGATTATTTAAACTCGCTCGAACGCCTGAAAAATTTGCCGAATCTGCGTTTTCTCTGCGGTTCGCACGGCACGGCAGTTTATAACGCGAAGGCAAAAATCGAACAATATATCGCACATCGCTTTGAGCGCGAACGGCAAATCGTCGAGGCAATCGCATCGGGCGCGAAAACGACGCGCGAAATTGTCGAAAAAGTTTACGCGGGAATTGATGAAAAATTATTAAAGTTAGCCGAAAAATCAGTCGAAGCACATCTCGAAAAACTTTCCGGGTAACGCAGTGCGTCCCGGCTGCCGTCGTGAAAGCGTCCCGCTTTCACAAGATTCGGCTTTGTTTCGTCAGGCAAACCCTGAATATGCGGGACGCATTTTCGACGGCAGCCGGGACGGACTGCGTTACTTTTTTGACATTAAAACCAATCGCGCGGGGGCAATGTTTTCGACCGAAATATTTTCGAGTCCGGCTTTTTCCGCCAAATCTTTCAATTCGTGCGGCACGAAACTGCGCGTGATCGAGAGCAAACCATCTTCGCGGACGAGCGGCGAGATGCGAAACGCGGTGCAGAAAATTTTATACCAGAAATAAGCGTTTTTGTGGCGATGCAAATCAATGATGAAAATTCCGCGCCTTGAAACCCTCGACATTTCACCTAAGATTTCAATCACGTTTTCATCAGTAAAATGATGCGTAAAGAGCGAGCAAATTGTGTAATCAAACGAGTTGTCAGCGCACGGCAAATGAAATGCGTTGCCGCGAATCGAATGAATTTCGGGGAAATCTTTTGATTCTTCGACGATTGATTCCGCCGAACGCTCGTTTAATTCCAAACCGAAAAGTTTGGTTTTAATACTATTTTTTCTGGCGTATTTGGCAACCACACGCAAAAATTCGCCCGAACCCGCGCCGACATCGAGCAGCGAAAATTCGCGCAGGTTTTGATCGCCGATTTCGCGCAAAAGCGTTTTTCGCAAAGCGCGAACGTCGCCTAAATAACGGTTGATAAAACTGATTTCGCGCAAAAAAACATCGTATTCGGCGGGCGTATATTCGCCTTTGTCAATTCGTTCGAGTTCGTAGCTTCTTTGTTCAAACACGGGAAAAGCATAACAAATAATAGCCGCAAAAAGGCGCAAAAAACGCAAAAAAGAAAATATAAAAATTCTTTTTTGCGTTTTTTGCGCCTTTTTGCGGCTATATTAGATTCTTAACTCAAAAACCCTTTGAATCTTGAAACATCCGCTTTGAAGCCGGGGAAAGTTTTGCTTAAATCCTTGTCGCCGATGTGTTTATAGGCGATTTCTCCGAAAACGTCGCGGAAATCGGTCGTCACCGCGAGATCGCGTTCCTCGTTTAATTGGTCGTTTTTCAAACCCTTCCATTCAGCGTAAACATTTCCGCCTTTGACCGAATTGCCGATCACGAACATCGCGTTGGCGTGTCCGTGGTCAGTGCCGCGTGTGCCGTTTTCTCTGGCTGTTCTGCCGAATTCCGACATCGTGAGCAGCACGACATCATCCATTCGCTTGCCGAGATCGAGCGTGAAAGCCGCGATTGAACGGGCAAAATCGCCCAGTAAATTTGCTAATTGACCGCGTGAACCGCCTTCGTTAAAATGCGTGTCCCAGCCGCCGACTTCGGTAAACGCGACTTCGAGACCGATTCCGGCTTTGATTAACTGCGCGATTTGGCGCAGCGAATTGCCGAGTTGCGAAGCCGGATAATTTGCGCCGTTTTCCGGTTTATACTGCGACGGATTCGCCTCTTTGAGAAAATTAACGGCTTGAAAGGTTTCCGCGCCCGTGTCCGACAAACTGTCTTTGGCACTCTGCGCCCAGATGCCTTCAAATCCGCCCTGCACGGCGTTCGTATATGCGCCGGCTTTGATCGAAAAGTCAGCCAAATTGGTCATCGCCACCGACGGCGCACGACCGTAGAGCGAGCGCGGCATTGCGGATGTGAGCGCGACGGCGCGAAACGGCGAAGCGTTTTTTTCGTCTTTCAACTGCAACACGCGGTTGAGCCAGCCGTCGGGTGTTGATTTGACTCCGGGCGTTGCCGATTCCATATAATCCTGCGCGTCGAAATGCGAGCGCGTCACATCCGGCGAACCGGCGGAATGAATGACCGCCATCTGTTTCGATTTCCAAAACTGTTCGAGCGGCGCGAGCGCGGGATGCAGACCGAAATGCCCGTCGAGATTGACCGCGCCGTCGGTTTGTCCCGGTTTCGGAATCGCAATCGTTTTCCGTAAATCGTAATATTCGCTGTCGCCGTAGGGAACGACCATATTCAGCCCGTCAACCGCGCCGCGCTGAAAAATCGTCACCAAAACTTTTTTCTTGCCGTAACCGTCGGCTTTGAGCGCGGCGGCATCGGCGAATTGATGCAGAAAACTCGGCGCAAACGACATTAAACCGAAGCTCGCCAAACCGATTCCGCCCGCTTTCAAAAAATATCTTCTGTCCATCATTGCTACACCTCTAAAATCTTTATAAATTATTTCGGAAAAATTCTTCCAACGTTAATTTAGACGCGCCGCGTTTTGATTTAGCCTTTTTATTTTTCGATATTTTGCAGCCTCGCGCCGTTCGTTGTAAATTTAATTATGTCAAAAACCAAAAGCCTGAAACAGAAGCCCGCGCGTCAGCAAGGGCGGAATATAATTAGAGCTTCTCCGCCGGAATTTAATGTTTACAGGAAAAGATTTTTTTCTAAATAGTTTATAGTTAGAAGTTTACAGTTGATAGTTTGTCTGTTTGTCGTGAGATTTTATGAAGGAAAAGCTGGTCGGTTTAATCGTCGAAAAACTCGAAAAAAACGCTGAAACAATTTCGGCGGCGTTTCATAAAAGCGGAAAAATCAACACCAAATATGCGGCGATTGACGATCTTTTGCCGGTTGAGGTCGCCCGCGAAATCGCCGCATCGTTTCCGCCGCTTGCCGAAATGCGTCTGCTCGACAGTTTCCGCGAGAAAAAATACACATCGAAATCGCTCGAAAAATTTGCGCCGGTTATTTCCGATATTACGTTTGTGTTTCAGGACGAACGCGTGATTAAAACGGTCGCCGAAATCACCGGTATCAAAAACGCGGTCGGCGATCCGAACCTTTATGCGGGCGGCATCAGCGCGATGACGCGCGGACATTTTCTCCAGCCACATCTCGATAATTCGCACGACCTCGAACAGATAAATTACCGCGTCTTAAATCTTTTGTATTACGTCACGCCCGACTGGAAGCCGGAAAACGGCGGAAATCTCGAACTTTGGGACAAAAAAGTAACCGCATCGGTCGAGATTCCGAGCCTTTTCAACCGCCTCGTTTTGATGTCAACCAACGATAAATCATTCCATTCGGTCAACGAAGTCAAAGCCGAGGGCGCACGTTTCTGTATCTCCAACTACTATTTCTCGCCCGATTCGCCGAACGGCTACGAAACCGCGCACGTCACCTATTTTCAAGCGCGTCCTGAACAAACACTGCGCCGAATTTTCACCAAAGCCGACAGCGAACTGCGAACCGTTCTGCGAAAAGTAAAAAAATCCGGTTTCAGCAAAAAAGATGTTTACGAGGGGAAAGAAGATTAAAAAAGTTAAATGGAAGAGAAAATAATCGGCTTGTTTTCAAAATTATAAAAGATATAAAATTTGCGCTACCTAAATTATGGATAAACCGTTCAATATCAAAATTACTGATAGGAATTCATTTATTAAATTCCTCAAAATACTACAAAGCGATTTTTCAAATTGTAAGTGGGAAAACAACAATCTCGCGGATTATTTGGGTGCGATGACTTCATATACAGAAGATATTCAAGGTTATTACGACAACACCGGACAGCCAATAAATGCTGATAATGCAAGCTGGAAAGTGTTTGCAGATATTCTGATCGGTGCAACAATGTATGAATAATTACTGTATAAGAATTTCATCCACAAAAATAAAAGCATCATCGCCCGCGCCCGGATGCCATGACGGGATTTTGCCGAGATTATAGGCGTGAACGCGGACGAAACGCGCTCTGGTCGGCGTGATGTTTTGGGTGAAATCCTTGATTTGCGCGGTCATATCGGTGACGGCAACATCGGTTTTGATGTCGGCGGCTTTTTGGAAATTTACGCCGTCAGTCGAAGTTTCAAATTCGATGCGCGTCGGCATCCAAATCCACGGTCGCGCGTCCTGCAAAAATCCGCCGCCGACGGTGTGAATTTCCGTCTCTTTCTGCAAATCAATGACCGCGACGAAATCCTGTGCCTGATAACCCTGCCATTCGCCTGATGCAAAATTCAAAGTGCCGCGAATGCCGTCAATCAACCCTTGATCGCCGCCGCCCGTATATTGGCGGTTATATTTCGATTCGATTTTGACTGTCCAATCGTGCGGCAGTTTGCTTAATTTCGCTTCGACAGCCGGACTTTTTTCGCCGTTTTTGCTGACCGCGACGGCTTTGATCGTGACGGTTTTATCAATCGTCAAAGGTTTTTTATATTCGACGGAAGGTTCGCCGCCATCGAGCGAATAGAGAATTTTCGCATCCATCAAATTGGCGATTAACGGATCGAACGAATTCAGGCGCATCGCCACAGTCGTCGAATCGGCAAAGGCTCGGTCTTTGGCTTCGATGG
Organism: Pyrinomonadaceae bacterium; assembly: GCA_965247235.1. Classification (GTDB taxonomy): domain Bacteria; phylum Acidobacteriota; class Blastocatellia; order Pyrinomonadales; family Pyrinomonadaceae. The sequence continues at coordinate 3,414,492 of OZ252004.1, forward strand.
TCGGCACGGCAACGAAATTATCGTCCTTGATCGAAGTTTTTGAGAATTCTCCCGGCTGAGGTGCTAAATCTTCATCAGACATTTCAAATTCGAGCGTTCCGCCGTTCATCAAGTCGGTATGATTAAAGAATGTTTTGGAATAAGACTTACCGTTGAGTTTTAAAAATTTGACGTAAAAGTTTCGGTTTGAAACATTCGGTGCTTTAATTGTAAAAGTTTTGCCGTTTTCGAGATGAATTTTCGCCTCTTTGAAAAGCGGCGTGCCGATGTCGTAATTCGGAATTGACGGCGCAACCTGATAAAACCCCAAACTGCTTAAAACGAACCACGCCGACATTTGTCCGCAATCTTCATTGCCGATCAAACCGTCGGGCGCGTTTTTGTAAAATTCGGTCGTGATTTTATGAACATATTTCTGCGTTCGCGCCGGGTCTTCGGAGTAATTAAAAAGATACGCGATAGCGTGCGAAGGTTCGTTGCCGTGCGCGTATTGTCCGATCAATCCCGTAATATCAGGCTGTTCGCGTCCGGCGAGTTTGTCTTCGGTTTCAAAAAGACTGATTAACCTTGCCTCAAAATTGCTTTTTCCGCCGTGCAGTTCGATCAAACCGGAAATGTCCTGCGGCACGAAAAACGAATAAACCCAACTGTTGCCTTCCGTAAAATTAAAAGTCACTTCGTTCGGCTTAAACGGCGAAACAAAACCGCCGTTCTGTCGCGGACGCATAAAGCCTGATTGAATGTCGAAAAGATTTTTGTAATTTTGGGCGCGTTTAATATAATTTTGATAATCCCTAAAATATGCGCCGCCTTTTTGAGCATCATTCAAGTTTTTGACGGCTGATAGTTTTTGACGTTCCAAAATTTTCGCCATCTGCGCGATGCAGAAATCGTCGTAGGCATATTCGAGCGTTTTGGAAACCGATTCATTGTCGTCTTCGGCGGAAATATAGCCGCGCTTTTTGTAGGCTTCGAGTCCGTAATGATTGAGTTCCGCCGAGTGTTTGGCGGCTTCAAAGGCTTTTTCGTAATCGAAACCTTTGATGCCTTTCGCCATCGCGTCGGCGATCACGGAAACGGCGTGATAACCGATCATCGTGTCGGTTTCGTTGGCTGCGAGTTCCCAGACGGGAAGCTGTCCGCCCTGTTCGTATTGACGAATAAACGTGTTGATGTAATCAGCCGTCCGGTTTTGGTCAATGATCGTGTAAAGCGGATGCGCGGCGCGGAACGTGTCCCAGAGCGAGAAAACGGTGTAGTTTGATTTTGGATTACGGGTTATGAGTTTTGGATTTGCGCCGTCGCCAATGTTGTGGATTTTTTTGTCTAATCCGGGATAATTGCCGTCAACATCGTTGAAAATATTCGGCTGAATTGCGGTGTGATAAAGCGCGGTGTAAAACGTCGTCAACTGGTCATTCGTGCCGCCGGAAACTTCGATTTTTGACAGTTCCTTGTTCCATTTCGCCTTTGCGTCATTACGAACTTTTTCAAAATTCCAATCGGGAATTTCCGCCGCCAGATTTTTTCTCGCGCCTTCGATGCTGACGGGTGAGATGGCAACTTTGACGAGGATTTTTTTGTTCTCAGGATTTTTGAAACGCAGAGAAACTCCGATGTCCGTTCCTTTTGCCGCTGTCTTTCCTTCGTCAAAGGAAGACATCATATCGCCGTGAGTTATAAGCTGTGAAACAACCGATTCGGAAAATTCAGCGACGAAATAAACGATTTGATCTTTCGCCCAACTCGACGAACGGCGAAAACCTTCAACGCGATTTTTGCCGACGATTTTCAGTTCCGAATCCAAAACTTTATCGCGCCATTTCAAATCTAAAAAAATATTAACGTATTTTGCATCGGGAAAAGTATAGCGGTGCATTCCGACTCTTTCGGTCGCCGTCAATTCTGCCGAGATGCCGTTATTCATTTTTACCGAGTAAAATCCGGGTTCGGCTGTTTCATTAGTATGCGAAAACGTCCGATCATTTTTATCGTCAATTTCCGGCATCATTAAAATATCGCAGTAGTCGGGAATTCCCGTGCCGCTCAGATGCGTGTGCGAAAAGCCGTAAATCGTCGAATCGTCGTAATAATAACCGGATGATCCGTCCCAATTATCCGTCCGCGTGTCGGGTGAAAGCTGCACCGCGCCGTGCGGCATCGTCGCGCCGGGAAACGTGTGTCCGTGTCCGCCCGTGCCGATCAGCGGATTGACGTAGCGCGTGTAATCCGCAGTCTGCGAAAAAGCGGCGGCGCAAAAAATACAAATCAACAGCAAAATTCTCATATTTTCCCCGACCGGAACGCGAACTTTCCAGTTCGCCGGTCAACATTTTATCCAACTCAACAAATTAAAAAAATCGCCAATCAAATATTCAAAATATCGCCGTCATTTTAGAAGTTTAGACGGGCGAACCGGAAAGTTCGCGCTCCGTGAAAATCTAGAGCAAATCTAAAAATTCTTTTAAGTCCGCCGGCAAAGGCTGTGTGAAATCCATCATTTCACCGCTCACGGGATGCGTAAACGAGAGTTTTTCGGCGTGGAGAAAAAACCGTCCGAGATCAGCAATCGCCTGCCTGATTTCGAGGTCGCGGACGGTTGTGTCGCGTCCGGCGTTGTATGTTTTGTCGCCGACCACCGGATGATTGATATGCGCCAGATGGACGCGGATTTGGTGCGTTCTGCCGGTTTTTATCTCGACGGCGACGAGCGTAAATTTATCGTAGCGTTTTTTAACCTTCCACAAACTCAACGCACTGCGTCCGTGTCCGCGCACACCCATTTTCGTGCGGTTGTGTTTTTCCCTGGCAATCGGCGCGTCAATCTCGCCCTCGCCTTTTTCGAGTTCGCCGTGAACGAGCGCGACGTAAGATTTGAAAACTTCGCGCTTTTTAAATTGTTCGGAGAGTTTTTCGTGAATCTCTTCGGATTTGGCGACGACGATCAAGCCGGAAGTTTCTTTGTCTAAACGATGCACGATGCCGATTTTGGATTTCAGATTTTGGATTTTGGATTGTTCATCGGCTTCGTCGTCTTCAAATTCCAGTTCGGAATCCTGCAAATTAAACTTGAAAGCGAGCGCGTTTGCCATCGTGCCGGTCGAAATTCCCGCGCCGGGATGAACGACCATTCCTGCCGGTTTATTGATAACGGCTAAAAATTCGTCTTCGTAAACGCTTTCGAGCGTGATGTCTTCGGGTTTGAATGTTTCGGTCGCGGGTTCGCCGAAAACAACTTCGATTTGGTCGCCAAGGTGAATTTTATATGAAGATTTTTCGCGCTTGCGGTTGACCGTCACGCCGCCTTCGTCAATGGTTTTCTGAATGCGCGAACGCGAACGGTTTTCAATATTTTCCGAAAGAAATGCGTCGAGACGTTTATTTAAATCAGTCGCCGACGCTTCAAAAGTTAAGTTTAAATTTTCTATCACGAACTTATTTTAACATTAGTTTTGAAAAAGATATTTTCACCGCAGAGACGCAGAGACGCAGAGTTTTTTTCGCTTTGAAATCAAATACGATTTTTAAATTTGCTGTCTTTGAAAATAATCTAATCTGCGGTGAAAATTATCCGAGTTTAATTCGCCTCAATCTTTTGCGCCGTTCGCAGACGATAAATCATAAAAATTACTGCACCGGCGGCGACAACCAAACTGATAATCTGTGAAGTCGAAAGTCCGGTTAAGGTCGTCAAACCGAACAAATTGCCGCGCGGATCGTCGCGGAAAAATTCGACCGTGAAGCGGACAATCGGATATAAAATCATATAACCGATCAAAACCTGACCGTTAAACCGTTTGCGCTTATGCAGATAGACGAGAAAACCGGCAACGATGAGCATCGCCAGCGATTCGTAAAGCTGCGTCGGATGCAGATGATTCGCCGTGATGCCGTCCGCCATATAAATCGGAACGCCGGTAAATTCGTGCGCCGCTTCGGTAAAATGCACGCCCCACGGCAGCAGCGTTTCTTTGCCCCAACAGCATCCGGCGGCGAAACAGCCTTGCCGCCCGAAAAATTGACCGATAGCGAGCGCGGGCGCAAATGCGTCGGCAACCTTCCAAAAATCTAACTTATAGTAGTGAACCAAAGCCGCGACCGTCAAAAATCCGCCGATAAATCCGCCGTAGTAAACGCCGCCCGAACGCAGAAAATCGAGCGAAAAAACCTGCACGTTTTCCTCGGTAAAATACATCAGGATTTTCGAGCCGACGAGCGCACCGATCAGCGTCCACAAACCGAGATCGTAAATCCGTTCACGCGGCAAACCGTCACGCGCCGCCAGTTTTGCCGCGATAAAAAGCGCGACCATCATCCCGGCGGCAAGCAGCAAACCGTAGGTGTTAATCGGAAAATTGCCGATGCGAAAAAGTTCTGGATACATAGAATTTGAGAAGACAGAAGTTAGAAGACAGAAGTCAGAAATAAGATGTCGTTATAAAATTGAAATATGAAAAATCCGACAGGTTTTAATACTTCCTTATCGGTCATTTCGAATTTTCTGCATATAACTTTCCGGCATTCTGCTGATTTCTTCGGCATCTGTTTTTAATTTAACAGTCTGACCGTAGGTCAAATCTTCAATTAAGATTAAATAATAACGGCATTCTTCCAGCGAACCTTGCGCGATATTGTAAAATCGCAATTTGCCGGCTTTGCCGAGTTTTTAAAAGCCTTCGGCAAAATTTGCCGGAACGGAAACAGCCGCCCGTCTGACTTGTGAAGTCAGACCGAAAAGTTCGTGTTTTGGAAAGTTTTCCGTCAAACGATAAATGCTCAAAACAAAGGCGTGAGACTTTTTCCAAATCTCGACATCTTCAAAACTTTTCGCAAACATAGAGTTTATTCGTAAACTTCCTATTGATATTTTCTAAATTTTGAATTCCAACTAATGACTGCTGATTTCCGAATTCTTGCTACTGTCTTCTGTCTTCTGACTTCTTTTACTCAAAAACATATCTAAGATTAACAATCCCGCGCCGATGCAGATTGCCGAATCAGCAACATTAAAGACGGGATAATACCAATCTTTGTAATGCACTTGGATGAAATCAACGACAAATCCGAGCCTTGCGCGGTCGGTGACGTTGCCGACGATGCCCGCGAGCAGCAGCGCGAGCGAGCCGAGAATGCGGTCGTCGGAGCGCGGTGTGCGCCAGAAAAAATATAAAACCAACGCCGCCGCGACGATGGCGACAACCGACAAACCCCAACGTCCGGCATCGCCGTGATCGTCCATTATCGAAAACGCCACGCCCGTATTTTGCGCGTAAACCAAATTTAAAATATTCGAAATAACTTCGCGCTCGCCTTCAAAACGCAAAACTCTGGTCGCCCAGGCTTTGGTCGTCTGGTCAATCATAAATACCGCGCCCGACACGGCGAGATAGCCGAATTTCCACAAAAAATCTTTTTTGTTCACAATGAAAGTTTAGTTGAAATGGATGGAAAAATAAACAGAAGGCGCAAATAAAGAGAATTAGACGCGGATGAACGCGGATTTTCGCCGATTAAAAAATATTGTTGTGGGTTTTCTCTGATTTCAAAACGCCGATTCTCTGTTCGTCCCCATAAATAATCTGCGAAAATCCGCTCGATCCGCGTTCATCCGCGTCTAATCGGCTTCTTTAAAAATCTATTCCGCGCCCGGAAATATCGTTTTTGGAGCTTTGTATTTTTCGTCCCAGCCGATCCGGCAAACGTCCGTGCAGCCGACGGCGTAAGTGACGACTTTCCATTTACCGCCGGTTTTCTTTAACAGCGCCTGAAAATTATTGTCAAACGCGCCGTTCGTAATCGCTTCCCCGTATTGGGTATTTTTATAATTCGGTTCGCCGCCCGACATTTTCTGCGGTGTGCCGTTGATGAATGCCCAATTTCCCTGAACCTTAAAAGTATCAATCGAAAATTGAATTTTCTGTTTCAATTCTTTTTCAACCGGCACACGCAACGCCGCCAAAATCGCCGTCCGCTCCGCCGAACCTTTCTCCGGCGTATGAACCGTCTGCGCGAACGCCGTAAACGTGAAAAATAAAACGATTGATAAAGCGATTAGTGATTTCTTTAACATAATTTCATTTCAAATGTTTGGTCGCCACATACGGATGTTCAGGATTGACAGTCAGTCTTTGCCGTTTCGGATCAATTAAAACGTCCATATCTTCCATCGGAATCGCGCCAAGCAGGACTTCCGCATTTCCCGGCAAAACAATCGCGCGAACCGTCGTCGAACGATTTTCAAAACGAACTTCGACCGGACCGACGACTTCGAGTTCGAGTAGAGTTTCATCCGCCAAACGGCTGAATTGCTTTTCGATAACCGGCAAATCAAGCTGCGCTTTGACGTTTTCGTTGATGCAAAGCATATACGCACCGCTGTCCACCAGCGCATTGACGGTTACTTGTTTTATTTTTTCTTCTGCCAAATAACCGCGACGATGCAAAACCATATCGTCAACGCTGATTAAATCAATTTCCGCATACACCAAACCCATTTCATTGACTCCTGTTTTGTAACTTTTAGAATTAACTTTTTTGGTCGCCGGAATAATCATAAAACCTCCTTCGATTATTGTTGAATTTGATTCAAAGCATCAAAACAGCGTTCGCAAACTGTCGGATATTCGGCGAATTCGCCGACGCGCACCGAATAATTCCAGCAGCGTTCGCATTTTGCGCCGTCGGCTTTTTCGATTTCGACAGCGAGTTTTTCGCCTTCGTGAACTTCGACCTGCGAGACGATGAAAATGTATCGCAAATCTTCGTAATACGGCAGCAGAAACCGCATCGTCGGACTGTCAACGGTTAAAATTACTTTTGCTTCCAGACCGGAACCGATTAATTTGGCGTTTCTCGCGGCTTCAAGTTGTTTTAAAACTTCATCACGGACGAGGAAAATTTGCTCCCAATCGGCAAGCAGATTTTCGTTTTCGGCGGCTGAAACCTTCGGGAATTCGGCGAGATGCACGGACGCGAGTTTTTGTCCGGGCAGATTTTCAAACGCTTCGTCCGCCGTAAACGCGAGAATCGGCGCGAGCAGACGGCAGAGTTTGTCAACGATTTCATAAAGCGCGGTCTGCGCCGAACGGCGTTCGAGCGAAGTCGGCGCGTAGATATACAGCCGATCTTTGATGATGTCGAAATATCTGGCTGAAAGCGTGACCGTGCAGAGATTGTAAATCGTCTGGTAAACGGCTTGAAAATCGTAAGTTTCGTAACCTTTGAGAACCTTTTTCGCCGCTTCGTCAAAACTCGCCAATGCCCAACGGTCAATTTCGAGCATTTCCTGTAATGAAACACTTTGAGTTTCGGGATTAAATTTGTCGAGATTGCCGAGCGCGTAACGCAAGGTGTTGCGAATCTTGCGGTAAGCGTCGGTCACGCGGTCTAAAATCTCTTTCGAGCAGCGCATATCTTCGGTGTAATCAACCGCCGCCGCCCATAAACGCAGAATTTCCGCGCCCGATTGTTTGACGATTTCGTTCGGAGAAGTGACGTTTCCCAGAGATTTCGACTGTTTGCGACCTTCGCCGTCCACCACCCAGCCGTGCGTCAAAATCTGTTTATACGGCGCAGAATCGTGCGCCGCGATGCCGCATATTAGCGACGAATTAAACCAGCCGCGATACTGATCGCCGCCTTCCAGATAAACGTCCGCCGGAAAACGCAGATTGTCGCCGCGCGTTTCTAAAACGGCAACGCAGCTTGAGCCGGAATCAAACCAAACATCTAAAATGTCCGTCTCTTTTTTGAAATTTGCTGCGCCGCATTTGCCGCATTTATAATCGGCTGGCAACAATTCTGACGCTTCGCGGTTATACCAAGCGTCAGCAGTTTCCGCCGCGAAAATATCGGCGACGTGATAGATAACCTGCGCGTCAATCACGACTTCCGAACAGTCTTCGCAATGAAAAGCGATGATCGGAACGCCCCAAACTCGCTGCCGCGAAACGCACCAATCGGGGCGACCTTTGAGCATATTCGCCATTCTGCCTTCGCCCCACGCCGGATGCCATTTGACCTTTTCGACTTCGCGCAGACTTTGCGAACGAAGCGAAGTAACGCAGGCATCCTGCCTGCCGTCTTGTGCGCGTCCCGCGTTCGATTCTTCATTTTCGGAACCGATGACACCGACGCGGGACGCGCCGGATACTGCAAGCGGGACGCTTGCGTTACTGTCGCTGTCCATCGAAATAAACCATTGCGGCGTGGCGCGGTAGATGACGGGTTTGTGCGAACGCCAGCCGTGCGCGTAGCGGTGCGAATAATCTTCGGCGTAGAGCAGCGAACCGTTTCCCTTGATAAATTCGACGATTTTCGGATTCGCTTTGAAAACGAATTCGCCCGCGAAATGTTCGACTTCCGGCGTAAATTTGCCGCCGTTGTCCACCGGACAATAGACGGGCAAACCGTAACGCTGACCGATGTAAAAGTCGTCCGTGCCGTGTCCGGGCGCGGTGTGAACAAGTCCGGTTCCGGCGGTTTTGTCGCCGCTTTTCTGTTCTTCGTCACCCGGCGAATTGTCGCCCAAAGTAACGTGTTCGCCCGTCATCAACAGCGAATCGCGTTCGAGCCACGGATGTTTCGCCAGTAATTTGTCGAGCTTTTCGCCTTTGAAACGGGCGATTTCTTTGCCTGCATCGAAACCGACTTTTGCCGCGACTTCTTTGACTAATTCGGTCGCAAAAATTAAAACCTCATCGCCGACCTCAACGGCTGAATAATCAAAATTCGGATTAACCGAAATTCCTAAATTCGCCGGCAAAGTCCAAGGTGTTGTCGTCCAAATGACGAATTTGACGTTTTTGCCGGCAAGCGCGGCATCAACCACGCTCAAATCCGATTTCGCCGGAAATTTGACGTAAACCGACGGCGAAACGACCGTTTCATATTCGACTTCGGCTTCGGCGAGCGCGGTTTGATCGTAAACGTCCCAATAAACCGGACGCGCACCGCGATAGACGTAGCCGCGTTCGACGTATTTGCCGAACAGCCGCGCCGTTTCCGATTCATATTCGTTCGACATCGTTAAATATGGATTTTCCCATTCGCCCAAAATGCCCAAACGCTTAAAATCGCGCGTCTGATTGGTCATTGCGGTCGCGGCGTGATCGCGGCAGATTTTGCGAAAAGTGTTGGTCGGAATGTCGTCTTTATTCTTGCCTTTTTCCTTTAATTTCCTTTCGACGTAGTTTTCAATCGGTAAGCCGTGGCAATCGTAGCCGGGAACATACGGCGACTGAAAACCCTGCATCGAACGCGATTTGATGACGAAATCTTTGAGAATTTTATTTAACGCCGTGCCAATATGAATGTCGGCATTGGCATACGGCGGACCGTCGTGGAGGATAAATTTTTCCGCTCCGCTGCGCGATTCGAGAATCTTTTCATACAGTTTCGCGTCCGCCCATTTTTGCAGCCGCGCCGGTTCAGCCTGTCCGAGATTCGCTTTTTGCGCGAACTCGGTTTTCGGTAAATTAACGGTTTTCTTCAGTTCCAAAAATTCGGTCATAAGTTTATTTGTTAAATGAAATCGGTAAATATTAGATGTTAGATGATAAATGAAAAAAAGTCCCAAGCCATTTTTGACTTGGGACTTTTTCGAGCAAAGTTAAAGCATCGGCTCAACTTTTCAAGTTGAAATCCCTGATGCTTCTAATGCTGTCTATTGACGAAAATCTCATAAAATTCCTACATTATTTATGACAAAATTTCGGGTTTTCGTCAATCAATTAAATAAAATTACCGCGCATTTCGGTTTGGCGTTCTTCATTTTTCGCCCGATTTTGTTATAATTCGCGTTTATTGTCTGGCAACAAACGCAGTTTGTCAGGCATCTGAAAAATTGCGTTCGAGAATAAACACCTTTTAATTTCCGTATGAAAAATCTGTTTCGCTTAGTTATATTGCAATCAATTATTTTGTCGCTGGCATTCGCCGTCAGCGCACAAAAGCCGACACCGACACCGACACCGAATGTTTCGGGCGGCGGTGAAGACACTTCAAAAACTTTCGAGGTTCGTCTGCCGGTGACAATTGTTGATAAAAAGAAAAATCTCGTTTCGGGCTTTCAGCGCGGCGATTTTACCGTTTTGGAAGACGGCGTGCCGCAGGAGTTGACGTTTTTTACTTCCGAAGATAAAAATCCGCCGGTTTACGTCGGCGTTTTGATGGACACGTCCGAATCTACCAAAGGCAAATTGAAATTTTCCAAAGAAGCGGCGCAAAACTTTCTCTACACCGTGCTGAAACTCCGCAAAGACAAAGCGGCGTTTATGACGTTCGATAACGAAGTCAATCTGATTCAGGATTTTACGGACAAACAGGATTTGCTCGATAAATCGGTCGAAAATGTCAAAAAAACCGGCTCGCAAACCGCGCTTTACGATGCAGTCTGGCAGTTTTGCGACGAAAAACTTCGTAATGCTCCGGGCAGACACGTTGCCGTCGTAATTACCGACGGCGACGACACGTTCAGCCGCGCCGAACTCAAAGACGCGATTGACATCGCCCAGCGCACCGAAACGACGATTTTTGCCATTTCAACCAAGAACGGTTTTCTCGGCAGCGTTCCCGGTGTCGAAGGCGGCACGGTCAGAGACAAAGGCGACAACGATTTGTCAAAGCTCTGCGAAGAAACCGGCGGCGAAGTTTTTTTCAGCGGCGATATACTCGAACTGGAAAAATCGTTTACGAAAATTTCCAAAGAACTGAGTTCGCAATACATTATTACTTATCGTCCGGCAAACCAGAACTACGACGGCAAACCGCGCAAAATCGAAGTCCGTTTCGCGCGATTGAACGATGACACGAAAAAATATAAAATCCGTTCAAAAGCCAGTTACCGCGCCATCCGTGACAGTTTGAAATGAACGTCAGTTAAAAAAGATTTCGGTGAAATTTGTTATGAATCTGAAAAACAAAATCGCAATTTTATCAATCGCCGCCGCGTTCTGCATCGGCACGGTCGGCATCGCCGACGCGCAGCAAACCGCGCCGACTCCGGCAAACAAAACCGTCACGCCGTCGCCGACCCCGGCAAACGACGAAGACGAAATCATTAAAATTGATACTGATGTCGTCAATGTTTTGTTTACCGCGCAGGACAAAAATCGCCGTCTGCTGACCGATTTGAAACAGACCGACGTGCATCTGATCGAAGACGGCAAGCCGCAGGAAATCACATATTTTTCGCGGCAGGTTGATCTGCCGATGAGCCTTTCGATTTTGATTGACACGAGCGGTTCGCAGGAACGCACGCTGCCCGAAGAAAAAGCGGCGGCGGCATCGTTTCTCAACTCGTTCATCAATCCGGCAAAAGACGAGGTTTCGATCATTTCGTTCACCGGCGAAACGACGCTCGAACAGGGAATGACGAACAATCTGGCGCGGCTTAAACGGGCGATTGACCGCGTGGAATTCGTGCCGCCCGCAGGTTACATCGGCGGCGGCGTGATGGGCGGCGGAACTGCCCCGGCGGTCGGCAACACGACTGCCGGTTCGACCGCGATTTGGGATGCGATTTGGGTGACATCCGACGAGATTTTAGGTCCCGCGCCGGAAAAAACGCGCCGCGCCATTATTCTTTTGACGGACGGCGTGAACACTTCCGGTCAGAAAAAACTCGAAGAAGCCGCGCTCGCCGCGCAGAAAGCCGAAGCGATTATTTACGCCGTCGGCATCGGCGACGATTTTCAATACGGCGTGGACGAAGGCGTTCTCAAAAAAATCGCCGAAAAAACCGGCGGACGCGCCTATTTCCCGAAAGACGAAACCGAACTGCGCCGCGCTTTCACCCAAATTCAGGAAGAAATGCGCTCGCAATACTTAATCGCCTACGAACCGACCAACCAAAAACGCGACGGTTCATTTCGCAAGATCAACATCGAACTCGCTAATCCCGAACTGCAAAAACAAAAAGTAAAAATCACCAGCCGCGACGGATATTTCTCGAAAACCAATAAGTAATTGATAGTTGATAATAGAAAACGGATAATGAAGAAAATTTCTTCGTTATCCGTTTTTATTGGTTTGGGATAAAAGATTTGCCCGTGAAACACACGAAATACAAAAAAATTGAATTCTTTTCCAACAAGTTATCAATTTGCTTTACTTTTTTTTTCGTTGCTTTCGTGTATTTCACGGGCAAATCTCTTTTCTGCGCTTTTTGCGCCTTTTTGCGGCTATCATTTCTTAATACTCAAAAACCTCATCGCGCACTTTGCCGTTTTTAATTCTGATAATCCAGATTTTTCCGTATTCGGATTCCGGCGGCATTTCGTATTTGATTTGTTTGAGCAGCAGATTGACGAGCTGCACGGTCGTCGCGTTGTGTCCGACGACGACGATGCGGCGATTTTTTTTGAACGATAATAATTTATCGGCAAATTCCTGCATTTTGCCGGGTTCGTAAAATTGAATCGGCAGATTTTTGATTCTCGAAAGCGGTGTGACGGTCTGAATCGTCCGCGCATATTCGGTCGAATAAATCTGCATAGGTTTGTATTTTTCGAGAAATTTAACCAACCGCAAAGCTCTCTTTTGCCCTTCGATGGAAATGTCGGGTTCGGTATCATCGCCTTCAGTCGGCGTTTCCTTTTCGGCGTGGCGAAAAATAATGACGGTGATCTTACGCTTTTGCGCGAGCGATTGAACATTGTTTGCGCCGAACAAAAACAGAGCGAGCAGAATTGAAAAAACAACTTTCATAAGATTAAATGTCGAAAATTGCCGGAGATTTGTAAAGCCGAAAATTGGCGGCAAACGAAAAATCAAGACACGATTACCGCGAAAAACTGCGTTCTGTTACGATATTATTTTTGCAAATGACGATGAACGCACAATTAAAAACCGAAGTTTTACAATCGCTGGCGCGGCTTTTGGCGGAAAACAAATCCGCGATTATCGAAGCTAACCGGCAGGATTTGGAACTCTGCCCGACTGATGACGCGGTGATTTTCGACCGTTTGAAAATTGACGAATTGAAAACCCGAAATATGATCGCGTCGGTCGAAAAAGTTATCGCCGCGCCTGATCCGGCGGGCAAAATTCTCTATGCGAAGGTGCGCGAAGACGGTTTGAAAATCGAAAATCGTGCTGTTCCGTTCGGCACGATTTTGATTATTTATGAAGCGCGACCCGACGTTTCTATCGAAGCGGCGATCATCGCGCTCAAAGCCGGAAATAAAATTTTATTAAAAGGCGGCAAAGAAGCGCGAAACACGAATCTTTGTCTGGCAAATCTCTGGAAAATCGCGCTGACGGAAAACGGTGCGGATGCTTATTTCGTCAAATATCTCGACATTTCACGCGAAGAAACGCAGAAACTTTTTACCGAAAATACGGAAAAGTTCGATCTCGTGATTCCGCGCGGCGGCGAAAAATTGATTGATTTCGTCGTCAAAAATTCGCGCGTTCCGGTGATTGTCAGCGGTCGCGGCAACAATTTCGCGTTCGTTGAAAGGGAAGCGAATTTCGAGACGGCGTTAAAAATTATTCTCGACGGTAAATCGCGCCTGAGCGTTTGCAACGCGCTCGACAAAGTTTTGATTGATGTGCATTTACCGGATTTAAAAGCGAAAGTAAAACAATTAAACGAAGCCTTACGCGGAAAAAATATCGAAGTTTCGGGCGACAAAAAAATCTGCGAAATTGATAATTCAATTGAACAAATCGGCAACGAAAACATCTGGTCAGAAGAATTTCTGGCAGCGAAAATTGTTATCGGAACAGTTTCAAACCTCGCGGAAGCCATCGAAAAAATCAACAAATATTCGGGCGGACATTCGGCAGTAATTATCACGAAAAATGTGGAGAAAGCCGAACAATTTTTAAGCGAAATTGACTGCGCGGCGGTTTATCACAACGCTTCGACTCGTTTCACGGACGGCGGCGAATTAGGTCTCGGCGCGGAAATCGCCATCTCGACGCAAAAACTGCACTTTCGCGGACCGCTCGGCGCGGAACATCTGCTGACCAACAAATGGTTCGTGCGCGGCGACGGGCAGATCAGGGAATAATTGACAGGGAAATCAGGAAAATTTACAGGGATGAAGAGGATAGACAGGGATTTTTAAGAGATAAGAATTGATAGCCGCAAAAAGGCGCAAAAGACGCAAAAAAGATTTTTAATTTGCTCTCTTTTAGCTTTTCGGGAACAAAAGACTCAACTATTTAATTATCAAACGCTCACTCTAAAACAACCAATTTTATCCCTGCCCATCCTCTTCATCCCTGTAAATTTTCCTCTCCAAACTTCAAAAATGAAAAAGAAACTCGTGTTGAAAATCGGCACATCAACTTTAACGAACGGCACGAAATTGATTTCGCGCGGCAAGGTCGAAGACATCGGGCGGCAGATTTTGGCTTTGCAGGACGAATACGACATTATTCTCGTCTCAAGCGGCGCGATTGCGGCGGCGCGGCAGCGGATTAATATCAGCGATTTCGGGAAACTCGTCGAATCGAAACAGGCACTTGCCGCTATCGGTCAGCCGCTTTTGATGCGGATTTACAACGAGATTTTTACCGATTTCGGCATCAAAACAGCGCAGTGTCTGATGACTTACCGCGATTTTGAAAACGAAACTTCGCGCACGAACACGCTTAACACGATCAGCGAACTGATCAAATATTCATACATTCCGATCATCAACGAAAACGACACGACCGCCGTCGAAGAAATTATTTTAGGCGATAACGACAAACTTTCCGCGCTCGTCGCCGTGTTGATTAAAGCGGATTTATTGATTCTCGCCAGCGACATTGACGGCGTTTTCGACAAAAATCCGCATCTGCACACGGACGCGAAATTGATTGCGGAAATTAAAAATATCGGCGAAGCGAAAAATTTGGTCGAAGAACGCGATTCGGGTTTGGGAACGGGCGGAATGAATTCAAAACTCGAAGCCGCAATCATCTGCCAAAACGCCGGCATCGAAACGCGCATCGTCAACGGCGGACGCAGCAATTTTCTGGCTGACGCGCTCGCGGGAAAAATTGAATTTACAAAATTTTTGGCGGTTTGATGTATTGTTCCGGAAATTCGACAATATTAAAATAAATCTAAGAATTTTCCCGCAAAGGTGTAAAGGCGCAAAGTTAAGCCGAAAGATAAAGTTTGATAATGCCGTATTTGCCCGATTTCCAAAAAATATCCGTTCAATCCGTCAAATCCGTGTTCAAAAAATTTTTTTATTTTCCCAACAGAAACCATCTCCACAGATTTTTTGCTGAAAAAGCGTTATAATTTTAGAGTTCACAAATTAAAAAATATGAAATTTCGTCTAATTGTTCCGGTTCTATTTATTATTTCAATCGTTTCCGCAGTTTCGGCTCAATCGCCGAAAACCAAGCCGAATGCTGAGGTTCAGAAGATGCTCAAAGAGATTTCGGCGAAAAATATCGAAACAACGATTCGCAAACTCGCTTCGTTCGGGACGCGCAACACTTTGTCGGAACAGGACAATCCGACGCGCGGAATCGGCGCGGCGCGTGATTATCTGTTCGGCGAATTTCAGAAAATTTCGACCGATTGCGGCAATTGCCTGACGGTCGAAAAACAAACTTTTACGCAACCGCCGACGGCGAATAAGCGCGTTAAAGAAGCGACCGTTTTGACAAATGTTTACGCGATTCTGAAAGGCGCGACCGATCCGACGCGCGTTTATGTCGTCAGCGGGCATTACGATTCGATGTGCAATCTTGACGCATCGGACGCGACGTGCGATGCTCCCGGCGCGAACGACGACGCTTCCGGCACGGCGGCATCTCTGGAGATGGCGCGGGTGATGTCGAAACATAAATTTGACGCGACGATCATTTTTATGACCGTTCCGGGCGAAGAACAGGGATTGCTTGGCGCGACATATTTTGCCGAACAAGCCAAGAAAAACGCGATGAATATCGAAGCGATGTTCACCAACGACATCATCGGCGGCGTGACGAGTTATAAAAATGCGCCCGACCGTCAATCGGTGCGCGTTTTTGCCGAAGGCGTGCCGTCGGACGAAACCGAACAGCAGGCTAACACGCGGCGCAGCGTCGGCGGCGAAAATGATTCGCAGTCGCGCCAACTCGGACGATTTATCAAGGAAACGGCGGACGTTTATTCGCCAAAATTTCGTGTGCAGTTGATGTATCGCCGCGACCGATATTTGCGCGGCGGCGATCATATTCCTTTTCTCGAAAACGGTTTCGCAGCGGTCAGATTCACCGAACCGCACGAAGATTACACGCATCAGCATCAATCGGTGAAGATGGTTGACGGCAAACAATACGGCGATCTGCCCGAATTCGTTGATTACGGATACGTCGCCAATGTCACGCGAATTAACGCCGCTTCGCTTGCAATGCTCGCACTCGCACCCGCGAAACCGAAAAATGTCGGCGTGCTGACCAAAGAATTGACCAACGACACCGATTTGAAATGGGACGCAAGCACCGACGCGGATTTGGCGGGTTACGAAGTCGTTTGGCGCGACACGACGAGCGCGTTTTGGACGAATGCAATGTTCGTCGGCAATGTTCTAACTTATAAGGCAAAGGAAATGTCGAAGGATAATTATTTTTTCGGCGTTCGCGCCGTAGATAAATCGGGCAATAAAAGCCCGGTCGTTTATCCGAAACCCGGACGATAAAAATATGAATTGGCAAGACGGTGAATTTACGATCAGCACTGACAAAAATCTTTTGCAGATTGAACGGATTCACGAATTTTTAACCGGAGAATCTTACTGGGCGAAAGAGCGAACCCGCGAACAGACGGAAACGGCGATTGAAAATTCGATCTGTTTCGGCGTTTACGCGGACGCGCGGCAAATCGGTTTCGCCCGTGTTATCTCCGATCTGGCGACGTTTGCATATATCGGCGATGTCTATATTTTAGAAGAGTTTCGCGGGCGCGGTTTGAGCAAATTTCTGATGGAAACGATGCTCGCGCATCCCGATCTGCAAAATCTGCGACGCTGGATTCTCGCCACCAAAGACGCGCACGGGCTTTACGAACAATTCGGTTTTCACAGCCTCGATTTTCCCGAACGCTGGATGGAAAAACCCGCGCCGAACGCTTATTAAAAGTAACGCAGGCATCTTGCCTGACGGATCGGGCGCGTCCCGCGTCCCAGTCAAAATCGCTTTGACACACGGACGCGGGACGCGCCCGAGACTGCAAGCGGGACGCTTGCGTTACTCTTAAAAATAAAAAAGACGAGATTTATCACTCGTCTTTTTGGATTTTGGGGAAAGTTATTTTGATTTTTACAAACGGCGGCGCGTGTTGCCGTAGTGTTGCGCGTCGTGTTTTTGATGATAAATATTGCGGCTTGCGCGGTTGTACCGGCGTTCGAGAATGCCTCGTTCGCGGTTCGTTAATTTGCCGCCCGAACTGCGAAATCTGTCTTCGGTGCGGTCAATTCTCGATTGCTGTCTTTCCAAACGATACGTTTCGCGCCGGTTCAGACTGCCCGATCTGATGCCCTGATTGATGCGATTCTGCTGGCGATTTTCACGTCTTTCGATGTTGTGCGGATAACGCCGCGTCTGCGCCGGCGAATCTGCCGAAAGTCCGGCGACGATCAGCATCGCCGCAAAAGTTAAACCGATTAATTTTTTCATTTTCCCTTTACTCCTTAAAAATTTTTTATTGATTGCCTGTCACATAATCTTAGACTTTCGGCAATTGCAAATAGTCTGAATTTTTCATCTTTGCTGATATCGCAGATAATTCCGATTTATGTTTTATCCAACCTGCAACGACCAAAAACAATCAAATTCGAGCGCGAATAAAAGTAAAATTATTTGTGCAATTCGCGGCATTCGCGGCTAGAATAAATTTTATGAGCGACCAACCGATTGAGATCAAACTTCCCGCTAATTTGTTTGCAGGCAAAACTGCCGTCATCACGGGCGCGTCGCGCGGTGTCGGGCGGGCAACGGCGTTAAGATTAGCCGAATCGGGCGCAAATGTCGTGGTTAATTATTTAAAAGAAGAGGAAAAAGCCGCCGAAGTCGTCGAACTCTGCAAAAACCTCGGCGTTGATGCGGTTGCCGTGCAGGGCGATTCGTGCGAATGGACGGACGCGCACAATATCGCCAATCGTGCGATTGAAAAATTCGGCAAAATTGATCTGCTCGTGCTGAATGCCGGAATCTGGGAAGGTTCGCCGATTGAAGAAATGTCGGAAGAAACGTGGAACAAAGTCTTAAACACCAACCTCAAAGCGGCGTGGGCGATGACGAAGGCGTGTGTGCCTTCAATGAAAAAACAGGCGAACGGCGCAATCGTGCTGGTTTCGTCAACCGCCGGACAGCGCGGCGAAGCCAATTTCTCCAACTACGCCGCATCAAAAGGCGGACAAATCAGCTTTACAAAGGCTTTAGCAAGTGAACTCTGCCCGAAAATCCGCGTCAACTGCGTCGCGCCCGGATGGATCGAAACGGCGATGGTGCGCCCGGTTTTTGAGGACGAAAATTATAAACAAGGCGTATTAAAAGCGATTCCGCTCAACCGGATGGCGATGACCGACGATGTTGCGCTCTCGATCTGTTTTCTGCTTTCCGATTGGTCGCGCCACATCACCGGCGAAATCCTCAACATCAATGGCGGCGCGTTAATGTGCGGCTAAAATGGATTCTGTCAGATTGATTTGTCGGTAGTGTCCTAATCTTGCGACGTTATTAAACATACATTGGCACATTACAATGTGGGCAGGCTGCAACATTAATAGGCGCGCCTGCTTTACTATGACGGAACACGGTTATCCATTCACCACTATTGTCAATACGGGTGTATCCGATTTCTTCTTCACCGGATGCCGCATTAAGAGTCCTGATATTATCCTTAGCAACAGGCATAATTCTTTCACATCTTGCACAGATGAAATGCATTACCTGAACTTCTTCGTTTATCATTCTTTTATCCTCGCAAACATACTACGTTCATTAAAATATTTTGTAAAATTTAATTGTTGGTTCCCAGCACCACAAAATTAGGACTCTGCCGATTTGTTTGATGATTTGACAACCTTTGAAAATTTGTTTAGCTTGTAAATTACTTAACAACGATGAGCGAAAGAAATTTGCATATTGATTTGAACTGCTGTTGTCGCATTAAATAATACGACACGCTTTCAACTGTTAAGAATTTGAAAAATTTATAAGCGTGGCGATTTAAGGCAACTTGCTCCACGATAAAAACTGCTAAAGACTAATCGGCAAACCCCGATTTAAAACGAGAGGATTTATAAAAAAACCTTCGTGCAATCTTTAGCACGAAGGTTTTTTTGCGTGTGGGCGAAGAAAATTAGCCACGAACAAACACGAAAGAAGACGAAAAAGAATTAATGAAACTACAAATTTACA
The DNA here is from genome assembly GCA_965247235.1 of Pyrinomonadaceae bacterium. GTDB lineage: Bacteria > Acidobacteriota > Blastocatellia > Pyrinomonadales > Pyrinomonadaceae. The sequence goes on from OZ252004.1 coordinate 3,433,851, forward strand.
CAGATGAACACAGATTTTTAAGAGATGAAATAAATTTAATCACATTTGATTTTTCCGTTTTAATCCGTGTTCATCCGTGTATATCTGTGGTTAAAAATTCTTAAATACAATGTCGTATAATTTGCGGCTAAAAAATCAGGAGAAATAAAATGGCGGAAGAAACAAAAAATTATCATTTCAATACATTGGCGATTCACGGCGGACAGACACCCGATTCGGCGACGCATTCGCGGGCGGTGCCGATTTATCAGACGACTTCTTATACATTTAACGATGCCGATCACGCGGCGCGTTTGTTCGGTTTGCAGGAATTCGGCAATATTTACACGCGGCTGATGAACCCGACGACCGATGTTTTCGAGCAGCGCATCGCCGCCCTCGAAGGCGGCGCGGCGGCACTCGCAACCGCTTCGGGACAGGCTGCCGAAACGCTGGCAATTTTGACGATTGCCAAGGCGGGCGATGAGGTTGTTTCGACAACTTCTTTATACGGCGGCACATACAATCTTTTTCATCACACTCTGCCGAAACTCGGCATTAATTTTCACTTTGTTGACGGCGCGGATTACGCCGGAATCGAAGCGGCGATCAACGCAAAAACCCGCGCGATTTACACGGAAACCGTCGGCAACCCGAAGCTCGACGTGATTGACATCGAAAAAATCGCGGAAATCGCGCATCGCCACGGTTTGCCGCTGATTGTTGACAACACGACACCTTCGCCCGCGCTCGTTCGTCCGATTGAACACGGCGCGGACATCGTGGTCGAATCGGCGACGAAATTTATCGGCGGACACGGCACGACCATCGGCGGCGTGATCGTTGATGCGGGCAAATTCGACTGGGCGGCGAGCGGCAGATTTGCCGAACTGACCGAACCCGATCCGTCGTATCACGGGCTTTCCTACACCGAAGCGTTCGGCAATCTCGCGTTTATTTTGAAGGCGCGGGTGCAGGGTTTGCGCGACACGGGCGGCGCACTTTCGCCGTTTTCGTCGTTTTTATTACTTCAAGGCGCGGAAACTCTGCACCTGCGAATGGAACGGCATTCGGAAAATGCACTTGCCGTCGCCAAATTTTTGCAGAATCACGAACTCGTCGAATGGGTTAATTATCCCGGACTCGAATCGAGCAAATTTTACGATTTGGCGAAAAAATATTTGCCGACAGGTTCGGGCGCGTTGGTCACATTCGGCATCAAAGGCGGCTATGAGGCAGGCAAAAAGTTTATCAATTCGGTTAAATTGTTTAGTCTTTTAGCAAACATCGGCGACGCGAAATCGCTCGTCATTCACCCGGCTTCGACAACGCATTCGCAGTTGACCGAAGAGGAACAAAAATCAACCGGCGTATCGCCCGACCTAATTCGTTTGTCGGTCGGCATCGAAGACATCCGCGATATTCTGGCTGATCTGGACGACGCGCTGCGCGGTAAAACAGTCGAAATCGAAACGCAAACAGACGACGTTTCGCAGGCGGCGGCAGGCGCAGGCGGCGTTTAAAAACGACTGGAACGCAAGCGGCTCGCTTGCTCAAACGCGAAAGCGTTTGAAAAAGTTTAAGCAGTCTTAATGTCGAGTGCATTTGCGATTCGTTTTCGCGCCTTGCGCTCAAACAAGCGAGCCGCTTGCGTTCCAGTCAAGGAGAAAATTATGAGTCAAATTTTAGATGAAGTTTTAGCGGCAAATGAAAAATACGTTGCCGGTTTCGGCGAAAAAGGCGATCTGGCATTGCCGCCCGCGCGGTCGTTCACGATTTTAACCTGTATGGATGCGCGGCTCGATCCGGCGAAATATGCCGGATTAGCCGAAGGCGACGCGCACGTTATCCGCAACGCGGGCGGGCGGGCGAGCGATGACGCGATCCGGTCGCTGGTTATTTCCTACAAACTTTTGGGAACGAAAGAGTTTTTCATCATTCATCATACCGATTGCGGGATGGAATTTTTTAACAACGACGTAATGAGCGGATTGCTTTCGAGCAGCCTCGAAACCGCCGCGCTCGGTGCGGAAGGTTTTTACGATGTCGGGACAGGCGACGGTTCGGATGAAGGGAAATATATCAATTGGCTGACGATTGAAAATCAGACCGGCAGCGTTATCGAAGATGTCCGGCGTGTGCGAAATCATCCGCTCGTGCCGAAAAACATTCCGGTTTACGGCTATTTATACGATGTTAAAACCGGCAAACTGATCGAAGTTGCGGAAGCGACCGAAATCGGCAAAGCCGTCTAAAGTTTGGGAAAAAGAGGGAAAACGAAGCGGAAAATTCCTGTCTTCAATCCGTTTCGTTTTTCCTTTCCCAATGATTTGTGACTGGAACGCAAGCGGCTCGCTTGCTCAAACGCGAAAGCGTTTGAAGAAAGTTTGAATGGAAATCACGTCTGAGTGTCTCTGCGCTTCGTCTTCGCACTTTCGCGCTCAGGCAAGCGAGCCGCTTGCGTTCCAGTCTTAATAATTTTGTGGCAAATTTATCGCCGACAATTGAAGATGACTGCACTTTGCGCGAACCTTTCGCGCTCGAATCGGGCGTTACTTTGTCCGAAATTATTCAGCGTTACGCGGTTTTCGGCGAGATAAATGCCGACAAATCGAATGTTTCGCTCGTCTTTCACGCGCTCACGGGATCGGCGCGGGCGGACGATTGGTGGAAAAACGTGATCGGTGCGGGCGAAGCGTTGAACACAGACGATAACGCTTTTATCTGCATCAATTTTTTAGGTTCGTGTTACGGTTCGACGGGCGCAAATTCCGCTGAATTTCGGACGGTGAACGACGGCGAATCGCCGCTTTTGACTGTCGGCGATATTGTTCGCGCTCAAAAAGCGGTTTTGGGTCAACTCGGTATCTCAAAATTAAAAGCCGTCGTCGGCGGTTCGGTCGGCGGAATGTGTGCGCTGCAATTTGCGTCGGAATTTCCCGGCGTGTCGGGAAAATGCGTCGCCGTCGGCGCGTGCGAACTGCCCGCAATGGGACTCGCGCTCAACCATTTGCAGCGCGAAGCTCTGCGAATCGAAAACGGTGTCGGACTGGCGCGGCAGATTGCAATGCTGTCATATAAATCGCCGGAATCATTCAACGTCCGTTTCGCCCGCAACCCGAACCGGATCGGCGAAAACCCGCGTGAAAATTTCCAAAACCGCTACGACATCGCCGGTTATCTGGACTATCAAAGCGAGATTTTCAAAAATCGCTTCGACGCGGAAACCTTCAAAATTATTTCAAAAGCGATGGATTTATTTGAATTAAGTGACGCAGAAATCAGGCGAATAACTGCCGAAACATACTTCGTCGGCATCTCCAGCGACTGGCTTTTTCCGCCCGGAGACGTGCGAAAATTGACGGAAAGATTTAATCGAAACGGCATCAAAGCAGAATACATAGAAATGATTTCGCCCGACGGTCACGACGCTTTTTTAAGCGACACGGCACAAATGAGCGACGTTTTAAGAAGGATTTTAGCCACGAACTAACACACGAAATGAACACGAAAAAAGAATTTTTAACCATTCCGCTGCGCGTGAACATAAATAAACACGGATTTTTAAGAGATAAGACAGGCAGACCAAAATTGATTTTATTTTCATTTGATCTGTGTCTATCCGTATCAATCTGTGGCTAAAAATGCTTCGTATTATTTTCGTGAAACTTTCGTGTTTGTTGGTGGCTAACTAAAAAAAAATTATGAGTGAAAAAATTGTCGAGAAAAAACTACCGGATTATTTATTGAGCGGACAAACCGCGATTGTGACCGGCGCAAGTCGCGGGATCGGGCGGGCGACGGCGATTCGTCTGGCTGAGGCGGGCGCGAATGTGGTCGTCAATTATTTTCAGCACGAACAGGCTGCCGCCGAAGTCGTTGCCGAATGCGAAAAACGCGGCGCGGGCGCAATCGCCGTCAAAGCCGACGTTTCAAAATTGAGCGAAGCCGAGCATCTGACCGAAGCCGCAATTGCCGAATTCGGGCGCGTGGATTTGCTTGTCGCCAATGCCGGAATCTGGGAAGGTGCGCCGGTCAACGAAATGTCGGAAGCGGTTTGGGACAAGGTTTTGGACGCAAATTTGAAGGGAACTTGGACGGTCTGCAAAACGGTTAGCGGTCATTTCAAAAAGCAAAATTCGGGCAACATCGTGATCGTTTCCTCGACCGCCGGACAACGCGGCGAAGCCGGATATTCCAACTACGCGGCATCAAAAGGCGGACAAATTTCGTTCACCAAAGCACTGTCCAACGAACTCGCGCCGAACATCCGCGTCAACTGCGTCGCGCCCGGATGGGTTGACACGAGCCTCAACGACAGCGTTTTCAACGATCCGACGTTTTTCCAAAGAATCGTTGACGCAGTTCCGCTCAAGCGTGTGGCAACTGCCGACGATGTCGCGCTGTCAATCGTTTTTCTCGCCAGCGATTGGTCGCGCCACATCACCGGCGAAGTCATCAACATCAACGGCGGCGCGGTTTTATGCGGGTAAAGAGGTTCAGCCACGAATAACACGAATGAACACGAATAAAAAAAGGATTATCAATATGTAATCGGTCGAGTTTACAAATTCGGGTGGAATATAAGTGATTATCAAACAACGGTGTCAAGAATAATTTTGACATTGATATGTTTGTTTACTCAGAATATTTATTTTAATTAAAATACGTCTAATTACTTATATTAATTTGTGAAAATTCGTGTAATTCGTGGCTAAAAACTCTTTTTATATGCTCGAACTTGACAGTTTTCCGGCAAACATTTAGCCTTACAATTTCGCGTTTCAAAACACTTGAAACTTGATATTTCACAGCTTAATTGTAGAGGCGCGGTTTTCAACAGTAATTTGCGCGGAGAGTTTTGAAGGCTCGTCCGACGCGTAAATGAAAGGGGCAAACCGCCGAAATTTGTTTGACGCTTCAGAGACAAACAGATTGGTTATAACGGCTAAATCCGTTAAACTGTCAACGAATTTTCGTTGGTGCGCTGCGACTTTTTTTACCCCGATTTTGTTTATCGAACGAAGTCAGTCGTGTGCGTGTCAACGGCTGACTTTTTTGTTTTATGAACGATTTAAAACCAACAGTAATGAAATTCGGCGGAACGTCGGTGCAGGACGCGGAAGCGTTTGCGCGGGTAGCGGCGATTGTTTTGGGCGAGCGCGAACATTCGCCGGTCGTCGTGACTTCGGCGATGTCGAAGGTGACGGACGCGCTTTTAAATGCGTTTGAATTGGCGAAAAACGGCGAAGTCGAAAATGCGATTTCGTCGTTCGCGCCGCATTTTGAACGGCACAAAAGCGTTTCGCGTGAACTGACGAACGAAGCACAGCAGAAACTTTTTCAGATTGAATTAGACTTTGCCGAAAAGGAATTAAGCGATTTGCTGATGCGCGTTTCGCGGCGCAGTCTGCCGCTGCAAATGTTAAAGGACGCGGTTGTTTCCTACGGCGAACAGCTTTCATCGAGGCTTTTGGTATTCGTCTGTTTGGCGAAAGGTTTGAACGCGCGTCACGCCGATTCGCGCCGTTTAATCGTGACCGACGACGAATACGGTTCAGCCGTGCCGATTTGGGATGAAACCGAAAAGCTGATTCAACTCGAACTCCAAACATTAATAAATAACGGCGAAATTCCCGTGATGGGCGGATTTATCGCGGCGAGTCGCGGCGGCGAAACGACGACTTTGGGACGCGGCGGTTCGGATTATTCGGCGGCACTCGTCGGCGCGGCTTTGAAGGCAAGAGAAATTCAGATTTGGACTGATGTCACCGGCGTTTTGACGTGCGATCCGCGAATTTGCCCGGAAGCGCGAACACTCAAAACTCTATCCTACGAAGAAGCCGCCGAACTCGCCTATTTCGGCGCGAAAGTCTTGCATCCGAAAACGATTCAGCCCGCCGTTGATCTGCAAATTCCCGTGCGCGTCTGCAATTCGCATCAGCCGTCGGAAAAGGGAACGATGATTTTGCCGTCGGCGCAAACCACGCCGCGTCTCGTCAAATCAATCGCCTACAAAAAAGGCATCACGATTTTGCATATCACGTCGGCGCGAATGCTCGGCGCGTATGGTTTTATGAGCGCGATCTTCCAGATTTTCGAGCGTCACCGCACCGTCATTGATGTCGTCACGACCTCGGAAGTTTCGGTTAGTCTAACGCTCGACAACACCGACGCACTCGAAGCCGTCGTCAAAGATTTACAGCGCATCGGCACAGTTTCCATCGAACCGAACCAAGCCGTCGTCTGCGTCGTCGGAAGCGGCTTGCGCGACACTTCGGGCGTTGCCGGAAAAATATTTATGGCGGTTTCCGACTTCAACATTTCGCTCATTTCACACGGCGCATCTTCCGTAAATTTGACATTCGTTGTCGAACAAACAGTCGTCGGCGAGGTGATAAAAAGATTGCACAATGAGTTTTTTAGATAGCATATTCAGAGATAACTTTTTAGATGTAAAAGAAATTTTTAATTTAGGAGAATCGTTAATGAAAGTGAAAGATAACAAAATGCTTTTAATGTTGGTTTTTCTCGTGTGTTTATTTTTTGGCTGCATTGATGAAAACAGTAAAGAAAGCAGAAATGCAAAACCACAAATACTGTTTGATGCTGTAGATGTTTTGGGGAAAAACTCATCTGAGGTTGATAAAGTGTTTGGAAAACCTAGTTATATTAGTAGGAATTCTTATGTTCCTGGCGGTTATCGCTATTATGTTTACAAAAAGGAGTTAGGGATTTTCTTTAACGATGAAAATAAAAATACAGAAGCAAGCGGGGTGTTGTATATTTTTGACCAAACCATACCAAATGCAATTGAAGCCGCCTATTTAGTTGGTATAGATTTATCCAACATAAAACCTTACGATCAAGAAAAATCAAAAGATTATTTGCTTTCCAAATATAAAACGATAGAAAAGGGAAAAAAAATCGGAATTTATTTTGAACAAGTAGTATATTTTGATAAAAAACAAGAAGACGTAATAAAAATTTTTCTTGACGAATAATTAGATGATTATTCACAAAAACAGGAAAGTTGGGCGTTCGAAATATATTGCAAAAAAACCAAATAAGTGGAGTCTAGGAAAATGGCGGAAACATTAGTCGAAGAAAAAGTCGCTCAGGAAAACATTTACGGAATTACTCCCGAAATACGGGGGAAATACCGCAAAAGATTGACGCAAATGATTAAAGAGCAGGGCATAAAAACTACTCAAACCGTAGATGATTTGTATCGCTGTTCCGAAAACAGCGGACAGACGCAGGAAGAAATTCGAGTCGAAGTAAATGAGTTTCTGCAAATGTTGGAAGACGACAGGAAACTGTCAGCGGAGCGCGGACGATGAATCTTTTAGTTGATACGGACGTAATTTCTTTTACCTTTAAAAAAGATTCGCGCTCCGTTCTGTATGAATCTCATCTGCAAGGAAATCTTCTGATTATTTCTTTTATGACCTTAGCCGAACTTAAATTTTGGACTTTGAAAAATAATTGGGGTGAAAAAAGAAAAAGCAATTTTGCTGAATTTCTTAAAAATTACCTGGTCATTTATCCTGACGAAAAACTGTGTGAAGTTTGGGCGCAGATCAAAAGTGACGCGCATAAATACGGTCATCCGATAGAAACGGCTGACGCTTGGGTTGCCGCCGTCGCGTTGTTGTTCGATGTTCCGCTCGTCACCAACAACCGCCGTCATTTTGAAAATATCACAAATCTGAAAATCATCTCTGAGTCCTGAACAATGAACCTTTTTGAATTAACCAAAACTTTAATCAACATTTCGTCAATTTCCGGCGACGAGGAAGCCGTCGGGTTTTACCTGCGCGATTATCTTGAAAGTTTGGGCTGGACGGTCGAACTGCAAGCCGTTTCGCCTAATCAAAATAATGTTATCGCTTATTTGAATGATACGCCGCGCGTTTTTCTTTCGACGCATATTGATGTCGTGCCGCCGCATATCGAAGCGTCGGAAGATGATGAAAAAATCTACGGGCGCGGCGCGTGTGATGCGAAGGGAATCGTCGCGTCGCAGATTTTTGCGGCGGAAAGTTTGAGAAAACAAGGCGTAAATGACATCGGTTTGCTGTTTATGGTCGAAGAAGAAGAAGGCGGCGCGGGCGCGAAAACGGCGAATCATCATCCGATTGCGGACAAATGCGAATACATTATCAATGGCGAACCGACCGATCTCGATCTGGCAATCGGCTCGAAAGGTTCGCTCAGGTTTTACATTCGCACGAAAGGCGTTGCCGGACATTCGGCTTACCCGGAAATGGGCGAATCGGCGATTGAAAAATTGATTGATGTTTTAAACGACGTGTTGAAAATCGAGTTTCCGGCGGACGAATTTTACGGCGAAACGACCAATAATATCGGCACGATCAGCGGCGGTTTGAAAACCAACATCATCGCGCCGAACGCCGAAGCCGGTTTGCACGTCCGCACGACGGGCGACGAAAAAATCGTTCTCGAAAAATTTGCCGAAGTCATCGGAACACGCGGCGAGATCGAAGTGATGTCAATTTCCAAACCCGTCAAAATGCTCGCCGTCGAAGGTTTCAAACAAAAAGTAGTGCGCTTTACGACCGACATTCCGCATCTTTCAAATTGGGGAAAGCCTTTGCTTTTGGGCGCAGGTTCGATTCTCGACGCGCATACGAAAGGCGAATTCGTGTTGAAGAAAGATTTGGAAACAGCGGTCGAATTATATGTTAATTTGGTAAAGAAATTGTTATCCACGAAGTAACACGAAGGAAGCACGAAGTAATTTAATAAAACTTCGTGAAATCTTCGTGTCCTTCGTGGATTAAAAAATATGAAAATAGCGTTAATCGGCTACGGCGCGATGGGCAAACTCATTCGCACTTTGGCTGAAAATAAAAATCACGAAATCGCCGTCGTTATTGACGAAGCGGACGCAAATTTGTCGGCGGAAGAGTTAGCCGAAAAACTTAAGGACGTTGACGCAGCGATTGATTTTTCGACTGCCGAAGCTGTCAAACGCAACGTCGCGGCGTGTCTGTCGGCAAAGGTCGCACTCGTCGAAGGCACGACCGGCTGGAATGCGGAAAAAGATTCAATTAAAAGTTTGGTCGAACAATCGAACGGCGCGTTCGTTTTCGGCGCGAATTTTTCGGTCGGCGTGAATTTGTTTTATCGCATTACCGATTACGCGGCAGAACTTTTCGCAAAATTTGACGATTATGAAGCATTTATCGAAGAACGACATCATTCACGCAAAAAAGATGCGCCTTCGGGAACGGCTTTGAAGTTGAAGGATTTGGTCGCCGCTCACATCAGCAAAGATTTCAGCGTTGCGTCGTCACGCGCCGGCAATATTCCCGGAACGCACATTGTCGGCTTTGACGGAACGGCGGACACGATTGAATTAATCCATACGGCGCGTTCACGCGAAGGCTTTGCGTCGGGCGCGATTTTGGCGGCGGAATGGATTGCCGGCAAGAGAGGTTTTTACGAATTTACGGATGTGATGGACGAGATTTGTCAGAACACAGAGCGGTAGCGACGTGTTGATTTTTAGAATTAAAAACTTTAGCGAGCGAAGATTTCCCGCGTTACCACCGCGCTGTGTTCCGATTCGGACGAATTAAAATCTCTCAAAATCTGTGTTAATCTGTGTTCATCTGTGGACGAAAAATAAACTATGACAATGAAACTCGAATGGATGCGCGGCTGCGGAACGGCTCTGGTAACGCCTTTTAAGAAAGACGGTTCGATTGATGACGTATGTTTTCGTAAATTGGTCGAGCGGCAAATCAAAAACGGCGTAAAAATCCTGATTCCGTGCGGCACGACGGGCGAAGCGGCGACGATGAACGATGCGGAAAAATTGCACGTTATTCAAATGTGCATCGAAACGGCGCATAAATTCGGCGGCAAAGTGATTGCCGGAACGGGCAGCAATAACACGGCGGCGACCATAGAAATGACGCGAAAGGTCCGCGAATTAGGCGCGGACGGTGCGCTCGTCGTCGCGCCTTATTACAACCGACCGACGCAGGAAGGAATGCTCGCGCACTTCGGCGAGATTGCCAAATCGGTCAAAAAATTTCCGATTATGCTTTACAACGTGCCGTCGCGCACGGCTTCCAACATCAGCGCGGAAACCTGTTTAAGATTAGCGAACGAATACGAAAACATCGCCGCGACGAAAGAAGCGTCGGGAAATTTTTCGCAAATTATGCAGATCATCGCCAATCGCCCGAAAAATTTCGCGGTTTTTTCAGGTGACGATGCCGCGACCTTGCCCTTAATTTCAATCGGCGCGGACGGACTTGTTTCAGTCTGCGCGAACGAAATTCCGAAAGAAACTTCCGCGATGGTCGAAAAAGCCTTAGACGGCGCGTGGACTGCCGCCCGAAAAATTCATTACAAAATTCTGCCGCTGATGGAAGCCAATTTTATCGAAGCATCGCCATCGCCGTGCAAATTCGTGATGAAGGAAATGGGTTTATTGGAAGAAAATCTAAGATTGCCGTTAGTTCCAATAACCGAACCGACGCGCAAGAAGTTGAAGGAGATTTTGAAGGAATTAATGTAGAGTGATCTTTATTCCGGCAACTTTCGGAAAGAAGGCTTGTGCATCTCCGATGCACAAGCCTTTTCGATTTAAGGTTAATAACCGTTGAAAACTTGTCGAACCTGTTTTGCAAAGGCACGTTCGCGGGCGACTTTTGATTCAAATTTGAACGGAATAAATGGCGGAGATAATTGTTCGGCGGTAACTTGGAAATCGATAAACCGTTGAAACAAAACCGTGATGCGGCGTTTGCCCGCAAAATCGCCGACCTGCGGAGTCGAATAACTCGCGTCCGTGATAAAACCGCCGCTGCTGCCGCCCGCTTTTTCGCCGACAGTTGTGTAAAGATCGGCTTCGCCGATGGCGGCGAGTGCCTGTGTTTGTTCGAGAAATCTTCGCATTGTCGCGGAAACGTCCGGCGAAATAAAGTTTCCGGTTGAAACTCCCGCCATAATCGTCGCGTAATCGCGCACCGTTCCTTTGTCGGAAAGCGTCGGTTCGCCCTCACGCAAAGCAAGCGGATTTCCCAAATTTTCAATATTCGCCAAAATGAACTGAAACTCGGCTTGCCGCCACTCCGGGTCTTGAAATTTGGCAGTGTAATTGTTGACCAGTGCGACGTATTGGCGTTTTGAAAGACTCTTCAAATACTGCACGTTTGCCAAAGTGCTGAGACCGATTTCGTGATTTTCATACGATAAATCGTTGCCGAGAAAATAGCTCGGAAAATCCTGTCCGGTTAATCCACCTTCACGAATCACCGCCTTAAATGTTTGGCGGCGCAGATTCGCAAACAACCAATCGTGCGCGGCATTATCGCTGTAACGAAGCATTGCCCGCACCATTTGGTCAACCGTGACAGGCGTTTCGGGATTGACGGCAAAGCCGAATTCGTTAGTCGGAATTCCCAAATCTTCAAGCGCGGCTGCGTGTGCGCCGCCGTCCGTCGAAGGAAGAAAATAATTTTCCCATTCGCGTGCCGTCACGATTCGATTCGACTGAATTTCTCCGGTCGAAACGGCTTTCGCATAAGCCGCCAGATGAATGACTTTGCCGAGTGATTCAAGCGGCATTTTTGTATCAATGTTGTGTGCGATGATTGGTTCACGAAGGTCAATCGTGCCGTTTGCTTTGAGCGAAAAACTCGCCATTGCAACATTGTTTCGATTAGCCGAGAGATATGTCAAAAACTTTTCCGGCGTTGAAATATCCGGCGTTGTTTGGGCAAAGACGATGCTGTTGCCGAGAATTAAGACGATAAACAAAAATCCGATTCCTAAAATTTTACTTTTCATTTTTTACTCCATTATTTTTTTTTACTCGCTTTGAGTATGAAGTAATTTTAGATTGTTTGTTTTTTGAAAACATCGGGCAAAAGGTTGGAATTATCTCAGACTAAAGTTGGATTTTTTACAATTAAACCAACGAATTTCAACGCACATAAATTGGATTTGAAATTATCCAAGGCATTGCATCAAAAGGACTTCCGAGCGAATCTAAATAAACCTCGACTCGATATGCACCGCGTTTTTTTATCTGAAACTCAATCTGCCTTGCGGTCTGTGATTCATAAACTTTTTCGCCGTCTTTCAAAAGGACAAAACGTGCCTCAAGCGGTGTTTGAGATTTCAAAAACAGTTTGTCTTGCAGTGTTGTTTCATCACCTTGCTGATAGATTTTATTACCATTATCCACCGTAAAACTAAAACCTGCGGCATCGCCCAACGTATCTAAAGCAATATACGACTTCCCGTTTTTCAACGCTGTGAGCAAATTTGTTTGCGTTAAAGATTTATTCTCTTCCAGCAAGATATGTGTTCGCATCAACCGGAAAATTGTTTCATAACGGTCAATTTTAAGATTTAAAAACTTGTTTCCTGCATCGTCGCCCAAAATATGAAACCCGATATTTGAATGAGCATCATTTCCCGCGAAAAGCGTTACTCTGCGGGTTTTGGAAAGCTCGTCGTATTGTTGCAAATTCTCGGTCGGACGTTGAAAATGTCGGGCGAGAGTAACTTCGGGATAGCAGCTGAACGACCAAAGTACATCAAAAATGAACGAAAGCGGGTTTGTTTTTTGGGCGGTTGTATTGAGCGAAAGCACTTCGATTCCGTCAAAATCAGCATTCTGACTTCGCAATTTTTCAGGATAAGTAACCAAAATCAGTTTATTTTGCGACTTATATTTTTCGATAAACTGCGGAGTTTCAAGTCTCGCGTCTCGGGCAGAATCTTGGCTTCCCGGCAAAAGCAAAAAACGGTCGCAACTTGCCGTATTAACTTCTTGCCCGTTCACAAATAAAGTTTTGCCGTAATAGCCTTTGAGCGTCAAAGCCGAAGTATCAAAAAGTGGTTTGGCGTGTTCAGTCATCACGACAAAATCAAGATTATTGGAATTCGCGGCTTCGATTAGTTCCTCAAATTTGCCTGTGCTGTGTCCGCCGATTGCCGTGTGAACGTGAATTACGCCTTTGTAATCTTTAAAACCTTGCATTTTCAACACTGTTTTTTCAGCATTTATTTCTTCAATCTTTTGAGCCAATTTACCGATTTCCACGCGATTATAAAAAAACGGAGTTTGTGACAAAATAATAATACAAACTAAAATTATCAAAACTTTTCTTCTGGTTTTCATTGCTTTTCTCAAGATGTGGAAACAAATATTTCTCGCTTCCGGCTAATGTTGAATGTCGGTTCTTACTCTTTCGATTGTAGATTCAAAAGATTAACTTAGGATTAAGGTTAAAAAAGATTTCATTATTTTAATTGAAGCCGTCTTGACAACGCTTCTGCTGACTATGGTTTTCCAACCTCGGATTTAATTATTTCCGTACTGAATTTTTTGTAGTTGCTGTATTTGGAAATCTGATTCAATTTAAACCCCGCGACGAGCAGGATTCGCACCGAAATATTTACGTCAGACGACGACGGAAGCCAGACTTCTTCGTCAAAACGCGCTTGTTCGGCGATAAAATACGCGCCTTTTTTGATCTTTAAAGCCACGCCGCCGATGTTCACATTTTCGCCGAGTTTTGCCTCGACGCGGGCAACTTGTTTATCTTTTTCATCAATCCAAAACGTGCCGAAAAACTTTGAAAACAACAGCGAATCATCGTTTTTCGGCGAAACAGAATTCGGATTTCGCTCAAAATCGAATACGATGACATCACGACCTTTGAAATTTTCCCGACGCGGATTTACCAAATTTGAGGATTTCAAAATCTCCGCGATTGACGGCGGTTTTTCCGTAGAGGCAGTTTGCTCAATCTTTTCAACATTTTTCTGCACGTCTTTATCCTGTTTTTCCTGGTCTTTCGCCGAAAGCGGCTGACCGTTTCGCTCAACCAAACGCCTGATTTCCTGACCTTTGAGATTTGAAATCTCATATTTCTCAACTTTCGTCGTTTTCAGATTTCCCGCTTTATCAAATTCGCGGTCGGTAACTTCTTCAACATACGAATAATTCTCAAGTGCTTGGTCAACCTTGTCTTGATTTCGTGTTACTTCGTCCACAAAAGCACGAATATCAGGCAGTTTTTCGTTCGGATTGGCGGGAAAATCGAAAACCGCGCGATTGGCGGAAGTGTTGTGCAAAACTTGCTCGACCTGAATTTCAAAACGCTCGCTTCCTTCGCTCACTTTGATTGTGAACGGCTCTTGCACACCGTCAATCGGGCGAAAATTGCTGTAATCAAAAACTCGCGTCGTCTCGCCGAACGGAATTTCCTCGCGGATTAAAAGATTGGAAACCGCATCGAAATATAGTTTGATTCGGACATTTTTCGCCGTCGTCAGAATCACCGCGTCCGCTGTTTTCCCGAAAAGATTGGTTTTTCCGCCGCTCGAAACGATTGATTTTTCTTCTTTGACGCGCATCCACCGATTCGCCCGAAAAAATGCTTCAGCTTTCAAATCTTCGCCCGCTTCTCCCGTGAGCGTGTGTAAACCGTCGCGCGAATCGCGCATCCACGCGGATTTTCCGTTGGAACTGCGGCTGATTTCGACATTTTTCAACGTCATTGTTTCGCGGTAAAGATTCGGCTGTTGCGATTCCGCGAGAAAAGTTCCGCCCGCGTTATCGCTCAAACGCACGATTTTCCCTCGCAATTTCCAACCCTGGATATTCCGCATTTCCTTCTCGAAACCGCTCGCTTTCGCCGCTTTTTTCAAAACGCCTTCAGGCGATTGCGCGAAAACTTTGCCGAAAACCAAAAATAACAAAATTACGATTGTGACAACTAAGGTTTGTTTGACGATGCTCATATTTATTCCTCTAAAATTTCGTTGAGATTACTAAACAACCAAATCTTAGTGAAATTTTCGGCTTTCGGAATCGGGCTGAGGTTGCGATTTTTATCAGTCTAAAGTCGGATTTATTTCACGATTCCGCTGCCCTGAATTTTACTTTTGTATTAAGAATGATGATTTGAATACGCCGACATTAACAGGCATTTATCGCATTTCTGTCTGACGTATTGATGAATCGGTGCGTCTAGATGCCAGTCGCCGCTGCAACTTGGGCAAGGTCGGGCGATGTCTTTTACTTTTGAGCGTTTTGAGTAGTTGGCTAAAAAATAATAAGTTTTCACGCCTGTCGCCTCCGTGATTTTCGCGGCGACTTCACGACCTTGTTTAGAAAGTCCCGAATCATAATCGCATTGTTGTTTGATCGCCCATTTTTCGCCCGCACCGCAATTCAAATCAATTAATACGAAGCCCAAATAAGCACTTTCCCAATTCGTTAAATTCCAATAACCGAAATCGTGGAGCTTCGGCATCCGAAATAAAGGCACTTGTTTTTCGCACGAACCGCACAAAATCGAAGAATATTCGTCATGATAACGCAGCAAAAAATGTTCGTGTTCGGTGCAATTGCAAATTGAATCTTCCTGATCTTCGCCGAAGCCGACCCATTCGATTTCCAATTTTTGACTGCACAACTCTTCTAATTTGGCGATGCCGTCAATCACATATTTGTTGTGATATTTTGCGTCCAAAGCGTCGTCGGTTGCAGTGGGAAATGTCGCTGAAATTTGCCCGTCTTTCGCGTAAGGCTGCATATATCGCCCGATCAATTGACCGTTGTGCCAAAGAAAACCGAGCAAGCCGTAAAAGGCGTGCCAGAGTTCGTTTTGGTCAACAGTCGGTTTATATTTTATGGATATTTCGTGCATTTATTTCAATTTTTTGTAAACCCAATCTGCGGGTTTGACGATGACAAATTCGTCGCAATAATAGATTTCTTCGACCTTGATAATCGAGCCTTTTTCGCTTTCGTAAAGTTCGATTAACTGATGTTTATCGGTGGCTGTCACGAATTTTTCTTTGCAGCTTTTGAAACAATCCAACGCTCCGAAGTTATCGTTTCCAACGACGGAGTAACCTGAAAAACGACAGAAAAAACAAGTCTCGATTTTGTAGTTATCAGGCAAACTTTTTTGCAAAGCGATCAGCATATTTTCAAAATCAGTGAATGTATCAATGATTGAATATGTTTCGTCACGGATTTCAATTTGGATATTTCTAAACTTTTCCACGTCCCAATCCATATTTCGCCAAGTCGTCACTTTCGACCCAACTATTTTGTTATCAATCTTTACGCGAACATTATACGGCTTTTCTTCGTCGGCTTTTTTGACATCAATCGTCTTTGCGGCTTCTTCGATTTCGTCTAAAAATTTGTTTGTCGCGGTCGCAGCTTCGTGCCAAAGCGGATAATTGAAAAAATGAATCCAGGTGTTTCCTTCTTTGATTTTTAAGACAAACTTCGCATTGCTTTCGTAGGTTAAATCTACAAAAAAACGGTTATCCAAAGTGGCTTCAAAAATCAAAGTATCATCTTTCAAATCTGCTTCCGAATAATCGGAAACGTATCTCCGAAGCTGTTCGCCCCAAGCGTTTTTGTGAGACGTTTTAGCAGTTACAAATTGCCAATTACTGTCTTTTGGTTCATCATCCGCAGCCTTTCTGACACTATCAATCGAGCATTCGTCACACGCTCCGAATTTGACGAAATTCGCTTGGGCTTCCGCCAGCGAAATATGATTCGGACCGCCGAGATACTGCGGATCAACATTTTGAAGCGGACAGCTTTCCCAAAAGCAGACTTCGCAAATATCCCACAAATGATCTTCACGATTGAAAGTTTTGTAGCCGCAGCACGGGCAAGTGTATTTCATAATTTGTGAAAATCCGCCTCAACGCTTTTTATCAAGTCAAAATCGAGCGGATTTAATTCTAAAAACGGTTCGTAAAGCTGAAAGAAATTGGCGATTGCTTCGTCGGCATTTTCGTCAAATTGTTTCGCAAAAAACCGTAAACTCAAATATCCGACGAGCGGAAATGTGTGAAAGTCATTTTTATCAGTGTCGGTAAAATTGTAATTTTTTAAGGCTTCAAACATTGTTCGATTCGAGTTATATTTTTGCAACGCCGATTCTCCAAAGCCTTGAAAATTTTCCCGAACGTGATTGACGACGCGATTGATTTGAGCCTCAGGATATTTTTCTTCAAAACTCAATTTGCCCAATTCTACGGGCGTAAAGCTATACATTTTCGGATTGCACAAAACCGTATCGAGATAGTTATTGACAGAATTTGTGCCGCCGTTTATCAAAAGAGTTTCGGAATATTTACTGCCGTGACATTTGCGAATCGCCTTTCGTAAATCCAAGCATTCAAACGTCATCCGCGTTTGAAGCAGCGAAGAAAGTCCGCCTCTGCCATCGAATGCAACCGAAAAACAGATTCGATATTGTTCTCTATTTTGGCAAAAGCGTTTCGTGATTTTTTTAATGTAAACCCAATCGCTTCAAATCGCGGCTGTAACTTTTGGAAAAAAATATCTTTCGCTTGGCTCATAATTTTTACATTCCATCTTCTCGTTTTGAAAGCCAATTTTTATATTTGTTTTGGTAGAAATTTCTCGTCGCGGAATCTTTCAAAATCATATCAACGCCGCCGTCATACGGAGCAATCAGGCAATCTTCGCCGATGATAAACGCCCGCAGGTTTTCGTCGGCAACTTGTCTCAGCATTGAATTTAAGCCGTTGGTTTGCCAAACGGTTTCAAAGATAAACGACTGAAAAACCGCGTCGTTTTTCTCATCTTTGAAAACCCCGATGTTCGTGAAACCAAACATTTTGAAAAGAAAACTGTCCGTCTCAATGTAGTTTACGACAATATTTATAACGGAATTTTGCCCGATTAAATCGTCAATAATCGTGTTTTGCCGCTCCAATAAAATTGACCATTCTTCTTCCGTTTCGGCATAGCGTTTCGATTCGGGCAAACTGTGAATCCGCAGCCAACGGCTTTTCAAATTATGTTTGAGAAGATAATTTATCGGCGGAGTTTCAGAGTAATTTTTCGCCCAAAATTGTTGAAAGTCTTTTCTTTTCATAACTTCTTGCCATCAAATTGCTTCAAAACTCTTCGTTCGATTTTCATTGAAGCCCAAATTTCGATCACATAATAATCGTCGCCTGCATCGACCTGAATACTGCTCAAATTTGCCGAATAACAACGAACCGTATAAGTTTGCGGAGCAAGTTTGAGTTCCAATTCAAGGTCGAAACCCGTGCAATTTTTAATCTGCAAAATTCCCGAACGAATCTCAATCGAAGCCTCGACGATATGCTCGAATTCGTCAAAATTGCGTTCATTATTTTGCGTTTCCAAAACATTAATCTCGACCTCAATCTCCGCATATTTGCCGACAGTAATTCCGAGCAAACCTGCTTCAACCGCCATTTTATCTATGTCGGATTGCGGAGTCCAAAAACTATCGCTATCGGTCGCGGCTTTGAAATCTTTGTCCAAAATAGACCTCTTGCATAAGTTATTTGACAATGAAAGCGTTTTCGCTCATCAATAATTTGATGAGTTTTGAACAAATTGAATCGCTTTCGCCTGAATTATTCAAACGATATTGTGGTGTCAAACCCGACACTTTTATTAAAATTTGCGGATTTGTCCGTGATGAACTGCGCCGCGTACAGAAAAAGTCGGGCAGACCGTGCAAATTGTCGGTTGCCGACCAAGTGTTGCTGACGCTTGAATACTGGCGCGAATACCCAACGCAGTTCCATCTTGCCAAACGCTGGCAATTGTCCGAAGCAACGGTTTCACGCACCATTGTCAAAATCGAAAACCTGCTCAAAAATTGTAACGACTTGAAATTACCCGGCAAAAAAGTGTTGCGTGAAAGTGAAAACAGTTTTGAATTTATTATTGTCGATGTTACCGAAACACCGATTGAACGTCCGAAAAAAAACAAAAGCGGTACTATTCGGGCAAGAAAAAGCGGCACACGATAAAAACGCAGATTGTCATTGATCGGGCGACGCGCCGAGTTATTTGCACGGCACAGAGAAACGGCAAAACGCACGATTTTGCGATGTTCAAACAGAGCGCGTTGGCAATTGCCGAAAACATTTGTCTGCTCGGCGATGCCGGTTATCAGGGCTTGCAAAAGATTCACGAAAACTCGCAAACGCCGCTCAAAAAGCCGAAAGGCAAGCAGTTGAGCGAAGACCAATGCCGCGCCAACCGTCAATTGTCGCGGCGCAGAATTCTGGTCGAGAACGTGATTCGGCATCTGAAAATCTTTCGCATTATCTCGGAACGGTATCGCAATCGCCGCCGCCGCTTCGGATTGCGATTCAACTTGATTGCCGGATTGTATAATTACGAAATCGGTCATTAAATTACTTATGCAAGAGGTCTAATATAGAATTGATAATATTCGGTGAAAAATTTCAGTTGATGTTTTTCTTGCATCATTTGTTATTTTTGAAAAAGAAGAACGATTCCGTAAAGGACCATAGCCAAACTAAAAATCGCCCACAAAACGTGTTGGCGGGTTTCATTGCGTTTTTCCAAGACTGAATCTTGCGGATTGTCTCGATCAAAATGAACTTTGATAATTTTGCCGACCGGATACGGTTTCAGATAACTCTTCGCCACAAATTTACTCTCAGAGACAATACTGAAAATCATCAATTTATCGTTTGTAAAATTCTTTCCACGCACCGTATATTGATACTTGACATAAGGCTCAAAGCTATCGTCGAACGGAAGTAATTTGCTTTCGAGAACAGTTCCTTCGGTCACGACCCGTTTAGTTACTCGCTTTGATTTGGACAAAGACCAAAATAAATACGCGCCGCTTGCCGCGCCAAGCAGCAAACATATCAAACCTGCAAATTGATTACTCATCTATCTCCTTTTTAGCTGTATCGCTCAATAATTTCCGCCTTGTGATCTATTTCGGCATATTCAAAATTCGAGTTTGCGGCTTTACCTAAAATGAAATTCGCCTCTTCCAAATTTTTGATAATTTGGTGAATGTCGAAATACTTTCCCGAAAAATGAGTCTTGAAATTCAACGCCGCAGCGTGTTTCAAACCGGCGATATAAATGTTGTTCGTCAAATCGCTGACGATTGCCCAATCCAAACTTTCGCCATACCAAAAACCTGTCGGACTGATTCGCAAACCGATTTTATTTTCGTTTGAAGTCAGTTTGTTTGCAAAAGTATATTCGTCAATAAAATGTTGTAATCCTTTGGCGTGGTCAATTTTCAGGTTGGGGAGTTTGTAATATTCGGGAACGGCGCAGTGTAAAAAAGGCTCATTGATCGCTTCGAGAAAAAAGTGCAGACAATTGAAATCATCCGCATTATTGAACCAATCTTCCAAATTCATAAATATATATTCATCGAATTTCTCTTTAAAAACTTGGTCTGGAAACACGGCAAAATCAGGGTTGAAGAGATGTAAATTGAATAATTGATTTTTAATAAAATCTGAAATTTGAGCTGGCATAAATACTGTCCGTTTCATCCGAAAGCCGCCAAGAAATTTATGAAAACGTGGGAAAATGTCACTTACTTTACAATTCCGCTCCGCCACGCATAAACCGCGACTTTTGTTCGGTCAGCCAGATGGAGTTTGCTTAAAATGTTGCTGACGTGCGATTTAACGGTTTTTTCGCTGATGAAAAGACGATTGCCGATCTCGTAGTTCGATAAACCTTCGGCGATGAGCGTGAGAACTTCGTGTTCGCGTTTGGTGAGTTCGTCGAGGTTTATTTTCGTCTCTTTTTTCTCACGCATCTCCGTCATAATTTGCGCGGCAATTCGCGGATGCAAAACAGCTTCGCCGTTTGCCGCTTTATAAACTGCCGCGACCAAATCATTCGGACTGACATCTTTCAGCAGATACGACAACGCGCCGGCTTGAATCGCGGGCAAAATATATTCGTTATCGTGAAACGAAGTGAGAATTATCACATTTGAACGCGGGCTGATAATTTTGATTCGCCGCGTCGTTTCCACGCCGTTCATTCCCGCCATCAGCAAGTCCAAAAGCACCACATCAGGCGCAAATTCTTCGCATAAAACAATTGCTTTTTCGCCCGATTCCGCTTCGCCGATAACTTCGATATTTTCCTGAATTTCCAAAAATCCGCGCACTCCTTTGCGGACAATCGAATGATCGTCAACCAATAAAACCGTTGTTTTTTCATTTGTTTTCATAGTTTTCTTCCTGTTCGCAACTGATTTCTATTTGTGTTCCGGCGTTGATTTTGCTCTTGATTTTCAGCCAGCCGTTCGGCAAACTTTCGGCTCGTTCACGAATACTTTGCAAGCCGAAACCTTTCTTGATTTTTTCCGTCTCGAATCCGCAGCCGTTGTCGGAAATGCTCAAAAGCAAAGACTTATCTGCTTCATTTTGCAAAATTATCTGAACTTCGGTCGCTTCGCTATGGCGAGCGACGTTTGACAAAATCTCCTGTGTAATTCGATAAAAAGTTTGCCCGATGACCGGCGAAACTTTGAGATTTTCCGGTATTTTGACAACCGCTTTCATCACATTTTGCCGCGACCAATTGCCGGCTAACTTTTCGATTTTCGTTTTGAATGTTTCCGATTCTTTCACG
This sequence comes from Pyrinomonadaceae bacterium, assembly GCA_965247235.1. Lineage (GTDB taxonomy): Bacteria > Acidobacteriota > Blastocatellia > Pyrinomonadales > Pyrinomonadaceae. The sequence goes on from OZ252004.1 coordinate 3,455,314, forward strand.
GGCAAACTGAATTCGTGAATCATCTCAACGAGTTCGGCTTGAATTTCCTTAATCAAATTTTCCGATTCGCGGAGATAATTTTTCGCTGATTCAGGATTTTTCTCAACCAATGCGTTTGCCGTGCTGATTTGCATCGCCAAACCGAAAACTTGCTGTTTGACCGAATCGTGCAAGTCGCGGGCGATGCGATTGCGTTCTTCGACGGTCGCAATCGTCTGTCGAAGCGCAAAATTTTCTCGCAAATCGTCTGCCATTTCGTTCAAACGCCGCGATAAAATTCCGAGTTCGTCAGAGGACTTATCATTTACCCGATTTGAGAAATCACCTTCACCCCATTTTTCGGTCGCGGAAGTGATATTTTTTAACCGATGCGTCAAATTTCTAGCAACCGGAAAACCTAAAATAAGCCCGAAAACCACCAAAGCCCAAAAATTTGAAAGTATATCCCAAAAATAATCGTAAATTCCTTTAATCCAGAGTGTTTTCCACGAAAACGGAATTTTTTCACGTCCGAAAAAACCGCCGAGAATTTTATTTTGTCCGTTTTTTACCGGCACGGCAAAAAGCACATTTTGCTGATTATCAACGTCAAAAATTTTCGCTTCATCGGCTTTTTCAAATACAACTCGGTCAACCAGATTTTTTTCAGCAGGACTGAATGATTTTTCGAGTCCGTCGGAAGTTGCGATGGCGTTGCCGTTTTCGTCGAAAATTACAAACTCGAAAAATCCGGTCTCTTTAGTGTAATTTTCCAAATCCAAATAGGTCAGCGTATATTGTTGATTGCGCTGCTGCTCCGTTTTTTCCCGATAAAACTTCAGCCAATCCTGCAAGGCTTTTGTATTTATCGGTTTAGCGTCCAGCCAAACCGCCAGATTTTTCGCGTCGTCGGTGATAACCTCTGTTTTCCAAGCGGTTTGGTAATTAAATTGTAGAGTTAGATATTCGATGTGATAATTAATCAAAGTGAGAAGAAACGTCGTCAAAAATATGAGCAGCGCAAAGGTTACGACCAACTTAAAAAGCAGAGAACTCCAAAATCTTCGAGGTTTTTTGGTATTTTTGATTCCGAACAAATCCATAACAGTTTTATAGCACGGAAATTGTTCATTTCTATCAGTCTTAAGAATGATTTTTCACCGTGCCGTAACCATTCAGAAGCCTGACAAAAATTCAAACATCGCCCGGTTTGCGGTTTTGTCACAGAGTTAGATAGAGTAAACTTGAAAGTCCAACCATCGCCTGCGCCGTGCAAATTTGTGGTGAAGGAAATGGATTTTTTAGCGGAGAATTTGCGTTTGCTGCTTGCGCCGATTACCGAACCGACGCGGAAAAAATTGAAAGAGATTTTGAAAGAATTGAAATAAGATTTGGACGGATCAATCTAATTTGAAACAATTTATTTTGAGGTTAAAAATTATGAAATGTTTCGGGATTTTATTTTTGTTGACAATCGCAGTTTTTATTTCGGCTTGCTCGATTAGTTACGACATTGTCGTCATCAATGACTCTGACCAACCGATTGAATTGCTGTATAAATTAAATGAAAGAGGTCAATTCGACAATCCATACACGAAAAGCATCGAAGACCGGAATATTCAAAAAAGCATCGGACGTTTTTGGACGAAAGAAAAATCTTGGCAGCAATTACCTGAAACCGATTACGCAACCGACTCAGAAAAGCACGAAAGGACTATTAAAATCGCCCCGCATCAAGTAATACGGATTGAAAGCGGCAATTATAACCCGATAAGCGAAGAACACGGCGATCTAACGGATATAATCGAATTCCACATAAAATCTGCCAACGGAGAAATTACATATCACGGGAAATTACTTCTCGATCAGTTTGAAAAAAACGGTTACACATTTGTCAAAACCTACAAAGATACGATTAAAGAGCGAGATTCAAAATGACTTTACAGGAAAAAATCGAACAATTATTTACGCAGTCGGAATTACCGTCGAATAACTTTTCCGACTCGGTTTCTTATTCACTGCATCAGTTGGTGTCTGTTCGATTGCGCTCGAATCCGAATCTTATGCAGAAGGCTAAATCTAATTTGCGAAATTGGTTGCACGAGAATCCGACGGTTCAGTCGTGGCTTGAATGGAAAACGATTTTGGAAACTGAAAGTTTTGAAAATGTGCTGAAAATAATGACGGCGGAAAACGAGGAAGGGCAAAGACTGCGTTCTTCGTCACCGTTTGTCGGAATCGTTACGGCGCGGGAAAGAAAAGCGGTAATCGAATATTGTGAGAAAGCAAAACCTTTTTGATTTAACTTTTGAAGTAAGAAAAATCATCAAAAAATTGCCGCTGATCGTCGGTTCACAGGCAATTTTTGCCGTTACTGATTTTCCACCTGAAATTGTCCGAAGGTCGGTCGAATGTGATTATTTATTACAGAAAGATTTGGCGAATTTGCGCCCAATTCTTACTGAAAAACTTGGAATTTTCAGCGATTACCAACAACAAACGGGTTTTTTCGCAGACATTTTAGGTTTGGCAACAGATTGGGAGAAAAGACTCGTTGAACTTAAAAATAACAAAAGTGAAACAATCGCGTTTTGTGTGGAGATTCACGATGTTGCAGTGAGCAAATTAATGGCAGGACGCGAAAAAGATTTTGAATTTTTACTGGTTTCTTTTCAATCCGATTATTTAAAAGTTGAAACATTTGTTGAGCGTGCGGAAATGATTTTAACTTCGCCGTCTTCCGAAGCATTATTACCAAGAGTGAAAAATCTAATCGAAAAGTTTGAAAAAGAAAAAGATTTGCGTGAAATTACAAATCAATTCCGCGAATTTGAACTTAAAATAAAAGCCTTATGACATTACAGGAAAAAATCGAACAATTATTAACACGGACGGAATTTGAAACTGCCGATCACGACACATTTAACGATTTCAAAACCGAACTGCGCGAGGGCAGAATTCGTTCCGCTGAAAAGGATGAGAACGGCGATTGGAAGGCGAACGCCTGGGTTAAGCGCGGGATTTTGCTCGGTTTCAAGATGGGCGAGATGGTCAATATGTCGTTTAGCGGCGAGACTTTGCAGTTTTTTGATAAAAATACATATCCGCTCAGACCGATGAATCTCGACGATAAAATCCGTATCGTTCCGGGCGGCAGTTCGATTCGTGACGGCGCGTTTGTCGGGCAGAATGTCGTGCTGATGCCGCCGTGTTACGTCAATGTCGGCGCGTATGTTGACGAAGGCACGATGATTGATTCGCACGCGCTCGTCGGTTCGTGCGCTCAGATCGGCAAGCGCGTTCACTTATCGGCGGCGGCACAGATCGGCGGCGTGCTTGAACCGGTTAACGCCAATCCGGTCGTGATCGAAGACGACGTTCTCGTCGGCGGCAATACGGGCGTTTACGAAGGCACGATTGTCCGCGAAAAAGCGGTTTTGGCGAGCGGCGTGATTCTGACTCGTTCAACGCCGGTGTTCGATCTGGTTAATGAAACGATCATCAAATCGGACGGCGAAAAGCCGCTGATTATCCCGTCCGGCGCAGTCGTCGTGCAGGGCGCAAGAGCGATCACGAGCGGTTTCGGCAAGGAAAATAATCTGTCAATTTACGCACCGATAATCGTCAAATACCGCGACGAAAAAACCGATGCCTCGACGAAATTGGAAGATTATTTGCGGTAAATTTTGGTAAAATGGAAACTATGAATACGAAAGTTGTACAGATGACGGTTGACGAATTACGCGAAGTTATCGGTTCGGTGGTGGAAGAAAAATTACAGGCTTTGCTTGCCGATGAAGACGATTCGGAGTTCACCGACGAATTAAAAACAAGACTTTTTCGGCAGAGCGAAGAAATCGAAAACGGTGAACGCGGCGAAGCGTTGGAAGATGTCGCGGCGCGTCTCGGCTTAAACTAAATGTATAAAATTCGTTTGGTAAAAGATGCCGTCCGCGATTTGGAAAAATTAGATAAAGAAACTGCGCGGCGAATCATCAAAAAATTGAATCGTCCGGCGGAAAACGCCGCCGCGATAAAGCCGAAAGGATTGCGAAACGATTTAGCCGGATTTTCCAAACTCCGCGAAGGCGATTATCGAATCATTTACGAAACGATTCACGCCGAAGAGATTTTAATCGTCCATTTTATCGGACATCGAAGCGAATTTTATAAAAGAAAATAAACGTAATGCCAAAACCGATTGAAGTTATTATCAACGCGGGTTCGGGAAGTGTTGAAGCTGAACAGACGCAGCGACGGCTCGCGGAACTATTTGCGGAAAATGGAGTTGCGGCGAGAATTCATCCGGCGAAGGACGGAGCGGAACTGTTGAAATTTGCCGCTGAATGTGCGAAAGGAAATGCTGAAATCGTGGTTGCGGGCGGCGGCGACGGAACGGTCAGCGCGGTCGCTTCGGAGATTTTCAAGACCGATAAAACGCTCGGCGTTTTGCCGCTCGGAACGCTCAATAATTTCTCGAAAGATTTGCAGATTCCGAAAGATTTAGCCGAAGCCGTCAAAATAATCGCCGCCAAACTGACCAAAGAAATTGATGTCGGCGAAGTCAACGGGCGGATTTTTATCAACAATTCGAGCATCGGACTTTACCCGCAAATCGTTAAGCGGCGCGAAAAACAGCAACGGCTTGGACACGGCAAATGGCGTTCGGCGTTTTGGGCGGCGTTGAAAATTCTCAGGCGTTCGCCGTTTTTCGCCGTCAGGTTGAAAAACGAAACGGGCGAACGCATCGTCAGAACGCCGTTCGTTTTTGTCGGCAACGGCGAATACGAAATGAATTTGCTCAACATCGGCAGACGCACGAAAATCGAAGATGGCAAACTGAGCGTCTATTTTCTGCACCGCAGCGGTCGGCGCGGATTATTTTTGCTGATTTTGCGGACGCTTTTCGGCAGACTGCGGCAGACGCACGATTTTGAAGAAATCACGGTCGAAGAAATCATTTTTGAAACGCGCAAAAAGAAAATTCTCGTCGCCTTCGACGGCGAAGTCGAAACGCTGGACACGCCGCTGAATTACAAAATTCACCCGAAAGCCTTGCGCGTCATTGTGCCAAAATAATGGAAAATGGAAAATGGAAAACGGAAAATTAAGAATCAATTGAGAAATCACCAAATTCTGAATCACCTATAAAACATTTTCCATTTTCCGTTTTCCATTTTCCATTTAACTGATTATGCGAAAAATTATACACATCTCAGACGTTCATTTCGGGCGCGTTGATTATCAGATCGTCGGGCGTTTGAAGGAAACGATTGACGCTCTTGCGCCGCATTTGATCGTTGTTTCGGGCGATTTGACGCAGCGGGCGCGGTCGGCGCAATTCATTGAGGCGAAAGAGTTTCTGGATGCACTGCCGTCGCCGCAGATCGTCGTTCCGGGCAATCACGATATTCCGATGTATGATGTTTTCGACCGTTTTCTGCATCCGCTCGACAAGTATAAAAAATATATCAGCGAAGATTTACAGCCGTATTTCGCCGACGCGGAAATCGCCGTCGTCGGCATCAATACGGCGCGTTCGCTGACGATCAAAGACGGCACGATCAGCGACGAACAAATTGCCGCAGCGTGCGAAAAAATGTCCGCTTTGCCGGATCAAATTCTGAAAATTATCGTCACGCATCACCCGTTCGATTTGCCGGAAAATCATCTGGACGAAGACGATATTATCAACAACGCAAAGGCGGCGATCCGGGAATTTGTCGGCTGCGGCGCGGACGTTTTTTTGTCGGGACATCTGCACGTCAGCTCGATTTCCGAAACGGCGGGACGTTACAGACTGGAATCGGGACACAGTGCGCTCGTCATTCAGGCTGGCACGGCGACCTCGACACGCGGGCGCGGCGAAGCCAATTCGTTTAATGTTCTGGAGTTTGACGCGCCGCGTTTGAACATTGAAAGATACGAATGCGAATCGGCGAGCGAAGGTTTTTTATTGACGCAGACGAAACATTACGAAAAATTTGAAAAAGGCTGGCGCAAATTAACTTAACCCGAGTGTTGATTGGAAAATCAGGAATGTTTTTACCACAGATGGACACTGATTGAAGATGATAAAAACTGATAAATCATTGATTTTGGAAATTTCTTATTCTTATCTTTTTTATCCGATTTCATCAGTGTGCATCTGTGGTAAATTCCTGCATTTATTTCTAATCGAGATTCAGGTCAATAGAATAGTGATTGATAATTAGTTTCCGCCTCGAATATCAAAAATTATGAAACAACTGAACACCAACGAACTTCGGGAACTTGCCCAACACGCAATGCGCGAGAACGGTTTTGTTATTAAAAATCCGCCGCCGGTCGAAGCCGAATTGCGGGCGATTGAAAACAGCCACGCCAATCCCGGAAAGCAGAACGCGCAGGATTTGCGGCAGCTTTTGTGGTCTTCGATTGATAACGACAGTTCGCGCGACCTCGACCAGATCGAGTTTGCCGAGCGTCAGCCGAACGGCGATATAAAAATTCTCGTCGGCATCGCGGACGTTGACGCGCTCGCGCCGAAGGGTTCGGCGATTGACGAACTTGCCGCCGCCAACACGATCACGGTTTACACCGAAAGCGAAGTTTTCCCGATGCTGCCGTCTGAACTTTCGACCGACGCGACCTCGCTTTTGCCGGATGTCGAACGGTTGGCGGTCGTCGTCGAGATGATCGTCGGCGCAAACGGCGATGTCGGCGTGTCAAGTTTTTACCGCGCCCTAACGCGCAACTACGCCAAGCTGACGTATGAAAAAGTCGGCGCGTGGCTCGACGAAAACGCCGCCGAACCCGAACAGTTTGCCCGCATCGAAGGCTTGCGTGAACAGATTTTGCTGCAAAAAGAAGCCGCCGACCGGCTCTATAAATTTCGGCAGGCGAAAGGCGCACTCGAATTTGAAACCATCGAATCGGCGGCGGTCAAAACCGGCGGCGTGATCGTTGATCTCGAATCGGTCAGGTCGAATTCGGCGCAGCGCATCATCGAAAATTTTATGATCGCGGCAAACGTCGAAACGGCGGAATTTTTGCAGTCGAAAAACGTCGCGTCCATCCGCCGCGTCGTCAAAACTCCGGCGCGTTGGCAGGGAATCCGCGACATCGCCAACAAATACGGCACACATTTGCCCGAAGAACCCGATTCGCGTGCGCTTTCGGCGTTCCTCGAATCCCGCCGCCAAGCGGACGAACTGCATTTTCCTGATTTGTCTTTGTCAATCATCAAACTGCTCGGCGCAGGCGAATACGTCGTGCAGACGGCGGACGAAGACGCGGGCGGACATTTCGGTTTAGCCGTCCGCGACTACGCGCATTCGACCGCGCCGAACCGCCGCTACGCCGATTTAGTCGTCCAGAGACTATTAAAATCCACAATTGAAAACGCCGCGCCGCCGTATTCTTTCGACGAATTAAAAACTATCGCTGACCGCTGCAACGAACGCGAAAGCGCGGCGCGAAAAATCGAACGCCTGATGCGAAAAATCGTCGCCGCGAGCGTCATGCAAAACCGCGTCGGACAGGTTTTCGACGCAATCGTCACGGGCATTACGCCGAGCGGAACTTTTGCGCGAATCCTGCGCCCGCCGGTTGACGGCAGAATCCTGCACGGCGAAGAAAATCTACGCGTCGGCGAACAAATTTCCGTGCGGCTGGTTAATGTGGATGTCGAAAAAGGCTTTATTGATTTTGCCGCCGGTTCGCGGCACGATTGAAAAACAGCAGCGTTTACTGCAAATGGAAAGATTCGTAAAGAAAATTAATAATCACGACGCGAAACAAAACGAGCAGCAAAATAACCGCGAAAATTATAAAAACGGTGATTTCAAAATAGGTGATTTTGAGGTTGTCGAGCCGCCGTTGAAAAAACGGGATGCGGCTCTTTTTTTTCGGTTGTTTGGTGCGCCGTTTGCGTTTGGCGACCGGAGGCTGCGGATCCATACGGAAAAATATTTTACTGTTTGGCTGAACTGTTAGTTTCTCTAATCTTACAAATTTCTTCAACTAAATCAATTCTCAAAGTTGATTTAACCGGCGAAAACGTCTGATTTTTACTTATCATCCAAATCGTCTAAAATACAATTTATGAATAACGAACCGGCAGAAATCGAACCGAACGAAGAAAATTCGGGATTAAAGGGAAATATCGGCGGCATCGGACAGATGATTATCGGCGAAATCGAGAGCATCGGCGGCATTTTGACGGGCGATCCGCTGACCCGCGCCGAAGGTGAATTTAATGTCGCGGTCGGCGAAGAACGCGATGATGTCGAAACCGAACTCGAAACCGGCGCGGAACTTCACGGGGATAAATAATTTTATGCAGCCGATGACCGAAAGCGAAAATTTTATTTTGCCGAAAAGGTTGCAGGATGTGCAGCCGACGCTCATTCGACGGATTTTTGAACGCGCTCTGCCCGATTCGATTAATTTCGGACTCGGCGAACCCGATTTGCCGACACCGCAGTTTATCCGCGAAGAAGCTGCGCGGGTCACGCTCGAAGAACAAAACGGTTACACTTCGCATCCCGGTTTGCCTGCGCTGCGTCAGTTGATTGCCGCGAGTTATCCGCATTTGAATCTCGACATCAATCAAATCTGCGTCACCGTCGGTTCGCAGGAAGCAATGACGGCGGCGTTTCTCGGAATTATTGATGCGGGCGATGAAGTTCTGATCCCGAATCCGTCGTTCCCGGCGTATGAAAACTGCGTCAAAATTTCCGAAGGCGTTCCCGTTTATTACCGTCTGCCGGCGGACAAAGATTTCGGTTTCGACATCGAAGAATTCAAATCTAAAATCACCACGCGCACGAGAGCGGCGGTCGTCATTTCGCCGTCAAATCCGACGGGGAAAATCTTTACGGCGGACGATTTACAGCAAATTGCCGATGTGTTGCGCGGCACGGGAATTTATTTGATCTCCGACGAAATTTATTCAGACCTTTATTTTACGCCCGAAAAACCGCGTTCGGCTTCGGAGTTTTACGACAAAACAATTATCGTTTCGGGTTTGTCGAAATCGCTTTCGATGACGGGTTGGCGAATGGGTTGGGCGGCGAGTGCGGACAAAAGCGCGATGAAGGCGATTCAGACGCTGCACGGATTTTTGACCGTCTGCACCTCGACGATTACGCAGAAAGCGTCACTTTTGGGCTGGACGGAACAAGCCGAAACTGCGAAACGTGAAGCGCGTGAAATCTACCGCAAACGAGGCGAATACTTGATTGATATTCTGCAAAAAGAATTAAACCTGCGCGGCACTTCGCCCGAAGGCGCGTTTTACACGATGGTTGATGTCCGGCATTTGGGCGACGACATCGAGATTGCCGAAAAATTTCTCGCCAACCGCGTCATCACCGTTCCCGGCATCGCTTTCGGCACGGAAGCCAAAGGCTTCTTGCGCGTTTCATTCTGCAACCCGGAAGAAAAAATGGCGGAAGGCGTGCGGCGGATGAAAGAAGCTTTAAAGTTAAATTAAAATTTGCGTTTTCGATCTCTCATTGACTTCAAAAAGAAACTAATTTTTAGCAAGCAGATACTCGACGGCAGCCAAATCGCGGCGGATTTTGATGTTTTCCGGCGAGTGTCGGCTGCAAATTTCGAGTAATGATTGAGCGATTTGCAGGTTTTGAATGAAATCGCTGTTTTTGAAAGATTTTTGCAATTCGCCGATTTTCAGATAACAAAGCGCGAGATCATATTGCCATTCGGAATTGGACGGATCGGCGGCGGTTAATTCTTTCATCGTCTCGAGTGAACTTTGATATTTTTCGAGGGCGTTTTGACGGTCGCCGGTTTTCATCAGCGCATCGCCTAAAAATTTTTGAACGTAAGCAATTTGACAGCGCGTCGGCAGGTTTTCGCGGTCGGCTTGCCACACAATTCGATAATTTTCCTCCGCGAGACGAAAATTATCGGCAGCGGCTTTTGCTTGATTATTTTTAAGCAGAGCTTTGCCGAGTTCCCCGTAACAGTCGGCAAGTGCGTTACGCTCACCGAAATTTTTCTCATCCGCGTTGAAAATTTCCTGCTGCATCTGCAATGCTTCGCGGATTTTATTGATCCCATTTTGATCTTCGCCGTCTTCGCTCAAACTGATTCCATACCACAATTTCGCCGTGCTTAAATAACCGCGCGTCTGCAAATCATCTTGCTGCGTAAAAAGTTTTTGCTCGATGATGAGCGAATCGTTGAAAAAGCGCACCGCTTCGCCCGTTTCGCCGGTTTGTATTTTGATGTAACCGATAAACGATAAAATGATGTCATAAGAACGCTGAAACGAAGCGGTTTGCGGGTTTTCAGCGGCAAGCTGCTGATAAATTTCGCGCGATTTTTCGTAGGCGGCGAGCGTCTCGGAAAGCGAACCGCTGCGTAAAATCAACTGTCCGAGCCGCGCATAACCACTTGCCAGTCCGCGCCGGGTTTCCTTATTTTGCGGATCGAGATCGAGCAGTTTGAGCGAAAATTCGTTGGTCGCCGCGCATTCGTCACGCGCTTCGGCAAGTTTTCCGCTCATTGAAAGAATATCGCTGACGAGCAGACGGCTCTTGACGACGCTTTGACCGCGTTCGAGGTTTGACGGTTCGGCATCGAAAAGTTTTTGACGGATTTGCAGCGATTTACGATGATTGATGAGCGCGTCCGAAGTTTTGCCCGAATTGGGCTTAAAAAGCTCCGCCTGAATATCGCCGATTTTTTCGTATGATGCGGCGAGTTCGCTTTCGAGCGAGGGATCGTTTTCGGATTCCTGGGCGAGATTATCGAGATATTCGACGGCGCGGGAAACGAGCAGTTCACGCGCCTGAATCGGACTTTCGCCGATTTTATCATTGATCTCGAACATAAACGAATTTGCGAGGGAGCGAACCTCGTTAAATCTTCGTTCGGCGCGGGCGCGTTCGAGATTGGCGCGGCGAGCCTGATAACCGGCGGCGAAAATTCCGGCGATTAAACTGATTAAAGCAACCAGCACAGCCACCGAAGCCAACGGATTGCGCTTCAAAAACTTACCGGCGCGGTAACGAAACGTATCGGGACGCGCCGAAATCGGAAAACCTTTGAGATATGCCAGAACGTCCTGCGAAAATCTTTCAACCGAATCATAACGGCGTTCGGGTTCGCTCCGCAGAGACTTTAAGACAATCGTATCGAGATCGCCTTTGAGCGATTTTCGATTGGCGAATCGTGATTGACGATTGGTTTTTTGCCCGTCATCCGCTGCCGCCGATTGATTATTGCGGCTGACAACTGCCGAAGGTTTGCCGGGTTCGCCGGAAACGATTCGGTGATGACGAAACGGATGTTCGCCGGTTAAAATTTCATACAAAATAATGCCGAGCGCATAGATGTCGCTGGCGGTCGTGATGTCTCTGCCCGCGATCTGTTCGGGCGAAGCGTATTCCGGCGTAAGTGCCTGCAAATGCGTGACGGTCGCTTTGATTTCGCCGGCGGAAAGCAGTTTGGCGATGCCGAAATCAAGCAGTTTCGGCACGCCGTCAGCGGTGATTAAAATATTATCGGGCTTTAAATCACGATGGACGACTAAATTTCGGTGCGCGAACGAAACCGCTTCGCAGATTTTGCGAAACAAATCCAGTTTTTGCGCGAGCGGCAGATCGTTTTGCGTGATGTATTCGGTAATCGGCAAACCTTCGACGTATTCCATCACCAAATACGGTGTGCCGTCGTCGGTCGTGCCGCCGTCAATCATCTGCGCGATAAAACGATGCTGCAAACGCGCCAGAATCTGCCTTTCCTGAGCAAAACGCGCCCGCGCCGGTTTTGATGAAAAACTCCGGCGCAGAAACTTGATCGCCGCCTGTCGTTCAAATTCTCCGTCAGTGCGTTCGGCTAAAAAAACCGTTCCCATTCCGCCGCAGCCGATTTCGCGCAGAATTTTATATTTACCGATTTGTCTGCCGAGCAGAAAATTTTCCTCGTCGGCAAAAATGTCTTGAATTTTTAAAGGGATTTCGGAATTGGTAAAAGAAACGCCGCCATTTTCTTCAAAAGAGAGCAATGATTCGACTTCGGCAATCATCTCGAGATCGCCGCCGCACGCTTCATTAAGCAGCGTCGGTCGGCGCGAAGGCGTTGCGCCGAGAACCTGATCGAGTGCGGTTTTAACCTGTTGCCATTGTTCAGGGGACATGGAAAAAATGGAAAATGGAAAATGGAAAATGGAAAATCAAGAAAGACTAAAAATTCCGATTATCAATCAAAAACCTGAAACCTGAAACCTGAAACCTGAAACCTGAAACCAAGATTCTCAAATCTCAAATTCTATGACCGAATAATTCTCTTTGTAAAAATAATTTGGCAATCGCCCATTCGCGCTTGATAGTGGCGGGCGAAATCGCCAATGCCTGCGCCGTTTCTTCGACCGAGAGACCGCCGAAAAACCGCAGTTCAAAAATCTCCGTCTGCCGCCGGTCGAGCCGCGCCAGCTTTTTGAGTGCTTCATCCAAATCGAGCAGATTCAGATCGCCTTCGGCAAACGCATCAACCGCGCGGTCGAGCGTCACGCGGACGAGTGTGCCTTCGCGCTTATGACGTTTGCGGGCGACGGCGTGATTGACGAGAATACGGCGCATCATCTTGGCGGCGATGCTGATAAATTGGGTGCGGTTTAAGAAAGAATCTTTCTCCTGCACGGCAAGCCGCAAAAAGGCTTCGTTGACGAGCGCGGTCGGCTGCAAGGTGTGGTCGGTGCGTTCCTGACGCATATAAAAATGCGCGAGCCGCCGCAGTTCGTCATAAACCTGCGGATAAATTTCCTCAAGATCGGAATTTTCACAAATTGCCGGATCACGGGTAATCGGAATTTGAATCATATTTTTGAATTAAATCAACGACTCAAAAAAAAATCGGGGAAGTGAAAAATATTTTGAGCCGCGTTTGAAAAAAAAATTGCGTAACTGTTTGAAGAAAAAAAATCGCAAAGTTCCATTTCGTTCGCCGATGTTTTGAAACGGCTAGATTCTAGCAGAGTTTTCCGCCGGACGAAAGCAATTTTTTAATTAGTTCTAAAACCCTTTGAATAAACTTTTTCGCAAAATTTTAATAAAAACGGATTCAGAGCGAATTTCCGAAAAAACGCGCCCTGAATCAGAAGGAGCCAAATAACCATGGAAAGAATGCTGATCAAACATCTGAGCGGTTCAAAAGCCAATCAGGTCGAAGAATTTGCCCTGAAACACCATAACGAACTGATTTTCGGACGCGATACGTCGGCAACCGTCAAATACGATCCCGACCGCGACGATTTGGTCGGACGGCAGCACGCCAAAATCTCGCGTGACCCGAACGATCCGAACGGTTTTTTGCTGACTGATCTCAACAGCACAAACGGCACATTTCACAACAAACAAAAGTTGAACGGCACGACCAAACTCAATCCCGGCGATTCGGTGCAGTTCGGTCCCGGCGGACCTGAATTTACTTTCGATGTCGAGCCGCGCCCGAATAATTTCGCCAAGGCGACGCGAATGGTGGACGCGAACAAACCGACGACACCGGCGACCCGAATGGTGGACACCAACGCAGGTTCGATGGCAGCGGGCGCGGGCGGAATCAGCGGCGGCGGCAAAGCTCCGGGAACGGTCGGCAAAGCGACGGTCGAACGAATGATCTCGCAGACCGTGACCGAAACGAAAAAAGCGCAGGGACGCAAATTCGGTTTGATCGGCGCGGTTGCGGCGGCGGCGGTTTTGATTTTGTTTACGGCGGTGATCGGCGGCGCGTATTGGTATTCGTCGCATCGTGAAGCCGCGCTGAAGGATGAAATGGGCGGCAAAACCGCTGACCTTGAGAAAAAACTGGCGGACGGCAAAGGCGTTTCGGCGGCGGAAATCAACGACAAATACGCCAAATCCGTCGTTTATATCGAAGTCGCGTGGCGTTTGATTGACACGCAGAAACAGTCGCAGATTTATCACCAATTCGTCCCGAACAGCCGAGAATTTTTATCGAAAATCCTCGGTGTCAATCTCGGCAAAGGTCCGATTGACCCGACGGCGGGCGGCGCGGTTCCGGTTTATGTCCAGTCGGGAAGCTCATACGAGCCGCTGCTCACCGACAATAAAACCGCACTCACCGTGCCGGTTGGCGGCAGACATACGGGAACAGGTTTTGTCGTCACTAACGACGGCTTCGTCCTCACCAACCGCCACGTCGCGGCGACCTGGATGACGACCTATCATTTTCCGGCAGACACGCCGCGCGGCGTAGTTATCAATGCCGCCGGGCAGCTCGCCTCGACTTCGCTGATGCCGCCGCCGACCGATTGGGTTCCGGCGAACACGAAGCAGGAAGGCAAGCAGTTGCAGGGAAGTCTCAAAGGTGTTGACGACACGCTCGATGTCACGCTCGCCGGCAAAGAATCGAGAATGGCGGCGCAGCTCAAACAAACTTCCGACCGTCACGATGTCGCGCTAATCAAGGTTGACGTTCCCGGACAACTGACGAAAGTCGAACTTTTCGACAATTACGACACGCTCAAAAAAGGCGAAGGCGTGACGATTATGGGTTATCCGGCAGCGTCGCCGCCGGTTTACGGTGTCATTAAATCGAGCGACGTTTTTAATTCCGGTTCGACCGCCAAACTGATTCCCGATCCGACGGTTACGACGACCAATATCGGTAACATCATCCGCAGCAACGACGACGAAAAAGACAAGCGCGTTTCGGTGATGGGCGACGTTATCCAACTGGCGACAGGTTCGACCGGCGCGGGCAATTCCGGCGGTCCGGTCTTCGATTCAAACGGGCGTGTGATCGGAATTTTCTTTGCCGGACAACAGGCGGACGCAATCACCTACGCCGTCCCGATTCGCTACGGCAAAGAGTTTTTGGCAAGCGAGTAGCGGCAGACTTTCGCTAAAAAGCAGTAAGCGCAATTGTAACAACCGCGCTCACTGCCGATTAATAAACAAAATTCAAGAAGATATAGAGAATCAAAATGAAAAAAACTTTGCTTTTAATTTCTATTTTTAGTTTGGCGTTTTTGTCCGGCTGTTTTTCCGCTAAACCGCCAGTTAACACCACTGCAAACAGTTCCGGTGCTTCGCCGCTGCCTTCGGCAAGCGTCAATACTGTAACTCCGAATACAGCCGATAAAACCGCCGTCACAGATGAATATAAAGACGTTCAGTTCCCGCAGTGCAAAATACTTTTGACAACCCTTAAAAAGCTGACGATCTGCAAAGGTTTGCCGGAAGATTAGAGAAAGAAAATGTCTGACCTTTATGACAAGTCATTGCAAATGTATAAGACTTCATACTCCGATGCCGACAAAACTGCCCGTGAACTGACAATTTCCGGCTGTGAAATGGTGAACAAAGGGATGCAGCCGACGCTGGCAAAATGTAACTGAAGGTTCAATTTAGACGGCAATCAAAAATCGTTAAGCGGAAAATTATTCTAATTAAAAACCAAACAAATAAAGGAGAAAACAATGCCTATAATTTTAATACTTGCCATCTTGTTAGTGACTTTCATCGGCTATGTCATTCATAAAATCAGAACGCGGCGGATGAGTCGCGCACTCGGTCGGGATGTCACGAATAACGAAGCACTATCGCTCAATACCTGGATGGAGGTCGTCGAAAAAGAAGAGCGACAAAGGAAGAAATAAACGCCGAATTCTCAATCGCCGCAATGGAAATCGTCGCTGTCTTTATGCGGTTCTAATGTCAAAGCGCAAAGCGGGAAAATGCTCGAAAAGGCAGTTTTCCGCTTATTAATGCGGCACTCGCGGCGTTTCAGCAAACCGGATAATTAGGGAGAAGCTAGAATGCAGAACAAAAAAAATAATCGCCAACAAATCATATCAGGACTTTTAGTTTCCATTTTTATACTTTCCATTTTCGGAAATATTGCCTGTCGCTCATCCAGCGTTAATGTGCAGTCAACTAATGTGCAATCAACGTCGGGAGATTTGAGTCCGAGGCAAACGGTCGAGCAAAGTGTCAGGTTAACCGAGCAGGGCAACTTCGAGGAATTTAAAAAACTGCTGTCGGCAAATTATAAAGCCAAAGCGTATGCGCCGAACAGCTTTCTGGAGAAAACTTTTCCGGGTGTATCGGGAATGATGAAGGGACTTGGCGGCGTAAAATCAATCGAAATTGTGAAGGAAGATATTTCGGGCGATAAAGCCAAAGTTATTTCTAACTACCATTACGGAAACGGAAAGACAGTTGACAATATTACAGAAAATTTGGTGAAAGAAGACGGCAAATGGAAAATAGACGGCGATAACGAAACTCTTAAATAAAGCGTAACTTACAGGAAAATTTTCATTAGATTGAAAATTCAAACACTCGATGATTTTTAAGCCAAAGAGAAACTAGAATGAACAACCAAAACAATCAACGTCGGCACGGACGCGGCGTGGATTTGCTGCTCGATGCAGCTTGGCGATACGGAAACCGGAAAGGTGGGCAAAGTCACCGTGCAAGTGCCGAATGAACGCGAAATGGAAAAAGTCGTCAGCGCAACCGTCGTCAGAATTAAAGACAATTATTAAGTCGTTTAATCAAATTTGAAATAAAATTACCGGACTGCTTTATGAGCAATCGTTTTCAAATCAATCAGCAAATCGGCGAATACCGCGTGACGGGCTTTTTGGGCGCGGGCGGAATGGGCGAGGTTTATTGCGGCGAACACTCGAAAATCGGGCGATTGGCGGCGATTAAAGTTTTGCTGCCCGATGTCGCGGACGCGAATTTCAAGACGAGATTTTTTAACGAAGCCAGACTGCAAGCCGGTTTGCAGCATCCGCACATTGCGACGCTTTACGATTTTCAGGAAACGAACGGGCAACTGTTTATTTTTATGGAATTCGTGGACGGCGAAAGTCTCGAAGATTTGATTAAAAACCGCGCTTTTTCCGTTGACGAAACGCTCGAAGTTTTCGCCGCGATTTGCGAAGCGATTGCTTATATTCACCGGCACGGCGTGATTCACCGCGATATAAAATCGCAGAATATCAAGCTGACGGCGGGCGGCACGGTCAAATTATTGGATTTCGGAATTGCCAAAGATTCGGCGAGTCACGGTCTGACGCAAACCGGCGGCGTAATCGGCACGCCGCATTATCTTGCGCCCGAACAACTCGACGGCAAACCGGCGACGGCGCAAGGCGACGTTTGGGCGTTGGGCGTTTTGCTTTATGAAATGCTGACGAATCAAATGCCGTTCAGCGGCGACAATCTGACCGGCTTGATTTTGCAGATTATGTCGGTTAATTACGCCGCGCCCGAAGAATTAAATCCGGCGATTCCGCGTGAAGTCGCGGCAATCGTCAAAAAATGTCTCAAAAAAGATGTTTCGAGCCGTTATCAAACGGCGGACGAACTGCTCGAAGATGTAAAAAGAGTCTTACGCGGCGAAGCGAAACCGTCGGCGATTGCGGGATTGAAAAAAACTTTCGGGTTAGTTTCAAAACCTGCGCCGAATGATTTGCCGCCAACCGTCATATCGAATTATGCGCCCGATTATTCAAATTCCGAAAGCGATTATTCAAGCGATTACGCGCCCGCGAAAGCGAACAAATTACCCGTCGGATTAATCGCGGGCGCAGTCGGCGCAACGGTGATTTTACTGTCCGCCGTCGTCGGCATTGCTTTTTGGGCGTTCAGCGGAAACGCCGTTGTCGTCGCTAATACGAACGATAAAACTCAAATCGTCGTGCAGTCAACCGGCAAAAACGCGGGCAGAAAAATTCGCGTTGACCTTGACGAAGGACAGGCGCAGGTTTCGCGCGGCGGACAAAATTTGGGCAATACGCCGCTCGATTTGGATGCGAGTGACGGCGACAAAATTGATTTAACGCTGCACCGCGACGGCTACGAAGACAAAAACGTCAAAATCGAAGTCGCGGGCGGAAAAAAAGTTTACACATTTTCGCTCAAACAAAAGTAGTGAATCGTAAATCGTAAATCGTGAAAACAAAGAAGTGAAAACGGGAAAAATACAGTCGGCTGATAACTGTTGACTGATAACTGAAAAAATGCAGGAAACAAGACAAATAAAAACTGAAGATATACAAAAATCCGTCGCGGCGAGCGTTCAGACCGATGTCGGCTGTGTCCGCGAAGCGAACGAAGACGCGGGGCGGCACGTTCAGCCGAACGACGCGGAAACGCAGACGTTGAAAGGAACTCTAACCGTCGTCGCCGACGGAATGGGCGGACACGCTTCGGGCGAAGTCGCGTCGGCGATGGCGATTGATTTGATCGGCGAACTGTATTACGCCGACCGCGAAAATTCGCCGACAGTTGCGCTTAAAAACGCGATTGAAACGGCGAGCGCGGAAATTTATCATCATTCGCTGACCGCTGAACAGCTTTACGGAATGGGAACGACCGTTGTCGCGCTCGTTTTATTTGACGATTCGGCGATTGCGGCGCACGTCGGCGACAGTCGGCTTTATCGTTTGCGCGGCGGACGGCTCGAAATGCTGACGACGGATCATTCGCAGGTGATGGAAATGGTCAGACACGGCATTATTTCGATGGACGAAGCCAGAAACCACGACGATAAAAACGTCATTTTACGCGCCGTCGGCACACAGGCGACAGTCGAAGCCGAAGTTTCCCCGCCGTTCGCCGTCGAAATCGGCGACGCATTTTTGCTGTGTTCGGACGGATTAAGCGATATGGTCGAAGACGCGGAAATTGAAGCGATTATGAATTCGTCGGGCGATCTTCACATCATCGGCGAACGATTAATTACGGAAGCGAAAACGCAGGGCGGACACGACAACATCACCGCCGGATTAGTGCGAATTTCAGCCGTCGGCGCGGAATCGAAAACAGTTCGCGCGACGAGAGATATTCAAGTCGGATAGAAAAGTTCAAAGTTCAAAGTTCAAGGTTCAAAGTCTTCGGATTTGAACTTTGAACCTTGAACTTTGAACCTTGAACTCAGGAGAATTTATGATCGGACAAATAATCGGTAATTACAAAATTGAAGATAAACTCGGCGAAGGCGGAATGGGCGCGGTTTATCGCGGCGTTGATACGATGCTCGACCGCGAAGTCGCCATTAAAGCACTGCGTCCCGAACTTGCGTCGCAAACTGCCGTCGTTGAACGGTTTCGGTCGGAAGCGGTGACGCTTGCCAAACTTAATCATCCGAATATCGCCGCGCTTTACACGATGTTTCGGCAGGGCGAAGAACTTTATATGGTTCTCGAATTCGTGCGCGGCGAAACGCTCGATTCGATTATTCAGCGGCGCGGCGCGATGCCCGCCGACGAAGTGATTCCCGTGTTTTGCCAGATTCTCGACGGCATTGACCACGCGCACGAATTCGGCATCGTTCACCGCGACATCAAACCGGCGAATATGATGCTGACCGAAAACGGCAAGCTCAAAGTTTTAGACTTCGGAATTGCCAGACTTTTAGGCAGTGCGCGAATGACGCGGGCGGGAAACATCATCGGAACGCTCGAATATATGGCTCCCGAACAGGTCAAAGGGCAGGAAACCGACGGGCGTTCGGACATTTACGCGCTCGGAATGATGCTTTACGAAATTCTGACCGGAAAATTGCCGTTCGATACCGACAACGAATTTGAATTGATGAAATCGCAGACGGAATTTATGCCGACACCGCCGCGCGAAATCAATCCGAACATTCCCGAAGCCGTCGAAGCCGCGATTATGCAGGCGATTCAGAAAAACCCCGACGACCGTTTTCAGACGGCGGGCGATTTCCGCGAAACACTGCTCGACGCAGGCTTTAAGGCGCAGGGAACGATGCACGGCGCGACCGGAACATTTAAAAAAGCCGCAACGCACCCGTCGCGTCCGGCGATTTCAGGCGCGGGCGTGTCCAAATCAGGCGCGGAAGAAACCGCCGCGAAAAATGAACCGAAGGCAACCCGTTTAGGCGCGGCTGAAACTTCAAACACGAAGAAAGAACCGAAAGCGACGCGCCTCGGCGCAGCGTCGGCGGCAACTGCCGGAACTGCAAACACGGCAAAAGCGACGCGCCTCGGCAATGTCGGCGCGGCGCAGCCCGAAACAGCGGCGGCAGCTTCGGGCGGCTCGTTTTTGAGCAATCTCAAACCCGTTCATTATATCGGCGCGGGCGTAGCGGCGTTGGTGTTAATCGGAACTTTGATCGCCGTTCCCCTGATGATGTTCGGCGGCAAAACAAATGATGCAACGGATGCCAAAACCGTTGAAAAACCGAAAGTGGAAGAAGCGCAAAAACCGGCAATCGTTGACGCGCCGCCAACCGCGCCGCCGACACAGACGCAGAGTTCCGCGAGCCTTCCGCCGTCCGCGCCGTCTGCGCCGTCCGCGCCTTCGACCATTTCGACCGGCGGCGGCGATTTAACGCCGGTCGCCGATAAACCTGCCGCGCCGAAACCGGCAGATAAACCGTCCGTGCCGAAGCCGGTCGAAAAACCCGCGCCCGTCGCCGTCCAGAAACCCGCCGCGCCGAAACCCGCCGCACCGAAACCGGCGGCGAAAAAACCGGACGCGGGATGTATTCTCGCCGGAGATTGTTAATGATTTGCAGAGATTTACAGGTGGTTTGAAAACTTTCGACTAAAAACTGAAGACCGGATGTTTGTCATAAGTTATTTCAACTCGTTTTAAGTCGCCGACGGCGACCGACAACGTAGCGTAGGGAAAGCGAGTGAAATGAGCGCATCCCTACGAAAAGGCAAAGGATTTTCCGACGCTGAAAGTGTCGAACAAAAAGCGCAGATTGTTGCTCACCTTCAGCGAGCGGGCAACTGACATCGGACGACGTAGGGTTTCACCCTACGCTATGTTGTCGGTCATCTTCGATGACAAAAATCAAATGTTTGCGAGTTTTCAAATAACTTCTTAGTTAATTTGTGCCGCTATTCAATGATTTCAGGCATTTTTTTAAGATTCAGGAGAACAATTTTTATGAATTTAATAAACTTCTCGAAAAGCGCGACTGCTTTGATTTTGATGTTGATTACAATGTTTGCCGCGAGCGTTTTCGGGCAGAACAAAGACCTGCCGGTAACGAAAGAGCGTTTGGTGACGGCGTTGCGAACCAAAGCCGTGCAGACGAGCCAGATCGTTGACCAGATTAATCTGCGCGGCGTTAATTTTCAGATGACGGCGGCAATCGAATCCGAATTGGTCGCCGCCGGAGCGCGTCCGCAGGTAATCGAAGCGGCGCGTAATAATTACCGTGCCGAAGCGGTCGTCAAAACGCCGCCGAAAAAACCGACCGTCAGCACAAATGCCGCCAACGCGCCGGTCACGAAAGATCGGCTGCTCAAATCTCTCCGTTCAAAAGCATTGTCGAACGGGACGATGATTGACTTAATCGAAAAAAACGGCGTGAATTTTGAAACCACTTCGACGGTCGAAAAAGAACTCGCCGCCGCCGGAGCGTCGCCCGCGCTGATCGCCGCCGTCAAAAGTGCGTATCAAGGCAGCGGCAACCGCGCCGAAGTCGAAACCAATTACACCGCGCCGAAAGGCGGCAATTCAAACAGTTATGATTCGCTGGTCGAATCCGCGCTCGATGCGTATAACCGCGATGTCAATTCAAATATGCCCGCCGGTTCAGCCGGACGATTGCAGGCGATTCAGACGCTCAACAAAGCGGTTGATCTCCAGCCGAATAATCCGATTGCCTATCAGCAGCTTGGGTTTATGACGCTCTACGGCACATCGAACGGTTTCACCGCCGCCGAAGCCAACTTCAAGAAAGCCATCGAACTCGGCGGCAGCGCGGTTTTTCGCGTCTATCACGATCACGACGGATTTTTTCAGGATTCCTGCAACGGTTCGCTCTACGTTTCCAAAGATAAAGTGCGGTTTGAATCGGACGACAACAAACACACATTCGATGTTTCGGATGCCGACATCAAAAACGTCAAAACCAACAGTTCGTTTATGAAGGCGTTTCAAACCAAGCCCGGTTCATACAAAATCGTTTTGAAAAACGGCGAGGGCAGCAAAAACTATAATTTCGCGCCGCTCACCGAAAATAACGAAGAATCGAAAATGGTCGTCAAATTGATCGGCAAATAACGCAAAAAAAAACATTCGTGTTCGTCTCACAGACGGACTCGCTTCCCCTGTCCCTCCAAAGGTAAGAGCGCGAACGGTTGATTTCAGCCGTCCGCGCTTTTATTTTTTTGCCGTAACGGGTTAAACTTTTATTTTTTATAAAGTTATGAGCAAAAAATATCGTGTCGGAATATTAGGCGCGACCGGAACGGTCGGGCAGCGTTTCATTCAGCTTTTGGAAAATCATCCGCAGTTTGAAATTACTGCGCTCGCGGCTTCGGATCGTTCGACGGGTAAGCTGTTCTCGCAAGCCTGCGCGTGGAAACTCGTCGGCGCGATTCCCGAATACGTCAAAAACATCACCGTCACGCCGATTGAACCGCCGCTCGACTGCGACCTCGTTTTTTCGAGTCTGCCGTCAAACATCGCGCGTGAAACCGAAATGGCTTTTGCCCGCGCCGGTTATCCGGTCATCAGCAATTCGTCGTCGTATCGAATGGACGAAGACGTGCCGCTGCTGATTGCCGAAATCAACCACGCGCACACCGATTTGATCGAAATTCAAAAACAGAAACGTGGTTTTGACACGGGATTTATCGTCACGAATCCGAACTGCGCGATTATGAGTTTCGCGCCGCCGCTCGCTGCTTTAGACAAGAAATTCGGTGTCGAATCCGTTTTCGTGACGACGATGCAGGCGATTTCCGGCGCGGGTTATCCGGGCGTTTCATCGTTCGACATTATTGACAACGTGATGCCGTATATCGCCGGTGAAGAGCCGAAAGTCGAAATCGAAGCGCAGAAAATACTCGGTAAATTTAACGGCACGACGATTGAAAAAGCCGATTTCACCGTTTCGGCGCAATGTTTCCGCGTCAATGTTCTCGACGGACACACGGCATCGGTGCGCGTCAAACTGCGGCGAAATTCGACGCTCGAAGAAGTCGTCGAAGCGATTTCGTCGTTTCCGCGTCTCGATTTATATTCGTCGCCCGCCAAATTTATGGAAGTCTGCGACGAACCCTCGCGCCCGCAGCCAAGACTCGACCGCGACAACGGCAAAGGAATGACGATCACCGTCGGCAGACTTTTCCCCGACAATATCTACGATTACCGCTTCGTCGGCTTGTCGCACAACACCGTGCGCGGCGCGGCTGGCTCGGCGATTCTGAACGCCGAACTGCTGATTGATAAAGGATTGATCTGATGGAAAAAGGCGTTTTGGAAATCGAAGTTCTGTATGAAAGAAGAGATCACTGGAAAACATATTTCAGTTATTTTTTTAGTTTCAAGAGCATTTATTTTTCATTTCTCTGGTATTCAGCCTTTGCGATTGTTATCTCTGTAATTCTTTTGCAGAAACAAATCGAGGGGAAAGATTTTGTCAACGCGATTTTATTTGGTTTGATATTTACGTTTTTTATAAGTTTTGTAAACACATATTTTGCCGTTAGAAATGTAGAAAGAATGAATGTCAGAAAATGCCGCTACATTTTTTCGGATTTAAATGTTGAAGTTATTGCAGAATCTTTTACAAGTAAAGTTGACTGGAACTGGTTTAACCGGATTAACGAAACACGAAATTATTTTTTGATTTATGGCAGAGGCAGTCAAATGTATATTGTGCCGAAAAGATTTATCAGTTTGGAACAAATGCCCTCAATTAAAGAATTGTTCCGTTCAAAATTCGGCGAAAAAGCATATCTCAAAACATCAAAGGACAGACTCGGATTAAAATGATTGAACGCTACACACTGCCGGAAATGGGCGCAATTTGGTCGCTCGAAAATAAATTTCAGAAATGGCTCGATGTTGAAATTGCAGTTTGCGAAGTTCACGCGGAAGACGGAATTATTCCGGCTGATGCGCTCGAGCAGATTAAATCGAAAGCCGCTTTTACGGTCGAACGAGTCAACAAAATCGAGAAAACGACCGATCACGATGTCATCGCTTTTACGAATAATCCCAGCAAAGCGTAAATAAAACAGGAAACTTTCGCAAGAAACTTCCGATAACTTCATTCAGATTAAGATAAATATTTAACTTAAATTTTAGAATGGATTTTTAGGAGATGATATGGGATTAAAAATAAATACACTTCAGCACATTACCTCAGGTCAAAAAATCAACAATCTGAACAAGCCGGCAAATACTGCGAACCCGAATAATTTCCGTAATGGAAACCAATCGGTAACTGATAAACAGGCACAGTTAAACTATACAGCCGCGCAAAATAAACTGAAACTGCAAAATGCTTTTAGTCAACAGACCGTGCAGCCGCAAGAAAATAACAAGGAAATTAACGGCATTAACACCGAATCGAATTTTACAATGCCGGTCGGGAAAGATGAAACGCAGGAAAGTGTGCTGCGCCGGACTTACGGGGAAATGGCAAAACGAGCCGGGCTTTCCGATGAGAAAAAGCCCGTCACCGTTGACGGACAGGAGCGGCAGCTTTCCGGTGTTGAACTGTTCGTCGAAGAACGTCTGAAATCCAACCGTGAAGAAGTCAAAACGAAAACCGGCAGAGATGAAAACCGAATTTTTAACGCCGATACCGGCAATGTTTTCAGCGATACGGAATTCGGTTCGCACCGCACGGGCGGCAGTATTATCTCTAGGGAAGGCGGACAAATTACGATGAATCCGACTGAATCCGACATCGAACAGCTCAAAAACGTCAAGGCTTCGCAGGATTACGCCGCCGGTGAAAAGGTCGCAGACGAATTAGAGCAGGCATTCGCCAATCGCGGCACTTTGGATAAATGGTTCGGCGAAATTGATTCTTCGACCGAACCCGGCAAGGCATTGGAAAAGATCAAAGCCAACCGGGACAACGGCGAATTTCAGAGCGGATTGATTAATCGTCTCGGAGCGGATAAATTTCTGAAATTTGAACAAATGCTCAACGGGAATAAAAATTACGGCGACGTATTGAGAAATTCTTTGGTTACTGTCGGAAACAATGAGGCTAATTATGCTAACGGAGTCGAACACGAACCGAGTATTTCCGGGCAAATCGCCAAAAAAGCCGGAATCGAACAACTCGTTCGATTAGCCGGAGAAGGAAAAGATTCGTTGAGCAAAGATTCTCTGGTCGAAGCCGGAAAAAGAATTATCAAACCCGAAATTGCCTGGAATACGGAAACTCTCGGACAGCCGTCAAGCGGTTTTTCCAATTATCGTGACCGCGTAACCGCCGACGGATACAAAGTATTGGCGGCGATCAGCCGTTCGCCGGAAGCCTCTTCGGAATTGATGCAGAACGAGGATTTTGTCAGGAACGGATTACGGATGAGCAACATCAACGGCAGCGCGGGCAAAATTTTCGCGCAGATCATCCGCAACGGCGCGACCGACGCGCAGGGAAACAGTTCCGAAGATAATGTTAAATCTCTCGAAGTTCTCTCGAAAGTTTTGAGAGAAGACGGTATCGGTTCTAATGACACGAGCCGGATTCCGGGCGAAACAGTCGGACTGGCGGACAAACAAACCAAAATTTCGCCCGAAATCGCCGACGTGCTGGCGGACGTTTACGCGAACAATATCGAAAAATTTTCGCAGGCTGCCGGTCTCAACGATGAAGGGAATTTTAACAGCGAAGATACGTCTGAAATTTTGCGGGCATTGCAGCCGCATCATTCGATAGTCAACGGAAAGGGCGAATCGGTCGGCGACAGGCTGGCTCAGGCGACGGCAAAAGAATATACTAAACTGCTGCAACTGGCTGAAAAGACCGGTGATTCGACTTATGCGGAAAGAGCGGCGAATCTTGCCGGGGATTTTATTAACGGCAACGGCAAAGCCAATGTCGAAAATGCCAAAGCGAAAGATGAGAGAAGCAAAAGATTTGTCAAAGCCCTCTCGATCATCGGTGAAGTAGCGACAGTCGCGGGCGGTAAGGGAATCAGCGACATCGGCTCCAAGATCGCCGGTAAAATAGTTGCCGTCGGCACGGAAACGAACGGTAAAACAAACAATGCGGAAAATGCCGAAGAAGAAAATCTGCGAATTTTAAGAAGACAGCAGACGACCAATTCCGCCACGGTCGTGCAGGTCTTCGAGCAGGGCGCGTATGATCGTGTTTCCGGCAAACAAGAGTCTAACCCGCAGGAAAAAATGCAGGCGGAAAATTTTCTCGCAGACTTAAAGGTATATAACGAATCGCTGCCGGCAAGCGGGAAAATTCTCGATCAAAACGGCAGACTGATTAATCCGGCGCAGATGACCGGCAGTCAGCGGCAGAGTTTGGAAAGCATTTTCAGTGGTAATGAGAATCTTGCGCGGCGCAGTCTCGCCCAGCGAATGAACGCCGTCAGGGACAGCCTCAATAACGCAACGGAACGAAAAATTCATTGATTGTATGAAATTAAAAATGGCGGCATTGCTGTTGATTTTACTAATCAGCGGCAGTTGCCGGGAGTTTGGAGAATCTTTTCAGCCGAAGCCCGTCGAAATTGACGGGCTTGGAACATTGTCGTCACTTAAAGACAAACAACTGAATGATAATGAAATCTGGAAAATTATCGAATCAGTTGAAAAACTGAACACGGTCAGTCAAACGGATGCGGAAGCGATGGCGTTGATTTACAAAAATAATCTGCCGGACTTTTTGCAAATCAGCGGTCGTCCAAGCCAATCAATCGCCCTGCAAAAATACCTGACCTTGATACTACGCGATGAAAATCTGCGTCAGAACGTCGGCGAAGCGACGGATAAAGCTCTCGTCGAACGAATAAAAAATTCGGTTCAATTCGGCAATCAAACGACTGACGGTATCGGAAGCGAAGTCGGCGGTTTAGCCGGAGCGTATTTCAATGCTCTGACTCTCAGTGCCGGTAAAGACGAAAAAGAGAAAGAATCAATTTATCGAAAAAAACAAACCGACATTATAATTTTGACTGTGCGCGGCTACGAGGCGGCGGCGGAAATTCAGAGCGGGCAAAATAAAGATATTTCACCCGACGAGCGACGAAATGCGGAAAAGTTTCTCGCAGATTTGAAGGCGTATAACGAATCGCTGCCGGCAGGCGGGAAAATTCTCGATCAAAACGGCAGACTGATTAATCCGGCGCAGATGACCGGCAGTCAGCGGCAGAGTTTGGAAGCGATTTTCAGCGGTGATGAAAATCTTGCGCGGCGGGATTTAGCTCAAAGAATGAGCGCGACCAGAGATAAAATACTCCGCGAAACGATGAATTAAACAAAAATTAACTGCTTTGTGAGCAAACGACGCAGACAAAAATTTGCAAAAATAATTCAATTTGAATTTAGCAGTTCCCGCTGATAATCTTAAACCGCCTGCCGCCGTTGCAGGCGGTTTTAATTTTATGATTGAACGCTACACACTGCCGGAAATGGGCGCGATTTGGTCGCTTGAAAATAAATTTCAGAAATGGCTCGATGTCGAAATTGCAGTCTGCGAAGTTCACGCGGAAGACGGAATTATTCCGGCTGATGCGCTCGAACAAATTAAGTCGAAAGCCGCTTTTACGGTCGAGCGTGTCAACGAAATCGAGAAAACGACCGATCACGATGTCATTGCGTTCACGACCAATCTTGCCGAAAACATCGGCGAGGCGGCGCGGTTCGTGCATTACGGGCTGACTTCGAGCGATGTCGTGGACACGGCGAATGCGCTTTTACTCAAAGAAGCGTGTGACATTTTGCTGCCGAAAATTGACGCGCTGTTGGAAGTCTGCAAACGCCGCGCTTACGAATTTAAAGACACGCCGCAGATCGGTCGAACGCACGGAATTCACGCCGAACCGACTTCGTTCGGACTCGTTTGGGCGTTGTGGTTTTCGGAATTTAAACGCAACAAAGAGCGTTTATTAAAAGCCAAAGAAGCGGTTTCGGTCGGCAAGATTTCGGGCGCGGTCGGCGCGTTCGCGCATCTCGCGCCGGATGTTGAAGAACGAGTTTGTGCGAAATTGGGAATCGCGGCGGCGGACGTTTCGACGCAGGTGATTCAGCGCGACCGTTACGCCGAATATCTCTGCACATTGGCGATTATCGCGTCTTCATTAGAGAAAATCGCGCTCCAAGTTCGCCATTGGCAGCGCACGGAAGTCCGCGAAGCGCAGGAAAAATTCAAAACCGGACAAAAAGGCTCATCGGCGATGCCGCACAAACGCAACCCGATTTTGTCGGAAAGAATCTGCGGAATGGCGCGGACAATTCGCGCCAATTCTATCGTCGGTTTGGAAAACATCGCGCTCTGGCACGAACGCGACATTTCGCACAGTTCGGCTGAACGCATCGTGCTGCCCGATTCAAGCGCGACGCTCGATTATATTTTGGCGAAAACGACTTCGCTTTTGGATAATCTCGTCGTTTACCCCGAAAATATGCTCAAAAATCTCAACTTAACGCGCGGTTTGGTATTCAGCGGGCAATTACTTTTGGCATTAACTCAAAAAGGTGTTTCGCGTGAAGACGCATACGTTTACACGCAAAGAAACGCAATGAAAGTTTGGGACGAAGGCGGCGATTATCAGGATTTGATAATGAAAGACGCGGACATTTCCGCCAAATTATCGAAGGAAGAAATCGAAAAAGTTTTTGATGTGAAGCATTATTTGCGGAACGTCGAAAAGGTCTTCGAGCGGGTTTTTAGTTAAGCAGCAAGCAGAACGGATTGCGGTTCGGGCAGCGAAATTCCATTCGCCTGATAAGATTCGATCATTAAATCGAGTGCAGTCTGTGCTTCACAAAGAGCTTCTTCACGAGTTTCGCCGAAAGCCGAAAGACCGGGAAAATCACGGCAAACCGCGATGAAACCTTCGTCTTCTTCGCTCCAAAAAAATTGTATTGCGTATTTATTTTTTACTGCTTAGATAAAAAATCGCTCTCAATAATTGCTTAACCCGATATGGCTTGGCTTTGCCTTTGAAATTTTAGAAATTCATCAGACGATTTTGCCCGATCTTTAAATTCGGATGCTCATAAATTTGATGTGAACCGCTTTTTCTTTGGTATTGAAAACCGTCACATTCCGCGAGTTGGCAAATCTCGTCAAAGCTAAAATTATTCGGCGAATTATTAGCTTTCTCTAAAAGTTTATCACATTTACTCATTAAAAATTAAAAAGCGAGAGCCGAAACCCTCGCTAATATTTGCTTAAAATTCAAATTAGTTTGACCATTTATCAGCCATATCGCCGATCACCGGCAGTTTGAAACTGTTGTTGCCGTATGCTTTGATGCAGCCGACAATCATCAAAATTAAAAAGATGCCGATACAGCCGAAATAAAGCAGACCGACCAGCGAAGCCAGTATGCCTGAATTGGTAGCCGCCGCCAATCCGCCGCCGACAATTGCTACGCCGACGATTGCCACAACATAAACGGCAGTCATCAACAAAGATTGAAAAGCGTGAAAACGCACATTTTTATTGGTTTTATCTGTCACCAAAACGATGATGCTGTAAATTAAGCTGATGCCGCAGACCGGCAGATAAGTAAGCATTGCGCCGACATTTGTATCGAGTCCAAGCGCGGTTTTACCGTTCATATTTTGCATTTGGAAAATCTCCTTTTGTAACTATTATTTTTAATTTCGGAACTTGGCTGAAATGATATACCAAGATTTATTGATAGACAACATTTAAGCATTGATTTTGCCTTGTTTGTTAAATTTTATCTGCTTTTGATTACGTCGGAAACCGGGAAATTGTTTAGCGAAGTTTTGGCGGTTAAAAAATAGAATCGGATTTTGGCACATTTCGGATGACAGCGTAAGCATTAAATCGTCTTTTTTGAACGCGAAGAGTTTGCCGAATTCGTTTTTGAGGCTAAAATGAGAAGATAAATTTTCGACAATTTTGAAAAATTGAAACAAATGAAAGCAAAAGTTTACGTCACCTTGAAAACCGGAATTCTCGATCCGCAGGGCAAAGCGATTCAGCATTCGGTCGAACTGCTCGGCTTTGAAAAAATCAGCGACATCCGGCAGGGCAAATATTTTGAAATCGCGCTCGATGATGCGCTGACCGGCGACGAAGCGCAAACCGCCGTCGAACGCATCGCTAAAGATGTGCTGGCAAATCCTGTCATCGAAGATTATCGCGTCGAAATCTTCAATTAACGGAACGCGGACATCCTTGTCCGCAAGTGGGCAAAATCAGTATGGATTTTGCCGCGCCAACTCGCGGACAAGGATGTCCGCGCTCCATCTAAAAAAATATGAAATTCGGAGTAATAGTTTTTCCCGGTTCAAACTGCGATCACGATGCGTATCACGTCGTCTCGAAACATCTCGGTCAGCCGGTTGATTTTGTCTGGCATCGGGAGACGGATTTGAGCGAATACGACGCGTTGATCGTTCCCGGCGGTTTTTCTTACGGTGATTATCTGCGGTGCGGCGCGTTGGCGAAGTTTTCGCCGGTGATGTCGGCGGTCAAAGATTTTGCGGCAAGCGGGAAATTCGTTTTCGGTATCTGCAACGGTTTTCAGATTCTCTGCGAAGCCGGATTATTACCCGGCGCATTGCTTCGCAACAAAAATCTGCATTTTATCTGCAAACACGTTAATCTCAAGGTCGAAAATTCGGATATGCCGTTTACGACCGAACTCGAAAAGGACAAGATTCTCTCGATTCCGATTGCTCACGCCGAAGGAAATTACGTCTGCGACGACGAAACTTTCGCGCAGTTGGAAGCGAACAATCAAATCGTTTTTCGATATTCGGACGAAAACGGCGCGATCACCGACGCGGCAAATCCGAACGGAGCGCGTTCAAATATCGCCGGAATCTGCAATGCACAGGGAAATGTTTTGGGAATGATGCCGCACCCGGAACGCGCCTGCGAAAATCTGCTCGGCTCGAACGACGGACGATTTATTTTCCGCTCGCTCGCCAACGCGATTACAGTCAACAGTTAGCAGTTACCAGTTATCAATAAACAGTCGCCAATCTTAAATGATAACTGTTCACTGATAACTGCTAACTGTCCAAAGTTTTATCTCCAATAAATATCCAGTTGATATTCTTTCGCGCCGCCGCCTGAATCGGAAACTTCGATGACGGTTGTGAAATCGTTGTCTCTCGACGGCTGCTGAATCACGCGAACATCGCCGCGACCTTTTTGTTTATTGACTTCGACAAAAGTTTTGCGATTCGGCAAAGGTGCGGTGAAACTGAAATTAGCGTCAGAAGTTTCTCTGCCGCCGATGGTTTGAAGACGCAAATCCTGATTGCGAATAATGATCTGAATTTTATCGTCAACCGTGCCGCGCCAGAATGCGTGACCGCTGATCTGTCCGCCGCCGCGATTATCGCCGCCGCCGTTACCGCCGCCGTTACCACCGCCGTTGCCGCCGCCATTGCCGCCGCCGCTGTTGCCGAGTTCACGATTGATGTCGTTGATCGAATTTTTGATATTCCGCCACGAATTGCTGTTTGAACCGTAACCCGGCGCACGGCGCGTAATGTCGCTCAAAAAAGATGCGGCATCGCGCAGTTCGGACGCGCTCCGATTGGCGCGAATGATTTGCTGGAAAAGTCCCGCGCTCGCATCAGTCTGCGCCGCCAAAAACGCTTCTTCCATATCCGCACGGCTGACGGAATTGCCCCGACCGATATTGCTCGAAGTTCTGTCAGCCAGATCAACCGTCTGACGCTTCAAATCGTTCGCGTAACGGTCGAGATTATTTGAAAGATAATCGTTCTGTGCAAAAGCCGAAACGCCGAAAAACGATACCGTCAAAAGTATCGAGAAAAATAATTTTTTCATAAAGTGTATCTCCGAATTAGTTATTGAATTAGACCGGGGAAAGGAAAGTCTTCGTTTGGAAGACGTAAATGTTGAACTAAGTTGCCTTATTTTTCCGGGAAACTGTTTGAAAACCCGTCAAACGAATGTAGCGCAGTCCGTCCCGGCTGCTGTCCCGGATGCGTCCCGCTTCCGGGACGACTGACAATTTATAGAAATTCAGACACGGACGCGGGACGCGCCTGATTCTGCAAGCGGGACGCTCGCGTTACATTTTTTCAGTTATGACTAAGCCTTCGCGGGCAATTTTCCATTTCAACACTTGTGCGCCGTCTTCCGCCGCAAGCGCGGTTTCAACCGTCCGGCGTTCGCCTTCTTCGCAGAAAAAAGCGATGCAGCCGCCGCCGCCCGCGCCGCAGACTTTTGCGCCGACCGCGCCGTTTCGGTAAGCGATGTCAATTAATTCGTCCATTTTCGGCGTGGTAATGTTCGGCGCGAGACGTTTGCGCTGCGGATGTGCTTTGTGCAGAATTTCGCCCGATTTTGTCCAGTCGCCGTTTAATAATGCTTCGCGCAGATTGATCGAAGTGTCGCGGATGCCTTCAAAAATGTCGAAAATCTCACGGTCGCCGTCAATGTGCCGCTTGGTGATTTCCCAATTATTCGTCCCCGAATTGCGCGGTTCGCCCGTGTAAATAACGACGATGCGCTTTTCGAGCGTGTCCGTATCAACATCGAGAGCTTCGCGCGACATTCCGTCCGGGCGAAAATGAATCGCCGAAACGCCGCCGTATTGCGCCGAAAAATAATCCTGAAAGCCGGTCGGAACTTTAATCACCTGACATTCGACGTTTGCCGCAATCGGGATAAAACGATCTTCGGCGTAACGATTGCCGACCAGCCGATTTAACGCGCCGATGCAGGCGATGTTGAGCGTCGAAGAACCTGCAAGTCCCGCGCCTGCCGGGGCTTTGGAATCGGTAGTCATCTTGAAACCGACTTCGGGTTTGAAAAAATAGACGAGTTTTGACAGCAGTTCGAGGCGCGGTTCGTCCTTCAAATCGCTGATCTTGTCGAGCGAAGTTTCAAATTTTTCGCCGCGATCTACCGATTCGAGAATTATTTTATCGTCGTCGCGCGTTTCGATGCGGCAATGCGCCAGCAAACTGACGGCGAAATTAACCGTCGCCGCGCCTTCGTGAAACAAAAAGAGCGGCGGAATATCTATCGTTCCCCCGGCTAAATCAACTCGCGTCGGAGCAGATGATTCGATTATCACTAAAATTATTCCTCTAAAATTGGTATTGAGATTTCTTTTACAAGCAACGAAATATCTTATCGTAAGTGTGCAGGAAATGGAAAATGGAAAACGTCTCAAATGGAAAATGGAAAATGGAAAATGGAAAATGGAAAATGTAAGAAGTTGAGAGAAGTTTTCAGAAATTCCGAACCTGATGGATATTAATTTCAACATTACGGGCAAAGCTATCGGCTTTTGAATATTAATATTTAAAACATCCAAATCTTTTTAGTCTCTTCAACTACTGCTTCCGCTCTTCATTTTCCGCTCTTCATTTTCCACTTTCCATTTTCCATTTTCCATTTCTTGAGGTTCTTCGCCGGTTGGCGCGGCAGTCAGATGCAGACGTTCGCCGATGTTGTGGAGTTTTTCCTGCGCGACATCTTCGATGACCTGAAATTTTTCCTCGATTTTGTGGATCGTTTCCGGCGCAACTTCTTCGACTTTTTCCGAAAGCCAGTATCTTTCGACGACGTAGAAAATCAAAATTCCGATCAGCACGATGAAAAACAGCGCGATTCCGGCTTGTTTGAAATTGCCCAAAATGCCCGTAATTGCGCCGCTGAAAAAATATCCCAGACCCGACAGCATCAAAACCCAAGTCGCGCAGCTAATCGCGTCGAGCATTAAAAAACGCAGATAAGGCATTTTCCCGACACCGTAAAAAACGCACATCGCACCGCGAATGCCGTAAATATATTTGGAAATGATGATGGCGAAACCGCCGAATTTATCAATCAGTTTTTCGATGCGCGGCTGCGCCATTTGATAAAAACGGTAATGTTTGGCTTTTTCGTGAAACAAACGCCCGATCCAATAACCGATGCTGTCGCCCGTCATTCCGCCGAGTGTGCCGAGCAGAAAAACCTGTATAAAGCTGTGTTTGCCGAAAAAATCGCTGTGCGCCATCGCGCCTGAAAGCAGGAGCGTAATATCGCCTTCGACCGTGCAGAGCGCGTAAACCGCGTAAATGCCGTAAAGTTCGATAAGTTGTGAAAGGTGTTCCATAAAAATCGGAAGACGCAGGAAAAAGACTTTACAAAGATTAACTTGACGGAGCGTTCGAGTCAAAGAAAAACATATCGAATGTGTGTTTGGATGACTGATTGGAGCGCATGCCGCCAGCTTTCGTGAGTGATGGCTCTGCATCGCTCAAACAAAGATCGGCTATTCATACGTCTGAGAAATTCTGCTATGTTTGAGCATCCGAAGCGAATGCCCACGCAATCCGGCAGCATGCGCTCCGGTCGTTTACCTGAGTTTTCCTGCTATTACTTTTCACGCGGAAAAGTTAAAATCCGTCTATGAAAGTTTTAGCTTTACTTTTCTTGTGTTTTTTTGCGGCTGATTCGTTTGCTCAACCGATTTGGCAGGCGAATCTCGACGGGAAAATTCAATTTTATCAAACGACCGATTTCGGAATCGTCGTCGCGGGAACGGACAATTCGCTGTTTGCGGTGGACGGGCGAACGGGCGAAAAATTGTGGCGCAGAAAGACTAAAGGTTTGGACGAAACTTCGGTGACACCCGTGCCTGCAACCGATGTGATTTTGGTTTCGACCGACGAAGGCGACAAATCGCGCATCGAAGCCGTAGATTTGCTGTCGGGCGCGACGCTCTGGCGTTCGGAAAAAGTCAAAGGCGACGTGATGCAGCTCGCGGTTGATCCGCCGAACGATTTGCTCGCCGTCGTGCTGGTTAAAAAAGCCAAAGGAAAAATCGGCGAGGAATTTAAACGAACGCCGGTCATTCACGTTTTTCAATTATCAGGCGGCGATGAACTCTGGAAAAAGGATTTGAATTCGGATGTGCAGATGATGCCCGCCAATTTTACGGAAAACGCCGAAGTGCCTTATACGCTCGATAATTATCGTCCGCCGCTGATGCTCGACGGCAGATTGTATCTGTTTTACGAAGGCATCACGAGCTATGACGCGCGAACCGGCAAGGAAGGCGAACGCGATAAATTTAAGGTCAACGAAAGCGGACTCGCGCTGACCGAAGCCGATCCGGTTTTTGATGAAAATCATCTATATACATCGGGACACGGCAAAATTCGCGCGGTTGACCGCCGCAATTTCAAAACCGTCTGGGAAGCCGACGATCTCGGCGTTACGCCGGAAATGGCAGTCGTCAGCGGCGTGTTATACGTTCGCACCGGCGGACAATTTACGCGCATCAAGGACGGCGACACCGAAAACAAAGGCAGCTACGGCGTGTCGGCGATTGACACGCGCACCGGCAAAACGCTCTGGCGTTACAAAGGCGCGGACAAAGGTTTGACGAATTTTGCGTTTGCCGACGCGGACACAATCGTTATCGCCGACAAAGATGATCTCATCACGCTCAACGCGCAAACCGGCAAAAAGATCGCTAAATTTTCCCACAACGTCGAACAAGCGCAGTTCGTTCTGATCAGCGAAAGCGGCGCGGCAGTCGTCGGCGGACGCAGTGAGATTGCGGGATTCGGGATTCGGGATTCAAAATTCAAGATTTCAGATTCGAGATTTCAGATTCAAGATTCGAGACTTAGCTTTGCAGACGCGAAACAACCTGAAACTTTCAACCTGAAACCGGAAACTAACGAGTTATGGCGCGTTAAGCATAACGCTCCGGCTCGCGGCGTTTTGCGGGTGGTCGCGGGCATTGCGCTGCGGGCGACTGCGCTTTATTTTCGATACGGCGGGCTGGCGACTTCGGCGTTAAATCTGGCTCGCGGGGCAAATGCGGCGCGTTCGATTTTGTCATTGCGCTGGTCGGGCTTGCGTTCGCGGTTCGGTTCTTTCGATTTAACGACGCTGGCGAGTAATTCGGCGAAAAATTACGTTTCAAATCAAATCAGCGTTTTCGGCATCGCGGCGCGAACGCCTAAATTATTAAACAGAATCAGTAATCTGCAAACAGTTTCGACCAATGTTCGCGGCAACATTGCAAACGCGGCAATCGGCAAAATCACGCCGTCACGCGCCGATGTGCAGGACAGTCTGCTCGACCGGCTCGATCCGACGCGCCAACTCGATAAACTTTCGGATTATTTTCTGCGGCGTAAACAACTCGCCGATCTGCGCGGAAATTATATGTATTTTTACACCGATCTGCCGAAACCTTTCGATAAAAAAGGCTTGGTCGGTGTCAATGTCCATACCGGCGAAGACGCGAGATTCGTGCTGATTTCCGACCCTGACGCGCGGTTCACGACCGACGAAACCGCCGGAATGCTCTACGCGGCGGACGGCGCGACGCTTAAATCTTTTGATATTTTACAGAAATAGACGGGCTAAGGAAAACTTTTCGATCAACGTCTCAAGACAAACGAGCGTCAAAGCCGTTAGTTTATAATTTGGCAGCAAACTAAAAATAATGCTGTTTGAAAAGGATTTTATCAATTGCCACTAGCTTTAGATAGTGGTTAGCGAAGTCGAATTCGGCTTTAGCCAAAAATAAAAAATAAAAATCCGCTTGGCTTGAGCCTAAATAATTTGCGCTAAAGCAATAAGGATTTGATTTATTTAACAGATTTTCGGCTTAAGCCGGCTGATAATTTCAAACTTATCCACTAGCTGAAGCGAGTGGCAATTTATAGAAAATTACTTTTTGTTACTAATCTATAATTTATGTTCGGCAATTCCAATATCAAATTTTTAACAATCGCTCTCTGTCTGATTGGCTTGTCCGCCGTCGTTTCGGCGCAGTCATACATTCTCGATATGAAGCGCGAATCGGCGCGTTCGGATAAATTGACGGGCGGGAAAATCGAAAAAACCGCGCTTGCGGCGAACGAAGGCGATTTGAAAATTACGGTCAATGTGCCGTCGTTTCAGATGACTTTGTGGCAGAACGGCAAGGAAGTGAAAACCTATCAGGTCGGTGTCGGGATGAAGGACTATCCGATTTTTATCGGTCGGCTGGCGGCTTCGGACGTGATCTGGAATCCGGCTTGGATTCCGCCCGACAGCGATTGGGTGACAGGCAGTAAAACCGTCAAAGTCGGCGAAATAATCCAGCCCGATGATCCGCGCAATCCGGTCGGCAAAGTGAAAATTCCGCTCGGCAACGGTTTTCTAATTCATCAGGCAAAAGGAATTACCGATCTCGGAAGTCTGGTGTCGCACGGCTGCGTCCGCGTGATGCTGTCGGATTTATACGATCTGGCGGAAAAAATCGTCACGGCAAAAGGCGCGGCTGTCACCGGCGAACAAATCGCCGCTGCTAAATTAAACAAAAAGACGCTCGACGTACCACTCGAAACGCCGATTCCGGTTGAGATTACATACGATACGATGGTCGTCGAAGCCGGAAAACTGCACGTTTACCCGGACGTTTACGACCGCAAGAAAAACACGCCGGAAAACCTTCGCGCCGAACTCGAATCGAACGGCGTTGACACGAAAAACTTCAGCGACGAAACGCTCTCGAAAATAATCGCCAAAGCCGTCGAGAAAAAACAATTTATCGTGTCGTTGGCAAGCATCAAAAACGGATTAATGCTTAGAAACGGCTTGGTAACAGACGTTATCAATTCAAAAATAGTTGTTTCTCCGATCAAGAAAAATATTTCACAAACCAAAAAGAGAATTTCAAAGAAAGGATAAAATACTTGTCTAATCCAAAAAATAAAAGATATAAACCGGTTAAAATATTATTAGTTTTTATTATTGTAATTTTAGTCGGATTTGATATCCATAGTATTTTTGCTGAGTTTTCGGTTATTGGAATTGACGGCTATTATTACGTTTTGCAATTAAATTCATTAAAAGAGTCAGGAGATTTTTACTTTCCGACAAATACACCGCTCGTTTTGTATTTCCTTTACGCTATATCTTTTTTTACAAAAGATGCGGTTTCAGCGATCAAAATAGGAACTTTAATTTTACAGTTTCTATTTTGTGCGGGAATATTCAGGTTACTAAAATCTCTTACAAAAAACATTCAATATTCCGCCATTGGAATTTTTCTCGCCGGTTATTCGGTTTTACATTTGTATTTTTTAAGCGAATTTCTTAACAATTTAGGCTCTTTGGCATTGCTCATCTGGGGAGCATTTTTTTTTATAAAATCATTATACGGAAAAACAAATTTATGGTTTGGAATTTCAATGTTGCTGTTTTTGTTTTCGATTTTTTGCCATCAATCCGCAATTGGATTAATTCTCGGCGTAAGCATCTGTTTGGCTGTATCGTATATCTGCGTGATTTATGCGACTGAAATTACCCATCGTTTGGCAGTTATATTAATGATGTTTTGTCTGGTGATGTCGGTTTCATTTCTGCCGTTAATGTTAACTTTGCCGGATCGTTTGGGAACAGAACTGTCATCGCTCCCGCAAAATCCATTTCGACCTTTGGTTTTAATGGAAAATTCAATTTTGCTAATAATTATTATTGTCACAATAATAATTTGGTTTAAAAAACCGGAAGTTTTGCAGAAATATTTAGCGGGAAAAGTTCTACTGGTAAATTCAGTTTGGGGAATATTACTGACTTTAAACCCTTTCCTATTTCACCAAATCGGCATTAATGGGATTGTGACGCGGTTGGATATTTTGGTCTATCTGCAAATAGCGATTTCAGTTCCTATTTTGATATTCTTATTGTCCGAAATTTCTCGGAAATACGCTCTTATTTTTGCCTTGATTTTAATGCCGTTGCTTTTCTTACGAATGTTTGCGGAGTCGCCTATTGGTTTACGACCGGAATATTTAGAAAACCGTGAAAAACTTGCGAAGGCATTACCGGCAATGCGGGAAAGAATTTGCGATTCGCCGATAATCATTGCGCCTCACGGTGAAGAATTTTTAATATCTGCTGTAATAAAAGTCCCTGCACAGCAAACAATGCCGGTCGAGAGCAAATATCAATGCGTCTTTTGGTTGATTCATCAGCCGCAGACGAATTATCAAATTATTTTTGAAAGCGGAGCAACAAGTTCCGACGGTGAGTTTTCGTTAGCAGATACTGTTGAAACCCAAATGAAAATACGGCAAATGACCGACGGTGAACGTCGAATACTATTTGCCGACAACCCGCATCTGAGAGTTTTTACGAGTCGCTTAACTCGCTAATTTGTTCAAAACTTCGGTTTCCCGATCACTGGTCAGTTTTCCGCGCCACGTTTCCGAAACTACTCCGTTTTGGTCAACTAAAAGCAATGTAGGCGTTGCGGTAACACCGATTGAAGAGAGCGGAGAACTGTAAACATCCTGAATATTAACACCCAAATTTTTTAAGTGCGTTCTGGCTTCTTCGACCGGCTGAGGCATTACGGCAACCAACCTGATATTTTTGCCGTCCGAGTATTTTTCAACCAGACGTTTGTAAAAAGGACTGCTCTCATTGCAGAAATGACAGGTTGTCGAAACATACATTATCAAAGTTTTTTTGCCGCTTTTCCAATCTATATTTTCCATCGGAACGGTTTTACCAACCGGCGTAATTTGTGCCGGTTCATTAGCAGGACGTGAGTTGACGTTACTGACAGGCATTGCCTGATTTGGTCTGGATGCGTTAGCGAAAGTGATCGAAGGAGATGTTGGAAAAAACATTTTAACCGTAATAACGAGTAACAAAACCGCGATTACGATTAGAGAAATACTTGACGCATATTGAAGTTTTCGATAGGAGTTGTGCATTTTTTACCTCTGACTAAGTTGTTAAAAAAAAAAGACTTGACAGGTTTTTAATAAAAATAGTAGCATTAATTTATGCACAATTACAAGAGTTTAATTAATGTAAATTAAACTTTACTTATTCACAACTTAGACACGGAGCGATATATTATGAACAGCTTTTTCCCAAACGTGATTTTTAACTCAAAAGTAGCCTTCATCTTTTTTTATTTATTCTTGTTTGCTTGCTTCCCCTTAATCATAAATGCTCAAAATTTTGAGCAAAATTTAGTTAATTCTATTCCGAAACATTTACCTATTAAGGTTGAAATACTTGATGTTAATAGATCAGATATTCTTTCAAACGTAAAAATCAAGATTACTAATACTGGTGAAAAGCCTATATATTATTTGAGTCTAAATATTTCTTCATCTAATAACTTCAAAAGTCAAAATGGATTAAGATATGGCTTTCCATTAAAATATGGTCGCGGATTCTGGTTTAGTGAAGAACACACAGAAACCGACATACCACTTAAAAGCGGTGAATACTGTATTTTACAAGTGGAAAAGAAATCCGTGAAAAACTTTAAAGCTAAATTAAGCAGAAATTTTTTAGCTAACTTGGGAGAATTTATTCTTGAATTTCAAATAATTAACTTTGGTGATAAAACAGGTTTTGTAACTACAAGCGGTGTTCCTTTTCCCAAAGAGAGCAAAGAATCAGTTTCTGTTAAACAAGCAAATTCTATTTATTATAAAGTCCCAAAACTTTTTTTTTTGAAACGGATTTAACAACTCCCTCCTGCAAAAAAACTATTAACACAAGCTCTTCTTTCACGTCAAAAATTACAGAATTAACGAAAAAATCATTTGTTAACCAGATCAATCAAAGCTGTAACTGCTCAGGAGAATGTAGTCGAATTAGAGCGGTTCCAGCAGGAGAAGAAGTCAACACTCCTTCTTGTTGTGCGTTTGGAGATAGTGGTCCAAA
The DNA here is from genome assembly GCA_965247235.1 of Pyrinomonadaceae bacterium. Classification (GTDB taxonomy): domain Bacteria; phylum Acidobacteriota; class Blastocatellia; order Pyrinomonadales; family Pyrinomonadaceae. The sequence continues at coordinate 3,495,925 of OZ252004.1, forward strand.
TCATACTGATTGGTTTGATACAACATCAGATTGCAATGACCCAAACTATTTTTGCGGCACTTACGAAATTGAAGAAGTGGATCCTTGTGACGATCCATCAATAAGATGTCAGCAGGCTATTGTGACATCATGTGAGCCTGTCGATCATTGTGTAGATGGCGACCACGATGGGTTTTTTGATATAGATCAATTCTGTGACAAAATGCCTTTTGATTGTGATGACACTAATCCAGATATTTATCCAGGGGCAGTTGAAAACTGCGATTTACAGTCCGGTGACGAAAATTGTGATGGAATTAAAAATTGTGAAGTAGCTGCGTGTCGAACTGCAATGCCTGAGGCTTGCGAGGAAGATTGTGACCAAGACAAAGACGGATACAAGGCAACCAGATGTGGAGGAAACGATTGTAAAGATATTATTGCACTGGAAAGCAACGCGGCTCAGGTTTATCCGGGACATGACCTAGAAAATACGGATGAACTTTGTCATGATGGAGTTAGTAATGACTGTGATTCTAATATTGATTGCGCTGACGAAGATTGCATAGCTTTTTGTCCTGCTATAACACCAACTCCAACACCAACTCCGGGCGATGGTGGTGGAGGTGATGGCGGCGGAGGTGATGGCGGCGGCGGCGGCTGTGATTGCGGGGATTGTATTTACGGTTGCGACGGCGGCGGCGGCGGCGATTGTCATATTGAAGTTATTCCCAACAATGATTGTTGTCCATGGAATCCTTATACTTACACCTGTTATGCCTGTCAGGATTTTGAAATTATCGTGTGCAATTAAAAATCTATAACATTTGAGGAGGGATTAATATGAGATGGAAAAAACTAAAAATATTTTCGACGGTGATATTTTCAATCGGGTTGCTGTTTGCAATTTTCTTTGTTTTGACGAATTCAATATCAAAGGTTGCCGGTCAGCAAAAGACGTTTTCCGATCCTTTACTGCTTAAGAAATCAATGAACGGAGATACGGAATCCGTTAAGCAAATGCTGACGGAAGGTGTTGATCCGAACACGCCGCCGGAAAAAAATGACAAAGGAATGACTGCTTTGATGTTTGCTTCGTGGAAAGGAAATTCGGAGGTAGTTAAGCTGTTAGTTGAATCGGGCGCAAATCTCAATGCGATTAGTGATTCGGGAGCAACAGCGTTGATATTTGCTGTTTCCGGTGGAAAAATCGAAACAACAAAAATTTTGCTGAATCAAAAAAAAATCAATACCGATATACAAACGCCGGACGGTTCGACTGCTCTCTCAATTGCCATTGACCGAAATGATACGGAAATGTGCAGATTGTTAATTGGAAAGGGAAATGCTCATAAACTTCAAAGTAAAAACAACTCAACAACTCCATTAATGAAAGCGGTTTCTAAAGGAAATACGGAGATAATTAATTTATTGTTGGAAAATGCGCCAAATTTAGAAAAATCAGACAAATACGGGCGCACCGCCTTATTTTACGCTATCCAAAGCGGCAGTCTTGAAGTAGTCAAATTATTACTTGAGAAAGAGGCAAACATTAACACGGCAGACAACAATAAGATAAGCCCGTTAAGATTTGCTAAAGAAATCAAACAACCTGAAATAGCGCGTTTTTTATACGCAAACGGCGCAAAACTAAAATAATTACCGGAATAAAACTTGAAGTGATTTTTAACTCTAAAACAGAGTTTGTTAAAAAGGTAAAAAATTATCTGCCGGGAACGTATTCCCAATGCCACGGTTCGTAATAATACGGGTAAAATCCGAATCGCGTGGCGTTTTTGACGAGCCATTTGTAAGCCGGAGTCTGCACTTGAATCGCGCGGTTGAAATCTTTGGTCGTGACGGGTTCGCCGCCGACGTAGATGTCGAGCGCGTGTCCGGTGAAATGCGGGCTGTTGACGGCGAGACCTGCGCTGCCCGAATTGGGCGACGCGGCACGCAGACGCGCCTGATGTTCGTGTGAACGAAAGGCGGAAATTATTTTGAAGAATTTTTCGTCCGCCGCGAGATCGCCGTTCGCGTTCGTCTGCAAATGCAAATCTTTGGTTGCCGCCGCCGTCATTTTTTTGTAGGCGGCATAAGTTTCGCGTTCGACTTTTAATAAATCAGCGTCGCGTGTCGGATCGTAAAAATTGCTGATCGGCGCGTCTAAAAGCTGCGCGTCGGTCGCATATTGACTGTTGTTTAATCGCTGCGCCTGCCAATTCTTAATCATTTCATAAAGCGTATCACCGTCAATCACGCCGGTCGGCGCGAAACCTGAATTTCGCTGCCAGACGGCGACAGCACGGGCAAAATCCGGCATATCGGCGTTTGCGTCGGTGTTGATCGTCTGCTGAATCAACGGAACATAGAGAGACCAGCCGCGCTGCGTTTTCGAGCCGAAAATCCACGAGAGCGAATTTTTATAACGCAGATTGTCCGTCAAAGCCGAAGCGGAAATGACCGGCGCACTCGAAGCGGTTTTATCAACCAAAACGCGTGGACGTTCTATTTCCGATTTCGGCGCGGTGTTGGAAGAAGTGTTGACGTTAAAAACCGTCTGCCCGAAAACCGTTCTTCGCGCCTCGCCGTTTAAAAGTAAAATTGCCGTTAATGAGAGAGCGAAAACAGCCGTGAAAAATAAAACTTGGGGGTTTTTCATAAGATTGACGCAAATTTAACGATGCCGAAGAAACGTCTGCGGGTTGCCATTGAATTTGAATCCCGTTTGACACTTCACAAGCGAGTGTTTAAAATTCGTTAAGTTTTTATTTGAAATAATTAAGAAAATATCTGTAAAAATATCTGTATTGGATAAGAAAGCGAACCACGGAGACACGGAGACACAGAGTTTTTTAGAATAGCTTTAGCAGTTAAGACAAAAATAAGCAGACTTCAATTATAAGCAATCAAAACATTTTGATTTTCTCTGTCTCTCTCTCTGTCTCTGCGGTAAAACTTTCTTGTCCGAATTATTAAGGCTAGGAAAATCAATGACTGTTGAATCCGCACAAAATAACGGAAAAATGGTCGGGATCGAAATTTCGGATTCCGTGCTGAACGGAGTTTGCCTCGATTCCGGCGGCGAATTGCTCGCTTCGCATAAGATTTTGTATGACAAATCCGAATCGAATCCGGCGCGGATTGCCGGATTTATTAATGAATTAAAAGAAATATTCGGCGGCGGATTCGACCGCATCGGCATCGCCGTTCCCGGTCTGGTTCGCAAAGACACCAAGCGCGTCGTTTTTTCGAGTTTGATTCCCGAACATTCGGAGATTGATTTACTGAGTGCGCTCGAAACGGCGACCGGCTTGAAAATCACGATTGAAAATGATGCGAACGCGGCGGCATTCGGTGAATTCACGCTCGGCGCGGCACGCGGAGATCGTAATTTATTTTATGCGACGCTCGGCGCAGGAGTCGGCGGCGCACTGATTTTGGACGGTCAAATCTGGCGCGGCGTGTCCGGGTTTGCCGGGGAATTCGGTTATTTAACACTTAACTCCGAAGGCGTAAAACTGGAAGATGTCGCCTCGACCGCCAATCTGCTCCGGCGGACGCGCAGCCGTTTTCGACAAGACAGCACTTCATCACTCGATGTCGAAAAGATCACGCTCGCCGATATTATCCGCGAAGCGGTCGGCGAAGACGATTTCTCGAAAATGATGCTCGACCGCACAGGTCACTATGTCGGCACGGCAATCGCGGGCATAATTAATATGCTCAACATCGAAAAAATCGTGGTCGGCGGCGAAATTATGCAGGCGGGAAATCTCGTTTTGGATTCGATCATTCGCCGCGCCCGCGAACTTTCATTCGCGCCTTCGTTTGAAACCGCCGAAATAGTCATCGGCGAACTCGGCGAAAATGCCTCGGCAATCGGCGCAGCCGTCATCAGTAAACAGTTAGCGGATAACAGATAACAGATAACAGATTTCAGATTCAAGATTGATAACTGTTCACGGATAACTGATAACTGTTAATAAGTCTTATCAGCCAAACTTATTTAGTGAAAACTTGCACAAAGGTTGCCGTAAATTTATTTTTAGTAATAGGGAATTTGCGGATTTTGTAGGATTCAGTAAAATTAATTAGCAGCTTTAATGTAAATCTTACAAAACGGAAATCAAGATTCGTCGGCTATTCGTCTATAAATAAAGGTTTTATTTGAATAAACTTAGGCGAGAAAACCGTCAGGACACAGACATTCGATTTTCATAGAGAATTAAAATGGCACAATTTTTTAGAAAGAGCGCAAATAATATCGCCAGAATCAGTATGGTCGCCGTAGTTTTAATCGGCGGACTGGTTTTCGGCGCATATACGCAAATCGCGCGGTCTTCATATATCACCGGACGTTATCTGGAAAGACAGCAGCCCGTCCAGTTCAGCCATAAACATCACGTCGGCGATGACGGAATTGACTGCCGCTACTGCCATTCGACGGTTGAAACGACCGCCTCGGCAGGAATGCCGCCGACGCAAACCTGTATGAACTGCCACAGCCAACTGTGGGCGGACAGCCCGTATTTAGAACCGGTTCGCGCCAGTTATCGTGAAAACAAACCGCTCGAATGGCGGCGCGTTCACGATCTGCCGGAATTTGTTTATTTCAATCACAGTATTCACGTCAACAAAGGTGTCGGCTGCGCGAGTTGTCACGGCAACGTCGCCAATATGCCGTCGGTCTATCAGGAAAATACTTTGCAGATGGAATGGTGTCTGTCGTGTCACCGCAATCCTGCGCCGAACATTCGTCCGAAGGCGGAAATTTTCAACACCGCGTGGAATCCTGACGACATTACGCCGGAACAGAGCAAAGAAGTCGAACAAAAAATCAGCGTTTTGCGAAGCACTGCAATGCTGACGAGTTGTTCGACGTGTCATAGATAAGCGGAGTTGACAGCAAGTTTTCAGAGTTACAGGTAGTGACAGGAAGTTGAAGACTAAAGAGTTAAATCGAGAATTGGAATCTTAAATTTTGAATCTTGAATTCGCAATTAACCGAGGAATTATAAATGCCTAGCAAAGACAGTAAAGATAACTTTGCATCACTGCGCGATAAGATTTTGGCGCAAAATGGAAAGGAATATTGGCGGAGCGTCGAAGAGTTCGTGGACGCGCCGGAGTTTGAAGAATTTGTCAAACAGGAATATCCGCAGCACGCGGAGGAATGGGACAGTTCTTTGAGCCGCCGCAACTTTATCAAAGTGATGGGCGCGTCGCTCGCGTTCGCCGGTTTGAGCGGCTGCGTCATTCAGCCTGCCGAAAAAATTATTCCATACGTCCGCGCTAACGAAGACCAATTGCCGGGAAAAGCCCTGTATTTTGCGACCGCGATGACGCTCGGCGGCGTGGCAAACGGCGTTTTGGGCAAATCGGTTGACGGTCGTCCGGTCAAGATCGAAGGCAACCCTGAACATCCCGGAAGTCTCGGCGCGACCGACGTTTTGTCGCAGGCTTCGCTCCTCAATTTATATGATCCTGACCGTTCGCAAGCCGTGACATATCGCGGCAACCCGACGACCTGGCAAAATTTTATGACGGCGGCGCGGGCGGCACTCGACGCAAATCGCGCGGACGGCGGCGCGGGCATCAGATTTTTAACCGAAACCGTGACTTCGCCGACGCTTATCGCGCAATTCAAACAAATCGCGTCGGAACTGCCGAATTCGCGCTGGATTCAATATGAACCCGTCAATCAGGACAACGCTTCGGCAGGCGCAAAGATGGCGTTCGGTTCGCCGGTCAATACGATCTACAAATTTGATCTGGCTGAGAAAATACTGACTCTCGACAAAGATATTTTCAGCGGTTTCAATGTTCGATACATTAAAGACTACGCCAAAAAACGCGCTTATTCCGAAGAAAACAGAGGCATTAACCGTGTCTATGCAGTTGAAACGACGCTTTCACTGACCGGCGCAAAAGCCGATCATCGGCTGGCGGTCAAACCGAGCCAGATGACGGACATCGCCAAAGCGATTGCGGCGGCGGTCGGTGTCGGCGGCGCGGCGGCGGGCAATCTTCCCGCCGAAACGACAAATTGGATTAACGCGATGGCGGCTGATTTGAAAGCCTCGCGCGGCAAATCAATCGTCATCCCGGGCGACAACCAGCCGCCGTTGATTCACGCGCTTGCACACGCGATTAACGGCGCACTCGGCAACAACGGTCAAACCGTCGTTTACACCGAACCGCTCATCGCCAACGCCGAAAAATCGCAAGCCGATCAACTGCGCGAATTAGTTGCAGATATTGATGCGAACAAAGTTAAAATGCTCGTCATATTGGGCGGCAATCCGGTTTACAACACGCCGTTCGATTTGAAATTAAATGCCGACCGGCTGAACAAAATTCCGCTGCGAATTCATCTCGGACTGCACAATATCAACGAGGAAAGCACTTCGGTTGATGAAACCGCCGAACTTTGTCATTGGCACGTCAACGAAAAACATTATCTCGAAAGTTGGGGCGATGCCCGCGCGTTCGACGGCACGGTAACGCTCGTTCAGCCGCTCATCGAACCGCTTTATGAAGGCAAAAACGTCTATGAGATGACGCAGCTTTTCTTTAAAGAAAATTTCGACAAGAAAGATTTAGACATTATCAAAGAAAACTGGCAGAAACAGGGATTCGGCAACACCGCCGTCAAACCGATTGCCGCCGCTGCGCCTTCCGCTGCGCCGCCGATTTCGCCGACTCCCGGCGTTTCGCCGTCGCCGATTCCGGCAAACGGAACTGTCAAAAGTTTTGAAGACAACTGGCGCAAAGCCGTTCACGACGGAATAGTCGGAAATTCGGCTCTGCCGTTAAAAACCGTCTCGGCAACGACTGCATTTTTAAGTCAGGCGGCAACTCCGGCGGCAAATAACGGCGGTCTGGAAATTTCGATTCTGCCCGATCCGTCGGTTTATGACGGGCGTTTCACCAACAACGGCTGGCTTCAGGAACTGCCGAATCCGCTGACGAAAATCACCTGGGATAACGTCGCGCTGATTAGTCCGGCGACGGCGCGTCGTCTGAAAATCAACAGCGGCAACGAAGCCGAAGAATTCACCGGCGGCGCACAGGGAACGAGTTTTATCAACACCAAAGGCGGCAATCAGTTTTCGGATTTGGTGACGCTTGATTATCAGGGCGCGGAAATTCAAAAACCCGTGCCGATGTGGATTGCGCCGGGACAGCCCGACGATGTGATTACGATTTATCTCGGCTACGGTCGCACCCGCACCGGCAGAGTCGGGAGGGATTTGGGTTACAGTGCCTACGACGTGATGCGTTCGGACGCGATGAATTTCGGTTTCGGCAACATTAAACCCAAGGGCGAACAGGCGACGATTGCTTCGACTCAGATTCACTTTAATATGGAAGGACGCGATTTGCTGCGCGTCTTCGATTTGGAAGAATTCGACAAGAATCCCGAAATGGGACATCAGGAAAACGAATACGACAAATCAATGTATACGCCGTTTAATTATTCCAAAGCCGATTGGCAGCATAAATGGGGAATGTCCATTGATTTGAACAATTGCGTCGGCTGTAACGCCTGCGTGATCGCCTGTCAGTCGGAAAATAATATTCCGGTCGTCGGCAAGGAACAGGTCAACCGCAGCCGCGAAATGCACTGGCTCAGAATTGATACATATTTTGAAGGCGACGTTGATAATCCGAAAGGTCCGCATTTTCAACCGCTGCTTTGTCAGCAGTGCGAACAGGCTCCGTGCGAAACGGTCTGCCCGGTTCACGCGACCGTCCACAGCGAAGAAGGCTTGAACGATATGGTTTATAACCGCTGCGTCGGGACGCGCTATTGTTCAAATAACTGCCCGTATAAAGTCAGACGTTTCAACTTTTTGCTGTATCAGGATTGGAATACCCCGCAGTATAAATTGATGCGAAACCCGGAAGTCACCGTTCGTTCGCGCGGCGTGATGGAAAAATGCACTTATTGTGTGCAGAGAATTGCGGCGGCGCGAATCGAAGGACGCAAAGACAATAATCGCCGCGTTCGTGACGGCGAAGTTATCACGGCGTGTCAGGCGGCGTGTCCGGCGGATGTTTTCTCGTTCGGCGATTTGAACGATGCCAACAGCATCGTTTCGCAGAAGAAAAAAGATCACCGCAACTATAATCTGCTTAACGAATTAAACACTCAGCCGCGCACGACTTATTTAGCCGGTCTGAAAAATCAAAACAAGCAGATGCCGGATTACAAACCGACCGAAGTTTTCTTTAACGAAACGGAAGGCAAAGCGGACAAAGCCGCCGCTAACCCGGAGGGCGAAAGTCACTAAAGCATCGAGAGGAAATTTGGTTTTCGACAGCTTTAAACTTTGGAAGTTATGAAAGACTTAAAAGAAATTCAGCAGAGAATTTACCCGCCGATGGTGGACGGCGAGCATACGTTCGGCACGGTTTCCGACGAAATCGGCGATATTACGCTCAAAAAACGGACACCGTTTCAATGGTTTATCGGATTCACAGTCGCGTTTCTGACCGCGCAGATTCTGATGTTCACGGTGTTGTATCTGGTCACGACCGGAATCGGAATCTGGGGAAACAATCAGCCCGTCGGTTGGGCGTTCGATATTATCAATTTCGTCTGGTGGATCGGAATCGGTCACGCCGGAACGCTGATTTCTGCTGTTTTGCTGCTGCTCAATCAAAAATGGCGCACTTCGATCAACCGTTTCGCCGAGGCGATGACGCTGTTTGCGGTCGCCTGCGCGGGGTTGTTTCCGCTGCTGCATACCGGGCGACCATGGCTTGCTTACTGGCTTTTCCCGTATCCGAACACGATGGGAATGTGGCCTCAATTTCGTTCGCCTTTGATGTGGGACGTTTTTGCGGTTTCGACTTACGCGACGATTTCGCTGTTGTTCTGGTATGTCGGGTTGATTCCCGATTTGGCGACGCTGCGTGATCGCGCTAAGAATCCTTATTTCAAATTTATTTACGCGGCTCTCTCGTGGGGTTGGCGCGGTTCGGCGCGGCATTGGCATCGCTACGAAATCGCATATTTACTGCTTGCAGGTATTTCGACACCGCTCGTGTTGTCGGTTCACTCGATTGTCAGTTTCGACTTCTCGGTGTCGCAACTTCCGGGTTGGCACGCGACGATTTTTCCGCCGTATTTCGTTGCCGGGGCGATCTTCGCCGGGTTTGCGATGGTGCTGATTCTCTGTATTCCGCTGCGGCATCTTTACCGGATGAAGGATTTCATCACGCATACGCACCTTGTCTATATGGGCAAAGTGATGCTGGCGACGGGAATGATCGTCGTTTACGGTTATGCGATGGAAGCGTTTTTCGGCTGGTATAGCGGCGCACAATATGAAGTTTTTATGATTAAAAACCGTGCGCTCACCGGACCTTATTGGTGGTCGTATTGGATGCTGATTTTCTGTAACGGCGTTTCGATCCAATTTTTATGGTTCAAGCGTTTCAGAGAGAGCGAATTTTGGCTGTTCGTGATTTCGATTGTCGTCAGCGTCGGAATGTGGCTGGAGCGTTTCGTGATTATCGTGACGAGTCTGCACAGGGATTTTCTGCCGTCGTCGTGGGCGATGTATTCGCCGACGATGTTTGACTGGTCTATGTTTCTCGGAACTATCGGATTCTTTTTTACGCTGATCTTTTTGTTCGTCAGATTTTTGCCGATCATTTCGATCTTCGAGGTCAGAACTTTGCTGCCGGACGCGGAAGTTTCGCACGGGCATCACGGCGATCATCACGATCACACATTGGACGGAAATTCTTCCGAGGGAATCGAAGGACAAACTTTAGAGCCGAAAGGTGTCTAAACGCGCAGATATTTTATAGAATTATTTTTGCAGTCAGCCGTGTTTGCTCGCGGTTGGAAAAAAGGGCAACTCACCCATGTCAAGCTGATTGCCGGCAAACCGGCTGACTGCAAACCGTAACTATTGAAGATTATGGAAAAGAAAATTTACGGACTACTAGCCGAATACGACACGCCGACCGAAGTGGTCGAGGCGGCGCGGCGCGTGACCGAAGCCGGTTACACGAAAACCGATGCTTTTTCGCCGTTCCCGATTCACGAGATGGACGAAGCTCTCGGCATCAAGCGCAGTATTCTGCCGTATCTGGTGTTCGGCGGCGCGATTGTCGGCTTGTTGAGTGGTCTTGGATTGCAGATGTTTGTTCACGCCGGTTTCGGAGATTATCCGATTATCGTCGGCGGTCGTCCGTATTTGAGTTGGACTTCATTTGTTCCGGCAACATATGAATTAACAATTTTGCTCGCAGGATTTACGGCAGTATTGGGAATGCTTTTCCTGAACGGGTTGCCTGCGCCGTATCACCCGGTTTTCAACGTGCCGCGTTTTTCGCTGGCGACCAGAGAAAAATTCTTTCTGCTGATCGAGGCGAAAGACCCGAAATATGATTACGCAGAGACAAAAAGTTTTATGCAGAGTTTGAATCCGCAGGAGGTTTTCGATGTTGATGAATAATCCGCAGGCGGAATTAAAAATTAAAAATGGAGAATTAAAAATGAAAAGCAGATTGTTTGTTTTTGCATTTTTAATTTTAACTTTTTCATTCCTGACCGGCTGTCGCTACGATATGCAGGATCAGCCGCGTTACAAGGCTTATAAACAGAGCGATTTTTTCGCCGATAAGCGCGGTTCGAGAGATTTGCCCGAAGGCACGGTCGCACGCGGCAAACTCAAAGAAGACAAGGCTTTTTACACCGGGAAGATTGATAATCCGAATCCGAACGCCGTCGCACAGACGACGACCGACTCATCAGGCACAACGCTCGTTTCGAGTTTTCCGAACGATATTGCGAAAATTCCCGTGCCGGTCAACGAGGCTTTAGTTAATCGCGGACAGGAACGCTACAACGTCTATTGTATCGTCTGTCACGGTCCGGTCGGCAGCGGCGACGGGATGATCGTGCGGCGCGGATTTTCAAAACCGCCGACGTATCACGACGACCGTCTGCGAAACGCACCCGACGGACATTTTTTCGATGTCATTTCAAACGGTTGGGGCAAAATGAACAGCTACGCGGCGCAGATTCCGCCGGCAGACCGCTGGGCGATTGTTTCATACATACGCGCTTTGCAGGTCAGCCAGAATCCGAACGGCGCGGGCAATGTTAATAAACAGACCAATACGAATATGACAAATTCGCCTTCAGCGGCTAATACGAATAGTCCGGCAAACTCGAATTCGCAGGGAGGCGCACATTAAATGAGAGACTTGGGAAATTTTGACGCACCTCAGGAAATTAACGGTTGGCGACTTCCGGCAATCGGTATCGGCGGTATTATTAGTGTGATTTTGCTGGTTGTCGCGGTGATCGCGCCGGAGATGCGCGAACAGGTTTTACGCGCGTGGCTGCTCGGTTTTGTCTTTTGGAGCGGCATCAGCATCGGCAGTTTGGGCATCGTGATTTTGCAGTATCTGACCGGCGGTGCGTGGGGCGTAGTCATCAGAAGAACGGCGGAGGCGGCGACCAGAGTTTTGCCGGTGTTGGCGGTTCTGTTTGTTCCGTTGCTTGTCGGCGTGTTGAACCGCAGTATTTATGAGTGGACGCATCTGTCAAATGATCCGCTTATTCAGTGGCGCGGCTGGTATTTAACGCCGTTGGGTTGGGGATTGCGTTCGATTCTTTATTTTGCGATTTTGTTCGGAATGACTTATTTGCTGAACAATTGGTCGGCGAAACAGGATGAAGCGACGAATTACGAAGATTCGGCGGAATACTTAGGCGCGGCAACCAAATTTTCCGGCTTGGGAATGATCGTGATGATTTTGTTAATCAGCTTTGCGGCGATTGACTGGACGATGATTCTCGATCCGCACTGGTATTCGACGATGTGGGGATTTCTCTACGTCGCCGGTTGGGGCTTGAGCGCGTTCAGCTTCGGCACGGCGGTGTTGGCTTACTTGTCGGACAAAGCTCCGATGAACCGCGTTTTGGGCAAACGGCATTTTCACGATCTCGGCAAACTGATGCTCGCGCTCGTGATGATCTGGGCTTATTTCAATTTTTCGCAGTTTCTGATTATCTGGTCGGGCAATATCCCGGAAGAAACGGTTTGGTATCTTAACCGGATGAAAGGCGGTTGGGGCGTGATCGGAATCAGTTTGATCGTGCTGCATTTCGCGTTTCCGTTTCTGGTTTTGTTGCAGCAGGATTTTAAGCGCAAAGCAAAATGGCTGGCGATTATGGCGGGATTTATTTTGGCGATGCGTATGGTTGATTTGTTCTATCACATTCAGCCGAGTCCGTTTATTGACGGTCATATCGAAGGTTTTAATCCGCTGTCGGTTTTATTTTACGTCGCCGCCGTCGTCGGTATCGGCGGAATCTGGCTGTGGAGTTTCTTCGGAGAATTATTAAAACGTCCGCTCGTGCCGGTCAACGATCCGTTTTTGGAAAACGCGATCAAACACGGGAAAGGACACTAATCAATGACGAATTACGAATGACGAATTAAAAATGAAGTTGGAAATCATAAAATTCGTAATTCGTCATTCGTAATTCGTAATTAAACATTATGGGAAAGACAAAGCACGAAAAATCATTTGTTAATTTCGATTCGCCGTATGAACGAAACACTATCGGGATGGGCGGCATCGTGTTTTTCGGGATCGGCGTATTTTTGCTGCTCGTCGTCAGCTTCGCCTTGATGTGGGCTTTGCAGAATGTGATGGAAGATAACGCTAAAGTGACTAAAGACGATACGAGTCCGATGATGATGCGTGACAACGAACGTCTGCCGCCCGAACCGCGTTTGCAGGCTGCGCCGGGATTCGGTGTCGAATCCGAAAAAGGTCGCGTCAATCTCGAATTGAAAGCTCCGCAATCCGAATACCGCGAGATGCGGAAACAATGGGAAGCGGCGTGGGCGAACGGGCAGAAAGATGAAAAGACAGGAACGGTCGTGACGATGAGTATTGCCGACGCGAAGGCGAAATTTTTGCAGCAAAGCGGCGGCACAGATCAAACGAGCGACGTTTTGGACAAAAATCGAATGTTTATTTCCGATGCGAGTTCAGGTCGTCTAGCTTCGGAAAAACGAAGATAGCTTGAATGTTGTCAGCCAAGTTTATGGTGTCAATAAAATTTGACGACAAAAAGCTGAAAAAAGTGTTGAGAGCAGGTTAATCGAAAAAGTCAAAACAACGGTTTGTATGAAATGTTTTGACAAGTAGAAAAATAAAAATATGAAAAAAAGTTCAGCGGATTTTGCATTACCGAAACTCGGACTTTTTGCGTTACTAATTGTTTTTTTGATCTTTGCCAACGCTTCGGCGCAGCAGGTCGAACATTATAATTCGCCGCTTTATTCGCCGAAGGCATATGATCCCGATCAGGCGGGAACGAGCAACGGACTGCCGAAGGCTTTGCAGGAAGTCGGCATCGAACAGAAACTCGGCGGACAGATTCCGCTCGACGCGGAGTTCAAGGACGAAAACGGCAAGCCCGTCGAACTCGCCGAACTGTTCGGCAAGCGTCCGGTTATTCTGGCTCTCGTTTATTACGAATGCCCGATGCTCTGCAACGAGGTTTTGAACGGTTTGACCGGCTCGCTTAAAGGCATCAATTTCGATGCCGGGAAAGATTTCGATGTCGTCGCCATCAGTTTCGACGCGCGTGAAAACGATAAGCCGGAATTGGCGAAGAACAAAAAAGATAATTACACGGCGCGATACGCACGCAGCGGCACGGAAAACGGCTGGCATTTTTTGACCGGCACACAAGCCGAAATTGACAAAGTAACCCAAGCCGTCGGGTACAAATATCAGTTTGATAAACAGTCGAATCAGTTTGCCCACGCGGGCGGCATTATGGTCGCCACGCCCGACGGCAAACTTTCGCGCTATCTCTACGGCATTGATTACGCGCCGAAAGATTTGAAATTTGCCGTGATGGATTCAGCCGAAAATAAAATCGGCGATCCGGCGGACAAACTGCTGCTCTATTGCTTTCATTACAACCCGGCGACGGGCAAATACGGGTTGGCGATTTTGAGCGTGATGCGCGTGGTCGGAGTTTTGACGCTGCTCGGTTTGGGCGGAATGATTTTTTACTTTCGCCGGTATAACAGGCAGAAAGATTTGAGTTAATGAAAGAGCGATTTTGCGAAAACGCTTTAATTCATTAGTAGAAAATGATGATTATACAAAATTCTTCGTGGATTCCATTATTTCCCGAACAGGCTTCGACCTTTGCTTGGCAGGTTGATGCGCTCTATTTCTTTATCCTCGCGGTGACGCTCTTTTTCGGTCTCGGAAGTGCCGCCGTGATCTTTTTCTTTGCGGTCAAATACCGTGAAAAAGAGAAATTTGTCAAAGGCGCGGATATTCACGGTTCGATGGTTTTGGAATTTACCTGGACGGTCATTCCGTTCGTGATTGCGATGGTGATGTTCGTCGCCGGCGCGTATGTTTTCTACAATCTTTATCGTCCGCCGGTAGATACGACGGATATTTACGTCGTCGGCAAACAATGGATGTGGAAATTTCAGCACGAAACCGGGCAGCGCGAAATCAACGAACTGCACATTCCGGTCGGTCGCAAAATCAAGCTGATTATGACGACCGAAGATGTCATTCACGACGTTTATGTGCCGGCGTTCAGAACCAAAGCCGATGTCGTTCCGGGAAGATACTCGACGATTTGGTTCGAGCCGACGAAGCCGGGAAAATATCATCTTTACTGCGCCGAATACTGCGGTTTGAACCATTCGGGAATGGGCGGTTGGGTGTATGTGATGGAACAGCGCGATTTCGACAATTGGCTGTCGGGCAATGTTTCAGGGCAAACGCCGGTCGAAGCGGGCAAAGATTTGTTTGAAAACAAACTCGGCTGCGCTTCGTGTCACGCGGGCGGACCGCAGCAGCGCGGCGCGAAACTCGAAGGTTTATACGGCACGGAAGTTAAATTAGTCGGCGGCGGAACAGTTAAAGCCGATGACGAATACATTCGCAATTCGATTTTGAACCCGGCAAGTCAGATCGTCGAAGGCTATCAGCCGATTATGCCGACGTTCAAAGGTCAGGTCACGGAAGAACAATTGCTGTCACTCGTCGCATACATTAAATCATTAAGCAAAAACGGCGGAACTTCGACGAGTTCGGGCGCAATGAGCAATTCTGCGCCGACTGCGCCGACCAATAGCGGTTCGTCGAATTCGATGACACCGCCGAAAGCTGATCGCGGAGCGCGTGATGTTCCGGGCAGCAATCCGAACGCGCCTGCGCCGACCAATGAGCCGACGCGGACGGGACAGGGAAATACGAGCAGCCGGTAAAGTTACTATTTTAGCAGGGAATTTTTATGCAAAACGTAGAAGCAATTAATCTCGAAAGGGTTGAAGAACCGAAACTGAATTACTTGAACAACGGAACGACATTGGCTTCGTGGCTGTTGACGAAGGATCATAAACGGATTGCGATGCTGTATCTGGCGAGCGTTTCGTTCTTTTTCTTCATCGGCGGAATTTTCGCCGCCTGTATTCGGCTCGAACTGCTGACACCGCAGAGCGATGTTTTTGAATCGGGAACATATAACCGCATTTTTACCGCGCACGGCGTGATTATGGTGTTTTTATTTCTCGTTCCCGTGATTCCGGCGACTTTAGGAAATTTTCTCGTGCCGCTGATGATCGGCGCGAAAGATTTGGCGTTTCCGCGCATCAATTTGCTCAGTTGGTATTTGTATATGCTCGGCGCAGGTGTCGCGGTTTACGCGCTGATGCAGGGCGGCGTTGATACCGGCTGGACATTTTACGCGCCGTATTCGACGACGTTTTCCAACGGCTACGTCGTCGCAACCGGAATGGGCGCGTTTATTATCGGGTTTTCTTCGATCTTGACGGGACTCAATTTTATCGTGACGATTCACACGATGCGTGCGCCGGGAATGACTTGGTTCAGAATGCCGCTCTTCATTTGGGCGCATTACGCGACGAGCCTCGTGATGATTCTCGGAACGCCGGTGATTGCAATTACTTTGCTGCTGATGATTTTGGAAAGAGTTGCGCGAATCGGAATTTTCGATCCGTCAATCGGCGGCGATCCGATCTTGTTTCAGCATCTGTTCTGGTTTTATTCGCACCCGGCGGTTTATATTATGATTCTGCCCGGAATGGGAATCATCAGCGAACTGATCGCCAATTTTTCGCGCAAACGCATTTTCGGCTACGAATTCGTCGCGTTCTCAAGTATTGCGATTGCGGTGATCGGCTTCGTCGTGTGGGGACATCATTTATTTGTCAGCGGACAATCGGTTTACGCCGGATTGGTGTTTTCATTCCTGACGCTGGTCGTTTCGATTCCGTCGGCAATCAAAACCTTTAACTGGGCGGCGACGCTCTATAAAGGTTCGATTTCGTGGGACACGCCGATGCTCTACGCGCTCGGATTTATGGGATTATTTCTGGTCGGCGGTTTGACCGGATTGTTTCTCGGCACAATCGGACTCGATGTCCATATGTCGGACACATATTTCGTCGTCGCACATTTCCATTACATTATGGTCGGCGGTCAGGTGATGGCTTATCTCGGCGGTCTGCATCTCTGGTGGTCGAAAATGACGGGCAGAGAATATTCGGAATTCTGGGGCAAAATCTCGGCGATGCTGATTTCGTCGGGTTTAATTTATTGTTTTTCCCGCAGTTTATTCTCGGATATATGGGAATGCCGCGCCGCTATGCTTCATACCCGGAAGAATTTCAGGTGCTGAACATTTTCTCGTCGGCAGGCGCGTCTATTCTCGGTTTCGGGTTTTCGCTGCCGGTTTTTTATCTCGTTCATTCACTATTTTTCGGCAAAAAAGCCGCCGATAATCCGTGGATTCTGCCGGGACTCGAATGGCGCACGACTTCACCGCCGCCGACCGAAAACTTTGCGACCACGCCGGTTGTGACGTGGGAAGCCTACGAATTCGGCGAAGATAGCGGTCTCGATTTTGAAGCCGAAAAACAAATTCTGCGCGACAAAGAAGCGCGGGAAGTGGTTCTGAGCGCGTAAAAAGTTGACGGGAAGTTGCAGATAGTTGCAGATAGTTTCAGGCAGTTGCAGGAAGTAGGAAGAGAAGGTTGAAGAAACAGAAGCCCGTGCGTGAGCGAGGGCGGAATACGAACGCAGATTTTGTAAGTGAGTTCAATTCGATAAAAACTTTCCAAATCTGCTCTAATTGAAAAAGTTTAGCGACCGATCAAATAAATTTGAATTTTTGTAAATAAACAAATGGCGACACACGAAAGCGAACACGATCATCACTATCATCCGCCGGGACTTCAGCATCAGTTTGAAGATATGGCGCAGCAGCAGGAATCCGATTCGATTGGAATGTGGATGTTTCTCGTTCAGGAAATAATGTTTTTCGGCGGGTTATTTACATCGTATCTGGTTTTCCGCGCCAAATATCCGATGGCGTTTGCCGCCGGCAGTAACCATTTAAATATTTGGATGGGCGCAGGCAACACGGTCGTGCTGATCGTCAGCAGTTTGACGATGGCTCTTGCGGTTCATTACGCGCAACTCGGCAAACGTAATCTACAAGTCATTCTGATTATTCTGACGATGATTTTCGGCGCGACGTTTTTAGGTGTCAAAGCCGTCGAATACAAAGAGAAATTTGACGACGGATTAGTTCCGTTTGCCGGGTTGAATCATAAAACGAAAGTCGGCGAAGTTGCCGAACATCCTTCGACATCAGGCGAAACGGCAGGCGAAGGCGAAGAAGCATACAACAATCCGCGCGGCGAATTTCAGTGGCATCAAACTGAATTAGTGAAGAAAGGCGAAGAGGAAAAAATTTTAACCGCCGCCGAAAAAACCGGGTATTATTCCAACGGGGAGATTGATCCCGACAAATTCCGCGACAAAGTTCGCATCTTTTTCTGGATTTATTTTGCGATGACCGCGCTGCACGCGCTGCATATGATTATCGGTCTGGGCATAATGCTCTGGATTTTGTGGCGGGCATATCGCGGCGAATTTACGCAGGATTATTACGCGCCGGTCGAGATGTCCGGGCTTTACTGGCACTTTGTGGACATCGTTTGGATTTTTCTTTTCCCGCTGCTGTATCTTTTGGGCAGACACTTTTTAAGCTGAGGACAAATATAAAATGGCTCAACACAACACGGAAGAACATAGCAAAGAACACGAACACGAACACGGCGAACATCATATCGTTTCGATCCCGACGTATCTAATCATTTTCGGCGTATTAATCGTCGGCACGATTTTGACCGTCGCCGTTGCGCTCGTCAATTTAGACCATATTCTGTTTCCCGGCGCGAATACGCTGATGGCTCTGCTGATCGCATTCGTCAAAACTACCGCCGTGGTTTTATGGTTTATGCACGTTAAATACAGCTCGAAACTAATCTGGCTGACGGTGCTTTCGGGCTTTATCTGGCTCGGTTTGATGTTTGCGCTGACGATGCAGGACTTTTTGACGCGCTCGCAGGGAACTTTCTCGAATTAGTCGAAATTAAACTAAATCTGAACGCGGTGCGAATCGGCAAAAGCCAATCGCTACCGCGTCTTTTGCTTTAGCGCGACTGATTTTTTCGTGCTATGATTGGCAGATTGTCAAGCAGTTCCGCTTTCCGGCAGGTCAATGAAAAGACAACAAATACGCGGCGGCGGACATCAGAAACAAATGATGATACATAGATTTAACAGTTTGAAATTTTTTGCATTTATATTAATCGCTCTCTCTTTATACGGTTGCAGCGCAAAGGAAAAAACCGAACGTCCGAAACTACTAAAAGTTGAGAACGCCGCGCAGTCCGATTTAATTAATGAAGTCAATCGTTTCGCCAAGGTCGGTTCGTTGCACGCGAAGTTGGATTTGAAATTTGAAGATAATTCTTATGCCGAAGTCGGTCTGGCGGAAAAATACAAAACGGCGGACGGCGACATCGTCGTGCAGCGTCCGAACAACATTTTGCTCAAAGTGCAGATTCCGGTGATTCATTCCGACATCGCGCAGATGACTTCGGACGGCGAAAAGTTTCGCGTCGCGGTTTTGCAGGACAATGCAGGCGGCAAATATAAAAAATTTGTTTTAGGTTCAAACAATGCTGATTATTCGGCTTTGCAGGAAAAGGTTAAAAATTCCGATTTGGGCGGTCAGGCGATGAAACAAAACCTGAACGCTTTTTCCAATCTGCGACCGCAGCATTTTACCGAAGCGATTCTCGTGCGTCCGGCTGATCCGGCAAACAGCGTTTATACGAGCAGCACGATTTTACAGGACGAAGAAGACGCGGCAGTAGCTGCAAAATCTCCGGTTCGGCGCGTCCTGCGCGGTTATTATCTGCTTGACGAATTTACTAAAACTGAGGATGGCAGCCTAAAAATTTCGCGGCGTTTCTGGTTCGACCGCGTGGGCGGCATCAGGCTTGCACGTCAGCAGATTTTTGATGAAACAGGTGAAATTGATTCGGACATTACCTACGGACAGCAGGGCGATCTGGGCGAAGCCGGCGATTATAAAAATCTGCCGCTCGAAATTTCGGTGACGCGACCGAAGGAAAAATACAAAATGCGCCTGACCTATCAATCGCCGTCAAGCGTTTCGGTCGGCAAGACATACCCGGCAAAAGCGTTCGTGCTGGAAAACACCTGGAATTTGGAAGAAGTGAATCTCGACCAAAAATTAACCGAAGCGCGTGGACAAAAAACGGTCAACGAAGTGCCGAAAGCGGCAAGCAAATTTCAGCGATGAACGATGAATGAAGAATGATGTATGATGAATGATGAACAAAGAATGTAGGTTGAAAAACTTCTTCTTAACATTCACCATTCACCATTTACCATTCACCATTATATTGATGAAGACAATTTTACAGACGGAAAATCTGACCAAAGTTTATCAGATGGGCAAAGTTGTGACACACGCTTTGCGCGGCGTTTCTTTGGAGATCAAGGAAGGCGAATTTATCGCCATAATGGGACAATCAGGCTGCGGCAAATCAACTTTGCTGCATCTGCTCGGCGGTCTTTTGTCGCCTTCGGGCGGCAGGATAATCATTGACGGCGAAGATATTTCCAAGATTTCCGACGCGCAGCGAACCGATATTCGCCGCCGCAAAATCGGTTTTGTTTTTCAGCGTTTTAATCTGTTCCCGACGCTTTCGGCGGAAGGGAATTTGAAATTGGCGGAGAAAATTCATTCGGGCAACGGCAAAAATTCCGACCGGCGGCGCGAAGTTTTGAGCCTTTTGAAACTCGAAAATCGTCTGCATCATAAACCCGTCGAAATGTCCGGCGGCGAACAGCAGCGCGTTGCGCTGGCGCGGGCAATCGTCAACAGTCCGGCGATTATTCTGGCGGACGAACCGACCGGAAATCTCGATTCGGAAAACTCGGAAATCGTGCTGAATATGTTCCGCGAACTGAATCAAAAATTTAACCAGACGATTATAATGATTACGCACAACCCCGAAGCCGCCACGCACTGTTCGCGGACGATTCGGATGCGCGACGGACAGATTGAGAGTTAAAAATGTAAAATTAAAAGTTAAAAATTAAAAATTGAAGAGAAAATAATTTCTTTAATTTTTAATTTTTAATTTTTAACTTTTAATTCGTATGAAGAACATCATTCTTTGGAATTATGAACGCGCGAGTTGGCAATGGGATGTGTTGTGTCTTTTGATTCTGGCGTTTATTTTTCTGACTCCGAAGGCGTGGTTTGATAAACGCGAGCGTCCGGCAAACCAAACTTCGCGCGTGATTGTTCAGGCACAAGATTATTCGCCGGACAAAGCGATTTTAGAAAACCGCGTCAAAGAATTGAGCGGTAACACCGATGCCGAAATTCTCGAATCGCGTGAAATGAAAAACGAGCGCGGCGAAACATTTTACGAAATAGACGTTCGATAAAATCGAATTAGAGAAAGACTAAAATCTTATAATATTTTAATTTGGAGTGATATTTTATGAATAAATTCTTAAAAACAAGTTTGATGGCAATCGCGCTGATATTTTTATTCAACGTCTTTGCCGTTTCCGAAATCAAAGCGCAACGAGCCGTTAATGATATTTTGAAGTTGATGGACGCACATAATAAATCATTGCAGACGCTTCAGGCGAATGTTCAGATGGACAAATATAATGCACAGCTTGGCGAACACGACATTAACGAAGGCACGACCAAATATTTGCCGCAGAAAGGTAAAGATGCACTTGTCAGAATTGATTGGACAAAACCGTCCGAAGAATCGCTGTCGGTCATTAAAAAAGAATATGTGCTTTATCGTCCGCGTTTGAATCAGGCGATTATCGGCAAAATTGATAAAGCGCAGTCGAAAAATAAAGGCGCGAGCAATGCTTTGTCATTTATCAATATGTCGAAAGCGCAGCTTCAGGCAAATTACTCAATCGCTTACGGCGGACAGGAAAATGTCAGCGGAATTCCGACGTTTCATCTGGTTTTAACGCCGAAAAAAGCCCAGCAATATAAATCTTCCGACCTTTGGGTTGACGGTAACGGAATGCCGATTCAGGCAAAAGTCAACGAAAACAACAGCGATTCGACGACCGTCTATCTTTCAAATTTGAAAAAGAACGAAACGATTAATCCTAAAATCTTCGTGATTGATCTGCCGAAAAACGTCAAAATTATCAAAAGCTAAAAACTTTTACAGACAACCTAAAAAGCGGACGTTGATCGAAAAATCAACGTCCGCTTTTTAGGTTGTGAAAGACAACAAATTCGCCGCAAAAATTTTTTCTTTTCCTTTTTTTGCGTCTTTTGCGCCTTTTTGCGGCTATCATTCTTGCCCGAAAAGTTCTACGCCTGAGCTTTAATTCGCAAACGTCCGAATTCGGCGAGCATCGGTTTCAGGCGATTAACGGTCTGTTCGTGAATTGCGCCGTTCGAGGCTAAAACGCCGTTGTGATTTTGCACGTCGAGCAGATCATATTGAATCGGCGCACCGAACAGATCGGTTAATGAACCGCCCGATTCTTCGAGAATAATCTGCGGCGCACAGGTGTCCCAAAACTTGGTGCGCGGTGAAAAATGAATATATAAATCGCAAGTCTGTTCGGCGATCAAACCGACTTTGATACCGACCGAACCGCGCCGGATAATATTTTTAATCGCTAATCCATCGGCGACACGCGACATTTTTGAACTCAAATGATGGCGCGAAACGGCGAGACAGATGTTCGGGAAATCAGTTTTTGATGAAGTTTGCAGCTTAGTTTCCGCGCCGCCGCTGACGACAAACGCGCCTTGATTTTTGACGGCGTAATATAGAACGCCGGACGCAGGCAGCAGCACGATGCCGAGAACCGGCGAACCGTTTTCGACCAAACCGATCTGCACGGCAAAATCACCGTTGCGCCCGATAAATCCTGTCGTGCCGTCAATCGGGTCAATCATCCACGCGCGTTTTTTGGTCAGACGAACGGCGGCATTTTCCTTCTCTTCTTCCGATAAAATCGCATCTCCGGGAAAAGCCGCGCTTAATCCTTCGACGATAATTTTACTCGCCGCACGGTCGGCGGCGGTCACGGGTTCGGAAAAATTATCAACCCCGAATTTTTCTTCGGCGACAATTTCCAGAGCATAAAATTCTAAAATTAAAGCGGCGGCTTGTCGGGCAAGTGTCAGCGCAGTTTCGAGTTCTTTTTCGAGCATTAATTAAAACTTATCACAAAAATCGTTCAATCAGAATTTTGCCCGTGAAAGTCTTAAAATTAATAAAAGAAACTATAAAAACTATGGCTTTTTCTTCTTTGCGTAATTTGCGCCTTTGCGGGAAACAATTCCAAAAAAAGATTTCCCGCAAAGGCGCAGAGGCGCAAAGGAAAGCGGAGGTCAAACCTGATTTTTAGCTGTTTTACGTTAAAACTAAGTAAAGTCAGCTCGTTCGGTGATGCCGCAACGCGGGCAGATGAGCGTTGTCTGCGCTTTATCAAACCATTTAGCAAGCGCGAGATTAGAAAATTTCGGCTGTTTGTTTTCGGTTTCGCCTTCGGTCAACAGGCGCGATTGATTTGCTTCAGCGGAAGTCTGCGCTGTCAGTTCGCGCTCGCATTGACGACATTTCCAGCCGAATCCGTCGTTGTAAAAATCATTGAGTTCCATCATAAAAATATATTCAAAATAATCGGATGTTATCAAAAACAAAAAAGCAGTGAGTTATGAACGAACTCACTGCTTTTTGATGTTGGAAAAACATTTTATTGAATGCGTCTGGTCGGACGCGCATTTGCCGGGGCGTTGGGCAGCAATTTGACGGGAACGGTCTGTGTTTTGCCGTTGCGGTAGATTTCGACCTGAACCGTATCGCCGACCTGTTTTTTATCGAGAATGCGGAAAACGTCGTCCTGATCGCTGATTTTCGTGCCGTCAACCGAAAGAATAATATCGCCGAGAACGACATCACCCGAATTATCCCGCGTGATGCCGTGAAGTCCTGCCGCCGTCAGCGAACTGTTTGCCGGAAGGTCTCGAATTAATAATCCGTGATCCACCGGAAGTTCAACTTGTCCGCTCAGTTGTTCGACGCTATAGAGAGTTCCGTATAGTTTCGGACGATTAACCGTGCCGGTTTGAATCAATTGCGGCACAATACGTTTCGCTGTGTTGACCGGGATCGCAAAACCGACACCGACCGAGCCGCCGGCGGGCGCGAGAATCTGCGAATTGATACCGATCATTCTGCCGAATTTATCGAGCAGCGGTCCGCCCGAATTGCCCGGATTAATCGAAGCGTCGGTTTGAATTGCCGCGTCAATCGGACGACCATTGCGGGCGCGAATCGGACGCTGCAAACCCGAAATCACGCCGGTCGTCAGCGTTCTGTCCAAACCGAACGGATTGCCGATAGCGAGAACTTTCTGTCCGACATCGAGCTTGTCCGAATCGCCGAGCGGAATAACGGTCAAACCCTGCGCGGGCGGATCAATTTGAATGACCGCCAAATCCGTATCGGGATCGCCGCCGACCATTTTCGCCGGGTAAACCTTGTCGCCGCCAAAACTGACGGTGATCTTCTGTGTGTCTTCGATGACGTGATAATTGGTTAAAATGTGTCCCTGCGTGTCAATCACCGAACCCGAACCAGTGCCTTTGCCTTCCTGCACATCTCCCCACATATCCTGACTAACCGAAGTCGTGTTGATAAACGCCACGCCGGGAGCAAGCGTCCGGTAAACTTCGACGTTATTCTGCTCATCGCTGACCGCCGAAGGTTCGGAGATGCCTTTCGGAGCCTGCTCCGCGAAAGCGATACCGCCGTCCTTCGACTGTCCGAAATTTCCGAAATTAAACAATAAAGCCGACGCGCCGACCGCGATTAAAGCCGAGGCGAAAGCCAAAAATAAAATCTGACGAACCGATAATTGATAAACTGATTTGTTTGCCATTGATTTGATAATACCTCAACCGAAATTAATAAATTTAGTGCAATTCGTATGATGCCGAACAGATAAAATTGCGTTGCGTAATCATTACGAAAAAAAATGGCTCTCCGTTTCAGTTAAAACGAAAAGCCGTAAATTATTATCAGCAGGATTCAAGATTCAGGATTTAAGATTTAAGATTCAAGACTAAATAATCAATGCCAAATAATTGCCCGACCAGTTGGAAATATCGCGCAGAAAATTTTCGGAAATCAAACCGCAGGCGGAAAGTCCGGTGAAGAGATGAACACCCATCAAACCGATATAAATCGCCAGTGCGACCGATAAACCGACTTGCGCCAGACGAAGATTTCCCCAACGCCATAACACGAACGCCGCCACACCGCCGATCATCGTTTTTACTGCTAAAAACGGCATATTTCCCATATCGAGCAAACCTGACATTAACTGGTTTCCTTCGGTTGCCAAACCGTGTCTGACCCAATAGATAGTAAAAACCGCATCCAGAAAGTTGAGCGAGAAAAGTATTAGGGTTTGACGGGAAATTTGCATAAAAATCAATCGAGCAGGCGTTGCAAAATCTTGTTAAACTACACTCTTTAAGCGACATAACCCTCGATTTTCATCAAGGGTTACGGCGCATCAAGGAGATGTCAAATGAATTAGTTGTTGACAATATACGACTAATAGACGCTGATTTCAAAAAAAAATAATAAAAAAACAAATTTAATTTATCGGCAATAAGATGTTACTCTTGGCAGTGTCCCCGAAAGTTGAAGTTAGATTTCGGACAACCGCATTTACAAGGCAAACGTCATAACGACGGCTGAATTGATTGCGGTTATGAAGCAATTTGGAAAAAACAGATACGAGGTGGAAAAAATGAAGAAGATATTAAATTTTAGCTTTTTAACATTCCTTTTGGGAATTTTGCTGACGATCAGTTCAGTAGATACATTGGCGCAGCGTCGCAAACCGGTGATTCGCCGCAAAACAACCGTGCGCCGCGTCATCAAACCGGCGGTCAGACTTTATCAGGTTGATAGCGGAACGACTTTCCGGGCGCGTCTGAACGGCGATTTGAATTCAAAAATTTCGCACGTCGGCGATAAATTTACGGCGACGATTACCGAGCCGGTTTATTCAAATAGCGGCGAGGTCGTTATTCCGGTCGGCAGCACCGCCAACGGTCGTGTTGATGTAGTGACACCGGCGAAAAAAGGCGGCGATCCGGGACAAATCAGTGTCAGTTTCGTGTCAGTCAGATTACCGAACGGCAGCATTCGCGCGATCAACGGTTCGTTGACCGATTTGAACACCGACAAAGCCAAAACCGATAACGAAGGCACGGCTTCGGGTGATAAAATGAATCATCGCAAACTGATCTTTATCGGCGGCGGCGGCGCGGGCGGCGCGGTTTTAGGCGCGGCAATCGGCGGCGGCAAAGGTGCATTGATCGGCGGAATCTTAGGCGCGGCAGGCGGATTTTTGGGCGACCGAATCACCAAAGGCGAAGACGCACAGGTCAAGTCGGGAACTGAATTCGGAGTTTTCTTAAATCAGGCGATTTCAATGCCGAAATACGTCGAACCGACCAACTAACTCTAAGGAAAAGTAAAAAAAGCCGTGCGAGTTTTTGATGCTCGCACGGCTTTTTTATTTTAAACTCATCGAAAAATAATGCGCTTCGATAATCATTCCTTTTCGCCGATAAAATCGGTGTGCGCCGAATCTTTGAACGTGCGACACGAGCCGGATTTGGGCGCAGTTTTCGCGTTTTGCAAATTCGACTAACCAATCAAAAATTGCGCCGCCGCAGCCTTTCGAGCGTTCGCCGTCTTTGGCGGCGAGGTCTTCGATTTCGAGATATTTGCCGCCCGCCAGCCATTCGGCAATTCTGAATCCGCCGACTGCTTTGACTTCTCCGTCCTGTAAATAAACCAATCGAAAACCCGTATCCGCCGATAATTTTTTAACTCGCGGCAAAAAATCTTCACGCGAAATATGCGGACGAAGTTCTGACATCACGGCGTAACAATCTCGAATTTCTTGTTCGGTTTCGGCAATTGCAATCATCTTTTTCGGCTGTAATCTAAAATATTTTGCGGAACTTTTATTCCGTATTTCAACCTGTCGTCCGCAATCGGAGCATCGGTCGTCAAATTTAACGGCAAAACGCCCGCCCAAACGTCGAGATCGTAATCTTCCGCGTCGTCAACCGGATTTCCGGTGCGAATTTTCGCTGAGGCTTCGTCAAGCGGAATTGATAAAACCGTCGTCGCCTTTAACTCCAAATTTGTCGGCGGTCGCACATCATTCCAGCGATTCGGCAATATATGTTCGGTAAATGCGCGTAAAGCCGCTATTTTTTCGCTTTCATCTTCAATCATTTTTCCCTTACCGAAGACGACAACCGAACGATAATTCATCGAATGATGAAACGCCGAACGCGCTAAAACAAGTCCGTCAACGAGCGTCACAGTCACGCAAACATCAATTTCTTCGCTCAGATTTCTCATCATCCGGCTTGCCGCCGAACCGTGGATCATCAAACGATCATCAATCCGCGCAAACGAGGTCGGAATGACAAACGGCTGATTATTGACGATAAATCCGACGTGGCAAATAAATGCTTCGTCGAGGATTTTGTAAATCGTTTCGCGCTCGAAAACTCCGCGTTTCGGAATTCTTTTCAATTTCGTGCGGGTTGTTTCTGTAATTTGTTCACTCATAATTTTATGTTCGCGGTTTGATAATTTCGACTTCGCACGGTGCTTTTAAGAAAATTACGCAGCCGTTTTTCGTGCTGACGCGGTGTTTGTTGTTGACCGCCGTGTAAAGATAATCGCCTGCAAAAAGCTCGTCCTTACCGAGTTTGATGTCGCCTTCGAGAACAAAAATTTCCTCGCCGCACGGATGATTGTGCAGCGGATAAGTCGCGCCCGCTGCAAATTTCAAAAGTATCGTCGGCGAACGATTTTCCATTTCGTCAAACATCAGAGATTTGATGAAAACACCTGTTGCATTTTCTTCATTCAAAGGCTGCCATTCGATTTCGCCCGATTTTGTCAGTTGATTTCCATTAAATTCTTTCATAATTTTTTCAAATTTCAGACAGTTTAAGGCTTTCCATTTTTGAAATTTTCCGTTTCAGATCGTTTTCAAATTGAGGATTAGCCGCGCTAAATTCACGCAGTTTTCCGGCGTAAACATCTTCATTTTCAAATGTTGTAATGACAACAAAAAGATTTTCAAATTGAAACACCGGAAGTCGCGGAAAATCGTTTTCGCTCATTTCGCTTATCCAAAAAGACGTTTTTATTTCTTTAGTTCCTTCAAAAAACGCACGGTATTCATTTTGAAAAAGTTCGCTCAATTCAATCGGGTTTGCTTCGTTTGCAAAATAAAAATTGATACTCAAAATTTTATTTCTGTTAAAACTCTGCTTTTCATCCAAAGGTTTCAGAAGATAAACATCATCTGAATCAAGCATCATTTCGTTAGCTTTATTGCCAAATTTTTTCCATACGTCGCCGTAATAAAATTCAGGCAAAAATCGGCTTCGCTCACGCATATTTTCAAACCCGCGAATCCAAAAAAAATTGTCCGGTTGATCAGGCAAAACGTATTTTCCCAACAAATACCCGCCGCGAATATTTTGCGAATCAACAAAGTGATTCGCAAAATATTCGGCAAATTTATTCGTTAAGTTCGGCTTCAATAAATAGTTTCGCAGTTCGATAACTTGTAATATTTTTTCCGTTGCCATTTATTTTTCCCTCTCGAAATTCATAAACCAGTTCCATTCCCAAGTTTTGCCTTCGTCCGCCGAAAAAGCCTGACTCCAACTCGGTGTGTTTGCGCCGGTCGCGTCCCATTTGAATTTGACGATAATCGGTTTTCCGTCAAAAACATCGCGGGCGTAAAATTCACCGGTGCCGTTTTCAAACGAACCGATTTGCGGAACGTCCAGCACGACAACATTGCTGTCCGCCCAATAAATAGTCCAGAGTTTCGTGTTCGGATTAAAAAGCCGCAAAGTCATTCCTTCAAACACTTTGCCGTCGGAATTCGCACTAAAAGAATCAATGTTTCCGAAACCGTTCAAGATTTTCCGGCACTCGCTCACAGCCTCGAATTCCGTCCATTCGTCGCAACCGGCAAGCCGTTTAATCAATTTTCGGTTGTGAACCTTCCACTTTCCGACGAAGAAATCGAAATCGTTCGGTGAAGATGTTTTGGCGGCATTTATGTTTAGATTTTCCATATTTTGATTTATAATAAACCGCAATTGGTTTTAAGAAAATAGCCAATTTTATAGTTTTTCACATAACCAATTGAACAAGCGAAATGTCTAAATTTAACGACGAAATTCTGTTTATCACGCTTGAAGGTAAAGACAACGCTTTACCTTTTTACCGGCAGATTTACGAAGCGATTCGCCGCGCGATCTTGAGCGGAAAATTGGTTTCGGAAACTCGTCTGCCCGCCAGCCGAAATCTTGCCAAGCAACTGAGCGTGTCGAGAATCACAGTCGTGACCGCCTACGAACAGCTTTTGGCGGAAGGCTATCTGGAAGGAAAAACCGGCGCGGGAACTTTTGTCGCGTCAAAAATTCCCGAAGATTTACTGCAAATTTCGCCGCTGAAAAGCAAAAATCCGGCGGCGCATATTTCACCTGAAGCCATCAAATTTTCCGCTTTTGCGACGCGATTAAATGAGACGAAAATCTCGCGCTTCCAGAGTTTGCCAAATCCCGTCCCGTTCAAAAACGGTTTGACGGCGATCAGCGAATTTCCGTTCGATATTTGGGAGAAAATCGCCGTTCGCGTTTACCGGCAGGCGCGTTATCGAATTTCGGGTTACGGCAACGCAGCCGGTTATCTGCCTCTGCGCGAAGCGGTTGCCGCGCATTTTGCCGCGACGCGCGGCGTACATTGCGACATCGGGCAGATTTTAATCACGAACGGCGCACAACAGGCGTTGGATTTAATCGGCAGAATTTTGCTTGAAACAGGCGATAAAGTCTGGCTCGAAGACCCGTGTTATCAGGAAGCACGCGGAATTTTTTACGCGAACGGCGCGGTGATTGTTCCGGTTTCGGTTGATGCCGAAGGCTTTGATCTGGTGGAAGCGGTGCAACAAAGCGGCGCGGCAAAACTCGTTTACATTACGCCTTCGCACCAATATCCGACGGGCGTGACGATGAGTTTGGCACGTCGCTTAAACTTGCTCGAATGGGCGCGAAAAAACAGTGCGTGGATTATCGAAGACGATTACAACAGCGAATTTCGCTATGCGGGACGACCGCTCGCGTCGCTCCAAAATCTCGACAATTCCGGGCGCGTGATCTACGTCGGAACATTCAGCAAAACGATTTTTCCGGCGTTACGTTTAGGCTGCGTGATCGTGCCGAAAAATCTGATCGAAATTTTCACGGCGGCGCGTTCGTTGAGCGATTGGCATTCGCCGATTTTCGAGCAGGCAATTCTCGCCGATTTTATCGCGGAAGGACATTTTGCGCGGCATCTGAGGCGAATGCGGACACTTTACGAAAAACGTCAAAATATTTTGGTCACGGAAGCGGAAAGAAATTTGCGCGGACTGCTCAAAGTTTCCAAAGCGCCATCGGGAATGCATCTGATCGGCTGGCTGACGGAAGGTTTTAATGAAATAGAAGTTGCTGAAAAAGCATCCAAAAACGGTCTGAATGTCACGCCGCTTTCGTCTTACTGCATCAAAAACAATCTGCCGCCGGGAATCATTTTGGGTTACACGGGATTTGACGAAAAGCAGATTGTGCAGGGAGTTGGAAAGTTGAAACGGATTCTGATTGAGATTGACTGAAAATTCGGAATAACTGATAGCCGATAACGAATAGCGGATAATATTCGTGATTCAAGTTATTCGATTTCAGCTATTATTTATCGGCTGTTCCGAAAAAAAAGGCAAACCGAAAGTTGGATTTTCGATTTGCCTTTTTTATTGTTTCACCCTGATTTTTCTAACTCAAAGCCAGTTCGTTTTTCTGACTTTCGCCGATTTCTTCGAGATGTTTGACGATTTTTTTGATTAACCAATCAGGTGTTGAAGCACCTGCCGTGACACCAACTCTTTCAACTCCGCGCAAATCTTCGGCGTTGATTTCTTCTTCGGTTTCAATTAGAAAACTTTTCGCGCATTGTTCCTGACAGACGGTCAACAGTTTGCGGCTGTTTGACGAATGCCGACCGCCGATAATATAAAACGCATCAACTTCGCCCGCCAACGCCCGCGCCGCGTCCTGCCGGTCGCGCGTCGCCGAACAAATCGTGTTGACGATCTGCACTTCGTCGTCGGTTTTGGTTTTGATCGCTTCCGCCGTGTCGTGAAAAGTTTTCAGTTTGATCGTCGTCTGCGAAACCACCAGCGGACTGCGTAATCTCGGCAGCCCGGCGACTTCGGTTTCGTCCTTGATAACAAAAGCGTGATCCGGCGCGTAGCCTTTAACGCCGACCATTTCCGGGTGTTCCGGGTTGCCGACGATGATGACGTGCCGATTTTCCGCCGCCGCACGAGCCGCGAGCTTCTGCACGCGCGTCACGAACGGACAGGTCGCGTCCACCACTTTTGAAGCCTTTTGATTTAGTTCGCGTTCGACTTCCGGTGTGACACCGTGAGCGCGAATGACGGCAGTTTCGCCGCGCTGAATCTGCACGGGTTCGCTGATCGTCGTTACCCCGAATGTGCCGAGCCGCTGCATTTCCTGCTCATTATGAATCAGCGGTCCGAGCGTTCTGACGGTATCGCCTTCATTTAAGGCTTCTTCGACCATCTCGACGGCGCGTTCGACTCCGAAACAAAATCCCAATTCGTCTGCCAGTAAAACTTTCATAAAATTAATCATCTCCCAATGCAAAATTTGCTGAGAGACATTATTATTTTAACAAATGAAGCAGGGAAACAACAGTTTAGCTATCAAATATCATTGGTTGTCAGAAGCCGATTTGCCGGACGCTCATCGGACTTTTCTCGAAGCGTATGCCGATTATTTCGTTCCGCTGCAAATGACCGTCGGGCAGTTTGAAAATCATCTGGTGCAAAATAACGTCAACTGGCAAAAAAGTGTCGGCGCGTTTATCGAAGAAAAAATGATCGGGCTGACGCTCAACGGCTTTGGCATTTGGAACGGCAAACAAACTGCTTACGATGCGGGAACGGGCGTGATTCCGAGTTTTAGAAATCACGGCGCAGGCAGAGGAATGTTTGAATTTGCGATTCCCGAATTGAAAAAAAAAGGTATCGAACAAGTCCTGCTCGAAGTTATTACAAAGAATGAAAGGGCAATTAACCTTTACCGCTCAATCGGATTTGAAACAACGCGCCGCCTGATTTACTACGAAAGAAAAGCGGCTGCGGAAAAAATCGGTTTCGACGGTTTTAAGATTGCAGAGATAGAAAATCCCGATTGGAATCTGCTCAAAACCTTTGGCGGCATTCATTCTTCGTGGCAAAATTCGCTCGAATCTTTTGCCAGAAATCTGACTAGAAAAATTATCTTAGGCGCGTTCGACGCAGAAAAATGTATCGGTTACGGGCTTGTTTACTGCAATTCAGGCACAGTTTTACAAATCGCCGTCGCCGAAAATTACCGGCAAAAAGGTGTCGGCGGACAAATTTTGGAAGCGATGCAAAAATGCGTCGGCGGCGATAAAAATCTCAAATTCAGCAATGTTGACGAAAATCTCATCGAATTTAACGAGTTTTTGAAAAAATGTGGTTTCAGGGAAAGTTTGAGACAGTTTGAAATGGTCAAAATTTTATAAATAAACTAAGGTCGGAACAAATAATTCTGCCTGCGAAATACACGAAAGCCGCGAAGTAAACATTCAAATACTTTAGAAGATTAATATTTTGAGCTGCTTTTCGTCTTTTCAAGTCTGTTTCGCGGACAATTTTCCTATCTGTTCCAAAAATTATTTAATCGGTTCGCGCAAGATTATGTCTGCCGTCTGCCGTGCGGTGTCGGCGGATTTTTGATTTGATTCGCGTTGGTGGGCGATTTGCAAAAGTGCTTCCGCCGTCCGTGAGAGCAGGCGCACGAGGTCGCCTTCTTCGGCTTTGGTGTAGAAAACGAGGTCGTCCCAGCTCATTCCGTCAGTCCAGCTTTCCGCCGCCGCCGCCGCTGAATAATTGATTTCTTCGACGGGCGTGATGCCGTTTTTCCATTCGATGCCCGCGACTTTGAAGATGATCGTTTCAAACTCCGAGAGCGTGTCGAGCAGTTGATCCGAAAGATAAAGTTCGCCGTAATTGCGGTCGGCATCAGCCGTGATCGAAGCCATCAAACCGGCGACGATTTTCGGCTGGAGACCGACAAAGACTTCGTGGCGCAGAGCTTCGCCGACCAGCAACGGACGGTCAACGCGCAGATCGGCGAGCCATTTGCCGCGTTCCGTGACTTTTTCTTCCGTAAAATTCAGATAATCGAAATGATGCAAAACCCGTGCGCGTCGTTCAAACGGCAGCCATAAATCGTTTTTCAAATATTCGATGTCGCGGGCTGATTTTTCGAGATATTCCGCGTCGTTCCACATTTCCCATAAAAACTGCGCCGTGTTTCTTTGAGTGTTTTCGTCGTCATTCGCGTCGCCGAATTTTTCGATTAATTTGCCGATTAATTCAACCGCGTCGTCAATCGCCGAACTGCCCGACGACGGTTTCGGTTCGCGCAGCGGCGCGTTTTTACCAGCGTCAATGTCGTCAAAAGCCGTCTCGAATGATTCTTCTTTGACCGGATATTTTTTCGTGTAAACGCGCCCGATATGCGGCAGCGCGAGCGTCGCGCCCTGCCCGTCTTCGCGCATTGCGACGATCTTTTCGCCGAACACGCTCAACACTAAATAAAGCCGTTTGCTGTTGCGGCTTTTAGTAACCATCGTGCCGGCGGTGACGTTTTCGGTCAGCCATTTAAGGCGCGATTCGCCGCGAGCGTTCGGCGATTTTTCCTGAAGGCGAATTCGCGCACTCGTCAGACGCTCGAAACCGCGCACGTCGGCTAAAGTTAAACTCAGATTGCTTTTTTTAATTTGTCCCTGAATTTTATCTTCGATGCGTTCGCGCAATTTTTGCAGTTCGTCAATCTGCCGCAAAGTTTCGCGGAAGGCGAAACTTTTTTCGGCGATTTCACGAACTTGGTCAAAACTGCCGAAAGCGTCGAGCAGATTTAAAAGGCTCGTGTAGGTCGCGCGAAATTTACTTTGCAGTTCGTCGGGCGGAGATTTGAGAAGTTCGGCGATTTTGCGCGGGTTCTGAAATTGTCCGGGCGCGAGAACGGCAAAACCGACCTGATCTTTGCCGCGTCTGCCCGCGCGTCCCGTCATCTGCTGCAATTCCGAAGCGCGAAGCGAACGCCAGCCGTCGTTGCCGCGCGTGTCGGCGTTGGTGATAACGACCGTCCGCGCCGGAAAATCTACACCGGCGGCAACCGTCGAAGTGGCGAAAATCGCGTTCAGCAAACCTTCGGTCATCATTTTTTCGATGACCAGTTTCCACGACGGAATATGTCCGGCGTGATGCGCGGCATAACCGTTGCGAACAATCACGCGGCGATGTTTGTGGCGGTTGATTTCAGGGAATTCGACGGCAAATTCTTCAAAAATTTCTTCGCGCCGCAATTGCTTTTCGTGGTTTGCAGGCTGAGATTTGTCGGCGGCGAGCATTTCGGCGGCTTCGTCGCATTTACGGCGCGTCGGCAAAAAAACGATGGCGGGTAATAGATTGTAGCCTCGCAAAACCGAAATTAATTTCGGCGGCGGAATTTCAACGGTTAAATCTCGCAAATTATTCTCCCCTGTCGGATTCTTAAAACTCTTTAACTATAACTCAAATTTGACCGAATTCCGAAAAACATCTGCGGCAGAGAGCAGAAAGTTTTTTGGTCAAACGCTTAAATTTCCATTTGGAGCAATTGAAATATTCGCAAAAAAGCGTTATCAATAAACGTTAGTTTGTTAAAGCAACAAACTTTTCTACAGTGATTTAGAAATTTGCACTCAAACTCCAGCCTACAACTTTAATTTGATGAAAAGAATCTATTTGCAAAAGGCAAAAAGCAGTATCGCGCGTCCGACGACGATTCGGGATATTAACAAGCAGATCGTGCTGACGTATATCCGCGACCGCGCACCGATTTCGCGGGCGGAAATCGCTCGGCAGACGGCTTTGCAGCGTTCGACGGTTTCCGCCATCGTCGAAGATTTGTACAATGCCGGTTTGATCGAAGAAATCGGCGCGGGAGATTCGAACGGCGGGCGCAAACCGACTTTGCTGCAAATCAAAAGCGGCAAAGCCTTTGCCATCGGCATAGATTTAACACCGACCGAAACGCATCTCGCCGTCGCTGATTTATCGGGTAATATCATCGAACAGGAAACTTTCGATACCTCCGACGACGCTGATTTTATGAGCGGACAGATCGTCAGCCGCACAATTAAACTGGCTGAAAAATATCAAAGCGACGAGATGGAAATCGGCATTAGTTTACCCGGAATCGTTGATCAGGCGAACAGCAAAGTCGTCTTCGTGCCGTATTTCGGCTGGCGCGAATGGGAAATCAGTAAACAATTAACCGACGCGACCGGGCTGCCGGTGACGATGGATAATGATGCCAATGCGATTGCCTTTGCCGAATTATGGTTCGGGCAAAACGACACGCACGGCATCAAAAATTTTATTACCGTTCTGGTTGCCGAAGGCATCGGCACGGGCATCGTCTTTGAAGGACAAATTTATCGCGGCGCAAGAGGCGCGGCGGGCGAATTCGGACATATGATCGTCGGCACGGACGCGCCCGTCAAATGTTCGTGCGGCAGCCGCAACTGTTGGGAAGCGCATTCCTCCGAACGGGCTTCGGTCGGACGTTATTATCAGCTCACCGGCAAAAAAAACGGCGCAAGAAAAGACGTTTCATTTGAAGACTTAATCGAACTGGCAAAATCAGGCAATCAGGCGGCACTCGCCGCCATCCGCGAAACCGCCAAATTTCTCGGAATCGGTATCTCCAACTTAATCGTCGGTTTAAGTCCGCAGGCAATCATCATCTGCGGAAACATCACCAAAATCTGGGATTTAATTAAAGATGAGGTTCATTCCGCCGCCGAAAGAAGCGTCCGCCGCAAACTTCCAAGAACATTAATCGCCGCCTCGACCTTGAGCGGCAGCCCGACCACCATCGGCGCAATCAGTCTCGTTTTAGCCGGAAAATTTGCCTCGGCAAATTAAATTTAAAATATTATTGAAACTTCTTGACATCGTTGTTAAGTTTCGATTAAATCTTTGTTTGTAAAGAAAACAAACTACTGCAATGCCGAAAGATACTTTGCGGCAAAAACTCGCAGAATTTGTCGTAAAACAGCAGTTTAAAACTTTAAAATTTATTGCGGTAAATATCTGTTCGTGCAGATTCAGATGTTTACCATTTTTCAAACGGGAAAATAACAGCGTCGGTTTTTCGGAAAGTCCCGCGCTTCATAAAGAGTATTTCCCGTCAATGGAGACTGAGGTTCCGTAGAAAGTTAAAAATAGAAGGGAATATATGATTCAAAATTTAAGAAAAACAATCATTCCGTGTCTGGCTGTCTTGGCGTGTTTAGTGGTTTTCGGCGCAAATATATTTGCACAAAACAACTCCGCCAGCATTGTCGGAACGGTCAAAGACATCAACGGTGCATTAGTGCCGAATGTAAAAATTACGGTCACGAACAATGCGACCGGGGAATCGAGAGAAACCACCTCGAATGAAAGCGGAGATTTTGCCGTTTCAAATCTCATACCGGGAAATTACCGCGTCAATGCCGAAGCCACCGGATTTAAGAAAGTTTTGCTGACTTCGGTGACGGTTGAAACAAATGCCCGCGTTCCTTTGGATATTAGTTTTACCGAAGTTTCAAGCGGCGGCGATAACGTCGTAACGGTCAGCAATGAAAGTGCGCCGGTCGTCGAAAGCGAAACCAGCGTTCGCGGCGATGTCATCAGCGGACGCGAAGTAACCGATCTGCCGATTCCGCAGCGCAACTTTACGCTGCTCGCCGGATTGTCGCCGGGTGTTACGCGACCGACCGGCGCGTCTGTCGGCGTTTTGGGCGGCGGCAGTTTTGTCAATGGCGGTCCGGGAAGTTCGACCGAATCAACTCGCTTTCGTGAATCGGGCGGTTCGGTTATTTCGTCAAACGGGGCGCGTGTCACGCAAAATAACTTTTCTTTAGACGGTGTTGATAATAATGAGTCGCAGTTCGGACAGATTGCCGTTTATCCGAACCCCGATGCAATTGCCGAATTCAAGATTGAAACCAGTGTCCCGTCAGCCGAATCCGGCAGAGCGGGCGGCGCAATTATTTCAACTACCTTTAAATCCGGCGGCAATGCTGTTCACGGAACTATTTTTGAAAATTATCAGGGACGTTTTGCCAGTGCCGGAGCCGCGCAGTTTGATGAAAACGGCGCGAATAAAGGCAACAATCCGAACTATGTCACACATAACTATGGCGGCACAGTCGGCGGTCCGATTTTTCTGCCGCGTCCGGGCGAAGGCACACCTTATTTTTACGACGGCAGAAACCGCTCGTTCTTTTTTGTTTCGGTTGCCGGTCAGCGCAACGGCACACCGGCTTTCGGCGGCGGCGAATTTCCGTTCGTGACCGTTCCGACGTTAAAACAAAGAAACGGTGATTTCAGCGACTTACTGACTGCTTTACCCAATGCCGGTGGATGCGCCAATCCAGCTAATGCGGATTTTTGCCAAACATTCAATGTAGCGGGCGGAGGCAGCGTTTTAGCTCCTAAGGGAACTATTTTTGCTCCGAACGGCACTCCTATTCCCGGTAATAATTTAGCTAACTGTCCTTCCTGCGGAGCGTTTTCGGTTTTTGGTAAAAATCTCTTAAACGCTTATCCGCTGCCGACAATCGGCGGATTAACCAATAATTTCCGCCGCAACCGTGCGGAACGGTCAAATGTAGATAGCTACGATGTCAAAATCGACCACAGAATAACCGACAACAATTCGATTTTCGGTCGTTACAGCAAATCGAAAAATTCCAGAATTCGCCAAAACAATTTTCCGCTCGGAACATCGCCGAACGGCAACGATCTGCCTTCCGGTTTTGGTGCGGGAGATGAATTCGGTAATTCGCGCGGCGTGACGCTCGGCGATACGCATACGTTCTCGCCGACGATTGTTAATGATGCCCGCGCAGGTTGGACAAATGTGCGAATCGGGATCAATAATCCGGGCATCAACGGCGGTTTGGGATTTAGTCCGAATGTTTCAGCTAACCTCGGTGCAGCCAATATTAACAACTGCGGAACCTGCGATGGCGCTATCCTGTTAGGTATCGTTGATCCGAATTTCAGTCAGGAATTTGTCGGTGACGGCGGACCGTTTTATTTCGTCTCGCACAATTATAACTTTGCCGACACGGTGACGGTCGTTAAAGGTAATTCGATTTTCAAAGTCGGAACCGATTTACGCGACCGGCGCAACAGCAATTTTGACGGCGGACGCAACGGCGGCATCAAAGGACAATATCAATACGGAACATCCGCCGGAGGATTTGCTTCGGGCGGCTACAATGGTGTCGGCGCAACCGATACCGGTTCGGCGGTTGCCAATCTTTTACTCGGTTATCAACCCGGTTTTCTCGGACGCGGAACTCCGGGCGGACCTTATACTATCCAAAACTCCGAACTGGCATTTTTCGTGCAGGACGATTGGAAAGTAAATTCCAATTTAACATTGAATCTCGGTGTCAGATACGATTTATTTACGGCTCCGACTGAAAGATTTGACCGTCAGAGCAATTTTGATCCGGCGACCAGAAATATTGTTGTGGCTGGCAAAAACGCTCCGTTCGGACGCGATTTGGCGAAAAATGACAAAAATAATTTCGGACCGCGCATCGGGTTTGCTTACAGCGGCTTGATGGAAAATAAAAAGCTCGTCGTGCGCGGCGGTTACGGTCTGGTTTACACGACTGATGTCAGCGGTGTTCAGCCTCTGACGGCAAATCCGGGAACCGGCGCGGCTAACTTTCAATGTCAGCCGATTACCAATCCGGGCGGTTGTCCGGCGGGTTATCCGTTCGGCAGAAATCCTTTTGAACGCGGTATTCCGAATGCCCCGGGTGACGGCGCGGCGGCGGCTCCGGGTTCGATATTTGCTGCTCCGACGGGCGGATCAATTATCTATAACAATCCGAACCGCAAGGACGCATTTGTTCACCAGTATAATTTGACCGCCCAATATGAGTTTGCCAGAAACTGGCTGGCGGAAATTGCTTACGTCGGTTCGGTTTCGCGTAATCTTTTGACGGTTCATAACATCGGCTCGAACAATAATCAAGGCGGACCGGGTTCGCGTCAGATTACCACCATCGGACAGGTAATTGCGACTGATTACACCGGCAAAGCTAATTACAACGCTCTGCAAACCAAAGTCGAAAAACGCTTTTCCGACGGTTTATCAATACTTTCAAATTATACGTTTGCCAAAGCAATTGATGATTCGCCGGGCGGTTTCTGTATCGGCGGCACCGGACCGACGCAGTGCGGACCGGACAATCCGCTTAACCCGCAGCTTGATCGCGGTTTGTCGGATTTGGATGTCAGACACCGATTCGTTTTTGCCAATGTTTATGATTTGCCGTTCGGACGCAATCGCGCTTATCTGAAAGACATTCCGACTGCGCTCGATTTCGCTATCGGCGGCTGGCAGCTTAATAACATTGTCACGCTGCAAAGCGGTCCGGTTTTTACGCCGACCTGGAACGGTGCAAGAGCCGATTTGGTTGGTGATCCGACACCGACGGCAGCGCAGAAAGCTCGTGGTCTTCAATTGAATGTCGCGGCATTCCGCGCACCTCGAACTTTGGTCTTTGCTTCAGATACGGGGTGTTTCAATGCAGACGGGTCGCCGAACAATAATTGCCCCTTGATCGGGAATTTAGGACGTAATACATTTCGCGGCAAACCGCAGTATTTTTGGGATGCTAATCTATTCAAAAATTTCCCGATTCGGGCAATCAGCGAGTCCTTTGATGTGCAGGTCAGAGTTTCGGCTTTTAATGTGCTGAATCACGTTAATAGATCAACTCCTAATGCGGACATCAACAGTACCGACTTTAATAATCCGAATCCGAGCATCGGCTTATTCGGCAGAGATTCAGCGGAACAACGTCGCAGACAATTGGAATTCGCTTTGAAAATTATTTTCTAAGCGAAACCGTTTGTTTGGTTTGAGGATTAAGCGGCGGGCAGTGAAAATCTCCCGCCGCTTAATTGTTTCCCGATAATACCGGTAATTAACGGGCAACGAAAAACTTGCGTGTTCATCGTAAATGTTTGTCAACTAACAAAAGAGCGGTTAAAAAATCACGGAAACTAAATGACGGGCGTAATTATCAAAAGCAAAAAAATTTATGCCGCCGGCTTGATCTGCCTTTTGATAATTCCGTGTGTCAATCTTTCGGCGCAGAACAGGCGCAAAATTCAAAAGAATAGACCGGCGGACAGACAAACAGACGATTTGACGCGGCGAAAAATTGACGAAGCGCAGAAAAAAGGTTTTGCCGGAGTGAGAAACGGCGACTGGCAGGCGGCGCAGCAGAATTTTGCCGATGCGCTGACCGTTGAGCCGCGCAATCCTTTGAGTCTCTACGGCAGTGCGCTGTCATTATTCAATCTGAATCAGATCAGCGAAGCCGAAACACAAATAAATCTCGCCGACGAAATCCTGACAGGCGGACAAAATAATCGGCTTTATGCGGATGTTTTGGTGTTGTCGGCAGTTGTTTCAGCGGTCGGGAAAAATAATGCGGCGGCAATCGCCAAGCTCGAAAAAGCCGTTAGGTTGGTTCCCGATCATTTCGATGCCGTTTTGTCGCTCGGACGCGCTTATTTCGGAAACGGCGAAATTGAAAAATCGGTCAACGCGTTTCGCCGGGCGGCGGCGATTAATCCGCAGAGCGTCAACGCCAAATTTTTTTTGGCAACTGCTCTCGAACGCGCCGACAATTCGGTTGAGGCATTAAAGATTTACCGCGAGATTCTGCGTTTCGATCCGCAGAATCCGCAGGGCAATCTCGGTCTCGGCGTTCTGCTGCTCAAAACCGAGGGCGATCATTCGGCGGAAGGTTTGAACGCCGTCGAAAAAGCGTTGGCGGCGAATGAAAAACTTTATGAAGGGCAAATCGTTCTGGGCAAAACATTAATTCGTCTAAATCGCGCGGCGGAAGCCGTCGAACATTTGCGAAAAGCGGCGGAACTGACTTCGGAGAATCCCGAACCGCATTTCCAATTGGCGATTGCTTATCGCAAACTCGGAAGAAATGACGAGGCGCGAACGGAAACGGAAATCGTTAAAAATATTCACGAACGCCGTCGGGCAGTGACGGGACAAAATTTACAATAACCAAGGGGAGTATTTATGCTAGTCAATAAAATCTCAAAAATCGCATTCGTTTTAGGTGCGATTATATTGTTTGGAACAGCCGACAATCAATTCGCTCAAACGGGGAAGAAAAAATCGGCAGAGAATGACATTAAGAGTATCGGCGGTAAAGAACATCAGGCTGAAATTTTAGGCGTAACTATCGGAATGGATGTGCCGACAGCTTTGCAGACGGTTTTCGTTAACGCCAATCGCCAGCCGGGGCAGGAAAAGCCCGACGCTAAAAAGAGCGAAGGCAAAAACGGCAAAGACGTTCGCGTCGTATATAAAAATCTTCCGCAGGGCGAATTGCAGATACTTTTTGCGGACGGAAAATACGTCAAAGAAATCGTGCTGGCGTATGCCAAACCGCCGATTGCCGACGATTTACGGCTTTCCTATACGAGTTCGCCGGGCGGTTCGACCAGTTTGATTACATCGCAGACCGCCGATCCGAGAGGACTCAGCGAAAGAACCGAAACACTCGACGGTTCGAGCGATATTGATGCTTATAATGCGAAAACGACCGGCAATACCGACCGTCGGCGCGGCGAAGCCTTAGACGGC
Source organism: Pyrinomonadaceae bacterium (assembly GCA_965247235.1). Taxonomy (GTDB): domain Bacteria; phylum Acidobacteriota; class Blastocatellia; order Pyrinomonadales; family Pyrinomonadaceae. The sequence continues at coordinate 3,537,326 of OZ252004.1, forward strand.
GAACGATTTGATGACCGTTACACAGTCGCTTTTACGGATAACCAAAAGCAGCAGCGTATTTGGTATCGGGACGAAAAAAAACCGCAGGGATTCAGAGTCAGAGTGCAGTTTACTTCGGAAAAGAAAACCAAAGCCGGAGCAGCGTTTACGGTTAAAATCGCGCAAAAATCCGTCGGGGTTAATCCCGAAGATGAAAAGCAATTCAGAAAAAACTTAAATTTGGACAAATAATTCAAAGACTGAAATTCAGGAGAACACTAAAGTAATGAAAAACTATTTGACGGCGATGCTGCTGATTTTAACGGGTTTGATTACAGCCGGCGCACAAAATAAAAATGAAAGCATCGGCGGTGCGGAACACGAAATGAATATTTACGGCGTTCAAATCGGAATGGACGTGCCGACCGCGCTGCAAAATGTTTTCGTCAACGCGCATCGCAAGCCCGGCGAAGAGAAACCGGACGGAAAACGCGCTGAAGGCAAAGATAACAAGGACATTCGGGTAGTTTACAAAAATCTGCCCGAAGGCGAAATGCAAATCGTTTTCGCGCAGGGAAAGGTCGTCAAAGAAATCACGATGAAATATTCTAAAGTCAAAAGAGTCAGCGATTTGCGTTTGCCTAATTCGTCCGGCATCGGCGAAGCATCTTCCGGCGAAAGATTTGACGACCGATACACAATCGGTTTTGTTGATAATAAAAAACAGGAAAAACTCTGGTGGCGCGACGAGAAAACGGACGGCGGTTATCACGCGCGGCTGACATTCCGGTCGGGTAATTCGACCAAAGATACGACGATGTGGTGGCAAACCGTCGTCCAAAAAACGCTTTCCGTGCAGCCGGACGAGCAGGATAAATTTTTGCAGTCAATCAAGTAGAAAGAAACCAGCCTGAGATTTCAAAGATATTTTAATTTGAAAATCTGATGAATTCGGAACAAAAAAAATTTGTGCGGCGGGGTCGGACACGGCAATTTTTGCTGTTTGCGGCTCTGCTCTGCCTGTGCGGTCTGCATTGCGCCGCACAGCGCAAAAATCCTCTGCCGCCCGGTCGGGCAAGTGCGTTGCAGACGGCGACCGAACTGCTGCAAAACGGCAAACCGAATGACGCGGAAACTTTTTTGCAGCAGTATTTAGCTAAAACTCCAAAGGATTTGAAAGCTAAAATCTTGCTTGGCGTGGCGTTTGATCAACAGAGCCGCGCAGCCGAGGCGGAGAACGTCTATCGGGAAGTTTTGCGGCTTAATCCGAATGAAGTTTCGGCTCTCGCCAATCTCGGCGCGTTGCTGATTCGCACCGAACGACGCGATGAAGCGCAGCAGATATTGGAAAAAGTTTTAATTTTGCAGCCCGGACACGGGCAGGCGGCATATAATCTGGCGGCTTTGTATTCGGCAAAAAACGAACAGCAAAAAGCTCTTCCGCTGCTCGAAAAGCTGTCGGGAATCACGCCCAAAAATAAAATTCCCGCGACCAAAGATTTCGCGCTGCTTTTTGCCTTGACCAAAAGTTATGCGGCGACCGGAAAAAACGCCGAAGCTCTCCGAATTTCTGCGATTCTCGAAAATCAAAAACCGGACGACGCGCGTCTGCTGTTCACGCTCGGTCTGGTTTTAGCCGAAGCTCGTGAATACGGCAAAGCGACCGCCCTGTTTGAAAAGGTCAACGCTAAAGTGCCGGACAATTTTGAAATTCTATATAATCTCGGAGTCGGATATTACAATCTCAACGAACTTGAAAAAGCGCGTTCCGCCTTTCGGCAGGCGGCTGATTTGAATCCGAATTCCGCCGAAGTTTTCTATCGTTTGGGATTAATTGCCTCAGCCGAAAACGAAGTCGAAAACGCTCTCGGTTTATGGCTCAAAGCCGTCGAACTGCGCCCCGATTTTTACGAAGCCGATTTTTTAATCGCCGAAGAATTATCGAAACGACAGGCATACACCGGCGCACAGCAGTTTTATCAAAAGGCTGCCGACGGCACACCGGAAAATCTGCTTTATCAGATTCGTCTCGGCGTGACATTCGTGCGGCTCCAGCAATATGAAAAAGCGCGGACAATCTTTGAGCGCGAAGGAAAAAAACGTCCCGGCAACTTAAATCTGATTTATCTCAAAGGTTTTTTAGCCCGCGCCGAAGGCAATTATCAGGAAGCGACCGACGCATTTGAAAAAGTGCTGCGAATGTCGCCGAATAATGCTGATGCGCTGGCAAATCTCGGATTTTTAGCTTCCGAACGCGGGCAGAACGAAAAAGCCGAAATGCTTTTGCGGCAGGCAATTAAACAGGATGCAAAAGCGTTCGCCGCTTACTATGATCTCGGCAGACTTTTGGTAAGATTAAAGCGATTTGACGAAGCTGCGGCGATTTTGGAAAACGGTGTCCTGCTCAATAAACAAGACCCCGGAGTGCGTTATCAGCTTTTTATCGCCTATTCGCGTTTGAAACGGAAAGACAAAGCGGATCTGAATTTTGCCGAATTTAAACGTCTGGAGAAAATGTTTGCCAAAACCGGCGCGTCGGCGACGGCTAACGACAAATCACCGGAAATCCCGGATTCGGTAACAAAAACCAAGCCCTAAACGACGAATATGAAAAAAAAAGCACGGATAATAAACGGCTGTTTGAGCGCGATTTTATGGCTCGGCTTGACCGTTACATTATTTGCTCAATCGCCGCAAATTTCTAAAATCGAGCCGCCGAACTGGTGGGCAAATCACTCGATTAATCCGGTGCGTGTTCTCGTGCGCGGGGAAAATCTGCAAGGCGCGAAAGTGGTTTCAAAAAATAATTCGCTAAGAGTTTCCAATGTCCGCGTTAATTCACGCGGCGATTATTTGTTTTTTGATGTCGGCATCGCGCGAGACGCAAAAGTCGGGAAATATAACTTTGAAGTTTCAACCGCGAGCGGCAAAACTAATATGCCGTTCGAGATTTCCGCGCCGCTCGATGTTTCTAAAAATTTTCAGGGCATTACGAACGACGACGTGATTTATCTGCTGATGCCCGACCGTTTTTCCGATGGTGATACGGCAAATAATCAGGGTGTTGACCGAGCCAATCCGCGAGCGTGGCACGGCGGCGATTTACGCGGCGTGATTAATCATCTCGACTATTTTAAGGAGTTGGGCGTAACGGCGATTTGGCTGACACCCTGGTATGACAATTCGGATGAAGTGACGACGTGCGACAAACCCTGGTGTCCGAACACGAGTTATCACGGTTACGGCGCGATTGATTATTACGGCGTGGAGAATCATTTCGGGACGCTCGCCGATGTGCGCGAACTGGTTGAAAAGGCACACGCCAAAGGCTTGAAAATTATTCAGGATCAAGTGGCGAATCACGTCAGCTATAAACATCCGTGGCTCAAGAATCCGCCGCTCGACGATTGGTTTCCGCCGTTTCAGCAGGAAAAATTTAACAATTCCGTGCTGCTGAGTCCGAACGGTTCGCAGGCGGAACGAGACAATTTGATTCACGGCTGGTTCGATCCGGCACTGCCCGATTTGAATCAGGACGAGCCGGAAGTGGCGCGTTACGAGATTCAAAACGCGCTCTGGTGGGTTGCCGCGACGGGCATTGACGGCATCCGTCAGGACACGATTCAATTTATGCCGCGCCCGTTTATCCGCGATTGGTCGAGCGCGATTTTGAAACAATACCCGAAATTCTGGATGGTCGGCGAAGTTAAGGAAGAAGATTCGGCGCACACCGCGTTTTTTCAGGGCGGCAAAACGGGTTGGGACAATGTTGACACGAAATTGCCGTCGGTTTTCGACTTCAAATTATGGGCGACATCAAACGAAGTTTTCACCGGCAAACAACCGATGCGGGCGTTGCGCGACGTTTTGAAATACGACGGATTATACGGCAACATCAACAACATAACGACGATTTCGAGCAATCACGACACCAAACGCTTTATGTCAAACGAAGGCGCAACCGTTGAAGGCGCGATGCTGCATCTGGCGTTTTTATTGAGCGTTCGCGGCATTCCGCAAATTTATTACGGCGAAGAAATGGGTTTTACCGGCGGTGATGACCCGTTCAACCGCGCCGATTTTCCGGGCGGTTTCGCGGGCGATAAAATTGACAAATTTACAAAGTCAGGAAGAACGGCGGACGAGCAGAAGATTTTTGAATGGACGCAAATGTGGATAAGTGCGAGAAAATATAATAAAGCATTGAACGAAGGCAAAACAATTGATTTGTATTATGACGACAACGCATATATTTTTCTGCGCGATTCAGGAAAGCAAAAGGTATTGGTAAGAATTAACAAAAGCAATAGCGAGCAGCGAATTGATTTGCCGATACAAACAATCGGGGTGGGAGAGAACATTTGTTTTAAGGCGGCTACTAATCCTGACAGATTAGAACTGCCGATCAACAGTATTAAGTGCGGTTTAGTAAACGACGGCAAAATAAGAGTTTCATTGCCGCCGCGTTCTATTTTTGCGACAGAACTGTTTTATTTCGATTTGAAAAAACAATAATTCAATCAATTTTATTTATGAATTTTCCGAGAGCAAGCGGTGTTCTATTACATCCGACATCCTTACCTTCAAATTACGGCATCGGCGATTTGGGCGCGGAAGCCTATAAATTCGTTGATTTTCTCCATAAAGCGAAACAGACTTACTGGCAGGTTTTGCCGCTCGGTCAGACGGGTTACGGCGATTCGCCTTACCAGTGTTTTTCGGCGTTTGCGGGGAATATTTATTTGATTTCGCCGGAAAAACTCGTCGAGGACGGATTTTTGAGCGCGGCGGATTTGGAAGACGTGCCGAAATTTGCGGCGGAAAAAGTCGAATTCGGCAAGGTTATCGAATATAAACTGCCGCTTTTGCGAAAGGCTTTTGAAAATTTTCGCGTTTCGGCAAGCGAAGAAATCGCCGACGAATTCAGCGAGTTTTGCCGCGAAAATGCTTCGTGGCTCGACGATTACGCGCTTTTCCGGGCGATCAAATTCTCGCAGGGACAAATTTCGTGGCAGGATTGGGACGCGGATTTGAAACTGCGAAAACCCGAAGCGTTGGCGAACGCTAGGCAGGAACTGGACGCGGAAGATTTCGCGCAGAAATTTTATCAGTTCGCGTTTTTTCGCCAATGGGACGCGCTCAAAAAATATGCCAACGACCGCCAAATTAAAATTATCGGCGACGTGCCGATCTTTATCGCGCTCGATTCGTGCGATGTCTGGTGCAGTCCTTCGCAGTTCAAACTCAACGAAAACGGTTCGCCGAAGGTCGTCGCGGGTGTGCCGCCGGATTATTTTTCGACGACCGGACAACTTTGGGGAAATCCGATCTACAATTGGGATTTGATGCGTGAAGAAGGTTTCAAATGGTGGATTGCCCGCGTCAGACACACTCTGAAAACGGTTGATATTGTCCGCATAGACCATTTTCGAGGCTTTGCGGCGAGTTGGGAAGTTCCGGGCGGCGACAAAACCGCCGAGCGCGGTCAATGGGTTGATGTGCCGGGAATGGATTTGTTCAAAACGCTGCTCTGGGCGTTGGGCGATTTGCCGATTTTGGCGGAAGATTTGGGAGTGATTACGCCCGATGTCGAAGAACTGCGCGATTATTTCGGCTTTCCCGGAATGCGGATTTTGCAGTTTGCATTCGGCGGCGACGCGAAAAACATTGATCTGCCGCACAATTACATTAAAAATTCGTGCGTCTATACCGGAACGCACGACAACGACACGACCGTCGGCTGGTTTCATTCAAAAGTCGGCAAAGGTTCGCCGCGCGATGCGAAGCAAATCAGCAAAGAAAAGAATTTCTGTCTCGAATATCTGAACTCCGACGGCAAGGAAATTCATTGGGATTTCATCCGCGCCGTCCTCGCCGGCGTTTCCGACACCGCGATTATCCCGATGCAGGATTTGTTGGGTTTAGGAAACGACGCGCGAATGAATCTGCCGGGTTCGACCAAAGGGAACTGGTATTGGCGTTGCAAAGCAAAAGATTTTGACAGGAAAATCGCGGAAAGATTGAAGGATTTGGTCGAATTATATGGAAGGCTTTAAAATGAAACTCAAATTAACATTATGGTTGGTCGTGAGTTTTATTTCGACACCTTCGGCGTTTGCTCAGAAACCGACGGAAGCACAAATTTGGACAAACGCGGATTTCGTCTTCGGATTGGTCAAAGGCAAGGACGCGAAAGGCAAATCGTTCGATAAAGTTTCGCTGACATTGACGGGGATTGTGCGAATCGGCGACAAACTTTCGCGGTCGGTTGACGAGCGTGTGAGCGCGACTTTGGACTTTCGTTTGAATAAATATTTCAACCTGACGACAGGTTATCTGCACCAAAGAGCCGAACCGCTGAAAAATTCGCGTAATGAGGAAAGCCGTTTTATTTTGGCACTAACGGGAAATAAACGAACGAAAGATTTCAATTTTAGGGCGCGTGAACAACTCGATTATAAATTCCGCAACGGTCGCAATGATAACCAAAATTACCGCTCGCTGTTTCAGGTGAATTATTTTCTGAAACGAAATAAAAAAGATGTTTTATCGCCGTTTGTCAGCAACGAATTTTATTTTGATTCGCTGACCAAATCGGTTGTCCGAAACGAATTCAGAGCCGGAATCAACAAAAATTTTACAAAAGTTTTTTCAGCGGATTTTTATTACATCAAACTTTATACCAAAGTAATTAATGCCGACGGACTGGGCATCGGGTTAAAGTTTAAGTTGCGTTAATTGCTGCAAACAAACAGTTTATTTTTAAAAAATATGATCGTTAAGTTTTATCGGGATAATTTGAATAATCGGATTGCGGTTTATCGTTTTACGCTTTTGGCAGCGTCGGTTGCGCTTTTACTGAGTGCGTTTTGGTTTTTGTCGCGTTACCCGTCACTGTTTAAAAAAGCCTCGCATCTCGGACAAATCGTGCCTTCGATGGCTTACGGGAGCGAGATTTTCAAGGTAACAGCCGATCTTCCCGTGTGGCAAAAGATTCTTTACACGACGGCGAATTGGCTCGACGGAATGAAAATCGGGATGAGTTTCGGCGTTGTGTTCGGAGCGTTGATTCACACATATTTGCGATATTTTCCGCTCAATTTCGGCACGAACAGTTATTTTAATTCGATCAAAGGTGCGCTGATCGGCGTTCCGGCGGGCGTTTGTGCGAATTGTTCCGTGCCGGTCGCGTGCGGTTTGACTCGCGGAAAAGGTCGCGTCGAAGTCGCACTCGGATTTTTGTTCAGTTCGCCGAATTTTAATCCGGTCGTGCTTTCGATGACGTTTTTGGCGTTGCCGCTTTCGATGGCGTTGACGAAATACATCATCTTGCTCGGTGTTATCGTATTGTTCGTTCCCGCACTAATAAATTTTTTCGACCGCACAGAACCTTTCAAATCACCCGCAATCGAACCGCCGGACGGCGAAATTTGCGAGTTGCCGAATGCACAATCGGACACATTTTTACAAACAGCAAAGGAAGTCGTCATCGAATTCGGTAAGCATTTATGGGCGTTATTTAAGCCGACAATTACGATTATGGTCGGTTCTGCATTGCTCGCGTCCGCGATGTTGGTGCTGATTCCGTGGTCGGACATTTTGGCGACAACAAACCCGTTAATGAAACTTTTAGTCAGTTTTATCGCGGTCATAATGCCCGTCCCGATTGCGTTGGACGTAATGTTCGCCTCGCAATTACAACAGCAAGGCGTTGCATCGGGTTATGTGATGATGTTTGCGATGACGCTCGGAACATACAGCATAATTCCGAGTATTTATCTGTGGCGTGAGGTTTCAAAAAAATTATCGGTCAGTTTATTCGTGTTTTTCGTGCTGACGGGTTGGATTGTCAGTATGATTTTTTAAGAAATATCAGCCACGAACAAATACGAAAAGGACACGAAAAAAAATGACATTAAGATTCTGTCGAAATTTGAATCGGAATTTGAACTAGAGTTATGAAAAATATATTACAAACAATCGCATTTTTACTGATAACTGCTATCTGTTCACTAATAACTGTTTCCGCGCAAACGCCGACGGTCGAGAAGGTCGAGCCGCCTAGTTGGTGGACGAACAGTTCGATTAAGACGGTGCGCGTGATGCTGCGCGGGACGAATTTGACGGGCAGCGCGAAAGTTCTTGCGCCGTTGAACAGCGGTTTGCAGGCGGCGAATGTCAAGGCGAGCGCGAACGGGCATTATTTGTTTCTTGATGTGACGATTGCCGAATCAACGAGAGTCGGGAAATATAATTTCAAAATTCAGACCGACAAAGGCGCGATTGATGCGCCGTTCGAGATTTTTGCGCCTTTGCCGCGCACGGGGAATTTTCAGGGTTTTTTGCCCGACGATGTGATTTATTTTTTGATGCCCGACCGTTTTTCCGACGGCGATCCGTCGAATAATGATCCGGCGAAATCGAAGGGTTTGTATGACCGAAAAATGGGCAGAAGCTATCACGGCGGCGATTTGCAGGGCGTGATAAATCATCTCGATTACATTAAAAGTTTGGGCGCGACGGCGATCTGGACGACTCCGGTTTACGACAATAACGACAAGCCCGACACGAAGGAAGTTTATCCCGGAATGCCTTTTACGACGGGTTATCACGGCTACGGCGCGGTTGATATGTATGGCGTGGACGAGCATTTGGGCGATCTGACAAAGCTGCGCGAATTCGTCAAAAAAGCGCATCAAAACGGTTTAATCGTCTTGCAGGATCAGGTCGTTAATCACGTTTCGCCGTATCATATTTGGGCGAACGATCCGCCGACTGCGACGTGGCTCAACGGCACGCCGGAGAAACATCTCAACAATAATTGGCAGAAATGGACGACGATGAATCCGCGTGCGTCGTATCAGACTCAAGGAAGAAACATTGACGGCTGGTTTATAGATATTCTGCCCGACCTTAATCAAAACGACCCGGAAGTTGAAAAATATCTAATTCAAAACACTCTCTGGTGGATTGCGAATGTCGGTTTCGATGCCGTCAGAATGGACACTCTGCCGCACGTTCCGCGCACGTTTTGGGCGAAATGGATGACCGCGCTCAAAGCCGAATATCCGAAGGTTAATGTTCTCGGTGAATTATACGACGGCGATCCGGCTCTGCTTGCGTATTTTCAGGGCGGACGGCGCGGTTTTGACGGCGTTGACACGAAAATTGACACGCTCTACGATTTCGCGCTTTTTTATCAGATTCGCAATGCGTTTGCGAAAGGCGAACCGATTCGCGGCATTTCGCAGGTTTTAGCGCACGATTGGCTGTATCCGAATCCGCGTGTCCTGACGACGTTTCTCGGCGTTCACGATATGGAACGCTTTATGAACGAAAAGGGCGCGACCGCCGAAGGCTTGAAACTCGCGCAGACATTTTTGATGACGACGCGCGGCACACCGCTTTTATATTACGGCGACGAACTGGCGATGCCCGGAGGCGGCGATCCCGACAACCGGCGCGATTTTCCCGGCGGATTTGCAGGCGACGCGAAAAACGCTTTTACCGCGCAGGGCAGAACCGCGCCGGAAAACGATGTCTGGAATCATCTCGCCAAACTCGGCGCACTCCGAAAAGAATTGAAACCTCTGCGCGTCGGCGAATCGCTCGATTTGCTGGACGAAGAACAGCAGATGGCTTACGCGCGAACTTCCGGCACTCAGGCTGTTTTGATGATCTTCAACAACGACACTAAACCCGCGCAGATTTCATTCGACGTTTCGATGATTAAACAGTTTGCGCCGAACGCGGTTTTGACCGACAGATTAGGCAAAATCTCCGACGCAGCCTTACAAAACGGCAAAATAAATTTAACGATTCCGGCGCGAACGGCGGGAATTTTGACGGTGAAATAATGAAAGCGATTTTAACTTTGCTGACGGTTTTGTCGAGCCTTTTAATACTGCTCGGCGTTTCAAGCTATCGCGCCGGAAACGGCTTGGGCTTCGTGCTGATTCTCGGCGGTTCGGTAATGACGACCGCGCTTTTGACGATCTGGATTCTGGCGGCGGTCAGGGACAGAAGAGAAAAAGCGCGAAAATATTCGGATGATTTTTCGTAAATCTGACCGGAGAAAACTATGTCTTTCACAAAATGGTGGAAAACGAGTTCGGCGAAAGCGGGCGAAGATTACTACAAACTCCGCTTTAATGAGAGTGAAATCAGCGATCTGCGGCGCGGGTTTTTGAACGCTTCGGCACAGGTGAAATTTGCGGCGCGGGTTAAAAAATACGCCAAAATGTCCGGCGCGATCATTGGCGGTTGTCTCGGACTGACGGCGGTTTTGGTGCTGCCGGTTCTTTGCATTTTCGCTTATTCTTTTTACCTGCATCCGTCGGTGATACAGGTTGTTGTTGCGGCTATCGTGCTGATATTTATAGTTGGTGTTGACGGTTTCGTCGCGGTTAAATTGTTCGGTTTATCGAAAGAAATCAAAAGCGATTTGCAAAACGGACGCGCCGGAATCGAGCAGGGAAATCTGAAAATTGATGTATCGAGTTCGGCGAACCGGGATTTACAAATCCGGTATTCGGTCAATCAGGTCGAGTTTAAAGTCTTGCAGGATGCCATCGGCGATGAAATCAATAAGCAGTTTTTGAGCCGGATCATCAACGTCGGCGACAGCCGCATAACCGCCGAAAGTTATCGTTTTTATTATCTGCCGCAGTCGAAATTGATACTGTTTTACGAACAAATTTAAGGAAAAATAAAAATATGCTGCAAACGAATTTACGAATTTCCGCTGTAAAAATTTCCGTCGTGCTGGTTCTTTCGGCAATGCTCAATATTGCCGCCGCCCAGCAAATGCCGCCGCACGATTATTCAAAAGAGACGGCGCGACCGACTGCCGATTGGGTCAAAGACGCGGTGATTTATCAGATTTTCGAGCGCAATTATTCGCAGAAAGGCGATTTTAATTCGATCACGAATGATTTGGACAGAATCAAAAATCTCGGCGTTGACGTTTTGTGGCTGATGCCGATTCATCCGCTCGGGAAGTTGAAAACCAAAGGCACGATTGGTTCGCCGTATGCCGTTAAAGATTATTACGCGATCAATCCCGAATACGGCACGAAGGAAGATTTCAAGCGTTTGGTGAGCGAAGCGCACAAGCGGAATTTGAAGGTCATCATTGATATTGTTGCCAATCATACGGCTTGGGATTCGGTTTTGATGAAAAATCCGTCGTGGTATTCGCACAACGACAAAGGCGAAATTATTCCGCCCGTGCCGGATTGGTCGGACGTTGCCGATTTGAATTACGACAACGCCGATGTGCGGAAATATATGACCGAAATGCTCGTTTCGTGGATTCGGGATTACGATCTCGACGGTTTTCGGTGCGATGTGGCGTTTTTTGTGCCGACCGATTTTTGGGATAATGCGCGAGCCGCGATTGATAAAATTAAGCCGAACACGCTCTGGCTTGCCGAAGCGGAAACGCCTGATTTATTGACGAAAGCCTTTGATCTCGATTATTCGTGGGCGAATCACGGCATTATGACGCAGGTTTTGCAGGGCAATTTACCCGCGTCGGAAATTCGCAAAAACTGGGAAAAACAAAAAGCCGAGATGCCGAAAAATTCTCTGCTGATGCGCTTTTCCGACGACCACGACGAAAAACGCGCCATCGTTCGTTTCGGCGAGAAAGGCGCACTCGCAGCGCAAACGCTGGCATTCACATTGGACGGCGTGCCGCTCGTTTATAACGGAATGGAAGCCGGCGACACGGCTGAATCGGGTGCGCCCGCGTTGTTTGAAAAACTGCCGATTTATTGGGGTTTCACCGAACGCCGACCGGAATTTCCGCGCTTTTACAAATCAATGATCGAGTTGCGAAAAAGTTCAATCGCGCTGCGGCGCGGCGATTTGACGTGGCTCAAAAATTCAGATGAATCTAAAATTTTGACGTTCACGAGAAAAAGCGGCAATGAAGAAATTTTAGTGGCGATCAATATGTCGAACCAGCCGTTTTTCGGCGCGGTCGAAGCGGCGGGAAATTACGAAGAAATCACGCTGAACATCGCGGATGATAAAATGAAAGCGAGTGTCAGCGGCGCGTTGCCGACGTTGAGTTTGGATGCGTTCGGGTTCAGGATTTTTAAGAAAAGAAGTTAACCACAGATTTACACAGATCAACACAGATAGGGAAAAGATATGAAAAAGCATTTTGATTTGGTCAAAAAAGACGAGTTCGCGGAAAAGGCGAAAACAAATTTTTATCAAAAAACATCCGTGTTCATCTGTGTCTATCTGTGGTTAATATTTCTTTGTTTTGCAGCTAACGCACAGACGCTTGCGCCCATTGCGCCGGGAAATGACGCGCAATGGGCGACTGCCGGAAAACAGGCGATTGGCACGTCGGCGAGTCTCGAATCAAAAGTCTGGTTCACGCTCGCCGACGGCGTGTTGACGGAAGTTTATTATCCTGATGTGACGGTGGCGAATGTTCATAAACTCGAATTCGTTGTTGTTAATCCGAAAACCCGCAAAGTTGAAACTGAAACCGAAAATGCGATTCATCTAATCAAAGTTACGCGTCCTGATTCGTTAAATTTTCAGCAAATCAACACGGCAAAATCGGGCGAGTGGAAAATCACGAAAACTTACACGACTGATTCCGAACGCGATTCGGTTTTGATTGACGTGCAGTTTGAGTCAAGGAATAAAAATCTTAATTTATACGTTTATTACGACCCGTCAATCGGCAATACGGGAATGGGCGACCGCGCTTATTCGCCGCTTTTGCAGTTGAAAGGTGCATACGAATACGAAAAAGGCACGATCACAAAGGACGGCGTAAAGTCGGTGAAAAAAAACGGCGCGGCGACCATCAGCGGCGGAATGGCGGCGGAAGAAAAAAACATCGTTTCGACGGTCTTTTTCACGTCCGATATTGAGGAATATACCAACGGTTATTTTCAAACGAGCGACGGTTTGGAGCAGTTGCGAAAATACGGAAAAATCAAGGAAACATACGGCGAAGCGGCGAAGGGAAACGTCGTGCAAATGGCGCGGATTATGAAGCCGCAGCAGTTCACGACGATTGTTTCGTTCGGCGAAGATATTTGGAAATCATCAGCCAAAGCCGCAAAATCTCTGGAAAAAGGTTTCGCTAAAACTCAGGCTGAATACGAAAAAGGCTGGACGGATTATATAAAAACACTACCGAAGGTTGACCCGAAATATCAGGCGCAGTTTAATATGGCGGCGATGGTTTTGAAGGCGCAGGAAGACAAAACCGTGCGCGGGGCGAATGTGGCGAGTTTGACGATTCCGTGGGGCGGCGGGAAGAATGCGAACGAGGATGTCGGCGGCGGTTATCATCTGGTTTGGGCGCGTGATTTGTATCAGGTTTTTACGGCTTATCTCGCGCTCGGCGATACGGCGGCGGCGAATCGGGCGTTGGATTTTTTGTTTAATATCCAGCAGAAAGCGGACGGCAGTTTTCCGCAGAATTCGTGGCTCGACGGGCGTAACGGCTGGGGCGGACTGCAAATGGATGAAGTCGGTTATCCGCTGATTATGGCATATCAGTTGAAGCGTTTTGATAAAGCGACTTATGAAAATCACGTTAAAAAAGCAGCGGATTTTATCGTCAAAAACGGTCCGGTTACGCCGCAGGAGCGTTGGGAAGAAAAACCGGGTTATTCGCCTTCGACAATCGCTGCGGAAATCGCCGGACTTGTTTGTGCGGCGGAAATCGCCCGTAAAAATGGAGATGAAACTTCGGCGAATCTTTGGCTAAAAACGGCTGATGATTGGCAGTCGAATATCGAAAAATGGACGGCGACGACCAACGGCAAATTCGGCGACGGCAATTATTACGTCCGCCTGACCGCGAACGGCAAACCCGACGCGGGCGAAAAAATCGAACTCAGCAACAGTTCGGGCGCGTTCCTTGAAAACGAAATCGTGGACGCGGGATTTTTGGAACTCGTGCGCCTCGGCATCAAATCGCCCGATGATCCGTTAATCGTCAAATCGTTAAAAGTCATTGACGCGCAAATCAAGGTCAACACGCCGAACGGCGAAGCGTTTTACCGCTACAACCACGACGGCTACGGCGAACAACCCGACGGACGACGCTGGAATTTCGACGGGACATATTCAGGAACAGGCAGACTTTGGGCATTGCTTTCGGGAGAACGCGGGCAGTATGAGTTGGCTCTCGCCAACAATGGAAAATGGAAAATGGAAAATGGAAAATTAGAAAACGAAATCCAAAATCCGAAATCTAAAATCCGAAATCAGCCGATGTTGGCAGCGAAAGCGCGGCTTGACGCAATGCTTGGATTTGCTAATAACGGCTTAATGATTCCCGAACAAATCTGGGACAAAGCCGAAACGCCGAAAAATATTGACAGACAATTCGTTCCCGAATTGAAATTCGGCGAAGGCACAGGTTCGGCAACGCCGCTCGCGTGGTCAATGGCGCAGTTCATCAGATTAGCCGTCAATTTGCAGGCAGGCAAAAATCTCGACACGCCGGATGTTGTTTATAATCGTTATGTCTTGAGAAGAGTTGATGACGGTGGTTATGACACAAGTTCAACTCTTGGTCGTAAAGTTACGGCTGAAAGTATTAAAGAATTACCCAAACAGGATTTGGATTCATTGAAACTTTCGACAATAAAAAAAGATGAAATTAGTCAGAAGACAATAGAAGAAGCGAACAGGAAAGTGGAAATCACGATAAGTTGTTACGGTGAATGGTGGGACAAAAACAAGGAAAAAGTTTTGAAACAAAGTCCGATTATTCTCAAATGCAAAGATGGAATTTCTACGCCGGTTTTTGTGTATTCCGGGAAAGGCGAAAATGTCGAGGTCGTCGGAGATTTCACAGATTGGAAGCCTCAAAAGTTAATTTTGATGCGCTATCAACCTTACGCGCCAGTTGAAGGAGATTTCTTAGAGTTTTCAAGATTTTATTCATTAGAAAATGTCGCTTCATCTGCGCGTGTCGAATACAAACTCATCGTTGACGGCAAATGGATGCTCGATCCGCTGAATCCGAACAAAGTTGATAACGGTGTGGGCGGCGAAAATTCGGTTTTGACGATGCCGGATTATCAGGCGACGGTTTGGGCTAAAGGCGATGATAAGCCGTCAATCGGGAAACTCGAAACGATGGAAATCGTGTCGAAGGTTTGGAATGAATCGCGCAAAATTCAGGTTTATGTGCCGCAGGTTCAGGGCAATGTGCAGCTTTCTTTGAGAAAATCGAATCCGCAATATCCGACGCTTTATTTACAGGACGGCGGCGATTATCTCAATCGTGCAAAAGCGATTCAGATTCAGGAAAATCTCGTCAAAGCCGGAAAAATTAAACCTTTCATAATGGTTTTTGTTGATTATAAAGACCGGATGAAGGAATATTGGGCGAATGACGATTACGCGAAATTTCTCGCAACCGAAGTCGTTTCCGCGATTGATGCCAAATACAACACCGTCAAATCACGCGACGGACGCGCAATTTTAGGCGCATCTTTGGGCGGCATCACGAGCGTTCACACGGCGATCAAATATCCCGAAATTTTCAGTCGCGTCGGCGGACAATCGTCTTCGTTTTGGATTGATAACGAGCGTGTCGTCAAGGAACTGGAAACGCTCGACGGCGCAAACAAATTCAAATTTTATCTCGACACCGGAACGCTCGAAGGCGCGGAAGACGACCAAAAAGCCGTCAAAATCTTGCGAAGTAAAGGTTTCGACGTGACATATCAGGAACGCGAAACCGGACACAACTGGACAAGCTGGCGCGACCGTCTGGCTGATGCTTTTCTCGCGCTGATGAATAACTGAAATCTTGAAATTAAAGGTGGAAAAAGGTTTATTTCTATTCACCTTTATTAAATACGCCCTGACAAAAGGTTTCAGCCTCGACAAATAATTGTAGATACTGCGCCGAAATCCAAAATTTCGGACAAATTTTATTATCATTCTTAACAGGTGATAATTTTCGCTAATTCTTATCTCTTTGAACAAAAGACTTCAACGGTTTTCCAAACACCGGAAAAAAAAGGCATAATAAGTGCGTCTCAAAAATTAACACCAATTTTTTTATAAAACATACAGCTTATTTCAAGCGGGAATTTCTGCAAGTTCTAATTCTAAATTTCAAGGAGAGAATTGTGATGAATTTCAAAAATAAACTGAAAATGTTGACGACGGTGCTGTTTACCGCTCTTCTGCTGACAGTAAATGCCCATCCGCAATCCGGCACGACCGGAATCAGCGGAACGGTTTTAGACCAAAACTCGTCGCCGGTTGCCGGGGCAACAGTTAAACTGGTCAATCCGGCAACCGGATTTAATCGCATGGTGATGACCGGCAATGACGGCAAGTTCAATTTTTTAACTGTCCCGCCGGCAACCTATCGCATCGAAGTCGAAGCCGGAAACTTCAAAAAACTCGTCAATTCAAGCGTTCAGGCATTAGTTGATTTGCCGCTGACTGTTGATCTTTCGCTTCAGCCGGGAGATGTTTCGGCGGTGGTTGATATTACCTCAAATACAATCGAAGGTGTCGTTAATACGCAGGATGCGAGTATCGGAAACAATTTCGTGCCGCAGCAGATTATCCAATTGCCGACCGATCTGCGAAGAGTCAACGATCTGCTCACCTTGCAGCCGGGCGCAACGCGCGAAGGTTATTCTTTCGGGGCGCATAGCGATCAGTCGAATATCACTCTCGACGGCGTTGACATCAACGATCAGCAAACCGGCGGACGTGACAGTAGTTTTCAAACAACGCAGGATTCAGCTTTGCGTGCGACGACCGAATCGGTCGAAGAATTTCGCATTACGACAACCAACGCCAACGCCAATCAGGGACGCTCATCGGGAGCGCAGATTTCGCTGGTCACCAAAAGCGGAACCAACCAACTGCACGGTTCGGCTTTTTATTTCTATCGCCCGACTGCTTTTTCCGCCAACAATTTTTTCAACAATTTATCAGTTGATCCCGATACCGGAAAATCAATTTCTCGCCCGGGTTTAGCGCGTAGTGTTTATGGCGGCTCAATCGGCGGTCCGATCAAAAAAGATAAATTGTTTTACTTCTATTCGTATGAAGGTCAGAAGCAAGATTTGAGCGTTTCAGTTGTTAGAACCGTGCCGCTGGCTAGTTTAGGACAAGGTTTACTTAAATTTAACGGAACTGACCCCGACGGAAATAGTGGAGTGATAACTATCAACACGGCTACTCTCAATTCTATTTTTCCGTCGGTCGGTATTAATCCGGCGGCAGTTGCTGTTTTTGCCGATGCTGCACGGCGTTACCCGGCAAATAGTGCAAATGGTGACGGTGACGGATTAAATACGGGAAATTATAGATTTAATTCTAAAACAAAAAGCAAAGAAAATACTCATACAGTTAAATTTGATTACACAATTAGCGGCAGCCAGACAGCTTTTTTAAGAGCCAATTATCAATCCGATACCGGCACCGGAACATCTTATTTTCCCGATACGAAACCGACTTCATCATGGTCTCACCCGTATGGATTCGTCTTCGGTCATAGCTGGACAATCAGCAACAGCAAGGTTAACAGCTTTCGTTACGGCTTGACCCGCCAGTCGTTCTCGAATTTCGGCGATTCGACCGCTAACGACATTAGTTTCCGCTTTGTCTATCAGCCTTCGTTCTTTGCCAGAAATTTAAGCCGCGTTACGCCGGTGCAAAATATCACCGATGACTTTACGATTATCAAAGGAGGTCACACGATTCAATTCGGCGGAAATATTAGAATTATTCGTAACCGGCGCAATGATTTGAGTAACGCCTTCGATTCGGCAACCGCCAATCCGTCGTTCTACGCTTCTTCGGGTCGTGTGCTTGACCGACCGATTTCAGATGCCGGCTACACAATAGGTTCAGGGCAGGAATCAATTGTACAAAACGCCGTGTCTGCTCTGGTCGGTCGTTTTTCGCAATATACGGGACAATATAATTACGATTTACAGGGCAAAGTTGTCGCCGCCGGAACGCCGACGGTGAGAAATTTTGCAACTGAAGAATATGATGTCTATGGACAGGACATTTGGAAGCCGACCCGTAATCTCACTTTGACTCTCGGATTACGCTACGGTTTAAGCACCCCGGTTTATGAAAAAAACGGTTTTGAGGTGGCTCCGACTGTTCCCTTAACCGAGTTTTTCAATCAGCGTATTTACGGTTCTCAGAACGGCGTTCCGTTTAACGGCTTAATCAATTTCGATTTCGCCGGACCGAAATATAAAAAACAGGGTTTCTATAAGACGGATAAAAATAATTTTCAGCCGCGCCTTGCGGTCGCTTGGTCGCCGGATTTTGGCGATGGATTTTTGAAAACTATTTTCGGCGGACAGGGCAAATCCACATTTCGCGGCGGTTTTGCGATTACTAACGATCATTTCGGCGAACAGTTAGCCGTCAGTTTTGACCAGCTTTCGACGCTCGGATTTACGACGCAAAACACCATTGCGGCGAATACTTATAATACTTCGAGCAGTCCGGCTCCGCGTTTTACAGGATTCGGACAGACGATTCGCACTCTGCCTAGAGTTTCTACCGCGCCTGATCGTTTCACAACAGACGTGACGGCGGCGTGTTTGAACGGCACGGAAGATTGCCCGCAGCGCATCGAATCTTCTCTGGATTCGGCGATTGTCACGCCGACGCATTATAGCTGGAATGTTTCCTACGGTCGGGAACTGCCGAAGGGAATTTATATCGAGGCTTCATACGTCGGGCGCAGAGCGAGACACCTTTTAGCGGCGAGAGATGTCAATGCGCTCAACAATTTGGTTGATACGAAATCCGGCGTTGACTGGTATACGGCGGCGCGACAGTTAAACGACTTGCGCTCGAATAATACTTCGCTAAATGCGGTCGGCAGCATTCCTTATTTTCAAAATCTATTTCCAAATTTGGGCAATAATCTGGCGGCTTATCTGCGCGACGGCAATTTTGCCGGACTAACTCCGACGCAGGCGGCTTATTATTTAGTTTCGAGAAACGGCTACGATATTCTTGACTGGACATTTATCCAATCAATTCTGGACGATCAGGGAACTACGCCGAATTTATTTTTCCATCCGCAATATGCGGCTTTTTCTGCATTCAGCTCGGTGGCAAAATCGAATTATCAAGGTGCGGCGTTTTCGATGCGGCAAAGACTCGGAAAAACGCTGACTTATGATCTGAACTACACATTTTCATTGTCTAAAGATGATTCTTCCGGTTTGCAAACCGGCGGTTCATACGGTTCGCAGTTTATTCTGAATCCGCTTCGGCAGAGTGACAGTTATGCTAATTCGGATTTTGATACGCGGCACGTCTTTAATGCCAACTTTATTTTTCAGGCTCCAATCGGCAAAGGACGCACATATTTCAATGATATGAACAAATTTGCCGATACACTGTTCGGCGGCTGGCAGTTGTCGGGAGTTTTTCGCGCTAATTCAGGGTTGCCGTTTTCGTCGCCGTTCGATCAGGCGCAGTGGGCGACAAACTGGAATGTGCAGTCGAACGGAACGCTGGTCAGAAAACTTAAAGTCGGGGCAAACCGCTCGACGCAAAATATTTTTGCCGATCCGCAGGAAGCGTTCAAATCGTTTCGCAATGCGCTTCCGGGCGAAACCGGACAGCGCAATAATTTTCGTCTGCCGGGATATTCAAACCTTGACTTAGGACTTTCCAAGACATTCAAGATGCCGTATGGAGAAAATCATACACTTCAATTTCGTTGGGAAGTTTTTAATGTCCTGAATCGTCAGGCTTTAAACAACGGCGGTGAAACACGCACGACTTACGGTTTGCCGCAAGACCCGCAGCTCGGAGGTGCGCCTGACAGTTTTGGCAAAATTCTGACTGACATTCAGGGCAAACCGCGTTCGATGCAGTTCGGTTTGCGCTATTCATTTTAGAATTGAAAGAGAATCAATTTAATTTTGGGCGGAGGTGATTGCTTCCGCTTTTTTTATCGAGAACTGAGAGTTTTTTTATTAAGCCAAAAATCTCCGAGAGCGACGGTTAGAACCCAGAATAATCCGGTCGAAAAACCGGCGAGAACGTCGCTCGGATAGTGAACGCCGAGGTAGATTCGGGAAATTCCGATGGATAAGATTAGAAAAATTGCCGTCAGCCAGATGAGAGTTTTGCCGATTTTATTTTTTATTCGCGCCGTCACGAGCCACGCGAGGATGCCGAAAAAGCAGAGCGAGCCGAGCGCGTGTCCGCTGGGGAAACTGTATGACGACGGCAGCGCGTAGCCGAAAAATGCTTCGGGACGGGCGCGTTTGAAAAATAATTTGAGCAGCGTGTCGAGCAGCAGTTCGCCTGCCATCCCGATTAAAAACAGGACGACGGCGCGTTTGTGTTTTTGATAGATAAAAATGCCGACGACGATTAATCCCAAAATTGTCAGAAACAGCGGCGAACCGACTAATGAAAAAAACTCCATCGCCGAGGTCAGCGCGGGCGCGGCGAAACCGTGGACGTAATCGCGCACAGAAGCGTCAAAATTTTTCGTGTCGCCTTCAAAAACTTCATCCGCGAGCCAGCCGAAAAACGCCAAAGCGACAACCGCCAAGATCAATCCGGCAAACAAACGCCAGCCGAAAAACTCGATAATACGGCGAAAAACCTGCGAAAACGGCAGTCTGTTCCAATAACTCTGCGGCGAATGATCTTCCATATCAATTAAAAATTAAAAATTAAAAATTAAAAATAAAGCTATTCTTTATTCAATTTTTCCTCACAGAGCAGCGAATGAATCGTTGCCGGTCGTTTGTTGGAGATGGCGCGTGTCGTTGAGGGCGAGAACGCGGACGTTGCCGCGACCGCGAATTTCAAAGCGGTTGATGCCGCAGTTTGACGTAATCAGCCACGGCGTTTGTTTGGTGTGACGATTGATCGCGCCCATCAGATAGAGCGACATATAACAAATCGCGCCGGTGTGCGAATAAACGGCGATGCTTTCGCCTTGATGCGTGTTGAAAATCTCGCGCAGTTCGGCGGTCGCGCGGCGCAAAAGCTGCCGGTAGCTTTCGCCTTTGGTGATAACGTGCTGAATATTTCGGTTAATCAGCGCGTAATAATCTTTCGGATATTGTTCTTTCGATTCGTTAAAGGTCAAACCTTCCAACACGCCGACGTGCCGTTCGCGGAAAGCCGGAGTTTGAATAATCGGCAGATCGAGCAGTTCGGCGAGCGGTCGGGCGGTTTCGACGGCGCGAAACAGATCGCTCGAATAAATGGCGTGGATTTTTTCTTTGGCGAGAAATTTCGCAGTCGCGTCAGCCTGCCGTTTTCCCAATTCAGACAAAGGTGTCGGCGAATGTCCGCCGAAACGCCCCGCCGCGTTACCGGCGGATTGTCCGTGTCTGATGAGATAAAGTCGGGTGAACATAAAATTAAAAATTAAAAATTAAGAATTAAAAATTAAGTATTTCAAAAAACTTTTTTAATTTTTAACTTTTAATTTTACATCGAGGCAGCTTCGGCTTGCAGTTTTTCGGTTTGATAATGCGTCGTCAGGGCGTTGACGAATTCGTCTAACGCGCCTTCCATTACTAAGTTTAATTGATAACTCGTCAAACCGATGCGGTGATCGGAGACGCGGTTTTCCTTGAAATTGTAAGTGCGGATTTTCTCCGAACGGTCGCCGCTGCCGACCTGTGATTTACGCTCGGCTGATTCCAAATCGTGTTGTTTTTGTTCTTCGAGTTCCTGCAAGCGTGCGCGGAGAATCCGCATCGCTTTTTCACGATTTTTGATTTGCGATTTTTCGTCCTGCATCGAAACGACCACATTCGTCGGAATATGCGTCAAACGAACGGCTGAATAAGTCGTGTTGACCGACTGACCGCCGGGACCGGACGAGCAAAAATAGTCAATCCGCAAATCCTTCGGATCAACCTGCACGTCAACCTCTTCGGCTTCCGGCAGCACGGCGACGGTGATTGCCGACGTGTGAATGCGTCCGGCGGTTTCGGTTGCGGGAACGCGCTGAACGCGGTGAACGCCCGATTCGTAGCGCATTTTTGAATAAACTCTATCGCCTTCGATGACGACCGATGCTTCTTTAATACCGCCGACTCCGGTGTCGGAAACGTCCAAAGTTTCAAATTTCCAGCCCTGTCGTTCGGCGTATCGCGCATACATTCGCAAAACTTCCGCCGCGAACAGCGTCGCTTCATCGCCGCCCGTTCCGGCACGAATTTCGACGATGACATTTTTCTCGTCCTTCGGGTCTTTCGGAAGCAGTAAAACCTTTAATTCTGCTTCGGCGGCGGCAAGGTTAGGTTCGATTTCGGTGATTTCCATCTGCGCCATTTCGCGCATTTCTTCATCGTCCGTCATTTCGAGCAATTCTTTCGCGCCGCGCAAATCGTCCTGCATTTTTTTTGCTTCGCGGTATTTGAAAACGACTTCTTCGAGCGAACGATGCTGTTTCATCGTCTTGGCATACGTCTTCATATCCGACATAATTTCCGGCGACGAAATCTGCGCGGTCAAATCTTCGTAGTTTTTTTCGATCTGTGCAAGTTTTTCCAACATTTTAATTTTCTTTTATCTCCGGCAAATTTCCGAAAATCTTCCCAAGAGGCAGGCGGAAGTTCGGCAACACATCACCACCATCTAATTCTTCATTTTCGTGCAGAAAACTGACTGTATTATTTGTGCGATAAACTATGACAACTTTTCGTTTCGGGTAAACAATCCAAACGAGCCGGCTACCGGAGCTTAAATAATCTTCGACTTTGGTCGAAATCTCTTCGCTCGTGTTTCCCGGCGAAACAACTTCTACGGCAATATCGGGCGCAGTTGGAAAAAAAGAATCTGGAATACCGTGCTTATCAAGATTTTTTTTACTGATAAATCCGACATCTGCTCCGACGATTGATTGATTCACCAACTTAAAACCTGTTTCAGCAGCAGTAACTTCGCCTAAACTATTTTCCATTACGAAAAAAGAAAGATAGGTTGACAGACGATTAGTGATAATCCCGTGTAATGTTCCGGCAGGCATAATCGGATATAATTCTCCTCTGATTAATTCGTGAGTTTCTGCCAACGGTGAAACTTCAAATTCATCAGCCGTCATTGTTTTGACAATTGTCCTTTCCAAAACTGCACTCATAATTTTTACCGAAAAACTAAACAACAACTTCCAATTCACGCTCGAAAACCGGCGCGTTTTCGACTTCTTCGGGTTCGAGTTTAAGCGATTCTTTTAATGAAATAATCGCTACTTCGAGCTGATCCGCGTCGGGTTCCTGCGTCGTGATATTTTGCAGCCAGAGTCCGGGTTTGGTGATAAATCTGAAAATAAATCCGGTTTCTTTTTTCGCCGACAGACGAATCACTTCATACGAAAGACCGGCGACGAGCGGCATTAAAACTATTCTGACCAAAAGGTTTAACCAGAGCGCGTCAAATTTGATCACCGAAAACAGCACGATGGCGACGAGCATTACGACCATCAAAAACGAAGTGCCGCAGCGCGGATGCTGGCGCGACATCGGTTTGGCGTTTTCGACCGTCAAATCCGTGCCGAGTTCCCACGCGAAGACGGTTTTATGTTCCGCGCCGTGATATTGAAAAACGCGGTGAATGTCTTTCTGGCGCGACATCGTAAAGATCATCACGACGAAAAACAGCATTCTCACGAGTCCGTCAATCAAATTAAAGGCAATCCACGACGACGGTTTGATTTCCCAAACATAAGCCTTGACCGTTGCCAGCCAGCCTGCGCCTTCGACAATCGAAGGCTGCGCCGCCCAGCCGAGCGCGATAAATAAAATGTTCGTTAAAATGAGCGGCGCGACGACGAACAGTAAAATATTGAAGCCGAGCGCGAAAATGATCGAACCGACCGCGCCCGCCGTCTGCCCTTTATCAGTTTTAGCTTCCGTCTTTTCGGGCATTATCACTTTGACCGGAGCTTTGCCGAAATTACCATCGGTCGTGCCGTCGGCAAGCACGGTTTGCGTTTGAGCGGCTTTTTCTTTGACCAAAACCTCTTCCGCCGCCAAATCTTCGTGGGCGACCGAAGCCGAAAAATTTAACGCTTTGATGCCGAGAGCCATTGACTGAATCAACGTCGCGCCGCCGCGAATCACCGGATAATTAAGCCATTTATGCTTATCGCTCCATTTCGGCAGATATTCCGCCGTGTGAACGATTGTGCCGTCTTTCTTGCGGCAGGCGATGGCATAAGCCGTCGGCGTTCGCATCATTACGCCTTCCATAACGGCTTGTCCGCCAACGATGATGTCGCGCTGCAACGCCGTTAAAATTTGCAGATAACCGATTTTGCGCTGTTTGGATTTTAGTGTCATAGCTTTATTAAATATTAATTCCTTCTAATAAAAAATGTTTAATTGGCGGCGAATTGCACAACAAAAAAAACTTAACGCCGAAACTTTGGGAGCTTTTCGCTCTTGGATGATTTTACACCAAGAGCGAACGGCGCAAAGCGTCGGCGTTAAGTTTTTAGACGGCTAATAAATTTGAATGAAAATTTTCACAAAAATTTGTTTATTTGGCGGCGCGGGCATAACGCTTGTTAAAGCGGTCAACTCGTCCGGCGGTATCAATCAGTTTTTGTTTGCCGGTAAAAAACGGGTGACATTCCGAGCAAATTTCAATGTCTAAATCTTTGCCCGTCGAACGGGTCTGGAATTTATTCCCGCAGGCGCAGGAAACGGTAATATCGTTGTAATTCGGATGAATTTCAGGTTTCATTGTATCAATGGACTCCTTTCTAAATTTATAAAACAGCGTCGAAACGCAAACTTAAATACTAAGTCTAATTAAGATGAAACGTCAAGCGGAAAGGTTTGCCGTCTGTAATGAATGAAATGTTTCGCAAAAGATTGAACACGGATTGGGGGGATTGGGTGGATTATTTTGAAAAATTGAAAAGCAGGTTTTAGCTGAAAAATTACTCCGTCGTTATCAAAAAATCTCACTTTGCGGCTTTGCGCCTTGGCGGGAAATTTTTCTTAATTAATGCTAATCGATAATCCGCCCGATCCGTGTTCAAAAACTCTTTCATACCAAATATCTCTCACGCAGAATCCGCAGATGATGGCGAATGTGTCCGACCGAGATGTAGGCGATGGCGCGGACGGAGATGGCATTTTCGCTTGCCGTGCCGGTGCGCGTCCACATTTCTTCGGTCAGATTTTTGAACATCAACACATTTGCCTGCCGCAAAAGCGTCAATTGGGCGAGCAGATCGGCGAGCTTGGCGTTTTGAAAATTGCTCCCGTCAACGTAGAAATTTTCTTCAAATCCGGGAAGCGCAGTTTCGTCGCCGCGTGAAAAACGCAGAGCGCGATAAGCGAAAATTCGTTCGCCGTCAATAATATGTCCGAGCATTTGGCGAATGCTCCATTTGCCTTCGGCGTAGGCGTAATCAGCTTTTTCTTCGGGAATCGCGGCGAAGATTTTTTCAACTTCGGCGATCTGATTTTCGAGCGCGGAAATGATGTCGGTTTCTTCGACGAGCGCGACGTAAGTTTCATAAAAGGCGGCGTATTCTGATTTTTCGGGACGATTCATAAGCCTAATCTTAGCAAAATTTTGTTAAATAAAATACTTTTACCGACAGGCGGAAAACGAACACGGATTGGGCGGATTGAACGGATTTTCGCGGATTATTTTAAATTGATCGGCGTTTTAATTTTTCAGCGTTTTCGAGGTAATTGCCTTGATTATTTTCCGCCTAAAACAATCGGGAAGAGAAAAAACAATCATATTTAATCCGTCTAATCCGCCTAATCCGCCCAATCCGTGTTCAAATCTTCAAATAAATTTTTGCGCCGCTAATCGTTTGCCCATTTCTTCGCCCAATTTCTGCAAAGCGTTGGCGGGACGAATCATTACTTCAAAATCAACGATTTTTCCCGCGTCATTCAACTTGACGAAATCAACGCCGCGCAAGGTCAGTTCGCCGATCTTGGCTTCAAATTCCAACGCCCAATCATTAGCGTCCGTGATCTCGCGGACGTAGCGGAATTCTTCAAAAACTTCGGTGACATTCAACAAAATTGCCGTCGTCATCATTTTGCCGTGTTTCGGTTTCCAGACGAACGGCGAATGAAAATAGACATTTTCATCGAGCAGTTCGCTCAAGATTTCCGCGTCTTTTGTTTCGATAAACTGATGCCAAAGATTTAAGTTTTCAGGAAAATTATTCATAATTTTTTTTCAGATTGGAACGCAGGCGGCTCGCTTGCAATGCGTCTGCAAAGACGCAAACGAAGCGTTTATCTACTAAATGTCGAATGTAATCTGAGTTCGTTTTCGCGCTTTCGCGCTCATTGCAGGCAAACTGCCGGCGTTCCGGTTAGTCGCTTAAAAGCGTTTCCAGCCTTTGTTCTTTGATGCCGTAAAAACTTTTGATTGATGCAATCTGTTCGCTCAGTTCCGCCGCGTCAATCGTTTTTGACGATCTCGTGCCGACGATCAGGTTGTTTTTCGGCGTGTGTTCGGTGGCGATAAATTCAAAAATCCGCGCCGCATAACCGTTTTTTTCGAGCAGTAAAGCACGCAGACCGTCGGTGATTGATTCGGCTTCACGTTCGAGAATGCTGCCGTGTTTGAGGACGTTTTTAAGCATTTCCGGCGGCGTAATCTGCGGACGAATTTCCTGATGACAGCACGGCGCGGCGAGGATCAGCGCGGCGTTTGCCGTAATTCCTTTGAAAATCGCGTCGTCGGTCGCCGTGTTGCAGGCGTGGAGCGCGATTAAAATATCAACATCTTCCAACTCGAAATCGCCGATCCAGCCTTCGACAAACTGCAAACCGTCAAATTCGGCGGCTTTGGCAATGTCATTGCATAATCCGACGAGTTCTTGTTTCGTGTCTACGCCCGTCATCTCCACGTCAATACCGCGCGTATTTTTGAAAAAATCATACGCCGCAAACGTCAGATAACCTTTGCCCGAACCCATATCAACTATTTTCAAATTTGCGCG
Organism: Pyrinomonadaceae bacterium; assembly: GCA_965247235.1. Lineage (GTDB taxonomy): Bacteria > Acidobacteriota > Blastocatellia > Pyrinomonadales > Pyrinomonadaceae. Next base: position 3,564,285 of record OZ252004.1, read on the forward strand.
GTCGTGCAGTTCGGATTTGTCGAAAAGATTCGCCAGCGTCTCGACAAATTTGTTGATCTGCCGCCATTTATCGTGCTGTTTTTCGCGGATTTCGCCCGCGTCGGTCGTGATGCCGAGCGCGTTCAGATAGAACGAATTTTGATCAACCTGCGCCTTTTTCTCGCGGTCGTGAGCGGTCGAAACGGGTTTATCCTTAAATGTCGGTTTCGCCGTGTTGAGCCGCGATTTGCCTTTTTTACCGATGTCGAGCTGAAAATCGTTAGCGGTCGTAAATAGATGCCCGCTGAAAAAATCTTTGCCGAGCAGTTGGCGGACGATTTTTACGCCTTCGGCAAATTCATAATTTTTCGCCGTATCGCGCGTATCGTGGCGATAGAGAAAGAACAGCCTCGTGCCTTTTTTCGTTTCGATCAAACGGATTAGAATCTTTTGCAGATGTTCGTCCGCGCCTTTATAATTGCCTAGAGTCATTTTGACAAAAATCTGTTCGTGCAGTGCGCGGGCGAATTCGCCGGTAAATTTTTCGACATTTTCAGTGGACATTATTTAGGAAATTTTAACAAAAATGAGTGAAATTGACGATCAGAGCAAAAAAATAAACAGCCGGACGATTGACCGCGATGCGTTTCTAAAATCAATTCTGTATCTCTTCCGCGAAACTTTTGAAGGCTCGCCCGAAGGCGAAGGCAGTGCATATCTTGATCGCGGCGCGGGCATTTTTCCGACGCTCGAACAGCTTTCGGCGGCGCAGGTTTCCCGTGAAACTAACGGCGCGACCATCGCCGCGCACACCGAACACGCCAAATTTTATCTCGACCGTTTGTGCGAATTTATCAAAGGCAGAACCGAAAGCGTCAACTGGGAGCAAAGCTGGCTGATCGAAGATGTCAACGACGAAGAATGGGACGCGCTGCGCGGCGGCGTGAAAAAATCTTACGAAGGCGTGCTGCACTGCCTCGCCGAAGTCGAAACGTGGAACGAAAATCAAATCGGAATAGCAATGGGAATGCTCGCGCACACGGCATATCATCTCGGCGCGATCCGGCAGATTGCGAAAGGAGTTTGATTAAAACCAAGAATCTTAATTTAGTAAGAAGCTGTTTGAAAACAAAGAATAGCACGCGGATTTAGCGGATTCCGGCGGATGAACGCGGATTATTTAATTAATTTCTCTTGATAAATCCGTCAAATCCGCGTGCTATTCCGGCGTTTTCAAACAGCTTCTTAGATTTCTGAAAAAGCACTCTTGTCGCTGACAGCGACGAATTTAATAGCGTCGGGTAAAGCGCGAGCGACACCCGACGTGTGATTGCAAAAAGATTTCCGACGCTGAAAGTGTCGAATTTCAATGTCTTGTAATTGCTTACTTTCAGCGAGCCGTTGATTTTGACGGATTTCGCCGGGTGTCATTGCGCTTCGCTTCATTTTACCCGACGCTATTAAACTTATCGCTTTCAGCGAATTCGGAACTTGAGGCAAATTTTGTAGAGAGTAAATTATGAACAACCTATTTCACTTAGCATTTCCCGTCAAAGATTTGGAATCTTCGCGTGAATTTTACGGCGGCGTTCTCGGCTGTGAAGAAGGCAGAAGTTCGGAGCAATGGATTGATTTCAACCTGTTCGGACATCAGATCGTCGCGCATTTGGCGGAAAACGCGGGCATTGTCCATCGCAACGAAGTTGATGCCGATCACGTTCCCGTGCCGCATTTCGGCATCGTTTTGCCGACCGGCGAATTTGCGAAACTCGCCGAACGTCTCAAATCGAAAGGTGTCGAATTTATCATCGAACCGAAAACGCGCTTTGCCGGCGAAATCGGCGAACAGTCAACGATGTTCTTTCTCGATCCGTCCGGCAACGCGCTCGAATTCAAAGCGTTCGCGGATTTTTCGCAGGTGTTTGCGAAGTAAGAAATATCTGTCCACGAAACATCCGAAAGAAACGAAAAAAGAAAAAACTTACTGTTTTCTTTTCGTGACTTTCGTGTGTTTGCAGGCAAAAAAGATTTATGAAATTATCAAAATTCATTTTATGTTTGGTGTTTTTGTCACTCGATGCTTACACGCAGAAAATGCAAAGATTTGTTGCTGTAACGATTGATGATCTGCCCGTTGTCTCGACGCGTCATGACTTGAAAAATCGTCAGCAAATCACGAAAAATTTGTTAAATCACATTACCGAAGCAAAAGTTCCCGCCATCGGTTTTGTCAACGAAAACAAACTTTATACGAGCGGCACGCGCGACGAAGCGCAGGTTGATCTGCTGCGTTCGTGGCTTTCGGCGAATCTCGAACTCGGAAATCACACGTTTTCGCACGTCAATATTGCTAATGTTTCGCTTGAAAAATATGAAGAGGAAATTTTGAAAGGCGAAATTATTACGAAGGAATTGCTTACAGCAAAGAATTTGCAAATGCGTTATTTTCGTCATCCTTATCTTTGGACGGGATCGAGTCTGGAAACCAAAAGCGATCTCGGCAAGTTTTTAAGCGAGCATAAATACACGATTGCGCCGGTCACGATTGATAACGCGGATTATATTTTTTCGCGGGCTTACGATAATGCTTTCGACAAAAAAGACAATAAATTGATGAAACAGATCGGTGCGGCGTATGTGCCTTATATGAGCGCGAAATTCGATTATTGGGAACGCCAGTCGGTCAAACTTTTCGGGCGCGAAATAAAGCAAATCTTGCTTATTCACGCCAATTTTATCAATTCCGATTACTTTGACAACATCGCTAAAATGCTCAAAAAACGAAATTATCAATTCATCGGTTTAGATAATGCTTTGACGGACGAAGCCTATAAACTGCCCGATAATTTTGTCAAACGAAACGGAATTTCGTGGCTTCATCGCTGGGCTTTGGACAAAGGGCGCGAAAACATTCTGCCTGACGAACCGAAAGTGCCGGACTTTGTGTTAAAGGCTTCGGGGTTTGAATCCGAGTAGGAAACCAGCCGCGAAAAAATACCAAAAAAACTTCGTCTTCTTTATATTTTATATGCGAAAAAATATTGCTGTCTCCAAAATTATTTTGTTGATTTTTTGCACGGTGTTGGCGATTGACGCGCAGACGGCACAGAAATATGTGTCGGTGACGATTGACGATTTGCCGACTGTCACCGATCTCGACGGCGACCGACCGGAAAGGGAAATCACGCGCAAAATCGTCGGCGAAATCAAGCGTTCGGGCATTCCGGCAATCGGATTTGTCAATGAAATTCAGCTTTTCCCCGACGGCAAACGCGACGCATCTGAAGTCAATCTGCTGCGCCAATGGCTCGATGCCGGAATTGACCTCGGCAATCATACCTATTCACACGCCGACATCAATCAAATCGGGCTTGACGCTTACGAAAAAGACATCATTAAAGGCGAAAAAGTAACGAAGGAACTGCTCAAAAAATACGGCAAAAAAATGATTTATTTTCGCCACCCGTATCTTAAAACAGGACAGGACGAGGCGACGAAAAACGGTTTGAAAAATTTTCTCGACGCTCGCGGTTACACGGTCGCGCCGATCACGATTGTCGTTTCCGATTGGGTTTTCGCCCACGCCTACGATCAGGCTCTGTTGCAGAAAAACGCGAAACTCGCCGGACGGATCAGCGATTCATACGTTCCGTTCGTGCTGGACGAATTTGGCTACGCCGAAAAAGAATCCGACGCGATGTTTCAAAGACAGATCAAACAGACATTGCTGCTTCACGCCAACAATATCAACGCGCAGAGTCTCGGCAAAATGATTGCGGCTCTGCAAAAACGCGGCTACAAATTCGTCTCGCTCGGCGACGCGCTCGGCGATCAGGCGTATCGCACGAAAGACGAATATATCGGCGCGGACGGCGCGGATTGGTTTCGGCGTTGGGCGTTGACGCTCGGCGCAAAACCGCTCGACGGCGCACCGCAGATTCCCGCATTCGTCCAAAAAGCTGCCGGTGTGGAAAAATATTAAAATGAAAACCGAAATCATCATCATCGGCGCGGGCGTGGTCGGCGCGAGCGTTGCCTATCATTTGACGCGGCGCGGCGCGAAAGATGTGTTGATTTTAGAAAGCGAATCGGCGCAGGGAAAAGGCTCGACGGGCAAAGCGACCGGCGGCGCGAGAGCGCAGTTTGAAACGGAAATCAATATCAAAATGTCGCTCTATTCGCTCGATTTTTTTGCGAATTGCGGTTTTGAATGCGAATACGATCCGCGCGGATATTTGTTTTTTGCGACTGATGAAAACCAGTTAAATTATCTGAAACGCAACGTCGAATTTCAAAAATCGCTCGGTGTCAAAAATGTCGAAATCGTTGATACGCAACAGATTGCGGGGATTTGTCCGATCTTGAATTGCGAGGATATTGTCGGCGGCAGTTTCGGAGAACACGACGGTTTTATCAATCCGTTGGCGATCTTAAAAGGTTTGACGGCAAAATCTTTGGAAAAAGGCGCGAAGATTCAATTTGAAACGAAGGTTTTATCAATCGAAACCGTAAACGGGAAAGTCGTCGCGGTCGAAACTGACAAAGGCAGAATCGGATGCGAAAAAATCGTGCTGGCAACCGGCGCACGGGCGCGTGAATTGGCAAACACCGCCGGGATTGATTTGCCTGTCACGCCGCAGAAACGTCAAATCGTCTGGGCAAAATCGCAAAAACAATTACCCGAAAATACGCCGATGGTGATTGACCTCGGGAACGGTTTTCACTTTCGCCCCGCCAGAGATTTTGTTGATAAATCGGCAAATGCCGACAATACCGAAGTGCTTTTCGCTTTTCCCGATCCGCAGGAAGAAAATTCTTTCGACACGAATTTTGACGAATCTTTCGTCGCCAAAGTTTACGAAAAAGCCGAACATCGCTCCGCGTTTTTATTTGAAACACAGCCGATTTTAGCAAAATGCCGCGCCGGACTTTATGAAAATACGCCCGATCATCACGCGATTCTTGGCGGCTGCGCCGTCGAAGGTTTATATTTCGCCAACGGTTTTTCCGGTCACGGCGTGATGCACTCGCCCGCGTCGGGACGCGCTCTCGCGGAAATTATTTTGGACGGCAAGACAAGTTTTTTAGACGTTTCGTGTCTCCGTTTTGAAAGATTTGCGAGCGGCGAACTACTCCACGAAACCGCATTTATTTGATTTTCGAGAGAACGCAAAGTTTTTATATTTGAAAACCCTCGGCGCAAAAACTATAATCGAATGTTTACGAACGCCGCGTTTTTGCCGACAGTGCAAACTTCCGTCAATCAAAAAGCATCTGAATAATTGAATTTTTTCAGATAAATTACGGAAAAACGCTTTTTAATTTTTTAATAATATGCCGAAAGCCAGCAGTTTCAGCCGTTTTACACGCGGCGTCAAGCACACGATCAAAGCGTTTGCTTCGACCAAACATCCTGTTTTAGTTCACATCGTCCCGATGCGGCGGTGCAATCTCGCCTGCACTTATTGCAACGAATACGACAAAACGAGCGATCCGGTGGAAATCGGCGAAATGCTCAAACGAATTGATAAACTCGCCGAATTCGGCACGTCGGTCGTGACAATTTCGGGCGGCGAACCGATGATGCACCCGCAAATTTTCGAGATTATTGCGCGAATCCGTCATCACGGAATGATCGCCGGACTGATTTCCAACGGCTATTATTTTCAGCCGGAAAAAGTCAAAAGACTCAACGAAGTCGGTCTCGATTACCTGCAAATCTCGATTGATAACGTCACGCCCGACGAAGTTTCAAAAAAGAGTTTGAAGGTTCTGGACGCGAAACTCGTCAACTTGCGCGACCACGCGAAATTCAAAGTCAATATCAATTCGGTCGTCGGCGGCGGCGTGGCGAACCCGGACGAAGCGTTAATCATCGCTAACCGCGCCATCGAATTAGGATTTTCGTCAACCGTCGGCGTGATTCACGACGGCGACGGACTGAACAAAGGTTTGACCGACCACGAAAAACGAATCTACAAAGAAATCAAAGCCAAAGGCACGAGCAGTTACGCGCGTTGGAACTGGTTTCAGGACAAAATCGTTGACGGCGGCGAATACGATTGGAAATGCCGCGCCGGTGCGCGTTATTTATACGTTGACGAACAGGGAATCGTCAGTTGGTGTTCGCAGCAGCGCGGAACGCCGGGAATTTCGCTGCACGAATACACGCACAACGATATGCGCCGCGAATACATCACCGAAAAATGGTGCGCTCCGACCTGCACGATCCAATGCGTTCACCAAGTCGGACACCTCGACGCGTGGCGCGACAAACAAATTTCGCCCGCTGATTATAGTAAACGCAGCGGCGGCGGAAACGGTTTGAAGAAAGAAATCGTGAACCGAATTCTGAAAGCGGAATGATTTAACCCGAAACTTTAAAGCAGCGTTATTATTCAGAAGTTGAGTCGGCTAAAATTGGGTCGGCTAAAATTGGAGTGATTTATGTCGGAAGATATTTTAGAGAAAGCGTTGAAAGCCGGCGAGGTTTATTTTGCAAAATTTGGCAGAACTATTCCGTTCGATTCGGATCAGTATGAAGAAGATTTCCGGTATGACGACGAAAAAGATTACGAAAGAAAGTGTGTTGAAACATTTTTGAATTGGAACGAGTTCGTGTGGTCGGAACTGCAAACCGCGACTCTATACTATTATCAGGATATTGAAGGGATTGATGAATTAACGGAAGCAAACACGCTTAATGTTAATCTGCCCGAAGATATATGGCAACATTGCCATCCAAACGGTATTAGATTCGAGCGTTTCAAAGAATACCCGGCGGATGTTTTTGCGATTGTTTCGCTGGAATGTGATTGGGAACCGGAACACGGATTGTGTTGGGTTGTAAAAAACACTGACGAACCGATATTTGTCGGCGCACAAGGAAACCTACATTCCGTCAGCGAAAAGCAGGAGCATTTCAATTACGCCTGATTTCAGAATGGCAACTCGGAATGCTCGACGCAACGCGCGACAAACAGATTTCGCTGTCGGATTACAATAATAAAAACGGCAAAGGCTTGAAAAAGGAAACCGTCGCGCAGATTTTGAACGCTAAATAACAATCCAAAAATTATCGGGTGAAAGTGTGGAAATTGAAAGAATTGTTTTCGATTTTGAAACAGCAGAATTATGAAAATCGAAGAACTCGCCTATCATCAAACCGCGCTCGGCGAACTGATTCTGCGTCGTCGTCCCGAACCTTTTCTAAACAACAGGGAAGTTTTCGAGGTCAAACTCGGCGATGAATATCTGATGTCGAGCCTTTTTACCGAAGCCGAAATCGAACTCGCCAATCTCGGTCTGGCTGGACTTTCAGGCGAACTCGATGTCGTCGTCGGCGGTCTCGGTTTAGGTTACACGGCGGTCGCGGCGTTGGAAAATGTCAATGTTCGCTCCCTTCTCGTGATAGACAAATTTCAGGAAGTGATTGACTGGCATCAAAAAAGTCTCGTGCCGCTCGGACAAATTTTAACGGCGGACAAACGCTGCGAACTCCGCGCGGGCGATTTTTTTGAACTGGCGCGAACGGGTTTCGACGTGGCGGACGATCAGCGAAAATTCGATGCCGTTTTGCTCGACATTGACCATTCGCCGAAACATTTTCTCGATCCGCAAAACGAATCATTCTACGGTATCGAAGGACTAAAATCCGTCCGCCGACAGCTCAAAAAAGGCGGCGCATTCGCGCTCTGGTCAAACGACGCGCCCGACGAAGCATTTACAAAACATCTCACTTCAATCTTCGGCAAAGCCTCGGCGCATCTCATCGAATTTGCCAATTTTTATACCAATTCGACTTCGGTTAATTCCGTCTATGTCGCTAATTTTACTTAAAAGCCGCTTTAGAAGTAACGCCGGCATCTTGCCTGAAGTGTCGGGCGCGTCCCGCGTCCGTGTGTAAAAACGATTTTGACTCGGACGCGGGACGCGCCCGATACTGCAAGCGGGACGCTTGCGTTACATTTTAAATGCGGCGATTTTTAATTGTCGAGCGGACTTTTGACGAATGATTTGTTTTTCAAAACGTGTGTGTAAATCTGCGTCGTCCGCACGTCTTTGTGTCCGAGAAGTTCCTGAACGGTGCGGATGTCGTATTGATTTTCGAGCAAATGGGTCGCAAAACTGTGGCGAAAAGTGTGGCAGTTTCCGTGTTTTGTAATTTCGGCGCGTTTTATCGAATCTTTGACGGCTTTTTGAATTGTTGATGGTGATGTGTAATGGCGGCGGATAATGCTGTCCTCGCGGGTCGGTGAAAGTTTTGCGGATGGAAAAATATATTGCCACTTCCAATCAGTTTCCGCATTCGGATATTTTTTAGCAAGCGCAAACGGCAGCCAAACTGTTCCGAATCCTCGTTGTAAATCTTCGGTGTGAATAAATTTTACTTTTATTAAATGAGTTTTTAACGGTTCACGCAAAGAATCGGGCAAAAGCGTCGTGCGGTCTTTCGCCCCTTTGCCGTCGCGGATAGTAATTTGATTCATTCCAAAATCCATATCCTTAACGCGCAGATGTAATGCTTCCGTCAGACGCAAACCTGCGCCGTAGAGCAAACTTGCAACCAGAAGCGGAACGCCTGTCAGATTTGCCAAAATTGTTTTGGCTTCGCTCGTGGTAAAAACGACCGGAAGATGTTCGGGACGTTTGGCGCGAACAACGCCTTCGATATTCGGTAAGTTGATTCGCAAAACATCCCGATATAAAAATAACAATGCGAAAAATGCCTGATTTTGTGTCGAAGCCGAGACTTTGTTTTCGACAGCCAAATGCGTCAAAAAAGCAGTTATCTCTTCCGCGCCCATTTCCTTGGGATGCCGTTTGTCGTGAAACAAAATGTAACGCTTGATAAAATTGTGATAAACGTCTTCAGTGCGATGACTCAAATGTCTGGCTCTGGCAACGGCTCTGACTTGTTCTAATAATTTAGGTTTTTGCTGCATAATTTTTTCTTGATTGGGGGCAGCAATTGGTTTAAAGTAGTTCTGCACATAAGGGAGTTATGCCGAATCAATCCGTATAATACACGAATAAGAGTATTATACCGAATGAATCCGTATAACACCCGAAAAAGAGTGTTATGCCGAATGGTTCGGTATAATCAATAGTTGTGCCGCTTCGCCTGAATTTGTAAGTCGTGTGAAGGCGCAAAAATTATGGTTCTAAACTTTAGCCCGATAGACGAGACAAGTGCGCGTAACATTTTGGCTTGGCGTTACGAGCCGCCGTATGACTTTTATAATTCTTCCGGCTCAGTTGACGCGGATTTGCCGACGCTGCTTGACCCACATAATTTTTACTACGCTCTGACCAATGAGCAAACCGAATTGGTGGCGTATCTTTGCTTTGGGCAAGACGCGCAAGTTCCGGGCGGAGATTATCGCAGTGATGCGCTCGACGTTGGCGGCGGTTTGCGTCCTGATTTGACCGGACACGGTTTCGGCTCTACGTTGATTACTGCCGGTTTAGATTTTGCCCGTTCAAGTTTTTCGCCGTCAGCGTTTCGCGCAACAGTAGCGGCGTTCAACGAGCGAGCATTGCGGGTGTGCCAGAAAGCTGGTTTTCAAGCAGTTCAAAATTTTAAGAGTTGTGCAGACGGCAAAGAGTTTGTCGTTTTGTTGCGTGAAGCGTAAAGCAAACGCATCTACAATGAACGGGCGGCACAACAAATCAATGGACGTGAGGGCGAAACAGTGACTTTCTTAAAACGGTTCTTCTTTTCCCGTTGCTTGCTCGTAGCTGGTTTCGCCCCACGTCATCTCAAACGTTCGGCATCTTCGCCTTGTTCCGACGTGGTGTTAAACTGTAAAGTGTGGTTCTAAAAATTTTCAGTTAAATTCTAATCCTATGAAAAAGTTTCTAATTTTGAGTGCTATTCTTTTCATTTGTTTCGTTGTAAATTCGCCCGAAAGTTTTGGGCAATGCAAAAGAATGGACACGGATATTAACAAATCTCTTAAAATAGCAAAGGGTAAAACTTCAACTGTTCTAAAAGATACAATTCAACTTTGCACGGCTCATATATATCGTTTCCGCGCAAAGTCTGGTCAAACTCTGAGTGTTAGATTAACGACGGGTAAAAAGACAGGTTTGACTATTCTTACGCCTTCTGGTGAAAGACCTGTTGACGGTGATGCCTTAAATTGGTCAGGTAAATTATTAGAAACTGGGCAATACGAAATTCAAATAGGAACGGACGCAACAGCACGTTATACATTAGAAGTTTCTATTAAATAAACCGATGCCGAACAATTCAATGGACGTGAGGCAAAAACAGCAACTCTTTAAAATCGTTCTTCTAAAACTTCTACTTGCGCGTAGCCAGTTTTTGCCCACGTCATCTCAGCCGTTCGACGCTTTCTTTTGAAAACAATCGTATGACTTTACATAAATATAAAAATAAATTCTTTACGTTCGCTTTTGCTTTCGCGCTTTTGATTATATGTTGTAACGAAGCCGTTTTCGCTCAAAAGAAAACGCCGCTTTTCAAAGATTACGCGGTTGCTGAAATTTACAAAGGCAAAACCGCGCCCGTTAAAATTACACGCGACAACAGAGAGTATCGGACTCGTTTGAAATCGGCGGCTAAAAATGAGAAGCCTAATTTCGCCGGACATTATATTTTGACGTTTTGGGGCTGTGGAACAGAATGTTTCACGGGCGCGGTAATTGATGCTGAAACCGGAAAAGTTTATTTTTGGGGCTTGGTTTCTGATTGGAACAGCGAATTGGGTGAAGACAACAATCCGGTTGATTTTAAGCTCAACAGCAAGCTAATAATTTTTACCGGAATGCGAGACGAAGACGGAGAGGAAGGCAGCCACGGCAAACATTATTACAAATTTGAAAACGGGCGGTTTGTGCATCTAAAATCAGTTTTGAGTAAGAAGTAATCTTAGTTTCGAGTTTTGTAAAATAACGCGCCCAACAAGTTATTGGACGTGAGCGCGAAACATCAACGTCCATTATAGGCGACGCTGCTCGGTGTTTCGCGCCACGTCAACGCCGCCGTTCGACATCTTCTCTGTGGTAAAATGAAGTTCCTTATGATGATATTTATTTTTTTAGCATTGTTTTTCCAATCCTGCGGTATTCGTCAGGAAGTTTTTCTGATTCCCGCCAATATGAAACCACGCTGGATTAGCGTCGAGTATGATAATCCGAAGTGTCCGAAGCTAGACGGAAGCGAATTGAGTCAAGAGTTCGTTGTTCCAGAATCGGGTTATATCTGCACATCGAGTCCAAGTTACAAAGGCGCGTATCAACGAAGATTCTTCTTGATTGACGCGGAAGGCAAACGCACTCCGTTAAAAATCGAAGGAAACATTTGGCGGCAAGGTGTGTATTCTCAAGACAATCCATCACGGGACGAAGGACAATCGAATTGCAAAGTTTCAGTTTCTGATTTCTTCTATGGAACGAAAGACGACCTAAAATCAAACAATCCAATTTTTCAGGATGAAAAGTTTCTTGAAATTCATCCAGAGTGCAAAAACGTCGGAACGGTTTATCCGAAGAAGCCTTCCTAAAGATGAGGGCAATGTCGAACAATTCAGCTATGAAAGAAGCAGTCAAGCACGGAGAATGACCGTGCCGCCGAATATGTTTGATCTGCGGCAGGATACTGTTAATGATCGCCGGATGGCGTGACAAGTTGATTAACAAAGAACTGTGAAATTACCGGGTTTGCCGATGATGCCGTATTTGCAGAAGACCTCATTCAAAGTTTGAACTAGTTTTTCTGTCCCAGTCAGCTATTGGAGACTTCAACTTATTAAAAGTTGGTCTATGGTCGTATCGGGTAAATGTTTTTTTGAATGGCGGCAGCCTCACCAATGGACGGAACTCACAACTGGTAAAGTCGCGGTTCATGAATTAAGTTTGGAGACTTGCCGCCACCCGTGCCACAAGCAGTCATCTTTGATGGGCAAGACAGGTTGATTTCGCAAGTTATTTTGTCAAAGAACTGCCAAACGGAACGCCTTGTGAAAGCTCGAACTCAACCGATTCCGGTGAGATCGTGGTGAAAAGCCTGATTGCTCATCCACACCGCGCGTAAAGTCGCCAGTATTTTCCGCTGCGTTGAAAGCCGTGCGTGAACGGCATTTTTCGTATTGAGCAAAGACATTTCGTAAAACCGCTTGAATAAATTATCCGTTTTGGTGCGCCGCGCCGCTTCAAAGACTTTGCGCGAAACGTCCTTTAACGAACCGACCCCGGCGGAATCGAGTCGTGGATGCGCCAATCTTTTCCCGTTCGATTCGCGGCGGGTGACACCCAACCGACAGAACCGCCAGAGTTTGCGTTTGTTGGAAAAGCGATGCGGAGTTTGCAGATAAGCGACAAACCGGCACGCGGTGATAATGCCGACATCGGGCGCGGTTTGCAGTAATTTGACTTCCTCGAACTGCTTGGCGGCTTCAATCATGGCAACTTTGGCGTGCGCCAGCGATGCAAGCATTGAAGCGAGAACGGCAAACGATTGAGCGATCATTTGTTTGATCGAAACCGCTTCGATTTCATCGAGCAGAGCGGTTTGTCCGCTGCCGGAAAACAATCGGGAATCTTTGCGAATGATGCCGAGAGTTCGCAGCCGAGCCTTGATCTTTGATTTGTAACGCGCCTGTTCACGCGACAGTTGTTCGTAGTGCGTCACCAGATATTTGAATGTTTGGCGCGAATTATCGGATTGATAAAAGACTTGATGAACGCGCCCCAAACGGAGCAGTTCGGCGAGTTTCCCGGCATCAATTTTGTCATCTTTGAGTGAATCTTTGCCGATCCACGCCAGCGAGCGCGGATGCGAAACGATGACTTCGGAAACCAACGGCTCGATAATCGAAGCGACCCAATTGGAAAGCTCCGAGGCTTCGAGATGAACGTGGAAAGCACCCGGCAAATTAGTGAAAGCCGTCCGTAAATGATGTTCGCTCGTCGGAATCGAACGCGCCGAACAAAGCGCACCTTCAGAATTGATAATACTTTGATAACACTGACTTGAACCCAAATCCAAGCCGACATAAAATGATTGTTGCATTGTAAAAACCTCCCTCAAATTAGAAGGTCATTCAAAGCACTTGATTGTCAAACAGCAAGTCGGATGTCAATAGGCAAAAGCCTGTCTTTCATCCTACCAATGGACGTGAGGGCGAAACAGCGACTCTGTTATTTGGCTTGTCTTTTTCCCCTCACGTTGCGCGTGGCGGTTTCGCCCCACGTCATCTCAGCCGTTGGCTGTTTCTTGGTTTTCCGAAACAGTCCGATATTTGAAATGCAATTTCTGGTGACACGTTGTAAAATAACGTCGTATGATTTCTACGAAAGAAAAAGTTGTAACTGACTTGGCTGAACTGAACGATAGGCAACTACAAACGGTTGCCGAGTTTTTGGAGTTTCTTAAGTTCCGTGAACGCCGCAAATTTGAAACGCAATTTGACGACGTTGAACTTGAGGCTTTATATGCCGAGTTTGCCGATGAAGACCGCGAACTTGCCGAAACGGGTTTAGCCGAATACGCCGCTAATCTCGAGCGTGAGGACGCAGCACAATGACGATTAATCGCGGTGAAATTTGGCTGGCGGAACTCAATCCCGTTCGCGGTTCAGAACAGGCTGGAACTCGTCCCGTGTTGGTGATGCAGACGAACGCCATCAATCGTTTTACGACGACTATTTTAGCCGTTCCATTCACGACCAACTTACGTCGCGCCTCTCTGCCATCGTGCGTTCAGGTTGCGGCGGGCGATGGCGACTTGTCGAGCGAGTCGGTTGCTTTGTGTCATCAGTTGCGAGTGCTGGACAAAACCAGACTAACGAAAAGATTAGGAGAAGTTAGCGGCGCAACGCTTGAAAAGATTGAAACTTGTGTGTTGTTTACATTGGGCATCAAAATATAACGACACAGCCAACCATTCAATGGACGTGAGGGCGAAACAGCGACTTTGTTATCACGTTTTTTGGTAAACTCGGAGTTGCGCGGTGGCGGTTTCGCCCCACGTCATTTCAATCGTTGCCGAAACATTTATCCATTGCGGTCGCACATTTTCGTAAGCGGTGATTTTTTCTTCGTGGATGAGCGATAAACCGATGTCGTCTAAACCGTTGAGCAGGCAGAAGCGGCGAAATTCATCAACTTTGAATTCAGTCTCGAAACTCTGTGAATCGAATAATTTGCATTTTTCCAAATCAACCGTTAATTGATAGTTTTCAATTTTTTCGGTGCGTTTGACGAGTTCGGCAACTTTTTCTTCGTCTAAAATCACCGGCAAAATTCCGACCTTAAAACAATTGTTATAAAAAATATCGGCGAACGCGGAAGCGATGACGACGCGGAAACCGAAATCTTCCAATGCCCAAGGCGCGTGTTCGCGCGAACTGCCGCAGCCGAAATTTTTCCCCGCGAGCAGCATCGAAGCGTTTCGATAACGCGGCTGATTCAAGACAAACTCCGGTTTCTCCGCGCCGTCCGGCTCGAATCTCCAGTCATAAAACAAAAATTGTCCGAATCCCGTGCGCTCGATGCTTTTTAAAAACTGCTTTGGAATAATCTGATCCGTATCAATATTTGCTTGATAAATCGGCGCGGCGATGCCTGTGTGATTCGTGAATTTATTCATTTCTTTTTAAGTTTTCAGAAAGTTTCAGAAAGTCTGTAGAAAATTCCAAAAATACTAAACAGAAAGCAGAAATTACTGAATACTGGAAACTTTTTAAATTTTTAGAAATTCCAACATTTTCCTGCAACTTTCTGAAAACTATTCTTTAATCTTCCAATCCCGCACGTCAACAAACTGTCCGGCGATTGCCGCCGCCGCCGCCATTGTCGGGGAGACGAGATGCGTTCTGCCGCCGCGTCCTTGTCTGCCTTCAAAGTTGCGGTTTGATGTCGAAGCGCAGCGTTCGCCTTCGCTTAAAATGTCTTCGTTCATTCCCAGACACATCGAGCAGCCGGATTCGCGCCAGTCGAAACCTGCGTCGGTGAAAATCTGCGCGAGACCTTCGGCTTCGGCTTGTTTTTTGATCGTCTGCGAACCGGGAACGACCATCGCGCTGACGTTCGGGCTGATTTTGTAGCCTTTGACAATTTTGGCGGCGGCGCGTAAATCTTCAATTCTCGAATTCGTGCAGCTTCCGATAAACACGCGGTCAATGTTGATGTCGGTGATTTTTTGCGACTGCTCCAAATTCATATATTCAAGAGCGCGTTCGTAAGATTTTCTCTCGGTTTCGTCTTTCGCGTCGGACAAATCCGGCACTTTTCCGCTGATGTTCGTGACCATTCCCGGCGAAGTTCCCCACGAAACATATGGTTCGAGTTCGGCGGCGTTGATCTCGACGATTCGGTCGAAAACGGCATCTTCGTCGGTCGGCAGAGTGCGCCAGAATGCGACGGCGTTTTCCCAATCTTCACCTTTCGGCGCGTATTCTCTCTCTTTTAAATATGCAAAAGTTTTATCGTCGGGCGCGACCATTCCGGCACGCGCTCCGGCTTCGATGCTCATATTACAGAGCGTCATTCTGCCTTCCATCGAGAGATTTTCAATCGCCGAACCCGTGTATTCGATGACGCAGCCGTTCGCGCCGTCCGTGCCGATTTTGCCGATAATGGCGAGAATAATGTCCTTCGCCGACACGCCGAAACCGAGTTCGCCGGTGACGTTGATTTTTAGGTTTTTCGATTTCGACTGCTGTAAAGTCTGCGTCGCCAGAACGTGTTCGACTTCGCTCGTGCCGATGCCGAACGCGAGCGCACCGAACGCGCCGTGCGTCGCCGTGTGCGAATCGCCGCAAACGATGGTCATTCCGGGTTTGGTCAAACCGAGTTCGGGCGCAAAAACGTGGACGATGCCTTGTCCTTTTTCGCCGAGATCGAAAAATTTGATCGAGTTTTCACGGCAGTTTTGGCGGAAAGTTTCAACCTGCGTCCACGCAATCGGATCATTAAACGGCAGATGAAGGTCTTTCGTCGGAATCGAATGGTCAACCGTTCCGAACGTCAGATCGGGACGGCGCACTTGGCGGTTCGACAAACGTAAACCGGCAAACGCCTGCGGTGTCGTGACTTCGTGAATCAAATGCAGATCAACATAAAGCAGCGACGGTTTGCCCGTTTCGGAATGAACAATGTGCTGTTCCCAAATTTTATCGTAAAGCGTTTTCGGCATAATTTCAGAAATTGAATGTTTAATTTGAAACACACGACTATAAATTATTAATTATAAACTTTTAACTATCCCGGAAATTTTTCCTGAATAGTTTATAGTGCAAAGTTTAAAGTTGATAGTCGTGAAATATTTCAGCTTAGATTCAGACCTTCGAGGTGAAACTTTGAATTTCGGATTTGCTTTTTATTTCGTTCACTACCAGATCACCGATTTCAGTCGTCGAAACGATTTTTTCTTCGTTTCCGCGTGAAATATCAACGGTTCTGAATCCTTTTTCCAAGACGTTTTCGATTGCCGTTTCAATCAGTTCGGCGAGATCGGCGCGTTTCGCCGTGTGGCGCAGCATCATCGCGGCGGAAACGATCATCGCAAACGGGTTGGCGATATTTTTGCCCGCGATGTCGGGCGCGGAGCCGTGGACGGGTTCGTATAAATCAACTTTGCCGCCGACGGTCGCCGACGCAAGCATTCCGAGCGAGCCGGTCAAAACCGCCGCTTCGTCGGATAAAATATCGCCGAATAAATTTTCGGTTAAAATCACGTCGAAGCGGCTCGGATTCGTGACAAGCATCATCGCGCAGGCATCAACGTAGAAATGTTCGAGCTGCACGTCGGGAAATTCTTTGGCGACATTATTGACCGTTTCGCGCCACAAACGCGAGGTTTCCAGCACATTTGCCTTATCAACGGATGCGAGTTTTTTGCCGCGCGTCCGTGCCGATTCAAAAGCGACGCGGGCGACCCGTTCGACTTCGGAGACGGTGTAGTGCATCGTGTTAAAGGCTTTTTGATCGCCGCCGTTTTCGTCAAATCCGCGCGGCTGACCGAAATAAAGTCCGCCCAATAATTCTCTGACGATCAACAAATCGGTGTCGCCCAAAACTTCCGGCTTGAGCGGCGAACTTTCCGCGAGAGCTTTATAAATTTTCGCCGGACGTAAATTAGCAAAGCCTTCGAGCTTTTGACGAATCTGCAAAAGTCCGGTTTCCGGTCGCTTGTCCGCCGGAAAATCATCGTATTTCGGCGCACCGACCGCGCCCAATAAAACCGCGTCCGAACTCAAACACAAATCAATCGTCGCCTGCGGCAAAGGTGTCCCGAATTCGTCAATCGCCGCGCCGCCGATTGCCGCTTCGGTAAATTCAAATTCAATATCGCGGGTCTCGCTAATCGCCTGCAAAACCTTCTGCGCCTCGCGTGAAACCTCAACGCCGATGCCGTCGCCGGGTAAAAATGCAATTTTCATAAAAGTAACGCAGCCCGTCCCGGCTGCCGTCGCCTTTGCGTCCCGCAGAGGCGTGTTAAAGTAACGCAGCCCGTCCCGGCTGCCGTCGCCTTTGCGTCCCGCAGAGGCGTGTTGAATTAATAGAACTGTGAAGAATCTGTTGAAAGCGGGACGCTTTCAAGACGGCAGCCGGGACGGGCTGCGTTACTTTTAAGCGAACTGTGCCTCAAATTGAAAATTCTGCACCGTGTGCAGCAGCGAAATCAAATCCTGATCGTAGATATTTTTTTTGCGGTCGGCGAGATCGGTAAATTTCGTGTAAACTTCGCCGACTTCAAACGGTTCGAGCTTGTAACCGAGCGATTCGTAACGGGCAATCAGAGCGTGTCTGCCCGAATGTTTGCCGAGAACGATGCTGTTGCCCGCCACGCCGACCGATTCGGGAGTCATAATTTCGTAGCATAAAGGATTGCTCAGAACGCCGTGCTGATGAATTCCGGCTTCGTGCGCGAAGGCGTTGCGTCCGACAATCGCCTTGTTCGGCTGCACGTCAAAACCGACAATCGCACATAACATTTGGCTCGTCGGGTAAAGCTGCGAATTTTCGATGTTCGTCTGAAACGGGATTTTGTCGGCGCGAACCGTGCAAGCCATCACGAATTCTTCGAGCGAACAATTGCCCGCGCGTTCGCCGATGCCGTTGATCGTGCATTCGACCTGCGTCGCGCCTGCGGCGACCGCCGCGAGCGAATTGGCGACCGCCAGACCGAGATCGTTGTGACAATGGACGCTGATCGTAATATCTCTATCGCCGACGACTTCCGTTTTGACTTTGCGAATCAAATCGGCGTATTCGGTCGGCAGAGTATAGCCGACGGTATCGGGAATATTAAGGATTGACGCGCCTTCGGCAACTGCGACTTTTAAGACTTGGCACATAAATTCGGGATCGCTGCGCGTCGCGTCTTCGGCGGAAAATTCCACTTCGTCAACGTGCGTTCGCGCGAGCCGGACGGCGTTGCGCGTCATTTCCAAAACTTCGTCGCGGGTTTTCTTGAGTTTGTATTCGAGATGAATGTCGGATGTTGCGACAAACGTATGAATGCGCGGTTTTTTCGCGTCTTCGAGTGCGGCGGCGGCGCGTTCGATGTCGAGCGCACTAGTGCGGGCGAGCGCGGCGACTTTAATGTTTTCGATTTCTTCAGCGATGGCTTTGACCGCGCGAAAATCGCCTTCGGACGCAATCGGGAAACCGGCTTCGATAATATCCGCGCCGAGAAATTCGAGTTGCCGCGCCAGTTTTATTTTCTCCGGCAGATTCATCGAACATCCCGGCGACTGTTCGCCGTCGCGCAGTGTCGTGTCAAAAATTGCTATTTTCATCTTTTATTTCTCCTTAACAATTGCGGTTCAAAATTGTATTAAAGGAAGTTTAGCAAACGATTTTAGAAAAATAAAGTTATATTTAATTTTAAAAGATAATTTCTTGTAATGTCTATGTAAAAATAAAGAGTGTTTTTTGTCGAATGAAAATAATTTTTTCAACAAGTATGATAATTTTTTGTAACAAAATTAAAAATTATGTTAGCATTAGCACAATAAGTAAATCGTATATAACTCTTGATAAAATATGGACATTAATCAACTCGAAGTTTTAGCCGTCGCCGCTCGTGAAAAAAGTTTTTCGCGGGCGGCGGAAGTTTTAAATCGGACGCAGCCGGCGGTCAGCCAATCAATTCGCCGTCTCGAACAGGAGATCGGCGAAAAACTCTTTGACCGTTCGTCTAAAGACGGAACGCTCACGCTCGCCGGCGAAGTTTTGCTCGATTATGCCAAACAGATGCTCAATTTGCGGCAGACGGCGCACACGGCGATCAAGGAAATGCGCGATTTGCAGCACGGCAAAGTTTCGATCAGCGCAAACGAACATACGGTTTTTTGTCTGCTGCCGTTTATCGAACAGTTTCGTCAGGAACATCCGCTCGTCAAGGTCGAGATTCATCGCGGCGTGGCGAGCCGCATTCCGAAGGAAGTGATGGCGCGGGAAGTCGAACTCGGCGTGATTTCATTTTCGCCGCAGGACAATTCGGTGATTTCCGTGCCGATTTTAACCGACGAACTCGTGCTGATCGTTTCGCCCGAACATTCGTTGGCGAAAAAGGCGAAAGTTTCGATCAAGGAACTCGGCAGCGAAAATTTTATCGCGCACAACGCTTCATCACCGTATCGCCAAAAGGTCATCGAAACCTTTGAAAAATACGACACGCGCCTCAGTATTCCGATTGAACTGCCGTCGCTCGAAGCGATTAAACGGCTGGTCGAAAAAAATGTCGGGGTCGCGCTCGTGCCGAGACTGACGGCGCAGACTGAAATTAACAACGGGCAGGTTATCGCTTTGTCTGTTTCCGAAATGAAACTCGAAAGAAAGCTCAACATCATTTACCGGCGCAATTCGGTTTTATCACACGCCGCCAAAGTTTTTCTCAAAACGGCGAAAGATATGAGCAAACAGGCAGTTTAGCCGCGATAACGCGATCAATTATTATGGAATTTAATTGACCGAAAAGTGTGCGTTTTCAGTAAATTAAGCTAAAATGTCTGAAAGTTGATGTTTCAAACTTGCCTGAAATTAACTCTTAAATGTGAGGAATAAATGACTAAAAACGATGTTGCCGAAGAAATCAAGGCTTCTGACAGAAGAACGACCGACCGTAAAAAACTGATTGTAGATGTCAAATTCGAGGGCGGCGACGCGACCGGCATCGCCAACACGCGCGACATCGGCATCGGCGGTTTGTATATGACGACGACCGCCGAACTGCCGTTCGGAACGCCGATTTTTATGACGATTAATATCGCTGAAAAAGACGTTTCGCTCAAAGGAACAATCGTTTATATTGATCCCGGACACGGTGTCGGCATTCGTTTTCAAGATTTGAACAGTTCGGAAGAACATTTGTTGAAGGAAGAATTCGAGCTTGTTTGATCTCGGTCTTGATTGGAAATAAGCTCAGGAATTTACCACAGATGAACACGGATGAAATCTGATAGAAGACAATGATAAAAACAAGAGATTAACAAAATCAGTAATTTATCTGTTTTTATCATCTTCAATCAGTGTCCGTCTGTGATAAAAAAAACGCCGACTTTTTAATCGAGATTCAGGTTTATTTGTGCGAAACTTTTCGGTTGTTCATCAACCGTGATATACGAGGTTGGCAAAGCGAATGCTAAATTTTAAACTGTAAATTCAAAATCTTTTTCGCAAGTAATTCGTTAGTTTAAATTGTCGGAGAAAATCTATGTTTGATCAATATACCCTCGGAATTGAAGAAGAATTTCAAATCGTTGACCCGGAAACACGCGAACTGAAATCGCACGTTTCGGAAATCCTGGAAGAAGGCAAGCTGCTTTTAGGCGAACAAATCAAGCCCGAAATGATCCAGTCAATGATCGAAGTCGGCACGGGCGTTTGCCACAATATACAGGAAGCCCGCGAAGATTTGACCAAACTGCGCTGCATTATTTCCGGTTTGGCGCGGAAAAAAGGAATGGCAATAGTCGCCGCTTCGACGCACCCGTTTTCCAAATGGAGCGAACAGGAAATTTTTGAACACGACCGCTACAAACTGCTCGTGCAGGAATTGCAGATGGTCGCCCGCAGTCTGCTGATTTTCGGCGTTCACGTTCACGTCGGCATCGCCGACAAAGACCGTCAGATTCATATTATGAACGCCTCGCGCTATTTTATTCCGCACGTTTTGGCACTAACGACTTCCAGCCCTTTCTGGCTCGGATTTAATACGGGACTGAAAAGTTATCGTTCGGAAGTCTTCAAAAAATTCCCGCGCACCGACATTCCCGATCATTTTGAATCGGCACAGCAATATCAAAGCTATGTTGATCTGCTGGTCAAAATGAACTGTATTCAGGACGCGACGAAAATCTGGTGGGACATTCGCCCGCATCCGAAATTTCCGACGCTCGAATACCGCATCTGCGACATCCCGACGCGCGTTGACGACACGATTGCCATCGCCGCGCTCTTTCAGGCGATTGTCGCCAAATTGACCGTCTTGATGGATAGAAATCTCGGATTTCGCCTTTATCACCGGCGTTTAATTCAGGAAAACAAATGGCGTGCGGTGCGTTACGGTCTCGAAGGCAAACTGCTCGATCTCGGCAAACAAAAGGAAGTTCCGGTCAAAGATTTGATCCGCGAACTGCTCGAATTTGTTGACGACGTGGTTGATAATCTCGGTTCACGTCAGGAAATCGAACATATTCATACGATCTTGGAACGCGGCACGTCAGCCGACGATCAACTCAAGGTTTTTGAAGAATCGGGCGGAGATTTTAACGCCGTCGTTGATATGCTGATGAAAAACACGCTCGAAAATGTCCCTGAAGATTGTTTTCCGAGTTAAATCTGCAAAAAGTAATTATCTGAATTTACAGGCGCGGCAGCTTTTTATAAGTTCGCCGCGTCAAATGTTTGAAAATGCCTTGTAATATCGAAGAATTAAGCGAAATTAAATTGTTTGAGTTTCTCGACGACGACGAACTCGGCGAACTTGCCGCCGTCATTGATGCGGAACGAATTGGGGCGGGCAATATTTTATTCAGAACGGGCGATGCGGGCGAATCGCTCTACATCGTTCGGTCGGGCGAAATCGAGCTTTATGTCAAAGATACGACCGGACAGAAAATCGTTTTAAAGGTTGCCGACGAAGGCGATATTTTCGGCGAGATTTCGATGCTCGACAATCGCCCGCGTTCGGCGACCGCGCTCGCCCTCAAAGATTCCGAATTATTTGCGCTCGACCGCGACGATTTGCTGCTTTTGTTTCAGAAAAAACCCGATGCCGGACTTAATATGCTGGCATCAATGAGCGCGATGCTGCGCGAAGCGGACAATCTTTTGCGAACGCGCATCTCGCGCAACGTCAACGAAGAATTTGAAGAAAAACTCTCAGCCATTCAGCGCGTTTCCGATTGGATCGCGTGGTTTTCCGGCAGCGTTCATTTTCTGGTTATCAACATCGTCTGGTTCGTCGTCTGGATTTTAATCAATACTTTGAACTTCGGCATCGAGCAATTCGACCCGTTTCCATTCGGACTTTTAACGATGATCGTCTCGCTTGAAGCGATTTTTCTCTCGTGTTTCGTCCTCATTTCACAAAATCGCCAAGCCGAAAAAGACCGTGTTCGCGCCGACATCGAATACGACATCAACATCAAAGCCGAACTCGAAATCGCCGAACTCCACGAAAAAACCGACCGCGTTCAGGAACAGATGCTCGAAAAATTTGCCGCGCTCGAAAAATTGCTCAGGGATCAGCTATAATAAAACGGGCGTTTGTTCGCGTTTACCGGTAATTTCTCTAAAGAACTGAGAGCAATTTCCGTAACGGATTTTTGAGAATGTTCAATAGTTTTTAAAATCTTTTCGCCCAGATTTTCAGTGTATGGCTTAATCAGATAATCGGTTGCGCCGGCTGCCAAGCCGTTTTGCCGGTCAGCGGGAAAGGCGTTGCCGGAATAGAAAAGAATCGGGATCTGCGAATAAAATTCGTGCAGATGACGACACAAATCCAACCCGCTTCCATCAGGAAATCTGGAATCTAAGAGAAACAAGTCGAAATGTTCGGTTTGTGCCAGCCGAATGGCTTCGGCAACGGATTTCGCGCAGGTAACTATAATGTCGTCAAATTTCAGCATCACCGTGACCATTACACAAGCGTCTTCATTATCTTCGGCGTAAAGAATTCGGAATTTATCAGGGGAATTCATAATTATTTATTTGCTGATTTTAACGGACGAAATCTCTAAATGATCTAAAAATTCCGCCCGTTCCTTCCCTTTGCTCGCTTACCTATGTTTCAACATAGATTCTGTCAGGCTGGCGGCAGGTGTTTAATCAAACGCCGCCGCGCAATCAGCCCGATGACAAGTTTTTCGGCAAACCGGCTTTTGCCGCCGCGTTCGGCATAATTCCAAATATCAATAAAAATCTGCTGCGTTGCCGTTTCCGCTGCTTCGTCGGAATCGGTTAATCTTTTCGCCAGCGTCCAAATAAAATTTCCATATTCGTCGAGACACTCGGCAACGGCGGATTTGTCTTTGCCGGCAATTCTTTGAAGGATAGTCGAAGCCGTTTCCCGATTTGCCGGTTGAATTGTCCGCACTGCCGCGCCGGTCTTTGTTTCGGGCATCGAATCTTTTGTTAATAAGAGTGACATTTAAAGCTATTTGTAATTTTTATACCGCCAACGCCATTGCACACTTAACGGGTAACGGGTTTCGCGTTTGCCTGTCCAAACATCGAACAACATTTTGAAATAGTCTGCCGAAAATAAAATTATCTGCATATTATTTCAATCTCCCGTCTCAAAAGCGGCGATAGGATTGACGCTTTGACTGGCGTTTCCAGTAATCCCAACGCCAAAATATGTCCAGCGGCTGGGAAGTATAATGAAAGCCGAACATTACGCTCAGTTGTAATTTGCAGTAATAAATTAAAAATAAAATTATCTCCATCTGAAATTATTCCCCGGCTTGATAAAAAGTAAGGACGATGCCGCACCATCCTTTTAGTTCACTGAATCAGCGACAGATGTCTTTGCTGAAAATAATTCAGGTTATCAAAAGGGTGATAACCTGAAGTATTTTCGGTGAGACACTTAAATTCTCAATCAACAGCTTTGAGTTAATAATTTTATTTTAAAAAATAAATAAACCTTTGTAAGTTCGCTTAAGCACAGAAAAAAAGAAAATCTTTTAGTCCAAATAATACCGTTTGAACTTTTCTGCAAATCTCTAAATCTATCGAAACACTAAGCATTATTGTTAAATTGATAATTGGCGTATAATATTCTTTCGATTGAATTTTGCTTTAAACCGCTGCTTAGGCTTATTTCCGCTAAGTGTGTTATCGCGCATTAATTTTTTTTAATGTGTGCGTTGGCGCACATACTTACATTATTTTTTTTGTTGTAATGATCTGTTATCGTTTATTTGTTTCTCGATGCGGCATTAGAATTTTATAAAAACAAAAGAAAAAATATGCCCGCAACTGCAAATCCGAACGATGCCCGAAAAAATTTTCTGCTCGACGCACTTTCCGAAGCCGATTTTGAGCGCGTCAAATCTAAACTGGAATCAGTTTCACTCAAACTCGGCGAAGTTCTCTACGAATCCGGCGAGAAAATGGATTACGTTTACTTCCCGACGACCGCGATTATTTCTCTGCTTTATATTATGGAAAACGGCGCGACGGCTGAAATCGGCGTGGTCGGCAATGACGGAATTATCGGAGTTTCGCTGTTTATGGGCGGGGACACGACGACGAGCCGCGCGATTATTCAAAGCGCGGGCAGTGCCGTCAGAATGAAGGTTACGGATATGAAAGCCGAATTTGCGCTCGGCGGCAGATTTCAGGAATTGCTTTTGCGCTACACGCAGGCGTTGATGACGCAGATTTCGCAAACCGCCGTCTGTAATCGTCTGCATTCAATCGAACAACAGCTTTGCCGCTGGTTATTGCTCAGTCACGACCGGCTCGATTCGGATAAATTGGTGATGACGCACGATTTAATCTCGAATATGCTCGGCGTTCGGCGCGAAGGAATTACGCTCGCGGCGCAGAAATTGGCGACCCGGAAATTGATTCTCAATAGTCGCGGAACAATGACCGTGATTGATCGGCAAGGTTTGGAAGATGCCGTCTGCGAATGCTACAAAGTCGTCAACGAAGAATACAATCGTCTGCTCGGCAGAGGCATTTCACGAACTTTTAATTAATTTGCCTGCGACAATAAATTTTATCTGTTACCGTTAAATCCGCTGATTGTTCTTTTACAAATTCACCACTCGACATCGGGATTGGTCTAACCAACTTCTTTTTGTGCCGTCTGCTGTCTTTTTTACCGACACGACCGAACCAAGGGAGATTTAGAATGACCGAAAAAAACCAATCCAAAAACCGTTTGCTCGCCACTTTACCTATTGAAACTTATCAAAATATACTTGCCAAAACCGAACGAATCGAATTGATTTTTAACAAAGATGTTTATGAACACGGCGACGTAATCAGCGATGTTTACTTTCCCGAAAGCGGCATCGTTTCCCTGCTCTCCGCCGTCGAAGCTAATTCGACACTCGAAGTCGGCATCGTCGGTAACGAAGGAATGGTCGGACTTCCCGTGTTTTTGGGTGTCAAAACTTCCAACAATCGCGCCGTCGTGCAAGGCGCGGGTTTCGCTCTGAAAATGTCGGCTGATGATTTTCTCGACGAATGCAAAACCGGCGAACTGCCCAGAATTTTGCAGCGGTTCACGCATTCGCTGATGACGCAAATCGCGCAGTCGGCGGCGTGCAACCGTTTCCACATAATCGAACCGCGCCTCGCCCGCTGGCTGCTGATGACCGGCGACCGGATGCACGCGGACGAATTTCAAATCACGCAGGAATTTCTCTCGAATATGCTCGGTGTTCGCCGCGAAGCCGTCAACAAAGCCGCCACCAACCTCCAGCAGCAGCGATTAATCAGCTATAATCGCGGCAGCCTCTCGATTCTCGACCGCGAAGGATTGCAAACAGCCGCGTGTAATTGCTACCAAATCATCAAAAAAGACTATGATAATTTTCTAAATTAACCTCAGTTCGGGATCAGCAAAAACAAAAAAACAGCCGCAAAAAAACACAAAAGGCGCAAAAAAGATTTTTTTCTTCCTGCTTTTTATATGTCTTTTGTGCCTTTTTGCGGTTATAACTTTTTATTCCGAACTGAGGTTAAAGTAAATTTCATCCATAATTCTTTCCTCACACACGGGTTTTCGCCTCGATTTCAAAATATAATTCGTAATGATTCGCGCATTTAAGATTAAAATTTCGCTCGCAGTTAGGACAAACCGCTCCGCAGTTAAAATATTCGTTAATCGTCAATTGATGCCCGCACCCGCCGCACAAAATCGCTTTCTCATCACGCTCCGTCATCGCCCAAACTTCCGGCAAATGCTCGGTCGTTTCCCGGTGACATTCAAAACACGGAAACCAACCGCCGCAGCATTTGAATCTGATAGCGATAATATCAAGTTCGCTATGATAATGAGCGCATCTCGTCTGCGATTCAACGCCGATGCCGCCAACCTTTTCGCCGTGAATCTGCTTCATAGAATTAGAAATTGGGTTATTTATTTGATGATTGAGATGACGTAGGGAAAAGTCGCCGTCACGCAATTTGAGATTTACCAAGCGGCGTTTTTAAGAAAGCTGCTGTTTCGCCCTCACGTCTGTAGATTTGTTGGTTTAGCGCGTTAATTACGATACGTTGCTTTCATCCTCTAACTTTCGCATTTCCTTCAGAAATTCTAATGGCTCAACCGTTCGTAAAGGACGAAATTTTTGTCGAAACTCTTTCGCTTCCAAAGTATAATCAGTCATCAAGTTAAGCAAATTATTATCGCGGCTGACCAAAAAATCGGCTTCTGTTTCGACTGCCGGATTAACATAAGGCTCATCGTCAGGGTCGCGTGAATAGACGCTTTATCATTCATTTGTTGAGTCCGTTAACTAAAAGTAAAAATTTATCTATATTAACTGTTTTATTTTGAAAACACCGAACATCATATTCAGTAAGGTTACATCCTGATTTTTACCGATCAATTACCTGACTTGTAGTTTTCAAGATTCATTTCCACAGATAAGTTCGTTCCCATAAATTGACCTTTAGTATCCAATTTTATCAAGCCAATACCTCTTGAAAGATAATAAAATGCTGTAATCGGATTTCCATTTTGATTTTTAGAAACAGTAATCTTCAAACAATCGGTATATTTTTTTCCGTTAACTTCAAATGCAGTAATTTTTTCTGCTTTAGCTTCGCTGGCTTCGTTACCGTCGGTTAATCTCCAAGAAGTTTGTTCAGGAATTGGTATTGGAAGCCATAAATATTCTTTCGTTGTTGGTTTGTCATTTTCGATGATGTAAAGTCCGTCTTTATCAATTCTATAAAACTCAAAAGAATTGCCTTCTGATTTTGAATTATTCGGCGACGAAGTTTTAATTTTCGTATAGGTTTTTCCACTAATCAAAATTTCCCCGTCAATGTTTCTAATAACCTTAGCGTTTGTAATATCAGAACCCAAGCCGCCTTTTGCCTGATATTCCCACTGAGCATTTTTCGGAAGCGGATAATATTCTAAATCTTTTGAAGCGTTGATTGTAGTGCTATTAAAACAACTAGAAAAGAATATACAAAATAAAAGGAGTGCAAAAAATTTGGACATAATATTTTCTAACACGCATTGTGCGGTTTTCACCAAAGGAAGCCAAAGACCTGCTAATACTACTGGCAATTTACTGGTCTCACGCTACAAAGATATTAATACA
The DNA here is from genome assembly GCA_965247235.1 of Pyrinomonadaceae bacterium. Classification (GTDB taxonomy): domain Bacteria; phylum Acidobacteriota; class Blastocatellia; order Pyrinomonadales; family Pyrinomonadaceae. The sequence continues at coordinate 3,592,046 of OZ252004.1, forward strand.
AAGTTACTGTTTGCACCCACACATTGGAGGTCATCCGGCTTTGCATTTGTTAATAAAGTGAAGTTTTATCGTTTTAAATATCACTGCAATGCTGTGCAGGAAACCTTACCGATAGAAGTTTTCTTCATCGTTTGCACGTCAAGTCTAACCTGTTGAATCCAACCGATACTAAAACCGGACTTGCGCCACTCTCTTGCTTTCAGACATTCTTTCAAAGGTCTTTTATTATTAGAAAATTCAAAATAAGTTAGAAATCTTTTACCTGTAACTTTGCCAACTTCGTGAGCTTCGACTGAATAAATAGTTTTCTTGGACTTTAAATCAATTATTTTAAGGTCTCTCGAATCTGGTCCCGTTCCGCCGTCAATAAAAAGTTTGTCGCCTAGAAGTCCGCTAAAAAATTGGTCGTCAGAGTCTTTAAGAACCATATACGGATTACGTCTGCTATTTTGACAGACGTTTCGCGGAGACACTGTGCCGCTTGAATTATTGCCTGTTCTTTTGTAGACGTTAATGTGAAAGCCATTATATTCTGTGGGAACGGTTATGAAAACGTAGTTGCCGTAAATATAGCAACTGCGCCCTTCGTCATCAGTTTGATATTCAAAAGAATCAGTTCCTTCGATTGGTTGACCGCCGTCTTGAGCTAGAACGACAGGTATCTGCACCAAAAATACCATTAAGAGTAACATCAATTTTCTTTTCATATTTTTACAATTCATAGCGATCTGGGAAATTAAGAAAAAGTCGAACTACTTATTGACACCAATCCCTTGATAGTATGGGGAATTACATTAATTATCAACGACGTTGATAGTGCGTCAATTTTGGTTATTATCAACGCTGTTGAGTTCCAATCGAAATCATCATTTATGCTTCAATGCCAGTTTCAAAAAATTTTCGAACAAAATTCTGCCGTCGCGTGATTCGTTCGGGTGCTGCCAGCGGGTCGGGTTTTTTGACCAGTCTTCGAATGATTTTTCGAGGTGGAATTGGACGGAATAGATCATTTGACCGTCGGTGTTTTTGACCATCATTTGATTTTTGCAGAGATATGAAGTCGCCAGCATTTTGAAGCCTTCGGGAATGCCTTCGACCTGCAAGCCGTGGTTTTGCCAGACGCGGAGGATGTCGTCCTGAATCGTGTAATCCTGCCAAACGCGGGCTTCGAGAGTTTCACCGCCGCCGATTCCGCTAAAAATCGGATCGGTGTCGTCGGTGATTTTGATGAAACGATACTGATATTCGTTGACGCGGTTGGTGCGTTTTTCGGACGGTTCGAGATCGTCGAGCGTCGTCAGACGATTGCCGAACGACACGCCGACAAGTTGGTGTGCGCCGCAGATGGCGAGAACGGGAATTTTGGTGTTTTTGATGAAACGCCCGAATTTTTCGAGATGCGCCGGATTGTAATAATCAAAATCGGTGAGCGTTCCGCTCATGACAATCGCGTCGGGATTAAAAGATTTCGCGGCTTCGCCGACTTCCGATAAATGAACGGTCAGCGATTTCGGGCGTTTGACGAGCCGGAGAACATTTTTGGCAATGTTGTCGCAAGCCATTCCCGAAATTTTGCGCTCGAATTTCAGTTTGCCTTCGGCGGCTTCCTTCCACTCTTCGTGCGCCAGTTCCGACAAATCGGTGTCGTAGCGCAAAAGATTGTTCATAATCAAAACTTTGGCGTGTTCGATCTTTTTTTCAATCGGTTCATAGCGGCAAAAATTTTGATTGTTATATGGAAACGGCAAATTTTGCGCTTCCTGAAATTCTTTCGGTAAACTTAATCCGGCATCGAGCATAATCTTATAATTCGCGCCGTAATATCGGTTTTCGGCGCATCAGACGATTATATCATCTTCAAGCAACCCGTAGCGACTTTGATAAGCTCCGCATTGGAAATCGTCATCGTTTTGCTGGTCTAAACGATTGAGATTACAGAGAATTTCCTCTCGCTGATCATCTTTTTTTTCGCAGCTTTGACACAAATCGGGCATTTTAAGATTGGAAATATCGAGTTCGTTGCCGTCGTCATCATAATACATAAGCGTTTATTGAGGGATGAAGGATGAAGGATGAGTAAAAGAACAAAGCAAAATATTAATTCATTAAATAAAATTTTGTAATACGGGAAAAAGCGAAATCTTACTACATCCTTCATCCTTCATCCTTCATCCTTCATCCTTCATCCTTCAGCCTTTATCCTTTATCCTTCCTCTGACTGGTTGTTTGACGAAATTCGGGCATCAGCGAACCTGCGCCGATTTCTTCGATTTCGTGGCGGATTTCTTTAACCAGATTTGAGCGCATCCGACCGCGAGCCGAAGCGATTTTGTCTTCGCTCGATTCTTCAAATAACAGAATGGTTTTGTGCCACGAGATTTCGAGTTCGTCGGCGAGCATCGAGATTTTGGTGATGTCGTAGGGAATGGCGACGTTTTGACAGCCGAGACGGGCGAAAACCTGTAAATATCTGGCGGTTGATAAATCGGGACAGGCAAAGCGTTTATTGCCGATTTGAAGTTCGATGCCGAGCAAAGTGTGAAGAATATCGGCGCGGTTTTCGGTCTGCGCGATGTCGAGGTGATAAGCCCGAGTCCGCTGCGACCGCACCTTTTCGCGGTAAATCGCGGGAATCCATTCATCGCTCAATTTTTCCCGAATAGACATATCAGTTATCAGTTATCAGTTATCAGTTATCAGTTGAATTATTCATATTTGATAACTGATAACTGATAACTGATAACTGTCAAATTTTATTTTCCGGCGACTGCGACCGGCGCGGCGGTTGATCTGGAAAACTTTTCAATCAGGCTGTCACTGAAAATGCCGAAGTAGAAAACGCCGAGAATCGTAATGATGAGAACGGCGGCAATCGCGTTCGGAATGCGCGGCGCGACCCAATCGGTCGTACGTTCCTTGAAAAACATCACGACGATCAAACGCAGATAATAATAAGCCGAAATCGCCGTATTGACGACCGCGACGACGACCAGAATATTCAAGAGCGTATTTCCGGCTTCGAGCGCGGGACGGAAAACCAACACTTTACCCATAAATCCGGCGGTCAGCGGCAAACCGAGCAACGAGAGCATAAAGAGCGACAGCGCAAACGCCAGAATCGGCGATTTGAAACCGATGCCGTTGTAATCTTCAAACTCCGTGCGGCGGTCGTTTTTCTGTCCTAAAAGTGTGACGATGGCGAATGCGCCCAAATTTGTCACGCCGTAAGTCAGCATATAAAACGCGACCGAAGCGATTGCCGCATCACGCGCCGCAATCGTCGTCGCCATTCCTGCGCCGATAAATCCGACGAGCGCGTAACCGGCGTGAGCGATTGACGAATAAGCGAGCATTCGCTTGACGTTATTCTGCATGACGGCGGCGAAATTGCCGACGACCATCGTCATCATCGCCATAATCGAAAGCGCGGAAATCCACGATTCGTGCAAAAATCCTGCTGCCTGCGCTCCCGCAACGACCGGAAATCCAATGACGAAAACGCGAATAAACGACGAAAACGCCGCCGATTTCGAGCCGACCGCCATAAACGCCGTCACCGGAGTCGGCGCACCTTCATAAACGTCGGGTGTCCAAATGTGAAATGGAACGGTCGCAATTTTGAAGCCGAAACCGACAATTAACATCGCGCCGCCGACCAATAATAGCGGCGGAAAATTAGGATTGGCAATCTTGGCGGCTATTTCCGTGATATTGGTCGAAGCCGTCGCGCCGTAGATCAGAGCCATTCCGTAAAGCAGAAAAGCCGAGGCGAACGAGCCGAGAATAAAGTATTTCATCGCCGATTCGTTCGAGCGCAGATCGCCGCGCCGCAGTCCCGCCATCACATACGTTGCGAGCGAAAGCGTTTCGAGTCCGAGAAACAGCACGACCAGATCGTTGCCCGAAGCCATAAACATCATTCCGACCGTCGCAAACATCAGCAGCGCGTGATATTCGCCCGCCGGAACATTTTCGCGGTCAATCCAGACGGACGAAATGAGAATCGTCATCGCCGTCGTGCAGAGCGCGACGATGGAAAACGACATCCGCAGGTTGTCGTGTGCGATCATCCCGTTCCAACTCTGTGCCGCCGGATCGCCCGTCCACATCGAAATCAGAACAAACGCGGCGACCACCAGACCGACGAGCGAAATCGCACTCGTCACATACCGCTGTTTCGGCACAAAACTATCGTAAAGCATCGCCAAAGTTCCGGCGGCGGCAACAATCGTTTCCGGCAAAATTGCCGACAGACTGACATTCGGATTGACTAAATTTTCTAAAAACATTGTGTATAAGTAGTGAATCGTAAATCGTAAATCGTGAAAGCAAAATTTATACTTTCGATGATTTGAATTTACTTAATTTTTTAATTTAGCTGCATCATCAAATCGTTCTTACTTTAGAGCAGTCAAAAATTTATTTTCGGCTTAGAATATTTCCCATATCTTCAAATTTTTTATTGTGTTGTTCGTTGTCTTCAACTAAAACACGCACGACTTGTGTGATGTAATCAAGCTGAACCTGTGTATTTTGCTGAAGCCGCTGAGTTTCACTGTTCACCTGCCGCATTTCTTCAATATTTTTGTTCCATTCGGCTTGGTTTTTCCGACTGGTAAATTCAGCCTTCGCCTGTGAATCAGCGACGTATTTTAATGCCTGTTCAATTGTTTCAAATCGTTCGTTAAATTGTTCGTATTCTTCGCTCATTATTTTTTCTCAGGAACCGTAACTTCATTCTGCGCCTTTTCAACGCTCTCGCCTGATTTCTTCTCGCCCACCGGATTCAGACGCTGTTCGATGGCGACAATTGATTCTTTCGAGCGATTTAAAAACGGCGACGGGTAAACGCCCATCACGACCATCAGCACGACGAGCGGCGCAATCAAACCGATTTCGCGCCAGCTTAAATCGTGGAGATGCTTATTTTTCGGGTTTGTAACTTTGCCCATAAACACGCGCTGAACCATCCAGAGCAGATAGACGGCGGCGAAAATTACGCCCGTCCCGGCAAACATCGTGGCGATGTAATTCATATTCCACGCGCCTAAAACCGGCAGCGCAGTCGAATTCCACATTCCGATCATCGTCAAAAATTCGCCGACGAAACCGTTCAAAAAGGGAAGTCCGATGGACGACATCGTGGTAATCACGAAAATCGTCGTATAAAGCGGCATCACGTTGGCAATTCCGCCGAATTCGGTAATTGCGCGGGTATGTCTGCGTTCGTAAATAAAGCCGACGAGCAGAAACAGTGCGCCGGTCGAAATGCCGTGATTGAGCATTTGATAAAGTGCGCCCTGCATTCCCATTTCGGTAAATGAAAACATTCCCAAGATGACAAAACCCATATGCGCGACCGACGAATAAGCGACCAGACGTTTGATATCCGTTTGCACCATTGCGACCAGTGCGCCGTAAATAATGCCGATGACGGCGAGCGTGATAAACAGCCACGCATATTCGTGCGACGCTTCGGGAAACAGGTTGAAATTAAACCGCATCAAGCCGTAAGTTCCCATTTTAAGCATCACGGCGGCTAAAATCACCGAACCGGCGGTTGGTGCTTCCGTATGCGCGTCGGGCAGCCATGTGTGAAACGGGAAAAGCGGAACCTTGATGGCAAACGCCAATGCAAAAGCGAAGAATAATAAAACGCCTGTTTGATGCGGCAAAACAAGTGCGCCCGTCCGCATCGAATTGAGCAAGACGACGTAATCGAACGAACCGACACCGACGGCTTTTGCCTGCAAATAATACAAACCGATAATTGCCGCGAGCATCAGCAAACTTCCTAACGCCGTGTAGATAAAAAACTTGACCGCCGCGTAAATCCGGTTTTCGCCGCCCCAAATGCCGATTAAAAAGAACATCGGCACGAGCGACGCTTCAAAAAACAAATAAAAAACGATCAAATCAAGCGACACGAAAACGCCGAGCATCGCACTTTCGAGCAGCAGCAGAAAAGCGTAAAATGCCGTCGAGCGTTTTTCGACGGCGTGCCAAGTCGAAAGCACCGCAATCGGCATTATAAACGTCGTCAAAACAACCAGCCAGACGCTCAAACCGTCAACGCCGAGATGATAATTGGTATTGATTGCGCGAATCCACGGAATATTTTTCTCAAAGAAAAATCCGTTCGCCGAAGCCGCGCTTTTGTCGAACAGCAACGCGAGCGAAATCAGAAAATTGAGAATCGTAAAACCGAGCGTCACCAGTTTCAGACCGCGCTCCTGTTTCCAAAACATCGCGTGTCCGACGACTGCCAACGCGCCGAACGCGGGCAGCAAAATCAAAATCGTTAAAAGATTTTCCGTTATGAAATCCATTTTATTAAAATTGGTTTTTAGTATTTAGTTCTTGGGTTTTCGCCAAGAACCAAACACTAAAAACAAAAATCGTCTTAGCTAATTAGTTTAATCCCGTAATAAATAAAATACCCGATAATGACGACTGCGCCGAACAGGATAAACGCCGCGTAGCTGCGGACGAATCCGACCTGCACACGGCGAATTACGCCGCCGAGCGAAGATACGAAATGTCCGATGCCGTTGACGATGCCGTCAACCACGCCGACATCGAAACCTTTCCATAAACCGTTGCGCGAAAGGTGCGTCAGCGGATTAACGATGTAGCCGTTGTAAAGCTCGTCAATACGCCATTTGTCCTGCAAAATCTGCGGCATTATTTTGAGCGGTTCTTTTTTGAAAATCACCCAGCCGATGCCGATTCCGGCGATTGCCAGCAGCAGCGATAAAACGGCGAGCAGTCTTTCCGTATTTAATTCTGCGGTCGAGTGTTCGGCGTGTTCGCCCGTGTTCGTGTGTTCGGAAGTGTCGGGATGTTTTCCCGCCGTCGCCGTCCGGCTTTCGGTTTCTTTAGTCGCGCCGTGTTCGCCGAGCGCGGTCGGCGCATGCCGCGTTTCCGTGTGCGAAACTCTGGCGACGACCGGCTCTAAAATATTTTCAAACGCATTCGGAACTGCGCCGCCGCTCAGTGCGTAGGGAATACCGACGAGTCCGCCGACGGTTGAAAGAATTGCCAATACGATCAGCGGAACCGTCATTGTCCACGGCGATTCGTGCGGATGAAAATCCGCCGGAAGTTCGTGATGTTCCTCGTCGTGATCGTCGTCGTCATCGTGCGCCGCGTCTGTGCCGTGCGCGTCGTGTCCGTGCGAAACCTTGTCATCGTGTACGTCGCCGGTCGCAAAAGCGTTTTCTTCGGCGCGTGACGGCTCATCCGCGCTGACCACTTCTGGCAAAGCCGCGTGAAACCTTTCGTCGCCCCAGAACGTCATTACCATCATTCTGGTCATATAAATCGCCGTCAAAACTGCGGTAATTAGTCCGACAACCCATAAGATATAATTATACGGCTGCGGAATGTTCGGCGACGCGAAAGTTTTATACAGAATTTCGTCTTTCGAGAAAAATCCGGCAAACGGGATGATTCCCGCGATGGCGAGCCAACCCGCAAACATCGTCGCAAACGTGATCGGCATATACTTTTTCAAGTTGCCCATCCGACGCATATCCTGTTCGTGATGCATTCCGTGAATGACCGAACCCGAACCAAGGAATAATAATGCCTTGAAAAATGCGTGTGTCATCACGTGGAAAATCGCTGCGACGAACGCGCCGACACCGCACGCCATAAACATATAACCGAGCTGTGAAACGGTTGAATACGCCAAAACTTTTTTGATGTCGTTTTGCGCGAGTCCGATTGTCGCCGCGAAAATTGCCGTCGCGCAGCCGATAATCGCCACGATAAACATCGCCGTCGGCGCGTTTTGATAAATTCCGTTGCAGCGCACGACCATATACACGCCCGCCGTGACCATCGTCGCCGCGTGAATCAGCGCGGAAACCGGAGTCGGTCCCGCCATCGCATCCGGCAGCCAGGTGAACAAAGGAATTTGCGCCGATTTTCCGGTCGCGCCGATAAATAATAAAACTGCAATCGAAGTGATTCCGCCCGCGACAATCGCGCCCAGAGCAAACGGTTCCTGTGCCATCGCGCCGAGAATGCTCAACGCGCTGTTGATCTGAACGCCGTCCACGACTTTATCGTAAAACGAAATCGAGCCGGTCAGCGTGAACACGAGAAACATTCCCATCAACACGCCCCAATCGCCGATGCGGTTCATCACGAACGCTTTTTTCGCCGCTTTTCTGGCTTCGTCGCGTTTAATGTAATAACCGATCAGCAGATACGAGCAAAGTCCGACACCTTCCCAACCGACAAACATCAGCAGAAAATTATCCGCCAGAATGAGCGTCAGCATCGCAAACATAAACAAATTCAAATACGCGAAAAAGCGGTAAAAACTTTTATCGCCGTGCATATAGCCGGTCGCAAAAACGTGAATCAGCAACCCGACAAACGTAATAAAACAAACGTAAATGCCCGAAAGATGGTCAACGCCCAAACCGAAATCGGCGCGAAAATTGCCGACTTGAATCCACGTCCAAAGATGGTCGAGCGTCGGTTTTTCCTTAAACAACGCGCCGCCCTGATCGAAAAACGCGACGATAAACGCCACCACACACGACACACCGACTGACGAACACGCAATAATGCCGCTCACCGTTTCGTTGCGCTGCTTAAACCATCCGCCGTAAATCCAATTAGCGACTGCGCCGAGCAACGGCGCGAAAATTATTAGACTTAAAAAATTGTTTTCAGTCATTATTTTTAACTATTTCGCAAACAGCGCCAATTGCCGTTGCTTCTTCTACTAATTCTTTTGCTTTTTCAATGCTCTCGGTTTCAATAATAAATATTTCACCATTTAATAAAGCATCAGTCCTCTTTTTTGATTCTTTGAAAGTCAAATTAGCGTTTTTTTGAAATAATTTAGTCAAAGAAATTTTCTTTAAACCATATTTCCAACCTTTGAATAAAACTTTTTCCATTAAATTAAAAGGTCAAATCTTCATCTTCATCTTCAATTTGAATATCTTGATTTTCAATGTCATACCAAGTAGATAAAACATCTTCTCCGACCTTTTTTGTTGCCAAAACCGCCGAGATTTTTTCCTTCAATTCGGGAAAACGCAAAAGTAAAACCGCTAAATCGCGCCAATCAGTTCCGGCTTTCGGTTTTCCTTTGCGCGAATGAAAGGAAATAATTTTGCTGACAATCAATTCCAAAGGCGATAAAATCCGAATGTTTTCAATAATTTCCGTTGCGGGAAATTGGCTGATGAGGCGAACGTCAATCAAATGCCGGTTGCCTTCTTTGCGAACCTGATAAATTCTCAATCCTTTATCGCCGATTTCACGAACTCGAACGGCAATGTGAAATTTATTACTCAGATATTCGCGTAATTCTTCCGCAAAATCTTTGGCATTTATTGCCAGCAAATCAACATCCTGTGTCATTCGCGGTTCGGATACATAAGCGTTGACGGCTTGTGCGCCGAACAACACGACATCTTCGCGCCCCTGCAAAAATTCAAGCACGGTTTGATGAATTTTCGAGAGCGGCAATGTTTCGTGCATCACAAATTCCTGAAATGTTAAAACGTCAGCGTTCAGCATTCAAAAGCAGTCTAAGCAAATAAAACCATAAACAAAACTAAGGTTGATGAGTTTTCAATTATCAATTAATGCTCAAATCCAACATCATTTCAAGCATCGTTTCCTTAAAACCACCATTCTTGAAAAACTTTTGCGCGTGTTCGTTTTTTGCCGCTACCGAAAGCATTAACTTGTTTGCGCCTAACTCTTTCGCGGCTTCGATTGATTTTTCAATCAAAAGTTTCCCGGCGTTTCGGCTTCGCGCCTGTTCGTCAACGTATAAATCGTGCAGCCAGACGGCGTTTTCGAGCAGGTTTGCGTAATCTTTCGCTTCGTATTGCAGATAGGCGAAACCGACTAATTCATTTTCAATTACGGCGACTAAAACCGCCGCGTTTTCGGATTCGGTTTGACTGCCGTAAAATTTCTCTGCGCCTTCGATTGAAGAAATTTCCGCGAAACGGCGCGAATCATATTCGCGGTGCTGGGCGAAAAGCGCGATGGCAAAACCGGCAATTGTCCGCGCATCGGCTCTGGCTGCGCGGCGAACTGTGACAGTCATAACAACTAATTTTTCATAATGCTCGCGTCGTCCACGTCAACCGATTCGCGGTTGCGGAAAAACGCGATGATGATGCCGAGTCCGATTGCCGCTTCTGCCGCTGCGACGCTCATCACCATAAAGACGAAAAGCTGCCCGGTGACATCGCCGTAATAACGCGAAAAGGCGACGAACGTCAAATTGACGGCGTTGAGCATCAGTTCGATGCACATAAACATCCCGATCGCGTTGCGCTTAAACGTCACGCCGACCGCGCCGATGGTGAATAAAATTCCTGAAAGAGCTAAATATGCTGCTAATGTCGGTTCCATATTACAGTTATCAGTTATCAGTCATCAGTTATCAGTATTATGTTAACTGATGACTGATAACTGATAACTGTCAAAATCAAATTAATCTTTTCAATTCTTCCAAATTCAATTGCTCGTCAAAAACTGCGCGGATGCTGATTTTGAAATCAGGCAGCACGATGCTTTCGATTGTGCCGTCTTTGGCTTTGAGCATTAATTCGTATTGCTCGTTCTGCGAAAAATACTGCTCGATAATTTCGTGTTCCGCGTCAATAATCCAATATTCGCGGATGCCGTGCGCCGCATAATCCTGAAATTTCGTTTCGCGGTCATATTTTTCAGTTGACGGCGATAATACTTCGACAACCAAATCCGGTGCGGGAAACTGCATCTGATCGGCTCTGAAATTATTTGATTTCGCGGTTCCGAAAAAACAAACGTCCGGCTCGTAATCATTGCGTGTCAAAGAAATAAGCATTTTCTCGCTGCCGACGAAGCCTAAGTTATTTTTTACGACGAATGTATCCAGCAACTTCAATAATAATTTGATTGAAATCGTATGCCGTAATTTAGCCGGCGACTGAAAAATAATTTCTCCGTTAATAAATTCCATCTTTTTGTCTTCTTCAATGATTTTATAGAAATGACGGCGTTTTTCCTGTTCCTGTTCGAGCGCGGACTGCAATCTTTCCGCTAAAATTGCGGCGTTCGGCATTTCTAAAATTTGATGAAGTGAAACGGACATTTATCAATTACAAATTACAAATTACAATTCAATTCCCAAATCCCTGTTTTTCGGATTTTCGTTTCTGTGTTCCAATTCTTTATCCACGATTAATTCAAGCTGCGGTTGGCTGAAACGACGCGCCAAAATTACGCCGCCGATGACTGCCATCAATAATAAAATACCGACGATTTCGACCGGCAAAAGATATTCGGTATACATCGAAGCACCGATATTTAATGTTTTGCCGACAGTTTCGTCCGCAATGACGGCTTGTTTCGGGGCTTTCATCACGGCGATGAAGACGAAAAACGTCTGCGCCATTAAGATCGCGCCTAAAAATCCGCCGATGGCGAACAGATGCCGCAGTTTGGTGCGCCGGTTTTCTTCTTCGAGATTCAAAAGCATAATCACGAAAATAACCAGAACCATAATCGCGCCGGCATAAATCAAAATCTGCACGGCGGCGATAAACGGCGCGGCGAGCGTGATGTAAATGCACGACAGCGAAATAAATACGCCGATCAGCGAAATCGCGCTGTAAAGCGGATTTTTATGATAAACGCACGAAATCGCAGATGCGATGGCGAGTCCGGCGAAAAGAAAAAATAAAACAGTTGAAGCCATTTTTTAAAGGATGAAGGATGAAGGATGAAGGATGAAAAATCCTTCACTCTTTACCTGTTCAAAAAGTAAACCAAAACAATCGTTAAAACCACATTTGCCAGTGCGACAGGCAAGAGAAATTTCCAGCCGAAATTCATCAATTGATCGAAACGAAAACGCGGCAGTGTTCCGCGAATCCAAATGTATAAAAATAGGAACGCGCAGATTTTGACGATAAATCCGACGTGGCTGACGAGCGCGTAAAGCACTGTGCCGTTTCCGAGCCAAGACTGAATCCCGATTGTTCGCGCCAGCCAATCAAGTCCGGGAAGATACCAACCGCCGAGAAATAGCGTCACGCACATCACGGAAACCGTGAACATATTGACGTATTCCGCCATAAAAAAGAGCGCGAACTTGAGCGCGGAATATTCCGTGTGAAATCCGGCGACGAGTTCGGTTTCGGCTTCCGGCAAATCGAACGGAACGCGGTTCGTTTCGGCAAATGCGGAAATCAAAAAGACGATGAAGCCGATAAATTGCGGAATGATAAACCACTTAAACGGCGATCTGATTTGCGCTTCGATAATGCCGCTCAAGTCGAGCGAACCGGCGAGCATCACGACACCGATGACCGACGCGCCCATTGCCAGTTCGTAGGAAATCATCTGTGCCGATGAACGAAGTCCGCCCATCAGTGAATATTTATTGTTCGACGACCAACCCGCCAGCGCGATGCCGTAAACGCCGACCGACGTAATGCCCAAAACAAACAACACGCCGACATCAATCCGCGCAATCGTCAGCGGCATATTTTTCGCCTGTTCCGCCATATACGCAATCGCGTCGCCGAGGTATGCAATGCCCTGAACGTGCGGCACGAGCCAGCTCAACGGATCGGTCAAACGCGGTCCGAACGGATAAACCACAATCGGCAGCAGCGCACAGGTCAGCGCGACGAGCGGCGCGAGAAAATAGACGAATTTGGTTGATTTGTCGGGAGTTAAATCTTCCTTAAAGATAAACTTAAACAAATCCGCAAACGGTTGAAGCATTCCCCAAGGTCCGACGCGATTCGGTCCGATGCGTCCCTGAATCCAGCCGAGAACCTTGCGCTCCGCCAAAACCGTGTAAGCGACGATCATCAAAACGCCCTGAAAGGCGAGCAAAATTCCCACCGAAAAAACGATGAAGGGAAATGCAGTTTTTAAAACAGATTCCATATAAATCAAAGATTAGTTATGCCATTGAGACATTTCTAATAAACTTTAATCAAAATTTCTACTATATCTTTCTTACTAAATGTAAAATCTTCCGCAAATGGTTTAACTGTAAAGTATCCGGTAACTTTTATCGTGTCCGGCTCAATCTCTAAAAGTTTAAACTCTTTAAGTTTGATTTTTTTGTCGGATGATTCAAGAAACTGACCCGAAAACCAATTGTTAAAACCGTCATCTTCTCGATGTTCAATAAATTCCACCTGCTTTCCGCTGACATCAGGCAAAACTTTATCTAAATTCAATCCATTGCCATTCCCAGCTAACGCCCCGAATGACTTTCTGTAAAAATCTATTTGAATTGTTTGACCAATATTGGAGTTTTTTAGATTTTCCGGCTTTACATATTTTATGTTTGAACCATCTTGTCCGAACAAAACAACAGCTTGAAATAAAAAAACAATTGAAATTATTAATAATCTAAAAAAAACTCATTTTTCAGTATTCAGCAAATCAAAATTATTAACCGATTTTCAAATTAATTCTATCGCCGACACCGACACTCGCCGCGTCCGCGAGTTCGCGCGGATTTCCTTCCAGATCAAATTGCGCGAGCGGCGAAACGAGCAGATTTTCCGGTTTCGGATTGCCGTGCGCGAGCAGATGAAACTGCGCGGTTTTGCTGGTCATCGTCGTCAAACGATGCAGTTTGTGACCGACGCGCGATGTTTCCGTGATTTTGACTGCTTCTTTTGAAAGTTTTCCGACGCTCGTTTTAAGCGCGTCATTTTCAACGGTTAAATCTTTTTTTGCCGCGATTGCGTGTTTGACCTGCACGGGTTTTGATTCGTCTTTCAACGCCGGATAACGCAAGCCTTCATAAGCCGGAACGCTGTCGGCAATTGCCTTGAACACCATCGGCGCGGAAAAATTATAGCCGAAATCAACGTCCATCGCACGGGCGATCAAACTCGTGATCGTCCAATCGGCTTTCGCCTGATTGACCGGCTCGATTGCCTGCCGAACGCGTTGCACGAATCCGGTATTGTTGGTGTATGTGCCGTCAATTTCGGCAAAACTCGCCGCCGGTAAAACTACATCGGCGTATTCGGTCGTCGCGGTTTCAAACAGTTCCTGCACGACGACGAAATCTTTACTCGCCAAAAGTGCGATATTTTCTTCCTGCAAACTTCCGCCGATTAGCATTGCCTTCGAGTTTTTCAATACTTCGGCAACCGATTTTCTGCCCTGCATCAGATCGTTTGCGCCGACCGAATTATTATAAAGAGGCAGCGGCTGAATTAGAGCGCGGCGTGTTTCCGAAGCGAAATTGCCGACGGCGTGAGCCAACATAGCCTGCGCCTGCGCGGATAATTCCTTGCCGACGATCACCACAAAATCACCGGCAGTTTCGCCGATAGTTTTCAGCAGTTCGTCAATTTCCGACTGTGCCGCGCCCAACGCTTCGAGCGTCTCATCATCGGCTTGATCTGCAAATGCCAGCGCGAACGCATCGTATGAATTTTGGTTGATATGAATAAACTGCGATGCCTGCGCGGTCAGACGAATCGGCGTATCGTTGACGATAATCAATTTAGCTTTGTCGTTGCGAACCGCCTGTCGAATCTGTTTGGCGGTAAATGTCTGCTCTTCTTCGGGTTCGCCGCCGATCAAAAGAATCGTCTCGGCTTTGCGAATTTCTTTGTGCGTTGCCAGCGGAACGCTCAGATTATCGAAAAACGGGGCGAAATCATATCGGTCGGAAACCGCGTAATTATCTGAGTTAACAACTTCTTTGGCAAAGCGTTTGAGCGTAAAAATCGCTTCGTTCGTCAAACGCGGACTGGCGATTACGCCGACATTACTGCCGCTTTCTTTTAATTTTTCAGCGACCAGACGAATCGCATCGTCCCATGTTGCCGGAATCAATTTGCCGCCTTTTTTATACCGAATCAAAGGCGTTTTAATGCGGTCGGCGTGGTTAATAAATTCGTGTGCAAATCTCGCTTTAACATCGAGAAATTCGCCGTTCAAGCCGTCAACATAACGGTCACGGGCAACAATTCGGTGAACTAATCCGCCGCGTGAACCGATTGAAAGCTGCATTCCGTCGGACGAATATGTATCGGTCGAAATCGTCTGGTCTAATTCCCACGGGCGCGTTTCGTGTCGGTAAACGCCGTCGAGCAGTGTTCCGGTCGGGCAGACTTCGATGCAGTTGCCGCACTGCGAACAGTTGAGCCAGCCGCCGTAAGTTCCGATGACCGTATTTGCGCCGCGATTGCCGGCTTCGATGGCATCTTCGCCCATCCATTCGTCGCAAACCCGTGTGCATCTCTTGCAAACAATACACCTTTGCGGATCGTTGGCGACAATCGGCGACAGAAATTTTTCCGGCTGGACGTTTTTCTTTTCGGTAAAGCGTTCCTCGACATCGCCCCAATCGAAAATCATTTCCTGCAATTCGCATTCACCGCCGCGATCACAAACCGGGCAGTCGAGCGGATGATTCGCCAGCAGAAATTCCGACATCGCCCGCTGTGCTTTTTCGATTTCTTCGCTTTTGGTCGTGACGATCATCCCGTCCGTGCAGGTGATCGTGCAGGAAGTCTGTAATTTCGGCATCTTTTCGATGCGAACCAGACACATCCGGCACGAAGCCTGCAAAGCGAGATCGCTGTAATAGCAAAATGACGGAATGCCGAAAGATTTTTCGTGACACACGTCAATCAGCCGCGCACCTTTTTCGACCTCGAATTCCTGTTCGTTAATTGTAACTTTGATAAGTTCTGACATTTTATCTATTAAAATCTATTAAAAATCAACTCCGAGTTCACGCAGTTTTTGAGCCATTTTTTCGGCGGTTTCTTTGCCCGTCAAAATCAAATTTCCCTCTGCGTCATACCAGCGCAGCCATTCACCGCTCAAACCTTCGTATTCGCCGTGCCAGAGCCGCGCTTCCAAATTTACTTCGTTCAAAATCGCATCGCTTTTCAGGCGCAGACGTTTGCCGAATCCCAACTCATAAACCTGCAAAATGTCTTCGCCCAAATTTTTGAACGGATCAAGCACGACGTAATATGTCACGCCGATTCGTGCATAATCCTGCATTTTGCGCGTCAGTTCGTCGCCCTTGCGATTGGAAACAATTTCAACTGCGACATCCGGGACTTTGCCGAATTCCCAAACAAAATATGATCGGTGCGCGTTCAAATCCAAATCGGCAGGCATTGCCACATCCAAACTGATAAACATATCCGGCACAAGCGGCGGCTGATGAACGGCGAAATACAAGCCGACATTTGCATCGGCAAAAAAAATTCGCTTTTCGCCCGTTTCCGGGTTAATCGGATTCCACGAACTGTAAAGCGATTCAACCAATAAACGCTGCTGTTTGGCGGAAAATAAATTATCCAAAGGTTCGTCATCCTCCGTCAGCAAACTGCCGATCACTTGAGTCGCATCATAGGATATATTTGATAAAATCTGCGGCATTTTTCGCTCTCAGTTATTCTTCAGTTTTTTTCGCTTCTTTGCCTTTCTCAACAGTATTTTTCTTGACCGCTTTCGGACGTGTTTTGCCGAAACTTCCAACAAAAATTTTACCGCGTCGTGATCTTTTATCGCCTCTGCCCATTGTGTTTATCTCCTTTTATTTATACGTTTGCCGAATAGCCTGAGCCGTTCGTTTTGTTAATCAGCCATTTTTTGAAATCTTCGGGAAATCGTTTGATCGCGCTTTGAATAGGCCACGCTGCTGCGTCGCCGAGCGGACAAAATGATTTTCCTTCGATGTTGTCGCAAATATCCAATAATAACTGCGCGTCTTCCGGTCGTCCGCCGCCTTCGGAAATGCGGTTGAAAATTTTAACCAGCCAGTCAGTTCCTTCGCGGCACGGCGTACACCAGCCGCACGATTCGTGTTTATAAAATTCGGTCAGATTTTTGGTGGATTCCATCACGTCAACCGTTTCGTCCATCACCATAAATCCGCCCGAACCGACCATCGAACCGCCGACGACTAAACCTTCGTAATCCATTGTAACTTTTTTGCCGACGATTTGCTCGGCGTTCATAATATAAACGCTCGAACCGCCGGGAATGACGGCTTTCAGCTTTTTATCGGAGCGCAGCATTCCGCCGCAGTCTTCCATTATGAACTTTTCCAAATCTGCGTAACCCATCGGCAATTCGTAAACGCCGGGTTTTTTGACGTGACCGGAAACCGACCAAAGTTTCGTGCCGCCCGATTTTTCCGTTCCCAATTCCTGCCACGCTTTGCCGCCCATTTCGATGATTTGCGGCACGGCAGTTAATGTTTCGACGTTGTTGACGACCGTCGGCGAAGCGTAAAGACCTTCGATTGCCGGAAACGGCGGCTTCATTCGCGGGTGTCCGCGATAGCCTTCGAGCGACGACAACAGTGAAGTCTCTTCACCGCAGATATACGCGCCCGCGCCGGTGTGCGTGTAAAATTCGCAGTTGAAATCGGTGCCTGAAATGTTTTTGCCGATCAGATTCGCCGCCCGCGCTTCTTCGATTGCTTTCTCCATAATCGCAATCAAATAATTATATTCGCCGCGATAATAGATGTAGCAAGCCTCCGAACCGAGCGCGAACGCCGCAATCAGCATTCCTTCAATCAGCGCGTGCGGGTCACGTTCGAGCAAATAACGGTCTTTAAATGTTCCCGGCTCGCTTTCATCGGCGTTGCAGACAACATATTTCTGCTTCGGCGAATCTTTCGGCACGAACGACCATTTCATTCCCGTCGGAAACCCCGCGCCGCCGCGCCCGCGCAGAGCCGACGCTTTGACCTCGTTAATAATCTCGTCCCGCGTCATTCCCAACGCTTTTTTGAGCGATTGATAGCCGCCGGTTTCCTGATAAACTTTCAGCGTATGCCCGTCTTTAACGTGCATTCTCTTTAACTGTAACGGTTCACATCCGATTGCTTTGATTTCCATAAAGATTACAAGTTACTGAACTTTAGATATATTAAGTTCATCATTCTTTGCCGCGCGAAATGTCGCAATCCATTCGCAAATATAAAGTATATTGCACGACCGGTTCGATTCCGACGGGCGACAATGTTTTGTCAAAAAGACTGTTGCCGAGCGGATCGTAATAAAATGTCGAACTCTTTCTCGCTTCGACAGTTACGCCTTGACTATCATAGCTGCGGCTCGCCGAACCTGATTCATAAGCCTGATACGCCTGATACGCCTGATACCTTTCGCTCGGATAAAAAGCGTCGTATTTTTCGATTGACAACCCAATCGGCGAAAGGTTAACACCCGTCAAATTCGTATATTTTTCGCGTTTCGCTTTGATGATTTTACCTGCTTCATCAAATAATTTTGCGCGAATACTGTCAAAATCGCTGATGATGTAGTCAACTTTGATCAAATCGAAAATCGAATTGTCCGCTGCCGCAACAACAATTTTCTCGAACATTTCACGATTTTTATATCTGATCGCAATCGTCTTTTTAATTTCAAAACCGGCAGCCGTCTGAATTACGTTTGTCGCTTGTGCGACAGTCTGCGTTTTATAATTATAAATTCGAGTCTGCGTAATAAAATCAATAAATATGTTGTCGCCGGCAATACCGATTTTACTCAAATCTTTGACGAAATCGGCGAACACGCGGTTAATTTTTTCGTTGCTGTCCTGCGGCGTTTGACCGGTCTGCGCCGATCCGAAAACGACGACGAACGAATCAGGTTTGATATTTAACAAAACGCTCGACTCAATCGCGTATGAACGCGAAGAATTCGTCGCTAAATTTCCCGTGTTCATCGTCGGCTGATGGTTTTGGTTATAATAACCGCGATTGCCGTAAATTCGATTGCCGCTTTCCTGCGCGAAACAGGTTAAATTGATAAAGAACAACAAACCGAAAAACAAAAACGCTTTTTTCATACTATTTACCTCTTCTTAAAATTTGGAAATTTGACCGCGAGGAGAGTTGCGGTTTTTAACATTGCTTTCCAAATCTGATGCGGTAAGTTTCGCAAAAGAGGCTTTGCTCTCAAATAATTAGCAAAAAAACGATTCAATTTTCAAAACAACAATTTTACTCCCAATACCAAACCGTAATCACGCCTTCGCCGTTGTCGGCGGAATGAGAAATGCTGATGACACGTTCTTTCCCGATCTGCGTCGCAAAGTCTGCGGCTTCTTCGAACAAATTGTTCCAACTCTTGAGCGTTCCTCGAAAAACTGTAAATTTGACTTTCATTTTCTACTTCAAAGAATCTAGAATTTTATCAACTTTTTCCGTCGTTAAATCTTCGTGATAATCAAAACCGATCTGCATCATCGGCGCGGTTCCGCAACTTCCCAAGCATTCGACCAGCGTCACCGTAAACTTTTCATCAGCGGTCGTTTCGCCTGCGTGGATGCCGAGTTTGTGACAGATATGATCGGTAATCTGCGGCTCGCCCATAATCTTGCACGAGAGCGTTTTGCAGATTTGAATGTGGTGTCTGCCGATTTTTCGCAGATTGAACATCGAATAAAACGTCGCCGTTTCCCACACGTCCGTCACTTCCAGATCGAGAAACTGCGCCAGAAAATTAACGCCCGGATTATCAATCCAGCCGCGTTCACGCTGCACGACGAACAGCAAAGGAATTAACGCCGAACGCTTTCTTTCCGCCGGATATTTCGTCAAATGCGAGCGCATTTCTTCGACGACCTCGGGCGAAAATTCCGCTACTTCGTCGGTTACTAAAACCTGATTCGTAAAATCTGTCGCAACTGCTGATGCCATAAATTTTTATGCCGCTAACTTTTGTTCGATTTTTTCCAGTCGAACCGTCAAATTTTCGACTTTATCCTCTAACTTCAAATAATCAACGCTCAAACGTGAAACCTTCCGGTCAATATTCGTTAGTTTGTTTTTAACTTCTTCCAGATCAGCTTTGATTTCGGTAATATCGCTTTCCAGTTTCAATAAACGCTTTTCAACTACCGTTAGGCGATTGTCAATTTCAATCACCTTTGAGGCTATTTCCGACATTTGCGCCGAAAGTAAATCAACTTTTCTCTCCAAACGGTCGAATCTGGTTTCAAGCCCGTCGAATCTGGTTTCAAGCCCGTCAAATCTAGTCTCAAGTCCGCCGATCTTATCAATAGCCACATTCATCAGGCGTGTCATTTCGCTTTCAAATCGGCTTTTCGGGGCTGGTTTTTCTTTCATGGTTTATCTCGAGCAAAAACTTGTCATTTTTATAAAACACGATTTATTTTGTGTTTTTGCCGATTTTAACAGCGATTGATTTTTTAGACGCAGCATTTCTTTTTTGAATCTCTCATCTGAAATCACCGCGTCAGCCATATTTAATGAACGCCGCCTCGCAACTCTTCCACATCATTTTCTACTTTGGTCAAACGAATTTCGTGATTCATCACCTTTTCAGCGATTGTGTCGGTTTTTGCATCTAATCGCTCTAAAATCTGCGAATGTTTATCCAAGATTTGGGAATGATTTTCTAAAATCTGCGAGTGTTTATTCAAAATCTGCGAGTGTTTATTCAAAATCTGCGAATGTTCATTTAAAGTCTGCGAATGCTTATCCAAAATCTGCGAATGGTTATCCAAAATCTGCGAATGTTCTTTTTGAACTTTCTTAATTTCTTTAACATCCGTTTGAATCACCTGCACGCCATTAACCAAAGTTTCGAGCGTTTTAAATAATTGTTGTTCTTGATTATCAGTCATATTCTTAACGGTCAATCTCTCCAAGCACAATATCGAGTGAACCGATAATGGCGACGACATCGGCGATCATTTCGCCTTCGCTCATTACGGGCAGCGCAGATAAATTAACAAAACTCGGACCTCGGAAATGCACTCTTTCGGGCTTCGGACCGCCGTTTGATTTCATATACACGCCGAGTTCGCCCTTTGAGGCTTCGATGGCGTGATAAACTTCGCCTTCGGGGACGTTGAAACCTTCGGCGACGATTAAAAAGTGATGAATCAGCGAATCCATATGTTTACGCATATCGTCGCGGTCGGGCAGCACGATTTTCGGCGCGTCGGCTTTCGTCGGTCCCGGTTTTAGACGATTGAGAGCTTGGTCAACGATTTTTTGCGATTCGTTAAGTTCACGCATCCGCACGCGGAAACGCGCCCAGACATCGCCGCCGTTTTCCACCGGAACGTCGAAATCATAAGTTTCATAACCGGAATAAGGATTATGTTTTCGCAGATCAACACCGACACCGCTGCCGCGCAAACTCGGTCCGGTCAAACCCCAATCAATCGCTTCTTCGGCGGAAATTACGCCGATGCCTTGTGTGCGTGACTGCCAAATCGTGTTTCCCGTCACCAAGGTTTCAAAAGTGTCCAACGCTTCGGGAAAGTCTTCGGAAAACTGACGACAGCGGCGTTCAAAACCGGCGGGTAAATCCATCATCAAACCGCCGATGCGGAAATAACTCGGGGTCATTCGTCCGCCCGAAGCCGATTCGATCAGGTTCAAAATCTTTTCACGCTGACGGAAACAGAAAAAGAAAACGCTCATCGCGCCGAGGTCGAGCGCGGATGTTCCCAGCCAAACCATATGCGACGCGATTCTTTGCAATTCGCACATCAAGACGCGAATGACCTGGGCGCGTTCGGGAATTTCGAGATCGAGCAATTTCTCCGCCGCCATCACATAAGCGAGGTTATTGCCGAGCGGATTGAGATAATCCATCCGGTCGGTGATGACGATGCCTTGCTGATATTTTTTGTATTCAAACAGCTTTTCCATTCCCGTGTGCAGATAGCCGATGTCGGGAATCGCTTTGACAACAAGTTCGCCGTCGAGCCGCAAATCGAGCCGCAAAACGCCGTGCGTCGAAGGATGCTGCGGTCCCATCGAAAGCGTCATTTCAGATTCTAACGCCCGATCTGTGACTTCAAACTGGCTCGGTATATTTTCTACTGCAATACTCATAAATAGTAGTCAGTAGTCAGTAGTCAGTAGTCAGTAAAAGAAAATTTACTTGCTACTCGCTGCTTTCTACTTAAATTAACTTAAACTATACGGTTCGTAACCTCGCAACGGGTAATCTTTTCTAAGTGCATGACCGTCGAAATCGGACGGCAGCAAAATTCGGCGCAGATCGGGATGACCGTCGAATTTTACGCCCAATAAATCATAAGTTTCGCGTTCGTGCCAGTTGGCGGTTTTCCAGACGGTCGTTACCGTGCCGACGTTCGGCGCATCTTCGCTCAATAAAACCTTGAGGCGCAGACGATTATAATGTCTGGTCGAAAAAACGTGATAATTGACTTCAAAACGCGGGTCTTCTTCCGGTCCGCGATCACAGCCGCATAAATCGGCGAGCATATCAAAGCCGTGTTTCGTTTTCAAAATCCAGCAAACATCAACGATTGATTCGCGCGGAACGGTTATCGTCACTTCGCCGCGAGCGTCTTTAAAGTCACTCACCCACGCCGCATTTTCAGCTTTCAATTTTTCGACGTAATCTAACAAAATTGCTGTATCAGCCATATTTTAATGAAATAGCGAAATAGTCTCGCCGCTAAAATTTTACGAAGACTTCCGGCGTTCGTGTTTCGACGGAACTGAATACGGACGCGAAACTTTATTCTGCGCGACTTCGAGTTCGGCTTCCTGTTCGAGCGCAGTGCCTTCGGTGATCGGCAGCGTTCCGGGAACGATGGAAACGCGCGATTCTTCTTCAAAAGTATCGCGGCGATCTTTGACCGATTCCTTCATAATCTTGTCCTGCAACATCATAATCGCGTGAACAAGCATTTCCGGGCGCGGCGGACAGCCGGGAATATAGATGTCAACCGGCACGATTTTATCAACGCCTTGGACAATCGCGTAATTGTCGAAAACGCCGCCCGAAGTCGCACACGCGCCCATCGAAATCACCCATTTCGGTTCGGGCATCTGATCGTAAATGCGCCGCAGAACCGGAGCCATTTTGCGCGACACGCGACCGGAAACAATCATCACATCAGCTTGACGAGGCGAAGCGCGAAAGGTTTCCGCGCCGAAACGCGACAGATCATTACGCGCCGAAACCGAATTCATCATTTCGATAGCGCAGCAAGCCAGACCGAACGTGGCCGGCCAGATCGAGGATTTACGCGCCCAATTGATGACCGCATCGAGTTTGACGGTCACGACATCGGGCAATGATTCAAATAGTGCATTTTCTAAACCCATTGTTAAACTCCAAAAATTAAGCGGCGCGTTGATATTCGCGGATGTTGTCCTGTTTTTTCTTGTTCGCCAACTGTTTGGCTTCGGCGCGGGCTTCGACGCGGGCTTGAACGCCCCAATCGAACGTGCCTTTTTTCCAGACGTATATGTAACCCACAATTAGAGTCGTCACGAAAACCAAAATTTCGACAAAGGCAACCGTGCCGAAGGCGATGCCGCTGATTTTTTCCTGCGCGAGTAAATATTTGAAAGCGACGGCGAACGGAATCATAAATAAGACTTCAATATCGAACAGCAGGAAAATGACTGCGACCGTGTAAAATTTGATTGAAAAACGATCACGCGCGGAACCGACCGGGTCTTTGCCGCATTCATACGGCATTAATTTGGTCGCCGTGCGCTTGCGCGGTCCGATTAACTGCGTGACCAATAATTGACTGGAAGCGAAGCCCATCGCTACCAGAAACATCACGGCAATCGGGGCATAATCGAGTAAATGATATTCAGACATTCGTTGGTTTTCCTTTAAATATATTCAAACTCGCAAAGATTTGCGCTCGTTCTCACGACTGAAAGATTGAGAATTATGGCACAAGTTAAATCGTAAGTTAAGCTATTGAGAGAGTCAAGACAGAGCAGGCAGGGTTTGCTATTAAAAACCTCTAAAACCTGTTAAAAAACGCCGTCGAGTTTTATTCGACCGGATTTTTTATTTATTGACCGTTAAACATCGCTTGTGATAACTTTAAAACTGGTTCCGTTCCTGAATTCTCCGCTATTTTTCCTCGAAAATTTTTATAAACTGTGATTACCGGATTCAATACAGATGTCGAATATGAAGGCGTGACATACCACGTCCAAACTGAAGACAAAGGCGTAGAAACGCCGCTCATCTTGTCGCTCGTCTATGATCGCGGCACGATTTTGGCGAGCAAGCGTTCGCCTTACGAAGATTTGTTGAAAGGTGAATTTAGCGAAAAAACTCTCGCCGAACGCCTGCAAAAACAGCACAAGTTAATCTGCGCGGCGGTGCGCGGCGGCAGGCTTGAAGATTTGAAGAAAATGACGGTCAAGGATTCGGCAGCCAGAAAAACCGAATTGCAAGAACCGAAAACAGTTACCGAAAATTCTCTGACGAAAAACAGTAAAGCGGAAATCTCGCAGCCTGCTAATTCTCGAACTGAAATTAAAACCGCTGAAACTGTTCAGCCGGCAGTTACAGTAAAAACCGCTCCGTCTGTTCCGCCGCCGCAAACTGATTCTCCGATCAAAACTGTTCCGGCAGCGATCAAATCCGCCCAACCTGACTTACCGATTTCGACAGCCGAACAGATCAGCCGCAAACTGGCTGAAAAGATTGATCACGCCAAAGCCAAAGTCGCGCAGAATGTAGTTTTCGACGAAAAAAAGATTCAATCGGGACATCACGAAAATAATTTTTCTCACGCGCCGGAGAATCTGCCGATTCCGAAACCGCTTCCGGTGGAAAATCGTCATTTACTGTCTGAAAATATTGACGTATCTGTTGATGACCTGATCGTCGAAGCCTTTGAAGTCACCGAAGCCGACATTGTTTTAGAGGCGGAAGCAGTTGCGGTGATCGGCGATTTTACCGACATCAGCAAAAAATCGCCGGAAATCGGACTGCTCAACGAAACCGAATTTAAAGGCGGCGACCGCAAAACCGTCAGCATCATCGTCTGGCGCGGGACACGCGAAGACGGCATCGCCGACGCGCAGATTATGGTCAAAGTTCTCGGTTCGAGCTTTCGCCCGATGATTTTTCACGCCCGCAGCGATGCCAACGGCGTGGCGACCGTGCATCTCCAACTTCCGCATTTTCGTTCGGGACGCGCCGCGATTCTCATCCGCGCCATCACCGGCGGCGAAGAAATCGAAATGCGCCGCGTGATTTCTCACGGGTGAAAATGAATTAAAAATTGTGAATTAAAAATTAAAAATCAGTTTCGGCTTTTGAATTAATTCTGATTTCTCATTTCTGACTTCTGACTTTTTTCAGTTAAAATTTAGCAATGCAGATAATTATTAACGGCGAAAAGCGTGAATTGAGTGAAATCGTCACTATTAGCGAAATGTTGGCGAGATTTGAATTGCCGAACGAACGCATCGCCGTCGAACTCAACCGCGAGATCGTTCGCAAAAAAGATTGGGCAAACATTACTGTCAAAGATGCCGACAAAATCGAGATCGTCCATTTCGTCGGCGGCGGTTGAAGTCAATTAAGAATCAAAAATCAAAAATCAACTTAAATGCGAACTCGAGTTTTTTCGGTTCGCATTTCTTTTGTTTGAATTTTTGTTAAGATTGAAAATACAAATCTGCGGGCAATTAATTAAATATTCGCAGTTTGTCAATCGTATTTCGTAATTAATTTTATGGCTGATTCATTCAAACTCGCCGACAAAGTTTTTAATTCCCGTCTGATTATCGGCACGGGAAAATATCGTTCGCATACGGAAATGCAGGCGGCGCACATCGCTTCGGGCGCGGAAATGGTGACGGTTGCCGTTAATCGTGTGCCTTTGGACAGAAAGATCGAATCGTTTCTCGATTATTTGAATCCGCAAATGCAGATTTTGCCGAATACTGCCGGTTGTTACGATGCCGAACACGCGATTCGGACGGCGCGTTTGGCGCGTGAAGCGTTGGAAACGGATTGGATCAAACTCGAAGTGATCGGCGACAAAGTGACGCTTTTGCCCGACAACGAACAGACGCTCGAAGCGGCGCGAATTCTGGTCAAAGAAGGCTTTATCGTGATGCCGTATTTTTCCGACGATCTGATTATGGCGAAAAAACTGCTCGACGCGGGCTGTCCGTGCGTGATGCCGCTCGCCGCGCCGATTGGTTCGGGTTTAGGCGTGCAAAATCCGGCGAATTTGAAAATTATGCGCGAACAATTGCCCGACGCGATCATCATCGTTGATGCCGGAGTCGGCGTGCCAAGCGATGCCGCAATTGCGATGGAACTCGGCGCGGACGCGATTTTAATGAACACGGCAATCGCCGAAGCCAAAGATGCCGCACAAATGGCAACCGCCATGAACTACGCCGTCAAAGCCGGACGCTTGGCATATTTATCAGGCAGAATGCCGAAACGTCTATACGCCAGCGCATCGAGTCCGATTGAGGGAGCGATCAAATAGAAATCAGAAGTAAGAAATCAGCCGAGGAAGAAGCCAGCGAAAGCAGAAGCCCGCGTGTGAGTAAGGGCGGAATATGATGAACACAGAATTTTTTCTAAATTCCTCAGATTCAAAGATTCATTTTTATTTTATGAAAGTTCAAGTATTATTTTTCGGCGCGACGGCAGACGAAACGGGCGAAAGGGAAATCGAATTTGAAGCGGCGGAAAATGCCGACGCTTCAAATATTTTCGCTCAAATCGTCGGCAAATATCCGCGTCTGCAAAATCATAAATTGCTTTACGCCGTTAATCAGGAATACGCGAACGGCGACGAAATAATCAAAAACGGCGACGAACTGGCGATTTTTACGGCGGTTTCGGGCGGCTAGTTTCAGTCAACAGTTATCAGTTATCAGCTCTCACCTTCTGACTTGATAACTGATAACTGTTGACTGATAACTGACTTATGGATTTTTACGAAATTACAACCGAACCGCTGAACGTCGGCGAAATTGCGCGGCGCGTTGTTCCCGTTGAATGCGGCGCGATTGTCACGCTTGACGGGTTTGTGCGGCAGTTTACGAAAGGGCGCGAAACCGAATATCTGGTTTACGAAGGTTATGAACCGATGGCGTTGAAAGAGTTGGAAAAGCTCGGCTTGATGGCGCGTGAAAAATTTCAAATTGCTCACGTCGGCATCGTTCATCGTCTCGGCAAACTCGAAATCGGCGAAACGAGCGTCGTTATTTCCGTCGCCTCGCCGCATCGCCGCGCGGCTTTTGAAGCCTGCGAATGGCTGATCGTCGAACTAAAACGCGTCGTTCCGATCTGGAAAAAAGAAGTTTATGCAGACGGCGAAATTTGGATCGAGGGCGAAGCCAAATAATTCATCCGACCAATATTTGTGTAACACAGATTTAGCATCCTTGCGCTTGCCCGAACTCTCAATTCAGCATAATATTCTCTTTGTTTCACCTTAAGCTAAAAATTTCAATGAGCCGGAAATTAGTTAAATTCCGTCAGTATTTCGCACACGACTGCCAAAGCCGTGAAATTTTGCGCGTCTGCGGAATGAAATCCGGCGAACATCCTAAAAATCCAAACCTATCAATCAAAAATTATAAAACAATGAAACGAAAAATTTTACCAATTTTAATCGGCATTTTAACACTAACAATCGGCGTTTTCGCGCAATCGCAGGCGACCACCGGCAATATCGAAGGACGCGTCGTCGATCTGAACGGCGCGGCGGTTCCGAACTTCACCGTGACGGCGACCAATCAGGACACCGGCTTAAAGAAAACCGCGCAGACCAACGGCGAAGGCAATTTCGTGCTGCCGCTTTTGCCGCCGGGAAATTACAAAGTCGTTACCTCATCGGCGCAGGGATTTGCGGCGGCGACTTATGAAAACGTGCAGGTTACGGTCGGCGCGAAAAATTCGCTCGAAATCGCTTTGACGGCAGGCGGTTCGGTCAATGTCGTTGATGTCAATGCCGAAGGTCAGGGCGTGGAAACGACGCGCACTTCGATCTCGACGACGATTGACGAACGTCGCGTGATTAATCTGCCGACTAACGGGCGCAATTTTTTAGATTTTGCGACGCTCACGCCGGGAATCGTCCGCGATCCGACCCGCGCCGGAGATTTGGCGGTCGGCGGTCAGAAGGGAACTTTCAACAGTTTGCAGATTGACGGCACGAGTTCGGACAATACATTTTTCGGGCAGTCGTCCGGTCGTATCGGTTCGGGACGTGCGCCGTCGCAGTTTTCGATTGATACGGTCAAGGAATTTCAAGTTAATCAAAACGGTTTTTCAGCCGAATTCGGTCGCGCCGCCGGTGCAGTCATCAACGTCGTGACGAAATCGGGAACGAACAAATTTACCGGCAGTGCATTTGAATATTTCCGCGACGAATCGCTCAACGCCGTCTCTCCGCTGCTCAAATCTCAGGGTCGCCGCAAACCTGCCGGACAGATCAACCAATTCGGCGGCACGGTCGGCGGACCGATTCGCAAAGACAAAATTTTCTTTTTCGGCGCGTATGAAGGTCAGCGTTCAAATCTGCCGAATCCGGTCGTCTTAAATTCGCTGCCTTTCGCTCCGGCGAGTGTGCAGTCTTTGCTCGCGCCGAAAGTCGCTTCGTATAATATTGACCGTAAGCAAGACACTTTTTTAGGCAAATTCGATTTCAACATCAACGAAAAAAATCAGGTTTGGGTGCGCTTCAACCAGCAGAATTTCACGGGAACAAATCTCGAAAATTCCGGCACGCTTTCCGCGCAGGAACACACCGGCAACAGCAATGTCCGCACGTCCGCGCTGACGACTAACTGGACATATTCGTTCACGCCGAATTATATCAACGAGCTGCGTTTTCAATATTCACGCGACCGTGAACCCGGTTTGGCGAACACCGATCAGCCGGAAGTTGCAGTCACGGCAAACGCGGGCGGCATCAACGACGGAACATTTAACTTCGGACGCAACAATTTCAGCCCACGCGAAACGACGATCAACCGATACCAAATTATTGATAATCAAACTTATCTCGCCGGCAATCACGCGATTAAATACGGCGCGGATTTATTGTTCGACCGCATTTTCAACTTTTTCCCCGGACTTTTCAGCGGTTCATACACTTTTACAAGTTATGCGGCATTGGCGGCAAATACGCCTTCGCGCTACCGGCAGAGTTTTGCAGGCGCAGGAACGACCGGCGGCACGACCAAGCCGAACAATTCGGAATACGGATTTTTCGTGCAGGACGATTGGCGCGTAACGCCGAAACTGACGCTCAATCTCGGTCTGCGCTACGATTATCAAACGATTGCGAAACCGCCGATTTCCAATCCTAATCCGCTGTTGGTCGCCGCCGGATTCGACACCGGATTTCAGCCGAAAGACAAAAACAATCTCGCGCCGCGTTTCGGCATCAGCTACGGCTTCGACGAAAAAACCGTTGTTCGCGGTGGCTACGGGATTTTTTACGCGCGAACTCCGGCGATTTTGACCGGCACGGCGCATTCGCAAAACGGCATTCAGGTCGTCGCAATTGACATCAACTGCACGACATCGCCTGCGCTTTGTCCGGCATATCCGAATGTTTTCACCGCGCCGCCGACCGGGGCGACGCTTGCGCCGGTCAATTTATTTCTGTTTGGGAACAAATACCGGCAGCCATATACGCAGCAGGCGCGTTTACAGTTTGAGCGCGAGATTTTCGCCAACACGACGTTTTCAGTTCAATATACGCTGTTCAAGGGCGGCGATTTAACGAGAACTCGCAACGCGAATCTGAGTGCGCCGGTGGCGACGACCGTGCCGATTTACAACGGCACGACTCCGACGGGCGAAACTTTTACGTTTCAGAGATTTTCCAATCCGCGCCCGATTCCGACATATCAGCGCATCAGCCTTTTCGAGAGTTCGGCGAAATCGCTCTATAACGGTCTGTCGTTTGAGCTTAACCGCCGTTTCGCCAATCATTTTCAGTTCACCACGAGCTACACTTTTTCGAAAGCGAAAGACAATAAACCCGATCAAACTTCGGTCGTCCCCGGCGGCGGCGACGATGCGAAGATTGCCGAAAATCAATTCGATCTGTCGGGCGAATACGGACGTTCTGATTTGGACGTGCGGCACCGATTTATTTTCAGTCCGGTTTATGAGACGGGAACCTTTAAATACAGCGAAAATAAATTCGTCCGCTCAATTTTAAGCGATTATGTCGTGACGGGAATTTTTGTGGCGCAGTCTGGATTTGCATATTCGGCACTGGTTTCGGGCGATCCGAATAACGACGGCATTACCTCGACCGACCGCGTTCCGGGAACCGTTCGCAACCAATATACGACACCAAGTATCTACGAACTCGATATGCGTCTCGGTCGCGTTATCAGGTTCGGCGAACGCTATCGTTTGTCGCTGTTTGCCGAAGGTTTCAACCTGTTCAACCGTTCAAATGTGCAGAGCGTCAACAACACGCTTTACGCATACAGCAACGCGGGAACCGTTTCCGGCGTTCCTGTTCCTAATCGTCTGTCAACAGCGGCAACCAACTTTCAAACGCCGCGCGGATTTGTTTCCGGTTCGCCTTCGTTCACATTTAATTCGAGTTATAACCGTGAATTTCAGTTGGGAATCAGATTTGATTTTTAAACGGAAAATTTCACCACAGAGGCACAGAGAAAATTGAAATCTCTGTGCCTCTGTGGTGAAAACTTTATTGAAATTTTTGTCTAGCCGATGCAATCAATTCGTCAAAATATTTTTCTAAATATTCGTTCGTCCCGCGCATTCCGGCGACGACTTTTTCGCCCCATTCGATGTATTCGAGCCGTCTTTTTACGTCCCATCCGTCAGGCGGATTTTCCGTGACATCGCGGATATTGCTGATTTTGTCGCCGAGTTTGACGATTTTCGCGCCTTTGGAAATATGCGCGGCGTGTTCGATTTGAAGTTGTTTGCGTTCGGCTTTCGGCAGCGATTTGTCGTCAGTTACTTCTAAAACATAACCGCAAACCGTCGCGCCGAATTTCTCGGTGATTTCTTCTGCGGTCGTTTCCGTATCTTCAATCGTGTCGTGCAGCAGAGCCGCAATCAGCACGTCGTAATCTTCAACTTTGCCGACATTCGACAGCAAATTCGCCACTTCCAAAGGATGATTGATATACGGCGCGGCATCGTTGCCTTTGCGCCGCTGTCCCGTGTGTTTGCGAGCCGCGAAACTCGCGGCTGCGGTGTATTTTGCTAAATTATTCATAAGACAGTGGATAGTGGACGGTGGACAGTGGACAGCTATTAAAGTCGGATTTATATGCTTCCTCGCAGTCAATCAAAGTCTGCGGATAACTGACGGCTGTCCACTGTCCACCGTCCACTGTCATTTAATCACTTCAATCGCCAGCGTCTGCTGACCGCCGATGACGAAATCGGCGGGCGCGATTTCCTGTTCGGTGACAATGGTCTGGACGGACGGTTTGATGCCTCCGGCGGTGCGGTCGTTATTGAGCGTCGCCATCATTGACGGCGGCAGATTCGGCATTTCGCTTGCGCCGATAATCGCGCCGCCGGTCGTGCGGAAAGTCTGCACATACAATCGGTCGGATTTTTTGATTTTATTGATGGTGGCGATCAGTTCGTTTAAATCCTTCGGCACGAACTGTTGAATTGCTTCGGTTTGCTGAATCGTCGTGCCGTCGGCAACCGTCACGCTCAAAGCTCCGGCGGGCGTGTCTTTCGGAATTGTGACGGGAATTTTCTGAACAAATATTCTGCCGGAATCGGTGCGGACAAACGCCTGAATTTCAAAACCTTCACCGGCGCGAACCTGCGTTTTATCAACCGCGATGCGTTCCAATGTGCCGGTTTTGCTGTCGTCGTTTGAAGATAATTTCAGGTTTATTTCGCCGATTTCGAGATTGTCGAAACGGCTTCGCATCAACGCGCTGACCGGCGAAGCGACCGAAACCGCCGCATATTGCGAGGCTTGACCGCCGGTAAAACGGTTGTCAATTTTGATCGGCTGTTGATTTTTGACGTTGATTTCACCGCTGATGCTGATCGTCGAATCGCCGAGACCGCGTTCGTTGGCGACAATCGCGTTGTAGATCGAAATATTCAAAAGCAGAGGCGTTAAAAAATCATCTTTGGCAATTTCAAAATGGAGCGATTGCTGCTGTCCGCGACTGGTTTCGAGGTCGAGATTGACCGGAATCATCTTCGGCGACTGACCGAGTTTGCCGTAAACTCCGGTCGCACGATCCTGCGTCATCGTGCCGACGAGATCGTCGGGAACGGCGAGTTTGAACGAATTGTTGAGATTCGGAATAACGGTCACGACGTGCGATTCGCTCATCGGCAGATCGGAAATGCCGAGACTCAAAAACGGATGCCCGAAGGCGTAAATCTTATCGCCGTCGCGGAACGTCACAGTTCCCGAAGCCGCCATCGAATAATCACCGCGAGCGAGTTGCATCGAAACCGAACTGCCGCCCTGCAAAGTTTTCTCGTCGGCTTTTTTGATCGCCGAAATCTTTGCCGCGCCGCCGACCGAAGCGACCGGCAAAAGTCCCGCCTGCATCATCTGCGGAGCAAAAATATTTAATGTTTCCTGCGAAATTCCGTTAAATGAAACGGGTGTCGCAATCGGCTGAAAAGTCTGTCCGGCAACGACTGCGAGCGGCGAATTGGCGGATGCGCCGGAAATCAACGCGCCTGAAACGGAAGTGCTTTTCGGCAGAAAATTTCGATTGTCGGTCGCCGCTAATTCGGCAAATGAAACGGTGCGCGGTTCGCTTTTGCGGTTGACGGTTTTCTGATTCTGCTCGAAAATCGCCAGCATTTGCTCAATCGGCGTGATGCCGCAGATCGGTTCTTTGGAAAAAGGAAAACTGTAGGAAATCGCGCCGACGAGTTTGCCGTCAATATAAACGGGCGAACCCGACATCCCGGCGAAAACCTGCGTTCGGTCTGCGCCGCCGCCCGACAGTTTGCCGACGATCATATCCTGATGCGGACCGATTGCGCCGGGAACGATGCCTAAGATTTCAACCTGAAATTCTTCGGCTTCGCTGCCGCGAAAGACCGTCCGCGCCGTTCCTTTCAATCCTTCCCTGATTTCGGAAACCGGGAAAAACCGGGTTTTCGACGCGTCGGGCGAAAGATTGTTTTGGGCGAAAATGTTCAGGCAAAATGCCGTAAACACTAGAAAAATGGCGACAAACTTTACTTTAAACATATTTAAAAACTACTTCCTTTTCTGCTGCCGATTATGGTAACATTTTAGATAGCTTACCGAAAGCCTAATTTTTCAGGGCTGCTCAAATAAGACTCGCAAACGCAATCGAAAGTTGCAATCACTTTTTCAATTTACAAACATTCCAATTTGATTTATGGCAAAGATTAGTCGTCTGGTTAAAAGTTTTTTTAAACTCGTATTGCCGACCGTTATTTTACTCGTGCTGGCTCTGGTAATCGGCGGCGTGTGGCTGGTTTTTAAAACCGCCGAACCGCCGAAAGCCGATTATATGGTGCCGCCGGAAAAATACGGTCAGCTAAGTTCGCGCGGGGCGCAGATTACCGATGAAACGTGGACCAACAAAGACGGTTCGCAGGCACGCGGCTGGCTTTTGAAAGGCGCGGACGATGCGCCTGCCGTCATTTTGCTGCATCGCTACGGCGCGGATCGTTCGCACGTTTTGAATATCGGAGTGAAACTCAACGAAGCGACCGATTTTACGATTTTAATGCCCGATCTGCGCGGTCACGGATTGAACCCGAAGGAAAAATTTACGAGTTTCGGCGGCGCGGAAATTAACGATGCGGCATCTGCCGTCGAATATCTGCGCGGTTTAAAAACCGCCACGCAATTTCCGCTCGTCGGCAAAAACATCGGCATTTACGGCGTTGAATTCGGCGCACTAATCGCGCTTTCCGCCGCCAAGGACGATTCGGTCAAAGCTCTCGTGATTGATTCCGTTCCCGAAAATTCCGACGATTTGCTCGCGTCGGCAATCGAACGCCGCTTTCCGTTTGCTTCCGCCGTCACCTCGAAAGTCGCGCAAACCGGGACGTATATGTTTTATTATCAAGGCAATTATCGCCGCACGTCGGCTTGTGATGATGCCAAATCGCTCGAAAACCGCAGCGTTTTACTGCTCGCCGGACTAGACGCGCCGCAATTTCAAAGTTCGACTCTGCGGCTCAATCACTGCTTCCCTTCAACGACCAAAACGGAAGTCAAAACCGACCTCAACCCGTCCGGCTTCAGCATCATCAATGCCTCGCTCGAACAATCGGCAGCCTACGAACAGCGTGTGATTGATTTCTTTAAAGTAAACTTGAAGTAACGGTGAATGGTGAATGGTGAGTGAAACAAGCAAAATTCTGCAATCTTGAATCTTAAATCTTAAATAATTTCCCGCCACTTACCATTCACCGTTTACCGAGCCGGAATTTCAGATGGGAAAATAGGACTTCCCGGCATCGGTTTGTCCGGCGAAGTGTGCAGATGCACGGCTTTCCAGTCTTTGCCGATCAATTTAAAAACAATCGTCATTCTGCCCGAAGCATTTTCGAGTTTGCTGTTGTTTTCCTGCGTTTGTTTCCATTTGCAAGTCAGATATGCGCCCGTTGTGCCGAGCATTTCGATTCGCAGTCCGGTGATGTCGAGCGTGACGTTCGTGATTTTGCCGTAGGCTTCGGTGCGCTGTCTTTTAATTTCCGTCCAGCCTTGCGTCGCCGAACCGTTATTATTGAAAAACAGCAACTTTTCCGAATTGTCATAAACGCTCATCACTTTGTCCGCGTCAGCCTGTTTGATGCCTTCGACCAGCCGGTCAAACGCGTCGTGAACCTGTTTTGACGGATCAATTTTAACGACAACTTTTCTTTTTTGAGCGAATGACGAAAACGCGAAAGTTAAAATTATTAAACTTAAAACTGTCAGATTTTTCATAAATTTTTTTTCGATTCAAGATTGCGAATAGAACGCCGCCGAACGCGGCGTAGAGCTAAATTCGACATTAAAATTTATCGCCGCGTTTAAAAAACTCCCGACGCGCAAAACTCTCGCTGATAGATTTCCGCCGACTTGAATAAATACTCATCGTCGCCGTTCTTGCTTCGCTCGAACGGTGCAGGCTGGCAGCCTGCGCTCCGTTCGGCGGCGTTCTATTCGCAATCTTGAATCTTAAATCTCGAATCTCGAATCAATTCTGCGCGAAGACGTTTTTGTTAATCGCCGACGGATTGCCGACGACGACGAATCTGATGTTTTTGATGTATTTCTGCGCGACCGCCTGGATGTCTTTCGGCTGAACTTCGCGGACTTTGTTGAGAAATTCAAACGAGTTTCGCCAGCCGCCGCCGATCAATTCGTAACGCGCGAGTTCCGCCGCCTGCGCCGCGTTGGTTTCCTGTCCGAGATAATAATTCGTCAGATACTGACCGGAAATTCCGGCAATATCTTCGTCGCCGACGATCTCGTTTTTGAGCGTCCCGATTTCTCTGAGCATCACGCTGACCGCCTGATTTGCGTCCACCGCCGTTACATAAATGTTCGCCGTATTCGCCGCGTAATTGTCCAAATCCGCGCTCGGCGCGTAAGATAACTGGCGTTTGGTGCGGACTTCGTTGAAAATGCGTTCCTGCAAAATCGTTGTCGCCACGCGCATCGCCGGGTAATCCGGGTTTGAAAGCGACGGCGCGTTGTAAACGCCTTCGACGTAATTGGTCGGCAGCGTTCGCGCCACGACATCGAGCGTGCCTTTTGAAAAATCGAGCGACGGCAGCGCAGTTTCTTTATATTCGCCGCGCGGCAGAGTGCCGAATGAAGACATAATCCGCGACTTTAATTCATTCGCGTCGAGATCGCCGACGACCACGAGCAGTAGTTTTGAAGTCTGCATCAAGCTGCGGTGATATGCTTTCAAATCTTCGGCGGTTAGACCGGCAATCGTCGCTAATGTGCCGCCCGTCCGGTTGGCGTATGGATGATTGGCGTAAATGACGCGGTTTTCCAGACTTTGCAGTGCGCTGTCGGGACTCGTCTCTTCTTCGCGCAAGCCGGTTAGAATCTGCTGTCGTTCGCGTTCGACATCTGCGGGCGCAAATTTCGGGTGAAGCACGACATCGGTGAAAATATCCCACGATTGATCGAAATTCTGCCGCGTCGTCGCCAGCGAAACCGCGCTGAAATCATTGTTCGCCCCCGCGCCGATGCTGCTGCCCGTGCGCGAAAGCTCGCGGCGGACGGCTTCACGTGAATACTTTGCGCCCGCGTCGGTCGCCGCACTCAGCGTCAAACTTTCGATGCCCGCGTTTTTATCGTTGATGTTTCTCGCGCCGCCTTTAATAAACAAACCGACGGCGACGGTCGGAGCGGAAGCGCGTCGTTTGACCAGCACTTTCATTCCGCTGACATCAAATTCCGTGACCTGCGAAGCCTGCGCCGCGACATTGGTAATCTCGCCCGTCTGCGCGAATCCGGCGACGGCAAGCGTTGAAAAAATACACCCCAGCAAAATAAATTTACTGATAACTGATAACTGGTAACTGATAACTGTCATATTTATTTCCCGGTTAAATCCTGTTCGGTTAAATTAGATTTGGTTTTCGCGTCCGCCGAAACGAGCGCGATGCCGACGTGCGGTTTGTTTTGAATATAGGTCGTGACGTAGCGGTTGACATCGGCGCGGGTGACGGCACGGAGATTTTTGTAATAGCCGCGAAAATAATCAACGCCGGTCGAAGACCACCAGAAACTCAGGGTGTGCGCGTAATCGCTCAGTTTTTCGCGGTCGAACAAATCTCTCGATTCGAGAATCGTTTTCGCGCTCGCCAATTCTTCGTCGGTGAAATAATCGGGCTGGTCAAACTGCGCGATTTCGGCGTAAGCGGTTTTAATTGCCGTCTTTGCCTTTTCCGGCGTGGTCACTAAAGAAAGCTGGATCGGACCGACGTTTTTCTGCGTGTAATAACCGATGTCGGCGGCGGAAACCAAACCCGAATCAACCATTTTGCGCTGAAAACGCGAATTCGGCTGCGATAAAATATATGAAAAAACGTCCGCCGTATAGGTCGCCGCGTTGTCTTTGCCGATTGACGGACCTTGCCAGCCGACCTGGATAAACACGTTGTCTGCGCGTTTTTGTTCGCCTTCTTCTTCGCCGGTTTTTTTGTCGAGAATCAAGCCTTCGCTCTTTTTGAGCGGCGGATGATTAACCAGCGGGAAATCGGTAAACGGATCGGTTTTGCGTTTCTCCCAACTTCCCAAAACGCTCTCCGCCATCTTGAAAACTTCGTCGGGTTTGACATCGCCGGTGATGACGAGCGCGGAATTGTTCGGCACATAATAGCGCGACTGGATCGTCCGCATTTTTTCGACTGTCGCCGTCGAAACCGTTTCGCGTGTGCCGAGCGGATTTTTGCGCGTCGGGTATTCGTAGAAAAGTTTGTCGTTGAGCGCACGGTTCAGATAAAAATACGGGTTCGCTTCGTTGCGGTCAATTTCGCCGATCACGACCTTTTTTTCCTGATCGAATTCTTCCGGGTCAAACGTCGGGTAGCGAACCGAATCGTTGATATATTTCATCGCCGTCGAAAGATACGGACTGGTCGTCGTGAAATAATATTCGACCACTTCTTCCTGCGTTCTGCCGTTGTAATTGATGCCCATATTATTGATCTTGCCGAAATAACTGACATCGCCGATGGTGTCTTTCAGACGCAAAGGGTCGGCGCAGACGCGATTGCCGACTTCGTTGAGCGGACCTTGCTGAATCGCCTGTTCGCAGCGAAAAACCAGCGACGCACGGTTCGGTTTAAAGAACATATGTTCAAACAGATGCGACAGACCGTTGAGTTCCGGCGGTTCGGTAAACGAACCGTTGCGAACCGCCATTTCGACCGTCACGAGCGGCACGGAAGCGTCCGGCAGCACGATTACTTCGAGACCGTTCGGCAAAACTTTGCTGACAAACGGCGATTTAATATCGTCCTGCACACCGACGTTTTTCGCCGCCGGATTATTCTGCGGAATTTGCTTCAGTTTAGGCGTTTGTGCCTGATTAAAGCTGCTGAAAAGTGTTGAGAGCAGGAATAAATTGACTAGAAAACTGACGAAAATTTTTTTCACGCGAATCTCCAAAATAAAATTTAACCGCGAATTGTTACGCAATTTCTGCGATAATTGTTTTTAATCTACCACAAAGGAGACAAAAACTATGGAACGAGACAATTTGATGCACGGAGCGCGAACCGCGTTGAACCAAAATATGGAAATCCGCGAATGGTGTGAACTTTTTTTAAAGGAAAGAGAAAGAGAAACCAAAACGGAGATGTCCGCCGAGGAATTTGAAAAGCACTGGAAATACCACAAACCCGAAATCATCCACGCCGGCGCAGCCGAAGCGATGCAGGCTTACCGTGAAAATGGAAAATGAAAAATGGAAAATGGAAAATGTGAAGAAAAAAGAGTCGGATTTCAAACTCTTAAATTTTCCATTTTCCATTTTCCACTTTTCATCTAAATCGAAGCCGTGTTGTTTACTTCAATGATTTCCTTTTCTTCATCGCTGACGTTTCTCATCATTTTGCTGATCGGAATCGCCAGTAATGCCAACACGATTGCCGAAGCGATGAGAAAAATCGTCGTCCAGGTGAATAATTTCGGCATTTGATCGAGTTTTTCCGGGTCAACGCTGCCGCCGACGAGTCCGGCAATCAAATTGCCGAGCGACGCGGCGAGAAACCAGATGCCCATCATTTGACCGACGTAGCGGCGCGGACTGAGTTTTGTCATTGACGAAAGTCCGACCGGACTTAAACAAAGTTCGCCGAAAGTATGAAATAAATAGGTCACAACCAGCCACATCATCGAAACTTTAACCGCTCCGCCGCTGCCGACGACAATATTTGCGGCGAAAATCATAACAATAAATCCGAGTGCCGCGAATGCCAGACCGAGAGCAAATTTCGCCGGACTCGATAGATCAAACCCGCGCTTGGCAAGTCCCGTCCAAACAACAGCGAAGACCGGTGCGAGAATGATAATAAACAACGAATTAACGGCTTGCAGCCACGTCGCCGGGATTTCATAGCCGAACAGATTGCGATCCGTAAAATCCTTGGCAAACAGACCAAGTGAAGTCGGAGCTTGTTCAAAAGCCGCCCAGAAAATCGCGGCGGCGATGAATAATACACCGATCACCATAACTCGTTTTTTTTCGTCTGCGCCGAGTCCGCCCGCGATGAACAAATAGGCGAAATAAACGACTGCAATTCCCACCAGAACGTAAGCCATATACTTGCCCAAAACCTGCGCGTCGAGCGTAATGATGCCCATAAAGGCGAGAGCGACAACCAACGCAATTACGCCCAAACCGGCGGCAACGGCAATTTTGACCTGACTTTCGCGGCTCGCCTGAATTACCGGATCAGGATGTTTGGTCGGTTCCATTCCGAGGTTTCCGAGCGTTGATTTCGAGCGCAGAATATAAACCGCCAAACCGATCAGCATTCCGACACCCGCCGCGCCGAAACCGAGATGCCAGCCATATTTTTCGCCCAATAAACCCGTAATCAACGGAGCGAAAAACGCGCCGGTGTTGATTCCCATATAGAAAATGGAAAATCCTGCGTCGCGCCGTGCGCCGCCTTCGGGATATAAATCGCCGACAATCGCCGAAATATTCGGCTTCAGCAGTCCCGTGCCGAGAACGATTAAAATCAACCCCAAAAAGAACGGCGTTTTTCCCGCTGAAAAGCCCGAAAGCCCGATTGAAATATGTCCGAGTGAAATCAGAATCGCGCCGTAGAGAATTGCCCGCCGCAGACCTAATAAACGGTCGGCAATCCAGCCGCCCGGAAGCGACGCGAGATAAACGCTTGATGAATAAATACCGACAATCGCTGTCGCCTGACTGCGCTCGAAACCGAATCCGCCGTCAATCATCGCCGCCGCCATAAACAACGTCAACAGCGGTCGAATTCCGTAAAACGAAAACCGTTCCCACATTTCCGTCAGAAACAGCGTCGAAAGTCCCCACGGATGACCGAAAAAGCCGCGATTATTTTTCGGCTCCAATTCGTCAATTGCCACACTCATTTGTATTTCCCCTTTATTTTAGTTTGTATTTTGAAAAGAATTAGGCAAAATATAACAGATAAAACTTCAACGGAAAAGGAAACTTCAATTAAAATTATGTGCAGAAAACTTTTGCTTTCATTGATTTTCGTGATTGTATCAATCTTTTTAGCGATTTCCGCCGATGCTCAAACTACGCGTAATTCGATCAGCGGCGCAGAAGCGACGGGAACTTTTCGCTATTATTTTTCGGGCAGGTATAAAGGCTCGTATGACGAAATCAAGATTCTGCCGCTCGGCAAAGGCAGAGTGAGAGTTTCCTTTGATTTGCTTTATCCGCATTTGGACGGCAGCGGCGAAATGACGGCAAATATGGGAAACGCCGAAGGCGAAGCGACAATTTCCGGCGACACGGCAGTTTATTCGACCGGCGAAGACGGCGACGAATGCACGATCACCATCAAATTCGTCAAACCCGGCACGATCAAAGTTTCACAGGACGGCATCTGCGGTTTCGGCTTTAATGTTTCCGCCAACGGCACTTACAAAAAAGTCAGCGGCGCAAAACCGAAATTCGAGTGAAAAAAATCTTTGAAAATCAAAATTAATTTAGGACGACAACTGTAATGCTAATAATATTTACGCTCGCTTTTTTAGTTATCTCAACTTTTTTCGTTTATCGAACTGCGAAAGATAACGGTTACAATGCCGTTCTCTGGTCAATGGCTTCGGTTGGGATTTTTATCGGCATCCAATTTCTTTTCGGAATAATTTACGCGGTGATTATGATTGTTACGAAAACTTCGGAATTGAATTTTTTAACTTCAATTACTATTAACCTGTTATCAATTGCAGCGAGCATCGGCGGCGTAATGTTAATCTTGAATCGCGTCAATAAAATTCGTGACGATGAACAGTTACCGCCGCCGCCGCCAAATTTTGAATAATTAAAACTTAAGGAGAAAATTAAATGATTTTTGCAGTTCTTTTCGCTTATTATGCTTATCAAAAAGCCAACAAATCAAATCGTAACGGTCTTCTTTGGGCGGCAATTGCGCTCGGAGCATTTATCGGGACACAGCTTTTGGTTGGATTGTTAATCGGCGTTTTTCTCGGCATCGGTGTCGGTGCTTTCGGCTGGTCGGAAAATATTTTCGACACATACAGTCTGCCGATCAACATTGTGGCGATTGTGATTAGCGGGTTAGTCGCGTATTTGATTCTTCGCTATTTGGACAAAGTTCCCGACGAGCAAAATTCATACACCGCGCCGCCGCCGCCAAATTTTAATTGATTTGATAAGCAGGTGAGCAAATATTTTGCAGCATAATGCAGAAACACGCACGAATTAAATGGTGTTTGACTGTGAATCGGCACGCTTACTTCGTGCGTGTTTCTGCATTTCGCATTTTCAGTATTTATGCTCACCTGTTTGAGTCAGATAAAAGACGAAAAGCCCGCGCATCAGCCACAGCGCAGATTTTATGGTGAGAATCAAATGATAATTGAGGAATGAAAAATATTTATTCAGCCTTCAGCCTTCAGCCTTCATCCTTTTCTCCGCGCTGTGGCTGATGCGCGGGCTTTTCGTCTTCGTGACAGAATGGCAAACTGCCGACAATTGATTTCAAGTGGTTGGTGCAAAACCGAAAACATACTAAAATAACTTCACCCCGAACTGAAAATTAAAATATGAAGCAAAAGATTAAAGTTTTGCTCGCTGATGATGATCCCGTTCTGCGGCGTTTTCTGCCTTCTCAGATTTCCGCCCAAGACCTCGAATTCGTCACGGTCGAAAGCGCGAAAGCGACGCTCGAAAAAATTCGTGAAGAAGAATTCGATGTGGTTTTACTCGATGTCAATTTGCCGGACGCTTCCGGCTTGGAGATTCTGCGCGTCATTCGCGGGATCGAAAATGCGCCCGAAGTGCTGATGCTGACGGCGGATAAATCTCTGGCGACCGGCATCCAAGCGATGCGGCGCGGCGCATACGATTACATCACCAAACCGGCAAATGCCGAACAGGTCGAAGCGTTTATTCGCAAAGCGGTCGAAAAACGGCTGCTCGTGCTGCAAAACGAGCGTCTGCGCGGGGCGATGCGGCGGCAGAATGAAACGTCGGTCGTGCCGCCGACTCATCAAAGTCCGGCGATGCGGCGGATTTTTAAGCAATCTGAAATGGTTGCCAAACTGGACACGACCCTGCTCATCACCGGCGAATCGGGAACCGGCAAAGATGTTCTGGCGCGTTGGATTCACGCCCACAGTGCGCGTTCCGATTTGCCTCTGGTCGCCGTCAACTGCGGCGCACTGCCGGAAAATCTCTTTGAATCGGAATTTTTCGGTCACGAAAAAGGCTCGTTTACCGGCGCGTCGGCGCAAAAAATCGGCTTGATCGAATCGGCTGACGGCTCGACTTTGTTTCTCGACGAAATCGGTGAAATGCCTTTGACGATGCAGGTCAAACTTCTGCATTTTCTCGAAAACGGCAATTACCGCCGCGTCGGTGCAACGCGTGACCGTCAATCGGATGTCCGCGTGATCGCCGCGACCAACAAAAATCTGGCGGAAGAAGTCGG
Organism: Pyrinomonadaceae bacterium; assembly: GCA_965247235.1. Lineage (GTDB taxonomy): Bacteria > Acidobacteriota > Blastocatellia > Pyrinomonadales > Pyrinomonadaceae. Next base: position 3,634,489 of record OZ252004.1, read on the forward strand.
CAAAAACAATTTTCGGATGGATTTATTTTATCGTCTCAATGTCGTGTCGTTTCATCTGCCGCCGCTGCGTGAACGCCGCGAAGACGTGCCGGAGTTGATCGGTTTTTTTATGGAAAAACTGCGCCGCCGTTTCAACCGTCCGCAGCTTAAACTTGCTGAAAATGCCGAAAAAGCGATGCGTAACTACGATTGGCACGGCAACATCCGCGAACTTCGCAATACGCTCGAACGCTCGGTCGCGCTTTCCGCCGAAGATTTGATCGAAGAAATTTACGAACTTCCGAATTCCGATTTTTTTCGCCGCCGCGAACCCGAAACGACGCAAGGCGCGATTCAGACACTCGCCGAAATCGAGAAACGGCATATTCTCAAAACTCTCTCACAGGTCGGCGGGCATCGTGAGAAAGCGGCGGTTCTGCTCGGCATCACTTCGCGCACACTCTATCGCAAACTTAACGAATATGAACTCGAATCCTGACAAAATGTCGCAAGCCTGCCAATTTTTCAGATAAAATGTCAGGCGTAGTAAGTCGAATCTAAAAACTGCGAAAGGTAGAAAACTTATAAAGCATTGTAAAATATAACTAAAAATAAATTTTCACATTTTTTTGATGAATGGCACGATAGTTGTATTGGATTATATGCAAGAACAGACGCTGTTCAACTAAGATTTCTTTTACGGGGGCAGAAGGATTTGAGGTTGGCAGCGTCTTTCTTAGCGAATGATCGGCTAGATGATTTTGACCGTTAAAACAACGGTAAAAAATGCGGTTGTGGGGACGGGGGTAGCCCACAATATCGCACTACTCAGTTTCGATTCTAGACCCTTCGAAACTGAGGAAGCTGAAAAAGGACGTAGATAATGCGTCCTTTTTTTATTGGACAAACTCCGCCCGCCGCCGTTATCTTATATTTAAATGCCTAACCCGAACGCCCAATCAGCAGAGAAAAAACGGCGCGAAACATTTCGCCGCGATGGTCTGATTCTCGCCTCGATTGCCGAAGGTTTGTGCGTCGTTGATGTCAGCGAAAGAATCGTTTTTATCAATCGCGCGGCTGAACAGATGTTCGGCGAAACGGACGAAACGGTGCGCGGCAGGCATTACGCGGAAGTTTTTTTTCAACGTCCGGCGGACGCTGCCGAAGATTGCCCGGTGCGGTTTACGCTGCGCGAAGGCGAGACTTCGCACGTTAAGAACGACACATTTTTCCGACGCGGCGCGGAAAGTTTCAGCGTCGAATACATCTGCGTTCCGCTCGTCGAAAACGGGCGTGTGACCGGCGCGGTGCTAACTTTTGAAGATGTCACCGAACGCCGCGACATCGAACGGGCGATTGCCGAAGCCCGCGATGCCGCGCTCGAAAACGCCCGCGTTCGCGCCGCGTTTCTCGCCAATATGAGCCACGAAATCCGCACGCCGCTCAATGGGATTATCGGCACGACCAATCTTTTAAGCGAAACCGCGCTCGACGACAGGCAGCGTAATTTTGCCGCAATTCTCAAAACCAGCGCACAAAATCTGCTCGAAATAGTCAATGATATACTCGATTTTTCTAAACTCGAAGCCGGTCGAACACTGTCGGAGATGATCGCTTTCGATCTGCACGAACTGTTGGCGGAAACGGTCGGATTGTTTGAAAATCTGGCGCAGAAAAAACATCTGCGTTTCCGTTATTCGTTTGACGAAAATCTCCCGCCGCAGGTTTTCGGCGAACGGACGCATCTTCGCCAAGTTTTAAACAATCTGCTCAACAACGCCTTGAAATTTACGGGAAACGGCGAGATTTTGTTTGAAATTTTCCCGCGTAAAAAAGACGAAAATCTTCTGACGCTCGAATTCAGCATCGCCGACACGGGCATCGGCATCGGCGCGGAAACACTCGGCACACTTTTTCAGCCGTTCGTGCAGGCGGACGTTTCGACGACCAGACGATTCGGCGGGACTGGTTTGGGATTGGCGATTTGCAAGGGAATCGTCGAAAAAATGGGCGGCGAAATCGGCGTGGAAAGTTGTTTGGGTGAAGGTTCGCGTTTCTGGTTTACGGCGAAATTCGAGTGCGGCGCGGAAATATACGGCGAAAATGTGCGCGAAAATTTATCCGCGCCGGGGATTCTTTTTCCACTTAATCTGCGCGTTTTGCTGGTCGAAGATCACGCTATCAACCGCGAAATCGGCGGCGAATATCTCAAACAGATCGGCATCACGCCGGATTTTGCCGAAAACGGCGCGGAGGCTCTCGAAAAATGCCGCGCCAATGCTTACGAGCTGATTTTGATGGATTGCCAGATGCCGGGAATGGACGGTTTTGAAGCGTCGGAAAAGATTCTCGCACTCGCGTGTCAGATGCCTCTGCCGAAAATTATCGCGCTCACGGCAGCTTCCGCCGAGGCTGAAAAAGAAAAATGTTTTGCCGCCGGAATGTCTGATTTTTTGGTCAAGCCGGTTGCGGTGCGCGAACTGATAAATGTTTTTAATAAACATTTTCCGCCTGAAAATCCGTCGAAAAGCATTGACTTGACGGGCAAATTAGGTCAACATTCTTTCTCGGAAATCATCTTTCCCGAAACTCTGCAAAACCTGCTCCGCGTCGAAGAACGCGGCAGCGCGAAATTTATCTCCGAAATGCTCGGTCTGTATGTCGAATACAGCGAACGCGGTTTGACGCAGATGAAAGCAGCGGCGGCGCAGAGAGAACCCGGAACGATCAAGCGGCAGGCGCATTCACTTAAAGGCAGCAGCGCGAATATCGGCGCGATTGGGATGGACGAACTTTTTGAATCGCTCGAAAATAATCTCGCGGCTGAAAACTGGACAAAGGTCGAACACAATCTCGCGGCAATCGCCGGAAAATTGTCGGTGATAAAAGCGGTTTACCAGCAAAATTTATGAAAACCGAAAAGAAAAAAGAAACCCCTGAAACCCCTGAAGACGGTAACATTGATAAAATCCGCGATATTTTATTCGGTTCGCAGTCACGCGATTTCGACCGGCGTTTCAGCCGGATGGAAGAGCGTCTGGCGAGTGACATCAATGAGACGCGCGACGACGTGCGGAAAAGGCTCGAATCGCTCGAAGAATACATCAAATCCGAAATTAAATCGCTGACCGAACGCCTCAGCAGTGAGCAAAATTCACGCGCCGACGCGGTTAAATCGCTCTCGGACGATCTCAAGGATTTGTCGCATAATTTCGATAAAAAAGTGACGAACATCAACGAGCAGACGGCAAAATCGGAAAGCGAATTTCGCCAGCAGATGCTCACTCAATCGCGCAATTTATCGGACGAAATCCAGAAAAAACACAACGAATCGCTCGGTTCGCTCAACCGCGAAGCCGAAAATATCCGCGACGAAAAAACCGACCGCACCGCGCTCGCCGAACTTTTTACCGAAATGGCGATGCGTCTGACCGGCGATTTTAATCTGCCCGATCACGATTAGAAGTTCATTTTCAATTCTTTGAGTGAATGCAAAAAAGAAATATTGAACACGAATCGGGCGGATTAAAACGGATTGACGCAGATTTTAAAGAAAATATCCGCGCTGATCCGCCGAATCCGTTTTATCCGTGTTCAAGATTTTAGTTTTATTCCCGGAAATTAAAATGCCCTCGAAAGTTTCGGAAACAACAACCGCTTTGCCGGTTCGCAGCGAATCAAACGGTGCGTCTGAAAAAGATGCGGCGCGGGAATTCGTGTCCGAAATCATCGAAGAGATCGAAACCGGCGACCGCGAAAATCTGCCGCAGCTTGCCGAACTGAGAAAAATTATCGTTCATTCGGAAACCGTCAGCGAAGTTTTGCCGGCGGCGATTGCCCGCAGCGCGGAAAAAAATAATCTTCTCGCTGAATCAACTCTGCCGCTAGTCGAAGAAAACATCCGCGAATCAATCCAGAGAAACCCGAAAATTCTCGCCGAAGCGATTTTCCCGATCATCGGTCCGGCGATCCGTAAAGCCATCAGCGAAGCCTTAAGTCAAATGGTGCAGTCACTTAACCAGACGCTCGAACACAGTTTCAGTTCCAAAGGTCTGCGCTGGCGGATGGAAGCGTGGCGGACGGGCAAACCGTTCGGCGAGATCGTCATTCTCAATTCGCTGCTCTATCGCGTCGAACAGGTTTTTTTGATTCACCGCGAAACCGGCATTCTGCTCAATCATCTCTCGGCGCAGAACGCCGCCGCCAACGATGCTGATATGGTTTCGGGAATGCTGACGGCAATTCAGGATTTCGTCCGCGATTCGTTTGAAAATTCGGACGGCGCGACGCTCGACGCGCTCAGGGTTCACGAGCTTTCGGTCTGGATCGAATACACGGCGGACACGATTCTCGCCGTCGTCATACGCGGCAATGCGCCGCTCGGTCTGCGAGGGATTTTGACGGAAAATCTCGAACGGATTCAGATCGGACACGAAAAACTGCTCGATGAATTTCAAGGCGACACCGCGCAGTTTGAGGACACGCAGCCGCTCCTGCGCGATTGTCTGCGCGAACAGGAAGGCGCAACAGACGAGGTTAAAAAACAGGGCGTTTTTACGCCGGTCAATCTGCTTGCGGCAATTGCGGCGGCGGTGATTTTAACCGGCGGATTTTTCTATGTCCGCGATTATCTGCGCTGGTCAAATTATCTTTCGCGCCTGAAAAATGAACCGGGAATTGCCGTCACGACTGAAAACCGGGGAATTTTCAAACACGAAATCGCGGGTTTGCGAAGCGATCATTCGATTGATCCCGAAAGTCTGCTGCCCGAATATAATTTAAAATCCGCCGATGTCGAATCGCGCTGGCAGATGTTTCAGGATTTGAGTCCGCAAACCGTTCTCGAACGCGCCCGAAAAATTCTCAAACCGCCGCCGGATGTCGAATTATCTTTTGAAAACGGCGTTTTGACCGTGCGCGGAAACGCTTCGAACGAATGGCTTTTGCAAGCCCGCGAACTCTCGCAGGCAATCGGCGGCATCACGAAATTTGAGGTTGTGCGTTAAAGAGGTTGTGCGTTAAAGAGGATTTTTCACCGCAGAGACGCAGAGAAAATTAATTGATTTTGATATTTGGTCTGTTAATTTAGACACATTTATTTTGTTAGTGATGAATAAGCAGGTCAGAACCATTTGCGCCTACGGAATGGTTTAACTTTAGCAATCGAATGACTCGGCTTAAACCACCTGCGACCGCAGGCGGTTCTGACTTGCTTAGTCTGAAAAACTTTGCGTCTCTGCGGTAAATTGTTTTAATTGTTTTAATTGTTTTAATTATGTCTCTCCAAAAAAAAATCTGTCTGCTCGGCGCGTCCGGTGTCGGTAAAACGAGCCTCGTGCGGCAGTTTGTGCAGAGCATTTATTCGGAAAAATATCACACGACCATCGGTGTCAAAGTTGACAAAAAAAACGTCACGGTCAGCGATACCGAATTAACGCTGATGCTCTGGGATTTGCAGGGCGAAGACGGCGAGTTTAGAATCCGCCCGTCGTTCGTGCGCGGCGCGTCCGGCTATCTGCTCGTTATTGATCTGACGCGCCACGAAACTCTGGTGACGGCGTTTGCGATTCAAAAAATGATCGAAACCGAAATCGGCAAACTCCCGTTTTTCGCGCTTTTTAATAAACACGATCTCGACGAATCACGCGAAATCTCCGACGCGGAAATCGCCGAACTCCAAAATCAAAACTGGCACATTCTGCACACCAGCGCGAAAACCGGCGAAAACGTCGAAGCCGCATTTCACGCACTGGCGGCAGCGACGCTCGGCAAAATTTAGCCGTTAGCGCATTTGCCCAAACGCCCGATTTTCTCTAAACTATATTTCTTTGCCCTTGTAGCTCAACGGTTAGAGCAGCGGACTTGAAAGAATCAAAAGCCTAAGTAAAATTTTTATAGGGTTTTTGAAAAACGGGTTGCTAATTTGTCTGCAAAAGCATTTTAGTAGAACTTCTCAAATTCGGGGAAGCCTAAGTTGTCGAAAAACAATATGGTAATCCCGAGCCAAGCCGATTTTTTTCGGAAGGTGTAGAGACTTGACGGGAAGCGCGTAAAGCGAAGAGAAAGTCCAGACCACAAACTTGAAAAAGGCGGCGAAAGCCGTAGTTAGTAAGCATAATCCGTTGGTTGTAGGTTCAAATCCTACCGAGGGCATTCAATATCAAAACGACAGACTCAGTAAAAACGCTGATCTGTCGTTTTTTATTGACTTGAAAAATATTAAAAAAGTTGCAGTTCAACGGAACTTTTCCATCGAATCGAGGGTGTAAAAAAATCTGTGTAAATGGCAACAATCAACATTTATTTTAATGGAGGAAAATGATGATGCCAATTACGAAAGATTTACTTGACCAATTACTGAATGAATATGAAAAGCCGGAGGATTTGCCGAGGCTGTCAGGGTATTTTACAACAGTTGACGAAAGCTCTGGTTGAACGTGCGCTCGAAGGCGAGCTGACGCATCACCTCGGCTATCGAAAGCACGATTTGACCGGGCATAACTCCGGCAATTCGAGAAACGGAACTACGCCGAAAACGATTAAAAGCAAACGCGGGCAAACCGAAATTGAAGTTCCGCGTGACCGCAACGGAACCTTCGAGCCGCAGCTTATCAGAAAGAATCAGACGCGCTTTGACGGCTTTGACGAAAAGATCATCTCGCTTTACGCGCGCGGAATGACGACGCGTGAGATTCAGGGACATCTCCAAGAGATTTACGGCACGGAGATTTCTCCGGCACTGGTTTCATCAGCCACCGAAGCAGTTTTGACGGAAGTCCGAACTTGGCAAACCCGTCCGCTCGATACGGTTTATCCGATTCTTTATTTGGATGCACTGGTCGTCAAGGTCAAAGAAAACGGGCGGGTGATTAACAAAGCGGTTTATCTGGTGATCGGTGTCAATTTGCAAGGCTTGAAAGAAGTTCTCGGTATTTGGATCGCCGAAAATGAAGGGGCAAAGTTTTGGCTGTCAATTGTTACTGAACTGCAAACGCGCGGTGTGCAGGATGTTTTTATCGCCTGTGTGGACGGACTCAAAGGTTTCCCGGAAGCCATCGAAGCGGTCTTTCCGAAAACGCAGGTGCAGCTTTGTCTGGTGCATTTGCTGCGGCATTCTTTGAGCTATGTGTCTTACAAAGAACGCAAAGAAGTCGCTGCCGATTTGAAATTGATTTATCAGGCTTCGACTTTGGAAGAAGCCGAAACACAGCTTTTGGAATTTGCGGAAAAATGGGAGTCGCAGTATCCGGTGGTCGCCCGTTCGTGGCAGTCAAATTGGGCGCGAGTCGTCCCGATGTTCGCTTTCACGCCGGAAATCCGTCGGGCGATTTATACGACGAACGCGATAGAATCGTTAAATTTCTCGTTAAGGAAAATCATCAAAAATCGCGCACTTTTCCCGAACGATGACGCGGTGCTGAAAATTCTGTTTTTGGCATTGCGAAACATTGCGAAAAAATGGACAATGCCGATACCGAACTGGAGCGCGGCGATGAACCAATTTGCGATACTTTTCGAGGAAAGAGTGCCGATGAACGGATTCGGCACAAACTCATTTACACAGATTTTCTAACACCCTCAAATATACACAGTTTAGGCTGAAATTCGGTTCTACCTTTGGCTGATTATAATGTCGGTTTTCTTTTTTTAATCTGCTCAATTTGTCTGCAACTCCAAAACTTCCTGCCAACTATCTGCAACTCTGAAACTTCCTGCAAACTACCTGTCAACTTTTTTATTCCACCCAATCGGCGATAAAAACATTGGTGTCGCCTTGTTTTGCAGCATTACGATTTGACGCGAAAACGAGTTTTTTGCCGTCGGGCGAGAACATCGGGAAGCCGTCGAACGATTCGTTGAAGGTGACGCGCTGTAAATTCGTGCCGTCAACATTGATGACCGCGAGATCGAAATTGCGCTTGGTTTTGTCGGTCGCAAAATAATTGGTGCAAAAGATAATTCGTTTGCCGTCGGGCGTGTAAAACGGCGCAAAACTGGCGGCGTTGAGATTTGTGACTTGTTTTTTATTGCCGCCGTCCGCGTCCATCGTCCAGATTTCAAATGTCGTCGGAACGATCAGATGCTGCGCGAGCAGTTCCTGATATTTTTTGATGTCGGCGGGCGCGGTCGGATGCGAGCCGCGATAGACGATTTTTTGCGAATCGGGCGAATAAAACGCGCCGCCGTCGTAGCCGAGTTCATTGGTCAGACGCTTGATGTTTTTGCCGTCCGCGTCCATTGAATAAAGTTCCAAATCGCCGTCGCGCTCTGACGTGAAAATGATTTTTTTGCCGTCGGGCGAAACGGTCGCTTCCGCGTCGTATCCGGGCGAATCGGTCAGTTTTTTGATGTCTTTGCCGTTGTTTTTCGCCGTGTAAATATCATAATCGGGATAAATCGCCCAAACGTAGCCTTTGGTGTAATCGGCGGGCGGCGGACATTCTTTTTTGCCTTGAAAAGTCGAGGCGTAAAGCACACGTTTGCCGTCTTTAAAGTAATACGAACAGGTCGTCCGACCTTCGCCGTTCGAGATGCGTTTGACATCCGAGCCGTCAATTTTCATCGAATAAATCTGGTCGCATTTCATCTCGCCGTGCTTTGTTTGAAAGATCAGTCTTTTGCCGTCAAACGAAAAATATGCCTCGGCATTTTCGCCGCCGAAGGTTAATTGTTTGATATTTTGCAGATGCTTTTCGCCTGCGACTTGCAGCGAATCAGTCTGTGCAAAACTACTGAAAGACGCGGCGATAATCAATATAAATGTGTAACTCGAAAATTTCATATTGCAAATGATAGCATTATCATTTAGTTTTTTTTGAATCCGAAAAGATACCTTAAGCGAATTTGATAGCGAAATCAAAGGATAATCTATCGCCCCTAATTATCGAATTTTGTTTCTCTTTACCGACATTTCATCACAGGTGAAAAATTATGACTTTTGAAACCAACAGCGATGTTCTCGAATGGTATGAACGCCAGCCGCGCACTCTGACACCCGAATTTATTGACAATATCAATTGGAAAGATGTCAAAAATTACGAAATTTCCGACGCATTGCTGCCGGTCATTTTTTATATGCGCGATGTCGAATCGCTGACCGACGTTTATTACGAGGAAATGCGCCGCACGCCGACCGGCAAAGACCCCGTGATTTCCAAATTTATGGAACGCTGGAGCGCGGAAGAACAGATGCACGGCGAACTTTTAAATCGTTTTCTCGAAGAAGCCGGGATTCCCGTCGAAGAAAAATGGCAGAAAAAGGTCAGGCGCGACATCCCGTTTTCATACACTCTGAACACGCATCTCGTCGGTTTTATCACGGGTTTGATCGGCAGACGTTTTACCGCGACGCATATGACGTTCGGCGCGATTCACGAAATGTCCACCGGACAAGGTTATCGCCGCTTAATCAATTTGGCACAGCATCCGGTTTTGACGCAGATTTTAAACGGCATTATCCGCGAAGAATCGGCACACACGCAGTTTTATTCGAGCGTCGCACGGCTCGAACTCAAACACAGCGAATTTACGCAGAAAATCGCGCGTTTTATCGTCAAAAATTTCTGGACTCCGGTCGGACAAGGCTCGAAACGCAAAATAGACACCGAATATACCATCGGCACTCTGTTCAGCGGCGAACAGGGAATGGACTGGATTGACCGCAACGTCACCGGGCGCATTCAAAATTTTCCCGGCTTTGAAGGTTTCACGACCGTCAGCGACACTATCGGCAGTATCGCTAAATCTTACAGTTGAAAGAATAGCCGCAAAAAGGCGCAGAAGGCGCAAAATCAAGAAAAAAATACTCACGAAAGACAACTCGAATTTAACCTGCATAAAAAATATGCTGCCAGTAACCGGAGCGCGAATATTCCTGTTCGCGTGAGCATTCGCTTCGGATGCTCAAACGACGTAAAGGCTTTTTCACGTTCGATTGTCTAATCTCTGTTTAAGCGGCGGAAACTACCAATCACGCAAGCCGTCAGTATTCGCTCCATTCGCAAATTAAAAATTTCACAATCTCAAACAATTTCCAAAGAGTTTTTCACGCCCAATCGTTTGAAATAATCGAGCGCGATGCCGGAATCTTTGGCGATTTGGGCTTTGAGTTCGTCAATGCCGCCGAATTTTTTTTCGTCTCTGATGCGGTGCAGAAATCTGACGCGCAGAACGTCGCCGTAGAGATCGCCGTCAAAATCGAAGATGTAGCTTTCAATCGAAGGTTCTTTATCGCCGTCAAAAGTCGGGCGCACGCCGACATTTGTAATGCTTCTGCGCCAGACGTTATCAATTAGCGTCGCCGTCGCGTAAACGCCGTATTTCGGAATTACGCGGTTGTTCGGATGCAAATTGGCGGTCGGGAAACCGATTGTCCGCCCGCGTTGGTCGCCGTGAACGATCTGACCTTCCACGCCATACGGACGACCGAGCATTCGCCGCGCGAGATTGATTTTACCTTCGCGCAGATGTTCGCGGATTTTTGAAGACGAGATGCGAACGCCGCGCAGTTTGATTTCCGGAATTTCGTCGGCGAAAAATCCGAGTTCGCGGCTGATTTGGCGTAAAAGTTCGATGTTGCCGCCGCGATTTTTGCCGAAGAAAAAACCTTCGCCCAAATAAACTTCCTTCGCCTGCAAGCGTTCGTAAACGATGTCGCGCAGAAAGACTTCCGCATCCTGCGCGGCAAAATTTTTGTCGAACCGCACGACAATCGCCTGTTCGATGCCGAGAACTTCAAAATTTGCGAGCCTTTGATCGAGCGTTTGCAGCAGCGGCGGCGCACTGTCGGGAAACAAAACCGCTCGCGGATGCGGATCGAAAGTAATCGCCGTCGGCACGGAATTCGTCGCGTTGGCGCGTTCGACAACGGTTTCCATTATTTTTTGATGCCCAAGATGCAAGCCGTCAAACACGCCGAGCGTCAAAACCGTGCCGCGCAAAATTCCCGCATTGTCCGTGCCGTGAAAAATTTTCATTTATTCTACAAAAATCGTTCCGTAATTTATTAATATAATTCGATCCAAAATTGGGAGATATTTTGACTTACTGGCTTGTAAAAAATCTTATTTGCGAGCCGACCGCCGTTCTTTTCGATGATTTTCACCGATCCGATATTGTCAGTATCGCAAGTCACAAAAACTCTCTCAAATCCGAAATCGCGGGCTTTTTTGAGCGTCAGATGTAAAATCAATGAGCCGTAACCTTTTCTTCTTTCCGAAGGTCGCACGGCATAACCGATATGACCGCCGTAAACGGCTAATTTTTCGTTTAGCGCGTGACGCAAACTACCGGAACCGACGATTTTGTTATCAACCAACAAAAAGAATGTGTTAAAACCGACATCACCGTCAGCCAGATTCCGACCTGTTCGATGATTTTCCAGATATTTGAGATATTGCTCAAAATCTTCAATGCCCGATTGAAAACGGTCTTCTCCGGCAGACTGATAATCTTTCGCCATTTCCAAAAACTTATCCTTAAATTTGGCGTTGATTTCGAGGAATTCGACATTTTTTAGTTCCATTTTCATTCAATAATCAATTCATCAACCGCAAATTTTACGTTATCGGGCAGCAGTTTCGCATCGCGTTCGTATAAAACGTCGTGGTTTAAGTGCGTTAAAAAGGCGCGTTTCGGTTTTAGTTTTTCGATGTATTCGAGAGCTTCGTATAAGCCGAGATGTGTCGAATGCGGCTTGATTCGCACGCAGTCTAAAACCAGCACGTCGAGGTCGCGCAAGCCGTCCATTGATTCTTCACCGATAAAATTGAGGTCGGTCGCATATGCGAAATCGTTGAAACGATAAGCAATCACGGGAAGTTTGCCGTGAATGACTTCGAGCGGCGTGACGACTAAATCTTTACTGAAACAAAACGGCGCGTTTTTTTCGATGGTGTGTGGAATAAGCTGCGGCAGACCGCCGCCGATGTGTGTCGGCTGGAAAATATACTGGAAAATGCGGCGCAAATCCTTCCACGCGAGCGCGTCGGCATAGATCGGCATCGCGCCGTAGCGAAAATTAAGCGGGCGAATATCGTCGAGACCGAAAACGTGGTCAACGTGACAATGCGTAATCAAAATCGCGTCGAGATAACCGATTTTCGCCCGTAAAGCCTGCTGCCGAAAGTCCGAAGATGTATCAACCAAAATCTTTTTGCCGTCGTGTTCAATGAGAATCGAAACGCGCAAACGCTTATCACGCGGATCGTCCGAAAGACAAGTCTCACAATCGCAACCAACAGACGGAACGCCGGTGGATGTTCCCGTGCCAAGAAATGTTAATTTCATAATGACTGATGATTGAGCCGAATTATTTTCCCAACAATACAAATCGCAAATTAAAGTAGATGATGAAGATAAATGAGCCGCCAAAAATTAAGCTGGTTAAGCTGATTATAATAAACTCATCAAAATTTGAATGAATTGATTTTTGCGTAATTATTATAAGTAATCCGCTAGCGATGAATACTGCGCCGCCAAACAAATTGAATTCATAAAGTGCTTCATCTAAGTTTTTTATGCGATGCCACTGCCAAGCAAAAGGTTTTTGCCATTCAATTAAAAATCTGGCAAAACTTAGAATTAGGATGCCGAATGACATCAGCATAAATCCAAGAAATGCCAGTTTTATGTCTCCAACAATCATTTCTTCCCTAAAATATCTCCGGCTGAAAATTTCTGCGCGGCTTGTTGCTTTAATCGTTCTTCGGTGGCGCGGACGAGTTGGACGTATTGCATTCGCAGATCGCCGAGCAAGCCTTCGAGCAAACCCGATTCTTTCGGGTGCAGATTGCCTTTGGTTTTTTCCGAAAGCATCGCCAGCACATCGAGCCAATATTTGCCGGTGTCCAAATCCAAACTGCGCTGTCCGGTCGCCGGGTGCGGCATTGCGCCGAGGCTTGCGGCGGCGTTGGTTGCTAAGGTTGACAGAAAATTGACAAAACTCGCCGGGTCTTCCGCGCCGGGAAAATCTTCCGTGTCGTCGGCTGTTTCGTCAAACTCTTCAAAGTTCGGCGTGGTGTCAATATCTTCGGCGACGGGCGCGTCTTTGTATGTTTCGACCGTTTCCGCCGACGGCTCGTAAATCGGCGATTCAGCCGGCGCAGGTTCAGCCTTCGGTCTCGACGGTTCGATTTCCACGCCTTCGCGCAAACTGCCGTCAAAATTGAATTTACGTTTGTCGGTGACTCTGATTTCAGGTTGTTCTTCTTCTCTTTCGCTCATTGTATTAAAGTGTTTTTTTCTAAATTTATACTTTGATATTAGCATTTTGGCGGAAAAAAAATAAAATTGGTCATTAGTATTTAGTTTTTTGTCTTTTGTTTTTGGTTTTCGTGATTTGTCGTTTTAATATCAGTTGACGGAAATAAAATTTTAACCAAAAACCAAAAACCAAATACTAAATACCACAAAACTTATGTCAAGAGAATTTAACGATTTAACGGCGACAATGGCTCGGCTTCGCGCTCCCGGCGGCTGTCCGTGGGATGCGGAGCAGACTTATGAAAGTTTGGCGCAGTATCTTTTGGAAGAGTGTTATGAAACCTTCGACGCGATTCAGGAAGCGGCGGCGACGGGCGAAACCGATAATTTGCAGGAAGAACTCGGCGATGTGCTGTTGCAGGTCGTTTTTCATTCGACGATTGCGGCGGAGCGCGGCGATTTTACGATTGATGAAGTGGTTAAAGGTGTCACCGAAAAGCTGATTTTGCGTCACCCGCACGTTTTCGGCGACAAGGAACTGGCGACTGCCGCCGATGTTTTGAATAATTGGGACAAACTCAAAGCCGACGAACGCGCTCAGACGGGCAAAATCAGTAAAGAAAAAAACTCGATTCTCGACGATGTGCCGGTGCATTTTCCCGCTCTGCTCGAAGGTTTGAAACTGACAAAAAAAGCCGCGAAAGTCGGTTTTGACTGGCAGAACACGGCGCAGATTATTGACAAATTAAATGAAGAACTCGACGAATTGAACCACGCCGTTGCTAACGACGAACAAAGCGCAATCGAAGAAGAACTAGGCGATTTGCTGTTTGTCGTCGTCAATCTGGCGCGAAAACTCGACGTTGAACCGGAGACGGCGTTAAAGAAAACCAACCGCAAATTTCGTGAGCGTTTCGGCTACATCGAACAGCAGTTAAAGGAACGCGGCAGAACGCCCGGAGAATCGAATCTCGAAGAAATGGACGCGCTCTGGAATCAGGCGAAAAAGGCGAAACGCGAAAAATCTGAAAGTAAAATACCGGAGAAAAGCAGGATTTCAGTAACCGATTTGTTCGACTAAACTGTTGATGCGGTTGGGTTTTGAAGATCGGCAGACAATTCGGCGAATAAAATGCTATACTATTGTATGATTTACAGTCCTTTAGCTATTAAGCGCAGACAGGTTTTAGGCGACATTTACACACAGTGCGAAACAATCGAGAGTGTGCCGGTTTACCTCGAAAACAACGCGGGCGAAATGCTCGGTTATGCTGACGAAGGTTTAGGGAAATTTGCCGACGCATTTTTGTTTCACGTTTCCGAAGATGTCTGCAAAAAACTTTCGACCAACCGCTACGACTATTCTTTCGATTACGATTATTCCGAAGCCGCGCCGCCTGCCGGACAGCGAAAACGCATCAAAATAAACTTCATCGTTTTGGTCGCCAAAAAGAAAATCGCCTGAAAATTTCAAATTATTAAAATATTGGATAGAAGTTCAGAGTCCCGACTGAAGGCGGGACTCTGAACTTACTATTCGCCGACGGCGATTGCCGTAGATTTTTGGCGTGTTCGGGCTTTGCGCCACGTTCCCAAACCTTCTTTGGTCAGGCTGTAAATTGATTTGCGGTTTTGAAACAGCAGATTCATCCACGCGCGTTTGTTCATTTGCGGGAAATAGATTCCGCGAAAGAAGAGCCGCGCGACGAGATGACCGATTCGCACATCAATCGGTGAATCTTTGAGTAAATTAATCGCTTCCCAATTTCTTTCGGGCGAATACGAACGCTCCCAGGCGTTAAAAGTTTCGTCTTTGGCATCGTCAATCGTCATTTTGAGCGGATTGTGCGCCATTACGAATGGCGCAAAATCAAGCCAATGCGTCGGGCGTGTCAAACGTCCCGAATTTTTCAGGCGATCATAGAGCGGCGTTGACGGGAACGGTGTTAACTGCCCGAAAACGGGAAGTCCGGGCGACCAGCTTTCGATTTCGTCAACCGTTCTGCCCGCCACGCCGACCGTATCGTTATCCATTCCGAAGATGAACGACGTGATCGCGTAGATATTGCGATGCGCCAGACCGTCCAGCACATCTTTATAGTTCGCCGGTTTCGAGAAGGTTTTATTGACATCAGCCATATTCGCCGGATCAATTGATTCCATCCCGATAAAAATCCATTTGCCGCCCGATTCGGCGATCAAATCAACCAGTTCCTCGTCCTGCAAAAGATTTGCGCTGATTTGCGCGACCCACGGCAGACGCGCATCCGCCGCGATCATATCTCTGAGCAGCGATTTCAGACGTTTTTTGTTGATGGCGAGATTGTCGTCAATAAAGAAAACGGCGATTTGTCCTTTTTCTTTTTTAGAACGCGCTTTTAATCGCAAAAGTTCTTCGATGACGCTTTCATTCGTGCGAAAACGAATCGAATCGCCGAAAAATCCCGTCACCGTGCAAAATTCGCAGCCGTATGGACAGCCGCGCCCGGTTTCAATCGGGACGACGAAGAATTTGCCCCAGCCTGCGCCCATTTTCGATAAAGTCGGCTGCAAAAATTTCGGGATCAAACTGAACTGTTCCAAATCGAGCGTTTCCCACGGAATGTGCGGATACGGCTGCAAACTCGGTTTAATATCGTTGCCTTTCGCATCCGTCTGCGGCTGATAAGTTTCTTTTAGGCAATTGTTTGCCGCATCTTCGACAATCAAATGCCACGTTTCGTCGGCTTCACCGAGCGCAACCGCGTCGGCGTGGCGCGGTCCGCCGTCTTTGCCTAACGCTTCGTCCGGGCATTCGGTAACGTGCGGTCCGCCCATCACGACCTTGATTCCGGCTTCGCGCAGCGCGTCAGCGACTTTGTAAGCCCGCGCAACCATTCGCGTCATTGCGCCGATGCCGACCAAACCGATATTTTCGTCTTTGCAAAACTTGACGAGTTCTTCGCGCGTCATTGCTTTGGCGTTGCCGTCAATCAAAATTACTTCGTGCTGTTTCGGCGTTAGAGCCTGTAGCAGAAACATCCACAAATGCGGCATAAAATTGCGCGTGATTCCGTTGTCCGGGTTGTATAAAAGTATTTTCACAGTTTGTATTGCAGAAATTTCGGAGAAAATCGAATCTCTCCGAATTCGGGTTTGGAAAAATTACGGGTTCAGGACGAATAATTTCGATCTCACTTTGTCTGAAAAAAAAATCGCCGATTCCCGCTCCGTTTAGTGTCGCCGTGTGAAGCCGTCCGCTTCACGAAATAATTCTTTCACGGCGAAATTACCGTGGGGAAAGACGGTCAAGCGTTTGATAATTATCCGGCGTTTTTACGGGTGATAAATGTAATTCAATTCTGTTCAAAATTTTTACTTTGAATTATTGTCTGATAGTAATACTTTAAATAGATATTATCAATCAAATGACGGACGGCTTTTGTTGTCTGTCGAACGAAACGACATATTTTGAGTGATTTGCGGCGTTAAAATTAAATCGGTTAAATTTGCCTTCGCGCCTGCGACTGAACCGCCGTGATCGCCACGGCATCAACGATGTCTTCGGCTTTGCAGCCGCGTGAAAGGTCGTTGCACGGGCGATCCAAACCCTGCAAAATCGGACCGATTGCCGTGCCGCCGGTTAATCTTTCGGTTAATTTATAGGCGATATTCCCGGCGTTTAGATCGGGAAAAATCAGCACATTGGCGCGACCCGCAACGGTCGAACCTTCGGCTTTCGAGGCGGCGACCGACGGCACGAGCGCGGCATCGGCTTGCAGTTCGCCGTCAATATCGAGGTCGGGCATACGCGCTTTGACGGTTTTCACCGCTTCGATAATCTTGTCGAGAATCTGATGTTTCGCGCTGCCTTTGGTCGAAAAGGAAAGCATCGCCACTTTCGGTTCGACACCGAGCAGAGCGCGGCACGAATCTGCTGAAGCGATGGCGATTTCGGCGAGTTCCGCCGCGTTCGGATCAATCACCACGCCGCAATCGGCGTAAATCATCGCACCGTTTGCGCCGAATTTTACGTCCGGGACGACCATCAAAAAAAACGACGAAACGATGCGAAAACCGCTTCGCACGCCGATACACCGGAGCGCGGCGGCGACCGTCTGCGCGGTCGTGTTGGTCGCACCGGCAACCGAACCGTCGGCTTTGCCGAGCCTGACAAGCAGATTGCCGAAATAGAGCGAATCTTTAACGGTTTGTTCGGCTTCTTCGAGCGTGACACCTTTGGCGCGGCGCAATTCGTGATAAAACTGTGCAACGCGCCCGAATTCGTCCGATCTGCGGTGATCGAGAATCTCCGCGCCGTTCAAATTCGCGCCGGAAATTCGTGCGGCTTCGCGGATTTTTTCTTCGTCGCCGATCAGCGTAATTTTGGCGATCTTATCGCGCACACACATCTCCGCCGCCTGCACCGTGCGCGGGTCTTCGCCTTCGGGCAAAACAATATGCTGTAAATTTTCGGCGGCTTTTCGGCGAATGGTTTGTAGAATCATAGTTAGATTTTAGATTTTGGATTTTGGATCGGTTCTTTCGTGACAGTTTTGAAATTTGGTTTTGAATCCAAAATCCAAAATCTAAAATCCAAAATCGTTATAATTTACCATACAACTTTTCCCGACCAAACTTGCACTAAACGCGCGATATTTCTTAAACTGAAATTATAGAAATTTAAGGAGCGATAAATTTATGGCACAAACGCAGTTGGCGAAAACCGCCAAACCGACGCGCAAAGAGAAGATCGAACTGAAAAGCCGGATGAGCAATTTTTTGATGTTTATCCCGAATTTTCTCCGTCTGCTCGGCAAACTTTTAACCGACAGCCGCGTTCCGCTCGTAGACAAGGCTTTATTTGCCGGCGCAATCGCTTATGTCATTATGCCGCTCGATTTGATTCCCGACATTATCCCGTTTGCCGGACAGATTGACGATTCGTATTTCGTTGCATTGTCGTTATTGCGGCTAATCAACCGGACGGATGAAACGGTCGTCCGCGAACATTGGACAGGCGGCGGCGACATCGTTTCGCTTGCCAATTCAATCGCCAAAATCGCGCCGATGCTGCTGCCGAAACGAGTCACGCGCGTGTTGACCTCGCACGTCGAACTCGCGCCGAAAGTCGAAACAATCAAAGGCTTGGTCAATCGTGAAGCTATTTTGGTCGAGACACAGCCGCTGATCGAGAAGTCGTAAATCGTAAATCGTGAATCGTAAATGGTGAATCGGAGACGGTGAAAATCGTTTTCGGTTCACCATTCATTTTTTAAATCTCTCGAAATCGAATAGAAACAAACCGAACGGTTCCATTCCGTCTTTTTCGGCGGATTGATGGTGTCGCTGATGCGCGGCGCGGACAGTCAGGAGAATTTTATTTTTTGAATTAAGCGGAAAAAAACGTCGGTGCGTGAAAATATCGTGGATGATAAAATACAGCAATCCATAGAGCGCGATGCCCAAACCGAACGGAAAGGCAAACGAACCGGCAAACGGCGGCGCGGCAAAAATCATCAAAGACATTGAAATGCCTGCAAAAACGAGCGAAAAAATATCGTTTGATTCGATTGCGCCGTGACGTGCGCGGTGATGCGTTTGGTGAACACGCCACAAAACGCCGTGAAAAACAAAGCGGTGGACGAAATATGAAAATAATTCCGTTGCGAGAAACCCGAAAATCGTCAGTAAAATAAATCGCGGCATTTGGTAAAAAATTTTAACCTAATTTGCACGGCAGACGAAATTCGGCACCGACTGAGAGTCTGTTTAAATATTTCCTCAAATTCGCTGAAAGCGATAAATTTAACAGCGTCGGGTAAAATGAGGCTTTACCAATGACACCAGACGGAACAGGTGAAATCCATCTGCTCGCTGAAAGTGAGCAATTATTTGCTCGATAATGCGGCACTTTCAGCGTCGGGACTTCTTTTTATCAACGACGGCGGGTGTCGCAAAGCCTTTACCCGCCGCTATTAAATTAGTCACCTTCGGCGACAAATCAAGGAACTATTCAAAAAATAATATAACTTTCTTGTGGATTTTACGGTCTTTTGCCACTATATCTAATCAGTCCGAAAAACTACTCTTGATAAATCCGCCGGCAAAGTTCAAACTTGCGCTACGCACGGAATTTATCTGTAAAGGTCAAAGTTGTAAATTATGTTTGAACGCTACACGGAAAGAGCGCGGCGAGTGATCTTTTTTGCCCGCTACGAAGCTCTGCAATACGGTTCGCCGAACATCGCGCCGGAACATATCCTGCTCGGTTTGATGCGGGAAGACAAAACCATCTCGGCGCGGTTTTTCCCTTATCGCCACAGCCTGACGGTTGATTCGATGCGCCGCGAAGTCGAGGAGCGAATCGTTTTGCGCGACCGCATTCCGCAGTCAGCCGAACTGCATCTCGCCGCCGAAACCAAAAAAATACTATTTTTTGCCAATGAAGAAAGTCGCGGTTTGAAAAATCGCCACATCGGTCCCGAACATCTTTTGCTCGGTTTGGTGCGGCAGGAAAATTCGATTGCGGCGGAGATTCTTTTTTCTTACGGCGTGAGAATTCAGGAAGTGCGCGACGAAATTTCGCGGCAGAGCGGTTTTCCGAACGCTTTCAACAATGCGACGAAAGACAACTCGAAAACGCCGCATCTGCACGAATTTACGAGAGATTTGACCGCCGAAGCCGCCGAAGGCAAACTCGATCCGCTGATCGGTCGCGCCGCCGAGATCGAAAGATTGATCGAAATTTTATGCCGCCGGACGAAAAACAATCCGGTGCTGATCGGCGAAGCCGGAGTCGGCAAAACCGCAATTATCGAAGGCTTGGCACAGCGCATCATTGACCGTCAAGTGCCGACTTTTCTTGAAAATAAACGGGTTCTGTCGCTCGATCTATCGCTCATCGTCGCGGGAACGAAATATCGCGGACAGTTTGAAGAACGCCTCAAAAAAATTATGGGGGAACTGCGCGAGAATACCGAATATGTCGTCTTCATTGACGAACTTCACACGCTCGTCGGTGCAGGTTCGGCGGAAGGAACTTTGGACGCGGCGAACATTTTAAAACCCGCGCTTTCACGCGGCGAAATTCAATGTATCGGTGCGACGACACCGGCGGAATTTCGTAGAACCATCGAAAAAGACAAAGCTCTCGAACGCCGTTTTCAGTCGGTCAAAGTCGCGCCGCCGAATGAAGCAGACGCGCTCGAAATTATCAAGGGAATCGCCGAAAGATACGAGGCTTTTCATCAAATCCGATATTCCAAAGAAGCGTTGGAAGCCTCCGTTTATCAAACGAACCGCTACATCACCGACCGATTTTTGCCCGACAAAGCGATTGACGTTTTGGACGAAGCCGGCGCACGCGCCAAACTGCGGCATCAGCAGGAAAACGGTTCGGAAATCTCCTGGAAGGAAACGGTCGAAAGCTGGAAACGCACGTCCGCTAAAGAAGAACAACTTGTTAAATTTGAACTCGAAACGCTCGACGAAAATTTTTTTACCGTCGAAGTTACCAAAGACGACGTGGAAGATGTGATCGCACGTTGGACGGGCATTCCGCTGACTTCGATCAAACAGGACGAAGCAAAAAAACTTTTGCAGATCGAAGCCGAACTGCATAAACGCGTGATCGCGCAGAGTCCGGCGATTTCCGCGCTCGCAAGGGCAATCAGACGTTCACGCGCCGGTTTGAAAAATCCGAACAAACCCGTCGGTTCGTTCCTGTTTCTAGGTCCGACCGGAGTCGGCAAAACCGAAGTCGCCCGCACACTCGCCGAATTTTTGTTCGGTTCGGAACACGCGCTCGTTCGTTTCGATATGTCGGAATTTATGGAACGCCACACGGTCGCCAAGTTTATCGGCTCGCCTCCGGGATACGTCGGACACGAAGAAGGCGGACAATTAACCGAAAAACTGCGCCGTTCGCCGTATTCGGTCGTCCTGTTCGATGAAGTCGAAAAAGCGCATCCCGATTTATTTAATGTGCTGCTGCAAGTATTTGAAGACGGCATTTTAACCGACGCGCAGGGCAACACGATTGATTGCAAAAACGCGATTTTTATTATGACCTCGAACATCGGCGCGAGATTTATCCAGAAACGGACGACGCTCGGATTCCAGTCGAACGCCGATTCTTCGCGCGAAAAAATGGAAGAACAGGTTTTAAGCGAAGTCAAAAAAACATTCGCGCCGGAATTTATCAATCGTCTGGACGAAATTATTATTTTCGATGAATTGGCGGATGCGGATTTGCGGGAAATTATTGATTTGCAGATCGTCAAACTCAATGAACTTCTCGTCAAACGGACAATGGAAATTCGCCTGACCGACGAAGCCAAAAGCTGGCTGATCGAAAAAACCTGCGCCGACCGCAGTTACGGTGCGCGTCCGCTCAAACGTGCGCTGCAAAAATATGTCGAAGATGAACTCTCCGAAGCCTTGATTCAAGGCGAAATCAGCGAGAAATCAGTCATTGAAGTATTCCGGCGGAACGAAAAACTGGTTTTCCGTTCCGCCGGAATAGGAAAAGCAAATGAAGAATTATTTGAAAAAATCTGATATTTCGAGTATTTAAGCAAAGATTTTGGTTAAGAAAAAAGCGCGGCGAATATTAATCGCCGCGCTTTTTTATGTTCAAAGCAAATTTATGAATAGATAAATAGTTGAGAACAGAAACCCGTATATTGAAGTTGGACGAAATTTGATTGCAGAATCCACGCATTAATTTTAGAAATCTTTTCAAATAATGAATCAAAACAGGACGATCAAAAAGTATTATATAGAATTCGTATGAAAATAGAACATCATAAAAAGTGTTCTAATACAAAACATTTTCAAAAACGCAGAGATTCACTCGACGATATAACAGGTTGAAATAATTGAAAAAAAACGCGTTAGTATGCGTCTTAGTGTTGAATAAACACGGCTTAATTGATGCCGTGAAATAATTCCCGGATAGAAATTATTTTTGGCACATCATTTGCTTAAAGTAAATTGTCAGAATAAGGGCAGGAAGACATATTCATTATTATTAGGACGAACAAAGGGCAGGTTTAATCAAGCGGGGAACGAGCAAGAGGGTTTAGGGAAAAGAACGGGCAAGGGGAAGGTTATGGCGATTATGTCAGGTCAGTTTGGAAAAAAAAGTGATTTGACAGCTATTGACCATAAGGTATTTGGAAAAAAAGTCGGCTTAATCAGCAAAATTTTCGGATGTGGTCATCCCAGATTAAGCCGACCTTTTTCCAGAGAAAGAATTGGTTATCAGAGTTGTCTGCAATGCGGGGCGTTAAAGCCTTTCAATACGCAAACAATGGAATCTATGAATGATTTTTATTATCCCCCGATAGTAAATTCGGACATTTTGACATAGCTTTTACACTGTTTGAAAAATCGAATTTTAGAGTGCATTTCATAAAACAAAGGGTGAACAACATATCTACTATTCTCATATATCAATAATTTCACTTTGAGATTTTGTTTTTCAAATTAGAGCTGAAACTTCACAAGAGTTTCGGCTCATTTTTTCGTTTAAAAAGCAGTCTCAAACTTCTTCTTCAAACATCAGATAATGCGAGCTTTCCATCCCGACTTTTTCGTAAACCTTTTGCGCCGAGATGTTTTCCGTCTCGACGTAGAGCCGGAAACCGCAGACATTTTGGTCAACGATGGCTTGTGCTTTGACAAAATCGTAAAGCAAACGGTAGATGCCGCGACCGCGAAATTCGGGCAGGATATAGACGCTCTGAATCCACCAAAACCATTTAGCCCGCCAATCGCTCCATTCAAACGTCACCATCAAACCGCCGACAATCTCAGCGTTTTCTTCGGCAACTACATAAAAGCCTTTTTTTTCGTCAGCAAAAACCGCCGACACGCCGCGCCGCAAAATTTCGGAATCCAAGGATTTGCCTTCCGTTTCGAGTGCCATTGCCTGATTAAAATTAACCAGTGCATCAATTTCCGCCGAATTTGCCGTGCGAATTTTCATAATATTTTATCCTCTGCAAAATTGTTTTAAGACAATCATATACATTCATCGTTTTGTCTGAAAAGGCAAATCACCGATAAGCCTTTCAGAACTTGATTTTGCGCCTTTGCGAAGTTCTCAAAGACGTTTGAAATCGCCTGCAAGTTCTAGTATGCTGTCTTTGCTTCAGCAGTATAAATTAAAATTCAGGAGAAAAAACTATGTTTTTGGGAATCGGTGGATTGTTAATGCTTATTTGTGTTGTCTGGTTTGTGGTTTTGAGTTTACAGACAGGCGCATCAACCGGGGAAAAAGTAATTTGGGCAATCGTTAATCTGCTTTTTCAACCAATAGCCGGAATTATTTTCTTTTTCGTCAAAAAAGCCGGTTTGATTCCGATGATTTTAGGAATTATCGGAATGGTGTTTTACGGTTACGGGATGTTTACTTCAATCGGCGACATAACTAACGGATTGCCGCGATAAGAACAGTGGATTTTGAATTTAATAAAAATTGGCGCGAACGAATTTTTCGTTACGCGCCTTTAATTTTGTGGGTCGGCGTGGTTTTGTTCGCTTCGACCGGCAGCGGTTCGATGGCTGAAACTTCGCGTTTTATCGGTCCGTTGCTGCATTGGCTGTTTCCGCACACGCCCGAAGCGACGATTATTTCGATTCACGCTTTCGTCAGGAAATGCGCTCATTTTACCGAATACGGCATTTTGGGATTTTGGGCTGCGAGAGCATTTACTGATTCGGCACAGATTTTTTTGAGAAAATATTGGTTTGCCTTCGCATTTTTAACGGTCGGTTTGATTGCTTCGATTGACGAGTATAATCAAAGTTTTAATCCGGCGCGAACGAGTTCTGTTTATGACGTTTTGCTCGACTGTTTCGGCGGATTGACGATAATTTCGATTTACGCGGTTTATCGCTCACGAAAATTGCCGAAAGTCTGACGGAAACTGACGATTTTGCTAATTTGTCTTTGCGTTGGCGGAACTTTATAAGCTATTTTATCGTTAAGAAAAAACGGAGGAAATTTAAGTAATGAGCATTCTCGATCAGGTTAAAAACGCGGCGTTTCATCAATTTATCGAAGTTATCGAATGGCTCGACGATTCGGACAATACGATTCTTTACCGTTTTCCCGTGCAGGGACAGGAAATAAAAAACGGCGCACAGCTTATCGTGCGCGAATCGCAGGCGGCGGTTTTTGTTCACGAAGGTCAGATCGCCGACATTTTCGGCGCGGGACGTTACACGATTGACGGCGGCAACACGCCGATTTTATCGAAACTCGGCGCGTGGAAATTCGGTTTTAATTCACCTTTCAAATCGGAAGTTTATTTTGTCAGCACGAAACAGTTTACCGATATGAAATGGGGAACGGCGAACCCGATTATGCTGCGCGACAACGATTTCGGCATCGTGCGCCTGCGTGCGTTCGGCGGTTATTCGATGCGCGTCGCCGATCCGGGCGAATTTATCAAACAGGTCGCCGGCACGAACGCGCAGTTTCAGACCGAAGATATTGACGAACAGCTTAAACGCTCGATTGTCACCGAATTTACCGATGCCATCGGCGAACTGAAAATTCCCGCGCTCGATCTGGCGGCGCAGTATAAAGAATTAGGCGAAGCGATTCGCGCTAAAATCAACGAAGATTTCAAAACTTACGGCTTGGAAGTGACGAAATTTTACCTCGAGAACGTCAGCGTTCCGCCCGAAGTCGAAGCGGCGATGGACAGACGCGCTTCGATGGGTGCGCTCGGCAATGCTGACCAGTATATGAAATTTCAGGCGGCGGACGCGCTCCGTGACGCGGCGCAGAACGAAGGCGGCGGCGCAGGTTTGGGCGCGGGTTTAGGCGCGGGTTTTGCGGTCGGCAACCAGATGGTCAACGCTTTCGGCGGCGGACAAAATCAACAATCGAATCAGGGCGGCGGACAGCAAACGAATACGATTCCGTGTCCGAACTGCGGCAAACCGAACCAGACGGGCGCAAAATTCTGCGCCGAATGCGGCGGCAAGATGGAAATCGCCAAAGTTCCGTGCGTCAAATGCGGTGCGGAACTTCGTGAAGGCGCAAAATTTTGTTCGGAATGCGGCTCGACGCAGGAAAAACAAAAATGCACCGGATGTCAGGCGGAACTCGCGCCGGGAGCAAAATTCTGTCCCGAATGCGGCACGAAAACCGAAAGTTGAATCAATCTGAAAACTCCAAACTGATCGGACTGAAAATCAATTTAGTTCGATCAGTTCGGAAAATAAATTTCAGGCAAAACCTGTCATCAACACTCCCGCAAATTTGAACGGCAGATATTCATTCAATTAGACGACGTTTTAATCGTGTCAGAACCGCCCGCTACCGCAGACGGTTCTGACACTACGCGCCCATAAATTAATAAGATTGACCGCTTTTGAGAGAAAACCTTGCGATTAATATCGGTAAGAATTTTTATTTAAAGTTTAGGAGAATGAAATGAAAAAGATACTCGGTTACTTATTGTTGATTGCTGCTTTTGCAGTTTCCGCCGCCGCCCAAACGCTCGAAGAAAATTACACGACGGGCGTGAACTTGATGGATAAAGGCAACTACGCCGATGCGGTAGTCAAATTTCAAAAGATTTTGGAAACCCGCAAAGACATTCCGCAGGTTTACTATAATATCGGCGTTTGCTACGAGAACCGGAAAATGCACAAAGACGCAATTTCGATGATGCGCGAGGCAATTAAGGTTGATCCGAAGTATTTTAACGCATTTATTCAACTCGGCAACGAACTCGATTACGACGGGCAATACGACGAAGCGATTAGTGTCTATCAATCGGCAATTAACATTAAACCGACCGATCCGCAGCCGTATTTTGAAATCGGCGTTGCTCAAAAACAACATAAAGACTATGCGGCGGCAGAAAAATCCTTTCGCAAAGCGGTTGAAATTAAGCCCGGTTTTGCCATCGCCCACGCTCAATTGGCGACCGTTCTGCAAAAACTGAACCGCACGTCCGAAGTCGTTCCCGAACTGAACAAAGCCATCGAACTCGGCGAAGATTCGCCCGAACTTCACCGCCAACTCGGTTCCGCCTACAATGTTTTAAAAAGATACCCGGAAGCGGCGATTGAATACAATAAACTTTTAGAAGCGAGCGTCAATGATGCCGACGCTTATTACGGTTTGGGTTTGATAAATTACAATCAATTTTCATATTTGAAAGCGGCGGATTATTTTCAAAAAGCGATTCAAATAACGCCGAATTGGTATGATGCCAATTACAATTTGGGCAATTGTTATTTTGATCTGAAAAAATACGATCTTGCCGCCGCCGCTTTTCAAAAAGCAATCGAAATCAACCCGGAAAGCGTGGACGCATTGTATAATCTCGGCTTGGTTTACTTTAACCAAAAAAATAAGCCTCTGCTGCAGCAGCAAATTGACGCATTGCAATCGCTCGATGCCGGCAAAACCGCAACTTTGAAAACGAAAATGAATTCGCTCACGCCGCCAAAAACGCGCCGCCATTAATCTTTCTGCTCAAAACAAAAGCCGAATCTGTAAATGGTTCGGCTTTTTGCATTTATACTGTGAATTTAGAGTAAATTAACGATTTGTAATTGGCTAAGAAAAGGCGCAGAAGTTGCGATCATAATCTGCCTTTGCCGATGTGCAGACTTTTGATTTTGCCCGCAACTTAATTTTAAAGTTTTCATCGTTAAAAATATCAGCAAAATACTGCGTTATGTCAGCAATTTGAATGCACGTTAAAAAAGCAACATTTTTCAATTCGTATTTTTTATCAATGTTTTGGTAAAGTTAAAATTTGTTGGAGTAAAAAACTTATGGCAATCAGTCCCGAACTTTTAGAAATTCTTCGTTGTCCGAAATGTAAATCGGAAGTTCAAATCAAACCCGATCAGACAGGCTTGAAATGTCTCAATCCGGAATGTGCGCTCGTCTATCCGATCCGCGACGAAATTCCCGTGATGCTCGTCGAAGAAGCGGTGAAAGATAATGGATAATGGATAACGGATAATGGATAATGGAGGGAATATTTTGTAATTTTCTATTCTAAATATTCCAAAACCTGATTTCTCTTACATTATCCATTATCCATTATCCGTTATCCATTATCCGTTATATGAATATTGACTGGAAAAATGTCGAGCGCGTTCTGGTCGTGCGTCTGCGGTCAATCGGCGATACGGTTTTGGCAACGCCTTCGCTGATCGCGCTGCGGAGATTTTTGCCCGACGCGCAGATTGATATTCTGCTCGAAGATTGGGTCGCGCCGGTTTTGGACGGTTTTGACGCAGTTGATAAAGTCGTCACGGTTTCGCGCAAAAACAAAAAATCGCGGCTCGAAACGGCTTTGAAGCTGCGCCGGAATCGTTACGACGTGGCATTTAACCTGCACGGCGGCACGACGGCGACATTTTTTACACGCGCTTCCGGCGCACGGCATCGCGTCGGATTCGCTGAATATTCCTACAATTTTCTCTACAATCATCTGCTCGTTTCGCCCGAAGATTTTTGGCGGCAAAGCGATATTCATTCAGCGGAAAACCAACTCGCGCTGCTCGGCTCAGTCGGCGTTCCCGTCCAAGACAAACCGAAAAGCCGCTTGAAAGTCACCGAAAAAGCCCGAATCTCCGTCGAAGCAAAACTCGAATCGCAAATTGCAAGTCGCAAATCGCAAATCGCCCTGATTCATCCCGCCGCCGCATTCGATACGAAACAATGGTCAACCGAAAATTTCGCCCGCGTCGCCGAATTTTTAAGCGCAAAAGATTTTCAAATCGTCGCCGTCGCCGCCAAAAATGAAAGTGAAGTTTTGGAAAAACTGCAAACTTTGTCGCAAGTTACCATCAAAACATTCGATGATTTAACGCTGCCCGAAATCACCGCGCTCGCCTCACGCGCCGCAATTTTCGTTGGCAATGATTCGGGCATCGCGCACATCGCGGCGGCGGTCGGCACACCGAGCGTCGTTATCTTCGGATCATCAAACATCAAAGTCTGGCGACCGTGGACAAACGCGCCGCATGAAATAGTTTACGAAAAATTCGCCTGTCAGCCGTGCGCCGGATATTTCTGCCAAGAATTTGACGAACCGCGCTGTATTTTGAGCGTCAAACCCGAAGGAGTGATTGCAGCGATTGAGAATGTGCTGATCTAATAAAAACGTCAACAAAGTATATTAGTGCGAAAACGATTCAAGATATTTCTTTACATAAAGCACTAAAATATGAGCGAGAATAATTTGAAAAATACGTCGCAGACCGATTCGGCGAAAATTGAACACAAGGCGCAGAATCTTAAAATCTAATGAGCGCGGCATTGCGAATCTACGCCGAAGCTCATCGAGAAACCCGACGGTAAGCAGCATATAAATTCAATTATATTCCTGTTTCCGGTCTAAATTTTTGATTGATTACGACTCAAATTTACCGTATTATTAAGTGCATCGGCGTTAATAAGTAGTTCGATGATTTCCCTTGAAAATTGTGGCTTGTTTTACTCAGAACAGGAGACTACAATTCGTTTTGTGAATTTTGAATGGGATGAAGAGAAAAACAAAGCGAATATTCGTAAGCGGGGCTTCGATTTTGCTGACGCTTGGGAGATTTTTGAAGCTCCGATGCGGACGGCTCTTGACCTGCGGGAAGATTATGGCGAAGACCGCTGGCAAGGAATCGGCTTTCTTGGAAACCGAATTGTTATCGTGATTTTTACTTATCGGAACAAAGACACTGTACGAATAATTTCTTTGCGAAAAGCATTACAACATGAACGTAAAAAATTTGAAGAAGCCATCGGAAACAGATTGGGCGAGAATTGACCGAATGACGGATGAGGAAATTGATACTTCCGACAGTCCGCCATTAGACGATGATTTTTTCGCCAAAGCGCAGTGGCGGATGCCGGCGAAAAAAACGGCAGTTACCTTGAGCATTGATTCCGAAGTTTTAAAGTGGTTTGAGGCGCAGGGCGCAGACTTTCCACAGCGTGTCAATGCAGCATTAAAAATCTATGCTCAGGCGCACCAAGAATAGAGTTGTCCAACCTCGAAACGCGCCATCGAAAATTTAATGGACGTGAGGGCGCAACAGCTTGCCTCATAAAACGTCCATTCTTAAATCCAAAGTTGCGTGGCGGCGGTTTCGCCCACATCATCTCAATCATTAAAAATCAATCCAACTAATTAAAGTCCTCAAATCAACCCGTTTCTTGACACATTTATCGTAAACAATTAGTATTTATAGTTTCGGCTCTAATGCCTGAAGTGTATCTATTATGTTTGAGTCGCTGTCAGACAAATTAAAATCTACGCTCAAGAATTTGCGCGGTGAAGGGAAATTAACGCCTGAACACGTTGATGCGGCTTTGCGCGAGATTCGGATGGCTTTGCTCGAAGCCGATGTTAATTACAAGGTTGCCAAAGATTTTGTCGAAGCCGTGCGCGTCAAAGCCGAAGGACAGGCGGTTTGGCAGGATTTGAAGCCGCACGAACAGGTCGTCAAAATCGTTTACGACGAACTCGTCGAATTGATGGGCGGCACTTCTTCGCGGCTCGTTTTCACCAAACAGATTCCGAATGTCGTAATGGTCGTCGGGTTGCAGGGTTCGGGAAAAACGACTTCGACGGGCAAGATTTCCAAATGGCTCAAGGACAACCAGGAACGCAAACCCTTGTTGGTTTCGGTTGACGTTTATCGTCCGGCGGCGCGTGAACAGTTGCGCGTGGTCGGCGGCGCGGTCGGCATCCCGGTTTTTCAGGACAGAGAAACTAACGATCCGCTGACGCTCGTGCGCGGCGCGGTCAAACACGCGCAGGAGATGGGTTTCGACACCCTGATGATTGATACCGCCGGTCGTCTGCATATTGACGACGATCTGATGGTCGAACTCGAACAGATTAAAGCCGAAACGCGCCCGGTCGAAGTTTTATTTGTCGCCGACGCGATGACCGGACAGGATGCGGTCAAGAGCGCGGAAGAATTTCACAAACGGGTCGGCATTACCGGCGTGATTTTGACGAAAATGGACGGCGATGCTCGCGGCGGCGCGGCTTTGTCCATTAAACAGGTGATCGGTCAGCCGGTTAAATTCGTCGGTGTCGGCGAAAAATACGACGCAATCGAGCCGTTTTATCCTGATCGAATTTCGCAGAGAATTTTGGGAATGGGCGACGTTTTATCGCTGATCGAAGAAGTTCAGGGCAAAATCAGCGAAGACGAAGCGCAGAAACAACTCGAAAAAATGACGAGCAACAGTTTCACGCTCGAAGATTTTCGCGCCCAACTCGGACAATTCAAAAAACTCGGCTCGATGTCGAAACTGATGAAAATGTTGCCGGAACAGATGACCGGCGGTTTGCAGATGACCGATGAACAGTCGGTCGAAGTTGAAGCGCAGATGAAACGCACCGAAGCGATCATTGATTCGATGACGCGCGGCGAACGCCAAAATCATAAAATCATTGACGCAAGCCGCAAAACGCGCATTGCCAAAGGTTCGGGCGCGACGATTTCCGATGTCAACGGTCTGATTCGTCAATACGAGCAGATGAAGAAAATGATGCAGCAGATGAATCGCGGCGGACTTTTCTCGAAACTCGCGGGCAAAGCGATGGGCGGACTCGGCGGCGGTTTAGGCGGATTGATGGGCGGCGGAATGCCCGGATTAGGCGGAATGTTCGGCGGCGGCGGAAACGATGCGGCGGACGATTTCGATAACAATTACGACGAAGCCAAAGATACTTTGGCGAAAAAATTGAAAAAGAAGAAAAGACACAAGAAAAGATAGTGGTGAACGGTGAACGGTGAACGGTGAGTTATGAAAACTTACCACTTACCACTCACCACTCGCCACTCACCACTAAAAAATTATGTTAGCAATCAGTTTGATGAGAATGGGCGCGAAGGGCAAACCTTTCTACCGTGTAGTAGTTAAGGAAAAACGCTCGAAGCGCGACGGCAAATACTTAGAAAATCTCGGCACTTATAATCCGATGATGAATCCGGCGGAAGTTGATCTGAAACACGACCGCGTAAATTATTGGATTTCGGTCGGCGCACAGCCGACCGAAACCGTAGCGAGCCTGATTAAATATAATCCGGCGCAGACCGAAGAGGAAAAAGCCGCCGCAATTCAGGCAAAAGCCGACCGCGCCGCTGCCGATAAAGCTGCCAAAGCCGAAGAGAAAAAAGCGAAAGCCGAAGCCAAAAAAGCCGAAGCCGAAAAAGCTGCGGCTGAAAAAGCGGCTGCCGATAAAGCAGAAGCAGACCGCGTTGCGGCTGAAAAAGCGGCGGCGGACAAAGCCGAAGCGGAAGCTGCTGCCGAAGCTGCTGCCGCTGAAACTGCTGCTTCTGAAACTGCGGCAACCGAAGAACCTGTCGCTGCCGAAACTGCTGAAACTACCGGCGACGCGGTCGAAGCGGCTCCGACTGAACCGGTAACTGAACCGGCAACCGAATCGGCTGTCGAAACTCCGGCTGAAACGGCAATTGAACCGGCTGTGGATGCGCCGGCTGAAAACACCGAAACGGCACAGGCAGAAACCGCGTCCGAACCGGAAACGGCGGTGACCGAAGATGCCGCGCCGGTCGAACCGGTTTCGGAAGAAGCCAAAACCGACGAAGCCTAAGATTAAAAATTGAATGCCGAACGAATTATTTCGTCCGGCATTTTGCCGTGTGAATTTTATGAAAGAAGCGGTCGAAAAAATTGTCAAGGCGTTGGTCGGCGAAACGGATGCGGTCGAAATTTCGGAGCATTCCGACGGTCGTTCGACCGTGATCTCGGTGCGCGTCGGCGAGGGCGACACCGGCAGAATCATCGGACGCGAAGGTCGCACGATCCGCGCGATTCGCAGTCTGCTGTTTTACGCCGGTCAAAAACAAGGCAAACGATACACGCTCGACATCGTGGATTAGTTGACAGAAAGTTTGCAGGAGTTTGCAGGAAGTTTCAGAAAGTATAGGAAAGAAGAATCGCAGGGTTTTCTGCGAACATATTCAACTTTTTAATACTTCCTGAAACCGTCTGAAAACTATCTGCAAACTTCCTGCAAACTTTTATGAAAGATTTGGTCGCAATCGCCAGAATTTTCAGGACGCGCGGGTTGCGCGGCGAGGTTTCGGCGGAGATTTTGACCGATTTTCCTGAGCGGTTTGCCGAAACTGAATCAGTCATTGCGGTTTTGCCGGACGGTGCGCGGCGCGATTTGAAAATTGAAAATCACCGTTTTCAGAACGAGCGAATTTTACTGAAATTCGTCGGCGTTGATTCCATTGAAGCAGGCGAAACTCTGCGAAATGCGGAGATTTGCATTCCCGAAACCGAAGCGGTCGCGCTCGACGACGGCGAGTATTTTGATTGGGAACTGGAAAGCTGCACGGTCGAAACCGTCGAAGGCGAAAAACTCGGCGCGGTCAAAGAAGTGATGCGAACGGGCGGCACGGAAATTTTAGTCGTGCAGGGCGCGACGAAAGAATATCTGATTCCGTTTGCCGAAACGATTTGCACCGAAGTTGACATCGAAAACAAGCTGATAAAAGTTGACGCGCCGGAAGGTTTGTTGGAATTTTAGATTATATATTGAGGATTTAATTAATAAAAATCCAAAATCCAAAATCCAAAATCTAAAATGAAGATAGATATTTTGACAATTTTCCCCGAATTTTTCGCCGAAGTTTTCGATTTCGGCATTATTCGACGTGCGAAAGCCGCGCAGATTGTCGAGATAAATATTCACGATATTCGATCTTTTACAACCGACAAACACCGGATGACCGACGACCGACCGTTCGGCGGCGGCGACGGGATGGTGTTCAAAGCCGAACCGATTTTTAACGCAATCGAGCAAATCGTCGGCACAACGATGCGCGAAAATTATCCGCGAGGCACAAAAGTCGTCCTGCTTTCGCCGCAGGGCAGAGTTTTTAAACAGACGGTCGCCAAAGAATTTGCCGACGAAGTTAAACATCTGATTTTGATCTGCGGACGTTACGAAGGCGTTGACGAACGGGTTAATGAAACGCTCGTTTCTGAAGAGATTTCCATCGGCGATTATGTTTTATCGGGCGGCGAACCGGCGGCGATTATTTTGACGGACGCGATTGTCAGGCTTTTGCCGAACGCTCTGGGCAGTAAAACATCCGCCGAAAATGATTCGTTTTCAAGCGGAATGCTCGATTATCCGCATTACACACAGCCACGCGAGTTTCGCGGAATGGAAGTGCCGGAAATACTTTTGAGCGGCAATCACGCCGCCATCGAAAAATGGCGTAAAGCCAAAGCGTTGGAAAAAACGCAAAAATTTAGAAAAGATTTATTAAATAAAGGAGACAGTTGATGTGAGAAGATTGAGGTAAATGGAAAATGGAAAATGGAAAATGGAAAATGAAAGAAGACTTTCATTGAATATTGACTGCATACTATTTAACCTTTAACTTCCGTCGTTCACCTCTCACTTGATAGAAAAATGAACCGTTTAGACAGCATCGAACAATTACAGTTAAGAGACAATATTCCGGCGTTTCAGGCGGGAGATTCGGTCAAAGTTCACGTTCGCATTCAGGAAGGCAACAAGGAACGCATCCAGATTTTTGAAGGTTTGGTGATCGCCCGCAAACACGGCGGCATCCGCGAAACCATCACCGTCCGCAAGGTCAGTTTCGGTGTCGGCGTGGAACGTATTTTCCCGCTGCACGGCACACTGATTGACCACATTGATGTTACCCGTCGCGGTAAAGTCCGCCGCGCGAAACTTTACTATTTGCGTAACCTGCGCGGTAAAGCGGCGCGTATCAAAGAACTCGATACACGCAACAAAGACGCAGCCAGAGCAGCCGCGAAAAAATAGTTCAGTCGTTTATTGATCGAGTCATTTATTCATTTGTTCATTGTTTCATTTATTAATGATTCAGTGATTAAATGAATAAATGACTCAATTTTCTATCGGTATCGAATTTGAAAATCAGGCAATCGGCGAAGGTTATAAACTTATCGCGGGCATTGATGAAGTCGGACGCGGCTGTCTCGCAGGCGCAGTTGTTGCCGCCGCCTGTATTTTAGATTTGTCGAAACCGCTGCCCGAAGGCATTAACGATTCCAAAAAACTCTCCGAAAAAAAACGCCTCAAAATTGACGAAGAAATCCGTCGAACTGCGATTGCCTTTGCCATCGGACAAGTCGAAGCCGACGAAATAGATCAAATTAATATTTTGCAGGCGACCAAAAAAGCGATGCGTCTGGCAATCGCCAAACTCGTTCCGCCGCCCGATTTTCTGCTGATTGACGCGCTCGAACTCAAAGAAATCAATTTACCGCAAAAAGCCATTATCAAAGGCGACACAATTTCCGCTTCCATCGCCGCCGCTTCGATCATCGCCAAAACCTACCGCGACAAATTGATGGTCGAATTCGACCAAATCTACCCGCAATACGGCTTCGCCAAACACGTCGGCTACGGCACAAAAGCCCATTTTTCAGCCTTACGCGAACACGGCGTATGTCCGCTTCATCGAATAAGTTTTCGCGGCGTTTTGTAAATTACAAATTGGTATGTCTATCACAATTGAGTCGAATTCTTCAGAAGTTTGTTTACAAAATTACTTTGCTTGAATTAATTTTGTAGCCAAAACGTCAGCAAATATAATAGAATTGTAAAAAACTTACTCAGATCCAATCTATGAAATATTTGCTTAAATTAACCTTTTGTCTAATCCTAACCATTGTTTTCTCCTCGACCGCGATCAATGCTCAAACTGAGGATTGGATTCGTGTCCAAAGCGATAACGGAGAATTTTCAATCGAAGTTCCGGCTCAATATAACTTTTTTACTGATAAAGACGGATTTTCTGTTTCCGGTTCCAACCACGATCTGCCGCTGACCGAAGTGAAAATACTGAACGCTTTTTATGATAAAACTTTGATTAGTGTCGAATCTTACAGAGCGAATAGTGATGCGCTCGATACGATCCGCGAACAGGAAAATCGTGATGCGAAGAGATCGGAAATAAAAATCAACGGTTCTAAAATCAAACAGTATATTATTCAAAATAAAGATAGTTATGTGGTGAAACAGTATTTTAACTCAAAAAATAATGTTTATATTTTGACTGCCGCCTCGCGCACGGGTGAAACTTCGACGATAAAAAGATTTCTTGGTTCGCTGATTTTCGATCCGGCATCTAAAACTCCTTCCGATCCAAAAAATGTTCTCTTTTCTCAATTGAAAATTAATATGCCTGAACTGGATACCGACCAATTTCCGATGCCTCCAACAGGCAATAAACCGAAACAGCCGGTGCCGGAAGAAAAAGATGTTTCAAAAATGCTTATCGTCAGCAAACCTTTTGCCTCTTATACCGAAGCAGCACGGCAAAAATTGACTAGTGGGACAATTACTCTGCGCCTCACATTTACTAAAGATGGCTGGATTTCAAGAGTCAGCATTATGAGTGGTCTGCCCAACGGCTTAAATCGTCAGGCGGTTTTTGCTGCTTTGCGGATTAAATTTCTTCCGCATGAAAAAATAACGAGCCGGTGACGATTTCTAAAACAGTTCAATACAGTTTCAGTGCCGGCTAAAAATTCAATTGCCGAAAACAAATACCGAGATTAACGTCAGTTCGGGCTAAAAAACCAATCACACCACAGAGACACAGAGGCACAAAGATTAGACAGCAAAAAACTTTTGAAATAGAAAATTGACAGCTTTCGATTAACAGTATTGCTCAAAAATCTCTATGTTTCTGTGCCTCTGTGTTAAAAATCCTTATCCCGAAATATAGGTAAAATAGCCGGTTGACAAATATCAGCCGCAAATCGTGCGAAAATACGGCGATTTGTGGTTTAATGTATGTTTGCCTTGCGGCAGGAATAAAAACGTCTCTTAACCTTCAACTATGAAACTTCGCATTCTTTATCACGGAAACTGCTTTGACGGCGTTTCTTCGTCGGTGGTTTTTACTGATTTTTACCGGACAATTTTTGATGATTCGGCGGAATTTTTTTATACGCCCGTGATGCACAAGGCGGGCAATGCGTTTGACCGCGAACAGTTTGACGGCGATGAAAACGCGATTGTTGATTTTAAATATTGCCCTGATGAACGTCTGACGTGGTGGTTTGACCATCATCAGTCGGCGTTTTTATCGAAAGCGGACGAGGAAAATTTTCTCGCGGACACGAGCGGCAAAAAATTTCTCGATACGACGAGCAAATCGTGCGCCGAATTTATCGCCCGCATCGCGCAGGAAAAATACGGCTATGAAAACGCGCGGCTCGCCGAGTTGATTAAATGGGCGCATATTATTGACGGCGCGTTTTACGATTCGCCCGCGCAATGCGTCGAACTGCGTTCGTCCGCGCTCAAGCTGATGCAGGTCATCGAAGGCGAAAAGGACGCAAAATTTGTCGAGCAAATCATCAAATTTTTAACCGAAAAATCTTTGGACGAAGTAATCGAACTGCCGGAAATTCAGGCGAAACTCGTGCCGATTCTCGAAGAACACTGGAAAAGCGTCGAACTGATTAAACAAAAAAGCGTCTATGATCGCGGCGTGGTCAGTTTTGATCTGACCGAATTTCCCATCGAAGGCTACAACAAATTTATCCCGTATTATTTTCACCCGGAAACGACCTACACCGTTTCGCTGACGCGCAGCCCGTTTCGGACAAAGATTTCAGTCGGCTCAAATCCGTGGTCGCCGCGCCCGCGCACGCACAACATCGCCGAAATCTGCGAACGATACGGCGGCGGCGGTCACGCAGTCGTCGGCGCAGTTTCGCTCAAACCCGAAGATTTGGAATTAGGCAAAAAATATATGCAGAAAATTATCGAAAAACTGCGGTTTGAGGATTAGACTGGAACGCAAGCGGCTCGCTTGCAATGAGCGCGAAAGCGCGAAAACGGAGCGTTGTCGTCATTCGAGTTGGATGATAACAACGCTCCGTTAGCGTTTTTCAAACGCTTGCAAGCGAGCCGCTTGCGTTCCAGTCTAAAAGTTTATTTCTTGTTAAAAACCATTTCCGTCGAATTCGTGCCGCGCGGTGTTTCCATATCGCGGTTGACGGTCAGCGTTTTGCCGTCGGCTGAAAGCGACCACGTTTCTTTGGTGGTGATCGAAACGTCGCCCACCGGCGTATTGAAACTGCGTGACGAACTGAGTTTCAGTTTGCCGTCTTTTTCAAAACCCGCCTTGTATTTAACCGGCGTTTGTCCGCCCGTCGGCGAATCCTGCTGAACGGTCATTTCTTTGCCGTCGAGCGTGTATGTCGCGTTCATTTCGCCGCCGCCCATCATTCCGCGTCCCATTCCGCCGCCGCCCGGTCTGCCGCCGCCGTTGCCGCCTTGAGGCGTATCGCCTTCGGGACGCGGTGTTCGTTTGGTGACGCTGCTTTCCTTTAATTCGCTGCCCGTCTGCGAAACCGTCAGCGTCATTGATTCGATTCGCGCCCGGTCGCCTAATTTCGATTTAGCGACATCGAGTTCCCAATTGCCTGAATAATCCGGCTTTTTATCCTGTGCAAAAGTCGAAATTGCCAACAAACCGAACATCGTCGTTAAAAACAAAAATTTTTTCATTGAAATAACTCCCTGATAAACTTTAAAATTTTGATTGATTCCAAATTGCTAAGACGTATTGGAGGTTCAATAGGTTTTGATTTATTTGTAAAGATTTGTAAAAAGGCGCAAATTTTCGGTATTTGCGCCTTTTTAATTCAGACAGTCTCTGAGAAAAAACTATTCTTTTTCATTCTCAGGCAAAGATTCCGTAGTTTCGACAGGGCTTTCTGAAACAATTTCTTCGTCATCCGCGCGATTATTCAGTTTGCTGTGTTTATAACTGTAAAGAAAATAAACTCCCAAACCGATGAGCAGCCAGATGGCAAAACGAGTCCAGTTTTTCCAGCCGAGTTCGGTCATCAGATATGTGCAAAACATAATGCCCAGAACCGGAATCAGCGAAAGTCGTTTGACGAAGCAAAGCGCGGTGATCGCAACCGAAAAAAGAATAAAAACGAAATAAGGTATTTTTTCGAGAAAAGCATAAAAAGTCGTGCTGCCTTTAGGCGGTGTAAAATCAGTAAAAAATCTGACAATCGCATCGCCGTTAAAATAAATTAGTCCGACCATTACCAAAATGCACAAAACCGGCGCGATCCACTGCGAACTGATATACGGAACATATCGCTGTTGTCCGGCAAATTCTTTGTCTTTAACCAAAACTCCGGCGCAGACAATGGAAAATGCAAACAAAGTTCCGATCACCGACAAATCCGTCACTTCGCCGAGATTCATAAACAGCGCGGGAATCGCCACCATAAATCCGGTCAGAATTGTCGAAAACCACGGCGTTCTGAATTTCGGATGAATCGAAGAAAATATTTTCGGCAGCAAACCGTCGCGGCTCATCGCCATCCAGAGACGCGGCTGACCGAGTTGGAAAACGAGCAGAACCGTCGCAATCGCAATCACCGCGCTGACGGCGATGACACCCGAAACCCAAGGAATATTTACGCCTTGTTCGCCAAACACGAACGCCAGCGGATCGGAGACGTTAAGCAGCGTGTAATTAACCATTCCGGTCAAAACGAGTGCGAGAATAACATATAAAACCGTGCAGATGACGAGCGAATAAATCATTCCGCGCGGCAGAGTTTTATACGGGTCTTTGCATTCTTCGGCGGTCGTCGAAAGCGCGTCGAAACCGATATAGGCGAAGAAAACCGCCGCCACGCCGCTGCTCAAACCGCCGAAACCGTGCGGCAGAAACGGATGCCAGTTTTTCGAGTCAACGTAGAACGCGCCCAAAACGATGACCAGCATAATAACCGCCAGTTTAATGACGACCATAATGTTTGAAGCCGTTTTCGATTCGCGGATGCCGACGTAAACCAGACAGGTGATGATAAAAACAATCGCCAGCGCGGGCAAATTCGCAATAATCGGAAGTCCGCCGATGTGCGGCGCGTTTGCCCAAGCCGTGTAAGCGTCGAGTTTGTCGCAGCCGATTGCCGCGTCCGTCGCGGTGCAGGCGGCTTTCAAACTTTCAAATGTCGCGCCCTTGCCGAGTGCTTCGCTGACAAGATCGAAACCCGAACTCGCCGTCCGGTAATCGGTCGTAAAATATGTCGGGATAATAATGCCGTTCGGAATGCCGAGCGCGGGAATTTTTAGTGAAGCGAGCAAACCCGTAAAATATCCGCTCCACGAAATAGCGACGGCGATGTTGCCGATGGCGTATTCAACCAGCAAATCCCAGCCGATAATCCACGCCAGCAGTTCGCCGAAACTCGCATACGCATAAGTATAAGCCGAACCCGCAATCGGAATTTTCGAGGCAAATTCCGCGTAACATAAAGCGGAAAATCCGCAGGCGATTGCCGCGAAAATAAACAGCAGAATCACGCCCGGACCGCCGTTGTATGAAGCCTGACCGACCATTGCGAAAATTCCCGCGCCGATGATGGCGGCGATGCCGAGCATCGTCAAATCGAACGTGCCGAGTGAACGCCTCAGCCCGCCGCCGCCTGTGCCGTCCTGCGCGTGGTCGCTCATCCCGGCGGCGGCATCAGCCTGAATCTGCGCGATTGATTTTTTGCGAAATAAAGATGTATTCATATTTGTTTGTTTACGGTTGTCGGATTTCGGTCATCGTCTGAATGAAATTAAATTTACAGATTTTTTCTATGACAAAAATAACCGATGATGAAATTGCTTTTTGCGAATTTTGAACGAAAAATCCGAAAGATGCAATGGAAATGACGGCTAATTAGCACTTTTATTAAATGAAGCGTATTTCTGCGCCGATAAATTGCGCTTCAAAGGCGAATTGATTAAAATTTGTTGACCTGATTTCCCCCGCTTTTAACCCGAATGAAAAATCGTCCGATTCACGAAAATCTCGACACGTCGTTTGTTAATCTCTCGGCTTTGCTGCGTTATCTGCGGCGGCGGCAGTTTGCGGGCAGCATCCGCGTCGAACTGAGCGGCTACGAAGCCGACATCTTTTTGACGGCGGAAAATCAGATGCAGGTCAAGGAATATGACCGCATCGCCGGACGTATTGCCGAAGGCGAAGACGTTTTACAGCGTCTGTTGATTCGTGCGCGTGAACCCGGCGGCGTGATCCACGTTTATCAAAATGTTGCCGAAACCGAAAATGTAGAGGAAACCGAACCGATTAAATCTGTCGAAACGAACGAAACGGCGCAGATTCCGAAACCGAAAATCGAATTGCCGAAAGCCGACGTGATTAAAAACGCCGTGCCGAAAATGCCGAAAATTG
This sequence comes from Pyrinomonadaceae bacterium, assembly GCA_965247235.1. Taxonomy (GTDB): domain Bacteria; phylum Acidobacteriota; class Blastocatellia; order Pyrinomonadales; family Pyrinomonadaceae. Next base: position 3,674,929 of record OZ252004.1, read on the forward strand.
AAAGTTTGCCTGAGACGGAAAAAATTATCGTGCCGAAAAGAGAGTTCGCGCCGACCGTCGAAATATCAGCCGCTACAGCCGTTCATCCGGCGGCAAAACCGTCTGCCAAACTGCCGAAACTACCGTTTGAACTGACCAACAAAGTCGAATCGAAAGCCCGACAAAATCAGCTTTCGCCGCAGGATTGGCAGACGCTGGTCAACTTGATCGGCGAACTTTTGAAAACCTTCGACGATTGTCTGGCGACCGGCGGACTCGATTTTTCAGCCGCGTTTCAAAAAGCCGGTCAGGAAATCTCCGCCGATTACCCGTTTCTGCATCCGGTTTCGGGTTCGCTGACGTATCTGGACGGTAAAATTAAAATGACGGGGCAGATCAGCCCGAAATTATTCGCCGCGAGCGTCAATGAAACTCTCCGCCGCATTCTCGAAAAACTTTCAGCCAACCCGAAATTTGCCGAAGTTCACCGCCTGACGGCGCAAAAAATAATCGCGCTGATTCATCACCGCAAACCTTTTTACGACAATTTTTCGATCACGCCGCAGCTTGAAAAAAATTTGGGTATTTAATAAAACGAAAAATCGCGTCTGAGCAAGCAGCGGATGCGGTTGTCTGTAAATGTAATTAATTTCAGGCGGCAAACTGAAAGTAAGGCTCTGTTTATTGATTATGAATTGGAAGGTTCTGCTTTAGCCGACAGGAAAAGATAAATCAAATGACAGGCTTAAACCGGGTGTTTTTTATAAATTGTTCCGCCGGCTAAAGCACGACGGCAATTCAAAAAGCAGTATCTTTATTTCACCATCAAAGAATTAGGCGAAAAAAAATCGCTGCGTTTTATATTTAATTCTTTTTTTCGTCTTTTTCGCGTGTTTCGTGGGCAAAAATCTTTTTAATCCTGCAATTTTATTTCAAAGTCGCCTTCAATTCTCTGGTTAAATCGTCCGCCGTCCATTCGTTGTCGGGGAAGATTTTCGTCACTTTGCCGTCGGGCGCGATGACTGCGGTGCGAAGCGAGTGGAGAAATTGTGTTTTGTCCTGCGGATCGGTTTCGTAGCGCAGACCGAAAAAATCGGCGATTGATTTGATCTGTTTGTCTTCGCCGACGGCTAATTGCCAGACGGTGAAATCGGGTTTCGCGTCTTTGCCGAGATAGCCCTGACCGTATTGCCGGAGTTTTTCGGGCGTGTCACGCGACGGATCAAACGAGACGCTCAGGAGACGAAATTTGTCTTTTAATTCGGCATTCGCGCTGATTTGAATTGCCGCGTCGCTGAAATTTTTCGACATTTTGATACAGTAGTCAGGCAACGGACACTGCGCGTAAATGAACGTCAACGCCCACGCTTTGCCTTTGAAATCTTTGGTCGAAATGCGTTTGCCGTCCTGATTCGTTAAGGTGAATTCGGGAACTTCTTTGCCGATCCGGACGAAATTATCGTTAGTTGCGACCGCGTTATTAGCATCTAAAGGCGCGGTCAGACTGATGTTTTCGAGCCAGTTTTCGCCTTTGTCTATGACTAAATCGGCGCGAATATCCGAACCGACTTTCATATCGTCCCAAACTTCGTCGGCGCGAACCGGAAACTCCATCGTCATCGCGTCCATATAACCTGCAACCGCATTGTGTTCGACAGTTGCGGTTTTTTTCGCGCGATTGACGGCGATAACCTTGCCGCGCAAAGTGAAATGTTTGGCATCAGGCGAAGCGACATTGACGGTTGTCGGTGGCTTGATACAGGCAGACAGCAAAGCTATGAGAGATAAAATTAACATTAGATAGCGCATAATTTTATAAAAATATTTACTCTTCGGAATAGGTGAAATATGATATTGATGCACACGATTTGAGTGCAAATAATAGCTTTTCAAAACACGCGCCTCACATCTTCAGATTAATTTCGTCCGGTTACTTGTTTAGAATAATTAACAAATTTCAGATTATTTTCAGTAGAAGCGAATTGCAAACCGGATAAAAGTAAAATCGCTTATTTAGCTTGTAATCTTTCGTCATAAAACATCCGGTAAACGCGATAATTTGCCATCACTTTATAGACGTAATCTTTCGACTGTGAAAAGACGATTTCGGGAACGTATCGGTCGGGCTGATCGGATTTGGCGCGGACGAACCAGCGTTTCATATTGTCTTCGCCGCCATTGTAGCTTGCCGCGACTGCCGCCGGCTGATTCGGGAAGAGCGCGAATAAATCGGATAAATACTGCGAACCGAACAAAATCGCGGTCGGCGGATTGTATAAATCGTCCTGTTTGAAATTTTCCAGTTTGAGCGCGGCGGCGGTTTTATTGGCGGTCGCCGAGATAAACTGCATCAACCCGCGAGCCGCCGCATACGATTTGACATCAGCGCGATAGCGCGATTCCTGCCGCATAATCGAAAGCAAAAAGCGCGGATCAACGCCGCGTTCGGGCGCGTATTTCGTGAGCGCGTCGGCATACGGCGCGGGATATAAAAGTTCGATCTGATCGCGCGGCATCAATTCGATTTGATAATCGGCGGGAACATTTTTCCAGAGCGGTTCGGCAAACGCAACGGCGCGATGCGCCATCTCGCCGCGCCCGTAAAAAATTGCCAGCGTAAAAGCCGAATCGGATTGCGAATAAGCAGAATCTTTTCCGCCATTTTCCATTTTCCATTTTCCATTTTCCATTAATCCCGCTTCGAGTTCGGGTGTTCCTTCGTCGTAAAGTCCTAAAAACAACAGTTCGTCGGCGAGCGTTTGATGATTAACCGGCGTTTCGTGCTTTTCCTTGAGAGCGTCTTTACGCCCGAATTCGAGCAGTTTAAAAGTCGGAATTTGTTTATAAACGGGAAGTTCGGCGTAAGTTTTTCGCAGATTTTCGAGCGTTTCGCGGATGCCCGTCAAGCGGTAGATTGACTGAAATTTGATGCGGTTTTCGTCCGGCGAGAGAACTTTTCCGGCGATTCCGAAACCGGCGATTTTATTGCCGACAATCGGTTTAATCAATTCGTTTGCCCACATCGCCCGCAATCTTTCGGTCGCACGTCCGCCGTAATATTCGTTTCTGCCGTCGGGAATCGAAAGGTAAACGTCAATCGCTTCGGCGTAACGCTGCAATTGTTCGAGCGCGTAACCTTTCAAAAATGTGACTTCGGCTTTGTTCGTGCCGCCGGTGATGCGCGTGCCGCCGAGATCGGGGAAAGTCAGCAGTTTGTCGGCTTCGGCGGCGGCGGTTTGCCAGTCGTTTTGTGTGATGCGAATTTTGATTTGCTCGAATAATGCAACAGCTTCGGGCAGTTTGCCGCGAAATGCTTCCTGCGTTTTCTGTGTCCATTTGAGCGCGTCGCCGTCTTCGCCGAGGTCGCGTTCGATCTGCACGATATTCAAATAATTGCGTTCGAGATTGTCGGCATCGGGATATTGCTCGATGTATTTTTGATAACGCGAAATCGCTTCTTTCGGTTTGTTGACGCGCGAATATGCCGACGCAGCCTGCGCGAGCGCGTCTTTGGCTGACGGCGAATCGGGAAACTGTTCCTGCACGCGCTCGAACCAAACGATTGCTTCGGCGTAACTGCCTTCCTGCACGAGTCCGCGCCCGATTTGAAACATCGCGTCCGGCACGTTTGCGCTCGACGGATAATCCTGAATAATCGCCTGATAATGCAGCCGCGCGTCGGCAAAATCGCGGTTAAATTGATAAATCAGAGCGCGGCGCAGATGCTCGAAATCGGGCAGAGCAGGCGCGGTTTTGCCGAAATTATCTTTGCCGCCGTCCATTAAATCGAGATTTCTAACCGCCGTCAGCGCGTAATCGTCAGGCTGCGCCGGATTCGGCAGATTGTTGAGCAGTTTGGTAAACGCTTCACGCGCTTCGTTCGTTTTGCCCGACAGACGTTCGGCTTCGGCGATGAACGCGAGATTTTCGCGGAAACGCGGAGTTTTCTCGTTGTTGAAAGATTTATTATTCGCCGCGCTGCCGTTCGGCGCGGTTGAATTTGTAAGCTGCGCGGTTAAAAGCTGAATCGCCGAATCGTAATTTCCGCCTTCCAGAAAACTTCGCGCCGTTCGCGCCTTGACCGCATCGGCGAGCAGACTGTCCGGCGCGTAAGCGAGAATTTCCTGTAAAAACGAGCGTTCGAGCAGCAGATTTCCGCTCGAACGCGCAATCTGCGAAAGATGCCAGAGCGCATATTGTTTCAAAACCGAACTGCGATTAACGACCGACTGATATTTCGCCGCCGCCGCCGCGAGACTGCCGGTTTTGTCGAGCATTCGCGCCGCTAAATAATCGTAATTATTGGCTTCAAATACTTTTTTATCCGATTTTTCAAGCGCGTCGAGCGCAGTCAAAGCCGCCTGATAATCGTGCGATTCAATCGAACTGCGAATTTTTTGAGAGTTTTCTGCGGGATTTTGAGGATAATTTTGAATAACGAATAAACCGAGCCAGAGAAAAATAAAAAACAGCCGTTTCATACAGCCATTTTAGCAAACTTTTCGAGTTTGCTGTAAAATGCAGTTAAAATATGACAGCAAAAATTTTAGGCGGCAAAGAAATCGCCGAAGCGATCAAACGGGAAGTCGCCGCCGAAGTCGAAAAATTAAATTATCAGCCCGGACTCGTCGTCGTGCGCGTCGGCGAAGATGCCGCATCCGCCGTCTATGTCGGCAACAAAGTCAAAACCGCCGCCGAACTCGGTATCAAATCAACCGGACATCATCTCGACGCAAATGTTTCCGAAAGCGAACTTTTGAGGCTGATTGATGAGTTGAATGCCGACGCAGTGACGGACGGAATTTTGGTGCAGTTGCCGCTGCCGAAACAGATTAACGAACGCGAAATTCTCGAACGCATCGCGCCCGAAAAAGACGTTGACGGCTTTCATCCGGTCAATGTCGGCAAACTCTCGCAGGGACAAAAAACGCTCGCGCCCTGCACGCCCGCCGGAATTATCGAAATGTTAAAGCGTTACGAAATTCCCATCAAAGGCACACACGCGGTCGTCGTCGGGCGCAGCAATATCGTCGGCAAACCGATGGCGCAATTACTTTTACACGAAGACGCGACGGTCACGATCTGCCATTCGCGCACTGAAAATCTGGCTCAAATTACTTCGCAGGCAGATATTTTAGTCGCCGCAGTCGGACGCATCAATTTTATTCGCGGCGAACACATCAAAGCAGGCGCGACCGTTATTGATGTCGGCATCAACAGTTTTTCCGATGCAGCGACCGCGCACGAATTATTCGACGAAACCGAACTCGAAAAACGCCTGAGAGTGATCGAAAAACGCGGCGCAACGCTCGTCGGCGATGTCAATCCGAAAGAAGCCAAAGCCAAAGCCGCGAATTTTACGCCCGTTCCCGGCGGTGTCGGTTTGCTGACCATCGCAATGCTGATGAAAAACACGGTCGAAGCGGCGCGGATGAGGAGAAGTGGAAAATGGAAAATGGAAAATGGAAAATAGAAGAGAAGATTTTAATTTCGTCTTGCAGTCAAAATTTGCTTTCGTCTTATCATTTTCCATTTTCCACTTACAAAAAACTATGAACTTTGAAGAATATCAACAGGAAGCAAAGCAGACGGCTTTGTATCCGAATCGTTTGAAGAATCTCGAATATCCGACGCTCGGACTGGCGGGCGAAGCGGGCGAAGTGGCGAATATCGTCAAGAAAATCCAGCGCGATCACGGCGGCGTGATTAACGAAGAAATTCGCAGCAAATTAAAAGACGAACTCGGCGACGTTCTCTGGTATATCTCCGCCTGCGCCGACGAATTAGGACTGACATTAGCGGAAATTGCCGACTATAACGTCGAGAAATTGTCGAAACGGCACAAGCGCGAATCTAAATAAAGAATCGAGCCAAAGTTACGAGTCCCGTCTTCAGGCGGCAACTGTCGAACAAAAAAGCCGCCTGAAGGCGGACTCATAACTTCGTTTTTATTCAGCGATTAACAGGGAAATCGCCGTATGTTATAATCGGCATCGGAGAGGAAATAAATTTATGCGCGGTAAAGCGACCGAATTGGGCAAAAAATTTTACGAAGAGCATCTGAAACCGATTCTCGAACCGCAGGAAAACGGCAAATTTGTCGCCATCGAACCTGAAAGTCAGGCGTATTTCGTCGCGCCGACCGCCGTCGAAGCTCTGAAAAAAGGCAACTCGACGTTTCCCGAAAAAATTCTCTTTCTGGCAAAAATCGGCTTCCCGACTGCCTATAAGATCGGAGGCTATGGCTACAATAAAAGAATCCGGCAAGGTTAACGATCAACTGGAACCTTGTATTTTCGTAGAGTTTGAAAACGGTAAAAATGTCGAGTTTTTGATTGACACCGGATTTAATGGCGCACTGTGCGTGCCAATTTCACTGATGAAAGAACTTGGACTCAAACAAGTTTCGGAAGTGGAAATCTTTGGTGTCGGTTTACATCAGGATGTTGTCGGACTTGCAATTGCCAAAATTATTTGGTTCGGGCGGCAGACGGAGATTGAAATCTTAATCAACGACGGCGACGACAGGCTGCTCGGTAGCGAAATGCTTGATGGAAAGGTGCTGAAAATCAATTACCGAAATAAAAAAGTAGCTATCGCCGAGCGATAAATCTTAAATAATAATCCAAAAAATTAATAAATGCTGAAAGTCGGCTTAACAGGTTCGATTGCGGTCGGAAAATCTTACGTTTGCGAAGTTTTGCGCGAACTCGGCGCGTTTGTTTTGGATGCCGATCTGTCGGCGCGGGAAGTGGTTGCGGTTGATTCGGAAGGTTTGCGGCAAATCGTTGAAAAGTTCGGCGCGGATTTTTTATTGGCGAACGGCGAACTCGACCGCGTCAAAATGGGCGCGACGGTGTTTGCGGAAGAAGCGAAACGGCAACTTTTAAATTCCATCGTGCATCCATTAGTTTACGAAAAACAGAATGAATGGCTGGCTGAACGCGAACGGGAAAATCCGCAGTCCATCGCGGTCGTTGACGCGGCTTTAATGATCGAATCCGGCGGCTTTAAGCGGTTTGAAAAAATAATTGTCGTTTGGTGTGAACCTGCGATACAATTGGAAAGATTAAAAGATCGTAATAATTTAAGCGAAGCCGATGCTTTGCGCCGGATAAATTCGCAAATGCCGCAGGCTGAGAAAAAAAAATATGCGGATTTTCTGATTGACACTTCAAACGGTTTTGAAGACACGCGGCGGCGGACGGTGGAGATTTACAGGCAGGTTAATTTAGATGAGGAGATGAGGAGATGAGGAGATGAGGAGACGAGGAGACGAGGAGATGAGGAGAATGCTTAATGGCGCGAGCGAATCTGATTCGTCGTTTGCTGCTTGCTGTTCGTCTTTTCTCCCCGTCTCCCCGTCTCTCCGTCTCCTTTGCTTCTCATCCGCTCGTCTCAAACTCCTGCTGATTGCGTTATTCTCGCTGACATTTTCCGCCTGTAATGAGATTGAAAAGCCGGCGACCGAGCCGTTTTACGCGCAGACTGCGCCGCCGCAGAAGAAGGAATTTCGCTGGAGCAACGGCAAAATGCCGAAATCTTTTGATCCGGCGATGGTTTCCGCGCCGCCGGAATCGGATATTGTCCGCGCGATCTACGAAGGTTTGACCGACACCGATCCGCAGAATCTGCAAGCCGTTCCGGGCATTGCCCTCGAATGGATTTCGGCTAACGATGACAAAACGTGGACATTTAAATTGCGCCGCGATGCCGAATGGACGAACGGCGAGCGAGTGACGGCGCGTGATTTTGTCCGTTCGTGGAAACGTCTGGCGGATTTGGGCGACAAAGTTCCAGCGAAAAGTCTGCTGCAAAATATCGTCGGAATGCCCGCGACCGAAATGCCGGAAACGCCGGTCTCAAAACCTGATGCAAGTCTTCTGATTAAACCGATTGACACGCCGAAAATACCGTTTGACGGCAATAAATCGGAAGTCAATGCGGCGAATTCCGAAGTCAAAAAAGATAATAATTCGTTTGCCGACACCAACACCGCCGAAACAAAAAAAGTCGGCGAACCGAAGATCGAAGAAAAAAATCCCGTCAAACAAACCGTCAAATTCGGTGTCGTTGCCGTCAACGATTACACTTTGCAGGTTTCGCTCGTCAAACCCGACAAAGATTTCCCGATGCTCGTCGCGCACCCGATTTTTCGCCCGGTTTACGGCGACGGGAAAAACTTTGAAACCGACAAATTAAACACTTCGATCATCACCAACGGCGCGTTTCAGATCGCATCCGCCGCGCCGGACGGCATCACGCTCAAACGCGACGACGATTTTTGGGGCAGCGATGATGTCGAACTCGAAAACGTCAAATTCGTGCCGATTGAAACGGCGGAGAAAGCTCTCGAAGCATATAAAGCAGGCGAAATTGACGCGCTCACCAATGCCGAATTCGAGCCGCTCGCGCTTAAATTACTGACACCTTATTTCGATTTCCGGCGGACGACTTACGGCGCATTGAATTTTTATCAAATAAATCAGCGCACTCAGCCGTTTGACGATGACCGTGTGCGGCAGGCATTGACGATTGCGATTGACCGCGACCGCCTGAGCGACGGCGAAATGGAAGGCGCGACCGAAGCCGCTTTCGGCTTTCTGCCGTTTGACGATGAAAACGCCAAACTCGTCCAGAATGTCGAAAAAGCGCAGCAGTTATTTGCCGACGCGGGGTTTGAAAAAGGCGCAAATTTTCCGGCGATCCGGCTCGTCATCAACCGCAACGCGACGCAGCAGAAAATCGCCCGCGCCGTCGCCAAAATGTGGAAACAATATCTCAACGTCGAAACTAAAATCATCGTCAAGGACGCAGCAGATTTTGAACAGGCGCGGCAGACAGGCGATTTCGACATTATCCGGCGCGGCATCGTTTTGCCGACGGCGGACGAAATGTCGAATATGCTGACGCTGTTCGAGCCGCGCAAAATAATCGCCAAACCTGTCGAAAAGGAAAAAAACGTCGAAACTATTTCGACGGTCGGCATCGTCAAAGATGCGGAAAACGGCGGCAAAACGAATGCGGTAAACTCCAATTCTCAGATTTCCAAAACCGAAAAACCGAAACTCGAAAATGCTTCGGTCGAAACGCTCGAACCGCAAGACGGCGAATTGATTTTGAACGAAGACACCGCGATCAGCGAACTGCCCGCGATTCCGCTTTATTTCCCGACTTCGTATTCGCTCGTCAAACCATACATTCAGGGTTTTGAAATCAATACTTTAGACGCGCCGTCACTCAAAACCGTCAGGATTGATAATAATTGGCAGCCGCCGAACGCACCGGACAAACAATAAAAAACCGTTAGCGCGTTTATTTTGTTGCCCGCGAATCGGCAAACGTGATAATTTTAGTTCAGTTAAGTTAATGGCAGCGAAAAATCTCTCCGAAACCGGCGCAAACGGTTGATACCACAATTAAAAGGAGTTTCTGTTTTATGGCGCGAATCCACGCAGGAAAAGTTCGTCTGAACGCGGCGTTTATGTTTGTGTCGCTGCTGTTCGGGCTGGCGGGCTGTTCTTCATCGGCGAACAATCGTTACTACGGCAAAACCGCCGCGCCGGGCGATAATGTGCTGCGGTATATCTCCGGCGCGGAATCGGCGACGCTCGATCCGCAGGTTTCGGGCGGACAGCCGGAAGCGCGTACTTACGCCGCGCTTTACGAAGGTTTTGTCGAATATGACCCGAAATCTCTCCAGCCGATCCCGGCAATTGCCGAAAGTTGGGAAACCGCGCCGAATGTTGACGAATACGTTTTTCATCTGCGGAAGAACGCCAAATGGAGCGACGGTAAACCGATCACCGCCAACGATTTCGTTTACAGTATGCGGCGCAGTTTTTCGCCCGATCTCGTGACGCAGACGGTGCAGCTCGGTTTTTTTGTCAAATATGCCGAAGCATATAACGGCAATCGTCTATTCGTGCAGCGCGGCGGCAATTTCGTGACCGAAAACGATGTTTCCGACGAATCGCCGACACCGCTCAAGGAAAGAGCCGCTTTCGGAGCGGAAACCGAATTTCACAAATTTCTCCAGTCGCCGACGCGTCTGACGATGGACGGCAGCCCGCTCAAACGCGCACAGGCGATTGAGCCGAATAAAAAACTCAGAGAGATTTTTAAATTTGCGCCCGCCGACCTGAAAAACGCGCCGTCATTGGCAAATAAAATTAAAAGCGGCGGCGATGCGCTGACCAAATATCTCGGCGCAAATCTCGCGCCCGACGCGCTCGTCTGCGCGGCGGAAGCAAGTTGTTCGGAGGCGGCGCGGCAGAATCTGGCGGACGGTTTGAATAAAATCGCCGATACCGATTCTTTTTTCAATCAGGATTGGTTCGCGCAGTCGAATCAGCCGGCGGACGCGAAAAAACTCGCCGACGCGATCACGGCGGAAAATAAAAAACGCGACACCGCCAACCAAAAACTCGACGGCGAAATCGCGCAGACGACCGACGAAACGAAAAAAGCCGAAAAGGAAAAACTCAAAAAGAAACCGCTCGCCAAATTATTTTACGCCAATCGTTTCCTGCTCGAACAGGCTTTCCTCGACGAACTCACGCCGGTCGCGCTCGTGCCGGTCGAAGCCAAAGACATCGGCATCGAAGCGATTGACGATTACACCGTGCGCCTGACTCTGCGCCAGCCCGCGCCGTTTTTTCTCGGCTTGCTGACGCATCAATTTTTCCGTCTCGTGCCGCAGCAGGCGATTGAAAAATGGGGCAAAGAGTGGACGCGTCCCGAACATATCGTGACCTGCGGAGCATTCAAAGTGAAAGCGCATCGCCCGTATGATGTATTGCAGGTCGAACGCGATCCGAATTATTGGGACGCGGCAAATGTTCATCTGGACGGCATCGAATTTTATCCGATTGAAGAGTTGTCAACTATGCTGAATCTCTACAAAGCCGGTTCGGTGGACGCTTTTCTCAATCACGGCGTGCCGTCTTCGTGGATTGACGAGATCAAACAGTATAAGGACGAATATATGAATCTGCCGGAAAATGCGGCTTCATATTATGCGTTCAATCTGCGGAAACCGCCGTTTAATGACGCGAAAATCCGTCAGGCTTTTAGTCTCAGCATTGACCGCGAAGCGTTGTCACAGTTTCGGAAAATCACCAAGCCGCTCTATCATCTGACACCTTCGGGAATTTTCCCCGAATATGACGCGGCGATGGCAAAGATCGGTGAAGAGATTCGTCAGGAACGCAAGATTTCGCCCGAAGATTGGGCAAAACAGCAAAAGCAATTCGATCCCGAACTCGCCCGTAAACTGCTCGGCGAAGCCGGTTTTCCCGTGCAGCAGCAAGGCAGCGGCTGGGCGTGTCCGACTTTTCCGACTAATAAAATCGCGCTGACATTTAACACCGGCGAATCGAACCGCGCGATTGCCGAATACGTTCAGGCACAGTGGAAACAGAATCTCGGCATCACGATTTCGCTGCAAAATATGGAATTCAAGACATTTCTGCCGTTCCGCGATTCGCTCCAATATGAAGGAATGGCGCAGAGTTTGTGGTCGGGCGATTATATGGATCCATATACTTTTACCGGGCTGCATTACGGCGAACCGAACGACGGCGCAGCAGGCTTTCACAATCCGAAATACGACAAAATGCTCGATGATGCCAACGCCGAACTCGATCCGCAGATACGCTATGAAAAAATGGCGCGTGCCGAATATTACCTGATGGATCAACTGCCGTCTGTTCCGCTGACGATCAACGCGACAAACTGGATGAAAAAACCGTATGTCAAGGGAATGTATCCGAATCCGGGAACGCTTTTCCCCTGGAAATTCGTCTATATCGAGCGCGATCCGAACAAATGGGACACGGATGTCAACGATCTTTTAAAACAGAGCGATCCGCAGGTCGAAGCGCAGCTCGCGGCATTAAAAGCAACGATGACCAAATAATCAATCGTCTTTGAACGGTTCAGACAAGGCAAAATTATGTTAAGTTTCATCATTCGCAGATTACTGCTGATTATCCCGATGGCGTTGCTCGTTATCACTCTGACGTGGGCATTGGTGAGAATCGCGCCGGGAAATTTCTACACGCAGGAGAAAAAACTGCCGCCCGCCGTCGAACAGAACATCAGGAAAAAATACGGACTCGACAAACCGTGGTATGAGCAATACGGCATTCTGATGTGGAATATCGTGCGCGGCGATTTCGGCGATTCGCTCAAATACGAAGGACAATCGGTTAATGAAATCATCTGGCGGCATTTTCCGTATTCGGCGGTAATCGGGCTGCTCGCGTATTTGCTCGCGCTGGCAATCGGGCTGACGGCGGGCGTGACCGCTTCGCTCAGGCAGAATTCGGGTTTCGATTACGGTTCGATGTCGCTGGCGATGCTCGGTCTCTCCGTGCCGAATTTCGTCTTGGGTCCGATTCTCGTGCTGGTGTTTTCGCTCTGGCTCTATTGGCTGCCGCCGGCGCGTTGGAGTTTGGCGGGATTGGTGCTGCCGGTCATCACGCTTTCGGCGGTTTACGCGGCGTATATCGCGCGGCTGACACGCGCCGGAATGCTCGAAGTTTTGCGCTCCGATTACATCCGCACGGCGCGGGCAAAAGGTTTGGACGAGAAAACCGTGCTGCTGCGTCACGCCCTGCGCGGCGGGTTGATTCCCGTGATTTCGTTTACCGGACCTGCGCTCGCCGGACTGCTCGCCGGAACGGTCGTCGTCGAAAAAGTTTTCGCCATTCCGGGTTTGGGCAACATCTTTCTGCAATCGGTGTTCAACCGCGACGAACCTTTAACGCTCGGCATCGTCGCCTTTCTTTCAATTTTGATTATGATTTTCAATCTGCTGGTTGATATTTCCTACGGCTTTTTAGATCCGCGCATTCGCTACGAATAAATTTATGAATCAAACTACCGAAGCAGTCAAAGCAACATCGCTCTGGAAAGATGCGTGGCGGCGTTTGCTCAAAAATAAGCTCGCGGTTTTCGGTCTGATCGTGATGACAATAATGGTCGTCGCCGTCATCATCGGTCCGGCGATTATCGAATGGGCGACGGGTTACACATTTTCGCTCATCCCGGCGGATTCCGCTTTGCAAAAATCCTTCCCGCCGTCTTTCACGCATCCGATGGGAACTGACGATGCAGGACGCGACATCTTGGCGCGTGTGCTGCAAGGCGGCAGAATATCGCTGATGGTCGGCATTATTTCGACCGTCGTTTCGCTCGTCGTCGGCGTGTCTTACGGCGCGATTGCCGGTTACACGGGCGGCACGATTGACAATCTGATGATGCGGATCGTGGATATTCTTTACTCGATTCCGTATATTTTAATCGTCATCGTGCTGCTGTCGGTCTTCGGCGGACCGAATACGCCGGACTGGATCACGTCGCTTTCGGCGACTTTCGGCGGCGCGAATAATCAGGGATTAAACCAGATTTTTCTGCTCTTTTTCGCGCTCGGACTGGTTTCGTGGCTGACGATGGCGCGGGTCGTGCGCGGACAGATTCTGAGTTTGAAAAATCAGGAATTCGTCATGGCGGCAAAGGCGACGGGCGTTTCGACGCTCGGCATTATCTTTCGCCATCTCGTGCCGAACACGCTCGGTCCGGTGATCGTTTACGCGACGCTGACGATTCCGAGCGTGATGCTGACCGAAGCATTTCTCTCATTTCTCGGCATCGGCGTTCAGCCGCCGTTCGCTTCGTGGGGAAGTCTCGCGTCCGACGGCATCAAAAATATTGCAATTTACCCCTGGCAGTTAATTTTTCCCGGCGTGACGATGGCGTTGACGCTCTTTTCATTAAACTTTTTAGGCGACGGTCTGCGCGACGCGCTCGATCCGCAGACGCGCAAATTTTAAGGAGAATTTTATCGAATGAAGAAAAACTTTTTGCTTTTGGGACTGACAATTTTAATCGGCGGATTCGTTTCGCTTTCGATCAACGCCCAGAAAAATAACAATACTGAAAAAGCGCAAAAAATGAACGTCGCCAGCGAAGGCATCGGCGTTCAGGGCGTAACCGTCGGCAAATCAACTAAAAACGATGTCGAAAAAAAGTGGGGCAAAAATTATAAATGGACTGTCAATAAAAAGTATTCGTATCAGATGACGTATCCGAACGGCGTGTCTTTTTATTTTTGCCAGAAGGAAAAAGTTCCGCAGGTTTTCGACATCGAAATGCGTTCGCCGTATGAAGTGAAAACCGCCAAAGGTGTCAAACTGCGCCAAAGCACGATTGACGATGTCAAAAAAATCTACGGCAAACCGATCACCGGACTGCAATATCGCGGCATCGAGTTTTATTACGATACGGTCGGCGGCAAAAAACTCGTGACGACGATTGATGTGGTGGAAAACAAAGGCTTGCGGCAGTGCGTCGTCGAGAAGGAAAAACCCGTCAAAATAACTAAACCGAAAACGAAACCGGCAAAAAATTAACTGTCAAAACAAAATTTTATGGTCACGGCGGAAATCACAATTTCAAAAGAGCAGATTTTCAATCTCAAATATCCGATGGAAATCATCGGCATTGATTGGGAAACATACGAGGAAATTTCCGAAGAAATCGGCGAATCGAATCCGGTTCATCTGACGTATGACAAAGGAACACTAACAATTATGCCGGTGACAGAACTTCACGAACTTTTAACGGGACTTTTACACAATTTTCTGACTTTTGCGGGAATGGCTTTGAGAGTTAATGTTATTCCGACCGGCAAAGCGACAATGCGTTCCGAGTTGAGAGGTTATGGTGTCGAACCTGATTTGTCTTTTTTCGTCAGTAAATCGGATATTCATCAAACAAAAAATTACGTTCCGAGTGAAATCGAACTTGCCCCCGATATTGTCGGCGAAATTGACGTGCATCATCCGTCAGACGATAAATTCGAGATTTACGCGGAATTCGGTGTGTCGGAGTTTTGGCAATACAGCGGCGAAAGATTAAAAATTTTCAAATTACAGCCAAACGGCAAATATCTGGAAGTTGAACGCAGCGAAGAATTACCGATTTTGACGGGCGCGATTTTGACGGAATATCTCAAACGCGGACAAAATGAAGCCCAATTTACGGTTTTATCAGATTTTCAAGATTGGTTACAGAACAACAAATGAGCGAACACAACGGCACAATTTTATCGGTGACGGATTTGAAAACGTATTTTCAGACCGAAGACGGCGTGGTCAAAGCGGTTGACGGCATTACGTTTAAGCTGAAAAAAGGCGAAACTTTGGGCATCGTCGGCGAATCGGGCAGCGGCAAATCGGTGACGAATTTGTCGGTGATGCGCCTGATTCCCGAACCGCCGGGAAAAATCGTCAGCGGCGAGATTATTTTCGACGGTATTGACGTGCGTTCGCTGCCGATTGACGACGTGCGAAAGATTCGCGGTAAGCGGATGGCGATGATTTTTCAAGACCCGATGACTTCGCTTAATCCGTTCCTGAAAATTTCGACGCAGTTGATGGAAGTCACGCAATTGCATCTCGGACACAGCAAAACGCAGGCTTACGAACACGCCGTTAAAATGCTCAAAACCGTCGGCATTCCCGATGCGGAAACTCGTGTTGACAGTTATCCGCACGAATTTTCCGGCGGAATGCGCCAGCGCGTGATGATTGCGATGGCGTTGTCGTGCGATCCCGAATTATTGATCGCCGACGAACCGACGACCGCTTTGGATGTGACGATTCAGGCGCAGATTCTCGAATTAATCAAGGATTTGCGAATCAGAATGGGAACTTCGGTGATTTTGATTACGCACGATCTCGGCGTGGTCGCGGGAATGACCGAAAACATTATCGTGATGTATGCCGGCAAGGTTTTCGAGCAGTCGCCGACCGGCGAATTGTTTGCGACACCCGCAAATCCATACACCAAAGGTTTGCTCAAAAGCGTTCCCGATCCGGCGCACGAACAGGGAAAAGAACTTTACCAAATTCCCGGTCTGCCGCCCGATGTCGCGCATCTGCCGCCCGGATGCCCGTTTGCCGAACGCTGCGACCGCGCCGCCGAAATCTGCCGCGAACAGTTTCCGCCGTTCGTCCAAATCAACGAAAATCACAAATCTTTGTGTCATTTCGCTGCGGAAGTTTACGCCGAATCGGTCGCGGAAAGAGAGAATCTTCAGTAGTTTACCGGGAATTTTAAGTTATGAGCATTAATACTGTAACAATTTTGCCGCCCGACACTTTTCCGCCGAAAATCGCGGGGAACGAGGAGATTTATTATCCCGACACGGATGATTCGATTATGCCCGAAGGAATTCAACACTTTCTGTTAAGCGTCCGTTTGGTATCGACGCTGCTGGCTTTTTTTGCCGACCGCAGTGATGTCAAAGTTTTCGGCAACTGTATGCTCTATTTCGAGCCGAACGACATAAAAAAAGTCATTTCGCCGGATGTGATGATTTGTTTCGGATTGAACGAAATGCCGCACCGCGTCTATAAATTGTGGGAAACGAAAGTCGTGCCGTCGGTCGTCATCGAATTTGCTTCGGAAACGACGTGGCTTAACGATGTCAGCAGCAAACTCGCGCTTTATCAAAAACTCGGCGTGGCGGAATATTACGTTTACGATGTCGAACACAACACTCTGCCCGAATCGCTGCTCGCGTATCGCCTGATTGACGGAGTTTTGACGCAGATGCAGTTTGAAAATAAACGAATTTTCAGCGAATCGCTCGATTTGGAATTGGTTGATACGAACGAAACATTGAGAGTTTTTGACACGAAATCGCAAAGATATTTGATGACGATGGAAGAAATGATGCAAAGACTAACCGAACTGGAAAAACAAAATGACGGAAAATAACGCGGAAAATTTAATCTCGATTCAAAATTTGCAGGTTTTTTACAAAAACTCCGGACGCGGAATAATCGGAACTTTAATAAATGATGCAACCCGCAGCTTCCGAAGACGCGATGCCGTAAATACTAATTTGGGTATTCAAGCCAAAGTTCAGAGCAATTTTGTGAGAGCCGTTGACGGCATTTCACTCGATATTAAAAAAGGCGAAACTCTCGGCTTAGTGGGCGAATCCGGCTGCGGGAAATCAACGCTCGGCAAAGCGATTTTGCGGCTCACCGAACCGACCGGCGGACAGGTTTTTTATAACGGCAGTGATTTGGCGAAAATGTCGCAGTCGCAAATGCGTGAACAGCGGAAAAATTTGCAGATGATTTTCCAAGACCCGTATGCTTCCTTAAATCCGCGTATGAATGTCGGACAGATTATCGGTGAACCGATTCGCACGTTCGGGTTGGCGAACGGGAAATCGGTCGAAGAAAAAGTGCAGGAATTAATGGAAACGGTCGGAATGTCGCGGCGGTTTGCCAAGCGTTATCCGCACGAATTTTCCGGCGGTCAGCGTCAGCGCATCGGCATCGCGCGTGCGCTTGCGGTTGACCCTGAATTCATCGTCGCCGACGAACCGATTTCCGCGCTCGACGTTTCGATTCAGGCGCAGATTATGAATCTGATGGAGCGTCTGCAAGCCGAAAAAAATCTGACGTATCTGTTTATTTCGCACGATCTTCGCGCCGTTCGCCATTTGTCGGATCGCGTCGCGGTGATGTATCTCGGCAAAATCGTCGAACTCGCGGGCGGCAGAGAAGTTTACGCTGAACCTTTGATGCCTTATACGAAAGCCTTGATTTCCGCCGTTCCCGTGCCGAATCCTGAAATCGAGGCAAAGCGCGAACGCGTGATTTTGAAGGGCGATGTGCCTTCGCCGATCAATCCGCCGACCGGCTGCCATTTTCACACGCGCTGCCCGTATGTCATCGAAGACTGCAAACGAATCGTGCCGCAGCTCGTCGAAATCAAACCGCAGCATTTCGCCGCCTGCATCAGAATTTCACCGGAAAAACCGCATATCGAACAAAACGCCGCCGAAAATTTGGGCGCGGTCGGCAGTTAACAGACAAATAATTCGCTGAAATATTTTGATTAAAATCCCGTTGTTGAAATCTTTCAACAACGGGATTTGATAATTGTGTCTGCGCCGATTGAAGTTATTGCAAATTATCCATACAATTGCTCGCAACCCCTTCAAACACAAGCGAAAAATTTAAATTTGGAATTTGGAGGAGAAACTGTGTCAACTAAGTTTGGAATAATTCTGGCTCTTTTGGCTTTTGCTCTGCTTTCTGTGTATTTACACTCATCTGCCGGGAATGATGGCGATGAACGGCGCGTTTGAGAGCCGAACTTGCAAGTTTGAAAACGCAGATGCAGGAGACGGAAAACGAAAGGAATTATCTTTTGAGCAGAGTGAAAAAAGCCGAATCAGGCGAATCAATCACGAATGTCGTGCCGATGGATCAACGCGACGATCTCGAATTAATTAACGGTGTCGGACCTGTTTTAGAACGAATGCTTTATGATTTGGGGATTTATTATTTCAAAGATATTGCTTTGTGGGATTCGGCGAAAGTAGCGGAAATAAACGAAAAACTACCGCAATTTCGAGGTCGCATCGAACGCGAAAACTGGATCGAAAGCGCGAAGGAAGAGCATTTCAAAAAATACGGCGAACAAATTTAATTCAAATATCAAATGCCGACAATCGGCTTTGACAATGAGTTTAAAGAAACAAAAAGAGGCTTTTTTACGAGCCTCTTTTTTGTTTCGGTTCAAAAAAATCCAACTATGCAGTTGCCGCTTTTGACGAATCGCGCAATGCTTTGACTTTATCGTGCGCCGTTTGAATCTGTGTGTATTGATTCTGTAAAACGCTCGAAACATTTGCCGGGAGATTCTGGTTGAGAGCTTCTTTGTAGGCATTTTTTGCCACATCTTCACCGCGTTCGGCTTCGTTCAAAATCGCGTGATCGTCTTGCCCGGTAATCGCCGATTTCAAATTGATCCAGCCGCGATGAAGCGTGCCGCTCAAACTGCCCGAATTTTCCGGATCGCCGCCGAGTTCACGAACCAAATTTTGCAGTTCGCCGACATATTGTGAACGCTGTTGACCAAATTCGTAAAACGATGATTTCAAATCCGAATTTTTAACCGCTTCAGCGGATTGTTTGAATCCTTCTTGTCCGTCTTTGCAGGTTTCGATCAAGCCGTTTAAGGTCGAGATCACATCGTCATTCGACAAAGCCGCAGTTGCCGTATCACGGGTCGAAAAGTTCGGGTCGGTCATTGAATTGGTCGCTTCGTAATCGTTAATCATAAAAATTTTCTCCTTAGGATGTAAAATAAAATTGTCTGTCAAGACTTGTAAACTTTCTCTTACAATCGGTGTGCCACTTGCCTTAAACTCTTTGTTTAATTGATTTCAAGTCAGTTGACGAAAAAGCCCGTAAATCTGCGGCAGTCGTTTGTATCAAATTATTGCGCCGCCGATCTTGAAGAATTTTGTCCGGTTTTGGCAAATTCTTCGATCATTTTTTTATTAAATGCCGGAATATCCTGCGGATTGCGGCTGGTGATTAAACCGTTGTCGAAAACGACCTGTTCATCAACCCATTTCGCACCGGCGTTCTCCAGATCGGTTTGCAGCGAACCCCACGAAGTCAGCGTTTTGCCTCTGACGACATCGGCTTCGATCAGCGTCCAAGCCGCGTGACAGATCGCCGCAACCGGCTTTCCGGCATCGAAAAATGCTTTAACAAAACTGACCGCTTTCTCTTCCAGACGCAGTTTGTCGGGGTTCATTACGCCGCCCGGAAGCTGTAAAGCGTCAAAATCTTCGGCTTTGGCATCGGCAACGGTCAGATCAACTTTAATCGTTTTGCCCCAGTCGGTTTCGTCCCAACCCTTTATTTCGCCTGATTTAAGCGAAACCACCGAAACCTCTGCGCCTTCGTCTTCGAGAGCTTTTTTCGGCTCGAAAAGTTCAGCCTGTTCAAATCCGTCGGTCGCTAAAATTGCAATTTTTTTCCCTTCTAATTTGTTTCCCATTGTATTTACTCCTTAGATAACGCGCCTGAAAATTTCATCTGTCCGACTTTCGTTCGTCATGAGCGCGTTTGATAGAAACCGTTACAATTTTTGTGCCATAATTATTAGGGAAGGAAAAAGAAAGGTGATTTATTGAAAGTTGCGCCCGATTGATTGTATTTAGCTGTTAAGAATAAATCGCCTGATGATCGGGAAAGGTTTTGCCGCCTTTCGATCAGGCGGATTTTTTTATAATTTCGATGAGTTTGGATCAAACGAAAATTGAAGAACTGCTCAAAAAACTGACCGGCGAAAGCGGTCTGGCGGTCATCATTGCGGATGAAAATTCGACGGCGATTGCCGAATCGAACAATAATTCGATGTGCCGTGCGCTTTCCGCTGCGCCTGAGTTTGCGCCGTGCTGTGCCGAATTTTGCGGACGCGTATCAGAGATGACAGCGGAAGCGGAAAAAGCCGTCGAATATGAATGTTATGCAGGTTTGAGCTGTTCGGCAATACCGTTTGAAACCGGCGAAAAACGTCTGACGGCAATCGTCGGCAGAACTTTTTTGAAGGCGGCAAATTACCGTCAGGCAACCGAACGCGCGATTTCCGGCGACTGGAATAAATTTCCGCCGTCGGAATTTTTTGAAAATGTGCTGCTCACCGGATCGAACCGCGTGATTGAAAAACTCGGCAAAAAAATCGAAGGTTTGAGCGGCGAAGAGAAAGCATTGTTTGCGGTCGAAGAACCGAAAAAAATCGCCGTCAACGACGAAAATATGGAAATACCGATGCCCGATATTTCCAGTTTGATCGAACATTTCCATCAAAAAAATACTCCGCAGATTGCCGAAAATAAAGGCGCGAATGTGCAGAAAAAACGCGACGAAGCAGGCGAACTCGCGGTCTGGCGGTCGTTGTTTTCGTCGCTTTTGAAACTCGATTATCGGCAGGCTTGCGACGCGATTCTCGATTTTTTAGGCAAACGCTACGGCTTACGTTCGATGATGTGGCTCGAACGGCGCGAAAATCGGTTTGAAACCATTCGTTCGACCGGCACTCTGCTCGAACGAAAAGTGGAAATCGGGGTTGCGGTTGATGATGAACGTCTGCTCGATGCGGCACGGCGCGAAAGCGTTCTGGAATTGCGCGAACGGCGCAAAGACGACGCTGACGGCGAACGGCAGACAATCAGTCTTTTCCCGGTCGCGGTCGGCGGCGAAATCCGCAGCGCGTTGGTGATCGGTGACGATTTGAGCGAAAATCGCCGCCAAAAACGGCTCGCCCATTTTTGCCGGACGGTTGCCACCGAACTTGAAATCCTGCGTCTGCGCGAAGAAATTTCGCGGCGCGACTGGATTACAAAATCAGTCGGTAAATTTAACGAAAGTCTCAAGAAAATTGATTCGGAAGATTTTTGGATCAACCTGACGCAGATTTGCGCCGAAATGCTTCGCGCCGAACGTGCTTCGCTGCTGATTTTCGACGAGCAGCAGCAGACGTTGAAAACCGAAGCAGCCGTCGGTTCACCGGCATTTTCAAACGCCGAAAGAAAAATTGGCGAACGCATCGCGCAGAAAACACTCGATACGGGTAAGCCTTTAATCGCCGAATCGCCAGCGCAAATCGGTTTGCCCGCTGCGCCCGACGGCGAATATAAAACGGATTCTTTCATCGTTTATCCGATCACTATCGGCGAACGCAAACTCGCGGCTCTGAATTTTACCGACCGCGCGGGCGGCGAATCTTTTAATCAATACGATCTCGAACTGCTCGAAGCGATCACGCCGCAAATCGCGGTAGCGATTGACCGCGCCGGTTTGAAAAACAAGGCGGGCGAAATGGAACAGCGTTCCGTGACCGACGCGCTGACCGGACTGCTCAACCGGCGTTATCTCGAAGAACGCCTGATTGAAGAAATCAAACGCTCGAACCGATACGGTTATCCGATGAGTTTCGTGATGATTGACGTGGACGAGTTCGGCAAATTCAACAAGGATTTCGGCGTTTTGGTCGGTGATGAAGTATTGCGGCAGACGGTCAAAGCGATGGTTTCGACTCTGCGCGGCGCGGACATCGCGGCGCGTTACGGCGGCGAAGAATTTTGCGTCCTGCTGCCGCAAACAACTTTGAGCGAAGCATTAATGATCGCCGAAAGAATTCGTCAAAGCGTTGAAAACATCCGGTTTCCGCAGAGACAAATTACGATCAGCGTCGGCGTGACGACGTTTACTTTTGAAGTTTCCACGCCCGAACAAATTATTAAAACCTCCGATATTGCGCTTCGTGCCGCGAAACAAAGCGGCAAAAATAATGTGCAGGTCTTCGGCGATTTATCGGAAAATTCATTTATCGAAATCAATACCGAGCAGCACAAAAATCTGTCTTAATTCATAAACATTGACGGACGAATTATTAAAATTTATGAGCGAGTTACCGACTCAAAAAATTATTTCGACAATTGCCGCCGAAGATTTTATCGGCAGAAGTTTTGAACTCGACGCGCTTGCCGCACACGCTCGCGGCGAAGCGGAAAAGTGCGGCATTTTGCTCGCGTCCGCGCCCGCCGTCGGTGCATCCGAATTGCTCAAACAAACTTACGACCGAATTTTTCGGGATCAGAACGAACTCGTGCCGTTTTATTTTGCCGTTAAAAAAACGGACGGCAATCTTCGACAGTGCGCCGCCAGATTTTTGCAGACTTTTGTTCAGCAGACGGTCGCTAAACGGCGCGATGATTTTCGCTTGCTCGATTTGAGCGGCGAACTCGCCGAACTCGCCGAACTCGCCGTGCCGTCTGACGGTTATTGGATTGACCGTTTGATCGAAAATTGCTGCGCCGAAAATTGTCTCAACGACGAACGTCTTTTTATCCGAACCTGTCTGAGCGCACCGTTTCGCGCGGCGGCGCATGGTTTGAAGATTTTCGTGATGATTGACGAACTGCACGAAATCGAAAATTTTACAGGCGCAGACGAATTTTTCGCCGAACTGCACGATGTTTTCGGGCGTTCCGAAATGCCTTTCGCATTCTCCGGCAGACGCAGATTTTTGTCGGAAAATTTATACTTGAAAAATGCGTCGGCGATGCAAATCACAGACTTAAAAGCTGCTGATGCCGGACTGTTAGTCGAACATCTGGCGGAAAAAAAATCGGTTGCGATCAACGAACAGACGCGCGATTTGATCGCCGAACAAACCGGCGGCAAGCCGTTTTTGATCGAATGTTTATTTGAATCGGCAAAGAACAGCGGACAAAATCTCGACAGTTTTCAGTCGGTCGAAAAAATCTATGTCGAAGAATTATTCAGCGGCACAATCGGCAGATATTACGAAACGACATTTGCAGAAATCGCGCCGTCGGTCGAAACGCAAAAGGAATTCTCAGGTCTTTTTTATGATGCGCTGACGGTTGAAAAGGGAAAATCTTCGACCGAAATGTGGAAGCCGCGCGTCAGCCTGACGGACGAAAATTTTTACGCTGCGCTCAGGCGATTCAACTATCAGGAAATCATTCGCCTGACCTCGAATCTGGTCGAAGCGATGAGCGAAGACGATGTTTTGAGCGATTATCTGAAATCACGTTTTCGTCTGGAAATGCTCGTCGAACCGCGTGCGCTGGTGATCGCCGAGACGCTTTCCGCCGCGCTCAAACGCGCTCCGCAGTTGATGGCGAAACTGTATCGCCGCAACACGGCAATCGGTCTGCGCGAAGTTTTGTCGGCGTTTAATTCGCAGGAAATTCCTGCTTTACTGCTCGATTACGCGCTGTTTAAAGACGAATTGAAAGGTGCGCCCGATGTCGAAATCTTTAAAGAATCAGCTAAGGAAAACGTCGAAAAAATCCGCCTGCCGCAGATCGTTTACGCGGCAAATACGGTGGCATTTTACGCGCCAATCGAGCAGATCACCGAAAAGGAACGCTCGGCGACGGCGTTCGGTTTTGAAAAAGCCGTCTATACCGACGAAGACGAAATCGTCTGGATCGCGGCGGAGATTGATTCAAAACTCGAAGCGTCGAAGGATTTAACCGAATTTTGGTGCGACCGTCTCGAAGTTGCCGCGCTGATGTGCGATTTTCAAAATTATAAAATCTGGCTCGTCGCGCCCGAAGGTTTCGCGCCCGAAGCTCTCGAATTTTTGCGCCGCCGCAACGCTTACGGTTCGAGCCGCAAACAGATCAATCTGCTGATAAAAATGCTCGCCGTCGAAACGGCAAACACGGGCGGCGCGAATCCGAACGAATATGAAATGATCGTGCCGATGGGCGAAGACACCGAATTGATCGCCGCGCAAACCGTCGAAGAAATCGCGCGGCGGCATCATTTTTCGCCGAAAGCGATTAATCAAATCAAAACCGCGCTGGTCGAAGCCTGCATCAACGCCGCCGAACATTCGCACAGTCCCGACCGCAAAATTTATCAGAAATTCACCGTCGAAGACGATAAATTAACCGTTACCATCGCCAATCGCGGCTTGCGTTTGACCGATCAAAAAGCCGTAGAAATCACGCCTGACGAAGGTCGTCGCGGCTGGGGATTAAAATTGATGCGAAATCTGATGGACGACGTGAAAATCGAACAGACCGACGACGGCACACGCATCTCGATGACGAAATATCTCACAAAATAGTTGACAAAACTATACTTAAAGTTTTACTTTAGCTTTCGAGTCTTAAATCTAACCGCAAAAGCTAAATTAAAACAATATGGATGTTTCCGTGCAGACGAATAACGAAACGGCAACCGTTTTCGCTACCGATTATTTGAACAAACTAACCGGCGAAAATATCGAACGCGAATGCAAAAAACAACTCGACGCAGGCTATAAAACCCTGATCGTCAATTTCCGCGAAACCGAAATCGTCAACAGCATCGGCGTTTCAATCCTGCTCGGCGTAATAGACGCGGCGCAGGACGCACACGCCAAAATCGTCTTCTCGGATGTCAACGACGAAACCATCGAACTATTTGAAATGCTCGGATTGACGAATCACGTCGAAGTTGCGGATAGTTCGCAGTAAGTTTTTGAGAGTTTACAGGAAGTTTGCAGGAAGTTTCAGTAGTTGCAGGAAGTATTGGGAAATTTGGAAGAGATTAGTGAAAAGTTAAAACATAGACAATTGGAAAAAGAGTTAAAGAGTTTAATTTTTCATAATTCACAAATCAATAATCGTGCAAATTTCTGTTTACTTCCTGATACTATCTGAAACTAGCTGAAACTTCCTGCAAACTTCCTGCGAACTCTTTAATGAATATGGAAAACCAACAAAAATTAATTCACACATTCGGCGCGTTGGCTGAACTCGGTTCGGAAGTCTCGCAGAAACAGAATTTTCAGGAGATGATTCGCACGTCGCTTCATTTGCTTTTGGGAAGTCTGGCGATTATGCGCGGCGGCGTGGCGCGGTTTTCGCGGTTCGGTCACGAAATGAATATGCTGGTCGTGCGCGGTTTGGGCGAAGATTTTCCGCTCAGTCTGAGTTTGTGTGACGAAGATGAACGACAGTTTTTGACCAACGGTTTGTTCCCGATTGAAGTTTCGCAGGCGCGGGTGTTGCCGTTTTTTCAGATTTACGACGCGAGTTTTGAAAAGAAAAAAGTTTCGCTCGCCGTGCCTCTGGTGATTCGTGAAGAAATCGTCGGCTTGATTTTGCTCGGCGAAAAAGCGAACGGCGAAGATTATACGAATTCCGACAAGGAAATCATCTGCGCGATGGCGCGGCATATCGGCGTTGCTATCGCGCAGCGCAATCTGATGGCGGAACTCGAACGGCGCGTGGACGAAAACCGTCGGCTTTACGACGATCTGCGAATGACGTATGCCGATACGGTCAAAGCGTTTGCGACGGCGATTGACTGTAAGGATAAATATACCGAAGGACATTCGGTGCGCGTCGGCAAATATTCGGAAATTATCGCCGAAGAACTCAGTTGGAACGCGGAAGAAATCGAAGGCGCGGCGTTTTCCGGTTATCTGCACGATGTCGGCAAACTGACCATCGAAAGCAGCATTATCAATTCGCCGTTTCGGATGAACGCCAAGGAAACCGCCGAACTGCAAAAGCATCCGGGTGTCGGTTTCGAGATTTTATCGCCGATTCATCATCCATACACGGGCGTTCCGCTCGCCGCCCGCAACCATCACGAACGGCTCGACGGGCGCGGCTACCCGGACGAATTATACGACCGCGAAATTCCGTATATTGCGAAAATAGTCTGTTTAGCGGATTCGTTCGACGCGATGACAACCGACCGACCATACAAACGCCGGCGACCGGCGCACGAAGTCGTCGAAGACTTAAAGGTGAGCGCAGGTAAACAATTCGCGCCCGAAATCGTGACGGCATTCTGCGGCGGAATGCTCAGGGAATTGACGGGCGATAAGAAAGAAAAGAAATTCCGCAAACTTTTAGGCAGGGAATTTATGGAGACGGAAAATCTCGTCCCGCTGCTCAAAACCACGCTCAACCATCTAAGCGCAACTTCCGAATCAACCGTTGTTTAGGTGTGAACGGTGAACGGTGAACGGTGAGTGAAAGAATCTTGAATCTTGAATCTGAAATCTGGAATTTTGAATCTGGAATCTTGAATCTGGAATTTTGAATCTTCCGTTCACCGTTCACCGTTCACCGCTCACATCTAAATCTCGATCTTCTTTTTGCCGTGTCCGTTGGTTTGGGCGAGTTTGGTGATGTCGGCGTTTTCTTCCAGTTTGCCGACGGTTTGGCGGAGAATTTCGCGCAGTTTTTCCAGTCTTTCAATCGTCGAGCGCGTTTCCAGTAGTTGATATTTGAAGTCGGCTTCAAAATCGAACGCCGCCATAATTAAAAAAGAAAGCTGTTCGGGATCGGCGCGGGGAATTTCCGGCAATGCGCCGCGCTGGTTGCTGAGTTTATGCGCGGCGGCGGCGATTCTTTTGAAAAACGCGAAAACATCGTCGGTCAAATCGGTCAAAGTTGCTTCATCTTCCGGTTCATCTTCAAAAAATTCGACATCGCCGACCAGATACGGCGCGTCGGTTTCCGCGTAATCGAGCAGACGATAACGCATCACGCCCATCGTCAGCACATTCGAACGACCGTCTTCCAAAATATCAACATTGCGAACTTCCGCCGCACAGCCGACCGTTCCCGCCGACGGTTTTTCGACAAAAGATTCGGACGGATTAAACAGCGAAACGCCGAAAAAATTATCTTCCGTCTTAATATCATCGAGCATCTGCCGGTAACGCGGCTCGAAAATATGCAGCGGCAAAAGCTCGTTCGGCAATAAAACAAGCGGCAGCGGAAAAATCGGCAAATGTTTGATGCCCGAAAGTTTATCGAATAGTTCTGACATTGTTTCATTGTAAGAACCTGAAATGTAAAAGGCAAAGCGCGGAAGTTTAGATGTCGGGAATATTGACGATTGAGATAACGCAGGGCGAAACCGCCGCCGCACAATTTTAGGGAAACAAAGCAACTTGATAAGAAAGTCGCTGTTTCGCCCTCACGTCCATTGAATTATTAGCTTTTCCGTTATTTTCTCGCACCTGCTTTTTTTAGTTCTCGAACAATTTCTTTGCGCCCGAAAAATTCTGCTAATTGCAGTGGAGTGAATTTCTTAAAGTCGGTAAATTGCGATTCTTCGGTTCTTTGATTTAGATCGGGTTTGTAGCGCAATATAGTTTTTACCAAGTCTAGCTTATTATCATAGACCGCTTCTGTCAGAGCCGTCATCCCTTTCTCGTCCCGTGCGTTAATGTCATAACCGTTTTTTATTAAAAAGTTTAAGATTTCAGCATTTTTACCTAAATAAGGCTGATCGCTACTTAATCCTAAATCGGCGTTGTGAGCAGCTAATAACTTCATCATTTCAAGGTCTTCATTATTAACTGCCCAATCAAAGTTTGAGATGGGTGAGGAAAGACCTTCATCAACATTAAACGAATTCTTATTAACATTAGCACCGTGTTCCAGCAATAATTTGGCGATTTCAACATTTTTTCTATCAACTGCTAATCCTAAAGCAGTGTCATAGTCGTCGGATGTTTCAGAAACTTGAGAAAAAGAGTTGGAATTGACTTCATCTGCTAAAAGCTGTTTGACCTGCTCGACATTTTCGGCTTTTATTGCCGCAATCAATTCATCATCCTTTTTATCCTTATTTTGAAGGATTGGCAGACTTTGGCGCAACGTTTTCGGCGGCTCTGGCGGAGGCGGTTCTTCCAAATTTACACTCGGCGGCGGTGTCGGTGAAACGACTGCAATCGTATTTGCCGGCGGCGCGTCGGCGGATAACGAAAGTTTAGCGCAGCCGAATGTCGTTACCGACAAAGATAGAAAAAGGTATATTAAAAAACGACGATTTTTCATACAGGTATTATTTTCAAACGGGCGTTATTTCCTTAAAATACACTACTGAATCATCATAAATCTTTTTCAATTCGCTCAATTTATACGGCGCGGGTTGTTTTTGTCCTTTTTTCGGTCCGCTACTGTATTCATAACGACTAGTCGGATTGGTTTCGGGATCATTTCCGGTTAATGCCCGGTTTGGAAAACTCGCCCACTCAGAACTTGCTACTTCGACGGCTGACGGAAAATCATTATTATCTAAATGTTTAAAGATTTCCGGTTTGTTGTCGTGTATGTCCCAAGCACCGAAAAGTTCCTGCGATTCCGGCGTAAAATCGTATAATCCTAAAGCCTTTTCAGCCAATGACCAAGTGGCGGGAATCGCTTGGTAGCGTCCTGACGCTTTATTGCTTGGATGATTGTATAAATTCGGAGCCGTTCCGTAACCCATTATCGTTGAATAGCCGCTCAAGCCCGGGTCTTTATCCCTGTCTGTTCCTTCGGCATATGCGATGACTTCGAGAAATGCCCGCACTTTTGGATTATTTGCTAGTAATTTCTGCATATCTCTTCCAAGTTGAGTCAAAACTCTTCCTTTCGCCTGTTCGACAATAAATTTAAATTGTTCAAAGTTGATTCGCCCGTCAATCGCTTGTTTGACGCGCGGGTCTTGATAATTATCATCAATATTAGTGAAGACTTGCGGCGCACTTTTTAAGACTACGCCGAAAATTAATCGTTTGTAGTAGTCACTGTCCGACTCAAGTCTGATGCTGCGGAAAACCGGCATTCTGTTTGCTAACAAACCTTTGCGGTCGCAAAACTGCGCCCAATCATCAAGCGCAATTTGTGTCGAAGCGGTCATTATGCCGTCATATCAACACTGCCTTGCGACAAACTGCTCATAAAATGATAGCCGATTTCGTTTTGGTCAAGCAGCCACTGCACGACTTTCACATCTTCCGCCTTATTCACACCGCCTGCCCCGACGCTTTGATTAATAAATGCCATTTCTTTTCCTTATAAATACTGACAATTTGATGTTACCACGAGGCATCTAACTATTGATTAACACCGGCGCACTTGATAATACATCTGATTTTGAGTGTTATCAACGACTTTCTCAATGCCTAGACGGTTTTCAGCGCGATGAAATCTACGATTTTTTCGGGTTCTTCATCGCACAGAGCCATTCTTTTTGCGCCGATGACGGCTTCGGCGAGGTCTTCGACGCGCATTTTGTAGCGGTTGTCGCGGGCGATCAAATCTTCGACGACGCGGCGTTCGAGTTTTTCGCGCGATGCGTCTTCTTCGAGGTCGGCGGCGACGGCGTATTCGACCGGCGCACTGTGATTTTTGATGCGGACGTGGAGCGCGTCGGTCATCGTTTCGATTTTTTCGCGCAGTTCTTTTAATTCGAGCAGCGAATTGGGAAAACCGAGATGTCCGCGCAGAGTGATTTCGATGATCGGCTGCAAATTTCCGGCGTTTTCGCTTTTCCAGTCGTCGTGCGTTTTGACCTTTGTTTCGACTTCGTTCAAGAGCGAATCGGTGACGGATTTTGCGTCTTCGTAACCCGAAACGTCGAACGGAATGCGCTGGAAAGGTCTCTGCGCGTAATCGCGGATGTGCTTTGCGGAAACTTCGTTTTGTTCGTTGATTTCAACCAAAAATGCGCCGCGTGTTTCGCGGTAATCGTCAATGCTCGTAATCTCCAAACTGCCCGGATTAAAAGCCCAATTATCAATCTCGTAGCTCTTGTGCGTGTGTCCGAGCGCGACGTAATCGGTGACGGATTTCAGTTCCTTCAAATTCGCCAAACTAAGCGCGGGAATCGGATGCGTTTGATGACCTTCAACGTCGGTGTGGAGCAGTAAAATATGAAATGCGCCTTCGCGCCGCGTTTCCTTGATCGCTTCGGTGAGCATCGGAATCGCCCAATTTGCCGACGCGCCGAACCACGACGAACCGAAAATTCGTGCGCCTCCGATGTCAATGTAACCGCCGTGAATCGGCGTTTCCGAATCGTAAATCCATTCGT
The DNA here is from genome assembly GCA_965247235.1 of Pyrinomonadaceae bacterium. GTDB lineage: Bacteria > Acidobacteriota > Blastocatellia > Pyrinomonadales > Pyrinomonadaceae. The sequence goes on from OZ252004.1 coordinate 3,705,159, forward strand.
CATAAACGAATTTACCTTCGACATTACGCGGTTCGAGCAGGTGAATTAATTTCCAATTCTCCAGCGAACGCAGCCAACTGTAATCGTTGTCGCCGTGTTTTTGATCGTGATTGCCTTCGATGGCAACGACCGGAATGCCCGCGTCTTTGAGCAAGGTCAAACCGGCAAAAGCGTGATTCATCGTCTCCGGCGGCACACTTCGTTTATGAAAAAAATCGCCCGCCATAATAACGAAATCAACCTGTTCGTCAACGGCATATTTCTGTAAAACGTCAATCCACGCGCGAAAAAAATCCATCGGACTTTCTTCGAGTTGATAACGAGTGCAGCCCAAATGAATATCGGAAATGTGCAGGAATTTCATAAAACTATTATACTGCAAAGCGAGGGGAAATGAAGTTCAAAGTTCAAGATTTAAGGTTCAAAGTTTCAGGCTTCAAATCTAAAATATCAGCGACAGACGCATCTTTTAACCGTCGAAACTTTGATCTTAGATTTCGACCTTTGAACCTTAAACCTTGAACTCTTGAAGTTTTTGAACTTATGGATTTAGAAACTCTAAAAGCCGTCGCCGCCAAACGTGCGGTTGAATTTGTGAAAAGCGGAATGCGCGTCGGTCTCGGCACGGGTTCGACGGCGAAACACGCGATTTTGGAGATTGCGCGAAAGGTCAAATCGGGCGAACTCGAAAATATCGTCGGCGTGGCGACGAGCGTCGAAAGCGAAAATTTGGCGCGTGAAAACGGCATCGCGGTCGAAGATTTGGACGAACGCGCGTTTGATCTGGCGATTGACGGCGCGGACGAAATCGCGCCGAATCTCGATTTGATAAAGGGTTTGGGCGCGGCACTTTTGCGCGAAAAGCTCGTCGAAATTCAGGCGAAAAAATTTATCGTCGTCGCCGATTACACAAAAATCGTCAATCGTTTAGGCGAGAAAGCGCGGCTGCCAATTGAAATCGTCCGTTTCGGTCACGTTTCAACTATTGAGCGTTTGAAAAAATACGGCGATCCGGTTTTGCGCCGCAAGAACGGTGAAATTTTAATCACCGATAACGGCAATTATATCGCCGATTTGAAATTTGAAACCGACGACGCGGCACAACTCGCCGAAGACTTAAAGCTGATAACAGGAGTCGTCGAAACCGGATTTTTTATCAAGATGGCAACGCTGGCGATTGTCGCATATAAAGACGAAATTAAAGAGTTTTCGAGGTAAAGATGTCGGACGGAACGCGGACACTCTTGTCCGAATGAGCGCAGGAGCGCGAACAAAAGTTGAAAATCTATTCAACCTTGCATTTCAATTCGGGCTTTTTCGCGCTGCCGCGCTCATTCGGACAAGAGTGTCCGCGTTCCGTCCGACACACATTAAGTTGAAAAATGGAGAAAAATGGATCAAGTAATTTTAATCACCGGCGCATCGAGCGGCATCGGCAAGGAAACGGCGAAACTTTTTCAGACGAAAAACTGGAAGGTTGCGGCGACGATGCGAACGCCGGAAAATTCGACGGATTTGCAGAAAATCGCCGACATCGAACTTTTCCGGCTCGATGTCACCGACGTTGATTCGATCAAAACGGCGATTGCCGGCGCGATTGAAAAATTCGGGCGGATTGACGCGATTGTCAATAACGCCGGTTACGGTCTGGTCGGCGCGTTCGAAGCGGCGGACGCAGCGCAGATCGAAAAACAGTTTCAGACCAATGTTTTCGGGCTGATGAATGTCTGCCGCGAGATTCTGCCGGTTTTCCGTGAACAGAAAAAGGGAATTATCGTCAACGTCGCGTCCATCGGCGGACGCGTGACGTTCCCGTTTTACAGTTTGTATAATTCGACGAAATGGGCGGTCGAAGGCTTTTCCGAATCGCTGCAATACGAAGTCGAACAATTTAACATCCGCGTCAAAATCATCGAACCGGGACCGATCAAAACCGATTTTTACGACCGTTCGCAGGACGTGACGAAAAAGGAAGGCTTGACGGCGTATGATTATATGCTCGACAAAACAATCCCGAATATGCAGAAAAACGGAGCCGACGCGCCCGACGGCAGAGTCGTTGCGGAAACGATTTACCGCGCCGTCACCGACGGTTCAAAACAGATGCGCTACGGTGTCAACACGAAAGGACTTTTGACGCTGCGAAAACTGCTGCCGGACAGTTTGTTTTTCAAAATTATCAAAAGCGCGATGATGAAATAAATCTTTGGACATCAAACAGATTTATTGAGAAAATTGAATTACTAAATCTAAAATTATCGAATCAGAAAAATATGAAAGAAGGTTGGGAAGTAATTATCGGAATGGAAATCCACGCGCAACTGGCGACGGCGACGAAGATTTTCTGCGGCTGTGCGACAAACTTCGGCGACAAACCGAATTCCAATATATAAAAATGAATTACACAGAATTCGACCGTGAAAAACACGTTTACAGTTCAAATGCCTTTGACGAGATTATTAAAGATACGATTAGATTTTTCAATGGAACTCCCGTGCATAATTTACCGCCGCCGGTTCGATTTCACGGAACGGGTGTCTATGCTCTTTATTACATCGGGAAAAGTGACTATTACAAACCTTTATTTGAAATAAACAGGCTTGAGTTTTCGCAGCCGATTTATGTGGGCAAAGCTGTTCCGAAAGGTTGGCGACAAAGTAAAAATACAAACGAAGGAAAGTTTGCCCACGAACTTTTCGGACGACTCAGAGAACACGGCAAAAGTATCGAACAGGCTGTAAATTTGGATTTGGCTGATTTTTGTTGCAGATTTATGATCCTTGAAAATAGTGCAAGTAATCTGATCGGCACAGTCGAAGCCGAATTAATCCGGCATTATAAACCGATTTGGAACACTCACATTGACGGTTTCGGAAATCACGATCCGGGAAGCGGACGATATAATCAGAAAAAATCAGGTTGGGATATTCTTCATCAAGGTCGAAGTTGGGCGGAAAAGTGCGTCGGCGAATCCTCGACAATTGAAAATATAGAAAAATTGGTAGAATTACATTTTGCAAGTAGATTGGAAAAATAATGGTAAATAGTTTGGAATTATTTTCAGGTGCGGGCGGGTTGGCTAAAGGCATCGAATTAGCGGGCGCAGCGCATCAGGCATTTGTCGAATGGAACGCAGATGCCTGTAAAACTTTGCGGGTTAATCACTCGCCTGAGATAATTTTTGAAACCGATGTCAGAAAATTTAATTTTCGTGAATTTTCCAATATTGATCTGATTGCCGGCGGACCACCTTGCCAACCGTTTTCAATCGGCGGAAATCACAAAGGTTTTGACGATGACCGCGATATGTTTCCATACGCGATAAAAAGTATCAGGTCGCTCACGCCGAAAGCCTTTATCTTTGAAAATGTTAAAGGATTGCTCCGAAAATCGTTTTCAACTTATTTTAATTACCTGATTTTGCAGCTAACCTATCCCGAAGTCGAGAGAAAAAGTCTAAATACTTGGCAAGATCACTTATCCGAATTGGAAAAAATTCACACGAAAGGGAATTATGAAGGAGTAAAATACAACGTGATTTTCAGGCTGATTAATGCCGCCGATTTCGGAGTTTCACAAAAACGCGAAAGAGTAATGATTGTCGGCATTAGAGATGATTTAAATATCTCGTGGAGTTTTCCAAATCCGACTCATAGCGAAGAATCTCTAGTATGGTCAAAATATGTTACCGAAGAGTATTGGAACAGACACGAAATAATGCCTGCGGACGAAGATTTATTAATTCTAAAGTCAGAAAAGAAAAAACTCATTAACAAATACGGAATGTTCACTCCGCCGCAAAAACCTTGGATAACTATCCGTGATTCAATTAAAGATTTGCCCGATCCGCGATATAATTCCGAGTTTCATAAAGAACATTTTTTCAGAGACGGGGCGAAGATGTATGCGGGACACACCGGCAGTTATATTGATGAACCGTCGAAAACTCTCAAGGCTGGCGACCACGGCGTTCCGGGTGGCGAAAATATGATTAGATTTCGTGACGGTTCGGTGCGCTATTTTACGATCTTAGAAGCAAAACGAATGCAAACTTTCCCGGATGACTATTTTATCGAAGGTTCGTGGACGGAAGCAATGCGTCAATTAGGCAATGCTGTTCCTGTTCAGTTAGGTTACATCGTCGGGAAAAGTTTGATTAAAAAATTATAAATTATGAAAGAAGGTTGGAAGTAATTATCGGAATGGAAATACCACACACAACTGGCGATGGTAACTTTTAATATGAAAATAATTGAGGAAAAATTCCGTATTGATCCAAAGTTTGTTTGATTAGCAACTTAAACTAAAGTATGAAAAGATAATCATAATGCCTATATCAGCAGTCAGAGAAATATTTAAAGTAGAAGAATTTATACCGGAAAGAAAGATTCAGGTTGACGAACCGAATTTGTATAATGTTGACCTTGCTTTTAACGGACACGATTCGCAACATTCGCTTCACGCTTTGCATTCGTATGTCGCGGCGATTAATCCACCGTTGGTCAAAAAAATAATTCAAACCTACATTCCTGAACATGAAAATATTTTAGACCCTTTTTGCGGCGGCGGCGGCGTTTTGCTCGAAGCGGTTTTGCAGAATCGTCAGTGTGCGGGCGGTGATGTGAATCCGTTGAGCGTAATTCTGAGCAAGGCAAAAACAACATATATTGAGCAAAGCAAACTTCAGAAAGCATTTTTTCAAATCCTCGAACTTGCTAAAAATGTCAGTTCCGAAAGCAGGGTTGAAATTCACCCGCAGTTGGAATTTTGGTTTAAGCAGGATTCGCTGCCTTTTCTCGATTCTCTGATTAAAGCAATTAACGAAGTAACTAATCACGACAAGCAACTGAATAATTTATTTGAAGCGATTTTTTCAGCAACTGTCAGAGATGTAATGCTGACGTATCGCGGGGAAGTGAGGCTGAGAAGATTGAGGGAAGCCGACTTTATCAGATTCAATCCTGATGTTTTGCAATCTTTTATCAAGCGTTACAAAATTGCTTATGAAAGAATTGTTACTTTGCCGCAAGGTTCGGATTCGGATATTGCCGTTCGTGATATTAAAAAGATGGATTTTGAAGACGGTTCATTTCATTCCGTTATTTGTTCGCCGCCATACGCAGACGACAAAAACGGTGTCGGATATTTTCAATTCTCAAAAAATATGTTGGAGTGGCTTGGATATTCCAAAGAAGAAATCGCCGCTCACAAAAAATTATTTCTCGGCGCAAGTAAAGAAATAAATCAGTTACCAAAATCCGAGTCGCTTGAAATGTCGTTAAAAAATGTCGAGCAACGCAGCGAAACGCATTACAAAGAAGCAGTTTCTTTTTACTATGATTACAGTTTAGGTCTGCGCGAAATGAAACGGGTAGCGCGGAAAAATATTATTATTGTCATCGGAAATCGTGTGCTTTCCCGAACTCAATTTGATAACGCGCAAATTACCGTTGATTTTTTCGACAATCTTGGAGTAAATCTAAAACATCATTACACGAGAGAACTTCGCAAGAAACGAATTGCCAATATGGGCGACGATGGCGGCGGAATTGCTAAAGAACATATTTTGGTTTTTGAAAAATAAATCAAATTACATCCGTAACCGGCATTTTTTCACAAATTTGAGCCTTGACTGCAAGCCAGAAAGTTTGAATATCTTTGACAAATTCGTCAGGCTGGTTTTCAGCAAACGAGAGCGTTTTTATTCGTGTGCCGGAAGGCGTAATTTGCGGACTCGGCGGCGTTCTTAAATTGTAAGAATAGCCGTTTGTAAAATCTCCGTCGCGCTCAAAATAATTTCTTTTCGGCTGATTTTCCTTTAATCCCGATGCAAAAGTTCTTCCTCCTAATTCTCCGTGATTTACGCCGTCGCCGTGCGGAGGCGGAAAAGATTCTGAATCCAAAGTTGCGGCAATCGAGATAAATCCGTGTTCCATAATGATTCTGCTTGCCGGCGCATCGTCTTTGATTCTTTCAGCCAAACTCGTTTTAGCGTGAACGACCCCGAAAATTCTCCACTCATCGTCTTGCTGATTGCAAAGACCTTCAATCGCAATATCCATTTTCGACGACTCGATTTTTCCGGCAAGGTTCATTTCTTTCAACGCTTTCTCCGCCGAACTTTTACTTAAAACAATAAGCCGAATTCCATAAACAGCAAGGCGCGGATTATAAATTTTTGCAAACGCATATTCAAAACCTTGTCCGCTGGCTCGTTTCCAACTCTGTTCGTTATTTCCCTCATCAATGTAAATTCTGTAAACAATATGCTGCCAAATATCGCTCGGATTTGCCGTCGGACATAATTTGACGGCATAAATATACGCCGCTGAAATTGCTTCAAATGCTTTTTGTTTGCTAAGAAGTTGAAGGAAATTGGTTTTAATCAGATTGTAGTTTTCATCAGAAACATCGGCGACATCAACAATGACGCTTTTATCGCGTTTGTAACTGTAAACATTAATTTTTACCATAAATAATTTACTAAATAGGTGCAGACGAGACTAAAATAAATCCTAGCAAATTTTTGTAAAACTTTGAATTTATTCAGAACAAGAACTAATATAAAGATATACTTTGCGTTAATTCTAAAAAGGAAAATACCATCAAAATTGAACGGAATAATCGGGTAGCAGTAAAAATTATGAAAGAAGGTTGGGAAGTAATTATCGGAATGGAAATCCACGCGCAGTTGGCGACGGAGACGAAGATTTTTTGCGGCTGCGCGACAAATTTCGGCGACGAACCGAACTCGAATACTTGTCCGGTGTGTCTCGGATTGCCGGGTGCGCTGCCGGTTTTGAACGAAAATGTCGTGAATTTGGGCGCGAAAGCGGCACTTGCTTTGGGTTTGAATATCAACGAGCAGTCAATATTTTCGCGGAAAAATTATTTTTATCCCGATTTGCCGAAAGGTTATCAGATTTCGCAGTTTGACAAGCCGTTTTCGTCCGACGGAACGCTGACGATTATGACCGCCGAACGCGATGAACACGGACGCGCGAAAGAGTTTAAGCCGATGAAAATCGGGATCGAGCGAATGCACCTCGAAGAAGACGCGGGCAAAAATGTTCACGAAGGTCTGCCCGAAGTTGATAAATATTCGTATATTGATCTGAACCGCGCGGGAACGCCGCTCGGCGAAATCGTCACGAAACCCGATTTTCGTTCGTCGTGGCAGGCATACGATTATGTCAATCACGTCCGCCGCGTGCTGCAATGGGTCGGCGCGTCGGACGCGGATATGGAAAAGGGAAATCTGCGCTGCGAAGCGAATGTTTCCGTCCGCAAAATCGGCGAGGAAAAATTTCGCAATAAGGTCGAATTGAAAAATCTGAACTCGGTCAGATTTATGCAAAAGGCGATTGAGTATGAAATCGAACGCCAAATCGCTGCGCACGAAGCAGGCGAACCCGTCAATCAGGAAACGCGTTTGTGGGACGACAAAAACAACAAAACCCGCGTGATGCGTTCCAAGGAAGACGCGCACGATTACCGATATTTTCCCGAACCCGATTTGCAGCCGCTCGTTGTCACCAAAGAGTTTATCGCACGCGCCAAAGCCGAATTGCCCGAATTGCCCGACGCGATGCGCGACCGTCTGATGGAAAGTTATCAACTTTCATTCGACGACGCATCGAAACTCGTCGCCGAAAAATCGCTCGCCGCCTTTTACGAAACGACGGCGAAAACTTCGGGAAACCCGCGCGTTTCGGCAAATTTTATTCTCTCGGAACTGATGCGCGAATGGAACAACGCCGGTAAATCCGCCGAAGATTCAGCCGTTTCCGCTGAAAATTTAGCCGAACTTGTAAAAACGCTCGACGCGGGCAGCATCAACAACAATCAGGCGAAGGAAGTTTTGACGGAAATGTTCGCGTCCGGCAAAACATCCGCCGAAGTGATCAAAGAAAAAGGTTTCGAGCAAATTTCCGATGCGTCGGCAATCGAAAAAATCATTGACGAAATCATCGAAAACAATCAAAATCAAGTAAACGCCTATCGCGCCGGTAACGAAAAATTATTCGGCTTCTTCGTCGGGCAGGTAATGAAGGCTTCGGGCGGTCAGGCGAATCCGAAAATTGTCAATGAACTATTGAAAGCGAAACTTTAGAGGAGAGACTAAGGTGAAAAATTTATTCGTAATTGTCGTTTCAGGCTATCTGTTTATTTTTGGCGCAGTCGCAATTTCGGCGCAGGCTGCCGATCCGAAACCTTTGCCGGCTCCGACGATTGATCCGAGAGAAATGCAGCGGCAGCGCGCTGAACAGGAGCGCAGAATCAATGAAAGTTTCGAGCAGTTGAGAGCGTTGCAGGATCAAAGTTTTGAACGGTCGTCGTTTCCTTCGCCGGAAGCGATAAACAGCATTGGTCTGCTGTATCGCAAAACTAAGAAGGAAGAACGCCAAAGACTCGCCCCGGCGATTGAAGATGCGGCTAAATTCGCCGCTTTTCTGCGTCAGCCGGAAACCGGATTAACTTATCTGGCTTCCGACAAAGGATGTTCTGAAAACCCGAATGTAGTCGTCGTTTCAGCCGATTGTCTGAGATACGCGATGCCCGGAGCAGGCGGTTCTTATTCATTTCGGATTGCCGATTATCGTCTGCCGCGCCTCGCCGATATTACGCTCAAAGGCGACAGTTTTCAGTCAAGCGGCATCAGATCGCACGAGATTTTCGTTAATCTCGGCGATGTTCCACTCGAAGAAGTTAATTTAACTACCAAAGGTTTGAAATATATCGTCGGATTTAATCCCGAACCTGATTTCAAAAAAGCCGCCGAACTCGACCGCCGTTTATTTGAAGGCATCACGCAGGACGGATTTTTATACAAACGCGGCATTAAGGTCGAGGAAAATAAAACATATATTTTGCGGACGGTCGCTTATCGCGGCACTTTTTATCGTTCGGTCGGCGGCGTAGCTTATAACGAACTCGATTTTGACAAGCGCAAAGATTTAATCGTCGCTTTCCGCATCGTGCGGCGACACGCTGACGGCGCGGTCACGATTCTCTGGAAAACGCTTTCCAAACAAGATTCGCCGAAAACATCTTGGGGGCAAGGTGAAGACAAAACGAAAGGTAAGAAATCGGACTTTATCTATAAAATTAAACAATGAAAATTCAGAACAAAATCGCCGTCGTCACCGGCGGCACGAAAGGCATCGGTTACGCGATTGCGGAAAGTCTGCTCAAAAACGGCGCGAAGGTTTTAATCGGTGCGCGAAATAAAGCGGAGATTAAAACGGCGGTCGAAAAGTTGAGCGAATTCGGCGCGGTCGAAGGCGAAATTTGCGATGTGCGAAGCGAGGCGCAGGTTAAAATGCTGCTCGGCGAAGCGGAAAGATTGTTCGGCGGATTGGATATTCTGGTCAATAACGCGGGCATCGGCATTATCGGAAAAACCGTCGAAGAAATGTCGGCGGAAGAATTTGAACAAACTTTGCAGACCAATCTGTTCGGCGTTTTTTATACCTGTCATCACGCGATTCCGCTGTTGAAACAGCGCGGCGGCGGTTATATTATCAACATTTCATCGCTCGCCGGACAAAACGCGCATCCGAAAATGGCGGCGTATAACGCTTCAAAATTTGCGCTCAACGGTTTTTCCGAAGCGTTGATGCAGGAAGTTCGCGCCGACGACATCAAAGTGACGACGATTTGTCCCGGTTCGGTCAATACGTCTTTCGGCGGCGGCACACAGTCGGACGAACGCGCGTGGCAGATTCAATCGGCAGACATTGCCGAAATCGTGATAGATTTGCTTAATATGAATGACCGCACATTGCCGAGCAAAGTTGAAGTTCGTCCGAGCAAACCGGCAAAAAAGTAATCCGAAAAGTAACGCAGTCCGTCCCGGCTGCCGTCGAAAATGCGTCCCGCATTTTTAGGATTTCGTTTTAAAACTAAACGAAATTCTGTTGAAATCGAGACGCTTTCAAGACGGCAGCCGGGACGGACTGCGTTACATTCAAATCTTCGACAAAGTTTTGATCATCTCCACCAATTTAACATCATCGAAAGGCTTCGAGACATATTCGGAAACGCCGAGATCGAAGGCTTTGCGGCGATGTTTTTCGCCGGCTCTGGAGGTAATCATAATCACCGGAATTTTATGTAGGTTTTCCTGCCGTTTGAGCGAGGTCAATAACTCATAACCGTCCATTCGCGGCATTTCCACGTCGGTTAAAATCACGTCCGGCAACACTTTAACGGTTTGCAGAATTTCGAGTGCTTCGAGTCCGTCTTTGGCGACGACGGGTTTGAATCCGGCTTTTTTGATGAGATTGGAATTCAAATGCCGGACGCTCGGGCTGTCGTCCACGATCAGCACGGTGATTTCGCGTTTCGGCGGCGCGGTTTCGGCGATTGATTGGGGTTTGCGGGCGCGATGACGGCGATTGAGCAGATAAAATAAATCGAGAACCGGCACGACGTTGCCGTCGCCCAAGGTTGCCGCGCCGAGCGTTTCGGCGAAATTATGCAGCGGGAAACCGAGCGGCTTGATAACGATTTCTTCGGGTTTGACGATGCGGTCAACCAGCAAAGCGTATGGATTATCCGGCATTTCGAGCAGCAGCAGAGCCGTTTCGTCCTCGTTTGCCGCCGCCGGTGCGGGAAAACCGAGCAGTTCGTTGAGATTCGTTACCGTATATTTGATCGCGCCGAGTTGGATTGATTTTTCGCGCACGGCTTTTTCGATCATTTCGGGCGTGGTTTCGCTGATTTGCCGGATATTATTGAGCGGAAAAGCAAAATCGCGTTCGCCGACCTTGACGAGCAGAGCGCGTGTAACGGCTAAAGCCATCGGCAGACGAATCGTGAAAGTCGTGCCTTTTTGCGGTTCGGAAGCAATCGAAATCGTTCCCTGACGGCGTTCGACGGTCGTGCGGACGATGTTCATCCCGACACCGCGTCCGGCGGTTTGGCTGAGTTTTTCGGCGGTCGTAATGCCGGGTAAAAATATCAGTTCAAAGGCATCTTCTTCGGACATTATGACCGATTCCTGCGGCGTAATCAGATTATTTTGGAGAGCTTTTTCCTTGAGCGCGGAAGCCGAAATGCCGCGTCCGTCGTCGGAAATCGAGAGGATAATATGCGTTCCTTCGCTGTGTGCGCGAAGACTGATTTTGCCTTTTTCGGGTTTGCCGAGCAGACGGCGCGTGTCGGGCATTTCGATGCCGTGAGCAATGGAATTGCGAAGCAGATGCAGCAGCGGTTCGATCAGCGAATCGAGAATCTGCGTGTCAACTTCCATATTTTCGCCCGCGATGACGAGATCGGCTTGCTTGCCTTCTTCGTCGCAGGTGACGCGCAGAGTGCGGTGCAGACGCGCCGAGAGCGAGCCGAAATTGACCATTCGGATTCGCAGCAGTTTGTCCTGCATTTCTTCGATCAAACGCCGTTGGCTGTCAAATAATGATTCGAGATTGCCGCGCAGACCGTCGAGCGCGGAATTGATCGAAAGCGCGTCGTTGGTCGTTTCGACGAGTTCGCGCGTCGTCTGGTGAAATTCGGTGTAGCGGTCGAATTCGAGCGAATCGAACGCCTGCGGCTGGCGAACCGGCAAATTAGCGGGCGAAACCCAATGATGATGAACGCTCGAAACCGGACTTTGGGCGTTCATCATATCGGCTTCAAAATCGGTTTCGAGTTTGGTCGTCGAACGCTGCAAACGCCGTGTGCTGTTGGTCAATTCTTCAATCTGGCGGTCGAGTTCGCCGAGTCTTTGTTCAAAAACCGAACGTGTGCTGACCAAACCGCGCACGACTTTGACGAGATCGTCGAGTTTTTCGAGCGAGACGCGGACGATGGATTTCGGACTGGTGAACGCCGTCGGTTTGAGAATCAAATTTTCCGCGCTTTCCGCCGTCAATGCGCCGTCGTGTTCGAGTTCGGCGAACGGCATTTCGAGCGGCATTCCGGCAGGTTCGGAAACCGCCGTTTCAATTAGTGTCGGCATCGCGTCCGCTTCTTCGCCGCCTTCGAGCGAGGCGTTGATGAGATCGAATTCAACGTAAATCCGTTTGACCTTCGCCGTCAGATTTTCCGATTTTTCGCCCGCCGTCATCGCGCTCAGACAATCGGTCGAGGCGATCAGCAGATGGAGAATTTTATCGTTGCCGGGAATTTCGTATTCCGCCAGATAATCGAGCAAATCTTCGACGCGGTGCGCCATTTCGGAAGATTCTTTGAGTCCGACGATGCCCGCCGAACCTTTAAAAGTATGCGCGTTGCGGCGCACTTCCATCAAGGCTTCGAGGTTGTCAGGCTGAGTTTTTAAGGTTTCGAGATTTGTGCTGATGTTGCGGAGCAACTCTTCGGCTTCGAGGGCGAAAATCTCCAGCATTTCATCGTCAATTTCAAAATCGTCGTCGGCGACAGCTTCAACTTCATCTTCGAGGACGACCCCGAAATCTTCCTGCCGCAGCTCTTTCGGCGGCATTCCGTTGTTGGTATTATTGGCTTGAAGATTGTCGAAAGACTCATCTACAAAATCTCCGAAATCGAAATTTGCACTTTCGTCGGCGAGACGCGCCGTGAGCAAAAATTCTTCGATCTGCGCGAGCATATCGAGCATTTTCGGCGGCAAATCCGGTGTCAGCGGGATTTTATTGGAAATAGTGTCGGTAATGATGTCCTGAAGTCCGGCGGCAAGATTGCCGATGTCGTCGAGACCGATCATCGCCGCCGCGCCTTTGATCGTGTGAAGCTGACGCATTGACTGTTCGAGTTCGCCGAATATTTTGCCTTCCTGCAAATAAATCAGTATTCCGCCGCGAATCGTCGGCAGATAACTTTCGGCTTCTTCGATAAATGCTTGTAAAAATTCTGAGTCCATCGGTTGGGTTGGGGAGTTCAAAGTTTAAGGTTCAAAGTTCAAGGTTTCAGATTCAAGATTCAAGATTCAAGATTCAAGATTCAAGATTCAAGATTCAAGATTCAAGATTCAAGATTCAAGATTGATGCTTTAGTTCGATTCACGATTCACGATTCACGATTCACGATTCACGATTTACTATTCACGATTCACTAATTGAGAAACAAATTCGAGTTTGACGGCGCGAAATGTTTGCCGGGTGTGCGGTCGTCGGGGAGTTTGAACGGCGCGACCGAACCGCGCAGTTCGTCCGAGAGCAGCACGAGAACTTTGACCGAATCGGCGGCGCGTTTAGTGCCGGTTTGGACGAGTTCGGTGACTTTGGAAATGTTGACCATCGCGTTGGAAATATCTTCGGAACTTCGCGCCTGTTGTTTGGCTGATTCGGAAATTGACTGTAAAAGCTCGGCGAGATGCGTCGAAACCTGTTCGATTTCGACGAGTGCCTGACCCGCTTTATCGGCGAGCGTCGAACCGACGACGACTTCGTGAATCGTTTCTTCCATCGAGGCGACGACATCTTTGGTTTCGCTTTGAATGGTCTGCGCGAGTGCGCCGATCTGCTGCGTCAGGCGATTGGAACGGTCGGCGAGGCGTTCGACTTCATCGGCGACGACGGCAAATCCGATGCCCGCTTCACCCGCCGCCGAAGCCTGCAAAGAAGCATTGAGCGCAAGCAGACTGGTGCGGTCGGAAAGGTCGTCAATCAAACTGACGGTCTGCGAAATTTCCTGCGAGCGTTCGCCGAGTTTTTTGATGCGTTTGGCGGTTTCCTGCACCTGTTTGCGAATCGAATTCATCGCGTTGATGTTGTCCTGCACGGCTTTCGAACCGTATCGCGCACTGCCGAGAGAATCGCCGGCAACCTGCGCCGAGAGCGAAGCGTTTTGCGAAACTTCCTGAATTTGCAGAGCCATATCGGAAATCGCGGCGGTCGTCCGCGAAATCTGCGAAGCCTGCGCTTCACTTCCGGCGGCAAGCTGTTCGGTCGTGTCGTTGATCGCGTTTGCCGAACCGCTGACCTGAAACGTCACGTCTTTGACCTGTTTAATCAGCGAGCGCAGTTCTTTGGTCATCGAATTAAAAGCGTTGGCAATCGCGCCGGTCATCTCCGGCGAACTTTCCGCCTGCACGGTCAAATCTCCGGCGGCAACTTCCGAAACTTCGTCGAGCAGTTTGATAATTGATTTTTGCAGACGGTCGCGTTCTTCGCGCGTTTGAACGAGCATTCGCAGTTTGTCAATCATATTCTGAAACGACAAACCGAACCCGTCCGATTCCGAACGCAAAGCAATAGTCGCGGACAAATCGCCGGTCGAAATGCGGTCGGCAATCTCGGCTTTTTCCTGCATATAAAAGGAAATTTCCTGCAAAGAATCGAACAACTCGCCGCCGCCCTGATTTTCAAATGCTTCGCCCGCCGCGATTTTGTGCGCGATTTCGGATGCTTCCTGCAAATTGCGGCGCAGCGTCTGATCCGAAAAATTGGTGGCGACCAGCGAAAAAACCGCCAGCACCGTCGCAAACACGACGGTCAAAACGCCCGCCGAATGATTATCCGTCAAACCGAGATACGAACCGCCGACGAGTCCTGCGCCGAGCAGCAGAAAGAAGACCGCGAGCAGAGAAATAAATTTTGTGACCAGATTCCAGACCGAGTTTTCCATATTTTTAAGCTAATTTTATCAGTGCCGGTTCAGGCGGAGACTGCCGGTTCATATTCTTCTTCAGCCGTTTCGTAATAATAGAGTTTGTCGGCGGATGTTTGATCGCTTTGATCTGCCGAATTCGCGCTCGAATCTTCTTGAGACAATTTGAAATCGGCGGCGGAATTTTCCAGATGTTCCATCAGTTTGAAGATTTTGCCGATGCCGTGTTCAGTGCGCCGCAGATGGTTGGCGGCGCGTTCGGGGTTGGAAAAAGTTTCGTTAAAGATGCCGAGCGATCTTTCGCTTTCGCTCATCTGTTCGTCGGAATAAGCCGACAGTTTGATTTGCAGGTTGAGAAATTTGCTGACGTATTTTTCCAGTTCGCTCAGCGAATCGCCGGTTTCGACGGCAAACTTCGAGAGATTGGCGGCTTCGCCGACCGTTCCCTGCAAAGTGTTTTCGACCTCGACGATCTCGGCGGCGATTGATTTATTGAGCGATGAAATTTCGCGTTTGGTGTTTTCCGCCCGCGCCGAGAGACGTTCGACTTCTTCGGCGAGAACCGTGAAGCCGTAACCTTTTTCGCTTAGACCGACCGCCTGAATCGAGGCGTTGAGCGCAACTAAATTAGTGCGGTGCGCTAAATCTTCGACCGTTTTGGCGGTTTTCGTAATTTCCTTCGAGCGTTCGTTGAGCCGCCCGACGCGCTTGATCGCTTCCTGCAACTGTTTGCGGAGCGCAGCGACGGCTTGCAGATTTTCCTGCGCTGCCGCCGAACCTTTCCGCGCTTTTTCAATCGTGTAATTGGCGGCGGAAATCGAGCCGGAAAGTTCTTCGGAAATTTTGCGGACGTTGTTCGGCATCTGTTTGAACATCAGAGCCGCCTGATTGATCTGCCGCGCTTTGCTTTCGTCTTCGGAAATCGCCGCGTGAATCGTCTGCTGAACTTCCGCCGTGACCGTCCGCGCTTCGAGCGAATCGCGCCGAATCTGCGAAACCATTTCGTTCAAGTGGCGCACCAGATATTTGATCGTTTCGGAAATTTCGCGCGTTTCGGGAAAATCGGTCGTCAGTTCGACATCGAGATTGTTGCGGCGAATCCGGGCGATCTGCGCCGTCACGTTGCCGATTGCCGATTCCATATTTTCGAGTTTTTGTTTCGCGTCAATTGATTCGGAAACTTTGGCGAGCAGCGTCTGAAACGAACTCGATAAACGGTCGGAATTCTGCAAAGGCGTGAGCGCGATGTCGAGTTGTCCGCCCGCCACTTTGTCCATTAAGCCGACGACGTTTTGAAGCTGCTGACTGCTGCGTTGGAGCGATTGCAGAATCTCGTCCGTTTCAACCGAGCCGGTCGTTTTCGGCAGAGAAACCGCCGCGCCGCGTTCGAGACTTTTTGCCAGCAAACCGACCTTTTCGACCGGCGCGGCGATTTCTTTTGAAAGCCACCAGCCGAACACGACGACCGCCAGCGACAGAAAGACGAACGGCAGAAAGACGGCGTAAAATGTGCTGTTGACGAAAAAGGACGCGAGCAGGTAAGCGAACAGACCGAAGCCGCAGACGAAAAATGCGAACGCCGCCGAAGCGAGTCGGATTTTTCCTTTAAGCGAACTGAAAAGCGAATCTGGAGTACGTCGAGCCATAAATTTAGTTGGGGAAGTGTCGGAAAGAACGGGAGCGCGGGAGTTTTCGCTACGGAGCGGTTTAAACTCAGGCGACGGTCAGGGCGGCGAGCAATTTCGGGACATCAATGATTTGCAGATGCTTCCCTTCGTAAGCGGCTTTGCCGCCAATCAGAGAATCTTTGCCGTCTGCCGCCGGTTGAATTTCCTGTTCGTTGATGAAGACGATTTCGCCGAGACGGTCGGCATTAAAAGCAATCGCCGCGTCCGCTTCGGAAGTGTGCAGGACGATGAATTTGCTGCGGGCGTAAAATTCGTGAGCAGGCTGTTTGAGCATTCGGGCGAGGTCGAGAACGCTGACGATTTCGCCGCGCAGATTGGCGATGCCCGCCAGCCATTCGGGAGCGTTCGGCAGAGGCGCGACGGCGAGCGGACGGGAAAATTCGGCGACCAGTTTCGAAGCGATTCCGAAAGGCTGTTCGCCGAGATAAAAAATGACGAATTTTTCGCCGACCGGCGCGGCAAACTGTTCGGAAAAAAACGCGCCGGATAAATCGGAGAAATCTTCCGGCGCGACATTCAGGTTCAGGTTCGATTGATTATGGGTCGAATCATTCATAAGGCGAAATCAGCGGATTAAACCCCGGCGGTTTCCTCGACTGCGATGTAAATTTCGAGAGCTTTCATCAGCGTTTCCGGTCCGAAAGGTTTGGTGATATAACCCGTCGTTCCCGCCATTCTGCCGCGAACTTTGTCGAAAAATCCGTCTTTGCCGGAGATCATCACGACCGGAATGCCTTTGGTCGTTTCATTGCTGCGAATCAGTTTGCAAACCTGATAACCGTCCATTCGCGGCATCGTAATATCGAGCAGAATCAAATCCGGGACGATTTCATTGAGTTTGGCGAGCGCGTCCATCCCGTCAACCGCGCAGACGACTTCATGACCCGATTTTTCGAGTTTGCCGGTAATCAGTTTGCGAACCGTCGCGCTGTCGTCAACCACGAGAATCGTTTTGCCTTTCGGTTTGCTTTCTTCGCTTTCTTCCTTGTCTTCGATTTCCGAAAGCCGGATTGCCAGCGCATTGACCTGCGAAGCGAGCAAAACATCGTTCGGTTTCAACTGCGAGGCTTCCTGTAAATGCGTGAAGCCCTGACGCAGATTTTTCAGATTAAGGTGAGCCAAACCGAGACGGGCAAGTTCGTCGGCGTTAAATTCGCGGACGTTTTTCTCCATCTCCAACCGCGTGACAATCTGCTGCAAGCGCAATTTGTCGGCATCTTCGTTGTGGAATAAACCTTCGAGATCGGAAAGCGAAAGCGTCGCGCGGCAGCCTTGACACGAGTTAGCCTGAGCGTCATTGCTCGTTCCGCAGAACATACACGCAGCGGTTTCCGGTTCATTATGAGCAACTTCGGCGGCGGCATTTTCAACAGTTTCGACATTCTCCGCCGCAACAACTTCTTCCGGTTCGGCGGCTTGATATTCTTGAGCCGGTGCAGATTCCGGGGCAGTTTCAACTTCGCTGACGGCTTCGCTGTGGATTTCTTCGGTAAATTGCGGTGCGACAATTTCGACCGCTTCGGCGGACATCATTTCCGCCGGTTCTTCGACGGCGGCATCCTGCGTTTGATGAACTTCGGCAGCGACTTCTTCCGACTGCCTCTGTTCGGTTTCCTGATATTCCGCAACGTCAGGCACAGTTTCCGTAGCGGCGAAAACCTCTTCTTTCGCTTCGTCGGCTATTTCGTGCGTTTCCTGCGCGGCTTGACGCTGTTCGGCAAAATAATTATCCGCTTCGAGCGCGGCGGGCATTTCGAGGTCTTGCGTCGGATTATTGTCCGTCTGCGTCACCGCTTCGATTGAGGAATCGTCGGCGGTAAAATTTTCGGCGTGATAATCGGTTTCCGTTTCGGCTGTTTGCAATGTTTCGGCAACTGCCGTTTCTGCTTCGGGCTGCGCCGGTTCAACCTCTTCGGCTTCCGTCATCGGCGGTTCGGCGGCAGCTTCATTTGAATGATTTTCTTCTGAGTGATGTTCTTCTTCGGCAGAGTAATGTTCTTCTTGTTCGGCGGCGGAAACTTCTTCAACCTTTGCTTCGGGGGCAGAAGGTTGTGCGACCGGCGGGACAGAAGGAACTGAGAACTGCATCAACGATTTGAGCGAAGCGACGGCGGCTTTGGCAGTTTCGTTGGCGGGATCGGATTCTAAAGCGCGTTCAAAAAATTTGATCTTTTCGTCAAAACTGTCGGTTAAATGAGCTTTCAAAACCCACGCTTCGGCAAGTTCGGGAGATTTTTCCAAAACTCCGGCGAGCATCTGCGCGGCATCATCGCGTCTGCCTTCGGCGGCAAACTGCGTTGCCTGTCTGAGCTGTTCCTGAGTTCTCTGCGTCTGGAGAGATTGCAGAGCGGTTTTGGCGGATTCGTTTGCCGGGTTGATGCTTAAAACTTTTTCGAGATTCAATTGTTTTTCGCTGTCGGAACCGGCAAGCGAAGCGAGCCAGAGCCAAGCCATCTCGTTGTTCGCGTCGAGTTCGAGAGCTTTCTGAAAACACTCGTGCGAAAAATCGGCGCGATCTTCTTTGGATGCGTCAATGCCGCGCTGAACGAATGTTTTGGCGAGCAGCGAGTTGGTCGCCGCCGTCCATTCGATAGCGCGTTCGTTGTGCGGGTTGATTTTCAGGACATTGCCGAGAAAACCGAGCAGTTCTTCCGGGTATTCGCTGATCGAAGCGAGCCAGAGCCACGCGTTTTCGTTCCCCGGTTCGAGTTCGGTGACGCGCAGTAAAAGCAGACGCGCCGTCGCCCGGTTGCCGGCTTGCGCGGCTTTTACGCCTTCACGCAGCAATTCTTTGGTTTGATTGGAATCATTATTTGATTCTGTATTAACGCCGTTTTCCGTCAACGGAAGCGATGCAGCATTCGACTCGAAATCTAATCTCATAATTGTTTGGACAATGATCTAAGGGGTTAAAATTTGGAGAGAGTTAAAGGCACTCACAGGCAAAATGCCTAAATACAGAGTCACTTCAAGAGCAAGATAAATGCCAAAGCAAAAAAATTGTCTATAAAACTGCCAAAATGTCAGTTTTTCAATGGTTTACGGGGTTTGGTGAATTGTGGTGTAGAATCATTCCAAGACCAAACAAACGTCAAGTGACAAAAATTGGCACGCTCTTATTGACAAAAAGTAGTAATTTCCAGAAAAATACGAAAAATTTATTCTATGAAAGAAAAAGCGGAAAACTTTGATGTGATAATTATCGGCGGCGGCGCGGCGGGAATGTCGGCGGCTTTGTGGTGCGACGACCTCGAATTAACGGCTTTGCTGCTTGAAGAAAACGCCGAATTCGGCGGACAGCTTTTGCGCGTTTACAACGAAATCGCTAATTATATCGGCGTTTCCGCGACGGACGGGCGCGAACTGCGCGACATTTTCGTCAAGCAAATTAAAGACCGCAATTTTTCTTCCCGAATGAATTGTAAAATCGCTCGAATAGATTTATCAGAAAATCTTGTTCTGCTCGAAAGCGGCAAAATATTTCAATTTAGACACCTGATTTTAGCGACCGGCGTAAGACGCAGAAAGTTAAATGTCGAAGGCGAAGACGAATTTCAAGGGAAGGGAATTCTCGAATCAGGCAAAAAAGAATCGGAAATCGTCAAAGATAAACAAGTCGTCATCGTCGGCGGCGGTGATGCCGCGCTCGAAAACAGTCTGATTTTAGCCGAAACCGCCGCCAAAGTTTACCTCGTTCACCGCCGCGCCGAATTTCGCGGACGTGCCGAATTCATCGGTAAAATAAGAAATAACCCGAAAATCGAGATTTTAACCGAAACTGAAATCACAAAAATCAACGGCGCGGCAAAACTCGAATCGGTGCAGATAAAAAACCTCGAAAGCGGACAAATCAGCGAATTAAAAGCCGACTGTTTACTAATCAGAATCGGCGTTCAACCCAATTCCGAAATCGCCGGCGGCGCAGTCGAACTCGATCAAAACGGCTATATTGCGGTCAATCAATTCTGCGAAACTAGTATGGAAAACATTTTCGCCGTCGGCGATGTCGCCAACCCAATCTCTCCGACCATCAGTACCGCCGCCGGAATGGGCGCAACTGCGGTCAAAAAAATAGGAATTAGTGGTGAACGGTGAGTGATGAGTGGTGAGTGAGATTAAGTGTGAACGGTGAACGGTGAGTGGTAAATGAGAGGAATGAAATCTAAAATCTAAAATCTAAAATCTAAAATCTTTCACTCACCGCGCATCACTCACCGTTCACCACTAATTCCATTTGCTAAATGTATTTCAAACAACTAAAATCTAGTTTGTTTACTCCAACAACCAAGCGGACAATTTGAATCTTTAAACCTGAGATGAATACCAAATTTCTGAAATTTTTCATTGTGCTGTTGATATTACTGACGGGCGCGGCTTTCTACGGTTTTAATCGTGTGCAGAGCAGCAAAATGAGCCGTGCGGAATATAATCAATGGATTTCCGAAACCTACGATTTTCGGTTCGGCGCGGACAAAAAATTTGCGCCGTCGAATGCCGTCAGTTTTAGCGGCGATTTTATCAACGGCGACGATTTTATTTCCGCCGCCCGCTGCGCCAAATGTCATACGGATATGCACCCGCAATGGCGCGAATCGGCGCACCGCAATTCGTTTCGTGATCCTTTCTATCAGAAAAACGTCGGCGATTTGATCGCGCAGAAAGACATCGCTTTCTCGCGCCACTGCGAATCGTGTCATAATCCCGCCGCGCTTTTTTCGGGCGCATTAACGGACAAACCGCAATTTAAAAATCGCCCGTTCGATAACGAAGGCGTATCGTGCATCGTCTGTCATTCGATTGATGCGGTCAGCGGCAAAGGCATCGGCGGCTACACGATGGGACAACCCGCGATGATTCAAAAAGAAGACGGCACGAAGCTCGTAGATTCGACCGATCAGGAAATTTTAAACGACGTTCCCGGACACAAACGCGCGATGATGCGACCGCTTTTGAAATCGCCCGAATTTTGCGGCGCGTGTCATAAATCTCAAGTTCCGAAAGAGTTAAACGATTACAAATTTATCCGCGCCTTTGCCGTCAGCGACGAATTGCAGATGTCTTCGTTCTCGAAAGAATCGCCGCACCCGTTTTACGTCCGCAACAAGGAAACCTGCAACACCTGTCATATGCAAAAGGAAGCGACGAAATTTTTCGACGTTTCTCAAAAAAACGGCGTGATCTCATCGCATCGCTGGGCATCGGCAAACACGGCGATACCGACGGTTTTTAATTACACAGACCAACTTGCCGCCGTTAAAAAGAGTTTGCAGGACGACAAAATGGGCGTGGACATTTTCGCGCTGCACGTTAAGCAAAGCGGGAAAAACAAGGAAAAACTCGTTGCGCCGCTCAATCACAAAGATTTCAAGATCAAAGCCGGCGACACTCTGACGGCTGATGTCGTCGTCACCAACAAAAATATCGGACACAGTTTTCCGCCCGAATTACGCGATTTTTACGAAGCATATATCGAATTTACCGTCACCGACACGAACGACAAGGAACTTTTCAAGTCCGGTTTTATCAAATCCGACGGCAATCTCGACGATTCGGCGCACACTTATAAAACCGATCTCGTCAAAGCCGACGGTTCGTTTAATTATCTGCATCACATCTGGAACACGCGCGTCGTCGCCTATAATTCGCAGATTCAATCGGGACGTTCAGACCTTGCGCGGTATAAATTTACACTCCCGGCAGACCTCGGCGGACAATTTAAAATGACCGCGAAATTGCAGTATCGCCGGTTTACGCGCGTTTTTTCCGACTACGTTTTGAATAAAGCGACCGACTTGCCGATTGTCGAAATGGCGCGTTCCGAACGTGTGATTTTGATCGGCGACGAAACCAAATCTCAAGCCGTTGACCCGAAGGCGATGCCCGATTGGAAACGCTGGAACAATTACGGGATTTCGCTGTTCGATCAAAGGCAATTTCCGCAGGCGGCGGATGCTTTTGACGAAGTGATTGACGCGAAAAATGAATATCGCGCCTTTGCTTATACGAACAAGGCACTCGCGCTGATCGAACTCGGCGGCTGGAAAGAAGCCGATAAACTGATTGACAAGGCACTCGAAATTGACAAGGAAAACTATCGCGCGATTTTCCAACAGGCGCGAATCAATCGCGTTTTGAGTCGTCTGGACGATGCCGAAAAGGATTTCAAACGCGTTCTCGAAAAATTTCCGCGTGACCGCGTGACCTTGCAGCAATTGGGCGAACTCGCCAAAATCAAGAGCGACACGATGACCGGCGAAGAACGCAACAATCAGCTTCGGACGGCGAAAGGTTTTTACGATCAGATATTGGCGATTGACCCCGAAGATACTTCGTCGCATTACAATATGATCGTCATTTATCAGAAACTCGGAATGCGCGACGATGCCAAAAGAGAAGCGAAAATCTTTCAGGATTTGAAGGAAGACCCGCAGGTGACTTCGCTTGCCGGGAGTTTTCTGGATAAAAATTCAAATGTCGGCAACGAAACTCTGCCGTATCACATCCATAATCTGAGACCGTTTGACGCGTTGACGGAAAAAACCGATTACGTCGGATGGCTTGATCTGAAATAATTTTTTTCAGCCGTTCACCTACAACAGCTTTTTTAAGCATCAAATGTTTCGGCGGTGCAATCGAGGCGATTGTGCCGCCTGTATCTACTTTTAGAGAATAATAAAATATATGAAAAGAATCTTCAAAATATCTGCGATTTTGGCTGTTTTAAGTCTGGGAATTTTTGCTTTGACAGCAAATTTTTCAGACGCGGAAACAGTTTCCGCCGCCGCCGCCAATACGCCGCGACAACTTTACGCCAACAATTGCGCCCGCTGCCACGGCGCGGACGGCAAAGGTCAAACCGAACTCGGACAGATTAACGAAGTGCCTGATTTAACAACGCACCGCCGCAGCGTCAAGAGCAACATCAGTTTAATCAAAAACGGCAGAGGTTCGATGCCCGCTTTCGGCAAAAAACTCGCCGCCAAAGACATCGCCGCGCTCGCCGCGTTTGTTCGCGGGTTGTGAAAAATTTGCAGGTAGTTGCAGATAGTTTTTGGAGTTGGTTGGAAATTGAAATGCAACTGCAATGAGCGAAGATTTTGCGCGGCTCAAACAAGAATTATTAGATCAAACATTTGAGAGATTTGTAGCAAACTTACAGGCGAACTGGAAAGTTCGCGTTCCGTTTTTTTGGCAGATTATTTCCCGGAATTTTATTTCAATGAGCATTAAAAAGTTTTTAGCATTCGCCGTTATTTTCAATTTTTCGCTGTCCGTTTTCGCGCAGGACGGCGGCGTTAATACGGGCGAAGCAAAAGTTTACACCTCGCGGCGGACGACCGGAATGTCAGACGAAAAAGCTGTGAGGGTTTACGACGACGTGACGGCGCAGACCGTTCTCAAGGATTTCAAATGTCTTTCGGGCGGCAAAGATAAGGCATACATTATCGAAACGACTGCCTGCACCGCTGCCGTTTTGGACTATGATAACGACGGCAAACCCGACATTTATCTGGTCAACGGTTCGACGATTGATGCCGAAAACGGCAAGGAAAAACCGGGAAAATCTGCGCTCTATCACAATCTCGGCAACTGGAAATTTGAAGAAGTGACCGATAAAGCGGGCGTTTCCAATGACCGTTGGGGAATGGGCGTTGCCGTCGGCGATTACGACAACGACGGTTTCGCCGATATTTTCGTCAGCAACTACGGCACTTCGAGGCTTTATCACAACAACGGTAACGGCACGTTTACCGATCTCGCGCCGAAACTCGGACTCGATGTCAAAGGCTGGTCAACCGGCGCGACCTTCGGCGATTACGACGAAGACGGTCGGCTCGATATTTTCGTTCCGCAGTATCTCGAATTCGATCTCAAAAATCTGCCGCCGTCGCCGCTCGATGTCGGCAAGGGAAATTCGACGGGCAGAAATTTCTGCCAGTTTCGCGGTCAGCCCGTGATGTGCGGTCCGCGCGGTTTGAAAGGCGCGAAAGATCACCTGTTCCGTCAAAAAGGCGACGGCACGTTTGAAGATGTCGGCGATAAGGTAGGGGTGAAAGACGAAGGCAATTATTACGGTTTTTCGTCGGTTTTCGTGGATGTCAACGAAGACCGTAAACTCGATTTGCTGGTCGTCAACGATTCGACACCGAAACAGCTTTACATCAATAAAGGCGACGGCACATTTGAAGAATCCGGCTATACATCGGGCATTGCGCTCAACGAAAACGGGCGCGAACAGGCGGGAATGGGCGTTGGTATCGGCGATTTCGACAACGACGGGCGCGTTGATTTTCACATCACCAATTTCTCCGACGATTCAAATGTTTTATACCGCAACGACGGCGATTCCAATTTTACCGATATTACTTTTCAGGCGGGTTTGGGCGAAACGACGATCCCGTTTCTCGGTTGGGGAACTTCATTTTTAGATTTCAACAACGACGGCTGGAAAGACATCGTGGTCGCCGACGGACACGTTTATCCGGTAGTTGACGAATATCAGTGGGGAACGAGTTTTGCCCAGCAAATACTCTTGTTTCAAAACAAAATGCCCGACGCAAAATCGAAACAAATCCATTTCGACCGCGTTGCCGCCGCGCCGAACAGCGGACTCGCCGAATCGTTCTGCGCTCGCAGCATCGTCGTTGCCGATTTTGACGGCGACGGAAAACTCGATCTGCTGACCAATAATATGGACGGCGTACCCGCGCTGCTCAAAAATGTTCTCGACACGAAAGCCAATTGGCTCGGCATCAAATTAATCGGCGATCCGGCAAAGAAAACGCCGAAAGATGCCGTCGGTTCGTGCGTCTTTGCGACGACCGGAAAAATGCGCCAGCGTTTCGATGTGACAAGCGGCGGCGGTTACGCCTCGCAAAACGACCAAACCATTCACATCGGCATCGGCGACGCGGCGAAAATTGACGCGCTCGAAGTCGTCTGGGCAAACGGCGAAACCGAAAAGTTTTCGACCGATAAAATCAATCAAATCATCAAATTAAAACAAGGCGAAGGAATTAAAAGCGCGAAGTAGATTTTTAACCGGCTTTTAGATAGATTAAAACTCCGCGCATTTTTCTCGCTGTTCCCTGATATAAAAACGGTCTGACGATCCATTTGGAAACGACGGCTTCGGCTTCGGCGGCGAGTTTTTTATTGCCGGTTTGCGCCGTCGCGTTCGTGATTTTGCCGTTTTCGTCAACCTCGATTTTGACCGGAACGCGAATCAGTTTCGATGGTGCAGAAGAATTTTTGCCTTGTCCGCTGTAAAGCGTCGAAGAATAAGCGACGGCATCTTTCGAGCGCAGTTGAAAATCGAGTTCGGCTTTTGGTGCAGACTCCGGTTTTCGGGTAACGGATTCGATTTTTTTAATCGCGTCAGCAGCTTTTTGATCTTGTTGAGTAGTTTGTAGAATAGCGGCGTAAGGTCGCAGAGCGCGAACTAAATCGGGATGATTCGCGCCGTTTTTCTGCGTATCAGTCTCGATAAACCTTTCGTAATACGGCAGTGCTTTTTCAAAATTGACGTATTTGTAATAAAAATCCCCGGCATCGAGCGCGACCGCCAAAGTCTGCCCGGAATCTTTGCCGCTGATTTGTTCGTTGAGCGCGATTGAAGCGAGCAGCAATTTTTCCGCCTCGTCAATTCGTTCGCGTGATTTGTCAACGGTTTTCTCGCCCGAATATGTGTGGTGAATCAGCATCCAACCCAAATCCGTTTCGAGATCGGCGTGAACCTGCGTGTCGGTTTCCCCCATTTTTTCATTGAGCGCAATCGCTTCGCGGTAAGTTGCTTCCGCATCGTCGCCGATTTTTCCGGCTTTTTTCGCCGCCGCCGTTATTTCCGCCGCGCTTAGATTTCCGCCGTTTAATTTATTGGCAAGCGTCGTATAATATTCGCGTTCGATCTTCGCCAAAATCTGCAAAGCACTGATGTGCGACAGATAATCGCTCGAATTTCTTTCGAGTTTAACCAGTTTTTCGCCATTGCTGACGGCAGTTTCCCAATCGCCTTTTTGATAAGCGGCGGTGATTTTGCCGGATAATTTTTTTGCCTCATCCTCTTGATTCTGCGCGGCGGCAAATGGTGTCAAAATTAACGTGAAAATAAGAGTGATAAATAGTTGACGCATAAAGTTTTCCCCTCTGAAAACAACCTGAGAAATTTTAATAAATAGTGAATGAATACTGCACCATTTTAACTACGGGAATCGGTTTTCCGTCCTTTGTCGCCGCCTGAAAATTTATTCCCTGCGCCGCTTTAACCGCCTCTTCGTTTAATCCGTGTCCCAAGCCTTTGAGGACTAAAATAAATTTAATCCGGTCGTCCGCACCGAAAAGCACGGCGAGCGTAATTGTTCCCTGAGTTTGTGTCTGACGCGCCTCGTCCGTGTAATTCGCTCTCGGCTTCGACAAAATCAAAATTCCTTTCTCGTTCGGATCCGGCACAATCGAACCGGGCGGCAGATCGGGCGCGTGATTTTGTTTCTCGAAATAATCGAGAAAAGCCTTGATAGATTCTGTCCGGTCGTTGAGAACAATCAGATTATTATTGTTCGGACAGACTTTTTGACAGCTTTCCAAAACCTGCTTTGCCGTCACGAGATAACTCAAATCCTTCGGTTTTTCTCCGGCAATCTGCCAATCTCTGCTGAAACTGTCGAGCAGCGCATCCGATTTGAGAATATAGGCGGTTGTAATCTTCGGATCAATGGCAATCACATTTTCCGCATCCTTGATCGCTTCGGGATATTTTCCCTTATAGAGATTTATTTTTCCGCGAGTGTAGAAAGCATTGACGTTTTGCGGATTGAGTTTGATGGAAATCTCGCTTTCGGCAAAGCCTTTATCGGGTTTGTTGATTGATAAATAAACGTAAGCCAAATTTGAATGGGCGGCGGAATCCTGCGGGCTAAACTTGACGGCTTTTTCCAGAGCCTTCCGTGCCTGTTTGAAATTGTTAACGCTGATATACGCCAAACCGAGATAATTCCAGGTCTGACCGTCGTTTTTAGTTTCTTTATTCTTTGAAACTGTTTCTAAAACTCTGACGGCTTCGAGATTGCTGTCGCCTTTTTTATAAAGTTCGATGCCGCGATCACGTTCGCTGATTTGAGCAGATGCGGAAATTGCAGAGAATATCAGCAGTCCGAGGAAGATAGTTTTCATTAAGAATTGCTCCTGAGATTTAATCAGTAAATTATAATGCAAAATAATCAGGCGCGATAAGAAAAAAGCGAAAAGCTCATCGAGCTGTCCGCTTTTTAAATTTTTAATTTTTAATTTTTAACTTTTAATTCCCGTCAAATTCCCGCGCCGTGACATTTTTTGAATTTTTTGCCGGAGCCGCAGTAGCACGGGTCGTTCGGTTTGACTTTCGGCTGGTCGCGTTTGAACGGGATTGATTTTATGGTGTCTTCACCGGCGACCGCCGCTGTTGACATTGCGCCGGTGAATGCCATTCCTGCCGCTTGGCGGCGTTCGCGCTGGCGTTCGAGACGGGCGAGACGTTCCATTTCTTCCTGTTCGTCTTTGACGACGATTTCGAGGTTGAAAAGGGCTTTAGTCGTGTTCGTGTCCACGCGGTCGAGCAAATCCTGAAACATATCGAACGATTGTTTTTTGTATTCGACGAGCGGGTCTTTTTGACCGTAGCCGACCAAGCCGATGCCTTGTTTCAAATGGTCAATCGAGAGCAGATGGTCTTTCCACTGCGAATCAATAATGTTGAGCATAATGTAACGCTCATACGCCCGCAGAGATTCTGCGCCCGCCAGTTTTTCCTTCTCGGCGTAGTCTGCTGAAGCCTTTGCCCACACCGCGTCGGCGATTTGATCGGTGTGCATCGTGCGGAAATTAACATTCGCGTCAACCGCCGGATCAACCGCATAGATGCTTTCGATTTCCGCCGCGTAGGTGTCAACGTCCCATTTGTCCGAAGAAACCTGCGGATTCAAAAAACTGCCCGTCAGATCGAGCAAAAGATCACGCGCCACGCCCGTTTCGCCGAGCAGATATTCACGGTGTTCGGGTTCAAACATCAATTGGCGGCGCAGTCCGTAGATCGTTTCACGCTGGCGGTTCATCACGTCGTCGTATTTGAGAACGTGTTTGCGCGTTTCAAAGTTTCGCGCTTCGACCGCTTTCTGGGCGCGTTCGATTTGTTTGGAAACCGTTTTCGATTCGATAGCAACGCCTTTTTCCATACCGAGCCATTCCATCATCGAACGAACTTTGTCGCCCGCGAAAATTCGCATCAAATCGTCTTCGAGCGACAGCACGAATTTCGATGAACCCGGATCGCCCTGACGACCGGCGCGACCGCGAAGCTGGTTATCAATGCGGCGCGATTCGTGGCGTTCCGTGCCGAGAATGTGCAGTCCGCCGGCGGCGACGACTTCGTTGTGTTCGGCGGCGACGACGACTTTTGCTTTGACCAATTGTTCTTCAAACTGTTCGGGCGCGGCTTCGTCCGGGTTGATTTCGAGGCGTTTGAGATATTCGTTCGCTAAAAATTCGGGGTTGCCGCCGAGCAGAATGTCCGTGCCGCGTCCAGCCATATTGGTCGCAATCGTGACCGCGCCTTTGCGTCCGGCTTGAGCGACGATTTCGGCTTCGCGTTCGTGATATTTGGCGTTCAAAACATTGTGCGGAACGCCGACTTCTTTCAGTTTGGAAGCGATTAACTCGGAGTTTTCGACCGACACCGTGCCGACTAAAACCGGCTGACCTTTGGCGTGGCGTTCCTGAATTTCTTCGATCACCGCGTCCCATTTTTCGGGCAGCGTGCGGTAGATGACATCCGAATTATCCTGTCGAATCATCGCTCGGTTAGTCGGGATAATGACGACATCAATGCCGTAAGTTTCGCCGAATTCTTCGGCTTCGGTTTCCGCCGTGCCGGTCATTCCCGAAAGTTTTTCATACATTCGGAAATAATTCTGCAAAGTGATCGTCGCCATCGTCTGATTTTCGCGTTCGATTTTGACACCTTCTTTAGCTTCGACCGCCTGATGCAGACCGTCAGACCAGCGTCGTCCAGCCATCAAACGTCCGGTAAAATCGTCAACGATAATCACTTCGCCGTCCTGCACGACGTATTGATGATCTTTCCTGTAAAGCGTGTGCGCCTTCAAAGCCTGTTCGACGCAGTGAAGCATTTCCATATTTGCCGGATCGTAAAGATTGGCAACGCCGAGCAGTTTTTCCGCCTTCGTGACACCGCCTTCGGTCAAAACCGCCGAATGATTTTTCTCATCAAGCAGATAATCGCCGGTCGTCACCTTGGTTTCTTCGTCTTTGTGACCTTTTTCAAATTTGGGAATGATTTGGTTGGCGACGTAATATTTATCGGTCGCTTCGTCGGACGCGCCCGAAATGATCAGCGGCGTTCTGGCTTCGTCAATCAAAATCGAGTCAACTTCGTCAATCACGGCAAAATAATGATCGCGCTGGACGAGCGAATCAACTTCAAACTTCATATTATCGCGCAGATAATCGAAACCGAATTCATTGTTCGTGCCGTATGTAATGTCGCTCGCGTATTGCTCTTTGCGTTCGTAATCGTCCATATCGTTTTGGATACAGCCGACCGAAACGCCTAAAAAATTGTGGATTCTGCCCATCCATTCCGAATCGCGGAGAGCCAGATAATCGTTGACCGTGACGACGTTCACGCCGCGTCCGGTGAGCGCGTTCAAGTAAGCGGGAAGTGTCGAAACAAGCGTTTTTCCTTCGCCCGTCCGCATTTCGGCGATTCTGCCCTGATGCAGCGCGATGCCGCCGATAAGCTGAACATCGAAATGACGCATTCCGGTCACGCGCTTTGACGCTTCACGGACGACGGCGAACGCTTCGGGTAAAAGCTCGTGAAGAATTTCCTGCTCGCGTTTGCGGCGTTCGGTCTGATCGGTAATGCCGGAAATCGCGGTTTGAATGCGTTCCTTAAATTCGCCGGTTTTCGCCTGCAACTGCTCGTCCGAAAGCGTCTGCACCGAAGATTCCAGACTATTAATCTGCTGAACGGTCGCGGCAACTTTCTTCAAAAAAATCGAACTGCTGCTGCCGAAAATCTTTTTAACTATTTTATCTGCAAAACTGTTGACTGCCATAATTTCCTCTTTGTATGTCAAGGCGATTTTTTGTGGTCGCCGATGTTACATTTGTAAGGGCGATCCCTTGTGGTCGCCCGACGTTGATATAAACTCAACGCGAACGGGCGAGGACAAGCCGTCACCCCTACAAATTGTTGTTTTAATATTAAATGATTGTGCGTTTAAGCGCGTTGTCTATTGCGCTTTTTTATTGGCAAGCAGTTCGTCTATGGCAGCGCGGGGAAGTCGGGTGACGATGAAAACCTGATTGTTTTCAAAGGTGATTTTTGTATTTTCAGCGACTAACTTTTCTTTTGGGGCTTTTGAATTAGAGGTGATTTGAGTTAAATAATTTGTTAACTCAGTAGCAAATGGCTGAAAATCTTTTGGGTTATTTTCATTAAGGCTGGAAACATTGAAATTGATAGTTAAAGTTTTATCATCAATAACAATTTTATAATTTAGCGATTGAGAATATATTGATCCCAATCCAACCTGAGATACTCTTGTAAATAAATTTCTGCCGGTGTTTACCGCAGATTTTTCGATTTCGAGTTCAATTTGTCTGTCGAATGTGCCGCCGCTTAATGAAGATTGCGAGTTGTCGCTTTCACAAAAAGCCAGATCAATGTCGTATTGACCTTTTAGAGACCAATCAAATTTCTTTCTTTTGGAAAATTTATTCAGCTCTTGAACGAGATTGACAATTGAACCCGCAAACAAATCATTTTCGTCAGGCTTTTTATCTAAATCATCCTTAACTTCAATCTCACTCTGAACGTCAAACTTCTGCGTCATCGCCGCCTGTGCAAAGACGGACGGTGTTGCCGCGCCGCCGACTAGCACCAAGCCGAGATAAACGCTCAGAGTCGTTAAGAAAATAATTGAATTGTGATTTTTACGATTCGTCATTTACCTGCATTTTGAATCGGTTTCGCCGCGACATTGCCGTTCGGCTGCTGTTGTTCCTGACGTTTCGCCTGCGCTTTTTGCAGTTGGCGATTAATTAATTCCTGAGCGAAAGGTTTGTCGAGATTAAATTTTAACACGAAACTTTTGCCCTGCGCTTCGACCTTTGCCGCATTTAATAATGCGAGCGTATCAATGTCGGCGGGTGATGATTCTTTCTTGATCTTCTTGTCAAGGTTGGTTTTACCCAG
Source organism: Pyrinomonadaceae bacterium (assembly GCA_965247235.1). GTDB lineage: Bacteria > Acidobacteriota > Blastocatellia > Pyrinomonadales > Pyrinomonadaceae. The sequence continues at coordinate 3,736,629 of OZ252004.1, forward strand.
CGACATTGCCAGATTCAAACCGGTAGAAATAGTTTTGGCGCGTGAATCGCTCGGCTGATCCGACGTAATGATCGCGTAAATCTGTTTGTCGTCCTGCACGAGCGTAAAATTGACGTTAACGACATCGAGCCTTTGCAGGTAAACCAAAAGTCCGCTGTCGCCGATAGCTTCGACGGCTGATTTGGCAAGGTCAATCATCGGCTGATCGCCCTGCTGTTTGATAAATTTGGATTTAGCGCGGTCGAGTTTGCCGTCTTTCGTGATTGCGCCCTGCATCGAAACGAGAAACGATTTGGTTAAATCAACCTTTGTTTTTTCGTCTTTGGAACTGACTTTATCAAGCACGACATCGCCGAAATCCTGTAACGGCTTTTTATTAATCTCTGCTTCAGTAATCGGACTGCTGTTAATATCAGGTTGTTTTTCTTCCGGTGTGGGCGAAGGTGTCGGCTTTTTAATCGGATTATCGTTTTTCGCCGTTACTTTATTATCCGGGAAATTGGGAAGTTTTTTCGGCGATTCATTCGGCACATAAGGAACAGGCTTCACTCTGTCGCCGGTATGACGCGGAATTTTCGGGCTTGGAAAACGATAAGTCGGAACTTTGCTCGTCTTTCCGAAAACCGAAGTCGGAATTTCGCCCTGCACGGCATTCGGATTATTTTTCGGCAAAACCGGTTTGCCCATTCCTAAATCCATTGCGCCGTTTGAAGGCGAAGTCGAAATCGAGCCGGACGGCGGCATTTCAAATCCGGGATAATTATTGATAATTCCCGGCGTATTCTGCGCCATCATTTCCTGTTGCTGACGCATCGCCGTTTCTTCCGGGTTGGCGAGTGCAAAATATCCTTCCGGGTAACTGAGCGGTTCGATATTCGCGCCGCTCACATCAACATAAGTGATTTCGGCATCGTCAATCGTCGTTTTCTCATATTCCTTGACGGCAAATTCGTTGTCGCCCGCCATTAAACGCGTGCCGACATAAACCGTGTCGAGAACCTGACAAACGCTGCTCACGAACGGCGAATCACAGCCTTTCTGCGTCAGCAATTGCGGCTGTGCGGCGATAAATAAAATTAAAATATTAACGACGGCTGAGGCAGCGATGATTTTATAAACGCGCGGCGTAAAACTCCAGTTTTTGATTTCGTATTGACGAAACAAATCGGCATCCGGCGCGGTCTGATTGTTCGACACTGCCGCATCAATGGGTTCGTTTTCCTGATTTTTTAATAATTCCTGCTCAAACATATCGGTTAAAAAAACTTTCTAAAAATTTATCTGAATAATTCAGCTTAAAAACTTCCGCCGTCAAAGTTAGACGCGCAACGACGGTTTTTCGTTGCGGACAAGTTTGTTATTTTATCACTTTCCGGCGATTTTTGAAAGAAATTAAAAGAGATAGACTTTCACGCCCGAAAACCATAAAATCTCTTTCAATGGCTCGCTCAAACAAACAGAAAAATCGTCGCCGCCGTGACAATGGAAGTTCAAATACCAACCGTTCAAATGAACGAAACTTCAAACGAAATCTTGCACCGCAAAGTTCCGCCGAATCGTCCGAGCAGAAACAAACGCCCGCCCAAGCCAAGTCGGTCGAAAGATTTTTGTCCGGCATCGGCACACCCGACAATTCAAATTTCAAACCCGACGATTTTCAGATCGAAGCCTTAAAAGCCATCGAACACGAAGATGTTTTAGTGACCGCGCCGACCGGCAGCGGCAAGACGTGGATCGCCCGCGAAGAAATCCGGCGACTGCTCGAACAGGGCAAACGGGCGTGGTATTCGACACCTTTGAAGGCTCTGACAAATTCAAAATACACGGAATTTGCGCTCGAATTCGGCGCGGCAAACGTCGGCATTTTAACCGGCGACCGCAAGGAAAACGGCGACGCGCCGATCATCGTCGGAACGACGGAAATCTATCGCAATCAACTGTTTGACGCGCTCAGAAACGGCGAACAGGTCAAAACCGATTTCGTGATTTTAGATGAAGCGCATTATCTGGCGGATGAGGAACGCGGACACGTCTGGGAAGAAGCGATTATCTTATCGCCGCCGCGCATTCGTCTGCTGCTGCTGTCGGCGACAATTGGCAACGCCGGAGAATTTGCCCGCTGGATCGGCGAAATTCGCGGCACGAAAGTCCGCGTCGTTGACCGCGCCGGAACTCGCCCGGTCGAACTCCGCGCCGCCTATCTTTCGCCTAATTTACAGCTTTATCCGCTCTTTGACGAAACCGGCAGAATGAACCGCGATGTCGAACAATTCGCCAAAGAAAAACGCCGCGATTTTCGGCGCAGATGAGATTTAGTGGTGAACCGTTCACGGTTCACCACTATTTTGAGCCGATCAAAACATTGATGTCAGTTTGCGGAACTTGCAGATCAAGCACTACTTCGTTGGCGTTGCGTGTGAAGTTGGCGTTGTCAATCATTCGCCCGTAAACCTGCGTTTTGATTGATTTTGAACCGCCGAGAAAGGCTTTGCCGATCATCTGTAAACCTTGAAGTTGTTCGAGCAGATTCTGCGCTTCGTCGGGTTTCGTCGTTTTAGCGGCAAGTTGGATAACCGCCGCGCCTTCGCTGACATCAGCCGAACCGGAAAGATATTTGACGGCGTTGATGTTTTTGCCGAGTTCGTCATTTTCCATCGGCAGAAAATCGCTCAAACCGCCGGGAACTTTGCCGCCGAAACTCATCACGGCGGACGGATTTCGGTCGAGCAAACCGGAGATGTCAGCCGCGATTCTCAGTTTTGAAGTCAATGTTTCACGCACCCGCGCCGTCGTGCCGACTGCCAGCGTGTTGCCGTCAAACGCAGTCACGGCGAGTTCTTTCGGCATCCGGCTGAAAGTTCCGGCGAGTTTGCCGTTGTTTGCCGCCGGTGCGTTTTTGGCGGCATCACTCAAATCGAACACGAAAACGCTTTTGTCGCCGATTTTTTCTTCGCGGTATTTGCCGTTGGCGGCGGTTTTCGCCAGCGCGATCAACGCGCCGGCATTAATCTGTGCGCCGCGCATCAGCGCAACCGGCGCGAAATCGTATTCCTTTGCCGCGACTTTTTTAATGCCGACACCGACCGCAATCTGTTCAAACTGCCGTGCGTCAATTCCGACTTTAGCTTTCATCTGACTCAAATGATCTAAAATCTCATTCAAAAGCGGCTGATTATCCGACAAAACCTGCGGCAGCGCGGTGTCGAAAAACTTTTTGCCGTCAAAAACCGCGACCGCATCCGAAACCGGAAGCAGTGCCGCGAGCGCATTTGTTTGTTTCTTAACCGATTTTTTCTTTTTGGTGTCAACCGCAAAAGCCGTCCCGAACGAACCGACCGTCAACACGCCGAGCATCAAAAAAGCGAATAATTTATTTATCATTTACAGAAAACCTCACGAAAAATTTGGAGAAATTTTAGGGCAATTTCTATACGGTTAAAGATGAAAAATTGTTCGCAAAAGTTGGCTTTAAATTAGCGGTGAGTGGTGAACGGTGAGTGATGAGTGGAAGAAATAAGAAAGCGGCAATCTGAAAACTAAAATCTTAAATCTTAAATCTTAAATCTTAAATCTTGAATCTTGAATCTTGAATCTTAAATCTTTCCACCGTTCACCGTTCACACTTACTTAATCACTTCAAATTCAAACTGCAATTCTTTGCCGCGAAAGATGTAGCTTAGATAAAATTCCCAAAATTTGCGTGTGAAACGGAATTTTTCGTTTTTCGTGTCGAGATTAACGATGTATTCCAAACCTAGACTTCGCCACAAATTCGCCAGCGAAACGTAGGTGCGAATCGGTTTAAGTTTAACCTGAGTATAAAAGTCGAAAACCTCGCGTTCGGGCATAAAGGTGTTGAAAGTGTATGAATTAATGTGATTGCGATGCGTCGGATCGGTCGCCCAGTCCGGGTTCGTATAATGCGGCGTGAGCAGGCGAATTTTGCCGCCGTTTTTGGTGATGCGGTAAAGTTCGGTGACGAACGCCATCACGTCCGGGACGTGTTCGACGACGTGATTCGACACGATCAAATCGAATTCGTCATCAGCAAACGGATAAGGAATTACGCCGAGATCGTGAATCACGTCAGCCGCCGTGCGCGGATTGTTGTCCAAGCCAATCGCGCCTTCGTGTTTATTCGTTCCGCAGCCGACATCGAGAATTTTAGTCATCAAAAATAAATTATCACAAATCGGTTTGAGTCGTGAACAATTGAAAAAAAGAAATGTAACCACAGATTTGCACGGATGAACACGGATGATGAAAGAAGAATAAAAAGTAGAAATGCAACCGGATCTGCTTTTTATCGAAAAATCTTTAAGCCGACATTCTTTAACGTTATCAGAGTTTTAACAGAAATCTCCCGTATTTCCCGCTTTTATCCGTGTCCATCCGTGCAAATCTGTGGTTACATTTCTTTTTTGTAATTCAAATAATAATGCCACAAAAGCCGTGCGGCGACGGCGCGAAACGGCTGCCAGCGTTCGGCGATGATTTGAAATTCGTCGGAGTTTGGCGCACGTTCGAGATTTTTGAGCTTTTTCCACGCGACGTGCAGCGCGAGATCGCCTTTCGGCATTACGTCAAGGCGCATCAACGCCATCAAAAGATATATGTCCGCCGTCCAAGTTCCGATGCCTTTGAGTTTAATCAATTCGGTTTTAACGGCTGCGTCGGAAAGCGTTTTGAGTTTCTCCAAATCGAGTTCGCCGCTCACAACCGCATTCGCCAGATGCCTGACGTAGCCGATTTTTTGACGCGAAAAATAAGCGGCTTTGAGGTCTTCGTCCGACAAATTCAAAACATTTTCGGGCGTAATTTCGCCGATTTTCTCCTTCAACTTATTAAAAGCCGAAAGCGCAGAGGCGAGCGAAACCTGCTGTTCCAAAATAATATGCACGAGCGTCGCAAAATTTGCCTCGCGTTTCCAGAGCGGCGGTGTGCCGAACGTGCGAAAAATATAATCCAAATCACGATCAGTTTTTGACAGCTTTTCGCAGATTTTTGAAAGATTTTGTTCGTCGAGCATTTTTATCATAATGAATGATTTTACCGCAGAGACGCAGAGACACGGAGAAATTGAACTGGATTTGCTCGATTTTTGACGAAATAATTTCCGTTCAAGATGTGAAATTCAGTTTTCAAATCTAAAAAACTCTGCGTCTCCGCGTCTCTGCGGTGAAATTTTTTGACTGTTCGTTATACAATTATCCCGATGAAAGGTTGTTTCGCCAAATTGCTCGTTGTCATCACGCTCGTTTTCGCCGCCAACGCCGCCGTGCAGAACGTCTGCGTCTTGCCGAATGAGCCGACGCTTTTAAATTTAAGACTCGGCGCAACGCCTTTGGAAGTGAAAAATTATTTCGGCAAAACCGTCAAATTCAAAGCCGAAAATAAAGGCGACGTGACATTTTTTCAAAACTACATCACCAAACCCGCCCCTGAAATTCTGCGCGGCGTGCGGGCATTTTATCTGCGGTTCTTGGACGGCAGACTTTATCAAATCGAAGTTTTTTACGAAGACCGCGCCGATTGGCGAACGCTCGACGCATTTGCCGAAAGTTTTGCCGCGAGCAGCAATTTCGACCGCGTTCTATGGCAGACGAACCGGAAAAATCTATCAATCGAATGCGCGGATTTTACGCTCGTCGCCGACAAAATTTTGAATCCGCGTTTGCAGTTGACCGACCGAAAAACATTTGAAACCGCAATAGCGCGGCGCGGGAAAAAATAACGGGCAAAGAAATTTTACATTTCAATTAAAAATTCGGAATAAGTAAAAGGTGAAAAGTGAAAGGTGATCGCTAAAATTCAGAAAACAAATTATCACCTGTTTCCTGTCACTTCTCACCAATTCCTAATGACAATCAATTTTTTCAAAAATTTTGTATTTATAATGCTTTCAACCCCAAAATTATGAGCGAAAAACATTACCGAACCTGCAATCTTTGCGAAGCGATTTGCGGCATTGAAATCACGCACGAAAACGACGTGGTTTTATCAATTACGGGCGACAAAAACGATCCGTTTTCGCGCGGTCACATTTGCCCGAAAGCTCTCGCGCTCAAGGATATTTACGAGGATGTCAATCGTTTAAAAACGCCGCTCAAAAAGGTCAGCGGCGAATGGCAGAACATTTCGTGGGACGATGCGTTTGATGAAATCGCCGCGAAAATCAAGGACATTCAGGCGAAAAACGGTCGCAATGCGGTCGCGGTTTTTCAGGGAAATCCGTCGGTGCATAATTTCGGAACGCTGCTCAACAGCGGTCTGCTTTTGAAGGCTTTGAAGACGCGGAACAATTATTCGGCGACTTCGGTTGACCAATTGCCGCATCATTTCGCGGCGTGGACGATGTTCGGGCATCCGCTTTTGATGCCGATTCCCGACATTGACCGCACCGAATATTTTCTGATTTTCGGCGCAAATCCGCTCGCGTCCAACGGCAGTCTGATGACCGCGCCGGACATTGTCAACCGGCTCGAAAGCATCAAAAAACGCGGCGGCAAAATCGTTTTGATTGATCCGCGCCGCACGGAAACAGCGCGGGTTGCGTCCGAACATCACTTTATCAAACCGTCGTCCGACGTTTATTTCCTGCTCGCCGTCGTTCACGTTTTGTTCGCGGAAAACCTCGTCAAACTCGAACGATTAAACGAATTTACCGACGGCATCGAGATTCTGCGCGAAGTTTCAGGCGATTATACGCCGGAAAAAGCGGAAAGTCTGACCGGCATCAAAGCGGGCGAAATCAAAAGAATCGCGCTTGAATTTGCCGCGTCGGAATCGGCGGTTTGCTACGGCAGAATGGGCGTTTCGGTACAGAAATTCGGTTCGCTCTGTCATTGGCTGATTAATTCGATCAACATTCTGACCGGCAATTTTGACGAAGCCGGCGGCGCAATGTTCACCGCGCCGGCGTTCGATCTTTTGCAGACGGCGAAACCGGAAAATATCTTTAACCGCTGGCAGAGCCGCGTCCGAAACTTGCCGGAATTTATGGGCGAACTGCCCGTCGCCGCGCTCGCCGAAGAAATTTCGACCGGCGGCGAAGGGCAAATTAGAGCGTTGATTACAAGCTGCGGCAATCCGGTTTTGTCCACGCCGAACGGCGGACAGCTTGAAAACGCGCTGGAAAAACTGGAGTTAATGGTTTCGATTGATATTTATATCAACGAAACGACGCAGAACGCCGATTACATTTTGCCGCCCGCGACCGGACTCGAAACTTCGCATTACGACGTGATTTTTAACGCCTTCGCCGTCCGAAATACGACGAAATATTCCGCGCCTTTGTTTGAAAAATCTGACGGCGCGAGATACGACTGGGAAATTTTTCAGGAACTGCATCATCGTTTAAGCGGCACGGAAGAACCGTTGAAACTCGTGCCGCCCGAAGTAAAATTAGATTTCGGCTTAAAATTCGGACGCTATCAACTGTCGGTCGAAAAATTACTCGAAAGTCCGCACGGCGTTGACCTCGGCGAATTAAAATCGTGTCTGCCCGGACGACTTTTGAACGAAAACAAACGCATCAATCTCGCGCCGGAATTGCTCGTCAAAGATTTGGAACGCCTCAAAATCGAAACGGAAGAAGCGGGCGAATATCCGTTTGCGCTGATCGGCAGACGGCATTTGCGCGACAATAATTCGTGGCTGCACAATTCGGAAGTTTTGGTGAAGGGCAAAAATCGCTGCACGATTTTGATTAATTCGTCTGACGCGGCGGATTTGAAACTCGAAAATAATCAAAATATTAAAGTTTCATCGCGCGTCGGCACGGTCGAAATTCCCTGCGAAATCTCCGACAAAATTATGCGCGGCGTGGTTTCGATTCCGCACGGCTACGGACACGGACGCAAAGGCGTAAAACTCGACATCGCCGTCAAACACGCCGGAGTTTCGCTCAATGATTTAACCGATGACCGCGTGATTGACGAACTGACCGGCAACGCCGCGTTCAGCAACGTGCGGGTAAATTTGCAGGGAATTTGAGGCTGATAGCTGCAAAAAAGTGTCAATAAAGCTGTACAATTTCCTCTTAATTGACAGTTGTGCCGGCATTTTATTTTTGTTTGTAAGCGAAATGTTTGATTAAAAAAATCAAACCGACGTAGAGCGATAATCCGATAAACACTACGAACGCAAAAAACCATTTGAAAAGCGCGGAAACAATTCCGAACATAAATAAACCGACAATATTGGAATCGGATTTGAGTAAATGATTGGCGATTTGAAATTCGTGCAGATTGCTGCCCAAAATGCTCGAATAATATTGAGCGGCAAAACCGAAGACCGCCGTCAAAAAAAGATATGCCGGATTGTTGTTGCGCCACGTTATAACGGTTGAAAAAATGAACAGATATATCAAAGAAACGATCCACAGTTGATTGAAAGAATTGGCATAATCGGTGGCGACGCGGACGGCTTCGCGACTGCTCAAACCCGGATTTAACAAATCGCTTTGCGCCGCATTGAAGTAATAAAACATTGCTATAATGATGAGTTCCAGCGTAATGCCAAACACGGTGAAGATTAAAATTTGGTTCGTTGTTTCTTTTCTCATAAACCGTCTGAAAATTATTCGTATTTATCGAGATCGCTTAACCTGCTGTAATTTTGTTCGTCAAGTTTTCCACCCGCAAATTTTAAGTTTGAAAACGATTGAATTATCCTCAAGGCATTTTTGACTGTTGACTTGAAATCTCAATTCTGACATTTGTAATCTATCCTGAATTGCTTGGTTTGCGCTTTTCTCTTTTCAAGATTTTTAGTTTTTCTGTTTATATTTTCCATAATTTCATCCATATTTTTGACATCATTGCGCCACCGGATAAATTCTGTCCGATGCAAAGCAGCTTCGAACTCGATGTCGAAGTTTGATAATTCATTGATTGACTGACAAATTTTTGCGCGGTTATCTCCGGCGGCAGTCAAAGTTTCAAATTTTTTAATCAGGTCATTTAGTATTTTCTGTTTCTCGACAGATAAGATTTCGTTTCTTGAATTATAGAGATTACCGAAATCCGTCGGGTTTAAATTATTAACAGCCTGCGTTAAATAATCCTTTGAAATTTGCTCGTTGGGGGCAAGATTAAACATATTCTGATAATCGTCAATTTCCGCTCCATAATTTCCTAAATGCTTGCTGACGAGTGCGCGTTGAAGGTAATGAAGGTAATCGGGTTTGATGGCGATGGCTTGACTGAAATCATTGTAAGCCGCCTGCCAGTTGTCCATAAACGCATAGCTTTCAGCCCGTGTGACATAGAGCGAATCATCATATTTATAAGCGTCCGCGCCTTTTTCGAGTGCTTTGCTGTAATCATTGATGGATTCAGCGTATTTATGCTGAGAGTAATAAATAGAGGCGCGAACGTAATAAGCCTTGTAATAATTAGGATCAAGGGCAATCGTTTTTGTATAGTCGCCGACTGCTTTGTCGAGGAGATTTAGAACGAAATATGAATTTCCGCGTAAATAATAGGCTTCACTATCGCGGGAATTTTTCTTGATAACTGAATTTAAAATGTCTATTGCCGCTTGATAATCGCCTTTCGCGTAGGCGGCATTCGCCATTTTTATTGGAGAATTATTATCCTGATTTGCCGGTGAAATTGCATTTTGAGCAAAACCGTTTGACGCGCACATCAAACTCAAGGCGGCAATCGTCAGCAAAATTCGTAATTTGTTTTTCATTTTAATTTGTTGATTTTGTTGGTTAATCCGTTTTCAGCAATGTTCAATTCGCCGCTTTTCCTGCCCGAACGGTGTCGGCGTTTGGATAACGCCGAACAGCCGTGTCGGTGTCTAAAGGGCAGATCACACGAGCAAAAGGAAACTGTGACCAATAAAATCAATAATATTTTTAGTACGCTTTTTCCTTTCACCGTATTTCTCCCCAAATAAATTTATGCCCAACCCGGTTCTAAACAAGTTCCCGCAAGCAACGCCCAATACGTCACTTTGAAGTGATTCTGACTGTCGTAAAATAAAATGGTTTGAAAATATTTATGCTCAGGATCATCGTCGGTTTTCCGGCTGACATTGATTTCGACGCAAAGCCGATAATTTGTTCCCTTAATGAGAAGCTGACGCTCGGATTCTTGTATTGCGTTGAGTTTGAGCAGGGTCGAATCTTTTTTGCGGGCTTCGGCAAGAGCAAAATTGCCCGCCGCGATGACTGTTGCGTCGTCTTTTGAAATCGGTTTATATTCCTCGTCCTTCTGCGGCGGCGTGATTGTTTCCGTTTTATTTGCATCCGGCAGAGCGGCGGAAAACTCAAAATATATTGTTTTATCCGGTGTGAATCGCTCGTCCGGGTTTGATGTGCCGTCGCTTCTTTCGGCGGAAAGCGAACATTTATATTGATGGGAAATCTCGTCCAGCTCCGCCTGTTTATTCCAGATATCACCGGAAGATTCGCGGATTTTTTTAGTTACGACTGACGGCGGCGCGGTAAATTTCTTTTGATCGGACTGTTCGACGAGTTGACGGTGAAGAGCGACTTTATCCTGAAAAATCTTATACCATTTAGCAAACGACGGGCAGTAAGATTCACTGAATGTAAAATATGAACTTTCTCTCGATGTTTTATATTTTTCAAAATCGGCTTTGGCGGCGGCATATGATGTTTCGGTCTGTTCCAGTTGTCTGACGAGCAGATTGTAAAAAATATCATTGGTCGGCGAGGCTTTGGATAAGACGGGCGTTTGAGAAAAATCAGTTTTGACAAACGTGCAGCCGAATATCATCATCAGGATCAAAGCGGCGAAAACTTTGTTAGTCGGTTGTTTCATAAAATAAACTCCTCAATTATCAATCGAAAAATTTCAATCGGATATTTTGAAAACGAAGCGGCAAAATTTAAGATTCGCCGCTTTGCTGATATTTGCAGGTAATGATTTACCGGCTATTTTTGACAACGCTGTCGGGGATAAATTCGGCGACTTCCGCTTTGATGTCCATTCCTTCGACCTTAATATCTTCGGCAATTGCCACATTGCGCCAGTGTCCGTCGCCGGTTTTGTAATAGATGTAAGCGAGGTCTTTGTCTTCGCCGTTGACCAAAACGTGCCAGTAGCTTGCGTCGTCGGGAACGGGTTCGGCTTTGACTTCCTTGATCTTTTCGGTGTCCGACTTCGTATCGCCTTCCTGATAAAACTTGAATTCCTTTTGTGTTTTGAGAAAAACCGCCGTTTTTTCCGCTTCGGTTTTGGAAACCCAGACGGCGATGTCGGCAAGTATAAAGGTCGGCAGCAACAGTATCAATAAGAAAATTGACAGGTATTTTTTCATTTCAGTTTCCCCTTCAACGCGCATTCGGCGTTTTAATTAATTGATTTTCAACGGTAGAAATTTACTCGTTCGCTTATATACGCACGATTCTTGATCATTTCGGGTCATTTTTTAATTTCTGAGCCTGTACTGCCATCTGTGAACGAAAAAATGCGCTTGGTATTATCGCAAATAAATAAAAATTGACACGGACAGTATAAATAAAAGCGATCAAAGAAAGTTTGTAAAAACTCGCTTAAAATTCTTTTCATTCCCTTTATCCGTGTCAAATTTATTTTCAGCCTACCAGATTTTGCAAATGTCGGTTCGCACCATTTTGCTGGCGGTTTTGCAGCCGAAAGCGTCGGCGAATTCCGGCATATTTGAGAGCGGACCGTTGACGCGGAAACGGGCGATGGCGTGCGGATCGTTCTGCGCCTGAAACGCTTCGGCTTCGGGTGTTGAAACTTCCGCCCAAGCCTGCGCCCAGCCTAAAAAGAAAAGCTGTTCGGGCGTGAATCCGCTGACGTTTGCGGGTTTCGGTTTGCCTTCCATTGATTTTTCAAACGCCGCCAAAGCCATCGTCAAACCGCCGAGATCAGCGGTGTTTTCGCCCAACGTCAGCTTGCCGTTCATCGCTATATCGCCGCCGACTTTGTATTGGCTGAACTGGTTGACGACGCACGAAGTCCGTTCATCGAAAGTCTTGCGGTCGGCATCAGTCCACCACGATTTGAGGTTGCCTGAAGCGTCATATTTGCTGCCTTCGTCGTCGAAACCGTGCGTGATTTCGTGACCGATGACCGCGCCGATGCCGCCGTAATTGAGCGCGTCAACCGCGTTGGCATCGTAAAACGGCGGCTGCAAAATTCCCGCCGGGAACACGATTTCGTTAAACTGCGAATTGTTGTAAGCGTTGACGGTCGGCGGTGTCATTCCCCATTCGGTTCTGTCCACGGGTTCGGTCGCCTTGTTCAAATTGCGGCGCGTAAAAAATTCGCCTGCCCGCAGATTATTTTCAAAATAAGATTTACGCGCAACGCTCAAACCTTTGTAGCCTTTGAGTTTATCTGGATAACCGATCTTGCGCGTGTAAGCGGCGAGCTTTTCGAGCGCACGTTTTTTGGTCGCGTCACTCATCCAGTCGAGATTTTGCAGACGTTCCTTATAAGCGGCGAAAAGATTGTCAATCAGTTCGTTCATCCGCGTTTTGGCGGCGGGCGAAAACGCGGTTTTGACAAATTCCTGTCCCAAAGATTCGCCGATCACGCCGTCAACTTCCGCCGTGCAGGTTTTCCAACGCGCCTGTTGTTCCTTAACACCTGACAGATATTTGCTCGAAAAATTAAATTCTTCATCGCGGAAAGCCTTCGGCAACTGCGAAGCCGAACTGCGGACCAACGACCAGCGCAGATAAGTTTTCCAGTCGTTGACGGGAACATCTTTGAGCATCACGCTCATATTTTCAAAAAACTTCGGCTGTCCGATATTGACCGCCGTGACCGACGACACGCCGCGATTTTTCAGATAATCGCTCCACGAAAAATTCGGCGTTAATTGTGCAAGTTCGGCAAGCGTCATTTTGTTGTAGTTGGCTTCCGAATCGCGTAAGTCAACCGGTGGTTTGGCGGCGGACGCGAAACGCTTCTGCATCATCGTGACGGTGTTCGCGTGCGCGGCGGCATCAGACGGCGAATCGCCCGCGAGTTTGAACATATTCGTCATAAATTCCAAATATTTCTGCCGCGTTTCAACCGATTTCGCGTCCGAATTAAACCAGTAATCGCGGTTCGGCAAACCGATGCCGCCCTGCCCCGCGCTCGGCAGATTGGCGTTGCTGTTTTTGTCGTCCGTGCCGACGTAAAATCCGAACACGCCGCCGAATCCGCGATTGTGAAACATCGCCAGTTCGTGCTGAACGTCTTTGATATTTTTGATTTTACCGACTTCTTCGAGATACGGTTTGAGCGGTTTCGTTCCCGCTTTTTCAATCGCCGCTTCGTCCATACACGAAGCGTAATAATCGCCGACAAGCTGCGTGTCCGAACCCTTGGCGGCGTTCGTCTGCTTGGCGGCGTTCTCGACGACCTGTTTCAAAATATTCTGATTATTTTCGTAAACAATCGTAAAACTTCCCCAACTCGGATATTCGGCGGGAATCTTCGTATTTTTCAGCCAAGTCCCGTTGGCAAACTGATAAAAATCGTTACACGCATCAGCCGAACTATCCATCCGGCTCGTGTCAAAACCTTTGCTCTGGGCAAACGACGAGATTGCAAACGCGGCAATCAACGACAGCGCAGCCGCTGATTTTATAAAAGAACGCATTATTTTATTGACTCCATTTAAGTAAAAAATTGTTTGAAAGACAATTTTGTTACGACTGAAAAGTCGAAAAAGTTTCAGGCGCGGTAAGAGTAAGTTCTTCGCAGATTAAACTCGAAAAGATTGGCTGGCAAAATGTTGGTAACGAGTCTGCGCCCGGTGACGATCAGCGGATTTTCCCATTGGGCGATGCTTCCCATCAGGCGCGATCTTTGCTGGATGTGGCGTGTGCGGCTGGTGCGCCGGTTTTCGTAAAGTGCGAGCGCGGCGGCGATAGATTTTTCGCGGTGCAGACTTTTTGCCAGCACGAGCGCGTCTTCGATTGCCATTCCGCCGCCTTGTCCGAGATTCGGTGTGCAGGTGTGTGCCGCGTCGCCGAGCAGCGCAACTCTCCCGCGCACCCATTTTTTCATCGGCGTGTGATCGAAAGCCGGATTTCGCAAAATTTTCCCGTCAGGCGTGGCGGCGATCAAATCGGCAATCGGGCGATGCCAACCGCCGAAACGTGCGAGCAGTTCGTCTTTGCGTCTCTCAGGCGCGTCGGTAAAATCGGCGGATAAATTCGCCGTCGCATACCAAGTAAAATCATCGTGTCCGGTGCTTAAAATGCCAAAACGACTGTCTTTGCCCCACGTTTCGCTGCTCGAAAACGGCGAAACGAATTTGCCTTCGTAATGCGCGATGCCGCGCCAAACCTGATAACCGTGATAAATCGGCGCAAAATGTCCGAAAATTTCGCCGCGCACGAGCGAATTAACGCCGTCCGCGCCGATCAGCAAATCGTGTTCGACGCTTTTCCCGTCTTTGAAAAAAACGCGCACTTTATTTTCCGTCTGTTCGAGATTTTGAAATTCGCAGTTTAAGCGCAGGATTTCGGCTGGCAAAGAATCAACCAGCACGGCAAGCAGATCGGCGCGGCGAACGCACACCGACGGCACTTCAAATTTGCCCGTCGCAATCTTCATCAGCACATCGCCGCGCGGCGTGTGAACTTCAAAAAAATTCGTCCGTCCGCTGACGGCGAGAATGCGTTCGAGTAGTCCGAGTTCGCTCAAAACGCGCGTCGCATTTGCCCATAACATCATTCCCGCGCCGACTTCGCGCAGTTCGGCAGCGCGTTCATAAACCGTCGCGTCAAAACCGAATTGCCGCAGAGCAATTGCCGCCGTCACGCCGCCGATGCCGCCGCCGATGATTCCAACCGAAAGTTTTGCCATACAAGGAAATACAGAAATCCTACAATTTCGTCGAGGGAAACCCGTGGCTCGTTAAATTGTGTCTTGAAATAGTTTGGGCAAACTACATTAACATAGACGAAGCGAAAGCGAAAAAAGTTGTCCGGCGATAAATCGGAATTATCTGCGTCAGCGGGCGGCAAAACGGAGCGCGGGCAGTCTGCCTGCGTGGTTTAAATTGATTAAAGACCTAAATCGCAGGCAGACTGCCCGCGCTCCAACTAACCAATCAGACTTATCAATATTTATCTGCAATCGGGAATAAATCCGCGTCAAAATGCCATTTGTCAGTTGTTCAGCCGACTAAAATTAAATTTCAGGAGCAAAAAATATGAGAAAAATTTCCGGTATTGCAATTTTCGCATTCGTCATCGCCTTGTTTTCAGTCTTTAATGTTTCCGCGCAGGATACGAAAAAAGATGAAATGATGAAAAAAGACGAGATGATGAAGAAAGAAGAGATGATGAAAAAAGATGAAATGATGAAGAAGGACGAGATGATGAAGAAGGACGACGACCATATGATGATGGCGATGAAATTCGACAAAAATCTGCCGACCGTCGCAGTCATCGCCGCCGATTGGTGTCCGTATTGCAAAAATGTTGATCCGGTTTTGAAAGGCGTTTTGAGCAACTACGACGGCAAAGTCAACGTCGTCGTTTTCGATGTCACCGATGAAGCAACCAAAGCTAAAGCATCGAAAAGAGCCGACGAATTAGGCTTGACAAAATTCTACAACAGCAACAAAGGCAAAACCTCGACCGTCGCGGTTTTACAGAAAAATAAGGTCAAATACATCACTTCCAACAACACCAACAAAGCCGATTACACAAAAGCGATTGATAAAGCGTTGAAATAATCGTTCAAATTAATTTGAATTAAAAAAGGCAAATCGGAAACGGTTTGTCTTTTTTTATACGCTGTTCCTAATTTGCCCGAATTCCATAACCGCATTCGGGCAAATATTTGGAGCTGATAACCGATTGTATTCGACATAATCATAATGCGGAGAGAAAAGATATTGACGAACTTCTTTGGAATGTTTTGCCTGATTGGATGACCGATAAGCAAAAGAAAACAAAGATAAATCATTTACTTACAGGACTTAGCAATAAAGGAAAAATTAAAAATACCGGAACCCGCAGTCAATCTGTTTGGATTTTAACTAAGACAAATGAAAACGGTTAAAGAACGGTTAAAGAACGGTTAAAGAAATTCCTTACAAATGACGTTAATACAACACATATCCTTTAACAGTTTTTGTATCCACAATTAAACGGTTAAAGCGTAAATTTTTAACGAACTTTTGCAATCTCCTCAACGCTTTTCGGATTCTCCAAAGCCGACAAATCGCCTGCGTCTTCGCCCAAATATGCGGCGCGAATAACGCGGCGCATTACTTTGGCGTTGCGGGTTTTCGGGATTGCCGAAACGAAATGAATTTTTGACGGCGCGAGCGGTTTGCCCATATCTTTGGCGACGAGTTGTTTTAATTCGGCGGCGAGATTTTCCGTCGGTTCGCCTTTTAGGACGACGAAGGCGACCATTGCCGTGCCTTTTATTTCGTCGGGAACGCCGATGACGGCGGCTTCGGCGACGTTAGAATGGGCGACTAAAAGACTTTCGACTTCCGCCGGTCCGACTCGTTTGCCGGCGACTTTTAATGTGTCGTCCGAGCGTCCGAGAATAAAATAATGTCCGTCTGCATCGCGCATTGCGAAATCGCCGTGAACCCAGATGTTTTCAAAGCGCGACCAATATGTTTCCAAATATCTTTCCGGCTCATTCCAAAAGCCGCGAGCCATTCCGATCCAAGGTTGTTTGATAACGAGTTCGCCGACTTCGCCTGCGCCGACCGATTCGCCTTTATCGTTCAAAATATCTGCGTCCATTCCCGGACACGGCGCGGAAAAGCCGCACGGTTTGATCGGCGTTAAGAAATTGTTCATCAGAATTCCGCCGGAGATTTCCGTGCCGCCGGAATAATTGATAATGGGCAACTTTGAATCGCCGACTTTCTCGAACAGCCACCACCACGGCGCGGGATTCCACGGCTCGCCCGTCGAAGCGAAGGCGCGTAACGACGATAAATCGTGCTTTTTCGGCAATTCGTCGCCGTGCGTGGCAAGTGCGCGAACAAGCGTCGGCGAGATTCCCAAAATTTCAACCTTGTGTTTCGCGCAAAATTCCCACATCCGATCAGCCTTCGGATAATCGGGCGCACCGTCGTAAAGGCAAATCGTCGCGCCGTTGATCAACGCGCCGTAAATCAGCCACGGTCCCATCATCCAGCCGAGATCGGTGATCCAAGAAATGCGCGTCCCTTTCCCGACATCCGTCCCGAAAGCCATATCCTGCGCCGCTTTGATCGGAAAACTGCAATGCGTGTGCAAAATCCCTTTCGGCTTGCCCGTCGTGCCGCTAGTGTAAAGAATTATCAGCGGGTCTTCGGCAAGCGTTGGCTCAACTCGAAGAAATTTGTCCGATTGTTTCTGAGTACTATCAACCCAAATAGTTGCATCACTGCCATCAATATTCAACCAATTCCATTCTAAAACTTTATTAGTTTTACTCTCGAAGTTTTCATCAATGCGTTCAACAACAAATATTTTTTCGATATTTGGACAATGCTTGACAGCCTGTTCAGCAACTTCAAAAGCCTTAAATTCTTTTCCGCGTCTTGGAAAACCGTCACAGGTAAATAACGCTTTTGCCTTAACCGCATTCATACGGCTAGCGATTGCATCTATTCCATAGCCACTAAAAACCGGAACAGCAATCGCTCCAATTCTGCCAATTGCCAAAAGCGCAATGATGGTTTCAATCATCATCGGCAAGTGGATACCAATCGCGTCGCCTTTCGATAAACCGTTCACTCGTAAACCTGCCGCACAAATTTCAACTTCCTCAAGCAGTTCTACATAACTTACTTCTCGAACTTCGCCTTCTTCACCTTCCCAAATTATCGCGGGCTGGTCTTTCATTTCGTCCGTCTGCCAGCGGTCGAGGCACGTTTCCGTGATGTTCAAACCCGCGCCGGCGCACCAGTTTGGAAACTCGATGCCGTTTGATGTATCGAGCAGTTTTTTATACGGCGGATCGAATTTGATGTCTAAAAATTGAACAACTTCGGCGGTGAACGCTTCGACGTTTTCAATCGAATAACGATAAAGTTCGTCAAACGAATTCACGCCGACTTGCCGCATAAATTTTGTTAATCGGGCGCGTTCGATGCTTTCGTCGGTCGGTGTCCACGCGATTGGCTGATGTTCGAGAAGGTTTTGGTCGGTCATAGCGTTTATTGAAAGAGGTTTGAGAAAATAAAATTGTAAAAACGGACTGAAAATTTTAGAATACGTTTAATCGAAAAATTTGCCGGAGGTCACGAGATTTATGAACAGAACCGACACGAAACAACGGGGCGAAAATACTACGGATGATTTTCAGGCATATCAATATTTTAACAAAAACGAACCGTTGATTAAGGCGGACAACGCGCACTTTTCAAAAAATCAATTGTCAGATGATTACGAGGGAAAATCAACCGCTGTCAAAACTATTCTGAAACAAGTTCTGCTGTTTTTTCCCGGCGCGACGCTGCTTTATATTTTTAGTTTTATACTGCCGGCAATGATTTCGGTCGGACTGCAAAGTTCGTCTCCGGCGCATCTCGGTTTAAGTCAGTTTCTGATGCTGACATTGATGTTTCTGGTGCCGTCGTTGCTGATCGTGTTCGGCTTAGGCAACTGGCGAAAGCCGAAACATCTGTTGATGCCGTCGTCGGTTTTCATTTTGGGCATTTTAACCGGAATCCTGAGCGGCGGATTGTTTATGACATCCGAATTTTCTGATTTTATAGCTTATATGCAAAGCGGTTTTTTGATTTATTTGTTTCCGTTAGCGTTAATTTTGCCTGTGCTGGTCAAAAGAAAAGTAACGCAGTCCGTCCCGGCTGCCGTCGTGTAACCTGCTTACGCAAGAGTTTTCCCCACACGGACGCGAGACGCGCCCGCGACGGCAGCCGGGACGGACTGCGTTACCTTTCCGGTTAAAAGATGATTTTAACGCGAAAGAAAATCGGCTGACTGTTTTCCGCTGCACTTTACATTTCCTACTTTGCGTCAGTTTGTAGTAATCTTTTTTCTGGTCATTAATTTTTTATCGAACAATTTGGCGGTCGTCATTTTAACAATGATTTCAAAACTTTTCTTGCCCCCGCAAAATTGTTATGTTCACGGTTAAATTTAAAAATTGGACGTTCGGTTTTGGAACTAAAATGGAAGACGGAAACAAAAAAAGACCGTTGGCGTTGATTATTCTTGACGGTTGGGGTTATTCGCCGAAGCGCGAAGGCAATGCCATCGCGCTTGCCAACACGCCTTATTACGACGAAATCAATCAAAAATACCCGAAGACATTTTTGTCGGCTGCCGGAACGCGCGTCGGTTTGGCGTTGGACGCGGTGGGCAGTTCCGAAGTCGGGCATTTGAATATCGGCGCGGGGCGAATCGTCAAAACGGATGTTTCGCGGATCGAAAACGCCATCAAATCAGGCGCGTTTTTTGAAAATCCGGTGTTGAAGAGAGCGTTTGCCAAGGCGCAGAAGAACGATTCGTCGGTGCATCTGATCGGCATCTGGAACGACGGCGGCGTTCATTCGATTCCCGAAACGCTGTTCGCACTGCTGCGGATGGCAAAGCGCGAAAAATTGGAAAAAGTCTTTGTTCACAGCATTTTAGACGGGCGCGATGTTGCGCCGCGAACCTCCGATATTTACACCGAAGCTCTCGAAATAAAGATGGCGGAAATCGGCATCGGGCAAATTGCGACGCTTTGCGGACGCTACTACGCGATGGATACGAACCGGCATTGGGAACGCACGGCACGCGCTTACACGATGCTCGTCCACGCGGAAGGCGAACGCGCATCCGATCCGGTTTCGGCAGTTCGCAGTTCGTTTTTGCGCGGCATCGCCGACGAATTTATCGCGCCGATCATCATCGAAACGCGCGACGGCAAACCTCTGGCGACGGTTAAAAACGGCGATGTCGTGATCTTTTTCAACCATCGCGGCGACGGAATGCGCCAACTCGCCAAATCGCTCGCTGTCATGGACGAAACCGATCTCGCCTCGCTCAATAAACCGAAAGTCGAAGCCGTCTGCCTGACCGAATACGACCGCAGTTTCAATCTGCCCGTCGCCTTTCGACCGGAAACGGAAACCAACGTGCTGGCGCAGGTTTTTGCCGAATACGGCGTGCTGAATTACCGCGTCACCGAAACCGAGCGTTACCCGCATCTGACGTATTATTTTAACGGCGGCGTGGAAAACGAACACCCGTGCGAACAGCGCGTATTGATTAATTTGCCAAAGGTCGAAGCCTACGACGCGCAGCCGGAAGCCGGAAGTTTCAAAGTCACGGACAAATTTCTGCGCGGTTTGGAAGCCGGTGAAAACGACGTTTTTATTCTCAATCTGCCTGCGTCGGATTTGGTCGCGCAGACGGGAAATTTAGAAAAAACCATCGAATCCGTGCAGTATGTTGACACTTGTCTGGGCGGAATTCTGGCGAAAATCCGCCAACTCGACGGCATCGCGCTGATTACGTCTTCGCACGGCAACTGCGAAGAAATGGCTGATCTGTTGACCGGCGAACCGCATCCGCTGCCGACCGCCAACCAAGTTCCGCTGCACTACATTGACGAACGCGCCAACGGTCTGACGCTCCGTCCGAACGGCGCACTCGAAGACATCGCCCCGACCATCTTAAGCATTCTCGGCATCGAAAAACCCGCCGAAATGACCGGCAAGGATTTGAGAGAAAGTTAAAATTTAAGATTCAATGACCGGAACGCAAGCCGCCGGCTTGCACCGTTCGAGCGCAGCAAGAACGGCGACGGCAAGCGTTTATTGAAGTCAGCAGAAATCTGTTCACGCAGGTTTTGCGCGTCGAAATTTTATCGAACGCGACGATTAATTTTAACTGTTGCGTTCGGAGCAACCCAACCATGCGTCCGTGCGTTGCTCACGCGCCGCACGGACGGCAAGCAAGATGCCTGCGCTCCAGTCATTACATTCTAATTTGAATCTTGAATTTTGAATCTGAAATCTTGAATCCCGAACCCAACAACATTTTAATCATTCATTTCGGACAGCTCGGCGATGTTGTTTTGGGGTTGCCTGCACTCAGAGCGATTGCCGGCAAATTTCCCGGAGCGAAAATTACTGCACTCGTCGGCAAATCGGCGGCGGAGATTGTCGGAATCAGCGAACTTTTCGAGGAAATCATCGTCGTTGACCGCGTTGAACTGCGCGACGGGAAGAAGTTTTCTTCTATCGGCAAAATTCTTAAAATCGTCGGCGATATTCGTCGGCGGAAATTCGATTTCGTAATTGATCTGCACAGTCTGCCGGAAACGAATCTGCTCGGATTTTTGTCCGGCGCAAAATCGAGACTTTACGCCAACCGCGAAAGCCGTTCGCTTGATCGTCTGGCAAGATTTCCCGCCAAACCGCCGCTCGAAGACAAAGCTAAACATCTGACAGAGAGATATTTAGATGTTTTGCTGCCGCTCGGAATCGAAACGGCGCAGCGTGAAATCGTCATCGAGCCGCAAACGAAAGATCGAAACTTTGTCGCCGAATTGTTCAAAAAAAACAATCTCGAAAACGCCAAACTCGCCGGACTTTTTCCCGGCGCGGGCAATCCGAGCCGTCGTTGGAGTTTAGAGAATTTTGCGGAACTCGCGCGGCTTTTGATTGAAAAAGATGATGTTCAGCCGCTCGTCTTTCTTGGTCCCGAAGAACACGGTTGGCGCGAACAGGTTGCGAAAATCTTCCCGCCGGAAACCGTTATTATCGAAAAATTAAACCTCGCGCAATTGATCGCCGCACTTGCGCGTCTGGACGTTTTGGTCAGCAATGACACGGGCGTGGCGCATCTCGGCGCACTCGCGGGCGCACCGCTCGTGATCGTGATGGAGCAAGCCGCGCCGCTCGAATTTTTGCCGTTAAGCAGCAAATTGGAAATCGTTAACAGCGGTAAAATTGACGAAATCAGCGTCAACGAAGTTTACGGCGCGGCGCGGAAATTTTTAAAGTGATAGGTTGTTCGGGGAAATTAACGAAATTAATTTTTGCTCTTGTTGGCTGATAATCAGGCAGTTGTGAGGAATATTCGAGAATGCAGAAACGCGCACGAAGTAAGTGTGTATAATTGACAGAAAACACACTTACTTCGTGCGCGTTTCTGCACAAAATTAAAATTTATTTTGCCCGAATACACAATCAATAAAATCCAAAAATGACGAGTTCGGAATTTTCAAATTTACAGCGACCGACCGGCGCAGACTTAGCAGGCGGCGAGCGCGTCTGTCCGGTTTGTTCGCGTGAAACCCGCGACGAATATGTGCCGCTGATCGTTTTAGACGACGATTTGCAGCGGTTGATTTACGCCAATGCGCCGGAAACCAGAGATTTTCAAGCCGTCTGCGCCCGCTGTGTGCGCCTGTTTGAACGCGCCAAAGACCAGATTTTGAGCGGCGCGGCGATGAAAAAAGACGGCTCGTATATTCTTTCGACACCTCTGCGGCTCGATTCCGACGAGCGTTTCACCGGCAAAGGCGTGACCATCGCCTTTCTCGATTCGGGTTTTTATCCGCATATTGACCTGACCACGCCGCGCAACCGTATTCTCGCTTATCGAAATATGATGACCGGCGACGGCGATTTGTCTACATTATTTCAGCCCGATGTCGCCAGTTGGCACGGGATGATGACGAGCGTCGTCGCGGCGGGCAACGGCGGGATGTCGAACGGATTTTATCGCGGCATCGCGCCTGATGCCGAAGTTGTATTGGTCAAACTCGCCCGCACCGGACGCATTACCGAACAGAATATTCAGGACGGACTCGAATGGATTCTCGAAAATCGTGCGAAATATAATATCAAGGTCGTTAATATTTCAGCCGGCGGTGATTTTGAGCAAAGCTATCTGCACGATTCGCTTTCGCAGACGGTCGAAGAATGCAGCAGACACGGTTTGACGATTGTCTGCGCCGTCGGCAACGCCGGACATTTGCCGACGCACCCGGTTTTTCCGCCCGCATCCGCGCCGTCGGCAATCGCGGTCGGCGGTCTCGACGATGCCAATTCGATCAATCGCGCCCGTCGCGGAATGTATCGTTCAAGCTACGGACCGACAGTTGACGGGTTGCAAAAACCGGAAATTATCGCGCCTTCGATCTGGGTTCCCGCGCCGATTCTGCCGAACACGCCGACCGCCAAACAAGCCGATTTAATCGAAACACTAGATCGCGCCGCCGATGAAAACCTGCATTCGATCATCGAAGAAAATGCCGGACTCGATGCCGAACTCGATGCCGCGCTCGACCGTCCGGCGTATCTGATTCGCCAAATTATTGCGCTCAAACAAACGCAGGAAAATCTTATCAACAAACATTACAAATACGTTGACGGGACGAGCTTTGCCGCGCCGATTATTTCTTCAATCGCCGCGCAGATGCTCGAAGCCAATCCGAATCTCACGCCGCAGCAAATCAAAAAAATATTAATCACGACCGCCGAACGTCTGCCGCATTACGAAGTTGACCGTCAAGGCTGGGGCGTTGCCGATCCGCGCCGCTCCGTCGAAGCCGCTATTTCGCTCATTTGAGAAAGAGTTTTAGCCACGAATTACACGAATAAGCACGAAAAAACTAAACAGCACAAACTAAAAAGCATCTGAAGCCTTTTGATTTAATTCGTGTTTATTCGTGTAATTCGTGGCTAACTTCCGGCGGTTAATTGACGAAATTATAAATCAGAACGCCGGTCGCGGGAACGGCTTGACCGGAAATGCGGAACGGGTTGAAGCGCGATTGGCGGGCGGCGGCTTCGGCTGGCTGGCGCAGCAGCGGATTACCGTTTAAGGCTTTGGCGGAAGTGACCGTGCCGTTTTCATCGAGCGTGACCTGCACCGTGACCTGACCGTTGGCGCGGACGGCGCGGGCGGGCGCGGGATACGCCGGTTTCGGCAGACTGATCGCCTGACCGTTTAAAACTCCGGCGTTGACCGGACGATTAACCGGCGGCGGTGTCGGTGTCGGCGTAATTGACGGACGCGGCACGGTCGGCGCAACTTTCGGAGTCGGTGCAGGTGTCGGTGTCGCGGTCGGAGTCGGCGCGGCATTTGAATTGGCGTTGACCGCCGAGTTTGTGTTGCCGGCAGGCGTGACTGTCGGTCGCGGTGTCGCGGTCGCGGTCGGTCGCGGTGTCGGTGTTTTGGCGATGTTGAAATTTATTCCGATGTTGGAATTAGTGTTGGAGTTGATATTGCCGCTGATGTTGGCGTTGCTGTTTGAAATGTTGCCGATATTGCTTGCCGCGTTGAAATTAAACGAAGAATTGTCGGCGTTGGCGTTGAGCGAATTGGCACTAATGTTATAAGGATTGGTGTTGACATTGACGTTCGTATTGCCTGAAGACGGCGAGCGCATCGCCCAAAATGCACCGAAAACAGCGGTTAAGGCGACGAGTGTGCCGATGACCGTCAGCGCGACGATTTTTGTCGTGTTTGATCCGCGTTTTTGTTCGTAAACGACGGCTTTGGTGCGAATCGGCGGTTCGGGCGCGGGTTCGGTCGTCGGAATGACGATGCGTTCTTTGACATTTCGGGCGTTTGCCGCTGACCGTTCATCTTCAAAATCATCGGGCAGCGGTGCGGGAATCGTCGCGTTCGGTTTCGGATTACGGCGAATCACCGTCTCTTCGCCCAAATCATCGGCGTTGTATGACGCGCTCGGCATTTCGGTAAAATTCGGCGGGTTTTCATCAACCAAAGGCGCACCGTCTTTCGTGCAGAAGCGCAAAATTTCTTCATCGTAACGGGTTTTACAAACGGGACAGAATTTCATATCTTTTCGGTGATTAACTTTCAGAGCAATTCCGGGTTTTAAAAATCTGTGCAGCAATACTTAGTTTTGCATTCTAGCACGATTGCATTTGAAGTCAGAAGTCGGAAGTCGGAAGTCGGTAGTCGGAAGTTGGAAATAAGAATTTTCAATCTGATTTCCAGCGAGGAAATTTGCTAATATAAAAAACGAAAGATACAGAATATAGATTTTTCTGACTACTGACTACTGACTACTGACTTCTAAATACTGACCAATGATTCCGCAAATATCTTCAAAAAACAAATTCATCGCCGACCGCATTCATCAAGTTAAACCTTCGGGAATTCGCCGATTTTTCGGGATTGCCGCGAAGATGCCGGACGTGATCTCGCTCGGTATCGGCGAACCCGATTTCGTCACGCCGCAGCCGATTTTTCAAGCCGGATTCGATTCCGTTTTGCGCGGCGTAACCAATTACACGGCAAATTCCGGTTTGATGGAACTGCGCGAAAAACTCGCCGAACATCTCGAAAACCTTTACGGAGTTTCATATCAGCCGGACGGCGAAATGATGA
Organism: Pyrinomonadaceae bacterium; assembly: GCA_965247235.1. Taxonomy (GTDB): domain Bacteria; phylum Acidobacteriota; class Blastocatellia; order Pyrinomonadales; family Pyrinomonadaceae. Next base: position 3,761,935 of record OZ252004.1, read on the forward strand.
TTACCGTCGGTGTCAGCGAAGCGATGCGCTGCGTTTTCGGCGCGATTTGCAATGGGGGCGACGAAATTATCGTGCCGACTCCGTGTTTTGTCGCATATGAACCCGAAATTTTATTCGCCGACGGCGTTCCCGTGACGGTTACTTGCCGCGCCGAAAATAATTTTGAAATCACGGCGGAGGAAATCGAACCGTTGATTACGCCGCGCACAAAAGCGATTTTTTTAGGGTTTCCGAATAATCCGACCGGCGCGGTTTTGTCGCGCGAAAACGCTCTTAAAATCGCGCAATTAGCAGAAAAACACGACTTATTAATAATTTCCGACGAGATTTACGACCGGCTGGTTTACGGTGTCGAACACGTTTGTTTCGCCGCACTGCCGCAGATGAAAAACAGGACGATTCTGCTCGGCGGATTTTCCAAAGATTACGCGATGACCGGCTGGCGCGTCGGCTACGTCTGCGCGAACCGCGAATTGATGGAAGCATTCGGCAAAATTCACCAATACGACGTGATGAGTGCGCCGACAATTTCGCAATTCGTCGCGTTAAATGCGCTCGAAATCGGCGAACCGTTCGTGCAGGAAATGCTCGCCGAATACGACAAACGCCGCAAACTGGTCGTGTCGTCGTTAAATGAAATGGGTTTGAAATGCTTTGAGCCGAAAGGAGCATTTTACGCTTTTCCGTCAGTTACAGGCACAGGTTTGGACGACGAAACCTTCGCTGACAGGCTGATAAATGAAGAAAAAGTCGCCGTCATTCCCGGTTCGGCATTCGGCGCAGGCGGCGAAAATCACATTCGCATCGCTTACTGCAAATCTTACGCCCAAATCGAAATTGCGCTCGATAGAATCCGCAAATTTGTTAAAAAGATTTAACGTAAAGGCGCAATGACGCAGAGAGAAGATAAAGAAAAAGACATTTGCCTGCGAAACACACGAAAAGCACGAAAATAAAACAAAATCTTTTTAATTTGTTTTCTTATTTCGTTTCTTTCGTGTGTTTCGTAGGCAAATCTTTCTCTGTATCTCTGTGGTAAATTAATCCTGTGAAAGAAATTATTATCATCGGCGCGGGAATCGGCGGGCTTTCGGCAGCTTGTCGTTTGGCAAAGTCGGGTTTTTCGGTGACGGTTTTGGAGAAGAACGAGCGTGTCGGCGGCAAGGTTAATTCGGTCGAAGCGAACGGTTATAAATTTGACACGGGCGCGTCGCTGCTCACGATGCGGCACGTTTTGGAAGATTTGTTTACGTTTTGCGAACGGCGCATCGAAGATTATCTCGACATCGTTCCGCTTGAACCGATTTGCCGTTATTTTTGGTCTGATGAAACGGTTTTTGACGCTTCGCAGAATATTGAAAAAACGGAAAGTGAAATTGCCAAAGTCGAACCGGAAGACGTTGAAAATTTCCGCAAATATCTTGCCGATTCCAAACAAAAATACGAGATTTCCGAAAGAACTTTTCTGGCAAAAAGTTTGAATGATCTGCCGCAACTGCTGACGCGGGAAAATCTACCGGATTTGCTCAAAATTTCGACCTTAAAAACGCTCGCCAAACATAACGCGAAATATTTTCAGTCAAAAAAACTTCAACAGCTTTTCAATCGTTTTGCCACTTATAACGGTTCTTCGCCTTATCAAATTCCCGCGACTTTTGCGCTGATTCCGTATGTCGAATTCGGTTTGGGCGCGTGGTCTGTGCGCGGCGGAATGTATCGGATACCAAAAGCTTTAGAGCGTTTGGCAAGGGAACTCGGCGTAAAATTTCTGACCGATTCGGAAGTCGAAACCATCGTCGTCGAAAATAAAAAAGCCGTCGGTGTCAAGGCAAACGGCGAAGTTTTGGCGGCGGATTTTATTGTTTCAAATGCCGACGCAATTGAAACTTACCGCAATCTTCTGCCCGCCAAAAATAAAAAATATCAAAACCGCGAACCGTCGTGCAGCGGATTCGTGTTGCTGCTCGGCGTTAAAAAACAATTTCCGCAACTCGCGCATCACAATATTTTTTTCAGCGACGATTACAAAGACGAATTCGACGCGATTTTCAAACGCAGAATTCCCGCCGAAAATCCGACGATTTACATTTGCGCGACTTCGCGCACCGACGATTCGCAAGCACCGCACGGACACGAAAATCTGTTCGTTCTAGTCAATGCGCCTTACACGAGCGAAAAATTCGATTGGCGAAATGAAAAGCAAAATTACCGCAATTTGATAATCAAAAAACTCGAAAGTTTCGGCTTAAAAGATTTGGAAAGCTCAATAGATTACGAACAAATCATCACGCCCGGAGATTTTGAAAGTAAATATCGCGCCAATCGCGGCTCGATTTACGGCATCTCTTCAAACGGAATTTTCTCGGCTTTTTTGCGCGTTCCGAACAAATCGAAAGACATCGAAAACTTATATTTCGTCGGCGGCGCAACGCATCCCGGCGGCGGCATTCCGCTCGTTTTACTGTCGGGAAAAATGACGAGCGAGAAGATAATGGAAAATAGAAGGTGGAAAATGGAAAATTAAGAATGGAATTTTAAAAACACGAGAAATAATTTTTGTTTCCCAATCATTTTCCATTTTCCATTTTCCATTTTCCATTTTCCCCTGTGATGCAGAAATCGAGTTTGACATCAAAATCGTTCGCGTCGGAGATTTGAGCGACGGGCGGAAAATAACTCAAACCGATTTTCAGGCAGTCGGCGCGGCAGTTTTTGAGAAATTTATCGTAGAAACCTTTGCCGTAACCGACGCGAAAACCGCGCGTATCGAAACACAGCAAAGGAACCAACACGGCATCAATTTTCGACGGTTCGATTGTTTGATCGTGCGAAGGTTCTGCAATCTGCCAGACGTTTTTGACGAGTGCGGTTTGATCGGTAAAAATCAAACTCTGCATCTCCAAAGTTTGAAAATCAACGCGCGGCACGACCGTTTCGATGTGCGGAAAATCAGTCCAAATACGCTCGAAAATCGGGCGCGTGTCAATTTCGTTAAATTTTATAATTGGTAGAAAACAGTGCAGATATTCGATGCGGCGCAAATCAAAACCGCTGAAAAAATTGGCAGCGATTTGAACGCTCAACGCCGACCTTTCTTCGGTCGAGAGGTTTTTCTGCTTTTCGAGGTAAAGTTTTCTCAGGTCTGATTTATTCATTCGGCGTAATAGTTTACAAGTTTTAATGTGAATTATCTCAAAATATTTGCTCTTTAATTTGTGGAGAATGAATGTTTTAAAGAATTTTCCCGCAAAGGCGCAAAGACGCGAAGTGAAGATGAAAAGTAATTTTGAGCAATTAAATTAACTTTACATCACGGACGAAAATCTCGAATATTTAATCTCGAACGCCGAATCTCGACAAATGCGCGTAAAATATGACAAAATACCATATATTAAAAAGTTTATTGTCTTTTCACGATTCACGATTTACAATATAAAAAACCAAATATCAGAGGAGAATTTTAGATAATGTCAGAAGAAACAGCGGCGCAAACTGCCGAAACTACAGAAACACCGGCAGCCGAAACTGCTGCGGAAACTACGGAAACCGCTCAAACTGCCGAAATGACCGAGAATACGGAAGCCGCAGAAACGGCTGAAAATATGGAAGATGTTTCATATCACGCGGTCGAAAAAGACGGCAGCGTGACGGCGATTTGGGAAATGCAGGGACCGAAACATCTGCGAACAATTGATCCGCGTTCAAATGAAGGAAAACAGATTTTAGCTTTATTTGAAACCGCCGGATAATTGTTTCCAGCTAAATTTACACTTAAAACGTCTGCTTTCGGCAGGCGTTTTTTTTGCGTTGGGGTGCGGCTAAAGTCAGAACCGAATGCGTGAGCGGGCGGTTCAACCTTAAATTATACGAACGCAAAACATTAATACGGTTGGATGCGCCCAAATTATCCCGCCCACTCACGCAGGCGGTTCTGATTTTCATCAACCTGCACGATTCCGAGTCCGGCGGATGTTAAAAAAATCGCGTCGGCGGAATATAATTTTTCCAATCGAGCGCAGGTTTCGATTACATCGGCGTTTTCCATCAAATATTCACGCGTCGTGCCTTGCAGACAACCCGTTTCGAGCGCAGGCGTGAAAAGTTTTTCATCTTTCAGCCAAAAAATATTTGCCAGACACGCCGAAGTGATTTCGCCGCGTTCGTTGAGGCGCACGGCTTCATCGAAACCGCGACTTTTCGATTCGTCGAGCGCGAGCGTTTGCTCCAGATAATTGCAAGATTTGACACCGGCGAGCGGTGAACGCGAATTTATCGAATACGGCGAAACGGTCAGACGCAATTTTGGCGGCAACACTCGAAAATCGGCAGTCGTGATTAAAAGTCCGGTTTTTTTAGTCTCGTCAAATTTCCAAATTTCTCCCGCGCCCTCGTCGAAAAATGTCAGCCGTGCGCGTCCGTCTGTAAATTTGTTTTTTTCGATTATCTCAAAAAGTGCGTTTTTAACTTCCGTTTCATCAAAATCGGTTAAATCCAGCCCGATTTTCTTAGCGTGATCGCTCAATCTGCGCTGATGTTTGTCCCATAAAAAAGGTTCGGCATCACGAATCGCTACGGTCGTAAAAATTCCTCTGCCGTAAAGCACAGCGGATGAAATCGCCGGAAACAAAGCATCGGCGGCGCGAAGAATTTGACCGTTGAAAAAAATAAATTCGTGCAAAATTTTAGAAGAAACTGACAGGAGTTAAAGGGATGGACAGGGATTGAAAAACTGTCTTCTGCGGCTTTAACTTATCCCGTTAATCCTCTTCATCCCTGTAAAAATGTAATTTGATTGAAGAGCAAAGACGCGAAGTATTTGAAAAATAAACTGTTAAAAATGCGCTCAATCCGCTTAACCCGTCCAATCAGTGTTCAAATCTTTGTCTTTACTCTTTAGTTTTTTCGATGTTTTCGTCAATTATTTTAGTATATCGGCTGATAATTTCTTTGGGCGCGACGGCTTTGGCGAGCGTCCATGTGAAATCCATTTCGGCATTGATGGTGACGGTGGCGAGCCTCGTTTCGCGCAACATTTGAACGCTGCCCCAGAAAAGATACATAATGCCGATGATACCGACCGGAATCGGAATCCAGCGATACGAAGTGAAAAATGCGGCAATCGCAATCGTCACACTGGTTAAGATAAAAAAACCGAGACCGTAATAAAACGCGCTCAACGCCCGCTGCAAAATCCGCGAACGGCTGGTTACTTTGTCAATCAGCCTGACGATGGTGTCGAGACGTTTATCGTAAAGCGGAATCGTCGTTTTGTCTTCGATTAAAATCAAACTGCTCAGTTTTCCTTCGAGTTCGCGGGCGCGGTCAACTACACGACCGAGCCGCGTCGAGGTCGAAAGCACGAGCGAACCCGTCGCCGAAATCAGCAAAGTCGGTGTGACCATCGCCGTTAAAAATTCAATCGTCGAATTGAGCGCGTTCGGATCAACGGAAAATATTTCGCCAGCCATAGCTTTACATCTTAGCGCAAAGGTCGGGCAATGGATAATGAATAATGAATAATGGATAATGGAAAATGTAAGAATCTGAAATCTTGAATCTGAAATCTTAAATTTATGAATTTACCCGGACAGCAAAAATGCAAAATTATTTATCTTTGGCACGAGAGCGAAATTTTGAAGAACAATCCGCTTGGTGATAAATTTTCCCGCGAAGTAATCGTTTATCTGCCGCCGAATTATGATGAGGCGAAATCTTACCCGTCGGTGTATGTTTTGAGCGGTTTTACCGGGCGCGGGCGGATGATGCTCAATAATTCGGCTTTCACGCCGAATTTTGCCGAGCGGATGGATAAACTGATTATATCCGGCAAAATTAAACCGATGATCGCCGTTTTGCCGGATTGTTTCACGCGCTACGGCGGTTCGCAGTTTATTAATTCGACCGCGACCGGCGATTACGAAGATTATTTAATCAAGGAAATCGTGCCGTTTGTGGACGAAAATTTTCGCACGATTCGTGACCGGAATTCGCGTGCCGTGATGGGCAAATCTTCCGGCGGTTACGGCGCGTTGACGTTGGCGATGCGCCGCGCCGAAGTTTTCGGTTTGGCGTGTTCGACGAGCGGCGACGCATATTTCGAGCATTGTTATCTGCCCGATTTTCCGAAGGCTTTTCGCGCCGTCAAAGGCAAACCGCAAAAACTCGTCGAAAAATTTTGGGACGAAAACGCGAAAAAAGGCAAAGACGATTTTTCCGGCTTAAACATCATCGGAATGAGCGCGTGTTATTCGCCGAACGGCGCGGATTTCGATCTGCCGTTTGATACAAAAACCGGCGCGATTCGTCAGGAAATATGGCAAAAATGGCTCGCGCACGATCCCGTCAGGCTTGTGGAAAAGTCTGTGGAAAACTTGAAAAGTTTGAAATTATTGTTTATTGATGCGGGAACGCGTGATGAGTTTTTTCTCGACATCGGAGCAAAAATTTTATGCGAAAAACTGCGCGAATTTGAAATTCCGCACATTCACGAAGAATTTGACGACGGACATTTCAACATTTCATACCGCGCCAATCGTTCGCTTGAAATTATTTCGGAAAACATTAAGACAAATTAACAGGGATAAAAAGGATAGATACAAACTTTATCAGATGAAACTTTATTAAATGCAAACTCTAAAAAATCTCTTTTATCCTCTTCATCCCTGTAATTATTTCTGCGAAACTCTTTCGACTTCGTGGTTCATTTTGCCGGTCAGCATATAAAAAACCATTTTGTAATCGGAGATAAAAGACCACCAAGGATATTTGAAAGTCGCCGGTTTATTATGTTCGACAAAAAAATGCGATGTCCACGCAAAGGCATAGCCGACGATCAGACAGAGCGGAAAATAAAACCAGTTGCCCGTCCGAAACATCCAGACGAGAAGGACGAGACTGAGCGAAGTGCCGACGAAATGCAGCAGTCGCGTCAACGGCTGGCTGTGTTCGGCAACATAAAAATCCCAAAATTCAGCGTAGGTTGCGATGCGTTCATCTTCAGTTTTCATAAATTGATCTCCGAATTAAGAAATGTTTCCCGCAAAGGCGCAAAGGCGCGTAAGAAAGCAGAGAAAGATTATTAGTTCCGGTATAAAATCTAACAATTTTCTCCGCTGATTCTAAAAAGCTGTTTGAAAACTAAAAATTAACTCAAAATATAAGAGCTGTAACGCGGATGAACGCGGATTTTCGCTGATTTTTCAATTAAAACCGCGTCAATCCACTTAATCCGCGTTCATCCGCGTTTTATTCCTTAGTTTTCAAACAGATTCTAAAACTTTACGCCGCGCGTTTCAAATCTTTGGCGGGTTTGTCGGTGTCGAACAGGCGAATATTTTCCGCCCAGCCGAGTTTTTTGAAAACCTGAATCGTGATCCAGTTCATATCGAACTGATACCATTTCAAACCGTGCCGCGCCGAAGTCGGGAACGCGTGATGATTGTTGTGCCAGCCTTCGCCGAACGTGAGCCATGCGACAAACCAGTTGTTGGTCGAATCGTCAGCCGTTTCAAACTCGCGTTTGCCAAAGAAATGCGCCAGCGAATTAACAAACCAAGTCGTATGCCAGCCGACCACGACGCGCACGACAACGCCCCACAAAACCGCGCCCCAACCGCCAATCGCGTAAAGCAAAAAGCACGAAATAATAATCGGCGCGAGATAATATTTCGACAAAGCGACGTGAAATTTATCTTTAAGCAAATCGGGAATATATTTTTTAAACGTCGCCGCGTCGTGATCCTGCGCCGTTCCGAAAACGACCCAGCCGATATGCGCCCACCAAAAACTCGGTCGCGTCGAATGCGGATCGCGCGGTTCTTCGGTAAAAGCGTGATGAATGCGGTGCGTCGCCACCCATTTGTCCGGCGCGTCCTGCATAGACATCGTGGCAAACGTCGTCAACGTGTATTCGAGCCATTTCGGAGCTTTAAAACTGCGGTGCGTGAGCAGACGATGATACCCGAGTCCAACGCCGAGACTGCCGACAATCCAATTGCCGATCAGCATAATGGCAAAATTTTTCCAACTCAAATAATAAAAAGCCGGAATCAGCATCAGGTGAAAAGAGATCACCATCACCATATTCCGCCAGTTAACCCTTTCGCGTGTTTGTCCGATTTCGAGAACTTCTTGCATTTAATCAATTTTTATAACTGCTAAAATTATGACAGTTTCAAGATTAACAGGTCTGCGAAATGATAATTGTAAGAGTTGTGTAAAACAATCGGGTATGGAAGAAACGACGAGATTTCAAAATCAATCGCTTTATCGTTCGATTATTCAGGGCGGCACTGATATATCGAATACCAATTGTCAGTGTGCAAAGGCTTGAAAAATTTATTTTCGCGCAGAACTTCGTCGTGAACCGCATTGGCATAGACGAAATAGATCGGACGCGGATTTTTTCGGTGAGACTGTTCGATATTTGCCGCGACGCGGGCGACGATTTCGGCGTGAAAAGCGTTGAAAACATCGACGATGCAGGGTTCGGGCGGAAGTTCGAATAACGCCGCATCGTGACAATGAGATTCGATGTTGCGGCATTGCTGCAACGGATTTTTGTAAGTTGAAATATTATTTCGGGCGACGGCGTTCAGTTCAGGCGCAAACTCGATGCCGACAATTTTTTTGAACGGGAACAGCGAAGCCATCAAAAGCACGCGTCCTTTGCCTGAACCTAAATTCACGAAAACGAATTCCGGGAAATCAATTTTCAGATGTTCAAAAACAATCGGAAAAGATTTGGAATCGGTGCCGGCGTAAAAAACTCCGTGTTTGAGATTCGGACTGTCAATCTTCAGGTCATTCAGACGAACTTCGCGGGCAGTTTCGACATTATATTTTTTATCGAACTGCCGTGCGCGATAAACGTAGAGATAATTGCCGACAAAACCGTAAATTTTAGTGCCGCGTAATTTTTCCTTAACCTCATTCAGCATATATCTGATTGATATTGATAACACCGCCGCGTTTCAGCAAAAAAAAATTATCGGCGATAAGCGGGTAGTTCTGATTTGTTTAAGCCTTCGGATGTGCGCGGTCGTAAACTTCGATCAGTTTTTCCATCGAAACCTGCGTGTAAATCTGCGTCGTCGAAAGCCGCGCGTGTCCGAGCAGTTCCTGAATGTCGCGCAAATCCGCGCCGGAATCGAGCAAATGCGTGGCGAACGAATGCCTGAGCGAATGCGGTGAAATGTCGCGGTTGATTTCGGTGCAGATTTTGATGTATTTATCAACCATTCGCCCGACCGAACGCGTCGTAATGCGTGTGCCTTGATAGTTGAGGAAAACGGTTTGATCGTCGCGTTCGGACGGCGGACAGTTATTCAGAAATGTCGGGCGCGTTTCGTTGAGATAAAACATCACGGCTTGAAGCGCAGGTTCGCCGAACGGCAAAATCCTTTGTTTCTTGCGTTTGCCGGTCACGCGGACGAGTTTTTCGCGGAAATCAATGTCCTTTAAGTTCAATCCGACGAGTTCGCCGACGCGCATTCCGGTCGCGTAAAGAAATTCTAAAATCGCCCGGTCGCGTTTGCCCAAATCCGTATTTAAGTCAGGCGTTTCGATAAAGCGCACGGCATCTTCCATCGAAAGATGCGTCGGCAATTTGCGTTCGATTTTCGGCGTGGCGACGAGTTTTGCAGGGTTATTTTCCTGCACGCCTTCGCGCACCAAAAATTGAAAAAACGTCCGCAAAGACGCAAGTTTTCGGGCAATCGAAGTTTTCTTTTTATTGTCGCCGTGCAGTTCGGACATCCATTCACGAATCGTCAAATGGTCAATCTCGCTGACGGCGATGTCGGCGATCTTGCCTTTAATTAGCAAATAATCACGAAATTGTCCCAAATCGCTCGAATAATTTCGCAGTGTGTGTGCGCTCACATTACGCTCGTAGCGCAGGTGTTGGAGAAATTGTTTCAGCAGTTCTTCAAGCATATTTTCGTAAATAGTAAACAGTAAATAGCCAATAGTAAACTACATTCAGCTAATTATGATTGAAGATTCAGCGTTTTTTCGGCACATAATAACCTTTTCGGGTGCGGACGGAAAGGTTCGGGCGGGTTTTGATGCTGAGGGAAATTTCGCGGAATGCGCCGCGTTTGTCCGATTCGTTTTCGGGGTAATAGCTGAGGATATACTGTTGAGCGAGTTCGGCGGAGATTTGGTTAAATGCCTGATCGAGTTCGCGTTCGTCGAGCGGCGAATAGACTGCGCCGCCGGTTTGACGGGTGATTTCCTGCATTCGGCGTTCGGCGGTTAATTGGCGCAAGTTGGCGTTGCCGCCGCGCTGTCCGGTGCGTTTGTAGTTTTCAAAATCGGTGGTTTTGACGACGTAAATCTGGCAGTTGTTGATCTGCAAATTTTTCAAAGTGTCTTCAAATGTCGCGTCGCTGACCGTATCGTCGCCGTCGGAAACAATCACGATGACGCGCCGACCGTCGGTGCTTTTGAGATAATCCGCCGCCTTGATAATGCCGTCGAGCAGCGCGGTCGCGCCTTCGGGAATCGGAAAAGCCTGAATAGCGTCGGTTAATTGCGAAACATTTTTTGTCAAAGGTTGTTCGAGCCGCGAAGCTGTCGCCACGCTAAAAAGCGCGACCAAATCTTTATCGGGACGAATAACGCGGCGAAAAAATCTGACTGCCGCCTTTTTTTCAAAATCGCGGGCGATCAAAACGCTCGACGAATTATCAAACAAAAGCGCGAGTCTGACCGGCGATTCCGAACGCGAAACACCGCCGATTTCCGCCGGTTTGCCGTCAACCTGCAACGCGAAATCTTCGAGTTTTAAATTAGCCACAGCCTGACCGCCTGCGTCCAAAACCGAAACCGGAATCGGCACGAGATTCGATTCGACGGTAATCAGATCATCGTCTTTTTCAACTTTCGGTTTCGGAGTCGCCGAAGTTTTCGGAAAATCTACCTGCGTCGGTATATACACGCCGCTCGTCCGCTTCGGTGTCGGTGTCGGCGTTTCGATAGTTTTGACGCGCCCCGATTGAGCGATGGCAACAGACGCAAAAACTGCGAAAATGTAAATTGTGAGCAAAATTCTGTGAATCATTTTTTTACAATTTGTTCGATGCCGAAAGTGAGTAATTAGTTAGCCGGAAGGCGAATTTTATTGTAACGCAGGTGGGAGATTGGCAGTCGCATTATGTCAAAATTAATTTTGCACCGGCGATGATTAAGCCGAAGGCGAGAACGCGGCGCAAAGTCAGCGAATTGAAACGAAAACTGCCCAAAGTCGAGCCGAATATGCCGCCGATGATTGCCGCGCCGATCCAAAACCAGACATTGGGCGGAATTTCCAAAACCTGCGCGTAGTTGCCTAAAAGACCGGCAATCGAATTGACGAGAATAAACAGCGCGGAGATTCCCGCCGCTTTTTTCGTCTCCGTCCAATTCATTAAAAGCAAAATCGGTGTCAGGAAAATGCCGCCGCCGACACCGACCAAACCGGAAATTAAGCCCAAAATTGCGCCGATCAGCAGACAAACCCAAAATTTCGGCGCACACGGTTCGATCTCGGAACGCAGATTGATCGCCAGCCGAATCGCTGCCAGAATTAGCGTCACGCCGAGAATTATTTTGTAAACGGTCGTCGGCAGATGAATCATTCCGCCGATAAACGCGAGCGGAATCGAGCCTAAAGCAAAAGGCAGAAAAATTTTCCAGTCGAAATGCTTCGCGCGGTAAAACTGCACGAAAGCGATGGACGCGACGAACAAATTTAGAATCAAAGAAGTCGGGCGCGTGACCGTCGCCGCGATGCCGAACAACGCCATCACCGCCAGATAACCCGACGCGCCGCCGTGTCCGACCGACGAATAAACGACCGCAACGGCAAAAACCGCCAGAATGATGTAAATTTCAAAATTCATCTTTTGGATTTAAACGCCTGTCTGCCGATAAAAACGGTGATCGAAATAATGACCGCCAACGCCGCGAGAAAAATTACCAGTTGAATGATGCCCTGACGATTGACGTTGCCGCGAAACAGTTCTTCAATTTGTAAAAACAGTAAAATCATACGTTTGCCGCCGCCTGACGATTGTTTTGCGCCATCCAAGCGTCCCATTTTTCGAGCGCGAGACCGACCTGTATGCCGTGGCGTTCGCGTTTGTTGCGGTGTTTTTTGCGAAGTTCGAGCGGCAGTTCTTCGAGCAGACCGAAAGTGATATTGACGGGCTGAAAATTTTTCGTTTCGACGTTGGAAACATAACGGCAAAGTGCGCCGATTGCCGACGACGCGGGCGCGACGAGCAACTCTTCATTTCTCAAAATTCGCGCCGCATTCAAACCCGCGAGCCAGCCTGTGCCGACCGATTCGACGTAACCTTCGACACCGGTAATTTGTCCGGCGAAAAATAATTTCGGCTCTTTTTTCGTCTGCAAAGTTTGATTGATAATCTGCGGCGAATTGATAAAAGTGTTGCGGTGAATTTGCCCGAATTGGAGAAATTCGGCGTTTTCGAGTCCGGGAATCAACTTCAAAACTCGTTCCTGTTCGCCGTATTTCAGATGATTTTGAAAACCGACGAGCGAAAAAGCGTCCGCCATCAAATCTTCCTGCCGCAACTGCACCGCCGCGTAAGGTTCGCGTCCCGTCGCCGGCACGGGCAAACCGACGGGTTTCATACAGCCGAAACGCAGCGTATCAACGCCGCGCCGCGCCATTTCCTCAATCGGCAGACACGCTTCAAACCATTTCGTGTCTTCAAATCTTTTGAGCGGCACGGATTTCGCCTCGATTAATTCGTTATAAAATCGCGCATATTGGTCGCGGTCAAACGGACAATTAACGTAATCGTCGCCGCCTTTGCCGTAACGCGCGGCTTTGAAAGCGATTGACATATCAATCGAATCGGCGGCGACAATCGGCGCAATCGCGTCATAAAAATAAAGCTGATCGTCGCCCGTAAATTTCATTATTTCCGCCGTCAACGCTTCACTCGTTAAAGGTCCGGTCGCAATAATCGTGATTTCATCTTCGGGAATGTTCTTGATTTCTTCACGAATCAGTTCAATATTCGGATGCGCCTCGATTTCGCGCGTGATGTATTCGGAAAACTTGCCGCGATCAACCGCGAGAGCCGCGCCCGCCGGAACTTTGGTTGCCGCCGCCGCCCGCATCACGAGCGAATCGCCGCGCCGCAATTCTTCCTTCAAAAGATACGGTGCAGAGCCGACTTCATCCGTCTTGAGCGAATTGGAACAGACGATTTCCGCCAAATTTTCCGTCCGATGCGCGGGCGTTTGCGCGACCGGACGCATTTCGTAAAGTTTAACCTTTGCGCCCGTATTCGCCGCCTGCCACGCCGCTTCGACACCGGCAAGTCCGCCGCCGATAACATTTATTTCATTCATATTTTTATGATAACTCTTTCGCCCGTTTTACGAAATTTGAGGGCAATTTAAAGTAATAAAACGGATTCAAATCAGCTTTCTGCTATGAATCCGTTTGTTTTCTAACCTCTTCGGTTTTCTAAAAATATCGGTAATGTCCGATGATTTTCCAGTCGAAGATGACATCTTCGAGAGACGCGCCGCCGCCGATGTTGTGGATGATCGAATAGCGTTTGGTTTTTTCGTTGTAGATGTTGGAAACCAGACCGATGTGCGTTAAGCCTTTGCCGTCCAAATCCCACGCGACGACATCGCCGGGAGCATAGTCCGCGCCGTTTTCGGTTGTCGGCAGAGATTTTCCGCGCCGCGCAAAAAATGTTTGCAGATTCGGCACGCGGCGATGGTCAATGTTCGTGTCGGGCGTTTTTAATTTCCATTTCTTCGGGTAAACGTCGAAATTTGCCGCCATATCTTCGTGAACTTCCTTTTGCAGATCAACGCCCGCGCCGCGAAAAGCCCGCACGACAACATCCGAACAAACGCCCGTTTCCGGCGCGACATCGCCGTTCGGATATTTGAGAACGATATACGACGGATCGTAGCCTTTCGTAATATTCATCTGCTCGTTCGCGCTTTCGAGCAACTGTCGAATCTGCGGCGAACCGATTTCGGCGAGCTTCGGTTTCTCATCCTTCGCCGACGAAAAAACGTCAGGCAAACGCTGTCCCGAAACCGTCGAATTCTGCGCCCGACACGCCGACGAAAAGCCGATTGAAAATAATAAAATTAAACGAAGTGCCGAATTCAGATTAAACATTTAAATTTGCCGCCTTTGTCGAAATAACTAAAAACGCTATGAAAATCGCTTTCGTGAATTTCTGATTCGTTAAGGGAATTTTAAGTTGCCAATTGAAGAGAAGGAATGGCACGCGGACAAACGCGGATTAAGCGGATTTTCACGGATTGTTTTTAAAATAGTTTGATTTATTGTCCAAGCTGCCTTATAAGATATGAGAGCAAATTCAGTGAATCTATGTTTTTCAGCGTCTTGCTTTTTTAAAATAATGGAAAGTCTTAAACATTCAGAAACCACAGGACTAATCATCAAAGCCTTTTATAAGGTTTACAATACGCTCGGTTATGGATTTTTGGAGAAGGTTTACGAGAACGCTTTGTTTTTAGAACTTGAGCAAATGAATCTGAATATTTTGCAGCAATCTCCGATTAAAGTTTATTATAACGGTCAGACAGTCGGAGAGTATTATGCCGATTTAATTGTTGAAAATTCCATCATTGTTGAACTCAAAGCCGTCGAACATATTATAAATTCTCACGAAGCACAACTTTTGAATTATCTCAAAGCGACCGGATTTGAAGTCGGTCTGTTGATGAATTTCGGGACAACTGCTGAATACCGCCGCAAAGTTTTCGCCAATAATCGAAAAGATTTAATGAGTTTTTTAACAAATCCGTGAAAATCCGCTTAATCCGCGTTCGTCCGCGTCCTATTTCTTCTACCGCAGATGCTTCCGCAAAAACGAGATAATTTTGTAACCGTCCAGATAAACCCAAGGTTTTTCGCCCAAAGTGTAATGTCCGCAGGGAATTGAAACTTTGTCGTGGGCGATGCCGGTTTTTTCTAGTGCTTTCATCATTTGGCGTGATAAATCTACGGGAAATGTCAGATCGTAGAGTGTGTAAATATATCGCTGCGGGCGCGGCGGCAATTGGGCGAGTTTGTCCATATATGCCATCGGCGAGATCGGCAGCCAGTATTCGCGGAGTTCGTCGAGCGTTACGTTTTCGCCGATGCCTTGTTTGACGTGATAAGTTGAAAGTCCCTGCCAGACGACATCGGCGACATAGCCGGAAACGTGATTGAACACGCCCGCGTCAATCGTCAAATCGTGAACGAAGGCAAAAAATCCGACGCACGAACCGATGCTCGTGCCGATCACGCCGACTTTTTCGTAGCCGGATTCTTTGAGCCAACGGACGGCGGCGCGGGTATCAACGACCGATTGACGGAGAGATTGAAGCGTTTGCCCGACGTTCGGCGCAACCAGATAATCGGCGCGTTCGAGTTCGGGCGGCATTCGTTCCTCGTGATACGGCAAAGTCAAACGCAGCGCGGAAACGCCGACTTTGTTGAAGAATTTGCACAAATCGAAATAAGTTCCGGCTTTCGCGTTCCAGTGCGGCAGCACGACGACCGCCGATTTTTTGTCTTTTTCGTGAGGGAAAAACTTCGCGTAAGCCGTGTTGTTTTCGGGTGCATCGGTTTTAACTGCGCTTTCCCAAGTCAAATTATCTTGCCGTAAGTCATAGTTGATTTTCTCCGGCAGACTGAAAAATTCATCGCTGTTTGCCACTGTTCGCCTTGAATATTCACGAAAAAACTCGCGCGGATCGCCCGCGAAATTCGGATCAATAAATTTCGTTCCCCAACCGAATTCGCGGACGACGCGGTTATCGTTGAGCATCGCGTAATAGCGTTCGCGCTTGTGCATCAGACGTTTGAGCATAAGGTTTGATGGTAAAAAAATGATGCAGGAATGGCAAATTAAGAAATTTAACCGTCCCGCTTCGCGTTTACACAGATAAACACGGATGGAAAAATAAAAAACGATAATCAGATCAGGCAAAGAGTATAAAATAGTTTTGCTAGTGGAAATATATATAGAAAGTAAAAAATAGCTTTGTTTTACGGCTTAAATTTAATCCTCTTGATCTTCTTCATCCCTGTTAATTTTTCTCTGCTTTTATTTGTGTCTATCTGTGTAAACGCGAAGCGGGACGGTTAAAAATTTTTACGCCGTCGCCGATTTCGTCTGTAAAACCTTTTCATAAAACGAAATATACTGCGGAATAATTTTTTCCGAACTGTAGCGCGAGATGGCGAGTTCGCGTCCTTTTTCGCCGAAAGCGCGGCGCATCTCGTCGTCTTTGACGAATTTGAGCGCGTCGTCGGACATCTTTTCCGTGTCGCCGATATTGCTCAGGAAACCTGTTTCGCCGTCCGAAACAACTTCGGGAATGCCGCCGATGCGTGTGGCGACGACGGGAACTTCGCAGGCTTGGGCTTCGAGCGCGGCGAGACCGAAGGATTCTTCTTCGGACGGCAACAGAAAAACGTCGGCGACAGCGAGATAATTGACGATTTTTGCCTGTTTGCCGACGAAAATCGTCTGTTCCAAAACGTCTAATTGCTTGGCGCGATGGCGCACGGCGGAAAGTTCGGGTCCGTCACCGACTAAAACGAGCCGCGCATTGCCGCCTTTTTCGCGGACTTTGGCGAGAATCTCGACGCAATCGAGCGGACGTTTGACGGCGCGAAAATTCGAGACGTGAACGAGCAATTTTTCGCCATTCGGCGACAAATCTTTACAGATTGTCGAACCCTTCTCGCGCTGATAAAGATCGGGCGAAATGAAATTCGGAATCACTTCGATGTCGTCGTAATCGAAGGTTTCAATTGTCGCTTTCTTGAGAAATTTTGAAACCGCCGTCACGCCGTCCGACTGCTGCAAACCGTAGCGCGTGATCGGCAGATACGAGCGATCCGCGCCGACCAGCGTGATGTCAGTGCCGTGCAGCGTCGTGATGACGGGAACATAGCGTTTATCCTTGATTGATTCGCGGGCGAGAATCGCCGAAATCGAATGCGGAATCGCGTAGTGAACGTGCAGCAAATCGAGTTTTTCCGAACGCGCGACCGTCGCCATTTTCGTCGCCAATGCCAAATCATACGGCTGATGTTCAAAGAGCGGATACGACATCATTTCGACTTCGTGAAAATGCACGCGGTCGTTTAGTTCCGTCAGGCGCGTCGGCAGTGCAGACGAAATAAAATGGACGTTATGACCGCGCAGAGAAAGCTCGCGCCCCAATTCCGAACCGACAATTCCGCTGCCGCCGTAGGTTGGATAAACCGTGATTCCAATGTTCATTACCGAATAGTTAAGCGCAAATTTCACGCAGAAGCAAATCGTCAAAGTGCAAGATTTTTGTTCATCAAATTATCGCCGGAACGCGAATATTCCTGTTCGCGCAAGTATCGCCGGAGCGCGAATATTCCTGTTCGCGTGAGCATTCGCTTCGGATGCTCAAACAAAGCAAAGTTAATCGGATGTTTAGAGAAATTTCCCACTTGAAATAAACACACGGGCGAACAGGAATGTTCGCGTTCCAACTAAGGGTTTTTCTTTTTTCTGACGTAGTAAATAATGCCTTTATTGTCGTCGGAAAACAGAAACGAATCTTCGGTCAGTTTCAAAATATCGCACGGGCGACCGGCGACGGTTTTGCCCTGCAAAAATCCGCTGATAAAATTCTGTAATTTCCTGCCTTTTCGCATAATAACTATTTTGTAGCCGTGCGCGATTTTTTTGTCGGTCGAGCCGTGCAGCGAGACGAGAAACGAATTTTTGAGCGTGTCGTCGGCATCTGTGCCGAAATAATCGAAGCCGAGCGCGGACGAATGCGCCGGGAAAAATCCGTCGGAAACCGGAACATTGGCGCACGATTTGAGCCTTGAAGTCGGTTTTTTCAGTTCGTTCGGCTTGGTCGTGTCGAAATAAACTCTGCCTTTCGATTGATAACACGAAGCCCAGCCGTAATCTGCGCCGTCTTTGAGCGCGTAAAATGTGTCGTCGGGCTTCTGCAAACCGAGATGATCCGCGCCCTGATTGGTCGCAAAAAGTCTGTTTTCGCGCCATTTCAAACCGACCGCGTTTCGCAAACCTTTGGCAAAAGTGCGCTGATTCGTGCCGTCGGCGTTCATTTCGATGATGCTCGCCCGCTGCTTTTCCGTTTCGTCACAGGCGTTGCACGACGAACCGACCGAAACGTAAAGTTTGCCGTTCGGCGCAAACGCCATCGTTCTGCTCAGATGCCAGCCGCCGTATTTATAGCTCAAGCCGTAATCGGGAAAAGTCGCCAGCGTTTCGGGTTTAGATGTCGGTTTGTTTTCGCCTTTTTGAAATTTGCGGCGCGTCAACTTGTCGGTTTCGGCGAGGTAAAACCAATCCTGCCCGTTTGTGTCGGTGTAAAATTGTGCGCTGTTCGGGTTTTGCAAATTCGTTAAATAAGCGGTGATTTTGCCGAATTTGCCGGTTTCGGCGTTCCATTCGTCCAAGATATAAACCGCGCCTTTTTTGTTGTCGGTCAAATCGTGCATATCGGTGACGAAAATGCGTCCGTCGGGCGATTTGGCAAAAAACCTGACGCGCTTGAAATCTTCGGCGGCGGGCATAATTTCGTAATCGTCAGGCAGATTCAAACTGAGACTTTTGCCGCTTTTCAAAGTAATTTTATGCGGCACGAGTTTCACCTGCGCGTCGGCAAACACTCCGAACAGCCAACAAAACACGGCGGCAAACAAAAGCATCGGGGGAATTTTTTTGATGACCATAATCCAAAAAAATATCACAACTTCCGGGCGGAACGCGAACATTCCTGTTCGCCGGTCAACATTATTTAAATTCGAGATATAAAATCAAACCGCCGCGAAGAAAATAGAAAATAATAACCGCAAAAAAGCGCAAAAAAACGCCAAAAAGATGTCGGGAAAATTTCTTTTTGTGCCTTTTGCGTCTTTTTGCGGCTATTTTCCGACATCTTTTTATGCAGCTATTGATGATATTTCGAGGTTGGAAAGCGTTGATCGGCGAACAGGAATGTTCGCGTTCCGTTAGGAAATTATTTGAGGCGTTTGATGCCTTTGTCCGTCATCGTGACGATTGCCGTGCCGACGCGCAGCAGCACGATTTTGCCTTTCGCGCAGGTGTCGGATGTTTCATACACGATGTCTCCGCTGTCGCCGACATTGATGCGGTAATCGCCCCAAACGCCGTCGTCCGCATAGGCTGATTTGAGTTCTGCAGATGCGGCGGAAAGATCGGCGCACTTGTTGCCCCGCGCATAAAATTTGGTTTTAACGATTTGTGCGCGACCTTTCGACGGCAGGTTTTGAATGATTTTGGTTTTAGACTCGATCCGTTTTTGCTCTCTGGCTTTGTCGTATTTTTCGGATTTAGCCATAATTTGATCGTTAATTGAATCGAGCGCGGAATTGAAAATCATAATCGCATCACCGCGCGTGATCGGCTTGGTTGCCGACTGAGTACCGCTGACGGTTGCCGAAAAAATCTTGCTAATCCAGAGATAAAATTCTTTTTCGGTGACGGCTTGCTGCGGTCGAAAATTTTTGTCTTTATCCGCCAGAATAATGCCGTAGCGTTCGACCATAGATTCTAATTCCTGATAGTTCGAGTAGGATGCCTTGATGTCTTTGAGCTGCGAAATCGAAGTGATGTTCGTTTCGTTCGCGTCGTAGCTTGTCATATATTCGGCGATTCCGAGATTATAGGTATCATCCTGCGGATCGTAATCAGCTTCGGCTGTTGCGATCAATTCGTTGAGCCGGTCTAAACTGCTGTTCAAAATCACCACGAACTGCTCGCGCGTCAGCGGCTGCCCGCCGCGAAAAGTCCGGTCTGAATACGCTTCAACCACGCCGTAGCGTTCGACCAGCGATTGCAGCGCGGGATAATATTTATCGGTCGGCTTAACGTCTTTAAACTGCGAAACGCTGGTCAACGGAACATTCGGCGAATCGGTGACCGGCATTTGAGCCTGCGCCGAAACAAAAAACACGGCAAACGAAAGAACGATTAAAGCGAAAAAACGATGTAAATTTTGCATAATCTTTATGAACTGATGATTTTTAATTTATTTTCGTGGAGAAAAAAATCTCCCGTTTATAAACGCACCAAAATAGCAGAAAAAGGTTCAAATTAATTTGCTGCAAAATAATTTAGCATCTCGACAAAAATAATTCGATGCCGATGGAGCGCGGGCAGCCTGCCTGCGTGTCTTCAATGAATTTCAAGCATACTCGCTTGTGAAAGTTTTAATTTGATGGCGATTGACATTTATTTTTGAAAGTGAGAAAGTAAGTAAGCACTTACTTTATTGAAAAACGGAGACGAAATTGGAAAAAGTTTTGGAAGGAACGGGAACGCGGATGGCGGGCGACGAGCGGCGCGAACAGATTTTGGACGTGGCGATGCGTGTGTTTTCCGAAAGCGGTTTTCGAGGCACGACGACCAAAGAGATTGCGACGGCGGCGGGCGTTTCCGAGGCGATGGTGTTTCGCCACTTTGCCAATAAAGACGAGCTTTACGCGGCGATTATAGACCGCAAGGCGTGTAATCGCAGTCTGTTGATTTCGCTTTCGGCGATGGATGTGAAAATGGCTGAACGCGATGATTTCGGCGTTTTTTACACGATGGCTCTTAATGTTTTGGAACATCACCACAATGACCGCGATATGATGCGTCTGCTGTTTTTCTCCGCGCTCGAAGGTCATTCGCTGGCGCAGATGTTTTTCGAGCGGTTCGTCACAGACATTTATAATCTGCTCGCCGGTTACGTCGAACAGCGGCAGAAAGAAGGCATTTTTCGTGAATTCGAGCCGCGTATCGCCGTCCGCGCTTTGATGGGAATGGTGACGCATCATTCGCTCAATAACAATTTGTGGGATCAGGGACAGTTAATTTTAAAGATTTCCAATGAAGAAGCGGCGCGTGAATTTGCCGTGATTTTGCTGAAAGGCATCGAAAAATAGAGAGTAATGAGAAAGTTTTTATCAGTTAAATTATCGGCTCCAGTAGTTTTGCTTGCCGTTTCGGGTTTGGTTTTGAACGGCTGCGGCGGCTCGAAAGCGAGTTCGGCAAATAATGCCAACGCCGCCAACGCTGCGCCGACGGTGATTTCGGTGACGACGGCACAGGCGGTCGTGCGGCAGATTCCGACGTATTTTGAAGCGACCGGAAATTTGGCGAGCGACGCTCAATCGGATGTCGCGCCGACGGTTGCGGGCAAGATCACGGAAGTTAATTTCGATGTCGGAAGCTATATCAATAAAGGCGATGTGATGGTCAGGCTCGACGCACGGGACGCACAGATTCGGCTCGAACAGGCGCAGGATCAGGCGAATCAGGCGCGTTCGCAGATCGAACAGGTGCAGGCGACCGTCCGCCAAGCCGAAGCCGGAGTCGGGCAGGCGCGTGCCAACCTTCAGCAGCAGCAAATTCGTCTCGGTCTGACGCAGGGCGATAATTTTAATATCGAAGACTTTTCGCAGGTGATTTCGATCAAAGCGCAGCTTGCATTCGCCGAAAAGGAATTGGTGCGGGCGGATAAATTATTGTTGACGGGCGATGTTTCGCGTTCGTTCCGCGATCAGAAACTGGCGGCGCGGGACCAGCTTGCCGGACAGCTAATTGAAGCGCGTTCAAACGCGGCGGTCGCGGTCAAGGCGATTTCCATTTCGGCGGAAGCGGTCAAAGGAGCGCAGGCGCAGGCTGACACCGCGCGGGCAAATGTCAAAACTTCGCAGGCGGGATATAACACGGCTTTGACGGGTATCGAACAAGCCCGTAAAGCGGTCGGCGATACGGCAATTTACGCGCCGTTCAGCGGATATATCTCCGAACGCACCGCCGATTTGGGCGAATATATTTCGCCGAGCGCACCGAACGCCAAAATTGCGACGATTGTCCGCACTTCGGTTTTGCGTCTGAAAATTGATATTCCCGAACAGTCAATCGGCAAGATCGCCGCCGGACAGGGAATTTCGGCGCAGGTTTCGGCTTACCCGGACAGAAATTTTGCGGGAACGGTCGTCCGCATCGCGCCGAACGTCAACGCGACTTCGAGGTCTCTGAACGTCGAAGCGGAAATCGAAAACGTCGGTGGTTTATTGAAACCCGGACAGTTTGCGACCGTCCGCATCACGCAGGCGAAACCCGAACCCGGCATTATGATTCCCGCCTCAGCCGTGCGTTCGGACGGCAATACGAGCCGCGTTTACGTCATCAAAGACGGCGTTGCCAACGAACGTCAGGTGCAGGTCGGTCTGCTCGAAAACGAGATGATCGAAATCAAACAAGGTGTGCAGGAAAACGAAACGATTGCGACCGCCAATCTTGATAAATTAGGCGACGGTGTAATTGTTAGCCAACAAAACTAGATATTGAGGTTTAAGAATTTATGCAGTGGCTGGCTGAAATTTGTGTGAAGCGTCCGGTGTTTGCGACGATGTTGATCTTGTCCTTAGTGACGGTCGGCGCGTTTTCGTTTTTCTCTTTGGGCGTTGATCTTTTTCCGAAGATTGACTTTCCGACGATCACGATCACGGTCGTTAATCCGGGCGCGTCGCCGCAGGAAATCGAGACGGAAGTGACCGATAAGGTCGAAGAAGCCGTCAATAATATCAGCGGCATTGACGAATTGCGTTCGACTTCGATTGAAGGGATTTCGCAGGTTTTTATTCAATTCGTGCTGGAAAAAGATGTTAACGTCGCCGCGCAGGAAGCCGAAAATCGTGTGCAGACGGTGATTCCGAATCTGCCCGACACCGCCGAACAGCCGACCGTGCAGAAACTCGATACGGATGCCGCGCCGGTTTTGCGAATCGTCGTTTCCGCGCCCGAATCTTTGCGCGATGTCACCGATACGGCTGATAAAAAAATCAAACGAAGACTCGAATCGGTCAACGGTGTCGGGCAAATTTCGATCATCGGCGGGCGCGACCGGCAGATCAACGTCTGGGTTGATCCCGACAAAATGCGTTCGTATAACGTCACGGCGGCGGAAATTTCGACCGCGCTGAAATTGCAGAATATCGAATTTCCGAGCGGAAGATTGGATGAAGGACAGACCGAAACGAGCGTCCGCACACTCGGCAAAATTAAAAAACCGGAAGAATTCGGTAACGTCGTCGTCGCTACACGCGGCAATTATTCGGTCAAAGTCAAAGATTTAGGCTACGTCGAAGACGGCGCGGAAGAAATTCGCTCGCAGGCACTTTTAAACGGTCAGCCCGCCGTAACTTTAATCGTTTCAAAACAATCAGGACAAAATACGGTCGCGGTCGCCAACGAAATTAAAAGTCGTCTGGCGGAAATTCGCGCTTCACTGCCGCAGAATTACAAGGTCGAAGTGATCGGCGACAACTCGATTTTTATCGAGAATTCGCTGCATTCGATTGAAGAACATTTGATCGTCGGCGGAATTTTGGCGGCGATTGTCGTCTTTCTGTTTCTGTGGAACATTCGCACGACTTTTATCGCGGCTTTGGCGATTCCGACTTCGATTGTTTCGACGTTTGCGCTGATGTATGCGATGGGTTACACGCTCAATTCGATTACGATGCTTTCGCTGACTTTGATGGTCGGAATCGTGATTGACGACGCGATTGTCGTGCTGGAAAACATTTACAGATTTGTCGAAGAAAAAGGAATGGATCCGTTTCAGGCGGCAATCGAAGGCACCCGCGAAATCGGTTTGGCGGTTTTGGCGACGACTCTTTCACTGATGGCGGTGTTCGTGCCAATCGGTTTTATGCAGGGCATCGTCGGACGTTTTATGTCGTCGTTCGGTTTGACGGCTTCGTTCGCGGTCGGTGTTTCGCTGATCGTTTCGTTCACGCTGACACCGATGCTCGCGGCACGTTTGATTAAGCGACCGAAAAACGAGGATTTGGAAAAAGAAACCGAGCCGGTCGGTTCGGGCGATTTGTCGAAGGTCAGAGGCGACGGAATGATCGAATCGCATCCCGAAGAACCTCTGACCAATCGTGACAGCGAAAAACACGAAGGGAAATCGTCGAAAAATTCGTGGTTTTACAGCAAGGTTGACGGCATTTATACGTTTCTGCTGAAATTTTCGATGGCGCATCGCTGGATTATCGTCGTGCTGTGCGCGTTGGTTTTTGTGA
This sequence comes from Pyrinomonadaceae bacterium, assembly GCA_965247235.1. Classification (GTDB taxonomy): domain Bacteria; phylum Acidobacteriota; class Blastocatellia; order Pyrinomonadales; family Pyrinomonadaceae. Next base: position 3,786,071 of record OZ252004.1, read on the forward strand.
GCATCGTGCCGCTTTTTTTATTCGTCGGCAAAAACTTTCTGCCGGTTGACGATCAATCGCAGTTTGAAATCGCGGTTCGTGCGCCCGAAGGCAGTTCGTTGCAGGCTTCGACCGTTTTGATGGAGCGCATTGCGACCGACGTTCGCAAATTTCCGGGCGTGACGAACACGCTCATCACCATCGGCGGCGGACAGCAGCAGGTCGTCAATAGCGGCTCGATTTACGTCAAATTGTCGGAAATCGCCGACCGACCGAAATCGCAGGAACAATTGATGACCGATGCGCGTGAACTTTTGACGCATTATCCGAAGGAATTGCGAACTGCCGTTCAGCCGGTCGCGGCGTTCTCCGGCGGCGGACAACGCAACGCCAACGTGCAGTTTTTAATTTCAGGTCCCGATTTAAAGGTTTTGGAAGAATATTCCGCCAAAATTCTCGAAAAAATGCGTTCGATTCCCGACGCGGTGGACGTTGATTCGACCTTGATTTCGGGCAAACCCGAAGTTCAGCTCGAAATTGACCGCGACACGGCGGCGGATTTGGGCGTTCGCATCGGCGATGTTTCGCAGGCTTTAAATACACTCGTTGCCGGACAGGAAGCGACGACTTTTAACGAAGGCACGGATCAATACGAAGTCCGCGTTCGCGCGATCAACAATCTGCGAACGAGCGTCGAAGGCTTAAATAAAATGGTCGTGCCGTCTTCAAAGGTCGGCTTGGTTTCGCTCGACCGTCTGATCAAAGTCAAAAGCGGCACGGGACCGAGTTCGATTGACCGTCTGAATCGTCAGCGACAAGTCACGCTCGTTGCCAACACTCGTCCCGGCGGTTCGGCGACGAGCATCACTTCGGAACTCGACGCTTACGTCAAAACTTTGAATCTGCCCGCAGGTTACAAAACCGGCTACGTCGGACAGTCGAAGGAACTCGGCAAATCGCTGTTCTACTTTATGCTGGCGATTATGCTGTCTTTTATTTTTATGTATATCGTGCTGGCGGCGCAGTTCGAATCGTTTATCCATCCGGTGACGATTTTGCTGACGCTTCCGCTTTCGATTCCGTTTGGTATTCTGTCGCTTTTGCTGACCGGGCAAACCGTCAATATTTTTTCGGGACTTGGTTTACTGCTGCTGTTCGGCGTGGTTAAAAAGAACGCGATTTTGCAAATTGACCATACGAATCATCTGCGTTCGCAGGGAATGTCGCGCTACGACGCGATTATTCAGGCGAACCGCGACCGTCTGCGACCGATTTTGATGACGACGATTGCGCTCGTTGCCGGGATGATTCCGCTCGTCGTCTCCAGCGGCGCGGGTTCGGGAACAAACCGTTCCATCGGCGTTCTCGTCGTCGGCGGTCAATCGCTTTGTTTGCTTTTGACGTTGCTCGCCGTGCCGGTTTTTTATTCGATTTTTGACGATTTTAGTGAGTTCAAGATTTTCCGCCGCATTAATAATCTGACCTCGAAAGTTTTCGGCGGTTTGAGACGCAAAGTGCAGACGGCAACGGCAACGCTCGTCGGCAAAAATTAATTTTTCATCAGGGTAGTTATGAAAAGGTATCTATTTTTATCAATCGCAATTATATTTCTGGCGTTTTCCGTCGAGATCAAAGCGCAGGAAACTGTGCCGACCGTGACACCGACACCGATTTTGACACCGACACCGCTGCCGACCGAAACGCCGGTTTCCGTGCCGACACCAACGCCTGCGCCGACTCCTGTTGTTGACGATAAACAGCAGGTTCAGCCGGAAAATTTGCAGGGCGTTCCAACGATTGCGCCGAATTATCGGAACAACGATTTGAGTCTGCCCGATCTCGGCAGAGTCGGCGTGGATATGATGGATCAGCGTGCGCTGACCTTGCGCGAAGCGATTGCGCTCGCGCTCGAAAACAACAAGGACATCGAAGTCACGCGCCAAAACGTCCGTATCGCCGAATTTGATCTGTCGGGCGCGAAAGGTGTGTATGAACCGAAATTTACCGGGCAGACATATTACGAACGCTCGAAACAGCCGGTTTTTAGCTTTTTCGGCGGCGGTCCTGACGGTTCGGTAACGACTTCGGGTTTGGTCGCCAACGCCGGTTTGCAGGGCGGTCTGGAAAAATACGGCAGCAATTACAACGTCACTTTTAGTAATTCGCGGACGACGACCAACAGTTTGTTTTCGCTCGTTAATCCGACGTTTACCAACACTTTGACGGCAAATTTTACGCAGCCTTTACTGCGCGGACGACGTTTCGACCAAAACCGCCGCACCATCGAAATTGACAAGCGGAATCTGAGCTTGACGGACACGCAGTTTCGGCAGAAATCCATCGAAATTATCAGCAATGTCCAACGTGCTTACTGGGATTTGGCGTATGCTTACCGCAATTTGCAGGTGCAGCGCGATTCGGTTAGAGATGCGAAAGATCAGCTCGATCACAACCAGCGTCTGGTCAACGAAGGACAGCTTGCGCCGATTGATGTCGTCGCTGCCGAAACGCAGGTGGCAAATTTTGAACAGGCGGTTTACGACGCGCTCAACACGGTGACGATTTCGGAAAACAGTCTCAAAAATCTGGTTTCGCCGAATCGCGCCGATCCGATTTGGAATCAATCCGTGACACCGGTTGACCCGGTTGATCTGGATGTGCCGGCGACGACTTTGCCGGAAGCGTTGGACGCGGCTCTGCAAAATCGCCCGGAACTCGAAATCAATCAGACGCAGAAGGACATCAACGAAATTGACCGGCGGTTTTTCCGCGAACAAGACAAACCGCAGGTTGATCTGATCGCCAGTTACAGTTTGACGGGCGCGGCGGGCAACATTTCGACCGGCACGGTTAATCCGTTTACTACGACCAACACGACACCGACGCTTAATCGGATTATCGGCAATTTAAACACGGTGACGGCGCAGAATTATCCCGCGCTGCCGCAAATTACGCCGATTCCGATAGCCGCAACGCAGAGTCTGCCAAGCAATTTGACTAACGGATTCGGCGGCGCATTCAGTAATCTGCTTGCGCTGCGTTACCCGACGTATCGCGTCGGCGTGCAGTTTAATCTGCCGCTTTTCGGCAATAAAACGGTCAAGGCGCAGCTCGGCAGAAATCTCGTCGAAAGCGAACGCCTGCAAACGCAGCGCGAACAAATCGAGCAAAATATACAGGTTGACGTGCGAAACACTCTGCAAACCGTCCGCACCGCCGAATCGCGTCTGCGCGTCGCGTCCATCGCCCGCGCCAACAGCGAAAAACTTTATTCTTCCGAACAGCGCAAACTCGATGCCGGACAATCGGACGTTTACAAAGTTTTAGACCGCCAAACCGCTTTGGCAAGCGCAAAAAGCAGCGAACTCCGCGCCCAAACCGAACTCAATAAAGCCATCGCCGATTTGCAGAGAGCGACGGGAAACTCGCTCAAGGCAAATAACGTCGAAGCGAAATTGCGGAGGTAAAAGTTTCAGGTTTCAAGTTTCAGGTTTCAAGTTGGGGAAACTTGAATTTCTCCTAAACCTGAAACCTGAAACCTGAAACTTGAAACTTATGAGAGCAGTTTATATTACAGAATTCGGCGGCGCGGAGAACTTGGAAATCCGTGAGGTTGAAAAGCCTTTGCCGCGAGGTTCGGAAGTTTTGATTCGCGTTCACGCTGCCGCGCTTAATCGGGCGGATTTGTTGCAGCGCAAAGGTTTGTATCCTGCGCCGAAAGGTTTTCCCGAACGTATTCCGGGTTTGGAATTTGCGGGCGAAGTTGTCGAACTCGGCGCAAATGTTCGTAACTTCAAGATTGGCGACCGCGTTTTCGGCATCACGGCGGGCGGCGCACAGGCTGAATTTTTAGTTTCCGACAAATCGCTGCTCGCGCCGATTCCCGGAAGATTATCTTTTGCCGAAGCCGCCGCCGTTTCGGAAGCGTTCATCACGGCGCACGACGCGATTTTTACCAATGGCGAACTGCAAACCGGCGAAACTCTTTTAATTCACGCCGTCGGTTCAGGTGTCGGACTCGCCGCGCTGCAATTGGCAAAAGCGCGAAATATAACTGTTTTCGGCACTTCACGGACTGCGGATAAATTGGAAAAATGCCGTGAATTTGGACTCGATGAAGCGATTTTGACCAAAAACGCGGCAAATTTCACCGACGTTATCAAAGAAAAAACCGGCGGCAGAGGCGTTGATGTAATTTTAGATTTGGTCGGCGCGGCAAATTTTGCGGCGAACGTCGAAAGTCTCGCGCTCAAAGGCAGAATCGTGTTCGTCGGCACGACCGGCGGCGCGAAAGCCGAACTAAATATCAGCCAAATTATGGGCAAACGCGCTAAATTAATCGGCACGGTTCTGCGTTCACGCCCGACGGCGGAAAAAGCGGAAGCAACAGCAAAGTTCATCAGCGAAGTTTTACCGCTGTTTGAAAACGGGCAAATTCAGCCGAACATTGACAAAATTTTCAAAGCCGAAGATGTGCGGAAAGCGCACGAATATCTCGAATCGAACGAGAGTTTCGGGAAGGTGATTCTGGAGTTTTAAGCAGAAAAATTATAGCCGCAAAAAGGTGCAAAAAAAAGAAAAAGAAGAAAGATTGAAAATAGGAATTTTTGCCCGCTAAAAAACACGAAAAAGACGAAATTAAAACAGATTTGCCCATTTATAAATCTGCTTTCTCTTTTTTGCGACTTTTGCGACTTTTTGCGGCTATTTCTTCTTATTTATTTTTGAATTATTTTTGCTGCCGCCTGATTGGTTAGAATGCACAGACCGGAAACTTTCTGCGCGGCGAGTTCGTTGATTTTAGCTTCGGCTTCGGCGTAGGTCAGATTTTCCGCTTCGCGTTTGTCGAAGGAAACGACCGTCCAAATGTGTTCGCGCAGTTCGCTCATCTGATTTTCGGGCGGATTAATTGTTTTGGTTTCATTCATCACATTTACCATTTTAACAGTTTGCGGCTCAAAAAATACATAAAATTTTTCCGGCTCTGCGCCGTCGAATTTGCGCCTTAAATCTTATAAACGTCCAAAAACACTGTGTTTTCAGATTTCCGGCGGCTGTCTGCTTTCAAAATGAATGATCATTCATTTATAATCATTTTATGAATTTTTCAGAAACGATTTTTATGACCGGATTTCCCGGATTCATCGCCGAAAAATTGGTCAAACGCCTGACACGGAACGAATCGCAGTTTTTTCTGCTGGTGCAGCCGCAGTTTGTCGAAAAGGCGAAAATAGAAATTGAAAAAATCGCCGCCGAAACTGATGTGCCGCTCGAAAATTTCGTCATCGTCGAAGGCGACATTACGCGGGAAAATCTCGGAATTTCCGAAGAAGATTTGGCGGCGGTGCGCGGCGAAACAACCGACGTTTTTCATCTGGCGGCGATTTACGATCTCTCCGTCGAAAAAAACGCGGCGTATGCGGTCAATGTCGAAGGCACGAAAAACATCAATAAACTTGCCGAATCGCTGCCGCATCTGCGCCGTTACAATTATATTTCGACCTGTTATGTAGCGGGCAAACGCGCGGATAAAATTCACGAAACGGAACTCGCGCACGAAGCCGGATTTCGCAATTTTTACGAGGAAACAAAATATCTGGCGGAACTCGAAGTCGAAAAATTAAGAGATAAACTGCCGCTCACTATTTATCGTCCGTCGGTCGTCGTCGGCGATTCGCAGACGGGCGAAACGGTTAAATACGACGGCATTTATTACCTGATTAAATACCTGCAAAAATCGCCCGCGCTGCTGCGTTTGGTCAATGTCGGCAACCGGAAAGTGCGCGTCAATCTCGTGCCGGTTGATTTTGTCGTCGAAGGCATTGCGGCGTTGTCGAAAGATCAAAACGCCGTCGGCAAAACCATCGCGCTCGCCGATCCCGCGCCGCTCACGACTGCCGAAGTTTTCGATATTTTCGCCGAAAAACTGTCGGGCAAAAAATCAATCTACACGCCGCCGACCGCACTAATTGAAAATACGCTGATGTTCAAAATTTCGCCTGCGCTGACGGGTTTACCGCATTCGAGCGTGCCGTATTTTTTTCTCTCGCAAACCTTCGACACATCGGTCGGTGAAGAATTGCTCGCGCCGCACGATGTCGCCTGCCCGAATTTCCGCGAATACGCCGGAAAAATGGTCGAATTCGTCGTCAAATATCCGAATATATGAAGTTATAACCGGAAGAGTTGATAGCCGCAAAAAGGCGCAAAAGATGCAAAAAGGGAAGAGGAAATTTTCTTGCGTCTTTTGGCGGCAAATTGTTCCCGGCATTATTTTTACGATAATAAAGTGCGTTTATATCTCAAATGGTTATCATCAAGCCGTCCGCTTACGCAGGCGGTTCTGACTTATCGGGAAATTATGGCGGCAAAAGCATACGATTGAAAATTTGCGGCATCATAAAGCCGGACGTTTAATTGTTTGGAGAATTTTTATGCGGCGGCAAATCAAATTATATCTGCAATTTTTTCTGGTTTTATTGACGGTTTCCTCATTCGCACAGGCGCAGTCCGGCAAGGTTAAGCCGACACCGACACCAATGCCGGTCGAAGACGAAACGGAGAAAATTTATACTGAAGAAATCAAACTCAACGTCATTGCTTTTGACGACAACGGCAAATTTAATCCGGTTCTTAATAAGGAAGATTTGGTGATTAACGAAGACAATGTGCTGCATCAGGCGACGAGTGTGCGGCGCATTCCGGCGAATGTTTTGATCGTGATGGACACGGGCGGCGATCTGCGGCAGATGAAGGGTTTGCAGCAGACGCGCGAAACGGCGGCGGCGATTGTCGGCGGATTAAAAGACGGCGATTCGGTGGCGGTAATGCAGTATTCGGATAAACCCGAAATCGTTGCCGAATGGACGACCGACAAAGCGCAGATTCTCAACGCCATCAACAAAAAAACCAAGTTCGGCAGACACGATGCGTTTGTTGGCGCGATCACGTTGGCGACCGATTTTTTACTGAAAAATCCGCTCGACAATAAACATCTGGTTTTGATTACCGACGGCACGGACACGACGGCTTCGGGCGCGGAAAAAACATTAGTGCTGCGAAAATTGCTGGCGACCGACATCAATGTTCATATCGTCAGTTATACAAAAATGGAAGCGACCGACATCGAACCGCGCACGAAAATCATTTCCAACACGCCGCCGCGTTCCGCGCTGCCGCCCGAAGTTGCCGCGCAGCTTCCGAACGGAGTGCGCGATATTGCGACCGCTCCGAAAATCGGTCCGACGATTAATGTTGACCGCGCAATGATTAAACGGGCGCGTGACCGCAAAAAAGATTTGATCGAGAGCGAAAAAGCTCTCTCGACGCTCGCCGAAAACACGAACGGCGAATTTATTCTGCCGGAAACAAAAGACGAAATGATAACTAAATCGGCACTCGTCGCGCAGATAATTGACGCGAGCTATGTGGTCACATACATCCCGAAAAAACCTCTGGGCGAAGCCAGAAAAAATGAGGAACGCAACATCGAAATCACTTCGCGCCGCGCCGGTTTACAGGTCGAAGCACATCGTAAACTATTGGTTAAAATCGGGAATTAAATTCCAACCGGAACGCGAACATTCCTGTTCGCGTGTCAAAATAATAAAAACACGCGGTTAAAAATAGCCGCGTAAAAATCGAACAACAAAAAATCGAATTGGAAATTTGCAGAGAGATTTTATTTTAGTTCTTTGAGCGTTGCAGGTGAAAGACTGTTGGCTTTTTGGTTTTGAAAGTTTTTAATTAATGACGATTGATTACAGGCTGACACGCGAACAGGAATGTTCGCGTTCCGTTAAGAATCAATCCAAATCAATCAGATGTCCGAGTTTTTCTTTTTTTATCTTTAAATAATTTGCCGCCGGTGCTTCCGATTCGACTTCGAGCGAAACGCGCTCGACGACGGTTAATCCGGCTTGTTCGAGAGCGTGAATTTTGTCGGGGTTATTCGACATCACGCGCACTTTGCACAAACCGAGATCGAAAAGAATTTCGGCGCACTGCTGATATTCGCGCGAATCTACGGCAAAACCGAGTTGTTCGTTGGCTTCGATGGTGTCCGCGCCTTCGTCCTGCAAGGCATACGCGCGGATTTTATTGATAATGCCGATGCCGCGACCTTCCTGCTGTTGATAGACGATTGCGCCGCGTCCGGCGGCTTCGATTAACTCCATTGCTTTGTGCAGTTGCGGTCCGCAATCGCATTTGATCGAGCCGAAAACGTCGCCCGTCAAACATTGCGAATGAATCCGCACGAGCGTCGGGAAATTTTTTTCCATTTCGCCTTTAGACAGCACGACAAATTCTTCCGCGCTGATGAGCGAACGATAACCGGCGATTTTAAAATTGCCGATCTGCGTCGGCAGATTCGCAGTCGCAACTTTTTCGACCGTCAACGCACCACGCGCCGGTTGGCAATTGTTTTCTCCGAAGGACGTATTTGCTTCAATCATAAAACTGTAACCTTGAATAAAATTATACTCTTAAAAAACATCGAACGTCGAAAAAGGCTGATTTCACTTGAAATGAAATCAGCCGCCGATTTTTATAGTTGAAAAAATTGTTATTTAAGTTCGTCGGTTTTTTCTTCTTCGGTCGTTTCGGATTTTTCCTCGTGGGCAAAAACTGCGCCGTCGCTGCTGCCGAAAATTTTTGAAATCAAATTTTGCAGAACATCGGAAACTTTAGTCGGTGCATTTTCCCGTGCGGCAATTACGGATTCGGGTTTTTCCGAAAGGGCGAAATCGAGAAGGGCGAAATCGAGTTTGACCAATTCCGCCGTAATATGGCGGCAGAACGAACAAGACGTTAAATGTGTGAGAGCAGATTCGCCCTCGCGCCGGCTCAGATTGCCCTCGACAAACGCCGTTAAAATTTCTTCGTCGAGATGAGAATCGTTCCCGTTATTGAATTTTTCAATCGTCCGGCGAGAATTCAGAAAATTATTGACAGTTTGCTGTATCAATAATTCTTGTGAAAGTATTTGTTTATTATTATCCATTTAAATTTCTGCCTCCCGTCGAAAGGACGTAACATTCCGGCAATATTTGCCTAAGTATTTGTTTTTCGGGGGAAAAATCTAAGTTTTTTTATGATGTCCGGTGTCCGGTTCAGGTTGTTGTCAAGTTTCGATAAATATTTGAATCGGCTAAATCCTGAGTAGCGAGGTCGAGGCAAATTTTTATTTCGCTTTCATTTAACTTATGTATCGAATGAAGTTCTGCGCGAAAACCCTGTAAAATTTTCGCGTAGGATTTTTCGAGCCAACGCATAATCGTTGATTCGTGAATGCGGCTCGAAGGTTCTTTTTCGCGCGTCGTAGATTTTCTCTGAAACCAGCCGCGCAGCACCGAATCTTTGTTTTCGACGAGTCGGGCGATTTCGCGCAGCTTTAAATTTTCGACGTGATAATAAAGCAGTAAAAGTTTTTCGTGTGCGCCGAGTTGTCCGAAAGCGTTCTGAATCGCTGCCGCTGTTGCCTGACGATAGCGTTGTCGGGCAAGATGTTCGATCATTTCATCTTCGCCGCCGAGAGTAATGCTTTCGGCAAAATTGGAATGAGCCTGACCTTCGCCGACGTTTTCGGTCATCTCGTCGAGCGAAACTTCGTCGTGCGAAGCGCGATGCAAATCAACCAGCGAATGCCAGATGACCGTCCGCAGCCAACCGCGCAGACTGCCGCGCCCGCTGTAGGTCGCAAATTTGGAAACTCTTTCGCCGTCCACGACGCGTGTTCCGTAAAGTTCGACGTAAACCGTATCAATCACTTCCTGCGCGTCCATATCGGTTTTCGCCAGATGCCGCGCGACGCGTTCCATATATGCGCGATGATTTTGGTCAAATTCCCACCACGCGCGTTCATTGCCGTTCGCGCAAGCCAACGCCAAAAATAAATCGTCAGCCTGAATCAGGTTTAGAAAATCTTTTATTTCTTCGGAACAAGTCGCGGCAGGCGCGGAAGCGATAAACCGGCGGGCGGTTTTCGCCAGAGATTCTTTGAAACATTCTTCACGAACCGCAAAATTCGGCGCGGTTTCAACGCATCGCCCGAAAATCTCAGTCATTACGGGTTCGCAGTCTTTAATTAAATTATCGTTTGTCGAAATTTCCGGGGACATTTTCGAGACTCATTATAAATGAATTTGCCGATAAATTCCAATTTGCCTGACGGAACGCGCACATTCCTGTTCGCGTGTGTAGTTTTTTATGATTGACAAGTTAAATCCGGTAGTGAAAAGTTTACACACGCGAACAGGAATGTGCGCGTTCCTTTCGTCAAGCATTTGCGCCTGATTCGAGCAAAACCGGCGCATCGGGCGCGGAAGAATTGTGAATTTTTTCTTCGACGTATTGAAGCTGATAAAGCCGCCAGTAAAGCCCGCGAACCTGTAAAAGTTCGTGGTGCGTTCCGGCTTCGCGCAGTTCGCCGTGATGAAAAACCATAATCCGGTCGCATTTTTGAATGGTCGAAAGGCGATGCGCGACGACCAGAGACGTGCGTTCCATCATCACGCGGTCAACCGCTTTTTGAATTAACTGCTCGGTTTCCGTGTCAATCGAGCTGGTCGCTTCGTCTAAAATTAAGATTTTCGGATCGAACGCGAGCGCACGGGCGAACGAAATAAGCTGTTTCTGACCGACCGAAAGTCCCGCGCCGCGCTCTTTGACGAGCGATTTATAACCGTCGTCGAGATTTTTGACGAAATCGTCGGCGCGAACTTCCTGCGCCGCCCAGAAAACTTTTGCCTCGTCAATCTGCGTGTTGCCGAGCCGTATATTTTCTTCGAGCGAACCCGAAAACAGGAAAACATCCTGCAACACGACCGCAAAATTTTCGCGCAAAGACTTCAATTCCCACTCGCGCACATCCACGCCGTCAAGCAAAATGCTGCCTTTCTGCACATCGTAAAAACGCATCAGCAGATTCGTGACCGTCGTTTTGCCCGAACCCGTATGCCCGACGAGCGCGACCGATTCGCCCGGATTGATCGTGAATGAAACATCTTTCAAAACCCAATCTTCCTTTTTATAAGCAAACCAGACGTTTTGAAATTCAATTTTGCCGACGGCTTTGCCCGACTTTTTGGGGTTAATCGGCGTTTCGATAGCGACATCGAGATCGAGCAATACGAAAATTCGATGCGAAGCGACAATCGCCGCCTGCAAAATATTAAATTTGTCCGACAGATCACGAATCGGCTGAAAAAGCTGCTGCGAATATTGAATAAACGACGCGAGAATGCCGATGGTCAGCGCAGTTTCGCCAACCGAAGTCCACGCGAGATATTCAAAACCGTAAAAGAATATGACGATTGCCACGCCGAACGCGCCGATAAAATCAACCAAGGGATAAAAAATCGAATAATAATAAATCGTCTCGATGTTGGCGTTGCGATAATCGTCGTTGATGTCTTCAAAACGCCTTTTCGATTTTTCTTCGGCGTTAAAAAGTTGGACGGTTTGTGCGCCGGAGATGTATTCCTGCAAAAAAGCGTTGAGTTTGGCGTTGCGCGTCCGCACTTTATCAAAACCCGAACGGGCGTGTTTGCGAAACCAGTTCGTCGCCGAAAACAGCAGCGGCACAGTCACTAACGAAACGAGCGCGAGTTTCCAATTGATCCAAAACATCTGCGCCAGCACCGAAAAGATAATCACCAGATCGCCGAGAACATCAATCACGCCCGACGTAAAAAGTTCGTTGAGCGCGTCAACATCCGACGTAATGCGCGTAATTACGCGCCCGACCGGATTTTTATCGTAATACGCAACTTCCTGATATTGCAGTTTCGTATAAATCTGCGTCCGAATGTCGAACATCACTTTTTGCCCGACATTATTGAGCAGAATTTCCTGCAAATACGAAAAAATAAAACGAAACAGGAACAGACCGAAAAAGGCGGACGCAAACAGCCACAAGCCTTCGGTTTGTTTCGGCGTGATAAAATTATCAATCGCTCTCTGCGTAAAAGCCGGCTGCAAACTGAGCAGAATATTGGCAAGCAGCGTCAGCACGAGCGCGACCGCCGCGAGATGCCAGTAAGGTTTGAGATAACTCATCAACCGCCGCGCGACGCGCCAGTCGTAAGTTTTGCCGATTTCTTCTTCTTCGTTAAATTTGTTCGATGTTTCTGACATTCATTTCGATTTTCGATTTTGGATTTCCGCCGTACCAAATTCAAAATTAAATTATCGCACAAAAAATCCCTCAATTCATTGCCAACCGCCAAACATAAAATTAAAATCAGTTGAACGATTTTAGATTTTGGATTCGACGGCAATCTCCTCCCGAATCCAAAATCTAAAATCCAAAATCGTATGAACCGTTTCATCAACGAGAGAAAAGATAACTGGCAGCGGCTCGAAGATTTGCTTTCGATGCTGCGCGGCACTTCCTTACGCGGACTTTCCAATACGGAAGTGCGCGAATTCGGCGAACTCTATCGCCGCGCCGCGTCCGATCTGGCGATTGCGCGGGCGGAAACGCGCGATCCGAAACTGATAAATTATCTCAACAGTCTGGTCATTCGCGCTCACGGCAAAATTTACCGCGCCGAATCGCAGGGCGCAAATCTCGTCTGGCATTTTTTCGCGCGTGATTTTCCGAGAGCGTTTCGGGACAACTGGCGATACATCGCGCTCGCGTTCGGCGTGTTTTTTCTGTTCGCGGTGCTGTCCGGGTTTTTGTGTTATTACGACGAAAATTTCGCCGATAATTTGGGTTTGGGAATGATCCGCGATTTCGCTCGAAGCGATGTCCGTTGGTGGACTTCATTAAACGAAGCCAATCAGATCGGTTCGAGCCAAATTTTGACTAACAACATCAACGTCGCGTTTATGGCGTTTGCCTTCGGCGCGTTTTTCGGCATCGGAAGTCTCTTCGTTTTATTTAACAACGGATTGCAGATCGGCGGCGTTGTCGGCGTGTGTTACAAAGCAAATCCGGCGTTCGCCAACGAACTGATGCTGTTTATGGTCGGACACGGCGTGATCGAACTTTCGTGCATTTTCATCGCCGGCGGCGCGGGAATGATGATCGGCTACGCGCTCATTAATCCGGGCAATCTGACGCGGACGCAAGCCTTAAAGAAAAAGGGAATCGAAGCCGCACGTCTCGCCATCGGCTGCGCCTGTCTGCTCGTCGTCGCCGGCACAATCGAAGGTTTCCTCTCGCCGTCAAATCTCCCGCCGTTCATCAAAGTCGGCACAGGCATTCTCACCGGAATCGCCATGTATTCGTATCTGTTATTAGCAGGCAGAAGCGAAGCCGAAAGGATGAAGGATGAAGGATGAATAAAAACCAAAAGCAGTTCTTAATTCACTCTTCATCCCTCAAAACTCACCCTCGCTTTTTGTTCGGGCGAATCTTGTTTGCCGTCGTGTTTGATTTGACCGCCGCGTCGCCGGGTTTGACCATTTGTTCCGCTTTGGCATCCGCCGCCGTTTTGTGTGTGGCGAGCAGTTTTGAATCCGCCAAAATCTTCTGCGCCGCTTTTACCGCTTTGTTAGGTCTTTTTTTTGCTTGTGCCATATTCTTTTGTAAATTCTCGAAAATTTTTAATTATTTTGTGAATTATCCTTGACAATAATTTCGCCGTCCGGCATTTCGTAAATAATCCTGCCATTGCGCGAATAAATGTTCGGTAAACCAAGGCGATGATTTTCCGCCTGCGCCTCACGCACACCGCGATTGCCGATGCGGACAAATTCACTCATTCTCTCGTAGGTTTCCGCGCTGATTTTGTTTTCGCCGTTTTTCATATCTGTAAAAATTTCTCGTAAATATTTTCGTCAAAAATCTTTATCAATTTATTTTCGCCGAAAGCGACTTCATAAAATCTTCCTTCTGCATTATAAATCAAACTCCACGAATCCGCTAAGTCTTTGTAAATGTGCCAAAAATTTTGCTTTCCGCGAACCAAACGTCTTTTAACATCTTCGTCGGCAACAAAATGTCCGCCTTTTTTCACTCTTTCGGCAATGCGCTCAATCAAAATTTCCGGCGAATCGGCAAACAGAAAAACGATTCTGACTTGGTAATTTTCGCTCTTTAGATTTTCGAGAAACTTTTGCAGATAACGTCCCGAAAGTGTGCTTTAGATGAGTAAAGATTGGTGATTTTCGATGCCTTCACGGAGTTTTTGAAAGAACAATTTTCCTGCGCTGATCTTTTTGCTTTGCGGATTTTCCGCCGAAATACTTTTGGCAATCTCGTCGGCATTCAAAAATTCATAATCATATTCCTGCAAAAAAGCGCGGGCAAAAGTCGTTTTCCCGACACCGTTTGCGCCCGCGATGATAACGATTTCGTTGCTCATTAAGAATTTTTTACAATCCAACCGCCGCCGATAACTTCTTCTTTTGTTTCGATGTCGTAGAAAATCGTCGCCTGTCCGGGCGTAATTGCCGACTGCGGTTCGTCGAAAACGATTCGGGCGCGGTTTTCAGGCAGCGCGTAAATTGTTGCCAATGCCGGTTCGTGGCGGTAACGGACTTTGACAACGGCGCGAACGGGTTCGGACGGTTTATCGAACGCCACCCAATTAACGCCTTTGGCGATGAATTCGGGCGAGGTTAATTCGTCTTTTTCGCCGGCGATGATTTGATTTTTGGCGCGTTCGATCTGCACGACATACAGCGGTTTTTCGTGCGCGATGCCGAGTCCGCGACGCTGACCGATTGTGTAGCGATGAATTCCGGTGTGTTCGCCGATTTTTTCGCCTTTTCGGTTGACGATTTCGCCGCCTTTCGGGAGTTCGTCGGCGCGGTTTTCGTGTTCCAAATATCTATCAATAAACGCCGAATAATTGCCGTCCGGCACGAAGCAGATTTCCTGCGATTCCTGTTTTTCGGCGACGTAAAGATTCGCTTCACGCGCGATGTCGCGGACTTCACTTTTGAGCATTTCGCCGAGCGGAAAATAGGCGTGTGAAAGCTGTTCCTGCGTCAATTCCCAGAGAAAATAGCTTTGATCCTTCCAATGATTTTTTCCGCGAAAAAGGCGATAACGATTAGCCGTTTCGTCGTATTCGACCCGCGCATAATGTCCGGTGGCGACTTTTTCGCAGCCTAAACTCATCGCCATTTTGTCGAGCGACGCAAATTTCAGACGCGAATTACACGCGACGCACGGAATCGGCGTTTCGCCGTTTAAATAATCTTCGACGAACGGTTTAACGACCGATTCTTCAAATTCGCGTTCGAGATTTAGCACATAAAACGGCATTTCGAGCGATTCGGCAACGCGCCGCGCATCGTAAACATCGTCGAGCGAACAACAGCGCGACGGCAAAGGATCGCCGTTTTCGTCAACCAAAATCCCGCGCCGCTGATTCCACAACTGCATCGTAAAACCGACGAGTTCGTGTCCCTGTTCTTTTAATAATGCCGCCGCGCTCGAAGAATCAACGCCGCCGCTCATTGCTACTGCTATTTTCATCTGACTTTTTTCCTGTTCGGACGCAAACTTTCTATTTACGATTTATGCCGCCGCGAACTATAATTATAGCAAATGCGCCGAAATTTTAAATAATTATGAAAAAATGTCCCCAATGCAACAGTGTTTTTCCTGACGGACTAACTTTCTGCACAAATGACGGAACGCCGCTCATTGCGGAAATTCTCTCGATGCCTTCGGAGTTTGCCGCCGATGATGCGGAAGAAGCGACGGTTATCCGCCGCGAACCGATTATTATTGATTTTTCGCAGCAAGACGCGCCGACCGAGCAGATCAATTACGGCGAAATTCCGCCGCCCGAACGCGCCGCGCCGATTGTTGTCGTCAGACAGCGCAACACGGGCAAATATCTGATGTTTTTACTAATCGGTCTGATTTTCGGCGGCGTGTTGGTGTTGGGCGCATTGCTTTTGGCAAAGAGTTTTTATCAGGGAAATGTGTCGGTGAAAACTGTGAACATCAATGCAGCCAATACGAAGCCGGCAAATGTTGGTGCCGTTTCAGTCAATCGTGAATCGAAAACGCCGACACCTTCGCCGACCGTCGAACAGCCTTTAAACAGCGAACATCAAACCAAAACGAGCGAAGACGACGCGGAATTTAACGGTCGCGTGATCGTTTCAAACGCAAATGTTCGTTCGTCGCCGAAACAGACGGCTTCGCAAGTTGATATTCTGCCCGTCAACGACCGTCTGCACATCGAACGCCGCGAAAACGAATCAAGCCCGTGGTTCTACGTCATCTGCGAACACGGCACGAGCGGCTGGATGCACGGGAATACGATTGAATACTCGGAATGATTCCGAATTCAAGATTCAAAATTCAAAATTTCAGAAAGCAATCTTTGCTATCTCGAATCTGAAATATTGAATCTTAAATCTTGAATTTGAAATCTTGAATTCGGAATATTTTACCGTGCGACGACCAAACTAACACCGTAAACAATGTAATAGGAAATTGCGCCGATTACGCCAGCCATCGGGATTGTCAGAATCCACGCCCAGACGATTCTGCCGGCAACGCCCCATTTGACGGCGGAGAATCGTTTGACCGAGCCGACTCCGACAATTGCGCCGGTGATCGTGTGCGTCGTTGAAACCGGAACGCCGAGAAAGGTGTTGGCGAAAAGCGTGATTGCACCGGCGGTTTCCGCGCAGAATCCGCCGACAGGTTGAAGTTTGGCGATTTTTGAACCCATCGTTTTGACGATGCGCCAGCCGCCGGTTAATGTTCCCAAGCCGATGGCGGCGTGTGCCGTCAGCACGACCCAGAGCGGAATGTCGGGCAGATGTCCGTCCGCCGTGTTGCTCATAAATCCGCCCGCGACCAGAACGGCGGTAATAATTCCCATCGTTTTCTGCGCGTCGTTGCCGCCGTGTCCGAGCGAAAAAGCGGCGGCTGAAAATAGCTGACCGACGCGAAAACCTTTATCAATTTTGGAAATCGAAGTTTTGCGGAAAATCCAAAAAACCGCGAGCATCAGAAAATAGCCCAAAAGCATCCCGATCAGCGGCGAAAGAATGATAAATGAAAGCGTCAGATACCAGCCCGAAGGAATAATGACGGCGAAACCGCGATACGCCGCGATTGCCGCGCCCGCGTAACCGCCGATCAGCGCGTGCGAACTCGAAGTCGGCAGACCGAGCCACCACGTTATCAAATTCCACGAAATCACGCCGAGCAAACCGGCAAGCAAAACGTAAAGATGCAGTTCTTTTGGAATCGGTTTGAGGTCAACCAAACCGCCGCCGATCATTTTGGCGACCGCCGTGCCGAACACTGCAAACGCCACGAAATTGAAAAACGCCGCCCAAGCGACCGCCACGCCCGGAGATAAAACGCGCGTCGAAACAACCGTCGCAATCGAATTTGCCGCATCGTGCATCCCGTTCGTGTAATCGAACACGAGCGCGACGACGATAATACAAACAGCTAAAATTTGTGTGGCTTCCATGATTCAGTTATCAGTTATCAATTATCAGTCAACAGTCTTGATAACTGATAACTGATAACTGTTTAGTTGTGCTTCAAAATAATGCTTTCGATGATGTTGGCAACGCTTTCGCAGCGGTCGGTGCCGTTTTCCAGAATTTCGTATAGTTCTTTATAGCGAATTACGCTCATTGCATCGGTCGAATTTTTGAAAAGTTCGCCGATGGCGCGGAAATATATTTCGTCGGCTTCGTTTTCGAGCCGGTGAATTTCGAGAAAATGCTGGTTGATTTCGTCCGGTTTTTGCAGCTTGCCGACGGCGAGATGAATCTGTCTGGTCAGATTTTGGATAACTTTTGAAAGGTTGATCGCGTGTGCGCCGATTTCCGTGATGCCATACATCACGATTGCCCGCGCACCGGCATCAATATAATCGCAGATGTCGTCAAGCGCGACCGAGAGCATGTAAATATCTTCGCGGTCAAACGGCGTGATGAACGATTTGTTGAGCTTGGTCGTGATTTTATGCGTCGTGTCGTCGCAGGCGTGTTCGGCATCTTTGATGCGCTTGGTCTGCGCCGCAAAATTTTCGTGGTCGCCTTCCATCATTTCAACGAGCGCGTCGGACGCTTCCTGTATTTTCAAGGTCATCTGCGTGAACAACTCGAAATATTCGTCCTCACGCGGTAATAAACTGAAACCCATTATTTTTTCTCCAAAGGTTTAGATTCAAGATTTAAGATTCAAGATTCAAGATTCAAGATTCAAGATTTAAGATTCAAGATTTAAGATTCAAGATTCCAAATCTGAAATCTGAAATCTGAAATCTGAAATCTGAAATCTGAAATCTTGAATCTTAAATCTTGAATCCTCAAGCCCTCGAACTGTGTTTAATAAATTCGGCTTCGCGCAGATAAACATTCAGTTCGCAGATGTCTTTGACGTAATCGCCGATTCTTTCTAAGTGTTTGGCGACAAATAATAAATGCGCCGCGCTGGTCGCCGTCAGCGGATTGCCCGAAATCGTGGCGATTAACTCACCGAAAACTCTTTTATACGATTCGTCTATTCGCTGATCGCGCTTGATTATTTCGCGCGAGAGCATCGCGTCTTCCGACGTAAACGCATCGAGCGCGGTTCGCAGCATTTCCGACGCGGCTTCCGCCATCAGCGGCAGATCAGGATAAATCCGCAGTTGCGGCTCGTTATTCAAAGTCAGCGCGGCATCGGCGATGTTGCCCGCGTGATCGGCGATACGTTCTAAAATAGGCGTGATTTTAGCGACCGAAATAACAAAACGCAAATCGTGCGCGGTCGGTTTTTGCGAAGCGATGATTTCGATGCTCAGACGGTCAATCTCCAGTTCCATCCGGTCAATCACCGTATCCTCCTCTAAAACCTTTTTCGCCAGTTCGCTGTCGCGTGTCGTCAGCGACTGCATCGCGCGGCGCAATGCCGCTTCGGTCATTCCGCCGAGCAGTAAAATCTTGTCGCGCAGATCATCGAGTTGTTTGCCTAATGCCTTTTCTTCAATTGGTAACACTTTTAATAACAGCGGGATGTTAAATAATAGTTAATAAAATCTTAACTTTCGCACCTGAAAATTAAGAATTTCAAATTTTATTTAACATCTCCGCCAAATCTAATTTTCAAATTCGGGCAACTTTTGCGCTGATTTTGAAGTTCGATTATAAGCGAAACCGTTAAATTAAAAGCGATTTTAACCCGCGATTTAACATTTAAGTAACATTTTTATCCCGGACAATAACGAACAAAAAACCAAGTTTATGCCGGTTTCAAATATTGAACGCGGCGATTTCGGCAAACTTTTAGTCGGAGAAAATTCATCTTAAACTCGCTTTGAAGTTCTTTGTGTTGTTTAATTGCACTGAGAATTACTTGAACTTGAAAAGTTTTTTTGAGAATCATCAGGAGGGAAAAATGGAAACAGGAAAAATCGGAAAAAGTTTGGCGGTGATGCTTTTGGCGTGGACGATGTTTGTTATGCCGCTTTCGTTGATGGCGCAGACGCGGATTGTCGCGCCGAAAAATAAATATAAAACGCAGGACGACATCAAACTCGGCAACGACGCGGCGGCGGAAGTCGAACGCACATTGCCGGTTTTGAACGATGTCCGCAATACTCAGTATTTGAGCAGCGTCGGCGACCGTTTGGTGCGGGCGATCCCGTCGGAATTTCAGCATTCGGAATTTAATTACCGTTTCAAAATCGTTAATGCGAGCGACATCAACGCTTTTGCATTACCCGGCGGACCGATGTTCGTCAATCGCGGAATGATCGAAGCGGCGAAAAACGAGGGCGAAATGGCGGGCGTGATGGCGCACGAATTGAGCCACGTCGCGCTCCGTCACGGCACGGCGCAGGCGACCAAACAGGGCAGCGCGAAAAGCCAGCTCGGAACAATCGGTTTGATTCTCGGCGGCGCGATTCTCGGCGGACAGACCGGCGCACAACTCGGCGCACTCGGCGCACAGGCGATCATTACCAAATACAGCCGCGAATATGAAAAACAGGCGGACATTCTCGGCGCACGAATTATGGCTGATGCCGGTTACGATCCGCGCGATCTGGCGAATATGTTCGTGACGATTGAAAAACAGTCGGGCGGCGGCGGCGGACCGGAATGGCTGAGTAGTCACCCGAATCCGGGCAATCGTTTTCAATACATCAATCAGGAAGCGCAGATGCTCCGCGTTTCAAATAATCCGATCAAATTAACCGCCGGATTCGAGCGCATTCAGGCTGATATGCGTCGTCTTCCGCCTGCGCCGACGATGGCGCAGATTGAAAAAGGTCAATCGCAGGGCGGCGGCACGACGACCAGTCCGACGGCAAACGGCAAATACGAAAACAGCGTCGCCTTTCCGTCAACGCGTGTGCAAAGTTATCGCGGCGGAAATTTTATCACCTTGAATTATCCGAGTAATTGGCAGGCGTTTGAAGAACAGAGCGGCGTGCAGTTTGCTCCGCAGGGCGCATACGGCAACAACGGCATCACGCGCGGCGCGATGGTCGGAGTCGTGCAGCCGAATAGTAACGATTTGAGTCAGGCGACGCAGGAATACGTCAACGGACTGTTGCAGAGCAACACATATCTGCGTCAATCCGGCGGATTTTCGCGCGGCACGGTCAGCGGCAGACAGGCGTATCAAACGACGCTTTCGGGTCGTTCGGAAACCACCGGCAGAACCGAAATCGTGACGATTTACACGACGCAGCTTCGCAGCGGGCAGCTTTTATATATCGCCACCGTCGCGCCGCAGGACGAAGCCTCGCGTTATTCAAACGCGTTCCGCAATATGCTGAATTCGGTTCGTCTGACGGACTAAGTGGAAGGATGAGGGATGAGGGATGAAGGATGAATATTAAGAGTGAATCTTAATTTTTATCTTTCATCCTTTTTTATTTTATCCTTCAACTTTTGTGGTTTGAACGGTTAGAAGGATTGTCGCTGCCAGCACGGAAACTAACGCGCTTGCTAAAAATGCTGCCGTTGCGCCGTATTCAGTCCAACATAATCCGAATAATAAAGATGCGGGAAAAACCGTGATGCTGAATGCGAGGTTGTAAAAACCGAACGCCGTGCCGCGTTTTTTCGGCGTTACGAGATCGGCGACGAGAGCTTTTTCCACGCCTTCGGTCAGACCGAAATACGATCCGTAAACTAAAAATAACGCCCAAACCTGCCACGGCGCGTTGACGAACGCAAAACCGGCGTAGACGAGCGCGTATATCATCCAACCCGTAAAAATCAGCGTTTTTCTGCCGAATCTATCCGACAAATCGCCGCCGATGAGCGAGAAAATAACTTTGCTGATATGCAGAAACATCCACAACAGCGGCAGCACGGCGGTCGTAATTCCGGCATCTTTCGCCCGCAAAAGCAAAAATGCGTCGGTCGAATTGGAAAGCGTAAAAATAGCGATAACGACCAAAAATCTTTTGAAATTGCCGTCAAATTCTTTGAGCGAAAGTTTGATCGGATTGGTGTTTATTTCGGTCGTTTTAACGTCGCTTTGCTTTTCGTGAACGAAAAATCCGATGACGAAAAGACCTAAAATTACGGGAATCGAAGCGAAGAGAAAAACGTGCCGGTAATCGTCGGCGGTCGGGTTTTGCGAATCGGCAGCATAATACGAGATCAAAAAATAAGCGCAGATCGGACCGATGACCGCGCCGAGATGGTCGGCGGCGCGATTGAACCCGAAGGCGAAACCGCGTTCGGCGGGCGGCACGGATTCAGCCAAAATCGCATCACGCGGCGCACCGCGAATGCCTTTGCCGACGCGGTCAACCACGCGCACCGCCAAAACCTGATGCCAACCCGTCGCAAACGCAAGAATCGGGCGCGTCAGACTCGCCAAAGCGTAACCGAAAAATACGGGGAATTTGCGCTTCTCGAATTTATCGCTTAGAAAACCCGAAAAAAGTTTCAAAAGCGCGGCGACCGATTCGGCAAAACCTTCGATCAAACCGATGGCAAACGGCGACGCGCCGAGCGTCAGAGCGAGAAACGCCGGTAAAAGCGGATAGATTATCTCGCTCGAAGTGTCGTTTAAAAGACTGACGAAACTAAGCGCGAAGACATTGCGCGGCAGATTTTTATAACGTGAGAAATATGACATTTAGCGTGTGCGCGGCGACTGCGCCGGAGTCGGTCGAACCGGATGCGAAGGTGTGCTGAACACCATAAATGAAACCGCGCCGACCAACGCAATCAGCAAAATGGCGGCAACGATTATCATCCGAAACGCCATCTTCATTGTGCGTTTAAGCATTTTAAATGCGATGAAAGCAACGGCGGCGAGAACCAGAAAAAACACGATCCCGATTGCCGCGCCCGTTACCGAACCGCCGGGAATGACCGAAACATCCAACAATAAAATTAAAGACATAAGTTTGTGTTCAAGATTCGAGATTCGAGACTAGAATGCAACGACCGGACGCGGCGTTAAGTTACTTCAACCGTAACGATTAAAAATTAACGTCGCCTGCGATAAAATCCTGACGCGCAAAACTCTCGCGGATAGATTTCTGCCGACTTCGATACTCACTCACCGCCGCCGTTCTTGCTTGGCGCGAACGGTGCAAACCGGCAGCTTGCGTTCCATTCGGAAACTAAAAAATCTTGAATCTTAAATCTTGAATTTTATTCTTCACGATCTTTTTCCTGCAAAGCACGTTCGATTTTTTCAAAATCTTCTTCGCTCAATTCGGTTTCCTGCGTCGGCAGCGCGAATTCTTCGTCAGCCCACGCGCCGAAGTCAATAAGTTTACAGCGTTCCGAACAAAACGGACGAAATTCGTTGCCGGTATATTCAGTTTCCTTTCCGCAATTAGGACATTTAACTATTGGCATAAACAGTAACATTTTATCATAAAAACCGCCGCATAAAAATACTTTTGCGGTATAATCGGACAGCGATTCGACGCAAAACAGCATCGAATCGAACAAAATTCGGATGAAAATCGTATTTTTTCTCGGAACGAATTCAATGACGGCAAAAGGATAAAAATATGGCGGATTATAAAGAAAAATTTGAACAATGGCAGCGCGACGCGAAAGAGAAATTCGAGGAAATTGACAAACAACTCGGCTTGAAGGAAAAGCTCGAAGAAGGCGCGAAAGTCGTGATGGACACGGCGCAGAAAGGCGCACAGAAAATTAAGTTTGAAGCCGAAAAATCCGAAGTCGGCAAGCAAGCCGTGCAGGTTGCCGAAGACACATTTAAATCGGCGGGCGGCGCGGCGAAAAAAGTTTACGAGGCAAGCGAACCTTTGCGCGACGCGGCGGGCGAAGCGGGCGAACGCGCTGCCGACACGATTGGCAAAAGCGCGTTTGAAGCCGAAAAAGCCATCAAAAACGTCAGCCGCAAAGCAGGCGAAGTTTTGAACGTCGCGGCTGAAAAAGCCGGGGATGTTTTTGAAGACACCAAAAACGCCGTCAATCAAACTGCCAACGCCGCTTCAAAAGCCTTTAATTTCGGCGCAAGCTGGTCACGGACTTTTGATTCGGCTTATAAAACATTGCAGAAAACCGCCGATTGGATCGCGGAAAATCCGGTGCAGGCGGCAACGACCGGAGTTTCGATGGCGGTCGGCGCAGGACTCGGCGCGGTTTTGACGGGTTTGAGTTCGCATTGGTTATTTAATTCCGCACTGCCTGCGTGGTCGGTCAAAAAGCTCGGCGAAGAATTTAATTCGTATCTCAAAACGCAGGAAGATTTGATCGCGGGCGGCGAATTGACCAAAGCCGAAGCCGAAAAAATAGAATTTGAACGCGGCATCGTCAAAAGCATCGGCGCACCTCTGCTCGGCGCGTATTCGTTTGCGTCCGGCGCGGTGTTGATGACCAACATCTTGAACCCGAAAACGATTACCGGCGCACCGCTCGACTGGCTTTTGAACGGCAACCCGCTGCTTGAAGGCGTGTGGTTTTTCGGCAACGGAATGATTTGCTTCAAAACGAGTTACGACTTTTTTATGATCGCGCTCGAAGACGATCAGGACGTGCAGAAAATCGTCACGGAAATCAAAGGAATGCTGCCGCAGGCGAGTTTTTAAGAGAAGAAAATTTACAGGGATGAAGAGGATAAAAGGGATTAAGTAACTCACCTGACGCAACAATACGTTTTTTGTCGCCGAAGGTGACGAACATCATAGCGTCGGGTGAAGCGAGTAAAACGAGCGTAACCCTACGTCGAATCGAACCGAAAATCTGCTCGCTGAAAGTGAGCGACATTAGACGGCGCGGCGTGTGCGACACTTTCAGCGTCGGAAATTTCTCCCGATCTGACGTAGGGTTCTCGCTTATTGCATTCGCTTGCGCCTAAGCTATAATGTTCGTCACCTTCGGCGACAAAAACATAATTATTTTATGCGTAAGGTGAGTAAGTAAAAAACTTTTCATCCCTGTCCATCCTCTTCATCCCTGTAAATTTTCCTAACTGATCTGAATCGGAAACGGTGAAAAGCATAATATAAACATCAGCAACACAAAGGCGGCGATGAGCTTTCTTTTGAAATCCAAAGGTTCGTCGTGGTAAGGTTTCGGGTGTTTGATTTTGAGCATTACGCCTAAGATTATCGTGAACAAAAATCCGCTCGGACTGTTGAAATAAATCCAGCCGCAGATTGATAAAACGACCATCACGACGAACGCGATTCTGCCCGTCCATTTGTGTATGCGCTCGCCGAAGAGCGCGTACACGGCGTGTCCGCCGTCGAGTTGACCGGACGGAATTAAATTCAGAGCCGTCACCAGCATTCCAACCCACGCGGCATTATAGAAGGCGTTGGGCTGCATTCCTACCAACAAATTAATATTAAAAAAACGAGCTAAAAATTTGAATAACAACGGATCAGAGAAGAACAAAGTTCCGGGCGGAATAGTTTGTGTGATTGCTGTGCTGCCTTGCTCGAAAGTCATAAAACCGATGATCGCCACCGGAATCAGCGCGATGAATCCGGCAATCGGTCCGGCAACGCCGATGTCGAAGGTTGTCTTGCGCGAAGGCAGCGGCGACAGAATCTTGATGAACGCGCCGAATGTTCCTGCCGGTCCGATCATCGGCGGTGTCGGGATAAAAAACGGCAGCGTCGCTTCTACTTTGTAAAGCCGACAGGCGATATAATGTCCCATCTCGTGACAAATTAAAATAAACAGCAGCGAACACGAAAAACTCAGCCCGTATTTTAAATAATCCGCGTCCGTCAAGATCGTCTGAATCGCGCCGTAAATCAGGTGAACATAGCGAAACGGCAGCGACGAGATAAACAAGTAAACTTCCGTCGCCGTCTGCGGATCATCGGTCGGCAGCGTCTCGATTTGCCCGAACGGATACAAAACGCCTGCAATCGTCGAAGTGCAGAGCGTCAAAAGCAGAAAAAAGATATGTTTGAGCCACGTTCGCAGATTCGGGCGCAGCGCGTCCGGTTCGTCGAAAATCTGGTTGGCAAGCAAATTAAAATCGGGCATTGGAAAGTGGTTGGGATTCAAGATTCAAGATTCAAGATTCAAGACTTAAGATTCAAGACTCAATCTACTATTTAAAAACTAAAAATCGTAAATCACGGATTATTATCGTGTGATTTACGATTGGATGTAAAATAACATTTGGGGGAAATTATTTTTTCTTGACGGTTTGTGCCTGCAAATCTTTGCCGGGTTTGAAACGAATCGTTTTCCCGGCTGGAATCGGCACTTCTTTGCCCGTGCGCGGATTGCGTCCGACACCGCGTTTACGGGGTTTGACGACAAAAACGCCGAAGCCGCGCAGTTCGATGCGTTTGCCGCCGGCAAGCGCGTCTTTCATCGCATTGAAAAGCGAATCCACAACCTGCTCCGCTTTTTGCTTCGACACGCCGGTTTTATCGGCTAAAATGTTGACTATATCGAGTTTAATCATAACCTTCTCCTTTGTTCAAAATACCGTTAAGCCTTGAACTTTTAGACCCTAAATATAAAACATCAAGAAACGATAATAATCGGCTAACTCCGCATCTGTCAAGGTTTTGCGGTGTTTTTTCGGGTATTGTATAAAAATAATTTATATGAGCAAAATTATTAAAGATGTCAAAACTCAAAACCCTTGAAAACATAAGGAGTTATTTGATTTAACGGTCTAAGCCGTGAAAACTGAAAAAATCACGCAAAACGATTTCCGGTGCTTCGATCTGCGGAAAATGTCCGATTTCACTAAGTTCGACGATGTTTTTTTGATGCGGAAAAAGCTCGCGGAAACGCACGACCAGATGTTTGCCCGAAACTTGGTCAGCCGAACCGTTGATAAATAAAAACGGCTGCGTCATTTTTTCGAGCGCACCAACCCAGCGGGCGCGATATTTCGTTCGTTCCGACATATATCGAATCAGTTTATGCGCGATTTTTTTGCCGCCGTTGTGTTTGAAAAGCACCGCGAAATTATTTAATTCTTCAACGGTCGGCTGAGTTTTCGCGCCGAAAATCGCCGCCAGACTTTTTTTGAAAATGCGGTCGGAAATCAGTCTGCCGAACAGCCAGCCGAACTTACCGATTAAGATTTTCTGCGCCAAAACCGGGCGATGCGTTTCGGGAAAGAGTGCGCCGTTCATAAAGCAAATTGTTTTAATCTCGAAATTCAGACGATTTTCACCCGCACGGGCAAGTAATTCCTGAGTGATCGTGTTGCCGTAATCCTGCGCCAGAATATGAACTTTTTTGATTTTCAGATGTGTGAGCAACGCCTGTAAAATGTCCGCCTGCTGAAACGTCGTATAATCGAAATCGGCGGGTTTAGCGGAAAAACCGTAGCCGATCAGATCAAACGCCAGCACCGAAAACCGTTCGGCGAGCGCATCCCAAATTTTATGATAATCAAACGAAGAAGCGGGAAAGCCGTGCAGCAGCAGTAAAATTTTATCGCTTTGCCGGCTGAGGCGATAAAAAATCGGGTTATTTTGATAATCGAAAAATTCGCCGCCTTCGCGCCATTGGTCGAGATTCATTTTCAAAGCATAAACGGTTTCGTCAATTTCGCCAAAAATGTTAGACTTTTGAAAAAATTATCGAAACGATACAAAGGGAAAAAAGATATGTTAAGAGGAAGAGAAAGCGACAATGTTGAAGACGCACGCGGTTTGGGCGGCGGCGCGATTGCGCTCGGCGGCGGCGGGTTGGGAACGCTCGTGATTATTATCGCGGCGTTGGTCTGCGGCGTTGATCCGTCACAACTGCTCAATAATCTGGGCGGCGGCGATCAAACCGTGCAGACGCAGCAGTCACCGAACAGCCCGCAGGCAAACGACGACCAGAAAAAATTTGCCGCGTCGGTTCTCGGCAGCACCGAAGACGTTTGGAGCAAAGTATTGCCGCAGCAGACGGGCAATCGTTACCGCTATCATCCCGCCAAACTCGTGCTATTTACCAACCGCATTGCCTCCGCGTGTGGTCAGGCGAGTTCGGCGACCGGACCTTTTTACTGTCCGGGCGACGAAAAACTTTACCTCGATTTCGCGTTTTTTAATGAATTGAAAAACGAATTTAAATCGCCCGGAGACTTCGCGCAGGCGTATGTCATCGCGCACGAAGTCGGGCATCACGTTCAAAATATCGTCGGCACGATGGATAAAGTCAACAGTCAGGGCGAAAACAACGCGCTTTCCGTCCGTCTCGAACTCCAAGCCGACTGTTACGCGGGTGTCTGGACTTTTTACGCCAATAAACAGGGATTAGTCGAAGCCGGAGATGCCGAAGAAGCCTTACGCGCGGCGTCGGCGGTCGGTGACGATGCGATTCAAAAACGAACGCAGGGCTACGTCGTTCCCGAATCATTTACCCACGGTTCGGCGCGTGATCGAATGTCGTGGTTCACACGCGGAATGCAAAGCGGCGATATGCGCCAATGCAACACTTTCGGCAATTGAAAATGGAAAGTGGAAAATGGAAAATGTGGGAATAGGTATTCAGAAATCAGAAGTCAGAATAAATCAAAACCTGAAACCTAAAATCTGAAACCTGAAACTATTCCCCAACCATCGGCTGAAACTGTTTTCCGTAGAGTTCCTGATAAACCCAGCCTAAAAACCTGACTTCCGCCGTGCAGAGAGCTTCGATCCAACTGCTCGTCAAAAATAGACGGCGTTCGTCGGGCGAAGTAATTTTTTCCGCTTCTTCGACGTGCGATTTTGCCGCGTCGAGTTTGTATTCCGCGCTCAAATCTTCGCGCATCTGCTTCGATTCGCCGAGAGCCTGCAAAACATCCGTGATCCAACGCCCCAATTTCTCTTCGCCGTCATTCTCGCCGAGAGCCTGAAAAGTCCCGACGGCAAACCGCGCTTCGGCATTCTCAAACGGGTAAATCGGCACACCGTTCGCCTCATCGTCCGCCTGTTTCCAGCGAAAAAGCTCATCAACGTGCGGATGCCTGACGATCCTCACGCGTTCATCGTTATTCAAAAACCATTCGAGCAAATCCGCCAGCGAATTTATATCAACATCACCTTCCGCCGTCTTCCGCAGCTTCGGCGGAAAATTCTCAGTCTGTGCCGCATTCTTCATAGTCCTTTTATTTCACACTATTGGCGGGAAAGATTCAAGATCGGTGATTTAAGATTCAAAAATTGAGAATCAAATTTATGACTGTAATGCACATCAGCGTCTAAAATTACGTTGCTTGGTTTCGATCTTAAAATGAATTTCAATTTTGTAGAGTCAATGAGCGACAATATTCAACTTGTCCCTTATATTTATTATCTATCAAATTGATGATTGCCGTGCAAACTTCTGTAATGCTGCCGCTATAAATAGGTGCTTGTTCACTGCGCCAGCCTCCATGAGACAAATCTTGAACTAGAGTGTAGGTTTTACTGTCGTGCGGAAAATTGTCTTTGATATATTTTCCTACTGCTCCCTCATCAGCAAGTATATTTTCAAACTTTGTTAGTGTTTCGATAATATGCCGGATGGAATTTGGAGTCGTATGATTAGGTTCTTCCAATCCTTCTGAAATTCTATAAATATCGTGTAAGTGAAGAATATATGGAATTGTTAAATTGTTATTAAAATCTTTTATTTCAGAGTTTTTTAATACCAAACTTTTGCTTACAGTATTGTTGCCAACTAACACTCTCATAAAATCTAAGTGATGAGTGAAAATTACAAATCTTTTCCCGCCATTTATTTTAGTTATTTCTTCCAAATCTTTGATAACTTGGTTTACCGTATAAACGTGGTTGTAATCCATACTCGAAATAGGATCATCAATTATGAAAAAAAGTTTTTTGTAATCATCTTCCGTTTCAACTTTCAAATGCACATCACCTAAGAAATACGCAAAGGCAATAATGTTTTTTTCTCCCTGACTCAAAACATCTTTTGCTTGACCTCTATCCAAAACATTTTTCTTTAAGCTCAATCTAAAAGTATTTTTGTTTATCGTATATTTATCGCCAAAGAAACGTCTCAAAACATTTTCTATGGTGTCTGCAACTTTTTCTTTTTTACTAACTTTTAATTGCTGACCTTTGGTTTTTATATCTGCCTGTAGCAGGGAAATTTCAGAATTAAATTCTCTGAGTTTTTGGATTGAAGATTTATGAATTTCAAGAAGATTATTAAATATAACCTTACATAAGTCTTTTCTTATATTTTTACTTTCTTCAGTAGTATTACTCTTTCTCTTATTTATCTCTTTTATTTTGTCGTTATTCTCTCCCACAATAGCGGATGCGGAAGTGAAATTCTTACGAATTTGTTTCTTTAAATCCTCACCAATTTTTATCGAAGAACTTATATTTTCGATTTTCTTTTCAATGTGTTGAGTGAGAGATTCAAAACTTTTAGTGAAGTCTTCAATATCTAATTCCGATAAATTTTTTTCCATCAAAGATGGAAAGTAGTCATTTTTGTAATTAGTATATTCAATTATTTTCTTATTGTTATTCTGAACTGTATTATTCAGAATTCTTATGAATCCCGCGATTTTATCTTTATGTTCATTGAAGGATTTGATTGTTTTTGATTCTTCATCCCTGATAAACTCAGTATATTGGTCAATTAGATTCTGAGCTTCATTATCTAATGTCTGTTCGCAGAATGGGCAAGAATTTGTTTTCTTTAACAATTTTAAGCCCGTTTCTATCCATTGTTGCTTGGGTTTTATTTTTTGTTTAAAATCCTCAGCAAATGAACTTAAGGTATATTGCTTAAAAAGCGATTCCTGAATATCATCAATGAATTCCGGTTTAATGCTAATTTCAGATATTAAAGAAATTTCAGTTAAATCTTCTGGAACAGATTTGATTTTGTCGTAGTCACCTATAAGTTCTTCGTAGCTTCTTATCACACCCGCAAAAGGAGTATTAATATTTTCTGAAATATCTTCAAAAGTTATACATTTATAATCACTTAATCGGCTGATATGTGGAATATGACCAAGTTTGTCATTAGTATAAGCAGAAATTTCTTGTTTTACTTGCTTCTCTAGTTCCTCACGGTTTTGTTTTCTTTGAGCTAATTCTTTTTTCTCTTTGTCTAAGGCAATATTGATATTACCTAAAATAAATCCTTCAATCTTTTCATCCTTATCACAGCTTAGATTATAAATATTTTCTTCAACATAGTCTTCATTAAAACAATGAAAGATATAATTTGTCTTTGGGATGGTTGGAAGGCTACCTCTTTTAATATCTATTTTAAATTCTTCCGCGATGTTTCCATCTTTCCCGGTAATTTTAACTGAGACTGAACATTTGTCCTTGTCAAAAGAAATAAATTTATCCGTTGGTATTTTTCTGCTTTTACTAGAAAGAGGTTCTACACCTCTTTCTAGTAACCGAAATGTCTTACTTAAAAAGGTTTTTCCGCTACCATTATCAGCAAAAACAGCTAGTCTGAGATTGTCAGATTCAATGGTCTTATCCAGCTTGCTTATAGGCGCAAGATTATTACATTTTATTTCAGTGATGATTTTTGCCATTTATTTAATTCTTTACTGAGATTTAAGGCGATATGGAATTTTTAAGATTTAAGAAGCCCGTATCTTATTCGCTAAAGATATGACTTACTCTTATTATAATTGAGCATAAATAAAATCCATTGCGCTATCGCTCTTTTTATATCCGCTTCTTGGACTGTCAAATTTTTCATTCAACAAAATCAGTGAAGACACTTTTGAAAGGTCATAGAGTTTCCAACCTAGCTTTCCTGATGAAGAATATCCGCTGACTTGATATGCTCTTATTACATCATTTCCTTTTGAAGATTGTCCATAACAATGTGGCTCAACGGTTCTTTTGCCGCCGTCATAGTAAAATTCAACTAACTGCATATTATTAATTGCTTCTTTTATTGTTGCTTTCATTTTTAAGTCTCCTTCAAATAATAACCAATATTTACTTAATGTTCCCCGCCTTGCGCTGGCGTTCAAAATGATCGAAAACCTGTTTGGCGGTTTTCGCGCCTAAAAACGGCGAGAGTTCTTCGACGCTCGCTTTGGCGATGCGTTCGATTGAGCCGAAATTTCTTAATAATTTCATTTTGCGCTTTTCGGCGACTCCGGGAATTGCGGTTAATTCGCTTGTAAAATCGCGGGTTTCACGGCGTTTGCGGTGAAATTCGATTGCCGTTTTATGAGTTTCGTCGCGGACTTGCTGGACGAAGCGGAAAACGGGCAGTCCGGCTTCAAATTTGACGGGTTCGTGTTCGCGTCCGAAGCGCAGAAGGTGCGAGATTTGGTTGTGATGTTTCGGCGGTTTGACCAAGCCGACAATCGGGATCGCTTCGAGATCGAGCGAGCGCATCGCTTCGGCGGCGGCGGAAATTTGCCCTTTGCCGCCGTCAATAAAAATCAATTGCGGCAAGGGTTTTTCTTCGTTTAATAATCTTTTGTAACGCCTGAAAACGGCTTCGTTCATCGAAGCGAAATCGTTTGCGCCTTCGACGGTTTTAATGATAAATCGGCGGTATTCGTGCCGCGCCGGTTTGCCGTTTTCAAAGACGACGATGCCCGCGACGTTATCTGCGCCCTGAATGTTCGAGATGTCGAAAGATTCGATGCGTTCGGGTAAATATGGTAATTCTAAAAGTTCCTGCAAATCTTCCAAAACCTTGAGCGAATCGGCTTTCATCACGCGGAAACGCTGCTCGAACGAAATTTTCGCGTTGGTTTCGACGAGCGCGATCATTTCGGCTTTCTGTCCGCGTTTCGGGTCTAAAATCCTGACGCGCCGTCCGCGTCTTTCGGTCAAAACTTTTTCGAGAACGTCTCGGTCTTCAAAATCTACGGGAACGTGAATTTCGAGCGGAACGTAATCGGTCGTGTAATACTGCGCCAAAACTTCGCCGAAAAAGTCCGAGACATCGAAATCATCGTCTTCGGGCAAATCTTCCCAGAAAAATTCGCGCCGCCCGACGATTTTGCCTTCGCGCATCGTAAATAATTGGAGCGCAAGCCGTTGTTTTTCGCGGTAGAAACCGAAAATGTCCACGTCGCGGTCGGCGGTCATCGCCATCTTTTGCTGTTCGCCCAAGGCTAAAACGGTTTTGTGCAGATCGCGGAATTTGGCGGCGAGTTCGTAGTTTTCGGCTTCGGCAAATTTCCACATTCTGATTTGCAGAGCGTCGGCGAGTTCCTTATTTTTACCTTCGAGCAGCAGTTTGACATCACGTGCGGCTTCGGAATATTCCTCTTTCGTACAAAGTCCTTTGACGCACGGACCCAAACATCTTTTCAAGTGATATTCGAGACACGGGCGCGGCAGTTTGCCGTTGATTTCGATGTCGCAGGTTCGCATCTGAAACGTCCGGTTGATTAAATCGAGAGTTTTCCGCGCCAGACTCGCGGGCAGGAAAGGTCCGTAATAACTCGCGCCGTCGCGGACGATTTTGCGCGTGATAACGACCTTCGGAAACGGTTCGTGCGTCATTTTTAAGTGCGGATATTGTTTATCGTCCTTGAGTAAAATGTTGTAGCGCGGCTTATGTTTCTTAATTAAATTCGACTCTAAAACCAACGCTTCGACTTCGTTGTCAACGACAATAAATTCGAGATCGGCGATGCGTTTGACGAGTTCGCGCGTCTTGCGGTCGTGTCCGCGATTGCTCTGAAAATACGAACGCACACGGTTTTTGAGGTTTTTCGCCTTGCCGACATAGATTATTTTGCCGTCGGCGTTTTTATGCAGATAAACGCCCGGAGCGGTCGGCAGATTTTTGAGTTTTTCTTCTAAAGTCATTTGATTAAATTTTACGAAAACCCGCCGCAAAGTTAAAGCCGATTTGACTTTAATCGAAAGATAGACAAAATGATTGATATTCGCCCCCGAAAAACACACAAAAAAGGAGAAAATTTATGGCAAAAGAACAGACGAAAATGATTGTTCAAAGCTGCATCGCGCTCGCGTCGGCGGCTCTCGGATTGGTTGCGGCACTGGCGTGGAACGACGCGATCAAAGCGTTAATGAAAGAAATCTTAGGTGAAGACGAAGGTCTCGCCGCGCTCTTTACCTACGCGATTCTGGCGACGTTAATCGCCGTCATCGTCGTCTTGGTGCTGGCAAGAATCGCCTCAAAAATCGGCGGCGAAGCGGCAATCAGCAGAGAAGCGGAAGGATAAATCTCAAATTGATAATTGATAATTGATAATTGATAATTAAGAAAGTTCTGAAATAGCTCGAAAGATTATCAAACGCTGATTAGAAGTCGGCAATTATCAATTATCAATTACCAATTATCAACTTTCCTGACCGAATCGCCGACTGAAGCTGCTGCGTTTATTAAGCGCGGCGGGATTGTCGCGTTTCCGACTGAAACTGTTTACGGACTTGGCGCAGATGTTTTTGATACGGCGGCGGTTGCGAAAATCTTTGCGGCGAAGAATCGTCCGAACGATAATCCGTTGATCGCGCACGTCGGCAGTCTCGCGCAGATTGAAAGCGTGGCGGCGGAAATAAATTCAAACGCGCAAAAATTAATCGAAGCGTTTTTTCCCGCGCCGCTGACTTTGGTGCTGCCGAAATCAAAACGTGTGCCGCTGATTGCGACGGCGAATCTTGAAACAATCGGTGTCAGAATGCCGCGTCACGCGCTTGCCCGCGAATTTTTGATTGCCTGTGAAACGCCCGTCGTTGCGCCGTCGGCGAATCTGTCGGGCAAGCCTTCGCCGACGAATTGGCGAGCCGTTTTTGAAGATTTGGACACGAGAATTGACTGCATTTTGCAGGGCGAAGCGACCGAAATCGGACTCGAATCAACGGTCGTTGACTGCACTTCGAAGTTTCCGCTAATTTTGCGAAGCGGCGCAATCACGCTCGAAGACTTACAAAAAATCATTCCTGAAACTTCCAATTACCGATTAAAATCAGGCGAACAGCCGAAAAGTCCGGGCTTGAAACACAAACATTACGCGCCGACGGCAAAAGTTTTACTAATGGAAAATGGAAAATGGAAAATGGAAAATGGAAATCCAAAATCCAAAGTCCAAAACCCAAAATCGTCAGCTTTTATCGGATTGAAAAAGCCTTTCGATGAATTTGCATTTGTTAAAATCTGCGGCTCTGTCGAAGAATACGCTCACGAAGTTTTTGCGTTTTTCCGTGAATGCGATGCGCGAAAGATTGAAGAGATTTATTGCGAAATCGTTCCCGAAAAAAGTATTGGCGCGGCGTTGATGGACAGAATCAGACGCGCGGCGGAAGGATAAGAAAAGAGAGAGGTTTGAACACGGATTGAGCGGATTGGACGGATTAAAACGGAATCAAATGAAATTTTTGATTTTCAAGGAAATCCGCCTAATCCGCTCAATCCGTGTTCAAACTTTTTACTTCGCCTCAACTTCGACAATCGCCGATTCGCCGTTTTCGGCTAATATTTCGACTTTTGCCATGCCGCCGTTTTCAATCAGATTCGGCGCGTCTTTTTGCGGGACGACGACTAATATTTTGCCGCCGAATTCGCCTTTCATATCTTTAATCAACACCGAAAAATCATCGTAGCGTTTGAGTTTGCCGTCTGTTTCCCTGATTAATCTGCCGGGAGCGTAAAATTCGAGATTGTGTGAAACCGTGTAAAGATTGACGATTTTTTGATCGCCGAAACCTTTGGCATCTGCCGTCAAAATTAAATTTTTGACAGTTTCCGGCGCAGTCAAGCGAGCGGAGAAAAATTGCAAACCGACGATGACCGACGCAAATGCGAGCGCGGCGGTAATCATAATAATCTTTTCACGACGCTTTGATTTGCTGACGAATCGTTCGACTCCGACCGCTGCAATTATCAGCGCGGCAGGCAGCGACGGCAGAATATAACCGGGAAGTTTCGACCCCGAAAGCGAGAAGAAAACGAGCGGGACGAGCAGCCAAGCGAGCGAGAAGAGGAGAAGAGGAGACGGGGAGACACGGAGACGGGCAGACACGGAGACGGGCAGACGCGGAGATGGATTGTTATTTTCTGAATCCGAATTTTGAATCCTGAATCCTGAATCTTGAACTTTGAACCTTAAACTTTGAACTTTGAGAATCTCCCACATTCCCGCCACGAAGAACGGCAGCCACGGCATCGTCATTAGCGGCAGAACGGCGAAAAAGAACCAAAACGGTTGATGATGCTGATATTTGTCGGAGGTGAAACGCTGAAAATGGTGTTGGATGATAAATTCGTCAATAAATTTCCAGCCGTTGATTTGATACATCGGCAGATACCAAATTGCCGCGACGAGCAGCGTTAAAATCGTTCCCCAAAACAAACTGAAAATAAATGTTTTACTTGGCAGCCGCCGCGACAAAACATAATAAAACGCGACGATGGCGAACGGGAAAACGATGCCGATCAAACCTTTGGCGATGAGCGCGATGCCGACGAAAATGTAGAAAATGGAAAGCGGCAAATGGAAAATGGAAAATGAAGAAATATTTTCGGTTTGAGAGTGTAATCCCGATTTGATTTCTCTTTCATTCTGGTCGAAATAATAAAAAGCGGTGAGCGCGGCGGTCAGCGGGAAGGTCACGATAATGTCGAAACTCGCAGCGCGTGAAAAGACGAGCATCCCGATTGACGAAGCGGCGATCAGCGCGAGACGGGCGGGAAAGGATGAAGGATGAGTGATGAAGGATGAATTCGGAACGGGAATATGATTTTCGATTTCTGTGTTTTGTTCTTTGTTTTCAGCTTCTGCAATTTGCTCCGGCTGTTCCTGATTTTCATCCGAAATTTGAAATCTTGAATCTTGAATCTCGAATCTTGAATCTGAAACTTTCTTTCCTAAAATCCAAAGGCTGAAAATCGTTCCCAAGCCGAAGACGGCTGAACCGGCGCGGGCGGCAAATTCGTTGATGCCGAAGATTTTGTAAGCGGCGATTTCCAGCCAATAGAGCAGCGCGGGTTTTTCAAACCACTCGAAACCGCCGAGTTTCGGCGTGATCCAATCGCCGCGCACGAACATTTCGCGGGCGATCTGAGCGTAACGCGGTTCGTCAGGACCGACAAGCGGAATCGAAAGCCCGAAAAAATAGACGAAAACGATGACGGCGGCGAAGAACAGCCAAATGATTTTGGATTTCGGATTTCGGATTTCGGATTTTGGATTTTCGTGCATCGTAAAATTAGACGGTTTTCTTTCTATGAATTTTGTGTTTTTCGCCGTCATCAATGAAAATGTTAAGTATTACTGAAAAACCTTCGACATTCAATTTATGGAAACAATCCAAAATCCAAAATCTAAAATCCGAAATCCCCGAACAGCCGTCATCGGCGTTGGCAGTTTGGGTCAGCATCACGCGCGAAATTACGCTGAATTATCGGCTGAAGGCATCGGCGAATTCGTCGGCGTGTGTGATTCGAATAGTGAGAATGCGCGAATAATCGGCGAAAAAAACTCGTGCCGATATTTCACCGACTGGCGCGAAATGCTCGACAAAGTGACGGCGGTTTCCATCGTCACGCCGACCGACACGCATTGCGAAATCGCCTGCGCTTTTCTCGAACGCGGCGTTCACGTTCTCGTCGAAAAACCGATTGCGCTGACGCTTGCAGAAACCGACAAAATGATCGCAGCGGCGCAGAAAACCGGCGTGAAACTGATGGTCGGACATCTCGAACGCTACAATCCGGCGATGGTCGCGCTGCGTCCGCACGTCACAAAACCGCTCTATTTCGAGATTCACCGCGTCTCGCCGTTTCCGAATCGCTCACTCGATGTTGATGTCGTGTTGGACGTGATGATTCACGATCTCGACGCGATTGGCTGGCTCGTCGGCGAAAACGTCGCGGTTTCGGACATTCACGCCGTCGGCATCAATGTTATTTCCGACAAAGTTGACGCGGCAAACGCCCGCATCGAATTTGAAAACGGCGCGGTCGCCAACATCACGGCATCGAGAATCGGCACGGAAAAAATCCGCAAAACGCGCTTTTATCAAACGAATTCGTATGTCGTACTTGATTACGGGACAAAATTTGCATCCGTCACGTCGCTCAACCCCGAAGCCGCGCATCCGCTTTTAGGAATCCATATCAACCGTCTCGAAATCAACGACATCGAACCGCTTCGAGCCGAAATCACCGCATTTTTAGACTGCGTTATCAACGACAAAACGCCGCCGATCAACGCGCACGACGGACGACGTGCGTTGAGTTTGGCATTGAGCGTTTTAGACAAAATCGCGGCGCACCGCAGTCGTTTGAATGTTTGAATATTTTCGAGTTAAAAAATTATGAACAAAACAGTAAAAATTTCAGCGATGATCGGTTTTTTGTTTTTCACCGTGTCGGTGGTTTCGGCGCAGAAAGAGTTCCGAGGTTATTGGAAAAACGATTCTAAAACCAAATTAGTGACGCGCAGTGCGGAAATGTCGTTTACGACTGACGGGCAGGAACTTAAAAGTTTTACCTTCGATACTTCTTTTTACATTTTCAAAACGAAAAATTATCACGAATGCGGCATCGCATCATCACGCGGCGACGCGGATTCGGAGTGGACGACAAAAGGCAGCGTCACTAAAATTATTGATGCCGACAAAAATGAAACAATCGTCACCAAAATACACGGCGGATGGACGATTTACAGCGGCTGCTTCAATACTGCATTTTACAAAATCACCTTTATGCGACGCGGAAACCGATACGTCGGACGTGAAATCAAATAAGTGCGATCACCAAAAATTCGACGCGGCGAAAACGTCGGTTTTTGAAACTGAAATAATTTCTTGCAGAATAAAGCAAACAAAACAATTTCCGGCTTTTTACAACAACGAATTGACGCGAAAGATTTTCCGTCCGCCGTTTATCTGGTTGCGGAAAAAGGCGAAATCGTTTCGACTGACGCGCTCGGTTTTGCCGTCGTCGAACCTGAAAAAATCGCGGCGCAACTCGATACGATTTACGATTTGGCGAGTTTGACGAAACCGCTTATCACGGGTTTGCTGTCCGCGAAGTTAATTGAAAACGGCGAGATAGATTTGCAGGACAAAATCTCTAAATATTTCAGCGAATTTAATAAGAATGAAAAGGGCGAAATTACGATTCAAAATCTGCTCACGCATACTTCGGGTTTTGCGGCTTGGAAACCGTTTTATTTAATTGCGAATGACAAATTGCAGATTACGAATTTGATTGCCGGAATGCCGCTTGTCAATCCGTTGAATTCAAAAGTCGTTTACAGCGATTTAAATTTTATCACGCTCGGTTTTTTGCTTGAAAAACTTCGCGGCAAAACGCTCGATGAAATCGCTAAGTCGGAGATTTTCGAGCCGTTAAACTTGCGCGATACTTTTTACAATCCGCCGAAAGATTTGCAAAAACGGATCGCGGCGAGCGAGAAGGGAAATGAATTTGAGAAAAATACCTGCATCGAACAAGGTTTTGAAATCCAAAATCCAAAATCTAAAATCCGAAATTATGTGGTTTGGGGTGAAGTTCACGACGGGAATTGTTATTTTTTGAACGGCGTTTCCGGTCACGCCGGATTGTTTTCGACGGCGTTCGAGACTTTCAAAATCGCGCAGCAGTTTTTGGCGGAAGAGACGGTTTTATTAAAGCCGGAAACTTGTCAATTATTTCGCACGAATTACACGCCGAACTTAAACGAAGCGCGTTCCATCGGGTTTCAGCTTGCCGCAACGAAGGATTCGACGGCTTCGGAAAAACTATCGAAGGACAGTTTCGGACATCTCGGTTTCACGGGAACTTCCGTGTGGATCGAACCTGAAACCGAACTCATTTTTATCCTGCTGACCAATCGCACACACGCCCGCGAACTGCCGTTCGTCAATACCAATCCGACGCGGCGTGGGTTTAACGAACTAGCGATTGGAGTTTTGAGGGATGAGGAATGAAGGATGAATGATGAGTTAAGAAATAAAAAACTGAATACTAATGAATGAAAATCAGTAACCAAACATTTGCTTCTGATTTTCATTCATCCCTTATCCTTCATCCTTCATCCCTCAAAATCCTTCGGCTAAATTAACTTTTCAGGCATCTAAAAAGCAGGTAAATCAATCATAGAAACGCGCTTTCCCCGAAGTTGAAATTGTTGATCTGGAGATGTTCGCCAAATGAAAAAATACAGCCTGTTATTTTTATGTTTCGGAATGTTTGCGCTGCCCGTTTTAGCGCAAAACGGACGTGCAACGCGTCCGCGTGTGGTTGCCAATCCGACACCTGCGCCCGCGCCCGTTGATCCCGTTAATAATCCGCCGGTTTTGCAGAACGGTTCGTCAACAGCTAATAATTCGGCGCAGCGTCCGCCTGTTTTGATCGGCGGCACGACGGCAAAAACGCCGGTGAAGACGGCAACTTCCGCCGAAGAAGCGGCGATTGACGACGAAAACGAAATCATCAAGGTCGAGACGAATCTCGTGACGATGCCGGTTTCCGTGCTTGACCGCAACGGCAGATTCGTGGCGGGTTTGCAGAAAACGGATTTTCAGATTTTTGAAAACGGCGCGGCGCAGAAAATCGAATACTTTCAATCGGTCGAACAGCCTTTTTCAGTCATTTTACTGATAGATGTCAGCCCTTCGACGCAGTATAAAATCAATGAAATACAAGATGCGGCGATCAATTTTGTCAATAAACTGCGAAATAACGACCGCGTAACGGTGATCTCGTTTGACGAGCGCGTTCACGTTTTAAGTCCGCTGACCAATAACCGCAACGCGCTGCGAAACGCGATTTTGCAGACGGAGTTCGGCGACGGCACGAGCCTTTATGAAGCGGTTGATTACACGATCAGGCAGCAATTGCAGCGCATTCAGGGACGCAAAGCGGTCGTGATGTTTACCGACGGCGTTGATACGACTTCGCGCCGCGCCAATTTTCAAAGCACGGTTGCCGAAGCGCAGGAACTCGACGCGCTGATTTACCCGATTCGTTATGACACTTTTCAGGGACAAAACGGCGGCTATAACGGCGGCGGTTATCCGAATCCGCGACGCAGAAGCGGCGGCGGTATGGGCGGCGGCGGAAGCGTTTTGGGCGCGATTCTCGGCGGCATTTTAACCGGCGGCAATGTCAGCATCGGCAACGGCGGCGGCTCGACCGGCGCGGGCGGAAGCCGCAGCGATTATGAAACCGGGCGCAAGTATTTACAGGCTTTAGCGACGAATTCGGGCGGCAGAATGTTCGATGCCAACAACAATCTCGACACGGCATTTTCCGGCATCGCCGACGAACTTCGACAACAGTATTCGGTCGGTTATTATCCCGAAAAAGAAGGCGTGAAAGGCGAAAAACGAGCGATTCGCGTGCGCGTGATGCGTCCGAATCTGGTCGTTCGCGCCAAAGACAGCTATGTCGTCGGCGAAAGCAGCAATCAGAAACTCGCCGGAAAATAAATCGTGCGGGGAAGAGTTCAAAGTTCAGGGTTTAAGGTTCAAAGTTAGAAATCATTCTGATTTTGAATCTTAAATCCGAATAGAAACGAAATTTAGAACGGAAGCGGGAAATGAACAGCGGTTTCATTTCCCGCTTTTGTTTAATGGGCGTTTGCATCTTTTAGGTAATCGAACTGCATCGAATAAGGGTTGAATAAATAATAAAATGAAAAGAATCTTCAGCATTTTGAGTGTGACGATTATTTGTCTGGTTTTGCCGAGTGTTTTCGCCCAATCGCGGCGGCAGCCGGCGAATGACGGTAAAGTCAATCAGCGTCCGGCGGCATCGCCGACACCGATTCCAACGCCGGTTAAAGCCGCCGAACAAACTGCGGGAAACACGCCCGACGCGCCGGACGAAGACGGGATGATTACGGTTGACACGAATCTGGTGACTATTCCAGTCAAAGTTTCCGACCGCAACAATCGCTTTATCGCCGGACTTAAAAAAGCAGATTTCAAGGTTTTCGAGGAAGGCAAAGAACAGGAAATCGCTCTATTTTCCAATGAAGAACAGCCGTTTACAGTTGCGCTCGTTCTCGATATGAGCTATTCGACGACGTTTAAGATCACCGAAATTCAGCAGGCGGCGATTGCTTTTATCAATCAACTTCGCCCGAACGACAAAATAATGGTCGTGTCGTTTGATGAAGAAGTTCATCTGTTATGCGAACCGACCGGCGACCGCGAACGGATTTACCGCGCCATCAAAGGCACGAAAATCAGCACGGGAACGAGTTTGTATGAAGCCGTCGGGTTGGTTTTGAACAATCGTCTGAATAAGATTGAAGGTCGCAAGGCGATTGTTTTATTTACCGACGGCGTTGATACGACTTCGCGCCGCGATAACGATTTGAGCAACCGCAGCGACGCGCAGGAATCCGAAGCGGTGATTTATCCTTTGCAATACGACACTTACGCCGACGTGCAGAAATTGAAAAATCAAAAAGTCGGCGCACCGATTACTTTGCCCGGACAGATTCCTTCGCAAAATAAATCGCCGTTTCCTTTCCCGATCCCGACCGGCGGAGTCGGCACGGCGAGTTCGCCGGGAACGACCGCCGAAGATTATCAGAAAGCCGGTGAATATTTAAACGAATTGGCGGACAGCACCGGCGGCAAAGTTTATCAGGCGAGTTCGGCAGGAAATCTGACGCAGGCTTTCACCAATATCGCCAACCAACTGCGCGAATTTTACAGCATCGGGTATTATCCGCCGGAAGACGCAAAACCCGGCAGCAAACGCCGCATTAAGGTTAAAGTCAATCGCAGCAATATCTCCGTCAGATCGCGTGACAGTTATGTGGTCGGGAAAAAATGAGAGTAAGTATGAAGTATGAAGTGTGAGTGAAAGACTAAGAACCAATCTTCACTCACACCTCATACTTGATATTTATTTATTAAATTTCCGTTCCGTCCTGAATGACGGAGTTTTTCGGGATGATGATGATGCCTTCGCGGATGTAGAAACAGCCGTTTTCGTCGTCTTTGTGCGTGATGCCGGCTTGGTTGAGCAGCCGCACGTTGTTGCCGATGCGGACGTTTTTATCAATGATCGCGCGGCGAATCTGACAGTTTTTGCCGATTCCGATGTGCGGCGAATTTTGGTTGACGTTAGCTTTTAATTCTTCGAGCGATTCAAAATAATCCGAACCCATCACAATCGAATTTTCGAGCCGCGTGCCTTCGTCAATCCGGCTTCGCAGACCGATAATTGATTGATTGGCGTAGATTCCGTTGATGATACAGCCTTCGCTGACCATCGTGTTGTAAATTTCGCTCGAATTGACTTTCGACGGCGGCAGATAGCGCGAGCGCGTGTAGATCGGCGTAACCGTATCGAACAGGTTAAACTTCGGCAGCGGCGAAGCGAAATCGAGATTGGCTTCGTAGAAAGCGCGAATCGTGCCGATGTCTTCCCAGTAACCGTTGAAAAAATGCGCCTGCACGTTGAGATTTTTGATCGCCGCCGGGATGATTTCACGACCGAAATCTACCCACGAATCATCGGTTTTTAATAATTCGACGAGTCTTTCATAATTGAAAACGTAAATTCCCATCGAAGCTAAAAAAGGTCTCTGCGAGGCTTCGGCTTCGTTTAAACCGAATTTGGTCGTGTCAACACGCATCGCTTCGAGCGCGTCGCCTTTCGGTTTTTCGCTGAATTCGACGATTTTGCCGACATCATCGGTTTTCAGCAAACCGAATTCTTCGGCTTCATCCGGTCGGCACGGAACGACTGAAATCGTCACATCCGCGCCCGTGTCGTAGTGACGATTCAGAAATTTTTGATAATTCATCCGGTAAAGATGATCGCCGGACAAGATGAGGAGAGTTTTAACTTTCCAGTCGCGCAGGTGCGGTAAAATCTGCCGCACCGCGTCCGCCGTTCCCTGAAACCAATCGGGACTGTCCTTGCGCTGTTCGGCGGCGAGAACTTCGACAAAACCGGACGAAAAGGTTGAAAAACGATAAGTCCGCGAAATGTGACGATTGAGCGAAGCCGAATTATACTGCGTCAGAATAAAAATCTGCGTGATATTTGAATTGATGCAGTTGGAAATCGGCACGTCAATCAGCCGATATTTGCCGCCGAGCGGAACTGCCGGTTTCGAGCGTTCGCGCGTCAGCGGGAAAAGCCTCGAACCCGCGCCGCCGCCTAAAATTACAGCCGTCACATTATCGGTTGTCGCCATATCCATTCTTGTTCCGCCTTTCTGTCAGATTTTTTAACTTCACCAACAGAATAGCTTTTAACCGTTCGATTTTTCAAGTGATTGCCGCGCTATTCGGGACGAATAACTATTTCGGGAAACACGCTTTGCGTCTCAAATCGTTTGCCGGACTTGTGTTTTTCGGGCGCAGTTTCTAATCTTTAATTTCCCCTTAAACGGCGAAAAAAGCGGATATATAAAATAAATGAAAATTATTGTTATCGGTTCAGGGTTCGGCGGGCTTTCGGCGGCGGTTCGGCTGCAAACACAAGGGCATCAGGTCACAATCGTCGAAAAACGCGACAAACTCGGCGGTCGCGCCTACGTTTACGAGCAGGACGGCTTCAAATTCGACGGCGGACCGACGATCATCACCGCGCCGTGGCTGATTGACGAAATGTTTACGGCGGCGGGCAAAAAAACG
The DNA here is from genome assembly GCA_965247235.1 of Pyrinomonadaceae bacterium. Taxonomy (GTDB): domain Bacteria; phylum Acidobacteriota; class Blastocatellia; order Pyrinomonadales; family Pyrinomonadaceae. Next base: position 3,829,948 of record OZ252004.1, read on the forward strand.
GAAGATTACGTCAAACTCGTCAAACTCGATCCGTTTTACAACATTCGCTGGGAAGACGGCACGGTTTTTCATTACAACGACAACAAGGAAACTCTCTACGCGCAGATCAATAAAATTGCGCCGACCGAAGTCGAACATTACCGAAAATTTGCGCGTTCATTGAGCGAAATTTACCGCGTCGGTTTTGAATTGATTGACAAACCGTTTACGACCGTTTGGGATATGGTCAAAGTCGTTCCCGAAATGATCAAACTGCGTTCGGATCGTTCGGTTTACGCGTTCGCGTCAAAGTATTTTAAAAACGAAAAACTGCGCGAGGCATTTTCGTTTCATCCGCTGCTGATCGGCGGCAATCCGTTTACGGCGACCTCGATTTATGCGATGATTCACGAACTCGAACAAAAATTCGGCGTGTGGTTTGCGATGGGCGGCACGGGCGCACTCGTCAAAGGTTTGGGCGATCTGTTTATGGATTTGGGCGGCGAAGTGTTCACCGATGCCGAAGTAGCCGAAATTACGATCAAAAACGGCAAGGCAAACGGCGTGAAAATGAAATCGGGCGAAATATTCGAAGCCGATGCGGTCGTTTCCAATGCCGATGTCGCGTTCACTTATTTGAATATGATTCCCGCCGCCAGCCGCAAAAAATATACTGACAAGAAAATTCATTCGATGACGTATTCGATGTCGCTTTTCGTTTCGTATTTCGGGACGGACAAAAAATACGAGGACATCGCGCATCACGAAATTCTGCTCGGTAATCGCTACAAAGAATTGCTCGAAGATATTTTCAAAAAGAAGATTCTCGCCGACGATTTTTCGCTCTATCTGCATCGCCCGACCGCGACCGATCTATCGCTCGCGCCCGAAGGCTGTGACTGTTGGTACGTGCTGTCGCCCGTGTCGAATCTGGGCGCGAACGTTGATTGGACGGAGCAAGCCGAGCCTTATAAACAAAGGGTTTTTGAATATCTCGAAGAACATTATCTGCCCGATCTGCGAAAACACATCGTCACCGAAACGCACATTGATCCGCTGCATTTTCAAGGAACTTTGAACAGTTATCTCGGCAATGCTTTCGGCGTTGAACCGACGCTGATGCAGTCGGCATATTTGCGTCCGCACAATCTTTCGGAAGATGTCGGCAATCTCTATTTCGTCGGCGCAGGCACGCATCCCGGCGCAGGTCTTCCCGGCGTAATGAGTTCGGGCAAAATTGTGGCGAATATGATTGGGAAATAGTGGAAAATGGAAAGTGGAAAATGGAAAATGGAAAATGCAGAAAAAAAGCTGTTCATCTAATTTTCCGAGATTTCTTTTCGTGAACATAAATCAGCGCATTTCGTAAAAATTCATTGTTGCGATATTTTATAAACTGAAAACGCGCAAACGGATTTCATTTTCCATTTTCCATTTTCCGTTTTCCATTTTTTATGTGGTATTGGGCAAAAGTTTTATTTCTGATTCTCGTCGGCGCAATCGGCGTTTGGATTTTGTATGAATTCATCACGTTTCCGAACATCGCCGCGCTTAAAACCGAAAATCCGACGACCGGTTCGCTGATCGAATATCGCATCTCCGAAGCCAAATCGAATGGCGAAGAACCCAAAAAATATATGATTTGGCAGAATATCGAACAGATTTCGCCGAATTTGCAAAAAGCTGTTCTGGCGGGCGAAGATGCCAGATTTTTCGAGCATCACGGTTTCGATTGGGATTCGATCAACAAAGCGTGGGAAGAAGCGCAGAAAGAAGGCGAAAAACAGGCGAAAGCCGACGGCGATTATGACGAAAACGACTGGATTCCGCCGATGCCGAGCTTCAAACGCGGCGCATCAACCATCTCTCAGCAACTCGCCAAAAACTTATTTTTGAGCGAAGAACGCAGTTTTTTTCGCAAAGGACGCGAAGCGATTGATACCTATTTTCTCGAAAAAGACCTGTCTAAAAAAAGAATTCTCGAACTTTATCTCAACATCATCGAATGGGGCGACGGCATTTACGGCGCGGAAGCCGCATCAAGATTTTATTTCAAAAAATCCGCGTCCGCGCTGACCGCGCAGGAAGCCGCGTATTTATCAGCGATGATTCCTTCGCCGCTCAATGTTTTTAACCCGAAAAAGAATCCAAAGCGTTTGGCGAATCGGCAGAAAATAATTCTGCGCGGAATGAATTATGTGAAGCTGGCTTATTGACAGTGTGGAGGAGAAGAGGAGACAGGGAGATGAGGAGAAAAGAAGATTACATTAAATTATGAGTGAAAGAATTATTCGACATCAGGAATTGGAAGTTTATAAAAAATCTTTTGCGGCGGCGATGTTGATTTTTGAAGTTTCCAAAAACTTTCCAAAAGACGAAACATATTCTTTGACTGATCAAATCAGACGATCTTCACGTTCCGTCTGTGCCAATTTAGCGGAAGCGTGGCGCAAACGTCGCTATGAAGCTGCATTTGTCTCGAAATTATCAGACTGTGAAAGTGAATCAGCCGAAACGCAAACTTGGCTCGAATTTGCCGTTCGCTGCAATTATTTGGATAAAGAAAAAGGCAGAGAATTATTTGCCGAATACTACGAAATAATTTCGATGCTCGTCACGATGATCTCTAAAAAACATCTTTGGGTATTTCCCACCGGACAAAAAGAGATGAGGAAATAAAGGAAATTGCCCTCATTCCCTCATCTCCCCGTCTCCTCTTCTTTCCCATCAAGCTCCGGCGCGTTTGGCTTTCGCCGGTGTGCCTTTGATTGTCAGTTCATTCAATATCCAACTTGCGCCCGCAAATTTTTCGGTGACGAAAAGAACGTAGCGAATATCAACGCAGACGGTTCTGCCGTAAGGCTGACTAAAGAAATAATCGTTGCCCAAACCTTCGTAATCGCTGTCGAAAGCGAGTCCGACCTGTTCGCCGTAAGCGTTTAAGACCGGACTGCCGGAATTGCCGCCGATGATGTCGTTATTGGTCAGAAAATCAACCGGCACGCTGTCGCCTGCGCCGTAGCGTCCGAAATCGTGCGCGTTCTGCAAATCTTTCAGTCTCTGCGGAACATTGAAAGGTTTGACACCCGTATCTTTTTCGAGAACGCCTTTCAAGGTCGTGAACGGTGTGCGAAATTCGGCTTCGCGCGGGCTGTAGCCTTTGACGTAACCGTAAGTGAAACGCTGCGTAAAATTTGCGTCCGGGTATGGTTTAACGCCTTTCATTTCGGTCATCGCTTCGAGATATTGCTTTCGCAGACGATTTGCCTCCGGCGCAAATTTCTGACTGCGCGACGCGACATTCGTCTGTTCAGCCGCGAGCGCGTTCATCAACGCAGCGATGTTCGGATATTTTTCCGTCTGCTGGGCGGCGTTCAAATTGTAGAGCGCGTAAATTGATTCGGGCGTAGCGAAATCTTTTTCGACGATTGATTCGGCTAAAGTTTCTTCGGCAAGCCTTCGTTCACTGCCCTTGAACCGTGTGAACAGCGTTTCGGCAGGCGCAAATTTTTGATCGTCCGGCAAATCGGCGAGTGCTTTCAACAGATATTTGAGAGATTCGCGTTCGACGACGGGTTCACGATTAGCGTAAATCTGTTTGATTTCCTCACGTTTCGCATCGGTTAAAGCCGCGCCTTTCTGGGCGGCTTGGACGGCATCGAAAACTTCTTTGAAGGTTGGCAAAGCCGTCTGATTTGCCGGCGTTGTCGCGCCCGGAAAAGTTCGCAAAACGCGGTCACGCGCCGCCGTTCCGTAATAAGTTTGATAAAGACCCGCAAAATCGGTTAATAAATTACCGTATTTTTGCTGACGCGCCGGAGTCGCTTTGATCCACGCCGCGAGTTTAGATTCTTCGGCTTGGCGCATTGCGACGACGTTGCCGCGTTTGAGTCCGGTAACGCCGCCTTTGAACGCTTTGATCGAGTTCAAGAGACCGAAAACATCGCTCTGCAATTTAATGCGTTTGGCTTCATCCGCCGCGCCGACTTCTTTTAAGCCGCCAACCTGCGCCGAAAGAAAATCAACAACGAACGGCAGATTCGTATTCTGTGCGTAATCAATCGCCTGACTTTCGCGGTAGCGCGTCGTGCCGCCCGGATAACCGAGAATCATCGTGAAATCGTTATCTTTTAATCCGGCAATACTCAAAGCTAAATATTTTTTCGGCTGATACGGCACATTGTTCGCCGAATATTCTGCCGAACTGCCGTCGGGCGCGACGTATGCGCGTAAAAATGTAAAATCGCCGCCGTGCCGCGTCCATTCGAAATTATCGGGATCGCCGCCGAATTCGCCGATGCTTTCGGGCGGGGCGTAAACGACGCGGACATCTTTAATTTGATGTGTTTGATAGAGATAAAAAAAGAATCCGCTGTTCAAACCCTGAATTCTGATGAGCGAACCTTTCGGAGCTTTCGCCTGTTCGGATTTTTGCAAATCTTCGACGTTTTTCTTGAGCGCGGCGGCAAGCACGTCGCCGGTTAAGGTTTCCGTGCCTGTAACGATTTGCGCCGTCACATCAACGGTGCGTTCCGGGATGCTCAAAGAATAATCTTTGGCGGGCAGTTCGTTGCCGCGTGAATCGGCTTTGTAACCGAGTTCGCCGTAATTCTTTTCAAGCGTTGATGCGGCAACGAGCGCGTCGTAACCGCAATGATGATTGGTTAAAATCAAGCCCTGCGGCGAGACGAATTCAGCCGTGCAGCCGATGCTCAGGCTGACAATCGCTTCGGACAAACCGCCGCCGTTCGGGTTATAAATGTCCGTCGGTTTGATCTTCAAACCTTTCTGCGCCAAAGGCAATTTGGCGATTTGATCGGGCGTGAACATTCCTTCGTCAGGTTTCGCCGCCGCCAAAGGAACTGACGCGAGCGCGATGCCGAGCGTCAAAACATACGTCGTAATTTTTTTAAAGTTGAATCCCATTGATAATTTTTCCTCGATAAATTTTTGTCATAACACTAAAACCGAATGTGTAGAAAGATTTTAGCGCAAATAAAGGGAAATGGGTAAATTATGAGTGATTAGTTTGAATTTATAATTTATTTTGCTCAAAATAAAAAAAGGACGAACTGTTTTCAGTTCGTCCTTTTTAATTTTTCCTGCAAAACCTATTTTGTTTTGGTTAGTTCAGCCGGTTCCGGCGGCAAAAAGCGGCGCGGGTTAATCGGTTTGTCGTTTAGTCTGATTTCAAAATGCAGATGCGGTCCGGTCGAGCGTCCGGTCGAGCCGATCAAGCCGATCAACTGTCCGCGCTGAATCGTATCGCCGGTTTGGATTTCGATGCGCGAAAGATGCCCGTAGCGCGTCGTCAAACCGTTGCCGTGGTCAATTTCGATCATATTGCCATAGCCGCCCTGCGGTCCGGCTTTGATAACGACACCGTTTGCCGGCGCAATCACGTCATCGCCTTTTTCGCCGTCAATATCCATTCCCGGATGAAATTCGTAGGTGCGTCCGCCGAACGGATTGCGGCGAAAGCCGAATTCATTGTTGATTTTGCCGAGATGCGCCCACATCGAAGGAACAAATGCCGGATTGCTCGTCGTCTGAATGACGCGCAACTGGTTTTCCATTGCGTTTTCTTCGGCTTCCGAACCGACCAGAGTCAGTCGGAAAGGCGTTGCCGGTCCGCCGCTGTTGATCGAAGAACCGTCGGCAACAATCGCCGGACGGCTGTAATCAATAGATTTTTCAACTTCCGCCGGTGCTTTCAAGGTAGCGACGGGCTGCGCCGCCATCACCATCTGTGACGGATTTTGGACGTTTGACTTTGCGATGACCGAATTATTGGTAAATTTGACGAATCCGAACGAAGCGATGCCGAGCGATAAAATCAGGCTGGCAGTCGTCGTATGCGCGAGTTTTTTGGAAACTTCGACGCGGCGGATATAAATTTTCGTTTGGGTGGTATGTGTTAAAAGAAATGAATAAAACTTTTCGTTTTTTTGCATTACGCTTTGACAGTCTCCTTTAGAATGTTCTCTTGCCGAAAAAAAAGAATTTTTCCCGGCACAGGGAAACACGAAAGTATGGCTTTGACAGCGACAGACGCGAATCCGTAAAACTGCATTTCGTTTTTTCTGAACGGGTAGAAAATCAAAACGCTTTTTCGGGGGATGAAACTATTCTGTTTGATTAATTAAATTTTTAACCTTGGAATGATATAGAAATAACACGAGCCGCCATCAAATTGCAAATCAGATTGACTGCACTTTAACAACGGCTGACAAAATGAACTGGTTTTCGGTAAATTCTAACTTTCGGTTTTGCGGCTCTGGAAACTGCGAAGAGCGACAAATCCGACGGCGACGATCAAAACGACGAACGCTAAAATGATCAAAACTTTAACGGCTGTCGTGATAAAGCCAATAAACGCAATCAACTTTGCAACCAAAGCGATAATCACGGTAATCAATGCCAAAATGCTGCTGATAATTCCTAAAGATTTCATAAATTTCACAAACTCCCGAAAATTTAACTTGACCGCCGGGACAGCTTCTAAAATAAATTTCTAAAAACGCCCGATTTCCATAATAACAAAAAATCGAGAAAAGATTAACGATTTTTCCACATTTTTACATTCGGAATCGAAGATATATCATCTCTCGTTTCAAATTCACCCGTTTGAAGGCTGTTTTCATTGATCGCGCTGACAAATGCCGGAGCGTCGCCGCGCGTCTCGAAACTGTTCCATTTCGGTTCAATGTCCTTATTTTTGAAAACATAATCGCGCAAAAGATAGATGCCCAAACCAATTAATAAAATCGGCAGAATGCCGCGCATTAAAAATCTGAAATTGAAAAAAGTATTGAGCAGAAACGACACGCCGAGAACCGTCAGCACAATGCCCCACAATTTCGGATTGCCCGAAATGCGCTGCACCAGAATATCTTCCGCGCCGTCGGGCGTAACACCGGCGCGAATCAGTTTAGCGGTTTTATACGCATCAACCATCGCATACAGCCACATTCCCAAAACGCCGAACGCAAAGATCGGAAAACCCGTCAAAACCGCCATTTGAAATAATCCGACGACGACCGCAAAATGCACTAAAGCCTTTGAAGTCTGCCCGTTGTAAGCCGCGCCGAGACCGGGACAGATAAACGATAAAACCGTTGAAACGAACGGTGAAGTCTGTTTTTTGACAATCGGCACATACGCCGCCTGATGATAATTGCGAAGCAGTTCGACACCGGAAACGATGCAGTCCTGACAATACGGAAATCCCTTGACGCGGTGATCGCAGGCGGGACACAGCGGTTTTCCGCAGCCGCTGCAACTGACGACCGCCGCATTGTGATTGTGATAGGCACAATTCATTATTTAGTTTCCTCTTGATTAACGTATGTTCCTCGAATCGGCTCTTGCCTGCCGCTGTTCGGCGGATTGCCGGATGCGTCGTTCCAGACGGTCGCGCTCTGCTGATACGTTTCTTCGGCTAATTCGTAGCTTTTCTGGTAAACGCCGCTCATCGAACCGTCAGCCGAAACCGTCTGACTGAGCAGCAGAAAAGCGAAAACGAGCATCATCGCTACCGAAGCGAGCTGCGGCACGGGCATCGGGAAACTGAGACCGCGCACCCATTCGCCGAACTTCCAAGCCCGCGAACTCTTAACTGTTTGAGCCTCGACCGTGCCGAGCGTTGATTGCAGGATTTTCTCGTGCAGACCTTGCGGCAGAGGCATTTCTTCGAGTTTGGAGGTGTAACAGGCGGCAATCGAACGGACGACTTCGCCGGGTAGATCAGTGCATTTTTCGCACAAAACGGCGTGGCGTTCCCAGCGGTGAAAGACGTTCGCGGGCAAAAATCCGTCTAGATAATCGGTCAGATGTTCTTCAAATTTTTCGCACGACATCGCCGTTTCCGGCATCGTCATCGCCAGGATTCTGCCTTCAAGTCTGGTCAGAGGCTGTTTCGGGACGGAAATTTCGCGGCAGACCGAAAGCGCGTCTTTGACTTCGTTGAGCAGCGAATGACACAAAGGACAGCGCAAAGCGTGAGCCGCGACCGCACTCTGCGTTCGCCCATCCAGATTTTTGTCCAGATAATCGGTCAGATGCTCTTCAAACGTCGCGCAATCAATGATTTTCTCGTCCTTGTAATTCATAAAACACCCATCGTTAAAATCAAATTTGTTAAATCTCCTGTCCGTAATGACGCATGATTTTTTAATGTTTGCCGATTAGCGGCTTTTTCTCCAATGCTGAATTTGTTTGGAAAACTCCTTTCTTAACTCCGCCAAGTTGAAATATTTATTGCAGACTAAAAATCCTCTGTTTTTATCTACTTCTGTAAACTTCCTGCAACTATCTGCAAACTCTGAAAACTCTTTCTACACCGTGACGACGCGCATTCGCCGCAAAACCTTCGCCAGTTCGATTCGTCCGCGATTGATGCGCGATTTAACCGTGCCTTCGGGAATTTTCAAGACTTCGACGATTTCCTGATAACTCATCTCTTCGATGTCGCGCAAAATCACGCAGGTTCGCAAATCGGCGGGCAGTTTATCAATCGCTTCCTGCACCTGGGCGCAGATTTCGCGGCGTTCGAGTTCCTTCTGCGCCGAATTTCCGGCGGCTCTCAGATGAAACGTATGATCTTCGACATCATCGGCATACGAATTTTGCGGGTTGCGCTGACGATGGCGATAATCGTCAATTATCAGATTTCGCGCAAGCCGCATCAGCCAGTTCGCCAGATCGCCCTGTTTCGCGTCAAACTGTTCGAGCGTCCGGTAAATGCGGATAAAAACTTCCTGCGTCAAATCTTCCGCCGCTTCGATGCTCGACGTAAAACGATACGCGAGATTGAAAATCCGCCGCGAAAAATTTTGCACGATGTCTTCCCAAGCCGCACCGTCACCGGCACGCGCCCGCCTGACCAGCTCCGCGCCGTTAATTTCCGTCACCGCCTTAACTGCTTCCAACGTCTTTTCTCCAAAAAAGCGAATGCCTCAAGCCAAAAGCAACAAAGCTCGAAAAGCCTGCCTTGTCAAAAGGTTTCTACGAACGGGCAAAAGTAAAAGTTCCGAATAAATCAACAAAATATAAGGGATAAAAAATAAGTAAGAGGACATAATTATTTGATAAATGCCGCCAAGTCGGAACCGCCTGCGGTAGCGGGCTGGGTGACGCTTAATTTTGTAGTTCTCAACCTTCACTCATTCGCTACCGTAAATGGTTCTGAAACGGAACGACCAACGTCTATTAAATATTTTGGTCTGCTTACAATTATATTTTTACACATTATTAATCTACAACGACAACTGCCGATTCTTGACTTTAATAATCCGGTCGAGATAAACTTTTCCCACTTAAAAAATCTCAGAAATAAGGTGATTTCCCATGTCTTATAACTTTAACTCGTTTTTAAAGAATCTTTCCGGTTTCTTTTGCGGAATAACTTTGGTATTTCTTTTCAGCGTTATTCCCGTGCAGTGTGCCAGAATGCAGGTTCATCTTGCCGGTTATGTGTATGACACAAACAACTCTCCGCGTGATCCTGTTCCAAATATGACCTTGCTTGTCAAATACGGTTTTCAAAGCGAATCCGCTTCCGCTGATGATTTTCAATATGAAATTATCAAATCCGACGGCAGCGGTCATTATTCGACCACGGTGAGCGTCTTTTGTAAAGAGGACGGTTATGCCGGAGGAGATTTTGGAGTGAAAGGTATTCTTGCTAACGGCAGGTTGTCGGGCGGAGGATACGAAGCCAGCGGCGGACTTTTATATCAATGCACATCTCAGGATTTTTCGCATACCGATATATTAGTTGAAGCCTCGCCTCCCTATAATGCTCAAAATCTCGGCGGCAGTTGTCCGATTAAAAGCGTCGGGATGCCTTCTAAAAACGCCGGTGAGCCGGTTAATGTCACCAATGGCAACATGTGGTTGTTGCAAAACGATTACAATTTACCGGGAATCGGAGAAAATATTAATGTGACCCGCACATACAACAGTCTCTATCAAGCTACAGGTTTGTTCGGGTTCGGCTGGACAAGCAATTATGACGAGAAATTATATTTTTATGACGACACTTTGACCGTTAAACTCAGCGACGGAAGACACATTGCCTTTATCAGGCAGGACAATACATATACCAATTACGGTTCGCTTGTGGGCGATTTTTTCGGTCGGGTTGTCAGACATCAGGATGTAGATTTCGATTTGATTTATAAAGACGGCAGGATTGATAAATTCGATATTTACGGTAAATTAATTTCACGAATTGACCGCAACGGCAACCGGACGATTTTGGCTTATAACTCCGATAATCGTTTAGTAAGCGTTACCGATCCTGTCGGCAGAACATTAAATATTACGCCGAATGTTGACGGATTGACTACACAAATCAGCGATTCGACGAGTGTGATTGCGGATTATGAATATTATCCTTATACGCAGAATCTTAAAACTATTACTTATCACGACGGCTCGAAGCGCAAATTCGAATATACGAATATACTCATTAACGGGGTAACAAAGACATTGCTGACAACGGTTAAAGACGCGCTTGACAACATACTCGAAACTCATCAATACGATTCGGGCGGACGGGCGACGACTTCGGAAAAGAGCGGCGGCGTTGAAAAATACACGCTCGATTACGCGCATCTCGACGATGCCGTGCCTTATACGACTGTCACCGATGCCAATCAAAAGATCACGAAATACTGGTATGACAAAGCGAAGGGCGTGAACGTCGTGACGAAGATACAAGGTTTGTGCGGATGCGGTTCGGGATCGGAAGTCACGAATTTTGAATATGACGATCAGTTGAATTTAACGAAGAAAACAGACGCGCTCGGATATGAAACGGTTTCGACTTATGATGCGAACGGTAATCGTCTGACGATGACGGATGTTTTGGGGACGGAGAATTACACCTATAATGCGCTTGGCGAGATGCTGACGCGCACCGACCGGATGGGCGGCGTTTGGACTAACACTTTCGATACGAAAGGCAATCTGCTGACGGCGAAGGACGCGCTTAACAATACGACGACCGCCACTTATACCGCGCTTGGACAATTGGCGACGGTCAAGGACGCGCTCAATCAGACGACGACGCTGACTTATGACGCTTTCGGCAGGCTGACGCAGGTCAAAGACGCGAACAATAAGACGACGAACTACGCCTACGATGCGCGGGCGCGGCTGACGGGCGCGACGAACGCGATTAATGAAACGACGAATTACGAATACGATTTGAACAATCGTTTGAAAAAGGTGATTTTCGCGGACGCTAATTTCGTCACGATGAATTATGACATTGCCGGACGGCGGACGGCGTTGACGGATGCGCGGGGCAACGCGACGAACTACGCTTACGACGCGGCGTATCGTCTGACTTCGATGACGGACGCGCTCAACCACACGATGAGTTACGGTTATGATGCAATGTCGAACCCGACGGCGCAGACGGACGCGCTCGGCAATGTGACGAACTACGAATACGACGATTTCAACCGTTTGAAGAAAACGATTTATCCGGCAGCAACGGCGGGCGCAGCGCGATTGCAGGAATCCGTGACCTACGATACGGTCGGCAACGTCAAAACCAGAATTGACACGGCAGGCAGAACAACCAATTACGATTACGACACGGCGCAGCGGTTGACGAAAACAACCGACGCGCTCAATGAAATCACGCAGTTTGAATATAATCCGCGTTCGCAGATGACGAAAGTGACCGACGCGGCAAATCAGGTTTATCAATTTTCATACGACGCGCTCGGTCGGCAGCTCTCGCAAACCCGCGCCAATGCGACGATGAGCTACGAATACGATGCCGTCGGCAATCGCACGAAACGAACCGATTACAACGGCAAAATCACATCTTACGAATACGACACGCTCAACCGCTTGAAGAAAATCAATTATCTGACGGGTGCGGACAACACCGTCACCGGCGACGTTTCAAGCTACAATTACGACGATTTATCAAGATTGACATCGGCAGTTAATCAAGCCGGAACAGTCGCATTTACTTACGACACACGCGGCAGAGTGAAAACGACGACCGACGTATTCGGGCATCTCTTGAATTACGGCTACGACGCAAACGGCAACCGCAACTTGCTCAAACTCGACGGCACGACGCAAACGAGTTACGCCTATGACGCGGCGAACCGGCTGACGACGCTGACCGACGAAGCGAGTCAAAATTTCACGTTCGGCTACGACATCGCCAACCGTTTGATCTCGAAAGCCTTACCGAACGGCGTTTCAACGAGTTACGACTACGACGGGATGAGCCGTTTGAAGGAGCTAAAACACCGTTTTCAAACGACTCCGCTTTTTGATTATCAATACGCTTACAATCCGGCAAATCAAATCGGGCAGATCACCGAACCGGATGAAACCAGAAATTTCACTTACGACAATCTTGACCGGCTGACGGGAGCGGTTCACGCCAATAACGGTGAGTTGGATATGAGTTACGGCTTCGACGCGGTTGGCAACCGAATTTCTACAAACTCATCTGAATTAATTTCAAATCCTCAAGAGATAACATTCGAGGCAAACAACCGGCTGACCCAAACCGAGGACGGGACGAACTATGATTACGACGCGAGCGGCAATCTGACGGCGAAATCGCCTTTTAATCAACTCGACATCAAATGGGCATTCGTTTGGGACTATGAAAACCGGATGATTTCAGCGACCGGCTCACAACCGGCTTCTTTGGGGCGGACAATTATAAAAACCGCAAGCTACAGCTACGACGCACTGGGCAGAAGGGTGACGAGAACCGACCCGGCGGGCAGCATAACAAAGTTCACCTACGACGGGATGGACGTGGTGATGGATGACGACACGATTTCGGGCATCACGAAATATCAGAACGGACTTGGAATTGACGATAAATTGAAAGTTTCTATTAACGGGACGGCGAAATATTTCATCACCGATCATCTCGGTTCGACCGTCGGATTGACCGATGCAAGCGGCAATGTTTCATCATCGGCAATCTACGATTCATTCGGCAACTCAACCAACAATCTTTCAACTCGTTATCAATATACGGGACGCGAGTTCGATAATTTTACGGGCTTACAATATTCAAGGGCGCGGTGGTATGACGCGAAAACGGGCAGGTTTATCTCGGAAGACCCGATTGGGTTTCGCGGCGGTGATGTCAATCTTTATGGGTATGTATGGAATAACGCGGGGAGTCTGATTGATCCGAGCGGACTGGACGGTTGCTCAAAAGGTAAATGCGGACATGTGCCGCAGATTCCAGACAGCGGCGAACCGCCCAGACGACCGCCGCCATTTTTAACTCAAGAACCAACGCCACATCCGACACCTTTTTCGACACCGACACCGAGTGTAACATCGCAAAACGGAACTTCGTCACAATGTTCCTGCACGGAAAGTCCGTATCAAAGTTCATCTCCAGGAACTTTTCAAATAGGAGTTGGAGTAAGTGGAATCCTTGGAGTAGTTCCAGTCGTTTTCGGAGGTGGTATTGCAATTGATACGTCGGGAAATGTCGGATTATATTATGAAGGCGGAAGTGGGGCTGGTATTGGTGCTGATTTTACAGCAGGGCTTCAATTATCTGCAACCAATGCTAATAATATTAAAGATTTGGGAGGACCTTTTGTAAATCCGACTATTGCTTTAGGAGATGTTATTGGAGGGTCAGGAAATTTAATATTCGGAAATAGTGACAGCGGACCTATAGTTGGTGCAGGCGTATTGCTTGGAGCAGGTGCTGGTGCTGAATACGGAGTTACAGGAACTTTGACGGGGGTAACTCCTTTGTTCAATGTTCATAATTTATTTGGAGGTAAAAATGGTTGTAAATAAGGAAAGTAATGATTTGGTTCGTTACTCATCATTCGTCGGGTTAGCTTTTGTAATCATATGGCTCGGTTTTGCCGGATATTGTTACGAAACCGCGCCTAGGATTCCAATTGAAGAAAGTAATAGAGTTTATCCCATAAATTATCACGGAACGTCAATTTATCTGAATAAATTTGAGTACGTTACTCTATTTGCAATTCCTGGAGCTTTTCTTTTGTTAGGAATTGTTTCAGCCATATTTATGAATAATAAAAAGTCAAAAACATTATGATTACATGAGAAGGAGGATTAATAAAATATTCATTACGACGGGATGTCAAGATTGACGATATTAAAGAATCAATCGCCGTCGGCAACCCTGACCGATAACAATTACGGCTACAACGCGGCAAGCCAGATTTCCGCGATTACCGAAATATCGCAAACCAAAAACTATTCCTACGACAATGTTGATAGATTGACGGGAGTGACGAACGGCACGGCGAATGAGAATTACGCGTTTGATACCGTCGGCAACCGCACCTCGTCGCAGCTTTCTTCAACCTACAATTATCAGCCGTTCAATAAACTGACCTCAACGGCAAGCGCAAACTATTCATACGACGCAAACGGCAATCTGTTGAGTAAGTCGGAAGGTAAAAATTTGTGGCGATACATCTGGGACGGCGAAAACCGAATGTCGTCGGCTTCTAATCGCAAGCAAACAATTCGTTATCGTTACGATGCTTTGGGACGGCGAGTTCAACGCTCTTTATTCGCGGCGGTTCAGAAAACACCAAATATATTTACGACGGAATGGATGTCGTCGCTGATGACAACGGCGGCGTTCTCACCAAGTATCAAAACGGACTTGGAATTGACGACAAATTGAAAGTTTCTATTAATGGGACGGCGAAGTATTTTATCACCGATCATCTCGGTTCAACCGTCGGCTTAACAAATCAAAGCGGCGCAATCACGGAACAAACGAGTTACGACTCATTCGGCAATGCGGCGACGAATCTTTCGACGCGTTATCAATTTACGGGCAGAGAGTTCGATAATTTCACCGGACTGCAATATTCAAGGGCGCGGTGGTATGATGCGAAAACGGGGCGGTTTGTTTCGGAAGACCCGATTGGTTTTGGTGGCGGCGATGTGAATCTTTACGGCTATGTTTGGAATAATTCGCAGAATTTTGTTGATCCGAGCGGTTTAGATGGCGAGGCAACGGGAAAAAGTCTTCAGATTCCGACAACCGGCGGTGAACCTCCGAGAAGAGGACCGTGTTTTATTACCGATTTAAGAAATTGCGGAACACCGCCAACTGCAAGCCCGACACCTTTTGCAACTCCGTCACCGAGCGCAACACCAGTTCCGCCCGCGCCGCCGCTGACTCCGCCGACATCACCGTCAGAGCCGATGTTGCCGTGCGAATGTCAAAAACTTAGAACTCCAGATTTTTATTCAGGAGGCTTATATTTACCTATTCCACAAACTTTAGGAATTGTAAAAGTGGGCGGCTCTGTAACTGTAGATAGATACTGGCAAATTTATCTTACTCCGGGAGTTCAAGTAGGCTTCCCGGGTCCAGATGCGTCCATTACCGCCGGGTATCTTGTGCAAGAATGCACACCTCACCCTTCGGAAACCGCGAACTATTTGACTAGTTGGGGATTGAGTGCAGGCGGCGGGGCTGGTTTCGTTTACGGCGGAGGTGTTTCATCTGGAGGAAGAGCAATATTTGCCGGATGGGGGTATAAGGGTTTTGGAGTAACTGGAGGTTATGGCTTCGGACCGTTTTAAACATTATGAAATCAAGTATTTGGATTGTAGTTATTGGAATTATATGGTTTGGGGGCAGCAGCTATGCGTTTCTTTTTCAAACAAAAAGAATAATGAATATTGAATCTGGAAAATGGAAAAATCACAGCGCAGCTTTCCATAAGTTTTTTGGATTCGTTTTTTTACTTATAACTATCCTTTTAATCTGGGTTTTCTTCAAAAGGTTAAATGAATAATAAGTTTTTATTAACTGCTTGACTCGTAAGCAAATTGTGCATTACCGCTATGACGCGCTCGGCAGACGAGTGCAGCGTTATTTCGTGCGCGGCGGCAGTGAAAATACCAAGTTCATTTACGACGGAATGGATGTCGTCGCTGATGACAACGGCGGCACGTTGACCAAATATCAGAATGGTTTAGGCGTTGACGACAAACTCAAACTTTCGAGCGGCGGCGTGTCTAAATACTTTTTAACCGATCATCTTGGCTCGACTGTTGGAATAACAAATTCGAGCGGCGCAATCACGGAACAAACAAGCTACGATTCTTTTGGGAACTCGGCAAATAATCTTTCCACGCGCTACGGCTACACGGGCAGAGAATACGATAATTTTACAGGCTTGAATTATTATCGGGCGCGGTGGTATGACTCGAAAACGGGCAGATTTATTAGTGAAGACCCGATAGGATTGAACGGCGGAATAAACAAATTTGCCTACGCCAACAATAATACCTCGAATTTAGCCGACCCAAGCGGACTGGACGGTTGCCGAAAACTGCCGAACGGCAGATGCGAACCTGTGCCGGAAATTCCGATGGGCGGCGGTGAACCACCAAGAGAAAATCCTTGGGCAATTAGCGATCCCGGCTCAAAACCTAAACCTTATCCAACGCCCTATCCGACACCGCTCGATCCGCCGTCGCGCCCAACTACACCGAATTCGCCCACCGAACAAGGTTCGTCGTGTAATTGTGAAACGGCAATACCAAGGACACCTGATTTTTATTCATTTAGTGGACATATTGGAATTCCGCAACTTGGAGGATTTGTTGGGGTAGGAATTTCTGTATCCGTTGACAGATATGGACAAGTTTACGCAACTCTTCCAAGTGTAGGTGCAGGATTTCCAAGTGCAACAGGTGCTTCCTTAGTAGGCGGATGGATAATACAAAAATGCAAACCTACCCCTAAAGAATCTGATGATTATTTAAGTTCTTGGGGCGGTAGTTTTACAGGATTTACACCATACTTCATCGGAGGGGGAATTGGAACATCGTCTGGAGGAACAGCGATTCTAGCTGGAGTTGGAACACCCGGAGGATCATTTAGTGGAGGCTATAGTTTTAAAGTTTATTGATGAGGGAAATATAATGAAAGGAAATATTTGGTTGCTTTCTGTGCTTATTTTAGGGCTGTCTGCAATTGGCGGTGTCTTTATTTTTTTTTCGGATGCTGTCAGGGAATACTATTTCAAAAGTTTTAAAGAAGGTATTAACAAGACAGGATATTTAGCAACTTGGATTGCTAAATATCCTAATCTCTGGTTTTTCAAGGCTTTCGGTTTTCTAATTTGGATATTTGTAGCTTTGATTATTATTTTAGTTTTTTGGAAACGACAATAAATTTGGACGCGCTCGGCAATGTGACGAATTACGAATACGACGATTTCAACCGTTTGAAGAAAACCGTTTACCCGGCGGCGGCGGCGGGCGCGGCGCGTTTGCAGGAATCCGTGACCTACGATGCGGACGGGAATGTCAAAACGCGCACGGACACGGGCGGTCGCGTGACGAGCTACGATTACGACACGGCGCAGCGGTTGACGAAAACGACCGACGCATTAAATGAAATCACGCAGTTTGAATATAACAACCGCAGTCAGATGACGAAGGTGACGGACGCGGCGAATCAGGTTTATCAATTTGCCTACGACGCTTTGGGGAGACAATTGAGCCAAACGAGAGCCGGAACGACGATGGCTTACGAATATAACGCCGTCGGCAATCGCACCAAACGCACTGATTACAACGGTCGGCAGACGAATTACGAATACGACGCGCTCAACCGTCTGCACACCGTTAATTACAATCCGCTTTACAATACTGTTACTGATCCGAACATAATCGAAGATACCCCATATTCAATTTACGAATACGACGATTTGTCCAGGCTGACGAGTGCCGAAAATGAAACGGGAACGGTCGGTTTCGCTTACGACACGCGCAGCCGAATCGCATCTTCGACGGATGTTTTCGGGCATTTGATCGAATACCAATATGACGCGAACGGCAACCGCACAGAATTAAAACTGGACGACGCGGTGCAGACCGCCTACGCCTACGATAATGCTAACCGTCTGACAACGCTGACCGACGAGACGGATCAGGATTTCACATTCGGCTACGACATCGCCAACCGGCTGATTTCCAAAATACTGCCGAACGGCATCAACACGACCTTCAACTATGACGGGATGTCGAGATTGACGAGATTGAAAGATCAGCGCGGCGCGACAGTCTTAAATGACAAGCAATACGCTTATAATCCGGCGAGCCAGATCAGCCAGATCGCCGAACTCACGCAGACGAAAAATTACACTTACGACAATGTTGACCGTTTGACCGGAATGACGAGCGGGACGGCGAACGAGAATTACGCCTTTAACAGCGTCGGCAGCCGCACGAGTTCACATCTTTCGGCAAGTTACGGTTATCAGCCGTTTAACAAACTGACGAACACGGCGACGGCGAATTACACCTACGATGCGAATGGTAATCAGTTATCGAAGTCGGAAGGCACGAATTCGTGGCAATACACCTGGAGCCTCGAAAACCGTCTGATCGAAGCCAAAAACGGGACGCGTTCGGTGCGTTACCGCTACGACGCGCTCGGCAGGAGAGTGCAAAGATTGTTTCCCAACCATAACGAACCGGACACCGATTACATTTACGACGGAGAAGACGTGCTGGCAGATGACAGCGGCGGCACGATCACGACCTATCAGAACGGTTTAGGAATTGACGATAAATTAAAAGTTTCTACAAATGGGACGGCGAAATATTTTCTCGCCGATCATCTCGGCTCGACGGTCGGCTTAACTGATTCAAGCGGCAATGTTTCATCATCAGCAATTTACGATTCATTCGGTAACGCAACGGGGAACTTAAATACTCGTTATCAATATACCGGCAGAGAATATGACAGTTTCACCGGACTACAATATTCAAGGGCGCGGTGGTATGACGCGAAAACGGGCAGGTTTATCTCCGAAGATCCGATTGGTTTTCGCGGCGGTGATATAAATCTTTACGGTTATGTTGGAAACAATTCTATTTATTTTAGCGACCCTCAAGGCACAGTTGCTTTGCCGTTTATCTGGTTTTTCTCACCAACAAAAAAACCTGAATGCACTGGTTCGTGTCAGCGGGATTTGTCAAAAATAAACGGTATTTTTGATTCCACTGTTGAAAATATGAACGAAAATGGTGAAAGACATTGGTTTTATCCGTGGAACGGAATTCAGGGAACTTCAACGATCATCACAGGAGAGAAGGCATATCTAAGTTGCGTTGACCAAGCAGAAAAACTCAAAAAACATCTTGATGCCGCAAAAGATAATAACGAGTTTGAAAATAATTGGAGCTTTGATAAAGCTCAAAGACCCTTACCTCCGCATACTTGGATCGAAGGACACTCATCTGATCCGAATTTACCCGAATTGACACTCGATCCGTGGAAGAATATTCGAAGCATTTCAGGCATTGAAAGTTTGCCGTTGTTGTAAAACAAATATGAAACATCTAAAAAAAATTCTTTTCGCATTTTTGGCAATGATAGGAGCTTTATTATTTGTATTTTCATCAATATTACTAATGGGAAGAATTATTGATCAGAGAGCTACTGTGCCAAATTTTGGGGTTTTGGTATTTGCTTGTCTGGTAGGGATTATTTTTACTTTGATTGGTCTGGAAAAATCAAAGGAATGGATGTATTCATTGGTTTTTATCACATTTCCTTTAAGCTTTTGGTTCTGGGCGTTAATCAATCCTAAAATGTTTGGTGGAATTCTGCCGTTGCTTATATTTATCGGGCTATCAGTATATGGAACATTAAGGACAGTTCAACATTATTACAGCAAAAACCAAAATAAAAGTTGATTTCATAGGTAATAACCATCGTGCAAAACAACAAAAGGTTTAGGAATTGACGATAAATTAAAAGTTTCTATTAACGGGACGGCGAAATATTTTCTCGCCGATCATCTCGGCTCGACGGTCGGCTTAACTGATTCAAGCGGCAATGTTTCATCATCAGCAATTTACGATTCATTCGGTAACGCAACGGGGAACTTAAATACTCGTTATCAATATACCGGCAGAGAATATGACAGTTTCACCGGACTACAATATTCAAGGGCGCGGTGGTATGACGCGAAAACGGGCAGGTTTATCTCCGAAGATCCGATTGGTTTTCGCGGCGGCGATATTAATCTTTACGGTTATGTTTGGAGCAATCCGCAAAACTTTACCGATCCAACAGGGTTCATTCCGTTTAAGTTACCAGCCAATCCGGGAGCTAATGGGTCTAATTTGCCGCAAGGTTGGAAAAATGTTCCTGAACACAAAGGTAGTGAAAGATGGGTTTCGCCCGACGGCAAAGAAGGTCTTGATTTTGATGCAGGTAGACCGGGAGAAACTGGCTTTGAGGGAGAAGATCACTGGCACAAACTGAAACCTAAACGCTATCCTCCGGGAGAAGTTGAAAGAGATACGTCCGGCGGGCGAAAGGGCGGACATTATCGTCCCGGAGATGAAGTTGAATTAGATAATTGCTTTATTCTTAATCCTAAACTAAATCAACCGATTTTTTATAGTTCTCAATTGGATGAAGAATATTATAGAAATATGGAGAAATTTTGGGGAACTATTTTAGTCGGAGACGTAGTGGTTGGTGCAGTACTAACAGGTGGGGCTTTAGGCGGCTTTGAAGGAGTGGTTGGTGCAAGTGGTGCATCAGCAAGTGCATCAGCAAGTTCGAGCGGTTGGGGATTATTACCGGCTTTTGGTTTGTAAATAAACATATGGATTCTCAAATAATTAAAATACAGGATAAAAAGACAAACCAATTCTTGAAAAGATATATTTTTGGTTTGAATATTTTTCACGTCAACAAAGTTACAAATTTTGGTATTGACGATTTACAACTTGAATTTTTACGGAATATTTGTTTACAGAATCAGGTTTCAGGAAATACAGGAAGTTTGTATGATTTCGGACACACACCCGAAGACATTTTTGGAAATACAATTTTTTCTGGAAAGTATAAGATTGTAGATATTGGTTGCTACCGAGGTCTATTTTACGATTCTAAAGATTGGAATTTATTTCCACCATTATTTTTTCCTGTTGTTGAATCAGATTTTCTAAATCTTACATATGAAAATAACACATCAGATTATGCAAGTTTAATATACAGCATAATTTACTGTGATGCTTTAGCTTTTTTTATAGCTCCAAAAACTGAAAATTCGATTGACAATTTATCAGCATTGCTTAAATCTCCATTTACATCGAGTGATGATTTCGTTGAAGAAGCCCTTAAATTATTTGAACTGGTTATGACAACTCAAGCAGACGGTGATTATTTCACATTTTACTCACAAAAGATTCAATCTTTTGAATTAATAAATGATCCGTTAAATAATATTGCAAAATTTATAGAGAACTCGACTTGGTATAAAGATAACGCTTCCAAATTATTTTGGGATGGAAAGTATAGCATGTGTCTATGTTTGGAATAAACTACACGGCGGTGCGCGTGACGAAATGTGATTACGACGCGGCGAATCGTTTGACGACCTTGACCGACGAAGCCAGTCAAAACTTCACGTTCGGCTACGACATCGCCAACCGTTTAATCTCGAAAGCGATGCCAAACGGCGTTTCGACAAGTTACGATTACGACGGAATGAGCCGCTTAACACGCCTCAAGAATCAATCGCCGTCGGCGGCTTTGACCGATAACAATTACGGCTACAACGCGGCAAGCCAGATTTCAGCAATTACTGAATTATCGCAAACCAAGAATTACAGTTACGACAATGTTGAGAGATTGACCGGAATGACCAACGGCACGGCGAACGAGAATTACGCCTTTGATAACGTCGGCAATCGAAGTTCATCACATCAAAGCGCGACTTACAATTATCAGCCGTTCAACAAACTCACCAACACGGCAACCGCCAATTACAGTTACGATAAAAACGGCAGTCTGATCTCGAAATCAGAGGGCAAGAACTTTTGGCGATACGTCTGGGACGGTGAAAACAGAATGTCGTCGGCTTCGACACGCAAGCAAACGGTGCGCTACAAATACGACGCTTTAGGCAGAAGAGTCCAAAGATATTTTCTCGGCACGAAGGAAAACACCAAATATATCTATGACGGGATGGATGTTTTAGCCGATGATAATTTCGGCGTGCTGACAAAATATCAAAACGGTTTAGGAATTGACGATAAATTGAAAGTTTCTACAAATGGGACGGCGAAATATTTCCTCGCCGATCATCTCGGCTCGACCGTCGGATTGACCGATGCAAGCGGTAATCTGTCGAGTTCGGCAAGCTACGATTCGTTCGGTAACGCAACGGGAAACTTAAATACCCGTTACCAATACACGGGACGCGAGTTTGATAATTTTACGGGCTTGCAATATTCAAGGGCGCGGTGGTATGACTCGAAAACGGGTAGGTTTATCTCGGAAGACCCGATTGGCTTGCGCGGCGGCATCAATGAGTTTGCTTATGCTAACAATAACGCCTCGAATCTAGCCGACCCAATCGGACTGGACGGTTGTCGAAAACTACCGAACGGCAGATGCGAACCCGTGCCGGAAATTCCGATAAGCGGCGGCGAACCGCCTAGACGACCACCTCCGTTTTTAACACAAGAGCCAACTCCTTTTCCAAGTCCGATACCTTCGGCAACTCCAATAACAAGTTCAACTCCTATTTGTCCACCTTCACCTGATGAAAATTCATCTCGTTTTCCACTTGGAATTATCGCTTTAACAGGCAATGTATCTGGATTCTTCGGTATTTTTAATGGTGCTGCTGCTACTGTAGGAGGTGCAATAGGTTTTGCTAATGATGGTAGAAATACGAAGTTTGGAAGTGCGGGCAGTGTTGGTGGATGGGCAGATGCTCCCGGCGCAGACAGATGGGCTTTTGGGGCTTCAGGAGGATTAAACGGCGGACTATTAATTTCAAATGCTACGAGCTTTAATCAACTTGACGGCGGATTTGAGTCATATCAGGTCGCTTTAGGTCCGGTTGGTTTTGAATATGCGTATTCTGGGGATGTTTGGACTTTTTCTGGAACTGGCGGATACGGAAAGGGACTTGGAGTAACGCACTATCAAACTTACACACCCGCTTGGACAACAAGGGAAATTATTATTCGTTAATATGGAGGAGAAATGAGTTATTTTTTGAGATATGGTAAATTTTCAGCTTTTTTTCTTGGAATATTATGTTTCTTTATTTTTTCTGCCTTAATAGGAAGCCGAAATTTAAAGAAATACGAAATTCTAGCTGAAAATGGCAAAAAAGCTGAAATGGCGACAGTTTTATTAAAAGAACCAACTAATCATCAGTTTGTTAATTACACCTATCAGGTTCACGGAATTCGATATGAGGGAAGTGGAAGAGCAGGTAACGGAAACCCTGAATTTGAACAACTCAATTCTGGAGATATAGTCACGGTATTTTATGATCCCAATTCTCCCGAAATTTCAATTTTAGGAAATCCACAAATTTGGTTTGAGCAGGAACAAAACTCTGTTTATTACGGCAGTTTAATAATGGCAACTTTTGTTAGTTTAATACTGTTTGCAGGCTTACACTTTCTCATTAATTTTCTTAAAAAAATTTAGATTAAATATTGATAATTACTACAATAATCCAGTGAAAACTTATTAATATTTACAAGAATACAATAGATACCAGAACGGTTTAGGAATTGACGATAAATTAAAAGTTTCTATTAACGGGACGGCGAAATATTTTCTCGCCGATCATCTCGGTTCAACGGTTGGCTTAACTGATTCAAGCGGCACAATTGCAGAGCAAACAAGCTACGACTCGTTCGGCAATGCGACGGGAAACTTAAACACGAGGTATCAATTCACAGGCAGAGAGTTCGATAATTTTACGGGCTTACAATATTCAAGGGCGCGGTGGTATGACGCGAAGATTGGAAGATTTATCTCGGAAGACCCGATTGGCTTTCGCGGCGGCGATGTCAATCTTTACGGTTATGTATGGAACAGTCCAATAAAATACTCTGATCCGACGGGGCTTGACGGTTGGGGCAATGATACGGCTGATCGGTTGGATGAAGGAATTGAATATTCGAGACAATTTTATCAGGGCGATGACCAAAGCTGGATTCGTAACGGGAGCGTCAACACGATTGCCGTTTTAGCCGGCGGAGTTTCCGACTTGCTGCACGTCGGAAATGGTTTAGGACATGCCATTTATGACGAAGATGAAAATGGCTACGGACGCGGAGCATTTATTGCAATGGATGTCGGGAGAGCATCTGGAATTGCGGCAATTCTACTTGGCGGAGCAAGCAAATTTACCGGAAGTTCATCAGCAGAGTTTTGTGAAATCGGTAACAAATTCCCTAACAATCCTGATAATTTGTTATCAGATTTACCGCGTGATATTAAAGGTAGAATTTACCCAAGTGATAAAATAAGAATTAGACCTGAACAGCATCCGCTAGAACCGGGAGAAACTTTTGCTCCAAGGCATCATGGACAACACTATCACGTTGAAACGAGAATTGATCCGGCTAAAAGTTGGAATAATACAAATAATGTAAATAAATTAAAGCCACCAGGATATACTTCTGGCAGTGGAACAGGATTTTTGCCGGGAGAAGATTTTCCTTAAAATCTACGATTATGAAAAATGAGATCAAGTATAAAATTGGTTTTGCTGATGCAGATATAGATTCGTATGAAAAAAAACAGAATTGTTTGTTAGTTCGAGTTAGAACCTGGAATGATAAGCAATTACTATTGAAGTTTTCAGATTTTGTTGGATTATCTGATTATGGAATTGGAAATATTTCAGGACTCTTCAAAGAAGATACTATCACAACTTTGATGAGCAGAATTACAACTGAAATGTATGAGGTGAAACCAGATGCAGTTCCGTATAGTTCTTTTCAATTTCTAAATTTAGACGGCGAAGTGTCGCTGGAGATTATTGCAAATGATGTAGATATTTCTGAGTATTAAAAATAGTTATTTTTACGTTTAATGAGAATAATTCCATTAGAGCTGATACATATTGATGCAAATAGACCAAGGTTTTCAAAGGCTTAACAATCTAACAAAAAATTCCCAATGTAAAATATGCTTACTTTTGAAATAAAAGATGGAAATGAAATAGATGATGGACTTGCAGAATTAGAGATTTATTGTGATTTGGAAGGAATTGGAGAACTTCAAAAACAACTTGATTTTTTATTAGAAGGTGAAACTCATATTCATTTAGCTACTCCGGCTTGGGCTGGAAATGAACTAAATGAAAAAAAAATGGGGGACAAAAATATTCTTATAAACCAAATAACACTTATCAAAATAAATAGTTAGTAAAACGCGCGAACAGCAATTTGATTTTCAAAGCGGAAGGCAAAAACTTTTGGCGGTATTCGTGGGATTACGAAAACCGGATGTCGTCGGCTTCGACGCGCAAGCAAACGGTGCGTTAAAAATATCACACGCTTGGCAGCAAATTTAAAGATATTTTACCGGCTGTCGGGAGAATTATTAACAAAAGAAACCGCGAATGAATTTTAATTAGTATCATTCGCGGTTTTTGCAATTTTGAGCGTTGGTGCGCCTAAAATTTAGTTTACTTGACGGCTGTAAAATTTAATCCGGTCAATGAATCGGTCACGGAAACAACTTGTGACGATTGATTGAACGTATATTTTTTGGCAGCCGCGCGGATGACGTATGTTTCACCGGCGTTGACGTTATCGAATTGATAAGAGCCGAAAGTGCCGGTGGTTGCCGTCCGCGAAATGCCGTGTAAATCGGTCAGCGTGATCCGCACGTTGCGAATGCCGCTGCCGTTTGCCGTGGTGACGCGACCGCCGACCGAAACTGCCGCCGCCGTGGCGAATAAAGTCTCAACTGCGCCTTTTTCGCAAGCCGGAACAGTATCTAAGTTAGAATCTGTCGGACGTGCAAGACCTCTTTGATCAATATTGAACGGTGCTGTTCCGCAACCGTTGGTCCCGGTCGGAATCGTGTCTAAAACCGGACTCCTCGGAGAGGGTTGGTAGTTTAATGTCGTGCCGCCGTTTAAAGCCAAAGCCGTCAATACGGGATCAACGCCGGTGACATCGCCGGCTGCCGTCGGCGCATTACCACCGCTGTTCGCTATCGGGAATGTGCCGCCTGCCGTATTTTCGACGTGGTTATAGCCGAGCGATGTAATTAAGCCGAAAATGTCGGGTCCGGTGCCGGCTGTGTTATCGGCGACGATGCTGCTCGATAAATTGGTTGTGCCGGTCGCATCCTGAAAAAGACCGCCCCCGTTGGTCGTTGCCGTATTTGAAGCAACAGTCGAATATTGCAGGTTGATGCTTGAAGTTCCTCCGGTATTATAAACGCCCGCGCCGTTAGCCGCATTATTTCCCCCAACGGTCGAATTATTTAGATTGACCGTCGCAAGACCGGTGGAGTTACTAAAATTCTCAATTCCGCCGCCAACGCCGGAACCGCCGGAATTACCGACGATTGCCGAACCTGTGACATTTACGATGGCATTTGCCGCACCGACGGAAAAATTAACTACGCCGCCGCCCTCACCCGGTGCCGAGTTGTTGCTGATTGTGCTGTTGGTAATATTTGTCGTTGTCAAAATTGTTGAAGCCAATGCACGAATACCGCCGTGAAAATTACTTGACGTATTTCCGCTAAGAGTTGAATTTGTGAGATTAAGTGTTGCCTGTTGATTATAAATTCCGCCTGCAAAGCCGCTACCTGTTCCGTTAGTGGCTGTCGAGGCATTGTTGCTGATCGTGCTGCCCGTAAAAGTTCCAGTGCCACCGCTCAGAGACACGCCGCCGCCGAATGTGCTGCTTGCTGAACCGGCAGTCGTTGATGAAGCAGTATTATTATTGATCGTCGAGTTAGTAACCGTTGTTATTCCTGCGGCGATGGATAATCCGCCGCCGCTTGGATTTATTGCAGTCAGTGCTGTCGTCGCCGTGTTGCCCGTGATAGTCGTATTGGTGATATTAACGGTTGCCGCAGCATTTACCTGAATGCCGCCGCCGGTTGCTGAAGTTCCCGCCGTAGCGGAGCCAGCCCGATTATTTGAAAACGTGCTGTTGGTTATCGTGACAGTCGGCGTAATCGCGGTTGAAATTGAAAGTCCGCCGCCGCTCGAATCATTTAGATTGTTAGTAACAGTTGAATTACGGATCGTAACATTATGATTCGTGCCTTGGTCAATTCTGATTCCGCCGCCAAAAATATTGGCGTTGTTGCGACCGTTTTGAACGGTCAAACCGTCTAGAACAACGGTCAGAGCAGTCGCGGCTGCGGCACCTCGAATGTGAAAAACACGCTCGGTCGCCACGCCTGCCGCGGCATTTGCCTGAACAATCGTCGAAGCCGCGCCTGCGCCGTTGATGGTTATGTCGGAGGTAATGTCAAAATCACCACCGGCATTCACGTTTTCGCCGGCGGCAGTCAAAGTTTCAGTGTAAGTTCCCGCCGGAAGCGTTATGATGTCTGCACCGACAAGCGAATTGGCTTCGGTGATTGCCGCCCGCAGAGTGCAGACACCATTGCCGGTTGCTGTTTCACAAACGCCGTTGCCTGCTGTTATGTCAATTGCGTCAACGGTTGAATTGACAACGAAAGTTGCCGCGTAAACTGTTGACGACGACGCGCTGAAAATTAAGCAAGCCGCGAATAGCGCGGCGAAAGCCAATTTTCGATAGTTGTTCGTGAAACTTTCTTCACGAACTGAAAATTTTGCGGTTGATGCGTTTAGCGATAAGGGAAAACTTCTCATATTTGTAATCTTTATTTCATCCTTGTATTTATTTTTTGGGTCGTTCGTCTCGAAAAACTCCAATCAAGTAACTTGTAAAACGCGCTATTGATTGTAAATCCGCAATTTTCGGCGGAGCGCATTATTAAAGGCGGAGAAACTTTTCCCGGTGTTTCCTGTCAGACGGATTGATCTAATCTTCTAAACTTAAATCAATCTAAATTGTTTATTGAATTTTGATTAACTTACGATTAACTGACGAAAATGTCAAGATATTTCGGAAAATCCCCGAAGAAATTCAGATTCGGCGGCGAAAAAAATAATCGCCGAACAATTGTATTCAGGCGAAAAAGCGGTTTTGACGGGCGGCATTCGAGAAACCGGCTTAAGGTTTTTGTTAAAATAGGCTATCTTTTCTTTTTCACGGTCAGCGCGAAAAAAAATCGGTTTCGACTTTATAACATCAAGGATTTCAGAAAGGTTTTGAAAAAATATCTCAAGTTTTTAATTTTACTTTTTATCGCCGCGTTTATTCTCTGGTTTTTCGGGCGCAATCTCGATTGGGCGGAAGTGACGCGAACTTTGCGGCAGGCGCACGCCTCGTATTTGGTGGCGGCGACGCTGATTATTTGTGTCGGTTATCTGCTGCGGGCGATTCGCTGGAAGGTTTTGCTCGAACCGATCACGCAAAGCGATCTGCGCGAACTGTTTGCGGCGACGACCGTCGGTTTTACGGTGATTTTGATTATCGGTCGAATGGGCGAACTGGTGCGCCCGATGTGGCTTTCGATGCGTGATGAACGCGTTCGCCCGTCGGCTGCGCTGGTGACATTAGGTGTTGAAAGATTGTTCGATCTCGCGTCGCTGATTTGTTTTTTCTCGGTTAATTTACTGTTTTTTACTGCGCCTGCCGGACGCGAAGCGGAATTCGGCTACGTTAAATTAATCGGCAATCTGATGCTCGCCGGAACGGTTTCCGGGTTTATTTGTCTGATAATTTTTCAGCGCAACTCGGAGAAATTTATCGGCTGGATTGACCGTCTGACCGACCGCGAAATTTTCCCTTTGCGCGTCAAGCGGATTATTTTAAGCATTTTAGAGCAGCTTGCCGCCGCGCTCGGCATCTTGCGCGACTGGCGCGAGATTTTTTGGGTTTCGGTCTGGACGCTGACTTTGTGGCTGGCGATTGCGATTCCGACGTGGCTCGTTTTGCTCGCCTTCGATTTGCCGATTTCGTTCGGCGGTTCGCTGTTTGTGATGGGCTGGGCGGCAATCGGTTCGGTCGTCCCGACTCCGGGCGGCGCGGCGGGCGCATTTCACGCGGCGACGGCGGGCGGGCTGATTTTTCTCAACACCGATCAGGAAAAAGCGGCGGCGGTGGCGATTGCGATGCACCTCGTCTATTTCGCTCCGGCGGTCATTTTCGGCTTTTATTACTTTCTGCGCGGTGATATAAGTATTGCGAGAATTAAAGGTCTAATCTCCAGCGAACACGCGGTCGAAGAAATAGAATCGGAAGCACCGAACGACGTGGGAAATTAAAAATTAAAAATTAAAAATTAAAAATTTTAAGAAAATGAATAAAATTTTTGAATCCAAAATCCAAAATCCGAAATCCAAAATCGTATGAAATGCCCATTCTGCGGATTTTTAGAAGATAAAGTGGTTGATTCGCGTGAAGCAAAAGACGGCGATTCGATCCGGCGGCGGCGCGAATGTCTGTCCTGTACGCGGCGGTTTACGTCGTATGAGCGAATTGACGAAATTCCGTATATGGTCGTCAAAAAAGACGGCAAACGCGAGATTTTCGAGCGCAACAAAATTATGGCTGGATTGCTTCGCGCCTGCGAAAAACGCCCGATTTCTTCCTCACAGCTCGAATCAATCGTGGACGACGTGGAAAAAAACGTGCAGGATTCTTCGACGCGCGAGCTTTCGACCAACGACATCGGCAAAATAATTATGAAACGCCTCAAAGAACTCGATAAAGTCGCTTATGTTCGTTTCGCGTCGGTTTATCTCGAATTTGAAGACGTTTCCGAATTTATGACCGAACTCAAATATCTCGTCCGCTCACGCGACAAAGCGGCGGTAAAAAAGCCTAAAAAAAGCCGGAAATCGTAAAAATAAAGTAATGCAAAAACAAAGAATAATAGCCGCAAAAAAACGCAAAAGACACAAAAAGAACCATTGAGAAAAAAACTTATTTTTTGCTAATTGCGCCTTTTACGACTATTTTCAGTTTATTTTTAGAGGATTAAAATTTCACTTTTCATTAATCTTTCAAAACCACATTAAACTAAAATCCGCGTTTAGCGGCGGGCTTTGCCCATAACATCGAAAATTAATTTATGTGAATCAAGAGTAGAAATTTAATTTGCGAACCACAGCTTTTCTTTGCGTCGTCTGCATCTTAGCGGGAAATTTACTCTTTGATTTATTGAGAGTTTTATTTAGCTGACAAAATTTTCTCCCGCCAAGTCGCAAAGGACGCGAAGAAAAGCGGCTGTTGACAAATTAAATTTCTACTCTTGATTCACATAAATTAATTTTTCAAACCGGCAATTTTATTTGCAGGAAATGAAGAATAACGCAGGTTTTAGTTTTTCCATTCAATCGGCTAATATAAATTTATGGAAGAAATTGAAGATTTCTCAGGCGGTTTGAGCGAGGGTGAGATCGTCGAACCGATGATGCAGATTCCTTCGGAACTGCCGGTTTTGCCTTTGCGCGATATCGTTATTTACCCGTTTATGATCGTGCCGCTGTTTGTGTCGCGCGATAAATCAATCAAGGCGATTGACGAAGCGTTGAGCCAGAACCGGATGATTTTGCTCGTTTCGCAAAAGGATGTGGACAAGGAAGACCCGGCGCGTGAGGATTTGTTTGATGTCGGCACGGTCGCCGTCATTATGCGGATGCTCAAACTGCCCGACGGACGAATCCGCATTTTAATTCAAGGACTTTCACGCGCCAAAGTTGATTCGATCACCGCCGGCAGCGATTATGTGCGCGGCACTCTGACACCGGTTTCCGAACCTTTTGCGACGGAAAATTCGCTCGAAGTCGAGGCTCTCGTCCGCAATGTGCGCGGTTCGATGGAACGCGCCGCGTCTCTGGGGAAAAATATTTCGCCCGAAGTTTTGGCGATTATTGCTAACTTGGAAGACGCGGGCAGATTATCCGATCTGTCGGCATCGAATTTAGAATTAAAGGTCGAAGACGCGCAGAGCATTCTCGACATCGCCGAACCCGTTCTGCGTCTGCGCCGCGTCAACGATTTACTGAGCAAGGAAATTGACGTTCTGACCGTTCAGCAGGAAATTAATTCGCAGGCTCGCGGCGAGATTGACCGTTCACAGCGCGAATATTTTCTGCGTCAGCAATTGAAAGCAATTCAATCGGAACTCGGCGAAGGCAACGAACTTTTTGAGGAAATCGAGCAATACCGCGATAAAATTCTCAAGGTGAAAATGCCGCCGCACGCCGAAGAAGAAGCTCTCCGGCAGCTTAAAAAACTCGAACGGATGCACCCGGACACGGCAGAAACTGCGACCTTGCGAAACTGGCTCGACATTATGACGGAACTGCCGTGGTCGAACCCGTCGAAAGATAATCTCAATCTCAAAAAAGCCGAGAGAATTTTGGACGAAGATCATTACGGCTTGGAGCGCGTCAAGGAACGAATCATCGAGGCTCTCGCCGTTCGCAAATTGATCGAAAAACCGAAAGGCTCGATTTTGTGTCTCGTCGGTCCGCCCGGAGTCGGCAAAACTTCTTTGGGGCGTTCAATTGCACGGGCGTTGAACCGCCAGTTTATTCGTCTTTCGCTTGGCGGTCTGCACGACGAAGCCGAAATTCGCGGACACCGGCGCACCTACGTCGGCGCGATGCCCGGACGAATTTTGCAGGGCATTCAGCAGGCGGGAACGAATAATCCGCTGATAGTTTTGGACGAAATTGACAAGGTCGGCGCAGATTTTCGCGGCGATCCGTCGTCCGCGCTGCTGGAAGTTCTCGATCCTGAACAGAATTCGTCGTTCCGCGACAATTATCTCGGCGTGACTTTCGATCTCTCGAACGTGATGTTTATGACGACGGCAAATGTTCTCGACACGATTCAGCCTGCCCTGCGTGACCGGATGGAGATTATTTCGCTTTCAGGTTACACCGAAGAGGAAAAACTCGAAATCGCTAAACGGCATCTCGTGCCGAAACAAATTGAAGAAAACGGTCTCGGCAAAGACGACGTGAAATTCGACCGCAAAGCATTGGCGAAAATCATCGGCGAATATACGCAGGAAGCCGGTTTGCGCCAATTGGAAAGGGAAGTCGGCAAGATTTGCCGCAAAGTGGCGCGTCAGAAAGCCGAACTCGAAGAAGAATTCAAACCGCTCAAAATCGTTCCCAACACGGTCAAAGACTTTCTCCGTGCGCCGAAGATTTTCCCGGAAGTCGCGCTCAAAAAAGACGAAATCGGCACGGTGACAGGTCTCGCGTGGACGGCGGTCGGCGGCGATATTCTGTTTATCGAAGCCTTGAAAACCAAGGGCAAAGGCAAACTTTTATTGACCGGACAGCTCGGTGAAGTGATGCAGGAATCGGCGCAGGCGGCGTTTTCGTATGCCAAAGCCCGCGCCGAAGAACTCGGGATCAGTCAGGAAACACTCGAAGGCTACGATATTCATATCCATCTGCCCGAAGGCGCGATTCCGAAAGACGGACCGTCAGCCGGAATCACGATGGCGACGGCGATGGTTTCGGTTTTGTCGCAGCGTCCGGTCAGAAAAGACGTGGCGATGACCGGCGAAATCACTTTAAGAGGCAACGTCCTGCCCGTCGGCGGAGTCAAAGAAAAATTGTTGGCGGCAAGAAGAGCGCATATCAAAACGGTTATTCTGCCCGCGCCGAATAAACGTGATCTCGAAGATATGCCTCGGGAAGTTTTGGACGATTTGACGTTTATATTCGTTGAGAACGTGCGCGAAGTTTTCGCACAGGCGTTGCTCGAAAGCAAATTGCCCGTTTCCAAAGAGAAGGCACAGACCGCTAAAAAAGGTTAGCCGAAAGCGTTTAATTAATCGGCTTAAATTGATAAACGTCAATTGCCATCGGGAGTTAATTCGTTGACACGCCGTTTCCGCGTATGATATTTTAAAGAAAGTTTCCGCTGTTTCAATCCTGTTCAATAGCATTTAAAGAAACTTTTCAACACATTCGGCGTTTGATTTGACAGATGCCGAAACTCCGACTCAGGTCGTTTCGCGTAATTCGCCCCAGCCCTGAAATTTTGTCGAGGAGAATAGACGAAACTTAATGAAATCACCTTTTTATAAATTCTTAAATTTAACAGCATTTTTATTTTTTATTTCAAATATTGTCGTTTCCGCGCAGGTCACATCAACCAGTTCGGACGGCAGAAACGATACCAAACCCGCACAGGTGGCGATTGCCGAAGCGCGGATTAATCAGGTTACGCAGGAATCGGGCAGATACTTTAAGCAGGGTTTGCTCAGTTTGCAGGACAACCGCCGCGCCGACACCGGCGAACAATTTAACAAAGCGGTCGAGTCTTTTTTGGTGTCGGGCATCAACCTGACTTCCAAAGACAACGCCAAAGCCCGCGATTGTTACAACCAACTCGTCGAAACGATTTATCGCGTCGAATTTCCTTCGGACGCGCAGTTGCCGCAAATTCGCAGTCTGTCCGCCACCTGCGGCTGGAATATCGAAAATCAGCTTGCCGACGATGTGACCAAATTAGTTCGTCCTTCAATCAATAATCCAGCCGGCAAATTATCCAACGGAAATTCGACGGTTGCGACAAACGGCGATGAAACTCCGGCGGTTGATCCGCAGGTCGGTTTTAACGAGCAGAAATTTGAAGCCTCGCCGCTCGACGATCTCGCCAAACTCGAATTAACGCCGGAGGAACAGCAGGTTGACAGCAATCCGGTCGCGCAGCAGCAATATCAATACATTCAATACGCCGTCGCCAACAAATCGCTCGGCTTTTCATTTCAGGTTGATCCGCGCATTCAGCAATTTATCAATTATTATCGCGGACGCGGACGCGCGACGATGGAAACCGGACTGTATCGTTCGGGAATGTTTATGAGAATGGCGCGGCGTGTTTTCAAAGACGAAGGCGTGCCGGAAAATGTCGCGTGGCTCGCACAGGTCGAAAGCGCGTGGAAACCGACGGCGATGTCGGGCGCAGCGGCTTCCGGTCTGTGGCAGTTTATTCCGGGAACCGGTCAGCGTTTCGGTTTGCGCCGCACGGCTTACATTGATGAACGCAACAGTTTTGAAGGCGCAACCCGCGCTTCGGCTCGTTATCTGAAGTTTCTCGCCAACCGTTACGGCGGCAATTGGGAATTGGCGATGGCGGCGTATAATTCGGGCGAAGGCAATGTTGACCGCGCCATTCGACGCGCCGGTGTTTCCAATTTCTGGGTCGCTTACCCGTATCTTCCGCAGGAAACGCGCAATTATGTGCCGAATATTTTAGCGACGATTTTAATCGCCAACAGTCCGCAGCAATACGGTTTCGGGCATATTCGCCCCGCTCCTTCGCTGATCTACGATCAGATTCGCGTTCCGGCTTCGACTAATCTCGGTTTGATCGCGCAGGCTTCGGACACCAATGTGTTATATCTGCGTTACTTAAATCCCGAACTTCGCTCGAATGTGACACCGCCCGAACCGTATGTCGTCCGCGTTCCTGCGGGCAAGGCAAACGAAGTAGTCGCGCTGTTCAGAAGAATTCCGGTGGTTGAAAGAAACAACGCCAATCTCGCGCGTTCGGTCAACGGTGAAACGTGGCAGAGCATCTCCAACCGCACGGGTGTCGGCATCGAACAGTTGATGGCGGCGAATCCGGGAATGAAGGTTCCGGTCGGCAAGGTTTTCGTGCCGGTCGCCGGAAATAATCTCAAAACGATTGCCTACAGCCGTCCGAGCAATCTTCCGGCAATACCGCAATCTAATGTTCGCGTCGTCAAAGCGCAAGCCGGTGATACGGTTGCAACAATCGCGCGGCGTTACGGTGTCAACGCGACGGAAGTGGCGAAATTTAACGGTTTGCTCCCGACTTCGATCTTGGGCGCGGGACGTGAGATTAAACTGCCGAATTAAGTTTTTACAAGCGGGATTTCTCCAAGTTAAATTTCAATTTGCCGGGTTTGATTGCTCAAACCCGGTTTTTTTGTTATTTTGAACTTCCAAATCCGAAAATGAAAATCTGGCTCGCTAAAAATTCCGAAATCTCCGTCCGCGAACAATTGCAGACGCAGATTTCGCTCGGCATCGTGAGCGGCGATTTGTCGGTCGGCGAAAAATTGCCAAGCACCGGCGAACTCGCGCGGCGTTTCAAGATTCACGCCAACACGGTTTCCAATGTCTATCACGCGCTGGCTGAAAAAGGTGTCATCGAATTTCGTCAGGGCAGCGGTTTTTATGTTTGCGAACCGCCGCCGGAAAGTTTTGAACGCGAATATCTGCTCGAAAAACTATTGAGCGAATTCATCGGAAAGGCGCGTGACGGCGGTTTTACCGATATTGAAATCAAACAGAGCGTCCGGCAGAGATTCGCCGACAAAAATCCGCAAATCATCAAAATTATCGAACCCGACAAACATCTGCGCGATATTATCGTCGAAGAAATCAGGCAAACCGTCGGAGATTTTGAGGTCGAAGGCATTTTGCTCGGAGATTTTGATGAAAAAACACACGGCGCAAACTCGATCTTGATGGCATTGCTCGATGAGAAACCGCGAATCGAAAGACATCTCCCGGCGCAGGTTGACTGTTTTTATCTCAAGGCAAATTCGGCTGCCGGTTCGCTCACGGGCAAGACACGACCGGCGGAAAACGATTTGATCGCCATCATTTCCGGTTGGGAAAGATTTTTGCTGATGGCGAAAACGATGTTGATTGCCGCCGATATTCCGCCCGAATGTCTGCTCGTGCGCTCGACCGATGAGAGAAATTGGCGCAAAGGTTTGGAAAACGTCTCGATGATTATCTGCGATTCGCTGACGGCGAAAAATCTGCCGAATTTAGATAACGTCCGGCATTTTCCGCTGATCGCCGACGAATCAATTCAAACTCTCAAAAAACTCTGTCTCTAAAAAAACTGTTTGAAAAGTAACGCGCCCGATTCTGACAGGCACGATGCCTGCGTTACTTTTCAAACAACTTCTATGAATTCGATTGACAAAGAAATTGCGAAATAAAGTGTTCGCTATTCAGGCACTAAATCTTTCAAAATAATTCCGCTGATTTTGTTCCGACTGTAAACTGCATAAAATGAACAAAATACAAGAGCGGCATAATCTTTGCCGTAAATTATTTACAACTGAATCGGAGGCAAATTTATGTATCAGTCGGTAGATTTCAATATTTACGAAGAACATCTCGAAAACGTCGTTTTCGGAAAAATCGGACATCAAGAAAAGCCGCGCGTTCGGGCAAACGAAAAAGTATCAAATAACGGAACGACGATTCCCAAACCTGTCAGCAATTTGCAACAAAACACGAGTGTTAATCTCAAACAAAACCAAACTTTTTAAGGAGACTTTTTATATGCAGGACGTTCAAAATATTCCAAACCCTGACGTTAACTCAACCGAAAACGATAATGATTTCGGCAGTCATTCGGATTTCCCGAATACCGATGTCGAACAACCGAATGATTTGCCGTCGCCGCCCGACCAGCCGCGCAATGTGCCGATTGAAGAACCGCCGGAAACAGACAAACCCGCCATTGACGAAGACAATCCGCAACCGGCGCAAATTCTTTAGCTGCTGATTTGACAGAAATATAATTTGTAACTAAACTGGTTACAGTTATGGCAGCTAACAGTCAATTTTCGATAGCAGTTCATATTTTGACGATTCTCGCCAAGAAAAAGGACGAACGCGTCAAATCGGATTATATCGCGCAGAGCGTCAATACGAATCCGGTAGTCATTCGCCGCCTTTTGAGTAACTTGCAGGAAGCCGATTTAGTGGTTTCCCAAGTCGGCTCGACAGGCGGCACTTCTTTGTCTAAATTACCTAAAGATATACATTTGGCGGATATATACAAAGCAGTCGCCTGCGGTGAAGTATTCGCTCTGCATCCGAATAAACCGGACGAAAACTGCCCGATTGGTAAAAATATCGCGGCGGTTTTATGTCGTCTGCAAAAGGAAATTGACAAAACGGTCGAAGAGAAATTCAAACAATATACGCTGCGTGACATCATTGAGGAAATCGAAAGCAGTTAAAATTTTTATTTCAATCTGTATCAAACAATGTTACAGAAAAGTTAATTCAGGAGAGATTTTGTGGCAAATAAAGAAAATATAATCGAGCAATTAAATTGGCGCTACGCCGTCAAAAAATTTGATTCGTCGAAAAAAGTTTCCGACGAAGACTGGAAAGTTTTGGAAGATTCGCTGGTGCTTGCGCCGTCGAGTTACGGGCTTCAGCCTTACAAATTTATCGTTATCACCGATCAGGCTTTGAAAGAAAAGCTGACACCGGCGGCATATGGGCAGACGCAAATCGCCGATTGTTCGCATTTGGTGGTCATCACCTACAAAAAAGTTTTGACCGACGCGGATGTCGCGCACTACGTTGACCGCATCGTCGAGGTTCGCAACGCGCCGCGCGAATCTTTCAAGGATTACGAAGACACGATGAAAGCCTCAGCGAAAAAAGCGTTGGACGAAGGTTACATCGAAACGTGGAATTCGCGTCAGGCATACATTGCACTCGGATTTTTGATGGAAACGGCGGCGTTGCTCGAAGTTGATGCGTGTCCGATGGAAGGTTTCAGCGTCGAACAATTTAACGAAATTCTCGGTCTCGAAGATTATTCGGCGGTCGTTTTGTGTCCTGTCGGATACCGCGACCGTGAAAACGACTGGCTGGCAAATCTGCCGAAAGTCCGTTTTCCGAAGGAAGAATTGATTGACCGGAGATGATTTTCGGAAAGTGAGGTTTTATGAAAGCGAAAATTATTTCGCAGTTGATTGACGTTTACATCCTGTTTTTGCGATACATTAATTTTCTGCAAAAACTCGTGCAGTAATTTGAAATCGGTTCGATTATTTTCAAATAGTCGAACCGAAATAATTTAAAGAGAAATGAAAGAATATCTCGAAAAATCAATGACTTATGCCGAATATATCAAGCTGATTGACGATCTTTTGATGGACGGCAAAACGACGGGAACGAACCAATCCGAAGCGATGTTTAATTACGGGAAATTGAATCGGCAGCGTATTCATCGTTTGGAAAAAACAGTTTCGATTAATGAAAGTTTGAAAAATTTGGCGCAAAATAATCAGAGAAAAATGATTTGGCTGGTTATCACGGAAGGCTGGTGCGGCGACGCGGCGCAGAATATTCCTTTGCTCGAAAAAATCGCGGCGGAAAGCGCAAACATCGAAACGCGCTACGTTTTGCGCGATGAAAATCTGGAATTAATTGACGCATATTTAACGAACAATGCGCGTTCGATTCCGAAATTGATCGCGCTCGATGCGAAAAATTTGGAAGTCATCGGAACTTGGGGACCGCGACCGCAGATTGCGATGGATTATTATCACGAATTAAAAAATCAACACTTGGAAAAGCCGGAAATTATGGAAAAACTCCAGCGTTGGTATCTCGCTGATAAAAATCAGGCGATTCAGGACGAGTTTGAAACGCTTTTGAAAAATTGGTCGGAAGTTCAAAACTTTTCGGCAGGAAATTAATAAAAATATGAACGAATTTTGGACAAACTGGCAGCCGCGTATTTTGAGCGTTTTGCGAATTATCATCGGATTTTTGTTGATCTGGCACGGCGCACAAAAACTTTTCGGGTTTCCGCCGTCGTCACAACCGGGCGAATTAAACGGCTTGATGCTGTTCGCCGGAATTTTGGAATTCTTTGGCGGAATTTTAATCTTGATCGGACTTTTTACGCGCTGGACGGCGTTTATTTTGAGCGGTTTGATGGCGGTCGCGTATTTTATGGCGCACGCTCCGGGCGGATTTTTGCCGCTTGTCAATAAAGGCGAACTGGCAGTCGCATATTGTTTCGTTTTTTTGTATCTGTTTTTCGCGGGTGGCGGAGTTTGGAGTCTGGATCATTTATTGAAAAAGAAAAGCTAAAGGTAAGTTTATGAAAGCATACGAGATACAACAATTCGGCATTGAAAATCTGGCACTCGTCGAGCGTGATGAACCGCAAATTAGTGAAACGCAGGTAAAAGTAAAATTCCACGCATTTTCGCTTAATTACCGCGATCTGATGATGGTCAAAGGTTTTTATAATCCACGACTTAAAATGCCGCTCGTGCCTTTTTCGGACGGCGCGGGCGAAGTCGTCGAGATCGGCGAAAATGTCACGAAATTCAAAGTTGGCGACCGCGTGATGCCGATCTTTATGCAGGGCTGGATTGACGGCGCGATTGACGCGGGAAAAGCGCGAACCGCGCTCGGCGGCGATTTGGACGGCTGTTTGCGCGAGTTCGGCGCGTTTAATGAAAACGGTTTGGTCTGCATTCCCGAACATTTTTCTTACGAAGAAGCGGCGACGCTGCCGTGTGCGGCGGTGACGGCATATCACGCGCTATTTGAATCGTGCGGTATCAAACCGGACAGCACGGTTTTGCTGCAAGGCACGGGCGGCGTTTCGATTTTCGCGCTGCAAATGGCGAGCGTTCTCGGCTGCCGCGTGATTATCACTTCGAGTTCCGATGAAAAACTCGAACGTGCCAAACAGTTGGGCGCGGACGATTTAATCAATTATCAAACGACGGCAGACTGGGACAAAAAAGTTCTCGAATTAACCGAAAAACGCGGCGTTGATACGGTCGTCGAAGTCGGCGGCGCGGGAACGATGCAAAAATCGGTGAATGCTGTTAAAACCGGCGGACATATCGCTGTCATCGGCGTTTTGTCGGGCGCGGGCGAATTTAATCCGACCTCGATTTTGATGAAATCGGTGCGATTGCAAGGCATTTATGTCGGTTCGCGGCAGATGTTTGAAGATATGAATCGCTATTTTACGCAGTATTCACACATCAAGCCGGTGATTGATAAAACCTACGAATTCGGCGAAGTCAAAGACGCGCTGAAATATATGGAAGCCGGAGCGCACTTCGGCAAAATTGTGGTGAAGATTGATTAGCCACGAACAAACACGAAAAAAGACAGGAAAAAAATAACAGAAAAATTAACCGCAGATGAACACAGATAGACGCAGATGTAGGAAGCAAAAAAAAGAACTGAATAATTTGATTTCATCAGCTAAATCTTCCTTCTTTGTTCGTGTTTTGTTCGTGTTTGTTCGTGGCTGAAAAAAATAGGAGAAAAAATTATGGACGGAATGAACGAACCGAAAGAGCCGCGCAAGATGATTGCGCCTGACAATTGGGAAAGTTTTTTGCAGGAATTTGCAACACGAAATAATAGTCGCCGCGCTCGTTTCGATGTCTTTCGCAGCGGCGGCGCGACCGAAGAAGAAGCCCGTGAAGAAAACCTCGAAGATGTCAAATTGATTTCAAACGGCGACAAAAAATCGGTCGAAATCATCCGCATTGACCGCACGAATGCGAACGCCGAAAAAACGCACGACACGATTACGAATGTGCGCGGAATTTCCGTTCAATACGACACGGACGGCAGCGAAGACGCACTCGAAATCACCGACGATCAAAACACTTTGGTCAGTCTGCGGCTCGAATCGAAAGTTGACGGCAATTCGTAGAATGTAAGTTGAAAGCAAAAATTAGTGCTGACAGTATTTTATAAATTGCCACTAGCTTCAGCTAGTGGTCAATGAATATATGAAAAAAGGCTTTAGCCAAAGTTCAAATAAGAAAATCCTTTTGGCTTCAGCCTGAATTGCGCTAAAGCGAAAAGGATTCAATTGAAAACAGATATCCGGCTAAAGCCTTTGGTGGTTATCTCGATAACCACTGGCTGAAGCTGGTGGCAATTTAATTGAACAACTAAGTTCGCAAAATTTTATGAACATTATCACACCGGAAATACAAGATTACGCGGAAAAATATACCTCCGGCGAAAGTTCTCTGCTGACCGAGCTTTTGCAGAAAACTTATAGCGAAAGAGACGATAAACAGATGCTTTCCGGCTTTTATCAAGGTCGTCTGCTGGCGATGTTCAGCAAAATGGTCGCGCCGCAACGCATTCTTGAAATCGGAACTTTTATGGGTTATTCCGCGCTTTGTCTGGCGGAAGGTTTGACCGCCGACGGCAAGATTTACACGCTCGACATCGAACCGGAAACCAATAAAATCGCCAAAGAATTTTGGGCGCGATCCATTTACGCCGGAAAAATCGAAGCGCATTTGGGCAATGCCGCCGACATTATTCCAAACTTGGACGAAACTTTCGACCTTGTATTTATTGATGCCGACAAACCCGCGTATGCCGGTTATTATGATCTGATTTTCCCGAAGGTGAGAATCGGCGGCATCATTATCGCGGATAATGTTCTGCGCGACGGAAAAGTTTTAGACGCGGCAAATGGCGACGAAAACACAATCGCACTCGACAAATATAACCAAAAAATAAACGCTGACGAGCGCGTTTCAAACATTCTTTTCGCCGTCCGCGACGGTTTGATGATTGCGCGAAAGGAAAGAGATTAAAATTATGTATATTGTTTCAGGAGCAACCGGACACACAGGTTCAGCGGTTGCTAAAACATTGTTGGAGAAAGATTTGCCGGTGCGCGTGATCGTTCGCAGCGAAGAAAAAGGCAAAACTTTTAAGGATTTGGGCGCGGAAATTGCGGTTGCCGATTTGCAAAACTCGGACGCGCTGACCGAAGCCTTAAAAGGCGGAAAAGTTTTGTATTTGATGAATCCGCCGAATTATCAATCGGAAGACCAATTTGCGGAATTGGAAAAGGTCATTGCATCTTTTCTAACGGCGATTAAAAATTCAAAACTCGAAAAAATCGTCGCGCTCTCGTCAATCGGCTCGCAGTTATCACACGGGACGGGCAATATTTTGACGACTTACAAACTCGAACAGGCGTTTGGAAATCTCGAAATTCCCGTGACGTTTATTCGCGCCGGAAGTTTTATGGAAAATTGGAACGGCGTTTTGGAAACGGCAAAAACTCAGGGAATTTTACCGAGTTTTTTTCAGCCGCTCGACCGAAAACTGCCGCAGGTTGCCGCCGCCGACATCGGGCGCGTTGCCGCCGAAGCGATGCAGGAAAAAACGACGAGTAAAGAAGTTAAAGAACTCGCCGGATTTTGGGTTTCGCCCGAAGAAACGGCTGAAATAATCGGCAAAGTTCTGGGAAAAGAGGTCAAAGCCGTCGCCGTTCCCGAAGATCAATTCGTGAATATTGCGAAAAATTACAATTCGCCGAAAAACGCTGAATCAATGGCGGAAATGTTTAAAGGATTTAATTCGGGACACATCAAATTTGAAACCGACGATCAGATTGCGGGGAAAATCACGGTCGAAGATTGGGCGCGAGAAGCGTTGAAGTAAAGTTTATGGCTGAACTTAAAACAAAACAAACCGAAGCGAATGTTGATGAGTTTTTGAGCGCAATTGCGGATGAAAAAAAACGCGCAGATTGTCAAAAAATTTCCGCTTTGATGCAGAAAGCGACCAACGCAGAACCTAAAATATGGGGCGACGCGATTGTCGGTTTCGGCGAAATACATTTGAAATACGCATCGGGGCGCGACGTAGATTGGATGCAAGTCGGATTTTCGCCGCGTAAGGCGAACATCACGCTTTATCTCAATCAAGATCAGGGTTGGGACGAAGATTTATTGTCAAAACTAGGCAAGCATAAAGCCGGAATGGGTTGTCTTTACATCAAGCGGCTGAGTGATGTTAATGAAGAAATTTTAGAAAAACTAGTTGAAAAATCGGTTAAAAATTAGGAAATAAATTAAAGAAAAATTATGTTATCAACCAAAGGTTATGCCGCAAAAGCGGCGGACGCGAAATTAGAGCCGTTTCAGTTTGAACGCCGCGAGGTCGGCGCAAACGATATTTTAATCGAAATTCAGTATTGCGGCGTGTGTCATTCGGACATTCATCAAGCCAGAAACGAATGGGGAAATTCGACCTTTCCGATGGTTCCCGGACACGAAATCGTCGGGCGCGTGGCGCAAGTCGGCGAAGCAGTGACGAAATTTAAAGAAGGCGATTACGCCGGAGTCGGCTGTTTTGTTGATTCGTGCGGCGAATGCGAAAATTGCGTTCAGGACGTTGAACAATTCTGCCAAGTTCACGGCGTGGCAACTTATAACGGCACGGAAATGGACGAAAAAACGCTGACATATGGTGGTTATTCAAATCAGATAGTCGTCAAAGAAAACTACGCGCTGAAAATTACGGACGAAAAAAATCTCGCGGGCGTTGCGCCGCTTTTGTGCGCCGGAATTACGACTTATTCGCCGCTCAAAAAATTCGGCGTTAAGAAGGGAAGCAAGATCGGCGTTGTCGGGCTTGGCGGTCTCGGACATATGGGCGTGAAACTCGCCGTTTCGATGGGCGCGGAAGTAACGGTTTTTTCGACTTCGCCG
Source organism: Pyrinomonadaceae bacterium (assembly GCA_965247235.1). GTDB lineage: Bacteria > Acidobacteriota > Blastocatellia > Pyrinomonadales > Pyrinomonadaceae. The sequence goes on from OZ252004.1 coordinate 3,873,170, forward strand.
TCGAAAGAAGATGACGCGAAAAAACTCGGCGCACATCATTTTGTCGTGACGAAAGACGCGGAAAATATGAAGCCGCTGAAGAGTCAATTCGACTTTATTCTCGACTGTGTTTCCGCCGCTCACGATCTGAATATGTATCTTAACCTGTTGAAATTAAACGGCGCGATGGTCATTGTCGGCATTCCCGAAACGCCCGCACAGGTTCACGCTTTTTCGCTGATTCCGAACAATCGAACGCTCGCCGGTTCGGGCATCGGCGGTATCAGGGAAACACAGGAAATGCTCGATTACTGCGCGGAAAAAGGCATCACGTCCGACATCGAAATCATTCCGATCCAGCAAATCGAAGCAGCCTACGAACGGACGGTCAAAGGCGACGTGCGCTATCGTTTCGTGATTGATATGCAGTCGCTCGAGCAGGACGCATAACGAATTTCGGGCGATGGCAATTTCGCCTTTCTAAATTTATTAAAGAGGAAAAAAAACTATGGCAGATGAAATTTATGAAATTCCCGTGAAAACGATTGACGGGGCGGAAACGAATTTGAGCGCATATAAAGACAAAGTTTTGCTCGTCGTAAATGTTGCAAGCAAATGCGGTTTGACTCCGCAGTATGAAAGTTTGCAGAAACTTTACGACGAATATCACGGACAAGGTTTTGAAGTTTTGGGTTTCCCGTCGAACGATTTTATGGGACAGGAACCGGGCAGCGAGGAGGAAATCAAAGACTTTTGCTCGACCAAGTTTAATGTCAAATTTCCGCTGTTTTCAAAGGTCGGAATCAACGGCGAAAATCGGCATCCGCTCTATGCAAATTTGATCGAAGCGCACCCGGAAACCGATGTTTCAAACGGCGACGGGATGTTGAATAATTTGATCAAATTCGGTCATAAACATTTGAATGAAGCCGATGTTTTATGGAATTTCGAGAAATTTTTAATCGGCAAAAACGGCGAAGTGGTCGCCCGTTTCGCGCCCGACGTGACGGCGGAAGACGCGCGTTTGAAGGATAAAGTCGAAGCGGAATTGGCAAAATAAGGAAGAATTTTTAGTCGCGAAAAGACACGAAAAAAGCACGAAAGAAAACGAACAAATACTAGCCGCAGATTTACGCGGATGAACGCAGATTTAAGAAGAATGAAAATAATACGATTTTAATCTTGATTGATTTCATCTGTGTCCATCTGTGGTTAAAATTTCTTGAATTGAAATGGCGAAATTTTTCGAGACAATTGACGAGGCGACGCGCAAATTTATCGGGCGGCAAAAGATATTTTTTACGGCGAGTGCGCCGCTTGACGGCGATGGACATATCAATCTTTCGCCGAAGGGAATGGACACGTTTCGCATCTTGGACGAGCGGACGATCTGCTATCTGGATTTGACGGGCAGCGGCAATGAAACGGCGGCGCACGTTGCGGAAAACGGGCGGCTGACGATTATGTTTTGCAGTTTTTCGGGTGCGCCTCTGATTTTGCGGCTTTACGGGCGCGGCGCGGTCGCGCATCGGGAAACTGACGAATTTGAAAAACTTTCCGCGTTGTTTGAAGATTTTGCGGGTGTGCGGCAGATTATCGTTTTGAACGTCGAAAAATTGCAGACTTCGTGCGGGTTCGCCGTGCCGGAATATGAATTTCAAGCCGAACGCGAAAAGCTCGTCGAATGGGCGGAAAATAAAGGCGCGGACGGCATCGAAAAATACCGGCGCGAGAAGAATCAGACGAGCATTGACGGTTTGCCGACGGGACTTTTTGAATAAATTTATGCACGACACAAGGGAAATAAATTACGGCTTGATTCCAATCGAAATCTGGCAAAAAGAGAAGGCGATTGACGTTTTTCGCAAGATGGTTTCGCGCGAATTGCCCGCGCCGCCGATTGGCGAAAGTTTCGATTTTCTACTGACGGAAATCGAACACGGACACGCCGTTTTCGAGGGCAAACCGCACGCGAAATTTTACAATCCGTTAGGGACGATTCACGGCGGATTTATCTGCACGCTGCTCGATTCGGCGATGGCGTGCGCGATTCATTCGACGCTCGAAGCGGGCAAAGGTTCGACAAGCGTCGAAATAAAAGTAAATTTCGTGCGCCCGATTTTTGAAAAAACGGGAAATTTGCGAGCCGTCGGCGAAACGGTCAATGTCGGCAGACAAATCGCTTCAGCGGAAGGGAAACTGCTGGACGAAAACGGCAAACTTTACGCGCACGGCACGACGACTTGTTTTATTTTTGATCTATAAAAAGCGAAATTAACCGCAGATGAGCGCGGATGAACGCAGATAAGAATTAGATTTAGAAATGAAAAACGACGAGAATAATTTGGCAATTTTAATTCTGCAAAGACTTTGCAAGAATGCTGAAATCAGCGGAATTCGTTTCGGACCTATTTTGCAAATTCTTTTGACGAGTGAGCCTTCGCAAAAATTTTCGATTAAAGGGCAAGTATATTTGAATTTAAGTTCAAGGTGGAAAATTTTCGATTCTCGTCCTTCCCACTTTCCAGAATCAGAAGAAGAATTAACTGAAATGACGAATGAAGAGGAGATTCTTACAATCATTTCTATGAGAGAAAAAATTATTAAGAAGGTTGAACTAGGAAAAGATTCTCCGCATCTGATTTTAACTCTCGATGATGAAAGGATTATTTTTGTAAATGGTAAGGATGAAATGTATGAAAGTTGGGAGATTGGCATAGCGTTTGGTCATCTTGAACAACTTTGGCAAGTTATTGCTTGTCCAAATGGTGAATTGGCAATCTGGACACCACCAAATTTTTCTTTTGATATAGATTTAGCATCGTTGAAAGAAAATTTGAGTGAAATCTAAAAAAATATCTGCGTTCATCTGCGTAAATCTGCGGTTAAAAAATATTATGGAAAAAAGAAAATTCGGCAAAACTGATATGGAATTTTCCGTGCTTGGCTTTGGCGGCGCGGAAATCGGTTATAACGCGAGTCAGACGCAGGAAGATGTTAATGATTTGCTCAATTCCGCGCTTGATGCGGGGTTGAATGTGATTGACACGGCAGCGGCTTATAAAGTTTCGGAAGAATTAATCGGCAATGCCGTTTCTAAACGTCGCGGCGATTATTTTTTGCTGACGAAATGCGGCGCGTTGGACGCTTTTACAAGATTTGACTGGTCGAAAAAAGGGATTTTGGAAACGATTGAAACGAGTTTGAGAAATCTGAAAACCGATCATCTCGACATCGCGCAGTTGCACAGTTGCTCGGCGGAAGAATTAAAGCGCGGCGACTGTATCGAAGGTTTGCAAAGGGCGCAGGAAAAAGGTTACACGCGCTATATCGGTTATTCGGGCGACAACGAAGACGCGAAATATGCGATTGAATCGGGCGTTTTCGATGCGTTTCAAACGTCGGTTTCCATCGCCGATCAAACGCCGATTGACAGCAATATTCCGCTCGCGGCGGAAAAAGGTCTCGGTATCATCGCCAAACGCCCGATTGCCAACGCCGTCTGGCGGCATTCGGAGTTGCCGAAAGATTCGTATCATCACGAATATTGGAATCGAATTCAGAAATTGAAATACGATTTTCTCAGCAAAAGTTTGGAAGAAGCAACGGCGATTGCGATGCGTTTCACGATGGCGATTCCGGGCGTTGACACGATGATCGTCGGAACGACCAAGCCGAATCGCTGGCAGGAAAACGCCAAATACGTCGCCGAAGGAAATTTGTCGAGCGAGGAATTTGAAGCGATTCGTAACCGCTGGCGCGAAGTCGCGGACGAAAATTGGGTTGGGATGACGTAAGAATTTTAGCCACGAAAAAAACACGAAAAATTTATGCCGTATATTAATGTCAAAATTACAAAAGACGGAATTTCCGTCGAACAGAAAAAGCAAATCGTCGAAGAAATGACTCAGACTCTAGTGAATGTTCTCAATAAAAAACCGGAACATATTCACATCGTGATTGATGAAGTTGAGCCGGAGAATTGGGGTTTTGCCGGAATGTTGACGACGGAATTTCGTAAAAAAGATTAATGAGAAAAGGGAAGTTATGAGCAGTAAATTATTTGAAAGTTATAAATTGAGAAACGTCGAATTTCGCAATCGCATCTGGGTTTCGCCGATGTGCCAATATTCGAGCGTTGACGGAATGCCGACGGATTGGCATCTCGTTCATCTCGGAAGCCGTGCGGTCGGCGGCGCGGGATTGGTGATTATGGAGGCGACGGCGGTTTCGCCTGAAGGTCGGATTTCGCCGTCGGATGCGGGGATTTGGTCAGACGCGCATAGCGACGCGTATAAAAAAATCACGAAATTTATCAAGGAAAACGGCGCGGTTGCGGGAATTCAACTCGCGCACGCGGGACGAAAAGCGTCAACGGGCGAGCCTTGGAACGGCGGCGTGAAAGTTGACGAAAATGACGGCGGTTGGGAAACTGTCGCGCCGTCGGCGATTGCTTTTAACGAAAATTATCCGATGCCGCGTGAGATGACTTTGGCGGACATTGAACAGGCGACGAACGATTTTGTCGCGGCGGCAAAACGGGCGGTCGAAGCGGGTTTTGAAGTCATCGAAATCCACGCCGCGCACGGCTATTTGTTTCACGAATTTTTATCGCCTTTGTCAAATAAACGAAGCGACAATTACGGCGGAAGTTTGGAAAATCGAATGAGATTTTTACTTGAAACGGCGCGGAAAGTTCGTGAAGTTTTGCCGGAAAATCTGCCGGTTTTCGTGCGGATTTCGGCGACGGACTGGACAGAAAACGGTTGGGATTTGGCGCAGTCAGTTGAACTTTGCAAAGAACTCAAAAACATCGGGATTGATCTGATTGACGTTTCGACGGGCGGCAATGTCGCGGACGCAAAAATTCCCGTTGCGCCGAATTATCAAGTTTCATTTGCGGCGGAAATTCGCAAACAGGTTTCAATTGCAACGGGCGCGGTCGGGATGATTACGAACGCGAAACAGGCGGAAGAAATCTTGCAAAACGGCGAAGCTGACGCAGTTTTGATCGCCCGCGAATTTTTGCGCGATCCGTATTTTCCGTTCACGGCAGCGAAGGAATTGGGCGAAAATCTCGAATATGTGCCGAAGCAATACGGACGCGCGATTGATTTGCGAAAAGCGAAAACGGCGTAAGAAAATTAGCCGCAGATTTACGCGGGTAAACGCGGATTTAAGAAAGGAAAAATAAAATGATTGATAAAAAAATAGCATTGATTACAGGCGCGAATAAAGGTTTGGGATTTGAAACGGCGCGGCAGTTGGCGAAACAAAACATCAAAGTTTTGCTCGGCGCGAGAGACGAAACACGCGGTCGTGAAGCGGCGGAAAAATTACAAAACGAAGGCTTTGATGCAGAATTTGTTTTGATTGATGTAACAAACGAAAAAACGCTCGAAGCGGCGGCGAAATATGTTGAGGAAAATTACGGCAAACTCGATATTTTAGTCAACAATTCGGGAATTGCGGTTGAATACGGAACAGCTTCTGGCGAATTTTCTCTGGAAAAAATTCGCCAGACTTTCGATACGAATTTTTTCGGCGTGATCGCAGTAACACAGAATTTTCTGCCGCTGATAAAAAAATCGGAAAGCGGACGCATCGTTAATGTGTCGAGCGGTTTGGGTTCGCTCACTCAAAACAGCGATCCGAATTGGGATTTTTCCGCCGTCAAACCTGTCGCCTATAATTCTTCAAAAGCCGCGCTCAATATGTTCACGGTGATTTTGGCGAGCCAGTTAAAAGACGCAAAAATAAAAGTAAATGCCGCCGATCCGGGCTACACGGCGACGGATTTGAATCACAACAGCGGACCGAAAACCGTCGAACAGGGCGCGTCAATAATTTTCGATCTGGCGACTTTGCCGGATGACGGCGCGACGGGCGGTTACTTTGACGATCAAGGGATTGTGCCTTGGTAAAATGAAAATTTAGCCACGAACAAACACGAAAAAAGCACGAAAAAGAGGGAAGAAATTTAACCACAGATGCACACGGATAAACACAGATATAAAACAGATAAAGCCGATAAGAAAAATTTCTTTGAAATTGATTTATCCTGCTTTTATCTGTGTTTATCTGTGTGCATCTGTGGCTAAAAAATTCTTTTTCGTGAAATTTCGTGTTTGTTCGTGGCTAAATGAAAAGGAAATTATGAGCAGTATTACAAAAATTCCGTTTTCAGTTTTAGATTTGTCGCCCGTTTTTGAAGGCGCGACGGCAGGCGATGCTTTGCGAAATAGTTTGAGTTTGGCGCAGCACGCGGAAAGTTTCGATTATCAAAGATTTTGGCTTGCCGAGCATCATAATATGCCCGGAATTGCGAGTGCGGCGACTTCGGTGGTGATCGGTTATGTTGCCGGAAACACAAATAAAATTCGCGTCGGTTCGGGCGGGATTATGTTGTCGAATCACGCGCCGGTGGTGATTGCCGAGCAGTTCGGGACGCTCGAAAGTTTGTTTCCCGGACGCATTGATCTGGGTTTGGGACGCGCACCCGGAACTGATCGTCCGATGACGGCTGCGTTGCGGCGAAATCTTAATAATGACGGCGAAGAGTTTCCCGAACAATTGGAAGAATTGCGGTTTTTCTTTAAAGATGCGGTGGCAAATCAGAAGGTGCAGGCGGTTCCGGGCGCGGGTTTGAATGTTCCGATATGGCTGCTCAGTTCGAGCGGTTTTTCGGCGCATTTGGCGGGCGTTTTGGGTTTACCGTTTGCGTTCGCGGCGCATTTTTCGCCTGAATATACTTTGCCTGCGCTCAAACTTTATCGGCAGACTTTTCAGCCTTCGGACGATTTGCAAAAGCCGCACGCGATGGTTTGTTTGAACGTCATCGCGGCTGAATCGGACGACGAAGCCGAGTTTTTAGCGACTTCGCAATATCAATCGTTTCTGAATTTAATTCGTCAAAAACCCGGCAAAATTCCGCCGCCGGTTGCCGATATGAATTCGATCTGGAACGCGCAGGAAAAAGCGTTAGTTGCCTCACGCACGGGCGGTTCGATTATCGGAAGCCGCGAAACGGTCAGGCGCAAATTAGAAGCGTTTTTGGAAGAAACAAAAGCCGACGAAATTATGGTCAACGCGATGATTTTCGATCAGGCAAAACGTCTGCGTTCGTATGAAATCGTCGCCGAAATTTTCAGCGAAAAATCAGCGATGGCGAAAGGAGATTAGCCACGAATAAACACGAAAAGGCACGAAATAAGAGAAGAAATTTTATCCACACATGAACACAGATAAACACAGATTTTTAAGAGAAGAAATAGATAAACCAAAAAGATTGTATCAAGTTTTTATCTGTGTTCATCTGTGGATAATTATTCTTAATTTTCGTGTCTTTTTTGTGTTTGTTCGCGGCTAAAAAAATAAAAAATTATGAAAGCAATCAGAGTAAATGAACTTGGCGGAGCGGATAAATTGTCGCTCGAAGAAATGGAAAAACCGACTCCGAAGGCGGACGAAGTTTTGATAAAAGTCGCGGCGGCGGGCATTAATTATGCCGATACGATGATGCGGGCGGGAAATTATTTGACGAAGCCCGATTTGCCGTTCACGCTCGGTTATGAAGCCGCCGGGACGATTGAAGAATTGGGCGCGGATGTCAAAAATTTGCAAAAAGGACAGCGCGTTTTGGCGACGACTTCGAGCGGCGGTTATGCCGAATATGCGACGGCGAAAGCGGCTTTGACGATGCCGATTCCCGACGAACTCGGTTTTAGTGAATCAACCGCGCTTTTGGTGCAAGGTTTGACTGCGCTCGGTCTTTTGAATGAAACAAAATCAGGGCAGACGATTTTGATTCACGCGGCGGCGGGCGGCGTTGGGACTTTGCTCGTGCAATTAGCGAAATTAAAAGGTTTGAAGGTCATCGGCACGGCTTCGAGTGAGGCAAAACTGCAAATGGTCGCCGATCTCGGCGCGGACTTTGCCATCAATTATTCGGAAGACGATTGGACGGACGAAGTATTAAAAGCGACCGACGGCAAAGGCGTTGACTGGCTGATCGAAATGGTCGGCGGCGACATCGTGGCAAAAAACCTGAAAGTGCTGGCAAAGCACGGCACGATGTGGATTTACGGTTCGGCGAGCGGCGAAGATTTCAAAGTTTCGGTGCTGAGTTTGATGAACAAAAATCACATCATTCGCGGCTACTGGCTGATGAACGAATCGGTCGAAAATCGCATTAAATTTACTCGCGAATTGTTAGAACATCTCGGCGCGGGACGGCTTAAAATTCAGGTCACGGAGTTTCCTTTGGAACAGGCGCGTGAGGCGCACGAGGCGATTGAAAATCGTAAAACGACAGGCAAAGTCGTGTTGAAGGTGGGAAGTTAGCCGCGAAAAAACACGAAAAAGAGAAGAAATTTAACCACAGATAGACACGGATAAACACAGATAAAAGCGGATTTTAGTTTTGTATTGGAAGCGAAGAAGTTTAGTAATCGCGTTCAGAGTTCAAACTTCAGTTTGAACTCTGAACGCGATATGCAAGTTTGAACTATGAATGTGAAACTTGAAGGCAGATTTCGGTGGATAAAATTTCTTAATTTTCGTGGTTATTTAGTGTTTGTTCGTGGCTAAAAAAATCTTATGAATGTTGCAGACAAAATAATTCTCGTCACGGGCGGCGCGAACGGGATTGGCAAGGCTTTGTGCGAAAGGTTTCACGCGGAAGGCGCGGCGAAGATTTACGTTGCCGATCTGGAATTTGAAAATGCGGAAAAAGTTGCGGAGTCGGTAAACGGCACGGCTGTTAAACTTAATGTCGCGGACGAAGCGAATTGTCAGCAAGTCGTCAGAGAAATTTTAGACGAATGCGGGCGAATTGATTTTGTCGCGTCGAATGCGGGCATCGGCGGCGCGGAAGGTTCGCTGGAAGTTTCGGACAAGATTTGGGATTTAGTTTACAAGGTCAATGTTTTGTCGCACGTTTATCTGGCGCGGGCGATTTTTCCGCAGATGATCGAACGCGGCGGCGGCGGATTTATGATTACGGCTTCGGCGGCGGGACTGCTGACGCATCCTTTGTCGGCTCCGTATTCGGTGACGAAACACGCGGCGGTGGCGATGGCGGAAAGTCTGGCGATTGAATTCGGCGACAAAATTTACGTTTCGTGTCTGTGTCCGCAAGGTGTGCGAACGCGTCTGATCGAAGATGCGGAATATGGAAATAATGCTTTTTTGATAGCCGATTCGATCACGGTCGAAGAGTGTGCCGATGCCGTGATAAAGACTCTGGAAAAGGAAGAATTTTTGATTCTGCCGCACACGGAAGTCGGCGAATATATTGTCAACAAAGCGGAAAATTATGACCGTTGGCTGCATCAGTTGCGAAAGATTCGAGCGGGAGTTTTAGGCGAAAACGAGGAAACTACAACCAAACTTTAACTACGGACAAACACGAAAAGACACAAAAATTAACCACAGATGCAGACGGATTAAAGAAGATAAAAGCGGATAAACTCTTTGAATATCCGGGTTTATTTATGTGAATGCCTATAGAAAATACTTTCATTTTACAAAACTTTAATTTCTAAGCTTGACAGATTCTAATTGTAACTATTAAAGTGACAATTATGGCAACGAACACGCAATTTTCAATCGCGGTGCATATGATGATCGGTCTCGGTCTGAATTGCGGACGCGAATTGACATCGGCGCAGATGGCGATGAGTGTGAATACTTCGCCGAGTTTTGTGCGGAGAATTTTGGCGAAATTGTCGAAGGCGAATCTGGTGACGACGACGACGGGAAAATCGGGTTTTAGCGCACTGTCGAAAAAGGCGGAAGACATTTCGCTGCTGGAAATCTACAAAGCGGTCGGTGCGCCGCAGACTTTTGCGATTCACGATTATCCTTCGCAGAATTTTTGTCAGGTGAGCTGCAATATCGAATCTGTCATGAAAAAAGTTTTGGATAGAGCGCAGAAATCTTTTGAAGGAAGTTTGGATGAGACGAGTCTCGCGGAAGTTATCGCGGACATAAAGAATAATTAAATTTTTTTTGACTAAATTGTTACTGTAATCGTAACAATTTAGAAACAAGTAGAGAGTAAAATAAATAAGAGGAAAAATTATGAGTGAACAAAAAACAGCATTAATTACAGGCGCAAATCGCGGCATCGGTTACGAAACGGCGCGGCAATTATCGGCACAGGGAATCAAAGTTTTGATCGGCGCGAGAAGCGAAGAAAGCGGTAAAGAAGCCGAAGCGAAATTGAAAGACGAAGGTTTCGACGCGGAATTTATTCTGCTCGACGTTGACGACGGAAAAACGCACGAATCGGCGGCAAAAAGTATCGAAGAAAATTTCGGCAAACTCGATATTTTAATCAACAACGCGGGAATCAATCTTGAAATCGGCGAAAAAGCGGTGCAGGCGAGCGAGACTTCGCAGGAAGTTTTCCGCGACACTTTCGACACGAATTTTTTCAACACGATTGCCGTCACGCAAGCCTTTTTGCCGCTGATTAAAAAATCAGACGCGGGCAGAATCGTCTTTGTTTCGAGCGGTTTAGGTTCGCTGACTTTGCACAGCGATCCGAATTCGCCGATCTACAATTACAAACTTCCGGCTTACGACATTTCAAAAACCGCGCTCAACGGCTACGCGGTTCATCTCGCGCACGAATTGAAGGATACGCCGATCAAAGTCAACACTCTGCATCCCGGTTCGGTCGTCACCGATATGAACCCGCAGGGCGATATAACGGTCGAAGAAGGCGCGAAAACATCGGTTGATCTGGCGACGCTTGGCGCAGACGGCTACACGGGCAAATTTATTCATCTCGGCAATGAATTGCCTTGGTAATAATGTTTTGAGAGAAAATAGTTAAAGAATTTTGCCCGCGAAATATGCGGAACACGCAGAAAAAATCAAAAATTATTCCGTGTATTCCGCATATTCTGCGGGCAAATAAAAAATCAGGAGAAAATCAATGAAAACACAAACAGAAAAAAACACGACGGAAATTTCAGTAAAAATAGCGATTGACGCTTGGAAAATGCAGAACGAAAAAGTTGATAAATTTCTCGCGGAAATTTCCGGCGACCAATTAAAAACGGAAATTGCATCAGGCAAAAACAGCGGCGTTTATCTCGTCGGACATCTCGCGGCGGTGAGCGATAATCTTTTTCAAATTCTCGGTTTGGGCGCACGATTTTATCCCGAACTCGAAACTATTTTTCTGCGAAATCCAGACAGTGACGAGGCGAAAAATTATTCGATCAGCGATTTGCGAAACTATTGGAAAGAAATCAATGCAAAACTTTCCGAAAAATTCGCCGAACTTTCAGCCGACGATTGGTTCGCAAAACACGCATCGGTTTCGGCAGAGGATTTCGCTAAAGAACCGCACCGCAATCGTCTAAATGTTTTACTCGGTCGCACGATTCATCAGGCGAATCATCTCGGACAATTGTCTTTGCTAAAAAAATAATTTACAAAAAATTTCGGCGCGAACCGAAATGAGGAGGAACAATAAATGGAATGCTGTCAGGAATTTAAGGAAACGAAAATCAACGCCGAAGTAACGCAAAAAATCAAAATAGTTTTCGGCTTGCTGCTATTATCAATCGGAATTTGGTTTGCTTTTCAAACGGAAATACACGGGCAAGGTCTGGGCTATCTGTTGATTCTTGCTTCGCCGTTCGCTGTTTTAAGCGAGGAAGAAAAGCGGTAAGCTGAAAAAAAATAAAAAAATAACGCCGGCATTATTTAAAGTGAGGCGTTGTTTTTTTTTCAGCGTTAAGTTCACAAATTTGCCGAATTTGAATTTTGCGTTGGCGGCATTTGTTGATAAACGGACAAAAGATGGATAATAAAGGCATAAAAGAGGTAAAAATTTTATGAAAATCGGAATCATCGGGGCGGGAAATATCGGCGGAAATGCGGCGAAATTGTTTGCGAAAGCGGGACACGAAATTGCGATTGCGAATTCGCGTTCGCCTGAAACTTTGACGGATTTGGTCAATGAAATCGGTCACGGCGCGAAGGCTGTGACGGCGGACGAGGCGGCGAAGTTTGGCGAAATCGTGTTTGTTTCGGTTCCGCTCGGCAAAATTAATGAACTGCCGGCTGACGGATTCGACGGAAAAATCGTCATTGATTCAAACAATTATTATCCCGACCGCGACGGGCAAATTGCCGAACTCGATTCGGACGAAACGACTTCGAGCGAGCTTTTGGCGGAGCATTTGAAATCTGCGAAGATCGTCAAAGCGTTTAATACGATTTGGTTCGAGCATCTGAAAACATTGGGCAATAAGGATTTAGAACCGGCAAATCGGCGCGTGATTTTTGTCGCCGGCGACGATGCGGACGCGAAAACAACGGTTTCAAATTTAATCGAAGAAATCGGTTTCGCCGCCTATGACACGGGAAGTTTGAGCGAAGGCGGCAGAAATCAACAGCCCGGAACGGCGATTTATAATCAGAATATAACTCTGAGCGAAGCACCCGCAATCTTGGGTTCGGAAGGTTATTGATTTTTGACTGGAGTGCAAGCGGCTCGCTTGCAACATCGCGCTTTCCAGCGATGTAACGGCGTTTAATTACAATTAACTTGAAAGTAAACAACGCCGTTTTCGCGCAAAATCCGCGCTCATGCAAGCGAGCCGCTTGCGTTCCAGTCGGTGAAAATTATGAAAATATTTTTGACGGGCGCGACGGGTTATGTCGGTTCGGTGGTTGCGGAAAAGTTGAAGGGCAAAGGGCATAAGATCGTCGGTTTAGCGCGGAATGATGAAGCGGCGGCGAAATTGAGCGCGAAAAACATCGAAGCGGTGCGCGGCGATGTGAGTGATTTTGACGTTTTGAAAAGTGCGGCGCAGGACGTGGACGCGGTGATTCATACGGCATTCAGTCACGGTTTCGCGGAATTTTCCGACGCGGTAAAATTGGAGCGTGAGGTCATCAAAACTTTCGGCGACGCACTGGCGCAGACGAACAAACCTCTGATCGTCACATCGGGTTCGTCGGTTCTGGGCGACACGCGCGGCAATGTGGCGGACGAAGATTATCCGTTCGATCAAAATGCGCCGAGAGTTTTGCGCGGCGAAGCGGAACGCGATGTTCTCCAACTTTCATCGAAAGGCATTCGCCCGATAGTTTTGCGTCTGCCGCTGTTTGTTTACGGGCGCGGCGCAAGTTCGTTCGTGCCGTTCGTGATTAATCAGGCGAAGGCGGAAAACTCGGCGAATTATGTCGAATCAGGCGAGCAGAAAGTTTCGGCGGTGCATATCGAAGACGCGGCGGAATTATATGTTCTCGCGCTCGAAACAAGCACGGCGAAAGGTCTGTATAACGTCGCGGCGGAATCGGTTTCGATGCGCGAAATGAACGAATCGGTCGCGCGGCTTTTAGACATTAAAGCAAAAAGCATTTCAGCCGAAAAAGCGCGTCAGCAGTTCGGGAAAATGTTCGATTTTCTTTCGATCAACAATCAGCTTTCGGCGGAAAAAGCGACGCGCGATTTGAAGTGGGAAATCAATTCAAACAGGACGATTTTGGACGATATTGAAAACGGTTCGTATCGGAAATTTTTATAAGCGGACGAAATTATTTGAAATGGAAAGTTTGGCAATCGCGTTCAGAGTTCAAACTGCGGAACGCCGTTTGCAGTTTTCGACCGCGAAGCGCGGCGAAAACACACGCTAAAGCGTGAACTCTGAACGCGATATTGAAGTTTGAAATAATTCTTTAAAGTTTAGCAAACGTCGGGCGACCACAAGGGATCGCCCTTACAACATACGAGGGGAAATTATGAGCGAGAAAAAAGTTTGGTTTATTACAGGTTGCTCGACCGGATTCGGACGCGAATTGGCGAAACAATTGTTGGAAAATGATTACCGTGTGGTCGTCACGGCGCGGGATGCGGATAAGGTTGACGAATTGGTTTCGATCAACAAAGACAAGGCTTTGGCGTTGAATTTGGATGTCACCGACAAGGCGCAGGTCGCGCACGCGGTGGCGAAAGCGGTCGAACATTTCGGCAAAATTGATGTGTTGGTCAACAACGCGGGTTTCGGTTATTTCGGTTCGATTGAGGAATCGGAAGAGCAGGAAGTTCGCGCGATGTTCGAGGCGAATTTTTGGGGGTTGGCGGAAATGACACGCGCCGTTTTGCCGACGATGCGCGAGGCAAAAAGCGGCACAATCGTCAATATTTCGTCTATCGGCGGCTTCGTCGGCAATCCCGGAGTCGGTTATTACAACGCGACGAAATTTGCCGTCAACGGATTTTCCGAAGCCTTGAAAAAGGAAGTCGCGCCGCTCGGAATCAAGGTTTTACTCGTTCAGCCGTCAGGTTTTCGCACCGACTGGGCAGGACGTTCGGCGAATGACGCGCCGCAAACTATCGCCGATTACAAGGAAACCGCCGGACAAAATCAGGCGACGATTCGCGGTTACAGCGGCAGTCAACCCGGCGATCCGGTGCGCGGCGTGAAGGCGATCATTGATGCCGTCGAATCGGAAAATATGCCGTTTAATTTACTGCTCGGACGCGCCGCTCTGCGCGGTGCGCGGACAAAACTCGAAAGTTTGAAACAGGATTTCGACGCTTACGCGGAAACTTCGGAAGGCGCGGATTTTCCCGAATCGGCGGCAAAATCTTAAAGAAAATTCAGGTGATAAAATTAAAGTAAAGTCGTTTGAAAATTGATTTTATAAATGCCGCTAGCTTTAAACATAATTTGCTGCACAAGTTTAAGGATTTAGTTTTTTGCGGCTGTGCCGCCCGATGTGCGGCGACGGCTGTGCCTCGCCGACACGATTCGCCCCGAATTTCTCGAGGCTGTGCTTCATCCGTGAGCGGAGGCGCAGCCTCGAAATCAAGGAAAACTTGACGGAAAGGCAGAGCCATTCCGCACATCGGGCGGCACAGCCGCGAAGAAAACTAATTTTCAAATATATGTGGCAATTAATAACTTTAGCGGTTGGGAATTTATAAAAAAGTATTTTCATTTCACGACGGTAATTTGAAATTTGATAAAATTTGACGATTGATATTTGGAGATTTTATGAGTTTGGAAGAAAAACTAGCGGTTCTGAGGCAGGAAAGCGCAAAGAAATTTGCGCCGGAGAAAATGGCGAAATTTCAGCAGTCGAAGGAAGAATTAAAGGCTTCGGGAATTTTGGAAACGGTGTTGAATGTGGGCGCAATAATGCCTTCGTTTAATCTGAAAAATGCGCGGGGCGAATTTGTGAATTCGGCGGAATTGCTCGAAAAAGGCAATTTGGTCGTGACGTTTTATCGCGGAGTTTGGTGACCGTATTGCAACGCGGAGCTGGAAGCTCTGCAAGGCGTTTATCAGGAAATCAGGGATTCGGGAGCAAATTTGGTCGCTATTTCGCCGCTTTTGCCGAAATATTCGCAAGACGTGGAGCGCAAAAACGATCTGCAATACGAAATTTTGAGCGATGAACGCAACGAAGTTGCCGCCAAATTCGGTCTGCGATTTACGTTTCCCGATTATCTAATCGAACTATACAAAGGCTTCGGTGCAGATTTTGAAAGATTCAACGGCGACGATTCCTGGACAATGCCGATTCCGGCGAGATACGTCGTCAAACAAAACGGCGAAATTTTCGCGGCGGATTTCGATGTTGACTACACGCGCCGTCCCGAACCGGCGAAAACGGTTGACGATCTGAAAAGATTAGTCGGGCAATAACAGGATGAATTTATCGAAATACGGAATGGCAATTTTAGAGTTTTGGAAATCTTAAAAATTATGAATAAACGAACATTGGGAAGTGATCTGGAAGTTTCAGCCGTCGGACTCGGCTGTATGGGAATGAGTTTTGCTTACGGTGCGGCGGATGAAACCGAATCGCTGGCGACGATTGACCGTGCGCTCGAATTGGGCGTTAATTTTCTCGACACGGCAGACATTTACGGTCCGCACAAGAACGAGGTTTTGGTCGGGAAGGCGTTAAAAGGCAGACGCGACAAATTTGTTCTGGCGACGAAATTCGGGATTGTTTTCGATCCGACGAACTTGGGAATTCGCGGCGTGAATGGCAAGCCGGATTATGTCAAATCGGCGGTCGAAGCGAGTTTGAAACGGCTCGAAATCGAGACGATTGACCTTTATTATCTGCATCGCGTTGACGGCGATACGCCAATTGAGGAAACGGTCGGCGCGATGGCGAAGTTGATCGAAGAAGGCAAAATTCGGCATATCGGATTGTCGGAAGCGTCGGCGGAAACTCTGCGACGCGCATCGAAAGTTCACAAAATCACGGCTTTGCAGTCGGAATATTCTTTGTGGACGCGCGATGTCGAGGAAAACGGTGTGTTGGAAGCGTGCCGCGAATTGAACATCGGTTTCGTGCCGTATTCGCCTTTGGGACGCGGATTTTTATCGGGCGAAATTAAGAAGTTCGATGATTTGGAAGCCGACGATTGGCGCAGAACGAATCCGCGTTTTCAGGGCGAAAATTTTGCGAAGAATTTGCAATTGGTCGAAAAACTCGAAGAGATTGCAAAGGAAAAAGACGCAACGGCTTCGCAACTTGCGCTCGCGTGGGTTCTCGCGCAGGGCGAAGATGTCGTGCCGATTCCGGGAACCAAGCGCGTCAAATATATCGAACAAAACGCGGCGGCGGCTGATATTGTTTTGAGTCAGGAAGAACTCGCGGCAATCGAAGAAGTTTTCCCGAAAGACGCGGCGGCGGGTTTGCGTTATCCCGAAGCGATGATGGCGAGCGTGAACAGGTAAGAGATATTAGCCACGAATAAACACGAAAAAGACACGAAATTGAAAAGAAGAGAAAAGACTTTTTTAGTCACAGATGAACACAGATAAACACAAATTTTTGACAGATGAGACAGATAAATATCTTTTGATTTTATTAGTTCTTCATCCGTGTTCATCTGTGAAAATCTGTGGCTAAAATTTCTTCTCTTTTTCGTGCTTCTTTCGTGTTTTTTTCGTGGCTAAAAATCCTGAGTTTTAATATGGAAAAATATTTACAGCCGACCGAATTTTTGAATTACGACGACGAATCAGTGCGTGAATTTGCGGTGCAAAATTCTGTCGGTGCGACAAACGAGCGCGAAAAAGCGGTCAAACTTTATTACGCCGTGCGCGACGGTTTTCAGTATAATCCGAACATTTTGGATTTGCGGCGCGAAGGCTTGACGGCGAGCGATTTGCTCAAACGAAATCGCGGTTACTGCGTCGAAAAAGCGGTTTTGCTGGCGGCTGTCGCAAGGGTTGTCAATATTCCGAGCCGTTTGAGTTTTTATATCGTCCGCAATCATATTGCGACTGACAAACTCGAGCAGATATTGAAGAAAAATTATCTCGTTTTTCACGGCGCGGCGGAGTTATTTTTGGACGGCAAATGGCTGAAAACCACTCCGGCGTTTAATAAAAATTTGTGCAAATACATTGGTGTTGAGCCGCTCGAATTTGACGGTCGCACCGATTCGATCTTTCAGGAATTCGACAAATCGGGCAATGTTTTTATGGAATATCTGCACGAATACGGCGCGTTCGACGATTTGCCGTATCAACTATATTTGGACGAACTGCGAAAACATTATCCGCATATTTTTGAGAATCAGGAATATACGAACGGAGATTTGGTTTACGATTTTACGATGTGAAAAACAGAGAGTTGGCACAAAATAATTGAATGAATTTAGTCAAAGGAAATTACGCGGAATTTCTCGCGGAAGTCAAAACGCAAATCAAAAGCAGTCAGGCGAAAGCCGCGCTTTCGGTTAATACTTCGCTGATTGCGATGTATTGGAATATCGGCGAGATAATTGCTCAAAATCAAGTCGAAAATTCTTGGGGAAATAGTGTCATTGAGCAACTATCGGCAGATTTAAAGTCTGAATTTCCAAACACTTCCGGGTTTTCCAGAGCCAATCTGTTTTTCATTCGCCGTTTTTATCTTTTTTACAACAATGAAAAAGTCCAACAAGCTGTTAGACTTTTGCCAAATGATGAAAATTCAGTGCAACAAGCTGTCGCACTCAAAGATAAAAAGCCTGAAATCACTAAGTTGTTGATGCAAATTCCGTGGGGACATCACATTTTGATTTTAACCAAAGTAAAAGATGCGGAAGCGGCTTGTTTTTATGTGCGGCAGACGATTGAAAATAATTGGAGTCGCGCCGTTTTGACTTTGCACGTCGAGCAAAATTTGTTTGCACGACAGGGAAAAGCCATCAGCAATTTCAGCGAAACTTTGCCTGAACAACAAGCCAAACTCGCACAGCAAATGCTCAAAGACCCGTATAATTTCGATTTTTTGACGCTCGAATCTAAAGTGCAGGAATTGGAAATTGAAAAGAAATTGACCGAACATATTACCGATTTTCTGCTTGAACTCGGCAAAGGTTTCGCATTTATTGGCAGACAATACAAGCTGAATATCGGCAAAAAAGAGTATTTTTTGGACTTGCTGTTTTACCACATTCGCTTACGCTGTTTCGTGGTCATCGAACTCAAAGCAGTCGAGTTTGAACCGGAATTCGCCGGAAAATTGAATTTCTATTTGTCGGCGGTTGACGATTTGCTGAAAACGGCGGACGATCAGCCGACAATCGGCATTTTGCTCTGCAAAAGTCGGGATAAAATCGAAGTCGAATATGCTCTGCGCGACATCAATAAACCAATCGGCGTGAGCGAATTTACCTTTACCGAAATTCTTCCCGAAAAATTGAGAAAAGAAATTCCGACGGTCGAAGAATTTGAAGCGGAATTGCAGAAAATTAGCGATTAGTTTGAATAAAAATTGTCAGAAAAATTATGAACGAAAAAATAAAAGCGTTTGCGGCGATGGAGCCGAAAGGGAAGTTTGAGCCGTTTGAATTTGAGACGGGCGAGCTTGGAAAGGAAGAGGTTGAAATCAAGGTCGCTTACGGCGGTTTGTGTCATTCGGATTTGTCAATGCTCAACAATGAGTGGCGAATGACTAAATATCCGTTTGTCGCGGGACACGAAGCGGTCGGCGAAATTACGGCGATGGGCGAGAGCGTCAAAGGCTTGAAAATCGGCGATAAAGTCGGTTTGGGCTGGAACGCGCAGACTTGCGGGCATTGTCAAAATTGTCTGTCGGGTTTTCAGATAAACTGTCCGAATCTAATCGGAACAATCGTCGGGCGATACGGCGGATTTGCCGATAAAGTTCGGTGTAATTGGGATTGGGCGGTGAAATTGCCCGACGCGCTCGATATGTCGAAAGCCGGACCGCTGTTTTGCGGCGGCATCACGGTTTTTAATCCGTTTGTCCAACTCGACATCAAACCGACCGATAAAGTCGGTGTCATCGGCATCGGCGGTTTGGGGCATTTAGCTTTGCAATTTGCCGATAAATGGGGCTGCGAAGTGACGGCGTTCACGTCGGATTTGTCGAAAACAGACGAACTGAAAAAACTCGGTGCGGATTATGTTGTGAATTCGCGCGATTCAGGGGAGCTTGAAAAATTGAAGGGCAAATTTGATATGATTTTATCAACCGTCAATGTTTCGCTCGATTGGGGAAAATATCTCGAAGCACTTGCGCCGAAAGGACATCTGCATCTCGTCGGCGCGACGCTTGAACCAATTCCGGTCGTGTCGTTTCAACTGATCGGCAATCAAAAATCGGTGTCGGGAACGGCAACCGGAAGTCCGACGGTCGTGGCGAAAATGCTAGAATTCTGTGCGCGGCATAACATCGAAACCGTCACCGAAAATTTCAAAATGTCGCAGATCAATGAAGCGTTTGAACATCTCGAAAGCGGTAAGGCGCGTTATCGAATTGTTTTGGAAAATGATTTTTAGGAGAAGAAATTTTTGCCGCAGATTTCGCAGATGAACGCTGATTAAATCAAAGATTTTAAAATCTATCTTTTATCTGTGTCCATCTGTGTTCATCTGTGGTTAAATAATTTTTCGATTGGGAGAAAAATATATGAGCGATGAGAAAATAGTTCTGGTGGCGCGTCTGAAAGTTAAAGACGATAAAATCGAAGAAGCAAAAGCGGCAGCTTTGGCGATTGTCGCGGATTCGCGGGCGGAAGCGGGAAATATCAATTACGATATTCATCAGGCGATTGACGATCCGACGGTTTTTGTCTGGCACGAAACCTGGAAAAATAAAGGCGCGATTGATGAGCATTTTGAGACATCATTTTTCAAAGATTTTTTTGCGAAGGTCGGCGAGATGGCGGCTGAACCGCCGCAAATTACGATGACGAAGATGATTACGGAGAAAAGTTGAGCGGTCAATCGTAGATTTTTTAATCAAACATTTCGGAATAAGTGAAAGGTGATAAGTCATAAGTAATAAGGAAATTATGATTTCGACCTGTCGTTTATGATTTAGATAAAAGTTTAGGCAAACAATTAAAATAATAGAACAAGGGAGAATAAAATTATGAATTTTACAAGAAAAGCGGAAGCAAATTGGGACGGCGGGATTATTGACGGTAAAGGGAAAATAAAGCTCGGCAGCGGCGCGTTTGAAGGTGCGTATTCGTTCAAATCGCGGTTTAGCGACGAAGAAGAAACAGCGACTAACCCCGAAGAATTAATCGCAGCGGCACACGCCGGATGTTACACGATGGCACTTTCGGGCAATCTCGGACGCGCCGGTTACACGCCGACGAGCATTCACACGACGGCAAACGTCAAAATCGAAAAACAGGGCGACGGCTTCGTGATTCCGAATATTGATCTGGTCACGGAAGCGATGGTCGAAGGTTTGGAAGACGAAGAATTTCAAAAAATCGCCGAAAAAACCAAAGAAACCTGTCCGGTTTCGCAGGTTTTGAAAGGCGCGGAAATTAGTCTGAAAGCAACGCTGAAATAATGGAAAATGGAAAATGGAAAATGGAAAATCAAGAGCATTCTAATTTGCTTTTATTTTTCATTTTCTGTTTTTCAAAAGGTAATAATGGAGAATTATATAAACCCGGTAAACGCCGGATATGTTTATTTTGACCGATTACCCGGCGAAAATAATTGCAATCTGTAACTAACTTTGTTACAATTAAAACAATCGTTGAATAAAAATTTATTTTGCGGTTTAATTTGCGAATAAGTTATAATTCAAAAAAATTATAAAGGGAGAATTTATGGGAAATTTTGCAAAACAAGCAACGGACAGCAATTTTGAAAAAGACGTTTTAGGCTCGGACAAACCGGTTTTGGTTGATTTTTGGGCTGAATGGTGCGGACCGTGCAGAATGATCGCCCCGGCGGTCGAAGCGGTCGCGGAAGAATATGCCGGTAAAGCCGAAGTGATGAAAATGAATGTGGACGAAAATATGAACGTCCCGCAGCGTTTCGGCATTCGCGGTATTCCGACGCTGATTCTTTTCAAAGACGGACAGGAACAGGAAAGAATCGTCGGTGCAGTCTCGCGTGAAGCGATTACCAAGGCGATTGAAAAATACATCGAAAAAACGGACAAATCGGAAACTAGCCAAAATGCCGCGTGAAATAATTGTCAAGGCGATTGAAAAATACGTTTAATCGCGGCTGAAGATTGCACTGGTTTCAGACAAAAAAAGCGGCTGCTGAACATTCAGCAGCCGCTTTTTTGATTTAGATTTTCTCGAAAATCTCGCGGCGGCAAGGTCAAACGAGCCTAACAGTCTGTTTGACCTTGCCGCCGCGTTTATCTAATGAACCATCCAGTTGGCTGGCAGCGAATCGCCAGCCGAACCCCAATTGTAAATTTGGGCAGCCGAATTACTTGATCTCAAAACATAGAAGACACCGCTGCGCCAGACGGCAATGTCGGTTTTGCCGTCGCCGTCATAATCGCCGGGCGTTATGGTGTCGGTCGGCAGTCCCCAGTTTCTAATGCTGATCGCTCCGGTTCTGGTCAAAATATAAAAGACACGCTGACCGTTGACTACTCCGGTCGTGCAGAAATCGGATTTTCCGTCGCCGTCAAAATCGCCCGTGAAGGTCGGTTGAGTTCTGTCTCCCCAACTGATGAATTCCACTTTGGAATCGGAACTCCTCAACAGCACAAACTGATCGCTTCCGTCATTACGGGTGGCGATGCAGAAATCGCCTTTGCCGTCGCCGTCAAAATCGCCGGGAAACGGTTTATCGCCCGTCTTTCCCCACTGCACGACGGTGATCGAACCGCTCGGATTATTCAAGCTGCCGCGATAAGCCCAGACTGACGATGCGCCCGCCCGGTAAATCGCCGGATCAGCTTTGCCGTCGCCGTCATAATCAGCCGTGACGGTCGGATCGTCGCCGGCTTGTCCGAAATACTCGATTCTGACGGTGTTGGTCGCGCTTTGAAAAATATAAAACGCCGCCTGAAAAGGTGCGCCTGATCGCCAGACCGCGACATCGGCTTTGCCGTCGCCGTCAAAATCGGCGGGAATCTCTCTGTCCGTATCGAGTCCGAAAGAATACGCGCTGAATGCGCCCGTGCCGTTTTGACTGACATACCAGTATTTCGACTTATTGGTCGGATTCGCTCCGTCGGTAATGTTTCTGGTAACGACAAAATCACTCTTCCGGTCGCCGTCAAAATCCACGTTCGGACGCTGCGGCGTGACGGTTTGCGCCGGTGTGACGGTCAGCGTAAACGTCTGCGTCGCGTCGGGCGAAGTGCCGTTGGTCGCGGTAATTGTGAATGTGAAAGTGCCGGATTGGGTCGGCGTTCCCGAAAGCAGACCGGAACTTGACAGAGTAACGCCGGTCGGCAATGGTCCGGCGGTTGAAAACGTCGGAGCCGGATTTCCGGTCGCCGTCACCTGAAAACTACCGGCAACATTCTGCGTAAAGGTCGCAGTATTGGCACTGGTAATTGTCGGCGCGGTGGCGGCGGCGGCATTTGCCGTTCCCGGCGATCCGACGGCAGCGATGAAATCAACCACGTTATTATTGGTGTCCGAACCGTTCGGAACGCGCTGGAGCGAAGTCGTGTTTGAACCCGCAGGTGCAGCCGCGCTGCCTTCAAAACAGGTTCCCGTGCCGTAACCGACGCGGTCGAGAACATTGGTCGCTCCGGCGGCGGGACAAGCTCCGGCGGCGGTCGTTCCGGCAACCAAAATGACATTTCCGCTGGTCGCGCTTAAATTAATGTTCGATGACGACGTAAAGTTCGGGGTCAATGCGCTGCCGATTGTGCCTGACGGCTGTGTCTGCACGACGTAATATCCGCCGGGAGCAATGCTCGTGCCCGGCAGCGCGATGATGCTCGTGAAAGAGCCGGTCGCGCTGGCGTATTGCAGCGAATATCCGCTCAAATCCGCAGGCACGGTGCCTCCGTTATAAAGCTCGATGTAATCGGCATTAAAGGTTGCGCCGGAATTACTGCCGCCGCCGTAAACTTCGTTAATCACGATGCCGGTCGGAGCCGCGTTGACCGTCGTGGTTACGCCTGCCGCCGTGTTATTTGCCTCGTTGGTTTCGGTGACGGTGTTGCCCGTGTCAACTGTCGCTAAACCGCTCGTCAAAGTTCCGGCGGATGTCGGGGTGACGGCAATCGTGACGGTCGAAGTTCCGGTCGAACCGAGTGTGCAGCCTGTCAGAGTGACGTTTGAGCCGCTGATCGAATTGCTCGTAAAACAACCAGCCGAAACGACCGCTGCATTTGAAAAACCGGACGCAGGCAGCACAAATGAAGCGTCAAACGCCGTGGTAACTGCGCTGGCGGCTGTGTTGCTGATGACTAACGTATAAGTCAGCGTCCCGCCGACGGCGACGGTCGAAGGTGCGTTCTGCGTGATCGTCAGATCGAGCGGCGCGGCTTGTGCCGTTCCCGTGACCGCGACGTTTTGCGACGTTGCGCCGGTCGAAGCGTTAGCGACGTTGCCGGTTTTCGCTCCGGCTGAGGTCGGCGCGAAACGCACGAAAACGGTTGCCGACGCTGTTCCGCCGGTTTGCATAACCGCCACCGAACTCGAAAACGTAACATTATCGAGCGAGACCTGAAAATGACTCGGCGCGTTGACGGTGATATTCGCCGTCAGATTCGAGCCGGAAACCGTGTAGCTCCTCGAAGCGGATTGAGTGCCGACCGTCACCGTTCCGAAGTCGGTGAGCGAGGTCGGGGTGACGACAATAGTTGCCGCGCCTGCATTGACCGTCAAAGTGAAACTCTGAGTGACGCTGTTGACGCTGTTTGCCGCCGTCAAGACGAGATTGAAAACTCCCGATTGCGTCGGCGTTCCCGCTATAGTTGCGGTGCCGTTGCCGTTATCGGTAAAGGTCACGCCGTTCGGCAGAGTGCCGCTTGTCAATGAAATCGTCGGTGTCGGTGTTCCTGAAGCGGCAACGGTAAATGTCCCGGCAGCATTTTGTATAAAAGTTGTCGAGGTCGCGCTCGTGAATGCCGGTGCGGTGTTGCCGCCGGTCGAACAAGCCATTACTGTCGAAGTCGAATTGCGCGGAACCGGAGCAGTAGCAACCGTAAAATCGGCGTTGTTATTGTCGGTATCGGCACAGCCGCCGCCGTTGCGAACGGCTCCCTGAGTCGAAGTCAAAGCCACGCCGTTATTAGCTGTAACTCCGCCCTCCGCATTGTTTGAAGCTCCGTAAGAAACCAGATCAATAATCTGGGCATTCGGCAATACGCAGGGCGTAGCCGTCGCGCCGCAACTGTTGCCGGCTAACCCGTTGGTCAGCGCAACCTTGCCGCTCGAACCGGACATATTGAGAGTTCCGGTGGCATCGGGCGTGACCGGCAATGGCGCACCGACTGTGCCGCCAGCCATCTGCACTAAATAGTATTGTCCGGGCTGAAGCGTGACAGTGCCGAAAGTAAAAATGTTGGTCGCCGAACTACCGAATTGCCCGGTCGCCGAACCGTATTGCAGCGAAAGCCCGGTAAGCGGCTGCGGCGAAGCGGAAACATTATGAACCTCGACATAATCGTTGGTATAAGTTGCCCCGGCATTGCCGCCCGCGCCGTAAACCTGACTGATGACAATCGTCGTCGAAATCTGCGGAGCATTCGGTGACTGTTGTGCCGATGCGACGTTAATAAAAGTTGTCGTAGTAAAAATCGAAAAAATAATTAAGATACTTAAATAAAATCTTTTGTGCATAAATCTCCCGTGTTTTGATAGTTTTCCAAGTTTTTCCGCACTAAAAAAAATAACAAACTCATCTTATGACAATGTGTTTGTCGGTGGACAGCAAAGTTTTAGGGGCTGAAAAAATTAATTCAGGTTATAATAACACGAAAAGGTTATTGAAAAGCAACAAAAATCTGCACGGAATCTCGATTACGGTCTTAACAATAAGTTAAAAAACGGGATTTTTTGCATTTGTATAAAGTTTTGAGTGTGAGGAAACGGTAAATGCGTCTGAAATTGTTTTTATTAACGGCGGCTTTATTATCGATGTCATTTTGGGCGCAGGCTCAGAAGAATGATAAACAGGACGATGATGAAATACTGAAAATTGACACGCAGTTGGTTGATGTGCCGGTGGTCGTCACCGACAAAACGGGCAAGCCTTTGCTCAATCTTAAAAAGTCTAATTTCGTTATTTACGAAGACGGCAAACGTCAGGAACTGACCGATTTTTCGGCGACCGATGCGCCGTTTGAAGTTGCTTTGCTGCTCGATACGAGCGGTTCGACGCGCTCGGATTTAGGTTTGATTCAGCGTTCCGCCGCCAATTTTATCGCGTCTTTACGGTCGGGCGACAAAGTTTCGCTGGTTTCATTTAATTCCGGCAAAGATGCCCGCAAAACCGTTTCATACAGTGAAGTTTTAAGCAGTTTGACCGGCGACCGGACGGCTTTGACGAACGCGCTCGGCAATGTCCGAACGAGCAACGGAACGCCTTATTACGACGGGCTTTTGCAGGTCACGGAAAAGATTTTTAATCAACCGCCGAAGGACGAATTTCGCGGCAGACGTGCGCTCGTCGCGCTGACCGACGGCGTTGATTCGACAAGCGCGGCGGAATTTGAAGAAGCGCGGCAGGAACTCGCCAAAGCCGGCATCATCTGCTTTTTTATTCAGGTTGATACGCGCGAATTTTTTGAAGACAATCTGCTCGGCGACTGCGAAGGCGCGATGCGTTTTTCACAGGCGCAGATTCGGCGATATTATCGTCAATTCGGCAGACTGTCCCGCGTCGAGAGAGTTGCCAATTTCTGCGCTCTCGGCGAATTTGAAAAATTGGCGATCAGCAAAAATCTCTACGAATTAGCCGATTCGCAAATGCAGATGTTGGCGAAAAATTCCGGCGGCAGAGTTTTTCCCGTCGCCGATTTAGCCGAATCGAGAAACGCCTTCAAAGCCGTCGCCGACGAAATCGGGACGAAATACAGTCTCGGTTATTATTCGTCCAACGAAAAACACGACGGCAGTTTTCGCAAAATCAAAATCGAACTCAAAGGCGTTCCCGTCGGCGCAACTGTCCGGGCGCGGGAAGGTTATACGCAGTAGAGGTTTCAGGTTTCAGGTTAGAATTCAGAATCCAGAATTCAGAATCCAGAAATCAGTATTAGAAACCTGAAACCTGAAACCTGAAACCTGAAACCTGAAACTTACTTATTTTTTATGAAATTTAATCGTATTTGCTTAATTATTTTAGACAGCGCGGGCATCGGCGAGATGCCTGATTCGGAAAGTTGGGGCGATCAAGGCGCGGACACAATCGGCAATATTTTGAAGACGCGCAAGGTTATTTTGCCGAATATGCAGCGGCTCGGTTTGGGCAATATTCGTGAACTGAACGAACTCGCCGCCGCTGAAAATCCAATCGGCAGTTACGGCAAATGCACGCTCAAATCGAACGGCAAGGACACGACGACCGGACATTGGGAAATCGCCGGAATTATTCTCGAAAAAGCGTTTCCGACTTTTCCGAACGGCTTTCCCGCCGAAATTATTGACGAATTTTCGGCACAGGCAAAAGTTCCCGGCGTATTGGCAAACAAGCCCGCGTCCGGCACGGAAGTCATCAAACAATTCGGCGCGGAACACGTCAAAACCGGCAAACCGATTGTTTACACGTCCGCCGATTCGGTCTTTCAAATCGCCGCACACGAAGACGTGATCCCGATTGAGCGGCAATATGAAATCTGCAAAATCGCCCGCAACATTCTGCGCGGCGAAACGGAAGTCGGGCGCGTGATCGCGCGTCCGTTTATCGGCGACGAAGCCAACGGCTACACGCGCACGGGCAACCGCCACGATTACGCGGTCGCGCCGCCTGACGATAATTTATTGCCGTTGCTCAAAAACAAAAATCTCGATGTCGTCTGCGTCGGCAAAGTCGCGTCCGTCTATGATTCGGTCGGTGTCACCGAAGATTTGACGGCGAAAAATAATGAACAGTCAATTGACCAGACGATCAACGCTTTAAATGCGGACACCAAAGGCTTGATTTTCAGCAATCTCGTTGATTTCGATATGCTTTTCGGACACCGCCGCGATCCCGAAGGTTACGCCAAAGCGTTGGAATATTTTGACGCGCGTCTGCCCGAAATTCTCGATGCGCTCAAAGACGACGATTTGCTGATTATCACCGCCGATCACGGCAACGATCCGACGTTTCGCGGTTCGGATCACACGCGCGAATACACGCCTTTGCTCGTGTATGGCAAGAATGCAAAAGGCGGCGTAAATCTCGGCACACGTCAATCTCTTTCGGACATCGGGCAAACCGTCGCGGAAAATTTCAAATTAAACTTAAAAGACGGAATAAGTTTTTTAAGCAGTATTTAAGGTGTTCTTAACATATCCGCAACTAATACGACGAGCGGTAAAAGTATCAATACTCCATTTTTTGCAATCAATGGCACTGCGATTGCATTCGGATAAAAATGGAGTATTGAAAAAATACACGAAAGACCGCCACTAACAAAAGGCGTATTATGAAAAAAGTATTAATAGTTGAAGATTATGAAGATACCCGCAGCTTTATGAAGTTTCTGGTCGAAAGCTACGGATATGAAGTGATCGAGGCAGTTGACGGAATCGAGGCAGTAGAATGGACGCGGAAGTATTTCCCCGACTTGATATTAATGGACATTTCTCTTCCGACGGTTGACGGTTTGACGGCGACGCGCACGATCAGGGAATCAATGTCGGCGGAAAAATTGCCGATTGTCGCAATTACCGCCTTCGGCAGAGCCTATTACGACCGTGCGATTGCCGCCGGCTGCAACGATTTAATCAACAAACCGCTGGATTTGGATCTGCTCGAGCCGGTTCTGAATCAATATCTCCCGCACTAAATTGTCAAAAAAATTATTCGACACATATCGAACAGCCCGTGTAAGTTTTACACGGGCTGTCTTGATTTTAGGCGGGAAATTAACCAAAAAGGTCAATTTGCTGCGGCATCAGAATTATCGCAATCAAATTTTTGATTGGTAGTATTTATTTGAGGAATCGGGTCTGACGTGAACCAAAGTTCAAATTGATTTTGGCGGATCAGTTTCAAATCTTCGTAACCGCTCATCGGTTTCGGAACTGCATTGATGCCGAGATTATTCAGATATGTAATTACGCACTTGACCGTTCTCTCTTCCGATTGACCGTGAAAGTATCGGAGTTCGATTTCGTCGGGCGATTTTGCGCCGACATTTTCAACACCCGGCGCGATGATCCCGCTTTGACTCAAGGCAGTTTGCAATGTTGTTGCGTTTGTTTTCTGCGATTCGTTTTGATATTGAATAAAGACGATTGCCGGATTCGGCGGCAATGTTTTCTCGACTTTCGGCGCGGAGTTTTTGATTTTTTCAACAGTTTGCCGCTGCTTTATTGTGTCCGGCGAATCGAGTTTGTTTTTAGATAAAATGCTGCTAAATTGTCGGCGATATTCTTCCGGCAGCTCATTATTATCGGCTTTCCGGCTTAATAAATCTAAGCCTTCATCAATCTCCCGTGAATCTTTCGATTGAAGTTTGATGAGAATATCGGTCAGCGATTTATATTGCTCCGCCTCATCTTTGTAAAGATTCTCGCTTGCCGTTTGGATTGCTACTTCTCCAATATGATATTTTTGGACATCTTTTTGAGATTTGCTTGATATGAAATAGTAAATACCAATGGCGGAAAACATCAAAAGACCGAGCAAAATCCAGATCAACCGTCCAAACATCCGGCTTCTGCGTTCGGCGATGAGCAGTTTTTCCTGCCGCCGCCGGTTTTCGCGTTCGGCTTTTAGTTCTCCATCCTGCTGTTCTTTTTGCTTTCTTTCCTTTTCCAATTCTATCTGATGCGCGGCTTCCTTTTCCTTGATTTCCAGTTGGCGTTTTTGTTCTTCCGCGAGTTCGGCGGCTTTTTTCTCCTCGATGATAATCTGTTCCTTGCGCCAGTTGAGCAGCGCGGGCGCAAGCGCGTCGTGGGTGATCTCGTAAAACGGATTCGCCGGGTTGCGTCGGTTCGGCACGGTTTTAAAAATCCGGCTGTCGCACAATTTATCGAGAATTTCCATTACTGCCGGTTTTTCCGCAGGTTTTAGTGAAGCCCAGTCAATCAGTTGATTGATGTCGGTAGGAATCTTTGCGCCGTTGCTCGTGACGGTAAAATGGATAAATTTCGCCGCCAGCGTTTTATTCCCTTCGGTCAGTTGATTCATCACGTCATTGAGATGCGTTTTGACGATTTCTTCAACTCCGCCCGCATCGTTCAGCGTTTCGAGAAAAATCCAGGTTTCATTAAAAGATTCAGTCGCTGCGGACTTCTTGGCATCGTTCCAAAGTCGTGTCATCACCAATTGCAGATATGGCGTGTCAACCTGATAAACTGCGGCATTTTCATTCGCCGCATTCGGCTGCGCGATGTTTTTTGTTTCTTCTTTGGCTTGTCCTTCGGAATCGAATTTCACCATTCCGGCTTGTAAATCGTCCAGCAGTTTTTCGACCAGAGAATCCGTAATCCGAAAATTCGTGCCGTTTTCCGAGTTATATTTTTCAAGCGGTTGGCGAATGGCGATCTCGGTCGCGGCGCGGTCGAGCGGGAGCAGACGCAGTGTGTTTTTCATCAAATTCGGAACGCCGGATTTGAAAAAGTCCAATTTGCCGAGCGCGTCGTCGCGCAGAGAAATCATAAAATTGACGGGTAAACCGCTGTTATTCAATACTTTCGGAAGCTGTTCGCCGAAAGAATTTTCGCCGCTCAAAAAATCCGGGTGAAGAAATAAATCTTCAAACTGATCGAAAATAATCAGGAAATTAGATTTCGTAAATTCAGTCCATTCGCTTAAAACTTTACTTAAATCAGTATTCGTATTTAACTCTGCGGCTTTGCGTTTGATCTTTTCACGACTCCATTCCGCCGAGAACAACTTTTCATCAAAGGCTCTGACGACCGAATTTTCGAGTTCTTTTTTAAGACTGCCGATTGGATTATTTGCCCATTCACGAAGCATCACGAAAATAAACTTAGGCGAGTTATTGACTGTCGAACTGCTTTCGATTCTTTGCAGATAAGGCACGACACCGGCGTTTAGAAGCGAACTTTTACCAACGCCGCTGGCTCCGTAAAAAACCGTCAGACAGGTTGCTTTGAGATTCGAGGCGGCATTGATGATTTGGTCGTCGCGCCCGAAAAAATACTTTTCGTGCGTGATGTCAAACGGAATCAAGCCGACATACGGACAAAAATCCGCAGGTTTTTCAGCGTTATTGGCGGACGGTTGATCGAGCATTTTTAATTCTCCAATTTTTGCAGAACGAGTTGATCTAAGCCTTCGACATAATCTTCCAAATCAACGCTGATCGGGCTAACTCCTAATTTTGTCCAGAATCCGGCGGTTTCATTGGATGTATGAGCATAATAATTGAAATTAAATGTGTCGGGATTGCGGTTTTCACAAATCCAATTATGGAGCAGTCTGAGAGTCCAACTTTTTAAATTGTAACCGATATACAAATGCGAACTTCCCTTGATGCGTCCCAAAATATCGGCTGGAATCAATCTGGACGGAGGAATTTGAGCAAAGGCGATAAAATCGTCTTCCGTCACCGCAAATCTTTTTCGCTGTTTGATTTCCCCGGGCAATTTGAGAATCACCGGATATTCATCGCGCAAATTTTTGTATTCGTTTGCCGCCAAAATATCTTCATCAATGACAGGAACGCCGTTTCGATAGTGAAGATGCTTAAAAATACAATTGCCATCCTGATTGAGATTGTAGGAAATAACGTGATACTGTTCGATTTCGGCAGTCCGATATGCTTTTTCGAGCAGCGAATCGTAAGTCGTCGTCACCACTAAAAATGAAGCCGGCGGCGGACTCAGCGAATTACCGGCGGCTTGATTTGCCGCAATTATCGCCTTATTAGAGGCAATCGTGGTTTTAGCAAAACCGGCGAGAATATCATAGAGTTTCAGCGGGGCGGCGGCATCGGTAAAAAATTGCTGAAAGATTGCGCTGAATGCGCTGGGCTGATTTGTTAATTTGAAAAGCGTCGCCAATTCGGAAAGCGAACCGTTGGGCGGATTGATTTTAAGTGCCTCGCACAACTTTTCACGAATGTCATTGACGCTTGGCGGAAAATTCGGCTTGTAGGGAATCTCCCGATTATTAATGTCCAGTCCGAGAAAAACTACCAGTTCGTTATTTAACAGATTATTTTTTACATCCGTAAAATGATAATCATAACCTCTCGGCGGCGCGGGAATTTTCAGATCGAAGAGATGCCCGTTTTCCGCCCGCAGATAAATGACCGGAGTTGCAAACTCGGTGTTCATTAGCTTTCGGGCTTCATCAACGGCTTTTTCCAAGTCTGCGTCGGCTGATATTTGTTGATAAAATTTTTGTGAAAATCTAATCGCGGCATTGTCCGACACGCTGTATTGCATAGCGACGACCGCCGGAAGTTCGGCAATTTGCATAATTTTCGCCGCGACGCTCGAATAAATACTCGTCGCCGAGATTTTCGCGCTTTCACAGGCGTTGAGGATGACGAGCCTCAAATCCGTCCGAAAAGGCTGTAATAATCTGCCGAGTTGTTCGTGTCCGATTGGCACGCCGTGTTTATTCGCATCTTCAAAAACCAACACGCCTTCTTTATTTTGCTCATCGAATGCGCCGTGTCCGATGTAATGAAAAATATGAAAAGGTTCGTTTCCTTCCTGCGCTCTCTCCAATGCGTTTTCGAGAGCGGACACGGTTGATTCGGTTAAAATCTCGACGTTGATTTTGTCAGAATCAAGATTTTTTACGGCGGTTTTGATGTTTTCAATTTCGACATTGACTGCTAACGCGGGCAGATCATCAGGCGTTGATGCCATCACCAAAATTCTCAGAGGCAAAAATACTTTGAGCGGTTTGAAGGCATCGGCGGTTTGCAAATATCGAACGAGCGTAAAATCATCGTCCATACTGATGAAATTACTGTTGTCCGGTGTCCGCAAATATTCCCACGGAATTTCCGCCAGATCGGGAGCGCGTGATAAATCGAGCCTGATGCGGAGGATCGAGTTTTTTTCGCGGCAAATTTGTTCGCATTTGCCGAGCAATTGCAAAACGTCGTTTCTAAAGAGAATTTTGAACAAACTCAAACCGAATGTTTTCGCGTTTGCATCATTTAACGGTTTGGCATAGTTGAGAATATATTCCTGACCGTCGGAAACAGGTCTGAAATTACGGTTGCCTGCGTTCGCAGTTGCCGCCGCCGGTAAAGCGAGATTTTTGATGTCGCCTTCGGTAAAACTGCTGTCGGCATCACCGGCATTCGGCTGACGAACGCTGACCGAATAAACATCGGCATCGCCAATTTTCGAGATGACCATTTCAAAATCTTCGTATTTCTTCATCGAATTTCTAACCTCCGATTGCTCAAAGCGATTTCACGCCTTCGGCAATTTCCAGATAGACGTTTTTAATCGTGTTTTCGTAATCCGAGACGGTTTTCAGCAGATTAAATTGCAGTAAATCAGCCGCTTTAAATTCGTTGAAATCCCACCAGCCGATTTCGTTCAGATGGTCTGCCGGGATCGGGAAATCTTTTTGGCGGACGGTTTTGGTGATGCCGCTGCCGTTTGACAGTTCGCGCTTCCAGCGTTGCGATGAAACGGGAACCAAGCCGTCGTTTGCGCCTTCGTGCTGATTGATTATTTCCCACGCCGGTTGAAGCGGCGCGAAAATTTTCGATAGTTTTTCGCTCGCCGAATATGTTTGATAAAAAACTTCGTTCCCGGCTTCAAAGGCTTCGTTGGCAAGATTGAAAGCGTCGGCGGCGTAGGTTGTCAAATCGGCGAAGCCTTCGATGTTGATGACTTTGCTTAAAACTTCGATCAAATCGTGACCGCCGTTTTTAACTCCGAAATCAGCCAGACTCGTGCCGAAATGCGGTGTGCCGACGGTCGTCAAACTGGCGATCTTGTCCGCCATCCCGGGTTTGCAGATCATCAGCCGCGCATCCAAACCGCCCATACTGTGAGCGATGATGTGAACCTTCGGCTGTTCGGGACGCAACGCGAGCGCAGTTTCGACTTCACGTTCGAGATCATTGGCGCGGGTTTCGAGATCGCCCGCGAAACTCACTTCGGACGGGAAAGTATTAAAACCGTTTTGGCGCAAATGTCTCGAAATTCCCTTGAAATAATGCAGTTCGTTGTTGGCGAATTCGAGATGAATGCCGAGTTTGTTCAAACTCTCGTAATAAAAATGGGTCAAATAATCGAACCGCGCGATGCCGTGGGCGAGAATGATCGTGTAATTGTTCATAATTTCTCCTCGAAAAGCACTCTGCCGCCGTCGCCGTCTTCGCAATAAAGAACGGAGGCGTGTTCGTTGCAGAGTTTGAGAATGGTGTAGCAATGCTGATAAAAAGCCTCGCCTTTGCTCAGTTCGACTTCGTGATTAAAGGGAACTTCGGCGTTTTTAGCGGCGGTCGGCATTTCAAAATTTCCGACCGGAAACGCGCTGCCGCCGATACAGCGTCCGCGTTTGAGATTCTTGTATTCGTCGAAAATCACCAGATCGTGTTCGTGTCCCCACAACCACAAATCGGTCTGCGGAATGATCGCTTCCAACTGGCTGTAAAGGTTCGGATTGAATGTTTCACCGTCAAAATTGTCGTTGGCGGAAAAAAGCTGGTGATGCGAAAACAGGATGGTTTTGCGCCCGTCGGCGGTGGCAAATTTATCTTTGAGCCATTCGACTTCCTGATCTTCGAGCCGCGTCGGGCTGCCGCCCAAACATTTGTAAGCCGTGTCCAAACCGATTAACTGCCAGTATTTATTTCGCAGACAAAAATAGCTCGCCGATTGTTCCGCCAACCCGTTCAATGCCTGAAGTTTGTCGAGCAATTTATAAAAAGGTGCGCCGCCCCCGTAAACGTCGTGATTACCGGGTAAAACCAGCGACAAAATATTTGAATCGGGCAAGCCTAAAATCTCTGTCCACGGCTTTAAAAAATAATTTTCAACCTCGTATTCCGTTCCCGAATAATAAATATCGCCCAGATGAATGGCGACCTGCGGCTGATAGTTTTTGACCTGCCGCAAAACTTCGAGAGCTTCGGTTTGTCCCGTTCCCCAATCGGCGACGATCCCGACGACGGCTTGATCGGGCAGGTTGCCGTCAATCACGAAATCGCCGATGTCGGCATAATTTCGATACTCAATTGCGCCGCCGCTTGCCAGAAAACTCAAAAATTGTTTGGCGGCTTCGGCATAGTTGGGATCGCAATCGCCCATTTTTTTGGTAAACGCGGCTTTGTATTCCTCATAAAGCGTCGTGTTGCCGTTGACTTTGGCATCAAAGAGATTTTTCGCCATTCCGACGGCGAGACCGGCGCAATACTTGGCAGTATCAACCGCGCCGCGTTCCCGGGCATTTCTCATCGCCGTCACGACGACCTGTTTATCTACCTTGTCTTCAAGAATTTTTTGGTCAAATATCGCGGAGTTATTCAGTTGACTTCGAGATTCGGCGAGAGCATACTGCGTGATCAGATTAATGTCTGGATTGCTCAAATCGGGACGCAGAATATTCTCTTCCCGACCGCCGAGACTGCGTGTTTTGGTCGCGCCTTTTTTATTGGCGATCACTTCATCGAATGCCGATTGCAGGAGCGAAAGCGCGGGATCGGCGATGTGCGCGATGCTCTCGCGGCGAACACGCGCCTCGACCGAAGCGGTTGCCCACGCCTGTCCTTCCGCCGCCGCCAAATTGATGACGGGTTTGACGTTTCGCACATTTTTTTCGGTGAAACTCGTCATCAGCCTTTCGAGCGGATTTTTCGGCAATACGCCGTCGCGCAGATCCGCCGTTTCGTCCAGCGAAGGCAGATTCAGCCAGCCGAAATCGGTCGGGTCAACCGTCGCAAAAACTTTCAGAGTGTCCGTGCCTTCCTGATATTTGTCGGGCAGATATGCTTCCAAACGATAATCTAAAAAATCATCCGCGCCGTTTTCCAGAAGTTCGTAGTCTTGAACGACACCATCGAGATAAACCTGCGAAATACTCCAATCGGGAGCTAAATCAATGAGGGCGATATTCAAAGGCTTGTCCGAATTATTTTTGACGCGCAGACAAAACTGTTCGCCGATTGAAAGCGGGCGAAGCGGAATGCCGAGCGCGGTAAAAGTTTTCGTGCCGTCGGCGTTGTCTTTGAAAATTCCGAGTTCGGCGGTTAATTTGTTAGCCAGAGGCGACCTCGGATCGGTGTTGTCAATCAGACGCACGTTGCGGTATTTTGTTAAATGAGTCAGTCTGCGCGTCAATTTTGCGATTGCAGCGGCATCAGCGATTTTCAAAGCGGGATGCAGATTCGGCAAAACCACGCCCGCCGTATCACGAATTTCAAATTCCCCGAAACGATTGACCGCCACCTGAAAATCGGCTTCCTCGTTGTCCTCAGCCAATCTGATCCATTTATCCTGCGCTTCCGTGTTCCCGTCCTGTTGTTTAATAAATTTTTCGAGATTATCCAAAACCGTATTTGAATCGGCTGACGAACGCACGAGGCGCACACGACCGCGCAGGCGAATGCCGATGCCGAGCAAAACGGCTTGCGAACCTTCGGCGATCTCGCCGCTGCGGTCGCCGGAAACGATATTCGCCCACGATTCAGCCGCTTCCGGTTCTTCGATCTCGACAATCGCCAGCGAATTTTCCGGTTTGGAAAAATCATTGGCATCGGCGGCAAAAACGGCAAACTGCGCTCCTCTGCCAATTCCCTGCGCCAAACCCGTATTCAAACGAATGCGTTTCTGCGCCGCGTCAACTTCCAAAACATTAACCGTCGCGGTTTTTTTGAGTCGCAGACTGCCGAAAATTTCGCGGTCGCGGTCGCCTTCGATTTGCGGTGTCTGACGCGCAAATTTGCTGTGAACTTTGGCGACGATCCGGTTGTAGAGCATTTTGTAGGTGTAGCCTTCGCCGATCTGATTGAGCGAATCAATCATCCAATAAGTCAAAACGCCGTTGTTTTCATAGCCGTTAAACGGGTATTCGTTTGCCAGTTCGTCGGCACGGCAGGCGGCGATAAAAACGCAGTTTTCCGGTGTCGGCAAACTCCATCCGCCGCCGCTCACGGCATTTCGCCGGGCTTCGACCGGCAGCATTTGAAATGCTTCGAGCAGTTCTTTCTGACCGGCAACATCGCTCGATTTTGGCGGTTTACGCCTGTCAATTCTGCCGATGCCGCGCGGCACACAGCGGCTCAAATCCGAATCAATGCCTTCATACGCGGCGCGGGTTGCGCCGCCTGAGTGACAACTGTCCAAAACCAGCGTGACGAGCAAACCTTTATCCGACATCGCTTTTAACAGATACGCCATCTCGACATCGCGCAGATAACAGACTCCGTTTTCGCCGATGTCGCACGGCACGATTGATTCGTCCAGACCGTTTTTCCCTTTGAGCGTCGGAAACATCGTCGTCGAACGTCCGCCGTGTCCCGAATAATGAATATAAAGCCGGTCGCCCGCCGAGGCTTTGGCGGTGATGTCCTTGAAGGCTTTGACCAGATTTTTATAAGTCGGCAGTTTTCCGGCAGATTCGACCTGACTGTCGTTTTGTCCGCGACTCGAAGTCAGTTTGAAAATTTGCGAATCGGGCAGATGCAAACGACTTTTAAGCATCGTTTCGACCTGATTGATGTCGCGCACACAGCCGCCGAGATGCGGATAATAACTGCCGTCAGGCAGAGGAATTTGCGAATACCTGTCAATTCCGATCAGCAGCGTCAATAATTGGGGTTGATTATTTGGCATAGTTAATTTTTCTCCTAAAAAAATATTACGGGTTGAATTATCCGAACGCGGATATGTTTGGAAGACTGAGTAATTTCTCTTGGAAAGCCAGCATCAAAACGTCTTTGTGGAAACACGCAAAGAAAAACGACAAATGCCCGGAATCAAAAACCACAAATGCAAGTGTTGATGTGAGAGGTTTTAGATGGGAAGTCTCTTTTGTCGGGAAAATCCGAAAAGAGTTTCAACCAAGTCTCAAATTTCCAAAAACGGTGAAGAAAAGGAAATAATCAGTCGTAAAACTATCCGAAATTATTTAATGAAACGAAATTAACACAGAAAATGCCGCATTCCAAAACAAAAAATAAAAAAAACCTGCAAAGAGATTTTGCAGGTTTTTTTTGTGATAATTTTTATTTTGGAATGCGGCTGACATATTGATTATTTTTAATCCAAAATCGCCACGGTTTTTCGGCGAACTCTTCGGCGTACTCAATGCCGATGCGTCTGCCTTCGGCGATTTGTGAATCGTCAATTTTCCTGAATTCTTCAAGCCATATTTTATCGCCGTTCAAATCCGCGTTTTTGTAACTCGCGTCAATGCCGAAAGCGATGCACAGTTTGCCCGGACCTGAAGTTAAATTGCGGTCGGTTTTTGTGTGGCGGCGTTCGCGCATCAGTTCGATGTTTTCGACGGGTTCGACGGCACGAATCAAAACCGCATGAGGTGAATCAACCGCGCCGACCACGACATTAAATTGAAAATACATCCCGTAAATCAGCGTCACATATAAGATTCCGCCGGCGGCGAACATCGTCTCCGTGCGCTTGGTGCGGCGGTTTTCGTAGGAATGACAGGCTTTATCAATCTCGCCGAGATACGCTTCGGTTTCGACGATCATTCCTGAAACTCGACCGCCGTTTTTTTCCGGGACAACCAACAGTTTGCCGAGCAATTGACGAGCGATTTCAATCGTTTCAGAGCGCGTGTAAAAATTAACGGGTAATTTTTTCATCTTTAAAATGTCTTAAAAATAATCGGGGTTCGGGATAAGAATTTTTACTATAGAGACGCAGAGGCACGGAGAGAAAAACTAATCCCAAGTTCTTTGGAAAGAATATATTTCAGATTAAACCCGCAGCTTTCATTTATTTTTTATCAAAAAACTCCGTGTCTCCTTAGTCTCTGTGGTGAACTTCTTTTTATCCCGAACTGACTTTAGAAATAAAGTATCAAAACAATTCACGATTTTGCCGAATTTGCGGACGGAAAATCAATCACGTCGGCAAATTATTCATTTGAAAAGATTTAGTCGTCAGGCGAAATTGTGGTATGTGGATTGCTGAATATGGCTTGAAGAAGATATAACCATGAGTTTAGCCTGAAATCATACGTTTTCCGTCTGAACATAATTCAGTATTCGAGGTAAAAAATTATGTTTATTAAAGATATTATGAATTGCAGTGCCGTCGTCTGCACGGAAGATACGCCGCTCCCGCAGGTTTATCAGATGATGCAGGAAAGCAATTGCGATTATGTGACGGTGGTCGAGAGCCACGCGCACCGAACGCCAATCGGAATTATAACCGAACACGATATTTGTCTGCAAATCGTCGGCAGAGGACGCGATCCGCGCGGGCTGACGGCGGCAAATGTGATGAACACCAACATCGTCAAGGCTTTATACACGGTCAGCCTGACCGATTGCTCGGAGATGATGTCGGTTTCGCAGGCAAAAAGAGCGTTTGTCGTGGACGAAAACGGGATGTTCTGCGGCACACTTTCGCATTTCGACATCGAAACGACCAAAACCAGACAGCATCTCGAAGACCTCGCAAGTCGGGCGATTTCAAAGGAAAATTACACCTCGAAAATTAACCGTATTTTTTAATTTATACTGATATTTTTTATAAACTTGGAGAAGATTTTTGATCTTCTCCTTTTTATGCTTTAAAAATCAGTTTGACGCAGCGTTTTCCTGCCCGTAATTTTCAGGATAATAAATCAGTTCGACGATATTGCCGCCGACACCTCTGGTATAAAACGAAGATGTCCCGTCACGGTGCGGTTTAACCGGACGATTTTCACGCGCCGCCGCTTCGTTTAATTCTGCGAGCGTTTCTACCTTCAAAGCGATATGTTCAGGGTGTTTAGAATTCGGCGGCAGCAGCGCAATACCGAATCCGCGCGAATCCCGCATCATCGCCCAATCTTCAAACAAACTCTCGACCGTAAATCCCAAACGCTTATATTCTTCGACATCCTTCGCCAAATCTTCCGATTTAACCGCCAGATGGTCAACCGTTCCCGTAAAACGAATTTCAGACATTTTGCATTTCCTCCAATTTGATTCTAACAAAAACGCACGATTAATGACGAGCCAAAAACGGCAGAATAATAAATGACAAACGGTTATGAGTAATGAAAATCGCGGGACTTGTGTGTTAAAATTCGGTCAATGAAAATCGTTTCTCTGTTGCCTTCTTCAACTGAAATCGTCTGCGCTCTCGGACTTGAAAGCGATCTCGTCGGAATTACGCACGAGTGTGATTTTCCGGTCGGAATCGAGAAAAAACTGCCGCATCTGACCGCCAGTCGCATTTCGCACGAAACTATGTCGAGCGCGGAAATTGACCACGCCGTTCGTTCGCAGCTTGACGGACACGGTTCGATTTATGATTTGGACACGGACAAACTGGCGCAATTGAAACCCGATCTGATACTCACGCAGGAATTGTGCGAAGTCTGCGCCGTGTCCTATAAAACCGTCGAAAAAGCCGCGCGAATGTATGTCGCCGACGCGCAGGTCGTTTCGCTCGAACCGCACACGATTGCCGACATTTTCGACAACATCAAAACAATCGGCGCATTAACAAACACGCAGCAAAAAGCCGCCGAAGTCGTCACCGATTTACAAAATAGAATTGATGATTTGAAATCGCAAATCGCAAACCGCAAATCGCAAATCCAAAATCCCAAGGTTTTTATGCTCGAATGGCTCGAACCGCCGTTTGCGCCCGGACATTGGACACCGGAACAGGTCGAAATCGCGGGCGGCGAATGCTTGCTCGGCACGGCGGGCGAAAAATCGGTGACGACAACTTACGCCGAAATTATCGCATCTCAACCGGAGATTTTGGTGCTTGTGCCGTGCGGATACTACACGGCGGACATTTTGCGGCAGTTGCCGAAAACATTCTTTCCCGAAGAATTTAAGACGATTCCGGCATACCAAAACGGCGAAATCTGGGCGTTGGACGCATCGAGTTATTTTTCGCGTCCCGCACCGCGCGTCGTCGAAGGCGCGGAAATTTTGGCAAAAATATTTCACCCGGAAATCTTCGGCGCACCGACGGAAAATGAAGCCGTCAGAGTTTCAAAAGAATTGATCGCGTTCCAACCGTCTCCATAAACAGGCGTTCAGGTCAGAACCGCCTGCGTAAGCGGGCGGTCGAGAGATAAGCCTTAAAGTTGTGACATTTACATTAAATCTGTCCGCTTAATTCAGGCGGTCGAGAGATTAAGTTTTAGAACTGCAACTGTTGACATTGTGCCGCCCGCTCACGCAGGCGGTTCTGACTTTTATGAAAATATTTTTAACTGTTATTTTTTCGATGCTGTTTGCCTCCGCGATTTTCGCGCAGCAGTCGGCGCAGGTTTTGGCGACGGCAAACGGGCAGAATTTTACGGTCAAAGATTTGCCGGTCGCCGGACAAAAAGAATGGCTCAGTCTGCCGTCGGCAATCTCCGAAGCGCGGAGTTCGATGCTTTCGCAGATGATTAGCCGAATACTGCTCGAAATGGAGGCAAAAGCGCAGAATACTTCGACCGGAAAACTGGTCGAAACAGTCAAATCTAAAGTTGCCGCGCCGACGGAAGAAGCTATTAAAGGCATCTACGACAACAATCGCGCCGCGCTCGGTTCGCTGTCTCTCGACGAAGCGCGACCGCAAATCGTTTCCTTTTTGCGCGGCGAACCGGAACAAAAAGCTCTCCAAACTTTCTTTGACGGTTTGCAGACAAAATACCGCGTTTCATTCGGCAAACATGTCAATGCGACCGATCTCAAACCGCTCGAATCGCTCGTGACCGTCGGCGGCAAATCAATTTCCGTGCAGGAATTTGAAGCAAAAAACAAAGTCGCGCTTTACGAAGTTCGTGCCGATGCGTTTGACCGTTTGAAGGCGAATTTGGACGAG
Organism: Pyrinomonadaceae bacterium; assembly: GCA_965247235.1. Classification (GTDB taxonomy): domain Bacteria; phylum Acidobacteriota; class Blastocatellia; order Pyrinomonadales; family Pyrinomonadaceae. The sequence goes on from OZ252004.1 coordinate 3,914,463, forward strand.
ACAATTTATCTGAATTTATTGGCGGTTGATGCCAAAGCGCAGGGAATTGACGCGGGCGATTTGATGGCGCGTGAAATCACCGACAAAATGCGCGATTTTACGCCCGAAGAAAGATACGGTCTTCAGCAAACGCTCAAGAAAAAACTTTACGCCAAATACGCCGTTAAATTTACGCTTGACGAACCTGCACCCGTCGCCCGGACGATTGCAACCGAAAACAGTCCGTCGCGCGGAAACTTGAATGCGCCTGTTACCGTCGTGATGTTTTCCGATTTTCAATGTTCACACTGCGCCGCGACGCATCCGGTTTTGCAGAAAGTAATCGGCGAATATAAAGATAAAATTCGCTTCGTCGTCCGCGATTTTCCGCTCGTCTCGATTCACGGCAACGCCTTCAACGCCGCGCTCGCCGCCAATGCCGCCAAAAATCAGGGCAAATTTTTTGAATATATCGAGATTTTATATAAAAATCAGGACAACTTGGATAAAGAATCGCTCAAAAAATACGCGGCAAGTCTGAATTTGAATTTAAAGCAGTTTGAGCTAGACTTAAACGACGAAAAAAACGCCGCCGCCGTTCAAAAAGACGTTGCCGACGGCGAAAGTTACGGCATCAGGTCAACGCCGACAATCTTTATCAACGGCATCAAAGCGCGTGACCTTTCCGAAGAAGGTTTGCGCCGTTCAATCGAAAAAGCGTTGGAAAAATGATTCGAGATTTAAGATTCAAGATTTTATAGTCACAAACAGAAGCCCGCGCGTCAGCCGGGCGGCGGATAGAATTGCAGCTTCTACGTCCAAAGTTCGACCTTTTCAAATATAACTTTCAAAAATTTATGCGTTTTTATTTTTTAACTTTCATCGCTTTTTCATTCGCGGCGTGCAGCGGAAATGTCGTCAATCAACCGAATATGAATGCGAACAACGTCGTTAATTCAAATATCAACAGCGTCAATGCGGTGAATAATTCAAGCATTAACGGTGTCAATTCGGCAAATAATTCGGCGGCAAAAAACGGCGCGGTTCCGGTTTACACATACGAAATCGTCAAAACATATCCGCACGATCCGAAGGCGTTTACCGAAGGTTTATTTTTCCGCGACGGTTTTTTGTATGAAAGCACGGGCGAATCTTCGAGCCTGCGAAAAGTAGAGCTTGAAACGGGCAAAGTCGTGCAGGAATTTAAACTGCCGAAGGAATCTTTCGGCGAAGGCACGACGATTTTTAACGGCAAGATTTATCAGCTGACGTGGCAGGAACAGACGGCGTTCGTTTACGATCCGAATGACTTTAAACTGTTGCAGCAATTCACTTACCTCGGACAAGGCTGGGGATTAACGCACGACGACACGAACCTGATTATGACCGACAGCACGCACGTCATCCGGTTCGTCAATCCCGAAAATTTTCAAACCGTCAAAACTCTGCCGGTTTTCCGCGAAGACGGCAAGCCTCTCTATAACATCAACGAACTCGAATATATCAAAGGCGAAATCTGGTCGAATGTCTGGCATTCGGAAGACCCGGAAATTCTCGGCAAAGAAAACCACATCGCGCGAATTGATCCAAATTCGGGTAAACTGCTCGGCTGGATTGATCTCAGCGGAATCTCGCCCGACGATTTGCACCGCGACACCGAAAACACGCTCAACGGCATCGCTTACGACGAAGCCGGCGACCGCATTTTCGTGACCGGCAAAAACTGGAAAAAACTGTTTGAAATCAAGATTAAACCCAAAGCATAAGAATTAATAGCCGCAAAAAAACGCAAAAAACGCAAAAAAGAATTTTTAGACTTTTCCGTTTTCTGCGTCTTTTTGCGGCTCTTCCGGATTGTCAGGCAAAACATTAATCTTTCACCCGGTATCTATCACTTATCATCTATTCCGAAAAATAAATAACCGTTAATATTCTCAGCACAAAAACTATTTCGCACGTCCTCTGATCAATTCCAAACTGTCATCAATTAAAAGTTCACCATTCTCGAAAACAGTTTGTAACTGTGAGTTTTCGACCGCGAAATTTTCTGCATTTTCAATTTTTACGGTTTCATATTTTCCGTCTTTCAAAATCAAATCAAGCCGTCCGCGTTTCGAGTTTTTGCCCGCGTCGGTAATCGGTTGTTTGTAAACTTCAATCAATTTGCCGTCTGAAACGATTGCCGAGCATTTGTAAGCAAATTTCAAAGTGTCGCGGTCAATCTTTTGCAGCAGACTGCCGCCGATGCCGAACGCGATGTTTGACGCGCTGAAATTTTCGTCTTTCAATCGCTGTAAAATCTGACGAATCGAATTTTGGTTCACGCCGTCGCCTTGAATTATTCGCACGTTTTTCAAAACTTTGTAGCCTTTTGAATTCACGGTCGTGCCGAATTTTTCGCCCAAGATTGCTGCGACTTTTGAAACGACTTCGACGGGTTCGCCCGAATCTGGACGAATGACAATCGTCGCGCCTGAATCTATGACTTCCTGTTTCAACTGCTCGCCCCAGATTTTTTCGACGGCGTTGTAAATGTTCCAAGAGTCGGAAACTATTGCAACCAAAGAGTTTGGCTTGGCAAAATTTCGCAGCATATTGCGATACGCTCCGATTTCGTTGTCGCGCCCCCAACTCGTAATCGTCGAATGTTCGGCGGCAGGAATCGAAAATCCCGCCATCTGACAATTGTAAAATTTACGATGCAGCAGCAAAGCCGCCATCGTGTCCGAACCCATAAAATTTACGAGATGCGCCGCGCCGCCAATCGCCGCCGTTTCCTGCGAAGACACGCCGCGTGCGCCGAAATCGTGAACTTTAAAAGGGATTTCCGCGTCGGCATCGTCCGCCGTTTCCTGCAAAAATTTGTAAACATCGCGCTTGATTTGCCAACTCTGCGTCGAAACCGTGACGGCATACCAAACGCGCAAAAGCTGCGTTTCAAACCAACTGCCGACCCACGCAAATTCGTCGTCCGTCGTCTCGACCGTCATCAAAACATTATGCAGCGGCACGACCGAACCTTCCGCGACGGCGCGAATCCGCAAAGGCAATTTGCCGCCGTGTTTCGTAATCAAATTCGTCCAGCCGTCATAATTAAACGGCAAACCGTGCGCCGTAATAACTTCTTTTGCTTCCTCGACCATCGCCTGCGTAAACGGCGCGAGAAAGTAATTTTTCAATAAATACTGCAACCCGAAAAACACCGTCTCATTCCAATCCCGATCCGAACCGCGCGATTCGAGATAGAAAAAAGCCCGCGTCGTATTCGGCGGATATTGCAAAAAATGCGATGCCTTATACGAATCCGTATCAATTATTCTGTTAATTTCAAACATATTTTTATCTTCATTTTCGGTTTTCTCCCTGAAAACCTAATTTTTAATTTTTCACCACAGAGACATAGAGAACACAGAGATTTTCAATCATCTTCTGCCACAAACTTTTTATACTTTTCAACAATTTCATTGAATCTTTTATCACGAATCAGCCAGACTAAAGATTCCGCTATGACATCTTCAATTTCTATATTTGCGGAAAATGCCCGAACTTTGTAATGCGTCTGACAGTTCGGGCAATCCTCATAAATATCAAGTCGTTGAATGTCTTGTTGAGTCGAACATTTTGGACAACCCGTAGTTCGTGTATGCTCAAGACTTTCGATTTGTTCTATCGCTCTAAATAATTCTGACATTAGTTTCTCCGTGTTCTCTGTGCCTCTGTGGTGAATTGTTTTCTACATTCCTAAAAAGAATCGCACAATGTGTATGTGATCTTCAAAAAATCCGTCTTCCTTTTCGCCCAGATCCGACAGCGGAAGCCAGAATGCTTTTGCCGCGTCGTCGCCGCCTTTGACGCGCGGCAAGCCTTCTTTTAGGTCGGGCGCGAGTTCGATGAAATAGGCGAAAGTGACGGTGCGACCGCGCTGCGAGCGTTCGGGATAATCGAAAACGTGTGACGATTTGATGCTGCCGCGAAGGACTTGCGCGGGGACTTTGATCTGTGTTTCTTCCTTTAATTCTTTGATCGCGTTGTCTTCGAGCGTCGCGCCGCTGGCGAGAAATCCGCCCGGAAGCGCGAGCAGACCTTTGCCCGGCTGATGTCCGCGCCGGATGACGAGAACATGACCGCTCTGCACGACAACCGCGTCGGTCGTGATAAAAGTCGGCTCGAACGGCACGCCGACAAAGCGCGTGTCTTGTTTATATTTTTGCAGGTAAGCGAATTCTTTTTGCAGATGCGGAAAAGTTTCCGTCTGCTTGAAAACGTCGAGCGTGACGGCGACCTGCGCGGGCAGAAACTCTTTCCAACTCGCGTCGTCAGTGAAAAACTTTTCACGAATCTGCGTCGCGTTGATATTCAAAAGTTTTTTGTCGGAAACGTAAAATTCTTCAAAGTTCCACTGCGGAAACAGGTTCAGATAATACGAACTGCGGTCTTTGAAAAAGCCGACGACGGCGATTTTCTTCTCATCTTCTTCGGCAATTTCGCCGACGACGTTCTGCACTTCCGCCGTCCAAACGTGGTCGTTATACGGATAATCGCGGACGGCGCAGAAGATCAATCTCGCCGAATCTTCGGGAAAACAGGCGCGGATAATCTCTTCGCGCATCGCGGGCGTGAACGGATTTCGCACGTCGGACGCGCTTCGCGCCGAGCCAAGGATGACGATGACTTTTTCGGCAAGAGTTAAACTGTGTTTGATTAATTCGCGGTGCGCGACGTGGAACGGCTGAAATCGCCCGATGACGATTCCGAAATCATATTTCTTATTCATTTGTCCTAACACTCCTCGTGTTCTAAATTTTCGCCGCGCTTTCTGCGTGGCTACTTTCTCAACATAAATCTTTACGAAAATTTATGCAAATCGGTTCAAAGAATTTTTAGCCACGAATTAACACGAAAAAGAACACGAATAAGAACTTTTATCCACAGATGCACACGGATAAACACAGATGAAAGCAAGATAAAAAGTGATTTATCCGGTTTTTATCTGTGTTCATCTGTGAAAATCTGTGGCAAAAATTCTTCTCTTTTTTCGTGTCTTTTTCGTGTTTGTTCGTGGCTAATCTCTCTTCTCAACCCGCATTTTCATCCCGAATTTCGGGCGCAAGGTAATCATCGCCTGCAAGCCGATTTTTTGTTCAGGCATTAGATTTAATTTCCACTTTCTGCCCAAAATTGCCAGTAAAAGCACACCTTCCATCCACGCGAAACTTTCGCCGATGCAGCTTCGGACACCTTTGCTGAACGGGAAATAGATGAATTTGTTGCCCGCTTCTTTGACTGATTGTTGTTCCCAGCGTGCAGGTTGAAATTCGTCGGCGTTTTCCCAAAATCGCGGATCGCGCTGCATCACGAACGGCGACGCGAGGACGAGCGATTTGGCGGGAATTTGAAAATTATTAAACTCGTGCGGCTCGGTTGCGAGTCGTCCGACCGTCCACGCGGGCGGAAACAGGCGCATTGATTCGGCGAGAATTTGTTCGGTAAATTTGAGGCGCGGATAATCTTCGGGCGTAACTTCTTTATTGCCTAAAACTTCGTCAATTTCCGCGTGAAATTTTGCTTCCGATTCGGGGTTTTGCGACAGTAAATAAAACGTCCAGGTCAGCGCGTTCGCCGTCGTTTCGTGTCCCGCCAAAAAGAGCGTCAAACATTCGTCGCGGACTTGTTTGTCGGTCATCGCGCCGCCGGTTTCCTCGTCCTGCGCCATCAATAACATCGAGAGCAAATCGCCCGTGTCTTCGCCCGACGCGCGGCGTTCGTTGATGATTTTGTAAATCACTTCGTCCAAAGTTTTTCGCGCTTTTTTGAGTTTTTGAATCGGCGGCAGCGGCAGTTTTTCGAGTATTTCGGAGAACGGGAAGAGCATAAAATTGAACATCGAAACAATCGTCGTCATCGCGTCGCCGACCTGCATCGCGTCGTCCTGCACATTGGCGTTGAACAAAGTTCGCCCGACGATCCAGAGCGTCAGCCGCATCATTTCCTTATCAACATCGCGCACGTCGCCGTCACGCCATTCGCCCGCCATTTTCTCGCCGAATTCGATCATCGCCTTGGCATATTCGTTGATGCGTGTGCGGTGAAATGCCGGCTGAATCATCCGCCGCTGACGCAGATGAAATTCCTTTTCGCTCGTCAGCAGACCTTCGCCAAGCAAGCCTTTCGCACGCTGTAATGCGCGACCTTTGATAAATTTTGAATGATTCGTAACCAGCAAATCACGAATCAAATCAGGATGATTGACCAAAAAAGCCGGAACTTTGCCGACGCGAAACGCCGCCACATCGCCGAGTTTGGCGAGTTTCTCCAAAAACGCAGTCGGATTTTTGCGAAACGAACGAAAATGTCCGCCGAATAAATCGGCTTTGACGGTCGGCGGCAAAATTTGCTGAATGGCTTTCATAGAGTTGATTTTAGCAGAAGAAATTTTTTAACCACAGATGAACACAGATAAACACAAATTTAAGAAAAATTATTTTGTGATGGAAATCTCTTGAAAATCTTGATTTATCTGTGTTCATCTGTGTCCATCTGCGGTTAATTTCTCTTTGTCTTTTAGAATTTTTCGCGCAAAACTGATATTTTATAGAGATATGTCAGAAGCCAAAACGAAAAAGGTAAAACCCGATATTCGCGCGATTACGCGCCTTGTGCCGCCGAGCGGAAATCTCGTGCAAGGTCAGTCGGAGATGCCGATTGATCCGCAATTAGCCAGAGAAGCGGCGGAAATTATTGCCGCGAGTCAGAATCATTATGGCGGCTCGGAAGGCGATTTGAATTTGCGGAAAGCGGTTGCGGAAAAGATCAAAAAATATAACGGCATCGAGGTTGATGTCAGCGCAACGCCTCTCGAAATAATGATTACGAACGGCGGAACGGGTGCGTTAATCGGCATCGCGCAGTCGTTTTTGCGCGGTAAATCCGCGCTCGTTTTCGAGCCGTATTATCCTTATCACCGCAAAATTTTGGAAGAATTCGGCAGCAAAACCGAAACTTTTGAACTCGACGCAAATTTGAGTTTTGAAAAAGACGCGCTTTTGCAAAAATGTAAAGAATTAAAAGACCGCGCCGAATTTCCTTTGAAAGCGATTATCGTCTGCACGCCCGCGAATCCGTCGGGCAAAGTGATGACGCAAACCGAACTCGAAGCAATCGCTGACGTAGCGCAGGAATTAGACTTGATGGTCGTTTCCGACGAGGTTTACGAGCATTATGTTTACGGCGAAAATCCGCATATTCCAATTGCGTCGCTGCCGGGAATGTGGGAGCGCACGGTGACGGTCAATTCGTTTTCCAAATCGTGGAATATTTCCGGTTGGCGTTTGGGTTACGCTTACGGACCGGGAAATTTGGTGCAGCCGATCAACAATGTTGCCAACATCGTCAACGTCTGTCCGGCAACGCCTCTGCAAGCCGCGCTCGCCAAAGTATTAATGGCGGATTCGGATTATTATTCAAAACTGCGCGAAAAATTTGAAGGCAAACGCCGTCTCGCCGGCGACGCGCTGACCGATCTCGGCTTCAAAATCTATAATTCCGGCTCGGCATTTTACCTCTGGACGCGCATTCCCGAAGAATTCGATGACGCGATCAAATTCAACGAAAAACTGATGGCTAACGGTGTCGGCGCAACTCCCGGCAGCGCGTTCGCCGACACCGACGACTGGGACGCATATATGCGAATCTGCATCGCCCGCGAAGATTCGGTTTTGGAAGGCGCGTTGGAGAAAATTAGAACAGCCTTGCTTTAATTCAAAGAAATTTTGCCCACGAAATACACGAAAAGAAACGAAGATAAAAAAAGAAAAATTTTTATTCTTTTTTCGTTTCTTTCGTGTATTTCGTGGGCAAATAAAATTTTAAAAATCGAATCAAAAACAGCAATGAAATTGTTTAGGAAATTCCTCAAATGGTCCGGTTATTTTTTGCTTCTTTTGGTTTTAATTCTCGCCGGAATCTACATTTATTTCGCTATGCAGACAGGCAAAATCGCTGAAACGCGTCCTATTTTTCAGCAAATTGATGTAAAGCGTCCGCTCGTTTTCGCGCATCGCGGCGGCGGCGGCGTTTTTCCCGAAAACACGCTCGAAGCGTTTGCCGATTCGGTCAAATTGGGCGTTGATTTTCTCGAACTCGACGTGCATTCGACCGCTGACGGCACGCTCATCGTGATGCACGACGGTTCGATTGACCGCACGACCGACGGGCGCGGCAAGGTTTCGGATTTCACGCTTGCCGAACTTAAAAAATTGGACGCGGGTTATCTTTTTACGAACGACAACGGCGCGACTTTTCCGTTTCGCGGGCGCGGAATCAGAGTTCCGACTTTGCAGGAAATTTTTGACGCTTTTCCGCAGATGAAGTTTAATATCGAGCCGAAACAGATTGCGCCTTCGATCACGAAACCTTTGTGCGAAATGATCCGTCAGCACAAAATGACCGACCGGATTATCGTCGGTTCATTTCGCCAAACCGCGATTGACGAATTTCGCGCCGCCTGTCCCGAAGTCGCCACGTCCGCAAGTCCGGCGGAAGTTTCCGAGTTTTTGGCGATGCAGAAAACCGGCATCGCCGCGTCATACACGCCGCCGTTTCAGGCTTTGCAAGTTCCGGTGAGCGCGAGTTTTTTAAACGTCGTCAACCAAGATTTTATCGCCGCCGCGCATCGCCAAAATATCCAAGTCCACGTCTGGACGATTAACGACGCGGACGAAATGCGCCGCCTGCTCGATTTAGGCGTGGACGGCATTATGACCGATTATCCCGACCGGCTGCTCGATCTGCTCAAACGCTGAAATTGCCGCGACTTTTCGACATAAGATTTTTTGCCCGCGAAATACGCGAAACATACGAAAAAAGAAATATATTTTAAAACATTCGGTTTTATTTTAGCGTTTTTAGCGTGTTTCGCGGGCAAAATTTTCCCGGTTTTAATGCAGCGCAATTATTAGACCGCTCAGTAATGATTTCGTCTATTTCGCGGGCAAATTCTTTCTTGATTGCCTTCATTTTTGCCCACGCTTTAACTGATAAGTTTCGCGTTTCGTTTCGACGATCAAACGACTGCTAATTCGTCTAATTTAAAGCGTTTATTTTGTTCAAACCAGCGCGAAAATATTTGACAACACTGCGTTTATCGGACATATTTAATTTAACTCAGCTTTCATCCGAAACTTTTAAAAAATTGATTTGGCAGTTTTCCGAATTCGCCGCCGCCGAGGAATTTTAGCGGACGTGATTTTCATTTTTTGACTGCAACTGTTTCCCGCTTACGGTTTTGTTTTGAAATCTTGCCGATTTTCAAACGGGGGACAATATTATCAATGATGTTACGCAATTTATGTTTTGTCGCTGAAAGTGACCGATATATCAGCATCTGGTGCAGGCGTTTCGCCGTAACCATTTGAATTTGATAATTAAAGGCTCCGACGGGGCGATTTTGCCCGAAAAACGTCTTGAATTTAATTAAAAGCCCGATTATGAACGATCAAGTTTATAAAATACTCATCATTGACGACAGCCCGGAAGACTGCGCCGTATTTCGGGATTTTTTGCAGAAGGACAAAGATTTCAATTACTCATTTATCGAAGAAGAACTCGGTGAAGCGGGCGTTGCAATCTGCCTCAAAGAGCTTCCCGACTGTGTTCTGCTCGATTATAATCTGCCCGACACCGACGGTTTAGCCGTCATCAGACAACTTAATCCCGATCCGCTAAATCCGGTGTTTCCGGTAATTTTAATGACCGGCGAAGGCAGCGAAAAACTCGCCGTCAAAGCCATCAAAAACGGCGCACAGGATTATCTCGTCAAAGGCAAAATCTCTGCCGAAGAGCTGCGTCTGACAGTTCATAATGCCATCGAAATCGTCAGTCTGCGCGGCAGCCATAAAAAACACGAACAGGATTTACAGGCAAGCGAATCGCGGTATCGTTCGCTGTTTGAACTGGCAGCGGTCGGCATCGCGCAGGCGGACGGCGCGACCGGGCATTTTCAGGAAGTCAACGACAAATTTTGCCGCATCACGGGTTACAGCCGCGAAGAACTGCTCGCGCTCGAATTTCCCGATTTGACGCACCCGGACGACCGCGAAGCCGACCGTGAAAATCGCCGGAAACTGGCGCACGGCAAAGAAAATCAGGCGGAATACATCAAACGCTATGTCCGTAAAGACGGGCAGACAATTTGGGTAAAAGTCACCGCGACTATCATTCGTAACGAAGCGGGCAAGGTCGAATACGGCGTTTCCATCGTTGAAGACATCACCGCCGGCAAACAGGCGGAAGCGGTTTTGCGCGAAACCGAGCAACGCCGCCGTCTCGCGCTCGAAGCGGGAAAAATGGGAACCTGGGAATGGCTCGCCGATTCGGGGATGATGAATTTCGACGAATATACGGCGGAGATTTTCGGTTTTAACTCGGATCAATTGAGTATCGGCGACCAAAAAGTTTTTAGAATCGTTGAGGAAGCCGACGTTTCGCAATTAAAACAAATATTTCAGAAATCTTTGGAGACGGGTGAAAACTGCACCGCCGAATTTCGAATCAAACAATCGAACGGCGGAACCCGCTGGATTTACAGCACGGGTCGTCCGATATTGGACGAAAACAGCAAGGCGAAACGAATGGTCGGCGTTCATTTCGACATCACTGAACGCAAACAAGCGGAAGAAAATCAGCGCAAGTCCGAAGAACGCTTAAAACTCGGTGTAGAAGTTGCCGATTTCGCTATCTGCGAAATTGATTACACGAACAACACGAATTGTCTCTCGAAAGAAGCTGCCAAAATTTACGGTTTCGGCGATCAGGAAATCACCGTGCCGCGCAAAACGGTTCACGCGGTGTTTCACCCGGACGATGCACCAAAACTCGCGCCGATTATCGCCGAATCGCTAAATCCCGACGGCGCGGGCTGGTTTGCCAGCGAACACCGCATTGTTTTGAAAAACGGCGATGTGCGCTGGCTCAGCGTCCGCAAACAAATCTTTTTTGACCGCACCCAAAATCCGCCGCGCCCGTCGCACGGAATTTTGGTCGCGCAGGACATCACCGAGCGCAAGCGGGCGGAAGAAATTATCCGCGTCAATGAAGAACGCCTGAATTTGCTGCATTCGGTTGTGGCGAATCCGAATTTGAGCGATACGGCGCGGCTGCAAAGTTTGCTCGAACTCGGCTGTCGGCAATTCGGTTTGGAAAACGGTATTGTCGGCGAAATCACGGACGATGTTTATCGGGTTGCGCTGGCGGTTTCGCCCGGCGACGCGATTGCGGTCGGATTTATCTGTCCGGTCGGTGATGCTTTCTGCGACGAAGTTTTGAAACGCAAAGATTTGCTCGCCATCGAAAACGTTGGCGGCAGCGAATGGCGCGAACACCGGGCGCACAGCGTTTTCGGGACGGAAGTTTATTTCGGTTCGCCAATCAATGTCGGCGGGAGCGTGTTCGGGACGCTGTGTTTTACCAGTGCGACTCCGCGCACACAAAAATTTACGAACGGCGACCAGGAATTTCTGCGTCTGCTCGCGCAAACCGTCGGGACGGAAATGACGCGCCAGCACTTTACCGCGAAACTGCATGAAAATCAGCGTTTTACCAACAGCATTATCGAAACTGCGCCGAGCGTGCTTTACACTTTTAATCTGAAAACCGGCAGTCCGGTTTATCTGACCGATCAGGCGGCGACGGTTTTGGGTTATTCGTTTGCCGAGGTAAAAGACGGGCAAGCCGATTTTCTTCAAAGCTATATGCACCCGGACGACGCGAATCTGGCGCAAAAACATTTTCAGCAGTTTACGAAAACATCCAACGGCAATGTTTTCGAGTTTGAATATCGAATGCGCCATAAATCGGGCGAATGGCGTTGGTTCAGAAGCCGCGACCGTGTTTTCAAACGCGATGAAAACGGCAGCGCGGAAGAAATTCTCGGCATCGCGTTCGACATCACCGAAATCAAACAGACCGCCGCCGTCAACGAACAGCAGGCGCGGCTCATCAATCTTTCCTACGAACCGATTTTCGTCTGGACTGCCGACGACGGCATTCTCGAATGGAACGCCGGCGCGGAACAACTTTACGGTTACACGAAACAGGAAGCCGTCGGCAAAATCAGTCACGAATTACTGAAAACGATTCATCCGCTGCCGCTCGAAAAATTACTCACCGCGCTCGAACATGACGGCGAATGGACGGGCGAAGTGCGCCACACTGCCAAAGACGGATACGAAGTCATCATCGAAAGCCGTTACCAAGTCATCGAGATTGACGGGCGGCAAATGATTCTCGAAACCAACCGCGACATCACCGAAAGCAAACAGGCGGAAGAAAAATTGCGCGAATCGGAAGAGCATTTCCGCAGTTTGTTCAATTCGATTGACGAAGGTTTCTGCATCATTGAAATGATTTTTGACGAAAACAACAAACCGATTGATTACCGTTTCGTGCAGGCAAATCCGGCATTGGAACGCCTCACCGGATTAAAAGACGCGCTCGGCAAAACAATGCGTGAGTTCGTTCCCGACCTCGAAGAATTTTGGTTTGAAACCTACGGCAAAGTCGCATTAACGGGCGAACCTGCCCGTTTTGAAAATGAAGCCGTGCCGATGAACCGCTGGTTTGAAGTCTATGCCTCACGCGTCGGCAATTCGACGAGCCGCGTCGCCGTCGTTTTCAACAACATCACCGAACGCAAAAATGCCGAAATCGAACGTGAACGGCTGCTTGAACGCGAAAAGGATTTGCGGCGCGAAGCCGAATTTACCAACCGCGCCAAAGAAGAATTTCTGGCAATTCTCTCGCACGAACTGCGAACGCCTCTGAATTCGATTTACGGCTGGACGCAGATTCTCGAATCGAGCGGTTTCGACCGCGCAAAAACCAAACTGGGAATTGAAGTAATCGGACGCAACGTGCGTCTGCAAAACGCTTTGATCGAAGATTTGCTCGACGTTTCGCGGATTATTTCGGGTAAAATGCGGCTCGAAAAAGAGTCTCTGTCGCTGTTTGCCGTCGTATATGGTGCAGTCGAAGCGATTCGCCCCGCCGCCGAGCAGAAATCAGTCAAAATCGAAGATAATCTCGACGCTGAAATTGGCGAAACCGACGGCGATAAATTCCGCATTCAACAAATTTTTAACAATCTTTTAACCAACGCCGTCAAATTTACGCCCGACGGCGGCACGGTTTCCATCACGCTCGAACGGGACGGCGAAACTGCGAAATTTTCAGTCAGAGATACCGGAATCGGAATTCCGAGCGAACTGCTGCCGCATATTTTCGACCGTTTTCGACAAGCCGATGCGAGTTCAAAACGTCAATTCGGCGGTTTGGGGTTGGGTTTGACGATTGTTAAAAATCTCGTCGAACTGCACGGCGGAACGATTTCTGTATATTCCGACGGCGAAAATTCGGGCGCAATTTTCACCGTCGAATTACCGCTGATCGCGCAGATCGAATTACCGGCATTGCCGCCGCCTTCGATTGTTGAAGCGAAAACTCTCGACGGAAAACGAATTTTGGTTGTGGACGACGAACTGGACGCGCTCGAATTAATGAGATTCGTTCTAACACAAAACGGCGCGGAAGTGACCTGCGTAAATTCCGCAAAAAAGGCTTTGCAGGAATCGGAAGCCAATGAATTTGACCTTTTAATTTCAGATTTGGGAATGCCGGAAATGGACGGCTACGATCTGATTCGTGAAGTTCGCCAAAGCAGCAAAGATTATCAAAAAAATCTCCCGGCAATCGCGCTGACCGGCTACGTTTCCGCCGACGACCGCGAGCGCGTGATGCTGGCAGGTTTTCAAATCCATCTGCCGAAACCGATAGACATTGAAAAGCTATCCGCCACCGCCCAGAAATTAACGCAGAAAAGTGAAAAGTGACAGGCGACGCTTTTCACTTAGCACATATCACTTTTCACTTATTCCGAAATGTAAAATAAGAAAATTATCCACAGATGGACACGGATAAACACAGATTTTAAGAGATAAATCAAAAGCCTTATTTTGTTTTGATTTGCTTTTATCTATGTTCATCCGTGTCCATCTGTGGACGATATTTCTTTAAGCAAGACCGTTCCGCGCAATCACTTCCTTATAAAAATCCGCGCTCAATTTCGGTGTTCGTTTCTGAGTTTTGTAATCAACGTAATGCAGTCCGAAACGGTTTGAATAGCCGTCCGCCCATTCGAAATTATCCATCAAACTCCATAAAAAATAACCTTTGACGGGAATGCCGTCGGCTGCTGCGCGTTGGAGTTGCGACAGGTAGTTTCTGAGATACATCACGCGGTCGGTGTCGTAAACTTTGCCGTCAGCCGCCGGAATATCGGACGATGAACAGCCGTTTTCGGTGATGTAAATTTCCTTGACGTTCCAGATTTTATTGACGTGGCGCGGTCCCCAATAAAGTGCTTCGGGTCCGATGGTCAGCCACGGCGAAAGCATATGCGGATACGATGCGGGCTGCGGCACGACCGCAAAACCCTGTTTTGAACCGTCAGCGCGAATGTAGGTCGGCGTGTAAATATTAATTCCCGCAAAATCGAGCGGCGACGAGATCGTTTTCAAATCCGCGTCGGTAAATTTCGGCGCGTCTTTTCCGGCATTTTGCAAATATAAATCTGTATATTTGCCTTCCTGAATAACGGTCATATACTGAGCGTTAAGCTGCCGTGCGGCTTCCGTCGCGGCTTTGATATGCTCGTCGGTTTCGATCACCGGACAGCAAATCGTCATATTTTCCGCTAAACCGACTTTCGTTCCCGCTTTCGCCCGCGCACGAATCGCCTGCACCGCCAGACCGTGACCTAAAACGGCGTGATGCCGCGTTTGATTAAACCGTCCGGGCGGCAATTTGATTCCGGGCGCGTGAATTCCGATGCGGTAGCCGAGTTCGACAAACGCGCCGAATTCGTTAATCGTGAAAAAATGTTTGACGCGATCAGACAATTTTTCCGCCGCGTAACCGGCATAATTGCCGAACGCTTCCGAAGTCTCCCGCGATTCCCAACCGCCGTATTTGTCCTGCAAAACCTGCGGCAAATCCCAATGATAAAGCGTCGCAAACGGCTGAATCCCGTTCTTCAAAAGCTCGTCAACCAACTTATTATAAAAATCCAAACCCTTCGGATTCGGCTTGCCGTTGCCGTCCGGGAAAACGCGCGACCACGAAATCGAAAAACGATAACTTTTCACGCCCAAGTTTTTCATCAACTGAATATCGCCTTTATACCGATGATAATGATCGTCGGCAACATCGCCCGTCGCGCCGTCAACCGTTTTTCCCGGCATCTTTGAAAAAGTGTCCCAAATCGAAGGCGTGCGCCCGTCTTCATTAAACGCGCCCTCAACCTGATACGAAGCCGTCGCGCTGCCCCACAAAAAACCGTTTGGAAACTTGCCCGCTACGTTTTGTTGAACCTGTTCATTCTCCGTTTTTTCTCCCGCGCCCAAAGCCGGAATCGCCGACGCACCAATCGCCGCCGTCCCGATAATCTTCGCAAAATCACGCCGTGAAACCTTCATCCAATTTCTCCTTTTTTTTGAATTGTTTGATTTGAAAATACTGTGGCTAGATTTTCGTTGAAAAATAAGGATTTGTAAAGAAATGAACTGTTGAAACAAATCGCCAAAATGTATTTCTTAAAAATCGGCATTTACGGATCAGCGAAGATAAATCCGGCGGAAGTGTTGCAGACGATACATTTTTGAACGAAAATAACTTTTGAGGTGAATTATGACTCCAACAATCGAGCAGGCAATTGAAATTATTCAGCAGCTTCCGCCGCCCGACCGCGAAAAATTTTTTGATTGGGCAGAAGAGGAAAAGCGGCGTGAGTTATCCAAAAATGAAGGCAAGCAGCGCGAAATCGAGCAAAAAAACGAGAAGTTTCGGATTGCCTTGCAATGGATTGAAGAACACAAAGAAGAATACGACGGAAAGTTTGTCGTTTTGGACGGCGACAAATTGGTCGCTTGCGGAACAGATTCAAAAACGGTTTATGATGAAGCCAGAGCAAAAGGCTACAAAAGTCCTTTCCTGACGCGGGTAAAAGCAAAAACTTTACCGTTCGGAGGCTGGTAAATGGCTGAAACTGTCGAATTCGATCTAGTTCACGAATACAGTCTTTACAAAATCGGCATTACCGTTGACGCGACTTTGAAGAACGGCGATTACAGCGTTGATATTGACGCGAGAATTGATACCGGCTCGACCTACTGCATTTTTGAAAGACATTACGGCGAACGACTCGACCTCAATATCGAAAGCGGAAATCCAACGGAAATCGGCACGGCAACGGGCAGTTTCCGCGCATTCGGACACGAATTAACGCTCACAGTTCTCGGCATCGAAACCGTTTCGACCGTCTATTTCGCCGAAAGCGATTATTTTGACCGCAATGTTCTCGGCAGAATCGGCTGGCTCGACCGCGTGAAATTAGGATTAATTGAGCAGGAAAGCAAATTGTTTTTGAGTAAATACAAAAAGGCTTGAATTTAGGTTTTGAAAATATGAAAAAGTATTTGAATTTGTTTTTGTTGATGGTTTTCTTAACGAGTAATATTTTGAGTTCGCCCTTGATTTTCAAAGTAAAGAAAGAAATAACTAATGAAGGTTTAGTTGAATTAGCAACCTTCGATACGACAAGATACAAACAAATCCGAATCGGCATACAAAGTTCTGTTGGAAAAATAGTATATACATCCAACTCAGCCGCTGAAATTGAATTGAAAGCTGCTGAACGTGAATTGGAACGCAAGATTCAGCTTTTGGAAAAAGGCGAAATCTCGCGTTCCGAGTATGACATCGCGGTTGACAGAAGAAATATCGCTCTTTCAAATACACAAAAATCAGCAGAAATCGTTTTTCCGCCCGTAAGTGTCTTTGCCGTGGAGGGTGGCGAAGAAATTTTGTTAGCAGTTTTTGGAGGTAAAATGACAAGTCGTTCAATCGTTATTGACACTCCACCATCAAAAATCAGAATTAAAGTATCCGGGAAAAACACTTATTCCCTTTATGTTTGGGGACAATAATTCTCTCACAAAAACAAATTTATGCACTATCATCTTATCGGAATTTGCGGGACGGCGATAGCGAATGAAAGCAAATGAAACAATTGAAGTTTTTAGCTATTTTGCATATCATTTTAGCGAGGTAAAAAAATGAGTTTGCGGCAACCGAAAGGAAAACAATTAAGACCAAACGAGGCTGAAATTGAAAGATTAGCCAAATTGCAGGGCGTAAAACTTTTTAATTTTGATGAAGCTGTTGGCGAAGGTTCGCAACTTTGGAAAAACGGCGAGTTTGAAGAGTTTGAAATGTGGCTCAAAGATGTTCGTGTTTCTGATACTGCCAACGAAAACTTAAAATAATGGCACGAGTAATTGATACGGATATTTTTTCTTTTCTCCTCAAAAAAGATACCAGAGCAGAACTTTATAAACCTCATTTGGATGGACATTTTTTGTTTCTTTCCTTTATGACGGTTGCCGAATTAGAGCGTTGGGCAAATCTTTATAATTGGGGACAAAACAAAATCAACCTGCTCGAAAATGCTCTCAAACGCTACGTTATCCAACATTCAAATCGGGATATTTGCAAAATCTGGGGCGGGATTATGACCGCAAGCAAACGCAGCGGATTAAATATTTCAATTTCCGATGCTTGGATTGCGGCAACAGCAATAAGTTTGCAAATTCCGCTTGTGACAAATAACGAAAAAGATTTTCAGAAAATCAATGGTTTGACAATAATTTCAGAAAAATAATCTGAGAATCAAAAACCCAAAATATCAAATGCACTATCATTTAATCGGAATTTGCGGGACGGCGATGGCTTCGCTGGCGGGAATGTTGCAGGCGCGTGGACATAAGGTGACGGGTTCGGACAGACAAGTTTATCCGCCGATGTCAACGCAGTTGGAAGAGTTGGGAATTAAAATTCTCGACGGCTACAAAGCGGAAAACGCGGAAATCGGAGCGGATTGCACGATTGTCGGAAATGCGATTTCGCGCGGGAATGCGGAGTTGGAAGAGGTTTTGAACCGCAAACTTTTGTATCGTTCGCAGGCGGAAATCGTTAAGGAAGAATTTATTCGTGGACGAAGAAGTTTGGTGATTGCGGGAACACACGGGAAAACGACGACGACGAGTATTGCGACTTGGGTTGCTGAATGCGGCGGGCTGAATCCGTCGTTTCTGGTTGGCGGAATTGTCCAGAATTTCGGCGCGTCGTTTCGCGTCACAGACAGCGAACATTTCGTCATCGAAGGCGACGAATATGACACGGCTTATTTTGATAAAAAGCCGAAGTTTATGCACTATCTGCCCGAAATCGCCATCGTTAACAATATCGAATTCGACCACGCCGATATTTATCGAGACATCTGGGAAATCAAATATCAATTTTCGCGTTTGATGAATCTTGTGCCGTCGAACGGGCGTTTGATCGTTGGCGTTGATTCGCCGATTGTGCGCGAGGTTTTGGACGAAATGCACGGCAAACTGCATACGAATATCGAAACTTTCGGCACGTCGGACGATGCGAAATGGCAGGCGCGATACATTGATTTTTCGGGCGACGTGACGCGGTTTACGGTGTTCAAAGACGGGCATTCGTGGAGCGAATTTGAGACGAATCTGATCGGCGAATTCAATGTTCGCAACTGTTTGGCGGTCATTATCGCGGCTGATGCGTGGGGAATTTCCAAAGAACAAATGCAGGAAGCGTTTCGCACATTCAAATCTGTCAAACGCCGCGTCGAGATTCGCGGCGTGATCGGCGGCGTGACGGTGATTGACGATTTCGCGCATCATCCGACGGCGGTTGAAGAGACTTTGAAAGCGTTGAAAACCAAGTATAAAAATAACCGATTAATCGCCGTTTTCGAGCCGCGCTCGTGGTCGTCGCGGCTGGCGGTTTTCCAAGAACCTTATACGAAAGCCTTTAGCTACGCCGATTACGTCGTCATCGCCGGAGTTTATAACACATCAAAAGCATCGGAACTCGGCAAAGTTTTAGACGTTGCCGAACTCGTCGCAGATATAAAATTACAGGGCAAACCGGCGATGTCTTTCGCTGATGCGGACGAAATCGTCGCGCATCTCGCTCCCGAATTAAAGTCCGGCGATGTCGTCGCCATTATGTCGAACGGCGGTTTCGGCGGCATTCACGATAAAATTTTGGATGTCTTAAAAACTAAAAGCGAAAAATAGATGCTGAGAGAATTAACTGATTATATTGAATTACATTGAGCATTCGCCAAATTTTTTGCTTGCCTAAAATATAATTTGCAGGCATAATGAAAAAGTTTCGCTCTCAGGTGTCTCCGGTAGATGCGCCCGTTCAGGATGAAAAGAAGCGACGGCTTTGGTTCGGTTCGAGAGTTCGGTTAGTGGAATTTGAAGCATTTTATTTTTTTGGAGTCGGTTGCGTCGCTGTTTTTGACGGGAAGTTTTTTTATAATTCCTTCCTTGCTTTGCCAACTTTCTTGCTTCTCAACAGAAAAATCAAGTAATAGAAAAATGAGTACAAAATTATACGTCGGAAATTTATCGTTTCGCGTTTCGAGCGAAGATTTACAGGAACATTTTGCCCAAGCCGGAGCGGTCGAATCGGCAAACATCGTGATGGACAGAGAAACCGGACGCTCACGCGGTTTCGGATTTGTCGAAATGACCTCGGAAGACGATGCCCACAATGCCATCGCGCAATTTAACGGACAGGAATATGACGGTCGCAATATGGTCGTCAACGAAGCCCGTCCGCGTGAAGAAAGCGGCGGCGGCGGACGCGGCGGAAGCGGCGGCGGTTATGGCGGCGGCGGCGGCGGACGCGGCGGAAGTCGCGGCGGCGGCGGCGGAAATCGCGGCGGCGGCGGCGGCGGTTACGGTGGCGGAAGCGGCGGCGGCGGCGGTCGCTGGTAATCACGCAAAATAATTAACGGCTGAAATATATCCGCAAAAAAGCGCAAAAGACGCAAAAAAAGAAGAATTTTTTAATTATCTTTTTTTGCGTCTTTTGCGCTTTCTCTCTTTCCTAAAAAAATCAACGAATTTTCTTTTGTTGAGAATCTGCTTGGGAAATGCAATTCTATCCGCCGCTTGCTGACGTGCGGACTTCGGTTGAACTGCGTTTAATTTATTTTCCCGTTAAAATTTGCGGCGGCGGTGACTACTTCATCAATGATCGAGGTGCGAGTTTTAGAGTTCGGCACACCGTTGACGATGATCGAGAAAACGAGCGGTTCGCCGGCGGCAGTCGTGACGTAGCCGGAAAGCGCGGAAACTTGGTCAATCGTGCCGGTTTTGGCGTGAACATTGCCGACGGTCGGCGGTGCAGAAAATCGTGATTTAAGCGTTCCGTCAACGCCGCCGACGGGCAGCGAATCGCGCCAAACCTGCGCGTAACGGCTTTGTTTGCCCATATATGTGTAAAGCTGGATGAGCGAATTGACCGTTACCTGATCGTGACGCGAAAGACCGCAGCCGTCGTATTGGAGAACGCTGTCGGCGGGAATGCCGATTTGATTAGTGAAATTTCTGACGGCTGACAAACCTTTTTCGACGCTCGGCGTGTTCGGATTAAACAGCGGATTATCGGCGGGAATATTCGGCAGGTTAAGCGTTTTCGCCTGTTCACCCAGAACGCGCAGAATCGTTTCGGTATACATATTCTGGCTCGGCTTCATCGTCTTGGCGGCGATTAAACTGAAAGGAAACGATTCGAGTCTGGCGATTTCGACGACCGGCAAAACCGAAGCGGAAATCAACGCCTGTTTATCTTTTTCGCCGAAAATGCGCGTCTGTCCGGTGACGACGATGCCTTTTTGTTCGAGCCTCTGACGCAGAAGTTGGACGAAAAGTTCGGACGGATGCGAAACGGCGATTGAATTTGCAAAGCCTTTGTCGCCGACGGGAAGCGAACCGGAAATTTCCAGAACATTTTGATCGAGGTCTTTTTTGACGGTTAAATTTCTAATCGTTCCCGCGCCGCTCGTGACGCAGCGGTTGGTGACGCGCATTACCGAATTAAACGGCATCATCTGCACCAGACACGGCGCACCATTGCCCGTCGGCTTAATGCTCAGATCGAGCGCGTTATCGTTGATTGGCAGAGCGGAAATCTCTGCGCCGTAATACCATTGCAGATCGTCCCATTCCCAGCCTTCGGGAATCGGACTGCCCGAAAAATACGTCTCGTCGCCGACGAGATTGCCTTCGATTCGTTTAACTCCAGCCTGCGCGATGCGTTCGGCGAGCGCGTCTAAGCCTTTGTAATAATCTTTGTCATAAAAAGCCGTCGAAACTGAAACATCGCCGCGCCCGTAAATTTGCAGATCGCCTTTAATTGCGCCGTTTGCGTCAGGCTTTGAATTGGCGTAAACGCTCGTGATAAAACGAAAATCGGGCGAAAGCCGTTCGAGTGCGGCGGCAATCGTAAAACTTTTCATATTCGATGCGGGCATCAAATACTTTTCGGCGTTCTCTTCGTAAATCGTTTTTCCCGTCTGCATCGAGACGAGTTTCGCGCCGTAATTGCCGTGACGCAGTTCGGGCTGCGACAAACTGAGGCGGATTTTTCCCTGCAAATCTGTGAGCATCTGAATCGGCAAAGGTGTCGGCGAAGGTGAAACAGTCGGCTGCGGTGTCGGAGTCGGCGAAATCTGCGGCGATTTTTTCGGAGTCGGAGTCGGTGATGCCACAATGCGAGTCCGGTTTTTATCCTGCGCCGCCGCGCCGAAATTAACCGAAAGAAAGACTGCCGCTGCAAACAAAATAATTATGCCGTTGATGTGTTTGGAAAATTTGCTCATTTAAGTTGATTCTACCCAAAAAAATAATTTTATCAAAAAACCCCGGAACGCGAACATTCCTGTTCGCCGGTCAATTCCCATAAATATGGAACGCGAACATTCCTGTTCGCCGGTCATCTCTCATAAATACTGCTGAATTTAACGGACGATTAATAAATGCTTTGCTGCATTTGTTTGATATGACGGCGTTGAATAAAAAAAGACACGCGAACAGGAATGTGCGCGTTCCGATAAAAAAGCCTTCGTTGGTGAACGAAGGCTTTTGGTTAAGTTGCTTTTTAAGGTTAGTTTATTTGCATTTGCTGTAACCGCAGTCGCGGCAGAAATCGCAACCCGAAGCGTGTTCGAGATGTCCTTTGCATTCGGGGCATTCGCCGATCATCGAAGACATTTTCGGTTTTTCGGCGGCGTTTGCTTCCGCTTGTCCGGCGGTCATTTTGCTCATTTGACGTTCGGACGACGGCAGATTTTGCAGACGGCGTTCGATCAGCATCAGACATTCGGCAATCGCCTGTTCGGGCGAAGTCAAAAGCCTTTCATTAAACCAGACGGCGTGTGTTCCGGTGACTTTGTTGAGACTGCGCGAAACTTCCTTGGCATCGAAACCGCCGCGCAGCATCCGCGACGCAAGCAAGCCGACACCTTCGGAAATCGGTCCGGTCGCAAAAACTTCCAGCACGCTTTCGCCGTTGTGATTGACGGTCACATACAGATTCACGCCGTCAAACGGAATGCGCCAGGTCGAACCCGAAAGTTCGCGCGGACGTTCGATGTGAACGGTTAAATTTTGGATTTTAGATTGCGAATTTTGGATTTGAACGGAATCCGCAGTCGTTTCAGCTATCTGCAAATTCTCCTCTTCTCCTTCGCTCTTCTTCTCCGCTTCTTTCTTTTCGGCTTTCATCGAAGTTAAAACCTGACCTTCGCGTGAACCGTCGCGGTAATAGCTGACGGCTTTGCAGCCCAAATCCTTCGCCATCCGGTAAAGCTGGTCAACCGATTCAATCGTATCGTCGTTTGAACCGTTGCAGGTTTTCGAGATCGAATTGTCCGTGTGTTTCTGCGCCGCCGCCAAAACCTTGACGTGCTGATGCGAAGTGATGTCCATCGCCGAGATGAAATAGTCGGGAAGTTTGTCGAGATTTTCGACGACGAATTCAGCCGCTTCACGAATCGAAGTTTCGTCCGACTGATCCACCGTTTTGCCCAACGCTTCCGCCGCCAAACTATTGACATAATAGCGTTCGCCCAAAGTGTCGCGGCGGACATACGCCCACGAAAAATTCGGTTCGATGCCCGACGAAGTTTCGGCAACCAGCGAAATCGTGCCGGTCGGCGCAATCGTCGTCACTTCATAATTGCGCGGAGTCAACGGCATATCTTTCGGAATGCCGATTTCTTCGTAAAGGAATTTTGCGTAGTCGTTGCGGTTTGCTTCAAATTCGGGAAAAGTGCCTTTTTCCGCGCCGATTCTTAGCGATGCCATCCACGCCTCACGGCGGACAAAACCCATCACTTTTTCCATCAATTCAATCGAATCTTCGTAACCGTAAGTGACTTTGAGCGCGAGACACAAATCCGCAAAACCCATAATTCCGAGTCCGACCGGACGAGTGCGTTTGACGACATCATCAATTTCGGGAAGCGGAAAATGTCCGGCATCAACGACGTTATCCAAAAACTGTGTGCAAAGATGCGTCGCCCGCGCCAGCCGCGCCCAATCAACGCATTCATCGGCATCGCGTCCGTCGCCGACCTTTTTGTAAAACTTCGCCACGTCAATCGAACCGAGGTTGCACGAATTATTAAAATGGAGCATCTGTTCGCCGCAGTTTTTGTTGCAAATATATGAAAACATTGGCTTTCCGGTTTCTGTGAGTGATTCAAAACCACCGACGAAAAAGTTGTGAAATTCATCAACCGTGCCGTTATAAACTGTTTCTTCACCGTCGAATTCAACCGAAACAACTTTGTGATTGGTCATCGAAGCGGCTTCTTTCAACGATTCAAATGAGCGAAACGGACTCGTCTTTCTCGAAATTTCAAAACTGATTCCTTTCTCGCGGCAAGCGTCAATCCAATCTTTCTTTTGCATTTTGCCGTTTGCCTGACACTCCAACATTACTTCGACCTGCTCGGCTCTCAAACCTGTTTTTCTGCGCTCGTGTCCGGCTTTGGAATTTGCGAGTCGGTCGGCATCCCAATTCGGAACGGTATTACGGTAAGAATTCAAGGCGCAGACGGGCGAACAAACTCCGCTTTCACGACGAAACGGTTTGGTAATAAAATCTGTGCCGCAAACTTCGCAGTTTTTGTTGATGTGAACACATCCGTCAATGAATACACAGTCGTAACCCTGCGCCGTCAAATCCAGATAAAGTTTGACGGAACGCGGGTCTTTGTCGGAATGTTCCAATCCCAATTCAGCCGCCGCCCATTTCGAGAAACCGAGCAAACCGCCGAGATGATCGTTGCGCCATTTGGAAAACTGAGTCGGCAATCCGCGTGTTCCGGCATAGTTTGCCCATTCTTTCGCCGAAAATCTACGTCCTAATTGCTCAGTCAGTTCGAGCGCACAAATCTTTAAGTCTTCATTGCTGAATCCGCTGAATCTGCTATTTTTTTCACCGCTGACGGCTTCGGACATATTTTGACGATATGTTGCCCATTTTTCTTCGCTCCATTCGGTTTGAGCGCGAACCATCGGATTATTTTCGCCCATCATCAAATCGCCGTGCAGTCTGTTATGATCTTCAACTGACATAATTTGCAGATTTTCAGGTCTGTTATTACGACCGTTAAAATCTTTGTGATGAACTACATGACCTTTCGGAATATATTTCAAGTTTTGATGAAACTGAGCAATTAGCCGATGCTCGGCTTTAGAAGTAACTTGTCCGCCGTTATTAACCCAAACATAATCTTGCGTCGGCGCGTTATCTATCGGAAACATTTCGTGAAGCGATGAATGAAAGCGCGTCATAATGTGAAGACTGTCGCCTTTCTGCAATTCGTCAACGCGCTTATATTCGCCGCCTCTAATTAAAAATTTATGATTTGCCGTCGCTCTGACGCTTGAACCGTCATCTAAAGTAACTTTGTAGATCGGTTGTTTGTAACCCGTAATTCGCGGATTACGCATCGTGCGGACGACGAGTTTGCCGCTTTCGCTCAAGGCATAAACGGGAACGTCACGACCGTCATCGGCAAGTTCTTTGATCGTCACATTGCCGCGTCCATCAGCGACCGAAACCAAAGTTTCGCCGGTTACGCACGGATTGCAGGCGTGAATCGGTCCCATCGAAGAAATCATATGGTTGTGACGGTTTACTTCGTCAATAAAAATGATTCCGGGTTCGGCGTATTTGTGCGCCGAAGCGATCACGCGATTCCAGATGTCGGGCGCATAGACGAGTCCGGGCGCGGGCGGATTTTCAATTGTGCAGTCACTTAAATCGGCAGTTTCAAAAGCTGATTTGTCGGCAAAAGTCGCGGTCGTGCCGTCAGGTCTTCGGTAGAGAACATAGTCTGCGCCGGAAACCGGATCGTGAACATTTTGTCCCCACGATTCGTCGTCAAATTCGGTTTGAAACCATTCTTTGTTATCAACCGCCGCCATAAATTTATCGGTGACGGTCACGGAAATATTGAAATTCGTTAACGAATGCTGATCGTTTTTCGCGTGAATGAAGCGCAGCACGTCCGGGTGCTTGATGCTCAAAATACCCATATTCGCGCCGCGCCGAACGCCGCCTTGTTTGACGACTTCGGTCGTGCCGTTGACGATGTTCATAAACGACACCGGACCGGACGCAACGCCGCGAGTCGAATTGACCATCGCACCGGCGGGGCGCAAAAATTCATATGTCATTCCCGTGCCGCCGCCGGTCTGGTGAATGATGGCGACGTTTTGCGCGTGTGCCATAATGCCGGAAATCGAATCCGGCACGTTAAGCACGAAACAGGCGGCAAGCTGACCTTTCGGTTTGCCGGCATTAACCAAACACGGCGTATTCGGCACGAATTCGCGGTTGAGCATTACTTCCATCATCGAATCGTAAAAATAATCGCGTTTGACCGAATCGGTTTCGGCTTTGGAAACGTGCGCGACGACGCGGCGGACAATATCTTCCCACGTTTCGAGCGGTTCGCCGTGCATATCTTTAAGCGAATATCTTTTGCTGACAACTTTTTGACCGTTTAATCCGATGGGTTTAATCTCGCGTTTGCGCGAAACACCTGCGCCGTTTCCGTTGCCGTTTCCATTTCCGCCGCCGTTTTTAACGGCAATATCGCCCGACACGACAGGCTCAAAGA
The DNA here is from genome assembly GCA_965247235.1 of Pyrinomonadaceae bacterium. Classification (GTDB taxonomy): domain Bacteria; phylum Acidobacteriota; class Blastocatellia; order Pyrinomonadales; family Pyrinomonadaceae. The sequence continues at coordinate 3,940,576 of OZ252004.1, forward strand.
CTGTACTCATAACCAAAAATCTCCTCTATATGTCTTTATACAGACACAATTGTGCGTTTAATTTAAATTTTACTCTTTTTTAGTGCATTTTGAAATGCGGGGTTTTGGTGAACTTTCTACAGTTCCAGCCGTCGAATCAGAGTTGCTATTTGTTCTCAGGCGAAGAGAAATATAACCGAATTTGAATTCACTTGTCAACAAAAAAAATACAATATCTTGTGCCTCGATTCCAAACGACGACAAAATAAAGCGTAAGTTAAAGTAATTCATTAGGTTTTGGCGATTAAACATTTTTTTGTTTTGAGATAAAAATTTTTAGTATTTGAAAAATTAAAGAGATACGGAATTTATCTGCAAAATTAGATAATTTTTGAAAAATTTGCCGTTTGACTTTGACGCGCCGAATTTCCGAAAATAGTAAATATGGATAAATTGATACACGCGACCGCCGCTGACGGCACGGTTCGATTGATGGCGGCGGTGACGACCGATATTGTGCGCGAAGCCGTGCGGCGGCATCAGACTTCGCCGACGGTTTCCGCCGCGCTCGGCAGATTGCTGACGGGAACTCTGCTGCTCGGCGCGAGCCTTAATGAATTTGACCGCCTGACGGTCAAAATCGAATCAAACAGTGCAGTCGAAGGAATGACCGCCGAAGCGACCGCCAACGGCACGGTGCGCGGTTACGTCAAAAATCCTCTGCCCGATCTGCCGCCGCGCGAAGACGGTAAATTCGATGTCGCGGGCATCGTCGGCGAAGGAATGTTTTATGTGATCCGCGAATCCGGCTTTGAATCGGGCGCGTATCAAGAGCCGTATGTCGGTTCGGTGCCGCTCGAATCGGGCGAAATCGCCGAAGATTTTGCTTTTTACCTGATGAAAAGCGAACAGATTCCGTCCGCCGTTTTGCTCGGCGTTTTGCTGCAAAAAGACGCGCCTTTCGTCACCTGCGCGGGCGGCGTGATCGTTCAGATGATGCCCGGAGCGGACGAAAATATCGCGGTGATGATCGAAGACACGATTGTCCACGCGCCGCAGCTCACGACCGCGATCAAAGAAGGCGCAACGCCGCGCGATCTGCTCGAAATGGTTTTGGGAATCATCCCGTTTGAAGTGTTGGAAGAAAAAGAAATCAGCTTCAAATGCAACTGCTCATTCGACCGCGCCGTCCAAATTATTTCATCTTTAGGACGCGCCGAAGTCACCTCAATGCTCGAAGAAGACAAAGGCGCGTCAATGACCTGCGGCTTCTGTAACGAAACTTATACTTTGGATGAAAATGATTTACGGAAGATGTTGGAGCAATTGAATTGACGTAAGGCAAAACCGGCAACCGGCAATGTAAGGGAATAGAAGAACCTTAATAAAAAGTTGCTGATTTTGCCTTACGTCATTTTAATTGTCAGCCGGCGTTTTAAGGCAATAATCTTTCAGTCTTGTTTTAACGATAAGTTTTCGATTCCCATTGAAAACGGTAATTCGATGAAACGCGGACTTTTTCGTGAGTGATTTTATTGAGCAAAGGGTTAACGACATAAAACGAAATTTCACTTCCGTTTTCAATTTTCTTATCTTTCGGCAAATGAATTTTTTTGTAAGGAAGTTTCGTGCTGCCCGCTTCGTATTTAGTTAAATCTTTTTGATTTTTTTTTAGATAATCTTCAGTAACAATGTATTCGGGATAAACAGCCGAACCTTTAATACTGAAATTTTCATACGCCGCTATGAATAAAGCAAGCGACTCGGCTTTATTTAGAAAATCATAATCTTTTAAGAAGTTTTCAAAGTCGTCGGCTTTCAATGAAGTGTAAAGCCTGCCGTTAAACCCGACATATACTTCCGACCAATGCAAGAAACGGCGACTACGCAAAGAATAAAACTTCACGCTTTCAGCAAAAGGTGCCGAGTCGGTTTCCGAAACAATCAAATCCTTTTCGCTTTCTTTATCGTTTGAAAGAATAAATTCGACGGTTTGTTTCGGAAGATTGCCTTTGATATGTCGAATTATTCTATTTTTGACTTCACCGGTTATTCCATCGTCGGTTAAAGATTGCAGCGGCGTTAATTCGGGTTTCATATCATTTTTATCTTGACCGGATGCGTCGAAAAAACAAACAATGGAAAGCGCAAAAGCTAAAATTAATTTCATCGTTTTACCTCACGTTTCAAAGAATCCCGATTTTTGAGATGTCCTTAATACGTCATTTGTTGTCAGTGTTGTTGGTTTTGTTAATGTAATCGGATTTATATCCGGCATTTAGCAAGCGGGTTCTCAAACCGGCACCGTCAACGATAACTCCTTTATCTATGTCTTTGACTAATAGATCAACAAAATTTTTAAAGTTTTTGTCGGTTCGGTAAAGCTGACGAATTTCGCTGTAAAGGTCTTTCGGTTTTTTGGTTTTAGAATCGAGCAGCGGCTCTGCGAGAACCAGATTATTAATTACGGCTTTCAGCGCGGCTTTATCAACCGTTTTACCGGCGGCTTTTTGACCGACAATATGAGCGCGGTATTCGCTCAAAAAAGCATCCGTAACGTATTTAATTTTTTCATTTCCATTCAAAGCGTGATTCGTTTCGTGCGAAAGCGTATCAATGAATTCTTTGTAATCCGTATCATTCGCCTTTTTATTGATATAAATATCTTTAGTTCCCGATTTGTTATACCCAAACTCGGTCGAACCTGTTCCGTTTGCGTTAACGGTAGAATCTTTTTCATATAGTTTCAATCCGATATTGCCGCCGACAATATTGTCCAGCGTGTTGCGAACAAGGTCGTTTGTCGGGTTTTGTCCGCTGTAAACAGAAGTCTTTCTTATCTTTTCAAGAACGAATTTTTTATCGTCATCGCTTAATTTGGTCGCCGCATCGCCTTTGTAACTCGTCGTATCGGCGAATTTATCCAAATCTTCGATTACCCTTGCCTGCTTATCCGGGGCGAGTTTTTTGAAATCGTCGCGCCCGACGGCTTCCTGTAATGCCGAGCGGTAAATTTTGTCCTCGGGACGTTTGGCTAAAGAGTTAAGCATCGCCGATTGCAAGTCTTTACTTGCGTTGCGAAAGCCGCCGGATTTAGCCAACTCGATAAAATTTTTAACCGACTGGGGATTATTTTTGACTGTTTCGAGATTTTTCCTAATGGATTCCTGAACGCTTGAGTCAAGTTGGGAAAATTCTTTTGATGAAAGAAATTTTGCTATATCGTCACCGCCGCCCGCTGCGTCAAGTAAATTGTTCAGCCGCGTTTTTATAAGATCAACTCGAAAATCTCTCGTAAAATTTAAAGTCGTCGCTTCGGCATTGTTCGTGTTTTGCAGGGTTTTCGACAAATGGTTATTTGCAGGTTGCGGATTATCTTGGAAAAACGACTCTATTGGCGGCGAAAAGTTGTTTACTTTCATGATTTTTGAAAGCTCTATCCGATGAATTTATTATATCTAAGTTATCGGCAAATTTTACAAAAAGTTTCTTTATATTTTCACTACGAGCCAGCTAACTTTTTTTCAACCGAACTATAATTTATTTCGTCCACTTACCTTTCGTCTAAAGTAAATTTCGGCTGCATTAATTCAATCGAATTATTTTGACATCGGTTAAGTCTTAATTTGTCGGTAATCGCCGTGCCAATAGACGAGCGGCTTTTCTTCGCTGATGGTTGCTGTTTCGACTTGTCCGACGTAGATCGTGTGATCGCCTTCGTCGTGCGAATTTGTCAGGCGGCATTCCAGATTTACTAAAACATTTTCTAAAACCGGCAGGTTTTCGATGCCGCGTCGAAATTTTATTTCAGCGAATTTATCGTCGGCGTGTGAGGCGAAATGATTGGAAAGATGTGTTTGATTTTCGCTTAAAATGTTGACGACAAAAGCGTTCGACTGCTCAAAGGCGTGATGGCTGCCCGCGCTTTTTTCGATGCAGACCAAGATCAGCGGCGGTTCTAACGAAACCGAACAAAATGCCGAAACCGTGATGCCGAAAAGTTTCCCTGAATCGTCTTTAGTTGTCACGACCGTCACGCCGCTCGCAAATTTACCGAGCGCGTGGCGAAATTCTTCTTTGCTGATACTCATAGTTTATAAATGGAAAATGGAAAACGGAAAATGAAAAATTTAAGAGTTAAAACTCAAGCCGTTTCTTCATTATCCATTTTCCGTTTTCCATTTTCCATTGGCAAAGCCGTTTTCCATTGGCAAATCGTTTTCCATTGGCAAATTCTTGATTGTTGAAAATTATCAGCCGATAAAAGATAATTTTTAGAAATGAACGAACTTGAAAATTTTTTCGCCGAAACGACGCGAACGGTTGATGAAAAGTTGGATTTGCTGATTCCGTCGGCGGAAATCGTGCCGCAGAGATTGTATGAAGCCGTTCGCTGGAGCATTTTCGCGGGCGGCAAACGCTTTCGTCCCGCGCTCGTGCTGGCAGTCGGACGCGCGTTCGGAGCGAATGATAAAAGTCTTTTGCAAACGGCTTGCGCGTTTGAAATGATTCACACATATTCGCTGATTCACGACGATCTGCCCGCGATGGATGATGATAATTTAAGACGCGGACGCGAAACCTGTCACATCAAATTTGACGAAGCAACGGCGATTCTCGCGGGCGACGTTTTGCAGACTTTGGCTTTTCAGGCGATCACAAAGGATGAAAATTTGCCGGATAAAATAAAGGTTAAAATAATCGCCGAATTAGCGGACGCGGCGGCGAAAATGGTTGACGGTCAGCAGCTCGATTTAGACGGCGAAGGCAAAAAAATCACGCTTGAAAATCTCGAACGCATTCATCAAAACAAAACCGGCGCGATGATTTCCGCCTCGGCAAAATGCGGCGCGATCATCGCCGAAGCATCCGAAGACGAAATCAAATCCATCACGAATTACGGCTCGAAAATCGGTCTGCTATTCCAAATCACCGACGATCTGCTGGACATCACGCAGACGACCGAAGTTTTAGGCAAAACGGCAGGCAAAGATTTGACGGCGGAAAAATCAACTTATCCGGGGTTTTACGGCATCGCGGAAACGCGAAAACTCGCTGAAAAAGTTCACGCCGAAGCGGTCGGTAATCTCAAAAACATTGACCGCGACACAATGATTTTGCGAAAATTAGCTGACTTTATCTTATCCCGGCAAAACTAAACTCTTAGTGCGCGGCATAGATAAGTGGCTGTGCAAAATTAGTTTTGACAATTAATTCGGAATAGCTGATAGGTGATAGATTTAATCTTTTATCTCTCATCTTGAATCTCTAATCTACTCCGAATTTCAATCTCAAGTAATTGTGAATGATTACTTTTTCGTGAATTAAATGCGGAAGAAACATCCGATTTCGTCTTTTAGTTGATAGATAAACCGATGAACGAGTCCGAATCAAACATCAAAAATCTCTGGAAACCGCTGCTCGTCGCGGCGGCGTTGGCGTTTTTGTATGCCAATGTGCTGGCGAAACTCGGACGCGATTGGTGGACGGACGAAAATTATTCGCACGGTTTGCTCGTGCCGTTCGTGATCGGTTTTATCGTCTGGTCGGAATGGGACGAACTGCGGATATTTGGCAAAACTCAGAATTTTCGCGGCGGTTTGGCGTTGATTTCGGGTGCGCTCGTGATGCTTTTGGCGGGAACGCTCGGCGCGGAATTGTTTACGCAGAGAATTTCGCTGGTCGTGATGTTTGCCGGGATTATCGTCTATTTTTTCGGCGCGAAAATTCTCAAACTATTGGCGGCGGCGTTTGCTTTGCTGCTTTTGGCGATTCCGATTCCGCAGATTATTTTTAATAAAATCGCTTTTCCGCTGCAAATTTGGGCTTCGCAGATGGCTGTCTGGGGCATTCGCCTGTTTGACGTGCCGACGGTGCGAAAAGGAAATGTAATCGAGATTTTGCCGCTCGGCGCGACGCAGATCATTGCGCTTGAAGTCGTCGAAGCGTGCAGCGGCATTCGCAGTTTGATGACGCTCGTGACGCTCGCGCTCGTGCTGGCGTATCTGACGCGCGAACGCAGAAATTATTCAGATTTACCGTTCCGGAGAAATTTCGATTTTTGGCGGGCGATTATTTTAATGCTGCTGGCAGTTCCGATTGCGGTTTTAACCAACGCCGCCCGCGTGACGGCGACCGGGATTTTGACTTTTCACTACGGCGAAAAAGCGACCGAAAGCACTTTTCACGAAATCTCCGGCTGGCTCGTCTATGTCGTCGCGCTCGTTCTGCTGCTCGGCGCAAATTATTTGCTGAAAAGGATTCAAGACTCAGGACTCAGGACTCAGGACTCAGGAACTGATCCCGAATCGCAAATCGCAAATCGTAAATCGCAAATCCAAAATCCGGCTATCGCAGTTTTAATATTGATTCTAATCTCCGGCGGCGTGTTCATCAATTGGTTCGAGCGGCGCGGCGAAGCGGACGTTGCGAGAACGAAATTGGCGGAGTTTCCCGAACATTTCGGCGATTGGCGGCAGAAGGGAAACGAGATTCGTTTCGATCCGCAGACCGAAAGCGTTTTACGCGCCGACGATTATACGCAGCGCGTCTATCTCGCGCCGGACGGTCGGACGGTCAACGCTTATGTCGGTTATTACGGTTCGCAAAAATCGGGCGCGACCTATCATTCGCCGCAAAATTGTCTGCCCGGAGCAGGCTGGACGATGCGCGATCCCGAACGAATCGAGATTTCCACACCGAACGGCAAAACTTTTACAGCCAATCGTTACGTCGTCGAAAACGGCGCAGACACGGAAATTTTAATTTACTGGTATGAAGGTCGCGGACGCACCGAAGCGAGCGAATATTCGGACAAACTTCACACGATTTTCGACAGCGTTCTGCGCCGACGCTCCGACGGTTCGATGGTGCGCGTGATGACCTCGACCGGCACGGACGAAAACGCCGCCAATCAATCAGCCGTTAAATTAGCCGCTGAAATCGAAGATCAATTACCGGCGTTCGTGCCGCAATAATCTAAATTTCAATATCCGCTTGATTGCATTTATTGCCGTTCTCGTCTCACGCAAATAGGACGGTTAAACAACTTGCGTTTCTATCGTTTGGCTGATTTGACAGCTTACAAACAACCGAAAATTCTCGTTAAGCAATTATTTGGTAATCTTTTCAAATCTGTGATATTATCCTTAGTTCGCCCCATAATTATTAATGAATTTTTTGATTCCGTTTTTTGTGAACAGCAGTATTTGTAACAAAAAATGGACTTAAACGCTAAAAATGTAGATTTTTCTGAAATTTACAAATGATTAAATGTTTTCTATAAGTGCTGAAGCAATTCAGCGCAAGTAAACTGATTTGAAAACCGAACTTTTCCCTGAATTTTTAATTAAAGGTTTGCCCCGTTAATTAAAAGCTAAGGAAATAAACTTGAAGCGAAAAGCGCAGAGATTGGCGGTCATTGCCCCGACTGTCCGATTAACGCGCAAAACGCCGAATTTCAGGGAAAAGTATCTGTTTTTTTTAACGAAATGCAAATTCAAGAGTGCCGCAAGTTTAATCTCCGTTTTGTGCTGTCCGTCGCCTTCGGCGGGACGCTTCTTCTACAACTCGCTGCGTGCGGTCATTCCAAAGACACATATCTTCAAAAAGGCGAGGAATTTCTTCAAAAACGCAAATTTCACGAAGCCGTGATGCAGTTTCGCTCGGCTGCCGATGTGGACAAAAGTTCCGCCCCGGCACATTGGGGTTTGGCTCGCGCTTACGAAAACTTGGGACAATTTAACGAAACGCTCGACGAGCTTCGCAAAACCATCGAACTCGAACCGGACAATCTCGACGCGAAGGCGAAACTCGGCAATTATTATTTGCTGACGCAGCCGCCGATGATTACCGAAGCGGAAAAAACTCTCGACGAAATTTTTGCCAAAAATCCTGCTTTTATCGAAGGTTTTATTTTGAAAGCCTCGATTCTGGCGGCAAAGGAAAAGCCGGAAAATGAAGTTGTCGGAGTTCTCGATCAGGCAATTGCCGCCGATCCGACCCGCACCGAATCTTATCTGAGCAAAGCGCGTTATTATATGTCGCGCGAAAAAAGCGCGGAAGCCGAAGATGCGATTAAAAAAGGCATTGCCGCCAATCCGAACCGCGCCGTCGGTTATATCGAATACGGCAGATTTTTAACCTTTGCCGACCGCGCCGCCGATGCCGAAGCGCAGTATAAAAAGGCTTCCGAAGTCGAACCTGACAGCATCGAGGCGCGTCAGGCAATCGCCGAATTCTACGTCGCGCAGCGTCAGTATGACAAAGCCGAAAACACTTATAAACAATTAATTCAAATTCAGGAAAACAGCCCGGAAAGCCGCCTCGATCTGGCGAATTTTTATACGCAGATCAATCGCGGCGATGAGGCGGTCAAAGTTTTGAGCGATATTCTGAACGACGCGCCCGAATATGTCCGCGCCCGTTATCGTCTGGCTGAAATGTATCTCGACCGCAGGGAAAATGCCAAAGCCGGCGAACAGGTCGAAACGCTTTTGCAGGCGAACGGCGGCGATCCCGAAGCACTAATGCTTCGCGCCCGCATCAGACTTCAGGAAAATAAAGCCGAAGACGCGATCAAAGATTTGGAAGACGTTCTCAAAAAGAAACCGAGTCAGCGCGAAGCACTTTTTTATATGACGCAGGCGCGGCTTGCGCTCGGACAAACCGATCAGGCGAAGGCTTTTATCGGCGACCTCGACAAATATCATCCGAAATACTTGAAAACCGGACTGCTCAAAATTCAGGCGGCGTTTGCGTCCGGCGAAAACGAGACGGCTCTGCGGCTCTCGAACGAATTTTACGGCGCGGTCAAAAATACTTATCCGAACACCGATTTCGATGCCCGCGATTTGCAGGAATTGACGATCAAAGCATTAACTTCGCGCGGTTTGGCGAATCTCGGAATGGGCAAAATCGCCGAAGCCAAAACGGATTTGCAGGAAGTAGCGAGAATGTCGCCGAATTCCGCGTCAGCTTACGTCAATCTGGCAAAAATTTCGCTGACCGAAAAAAATCTGCCCGAAGCATTAAACTTTTATCAAAAAGCTCTGACCGCCGACGCGAAAAATTTCGAGGCTTTGAGCGGCAAAATCAATGTGCTGACCAAACAGAAACAGAGTCAGCAGGCACACGCCGAAATTGACCGCAATCTCGTGCAGAACACCGACACGCCGGACATTTCGGCGGCATTTCATTATTTGAAATCGGAAATTTACAAAGCCGACGGGAATAATGCGGCGCGGGAATCCGAACTGAAAAAAGCGATTGAACTCGACGACGATTATCTGCCCGCTTATTCGTCTTACGCCGAACTTTTACTGGCATCGAATCAGGCTGATGCCGCCGCGCAGGAATACCGCAAAATTCTCGACAAAAAGCCGTCGGCATCGGTTTATACGCTGCTCGGAATGCTCGAAGACGGGCGCGGAAATTCCGCCGAAGCGGAGAAAAATTACCGCAAAGCTCTCGAAATCGAACCCGATTTGCCGATTGCCGCCAACAATCTGGCGTGGATGATCGCAGAAAATCAGGGCAACCTCGATGAAGCCTTGCAACTCGCGCAGAAATCCGTTAATCAAACGCCGAACGCAGCCGAATATTTTGACACCCTCGGTTGGGTTTATTACAAAAAAGGTTTACTGGTAACGGCAATCGAACAGGCGAAAAAAGCGGTTGCGCTCGATGAAGCTGCGTCTAAAAGAGCGGGAATTGCCGCCAACCAATCGTATCGGCAAAGACTAAACACGATGCTGACGGCGGCTAATAATAAGCCGAGTGCGATGCAGGAAGTCGAAACGACGATCAAAAAGGCGCAAAGTTTGAGTATTAGCCCGACGCAGAAAGCGTCCGGCAACTGAGAATAGTTTGCCGAGTTGACAGAGTTGACAGAGTTGACAGAGTTGGATGAAGAGAAAGGACTGAATATTTAAAGGTTAAAAATAAATGCTTGAAACATTAACTGCAAATTTTGGTTTGGCTTTGCTGGGATTTATTCCCGAATCGTTCGCGGTGTTTGTCTTCGGCGGCGGATTAATTATTGTGGCGGTCGGTCTGCGAAAGTTTTTCGGCAAGAACGATGCCGCCGGAAAACGCAGAGAGCTTGAAAATACTATCGGCTAGAATTTTTAGAAAAGGATACGAAGAAGATGAGTGTTGAATTCAGACAAAGAACGGCGGGCGAATTTTGGCAGATGCTGATGCGCCGCAAATGGCTGATTGTTTTGCCGATTATCACGATGACGGCGGCAATCGGTTATGTCGTCTACAAACTGCCGAGCGTTTACGAATCAACCACGCTGCTGACGCTCAAACCGCCGACGATTTCTTCAAACGTCGCGCCGAGTTCCGAAGAAGATTTGTCGGCGCGTCTGCAAACCATCAGTCAGGAAGTTTTGTCGCGTTCGGTGCTTGAACCGATGATTACCAAATACAACCTGTTTGAAATCGAGCGCAATGCCGGAATGGATCAATCGCTGATTATCGCCAAGATGAAGAAAAATATTCTCGTCGAGATGGAAAAAGGCGACAATGAAAAAGTTGCCGCGTTCCGGCTTTCGTATCGAGACCGAACGCCTGCCGCCGCCCGCAACGTCGCTGCCGAACTCGCCAGCAAATATGTCAACGCGCAGGTCGTCTCTTCGGAACAGAGAGGTCAGGTAACGAAGGATTTTATTGACAACGAATTGAAAACATCAAAAGACAGTCTCGATGCGCTCGACAAGCAACGGCTCGGCATTATGATGCAGAATGTCGAAACGCTGCCGGACGCGCAATCGGGTTTGATCGCGCAGTTGCAGGGTTTGCGAACGCGTGAAGATTCGATCACCAAAGAAAAAGAAACAATTTCAACCGAAAAAGGTCGCATCAATTCCGACATCAGTTCGCTCAACAGTCAGGCGCGGCTGATCGAAGATTTCGGGCAGAAAGAAACGCAGGATCAGGTTAAAGGATCGGGAATTGAAGACACGCCCGCTTACGCGCAGCTCATCAACAAACGCGCCGATTTGTCGGCACAACTTGATAATTTACTCAAAAAATTCAAACCCGCGCATCCTGATGTCGAAGCGAAAAAGAACGAGATCAAGCGCGTCAACGATGAAATTGACGATTTGAACAAAAACACGCAGCAGCGGGCGAGCAATGCGACCGCCGCCGGAACGCGCCGCGCCGAACTGCAAAAACAGAATCTGGAAATCGAAAGACAGAAAAAAGAAGCGCAAATCGCCCAACTCGATCAGCAGATGCAGTTTAAGGATCAGGAACTCGCCCAGAACGCCCAGCAAATCGCTGCGCTCGAAGGGAAAATCAACCAGATTCCGAACGTCAAGGTCGCGCTCGAAAGTGTCAATAATCAATATCTGTCGGCGAAACAAACCTACGACGATTTGTTGAAAAAGAACAACGATGCGAGTTTCAGCGCAAATGTCGAAAGCAATTCGCTCGGCGAAACGATTCGCGTGCAGGATGCGGCGAATCTGCCGCAAACGCCGGTTGCGCCGAAACGCGCCGTGCTGACTGCGGTCGGCGCAGGTCTCGGTCTCGCGCTCGGTCTGCTGCTCGCCGCTTTATTTGAAATTCCGCGTCTGTTCAAGATTCAAACCATCGAAGACGCGAAACATTACACCGGACTTCCCGTGCTGGCATCGGTTCCGCCGCTGCTCTCGCACGAGGAAAAAACGTGGATCAAGCGTTCGCACTGGCTCAAAGTTTTAGCCGGAATCGCCGTCGCCGTCGGCATTATCCCATTGCTCGCAATGGGTTTACAGGCAACACATATTTTTGAAAAGTTAGTTTCTTAGGATTCAAGATTCTAAATTCAAGATTCCAAATTCAAGATTCCAAATTCAAGGTTCGCAATCTGAAATCTGAAATCTTGAATCTTGAATCTTAAATCTCGAATTCGGAATTCAAACAGAGGAAAAGACAATGTATAAAGAATTTTTCGGATTAGAAGACAACCCGTTTACATTAACTCCCGACCCGCGATTCATCGTGTTTACGCCGAGTTATAACGAAGTTTTGGCGAGTCTTTATTACGGTTTGGAGAACGCCAAAGGCTTGATCGTTTTGACGGGTGAAGTCGGCACGGGAAAAACGACCGCGCTCAGATGGATTCTGCGCCGTCTCGATTCGTCGGTGCTGGCGGCGTATGTTTTTAATCCGCGTCTTTCGATTGACGAATTTTATCATCACGTCACGCAGATGCTCGGCATTAAAGATTGGACGAACAAAGCCGAACTGCTGCAAACGATGGGCAAAGTGTTGGAAGAACGCCACCGTCGCGGACTTCGCACGGTCTTGATTATTGACGAAGCGCACGAGCTTTCCGATTACGTTCTCGAAGAAATTCGTCTGCTGATGAACTTTGAATCGGACAACGCGAAACATCTGCAAATCGTTTTGACCGGACAACCCGAACTGCGCGAAAAACTCAACCAGCCGAATCTGCGCCAATTAAAACAGCGCGTCGCTCTGCGCTGCAAGATGCACGCACTGCCGAACGTCGAAGAAGTCGAACGCTATATTACCGAACGTCTGCTGATCGCCGGTTCGGATCAGCCGAATATTTTCACGCCGGGAGCGATTGATTTTATCTTTCAATGTTCGGAAGGCATTCCGCGCCAGATTAATAATGTCTGCGACAATTCGATGCTCGCGGCATATGCGGCAGGTGAACAAATCATCGGTCGCCAGATTATCGAAGAAGTCGCCGATAATCTCGATCTGCTGCCGCGCCGTGAATCGGTCACAGCCAAGATGAATGAACAGATCGCCGAATCCGCACCGCCGTCGGCAGGCAGAGTCTTGACCGCCGAAGCGCGTGAAGAATTATGGAACAACCAAGCCCGCGCCGAACAGCCGAAACCGAAAATGTTTCAGGCGGAACCCAAAACGAACGGCAACGGCAACGGCAACGGCAACTCCAACGGCAAACGTCCGCCGATGGAAGACTTTGACGATGATGTCAGTTTGGAAATCGAAGAAGTTGGGGGATTTTACTAAAAAGTCTAAAGTCCAAAGTCTAAAGTCCAAGGTCATTGAAAATCAATTGTCTGTGGCGGAATTTAGATTCAAAATTCAGACATTGGACTTTAGACTTTGGACTTTGGACTCAAGGAAAGAGAGCGGAGCGTAAAAATTATGAGCATTCTCAAAGCGATGCAGAAAAAGCAGACGGAAGAGGTCAGCCAAATAGACGCGGCTGCGACGGGAAGAGTTGTGGCTTTTGACAAAAAGGTCAAGAGCGGCAACGAAACACCGGAAATGTTTGCGGACAATAATTTCAAAATAGGAACACCAAGTTCGGCGTTCAATGGGCAGTCGGAATCACTCGTCGGGAAGGCACTCTCTGACACGAATTCGACATCAATTGCCGGGGCAACTTTGAACGCCGTTGCACCAACGCGTCCGGCTTCGCCGTCGCTGCCTGAATTTGTCAGGTGGAACGTCGAAGCCGAGCGCGTCGAACCGCGACTCGTCGCCATCACGCATCCTCACTCGACTTACTGCGAAGAATACCGCAGTTTGCGAACGCACGTTCTGCACAAAAGCCAAAAGCAGAAAATGCAGTCAATCGTCATTGCGAGCGTTAATCCGAGCGAAGGAAAATCAATTACCGCGCTCAATTTTTCGTGGCTTTTGGCGCAAACCGACGGCGTTAAAGCTCTGATTATTGACAGCGATCTGCGAATGCCGAGCCTTGCCGATTATCTCGGCATCGAAACCGATAAAGGGCTTTCAGACATTCTCACCGGCAAGGGAAATCTGCGCGATTCGATCATCAAACTCGAACCGGTCGGACTGTATCTGCTGCCCGGAGGCGAAGCGCGAAATGATGTCGCCGATCTGCTTTCCGGTCCGAAGTTCAGGGAAATCCTGCGCGAAGCCCGCGAAATGTTCGACTATATCATCGTTGACGCGCCGCCGCTCGGCATCTTTACCGACGCGACCGTCTTAATCAATCAAGCCGACGGCGCAATGATCGTCGTTCGCGCTAACCGCACCAAATTTGCCGAAGTTGACCGCATTCTGGAAAGTCTGCCGCGCGAAAGACTGCTCGGTGTCGTCTTGAATCAAAGCGACGACGTTTTGACCGAAAGCCATTACAACTACGGTTATTACGGAAAAAACTTTAAAGAATAAATAGACAATTACGAATTACGAATTTCAAATTACGAATTATTTTGGAGTGTAATACAAAAATAAAGCGATAAATTAAATTGATAATTAAAATTGAAATTCTTAATTCGTAATTCGTAATTGATTATGTCTGGAACACGTTTAAGTCCGCGCACGGTTTGGCTGATTCTGGCAGATACCGCGTTTATCTACGGCGGCATCGTGCTGGCAATCTACCTGCGTCTCGGACTTTCGGGGGCGGATTATCAATTAAACGAAAATGACGGTTGGTATAAAGTCGGGCTGGCAACATTTGTTTGTCTGCTCGTGCTTTATTTTTACGATTTATACGATTACACGGTGATGGGCAACCGGCGCGAACTGATGCTGCGGCTCGTGCAGGCACTCGGCATCGCGTGGGCGTTGCTCGCGTTTCTGTTTTATTTTATTCCGCCGCTGCTGATCGGGCGCGGCGTGTCGGTCATTTCCGTGCCGCTCGTGCTGGTTCTGCTGCTCGTCTGGCGAGTTCTGATTCATCTTTTGACGGGACACCCGGACATCGGCGAAAAGATTCTGCTGGTCGGCACGGGGCAATCAGCCAAAGACACGGCGCAGGCGGTTTGGGATCGGCGCGATGCCGGTTATCGAATCGTCGGGTTTGTCACCGAAAACGGCACGAAACCTGACGAAATGATCGGCGAAGCGAAAATTCTCGGACGCACCGAAGAACTTTCCGAAATTATCAAACGCGAAAAAGTTGACCGCATCGTGATCGCCATCCGCGAACGGCGCGGGACTTTTCCGACCGAGGAACTACTGAAGATGAGTTTGGCGGGCGATGTCAATATCGAAGAATGCACCTCGTTTTTCGAGCGCGTGACCGGCAAAGTTCACGTCGGAATGTTGCGCCCGTCGTGGCTGATTTTTGACGGTCGTCCGCGCGATACGCGATTTAAAACCGCAATTCGTGACGTGATTCATCGCGGTTTGGGATTGATCGGTTTAATTGTTTCGTTTCCGATTGGAATCGTGGCAGCCGTTTTGATCAAACTCGAATCAAAGGGTGATGTCTTTTACCGTCAGGAAAGAGTCGGGAAAAACGGCAGAGTCGTTAAAGTAATCAAATTTCGTTCAATGCGAACTGATGCCGAAAAAGACGGCAAGCCGGTTTGGGCGACCACGAACGACGACCGCGTGACGCGCGTCGGGCGGATTATCCGCAAGATTCGCGTTGACGAAATCCCCCAATTTTGGAACATCATCAAAGGCGAGATGAGTTTTGTCGGACCGCGACCGGAACGTCCGCATTTTGTCGAACAGTTGGCGCAGGAAATCCCTTTTTACGAACATCGCCATCTGGTCGCGCCGGGACTCACGGGTTGGGCGCAGATCAAATATCCATACGGAGCATCGGTCGAAGACGCGCGACAAAAGCTGCAATACGATTTGTATTACATCAAAAATCAGAGTCTCGCGCTCGATTTGGTAATCGTGTTTGAAACGGTCAAAACCGTGCTGTTCGGGAAAGGGTTGTAGGTTGGTTTCAAGTTTCAGGTTTTTAGTCATTAGTCATTAGTCATTAGTCATTAGTCATTGGTCATTGGTTTTTATTCTTTATAAAGACCAAAAATCAAAAACCAAAGACTAAAGACTAAAGACCAAAGACCAAAGACTAAAGACCAAAGACTAAGACTACTTCTGGATTTGTCGCTTTATTAAATGTTTATTCGATTGACGGAGATTGAAAAGATGAAAGCAGTAAAAATTTTAAGAAATTCGAGTTTGGTGGTGGCGGGATTATTGATGTTCGCGGCAAATTTTGCGGCGCAGACGGCGAATCCGCCGACTAATATCGAGAAACCGGCGGAAATTAAACCCGCACCGACCGAAACGCCGCAGGTCGAAGTTATCAAACCCGAAAAACCTCTGACCGAAGAGAAAACCGAAGTCAAAAATGCTGAACCGGCGAATAATTCTCCGGCAGCGACAACTGATAATAAAGCTGTAACCGACAACAAAACCGACGCAGCGGCAATTGTCGCTCCGGTTGACGAAGGCACGGAAGTCGTTTCGTATTACAACAATTATCTGAGCGAATATCATCTCGGACCGAACGACATCATCAGCGTCGAAGTTTTCGGTCAGTGTCCCGATTACTGCAAAATGGGTATTACCGTTCCGCCGACGGCGCGTATTTCTTACCCTTTGATTCGTGAAGGCATTTTGGTCGGCGGCAAAACCGTCGAACAGATCGCGGCGGAAGTGACTAAAAAACTCGACGAATTTATCATTGATCCGAAAGTTACGGTGACGCTCGAAAAAGCGATGTCGGCGCGTTATTCGGTGATGGGCAAAGTCGTCCAGCCGGGAATTCGCATTATGGACAGAAAAGTCAGTCTTTACGAAGCGATTATCGAAGCCGGCGGCGTTGCCAAAGACGGCAATAAAAAGAAAATCGCGCTCATTCGTTTTGATAATCAAGGCAAACTTTCGCGTCAGGACATCAACCTCGCCGAAATCGAAACCGGCAAAGTGCCGATGATTTTTTTGAATCCCGGCGATCAGGTTTTGGTTTCCGGCAAAGGATTTACGATTGACAAAGCCTTCGATTATCTCGGAAAGGTCAGCGTCGTCCGTCTCTTATTCGGCAGTCCGTTTTAAGTAACGCAGTCCGTTCTAAAGTAACGCAGTCCGTCCCGGCTGCTGTCGTGAACGCGTCCCGCTTTCACGCTTGTCTTTTGGTTTTTACTAAATGAAGTATTTTCACGAAATTTTCATCCTGTTCATCTGCTTGTTGTGTTTTCAGACCGCGAATGCCGCGTGGACAAAGATTGATTCCAAAACGCTCGCGTGGTTCAAAGACGTGTATTTCGTCAACGAAAAACTCGGCTGGATTGCCGGCAGCGACGGAATGTTTTTGGAGACGGCAAACGGCGGACGAAACTGGAAACAAGTGCCGAAATTTACCAACGATACGATTCGGCAGATTCATTTTTCAGATGAAAATCACGGCTGGCTGCTCTGCGAACGCGACCGTTTTAATCGCGGCACGAATCTGCCGACCTACACGCTTCGCACGACCGACGGCGGTATCAACTGGGAAAAGATGGAATTTGCCAAAGAAGGACGTGAATTCGTCACGAAAATTATTTTTGACAAATACGGCAACGCGACCGCATTCGGCGAAGCCGGAATATTTTATACGCTTCAACTCGGCGATAAAGAATGGAAAAAAGATTCTCAGCCGATCAAATATCTGATGTTCGACGGCACATTTAACGGCTCTGATAAAGCCGTCATCGTCGGCGCGGGCGGGACGATTTTATTTACCGAAGATTCCGGCGAAAACTGGAGCAACGCCAACATTTTCGGCGACCGCACGACAAAACTCAATGCGGTATTTTTCGTCAATCAGCAAAACGGCTGGACGGTCGGCGCAAACGGCAAAATCTTTCAAACCGTCGGCGGCGGCAAAAATTGGCGCGAACAAAAAACCAATATCAACGCCGATCTCAACGACGTATGTTTTATCAGCACGGCGGAAGGCTGGGCGGTCGGCGACGAAGGCAAAATTCTGCACACGCAAACCGGCGGAAATGTCTGGGTCAGCGAAAAATCCGACACGAATTACCGACTGGAAAAAGTGTTTTTCAACGGCAGAAAAGGCTGGGCGGTCGGATTCGGCGGCACGATTTTGAATTTTAATTGAGTTTTCAAACAGGTTTCAAGATATTTTACAGCCTTAGTTTGACAATTTCCGCTCAATTTTCGTAGGATAACAGTTCGCCTATTGTTAATGGGCAATGCTTTTTTGAAAACACAGTGGGTTTGGAACGTGCCGCACACATTTGAAAAAGATAGATTTTTAGGGCATGTACGTCAATTGGTAGACAGCCTCCCTTACAAGGAGGAAGTTAGGGGTTCGAGTCCCTTCATGCCCACCATATTTGAAAATTAGAAGTTAAAAATTTACAAAGTTTTTAATTTTACAAATTTCTCTTGCGGAGTCGTAGTTCAGTTGGTTAGAACGCCAGCCTGTCACGTTGGAGGTCGCGGGTTCGAGTCCCGTCGGCTCCGCCATTTAATTAGTAAAAAAGCTGTTCGAAACATAAAATCGAACAGCTTTCTTTATTTTAGAGTTTCAAAAAAATATCGTTAACGGTTAGATTTGCCACAAAAGTTATAATTCGTTAAAATTAACCACAGTTAAAATTTTTTGATTAAAAGATTAACCACAGTTCATTTGATGAAAAGTCAGAAAAAAATAACGGTTTCCAAAGAAGATTATCTAAAAGCGATCTGGAACTTATCGGAGCGCGGTTTGGAAGAAAAATCAGAGGCGGCGACCAAGGATTTGTCGGCGATGCTCGATGTCAGTCCGCCTGCCGTGTCAAAGATGCTCAAACAGATGGAATTACAGTCGCTGGTGGCGCATACGCCTTATTACGGTGTGCGTTTGACCGGAAAAGGACGCGAAATCGCGCTGCGAATTGTCCGCCGTCATCGTCTGCTCGAATTATTTTTAACGAAAATTTTAGACTACGACTTAAACTCCGTCCACGACGAAGCCGAACGCCTCGAACATCACATTTCAGATGAGTTTGAGCAGAAAATTGATGCGCTGCTCGGTTTCCCCGAAAAATGTCCGCACGGCAGCCCGATTCCGAGTCGGGAAGGGATGATCTGAGAGTTCAAAGTTTAAGGTTCAAGGTTCAAAGTTAAAATCACGGTTTTCATACCTTTTGAATTTTGAGAAAAATCTTGAAGACATATTACTTTTTTGCGAAATCCAAACATTAAACATTAAACTTTGAACTCTGAACTTAGTCTTTTATGAACGATTCGACCGATACAACCTCAATTTCCGGCTGGCGCAGAAGTTCCGGGCAGGCTAGTTTGCCGGAAGCCAATGCTTCGCTCGATGTGCCGCGGGGAGTCGGTTTCTGGCGCAAACTTTTTGCTTTTTCCGGTCCCGGATATTTGATCGCGGTCGGTTATATGGACCCCGGAAATTGGGCGACCGATCTGGCGGGCGGAGCGCGGTTCGGTTACGCGCTGTTGTTGGTGATAATGCTTTCCAACCTGATGGCGATTCTGCTGCAAAGCCTCTCGTTGCGTCTTGGAATCGTTACGGGACGCGATCTGGCGCAGGCTTGCCGCGATCATTTTGATCTGAAAGTTTCGTTCGTGTTATGGATTTTCTGCGAGATTGCGATTATCGCGTGTGATCTGGCGGAAGTCATCGGTTCGGCAATCGCGCTTAATTTACTGTTCGGCATTCCGCTGGTTTACGGCGTTTTGCTGACGGCGTTTGACGTGTTGATTTTGCTAATGCTGCAAAATCGCGGTTTTCGCTGGCTTGAAGCCGTCGTGATGACGCTCGTTTTGACGATTGGAGTGTGTTTCGCGGCGGAAATTATTTTTTCCAAGCCGGAAATCATCGAAGTTTTGCGCGGTTTTGTGCCGACGACGGAGATTATCACTAATCCGGCGATGCTTTATATTGCGGTCGGCATTTTGGGCGCGACCGTGATGCCGCACAATCTTTATCTGCATTCGTCAATCGCGCAGACGCGCCGCTACGAACGGACGGCGACGGGCAAACGCGAGGCGATTAAGTTTGCGACGATTGATTCGACGCTCGCATTAATGTTTGCATTGTTCATCAATGCCGCGATTTTAATCGTTGCCGCCGCCGCGTTTCATCACAGCGGCAATACGGGAATCGCGGAAATCGGCGATGCTTACAAACTGCTTTCGCCGCTGCTCGGTGTCGCCGGGGCAAGCACTCTGTTTGCCGTTGCGCTGCTTGCGTCAGGTCAAAATTCGACGCTCACGGGAACGCTCGCCGGACAAATCGTGATGGAAGGTTTTCTGGAAATTCGCCTCAGCCCGTGGCTCAGACGTTTGATTACACGCTCGATTGCGATTGTTCCGGCGGTAATAGTGACGGCTTTTTACGGCACGACGGGAACGACGCGGCTGCTGATTCTCAGTCAGGTCGTGTTGAGTATGCAGCTTAGTTTCGCGGTTTTTCCATTGGTTATGTTTACGAGCGACAAACTGAAAATGGGCGAATTCGTCAATCCGCGCTGGTGTAAAATTCTCGCATATACAGTCGCCGTGTTTATCGCCGCGCTGAATGTTTGGCTGTTAGCTGCGACTTTTCAGCAAATGTGACAGAAGCCCGCGCGTGAGCAAGCGGCGGACAAGAAACGATAGCGTGATGCAGATTCGAGGTTAGTTAAATTTATAATTGTATTCGTCCGCTCAAGCGCGGGCTTCCGATTACAGCCTTTATATTCACGTTGTCTATCCGCCGCTTGCTGACGCGCGGGCTTCTGTTTGCTTATAAAAATTAAAAGCTAAAAAGGCGGGAAACTTTGCAGAGTTTCCCGCCTTTTCATTAAATTGAATTAGAAATTATCCTTTCCTGAGTTCGGTCAAAACCTGTTTGGCGACGGCTTTGAGCGTGTCGAAAACTCCGGTTCCATCCATGGCGACGGCTTCAAAAAACGGCTCGTTTTTGCGCTGGAGTTCACCGACTAAATCTTCGGTCGGCACGACGTTCGGCAGATCGCGTTTGTTGAGCTGCAAAACATACGGCAAATCCATTAGGTTGTAACCCTGCGTCTGCAAATTTTCTTCGAGATTATAGAGCGATTCGAGATTGGCATCGATCCGTTCTTCCTGCGAATCGGCGACGAAAACTACGCCGTCCACGCCCTTTAAAATCAGCTTGCGCGAGGCATCGTAATAAACCTGACCGGGAACCGTGTAAAGGTGAAAACGGGTTTTGAAACCGCGCACCGTGCCGAGTTCGAGCGGCATAAAATCGAAAAATAGTGTGCGGTCGGTTTCGGTCGCCAGCGAAATTAACTTGCCCTTTGCCTGCGGCGCGGTCGAATCGTAAATGTGCTGTAAATTGGTCGTTTTTCCGCAAAGACCGGGACCGTAATAGACAATTTTGCAATTGATTTCGCGCGAAGCGTAGTTAATAAAAGTCATAATTAATTTTGGATTTTAGATTTTGGATTTTAGATTTTGGATTTTCGGATTAATTCAGCCGTTAAATTTTTCTTTGATTTGCGCCGCCGTGCAAATATTTTAGATAGCATAATTCACTTGCGGCAATAATCCAAAATCCAAAATCCAAAATCTAAAATCAGCTAAACAAGCTGTCAATATCGTCGTCGGTAATCTCGGCAAAAAACGAATTTTCGCTCAGGTGATGGTTCGCCGAATCAATCGCGGCTTCGTCTAAAATCGCGGCAACCTCATAGCTGGCGCGTTTCGTGCGAAGTTTGACCAGACCGAGCGTCGAGCGTTCGTCAAAGACGACGACCAGCAAACTTCTGCCGATAACGCTGATAAAAATGCTTTCGCGCTCGCCTTCGTGGACGACCGACGGAAAGACATTTTCGCCGATCAGTTTTGCCATACTCGTCGTCGCGGCGACATTTCCCGCCGCTAAACTGGCAAAGCTCGTCGTGTCCATTTCACCGATCTCGCCGTGAAAGGCAATCTGCTGACCGTCGCGGTCAACCAAAAAAACGGCACGGGCGGCGCATTCGACGCACAACCGCGCAAGGATGTTTTTGATCCTCGAAAATTGTTGTTCCTGAATGATAAAGGGCGATGCCATTAAATTATATACGTCCGATTTTGATTAATTTTAGGGAAGTTCAGAACTGTTAGTGAAAATTCACGGCAATTTGCGCGGCGGGTCAAACAAAGCAAATCCCAATATCAAATCTAACACATTCGAGGCGGACGCTTCAAGTGTTTTTTCTCGTTTGCGAAAGTTTAACGAAATGCCCGTCTTAACTTAGATAAAATAAAATTGTTGCCGTTCAAAAACGAAAATGTTAAAATTAAAGACAGGTCGTTTGCCTCGCCCGAAATCCAATTTTAAGTTTCAATATAAATTTATTCCGAAACCTGCCATATTTTATAAAAACTCTCTTGCAATAAATGAAAAATCATCTGTTTTCACAGGAAGTTGAAGGTCTTAATGTGGTTGCTATCGGCGGCGGCAACGGGCTTTCGACGCTGCTTTCGGGTTTGAAAAGATTCGTCGGCGCACGATACGAAGAACTCGTCTGGCTCGAAAATCTTTCGGCGATTGTCGCGGTTTCCGATGACGGCGGCAGTTCCGGTCGTCTGCGTGACGAACTGCAAATGCTGCCGCCGGGAGACATACGCAATTGTATGGTTGCGCTTTCGGAAGATTCGCATCTGCTTTCACAGCTTTTTCAGCATCGTTTTCGCGGCGCGGGCGATCTCGGCGGACACAGTTTCGGCAATCTTTTTCTCGCCGCGCTGACCGAGGTGACAGGCGATTTCGCCGAAGCGGTCAAACTTTCGTCGGAAATTCTGGCAAGCAAAGGACACATTTATCCGGCGACGGTTGCCGACGTGCGGCTCGCCGCCGAACTCGAAGACGGCTCGATTATCAAAGGCGAAACAAAAATCGGACAGCTCGGCAGCGAAATTAAAAGGCTTTATCTCGAACCGCAAAATTGTCAGCCGCTGCCTGAAACGCTGGCGGCAATCGGCGCGGCGGATATTATTTCCATCGGTCCCGGCTCGCTTTTTACCTCGCTGCTACCGCCGATTCTGGTTGACGGCGTGGCGCAGGCGATTGCCGATTCGCCGGCGATCAAGATTTTTGTCTGCAATCTGATGACGCAGCCCGGAGAAACCGACGGATTTTCGGCGCGTCGGCATCTCGAAATCGTCGGTCAATATGCGCCGCAGATAAATTTTAACTACGTTATCGTCAACAATCGTCCGATTAACGAGAGACAGCTAAAAATTTATCAATCGGAAGGCGCACAGCAAATCGGCGTTCACGGTTCGATTTCACCGGAATTTATTGATGGCGCGGAAATCGTTTATGGTAATCTGTTAGACGACGGCGAAAAAGTGCGGCATCATCCCGAAAAATTGGCACAAGTCCTGTTGTTATGCACCTTACAGCAAAGCAGTATGGCGATTCGTTAAAGCAGCAAGTATGGAAAACTTTCCCGACGAACAAAAAAATCTCGATATTCTGGTGTTAGCCGCCGGATTGGGAACACGAATGCGCTCGAATCTGGCGAAGGTTCTGCACAAAATTGACGGGCGACCGCTGATCAATCACGTCTGCCGGACGGCGACCGCGCTTGCGCCGCACAAGATTTACATCGTCATCGGTCATCAGGGCGAAGATGTCAAAACCGCCGTCTTGGACGAAATCGAAACCGAACAGGCAGAATTCGTCTGGCAGAAAGAACAGCTCGGCACGGGACACGCGGTCAATTCGGCGCGTGAATTTTTAGAAAATACCAATTCGACGCTGCTCGTTTTATCGGGCGACGTGCCGATGATTCGCGCTGAAACGCTCGCCGCGCTCGTTCAACAGCATCACAATCATCGCGGCAAAGGCGCAGCCTGCACGATTTTGACGGTTAAATTGGACGATCCGACGGGTTACGGGCGCATCGTGCGCGACGACGGCGGATTATTTGAAAGAATCGTCGAACAAAAAGACGCGACCGAAACGGAACGAAAAATCCGCGAAATCAATTCGGGAATTTACTGTTTCAACACGCGCAAACTTTTCGACACGCTGTCGAAAGTGCAGAACGACAACTCGCAGGGCGAATATTATCTGACCGATGTGCCGTCGCTGCTGCGAAGCGCGGGCGACGACATTGCGATTTATCATCACAACGATCCGCACGAAATCGAAGGTGTCAACAATCGTTTGCAGCTCGCCGATATGGAGAGAGTTTTGTGCCGCCGCGTGATCAAAAAAATGATGCTCGATTACGGCGTGTCATTTATTGATCCGAAAAGTGCGTATATCAGCGAACAGGCATATATCGGGCGCGATACGGTTATCTATTCAAACGTCACCATCGAAGGCGAAACGCAGATCGGCGACGGCTGCACGATTCGTTCCGGCACGCGCATCACCAATTCTAAAATCGGCAACGGCGTGGAAATTCTCGACAACTGCGTGATCGCCGATTCGGAAATCGCCGATCAATGCACGGTCGGACCGATGGCGCATTTGCGCGGCAAAGCAAAAATGGAAGAAAAATCCAAGGTGGGAAATTTTGTCGAACTCAAGAAAACCATTCTCGGCAGAGGCTCGAAAGCCAATCATTTAACTTATCTCGGCGACGCAACCGTCGGCGAAAAAACCAACATCGGCGCAGGCACGATTACCTGCAACTACGACGGCATCAACAAACATTCGACGACCATCGGCAACCGCGTCAAAATCGGCTCGGACACAATGCTCGTCGCGCCCGTCAAAATCGGCGACGGCGCATCAACCGGCGCAGGAAGTGTCGTGACTAAAGATGTTGAAGCCGATTCGCTCGTCGTCGGCGCACCGGCGAGAGTAATTAAAACTTTGAATCAGGAGGAACACGAAAACAGTGGTTCTCACAAAGTTTAATAATGGAATTTCAATGGGACGACAAAAAAGCGGAAATAAACATCAAAAGTCACGGGGTTGATTTTAAGGAAGCGAAAGAAATATTTTATGATGATTTTGCTTTAGATATTTTTGATTATTTACATACAGACTTTATAGAACAGCGTTTCCAAATTTTGGGACTAACCCGAAAATCTGTTTTATTAGTGGTTTATACTATTCGAGATGAAGAAATCTACCGTATTATCTCTGCCCGTAAAGCAACTAAAGCGGAAGAAAAGGCTTACTGGAACGAACGAAAAAAATATGAGTGAAGGTGTTTTGATAGTTACACAAAATGATTACGATGAAATGTTGGCAAACGGTATAAATGATGAATCTTTGCTTAAACCGGGCGAATACAAGTTGCGCCGCCGCACGAAGCTCGCTTCGATGGAAGATTTGCATTCGTCGAATACAAAGGTCGAATTTCAGATGAAACTGGATTTGGATGTCAAGGAATACTTTGAAAAACGCGCTGAAAATGAGGAAACAGAAGCATTACAACTTTTACTGAATGAGAAACTTCGCGTCGTGATGCAGGATGAATTGAAACTCGAAGAAGTCGAAAATAAATTACTGAATGATAGAAAATTCATCGCAGCAATCGCCGAAGAAATTAAAAAGGCGGCATAATGGTTGAGGATGAAAAGTATTACCCCAATTGGGTTTACGAATCAATAATAGAAGATTTTTTGCTTTGGGAATCGGCAAAAATTTACTCTTACGAAGAGTTTTCAAAAAAATATACGCTCCACGATTCCATCTGGATCGGATTGTTTTCTAATATAACTTACGAAGATTCAGCAATTTTGGCAATAATTTGGGATTCCTGTTGGCTTCCTGACGAAATAGCAGAATCAACTTCCGAAGTGGTTAAATATCCATTTCTTTTTATCAAACTTGAGAATGTTACTCAGATTCTGACAAGAAATTATAAGGACATTGGTGGTATTCAAAGAGGTATTTCAAATTCCAGATTCTCTTTGTTAGACAGCGGCGAACAGTCATTGATAGTAATTGACCACTATGGCGGAGAAGTCGAAGCCATTTTTAAAGGGGAAATAAAGTTCTTGGGATTAAATAGAGAAAAGAAAATTTTGCCAATCTGAAATTAAATAAATTATGTGTGGAATCGTCGGATACGTTGGAAATAAACAGGTTGTGCCGCTCATTATTGACGGCTTACGGAAATTGGAATATCGCGGTTACGATTCGGCGGGCATCGCCGTCGTTGATGAAAACCGTGATTTGTCACTGCGCCGTGCGGAAGGGAAACTGCGTAATTTGGAAGAAGTGATTCGGCTCAATCCTTTGGACGGGAATTACGGCATCGGGCATACGCGCTGGGCGACGCACGGGCGACCGACCGAGGAAAACGCGCATCCGCATCGTGATTGTTCGGGCAAAATCGTCGTCGTGCATAACGGCATTATCGAAAATTATCTGACGCTGAAAAAGGATTTGCGCGAAAAAGGTCACGAATTCAAGACCGAAACCGACACGGAAATCGTCGCGCATTTGATCGAAGAAATAATTAAAACCGACGGACTCGGTTTTGAAGAAGCGGTCAGAAAATCCGTTCAGCAACTCAAAGGAATTTTTGCACTTTCGATCATTTCGGCTGATGTTCCCGACACGATTATCGCCGTCCGCGAAGGTCCGCCGGTGGTCATCGGTTTGGGCGACGGTGAATTTTTCGTCGCTTCGGACATTCCGGCGATTTTGCAGCACACGCGCGACGTTTTTTATCTCGGCGAACGCGAAATTGCGGTGCTGACGAAAGAATCGGTGCGCGTCACGGATTTTGACGGCAATGTGGTCGAACCGAAACAGCAGCGCATCACCTGGGACCCGATTATGGCTGAAAAAGGCGGCTTTAAGCATTTTATGCTTAAAGAAATCTACGAACAGCCGCGAGCCGTCCGCGACACCGTGCGCGGCAGAGTTTCGCTCGATACGGGCAAGGTTTATCTCGACGAGATGAACATCGCCGAAGAAGATTTTAAGAATCTCCGCTCGATCAAAATTGCCGCCTGCGGCACGAGTTGGCACGCCGGACTCGCCGGTAAATATATGATCGAACAACTCGCCCGCGTGCCGGTCGAAGTTGATTACGCCTCGGAATTTCGCTATCGTGCGCCGGTTTTGGACGAATCGGATTTATTAATCGTCATCTCGCAGTCGGGCGAAACCGCCGACACGATTGCGGCGATGCGCGAAGCTAAACAAGCCGGATGCAAAGTTTTGGCGATCTGCAACGTGCAGGGTTCGATGATTCACCGCGAAGCCGACGGCACGATTTTGACACACGCCGGACCGGAAATCGGAGTTGCGTCAACCAAAGCGTTCACGTCGCAGATGATTGCGATGTATCTGTTCGCTCTCTATCTCGGACAGACGCGCGAAAAAATTGACGAAACACAGGCGAAATATCACGCGCAGCAGTTAGCTGAACTGCCGCTCAAAATCGAAAATTTACTGAGTGATGCCGATTCGATTGAAGAATTGTCGAAAGAATTTTTCCGTTCGCAGGATTTTCTCTATCTCGGTCGCGGTATTAATTTTCCCGTCGCACTCGAAGGCGCGTTGAAATTGAAGGAAATTTCCTACATCCACGCCGAAGGTTATCCGGCGGGCGAAATGAAACACGGACCCAACGCCTTGATTGACGAAAAACTGCCCGTCGTGATCGTCAACACGCGCGAAAAAGGCAACGAAGCAAGCGAACTGCGCTACGAAAAAACGCACTCGAACATCGTCGAAGTTAAATCGCGCGACGGCATTATTTTAACGATTCTGACCGAAGGCGACGAGATGAGTTCGATTGTCTCGAACTACATCGTCGAAGTCCCCGAAACGTCCGATCTGCTTGCGCCGATTCTCGCAATCGTGCCGCTGCAATTGCTCGCCTATCACATCGCCGTCCGACGCGGCTGCGACGTTGACCAGCCGCGCAATCTGGCAAAATCGGTGACGGTCGAGTAATTCACAACTTTTTTAAGTTAAACGAAAGTCAAAAAAAACGTGTAATTCTCAGGCAAATGGCGTAAACATTTGCCTGAAATTATTTACGGAAAAGTTCAAATTGAAAAACAGCGAGGCGTTCAAGGCTCAATCGTGCGCTGAAATTTTGTTAAATAGATGAAAAATATTCTGGCGATTTGCGGAAGTTTGCGCTTAAAATCAACAAACCTAACGATTTTAGAGAATGTGGCGGAAATGTTCGCGGACAAGATTCGGCTGAATATTTATGAGGATTTGTCGAATTTACCGCATTTTAATCCTGATTTAGACACGGAAACGCCGCCGGAATCTGTCGCCGAATGGCGCGAACGGATTAAAAAATCGGACGGCATTCTGATTTGTTCGCCGGAATATGTTTTCAGCATTCCCGCCGCGCTCAAAAATGCGCTCGAATGGACGGTTTCTTCCGCCGATTTTCACGATAAACCGACAGCTTTGATAACGGCTTCGAGCCTCGGCGAAACGGCGCACGAATCTCTGCTGCTCGTTTTGAAAACGATTGACGCGAAAATCGGTGAACACGCCGCGCTCTTGATTTCAGGCGCACAGACAAAAATTAAGGACGGAAAAATCGCTGATGAAAATACGGTTGAAAAGCTGAATTTACTTATCGAATCATTTTTACATACAATTGAGCAATGAAAACTGCTTTGATCCATCACCCGATTTTTCAAAAACATCAAACGCCGCAAGGTCATCCTGAAAATCCGAAGCGTTACGAAGTCGTCATGAACGCTTTGAAATCGGATGGAAATTTTTGGGAAAGTCTGCTCGAAATCACGCCCGAACCGGCGACGAAAGGAATGATTCAGGCGGCGCATACGACGACGCATTACAAGAAAATCGAATCGGCGTTTGAAGAGGGAATCGAATATATTGATGCGGACACCGTAGTTTCGATGAAATCTTTCGATGCCGCGCTTTACGGCGCGGGCGGCGTGTGTCGTGCGGTTGATGCCGTGATGACGGGCG
This sequence comes from Pyrinomonadaceae bacterium, assembly GCA_965247235.1. Taxonomy (GTDB): domain Bacteria; phylum Acidobacteriota; class Blastocatellia; order Pyrinomonadales; family Pyrinomonadaceae. The sequence goes on from OZ252004.1 coordinate 3,969,146, forward strand.
AAGCCGACAACGCTTTTGTCGTCGTGCGCCCGCCGGGACATCACGCGACGGCGGAAAACGCGATGGGATTTTGTTTATTCAACAATGTCGCGGTCGCGGCGCGTTACGCGCAGAATAAATATAAGGACATCGAGCGCGTGGCGATTGTTGATTGGGACGTGCATCACGGCAACGGGACGCAGGGAATTTTTTTTGACGATCCGAGCGTTTATTTTCTTTCGATGCACCAATATCCGTGGTATCCGGGCAGCGGCTCGCGCGGCGAAACGGGTTACGGGCGCGGACTCGGCTATACGAGAAATGTTCCGGTCAAAGCGCACACTCTGCCGAGCGAACAGAAACGAATGTTTGATAACGCACTCGGCGACATTAACCATAATTTTCAGCCGGATTTAATTATTATTTCCGCCGGATTCGACGCGCATCTGACCGATCCGTTAGGACAGTTGCGGCTGCAAAATCAGGATTTCGTGCAGATGACGCGAACCGTCAAACAATGGGCGAACGAAGTCTGCGGCGGTCGCGTCGTCTCCGCACTCGAAGGCGGTTACAATCTCGAAACATTGGGCGAAACGGTCAAAAGTCACGTTGCCGCGCTCGCTGAAGATTAGAAAAGGAAAAAGAATTGATAAACGCAAAAAGGCGCAAAAGATGCAAAAAGAGAAAATCAAAAAAATAAAAGGTGAAAGTAAGATAATTCTTATTTTCATCCTTCATCCTTTTCTTCGCCCTTGCGGACGCGCGGGCTTCTGTTTAAATCATTAAAAACAATCTATTTGCCCGAAGTAATAACCAATTCGCTGACGGGAACGGTTAATTGAATCGCCGAATATCGGTAAGGAAAATTGCGATTTTTGGCGACGGCGGTGATGTAATAAAAATCGCCGAACGGCAACTCGGCAAAATTGAAATAGCCGAACTGATTGGTCATTCGCGTCGTCGTTTCGAGCGTTATCAAATTCAAAACGCTGACCTGCGCCGATCTGATCGGGCGATTATCTTCCGAGATTACTCTGCCTTTGATGATGGCGGTAATATTTAATTGGGATTTTGCGCCGACCGAAAAAATCAGACACAGAGACGCTGCCGCTAACGCGAAATTAAAAAATTTCATCACAAGCTCCTTCAACTTAAATTCGTTTTGCGGTTATAATAAACCTAATAGCCGCAAAATTCCAAAATTGAAGTGGTTTTTTTATCTTTTGCCCCGAAATTTAAAGCGTAAACGAGATTTTGTCACAAAATTTCGGCTCGAATAAAAGGAGAAAAACAATGCCGGAAGTAGCAATCGTGTGTGTCCAGTGCAAAGACAACTTTATTTTCACGGAAAAAGAACAGGAAACTTTCTATCAGCGCAATATGATGTCGCCGCAGCGATGTCTGAAATGCCGTTCAAAAAAAGCCGCGTCGGGCGATAACGCGCCGACGAGATTTGAAATCGTCTGCGATAATTGCGGCAAACATTCGCAAGTGCCGTTCCAACCGAAAGTCGGACGCGCCGTCTTGTGCAAGGATTGTTTTCAGGCAAGCAAAACCAGACCGCGTGTGGCGTAATAGTCTTTGGTCTTTAGTCTTTGGTCTTTAGTCTTTGGTCTGGAATCTGAAATCTTGAATCTTGAATCTTAAATGAGCTTTGAAACAGTAAAATACGAATTAAACGGAAACGTGGCGACGATTGCATTTAACCGTCCCGAAGCGTTGAATGCGCTGTCGCTGCAATTGACGAAAGACGTGCGTTCGGCGATTGAAAAAGCCGTCGCCGATAATGCCCGCGCGATTATTTTAACCGGCGAAGGTCGGGCGTTTTGTTCGGGCGGCGATCTGCGCGAAATGCAGACGATGTGGCAGAAAGAAGGCAGAATCGAAGCATTTTTGGAAGAACCTTTGAAGGAACTGCACGACGTAATTTTGCTGATTCGCCAAACGCCGATTCCTTTTCTGGCGGCTGTTCAGGGCGTGTGCGCGGGCGCGGGAACAAATTTCGCGCTGGCTTGCGATCTGGTTTTTGCGGCTGAAAACGCCACTTTTAACGAAGCCTTTGTCCGCATCGGATTATCGCCCGATTGCGGTGGTTCGTTTTTCCTGCCGCGTGCCGTCGGCGAAAAACTCGCGGCTGAATTGCTGATGACGGGCGCAACCGTTGACGCGAAACGCGCCGTCGAAATCGGGATGATTAACCGCGTCGTCGCGGCTGAAAGTTTGATGGAAGAATCTGCCAAAACCGCCGCTAAACTCGCGCTCGCACCGACGGCGGTCGTCGGACGCATCAAAAAAATGCTCAACGCTTCGTTCTCCAACGATCTTTCGCAGCAACTCGAACTCGAACACGATTTGCAGCTCGAATCGGGCAAAGGAAACGATTTTAAAGAAGGCGTTCACGCATTTTTTGAAAAACGTCAGCCGAATTTTACCGGCAGTTGAAAATTTAAATTATGTTGAAAGCAAAAAGCCGTCAGGTTTCGAGCCTGACGGCTTTTCTTCTAATGGAAAATGGAAAATGGAAAATGGAAAATTTAAGAATGAAAATCTTGGCTTTTTAAAATTTGAAATCTATAATTTTGAATCTTGAACCTGAAATGTTGAATTTTGATTTCTAAATTTTCCATTTTCCATTTTCCATTTTCCATTTGTTATGAACCTGACATATTCGCAATTATTGAAAACGAACCGCAATTTTCGGAATTTGCTGCTTGGGCAATTCGTTTCGGAACTCGGTAACTGGTTTAATTTCATCGCCGGTTTGGGTTTGGTGCGACTCGTTTCCAATGCTTCGCCGAAGGCGGCGGGCATTTTGTTTGTCGCGCGGCTGTTTCCATTTGCGATTCTGTCGCCGTTTGCCGGAACTTTTGTTGATCGTTTTTCGCGCCGGACGGTGATGATCGTCGCGGATTTGTCGCGTGTTTTGGTCGCGCTCGCGTTTCTGCTCGTGACGGGCGCGGAAAATCTCTGGATCGCGTATTTGGCGACGGCTTTGCTTTCGACATTCGGCGCGTTTTTTGAAGGCGCGAAAAATGCGACCACGCCGAATTTAACCGGCAAAGACGGATTGCTCGCCGGAACTGCGCTGATGTTTTCGACGCGCTTTTTGCTGATGGCAATCGGTTCGGCACTCGGCGGTTGGGCGGCGGCGGTTTTCGGCTACAAAATCGCCTTTGTCATCAACGCCGCGTCGTTTGCGGTTTCGGCGTTTTCCGTCTGGCTGATTCCTGAAGCGGCGACGCGGGAAAATGCGGAGAGACGAAAAGACGCGGAGACGCGGAGACGCGGAGATGAGGAGATAAATATTAATCGGGATGACGAGATTTCGGGTTTTCCTGTGTTGGCTGGCGAGCAAAGCGAAATCAAATCATTTGCCAAGCGCGATTCGTTCTGGACTGAATTAAAAGAAGGAATTTACTACACGACGCGCAATCATTTTGCGTTGACGATTTTGCTGATGAACGTCATTTGGGCGACTGGCGGCGGCGCGATTAATGTTGTTTTCGAACGCATCGGCGGCGTGTTTTTTGCGGCGAAAGAACAATTAAATCCTGATTTGGCGGTTGCCGCATTATGGACGGCGAGCGGTTTTGGACTGTTTTTCGGAATGATGATCGCGCATCGCACCGAAGCGATTTTGGAGCGGCGCAAAAGTCATACATCGTTCGTCGGATGGACTCTGATCGTGCAGGGAATTCTGTTTGCGGTCGCAGGATTTGCGCCGCAGTTGTGGATGTTTGCGGCTTTAATGTTCGTGTCGCGCCTCATAATCGGCGTTGAATACGCGGTGCAGGAAACGCTTTTTCAGCGCAGTCTGCCCGATTATATTCGCGGACGAATCTCGACGCTTGATCGCGGTGCGGAAATGACGATGTTCGGGCTTTCAAGCTATTTTGCCGCCGACGCGATGCTGTATATTTCGCCGCAAACGCTGACGATGATTTCCGGCGGATTATCGGCAGTCGCCGGAGTCGTCTGGTTTGCCAGAAGCGCGAAAACAAAAAAGTAACGCAGTCCGTCCCGGCTGCTGTCGCGGGCGCGTCTCGCGTCCGCGCGTCCTGAAATCTGAAAGCGGGACGCTTTCGGGACAGCAGCCGGGACGGACTGCGTTACTTTTTAGGAGACTGCGTTACTTTTATGCAGTAATAATGACGGCTTTGGTGCCGGTTAATTCTGAGAAATCTTTGGTAAAAATCGTGTCCACGCGGCGCACCCGACCGATTGTTTCGACGATTTCCTGTGTCGAAATAAATCCGTCTTCGACGTGCGCGATTGCCCACGTTTCAATGTTAGCGGCGCGGCTTAACGTCGCTTCGAGCAGATGCAGATACTGCGATTTGGTCTCGATCAGATTGCCGAGACGGTTATCGAGTTTTCTTTCTTCTTCAACCCAGAAATCATCGGCACAGCGCGTGAATTCTTCGCGCCAAGCGGTTTTGCCGAGCGATTCGCGCAGCGAAGTCTGACGTGCCGGCGGCAGGCGCAGAAACATCAGATCGGCTCGATTTCCCGCATCGGCGACAAATTCGTCGGCGGTTTTATTGAGGCAGATATTATTTTGACCGTTGTTGACGATTTCCGGCAAAACGCTTCGCAGACGGCGGAAAACATTAGACAAAGGCTGGCGCAGTTCGAGCGTTTCTTCGGCAAACGACAGCAGATAATCGCCGGTCTGCATCGCAATCTGCAAAGCCAGAGCCTTGGCAAAGGGCGAGGAAATTTCTTCGATATTCTGCCGCACGTTATCAAACCACCACGCATCTGTTTCATTAAACCAATTTCGCAGCGACGGATTTTGCAGACGATAACGCGGCACATACGCATCTCTGAGCGCGGTTTCAACGTCTTCGTCGGACAGTTTTTCGCTGTTATTTTGAATCGCGGCGACGGCTTTAACGTGCGCCGACTGCATTAAATCGTTGGCGATGACGCGCGTGTTCCAGCGTTTGAGATACGCGCCCAAATTCGGTTCGGCGGTCAAAGGCAGCGCGGCTGAGGCGAATTTCAAACGCCGCAAAACATTCAGTTCAAATGCCAGCCAGCCTTTCGGCGGATTATTGGTTTGATTAAACATAAAACAGTGAACAGTTATCAGTTATCGGTTAGCAATTGGTCGTTATCAATATGGTTTGTTGCGAAATCGTCTGTGGCGGAGTTATTTGATAACCGATAACTGTTACCTGATAACTGATAACTGTCACCTGATAACTGCAAAAACGCCTTGACGACTTTCGGATCAAATTCGATACCCGACCATTCGATCAGGTAGCGTTTGGCTTCATCGTCGGAAATCGGGATGCTGTATGGTCGCGCGTCGGTCAGCGCGGCGAATGTGTCAACGACGCGCAAAATGCGGGCGGCAAGCGGAATCTGTTCGTGTTCGAGCGCATCGGGATAACCCGTGCCGTTCCACCATTCGTGATGCCAGCGGACGAGCAGTTGGACGGCGCGGGATAAACCGCTTCGCGCCGCTTCCTGTTCGCCGATTACCGGGTGACGATGCAGATCGGCTCGTTCGTCGTCGGTTAACACGCGGTCGGTTTTGATATATTCGCGGTTCATCACCATTTCGCCGAAGTCGTGAACCAGCGCAGCCTGCGTCAACGCCAGACGATCCTGCGAGGCAAAATTAAACTGCGCCGCCAGCGCATCGGCAATCTGCGCCATTCGCGCCCCGTGCGGATGCGCGTAACCTTCAAATTCGTCAATTTTGGCGGAAATCTCCAGCAGACGCGCATCGCCCGAATCTTTTGTAAAAATGCTGTCCATAAATTGTTGCGGGTTCAAGATTTAAGATTCAAAATTCAAGATTTAAGATTTAAGATTCAAGATTTCAGATTTCAGATTTCAGATTTAAGATTTAAAATTTATATTTTTAGGCAAATTCAATTTAAATTTTTAGCTTTGTTCTCAGAAACACACCGAAAAATTTATCCGGCTCGGAATTTAATTTAGCAATCTGAAATCTTAAATCTGAAATCTGAAATCTTGAACTTATTAAACTACTTCTTCGCCAGACTGTCGAGTAACTGACGCGCTTCTTTGTGGTCGGGAAATTTCGTCAGCAAACGGTTTAGTTCGCCTTCGGCGCGTTTGTAAAGTTTGTATTGAATAAAAAATTCGACCAGCATAATACGGAAAGTCACATTTTCGCCGTCGAGTTTGATAGCGGTTTGCAATTCGTTCTCGGCTTTGTGACGCTGGCTTTCGGCGGCTGACAAAACCTTGCCGTAATAGGCGTGATAGCGCGGCGTTTCGGGCGAAAGATGCGCGGCACGAGCCAAATGCGGAAGGGCTTTTTCATAATGTTCGTCCATTAGAAAACTGAATCCCTGCTCGAAATTTTCGAGCGCAAAATCGGTTTGCTGCTGTTGGACGATTTCTTCCCTCGAAGCATCACGCATTTTTTCTCTATGAGCCAGTTCTTTGCGAATTTTGAAATTATACACTTCGCGGTTGTCCTGGCTTTTTAATGTTTCATAAGCCTGTGCAAGCTGCGTAAAAGCCGTCTGCACACGGCTGTGCAAAGTCGGATCGCTGTCTTTGAAAAAATGATCGGGATGAAAACGCTTGGCGAGATTAAAATAAGCGGTTTTAATGTCAGCGTCCGGTGAAGTGGATTCGATACCGAGTAATTCGTAAAAATCCGCAGCCTTTTTATTGTTTTCCAGATATTCTTCGACTGAAATCTGCACTTCCTGCACCGGCTTTTCTTCTTGGATCGTTTCGACCACAGACTCTTTAACTGTTTCAGGCGGCGCGGTTTGAATTGTTTGAGGTTTAGCGACTTCTTTGACGAGCGAGATTTTGGCGGCTTTGATTTCCTCGATCTTTTTTGCCGGGAAAGCCGCATTCCAATTGCGCCGCGCGAGCAATCCGCCGAGCCATAAAACGTAGAGCGTCTGCACGATAATTTCGTCGCCCAAACCGCCGATTGATTTGATTTGATCGAGCGTCAAAATGTCCGTGCCGAATCTCGAAAAAACGAACGCTTCGGGCGGCGATAGCTGAACCGACGGATTTTGTTCGGCGACGAGAAACATTTCGCCCGCGCCGAAAATTCTTTTGACGGCTGACAACGGCGCAGTTTGCCGCGCATATTCGATCAGCAAACGATTGAGATCGAGGTTGTAATCAATGCCTTCGCGCAGACGCACGAGCGGGCTGAACGTCCATTCGCCGCTTGTCCAGCCGAGAATTTCCCTGAGCGCAAATTCCTGTTGGTATGTAAATAAACTGTTGATCGCTTCGGGCGGCAGATAATTTTTTTCGATTAAAAAATCGGCAAATTGCTGATCGTTGGCAAAACCGGGAAATTCGGCAAGCCATTTTTTATTAAGTTTCTGTTCGCGCAAAAGCACTTCGTAAAGCCTCGAAGAACGGGCGTTGGAAACTACGAAAATTACCTTTCCGCCGCGAAAATAAACGATGGTTTTCTGTTCTCCGTGCGCCAGACGCAGCGAACCGTCAAGCCGCGACTGCCTGATTTCGGTGAAAATTTCAGCGGGCGGAAAATTTTGAAAATTGCCTTGTAAATCGAGATTGTTTGGCGGAATCATCGGTAGAAAATCGAGGCTGTCAGGGTAAGAAGAAAAATCAGCCTTCTTCATCATAGCAAATTCAGCTAAATTTAATCAAAATTTTTTGCATCGCCGCCGTTTTTTATTATCATTCAATCAATGCTTCACGATTTTATTCTCGCGGGAAACCGCGTCAAACTGTGGCAAAGAACGGGCGAATCTTACGAACACGTTTTGATGAAAGCGATTGGCTACGCGATGTTTGCCGACCGTTTTCCGCAGCTCGAAATCGAAACGAAAATTGGTCTGCGCTACAAACCCGATTTGATCGCCGTCGGGGAAAACGGCGTTTACGATTTCTGGGGCGAATGCGGACAAAATTCGCTGCGTAAAACCAACTGGATTTTAAAACACACGCGCACCGAAAAACTCGTTTTGTTCAAAATTGCAATCAACGCGGCACAGTTCGCCAAACAACTGCGCGAAGAAATTCCCGCCAAATACCGCGCCGGCGGCAAACTCGTTTTAATTAACTTCGCGTCCGAAATCAAAGATTTGACAGCTACAAAACAAATTGCGAAAGTTTCAAATGATTGGTTCGACGAATTTATAATTTAACTTTGAAAAGAGAATTTACAGGGATTAAGAGGATAAACAGGGATTAAAAGAATTACTTTGACTTCGTTTTTTATCACTGTCCATCCTTTTAATCGCTGTAAATTCTCTTAAAAATACCGAAATGAGTGAAATAAACATCGAAATCCGCGAAGCTGAAACCGTCACCGAACTGACCGAATGCGTTCATTTGCAGAAAAAAGTTTTCAATCTGCCCGATCTCGAAATTTCGCCGGTGCGACATTTAATCGTCACGAAAAACGCCGGCGGATTTACGCTCGCGGCGTTTGTCGCCGGAAAAATCGTCGGATTCGTCTTGAGTGTGCCGATGTTTGCAGGCGAAAACCGCGCGTTTTATTCGCATATGATGGCGGTTGATGACGCTTTTCAAAATCACGGCATCGGCGCGAAACTAAAATGGGCGCAGCGCGAAAGATCGCTCGCCGCAAACGTCGCGCTCGTCAAATGGACGTTTCAGCCCGTTCAGGCGAGAAATGCCTATTTCAATCTCGAAAAACTCGGCGCGGAAATCCGGCAGTATAAACCCAATTTCTACGGCACTGATTATTCGACCGCGCACGAAACCGGCGGCAAAACCGGCATTGATTCCGACCGTCTGTTCGCCGAATGGCATCTCGAAAACGAAAAAGTCGTCGCACTCTCGAAAGGCGAAAAATATACCGAAAAAAATGAAGTGGTTCGCGCCGTCGAAGTCCCGAAAGATTGGAACACACTTGTCAAAACCGACGCACCACACGCCGCCGCCGAACAAACGCGTATCAAACGTGAATTTCAATCGGCATTCGCCGAAAATCTCGTCTGCCAAGGTTTTGAAAGAAGCGAAACCGCGCCGCAGTATTTGCTCTATAAAAATTGATTTTTTGGTAATACCTTGGTTATACTTTCAATTATGAAAACAGCAATTTCAGTTCCGAACGACGTTTTTGAACTAAGCGAAAAACTGGCGAAAAAACTAAAAGTTTCGCGCAGTAAAATTTTTGCAATGGGCGTGAAAAAATTGGGCGAAGAATATGATGAAGAAGATATTATCGCGCGAATAAACGCGGTCTGCGAAGAAATTGATACGTCGCTCAATCCATATTGGAAGGAGATGCAAAGCCGAACTTTGCCGCAAGACAAATGGTAATTGAGCGCGGAGAAATTTGGTGGACTGATTTGCCCGAACCGAAAGGTTCGATGCCCGGTTTTCGTCATCCCGTTTTGGTAATTCAAGCGAATAAATTTAATCGAACGCAATTGGGAACTTTTGTCGGAGTAGTCATTAAGACAAATCTGAGGCTTGCCAAAATGCCCGGTAATGTTTTACTCGAACCGAAGCAAAGCGGCTTGCCGGGAGATTCGGTTGTCAATATCACGCAAATAGTTACATCTAATAAAACTGATTTACTGGAATTTGTCGGAACGCTTTCAGAACGCAAAATGGAGCAGATTGATGAAGGCTTGCGTCTTGTTTTATCTTTATAGCTTATTGCAACAAAATTAGGAGAAAATTGAAAAATGAAAAGAACTGGCTCAAAGCAAGACACAAAAAGCAAAAATAAAAATTGGAAAGACATAAGAACTCATTTAGATAATAAATATGAACTCAATAATGAAACGGAAGAATACTGGAAAATAGCGGTTAATATTTTTAAAGAAAGATTGCAAAAATATTATTTTGATCCTCTTAAATTTTTAATAGAATCTTATGACAAATTAGAAACAGAAGAATCAACAGAGAAAAAGAAAAGAAAAAATACTGGAGAAGGTTTTCCTATTGTAACAGCCCAATGCGCTTTGATAGAAACTTTTGCGGCGTATAAAAACGGGAAAATATTTAAATCTGATCTTAAAGAAAAAGATGGGATTTATTATAAAGGAAGTAGGAAATTGTTTATTGATTTCTTAGAGTCTGAGCCTCTGTTTAAAGGAAATTTTGAGGGTGATGCCAAACCTAGCGCAAAAGATTTTTATTCGGATGTGCGTTGTGGACTTATGCACGAAACTAGAACCAAAAACAACTGGATTATTCATGCAAATGTCAACATATTCTCGAAAAATAATCCTAAGCGCAAAAAAGAAGTCACAGAAACAACATTTATTTTAAAAGGTAATGGTGGAAAGCATATCGTTTTTCGCAATCAGTTTCAGGATACTTTAGAAAAATATTTTGAAGGTTACTGCGGCATTTTAAGCAGCAAGGATAATAATTTTCACAGTCTTTTAAGGCGAAGATTCTTCGCTAGAGAACTCGATCATCTTGAAGATATTAAAAAAGATAATTCTGAGTGGTGGAGTGAATAATAATGCTACCTCTTTTTTCTAATCCAATCGCTAAAGAAATTAAGTATCTTCGCGCTGAAATCAATCGCCATAACGAACTTTATTATCAGAACAACGCGCCGGAGATTGCCGACGCGGAATTTGACGCGCTGCTTGTTAAATTAAAAACGCTCGAAGACGCGAATCCTGAGTTTATTACACCGGATTCGCCGACGCAGAGAGTTGGCGGACGTGCCGAAGGTTTCAAGCCGTTTGTCCATCGCGTGCCGTTGATGTCGCTCGACAATTCATACAGTTTGGACGACTTAAAAGCGTTTGACGAACGGTGTCGAAAATTGGCGGACGGGCGCGAATTCGATTATGTCGCGGAACTGAAAATTGACGGTTTGAGCGTCGCGCTGCATTACGAAAACGGCGTTTTGGTCGCGGGTGCGACGCGCGGCGACGGCGCGGTTGGCGACGACGTTTTCTCAAATGTGAAGATGATTCGCTCGATTCCGCTTCAGTTAAAAGGCGAATTTCCGCCGCAGGTCGAAGTGCGCGGCGAAGTTTATATGCCGCGTTCGGTGTTCGACAAAATCAACGCCGAACTCGAAATGCAGGGCGAAAAAACTTACGCCAACCCGCGCAATTTCGCTTCGGGAACGCTGCGGCAGCTTGATTCGACGGTCGTCAAATCGCGCAATCTCGACATTTTTCCTTATGATCTTTTGTCGGGCGCGGCGAAGATGTTTGCGACGCATTGGGCGAGTTTTGAATGGCTCGAATCAAAAGGTTTTCATACGAATCCGAATCGCGCACTTTGTCGAAACTTTGATGAATTAGCGGTATTTATCGAGAAAATGCAGGCGTTGCGCGATTCGCTCGATTACGATATTGACGGCGTGGTTGTCAAAGTCAATCAGACGCGGCTTCAGGACGAATTCGGCTCAACGAGCAAAGCACCGCGCTGGGCAATCGCCTACAAATATCCGGCGATGCAGGCGACGACGCGGCTTGAAAGCATCGAAATTCAGGTCGGCAGAACCGGCGCACTAACTCCGGTCGCCTATCTGAAACCTGTTTTGCTCGCCGGAACGACTGTTTCACGCGCAAGTTTGCACAACGAAGGCGAAATAAAACGCCTGAATCTGAAAATCGGCGATTGGGTTTTGATCGAAAAATCAGGCGAAATTATCCCGCAGATTTTGCAGATTATCGAATCGAAACGCGACGGCACGGAAACCGATTACGAGTTTCCGAAGACTTGTCCGGTCTGTAATTTTCCGGCGATTCGACCGGAAGGCGAAGCCGTTACGCGCTGTTCAAACGACGATTGTCCGGCGAAAATCAAGGCGCGAATTTTATATTTTGCGGCGCGAAAGGCGATGGACATCGAAGGTCTAGGTGATGTTTTAGTTGAAACTCTGGTTGATTCGGGAATGGTCAAAAACGTCGCCGATTTATACGATTTAACGCTCGAACAAATCGCCGCGCTCGAACGCAAAGCCGAAAAATCGGCGACGAAACTAATTGAACAAATCGAACTTTCCAAACAGCGCGGCTTGCAAAAACTGCTCTACGGCTTAGACATCCGGCACGTCGGCGAACGCTACGCGAAAATCCTTGCGCGGCATTACAAAACAATCGAAAATCTCGCCAACGCAACGGTCGAAGAACTCGACGCAATCCACGAAATCGGCGCGGCAGTCGCCGTTTCGGTCTCCAAGTTCTTCCAAAATCCGCACCACCGCGAAGTCATCGAACGCCTCAAAATCGCCGGTGTCAAAACCGAAATTGACGGCAACGCGAATTTTGCAACCAACGAAAATTTCAACGGCAAAACCTTCGTCTTAACCGGCAAACTAGAACAATTCACCCGCGACGAAGCCGCCAAAATCATCGAAGATTTAGGCGGACGGGTTTCAAGTTCAGTCAGCAAAAAAACCGATTACGTCGTCGCCGGAAGCGATGCCGGTTCAAAATTGACGAAAGCCGAAAGTTTGGGCGTGAAGGTTTTAAGTGAAGATGAATTTAAGGAAATGTCCGGCTAAATTCTCAAGGCTTTATTAATTTCATCCATTACTTCGTCTAAATCCGTGACCCAATTGAAATTAATGTCTATCCATTTTAAAACTTCCAAGATCAAACTGTGAATTTCAATTGCATTTGAAAGATTGACATTATTATTTGAGAAACAAACAGGTTCATTATGATAAATTCTATTTCTAAAATCTCTCAGTTTGTTGAGTTCTCTTGAAAAATCATTTCTTTGATAATTATGCGGACAATGTGGAAAAGCATTGATTGGCTTGCCCTGTAACAGACGATAATGATGAGGTTTTAGCAGCGCAGTCCAAAAGCCGAAAGTTTGTTCCGCAATAACTTTTCCGCTCGTGATAAAAGTATTTCGGTTTCGCAGATTAACAATCGCTTTGGAAACCTGAGTTCTGAGATGAAAATTTCCTTGTCTTAATGAATTGTGCGACATAAAACCGTTTTGCTGATTTATGATCCAGTCCGGGTCGTTGAAGTGATTTGATAAAACTTTATCCAAACTATTACGGACGGCAATTTCCAAGATATTTATCAAAGGATAAAAACTCTTTGAAATTCTCAGATTCGCTTTGTAAAGTTGAACAGCTTTTATTTTTCGATGTCCGGTTGCGAGAAGATACCTGTTTAGTCTTGGTTGTGAAAGTTGTGCTTCGATTTGCGAGTAGGAAATTCTAGTCATTCGGGTTAGTAAAATTTTGACAGATTCTATATTTTGAGATAACATTTAAAACGTAGGCTTGGTCAAGCCTCTTGTCTCCAAAAGAGATAATGTAACCAAGTATAGATTTAGGCTTCAGTCAAAAACGGCTGAAGCCTTTTTAGTTTTAACTTCTGAAAAAAGTCAGACACGCCTGCAAATCTTCCTTTTCGAGATCGGGATAATCTTCCAAAATTTCTTCCGTCGTCATTCCCGCGCTCATCAAATCGAGCATCGTTTCAACCGGATGACGCATATCTCTAATCGGCGGTTTGCCGAAACAAACTTTCGGATTGATTGTGATTCTTTGCAATAGTTTATCGCTCACAACATTTAGAAAATAGAACAGTTTGGAAATATAGAATTGTTATTCAGTAACAGAATCACTTATCGTAAAAATTTTGAGGGAAGATGAATTCAGAAACTTGACCATTATAGTTTCACCTTTCATCAATACACCTTTCAATAAAACTCTTGTGATTTTTAACGACGAATTTTGTTATTTTTTCTATCTCAGATTCTGACAAGAATTTGGCATATTCTTTTTCTTCTACAAGCGTTTCTATTTTGTCGGAATTTAATAAAAGTTTCATTAAATATTTTGTAGTGCCAAACGTAAAAGTAACTTCGGTAACATAAGAAAAATCAATTAAGTTGCTATGTTTTAGCGTATTGTGCAAGTAACGAAAGATGAAACTATCTTGATTTCTATAGAAACAAAGATCACTATTTATTTCTACAAAAGATTGATTTTTTACCAATTGAATTTCTCTGTCGTCATTAGCTATTAGCATTTTATTCGACACATAAAATCGGTCAAATTTTTCGCAGGTTTCTCTAAGACTTTCGATCAAAGGTTTTATTGATAACGAAAAAACATTGTCTATATTCTCAAAATTCTTATCAACATTTAACAAATTCTCAGATGTTATTAATTTCCTTTCAAGTAAAGCCAATTCTTTATCTAAGTCATCAGGTTCTTCAACACTCTCGCCTTTCGCGCCTTTAATCATTATTTCGAGCGAACGGACGAGATTTTGCGCGATGTATTCGATAAACGGTTCGAGTTCGTCGGCATCGGCGAGGCGCAGAACGGCGTAATAATTTTCTTTGTCCTCGGTTTTGATAATTGCGGGCGGATAACCGAACTGCATTAAAATAAAGTTCATTAAAATTCGCGCGACTCTGCCGTTGCCGTCGTCGAACGGGTGAATTTTTACAAAGTTATGATGAAAAATCGTTGCTAAAGCAATCGGATTAACGTCGGGGTTTTCTTTCTCTTTTCTAAACCATTCGATTAAATCGTGCATTTTCGCCGGAGTTTCTTCGGGCGTGGCGAAATAGAAAGTTTCGCCTGTTATTGTTCTAACGTGATTCGGCTGAGATTTATATTTACCGACTTCGATTTTGCGGCGCGTCGGTTTTCCTTCGGCGGTCAAGGCTTCTTTGTAGCTCGATTCTTTGAGTAAAAGCGTGTGAAGTTGACGAATGAAAGATTCGGTCAAAACGGTTTCGCCTTTAACTATTTCCAGAATCCAATTGATCGCTTCGTTGTGTCCGGTGATTTCAAAGTGATCTTTGAGCGGTTTGCCCTGCGCGGTGATGCCGAACAAAATCAAGGCTTTCGTTTCGCCGTAAGTCAGCGAATTGCCTTCGAGATTGTTTGAATGATAATTCCAGTCAAGCCGAAATTTTTGCATAATTCGCGCTTCGGCTTCGGCATTGAGCGGGCGCAAATTATCGAGTTCGGTTTTTAGTTTTTCCGCATCGGTCAGGACACTCATACAAAGCATTTTCGAGTGTCCGCAGTATTTTTGCAAGTTTTGGTAAATCAATCTGTTTTGAGAAAAATAATTATTTCAAACCGGGAATGCGGCGTTTGAATTGGTTGATGACGGCGCGGGCTTCTTTGACTTTGAGCAGTGCGGCGACGAGGAAATAGGTTAAGCCGTAGGGCGTGGCGACGAGCAGCGCGATGATGATCGGGTGCAGGGAATTGCCGAGTGCGACTTTAATTGTCCAGCCGATTGCCGCGCCGATGATTGCTGCCGTCCATAGTTTGACGGTGAAAATAACGGGAAGTCCGGTTTTGCCGATTTTGCTGTTGAGCGCGTTTCGCAGCAGCAGGAATTCGACCCAACCGGCGATGCCCGCCGTCAGCGTCAGACCGACCGTTCCCCACTGCGTTGCGATGCCGAGCATCGGCGGAATGTAGAGTGCGCCGAAATAGCCGAGAATCGTCGTCAGCACGACGCGGATGATGGCGAACTTGAGCGGCGTGCGCGTGTCTTTGAGCGCGTAAAAGGTCGAAGAATAAAGCCTGCCGAGCGTCGAAGCCATCAATCCGACCGATGCACCCGCGAGCGTTCCCCAAACATATAAAACATCTTGATTGCCGAATTTTCCCGTCTTGTAAACCGAAGCCGCCAACACGTCGCCGAACGCCAGAAAAGCCATCGAAGACGGCACGATAAAAACCGCGATGCGCTTTAGTCCTGCGTCGAGACGCTCGCGCAACTGTTCCGAAATCTGCGCCGGATCGCCGACTGCGCTTGCCATCGCGGGCAGTTCGGCGGCGGAGATTGACATTCCGAAAAGGCTGACGGGCAGAGTGTAAAGGCTCTGCGTATATTGCAGAAGCGACGACGGTCCCGTGCCGAGAAAACTGGCAATCATCGCGTCAACATACGCGCTGATCTGGACTACGCCGCGACTGAAAAAGACAGGAAAGAAATTTTTAATGACCGTGCGGACGTTTGCCGACGAAAAATCAATCACCGGCTTGATCCGTTTGATTAAAAAATAGACGGTCGGAAGCTGGATAATAAACTGCAAACCGCTGCCGACGACCGAACCCCAAGCCGTGATTTCCGCGAGATGATTTTGTTCGACACGGCTGCCGTATAGAACCATCGCGGCGATAATCGCGCAGTTCCAGATAACGGGCGCGGTGTAGGAAAGAAAAAATTTGCGGTGGCTGTTCAAAATGCCGAGACACCACGCCGACATCACGAGCAAGCCCGCGCCGGGAAAGAGAATTTTGACGAGCCGAATCGTCAATTCGCGTTTTTCACCTTCAAATCCGGGCGCGATCAGACCGATCATATACGGCGTTAAAATCACGCCGAGCAGCACGAGAATCGAGGTGATAAACGCCAGCACGGTCAAAATCGCGTTCGCCACGCGGTTGGCTTCCTTGTCATCGCCTTTGGCGAGCAAACCGGCGTAAACCGGGATCATCGAAGCCGACAATGCGCCTTCGCCGAAGACATTTTGGAGAAAATTCGGAATCTTGAAAGCCTGCGCGAAAACGTCCGCCGCGTCCGACGTGCCGAAATAATAGGCGAAAATCCGCTGCCGCAAAACGCCGATAATCCGGCTCAGCAAAATGCCGGCACCGACCAAAAAAGCGTGGCGCGTCGTGTTTTCCAAAGGCTTCGGCGGCGACGCGGGCAAGCCTTCGATTTCCGCCTGAACTTCGAGTTCGTCATTTAACGTGTCGGCGGCGGTTTCTGTATGTTTGTCGGATTTATTCATCTTCGGAAAATTGTTTGTCGCTCAAACGGAAAAGTTTGCAGTATCTGCGGATTTTCTACAAGCGCGGAGAATGAAAAACAGGATTACGCGGGCGAAAAGGATTGACGCGCATTATAAAATTTTGCCGATCAAGCGCAGACCGTCGAGCATCAAAAACTCGTCAACCGTTTCGATCAATCCGCATTCGGCTTTAATCAAATGCGCGAAACCGCCGGTGGCGACGATTTTCGGCTGCGTGTCTGATTCTTCGAGCATTCGGCGCAGAATGCCTTCGACCAAGCCGAGATAGCCGTAAAAAATGCCGGACTGAATCGCCGCGACAGTCGAATCGCCGATCACTTTTGCGGGTTTTTTAATTTCGATGCGCGGAAGTTTTGAAGTTTTGAGATGAAGCGCATCGCTCAGAGTCGTGATTCCGGGCGTGATAATTCCGCCGACAAATTCGCGTTTCGAGTTGACGAAATCAATCGTCGTCGCCGTTCCGAAATCACAAACGATGATCGGCACTCCGTATTTTGCGTCGGCGGCAAAAGCGGCGACGTAACGATCCGCACCTAAATTTTCGGGCGGCGAATAAATAATTTTTAAGTTTGAGCGAGTATTTGCGTTAACAAAAACCGGCGAAACCGCGAACGAATTTTCACAGAAAATTTTGATCGAATCGTTAAGTTCGGGAACGACCGACGAAACGGCGGCGCGTTCAACGGTAAATTTCAGGTTTTCGCTGACGGCATTTTTAATTTCTTCGGCAGTTTGAGTGCGAACGGTGGCGATTTTAAAATGCGAAACTAATTTCTCGCCGTCGAAAACGCCGAATTTAATCGAAGAATTACCGATGTCAATCGCCAAAAACATATAATCACTAATTGATAATTAAAAATGGATAATTGATAATACCGGAAAACCCCTAAACTGTCTTAAATATGATATTTACAGAGGCTTTATAATTTTCGTAAGACCGTCAAACTTTTGCTTGCCTGCTTAGAAATGGAAAATGGAAAATGCCTGTTTGAAACATTTCCCATTCTTAAATTTTTAATTCTTAATTTTTAATTTTAATCAAATCATCCGCGCAGCGGCAAGCCGTTGTAAACCAGTCGCCAGCCGTTATTGAGGCTCGTGCGGAGACTTTTGGTGAACCATTCGATGGCTTTTTGCGGATCGTCGTAAAGCTGGACTGACGGCTGACGTTCGCGCGGATCAACGCGGCAGATCGCGCCGCCTTCGGTCGCGGTTTTGACGCAGAGCAGCGCAAACATATTATTTTTCGCCAAAATCGCGGTTTTCGTCTGCACGTCGTCCGGCTCGAATTCGTCAAACTCGTCGTATTCGTCAAAATCGTCGTCGGAAAATTCGTCTGTCGGGTCATCAAAATCCAACTCGTCGTTTTCAAAATCAAATTCGTCTTTCATAAAATTGCGTGTCGCGTCGTTCGATAACGCTAATTACACGTTACACTCTTGCGCGGCAAAGTTCAATTCATATTTCACTTCCGCATAGTTTTTGACGAGCATTTCTTCGCCGTCTTTGTTGCCCGTGCGCCGGTTGATAAATTCGCGCCAGATTTCGTTTTCACGGAAGTTTTTGCCGTCTTTCTGCGAAAAACGATGATTACGTTCGAAAACGTGATATGAAAATTCGGGTTCGCCGCTCGCGTAAATCGCGCCTTTGAGATGATTTTCGCGGACATTTAATTTGATTTGAAACGTCAGATCGGACGGATTATAAAAACGCAGATCAATATAATTATAAAAAACGCCCGCGCCGCTGCCGAACGGCAGAGTGCGGTTTTCATCCGGGAACGGATCGAAACTGTGATGATGGCGTTCGGCGATTTCGAGCGGCGTATGCAGAGCCATCCAATACAAAAGATTGGCAAGCTGGCACAGACCGCCGCCGACACCGCGCACGACTTCGCCCTGCGAAAGCTGCATTCCCTCGACATAACCTTTCGCCGCCGTCGCTTCGCCCAATTGCCGCCAGAACGAAAAAGTCTGACGCGGTTTAATCAAAATCCCGTCAATCGTCGGACAGGCGATTTGCAGATTTTCAATAGACCTCTTGCATAAGTAATTTAATGACCGATTTCGTAATTATACAATCCGGCAATCAAGTTGAATCGCAATCCGAAGCGGCGGCGGCGATTGCGATACCGTTCCGAGATAATGCGAAAGATTTTCAGATGCCGAATCACGTTCTCGACCAGAATTCTGCGCCGCGACAATTGACGGTTGGCGCGGCATTGGTCTTCGCTCAACTGCTTGCCTTTCGGCTTTTTGAGCGGCGTTTGCGAGTTTTCGTGAATCTTTTGCAAGCCCTGATAACCGGCATCGCCGAGCAGACAAATGTTTTCGGCAATTGCCAACGCGCTCTGTTTGAACATCGCAAAATCGTGCGTTTTGCCGTTTCTCTGTGCCGTGCAAATAACTCGGCGCGTCGCCCGATCAATGACAATCTGCGTTTTTATCGTGTGCCGCTTTTTCTTGCCCGAATAGTACCGCTTTTGTTTTTTTTCGGACGTTCAATCGGTGTTTCGGTAACATCGACAATAATAAATTCAAAACTGTTTTCACTTTCACGCAACACTTTTTTGCCGGGTAATTTCAAGTCGTTACAATTTTTGAGCAGGTTTTCGATTTTGACAATGGTGCGTGAAACCGTTGCTTCGGACAATTGCCAGCGTTTGGCAAGATGGAACTGCGTTGGGTATTCGCGCCAGTATTCAAGCGTCAGCAACACTTGGTCGGCAACCGACAATTTGCACGGTCTGCCCGACTTTTTCTGTACGCGGCGCAGTTCATCACGGACAAATCCGCAAATTTTAATAAAAGTGTCGGGTTTGACACCACAATATCGTTTGAATAATTCAGGCGAAAGCGATTCAATTTGTTCAAAACTCATCAAATTATTGATGAGCGAAAACGCTTTCATTGTCAAATAACTTATGCAAGAGGTCTAATCTTATTTTCCTGCAATTCCGGCGCGGAATTTCCCAAACGCCGCCGCAGCAGCGATTGATGTTTTTTGTAGGTAAACGGCAAAACTCCGCTGTCAATTTCCGTCGCAAATCTGCCGATCTTCGGCAAATCGGCAATCTGCCGAAACAGACGTTTTTGAATGATGCGCGTCCTGTAAAAAATCGGGTGAATTTCGGAAAGTCTTTTAGGCATTAAAGTTAAAACTTCGGCGTTAAAATTTTGTGAAGCGAGAATTATTAAAGAAAATCATTCGTATCATTTTAAGGCTAAAAACGAAAAAAGCAAATTTTTTGATACACACTTAATTTTTGGAAAAAAAAGAATTTGAATCGGCATTTGAGAAAGGTTACAATTCAGTTTGAAATTAAGAGAGCGGAATGGACAGTCTTTAAATACAAAACCGGCGAAAGTCCAAAAATAAATAATGTTTAATCTCTTTTTGAGGTAAAAATATGCAGACAGTCGGATTGAGTAACGTGCAGAAAGAATTGCTGAAACTTTATTGGAGATCAACCAGATTCTTGCCGCACATTTTGCCGAAAAAGCGACTTCGGCGATGGACGAGTTTTGGGATCGAAACAATTTGACGGAGCAAACAATGATTAATTGGACGAATGAACACAACCGCGCTCAAGTCGGTAACTAAAACTTTTGAACAAAAATATAAAGAAAAACTATTAAAATGAACAATCTTTTTACAGCAAATTTAGCGGAAGTTGATCCGATTATTTCGGAAGCGATTGATAATGAAACGCGGCGACAATCCGGCGGACTCGAATTGATCGCGTCGGAAAATTTCGTGTCCGAAGCGGTTTTACAGGCGATGGGTTCGGTTTTTACGAACAAATATGCCGAAGGTTATCCGGGCAAAAGATATTACGGCGGCTGTGAATTCGCCGATGTCGTTGAAACTTTGGCGATTGAACGCGCGAAGGAAATTTTTGGAGCGCAGCACGCGAATGTTCAGCCGCATTCGGGCGCACAGGCGAATATGTCGGTGTTTTTGGCGACGCTTGATCACGGCGACAAAATCTTGGGAATGAATCTTTCGCACGGCGGACATTTGACGCACGGGCATCCGATGAACTTTTCGGGCATCAATTTCGAGGTTTCCGATTACGGCGTGAGCAAGGAAACCGAAACGATTGATTACGACGAATTGCAGCGCAAAGCCGAAGAAAACAAGCCGAAAATGATTATCTGCGGCGCGTCGGCGTATCCGCGAATCATTGATTTTGCGCGAATTGAAGAGATCGCCAAATCAATCGGCGCGATTGTTTTCGCCGACATCGCGCACATTGCGGGTTTGGTCGCCGCCGGACTTCATCCGTCGCCCGTGCCGCATTGTGAATTCGTCACGACGACGACGCATAAAACTCTGCGCGGACCTCGCGGCGGACTGATTTTGTGCCGCGAAGAATCGGCAAAAGCGATTGACAAAGCAGTGTTTCCGGGCATTCAGGGCGGACCGCTCGTGCATATTATTTCAGCAAAAGCAGTCGCGTTCGGCGAAGCTCTACGCGAAGATTTCAAAACTTATCAACAGCAAATTTTAGATAACGCGCAGGCATTGGCAAATGAATTGACGGCGCAGGGATTGAGATTGGTTTCGGGCGGCACGGATAATCATTTGATGCTCGTTGACGTTTTCGATTCAGGCAAAGGCATTACCGGCAAAGTCGCCGAAAAGGTTCTGGACGAAGTTCACATCACGGCAAACAAAAACACGATTCCGTTCGATACGAATTCGCCGTTTACAGCTTCGGGCATTCGCTTGGGAACGCCTGCGCTGACGACTCGCGGAATGAAAGAAGACGAAATGCGCGTGATCGGCAAGTTGATCGCGTCGGTCATCCGCGAATCGGAATCCGAAGAAGTCAAAGCAAATGTGAAGCGCGAAGTCACCGAACTGACCGCCAAATTTCCGCTCTACGCGCATCGTTCGACCGGCAAAACAGGCGCGATTTCGGCATCTTGACGGAACGCGCACATTTCTGTTCGCGTGTGTCACAAACTCAGAATCCCGGCGGAAATTATTTTGATAAACTGAAACTCGATTTGGTAAATCCCGGATTTAATTTTTTTTGAGATGCGAACAGGAATGTGCGCGTTCCGTCGGCGGCAAAATTTTATGAGGAACAATTTTTGGTATAAGCTATCTCTCCAACTGATGTCAGCGGTCTTCGCGCTGTTGATTTTATCTTCGCTCGACACGTTTGCTCAAACGCTTGATAAATCCGCAACGCCGGTTGTTCCGGCAGATTTTACGAGCGACGGCTGCACACATTTTCCAGACGGAAATTATCTTGACTGCTGCGTCGAACACGACCGCGCATATTTCGTCGGCGGAAGCTGGACGCAGCGTTGGCGGGCGGATAAAAAATTATATCAATGCGTCGCCGCGAAAGATAAATTTTATAACAAGTCCGTCGCCGTGATAATGTGGCTCGGCGTTCGCGCATTCGGTGTGCCGTGGCTGAAAACGAAGGCGAGTTGGGGTTTCGGACGCAGGGAAAAATTAAGAATTAAAAACTAAAAAGTTTATTTCCTTCATTTACCATTCACCATTCACCATTTACCATTAAAGAATGAGCAATTTATCTGACATCGGTTTTCCGGTGCGCGGCGACGAAGAGATTAACGAGATGCTGATGAGCGTGTTAAATCACGCCTCGGAAGTGCGCTGTCCGCCGCGCGGATTTTATTTGAAATTTTCCGACCGTTCGGGCGCGGAAATTTGGCTTCAGGGCAATCTCGATCAGGAATTAATCGGTTTCAATCCGCATTTCGCGGGCAAAAGCCGCCGCACGGTTGCGCTCACGCAGAAAATCGAACGCGAATCTTCCGATCTCGACGGCGGTTTTTATGCGTGGGCAAATCCGTCCGACGAAACGAATCCCGAATCAGGCGAATATCCGTTTGTCTTCGACGTGCCGGATTTTCGTGCGATTCCCGAATTGCAGTTGCCGCAAACCGTCGAAATTAAACTGACGGCGTTTGCATCGAATGATTTGAAAATCTACGATGACGAGCAGCAGTTTTATGACGGACAGGAAGATGAAATAAAATTTGCCTCGAAATCATTTGTTCCGACCGGACTTTTCGCCGTCGAAGGCGCGGAGAAAACCGAAGATTTAAGCGCGGCGCGTCCCATCGGCAAATTTTCAGGTGAAGTTAAAGAATTTGCGCTTAAAACAAATGCGCTGACGGGCGAAAAATTTTACTGGTTTTTAATTGAAACTCTCGGCGGCGAAATTGATGTCGTCGCTGATTTCAAATACGTTGAAGCCGAACCGCGAAACGGCTCGATCATTACCGTTCAGGCGTGGCTTTCAGGCAGAATTGTTTGAGGGATGAAGGCTGAGAGATGAGGGATGAATAAAGAGGTAACTCATTTATCACTCATCCTTTCTATTGTTTAAAAATAAAAGGTGAGTTAAAAATATTTTTAACTCACCTTTCACAGTTCACAACTCACACTTAAAACTCACCATTCACACCTAAAATCATTCTTCGTCGGATTCAAACTGTTCGAGCATATTTCGTGCTTCTTCGTTTTCAAATTCAAATGCCTGTTGTTCGAGCGCGGCGAAGGCGATTTCGGTGTAGAGCGAATCTTCGAGAATCGGCAAAAGCGCGGACGGCGGCAAAACGGCGAGCGTTTCAAAGGCGACGGCGCGGATTTGCGGCAGTTCGGTTTGGCGGATGATTTCGGCGATTTCGACGGCGGAAAATCTTGCGCCGAGCGCGTCGGAAAGTTTGTCGAAACCTTGATAATCGTTCTGTTTCAAAAGCCTTTCGCCAAGCTGAATAAAAATCTCCGCTGATTCGGTTTTGGTTTCCAGAACGCGGACGCAGGTTTCCGCCAAATGCCTGATTTCGCTCAACTTTCCGGCATCAGCCTGCACTGCTTTGTCTTTCGCCTGTTCATCGAGCGCGGACAGCAAAAGACTCAATTCCCAATCCGATTGAGCGTCATAGGAAAATTTCGGAATTTGAGCAATCGGCGCACTGATGGTTTGCAGCGCACCGGCAATAATTTTTTTTGTGACCGGGCGCATATCGTCCCAAATTTTTTCAACACGCGCACCGAAATTTTTAATCATCATCATTTTTAACTTAATAAGTTTGCGCTTGCCCGGAATGCTTGTCAAGCGATATTTTAGATGCTCGACAAACGGCAGCGGATGTATCTTCGGAAAACGCCCGAAAACTTGGAAAGTGTAGTTATTTGACAGGTTTCCAGAATGTTTGATTCGGCTTATTATAATCGGTCGGCGCGGTTTTGGCTGGCGGTTTTGTTACTTTTTCCGACAGGCGATCTTCGATCATTTCCAAAACTTCCTGCCTTTCTTCAACGCCCAATTCGTTGTCAATCATTTCCATCATCGCAAACGGCGACGCGCTCAAATGACGCAGTTCCCACGCCGTCTGTTCGGTGTTTGAAACCCGCGAAAACCACGCGCCGTCCATTTCCGATTCGATAATTTCGGCATCTCCGAAGATAGTTTCAGGCGCGTTCGTCAGATTATTTTTTAATTCAGCGGTTAGCAAAACGCGCCGCAAATGCCAGCCGTGCTTTTGATAAAGTTTGACAATTTCTTCGACGGCAGTTTGAGAAATCATTTTGAATTTGCGGGGTTAATGGCGGAATTTGGAGCATTCGGAATTACCGAATTACTGTTTGCCGGCGCATCGCGCGTAATTGTCGGCTGAGGTTTCGCTTCAAATTCAATTTGTGCGCGACCTTTGCCGGGAGATTTATATGTGCCGCCGAAAACATCGCCGACGGCTAATTTCCATCCGCCGTTTTCGTTAATGAACGGTAAATCTTCCCATTTTGAATCTTTATAATTCCAAACTTCGATTGCGCCCATATCATCTTTGATGCGCTCATCACGAATTTCCGGCATCACCGTCGTAAAGGTCGTCGCGGTTAAACCGTTTTCCAAAACTTTTTCGACCGTGACGTTTTGTCTCTGCGCGGCGGAATCAACAAAATTGAGAGTTTTTTGCGTTAAAACGCTCTTAATATCGTCGGTATTTTTTGCTTTGACGGACTTATATAGTAGTTTGTAAGCGTTGGTCGGCGTCGGTTCGCTGCTGTGCCGCACATTGTCGGCGGCGGTTTTTCCGCAAGCGGAAAAGCAGCAGATGACAATTGCCGTCAAAATAAACGCAATGATTTTTCGATTGATTGCAAACTTCATAAACTTTGTAAAACTCCGGCTTATTCAGATCAATTATAATAGAAAAACTCGGAAAATTAAAAAAAACTTTGCTGCTGTGCCAAATATAGACGCGGCGGCTTTCCAATTTTCAACGCTTGAGTTTATCATTTTAAGCGTCAAAACTTTGCTTGAAATTCTTTCCCGATCATAAAAAAATGAAATATTGTCCGCAATGCCAAACGCAATACTCCGACGAAACGCTGAAATACTGTTTGCAGGACGGCACGTTTCTCGCCGAAATCCAATCTTCGCAGATGAATACGGCAAATTACGGTGAAGCCGAAACGGTGATTTCCAATCGCCCGACTAATCAAGGTTCGGCTAATTATCAAAATCCATACGACGCGAACCGGCAAACGCCGAATGTTTACAAGACGACGGCAGACGCGCCGCCGCGAAAATCGCGCACCGGATTAATCATCGCCGGAACGATGGCGGCGATGCTCGCACTGTTCGGGATCGTCATCGGCGCGTGGTTTTTGATGCGAAATAATCAACCGGAGATCGTCAAAACCATCAACGTCACGACTAACGCAGCGAATCAAAATGCGGTTAAAAACGTCAATCAAGCCGTTAATCAACCCGTTAAAACGCCGACTCTGACACCGAAAATCGTGACCAATTCCTACACGATTGGCAACACCGAAACATTGTCCGCCGACGAAACCGCGACGATTAAAAAGGATGTGGGCGAAACGATTGACGACTGGAAATCGGCGGCTGAAGGCTTAAATCTCGACGCATTTATGGACAAATACGGCGACAAGATTGATTATTACAACAAAAAAGGCGCGAGCAATGAAACGGTTCGCGCCGATAAAGAAAAGGCGTTTGAAAAATTTGATTCCATTGAAGTCAATATTTCAAATCTCGTCGTCACGCCTGATGCGGACGGCAAACACGCGACCGCCGTGTTCGACAAGGAATGGAATTTTGTCAGCGAAGAAGACACTTCGAGCGGCAAAGTAAAAACCGAATTACAACTTGAAAATACTGATAACAATTGGCTGATCGTCGGCGAAAAAGACTTAAAACTTTATTATAAAAAATAGTTTACCGGCTTGCTCCAAAAATTACCGAAATGAATGAAAACTCTGAAATACTGAGGCGTTCCGCCATCAACGCCGATTGTCAAAATATTCAAAATCTGGTGTTTTCGGTTTTGCGCGAATACGGTTTAGAGCCTGATTTGCCGGGAACCGACCGCGATATTGCCGACATCGAAGCCAATTACACAAATCGCGGCGGCGTGTTTGAATTGCTCGAAACGATGGACGGCGAACTCGTCGGCACGGTCGGACTTTACCCGTTGAACGGCGAAACCGTCGAACTGCGAAAAATGTATTTCTCGCCGAAACTGCGCGGACGCGGCATCGGCAGAGAAACTTTACAGCGAATGATCGAAACCGCAAAAACTCTCGGTTTCAAACGAATCTATCTCGAAACCGCGACCGTTCTCGTCGAAGCCGTCAAATTATACGAAAAATTCGGCTTCGCCCCGACCGACGAAAAACACACGCCGCGCTGCGATGCAGCTTATACGTTGACGGTTAATAGTTAGCAGTTAACAGTTATCAGGTAGCTTATATAAATTTGGGATCGAATATTTCTCTTTGCCGATTTAGCTTTTTGTCAATTAATTCAAACCTTCTGAAACTGCTAACTGCTAACTGCTAACTGCTAACTGTAAAACTATGAAAGCTCTCAGATTTGAAAATAATCAATTAAAACTCGGCGAAATCAACGCTCCAACATTGGCGAATGAGGCGTTGATTCGCGTCATCAAATCGGGCATTTGCAACACCGATTTGGAAATCGTGCGCGGTTATGCCGGATTTTCGGGGACAATCGGACACGAATTCGTCGGCGTGGTCGAACATTCGACGGACGAAAAATGGCTCGGCAAGCGCGTTGTCGGCGAGATCAATGCGGGCTGCGGCGCGTGTCGTTTATGTTTGTCGGGCGATTCGCGGCACTGTTTCAAACGAACCGTTCTCGGCATTCACGGGCGCGACGGCGCACACGCCGAATTTTTGTCGCTGCCGACCGGAAATCTGCTCGAAGTTGCTGACGGAATATCCGACGATGCGGCGGTTTTTACCGAACCTTTGGCAGCGGCTTACGGTATCACTGAACAAATTGAAATTACTGAAAATACGCGCGTGGCGGTGATCGGCGACGGCAAACTCGGAATTTTATGCGCGATGAGTTTGGCGTTAAAAAGCAAAAATGTCTGTTTGATCGGCAAACACGAAGCGAAACTCGCGCTCGCCGCGTCAGCCTCACTCGAAACGATTTTGTTGAATGATGCCGTGCCGAAAATGAACCGTTCGTTCGATGTCGTCGTCGAAGCAAGCGGTGCGGAATCAGGCTTTGCAACCGCGCTCGATTTGCTCGTGCCGCGCGGCAAACTCGTTTTGAAATCAACATTTCAGGGCAAAACAAATCTCGAAATGTGGCGCGTCGTGGTTGATGAAATCACGATTGTCGGCTCGCGTTGCGGACGTTTCGCGCCCGCGCTCGAACTGCTGCGAACCGGCGCGATTGATGTCGAAAAACTGATCTCCGCCGAATTTCCGCTTGCCGATGCCGTTCGCGCAATGGACACAGCCGCCGTCAAAGGCACGATGAAAGTTTTGCTGAAAATGTAATTCCGGCAGGAACGCGCACATTCCTGTTCGCGTGTGTAGATTGCGGGAACGCGCACATTCCTGTTCGCGTGTGTAGATTGCGGGAACGCGCACATTCCTGTTCGCGTGTGTAGATTTCTTTCAAAATACAAAATCCAGACACGCGAACAGGAATGTGCGCGTTCCGGTTTGCTCGTAGATTTCCGCTTTGGAAAATAAATTTAGACACGCGAACAGGAATGTGCGCGTTCCGCCGGGAATAAAATTCTTTTATTTGCCTATTGATTTGTTATAATTGAAACGCACCATATTTCAGTCAGAATCTTAAATTTAACAGGAAGTTTTATGTTGAGAGAAAAAAATATCCGTTTGATAAATAGAATCAAAATCGCGGCGGCGGTTTGCGGCTTGGCACTTTCGATTAATCCGTCAGTTTTCGGACAAAACGAAACGGCGGTGCAGGCTCTGAAAAATACGACGACGACACCGGAACGACTGTCGGCTTCGTTCGCCGAGGTCGCCAAAATCGTCGAACCGGCAGTCGTCAATATTGACACCAAAGGCAAAGTTCCCGAGGTCGCGGTCAAAGGCGACGCGCCCGCTTCGCAAGACCCGGACGATATTATGGAGTTTTTCCGCAAGCAGTCGCGCCGCCCGTCGTATGCCGTCGGCAGCGGATTTATCGTGGACAAATCCGGCTATATTCTGACGAATCTGCACGTCGTCGAAGATGCTTCAAGGATCACCGTCAAACTCGATTCGGGCGAAGAATATCAGGCGAAAGTCGTCGGCACGGATGATGAAACCGATGTCGCCGTACTGAAAATAGAGACGGGCAAAGATTTGCCGTTCGTCAAACTTGCCGATTCTTCAAAAGCGCGGGTCGGCGATTGGGTTCTGGCAATCGGTTCGCCGTTCGGTCTGGCGCGGACGGTGACGGCGGGCATTATTTCGCAAACCGAACGTCAAACGCCGCAGGCTTCCGTCTTTCAAAAATTTATTCAAACCGACGCGGCGATCAATCGCGGCAATTCCGGCGGACCGCTCGTTAATATGGACGGCGAAGTCGTCGGCATCAATTCACAGATCGCCACTTCGACCGGCGATTACAACGGTATCGGATTTGCACTTCCGGCAAACGAAGCCGCCAATGTTTACAGCCAGATTTTGCAGGGCGGAAAGGTTCATCGCGGTTATCTCGGCGTAATTTTAGATTCGGTTAAACCGGAATTTGCCAAAGTTTACAAACTCGGACAAACCGGCGGCGCGATTATTACCGATGTCCGCGATCCGCTCAGTTCAGCCGCCAAAGCCGGATTGCAGGCGGGCGATGTGATTTTGGAATTTAACAGTCAAAAAGTCGAAAACGCGCAGGATTTAATCGCCAAAGTCGCGCTCACGAAACCCGGCGAAGACGTGCAGATTACATATCTGCGCGACACGGGCAGTGCGCTCGAACGCAAAACCGCGACGCTCAAACTCGCCGAAAGACCTTCTAATAATCAGGCGGTAAACGACACCGACACGCGCCAAAAACTGCCAATCGGCGGCGCGAAAGAAGAACTCAAACCGTTCGGGCTAACGCTCGCCGAACTCACGCCGCAAGCCACCGCCGCCGCCAAAATCGCCGGACAAAAAGGTTTGCTCGTCAAGGAAATCAACCCGGCAAGCTACATCGCCGATGTCCGCTCTTCAAACGGCGCGGACGCGCTCACCGAAGGCGACGTGATCCAGCGTATCAACCGCGTCACCGTCACCGATTTGAAAAGTTTCGACGACATCGTTAAAAATCTCAAAATCGGCGATCCGGTCGTGCTTCACGTTTACAGCAAGCGCGGCGGACGCGAAACGCAGTTGAAAATCGTGCAGTTCACGGTTCAATAGAAGACGATTAACAAAAAAAAGCGGCGCGTTCAAACTTTGAACGCGCCGCTTTTTTTTATGTGCTTTCGATTATTTGTCGCCGGTTTTCTTCTTGCGGGTCAACCCGGACTTGCGCTCGCTTTTGCGGGTGCGTCCGGTCGCGCCGTAGAGCGGACTGTCGGGACCGAAATTCGGGTCGCCGATGATGCCGTTGACGACCAGCTGTTCGGCTGCCAGACCTTCGGTATCAACTGTTTCACGGTGAGCGCGGGCGGCGGACAACTGCGCTTCGAGGTCGGCAATTAATGTTCGCGCATCGCGCATCGGCTGGACTTTTGCCAGATACGCGGCGGCATCCATTCCGCCGAAAACGATTTTCGACGCGATTTCCGTCACGGCGGTTAGTGTTTGTTCGCATTTTTGCATTGATTCTTCCGGTTTCGGCGGCATATATAATCATTCTCCTTTGGTGTTTAGATTGTTATCGAACAAGTCTTTGACATCATCCGTTAAAATTTGCGTTTTGTCAATAAAAATAAGCGCGTTTAGATTAAAGTTACGCACATTTTGTCAATCGCCGTGCGCGTCGTTTCGACGGTTGCGCTTATTTTGACGAAAGCCGGACTGATTATTCAGACAAACGGGCGCGATTTTAGCAAAGTCACGCAGGTTTGTTGAAGTGACGGGCGCGACACCGCTGAGGTTGTCTTCGTTTATCAAGATGACAAGCGCGGTTTTAGCGATGTCGCGCCGGTTGTTTTAATAAACCGGAGCATTCTGCGATCTGCCGGCGAAAAAGTTCAGATTACTGACATCTTCGTTAAAGGCAAATGCTTGCGGGGCAAACTCGTAGCGTTTCGAGCGCACCGCAATAATATAAGTTTGTCCGGCGGCGATTTCGGTAAAGTGATAATAACCGAACGAACTCGTCCGCGCCGTGCGGGTGATGCCGTTGGTATCGGTCAAAGTGACGGAAGCGTTGGTTAATCCTCTGCCTTCCGGTGTCAGCACTCTGCCGGACACATTCACACCCGCCGCAGTTGGCGCAAAAACATTCATTGTGTAATTTGTGGTATTTGAATTTACGCCGTTGGTTGCGGTGATTGTGAAATTAAATGTGCCGCCTTGCGTCGGAATTCCGCTGATGGCGACAACTGTCGTTTGTGCAAAACTGTTTGTCAGCGATAAACCGTTCGGCAAACTTCCACTCGTTACCGAATAATCGAATGTCAAGTCGTTAACGAGTATGCCGTTGTTTGGTGCAAGCGTAAAATTATAACCGACATTTTGTGAACCGTTTGGCAAAGCTGCGACATAGCTTCCACCGTTTTCTGTGTTGTTTAATTCAAACGCACCGATGTCCGCCGTGCCGATTCGGGCGGCTCCGCGTTGGTCGAGCGTTGGCGAATTTGTGATGTTTCCGGCATTTATTGCCGGTGAATTTGAAAGCAGAGCGTGTGTCATCGTTGGTCCGCCGTAGAAGCCGAGCGGTGCGAGTCGGACAAATTCATTAAGGATATTTCCGGTGGTGTCGCCGTTGATCGTTGCACCAAACGTGCTGCCGATTAAATTGTAACCTTGCGACGTGAGGATGCCTAAAATGTCAGGACCGGAAGTAAGACTGGAATTACCGGCAATAATAGAATTTCGTGAAGAAACATTGCCGTAGATTCCGCCACCCATGCCGCTGCTTGCCGAATTGCCTGAAATGGTTGAATTTCTCAGATTTATCATACTGCTGTTGCCGATGCTGTAAATGCCGCCGCCTACCAAGTCTCTTGTCGAATTACCTGAGATGGTCGAGTTCGTCAATGTTACTGTGCCGGTGCTATTGAAAATACCGCCGCCGAATTTGCGTGCCGAATTGCCTGAGATGGTCGAATTTGTCAATGTTACTATGCCGGACGAGTTGTAAATGCCGCCGCCATCCGTTCCTGATGAATTGCCTGAAATGGTCGAATTCATCAGATTTACCGTGCCGGTGTTATAAATGCCTCTGCCGTCAAATCCCGAATTGCCTGAAATGGTCGAATTCGTCACTGTTAATGTGCCGCTGTTTCTAACGCCGCAGTTGCCGTCGGTGATTGTCAGCCCTTGCAAAGCTATGGTCGAGGAAACTGTGAAAACGCAGCCGGTGTTGTTTCCCGAAATTCTTACGCCGTTTGAGCTGTTGATTGTTACGGTAGAGCCGCTCGAATTGTTAATAGTAAAGTTCCCGTTTGTCAAAGTGATTGTCTGTGGCGAAGCAAAAACGGCGGAATCGAAAGAAATTACCGTATTTATAATATTAGCAGAACGCAGAATTGCACCGCGAAGCGAACAGTCATTCGGGGCATTTGTGCAAGCCGTCAAACTGCCGTCGTCGCTTAAAGTGTCAACTATCAAAACTGCTTCACGGTTTTCTACCGAACCAATGTCAACTGAAGCACTCAAAACCCGCGAAAAGCCTGCTCCGCGTTGGTCGGTGGTCAGCGGCTGTCCGTTTGTGTCAACCGCAAGTGCATTATTTCCGCCATCAATCGCGGGCGAAGTTGCAAGTAATTGATGCGTAAAAGTGCCGCCGCCATTGTTTGCCAGTGGTGCAAGCCCAGCGTTGACGTTCAGGATATTTCCGCTCGTGATGCCCGTAATATTTGCTAAATTCGTGCTGCCGATAAGATTGTAACCGCGTGAATCGAGCGTGCCGAAAAAATCGGGCGAAGTTGCCGAATTGTTTCCCGCGATGATGGTATTTCCCGCGTTGACCGTTCCCGAATCGTTGTAGATTCCGCCGCCGTCGCCCGCACTATTGTTGGTGATGGTCGAATTGGTTGAATTGACCGTTCCCGAAAGATTGTAAATTCCTCCGCCTTGACTGACCGCGTTTAGGAAATTGCCCGAAATGGTTGAATTAACGAGATTTACTGTTCCCGCAAAATTGAAAATACCTCCGCCGCGTTCGGTTGAGCGATTTGCTGAAATGGTCGAATTGGTTAAGTTAAGCGTTCCCTGACTGAAAATCGCTCCGCCGTCGCCGCCTTGAAAACCGCCCGTCAGCGTCAGATTGTTCAGATTGAGCGTTGCACCTGCGGCAACCAGAAAAATACGGCTCGCATCGTTGCCTGAAATCCTTAATCCATTGATTCCGTTAATGGTTATTGAATCGTTGCTTATCGGAAGGTTTCCGTTTGCCAGCGTAATTGTTTGCGATGAAGCAAAAACGCCCGAATCAAAATTGATTGTTTCGTTGCCCGCCGTTGCGTTGGCGAGTGCGATTGCACTACGCAACGAACAATCATTTATAGCGGCGGTGCAAGCGGATAAACTGTTGTCGTCGCTCACGGTATCAACCACAAAATCAGGCGGCGGCGGCGGTAATGCCGATTCAAACGCACCGATGTCAACTCTGCCATTTAAGATTCGCGGAAAACCCGCGCCGCGTTGGTCGGTCATCAGCGGTTGACCTGCTGCATCAAGAGCGAGTGAATTATTTCCCGCATTTATTGCCGGTGAACCGCTCAAAGGAGCGTGGGTAAATGTGCCGCCGCCGTTATTCTGCAATGGTGCGAGTTGGGGATTGATGTCCAAAAGATTTCCGGTTACTATTCCGGTGATATTTGTCAGAATAGTGTTGCCGATTAAATTGTAGCCGCGTGAATTGAGCGTGCCTGAAAAATCACGCGAAAGTAACGCACTGTTTCTTGCGATAATCGTATTTCCGGCATTAACCGTGCCGCCGGAATTAAATACGCCGCCGCCGCTATTGGCGGCATTAAAGGCAATGGTCGAATTTGTAAGATTGAGGCTGCCGGAATTAACATAGATTCCGCCGCCGAATGTTCCGTTGTCGTTTGAACCATTGCCGGAAACGGTCGAATTAATGAGGGCTAATGCTCCGCTGTTGTGATATATTGCCCCGCCTTTGCCACCTGCTGTATTTCCCGAAAAAGTCGAATTCGTAACGGTAATTATTCCCGAATTAAATATCGCTCCGCCGTTGTTAATTGCGGTATTTCCTGAAATTGTCGAATTTGTAACTGTTATTGTTCCCGAATTAAATATCGCACCGCCTTCGGTTACACTTCTGCCGCCGCTCAAGGTTAAATTATTGAAATTGACTACCGCTCCCGCATTGACGGTAAAAATACGGCTGATATTGTTGCCGGAAATCCGCAGACCGTTGATGCCGTCAAGCGTCAAACTTCCGTTGGCGGCGATTATAAGTTCCGAACCGCCGAGCGTAATTGTCTGTGTCGCAGCAAAGACGCTCGGGTCAAACGTGATTGTATCGTTGCCCGTTAAAGAGTTTGCCCGCGAGATCGCCCCGCGAAGCGAACAATCGCCCGCCGCAGACGTGCAAGCCGAAAGACTTCCGCTGTCGCCGTTCGTGTCAACTGTCAGATTCAAAGGATTACCTGCCTCGAAAGCACCGATGTCAACCGCTGTGCCAAAGATTCGCGGAAAGCCCGCCCCGCGTTGGTCGGTCGTCAGCGGTTGACCGTTTTCATCAACGGCGAGTGAGTTGAGTCCCGTATCTAAGGCGGGCGAACCGGCGAGCAATGCATGAGTAAAAGATTCGTCGCCATTTTTTGCCGGCGGTCCGAGTCCGGCGGGAACATCCAAAATATTGCCGGTCGTTGTTCCGGTTATGGTCGTGTTGTTGGTATTGCCGATTAGATTATAACCTTGCGAAGTTAATGTGCCGAAAAAATCGAACGCGACTGAGCCGAAATTATTGGCAATGATCGAATTGCCCGACGTTACCGTTCCGGCTGCGTTCCAGATTCCGCCGCCGCCCGGTGCGGTGTTAAAAGCGATGGTCGAGTTTGTCAGTCTGACAGTTGCGGCATTATAAATCGCTCCGCCGAAACCTCCGCTGTTGCCGGATACAGCCTGATTTCCTGAAAGTGTTGAATTAATAATGTTCAAAACACCGCCGTTTGAAATACCGCCGCCGCTGCCACCGAAGTTTCCCGTTGCCGCATTATTTGAAATTGTCGAATTTTTTATCGTCAGCGTGCCGTTGTCATTGAAGATTCCGCCGCCAAACTCGAATCTTCCGTTTGATATGGCGAGGCTGTTCAGCGTAACGACTGCCGATGAGTTAATCAAAAAAACACGGCTCGCATTGTTGCCTGAAACGGTTAAGCCGTTAAGACCGTTGATGGTTAAACTGCCGTTGTTGAAAATTCCGAGTTCCGTTCCGCCGAGCGTGATTGTCTGCGGCGTTGCAAAAACACTCGCATCAAAAATAATTACATCATTCGCCGCCGTGCCGTTCGCCACTGTAATCGCTTCCCGCAAACTGCAATCTCCATTGCATACGC
Organism: Pyrinomonadaceae bacterium; assembly: GCA_965247235.1. Taxonomy (GTDB): domain Bacteria; phylum Acidobacteriota; class Blastocatellia; order Pyrinomonadales; family Pyrinomonadaceae. The sequence continues at coordinate 4,003,822 of OZ252004.1, forward strand.
CGTCGTTCGTATCGGCAATTTTCGTAACCGTATAAGTCTCCGCGTTGGCGTTGATTGATAAAAAGATGAAAAGCAAAAGCAGAAAAATAGGTTTGATATTCATTTGACGAGATGTTCCTCTAAATTACGAATAAATTTTAGTTCATTGCATTGATGAGAAACTGCCGCAATTAATTGATTCCATTGAGCATAATACATTTTTGCCACAGATGCACACGGATAAAAAAACAGGATAAAAGCAGGATGATTTTCTTATCATCGTTTTTATCTTCTTAAATCTGTGTGCATCTGTGGCAAAATTTTTTTCGCTCTGCGGAAATTTACGAAATCAACCGCCCGACTTCGGTCACGAACCAACGGTCGCCTGTCTTTTCCAGCTTAATGTAAAACGCATTGCTCGGCTTGCCCGTGTCTGCGTCAATGATTTGAAATTTATCGCCTTTGACCAACTTCCATTTTTCTTTTCGCTTGGCAAAACCGTCGTGGAAATTCGGGCTGTCGGGCGACGGCAAAAAAATGTCTTGATAATGCGTTCCTTTCTTTTTGAAGTCGGCGGCGAGCTTTTTATACTCCAATTTTGAATCGAGCATCGGTTTGTCCGCATTGCCTTCATCGCCTTGGTCAATCGTGTTCATCACGGTCAATCCTTTGGTCGGCGAGACGTAGCTCAGAAAAACGCCCGTGTTTTTTGTCTCGATCGAATTGATAAAGTTTTTCATCGCTGCTTGGATTGTTTCATCAGCCTTCGGTTTTGATTGGGCAAAGCCAACCGACGCAACCGCCAAAATAAGCACGGTTAAAAATAAAAATTTGATTTTCATAGGTTTTTTCCTTTTATAATTTAGATCGGAACGCGGACACTCCTGTCCGCACGGACGCGAAAGCGTTCGGGAAGTGCTTGGTAAAGTTCAATTTAAAGATAACCAAAGTCAGTTAGCGTTTTGCAAACGCTTGCAGACAAGAGTGTCTGCGTTCCAATCAGTTAATCGCTCGTAATAACCGATTTGAATTTTGCTTTGTCCCAAATATAAACCGTGCCTGATTTTCCCCAAATGCCGGAGAAAATCGCGTCGGTTTTATGAATAAAGTTTTTGTTTGTTTCGGCGTTAAAATCTTTTTTGCCTTTTTTTACGGTTTGCAGATAATCGCCGCCTTCGAGTTTGTAATAGCTGTAGCCTTTAGCAGTTTTGATAAACGCGATTGTCCAAAACGACGGATGTTCTACTTTATCGTCGCTCATCCACTTTCCGTATTCGATCAACGCCGCGTAGTCCGGTTTGCCGTCGCCGTTCCAATCGCCCATTGTCAAATTCGGAGCGTTGGTTATTTTTTCGGTCTTAAAATATGCCGAAACGCCTTCGATAGGTTCTGACATTTTCCAACCGGAAAATTTAGTGTCCAAAATCTTTTTGCACTCGGCAGGCAGTTCGTAAGCCATTGCATTTATTGAAAACAGGCAAATGCAGAATAATGTAATTGCAATCGTAGTTTTGTTTTTCATGACAGTTTTCTCTCTCTATTTTATTGTTACGGTTAATGTATACGGCGTATTTTCGCGTTTTGAATCAATCGTGAAAGTATAATTTCCGTCTTCAGTCGGGTTAATTATCCATTTTCGCTTGCTGCAGGAATCGTCATCCGTTCCTCCGTTCGGGTAACTGATGCAGAAATCTACATCTTTGCGTGTTGAAGCGAAAACAACCGTCAGCGTTTGACCTGCTTTTGCTCCGGCAATCCAGGTATGTGTCGTGTTTCTGTCCGCGATTGAATCTTTCACGGTTGCCGTAGATTTGCCTTTGGCAAACTTGATTTTTCGTTCAACGTCATTGCCTTTTTGGGCAAAAGAAACCGTTGCCATTGCGGTAAATAACACGATTGTCAATAAACCTAAAATTATATTTTTCATATTTTCTTCCCTCGTTTTTTAAAATTCCAAACCTATTTTCAGTTTGGCTGATAATAATTCCTTGCCTGCTAAAATGTATTTTTTGAAAAAAGATCGGGTCGGATAAAAAATTAGTTTTTATGATTGCAAACTAGAAGGCTATTGATCCGAAACGGGCTGAATTTATTTCGCGGCAAAGAATTTTCCGCTGTTCTTTTTGACGAAATCGCTGATTTGCCGGATCGTCGTAAAGTTTTCCAGTTCTTGATTTGCCGTATTGTCGGTTTTGAATTTTCCGCCTTCGTTAGCATAAACGGCATTCACCGCGTAAGAATCTTTCGCCGCCAAACATTTTCCGACAACAATTACATCTGTCTTTTTGTCGTTGTTCAGGTCTTCAAACCCGACTGCTTCAACCCAACACGCAGGTTGTCCGTCGAACGCATCATCAAATTGATAAACCTGTTTGCCGTCTTTGAAAATGTAAAAAGTCGAACCACGCGGAACATCTTTGTCGTCAAGCATCTCGTCTTTGTTGGCGAAGGTCACGAAACACGATTTAGCAAACGGTTCATAATCGAAGACAAAAGTTTGATTTGCAATCAGTTTTTTGCCGTCAATTTTGGCAGTTAAACACGCTGACTTATCACTTGCTAATGTTTGTTCAGCGGAAACATTCTCATTTGAAGCCGATTTATTTGCTTCATTAGTATTGTTTTTTGTATTGCTAATTTCAACTTTAGAGTCATTAGTTTTGGGCTGCTCGGAAGTTTTTCCGGCGTTTGTCGCAGTTGACGAACAAGCTGTAAAACTTAAAAAAACTGCTGTGGAAACTATTAGGAACATAAAAAATTTATTCATTATTTACCTCTTTTTTTTACTTTTTAATTTAATATAAATTCCATCGGAATAAACATTGCGACCAAAACCGCAACCGTTTTCTCCGCCGTCTTCGGTAATTTTAATTTGCCCGGGTTTGACAAATTTAATTGTAATCTTGCACGTTTCCGTGCCTTCGGGACTAAATACAGCCGTATCGCCGGTGATGTCGGCTGCTCCTTCGGCAGCACCGAAATTTGCGGTCATTTTTCCGCGACTGTCTTTATATGGATAAGTCAGGTTTAAGCTGACTTCGAGCTTACCTTCGCCGAGTGCTGAAATTTTAGCTTCGTTGAAACCGCCTTTCGAGCCGCCGTCAAAATACAAACGAAATGTTCCCGTAACTTCATCTTTACCAACGCTCGTGCGTTGAGCCGAAGCTGCTGAAAACATTAAACAGATGACGAATAGTAATAAACAAATTTTTTTCATTTTAGAAATCTCCGTTAGTTAAAAAATCTAAGTAATACGCTTTACCATTATAAAATATGCAATAAATGCGGAAACACGCACACAGTTGACGAAGTTACTGTGCAGTTTTGCCTTTACTGCGTCCGCATCAACGATTTGCTGCCGATAATTTCAACGATACTTTTCGATTTTGTATCGGCAATTTTCGTGACCGTATAAGTCGCCGCCTGCGCCCCCGCGCCGACCGCCGCCGACCAAAACTAAAACCGATACTATTAACTTAAAATTGTTTAATATACTTTTTTCTTCTGCCGAATCATCCAAACATTCAATATTATTTTGTTGACACTTTACATCAACGAGATACAAAAGCAAAAACCGTCGCGTTAGCGTTCGGATCAAAGCCGTCGAGCGCGGATCGGGCTTTGATTGATTGGTTAAAGGTGATTGATAAACCGACGATCAGCGTGAACTGCGCCAGTTTGTTGACGATATGCTTCATTTTGAATGTTTCTCCGAGGCTGAATTATTGGTTTTTTATTAGAACTTTGATAACGCCGGTGCAGACTTTATCCGGCATCGAACCGGAAAGAATACTGTCGGCAGCGGCGCGAAACACTTTCAGGCGCGACAAGTCAAATAATTTACAAGCATTATAAACACATTCACCGATAAATCAATGGTTAAAGCAGCGCATTCGTTCACGGCGTGAACCGTCGTCAATGCGCCGTTCGCCTCGAACCGATTGAGGCGCGGCGCGAGTTGGGTTAGGATATTAACAGTCACAGTTATCACTGATGTTACGCATTAAGATTAAAATGACCGGAACCCGGACACTCTTGTCCGAATAAACGCGCGAGCGTTTGAAAATTGTCTAGGTTCTATTCGAGTTGAAAATAAATTAAGACCGGCAGCGTTTGCAAACGCTTTCGGACAAGAGTGTCCGTGTTCCGATTTTAAAACTGTTTGAATCTGCGTAACATCAGTTATCAGTTATCGGTTATCAATAAGAAAATGATAACTGATGACCGACAGCCGACAACCGATTAACAATTATGACAAAAGCAAAAGAAGCGAAAAACAAAAAAACGGCGAAAGGGAAGGTCGAGAAGTTTCACAACTACATCGGCGGCGAATGGGTGAAAAGCGCGTCGGGCGAGTATTTTGAAAACATCAATCCGGCGGACACTTCGGATGTCGTCGGACGTTTTCCGAAATCGAACGCCGAAGATGTGGACAACGCAGTCGCGGCGGCGAAAGATGCGGCGACGAAATGGCGGCGCACACCCGCGCCGAAACGCGCCGAGATTCTGTTTCGTCTCGGCGAAATACTGCGCGACAACAAAGACGAATTTACGCGGCAAATGACGCGCGAAATGGGCAAGGTTTTGAAGGAAGCCGGCGGCGACGTGCAGGAAGCGATTGACTGCACATATTACACGGCGGGCGAAGGGCGCAGGCTGCACGGCTTTACGACTCCGGCGGAGATGCCGAACAAATTTGCGATGTGCGTTCGCCAACCCGTCGGAATTTGCGGTCTGATTACGCCGTTCAATTTTCCGATGGCGATTCCTTCGTGGAAATTGATTCCGGCGTTAGTCTGCGGCAACACGGTCGTGATGAAATCGGGCGAAGACGTGCCGCTTTCAACAATTAACCTCATCAAATCGTGCGAAGAAGCCGGAATTCCGAAAGGTGTCATCAATCTCGTCAACGGTTTCAGCGAACCCGGCGAAGCGTTGGTCAATCACAAAGACACGCGCCTGATTTCGTTCACCGGCTCGACCGACACCGGCAGAATCATCGCCGAAGCGTGTGCGCGAAACAACAAAATCGTGTCATTAGAGATGGGCGGCAAAAACGCGATTATCGTGATGGACGATGCCGACATTGACAACGCCGTCGAAGGCTCTCTGTGGGGCGCGTTCGGAACTTCGGGGCAGCGATGCACGGCTTCGTCGCGCTTGGTCGTTCACAAAAAAGTTTATAAAAAATTCTGCGAAAAGCTCGTCGAAAAAGTTAAAAAACTCAAAGTCGGCAACGGTCTTGATACCAAAACCGAAGTCGGTCCGGTCATCAACCAAGCCGCGATGGAAAAAATCTTGGCTTACATCGAAATCGGACAAAAAGAAGACAAAGCAACGCTCGCGTGCGGCGGAAATCGTCTGACCAAAGGCGACTTTAAGCGCGGTTATTTTATCGAACCGACCGTTTTCACCGACGTTGACCGCAACCACCGCATCGGGCAGGAAGAAATTTTCGGACCCGTTACGTCGGTTATTCCGTTCTCAACTTTGGACGAAGCGATTGACATCGTGAACGACGTAAAATACGGCTTATCGTCGGCGATTTACACGCAGGATGTCAATCAATCGTTCTACGCGATGCAGGAACTCTACACCGGAATCTGCTACGTCAATTCGGCAACCATCGGCGCGGAAGTCCACTTACCGTTCGGCGGCACAAAAGGCACCGGCAACGGACACCGCGAAGCCGGAACGCAGGTCTTAGACATTTTCACCGAATGGAAATCGCTCTACATAGACTATTCGGGCAAACTGCAAAAGGCGCAGATTGATGAAGTGGAGATTTAGCCGATGGAGATTTTTATCTCAAAACAGAAGATTGTCAAAGGAATTTTGCTGAGTGCATTAATGACTTGCGCCTCTCTTTACGTTGCGGTGAAAGTCTTTTATATTTTGTTTCCGCCAAGCGAAAGTCTTTTAGTTTCGTCGTTCGATTTTCAAATAATTACGGCGATTGTCGGCTTGGTCGCGGCTGTCAGTTTTTGTGTGTTCGGCGCGGGAAAGATCTCTCTTCTCTTCGGACTTTTTCAAAACGAGCCGCAGTTGATAATCAATCTCGAAGGCATCGAAGACAAACGGCTTAGACTCGGATTAATTGAATGGAACGAAATAGAAAACATTTCTATAGAAGAAACGAAATACGCCCAATGGCTGAATCTTGAATTAAGATCGCCGAAAAAATTCTACAACAAACTATCAAAGTTTCAATTATTATCGCGTAAATTAAACGGCGAATCCGAATTTAACAATTTTCGCGTCCGATTCACGAATTTGGATGCGCCGATAGATGAAGCGTGGAATTTTATCGAAAATAACATCATCAAACGGCGCGCGGAAAAATTATTAGATTTAATTCCGTAATTCAAAATTATGAGTATAAAAAAATGGCTGCTCAGAAAATTGGCGGAAAAAGAACATATTGATTTCAAGTATGAATACGGAACCGATGACGAAAAGAAAAAGTATGATGTCCGGCAGGAAGAACTCCGCAAATTTGAGGCGGGTGAGGATATTGATCCGCCGTGGGTCAAATATGACTCTACGACCAGTCCCTGGGAACTGCGTCACGATTACTGGTTGCTGGAGATTTGGCTTCCATTTTGGCGCGGAATGGATGATGCGACGCGTCAAACATACCGGACAAAATGGAATATGCCGAATGATTGGTATGAAGTTGTGACAATGTTTTGGGGAGATGCGGGACAAGATAAAGGTGAAAGCGGTTTCTCAGAACAAAAAAGAGAATGTTAGAAAATGGAAGAATATATTGTGCAATATGGCGACACTCTGGAAAACATTGCCGCGAAAAAGTTTGGCAACAAAAACAGATGGCGAGAAATCGCGCAACTTAATAATTTGCAAAACACAAACGAATTGTTGGTTGGGCAACGACTCAGATTCCCAAATAGTGGAAGCAGCTTAATTAATTCAGTTCCGAATCAGCCTTTAAACACGTCATCTAATACTTTAAATCAACAAATACCTGCCACAATTGTCCCAGCACGAGGGTTTACCTTTGTCGTTTTCGAACAACTGCCTGAAATTGGTTCAAAAAACGTGCTTCGCAAAGTTCAGATTATTCCAACCGATTTTAGCCTTCAGCCAAAAAATCCGCTGGCTGCCTTTACACCTGCCGAACACGCTCTTAAGGGAAACATTTTGGATACCCAACTATTGTCTGCCAGTGATAAACCGTTTGGCTCTCCGACTATGGGGAAATACTCGCCGCTCGGAAACCCGCAAGGCTACAAAGAGGTTTTGCTCATTGATACTCAACAGGCTATGGCGCAAGGTTCAAGAGTTTACACTGTGCCTGAAGTAGTAGCGGACTTGCGTCGTTATGCCGCATTAGAACCAAACAATCAGGGATTACAGCAACAAATCAAAAAAATTATTAGAGTAATTGAAAACGTCGAGGGTGAAGTATTGATCGAAGGCGGTGTTCCCGGAAATGCCGTTAAAAAAGTATCTTCGGCACACACTCCTTACATCGAAACTGCTGACGAAATTTGGGCAGCCCGCACAGCCGGAAAAATCACCCTTGAAGAAGCGGAAGGAAGACTGGCAGTTTTGGCGAAAGCCTACGAAAGAGCAAAAATAGTCGGGCGAGTCGGACGTGTATTAACTGTTGTCGGAGTCGTCTTGACCGCCGTTGATCTCGGCGTTGCCGGAAAAAAATCTTACGACAAAAATTCCTTTCGACCTTTAGCGGCAGAAACTGTTCGACAAGCCGGCGGTTGGAGCGGTGTTTATGCCGGTGCAATTGCCGGCGCAGGCTTAGGAGCATTATTCGGAATTGAAACCGGACCTGGAGCTATTTTGTTTGCTGCTGGAGGAGCAATGATTTTCGGGGCAATCGGTTACTGGCGCGGAAATGTAATCGCCGGTTGGATTGATCCGCCCGATCAGGTAACAAATGAATTACGAAAAGATGTAAATTTCGCTGAAGGTTTGAAGTATCGGGATATTAATTTAACGGTCGGCGCAAACGAAAATCAGTATGATTTTCGTCGTCGAGCGTTAATCGCAGCGGCAGTTGAAGTTCAGAGAGAAACATTCAGAATGGTTGACTCAAGATTGCCAAATCGCTTTGCCGATAAATTCGCTCCGCTCAGATCGTCCAACATTACCAAAGATTACGCGTTAAACTGGATAAAAGACGCTGACGGCAAAAACCCTGAATCTGACAAAGATAAAGACGGCACTATAAATATTAAAGAGTGGAAGAAAGAACAAGGCAAATCATTCACCTACAGGCTCGATGTCAGGGAGGCAGATGAACTGATTAAAATGGTTTTCGGTCTTACGAGGTAAAGTAAACAATACCAAGCCGGAACGCAGGTCTTGGACATTTTCACCGAATGGAAATCGCTCTACATTGACTATTCCGGCAAACTGCAAAAGGCGCAGATTGATGAAGTGGAGATTTAGTTATGAAAACAGAAGTAACCGAACAAGGAATAACGATTCCGAAACAATTTTTGGGCGACGCGAAGGAAGTGGAAATTCGTCGGGAGAAAAATTATATTCTCGTGATTCCGCTTGCCGGCGAAGACCCGATTTTGCGTTTCGGGAAAAATCCGGTGAGCGATGATGTTACCGATGCTTCGGAGAATCACGACGAGTATATTTACGGCAAATGAAAACCTATTTCGCGGACACGAGTTATTGGCTGGCGTTGGAGTTGGGCGATGACCAAAATCACGAAGCGGCTCTAAAACATTGGCAAAATTTAGTGAAAACTAATTTTGCTATCGTGACGACTTCATACGTTTTTGATGAAACAATTACATATTTGAACAGCCGCAATCATCACGGAAAAGCCGTCGAGGTCGGCGAAAATATTCTTTTGAGTCCGACTCTCGAACTCGTTCACATTGACGAAAATTTATTTTTTGAAGGTTGGACAATGTTTCAAAAATATCATGACAAGCGATATTCGCTGACCGATTGTATTTCGTTTGTTGTGATGAAACAAAAAGAGTTGGAGACTGCGCTGACTTTTGACAAACATTTTGTGCAGGCAGGATTTAATGCAGAGCCGTAATTAAGCTATTCTGGCAAACTGCAAAAGGCGCAGATTGATGATGCAAAATTTACAGTTTTAACGAACACCTTTTAATAATTTGTAAAAAAACGTAAAATTAAGAATTAGACTTTGTTAACAAAAATATAATTACTGGAGAGTTATAAATGAAAATCGGATTACCGAAGGAAATTAAGGATAACGAATACCGCGTCGGGCTGACACCGGCGGGCGTTCACGCACTGGCGAATGCCGGTCACGAGGTTTTTGTGCAGAAAACGGCGGGCGACGGTTCAGGGTTTTCTGACGAACAATATGTTAAAGCGGGCGGCAAAATGCTCGATACGGCGGATGAAGTCTGGCAGACGGGCGAGATGATCGTCAAGGTTAAAGAACCGGTCGCGCCTGAATATCCGCGTATGCGTGAAAATCAACTGCTTTTCACCTATTTGCATCTCGCGCCGGAACTCGAACTGACGAAACAGCTTTTGGAAAGAAAAGTAACCGGCGTGGCGTATGAAACAATCACCGATAAAAAGGGAACTCTGCCGCTGCTGACTCCGATGTCGGAAGTGGCGGGCAGAATGGCGGTGCAGGTCGGCGCGACATATTTGGAAAAAATGAACGGCGGTCGCGGCATTCTGTTGGGCGGCGTTCCGGGAGTTCCGGCGGCGAATGTCGTGATTATCGGCGGCGGCGTGGTCGGCACGGAAGCGGCGAAAATGGCGGTCGGTTTGGGCGCAAAGGTGACGATTATTGATATTAATCTCGACCGTCTGCGTCAACTCGACGACATATTTTTATCGAAAGTGCAGACGCTCGCATCTTCGCGCTACGCGATTCACGAAGCGATTTCACACGCTGATTTAGTGATCGGCGGTGTGCTGATTCCGGGCGCAGCAGCTCCGAAATTGGTGACGCGCGATATGCTCAAAGATATTCCGAACGGCGCGGTTTTGGTTGATGTCGCGGTTGACCAAGGCGGCTGTTTTGAAACGACACACGCGACGACGCATTCAAATCCGACATTTTATGAAGAAGGCGTTCTGCATTACTGCGTGGCGAATATGCCGGGTGCAGTGCCGCGAACTTCGACTTTTGCGCTGACCAATGCAACGCTGCCGTATGCGCTCTCGCTGGCGAACAAAGGTTTTGAAAAAGCGATTAAAGACGACAAAGGTTTAGCCGAAGGTGTCAACACTTACGCCGGAAAACTGACGTATGAAGCGGTCGCAACTTCGCAAAATCTCGAATACACCGCGCTCGAAAGTTTGGGTATTTCAACCAAAGCGGCGGCTTAAATACTGTTTACCGAAACAAAAAGAAAACCGCATCTCATTTGAAGGTGCGGTTTTTCCGTTTAATAGACTCACTTTACGCACCAATCTGTTTTTGTCGCCGAAGGTGACGAACATCATAGCGTCGGGAGTAATGAGCAAAGCGAATGAATCCTCCGTCGAATCGAATCGGGAACCTGCTCGCTGAAAGTGAGCGACATTCGCGGCGCGGCGTGTTCGACACTTTCAGCGTCGGAAATTTCTCCCGATTAACGCAGGGTTCTCGCTCATTGCATTCGCTTGCGCCTGCGCTATAATGTCCGTCACCTTTGGCGACAAAGCCAAAATCACTTCAGGCGTAAGGCGAGTAATGAAATGAATTATTGTTCCCGAATTCGGTGCATAATCTGTGGACATAAATCAAACGTGGATTTGCTTCGGGAAAAACGATTCAAGCACATCGAGCAGATTTTTTTTGAGATTTCCGTCTTTAATGACGAATGCGTCGGCGATTGATGAATCTTCGGCGGAATTTTCATTTTTTAGTCCGCTTAATAAAATGCAGTAAATTTTGTTTTGATTCGAGTTGGCACGAACCGAGCGGCAGAGATCGTAGCCGGAAAAATTCGGCATCACGACATCGGTAACGACCGCATCGAACACGTCTTCGAGCGCAATCTGCATCGCTTCCAAACCGTCTTCCGCCGCAATCACTTCGTAGCCGGCTTGACGCAGCACGATACCGACAAAACGACGCATCGAATTGTCGTCTTCGGCAAGCAAAATTTTCTTTTTCAACAGAGTGTGAGAAACGGGATTCGCCGGAATTTCATCTAACATAATTTTCAATAGAGCCGTAAAATATTTTGCATCTTAAGCAAAAGTCGGATTCAAGGAAAAAACAGAAATATCGTGAAATATGCGGGAATGTTGGAGATAGCTTAAAAATTTAGCCGTCTTTTGTCAATTAAACAACTCTAATATATTCTAAAATGTAGGTTTTAAAGATGTATGAATTTGCAGTAACACCAGCCGTGACGCAGTTGCGCCGTCCCGGAGTAATTATTACGGAAGTTTCGCCGGACAGTCTGGCGGAGGAATTGGAGTTTGCGCCGAATGACCGGATCGTCCGCGTCAACGGTCGCATTGTCCGCGATTATCTCGATTTTCGTTTCCAGACGGCAGGCGAAACCGAACTCGAATTGACCGTTAAAAAGATTAACGGCGAAACGTGGGAAGTCGAAGTCGAACGCGAAGAAGGCGAAGATTTCGGCTTGATGTTCGAGCAGATCGTCCCGCGTCAATGCGCCAACGAATGTCTTTTTTGTTTCTGCAAGGGAAATCCCGAAGATGCGCGACCGTCGCTTTTTGTCCGTGACGAAGATATTCGCCTCTCGTTTCTCTACGGCAACTATACGACTTTGAGTTCGATTACCGACGACGAAATGAAGCGCATTGTCGAGCAAAGATTATCGCCGCAATACGTTTCGGTTCACGCGACGGATTTAAAAACCCGCGCATATCTGCTCGGCGTTGACGAAAAACGCGCCGATATATTCGGCAAACTGCAAACGCTGCTCGACAACGGGATCGAAATTCACGCGCAAATCGTTCTCTGTCCCGAAATTAACGACGGCGCACAGCTTGAAAAAACTCTCCGCGATTTAGCCGCGCATTATCCCAAAATCGTTTCTGCGGCAATCGTTCCGGTCGCGCTCACGCGCTATAACACGGACGAACGCTTAACGCGCGTGACACCGGACTTCTGCCGCCGGACGATCCGCGAAGTCGAAAAACTGCAAAAAGAATTCAGAAAAAATCTCGGCGTGACGTTCGCGTTTCTCGGCGATGAAATCTATCTCAAAGCCGGTTTGCCCGTCCCGTCGCGCCGTCATTACGGCAATTATCCGCAAATCGAAGACGGCGTGGGAATGATTCGCTCGTTTTTGAATTCGTTTGAAAGTCTGCTCGGAAAAGTTTCAGGTTCAAGGTTTGAAGTCCAAAGTTCAAAAAATGTGCGGACGCACGAATTGGCAATCAAACCTAAAACCGGCAATCCAAAATCCAAAATCGAAAACCGAAAATCTCTCGACGGCACGATTTTGACGGGCGAAATGTTTGCGCCGATTTTGCGCGGACAAATTGAAAAATTAAATGATTTGACCAGCTCGAAACTGCGCGTGATCGCCGTTCCGAATACTTATTTCGGCGGCGATGTGTCGGTCGCCGGATTACTCACCGGACAGGATTTTATCGCCGTCAAAGACCAAATCGAAGGCGATTTCGTAATTATTCCAAAGTCCGTTATCAAATCGGACGAACCGATTCTGCTTGACGGAATGCAGTTTGCAGATTTGAAAAGGGAAATCGGCATACCGATTTACGATATGGACATTCAGGAATTTATCAGTAAATATTTTGCCGAAGTCGAAATCCGCACCGGGTTAATCCTGCGTGAATATCCGATCTAAAATCCAGACATCGTTCTGCCCGCGCATTTTGCCTACGAGGTGAGTTTTCGATTTTCAAACAGCAAAGGCGAAGTTGTCAGCTTCGCCTTTATTTCTTCTATGATAATGCTATTGAATCTGCCACTGAAATTTTGAAGTTTGATTTCCAGAATTTAAAAATTCTTTAACGACTTGCCAAGCAATATCTTTATTAACAAAATCGGCTGCTGAATACTTAATAGGTTCGCCGCCTACATAGAGCGAAATTTCATTTTGTAAATTGTTGTCTAACTTTAATAAATAATCCGCATTATCCTGATAAGACGAGTAAACAAATCTAAAGCCGTAATTTTTTTCAAACACGATATTCAATTCAGCTTTTCTGCTATCGTTTTCGTCATACCATAATCCCGCATCGCCAGCGTTGGAATTCCAATAAGTTTCGTCTTTTTCGTATATAAAGTTTTCCAAGATTTCCGCTGATGGATTTTCAATGTCTTCACCACTAGGAGTCAGGAATGTTATTTTTTTCATAATTTTTTACCTTGCAATTATTTCAGTTGGTTTATTTGGTCTAACCAGTAAAGTTCTTCCATTAGTGTCAATAACTGTAAGCTCTTTGATGCCAAAAAGTTCCGCTAACAAAGGTAAGCCGTTTCTACCCAAACACTGATTACAGGTTTTTCTGTCGACATACAAAGTGACTTTCTCAGGTAATTTTCCAAGCTGTTTCTCCGCAAGAATCAAGGTGTATGCCTCTGCGTGTGTAAACGCTTGTCCATCGGGACTAAAGTTTTTTTCCTTTAATTTTCCGAGTTGATTTTGAACTCTTTCAAAAACCTCCTTACGAAGAGTCATTGAGTCAATTCCAAGTCCCCGTTCCATTGATGAATTCAAACCATAAAATTCTCGATTACTAATTTTTGCAAAAGCTGTTGTTCCCGTGCTGCCTTCATCAGGGTTGAATTTAGGAAGGGCTTTTGATTTTCGAAACTCATATATCTTTTCTATGTTGCTTTGATTAATGCTTTCCTGCTTCTCAAACTTGAAGATGCCTTCCGCATCAATCGGTTTGTTTGCAGCCTTCATGTAACTTTCATACAAATACTTCAACTGCGGCTTCACCTTCACGCCTGCGTCTTTCAACATTTGCGTTGAAAAATCACTGAATTTAGTTATTCCGCTCTGAATCTTTGCCAGAGCTAAATCTGCGTGTGCTTTTAATAGTTTCGGTTCCAGTGCGCCGGTGTAAAGCGTCGGTGCTTTCTCCTGCTGAATCGTAAATCGGCGAATCGTCTGCCGAGCTTCCAAAACCTGCGTGTCGGAAACTTTCAAACCGTTTTTGATATTCTGCGCGACATTCTTGGCAAGCGTGTAATTTGCATCAACGGCTTTGCTGACTTCGTAGCCGATCTGCCTAAACCTCTGCCACGCCTGTTGTCGTTGGGTAACAGTTAAATCGGCAAACTTTTTGCCGGCTTTGAAAGCCGCGCCGAGCAATCCTTGCGTGAGCATTTGATCTAAAATCTCGACATCGTTCTGTCCGCGCATTTTGCCGACGACGTAAACATTTTGTTTTCAAATAGCAAAGGCGAAATTATTAGCTTCGCCCTAATCAAAATTTATCCTTAGTTATCTTCAACAATTTCCGCGATTTCCCAAATTAAACTTGGATCGCGCTCGCCCGTTCGCAAGAAATATTCAACCGCTTGCCACGCTATTTCTTTCGGGACGAAATATTCTTTGAAATATAAATCAGGATTGCCACCTGTTTCGGCTTCGATTGTTTCGCCGGAATGCTCACCAAATTTCAATGAAAGACTTCTTTCATTAATTCTTTGGTAGCGATGATTAATCATAAACCCATAATATTCTCTTCCAATAAGCGTTAAACTTCCCGCAACTTTCCCGTCTCCGTAACTCAACCCACACATTCCGGTCGCGCCTTCCCAGAAATCATTTTTACCATTAAAAACTTTATCTTTTAACCAATTGAAATCAGTCAGAAGTTCTTGACCACCTATTGAGTCATCAAAATATATTCTACTTGCCATCAACTCTTATTACCTCCGTTGATTGATTGGGTCTAACTATGTAAGTTGTTCCGTATGAATCGTGAACTGTCAGTTTTTCGATACCATAAAGTTCTGTCAATAAAGATAAGCCTACTCCTATATCTTCCGGTTTTCCGCGACAGTCCGAACAAGTCGGACGATCAACATACATTTCTACTTCTGCCGGCAACCTACCGTCATTTTTCTGTGCTAATTTGATAAGAGATTCTGCTTCGGCGTGCGTTAAAAACTTTGTATCGGCATCATTATATTTTGCGCCTTCCAATTTGCCGAGTTTTGTTTGAATGTCGTTAATCGCTTGCTTTCGCAACTGGCTGTTGTTCGTTCCCAAATATTTCGCGCCGACGGTTGTATTTGTCCCGAATTCAATTTGACCGTTCGCTTTCGAGAAAGCGACCGTTCCCGTTGATTCGCCGTTCGCGTTCTTCGGATAACTATATTCAGGGATTTTATTCTGCGACCGAAATTCGACTATTTTATCAAACTGCGCCCGCATTGCCGCCTCGTTCGTCTGAAAAACTTTGATCTCTTGATTGTTTGATAAAACAGTTGCTTTGTCCGTATTGCCGGCGAATAGTTCAGGCAGATATGGTTTAACTTGTGCGCCGAGTTGGTTTGTCATTCGACCGGCGAAATCTTTGAAATTTATTGCCCTATTCTGTAAAGTCTTTCTCGCCAATGTGACATACGCTTTGGCGACTTTCGGCTCAATCGGCAGCATGTAAAGTGAACCGTAAAGCGGCGGATATTTGATGTTTTGCCGGATCACCGATCTGGCAATGTCCGCCTGCACGTCAGACACGGCGAACTTTTCGACCGCCGAAGCCTTAATAATTTCAAATTTACTTTTCGCCGCTGCGTAATTTGCATCAACGGCTTTGCTGACTTCGTAGCCGATCTGCCTAAACCTCTGCCACGCCTGTTGTCGTTGGGTAACAGTTAAATCGGCAAACTTTTTGCCGGCTTTGAAAGCCGCGCCGAGCAATCCTTGCGTGAGCATTTGATCTAAAATCTCGATGTCGTTTTGCCCGCGCATTTTGCCGACGATGTAGCCGGTCGTTAAATCCAGCACTTCCGAACCGATACCGGGAATTTTTGAAGTGAGCGGGATGACGGCGGTTTGGGCGGCGGTGATCGCGGCTTCCTTGCCCGCTTTCCAGCCGTCGTTGGTGGTCGCGTAAATTGTCTAATTTTCAAATAACAAAGGCGAAATTGTTAGCTTAGCCGTTTAATCAATCATCAATCTCAATTATCTTCAACAATTTCCGCGATTTCCCAGATCAAACTCGGATCACGTTCGCCCGTCTTGAGAAAATATTCTATGGCTTGCCACGCCATTTCTTTTGGGACGAAATATTCTTTGAAATATAAATCAGGGTTGCCGCCAGTTTCGGCTTCAATAGTTTCTCCTGTGTGTTCGCCATAGCGTAGAGATTTAGTTTGTTCTTCATTAGATTTTAAGTGATCAATCATAAAACCTTTGTTTTCACGTCCAATTAGAGTGATGAAGGCTTTTGAAATACTGTTCACCCGAAAACTTAGACCACAAGTTCCAGTTGCGCCCTCCCAAAACAAATCGTTTCCTTTAAATACTCTGTGTTTCAGCCATTCTACAGACTCTATTGGCTCATTCATTCCCATTGAATCAAAAAAGTAAACTTCTGCCATTAGTTTTATTTAATAACCTCCGTTTTTTGGTTTGGTCGAATTATATATTTAGTTCCATAAGAATCAACAACTGTTAATTTCTTAACTCCATAAAGTTCTGCTAGTAATGATAAGCCATATCCTCCTTGTTCTCTGTCATTACCTTGACAAAATGTGCAGGTTGGGCGGTCAGAATAAATTTCAACTTCATCAGGTAATTTACCGCCATTTTTTTGTGCTAATTTAATAAGAGATTCTGCTTCTGCATGCGTTAAAAATTTGGTATCTCTATCGTTATATTTCGCACTTTCCAATTTTCCAAGTTTTGTTTGAATATCAGCAATTACCTGTTTTCTCAATTCGCTGTTATTCGTTCCTAAATATTTCGCGCCGACCGTTGTATTTGTCCCGAATTCAATCTGTCCGTTTGCTTTCGAGAAAGCCACCGTTCCCGTTGATTCGCCATTTGCATTCTTCGGGTAACTGTATTCGGGAATCTTATTCTGCGCCCGAAATTCGATTATTTTCTCAAACTGCGCCCGCATCGCCGCTTCGTTCGTCTGGAAAACTTTAATTTCCTTGCTGTTCGATATAGCCGTCTTTTTATCAGTGTTACCGGCGAACAGTTCCGGCAGATACGGTTTGACCTGTGCGCCGAGTTCATTCGTCATTCGACCGGCGAAATCCTTGAAATTGACCGCTCCGTTCTGCAAGGTTTTTCTCGCCAATGTGACATATGCTTTGGCGACTTTCGGCTCAATCGGCAGCATATAGAGCGAACCGTAAAGCGGCGGATTTTTGATATTTTGGCGAATCACCGATCTGGCAACTTCCGCCTGCGTGTCGGACACGGCGAACTTTTCGACCGCCGAAGCCTTGATAATTTCAAATTTACTTTTCGCCGCCGCATAGTTTGCATCAACGGCTTTGCTGACTTCGTAGCCGATTTGCCTAAACCTTTGCCACGCCTGTTGACGCTCGGTGACGGTCAAATCGGCAAACTTCTTGCCTGTCTTAAAAGCCGCGCCGAGCAATCCCTGCGTGAGCATTTGATCTAAAATCTCGACATCGTTCTGTCCGCGCATTTTGCCGACGATGTAGCCGGTCGTTAAATCCAGCACTTCCGAACCGATACCGGGAATTTTTGAAGTGAGCGGGATGACGGCGGTTTGGGCGGCGGTGATCGCGGCTTCCTTGCCCGCTTTCCAGCCGTCGTTGGTCGTCGCGTAGGTTGCGCCGAATGTCATTCCGCCGTTGACTGCCGCCGTCAGCGCGATTTGCGCCCCGATGCTTGCGCCGCCGGTGGCGACGGCGATGCCGCTTTGAATGGCGGCTTGCGGCAGAATTTTGCCGAGACTGCGCTCGAAACTCGGAATATCCAGCGCGTTGAGCGGCAGATTTCTTTGAATTTTATTGTCTAACGCCGCGTCCAGTCTCGACAGATTTGCGGTTTTCAAATCGGTCATCGAACGCCACCATTCGGCACGGTTTTCGCGCAGTGCGGCATTTGATTTTTCAAATTCGGCGGCGAATTTCTGAATTCTTTCGTTGGGAATTTGTTTAAGACCATAATTGAGCGCGTCAATCGCCTGATCCTTCACGAAATCATTTCCGCCTTTGACCGCCGAAGCCAGATAAGTCGCGCCGTTCGTCAGTCCGATACCGGCATTGACGATGCGGTTTTTGACGCTTTCGGGCAGAAACTTTGTGGTCGGATTAGTTTCGAGTCCGATCCGAATTACTTTTTCAATCGTATCGGCTGTTTGATTGGCGGTTTGCTGACCATTCGTTTGATCGCCGCGCAGATCGAGATTGAGTTTCGCATAAGATTCATCAATCGCCGATTTAATCTGATCGTCGCGGTTATTGACGAGAATCGAAGTTTCCAGAAGATTCTGCGCTTTGTCGAGCTTTTTATCATATTCCGCGCTGATTTTATCAATTTTAGTTTGCAGTTCGAGCTTTTGATTATAAAGCGTCACGCTGTCGTCGCCGCCTCTTAATCTGAGGTCTTCGATAAAAACCTTTTTTCGCAAACCCGCATCAAGGCTGACATTGCTCCACGTCACGTTTCGATTATTGTTAATGTTATTGATGCTGCTGCGGTCTGTCCACTCTCTAATCGTGTCGTCGAGCCACTTATTAACATCCGTTTTTGCATCTTTTCCGCCGATCAGATGAATGTCCGAAGCTGCATCGGTCGAAAGTTTTTCGCTCTCCAAGACATTTTTAATCGCCTGATCGCTGTAGCCGAGCGACTGCAAGCCTTTAATCATTACTTCGAGTCGCGCATCGCCGTCTTTGGTGTTGGCTTTAATCTCCTGCAAATCCGCGATTGAAAGCGGAATTTTCATTGATTTACCGTCGAGTCCTTCTCTCGTGCGCTGCCAAACGTCCGCGTTATACCGGCGTATCGCCCGCGCCTGATTTTCCGTCACCTGTTTCGGCACTTGCAGTTGACCGTCGAACACGATCTGCCCGTTGGTCTGAGTCTGCTTTGAGCCTGATGTTTTTGGCGGGAGTTTTCCGTTCAGATTTTGTTTGTAAATCTGCGAACGATCAATTCCGTTGACGACATTTGCGTTGTTGCGGTCATATTTCGGCTGTTTGAGCCGGGGAACTGTCACCGGCGGCGGCATCTTTTGCTTGAATTCTTCGGCGGCGGCATAAAATTTTTCGTCAACCGGATAATTATAAACGGTTTGCCCTGACTGCCGCGTCGTCGGAATTTCCTTCGGCGGAGTCAGGTTATTTTGTTTGATAAATTCCTCGACCTGAGCTTTATCCTTCGTGCCGAGTGCCGACATCACCGCCTGACGCAAAACTTCACCGGGAGTCAGCGGTTTCCCATTCGGCGAGATGACACCGATTGATAATTGATCGTCATCACTGCTGCCGGAAAGCAGGGAACCGACTGATGTGTTTGAATTGAAAGTAACTGCCATATCAGATTTTTAACCTCATTGAAAGATTAGCCGCAAAGTTGTTGTCTGAATATAGTTATCGGCAGATTTTGATAAAAGTTTCCCGGTTTTCGGAGCTGATTTTATCAGGCGGAAGATTACGACCATAAATGATTCGCCGGTTGTCCCGGATAAGCGACTAAAGAAGGAGCGTGATTAATTCAATCACGCTCCTTCTTTAGTCGCTTTTGACGGTTGAAAATCAACTCTACTCAGTTTTCATCTGGTGAATTTATAAACGATAATTCCCGAAACTTTAACTTTTTGACCATTGAGAATTGTCGGGCTGAATTTTGCGTTTCGCGCGGCAACTTCCGAAACACTTCTTAAAAGCGGATGCCCGCTGACGGCTTTTGCCGAGACGACGTTTCCGGCTTCGTCAATTAAAACCTGCACATTTACATCGCCTTCGACGTGCATAGTCTGCGCTGCTGCCGGGTAATTCGGTTTCGGTAGAGACGACGCTTTGCCGTTGATGACGTTTGATTTCAAAATCGTCACCAGCGTTTTTGCCGGTTCGGGCGCAGGTTTTTTAATCGCAGGAGGCAATGGCGGCGGCGGCGGCGTGGCGGTCGGAGTAATATTTCGATTGTTTTCCTGACCCGAATTGCCGATGTCGTCGCCTGAACTGCCGCCTTTGCCGCGATCATCGTTGACGGCATTGGCGGTGCTTTGAAAGTTTGTTTCCGCGCCGTTTCTAAGCAAAAATTTGCCTTCCGGTCGGGCTTTCTGTGAATTCGGCACGGTCGAAACAGTTTTCGGAACAATCGGGTTTTCGTCAACGCGCAGCATATTCGTCTGCCGCGTGGTTTGATTAACGGCGGTCGGCGCGGTCGTCGGGAGTTGTTTCGGTTCTTTCGGCGCAGGCGGCGGTGCTTCGGCGGGAATCGGGAGCGGCGTGACAAGTTTTGAAAGCGCGAAATCATCGCTGCCCATCGCCACATCTTTGGCAAACAAACTCCATAAAACTCCGCTGAAAGCCAGCGCAGTGACCAGCGTAAAAGTTGTCAGCAGATAACCGCTGCGGCTTTTTTGTTCGTTACTGTTTCTCGATTCGACAAGATTTTCCAACATTTCTGAGTTCTCCTTTTTTCCGGTGCCTTCAGTTGAAAGGATTTGCGCCGCCGAAATTTTCAGCCGCGCAATGTTAGACACCGAACGCACGAAATTGTTCCCGACATTTTTCAATAATTGCCGGTTTGTCTTTTCAATTGTTGATTTTGAGCGTAAATACTTATAAATTGTTACAATAAACTTAAAGGGAGAATTCAATGGCAAAAGATACAATTAATGTCGGCGGGGAAGAGCGAGTGGTACGCGAAGATACGGCAAAATCATATCGCGGAACGATTTGGGCGTTGGTCAGCATAGCGATTTTCGTGGTTATCGCGGCAATCGTCTTTTTCGGATTTCTTGGCAAAAAAGCCGTCGGCGATCAGCCGATCCAGTCGCCGGGACAAATCGAACAGAAACGACAATAAGCGAATTTTGATAAAAATATCAGCAAAAATCGCGTTTCTTTTTATTTAAGAAGCGCGATTTTTGTATCAGTTGAAAGATTAGAGAAAACTTCTAAAGATTCAGATTACGAACTTTGAAGAAATACACAAACATAACTATCGGCGTTTAGCGACGGGTTTGCCCGTCACCGTCAATTAAAGTCAACGCGGGATGTATGTAATTTTGATTGACTAATAAACTTCACGGAATTTTTCCTGAATAGTTAAAAGTTTATAGTTGAAAGTTTACAGGATTAGAAAATTTTCAGGTTTTAGTGTTCAAAAATCACGAGCCGAATCGAGATAATATATGTTGATTTTGGGAATTGAAAGTTCGTGCGATGAAACGGCGGCGGCGGTCGTGCGCGATGGCGTGAAGATTTTGTCGTCGGTGATTTCGTCGCAGATCGAACTGCATCGTCCATACGGCGGCGTGTTTCCCGAACTGGCGGCGCGTGAACATCTCGAACAAATTCAGCCGGTCGTCAAAGAATCGCTCGAAAATGCGGGTGTTTCTTTTAAAGATATTGATGCCGTCGCCGTCACGCAAGGTCCGGGTTTGATCGGTTCGCTGATGATCGGTGTCAATTATGCCAAAGCTCTGGCTTGGGGATTGGACATTCCTCTGATCGGCGTGAACCACATCGAAGGTCACGTTTTTTCGATTGTGTTTGATAATCCGGCGGTCGTGTTTCCTGCACTTGCGCTGATCGTTTCGGGCGGACATACCAATCTTTTTGAAATTCCCGAAGCCGGAAAATATAAAATTATCTCGCGCACACGCGACGACGCGGCGGGCGAAGCATTTGATAAAGTCGGGAAAATGCTCGGTTTAAATTATCCGGGCGGACCGGAAATCGAAAAACTCGCCCGCGAAGGCGAAGTCGGAAAAGTGAAATTTCCGGTCGCCAAAATCTCCGACGGTCGTCCCGATTTCAGTTTCAGCGGTTTGAAAACCGCCGTCGCGCGTTATATCCGCGAAAACGAAATTCAGCCGGTCGCGGGAGAAAATGCGCCTTCGCAGGAAATCAAAGACATCGCCGCCGGATTTCAGGCGACTGTGATTAAATCTTTAATCGGCACGATGGAAAAAATCGCGCTCGAAAAAAAACCGCGAACGCTGATCGTTGCGGGCGGCGTGGCGTGCAACGGCGCACTGCGCGAAGCCGCAGAAAAGTTCGCGGCGAAAATCAACACGCCCGTCTATTTTCCCTCGAAGCATCTCTCGACCGACAATGCGGCAATGATCGCGGCGGCAGGTTTTTTTCATTTGCAAAGAGGCGAAACTTCCGATTTGAGAATGGCGGCGGACGTGACTCTGCGGCTGCAAAATTTTGAAAACGAAGATGCCGAACTCAAACGCAAAAAAGTTCGTTATCGGTTGTGAGGCGGGTTTACAGGAAGTTTACAGAGTTGCAGGAAGTTTAGAGAGTTACCTGAAATTAGCAGTAATTTTTAAATTTAATGAATATCAGACATTTTGATTTATCAATTCAAAACACAACTTCAATGTTCATCAGACCCTAAAAACTTCCTATAACTCTGTAACTGCCTGCAACTGCCTGCAACTCTGTAAACTTTTTAAACAGCTCGTGCAACTGTGAGGACGTAAACTTTTTCTGCGCCCGCTTTTTTCAGTTCTTCGGCACACGCCGAAACGGTTGCGCCGGATGTCAGCACGTCGTCAATCAGCAGAATGTTTTTGCCGTTCAAAAGATTGGCGCGTTTGACTGCGAAGGCGTTTTTGACTGTTGCGGCGCGGGCTTTTGCGTCCATTGCGGCGCGGTGCATCGGCGTATGAATCGTTCTCGTGAAACTTTTGGTGTCGGTCTTGACACGATATTTTTTCGACAAAATATCGGCGAGAATTTCGGCTTGATTGTGACCGCGTTCGATCAGACGTTTGGCGGAAATCGGGACGGGAATTATTAAATCAATGTTTTCAAAAGCGAAATTTTCAAACGCCGCGCAGAACAGTTTTTGCAGACGGCGACTGACGAACGGTATTTTTTTGAGATGCAGAACCGAAGCGGCGAGCGCGTTTTCGTAAGTGCCGACGGCGTTCGCCGCATCGTAAAAATGTTCGTCGCAGCGGTGACAGAATGCTTCAAAAGTCGGCACACCTTCATTTAGAAACGCGCTGCATTTGCCGCAGAGAATTTCATTGCCGGAAAATACTCGCGGTTTCATCCAGCATTTTCCGCAAACAATGCCGAAATCCGAACTTTCGACGCTGCGGTCGCACAGGTGACAATTTTGCGGATAAACCAAAGCGAGCAGCGAATCCGTGATGATTTTGAGCATTTTATCGAGAGAAAAACCCGCGCAAATCTTCGGGCGGAATCAATTTAATGAGTTCACGCCGGAGATTTTGCGCGGGCATTTCGATTTCAAAAGGTCGAAAAAGTTTAATCTTCGTCGAGCAATCCCTGTTCGACGAGTTCCTGACAGCTTAAACAGTAACGCGCCCAGCCAATCGCCGCCAGACGTTTCGGATTGATGTCTTTTTCGCAATTCAGGCACAGACCGAATTCTTCATTTTCGATTCGCACCAAGGCTTCGTCAATCAAAACCAATTGGCGGCTGTCATTTTCAGACACCGCAAGCATCACGTTTTTTGAATAATTTCTGACGGCTAAATCAACCGGATCGGGCGTTTCCGCGTCGTCCACCGATAAATCTTTGCTTTTCAGTTTGTTGATTAAAACCTCGCGTTCGGCGAGCAGTTGTTCTTTGAATTCTTTCAAGTTCAATTCACTCATTATGATATGGAAAACCTTTGATAATTGTAAATGCCCGGTAAAGCTGTTCCAACAATAACACACGCGCCATTTCGTGCGTAAAAGTAAGAAACGATAAGGATAAACTATAATCCGCCTTTTCGACAACCTCAGCGGTTACGCCTTCCGCACCGCCGATGATAAAAGTTACATCTTTGACGGCACGATTTTGCCAATTCCCGATAGTTTTGGCTAATTCCGGCGAAGAAACCGAGCGTCCCTTCACGTCCAATAAACAGACGAATCCACTATGATTCATTGTTTCCAGAATACGTTTGCTTTCAATTTCTTTGTTTGAATCTTTAATTTCAACAATTTCCGAGCGCACGAAAAATGATAAACGCCGCTCATATTCCGTCTGCAAAGCCAGATAATTTTTGTTTTTTGTTTTGCCGACCCAAACGAAACGAAATCGCATAACATAACTTACAAAATAAATTTACGATTTCCAATCTGCGAATTGATTTTAAATTGATGGTTTGAATTTTACGATTATTGGAGCCGAAATATTTTGCCGCCAATAAAATAATCGCCTCGAAAGAATTTCAAAGTCTGAAAATCCTTCGAGACGATTAAGTCCTGATTTAATGCCGTTTTACCTCGATCGAGCGGTCAGATTCAAATTGCCAATCGAATCGCTGACCGAGATAACCTGCGGGCTGAAACTGTAAAGTTTGCTGTTCACGGAAATGATATAGGTTTTACCCGATTCGATATTGGTAAAGTTAAAGTTTCCGAAGTTGTTGGTTTGAACCGAGCGCGTCCTGCCGTTGCTGTCCTGCAGGATGACCGTCGTTCTGCCGATACCTTTGCCGTTTGGCGTTGATACTTTACCGCCGACATTGACTCCCGCCGCAGTCGGTGCGGCGAATGTGACAAGTCCGTCAGTAAAAGTTGTCGCCAACGACATAATCGGTCCGGCGTTCGGATTACTCGCCACACTCTCGATGGTCGGTGTATTGCCGAATGTTACAGGTGTATTGGTTGCTGCCGTAATCGAAGCCGCGCCCGATTTGTCTCCGGTCAAGGCGGTGTTGGAAACCGTAAACCTGAGAGTCACCAATTGACGGGCGGTTCCGGCGACGATTGTATCGTTGTTGCAATCAATCGAGAAGCCGAATTGTCCCGCCGTATTGGTATTTGTTCCCAAGTTACACGCTCCGCCGGTCGAACGGGTTGCGCCCGCACCGATGGTTGCCGAATTAGCGACATAAGTCAGTTTTGACGGATCGTAATTCAAACTGAATCCGTAAATTGATTCATCGCCCAACGTGTCGGCATTGAGCTGCAAAGTAAATGTCGAAGTGCGGCTCGATGTCGTGCTGACAACTCTCACGGTGCGGGTTGCTCCGCCGCTGATTGTGACCGAACCATTAGTAAACGTGGTCGCCAACGACATAATCGGTCCGGCAGTCGGATTACTTGCAACCGACCGTCGGGTCGGCACGTCGCCGAACGTCAGCGGTGTCGTGCCGTTAGTTGCCCCCGAAGGAACGGTAAACCTGAGAGTAACCAATTGACGGGCGGTTCCGGCGACGATTGTATCGTTGTTGCAATCAATCGAGAAACCGAATTGTCCCGCCGTGTTGGTGTTCGTTCCCAAGTTACAACTTCCGCCGGTCAGACGGGTTGCGCCCGTGCCGATGGCGACTGAACCGGCGACGTAATTAAGTTTTGTCGGATCGTAATTGAGACTGAATCCGTAAATTGATTCGTCACCGTTCGTGTCCGCCTGCAATTCGACCGTAATGGTTTGTCCGGCAGTCGCATTTTGTGAAACGACCCTGACGACGCGTGTGATTGCCGGGGCGTTCGGGTCTCCGGTTGCCGGTTTTGCTGTCGGAGCGATGGTTTTGACCGATTTGCCGCCGACCGCTTTAGACGAAAGCGCGGATGACTGTGTGCCTGCAAAACTCGATGCCGCCGGTCCTCCGACCGATTGGCTGGGATCGAGACTCAACTGAACGCGTCTCGCTTCGCCAATATCCAATGAATCTAAAAATCCGTCTCCGCGACTCGAAGGACTGAAACAGTCGGCGCGTTGAAACTCGTTCGACATATACGAATCGAGACCGAGTTGGAATCGTCGAATCTGCGCGACATCGGTCGAATCAATCACATTATCACCGTTCGGGCGCGGGAAAACATCGCATTCCGAACCTGCCGGAGCAGCCGCGCCGTTGGTGATATTGACACCGTCAGCACTTTCCGAAGTATCGAGCGGTGCGCTGAATCTGGTGGCGGTTGCCGTTATCGAATTGCCGACCGCTAATGTGACCGGCGATTGAAAACTAAATGTTCCGTTGCCGTCTGTGCCGGTGAAAATTCCGGTCGAACCGATATAAGTTCGGCTTTCGCTTCCCGGAGCGGTGTCGGTCGCCGAGTTGAGAAAGAAATCTACCGTGTATGAACTCGAAGGATTACTGTTGAGCGTTCCGGTGATTCCTCCGCCGGTCGTCGCCGCAATAATGACCGGCTTGTTTTGCAGATTATTCGCGCCCGTATCAGCATCGTTGGTGTCGTTCGGGGTTGAACCCGTAGATGATCCCGAACCTGCGGCGTTTCTGATTGCAAGTCCTAAATCAATGCCGATTCCGCCGCTTCCGTAGATCGAGTTGGCGCGAATCGAATTGCCCGTGCCGCCGGTGCCGTCAATGTAAATTGCCGCTTTAGCAGTTTGCGTGGTGACGCTGCCGTTATTGGCGATGATGTTGCAGGGTGCGTTGCACGTTCCGGGCGTAACACCGTTTCCGCCGATCAGATTATTCGAGGCTTTGCTCGAAATCTGCACGCCGTTTGCCTGATTTAAGGCAGAGGTCGTGCCGTCGCTTAAAACGCCGATATAATTTCCCTGAACTTTATTGCCCGTGGCAAAAGTGGTGGCGAGTGCCACGCCGTTGACACTGTTGCCCGAAATGACATTGCGGGCATCAGCCGTCGTGCCGCCGACCGTGTTGTCGGCACTCTGAATAACGATTCCGCTGCCGCTGTTCGGCATTGTCGAACCGTTAGCTGCAATGCCGATAAAGTTGCCCTGAATCGTGTTATTCGATGCCGGATAACCGAGTTCGGCGGTGACTAAAATACCGTTAGCACCGTTGGCGACAATGTAATTAGAGTCGTTTGAAGCCGCCGTTGCGCCGCCGATTAAATTGCCGGACGAAGTATTCAGCAGAATGCCTTCGAGCGAATTGCCGAATTTGGCAGTGCCGTTAAATGTAGTTCCGATAAAATTATTTTGAATAGTCGCCGAACCGCTGTAAACCTGAGAGCCGACGGTCACGCCGGTGACGGTGATGCCGCGTCCCAAATTCCCGGCAATCGCATTCGGCAGTCCGCTTCCGCCGCTGGTTCCGATGATGACGTTGGTCGCACCGGCAACCAGAATTCCGTTGTTATAATTGCCGCACGGATGTGCCGCGTCAGGACAATAGACAGAATCTTCCGCCGCATTCAAACCGATTGAGTTTTGAACAATCGTCGTGCCGCTGCCCTGATAGCCGATGCGAATACCGCCGTCGCCAAATCGGTTGATGGCAAAACTGCGGATTTCACAGTTCGGAGCCTGAATGTTGAATCCGAAAGAATTGGCGGCTGAACGGGTTGCATCGCCGTTGAGTTCCATTCGGCTGGTTCCGGGACCTCTGATGGCGACCGTGCCGGTGATGATCGGAAGCGGTGTCAATAAAGCAATTGATCCGCCCGGAACATTGATAATATCCGCACCGGCGGCGGAATTGGCATCGAGAATCGCCTGCCGCAGACTTCCGGCTCCGCTGTCGCTCATATTTGAAACCGTAAAAGTTCCGGCGCGAGCCTGACCGAATGGAAAAGCGAAGAGGATTAAACTCAAAACCGCCCACACCAACGCCGCACGATAAGACCGTAACGACTCATAAAATTTTGTTGTATTTTTCATTGCTACTCCCTCTTTTGATAACCGAACGTCGAAATAATTTTTCAATTTCGGCGTTCGGTTTCCGCCAAATTCTATCTGGCTTCTGCGACTCCTTTGACGTTGCGCGGGCTTTCTCCGAATTTGTTGACTGCCGTCACGCGATAATAGTATTTGCTGTTTCTGCTGCGGTCATTGAAACTGAATGTTTTCCCGTCCGCTTTGACTTCGGCGATCTTCTGTTCGCTTTTGCCTTCGATCCCGCGATAAATGCGGTAGCTCAAAAGCGGCGAACCGTTGTCATCCGGCGTTGTCCATTTGACCTGATTGATGCCGTTTTTAGCTTCGACATAAACAGGCGAAGAAAGCGTCGGTGCGCCGGGAACATCCACGTCGTAGGCACTAAAGAGCCTCGTCCCGCCGCGCTGCCTGACAATCGTGACCCGCGCCGTGCCTTGATTAGCTACTCTGTCGCCGCTGTTGTCGGTGATGTTGATGCAGGGATGATCGAAATTGCAGCCGTCAGCATAGACGGCGACGATGCGACCGCGCGAATCAACCGCGATTTCGTTAAAATCAGCCAGATTGCGCGTGTCCGGCGGTCCCGACGGACAGGTCGTTCCGTTGGTGCAGATCACGCCCTGTTGAGCGGGATTGGCAACGCCGGGATGAAGCGGATCGTTATCGGCACGCACGACCGACCACGACTTGCCGCCGTCGCAGGTGTAAGCAACATACGGAAACCACGTTCCTTTATAATTAGGACCGGCGGCGGCATTATCATCGCCCACCGGATTGTTGGCATCGGTCGAACTCGTGGCAAGAAAGAAAACCGCCGCGCGATTATTGTCACCCGCGACTGCCTGAGGGAAAACGGCTGCTGTTAAATTCGGACTAACTGCGCCGCTCAGATCAAAATCATTGCGCCATGACAATGCCTTATCATCCGAAACCGAGACATGAAGATGATTGTCACCGGCTGTATAACCGACAAATAATCTGCCGCCCGAGCCGATTCCGACTGACGGATCATTTTTGCCGGAAGAACTGGTCGGAATGGTGCGAACGCTCCAATTCAAACCGTTATCTTCCGAAGTTGCCAACCCGACTTTACCGCCGCAGCCTTTGTTCGGCAGATAAACCGTCCCGTCCGGCGCAACCTTGATATGACCGTGCAGTCCGCCGCATTGCGCTAATGTATAAGCGGGAATCGCCGGTTGATACGAAATTCCGCCGTCAAAACTCGTCGCCACCGCGCCGTAGGCAATCTGCTGCGAAGCGTAATAAAATAAATGCGGATACGCCGTTGTCGGTTGCCGTGCAGTAATATTGGGATTCGGCGGACCGCCGCCAATCGTCTGGTGATCTGTTCCCTGTGTCGCTTCACCCGTTTGGAAAGTCGCCGTGAAAGTTGCCAGATCGTCGTCTGATATTCCGCCGTCGGTTGCGCCGCCCGCCGCTACCAACTCGCCGCAAATAGTTCGTCCGGTAATCGAATCGGTAAACAGAATCGGGTCGAGTCCGGTGGCAATCGCCGGTGAAGTCTGACTGAACCAGCTCGCCGTGGTCGGATCGGCTGGCGAAGTCGAATCATCCAAGGCAGTGCGGTTACAGTTGAGGCGCGACATCGTTAAAATGTTGCCGGTGTTCCAGTTGACACCGATGGAAGGTTCGGCGGAAGAATCGCGGCGGTTATAGCCGACCGGCGGCTGATAATTATCGAAAGTCGGCATCGCACACGCTGACGGCATAAGGGTTGTGCCGGGAACAACTACCGGAACTGAAACCGTCGCTTTGCCCATATATTGATCCGCCGGGTTAGAAGCATAATAAATCGCCCGAACGTAATAGATACCTGTTCCCGTAGATGAAGGATTAATAACGACTTCTTCGTGAGTGTTGGTTCCGTTTCCGCTGGTTCCGATCAAACCGTCCAACGCTCCCGGCGTTACCATATTATTGACTCCGTCACCCTGAAACCCGGCAATATTATTGGTTTCTTGACGAACAACCATATCGTAATCGGTTGACGGGGCGAGCCAATCAAACGTGACAACTATTTTCTTCCCGACCCAATCGGATTTTTGTCCGCCAATCGTCAGCGTATAATCGTCGCAGTTACCGGCAGTTCCGACAGTTGTTGCAACACAACTCGGTTCGCCGTTTGCCGCCGCCGGCGCACCTGTTAAGGTTCCCGTCCATGTGATGTTCGTGCCGTCCGTAGCTCCGGCATTCAACATTCCGCCGACCGGACCGGACGCGTTGACCGACTGATGGTAGATGCTGAATCCGCCAAGCAATAGAAATGCGATTCCGAAAATTAAACCCGCGCGAAACATCAATGTTTTATTTCGCTTATTCCATACAACTGCGATTTTCATAATTTTAATCTCCTCACGAAAGAAGCCGATTTTACTCGTCGTCGTCCTCTTCCTCACCTTGTTTGGCTTCGCCCGAAGCCTTAATTTTATTGATTGAATAAATCGTCGCATAATCGGCGTTTTTACCGTTGACAACCACCTGATAAGCCGGATGTTCGGAGCTTTCCGCGACATCCCAAATATATCGGTGATAAGGTTCGACGATTTCCGCTTTGGCGCGGCTGATCTCGCCAATATCCGAAAAGCGCAAACTTTTGCCTGCCTTGTCCTCATTGACGAAAGCCGTCACATATCGAACCTCGCTGCCGCCGTCAAAACCGACCGCGACAAAGTTGAACTTTGAATCGTCCTTCATTCGCCAAACATCCTGCTTAGTGCCTGCCGGATGGTCAAAAACTGCGATTTCGGTCATTTTTTGTTTGACCGCAACTCTATTCATTCCGATAGAAACGCCGACAATGTCGCCCGGTAATTTCGCCGAACGAGAGACACAACTCAGGCTCATCATTGACAACAGAAAGACTGCTGAAAATGAACATACGAATCCTTTAAAGATCATATTCATCCTCTTGGAAATAATTTATTTGCTGACTTGTTTAATGTATTACAGGACAGTTGAGGAAAAGTTGAGAATCAGGCAAGAATTGCCGATAAAGTTGAGAAAATATAAAAATAATGGCTAAGTCTAATTATATCTTTAATTAAAAAACGGCGAAATTCGTAGCAATTTCGCCGTTTGAGTATTAAATCGTTAAAATAATAATTCTTGAGGTTTATATAGAGTGAGTCGAGATTAAGTATCGGACGGAATCTCGACTTTTCGGGCATCGCGCCATAATCTTTCCAGATCATAAAAATCACGCGCCTTCTGCTCGAAAATATGGACGATAAAATCGCCGTAATCGAGCAAAACCCAATCCGCCGTCGAATAACCTTCGGTGCGGACGGTTTTTGATTTCAACTGTTTTTTAAGCTGTTCGGAAATTTCGTCGGCAATCGCCTGCACCTGCCGCTGGTTTGCGCCGCTGGCGATAATAAAAAACTCCGTGAAACTGGCGATTTCGCGCAGATCGAGCGCAACCAGATTAAAGGCTTTTTTCTCGACTGCACATTCGAGCGCGAGTTTGACCTCCGCATCCAATTCACTAAAAGGCGTTAAATCCTGCTCGATCTCAATCGAAACAGTTTCGCGCTGCAATGTTTTTTCCTGTATTTCTTCCATAAGTCGGTTATCAGTTATCAGTTAGCAGTAAACAGTTATCAGTAATCAATTTTGATTCGAGATTCAAGATTTAAGATTTTCAGTTACTTCCATTCCGAATGATAACTGATAACTGTTTACTGCTAACTGTAAAGCTCGTATTTTTCAATATAATTTGCAGTTTCCGGCGGCAAATCCGTTTTCCATCCGGCGTTATCTTCTTTAATGCGCTGCCGAATTTCCGTCGCCGAAATATCAATCTGCACGGCATTGCTTAGATAAATTTTGGATTTTGGATTTCGGATTTTGGATTTTGAGTTTCTTTCCTCAACTCCTCGTCTCCCCGTCTCCTCGTCACCCAATCTCCTCGTCACCTCATCTCCGCGCAGATCAACAACTCTCGCCCGAATCTCGTCGGTAACGTGCGAAAATCCGATTTCATAATCAGGTCGCGTGACGACGATGATATTGACCATCGTTAAGACCTTTTCCCATTCGCGCCACGTCGTGATGTCTGTCCACGAATCCGCGCCCATCACGAAGAAAATCTCTGCGCCGGGCAATTCGGTTTTCAATCTCTCAAGAGTTTCAACCGTAAAAGGTTTGTCAGGCAGTTCCAATTCCACCGCCGAAACCTTGATTTTCGCTTCGTTTGCCGTCGCCAGACAAATCATCGCGTAACGATGATAGCCCGAAGTCGGTTTTTTTCCCTTGTGCGGCGCGTGAAAAGCCGGAACGAAAACGAATTGGTCAAGTTCAAACTGTTCGGTCAGTTTTCGCGCAATCGTCAAATGTCCGTCGTGCAAAGGATCAAATGAGCCGCCGTAGAAAGCGACGCGGCGATTTAGCGACGCGGTGATCGGGTGATCGAAAATCGTTGCGGAAATGTCACTCATCGTTCCAAAAGATGCCGAAAATGTTCACAAACTTCGAGCAAAATTTCTTCGCCGCAATTCGGATCATTAACAAAAAAATGATAATCGCCGAAGTTGTTGCCGATTGAAAAATGTTGCTTTCGATAATCGAATTCGAGCCACATATCAACCACGCCGTCGGTCATAAATTCGGTAATCTCCGCGCCTTCCAAATCTTCGACGTGATCGGCAAGATCGTCAAAGAAAACCGCTTCCGGCATATCCGCGAAATGCCGCGAACCGTCGCGCATTTTCTCATCGAACAAATCTCTAATCATATCTACCAAAAAATGTCGGCTGAAAATATAATCTATTTTCGCTTTTCACTTTTCACCTATTCCGAAATTATCGGCTGTTCGCCTTCGTTTATCCTCGCTACCGAATCAATTTTCGCCAATTCATAAAGCTCGTTTTCGCGCCGTTCGATTTCCGCCTGTTTGATTTCATCCAGTCTTTTAGCGACTGCCGAAACGAGTTCTTTAGTGCCGAGATTGGTGACGGCGGAGATTTCCAAAAACTCTTTGCCGTCCTTTTTGGCTCGTTTTCGCAGCATTTCGAGGCGTTTCGGTTCGTCCAGCGAATCCATTTTGGTAGCGACGACGATTTGCGGTCGTGTCGCCAAATCTTGATTATAATTGGCGAGTTCGCGGTTAATTATCTCGTAATCTTCGACCGGGTTTCTGCCCGAAATTGACGATACATCAACTAAGTGAAGCATCAGTTTGGTGCGTTCGACGTGACGCAGAAAACGGTCGCCGAGTCCCGCGCCTTCGCTTGCGCCTTCGATCAAACCGGGAATATCGGCGACGACAAATGTTTTAAAATCGCCGAGGTCAACCACGCCGAGATTCGGTTCGAGCGTCGTAAACGGATAATCGGCAATCTTCGGTTTGGCGGCGGAAATGACCGAAATCAAAGTAGATTTTCCGGCGTTCGGAAAACCGACGAGTCCGACATCGGCGATCAATTTCAGTTCGAGCTGCAATTCCTTTTCGTCGCCGGGTCGTCCCGTGTAGTGAAATTTCGGAGCGCGTCGCGTCGGGGTCGCAAAATGTTGGTTTCCCCAGCCGCCTTTGCCGCCTTTTGCCGCCAAAAATCGCTGTCCGGCTTCGGTAAAATCACATATCAAATCGCCCGATTCGACCTCGAAAACCTGTGTTCCGACCGGAATTTGGACGATAATATCCGCGCCGTCTTTGCCGTGCCGGTTCGAGCCTTCACCATGCCGTCCGCGTTCGCCTTTATGTTCGGGGTTGTAGCGCAGATGAAGCAACGTGTTCAAGCCTTCGGTCGCCACCATCCAGACGCTGCCGCCCGCGCCGCCGTCGCCGCCCGAAGGTCCGCCGCGCGGCACGAATTTTTCGCGCCGGAACGCCGTCACGCCGTTGCCGCCGTCGCCCGCCTTAATTTTAATTTTCGCCCGATCAATAAACATTTTAAATAACTCTCAACTTCGGAGCGCGGACTCGCTTGTCCGCGATTTAAATCAATACCAAGTATTGCTAAAAAACTTGCGGACAAAAGTGTCCGCGCTCCAATTTTCAGAACTTTACAAATTTTAGCCAAAACAAAACGCACACGCCAAATCTTAGCGTGTGCATTGATTAAAACCGGACGATTTTGCGGCAAAATTTTAATTCACCAAAGACAAATCGGCAACCGCCAATTGTTAAGCCGCGACAGCTTCCACCGTTTTCGGCTGTAACTGAGCCGCGCCTTCGGCGTAAACGCTGATAAATTTGCCTTTCTGACCTTTGTTTTCAAATTTAACAAAACCTTCGATCAGCGAAAAAAGCGTATCGTCTTTGCCGATGCCGACATTGTTGCCCGGTTTCCATTTCGTGCCGCGCTGACGCGCCAGAATGTTGCCGCCGAGAACGTGTTCTCCGCCAAATTTTTTGAGTCCCAACCGCTGCGCGTGCGAATCGCGCCCGTTTCTCGATGAACCTACACCTTTCTTATGTGCCATAAAACTATTTTCGATTTTCGATTTTCGATTTTCGATTGAAAGAAAGTTGAATCTTCAAATCGCAAATCGCAAATCGCAAATCGCAAATCCTCCTAGATTTTCTCGATCTTGATTTCCGTGTAACCTTGACGATGACCTTGTTTGCGTTTGTATTGTTTGCGGCGTTTCTTTTTGAAAACGATCACTTTTTCGCCGCGTCCGTGTGAAACGACGGTAGCCGAAAGTATTCCCGCGCCGAAGATTGCATCCGCGCCTTCGCCGACGACCATTGTTTCGATGTCAATTTTGTCGCCTTCTTTACCTTCGATGGTCGGGACGCGCAGGGTTTGACCTTCGCTGACCGGAAATTGTTTGCCGCCTGTTCTGATAATTGCGTAACTCATTTTGATGATTGTCTCCTCGTCAACAAGCAGGAATTTGCCCGCTAGTCGAAAATATCAGATTATATTGAAAAATAACGCCCGCGTCAATTTCAACCGCCGATATTTTTAAAGTACCCTGAAAAATATCCATGAATTATAGACAGCAGCAAAGACCGAAGCCAAAGACTGGAGCGCAAGCGGCTCGCTTGCATGAGCGCGTCTTTTGCGCGAAAACGAAGCGTAATTATTTCAAGTTGAAAGTAATTGCGCTTCGTTACATCGCTGGAAAGCGCGATGTTGCAAGCGAGCCGCTTGCGCTCCAGTCCGGTTAATTATTTTCAAAGTTCGGAAGGATTCAGCACGACACCGATAAACGGCAGATTGCGGTAGCGATTCGCCGCGTCCAAGCCGTAGCCGACGACAAATTTGTCGGGAATCTGAAAACCGCAGTAATCAATTTTCAATTCTTTTTTAATGCGCGGCTCCGGTTTATCCAAAAGCGTGGCGATTTTCAGCGAGTTTGCGCCGCGCGAACCGAGAATTTCGGTCAGGCGAAAGAGCGTCAAACCCGTGTCCACGATGTCTTCGCAGATAATCACGTCTTTGCCGCGAATCGAATTGGTCAAATCCTTCAAAATTTCGACATCGCCGCTTGAAACGGTCGCGTCTTTATAGCTCGAAACCGCCATAAAATCAATCGCCAGTTTCAAATCAATTTGGCGAATCAAGTCCGCCAGAAAGATGCAAGAGCCTTTCAAAATGCCGATGACGACTAAATCTTTACCCGCATATTCGTCGGTGATTTGTTTGCCGAGTTCGGCGACGCGGACGGCGATCTGTTCGGCTGAATACATTGTTTCGAGATTCGGATCGGTAAATTCGGTTGACATAGTTTTTTGGTATGAATGTGTGATATTTTGGCATACAAAGGGATGGGAATTCAAAATTAAAAATTAAAAATTCAAGATTCAAAATTAAAAATTCAAGATTAGAGCATCAATCTTGAATCCTAAGTCTTAAATCTTAAATCTTGAATCTTGAATCCAAAGGCTTATGGAAAAAGAAACCCGCGAACGTGTGCGCGAACTGGTCAGACAGGTTTTGGCGAGTGTGCCGGACGAGAGTGAAAATATCGTGCAGACGGCGGCTGAACCGGCAAATTACCCGCAGCACGTCGTTGTTAATTCGCTCAAAGAGGAAATCGGCAGGGAATTCGACCGCGACGAATCGGCGAAAAATTTAATTACCGAAGACGATCTGCGCGGTCTGGATTTCGGCGCGAAACTGCGAATTGCCGAAAACGCTAAATTCACACCGCTTGCCGACGATCTGGTGCGCGAAAAGGGAATTATCCTGATTAAAAAACAGGCGCGGCGCGGTTCGTCAAAAGTCCGTTCGGTCGCCGTCGGCGCGGATCACGGCGGTTACGAATTTAAGGAACAACTCAAAAAACATCTCGAAGAATTGAATTTTCAGGTCAGAGATTTCGGCACGAATTCTAAAGATGCGGTTGATTATCCCGATTTCGCACACGCCGTCGCCCGCGCGGTCGCGGAAAAATCTTCTGATGTCGGCATCATCATTGACGGCGCGGGAATCGGTTCGGCGATGACCGCCAACAAAGTTCCCGGCGTTCGCGCCGCCGCCTGTTATTCGGTCGCGCTCGCCCGAAATTCACGTCAGCACAACGGCGCAAATGTGCTGACGCTCGGCAGCGGACAGAATAATTTCAATGAAATCAAGGAAATCGTGCAGGCGTTTTTGGGAAATGATTTAACCGAAGAACGGCATCAAAAACGGGTCGGCAAAATAGACGCGGTTGAACGCCAATATCAGAAATGATGAAGTAGCCGCAAAAAGGCGCAAAAGACGCAAAAAAGAAAGTCGAAAAATATTATTGCACTTTTTTTAGCTGTTAATCTTACAAATATGAAGGCAATTATCGTCAGAGAATTCGGCGCACCCGAAGTTTTGAGATTTGAAGAAACGGCGGATTTAGTGCCGTCGGAAAATCAGATTTTAGTGCGCGTCAAAGCCGCCGGGATCAATCCGGTTGACGCATACATTCGCACGGGAACGCATTCACAAAAGCCCGAATTACCATACACGCCGGGAAAAGATGCGGCGGGAATCGTCGAAAATATCGGCGCAAATGTCACGAAATTCAAAATCGGCGACCGCGTTTTGACGGCGAATTCCGTATCGGGAACTTACGCCGAACTTTGTTTGTGCGGCGAAAATCAACTGATAAATTTGCCCGAAAACATCACATTCGAGCAGGGCGCGGGCGTGTTCGTGCCTTATGCGACAGCGTTTCGTGCGTTGTTTCAAAAGGCGAAAGCGCAAACGGGCGAAACGGTTTTGATTCACGGCGCGTCGGGCGGAGTCGGCATCGCGGCGATTCAATGGGCGAAAAATGCCGGATTGAAAATCGTCGGCACGGCAGGTTCGGACGAAGGCAAAACGCTCGTCAGTAAACAAGGCGCGGACTTCGTTTTCGATCACACGGACGAAAATTATTTGCAGCAAATTAGCGAAGCAACTGATGGAAAAGGCGTAGAGATTATTCTCGAAATGCTCGCCAACAAAAACCTCTCAAAAGATTTTGAAGTCTTAAAAACTTTCGGCAGAATCGTCATCATCGGCAACCGCAGCAGCCTGGATTTCAACCCGCGTCTCGCAATGGGCAAAGACGCGGCGATTTACGGGATGAATCTTTTCAACGCGCCAGCCACCGAAATGAAAGAAATTTTTGCGGCAATTTCCCAAGGTTTGAGCGAAGGTTTTTTAACTCCAATCGTCGGCAAAACCTTTCCGCTCGAAAACGCCGCCGAAGCGCACCGCGCCGTGATAGAAGAAAAAGCCTTCGGCAAAATCGTTTTGAAAATAAATAGTGGAAAATGACAAGAAAACTACTCCTCGCCATTTTCCGTTAACTCTTGTTGTTTCTATCTCAATTTCCTGTCTCTCTGCGTTACGCCGAGCAAACGCGCCGGATAAGTGGCGAAGTTTTCGATCTCGACCTGATACTGATTCGTTTTATCGTCCCGCGTCCAGCGTATCTTGGCGGCGGCGATAAATGTGCCTTCGCCTTTGCCGGTGCGCGGGTCGAGGTACATTTCGATTACGCCGAACGGATAATCGAGCGACCGATAGCCGCCGCGCAGTTCACCGAATTGTTTGTATCTTTCAAAAACGATGAGCAGTTTTCTTTTGCCGTCAACGACCGATTCGCGCACGACATTAATCGGAATGCCGACGTTTGCGCCGACTGAAAATCTGCCTAAATCTTCTTTTTTAATGTTGTCGAGCAGCGAATTTTGTCCGCTGTCCTGAAGCAGACTCAAATTTCTGCCCGCTTGATCATCGCTCGTTTGCCCGTTGATGTTGAGCGTAAAAGTCGCCGTCGTCGTGCGCGTGTTAAATCCGCTCCCGTAACTTAAAATCGTTCCCGTATAGGTTTCCTTCTGAGCGTTTACGCCGACGGCGGCAATAAACACTAAAAATGCGGTAAAAACCGCTGTCGTAAAATTATATTTCCTCATAAAATTCCCCTTTTTCGTTCTTAATGCTCTGCGTTTGCAATAAATATCAGATGCCGGTGTCAGCCGGAAAGATAGCCGGATTTTATGCCAGGGTGGGCAAATAAATAAAGAAAAATTAATCGTTAAGATTTTTGATTAGTATTTGTAAACGCCGGTCAAAGACTGTCCGCTTAACGGGTTTCGGTTTTTTTATTCGCTCGATTCGGGGTTAATTTGACGGCGGAAAAGCGCAGTGCGGCGTGTTTGTTGGTTGGTTGGAGAGCAGCGGCGATTGATTAAACCGAAAAAAATCACATCAATCGCCGTGCAAAGCGGTTTAAAGCGTTATTTACACCTGCGTCGTCGCCGATGCTTCCTTTTTTGCCTTAAATTCATCAAGCACGTCGAAAACCTGCAAAGCGTATTTGACGTTGCCGAACGGGGCGGAAACCTGCACGCCTTGAATTAAATCGCGGACTTCGGTTAATGATTCGCGGGCGATTGATAAGCCTTCGTCGCGGGCGGCTTCTTTGGAGATTTCGGACGCTTTCCGCATTCGCTTGAGAATGCTTTCGGTGACGACTACGCCGGGAACTTCGTTGTGCATAAATTCGGCGTTGCGGCTGGAGACGAACGGGAAAATTCCGGCGATGATCGGGATGCGGCAGTGTTCGATTTTTTTGAGAAAATCGCGCAATTGTTTGGTGTCGTAAACCGGCTGCGTGATCGCGTATTCCGCGCCGGCTTCGACTTTCCATTCAAAGCGTCTGATTTCTTCTTCGACGTTGATCGCGCCCGGATTAACGCCGACACCGATGGAAAAACGCGTCGGGCAGCCGATTGGATTGTTACCGAGATCGAGTCCGTGATTGAGCCGGTTGACCATATTCGTCAGACCGATTGAGTCAATATCGAAGACGGCGGTTGCGTCGGGAAAAGGTCCCATTTTCGGCGGATCGCCCGTAATTATCAGCAGATTATGCACACCCAACGCTGACGCGCCGAGCAGATCGGACATCATTCCCAGCAGATTTCTATCGCGGCAGCAGTAATGCAAAACGGCTTCGATACCGATTTCGCGTTCGACCAAAATCGCCGTCGCCTGTGCGCTCATTCGCGTTTGGGCGCGTGGTCCGTCGGGGATATTCACCGCATCAAC
This sequence comes from Pyrinomonadaceae bacterium, assembly GCA_965247235.1. Classification (GTDB taxonomy): domain Bacteria; phylum Acidobacteriota; class Blastocatellia; order Pyrinomonadales; family Pyrinomonadaceae. Next base: position 4,042,925 of record OZ252004.1, read on the forward strand.
GCCCGAATCTTTTAATAAACGAATCGAATCGAGAGTTTTCGCCGCGTCGCAGCCTTTCGGCGGCAGCACTTCGACGCTCGTGACAAATTCGCCGCGAGCGACTTTTGCCGCCCATTTTGAACGCAGTTCAGCGGGAACAACCTGCACATCCGGCGGCGTTAAATCGGTCACTTTCGCGCTTTCCGAAATTTTTTCGCTTGTCTTCAAAGCTCTCGGCGAAACGGCGCGGACGGAATCGGCGATTAACTTGATGTGTTTAGGAGTCGTGCCGCAGCAGCCGCCGATAAACGACGCGCCCGCTTTGATAAAGCGTTTGGCAAATTTCGACATATATTCGGGCGAAGACATATAAAATTGTCTGCCCTGAACATCGCGGGGCAAACCGGCGTTCGGCTGGGCGGCGAGTTTTAAATTGGTCGTTTCGCGCATCTTTTCGAGCGCGGTCAAGATGTGCGTCGGACCGACACCGCAGTTCAAACCGACGACATCCGCGCCGTATTCTTCGAGACGTTTGGCAATCGTTTCAACGTCTGCGCCGAAGATGGTTTCGCCGTCGGTTTTGATCGTCATCTGCGCGACAATCGGCAAATCGGAAAGGTCTTTGACGGCGCGAATCGCCTGTTGAATCTCCGACAAATCCGAAAAAGTTTCGAGAACGAAAAGATCAACGCCGCCTTCTAAAAGCGCGGTAATCTGTTCTCTGAACATTTCCTTGGCTTCGTCGAATGAGGTCGGACCGTAAGGCTCGATGCGTAAATCCAAAGGTCCGATTGCGCCTGCGACGAACACGTCTTCGCCCGCCGCTTCACGCGCCAGTTTGACACCGGCGACATTGATTTCCGCGAGTTTTCCTTCGAGTCCGTATTGCTGTAATCTGTGCCGCGTCGCGCCGAACGTGTTGGTTTCGATGATGTCCGCGCCCGCTTTGACGTATTCGGCGTGAACCTCACGCACCAAATCCGGCTGGACGAGATTCAGTTCGTCGTAGCTGCGGTTGATATACACGCCTTTGTCGTAAAAGCGCGTCCCGATTGCGCCGTCGAAAACATACACGCCCCCGGAATTCAAAATTTCTCTAAAGTCTTTCATAAAAAGCGAATGTTCGCCGCCGTTTTTGCGCCGGAAGACAGTTGCAGCGCGATTGAAAAGCGGACGGCGAACAAAATTAAAAAGCCTCGTGCCAAGCAGCCGAGACTTTTTAGTAAATAATCCGTGTCAGCGGTTTAGCGTATTTTTAACGTGGTCGCAAGTTGCCATAACTCACCACGGAAATTAAATTTAATAATGCGATTTAATCGAAAAACTGTCAAGTATTGAATAATTGAGTGGAAAGACAGGATGATTTTATAGATGTTCAACTTTGATCTATATAGCTTTCCCATATTCATTAAATTATTTTGAAAAGCATTTATAAATAATTTAGTCTTTCATTTTCAAAATTTTGATTTCAAAACGATTAACTTTAATTCAAAACGATTAACTTTAAAGGGAAGTTTGACACTGACAAATCAATTAGGGTAATCTTCCCCTCATAATACAAACAAAGGAATATAAACAAAAGAAATTTTCAAAATTTTGGAGTTAAAGTAATACGCCAGTAATTAGAGTTTTCTTTCGTTTGTTGCAGAAAAGTAATCTTGCATTTTATTTAGGGGGTAAACTTCCATGTTCTCAAAAATAAACTCTCATTTTTTTACGCATTTTAGATCAATTCCCAACATAATATTTATTTGTATCGGTTTTGTGATTGTTATTAATGCACAAGAAAATTATCGGGCAGAGTGCGTTATCATTAGTTCAGTCGGCGCAGACGATGTTGATTCGAGAGAATCTTCGAGCGGCATAAATAATTACCGCGTAACGACAGGTGATAGGTCAGATGATAATCTTGACGATGCTTGGTTGTATCCGGGTTCGTATCTAGGTGGAATTATAGGCGAGGGAAAGCCTATTAGGGTTATTGATATAAATGATAGTGGCGTTGTTGTTGGGTATTGTTATTACAACAATAATGATGGCGGTTATCATTTTAAACCTTGTAAATGGTCTCAGGGTGGAAGTCCGTTTGCAACTGCACTCCCGCTACCTGAAGGGTATTTAGATGGTTTTGCTTACGGCATTAATGACAATGGAAGCATCGTGGGAAAAGGTGACACATCAATTTTTCCTTCGCCAAACAGCCGAGCTTTTTATCAACCGTTAGGACGCGGAATGACATTAATTGCCGCTAATGGCAGTGAAGCAAAAAGTATCAACAACTCGGAAGTAGTTGTCGGGAATGTTGAGGGGCGGGCTTTTATTTGGGATTCTACCAATGGACTGAGATTTCTTGATGCAGTCATTGGGGCAAGAGATTGGAATTTTACAGAATCCGTAAAAATTAATAATACCGGGCAAATAGTCGGTTACGGATTTTTTCAGGGTGAAGAAAAAGCATTCTTTTGGGATGGAACTCAAGTTTACCCGATTGGAAATAAATCCGAATTCATAATTTACGGATTAAACAATGTCGGACAAGTTGTAGGTAGTCGGACAAGTCAAAATGATTATGGTCGGACGGCATTTGTTTGGAATAAGGACAGTGGATTTCAAAATCTTTCACTTGACAACGGTTGGTTGTTGACAAGGGCAAAAGATATTAACGACCGTGGTGCAATTATTGCGGATGGTTATTATCGAGATTCATCAAATCAAAGAGGATTACAAAGAGCTTGGATTCTAACGCCAAAAAAGCTAAAACCTTTGATTTTCGTTCCGGGTGTCGGCGGAAGTATTCTCAAAGACAAAACAAAACCAGACACTGATATTGAATGGATAAATCCGAATGATTTACTTTTGAGAGTTTCCGCAAAAGACCTTAGTCCTCTTTCGCTAAATCCGGCAAACACGAATAATAATATAATTGCGCCCGATGTTTTGCGATATACATAGCATGATCGGTATGGCAGCACATATGAAACATACGGACTGCTGATTAAATCTTTTCACGATCAAGGTTATGAGGAGTATGTAGTAAATTCGCCTGAAGATCGAACTAATGCCGGCTGCAAAGTAAATGAGCAAAGAGATAAAAATCCTACACTGTTTGTTTTTGCATATGATTGGCGTAAAAGCAATGCTGAAAACTCAAATCTTTTGAGAGAATATGTCCAATGTATTCAGCAATTTTATCCTGAAACCAAAGTTGACATCGTTGCTCATAGTATGGGCGGACTGCTTTCCAGACGCTATATTTTGGATCATCCGCAAGACCATTCCGTTGATAAAATGATTACAATCGCAACACCTTGGCTTGGTGCGCCGAAGGCAATCTACTCTATTGAAACGGGAAGATTCTTTTTTAACACACTAAGTTCTATTGGTCTTAGTAATATCGGGGAACAATCTGGAACTTATTTATTAGACTTAAGGTATAGTTCTCAAATCAAAACACTTTTTGAGGATTTCAAAGGTGGGCAGGAACTTGTTCCAAGTTCATCTTATTTTTTGCTCGGCGGACGACCTTATGAAGACATCAATAATTATCAGAGTTTAATTTCGTTGCTGGACGGTCGGCATCCCAGAACTACGCCGGGAACTACGAGCAGCAATTTTCATACGATCCCGCAGGATGATTGGCGGCAAGACAACACCGGGGTAAAGTATTATCACATTTATGGTATTCAGAACAGGAATACAACACCGGGGCGGGTTGTAAAAACATTGACAACAAAATGCTACGGTTAGGGAGGTTTTGGAAATTGCATCACAATTCCTGATTTGTCTATCGAGGCTACAGCCGGAGACGCTACCGTTCCGATTATTAGCTCAAGACGGCGAAACAACGGAATTGACCTAAATTACACGCAGAATCAAGCAAGCGATTATCGCTTTTTTGTTGTTGCTCCGAGTGATTCTAAAGACGATGCCTTGGCAGAACATAACGGCATGCATAAAAATCCAGCAGTTCAGAGATTAATAACCGATCTGCTTTTCTACCCGAACTATGGAATTAGCTATACGGATGCTCCCGGTGCAGGTTCAGCAGGTGTAAAAGCTGATTTTGGCACATCGGCAGGGTTGCAATCAATGACGGATGGCGTTGATTCTTATTACCTGAATATTTACGGGTTGCGCCCTGAAACACTCTCAAAGTCACTGCCAATAGTGGCAACATTCAGCGAATCAATAAATGAGGCATATTTTAGTGCGGAACTTTTGGGTGACAATGCAGCACAGGTAATTATTGATCCGACTGAAAATTACCAGATAAATTTTGACAGTATCGGAGAGCCGATGCGGATTGAAATTTTGAAAGGCAAAACAAATATTATCCCTATGCTTGCTATTCGCTATTTGGATATAAATCTGCCGTCAGGAACAAAACTGCTTTTGAATGTTTCACCAGCCGGCATCGAAAATTTGAAATATGATGCAGACGGCGATGGTTTTTTTGAATCGGAAATTGCTCCGACTTCCGCAGTTAGCGGAAAAAACGCATTGGATAAAACTGCCCCGACATTATCGTTCAATTTCCACCCGTTAACACAAACGGTTAGTATTGCATCTTACGATGCCGAATCCGGCACTCGAAAGATTTACTATTCACTTAACGGGACGAGTTTTGCTGAATATACACAGCCTGTTTCAGTAAATCCCACATTGAATCAGAAAATTTACGGTTTTGCCGAGGACAATGCCGGAAACAGAAGTCAGATATTCAATCAAACATTATTAATGCCGACAGCGGCAGCAACTTCAATATCAGGTCGGATTTTAGGGACTACCAAAGCAACCGTGAAGTTGATCCGTGCCAACGGCAACACAACGACAACCAGAACAAGTGCTTTCGGCTATTATCATTTTAATAATTTGCCGGTCGGCGAAACGTATATTGTTCAGCCGTTTGCCAAAGGTGTCAATTTCTCTCCGAATAATTTAATTATTAATTTAACCGATGTGCTTGAGAATGCGAGCTTTGTGGCAGCGAAATAAAGAAAGATTATTTTGAGAATTTTCATACAAATTAAAAATATGCAGTAATCTCTTAGCTTAGAAACAAATCTAAGTAAATACTTCTTAAATTGTCAATTTAAGTAGCTTTAAAAATAAACCCCCAAAATATGTATCAGAAATTATTCCGAGTTTTTTCGGCAGTTACATTGGATTTAGTGTTGCATTACGCGCTGTTTCTTTTATTGCTTTTGTTTTTCTCTGGAGAGAAGAATTCAAGTGGCGGATGGATAGGTCCGCTACCTGATGAAACAAAGTTTAAGTTGACCTTTTTTATTGCGATTATTCCGGCAGTATTGTGCGGTGTGCCTTCCGGCTTTTTTTTGAGTTTGGCAAAAAGCGGGTATTCGACGATATTTTTTACTATTGTCCTTCTGTCATTATTGAGCGGAATTTTAATAGCGGGACTTGTCAGCCAACTTGGTTCTATTTCGGATAAATCGGAACTAATACAGTTTCTCTTGTCATCTTTTGTTGTTCCTGTGGCTATAAGTCTTCTATGTAATACAATAACGGTAATTTTGATAAAGAATTTATTTGACGACAATGCCAATAATGTTGATTAGCGAAGCAAACTCGTTAGACAAAACTGCGCCGATGGCATAATCAAAAATACGAAATTCTACTTATCACATACAGAAGTCAGGTATTTAATCAAACATTATTAATGCCGACAGCGGCAGCAACTTCAATATCAGGTCGGATTTTAGGGACTACCAAAGCAACCGTGAAGTTGATCCGTGCCAACGGCAACACAACGACAACCAGAACAAGTGCTTTCGGCTATTACCATTTTAATAATTTGCCGGTCGGTGAAACTTACATTATTCAGCCGTCTGCCAAAGGTGTTAATTTCTCCCCGAAAAATCTTATCTTAAACTTAAATAATGCAGTGCAGAATGCAGATTTTACGACTGTAAAATGAGAGGAGTTATGAAAATTTTTGCAGCGATATTTGTGAACGCTTTTTTGATTTTTGTCGGTTTTACGCTTCTGTTATTAAGTGGTTACAGTGATAAGCCTGCCAGTCTGGGTTGGATTGGAGGAGGCAGATTGTTTGACTTTAAGAGTTGGTTATATCTATCCGCATTTCTTTCTTTAGTGGCGTGTATTCCGGTTGGAGTAATAAACGGACTGATATTTGGGGGCGTAAAAAATAACATACTTACCGCTGTTTTGTCGGCGGTTGGATTAAGTTTATTTCCTGCTATTTTTTTCTTGAATTTAACCGAACATTCGGGAGATTTTCCTTGGAATTACGTTATTATTTTCTTCATAGTCTGTTGTCTTTGTAATGTAGCGACAGTATATATACTAAAGTGGAAATTCTCTGATTCGCTTTGAATTTCACAGTAAATAATTTCGGCTATTATCATTTTAATAATTTGCCGGTCGGTGAAACTTACATTGTTCAGCCGTCTGCCAAAGGTGTCAATTTCTCTCCAAATAATTTAATTATTAATTTAACCGATATGCTTGAGAATGCAAATTTTACGACGATAAAGTAAGGAATTTTATGAGAATTTTGATGGCAATACTTATGAATTGGTTTTTTACTTTTCTTGGTTTTGTGCTGTTTCTTTGTTTAATGCCACAGGGAGAATCATCCGGCGGTTGGATTGGAGGCAAAATGTTCGGTAACTTCAGAGACTGGCTCTATTTGTCTGCTTTCCTTTCGATTTTTGCGAGTGTTCCTGTCGGGCTAATCAACGGAGTTATACTTGGTAGTGTTAAAAATAACCTGCTTTTTGCTGTCTTGTTGGCGTTTGGATACAGTCTGACAGTAATTATTTTTCTTCTGTGTAATACATATTATTTAGATGACCTTCCAAAGAAGTCAACTTATATTGTTATTTTCTTTGCTGTTTGTTGTCTGTCTAATATTGCAACTGCCTGTTTATTAAATTGGAAATTCCCGAACTCACTTTGAATTTCACAGCAAATACTTTCGGCTATTATCATTTTGACAATTTGCAGGTTGGCGAAACGTATATTATTCAGCCGTCTGCTAAAAGTGTTAATTTCTCTCCGGTTAATCGGGTGATCAATCTTAACGAAGGCTTAGAAAACGTCAACTTTACAGGTAAGTAATATGAAGATGTTATTTTGCGGAATTATCAGCTTTTTTTCTTATTATATCGGTTTCTTTCTGTTTTTATATTTTTATGTCGGGCAAAGAAGTTCGGAATGGGGAGATGTCTTCCTTGAAAAATGGTTTTTTTACAGCTTAATTTTGGGAATAATTCCTGCTCTGATTTTGGGAATTCCTTATAGTTTGGCGGCTTTTAAATTTTACTCATTCGGTTGGATGAATGTTCTGATAATGGCTGTTTTGACCGGCATCATAGCCGGTATCGCGGTTTCCGCATTAATACTTTCAACGGCTTTTATCAACCGGCAAAATCTGACCGGCTGTGCGATTATTACCGGAGTTTTGATATTGTGTAATATTGCGGCAATCAGTCTTACCAAAACTTTTCTCAGTGAAAAACTAAATTAATACCGCTGCATTAGCAGCACAATTCTTTAATCAAGGTTTGACCGGCGGACAAGAGTGTCCGCGTTCCCTCGGACGGCACGAATCATCGCAGCTTTTGATTCGACGGCGAAACTTTTCTGCATCGCGCGGGCGAACGGGTAGCCGATTTTAGCGATTAAACTGTTCGTTTGCGAAAAGGCGTAGAGATCATACCAAACCTCGTCGGTCGCGTGATGCCATTCGACCGAAAAGCGTTCCTCGCCGCGTTCGGCGTGTTCGCTCAATGTTCCGTAAGCAAAGCCGTATTTTTCGATTTCCCCGCGTTCGTCCAACACATAAACGATGCGGCTCGCGTTCAGAGACCAAAATCCGAGATGCCGCGCGATAATTGCCACCGTCGCGCCCGTTTCAATCGGCGTATCGTCGCGGAAAAGCCGAATCCACGAAAAATCGAACATTTTCCAGTTTCTGACGGCGGCGCAAGCCTTTTCGTAATCATCTTTGCCCTCGCCGATTTTAATCCGATTATGGTCAACCGTATAATTTTTCGGTGCCACACCCGACCGCGACGCGCCGATTTCCGCGTAGGAAAAATCATCATTGCATTCATTTTCGAGAAATTTTTCGAGAGATTTTTTGTCCGGTTCGTTGAAGAGAAACATACCGAGTTATAAAAATTCGAGAACCACGGTTTCGCGGTTAAGCCGAAAGTGAAATATCGCCGCCGAAAATCTTTTGAAAATCAACCGCGATGCCTTCGCTTTCGATTCGCGTATTGTGGAAAAGCTGTGTTTCCCTGGCGGTTGTGACCCAAATAGAATGGCTGAAAGGTTCGACCGTCCAAACTGCTTTCGCGCCCGAATTCGCCAGAATTTTAGCTTTTTCCAGCAAATCCTGAATGTTCTGACTCGGCGAAACAATCTCGATTGCAATTAGCGGCGATTTGTCGAAGCGCGTGATGTCGTTCCAAAAATCGGGTTTAATTTCTTCCTTCAGATAGACCGAAATGTCGGGCGTTAGTCCGTTGCCGACGGCTAAGGTCAGTTCGGGCAGCACTTCAATCCGCTCATTCGGAAGCAATTGACGCATAATTTGAGAACAGATGTAACTGTGATTAAGTGTCGGCATTTTCTCCGTGATTTCTTCAGTTATTTCTTCGACTGTGGTCATATTGAAAAATTAGTCCATTTATCGGTGCGAGTCAACTTTTCTGACATTTAGTACAGAAATACGTCGAACGTCCGCCCTGCGTTATTCGTTTGATCGGCGTTTCGCAATTAACGCACGGTTCGTTTTCGCGGTCGTAAACGCGCCAATGGCTTTCGTAGCCGCCGCCGTAATAGCTGCCGTCAATGTTTTCCGGGTTGATATTTAAGGTTGAGCCGTGCGCGATTGATTCTTTGAGAACTTCACGCGCGGTTTCAAAAAGCGCATTCGCTTTTTTCGCCGAAACTTTGTCGGCGGCGGTTTGCGGATTGACTTTGGCGAGAAACATCGCTTCGTTAGCGTAGATATTTCCCAAGCCTAAAACTTTCGTTTGGTCGAGCAGAAATTCCTTGATGCTTTTTTTTGAAGTCTTCAAAACTTTGCGAAAATATGCGGGCGTAAAATCTTCGCCGAACGGTTCGGGCGCGAGTTTTTTCAGTTCCTTCGCTTCATAAAGATTCGCCGTTTCGACGATCTTCATCATTCCGAAATGTCTCTGATCCTGAAAAACAAGCCGCGTTTCATCAGCAAAATAAAAGACCGCGTGAGAATATTTCGGCAGTTCGCGCTCCAACGGCAACAACATAAATCTGCCCGTCATCCGCAAATGAGCGATCAAAGTCCGCCCGTTATCGAGGTCAAACAAAATATGTTTGCCGCGCCGGTGAACGTGATTTATTTGCGAATTTGCAAGCAGTTCGGCAAAATCCGCCGTCGTATGTGCAGGCGCAAGCCGTTCGCGCAGCAATTCCGCAGCGACAATCCGCCGCGATGAAACCAATTCATTGAGCGATCTGGCGACGAGTTCGACTTCGGGAAGTTCGGGCATAAGTTTTTAAATGGAAAATGGAAAATGGAAAATTAAAGAGTCAGGTGAAATACTTATCAAAAACAACTTTTTTATTTTACTGATTTTTTATCTTCCTTTTTGCGTCTTTTGCGCTTTTTTGCGGCTAATTCTCCGGTTTTATTTTTTCTGATTCTAACGCTTTACTGTCGTCGGCGCGAGCAAATTATTTTTGCCCATAAAATCATATAAACCCTGAGCCACGCGGCGATTTCCGGCAGGTGAATAATGGATATAGTCAATATACATTTTGCCGCGATCTTCTTCATCGAGCATTTTTCGCGTGTCGAAAAAATAAACTCCATCGTTCGTGCGGCTTAAATCAATCAACAAATCGTCGTAATGAGTAACCAAATCCTTCCAGAGTTCGGCGTAGCGGCTGTTATTTGTCCACAACGGCAGCGTCCGGTTTTTTTCAAAATTCACGGTTTGATAATAAAAAGGATCAACCGGAATCAGCACGACCGGAATTGATTTTTGATGACAGACGGCGATAAATTCGGTCAGTTCGCGGCGCAGATTGGCAATCATCGCTTCGTCCGGGTATTGCCGGTAATCATCGTCCCGGCTGCGAATTTCAGGTGTCGGCGCGGACTGCGAAACGATGCGATTAACATAATAAAACGCAGCGAATTTTTGGAAAACCGGCAGCGGCGGCGTAAAACCTGCATATCGGACGTTTGCCCACGTCAAATCGGGATTCCATTGCTCGCGGTAATAGGTGAGCAGCGAAATGTCATTAAACGGAGCTTGAAAAACGACCGCCGACAGACGATAGTTAGGCACGACATCGCCCGTCAAACGATCAATCGCCTGCCGCGTATTGTATGAAGAAACTCCGGCGTTGACGGCGCGAATTTGCCGACCGTTTTCCGATAAAAGTTGATTTAATTGAAACGGATAAGTTTCTTCATCGCGGACACCTGCGCCGAACGCTTTGGAATCGCCGAGCAGAGCAACAATCGGCGTATTCGCTTCGGGTTCTGCCAGCGAAGACAGAGCGCGAAAGCCTTTCCCGTTAATAGTCACACCGATCTGAGAATCGGCAAATCCCGGACGCAAAGTGTATTGCCGCCGGTCGTCGGTCGGGATCATATAGGTCGTGTGAAAAGCGTTATACTGCCACAGCCAGCTTTTCATCGTGAAACGATAGACCAATTGCAAACAAACTTCACCAATCAACAGCATCAATAAAATGCTGACCAGCAGCAGCAAAAGTTTTTTGTTTCGCGTCGAGATTTTATCTGAAAAAGCTGTCATATCGGTATTTAAATCTCAAATCTTCGTGTAATCGGTCAGCGACGTTTTATCGCCGAGAATTGCGCCGCTTGAAATTTGGACGTTTTTGCCGATGAAGCAGCTTCTGCCGATAACCGCGTTGCGGATGTGCGTCTGGCTCGAAACGCGCGTGTGCGCCCAGATTACCGAATTTTCGATGAGCGTTTTTTCCTCGACGTGAACGCCCGCGCCGAGAACCGAATTGATGATTCGCGCGTTCGGTTTAATCAAACAATCGTCAGCCAGAATCGAAGTTTTATCAACGGTCGCCGTCGTCGCAATCTCGCCGTGCGTCGGTTTCGCCGGTATAAAATCTTTGATTGCTCCGCTTAAAAAATCGTGATGCGCCTGCAAATAATTTTCCGGCGTGCCGATGTCGCGCCAGTAATTGTTTTTCATTACGAAAGCGTAAAACGGTTTGCCGAGTGACAAAATATCGGGGAAAACATTGTATTCAAACGAACAGTTTTCGCCTTTCGGGATGATGTCGAGAATTTCCGGCTCAAGCACATAAATTCCCGCGTTGATGTTATTAGTCGTCAAATTTTCAAATTGTTCGGGTTTCGGCTTTTCCAGAAAACGGATGATTTTGCCGTCGCTTGCGGTTTCGACCAAACCGTAAGCCGACGGATTTTCGACCGGGAAAAGCGTCAGAGTCGCCGACGATTTCTTGATTTTATGATGTTCGATGACTTCGGAAACGTCCAAATCGGTCAAAATATCGCCGTTAAAAACGACCGTCGTTTCGCGGATCGCTTCCGCCGCAAATTTATACGCGCCGCCCGTTCCCAAAGGACTCGGTTCGGTCAGATAACGCAGATTGACGCCGAACTGCGAACCGTCGCCCAAAACCTGCTCGATTTTGTCGGGCAAATAATTGAGCGAAAGCGTTATGTCCTTGATCCCGGCGCGGCGCAGAATCTCTATCTGATATAAAAGAAAAGGTTTATTCAGCACCGGCACAATCGGTTTCGGCGTGTAAACGGTCAGCGGTCGAAGCCTCGTGCCTTTGCCGCCGGCTAAAATTAATGCTTGCATAATCTGTCTTTTATCAAGACTATGTAAATCGAACTCAAAAATCAAAAACGCTTTGATGAAACCATTAAACAAAAAACACCCAACGCAGTTAAAACTTGTTGACAGTAAATTAAAAATCGTGATAAATTAATTAATGCGGTCAAACAGCAGTTCCAAAGACCGACTGTTCCCACCGTCCGGCATTGTCATCACAAACTAAAAACAGTTTCTAAAATACAAATTCATAATGAGTTTCGATAAAAACAAAACGATGCGAAGCGCGGAACGATATTTGTCACAGGGCAAAATTCGGGCGGCGATTGGCGAATATAAATTAATTGTCGAAAACGATTCGAAAGACTTCAACACGCTCAATATGCTTGGCGACCTCTACGTCAAGAATAAAGAAAAAGAAGAAGCCGTCGGTTGTTACGCGAGGGTTGCCGATTATTACGGGAAACAGGGATTTGCCCAGAAAGCGATTGCGATTTACAACAAGATTTCGCGGCTCGAACCCGATTCGATCATCGCTTCGGCGCGGCTTGCCGAACTTTACCAGTCAAAAGGTTCGTTCGCCGAAGCGCGGACTCATTACGTTGCGCTCGCCGATCAATACCAGCGCAGCGGCAAAAAAATAGAAGCTCTCACAGTCTGGAAGCAAATCGCCGAACTCGATCCGAATAATGCCGAGGTTTATCTCAAATTAGCGGAAAGTTATCTTCAGGAAAAACAGCGCGACGAAGCGGTCGAAGCATTTACGATTGCCGGCACACGCCTCAACATTCAAGGCAAACACGAAGCGGCTTTGACGGCGTTTCAACGCGCACTCGAAATTCGTCAGCACGATTTTAATGCTCTGAGCGGTTTCGTCAAAGCTCAAATCAGTCTCGGCTATTCGGACGAAGCGGCGAAAACGCTCGAAAATATTCTCGAACAGCAGCCTTACAACCGCGATATTTTATTTCTGCTGACCGATTGCCATCTCGATAGCGGCAACCCGGAAGCCGCCGAAAAAACGGTCACGAAACTGATCGAACAAGAACCGGCGAACTATACGAAGTATCTCGATCTGGTCGCAGCATATATCAAACAACAGGATTTGGACGCGGCGGCGCGAATTCTCGCCGTTTCGTCGGAACATTTGCTGATCGGCGGACAATCGGAGGATTATTTGAAATGGACGACCGAGATTCTCGCGCGAAACCCGGAACATTTGCCCGCGCTGCGTCTGCTCGTTCGATATGACGGTTGGAATCGTGATGAATCGGAACTTGTCAAATCACTCGAACGATTGGCGGAAAGCGCAAATCTGGCGGATTCGTCCGAAGATGAAATAACTGCACTTTCACAGCTTTTATCGCTCATTCCGCACAAACCGGAATACGCCGAACGACTGCTTAAATTGCGCGGCGGCTTTGAAACTGCGGATGATTCTCCCGAAGCGCAGAGTTCAACGGTGATGGATTTTGCACTAATCGAACAATCGTCCGATCCGCAAATCGAAAGTCTGCAAACGGAAAGCTATCAAACGACCGAAAACGACGGCATCGAAAGATTCGCGCCGGAAAACGAATCGGTTTATGAAAACGCTTTTGCGTTTGCGCCGTCCGAAACGGAATTTGTTTACGAGGCGGGCGAAACCGAAAGTGTTGAGACTGCTGAAAATCAACCGAAGGTAGCGGAAAGCGATTTTCAATACGAAAATTTTCAAGGTTCGGTTGAAGAATCTGCCGCTGAAACAACCAAAAACGAAACAACCTCAGGCGCACTTTCAGACTCGGATCGGGCGAAGCTGGAAAAAGAAGTTGACAGCATCAAATTTTATATCGAACAGGGTTATCAGGAACTCGCGGTCAAGGCTTTGGACGAATTGGAAGAAGAATTGGGCGTTCAGCCTGAAACAAAAGAACTGCGCGGATCATTTGGCGAACCAACCGTTCAAACAACCGTTGAAGTTGAAACTCCTGCCGCTGTTCAAACGGAAATTAAGCCCGAACAAACTGAATTGCCGGTTGCCGCAAAAGAAACTTCAACGCCTGAAACGAATCCCGTCGAAGATCAAAAAACGGGCGAAGCGGCGACAACGCAGGTTGATATTTTCTCCGATTTCCGCGACGAACTCGCTTTGGAAGAAAGCGAGGCAAACACGCAGGGCGATTACGATACGCATTTTCAAATGGCAATCGCTTACAGCGAAATGGGTTTGGCGGAAAACGCGATCAGCGAATTTCAGGACGCGATCAATCTCGTCAAGCCGAACGACGGCACACGGCGATTTTTCCAATGCGCTCATCTGCTCGGCAATTGTTTTATGGAAAACGCGATGCCGAATCTCGCGCTCATCTGGTTTCAGCGAACGCTTGAAACGCCGAATCTGACGCTCGAAGAACAGCAGGCGATTTCCTATGAACTCGGCTGCGCTTATCAGGCTAATGAACAGGTAGAGAAAGCTCTCGAAATCTTCGAGAAAATCTATGCTGCTGACGTTAATTACCGCGACATCAGGGCGAAAATGCAAAATCTGCCGATCAACGCTTAATTGTCAAATTAAGCCGGATTTTCAAGACTATCTTTTACAAGGTAGTCTTTTTTATTTTACAATTTCAAAATTCAGAAACGGAGAATAAAAGATGAAACGAATTTTAATTTTGACCTCGGCGATGATATTTTTCGCCGTTGGATGCGGCACTTCAACGCCGGTTAATTCGTCAAAGACGACGCAAAACGCGGCAAATAACACGGCAAATGCCAATCAATCCGCCGACACGGACGCAAAACTGAAAGCCGCCGCCGTCGCCAAAGCGTTCGGCGAGGCGCGAATGCCGCTCAACCAACTCGAATTTTATAACGCCGCCACCGATCCCGAAAAACTGCTCGGCACGCCGCATCAATACGTCTCCAAAGCCAAATGGCAGACCAAAGATACGATGATTCACACGATTTACGAATACGCCGACGAAGCCGACGCGCAGACTGCGAAAACCGCGCTCGATAAAACGATCAAACCCGGCGCGAAAAATTCCGACTACGTTTATATTCACAAAAATATCGTGCTTCGCATCAATCACGAAATGGTCCCGGAAACCGCCGCCAAATTCGAGACGATTTTGAAATCACTCTAAAAACCTTCGACGGCACGAAATCGGCGGCAAATTGTGTTAATCTGAAATGAATCGGAAATAATTGCGCCGCCGGTGTTGACGACGGCAGCTAAAGTTAAGATAAAAATTGGTTTATGGTTGAAAAATTAACCGTCATTTTTTTTGTGCTGTTGTGCCTGCTGCTCGGAACGTATCTGATTTTGTCGCCGTGGACAAGTTTTCCTTTCGGACAGTGGAACGATAATTTTTTTCTCGTGTTTCTCTCGGAAAAACTCGGCTTGACGTTCTTTCAGAGCGTCATCGGTTCGACGTGGTTTCGCGGCGGCATCACCGGACTCGGCATTTTGAATCTGCTGATGGCTTTCTGGGAACTCGCGCATTTCGGCAAAAGCGTCGAAATGCTGAAAGCCGAAAACGCGCCGACCGTCAGCGCAAAACAGTGAAACGCGCCGCGCCGAAAATTATCTGTCTGATGACCGAAGGCGATGCCGACGCGCAGAATTTTGCCGCGCGGAAAGCCGAAATCCTTAACAACATCCGTCGCGCCGAAGCGTTCGGCATCACGCACATTCAAATCCGCGAAAAAAAATTGTCCGCCGGACTATTGTTTGAACTCGCCCGCGAAGCCGCGAAAATTGCCGAAAATCTCGCTGTCAAAATCTTAATCAATGACCGCGCCGACATCGCTCTCGCGGCACGAGCCGGCGGCGTTCACCTGACATCGCAGTCAATTCCGACGCGAATTATCAGACAAAATTTCCCGAAAGAATTTATCATCGGAGTTTCGACGCATAATTTATCCGAAGTTGAACGCGCCAGAAACGAAGGCGCAGATTTCGCCGTTTTTTCGCCGGTTTTTGTTACGCCGAATAAAGGCGAACCGCTCGGTTTGAAAGTGCTGAACGAAGTTTGCGAAAAAATAAAACCGTTTCCGGTCGTTGCACTCGGCGGCGTAAATGCAACAAATTGTCGGAAAGTTTTAGAAGCCGGAGCAGGCGGTTTTGCCGCGATTCGCTATCTGAACGAAAAAATCGGCTGAGTAAAATACTATGACTGACGATAAACCGAAAATCTGCTTAACAATCGCCGGACTCGACCCGTCGGGCGGCGCAGGCGTGATCGCCGATGTCAAAACTTTTGCGCGTTTCGGCTGTTTTGCGGCGGCGGCGATCACTTCGCTGACGTTTCAAAACACGCAGCAAGTTTCCGGCGCGGCTCATCAGACGGCGGAAATCGTCCGTCGTCAAATCGAACCCGTGTCGGATGATTATGAAATCTCCGCCGTTAAAACCGGAATGCTGCCGACAGGCGAAATTATCAATGAAATCGCCGCCATTATCAGCGCAAACAACTTAAAAAACTTCGTCGTTGATCCGGTCGTGCGTTCGACTTCCGGTTACGATTTGATTGACGATCAGGCATTGAAAAAATTGATTGAAAAACTTTTTCCGCTCGCATTAATAATTACGCCGAACATTCCCGAAGCCGAACGCATCGCGCAAATGGAAATAAAAAACGAGTCAGACATTAAAGCGGCGGCGCGAAAAATGCGAAATTTCGGGGCGCGAAATATCTTAATCAAAGGCGGACATTTCAACCTGAAAAATGCGAACGGAAAACTAATTGCCAGAGATTATTTGTTCACCGGCAAAGAATTGCAGATTTTTGACGCGCAATTAATTGAAACCAACGCGACACACGGCACAGGCTGCACTTTGTCGGCGGCAATCGCGGCAAATTTGGCGTTAAGGAAAGAATTGAGTGAAGCGGTTTCAATTGCGAAACTTTTTGTTCACGAAGCAATTCGCACTGCGCCGATGATTGGCAAGGGAAGTTCGCCAATCAATATTTGAGTAACGCAATCGTCCCGCTTATTACTTTGCCGGAGTAAAAATATTTGGAGTTTGATAAGTGACACCGAAGATAATGCCGGTGCGCGGACTGTTTTTGGTCAGACCGAATGCCGCCGCCGTGTCGAACCGCAAACCTGAGGCTCTGATTTGTGTGCCGACGCGAAACTGCGAAAGGCTTTCCGTTCCCAAAGGCGCAGTTCCCGAACGAGTGTTGGCGCGTCCGTTGACTTCGCTGACGAGGTTAATGCGTTGATTGAGGCGATAAATTCCGGCGATGCCGTAGATTAAAACGTCGTTTTGCGTAAAGGTCGAAAGCGGCGCGGGAATGATGGCGAGACCGAGATTGCCGAAAATATTGACTTTGGAAACGCCTCTGACGCGATTGCCGAAATGTTTCTGAGCGATAATTTTGCCGAAAACGCTGAGTTGATTCGTGCCGATGCCGCGAGCCTGATTGGAATTCGGCAGTTGAAATCCGAATTTGAAACCGAGCGCGGGCATTTTGTCTGTTTCATTTTCCAGTTTGATTTTCGTCGAAAGCGTAAAATCGCCGGTATCGTTGGACGAATTATTTTTGATGTCGAGCGGAATCAGCGAGGCGGTTTGCGAATTGATCGCCAGAAAATTTTGCAATACGCCTTCAACTTGAAATTCGACATTCGAGGCGAAACCGACTTTGACGCGAATATCGCCGACGCGCGTTTGATCGCCTTTCAAGCCCGACAGCGGAAATTTCGCGTTCTGAAAAAAATCTACGCCCGCGCCGATGTTCACCGCGCCTTCGGGCGTGATGTCAACATCGTCGGTCATCAACGGTCGCTGCTGCGCGTCGGCGCAGATTGCCGTGATGCTCAACAGTAAAAGACAGGCGAAAAATCGTTTCATAAACTTATTTGACGAATTAAATCAGACGGCTTCGATAGATTTTAATTGAAAATATCCGTTTGGTAAATGCGAAAACGGGCTTTGGACATCTTCGCCGAAAATTGTCAAAATAACTACGCTTCAAGATTTGCGCGAATTATCTTCGACATTCGCCGGTTCAGCGGGATTTTAGAATTTGGGAAATTTAACTGAAATTGTGGAATTAAAGAATTTAGAAAAAGAATCTCCTGAACCTAACGGGTTGCGTCTGGTTCCGGGCAACAAAGAAATTCAGGCGTTTCCGCAGATTGAAAAGCAGTTTGTCAATTTTATGTTTTTCCGCGTCAATCCCGAATGGCGCAGATTGGAAACCGCCGTTAAAAATAATTTCAAGGCGGAATTTGAAAAGATTTTCAACGCCTTTGCCGACGATTTTTTACTGTTCGCCTATTCGCTCGTCGGCTTTGATTCAAAGGCTGATCTGATGTTCTGGCGCGTCGGCGCGTCGCTCGATTTGGTTCAGGAAATGACCTCGAAGCTCTACCGCACAAATCTCGGCAGTTATCTCGAAACCGCCGATAATTATTTGTCGGCGACCAAAAAGAGAATGTTCGTCGCGCCCGACGACAATCCGAAATCGGAAGATCGTTTTCATATCAAAGCGGGCGAAAAAAAATACTTATTCGTTTACCCGTGCGCCAAAAACAACGATTGGTATAAAAAGACGGGCGAGGAACGCGATGCCATCGTCGAAGAAGATTTTATGGTCGGCAAGCGTTTCCCGAACATCAAGATTCACCTGACGCACACCTTCGGTTTCAGCGAACAGGAATATATAATTTTGTTTGAAACCGACGAACCGCGCGACTTTCTCGCGCTTGCCGAAGAACTGCGCGAAACGTCGGCAAGCAAATTTACGATGCGCGGAATGCCCGTTTATACCTGCCGGCAGCGAAGTTTGATGGAATGTCTCGACGCGCTCGGATGAAGTGAATTAAAAATTAAAAATTAAGAATTAAAAATTGATTTTGAATGTTAAATAACAAAATCCGATTTGAATCTCTTAAATTTTTAATTTTTAATTTTTAATTGAAACAATGATTGCCAGAAAATACATTATCAGCGGGATCGTGCAGGGCGTTGGATTTCGCTTTTTCACGCAGCGGACGGCGGCGCGGCATCAGGTTTCGGGCTATGTTCGCAATCTCGAAGACGGGCGCGTCGAAGCGTATGCCGAAGGCGATCATAAATCCGTCGAAGAATTCAAACACGATCTGCTGACCGGACCGCAGTTTGCCAAGGTCAAACATATCGAAGAAACGGTTTTAGAACCGGAAAATTTGTATTCATCATTTAGAATCGAAAAATAGTGGTGAACGGTGAACGGTGAGTGGTGAGTGAAAAGCAAAAATTTTCTTCTCAGACACTCACCGTTTACCGTTCACCACTCACCACTAATCAAAAATGGACAACTTAAAAAAACTTATCCGCGAAGTGCCTGATTTTCCGAAACCCGGCATTAATTTTTACGACATAACGACGCTTTTGAAAGATGCCGACGGCTTGAAACAGACGATTGATGCGCTCGCCGCACAATTTGCCGGTGAAAAAATTGATACCGTGATCGGTGTCGAAGCGCGTGGTTTTATCTTTGCCGCGCCGCTCGCATACCGCTTGAGCGCAGGTTTTGTGCCGGTTCGCAAACCTAAAAAGTTGCCCGCCGAAAAAGTTTCTGTTTCGTATGAACTCGAATACGGCACGGACACGCTCGAAATGCACAAAGACGCGGTCGGCGAAGGTCATAAAGTATTGATCGTAGATGATTTACTGGCAACCGGCGGAACGGCGAAAGCGGTCGTTGATCTGGTCGAAAAAATGGGCGGCGAAATCGTCGGACTGTCGTTTCTCTGCGAACTGAATTTCCTCAAAGGTCGCGCCAAATTCGACGGCTACGAAGTCAAATCGCTGATTAATTACGATTCTTAGATTGGACAATCCGAAATCCAAAATCTAAAATCCGGAATTAAATTATGCTCCCGTAGCTCAGTTGGATAGAGCGTTCGCCTCCTAAGTGAGAGGTCGCTGGTTCAAATCCAGCCGGGAGCATTCAAAAAAATGAGTAAAGAAATGTCAACGGCATTTCTTTTTTTTGTCAAAATAAACGCCTTTGACCGTCGGTGACTTCTTCGATGATTCTTTCGACCTCGTTTTCTTCGGCGGTTTCGCACGCCGTTAAAACCTGCCGTTTCTGCGTTTCGGACAGTTCGCGCCACGCTTTGAGCAAATCGGACGATTGATGGATAACGTAGATTGTTTTGTTGGGCGACATTAAAATTTGAAAATTAAATTTTCGAGCTGATTTTACGTTCAGTTCGGGATAAGAAAAGTTTCACCACAGAGACACGGAGACACAGAGAGTGAGAGAAAATAAAAAGAATTGGAAATGAAGCGATTTTTTAGGCTGACAAAAACAATCTATTTACCAAAAAATGTCGTTAGTCTTAAATAGTCTCTATCAAAAACTCCGTGTCTCCGCGTCTCTGTGGTCAATAATTTTTATCTCGAACTCAGGTTATCATAACAATTTTCGACGGTTTTATGCCAAAATGTCGGGTTTGGAATCACCGTTAAATATACACTTTTACATAAAACTGACAAATTGGCAGAAAAAATGTCCGCTTTTTTGGAAAGCCGGAGCGATTAGACTTTTGTATTAAGTAACGGAAGGAAAAGGTGGTCAAGCATAGTGGTAAGCAATTAAGCCGAACTGTCAGAGTTCCGTGATTTTTTCATTCAATCAATCCTAAATAAGTCAGAAAGCCGTGTTTTAGCGAGAACGCGGCTTTTCGATTTTTCCGCAAAACTTAAAAATAACCCGTGAAAATTTACGCCGTTCGTGGCAAAATCTTTGTTGAATTATGCAAAAAGTTCTGACAGCCGAAGAAATGCGCGAAGTTGACCGTTTGACGACGGAAAAATACGGCATTCCGTCAATCCTTTTGATGGAAAACGCCGCCCACGCCGCCGCGCGTGTGATTACCGAAAAACTCGGCGGTAGCGTGGCAGGCAAATCATTTTTAATTTTATGCGGCAAAGGCAACAACGGCGGCGACGGCGCGGCTTTGGCTCGGATTTTGTGGACGCAGGGCGCAGATTGCTTTATTTATTTGTTTGGAAAAGTTGACGAAACCAAAGGCGATGCGCGAATAAATTTTGAGATCATTAGAAAAATCGCCTTGTCGGGGAAATTGTTTTTTGAAGATAATGTTTTGATTGATTATTGGTTTCACACCGAAGGTTTTGAGTTAGGCAGATATGATTTATTAATTGACGGATTATTCGGAACGGGTTTGTCGCGACCGCTGGATTCAATTTATCGAAATTTCGGATATTTGTCTTCATTCTTCCAGAAAGCGAAAAGACCGATTTTCTTATCATTAGATGTGCCGTCGGGATTGGATTCCAATCTGTCGTCACAGATTGGAACAAACTTCGATTCCGATGTCACGATAACTTTCACCGCACCGAAACTTGCTAATGTTTTGCCGCCTGCGTCGAATTTTAACGGTGAATTGGTCGTCGCAAATATCGGTTCGCCGCCGGAACTGATTGATAATTCGCCGTCGAAAATTTTTTTAGCCGAAAAGGAAGACGCGCAAAATTGGCTCGAACAAACGAGATTTACCAAAAATTCTTATAAAAATAAACGTGGACACGCACTTTTGGTTGTCGGTTCAAAGGAATACACGGGCGCGGCGGTTTTGGCGGGCAATGCGGCGATGCTTTCGGGCGTAGGACTTACGACGATTGCGACGAGCGAATCGGCGCAAACGGCGATTGCTGCGAAGATTTTAGAAGAAGTTATTACACACGCTTTGCCCGAAACTAAAAACGGCGCGATTTCGGCGAAAGCGTTTGGCAAGTTCGAGAAACTCGCTGAAAAAGCTCACGTCGTCGGCATCGGCTGCGGGTTGAGTTCGAGCGAAAAAACGACGAAGGATTTTGTCCGCCAAGTCATCACGAAACGCCGAACGCCGGTTATTATTGACGCTGACGGATTAAATTCTTTATCGCCGTTCGATTTGCAGGGAAGCGCAGAATTTCCGTTGATTTTAACGCCGCACGAGGGTGAATTTTTGCGCCTGCTCGACACGAAAGATAAAGAAATTTTGAAAGATCGCGTCAAAGCTGTCCGCGATTTCGCCGAAAAGCACAAAATAATTTTGGTCTTGAAAGGCGAACGCTCCTTGATTGCCGCGCCGGACGGTCGCGTCGTCATTAATCCGACAGGGAATTCGGGACTCGGAAAGGCGGGAAACGGCGACACTTTGACGGGAATTATCACGGGTTTTGTCGCGCAGGCGGTGCAGGCGAAAGTCGGTATATTTGAAACGGTCGTCGCGGCGGTTTACATCGCGGGACTCGCGGGCGACATCGCGGCGGAAAAATTCGGGCGGCGTTCGATGCTCGCGTCCGATGTGCGCGAAAGTTTGGGCGAAGCATTTGAGCAATTAAAAATTAAAAATTAAGATGACGATTAATTTTTCGATGACTCAAGACTCAAGACTCAAGACTCAAGACTTCAACTGCAAAACGCCGCAGGACAGTTTCGATTTGGGCGAAAAACTCGGCGAAACATTGCGCGGCGGCGAGATGATTTTATTAAGCGGCGGTCTCGGCGCGGGCAAGACGCTTTTTACCAAAGGCATTTTATACGCGCTCGAATATGACGTTGACGAGGTGACATCGCCGAGTTTTACGCTGGTTAATTTATACAGAACCGAAAAATTTGACGTTTATCACATTGATCTCTGGCGGATTAATGAACGCGCAAATGCGGCTGTTGCGGTCGGTTTGCCGGAAATTTTGGAAGACGAAACGGCGGTCACGATCATCGAATGGTCGGAGCGTCTGCGTGATTTTAATTTTCCCGAAAAACTGCTGCACGTCGAAATCGCAGGTGACGGCGACGATGCCCGAAAAATAAAAATTCACGCGCCGGAACAAATTCAGTTTTTTAGCGTCTAACTTATTTTGAGAAGAAAATTGATTTATTGAAATCTTCTTTTTTTGACTTTGCAGTTTTTTTAAGATGTTTCCTAAATAGTTTATGGTTAATGGTTTATAGTTTACGAGTTGGTTTTATAAGTAGCTGGACAGAATGATTTTCAAGATGTTTCGAGTCCCGTCTCGAGGCGGCTTTTCCGACCGCGAAGCGCGGCGGAACGCTTTGAGCCGTCTCGAGACGGGACTCGAAGCACACGCCGCACATCTTAAAATTAGTTTTGTTCGGTTATTTATGCAGAATTATTAGCGGTTGCAAACTTGTCAGGCTTTGCGTTTGATAGTTTGTTTGATTTCGAGGTTATTAGAGATGTCATATCAGTTTGGTATTTTATTGTTGTTAATCGCGCTCGGCGGATTTAATTGTGTGAGCGTTTCGAGTCAAAAATTACAAAGCGAAAAGTTTGCGAAAATGGAAAATCCGCACATCATTATTAAAAAATCAGCGCGAACACTCGAACTTTTCGACGGCGGCAAATTAATTAAAACTTACAAAATCGCGCTCGGATTCGCGCCCGAAGGCGACAAGGAACAACAAGGCGACGGCAAAACGCCCGAAGGCGAATTTTATATTTTCACCAAAAACGATCAAAGCAAATTTTATCTTTCGCTCGGCATCAGTTATCCGTCAACCGACGATGCCGAACGCGGTTTGCAAGCGAAATTAATCACCAAAAAAGAACGCGACGCAATCGTCAAAGCAATTAATAACCAACAAAAACCGCCGCAAAACACCAAGCTCGGCGGCGAAATCTACATCCACGGCGGCGGCACGGGAAAAGATTGGACGTGGGGTTGCGCCGCGCTCGACGATGCCGACATCAGGGAAATTTTTGACATAGTTTCGGTCGGAACGAAGGTGGAAATAGAGTCGTGAGTCGGAAGTCGGAAGTCGGAAGTCGGAATAAAAACAAACGACAAATGACAAATGACTAATGACCAACCAACAATACTTTATTAAAAAGTCAGGATTTGTTATAGTAAATAATCGAGATCGAAATTTTGAAATAATATAGAGGAAAAATTTATGCCATATCCAGAAATGATGATTCAGGGAATGCGACACGAACTGGCGCAGCTCGGAATCGAAGAAACAAAAACGCCGGAAGCGGTTAAATCGGCGGTTGAAAACACCGACGGAACGGTGATGGTGATCGTCAATTCCGTCTGCGGATGCGCGGCGGGCGGCGTTCGTCCGGGCATTGCGATGGCTTTGCAGCATTCGGAAAATAAACCGGATAAAGCGATTACGGTTTTCGCCGGTGCGGATATTGATGCGACCGATGTCGCCCGCGATTATTTTACGGGCTTTCAATCATCGTCGCCCGCAATCGGCATTTTGAAAAACGGTGAACTCGTCAAAATGTTTGAACGACGTGATTTGGAAGGTCGTCCGCCGCAATTAATCGCACAAAATCTGGTCGAGGCTTTTAACGAAGTTTGCACCAAATCCGACGCGGCAAATAACTAATTAAACATTTTAATTTAATCAGAAGGCGCGAAAACTCGAATTAAGGCTTGAAAATTTACAGTCTTTATAAGAGCTTCGCGCCTCTTTTGAGTTGTTTTTCCGGGAACAAAAAAACCTTGCTTTCAGGCGCGGAAAATCGGTAAAATAGAACTTACCGTGAATCTCCGGTAAATCTGTTAATTCCCTGAAAAAAATAATGTCAATACTCCAAAGACAACATATCAGGTTTTCGCTCGATATTCCTGCCCTTCGCTGTCCCGCTTTCGGCGAAAAAATCGAAACCTCGCTGCCCCAAATCAGTATCGGCGGATGTCTGCTCGATTGGGATGAAAACATCTACACCGGCGAAGAATTCCGGCTTGAAATTCAACTGCCGAACCGCAACCGTCTGCCGCTCAAGTGCAAGGTTTTATATCGTTCGGAGAATAACGGCATCGGCGTAAAGTTTGTGGAAATTACCAAATTCGAGCAGGAATTGGTTTCTACAATAATTACGCATTCACTCGCTAATTCAGGTTTGCCGCTTCAGGTTGATCCGTTTGCGCTGCCGAAAACTTTTGACACGCCGCCGCCGCCGACCTTGCCGGATTTTTTCAATCCGCGCCGCGAAACAGACGAAATTCTTCAACAAATTATGTCTTCGGACGAAGAAATTTATTCATAAATAGTTAATTATTGCAAAAAAATGTAAAAGTCATTGATGCGGTTCGAGTTTATTCGCCAACTGACTTTGAACTTTGAACTCTGAGCATTAAACTATTCGGCATGCAAAATCTTTCGCTCGAAGCGATTCAAAAAAATCAAAAATTAACTTTTCCAGTCAGAGATGTTGATAAATCGAGCATCGCCGGTAAACTGCGTTACTGGTGGAGTTTGGGTTTTGCCGGATTTTTGCTGTTTTTTGTTGCGTTGCCGGCGATGACGATTTTGCAGATTTTTAACCGCCGGATGCAGCTTTATCCGCTCTGCGTTTGGGGTTCTAAACTGTGGGTTCGCGCGTCGGGTGCAAAGGTCAAAGTTTCGGGCGGCGAAAACGTCCAAAAAGGCAAATCGTATATTTTCATTGCCAATCATCGTTCGTATCTCGACACGACCGCGCTTTTTGCGTATGTGCCGATACCGATTGCGCTGATCGCCAAAAAAGAAGTTTTGAAAGTTCCTGTTTTGGGACGCGGAATGACTTTTATTAATTTTGTGGCGATTGACCGCTCGAATCCGCAAAAGGCACTGCAAACGATGGACAAAGTGCGTGAAATCGTCGAAAGCGGTTATTCGTTCGGCATTTTCGGCGAAGGCACACGCGGAATGCCGGGAGAATTGCTGCCGTTTAAAAAAGGTCCGTTTCATCTCGCATTGCAGACGGGCGCGGCGATTGTGCCGGTTTGCATCAAAAATACCGATTATCTGATGGGCAAAAAAACCGGCGTGGCAAATGCCGGAACGATGGACATCGTGCTTCTTCCTCCGATTGAAGTCGCCGGTTCGTCAGACGACGCAAATCTGGCTGAGATAATGAGAAAGACGCGCGAAGCAATCGCTGTCGAACTGGCAAAATAAAAAGGACTGATGCTCATCAATCAAACTTGGGCTTCAGTCCTTTTGGTTTATGGTTTCTTCGGTGTCGGCGCAGGGGTCGGTGGTTTTGTTGCAGGTTTCGGTGTTTCTTCGGGCGTGTCGTCGTCGAGAATAACGACCTCACTTTTACCCTTCGTATATTTTGAATATTTGACGCGCATTCTTACTTTGGCAACCTGACCATTATCGAAAACGAGTTCATCATCCGCCGTCGAAAATGAAGGGAACCAGTATTTGCCCTCGACATTTTCGCGGTAAGTTTCGATGATCGGAAATTGTTCATCCTTGGCAATCGGGATGGCTTTTCCCTTCGATTTGACGATGACCAAATCCTGATCGTCAACCCAGATTCTGCCGTTGAAGTATTTTTGTTTGGTTTTTTTCGGATCGAGCGCAATGCGCGGCGAAACGTCGAAGACAAACAAATTCAAATCGTCAATTTTTTCTTTGCCGACAAAGGTAAAACGGTAATCAGCGGCGAATCGCGGATTGATGGCGAACGGGTCAACTCCGTTGAGATCATCAATATCGGCAGGCGTGACCGTAATTTCCTGAAGCGTCGAAATCGGCGCGAAAAGAATTTTTTCGGCACGCGCACCGTCCGGCGTAAGCGCGAGAAAAGAATCGCGGCGAAAAGTTCCCGTCACCTGTCCGCCTAATCCGATGGTTTGAACCGTCGCGCTGCGGTTAAAAACATAACCGGCGAGAGCTTCACGCGCTTCGCCTTCGTGCTGCGTCACAGCTTTGATAATGCGGTCAATTTCCTGATCGCTCATCAGCGTTTTGGTCATTTCCGACTGCTGCCCAAATGCGAAAATCGCCGACAAACCGAACATCAATATCAAAGTTAGAAAAATCCGCGCTTTTTTCATATAAAATTTTTATCCTTTAAAACTGAGAAATAGATGCTTGAATCGCGTGAAAAGTTTGTTTAATTTAAAGAAAAAGGCGCGGAAATTTTTCCGCGTCTTTTAGTTGAAATAAAGCTGATTTCAAATATTAATCCACAAAATCAATTTTAACCTGATGCGGAATAATGCCTTTTTCGTAGCCTTCCTGCATCAAACGCCGCACGCCTTCCTTACCGCGTTCGCCGTAATCGAGTGTCAGATCATTGACCCACATCGCCACGAAACGGTCGGCGAGTTCGACCGGCATATCGCGGGCAAACTGCATCGCATAGGCGAGCGCGTCTTCGCGGTTGTCCATCGAATATTGAATGCTGCGGTGCAAAGTCTCGGAAACCTTTTTCATCAGTTCCTCGCCCAGCTCGCGGCGAATGACATTTCCGCCCATCGGCAGCGGCAGACCGGTTTTCTCGAACCACCATTCGCCAAGGTCGAGAACCTTGTTCAAACCCATCTGTTTGTAGAAAAGCTGACCTTCGTGAATTAAAAGTCCGGCATCGGCTTTGCCTTTCTGGACGTATTCGATAATTTCGTCAAACGGCACGACAACGTGTTCAAAATCCTGATTATAGAGTTTCAAAGCGAGATACGCGCTGGTTAATTCTCCGGGAACAGCGATTTTCAGTTTCGGAATATCTTCGGCTTTGTAATGTTCTTTGGAGACGACAATCGGACCGTATTTGTCGCCGATGCTCGCGCCGTGCGGCAGCAGAGCGTATTTGTCGTCAATGTAGGCGTAAGCGTGAAAGCTGATCGCCGTGACATCGAAAACGCCGTTTTTTGCGTCTTCGTTTAAAGACTGAATGTCTTTTAAAGTATGTTCAAATTTCAAACCGTCGGTTTCGAGTTTGTTGGTCGCTAGACCGTAAAACATAAAGGCATCATCGGAATCCGGCGAATGCGCGACGGTGATTGTTCGGGTTTCAGGGGTTTTTTCAGTTGTTAAATCCATATTCAAATTCGGGCGTAAAAAAAATTCGTCTGATATAAAACTTTTATTTTACCGCTTTCGGCGTATTTCTCAAAGAGCCGCCGCAGTTCGTCAATCATCGGCTCAAAAGCATCAGATTGTTCGGTCGGCATATACGAAGCCGAGAGCATTCTGCCTTTCAAGCCTTCAAAATCGAGCGTTTGCACATTGGGAAAAGCGGCGGTCGAAAAATCAGTCTGGAAAAATTCGCGCAGCATATTTTCATCGAGATTATCGTGGCGATATTTTTCGTAATCCGTGCCGTATTTGACGAGAAACTTTTCGTATTCGCGCAAAAAATCATTGGTATCAAGCTCGCGTTCGTTCCAGATCAACACGGCATAACCGTCGTCGCGCAAAATTCGTTTGACTTCGGTGCGCGTTCGTTCCGGGTCAAACCAATGAAAAGCCTGTGCCGCCACGACAAAATCAACCGAGTCGTCGAGGAGATTAGTATTTTCCGCCGTGCCGTCAACGATTTTCAAATTCGGAAATTCGCGCAGATATTCTTCCATCGCGTGACGCATCGCCGCATTAGGTTCGACGGCGAAAACGTGATTGCCGTTTTCGAGAAATATCTTCGCCGAAATGCCCGTTCCCGCGCCGATGTCGGCAACCACGGAATCTACGCGCAAACTCATATTTTCTTGGAAAACACGCAAAACATCCGCCGGATAATGCGGGCGGTATTTAACGTAATTTTCAACGCGGTTGGAAAATCTGCTGACTGAATCTGACATACAATTAAATGGAAAATGGAAAGTGGAAAATGGAAAATGACGGAAATAATATTGAATTTTGGATTTTAATTCTTAATCTTAAATTTTCCATTTTCCATTTTCCATTTTCCATTATTCTACTTCCTCTCCCGTCCATTCGGTTTTGCGCGAATGCGGGATGTCGAATTGGTCTAAAATGCGGTAACAAAAGCGTGTTACCAGTTCGTCAATGGTTTTCGGTTTGTGATAAAAACCCGGACTCGCAGGCAGAATGCACGTTCCCATTCGCGCGAGTTTGAGCATATTTTCGAGATGAATTTGATTGTAAGGCGTTTCGCGCGGGACAATCACGAGTTTGCGCTGTTCCTTGAGGCAAACGTCAGCCGCACGGTGAATCAAATTCGTTCCCGCGCCTGACGCGATTGCGCCGAGCGTTCCCATCGAACACGGCGCGATAATCATTCCCGCCTGTTTGTTTGAACCCGACGAAGGTTTCGCCGCCAGATTGTCGAGCCGCCAATAACGTATCTTTTTTGAGCTTTTCTCCAAACCGAGCCAATCGTTAATTTTTTCCGGTGTCGGGTCTTTGAGATTGACACCGAGTTCGATCTGCGCGACCGTCGGCACGACCGACGACATCACCAGATTGATCGTTTCGACCGGCTCGCTCGCCGCCAAAAGCTGCAAAATTTTATAGCCGTAAATCGTCCCGGACGCGCCCGTAATGCCAACCGTTAATTCCATAATTTGCCTGTCAATAATTTTAACATCAAATCTTCCCAAACTATGAACGAGGTTTTTATGTATCGTTTCAAATCATTTTGAACTGACACGAATTAAATCAAAATGACAAAAAAGGTTTCGTCAATCCAATGTCTAAATTAATGAAAATAACGTGTTGACCTGTTAAAAGCGTGTTTTAAAAAAAATGGAACAACGGCACGAAATTTGCGTATGACAAAGCGGGAATTTTATTTTCATTTATGAATAACCGGCGAAATATTTTAGGAAAAGAAGTTTTACTGAATCTGCTCGGTCATAAAATGGTCGGCTGGACGCTCGTAAAACTTTGCAGTTCTTACAAATACATCGGATTGTTAGTTTGAATTTACACTCTTAAAACTAAAAAGCGGTAGGGAAAAGTCAGAATTTTCCGCTGCTTTTTTGTGCGAATTTTTGTCGGTTTTTAATTCACGGATGGTACAAAGTCACACTTAACGGCATCAAACTGACGATATTTCGGGAAACCTGTCGGAGTTTTTCTGCGTAAATCACTTTCGGAGGCGATAAACCCGAAGCAATTTTATCAGCCTGCCTCGTCCTCGATATATTTATGAAATTACGATTTCAATCCTTTTACGTCGGTTTGCTGATTGTCGTCTGCGCGTTTTCGGGATGTGTCGGCGGCAGACGAACGCCGAATCTCGAAGCGATTTTTGCACAAACTAAGATGCGGCGCGGCAAGCGTCCGGTGATAATTATTCCGGGCGTTTTGGGCAGCGAACTCGTCAACGCGAAAACGCAGGAGCGCGTCTGGCTTAGTCTTTCAGCATCAAATGATGACGATTTGAGTCTGCCGATCTCGCCTGATTTAACCAAAAACCGTGACAACTTAGTTGCTAAAGGAATAATTCAAAAAGCGAAGATTTCCGCGTTTTTGCCCGAAGTTTACGTTTATCAGGCACTAATTGATTCGATGCAGAAATACGGCGGCTACACGGAAGGGAATTGGGAAAATCCCGACATTGCCAACGGCGGATTGGATAAATACTATATTTTCGCTTACGATTGGCGGCTCGATAACGTCGAAAATGCACGTCTGCTGACGCGGAAAATTCACGAACTCAAAGAAAAACTCGCACAACCCGAACTGCGTTTCAATGTCATCGCGCATTCGATGGGCGGTTTGATTGCGCGTTACGCGGCGATGTATGGCGACGCGGATTTGCCTGAAAATGATCAAACGCCCGTGCCGAACCGGGACGGCGCAAAGGATTTTAACAAGATATTTATGTTCGGAACGCCGAACGAAGGTTCGATGGCATCGCTCGAAACATTAATCAAAGGTTTCCGCATCGGCGGTTTTCTGCTCGATAACCTGAAATCCGAAGCCGTTTTTACCTCGCCTGCCGTCTTTCAGCTTTTGCCGCACCGAACGACCGAAAGATTCTACGATGAAAATCTCGCGCCGCTCGACGTTGATTTGTATGATCTGCAAACGTGGAAAAAATTCGGCTGGTCGGCATATTCGAGCAAGAGTTTTCTCGATAAATTTACCGGGGATAAAACGGCTGACACCAAAAATAACCCGTTTGCCGGGGTTTCCCGCGACGAACTCGACGCATATTTTACCAATGTTTTAAGACGCGCCAAAAACTTTCACCGCGCACTCGACACCGATTCGGCAATCCCGCCGTCAATTTCGTTTTACGCTTTCGGCAGCGATTGTGACGACACTCAGGACGGTGCGATTCTCATCAAAACCGGCAAAAATGAAACGTGGCAGACGATTTTTACGCCGAAAAATATTCAGACATTCAGCGGCAAAAATATTTCAGCCGCCGCGATGTCAGCCAAACTTTTCGCACCCGGCGATTCACGCGTCACGCGCCGCTCGCTGCTTGCCGAAACACTAAACGCAAGACCGAAAGATAACACGAATTTGATTCGCAATTTACCTGTTTCCGCCACCTTATTCTGCGAAAATCACAACGATCTGCCGAACAACAAAATTATGCAGGACAATTTTCTGACCGCTCTAATTAACGAAGTAGTTAAATAATGTATTGTCAAACAACGCTTGTTTTTGTTAAACTTTGTAAAGCTAATGAATAGTTTAGCTTTATTTATATATGCTTAAAAGTAAAATGTTTCTCTCAATCATTGCTGTCTTTGGATTTATTCATTTGTTCAATTGTTTGAATTACTCTCAATCAAACAATCCAAGATACTTCAACGAAAGATTTATCGTTAATTCGATGCCTAAAATAGCTGCGGCTGAAATGACTTATCAGGCTGTTTCAAGCAATGGGAATTTCGGGTCTTTAAGTGACTTGAAACGAGCAGATTTAATTGACTCTTTGCTGGCTTTAGGGAGCAAATACGGCTACAAACTGAATTTAACATTAACTCCGCGCCAAGAAACCACGGCGGCGAAATTTGTTTTGACTGCGACTCCGCAAATTTATCCGAAAACAGGTCGTCGTTCTTTTTATATAGATGAAAGTTCTGTTCTGAGAGGATCTGAAAAAAATGGTGATCCTGCCAATGTCAGCGATCCTCTAATTGATTTTTGCACTGCTGCCGGAATTTCCAATGAAGTATGCGCGATTCAGAATCTAAGAACGCTTTATAGTGCCGAATTAACTTATCAGGCAACTGTTGGAAACGGTAATTTTGGAAATTTTTCTCAACTTTACAGAGCAGGCTTAATACGTCAGGACAATAATTTTATTCAAAACGGATATGTTTTTATTTGTGAATTTACAGATTATGTATTCGGGCATCCGGCAACTTTAAAGCTAAATACAAAACCGGCTTATTACGGGAAATCAGGAATTAGGTCATTTTACGTTGATAACAACGACGGACAAATTCACGGCGCAGATAAAAACGGCGGTTCTGCTAACGCAGATGATCCGATAATTTGATTTTTTTTAATTAATAGTTCAAAAGACCGGCATTTAAGGATTAATTAACACATATAGCCGGTCAGCCCAATCGGATTTCGAGTTTTTGAGAATTTCGAGTTGAATGTTCGCCGAATCGCGGTCGCCGAGTATGAGATAAGTTTTGCCGAGATTGTAGCGGGCTTTGTCAAAATCGGGATTGTAATTGACGGCGTTGTTGAAAGCGTCAAGACTTTCTTCGGTTTTGCCTGATTCGTAGTAGCTTTCGCCAAGATAATTATAAGTTTTCGCGTCGGGTTTGTAGGTTTTGAGCGTTTCAAACTGCTGAATTGATTCGGCGTAACGCTTTTGTTTGAAATATGATACGCCGAGTCTTTCGATGGCGGCGGCGTGATCCGGTTTGAGCGCGATGGTGCGTTTGTAAGCGAGAATCTCTTCGTCGGTGCGGTTCAGTTTACCGAAACTCAAACCGAGCGCGTATTGCGTGTCGGCGTTGGAATCGTCAATTTTGGTCGCCGTTCGGTAGGCTTCGACCGCATCTTTATATTGTCCGAGCGCATAACTCGACGCGCCGATGTTGACGAAAGTTTCCGCCCAATTCGGACGCAGTTTCGCGGCTTGTCTGGTCGCCCGCAGCGCGTCCGTGTGTTTGCCGAGCATTCCGTAGCAAAATCCCGCCTGATACCACGCTTCGGCGTAGTTCGGATCAACTTCCGCCGCCTTTTCAAAATAAACGACGGCTTTCGCGTAATCGTCACGCGAGAGAATACCCAAACCTTGCGAATAATAGCTTTGTGCGGCTGAACGCTTGTTCTGCGCGGCGGCTGAATTGAGCGCGGAAAAAGTTTGCAGTTCGCCGATTCTGAGCTGCGAAATTCGTTCGGCGGGAACGGCAAAATTTAAACTCTGCCCTTCCGCCGCCTGCAAAGTGGCGATGCCGATCACCTGACCGGACATATTGACGACCGGCGAACCCGACGATCCGGGCGAAATCGGCGCGGTAATTTGAATGATTTTTCCGTAGCCGGAAATCTCGCGCACTGCCGACACGATGCCGTTCGTCACCGAACCTTCCAACCCGAACGGATTGCCGATGACGACGATTGATTCGCCTTCCTGCGGCACATTGCGAACAATCGGCAGCGGCACGGCGCGATTATTCGGAATATCAACCTGCAAAATCGCCAGATCGCCTTCGCCGTCCACCGCAACCACGCCTTTAGAAACGAATTTTCTGCCGTCCATCAAATGAACTTCGACGCGGCTCGATTTTTCGATGACGTGACGATTGGTAATAATCTTGTCAGCGGCAACAAAAAAACCGCTGCCGCGTGAAAGCGTGTTGCCCTTCGCATCAAAAGTCTCAATCGCCACCGCCGAAGGTTTGATACGCTTAACCAGTTCCGGCAAAAAATCCTGCGCCGCCGCTAACCCGCAAAAAACGGATGCAGACAGACAAAGCAAAACAATTTTAAAGGCGAATTTCATCTTCAGGCGAATTATAAATGTTTTAAGGCAGTCGAACAAGATAGATGAAATTTTCGACCGCGACAGTTGCTATTTTACTTTTACATAACACGCTGAAATAAATTGAGTCGTCAATCATTCGGTTTCCGGCATCCAAGTCCACGATGCAAAAATTGTTGCCGCAATGAAAGCGCACAACATCCAAAATCTGCTAACCTTCAACGCCAAAGATTTCAAACGATATTCCGACATCAAAGAAATCGAACCGAAAGACATTTAGAATTTGGGATGGCGCGAAAATGAATATTTGGATTTTGTGAAGACTTTTAGATAAATTTTGGCTTACTGCTTTGGCTTTAAAATGACTTTCAAATTATTGCTGATATTACTCCAACTTTTGACCTGATTATTTTGAAAATAAACAGTTGAATAGCCATATCCAAAGGTGTTTCCTGTTATATTGTCTGGAGTTCCTTGGATTTTTATTACATCATCTTTGGTAGAGCCTACTGTGAAATAAGATTCGGTCGTTAAAGAATTGCTATCCATTCTAACTCGTAAATTTCGGCTAATATTACTCCAACCAGTTACTCTGTCATTTTGGAAATAAACCGTCGAGTAATCATAACCGAAAGTGTTTCCTGTAATACTTTTAGGTGTTCCCTGAGCAGTCAAAACATCATCTTTGGTGGAACCAATTGTGAAAAATCCATTGTTAGAAACTACTTTTTTCTCCGGCTTCGTTTGAACTATAATTTTATTCTGTTCGACCAAAGTTTGCGGCGTTGGCGTTACAGTTTGTAATGTTTGAGGCGCAAGTTCTGTAAGATTCGCAGCATTAACATAATTATTTTCATTTCCATTTTCTTTCACATTGTTGCTTTTATTTGCATTGGAATCGCTTACCTTTTTTTGCTTTAAATTGGTGCTATTTTGACTTGAAATATTTTCAATTACTAATGGTTCATCTGAATTGGTGGCTAAAACATTGTTTGAATTGTTTAACGGTACAACTTTATTATTTGAGTTTTCTGTTTTAGCAGAGTTTTTGCTTTCCTGAGATTTGCTTTTATATATGAAAAACACAACTAAACCAATGATTCCAACGATCACAAAAATTGTTGGAAGAAAATTATTTGAATTTTTAATTGTTTCTTGGGCGACTTTGAAAGGTGTATAATCTTCCTCAATTTTGCTTGAGTAAGGTTGATTATCAACATTTGTTTTTGATTGCCCATTATCTTCCGATTGTGTCTTATTATCCGTTGAATTTCTTGGCGAACTTTTCGGTTTTTCTGTTTTCTTCCGTGCGGATGTTTCGTTTTGAGAATTATAATTTCTAGGACTTTTTGGGTCGGTTTTTCGTTGTGTTCCTGATTTTTCTGGTTTATAGTCCTTTATTTTTTCATAGGCTTCATTTATTTGTTTCAACTTTTCTTGGGCTTTGGCTTGTAATTTTGGGTCGTGAAGAAAGCGGTCTGGATGCCAAACTTTTACTAAGTCCTTATACGCTTCTCTAATTTCCTCTGAAGTTGAATTTGTTTTTAGTCCAAAAACTTCAAAGCAACTTTTTATAGAATTTTCCTTCATAATTTTTGAGTATTTAAATGTGAATAAGCATAAATTAAAACTTATCACAAAGTAAATTATCACAGCTTTTTATAATTTAAAACCAATTGCCTTTCAGGTCTTTCAAAACAACCTGTGCCGTATTGTGTCCTGATGTAGTGATTGTGCGAAATTGTCAGGAAGGGAAAATTTCGTAGCTTCCAAAATTAAAATAAACAAAATTCATTTTTTATTCTATTCTCTTGCTGAATAAACATTCATTTATAATTTTCGCAACAAAAATCCCGCAAAAAAGTTGCATTAAAAACTAATTTGAATTCAACATTTAAGATTGTTTCACGCGGCTTTTAGTTTTTCAGCTAAAACTGAAATAAAATCGGGGTTATCCAGCATTTTCATTGTGATAACTTCGCCTTTCGGTTCTTTTGCGTTTTCCATAAATTGCCGCAATGCCTGATTTATTTGCGTTTGATATGGAAGGCTGCCTTTTTCTGATGCCTGTTGTTTGAAAAATTCGATAATATCCGCATCGAGCATTATGTTCACGCGGCTTTTGCAATCTTTTAAGGTCAAGTTTTTCAGATGTTTGCGGTGGTCGCCGTTGACGCGCACTAAGCCTCTCGCCTTTGCTTCGGGAGAAGTTTTGAGTTCTTTACCATTTTCTGTTTTGCTCATATTCGTTTGTTTCCCATTCGTCCGATTTCCAAGCGGTGATAAACCTGTCATGGTTGTCGGCAATTGTATAAACCAAAGTAATTAAACCGTAATAAGCGGTCATCCCGATAATTTTATAACGAGTTTCGTTATTTGTGGAATGTTCCAAGTCTTGAAAGTCAACCGCAAAAGCGTCATCAAAAATATCTAAAATTTGGGCAAAATCAATGTTTCGTTCACGAATAACTTTTTCTCGCTTATCTTCATCCCAAATCATAGCCATATTATACGCATAAAATATGCAATATGATAAATAAATCCGAACGCTCGAAATCATAGTCAGCACTCTTGCTGAATGAACATTCATTCAGTTATAATTCTCGCAACAAAAAATCTACTAAAAGGAAGCAATAAAATTAATATGAACATCGGAAAAGCAGCCGTTTTAGGGGCGGGAACAATGGGCGCGGCGATTGCGGCGCATCTTTCAAATGCAGGAATTCCAACGCTTTTGCTGGACATTGCGCCGCCGGATGCGGACGATAACAAGCTAGCGCGTGACAAGATTGTGAAGTCGTTGTTTGAAGCGGCGAAGAAATTGAAACCTGCGCCGTTTATGTTGGCGGATAATGCAAAGTTGATCGAGATCGGCAATTTTACCGACGATATGGCGAAATTGAAGGATTGCGATTTTGTCATCGAAGCGGTGGTTGAGCGGCTTGATATTAAACATAAACTTTTTGCGGAAGTCGAAAAAAACATGAAACCCGGCGCGGTCATCGCGTCGAACACTTCGGGCATTCCGATTGAATCAATTGCCGAACCGTTTTCCGATGAATTTAAAAAGCATTTCGTCGGCGTTCACTTTTTCAATCCGCCGCGTTATATGAAATTGGTCGAAGTCATTCCGACTGCCGATACGAGCGCAGAAGTCGAAAAAGAAACGGGCGAATTTCTCGATTCCCGCTTAGGCAAAGGCGTTGTTCCGGCGAAGGATCGTCCTAATTTTATTGCGAACCGCATCGGCGTTTTTTCGATGATGGCGACGATCAAAGAGATGATCGAAATGGGTTTGACTCCGACGGAAGTTGACCAGATTACCGGAAAAGCAATCGGACACGCATCGAGCGCGACGTTCAGAACTTCGGATTTGGTCGGTTTAGATGTCACGGCGCACGTCGTCAAAAATCTCTATCCGGCGATTCCCGACGACGAAGACCGCGACGTTTTTCAAACGCCCGAACTCATCAATACTTTGATGGAAAAGAATATTTTGGGCGACAAAACGAACGGCGGATTTTTCAAAAAATCGAAGGACGCGAGCGGCAAACGCGCGATTTTAGAATTAGACCTGAACACTTTTGAATATAAACCGCAAGTGAAAACGAAATTCGCTTCGATTGACGCGGCAAAGGCAATTGAAGATATGCCTTCACGCATTAAAACTCTAACTTGGGGCAATGATAACGTCGGCGAGTTTTTGTGGAAAACGACTTCGCGCATTTCGCGTTACGCGGCGAGCCGCATTCCCGAAATCGCCGATACGATTGTCGAAATTGACAACGCGATTAAATGGGGTTTCGGCTGGGAAGTCGGCGTTTTTGAAGCGTGGGACGCAATCGGCGTGCGTGAATCGGTCGAAAGAATGAAGGCGGAAGGAATGAAAATTCCCGAAAACGTCCAGAAAATGCTCGATTCGGGTGCGGAAACTTTTTATAAATACGAGAACGGAACGAAGTCTTTTTACGATTTAGTGAACGGCGGTTACAAGGAAATCGGCGACAAACAGGGCGTGATCGTTTTGAAATCGGTCAAAGACCGCACGGGAGTGATCAAATCGAACAAAGGCGCGAGTTTGATTGACATCGGCGACGGCGTGGCTTGTTTGGAATTCCACTCGAAAATGAATTCTATCGGCGGCGATACGACGGCGATGATGAAATTTGCGATTGATGAAGTCGAGAAAAATCACGTCGGTCTGGTCATCGGCAATCAGGGCGGAAATTTCTCGGCGGGCGCGAATATTATGATGCTTTTGCTCGCGGCGCAGGAAGAGGAATGGGACGACATCAACCTGATGATTCGCACGTTTCAAAACGCGAATATGCGTCTGCGTTATTCGTCAAAGCCGGTCGTTGCCGCGCCTTACGGTCTGAGTTTGGGCGGCGGCTGCGAAGTTCCGCTGCATTGCGACAAAGTTCGGGCGGCGGGCGAAACTTATATGGGACTGGTCGAAGTCGGTGTCGGATTGCTTCCGGGCGGCGGCGGAACGAAGGAAATGACTTTGCGGGCGATGGATTTAGCGCAGAAAACGCCCGATGCCGATCCGCTCGTTTTCCTCAAAAAGACGTTTGAAATTATCGGAATGGGCAAAGTCGCCACGTCCGCACAGGAAGCACGAAGTTTTGGATTTTTGCGCGATTCCGACAAAATTTCGATGAACGGCGACCGATTAATTGCCGACGCGAAAGCTGACGTTTTAGCTTTAGCCGCAACAGGTTACGTCCAACCCGTCGAACGAACCGACATTTTAGCGATGGGCGAAGCCGGACTCGCAGCCTTCAAAATCGCGCTGACAATGATGAAACGCGGCGGCTACGTTTCTGACCACGATGAGTTGATTGGACGCAAAATCGCTAAAATTTTGTGCGGCGGCGAACTCAACCACGCTTCGTATGTTTCCGAACAATATTTACTCGATTTGGAACGCGAAGGATTTTTGTCACTTTGCGGCGAACGCAAAACTCAGGAAAGAATCGCGGCGATGTTGAAAACAGGTAAGCCTTTGCGAAATTAAGAAAACCAGCCACGAAAAGACACGAAAGAAAACACGAAAAGAATTTATGAAACCACAGATGTTCACAGATGGACACAGATTTTCAAGAGATATAAACAATTTGCTTTTATCTTATTCTTATTCGTGTTCATCTGTGTATATCTGTAGTTGAAAAATTCTTTTTCGTGTTTTTTTCGTGTTCGTTCGTGGCAAAAAAAATATATGACACAAGAACAAAAAATCTCCGTCGAAAAACGCGGACAGATTCTTTTAATCGGCTTGAATCGTCCTGCAAAACGGAATGCTTTTGATCTGGAAATGCTTGAGCAACTCGCGCAATCTTTTACCGAATTGGAAGACAACGACGAGATTCAGTGCGGCGTTTTGTTTGCGGAAGGCGAGATGTTCACGGCTGGTTTGGACTTGGCGAATGTCGCGCCGAAGGTTATTGAAGGCGGGATTTTGAAGTATGCCGACGGCGTGGTTGACCCGCTGAATTTGCAGGGCAATCGGTCGCGGACAAAACCGATTGTCGCGGCGGTTCACGGTAAATGTTTGACGCTCGGCATCGAACTTCTGCTCGCGTGTGATGTCCGAATCGCTTCGGAAAACGCGAAATTTGCACAAATCGAAATCAAGCGCGGAATTTTTCCTTTCGGCGGCGCGACGATTCGTTTTCCCGAAGTCGCGGGTTGGGGAAACGCGATGCGCTGGTTGCTGACGGGCGACGAATTTGATGCGGCGGAAGCCTTGCGAATCGGCTTGGTGCAGGAAGTCACGGCGCACGGAAAGCACATCGAAAAAGCTGTCGAAATCGCCGAAACAATTGCAAAACAAGCACCGTTAGGTGTTCGCGCGACTATCAAATCAGCGCGAACAGCGCAGACCGAAGGCTTCAACAAAGCCGTCGAAAATCTCACGCCGCAGATTCTCGAACTGTTCAAATCGGAAGATGCAAAAGAAGGCGTGCAGTCGTTTCTCGAACGCCGCGACGGAAGTTTTAGTGGTAAATGAAGCAAAGTGAAAAAACAA
Organism: Pyrinomonadaceae bacterium; assembly: GCA_965247235.1. Taxonomy (GTDB): domain Bacteria; phylum Acidobacteriota; class Blastocatellia; order Pyrinomonadales; family Pyrinomonadaceae. The sequence continues at coordinate 4,082,396 of OZ252004.1, forward strand.
AAAGGTTCAAAAGTTGAAAAGTTTTCGTTTGAGAACAAGAATTGCTTCGGGAATTTTCACTTTTGAACCTCTTATGGCTGAAAGTTTTACGACAAAAATTGACCGTTGGAAATTCAATTTATTTCCCGCGTATCGCGGCAGCGGTGCGCGGGTTTTGTATATTTCGGCGGATTACCGCGAAATGCGCGTCAAAATTCCGCTGAGTTGGCGAACGCGGAATTATGTCGGGACGATTTACGGCGGCAGTATGTATGCGGGAATTGATCCGATTTATATGCTGATGCTGATTAAAAACTCGGGCGAAAATTATGTCGTTTGGGACAAAGCCGTGACCATTCGCTTTAAACGTCCGGGAAGAGAAACTTTGTTTGCCGAATTTCTTTTGACGCAGGAGGAACTGGACGAAATCAAATTAATTTCGCAGACGAAAAAATCAGTTGACCGCGTTTATAACGTCGAACTCAAAGATAAAAACGGTAAAATTTACTGCGTTATCGAGAAGACTCTATATATTGCAGGCAAAAAAGCTAAAATTAAATAATGAATTATTTTGAAAACTGCGCGTTTATTTTCGATATGGACGGCACACTCGTTGACAATATGTATTTTCACACCGAAGCGTGGGGAAAAATGCTGGCGGAAAACGGAATCGAAATGAACGCGCACGATTTTCTCGTGAAAACTGCGGGCAAAACGAACCGCGAGATTTTGCCGACGGTTTTCGGTGAGATTTCCGATGAAAGAATCGTCGAATTAGGACATCGTAAAGAGACGCTTTATCAGGAATTATTTTTGCCCGCTAGAAAAACAATTGACGGCGTGATCGAATTTCTCGAAGCGGCTAAAAATTTAGGCGTAAAAATGGCGGTTTCGACTGCCGCGCCCGTGATGAACGTCGAATTTATTCTTGACGGCTTGGATTTGCGAAAGTTTTTTGCCGCCGTCGTCACCGCCGCCGACGTAAAGGAAGGCAAACCGAACCCCGAAATCTTTTTGAAATCAGCCGAAAAATTAAACGTCGAAGCCGAAAACTGCATTGTTTTTGAAGATGCCATCGGCGGATTTGAAGCCGCGCATCGTGCCGGAATGAAATCAATCGGCATTGCGACGGTTAATTCGATTGAAGATATTCTGCATCTCGATTCGGTCGTCGAGGCGCACGATGATTTTACGAATTTGAAGCCGCAAAATCTGATTGAAAAATACTTACAGGAAATTGTCCACGAAGTTCACGAAGGAAGCACGAAGTAGGAATAAAACGGTTGAAAAGTATTTCTTGGTTTTCCTTCGTGCTTCCTTCGTGAACTTCGTGGATAAAAAAATATGAAAAGATGCGACTGGGCAAAAAACGATTTGGCAATTAAATATCACGACGCGGAATGGGGCGTGCCGCAGCGCGACGACCGAAAATTGTTTGAATTTCTAATTCTCGAAGGCGCACAGGCAGGTTTGAGTTGGGACACGATTTTGGCGAAACGCGAAAATTACCGCGTTGCCTTTGATAATTTCGATGCGGCGAAAATCGCGCTTTACGATGAAGTGAAATGCGCCGAACTTTTATCGAATGCCGGAATCATTCGCAATCGCCTGAAAATCGCTTCGGCTGTGCGGAACGCCAAATGTTATCTGCAAACAATCGAAGAATTCGGCTCGTTCGATAAATATATCTGGAGTTTTACGGGCGGAAAACCCCTCGTCAACGCTTGGGAAAACATCAGCCAAGTTCCCGCGTCAACCGAAATTTCCGACGCGATGAGCGCAGATTTGAAACGGCGCGGCTTTAATTTTGTCGGTTCGACGATTATGTATGCGTTTATGCAGGCTTGCGGATTGGTCAACGATCATTTGGTTTCGTGTTTTAGATATAATGGGATTTTGTAATTTATGTCGTGTGATTGTGAAAAATATCAGCACTTAGAACTTTATCGGGAATCAATAGATAAACGTATAAAGCAAACGAAAAAGATTAAGAGGAATCTTGATTTAATCGCCGGCGATCCGAAGTATCATCCGCTGCTTTGGAAATGTTCCGTCTGTAAACAATTTTGGCAAAGTGCTGGTGCATGGAATTGGGGTGCAAAAGAATACATTTACAAAATTCCCGAAATCTTAATTGAAGATTGGTTAAAGGAATCATTTGTAAAACCTGATGAACTATTAATTTATTTCGCTATGCTGGAAAACTTTGAAGACAAAAATGCTTTTTTTGAGAGGGAAATAAAATGTAGGGATGAAAACTGTAATAATAATGCAATAAAATACAGCGTGTTTTGTAAACAACATCACATTGAATCACTTCAAAATAGTGGCGTTTTGCCATCGTTTCCAAAAGGAAGAATTTTTGAACCGTATTCCTAAATCAATTTTCAGATTATAATTATTTTGAGGTGAAAATTTATGATTCCGAATTTAGAACAAACATTAATCGAAAAAAATCCACGTTTTGCCGCCGGAAAAGCAGGCGAAGGTTTTGGAGTTTGTGCGGGAAATCGAGATTTCCGAAAATCGGCAAACGAACGGCGATGAATTGGAAGAAGCAAAGCAAAAAGAACGTCACAAAAAATTGATGAGTATGGTCGGAATCGCCAAAGGTCGGAAGGATTTATCAACCGGCGTGGACGAAATTCTTGCCGAAGGCGCAAATAAACGCGAAGGCTGGAGTTTGCCGTGAAAGAAAAATCAATTTTCGATACGGGATTTTTGCTCGCCGTTTTCAATGGAGATGATAGTTTTCATCAACAATGCAAAATCGCTTATGACGCTGAATCTGACTATGCTTTGTTACCGGATTCGTTTTGCCCGAACTCGCATATTTGATAAAACGCGAATTGAATCTGACGGCATTGATAACATTTTTGCGGTTGGTAGCGGGCGGTGAATTTGAACTCGTTCGCACGACCGAAGCAGATTTGGAACGCGCCGCCGAGATTCTCGAAAAATATAACGATAACAATATTGATCCGGTTGACGCGGTGATCGTGGCGATGGCGGAACGACTCGAAATTACGAAGATTTTAACGGTTGACCGCCGTCATTTCAGCATTTTTAAGCCGAACCATTGGGCGAATTTTACGCTTTTACCTGAATAAAATGTTAGATAAAATTGCTTTAATCATTCTTGTAATTGTCGGCATAATCAACATTCTGCCGATTATCGTCTTTTTTGATTCGACGAAAACCGCCAAACTTTACGGCGTAACGGTTGACGGCGAAAGTCTGATAATTTTGATGCGGCATCGCGGCGTTCTTTTGAGTTTGGTCGGGTTAGTATTGATTTTTGCAGCGTTCAACCCCGAGTTTAGAATTTTTGCGGTGACAATTGCCTTAATCAGCAAATCGGCGTTTATCTACCTTAGTTTGACGACTTCAAATTACACGGGCGAAATCAAAAAAGTCGCGTTGACTGATGTCGGCGCGATTGTTTTATTGCTCATATCGTCATTCATTTATCTCTATCCGATTTATTTCTAGAAACAAAAATAATCATTTAAAAATTAAAATAAAATCTCGAAACTTGAAAATATCGCGCCGATTAGTTATTTGTATGTAAACACTTTAGAAATGGAAAGGATTTTGATTTTGAAAGAAACGACGGCGGACATTTTAGGCGAAAAGGCGCAGGCGGCGACGGCTGATGTTGAAACGGCGAGCGTTCGGGTTTCGCCGTCAAATTATTTTACCGCGCTTTTTTTGGCGGCTTTCGGAGCGGCGTTGCTCGTTTATCTCGAATATAACGTCGCGGCGGCAATCGTATTTTTGACGGCATTGGTCATTTTGCCGGTGTGTTTGTGGACGGATCGGATCGCGTTTGACGGGAAGAGAATTTCGCGGACAGGGGTTTTGCCGAAGATTTGGGCGTTTTTGAGCGGTTCGCGGACGCGGCTCAAATTGTCGGACATCGAACAGGCGGAAACGCATACTTTGCGGGCGTTAAAGCGCGGCGGCAATGTTTTTTATCATTACCGGACGACTCTGCGCGGGAAAGATGCGGCGTTTACGTTCGGTTCGACGGGCGGCGAAGATTATCGCCGGATGGCGCGGCGGATTTTTTCGCTGCTGCCGGAAAACGCGCTCGATACGCGCTCGATTGAGCTGCGCGATTATCTGACGGAACGCAAGGAAACTCTGATGAAAGCCGAATTCGCACACATTCCGTCGGTGCAGGTTTTGGAAAGTTATTTCGCCGCCAAACGCACTCCGCAGACAAAACCAACTGAGATTATTGACGTTGAAGAAAACTCCGAACGAATCGAAAAAGCCGACTATCTGCATCGTTTGGGCAATGAACTGCGGCTTTCCGGCTATCTTTTGCAGGCTCTCGAATCCTTTCGCCGTGCGCTCGTCGTCAAGCCGAAAGACGCGCATTTGATCTTCGATTTTGCACGTTGTCTCAATTCGTTTGCCGATTCGGAACATAATCACAGGCTGCAAAAAAAATCGCTCGCCGCGCTTCGTCTGGCGGAAAAACGGGCGGGAAATGACGGCGAACTGCTCGCGCGTCTGGGCGAAAGTTATTTTCAATTCGGCGATGTCGAACGGGCGCAGAAAGTTTTTCGACGGGTTTACGACTCCGCCGGACAAAGTTTTCGTTCGGTGCGCGGACTCGCCGAAATTGCCCTGCGCGACGGCAAAATCGCTCACGTTATTCATCAATTTTCCATCGCCGACCGGCTCGCCGAAACGCCTGCGCTGCGGCGTTGGGCAAAATCCGAAACGGAATATTTTTCGCGTCTGAACGAAAGCGAAGAATATATGGAGATGGAAATCAGCCGCATCAATCTGCTCGAAACGCTCGAAGTTTCGCGCAAAACCGCTCTGCGTATTGCGCTGACCGGATTTCCGGCGATTCTGCTCGGCATTTTGTTTGAAGAAACTATGGTCGCCAATCTCGGTTGGGCGATCTCGACGATTGCGCTCGTCGTCTGGACATTTATGCTCGTCGCCGAAAAAATGCTGACGGCGCGTCTGCCTCACGATTTTGACGACGAAGAAGAATAGACATTTCAATTGACTCATCAAAAAATACCGATAATTTTTAAGTTTGAAACCGGATATTTCGCGTTCCGAACGGGATTGATCGTCTTTATAAGGCGAAGCGTCCGTGTAAAATCGTGCAGATACTAAAAATTAACACGCTTCCTGATGCCCGCGTTGCCGCCTTCCAGATTTGATATTAAAAGATTGCCTGTCGCCCGGTGAATTTCCGGTGACGAATATAAAATGCTTCACATTCAAAAATTATAAATCTGCAAAAAGAAAAAAGAGCCTTTCACAGATCGGCTCATTTTTTCTTTTTACACGGATAAATTTTGATTATCCGATCAGCGAACCGGGGGAAAACACCGAGGTTTTGCCGGTATCATTGTTGATGACTTCGAGCGACGGCATCACGCAGGGGGCGATACTGCCGGCATCCGGCGCGACAATGATGACGGGACGCAGACGTTGGCGAATTCCTGCCGGGAATGCTCCCGCCGGAAAATCGAACGATACGGTTTTCCCGTATTCAACCGACTGTCTCGACTCAGCCATCACGCGACCGTCACCATTCACGAATTGGAGCGTAATATTAATCGGATTTGGAATATATCCGGGCGGATTATGATCTGCCGACGAATTTCGGAAGCCGACGTAAACGACATTCAGACGCGCCGTTTGATTACGCGCGATGCCGAAAAAGCCGAATCCCGGCGGATCGGGCTGCGGATTAAAACTGTAAATCGAACCGGGATCAAGCACCGTCGTTTGTCCGCTGTCCGTATTAAAAACCTCGACGGTCGGCATTACTGCGGGGAGCAGTGCGCTGTCGTTCCCGTCAAAATGGACGACTCCGCGCACATTAGTTCTACTCGTATTTGAATCGGTAATCGTGTAATCGAGCAACGCGGCTTTGCCGATTTCGAGCGAAACGATTTTCTGCGCGACGACCTGCCCGTTACGGTCAATAAAACTAAGCGTGAACCGATACGGATCGGGCGGAAGATACGGATCGGGCGGAACTCTCGGATCAATCGGCACGACCTTCGTGTAGATGACATTGAGCCGCACGGTTTGCCCGCGCGTCACATTCACGCTCGAGAAATTTAGCGACCTGACACTTGGATCAATCTGTGCCTGTGCGCCGCTCGCATTAAACAAGACGACCGCAAAAAGCATCACGGCAAAGGCGGCGATGCGGGAAAATGTTTTCAGATTTTTACTGCTTTTTATCAATTTTTTATCTCCTTAACAAATTTTATTTTTCACAAAACGGCGTGTTTCGATGAACGCGCCTGCCGCGAAATGATTCGGCACTCTTTTCTACATCCGACACATTCGCGGCGTGTCAATACGGTTACACAATTCAATCCGGCGAATCACTACCTGCACAGGCAGAAAACAAATGTGAATTCACCCGTCAAATTATTTAACAAAACAGTTTTGTGAAAATCCGGCAGCGGAGTTTTAGAAATTTGTATTTTGTCAGTTTTTTTGCCCGGTAAATTACAGGTTTTGCTACTCACACAAGTAGTGCTTTTGATTTTTTATTGTCCTACGATGGAGGCGATTCGGATTTTAAGATTGTTTTTTAAGCGGCTCGAGCCGTAAATAATCTAAAAATTCGGATTGTTAAATTTCAGGAGAAATATTTTATGAAGAGATCATTTCGCGCCGTTCGATTCGGTATTTTATTATTTTTATCGTGCTTCGCCGTGCAGACCGTGTTGACACAAACCACGACTTTTACATATCAGGGCAGGTTTACCGATTCGACCGCAGTTCAGCCGACGAACGGAATCTACGAAATGGAATTCAAAGCGTTTGACGCGGCGGTGAACGGCAATCAGTTTGCGACGACCGTAAATTTGCCGTCGGTGCGCGTTATTAACGGGATTTTTACGGTTTCGCTCGATTACGGCGCACAGACTTTTCGCGGCGCGAATGTTTTTCTCGAAATATCTGTCAGACCTTCGGGAAGCTCAAATCCTTTGACAATTTTGAGTCCGCGTCAGCAATTCACGTCTGCGCCATATGCGATTCAGAGCGTCAATTCGATCAATGCTTTGAACGCGGGCGATTCGGCGAATCTCGGCAATATCGCGGCGAATTTTTATCTGCTGAAAAACGGCGACGGCTCGGCTTTGACGAATGTTAATGCCGTGACACTCGGCGGATTTGCGGCGAATAATTTTGTCACGACCGCCGATTCGCGTTTGACGGATGCACGAACGCCGACTGCGGGAAGTTCGTTTTATATTCAAAATTCAAATGCGGTGCAATCGTCGGCAAACTTTAACGTCGGCGGCAACGGCACGGTCGGCGGAACGTTTTCGGGAAACGTCGTCAACGCCGCCGCGCAGTTTAATATCGCCAATGCGCGAGTTTTGACGGTTGATGCAAGCGACAATTTTTTTCCGGGAAGTTGTCCGGCGCGGCGATCACAAGCGGATTTCTGAATACCGTTTCGGGAAATAATTCCGGTAAATCGCTGACGAGCGGCAACAATAATTCGTTTTTCGGCAACAGTTCGGGACAATTTAACACGAACGGCTCGAACAATTCACTTTTCGGCTTTAATTCGGGAGTCAAAAATATCGGCGGCTCGAACAATTCGTTTTTCGGCGTAAGTGCGGCAGGCAGCGGCGGAATCTACACAGTCGAAGGCACAATCGGACAAAATGCCGACGGCACACGGCAGCAAAATTCGCCATATAATTTTCAGCCCGGTTTTTGGACGGCGCAGGCTCTCGCGCCGACAGCAGCTTCGGTCAATTTGGGCGGTCGCGTGCTGACGGCAAACGGCGGCGGCATCAGAAACGCCCTGATTAAACTGACGATGCCGGACGGAACGACGCGAACGACGATTTCCTCGACGTTCGGCTATTACAGTTTCGCAGATATTCCGTCCGGGCAAACATACATTTTAACGGCTCGCTCGAAACGATTCACGTTTGCCGCTCCGACGCAGGTCGTCACGCTTTTTGAAGAACGCGGCGACGTTGATTTTATCGCTGCGCCGCTCGAATTGCAGTCGGGCAGCCTGCCGCCGCGCTGAGTTGAACAGGCGAAATTTATATGGCACACTTCATCGGCGAAAAATAAAATGTTGATTAAAAAGACTTTTATAATCAGCAATCAAGTTCGGCAATCGCGTTCAGAGTTCAAACTTTAGTTTGTGGCAATCGTCAGCGAAGCGAAACGATTGCTTGCCGCGCCGGTGTTAAGAATTTAGTCAAACTTTAAAGCTGCTCGACGCGCTGGTTTTCGCTGCGATTCGCGGGCGAAAACGACAAATTGAAATTTGAACTCTGAACGTGATTGCCTACCAATTTTTTTCGCCGAAATCTTGTGTCTATTTACTCAAAAAAACTTTTTTGCCGCTCGATTTTCGCGCTGTTTCTGATTGTCGTAATCGGCGGCGCGGCGCGGGCGGAGCAGTTTCCGATTAAGACTTTTACGTCGGCGGACGGATTGGCGAGCAGCGCGTTGACGAATATTTTCCGCGATCATTTGGGATTTATCTGGTTTTCGACGCGCGACGGTTTATCACGTTACGACGGGCGCGAATTTACCAATTTTCGGCTCGGCGACGATTCTTCACCGACCGTTTTTTCTTTTCACGAAACCAAATGCGGTGATTTTTGGATTGTCACGAACGACGGTTTGTATCGCGTCCGTCATCAGGATTCGCCGGAAGTCAAACCCGAATCGGCGGCGAAAAATGACGACCGCCGCGTTTTGCTCAACGCCGAAAAAATTTCCGACATTTCATTCAATGCCTTTTACGAAGATTCGGCGGGACAAATCTGGACAGGCGGCGCGGACGGATTATTTAAACTTAGTGAAAATAACGGTCGGGTTTCCATCAATAAAATCGAGATCGGCGCGGCAAATAATGTTAAAACCATTACCGAAGCGCGTGACGAAAGTTTGTGGATCGGCAGCAACGAAGGAGTTTTTCGCCGTTTGCCGGACGGAAAGTATTTATTTTATCCGATTGCGCGTTCGTCCGGTTATGATGAAATCAGTAAGATCACGGAAGATTCCGGCGGACGCATTTGGATCGCGCACACGCGCGGCATTTTTATCATTCAACCCGAAACTGCGCCAAACGTCGAAACACGCGAATTAAGCGTCAAAGAGCAAATCGTTACCGCCGATTTTGCGCTGCCTGAAATTGCGCCGGACACGATTTTGCGGCTAATTTTCAAAGAAGATGAGGCGAACCGGCAGGAAGCAATTGTTCACGATATTTTTGCCGCTTCCGACTCGAAAATCTGGTTTTCGGCGCAGGGATTTCTTTATTCTTTTTTCGGCGGACGAGTGCGGCGCGTCAGCGATTCGGCGATTTTGCCGTTTTATATTCAGAATTTTGCCGAAGATTTGGCGGGCAATTTGTGGATCGGGACGAACAGCGGCGCACTGCGCCTGACGCGGCAGGGTTTTACGACTTTCAAGCAAAATGACGGACTCGGAGACGGACGGATTTTCTCGATGTCCGAAAATTCGGCGGGCGAATTTCTGGTCGGCAACGGGCGTTTGCGCGTCAGCCGTTTCGAAAACGGAAAATTCGTTTCAAAACCTTTTAATTTACCCGATTCAGCAAAATTGATTTACGCGACGAGCGGCGTTTTGTTTGATGAAAATAATTTGTGGGCATTGACTGAAAACGGACTTTACCGCTTTGATGTCAACGATTTACAAACGCCGCTCAAAGTTTATGACAAAGCGGACGGCTTGAAAGGCAACGCGCTTTTTTGCGGTTTCAAGGATTCCAAAGGCAATCTCTGGTTCAGCACGCGCAAAAATTCGGACGTTGACGGTTTGAATCTTTTCGATCAAACGACGCAAAAATTTCACGCTTTTTCGACCGATGAAGATTTTCCGAACGGCAAATCTCCGGCTTCGTTTGCCGAAGATGCAAACGGAAATTTGTGGTTCGGATTTTACGACGGCGGTTTGGTAAAGTATGCAAACGGACGATTTACGGATTTTTCGGCGGCGGAAAATTTGCCGTCGGGCGGAATTTTCGGCTTGCACGTTGACGCGAAAAATCGTCTATGGATCGCTTCGAGCAGCGGCGGTGTCGCGGTCGTCGAAGATTTGCAGTCGGATGAATTGAAGTTCAGACGAATCACGACCGCACAAGGTTTGGCGAGCAATAACGCGCGGTGTCTGACGGAAGATTTAGCGGGAAATATCTACGCCGGAACGGTGCGCGGGATTGACCGCATCACGCCTGAAACCGGGCAAATTAAACATTTTTCGACTTCGGACGGTTTATCGGGCGATTTCGTCAATACGGCGTTCCGCGACAAAAACGGGACACTCTGGTTCGGCACGTCGAACGGACTTTCAAAGTTTGAACCGCAAGCCGATTTTGCCCAAACCGCGCCGGAAATTTTTATCAGCGGTCTGCAAATCGCCGGTGTCGGTTATTCGGTTTCGGGTTTCGGGCAGAAGGAAATCGGCGGAATCAGCGTCGGCGCGGGTGAAAATAATCTGGAAATCAGTTTTTTGAGCGTCGGCGCGGGCGAAAACACACGGTTTCAATACAAGCTCGAAGACTCCGAAACCGAACAGGATTGGAGCGCGGCAAGCGAAAAAAACTCGATCAATCTGGCGCGGCTTGCGTCCGGCACATATAAATTTTCGGTTCGCGCCGTCAATTCGGCAGGCGTGACGAGCGAAGTTCCCGCCGTTGTTTCGTTCAAAATCGAGTTTCCGTTTTGGCAGCGTTGGTGGTTTTTGCTGTTGTGCGGTTTGGTTGTGGTCGGCGTAATTTTATCAATCGAACGCACACGCGCCGCACGTCTGCGCGAATCAAAACGCGCCGACGAAATTGAACAAAAAGCTAAAAGTGAGCGTCTGCGCGAACTCGAACAGGTGCGCCGGAGAATCGCCGCCGATCTGCACGACGACATCGGTTCTTCGCTGACGCAAATCTCGATCTGGAGCGAAGTTTTGCAGCGCAACATCGGCGAACAAAGCGGCAAATCGGTTTCCGAACCGCTCACGTTAATCGGCAATTCGTCGCGTGAATTGATTGACGCGATGAGCGACATCGTATGGGCGATCAATCCGCAGAAGGATTTTTTGAGCGAACTTTCCGGCAAAATGCGCCGTTTTGCTTCGGATGTTTTTTCAGCGCGAAACATCGAATTTACCTTCGACGCGCCGCATTTGACGGAAGAATTCGCGCTCGGCGCAAACTTTCGGCGCGAGATTTATTTGATCTTTAAAGAATCCGTCAACAACATCGTCAAGCATTCAAACTGCACAAAAGTCGAAATTATTTTGAGCGTCGAAAACTCCGAAATACGTTTGAATTTACACGACGACGGCGCAGGTTTTGACGCGAACGAAACAACCGACGGACACGGTTTGGCAAGTATGAAAGCCCGCGCCGACGGACTCGGCGGCAAACTCGAAATCGTTGCGGGCGGCGCAAACGGAACATTTATCACGCTTTCCGCGCCGCTCGGTGCAGTTTCATCAGATAGTGTTTAAATTTAGTGTTTAAATTCAAAATAAATCGGACGGCTGCTGCCGCAACTTAAATTATCTCCTCGATCTGTTTCAAGATTGTTTCTTTTTTGGGGTCGGTGTCGGACTCGCGGAAGACTTTGGACCCGGCGAAGGTTTCGGCTCGTCTTTTTTCAACGGCAAATTGAACATCTGCGGAAATTTCCCGCGCAATTTCGGCGTAAAACGATAACCCGCGTCTTCAAACGCATCGCCGAAATCGTTGCGTTCGCCGCCGCCGCGCCCGCTGTGGCAAATCGTGCATTTGGTTTTCAACTCTTCTCTGGCAAACGGATCGCGGTTGTATCTATCCATAAACGCGGGCTTTGCCGACACTGTTCGAGTTTGCAAAAATTGCTTTGATCCGAACAATGTCAATCCGGCAAAGACTGCCAAAATCATTAACTTGAGATGTTGTTTCGTCATTTTTTTCGCTTAAAAAACGTAGGTCACGCCGCCCGTAAAACCGTTTCGACCGTAACCGATGTGCGGCAGCGGACTCGCGCCGAAAATCGCGCCGCCGATGCCCGCCGGAACATTCGGGACGGGTCCGAATGTGTGATTGAACAAGTAATCGGCTTTGAAAATTATCGTTGAAGACGGCGCAAAATTAAAGCCGACGGTTGCCCTCGAACGATTTAAGTAGAAATCCTTCAAAGTTCGGTCGAGCCGGACGACTTCGTAGCGAAAAACCGGCGCAATGTAACCGTCTTCGTCAAAAAATCTCCTCACGAATGACGGACGAAATTGATACGAACCTTCGGCGTAAAATCCGTCTTGTCCCGGTGTGCGCTGCGCGACAAAATCAGCCAACGCCTCAATGCTTTCCGGGTTATTTACGTCAACCACGGGCGGCGCAAGGCTTTTTCGGAGAATTCCGCCGCCGACAATATTCGAGCGTCCGTATTCCGCATTCAAAATCAAGCCGCCGCTGCGATACGAACCGTCAACAAAAAAGATATTCGCCGAAATCTGATCGTTGCCTTCACCGTTAAATTTCCCGTTGTAACCCGAAATGCCTAATTCAAAACCTCTGAACGGTGAAAAGCCGATTCGTCCGACAAAAGCCTTGTTGCGGTTGCCGTCCTGAAACGCGATTAAACCCGGTTCGGCGGCGGAAGATTGTCCGAGCAGTCTCGAAAAAGGTGTCGCTTCGTCATCGGCATTGACACCCTGCAAACCGTTGACGAGATCGAATTCGTAGGAAAGTTTCATCTTCTTCGGCAATTTGAAGCGTCCGCGAATCCCGATTCCGGCATCGCGGTAAGCCGTCGGCACGATGAATTGATTGATGAGCGGACGGATGTTCGTTAAATTGAGATTTGAATCGTGATAAGTGTTAAAGCGACCGATTGCCGGCACGAAAATTCCGCCGCGCACGGCAAATTCCGGGCGCACTTTCCACTCGACAAACGCTTGTTCGAGGTCAATCTCTTTTGAACCGAATTCATATTCGAGTTCCGAATTAAAGACGATGTTTTGCTTTTCGGACAACACCGCCGCGATTCCCAAAACAAAGCGCGGACTAATAAACGTCGGAGTTCCGCCGCCGTCGGCACGTTCGCTGATCGGTGCATCCCGATACTGAAATTCACCGTAACCGCCGATAGTAATGCGGTCGGTTTTCAGCAAATTTCCCGCGCCCGACAAATCGCCGCCCTGCGCCTTGGTCAAAACCGCTACGCGCGGATTGTCAACGACCGAAGTTGACTGCGTTGTTCCGTCAATTTCGGTTTCACCCTGTTTTTGCGGAACAATCGAAGGATTTTCTTTAGTTTCAGGTTTAGTCTGCGCCAAAGATTCGACGAGTTTTGTGACGCGCTCGAGTTCGGCGCGAAGTTTCTCGACTTCTTGGCGAAGTTTTTCGGTTTCGGTTCGGTCGGCTTTTTCGACCGGATTAATCGGTGTCGGCGTTTGTGCCAATATCGGCGCGGTCAAGAAAACCGCTGAAAGAAATGCTAAAAATCCGGTTTTTAAAATTTTATCAATCATTATCGTTTAATTCGTCCGTCCGAAAAGCGTGTGACAATGACTGCCACGCACCTTCGGATTTTGGGTTACTGTGTTAAGTTCTCAAGTTTGAGATGTGTCCGCGAGCCGGAGATTCTGCAAAATCTTCGGCTCTTTTTGTCTCTGAAATTTCTCCGCGTGCATCTTCGGAATAATGAAATTGAAAATCATTTTCAATAGATACGATAATTGGATTGAAAAGAGTTTGTCAACCGCGTATTCAATTTTTGACGGAGGTAATCGGTTTTCAAAGAACGACGATTTTGCGTGTTTTGGCGGTCGTCGTTCAATTCTGTAGTCCGCAGCAGATGACATTAGCGGCAATTTATGAAAAATAAAAATTTGAATTACTCGCTGCCGTCGAATGCGCGATTAAAATTTTTTGCATTGCTATTTTGCTTACTACCTGCGTGAGTAGTGCTTTTGATGAAAAATTGATTTAGAGTGAATCTTGGATTATGACCGAAACCGTTCCGGCAATTGCCGCCAAAACAATTAATGTTGCCATTATCGAAGACCGCCGCGAAATCCGCGAAGGTTTGGCGATGCTGATAAACGGCACGGAAGGTTTTGTCTGCAAAGGAAAATTCGGCTCGATGGAAGAAGGTTTGCGCCGAATACAATTAACGGATTTGCCCGACATCGTGTTGTGCGACATCGGTTTGCCGGGAATGGACGGCATCGAAGGCATCAAAATTTTGAAAGAGAAATTTCCCGAATTATTAGTGATAATGCTGACGATTTACGACGACGACGAACGGATTTTTAACGCTTTGTGCGCCGGTGCTTGCGGATATCTTTTGAAGAAAACGCCGCCGGTTCGTCTGCTTGAAAGTTTGCGCGAAGCCGTGGACGGCGGTTCGCCGATGTCGCCGGAAGTGGCGCGGCGGGTGATAACTTTGTTCCGCGAAATTCGTCCGCCGGAACGCGCCGATTATGATCTCACGCCGCACGAAACCAAACTTCTAAAAATGCTCGTCGAAGGTCACAACTACAAAACCGCCGCGCTCGAAATCGGTGTCACGGTTCACGCCGTTTCGTTCCATATGCGCCGCATTTACGAAAAATTACAGGTTCACTCGAAAACGGAAGCGGTTTCCGTCGCCTTGCGCGACCGGCTGATTAAATAGGCTGGTGTAAATATAAAAAAGCAAACAAAAGTAAAATGAACATTCTTGCAGGAGTTTTAATATTGAGCCTGACCTTGATTAGATAAGATCGTGATGTGCGATGCAGTATGTTTGTCTTTTATTTTCATCATTTACCGCTCTATAAAACTATTTCTCGAGGTCTCTGCAAATCAACCGAAAATAGGTTGACCATCACGGCTGACAAAGCCATAATTAAAAAACATTGAAAATATATTTTGCGGCGGTTTTTACATTTGAAGTTGTGAAACCGTTCAAAGAAATCAATTTAATTTTTGAGTAAGATTTTTTTCAAGACTATTTTGACAACCAAACAATGAACAAGGGAAGGAACAATGAAAAAAAATACAGATCAAACCGGCGACGCTAAAATCAATCAGTTAGCACAGCACACAACCGACGCGACGGGTCAATCTTTAACCACTAATCAGGGCTTAAAAATCAGCGACAATCAGAATTCTTTGAAGGCGGGCGAACGTGGTCCGACGCTGCTCGAAGATTTTATAATGCGCGAGAAAATCACGCATTTCGACCACGAACGCATTCCCGAACGCATCGTTCACGCTCGCGGCGTGGCGGCGCACGGATTTTTTGAATTGACCGAATCGCTCGAAGAATTTACGAAAGCGAAATTTTTAACCGAAGTCGGTAAGAAAACGCCGGTTTTTACGCGCTTTTCGACGGTTGCCGGTTCGCGCGGTTCGACCGATATGGCGCGTGACGTGCGCGGTTTTGCCGTCAAATTTTATACCGACGAAGGCAATTATGATTTCGTCGGCAACAATATCCCGGTCTTTTTTATTCAGGACGCGATCAAATTTCCCGATCTCATTCATTCGGTCAAACCCGAACCGCACAACGAAATTCCGCAGGCGGCATCGGCGCATGATACGTTTTGGGACTTTATTTCATTAATGCCCGAAGCGATGCATATGATTATGTGGGTGATGTCCGACCGCGCGATTCCGCGCAGTTTGCGGATGATGGAAGGCTTCAACATTCACACTTACAGGTTTATCAACAAGGAAGGCAAGGCGACTTTCGTCAAATTTCATTGGAAACCGAAACTCGGTGTGCATTCGGTGGCGTGGAACGAAGCGCAGAAAATTTCGGGTTTCAACGCCGATTTTCACCGGCAGGATTTGTTCGACGCGATTGACGCGGGAGCGTTTCCAGAATGGGAATTCGGCGTGCAGTTGATTCCCGAAGAAGACGAATTCAAATTCGATTTCGATCTTTTGGATTCGACCAAACTCGTTCCCGAAGAACTCGTTCCCGTCAAAATCATCGGCAGGATGGTTTTGAACCGCAACACCGACAACTATTTTGCGGAAACCGAACAGGTCGCGTTCTGCCCGTCGCACGTCGTTCCGGGCATTGATTTCTCGAACGATCCGCTGCTTCAAGGTCGTCTGCATTCCTATCTCGACACGCAGATTTCGCGGCTCGGCGGCGTAAATTTTCACGAAATTCCGATCAATCGTCCGCTTGCCGATAAATATAATAATCAGCGTGACGGGCATTTTCGCCACGAAATCAATAAAGGTCGAATCGCGTATCAGCCGAACACTCTCGGCGATGATTCGCCTTCGCAAACCGCGCCCGCAGACGGCGGTTTCGCGTCGTATCAGGAAAAAATTGACGCGAACAAAATCCGCGCCCGCAGCGACAGTTTTATTGACCATTTCACGCAAGCCGCGCTGTTTTTTAACAGTCAGACCGACTACGAACAACAGCACATCATTGACGCGATCAGTTTTGAATTGAGCAAATTAACGGTTGATTCGATCCCGAAGCGCGTCGTTTATCTTTTGAATCAAGTCGAACATAAACTCGCGCAAGCGGTCGCCGACAATCTCGGCATTGAAATTCCCGACTCGATCGAAGGACCGATTAATCGAGGCGTTCCGGCGGGCGCGGATATGTCCAAATATGAATCGAAACCGAAGAAAACCGGCGGACTCGCAAAATCAGCCGCGCTTTCAATGGCGAATACCGTCAAGGACACGATTAAAACGCGCCAAATTGCCATTTTGGTCGCCGACGGTTTCGACGCGAACGATGTCAAAACGATGAAAAACGCGCTTGAAAAACAAGGCGCGATGGGGAAAATTATCGGGATGAAAGCGAGCGGTGTCAAAGATGCGGATGGCAAAACGATGAAAGTTGACCACGCGCTTCGCACGGTTGCGTCGGTTTTGTTTGATGCCGTGTATATTCCCGGCGGCGAAAAAAGCATTAACGTATTGAGCGAAAACGCCGACGCAATCGAATTTGTCAACGAAGCATTTCGTCACTGCAAAGCGATTGCCGCCACCGGCGAAGGCGTAAATTTCGTCCGCAACGAAACCTACGCCGGACGCGCAAAAAGCGATAAAGGGATTATTTTGGACGAAGACGGCGGCAAAGATGTTGTCGAAAGTTTTATCAAAGCCATCGCCCAACACCGCAACTGGGAACGCGAAACGGCTCGGAAAGTTCCGGCTTAGTTTTATAGATTTGTAGTTTCCTGATTTCGGTTAGATAAAAAAGAGCGGCAAAATTAATTTTGCCGCTCTTTTTTTTTGATTTCCATTTCAGGTTAAGACTTTTTCGCGCGTGTTTTCTTTTCAGCTTTCGCGGGTTTTTCGGTGACATCTGCGCTCGATTCGACGGAGGCTTTTTTGGCGGCTTTCGGTGCGGGATTGAGCATCGAAGACCAGCGATATTCCGGCGTTTCAAAACCTTCTTCGAGTTTTTTGAAAATAAAATCGGTCATTTCCCGAACAATCCATTGATGATTGTATTCGCCGACCGACGCGAGTTCGGCATCGGGCGCGGGATTCATAAAATCAATCGCATATGGAATGCCGTCTTTGATGGCGAATTCGACCGTGTTGAGGTCGTAGCCGAGAGCTTTGCAGATCGTTCGCACGTCGTTTTCGACGCGCTCCGTCAGTTCCGGCGAGAGATAATTCGGATCGGGAACGTATTGCGAACCGGAAAGATACGGTTTTGACGGATCATACGGCATAATCAAAACCTTTTCCTGCCCGACGCAGTAACAGCGGACAAATTGGTCGTATTCGATGCCTTCCTGCAAGGTCATACAAAGTGTGCCGGACTGATTATATTCGTGCCAGAGCTGTTCGAGATTCCAGATTTTCGAGACATTTTTCCAGCCGCCGCCATCGTGCGGTTTCAAAAACGCCGGAAATCCGACGTAGTTGCAGATGCCTTCCCAATCAATCGGGAATTCGAGATTTCGGAGCGATTCGGACGTGATGTCCTTGATATATTTTTCCTGCGGCAGCAAAACCGTCTTCGGAATCGCCACGCCGAGCTTGTGCGCGAGCGCGAAATTGAAAAATTTATCGTCCGCCGACCACCAAAACGGATTGTTGATAATATAAGTTCCTTCGAGCGCGAAACGCTTTAAAGTCGCGCGATAAAAGGGAACTTCGTGCGAAATGCGGTCAATAATCACATCGTAACGCTTTTCTTCGTCCATCGAAATACCGCCGATTTTGACCATTTCGGCGACCACTTCGCCTCTGCCGCGTTCGATTATGCTATTAATAATTGATTCGGGAAACGTCTGTTCGCGCCCGACTAAAATACCGACTCTTTTCATAATTTTTGTAATCCTCGGTTGATAATAATGTAAATGATAGTATTGCTTTAATTTCAGAACTTTCGGAAATTCTCAATTTTATTTGATAAAACTTTTTTGAGCAAGTAAGGCTAATGAGTGCGCCGATTTCCTGATTGATGGCGAAAAACCTCTTAAAAGCTGTTTGAAAAGTAACGCGAACGTCCCGTTTGCAGTATCGGGCGCGTCCCGCGTCCGTGTCAAAACGGCGGCGACACACGGACGCGGGACGCGCCCGATACTGACAGGCAGGATGCCTGCGTTACTTTTCAAACAGCTTCTTAAATTATACGAAACGAGAGTAGAAATTAATCCGGCTTAAACTTTGCGTCATTTGCGCCTTGGCGGGAGAAAAACTCGTCCGCCAATGAAAATTGCCGTTAAATCAAAGTGAAAATTTCCCGCCGAGGCGCAAAGGGCGCAAAGAAAAGATGTTGTTTGGAAGCTTAGATTCCACTCTCGTTTCGCGTAAATTATAAAAAATAAGCGGAAACAAATTGAAATTTTCGCCGATAACTCATTAAAGGGAAATTGATTTCGGCGAAATGATGATTTTGGAGGCGCGACAATGGGATTAGGCGAAGTAAAAGGCTATAACGGAACGAACGTCTTTGAAACAACGACGGCGCAGAACGATACCAAGCCGCGCCGTGTGCAGACGCTCGCGCCGCCGGACAAAGGTTATACGCGCATCCGGGTCGAGGTTCATTCAGCGGCGCAGAAAGGAAGAGACGGCAAAGTAGTGCTGTCCGATGAAGATGTCGAACGCGCTTTATTTGACAAATTCGGATTACACACTGACACACAAGCCGATTTGCAAAAATTAAAAGACCGGCTCGGCACGACGGATAATCCGTTCGATTTTGTGATAACGGAAAAAACCGAAGGGGCGGATTACCGCATCGAATACCGCACCGACGGAAAATACCGTATTGCGCTCGATGTTAAAAACCCTCTTTACACAAAACTTTCCGGCAAAGCGGCGCAGATCAGGCAGCAGATTAAAAACGAAAAACAGGCTCAAAGCGGCGACGCGGCGGCTTCTAAAAAAGTATTCGACGCGGAACAATACAACCGGGCAAAACTCGGCAAACTGATGCTCAATGCCAATGTTTTGCCGTCGAGTTTCGGTATTCCGAGCAAGCTGACCGACAAAACACACGTCGTCCTGACATTGCCCGAAGGTGCTGCGCCATCCGACGACAGCGCGTTGACCGCTTATATCGAAAAACGCTTCGGCGGCGGAAATCTGTTCGGTGACGACAAGCGCGACATCCTGAACGCCGCCAAACAAAGCGGTGTCAAAGTCGAAAATTTGAAAGTCAGCCCGAACAACCGCCGCGTCGTCGAGTTCGACCTCGATCTCGAAAGTATGTTAAAGCTGCAAAAGTCGTATCTCGACGTGCAGGCAAAGGCGAACAACGCGATTGATGCCGCCGACAAAATCAAAGAGCAAATGGCGTTAAACCAATTTCTGCTCGGTGTCGTCGAAGGCGCAATCGAAGATGTCAAGGGCAACATCAACGCCATCGCCCATCCAATCGAAACCTTGCAGGGCATCCGCGACGCGCTCGGCATTCTCTCGAAATTAACCGCCGAAGACCTCAAAAACATCGCCGCCGAAATCGGCACTAAAGCCGCCGGCGCAACATCCGGCGAAGCGGCACACGCGGCGGGTTACGTCATCGGGACAGTCATCGTCGAAGCCCTATTAGCCAAAGGTGCGGGCGCGGCATTCAGCGCGTTAGGAAAAACCAAGGCAGGCGCAGAGTTTCTGGCGCGGGTTGGCAAATTAAAAGAATTGGTCAGTTTAGGCAAGGCAAAGGTCGCCGAAGCCTTCACCGATGAAGCGGCGTTAGCGGTGGCAACCCGCTTGCGGCAAAGATTGCAGGCGGCGACAATGTATGCGGGAATTCCTGCCGACGCGCTCGCTGATTTGGCAGTGGTTGCCGCCAATAAAGTCAAAAACGGAGCGGTCAGATTCGGCGAATTCTCGAAACAAATGGTTCAGGAATTCGGTGAAAAGGTCGAGCCATATTTATCAAAACTTTATCGAGACGGTTTGATTAGTTTGGATTTGAACCAAGGCAAACAAATTTTATCGGCAGGCGGCAAAGTGATTGACGAAGCGGTTGTTAGAGAAGCGAAGGAAAAAGTGTTTGATTTGGTTAAAAACAATAAGCCAGTCGAATTACAGGAGTTTTTTGAAGGGACTAACGGCATCAGGAATAAATACGGCTCTGAGTTCGTTGATGAATTAAAACAAACGCGAGATAAATTTGTTGATAACTTGTCTGGAACAACCAGAAGAACAGTGGACACGCACGATTTGCTCGGCGGACATATTCGAGAGGAACATATCGGCAGGTCTGAAACTTGGTTAAGAAATAGGTTGGAAACTGACCTAACACTAAGAGATGCGTCGTCATTTCCAAATGAAGCAATTGCAAATCGAGCCTTGGGTAAATTCGTAAATCAGTATGAAAAAAACATTAAAGCCTTTTTATCAAACTCGGTTAAAAATAGGTTAGAGGTGGTATTTGATTTCGGGGAAGCAGCCGGAAAAGGAGTAACGAGAGGAAAAAGCGGACAGTGGACATCAAATAGAGTCTATGTGATGTTGGTAAAAGACAATTCTTCTAAGGGATGGCACACAGTTACGGCATATCCTACTTTACTAAAGGAGGTAATCAAATGATGGATTACCTCACAGAATTTTCAGAGATTAGGTTTCTTCTCGGATATTTTCATCAGTATTGGAGCAAGTTATACTCTTGGGAAGGAAATAATCCAACCTTTCAACCGATAATTAGATTATTTAAGACAGAGAATAGTAGCGAAATAGTAGAAAGATTAGTGTTTGAGATTGAAAGATTCTTAATGCTGCCTTTAAATGATGAGGAATTTGAGAGAGTTTTGGTTGAGGAGATCGGTTGTGAATATACGCCAAGAAGTCAAGGACTAAATGAGAGACAATTTCTTGAACAAATTCTTGAAATATTAAAAGAGCCGATGGAAAAAACTAAACAAGGATTTATTCCCGAATTTATCGGATAAACATAAAAGGCGAGGCTCAGAACTTCGTCTTTGTTATTTGAAAATCAATCGTCGTCGGCACGATCATCGTCGAAGCCCTATTAGCCAAAGGCGCAGGCGCGGCACTTTCGGCACTCGGCAAAACCAAAGCGGGCGCGGAGTTTCTGGCACGGGTCGGCAAATTAAAAGAATTAGTAAACTTAGGAAAGGCAAAGGTTGTCGAAGCGTTTTCCGACGAAGCATCTTTAGCGGCAGCAACTCGTTTGCGGCAAAGGCTGCAAGCGACGACGCTTTATGCCGGAATTCCTGCTGATGCTCTAGCTGATCTGGTAATCGTTTCAGCAAATAAACTCAAAAAGGGAATAGTTAATTTTAGTGAATTTTCTAAACAGATGGTTAGCGAATATGGAGAAAAAATAAGACCTGAATTAAAAAAACTATTTGATAAAGGTGTTGATGCGGTTTACGGCTCAAGAAGAGATATTGATTTGCACGAACTTCTCGGCGGACATACAGTTGAAAAACACGTTGGTAAGACGGAAAAATGGTTGAGAAACAGATTAGAAAAGGAATTGGATATAGAGGCAGCCTCATCTTTTTATAGCAAAGAAGTTGCCAGTCGCGCACAGATGCAAGCTACAAAAACATATGGGAAAGAATTTGACGAATGGGCAAAAAATAGCTTGTCAGACAGACCGATCAGCAGAATAATAGAAATGGATGAAACACCGGGAATTGTTGTAAAACGAAATAAACCCGGAGTAGAGTTAAGTTCAACAAAAGTAGAAGTAAGAGTAGTAAAAGATAATACAGAACGCGGTTGGCATATTATTTCAGCTTTTCCGCTACCAAAATAAAGAGGTAAACCCAATGACCGATTACGTTAAAACTTATCCAAACTTAAAAGAACTTCTAAACTTTTTACATCAAGACTGGAAGTTAATGTTTGAATGGGAAGGTCAAGAACCAAATTATCAGTTGGCAATCAAGAAATTGAAAATAGATGATTCACCTGATATAAGGAATAAAAATATTGGTGAATTAAAAAGTCTAATTCTATTGAATTTTGATGAAACCACGTTGAAAACAATTATCAACAGAGATTTCGGCTCAGCCTTTTATCCGCCTGGTATTGGCTTAACATATCAACAATGGCTAGAGGAAATTCTACTAATTTATGAAGAACCAATAGAAAAAACCAAAAAAGAACATTTACCCAAATTCGTTGGAGAAAGATAATTAAACAGAGACGAACTTAAAATAATACCGGCGACGCGCTCGGCATTCTCTCGAAATTAACCGCCGAAGATGTAAAAAACATCGCCGCCGAACTCGGCAAGAAAGCCGCCGGCGCAACACCGGGCGAAGCGGCACACGCGGCAGGCTACGTCGTCGGCACGGTGATCGTCGAAGCCCTATTAGCCAAAGGCGCGGGCGCGGCATTATCGGCACTCGGCAAAACCAAAGCAGGCGCAGAGTTTTTAGCCAGAATCGGCAAACTGAAAGAACTGGTCAGTCTCGGCAAAGCGAAAGTAGCTGAAGCGTTCACCGATGAAGCGGCAGGTTTAGCTAAACAGAAGTTCTTTCAACGATTGAGAGAACTCGGACTGTCGCCGAACAACATCACGAATCTCGCCGCCGACCCGGAATTGTGGGGCAGAGCCTTGCAAATCGCGGGCAATGCTGTTTCCAAAGGCTACACGAAATTTGCCGATTTCTCGAAACAAATAACTAAGGAACTGGGCGAGATTGCCAAGCCGCAACTAGAGAAACTTTACCGTGAGAGTTTAATCAGTCTGGATTTACCCCAAGGCAAACAAATCATTTCCTCAAGCGGCAAAATAATCAGCAAAGCGGCTGTTAAGGAAGCTAAAGAGAAGATTTTCGATTTGGTGAAAAACAACAAACCTGTCGAGTTGGAGAATTATTTGACAAAAGAAATTCGTGAAACATACGGTAAAGAATTTGAAAAAGAATTGCGAAAAACTGCTGATGGTTATGTTGAAAGCTTATATGATACTTCGAGAAGGACGGTGGCAACTCATGATTTGTTTGGGGGACATATAGATGATAAACATATTGGAAAAAGCGATATTTGGTTGAGAAATAGACTCAATGAGCCTGAAATGATTAATGAAAATTTTGTTTCATCATTTCATAATGAAACGACAGCAAATAGAGCTTTAGGCAAATTTGTAAAAGAAAATAAATCAGAAATCGAAGCATTTTTGAAGGATTCACGAAGACAAAAAATGACTTCTACATTCGACTTTGGAGAATCGGCAGGCATTGTTGTTGAACGCGGTAAATCTGGGAGCAAAACAACTAGTAATATATTAGTTGTTTTGGTAAAAGATAACTCTGAAAAAGGCTGGCACTTTTTGACAGCGTTTCCAAAAATACAATAAATATGAATTTTAATTTTTCAAAAGACTTCTATGAGTTAGATCAGTTTTTGGGCTGCAATTTTTTTCAAAGTTGGGCATCCGTGCATTCATGGAAAGGGCAAGAGCCAAAATTTGAAATAATAGTCAGACAATTTAAAATTGAAACGCCCAAACTTGTTGATTTAGTTGTGAAAGACCTTGAGAAACTTTTAGCTTTATCATTAAGTGAAAGTGAATTAAAAAACATAATTGATAAATCAACAGGAGGCGGTTTTTCGCCGCTTAAAACGAGACGTGCGTTTTTGGAGAAAATTTTAGAAATACTTCAAGAGCCAAAAATTCACACATCTAAAAATGAGACAGAATAAGTTTGATTTGATGAGTATGTTGAAGCACAGTTAGCCAAAGGCGCAGGCGCGGCACTTTCGGCACTCGGCAAAACCAAAGCGGGCGCGGAGTTTTTAGCCAGAATCGGCAAATTAAAAGAATTGGTCAGTCTCGGCAAGACAAAGGTTGCCGAAGCGTTTACCGATGAAGCGGCATCTTTTGCAGCAAAACGGCTTGCCGCCTCGCTTGCGACTGCCGGACCGACCGTGCCGCTTGGTGCAGCGGCAATAAAGGATTTGACGATCTTAGCAGGAAATAAAATTAAAAACGGTGCGATTAAGTTTGCCGAATTCTCTAATCAAATGATTAAGGATTTAGGAGGAAAGACCAAGCCGTATCTTGAGAAACTGTATCGGGAACAGATGATTGAACTTGGTTTGGGGAAAGAAATAGATGAACTTGGTATAACGGCTTCTAAAATTAAGCCGCCACTTGAGGGTAAAACTAATTTTCAAGTTCACGATCCGAAGAAAGTTGGAAGAACAGTTGTTGATATAGACAGGTTTGAAGGTAATATTTTATGGGAGGAAAAAAGTGCAACAAGCGGCATCAACAAAATTACAGGAGCAGATGAGACTTCAAAATGGGTTTCAAAACACATTACGAAAAAGTTTGGAGATTTGGTTGAATCGAGAAAGTATTTACCTGATTTTTATAAAAATGCAGAAATTGGATTTGATTTCGTCAAACCGGGGGCAGAGGCAAACTTTAAACTGGCGGTTGAGGCAGAAATTCAACGACTTGCAAAACTGCACCCTGACATTACGATCAAAGTGAACTGGAGATAAAAATAATGGGATATATCGTGAACTGTGAAAATAAAGAAATATGGTCTCCCAGCTTAACGGTCGGAAAATTATATTTTGAACAAATTCGTTCGCTTGAAGAAATTTTAGGCAAAAATAGTGGTATCGTTCAGCCCTTTGATGATGAATTGGAAATTAACAAATCAACATTCAAAATTTTTACTGATGAGTCAATAAATCTTTTAAAGAATAACAATAATCTTGAATTAACGGCACTGATTTCCGGTTGCATTGAAATTTCCATTTACCTTTATTATTTGATTGATAATAAATGGCTGGAAACGCCGACTGAATTAATTTCTTTGAAGGAAAAAGCAAAAAGTATGGCAAATTTTGTGTAAATAACTTTAAGTCGGATTTTGGAAATGAGGCTGAAAACTTCGCCTTTGTTATTTGAAAATCAAATGTCGTCTGCTTCAAAAGGTGTCAGAGCGACTAGCATTACGGAAGTTGTCGTAAAGTCTTCAACCGGCAGGATTTTGTATCAAGGGAGAGGATATTAATTATTATGTTCTTTAAGTGTGAATGTGGACAAATATTAAACGATATAGGTTATCCGAATAATGTGGAACATTTTTTGGTAAATGCTTATGATCGAGAAAGATTGGAACATTTAGTAGATAAAGAAGTTGCAGAAAATCAAGTCATTGATATGTGGACGGAACATTGGGATGAATCCGGTGCTATCCCTACTTGGCGTTGTTACGTCTGTGAAAGGTTATACTTAAATATCGGCAATGGTAAAGAAATAATAGTTTATAAAGTTGAAAAAACACGCCATCCTGAATAAGCAAATAAATAAGACAAACGAAGGCGAAGCTGAAAACTTCGCCTTTGTTATTTGAAAATCACATACTGCGCTCGAAACTTTGCAGGGCATCCGCGACGCGCTCGGCATTCTGTCGAAATTAACCGCCGAAGACCTCAAAAACATCGCCGCCGAACTCGGCAGCAAAGCCGCTAACGCCACACCCGGCGAAGCGGCACACGCGGCAGGCTACGTCGTATTGTTAAAGCACTTTAAGATAGAGATGCCGGCGCGACAATATGCTATATTAAACAAAACAGGCGCAGGAAATCGTCAAAGTTTCCCGCGCCTGTTTATTTTTAATATTTTACGTTCAGCGATTTTCCGACAGTAATTCGTAATTGCCCATTTCGCGGTTGTATGAATCGAGCGCACCGACTGAATCGGCGGTTGCGTCGAGCATTTGTTTGGTCATCGCAATCGAATCGCTCAACTGTTCAAAATCGAGCAGCGAAAATTTTTCGGGCGTGGACATCGTCACGATTTCGTCGTTTAAATAACCGAAAAAGTTTTCGATTGACTGCAATTGTCCTTCGACGTGTTTGACGCTGTGTTCGAGTTCGTCAAACGATGCCAGGCGGCGTTTGAGGATTTCGACGTTGGTTTGCTGCACGCGGCGCGTTTTTTCGTCGGGCGAACTTTCGGCGGCGCGGAATGCCTGCGCGAGTTGATTGTGGACGGCTTGGCGGTTGATTGATTTGAGATGCTGTTTGCGGCGGCGGTAAACGTCCAAAAGATCAACGAAATCTTCCCAACGCTGTTCGAGCGTTCGCAAATTTGACGGCAACTGTTTCGCGCCGGTGAATTTGTGATAATTTTCCTGAATTTTATCTTTCTGCCAGCGCAGATATTCGACGGCTTCGCGTTCGCGCGGCGTGAAACTTTTGATCAATTTTTCGCGCGTGGCGATATTCAGTTTGCGAAGTTTGTCTTTTTCGCGCGTGTTGACAAGCTGCCGATATGCGGGAATCATCGGCACGGCGATCACATAAAACAACTCGAAAATCAACGCGACGAGCAGCGGAATAATGCTTCCGGTGTAGGCGGCGGCGACGGCAAAACCCGCCAAACCCCAAAAATTAACCGGCTCTTTGACCGCTTCTTTGACGTATTTCGTATTAAATCTGTTAAATTCCTGCTGGTATTTCGCTATGTCAGCCATAAATTATGTAGATGCTAATTTCGCCGTTTGAGTTTTGTTAATTCCGCTTTTAATTTCTCAACTTCCGATTCCAATTCCGAAACTTTTGAAACCTGCTTTTCAAGTTCTCCCATCGTCGGCAGAAAACTTTTTGTTTCAGGATTAAACAGCCGGAGTGTTTCCCCCGTGTCCACGATTTCCAAGCCGAGCGCGGGACTGAAAACTCTGCCGCGCTTAATTTTAATTTCTGCAAAAACACCATCTTTCAGGTGGTAAGCGACCAACGGTTCGTCCTTTAAGTAATCATATTCAGGATCGAAAATATAATATTCTTTAACACCGATTTGCTGATACAACAGATATTTTTTCTGCAAATCATCTTTCCAAGTCCCGCGCGACGAAATTTCAAAAACGACTTCGGGCGATTTTTCTTCCCACAGTTTGAATGTCCGGCGCAGATGTGTGCTGATACCGAAAACTATCATCACATCCGGCGCGATGACTTTACGCGGATTACCTTCTTCAAAATAAAACATCATATCGGCAATCACGACGGCATCATCGCGTTTGCTGAAAAATACTTTCAACGTCTGAAAAAGATGCATTATTACATCAACGTGAAATGCTGTTTCGCCCATAGGTTTTCCATCCGATTCAGGGTAGAAAATCTCCTTTTTGCCGTTTTGAAGCGGCAAAGGGACGAAGAGGTTTTTCTTTTCAGCAGTGCTTACATTCATTTTTGTTCGTTCGATTCGTTGAGCAGAACCTGATCGAGAACGTCTTCGTTTTTAACCTGCGAGCCGCCGGAAATTTGTTTGCCGGCGTTGCCTGAACCGCCGCCGAGCAGTCCCATATTTTGTTTGTATTCGAGCAATTTGTCCTGCATCTGAATGTCCATTGCTTCACGTTCGATGTCCTGCATCTGATTATCAACCGAACTCGTGCCGATCTGTAGTTTGGCTTCGGCGGCGGCGACGCGGCGATCAATTTTTTCGCGCATCTCGTTAAATGTCGAAGCATCATCGCCGATGTTGAAAGTTTCCATCGTTTGCGCTAATTGCTCCTGCAATTTCGCCTGTTTCGCCGCGCTGATGAGCTGCATCGCTTCGGCGGTGCGCTTTTTCATATTGAGAACGTAATTATCACGAGCTTTTAACGCCTGTTTTGAGGCAATCGAAGCCTGTTCAGCCTGCAAAGACGTGCGTTCGAGATCAATCTGCGACTGCTGCAATTGTCCGATATATGCGGTTGCAATATCGTCGCGCCCCATTTTGACCGAGGCTTTGATTTTCGAGTCCAGATCAACGACCTGCGACGATAGATTTTCTTTTTGTTTGGTCAGCAGGCGTTCGGTCGCCATCACCTGCGCGACGGAATTATTAAGCTCCGGCACACGGTCGCGCATATCACGAATCGTCTGCTGCAACACGAGTTCGGGATTTTCAATCCTGTCCAACGCCGCGCCTGTCGAGGCTCTGAAAACTCTCGTTAATCTTGCCCACAATCCCATTTTTCTTGTACCTTCTCCCTAAAATATTTTCTCTAAACGCTTTCGCCGAAATCTTTACGACCAACGCTTAGGCAAAGTTGCAGATTCCGTCACCATTATAACAGGAAAAATCGGATGTTCGATAATCAAATAAAGGAAAATAAGTGATTTGCTTTTCAAAAATATCGGTCGGACAGCAGATGAGGTAAAAACGATGCTGGAAATCAGATTAAAAGCAACGAAAAAAAATTTGATAATACCGCTGATTAAACCTCCGCAAAAAAATAATTTGCCAATCGAAACGAAGTCGTTCTGACGACATTTCGATTAGAAACCGTTTACCTTTATGAAGCGAATATGAAATATAAAGCCGGAGTTAAAAATTAAATCGGCAAAATGTTCATCAGCGTAAATTCTGTGTTTTAATTGAATTAAAGTTTTTATGAATCGAAAGCAAATGCTCGACCGTGTGCGGGCGCGGGAAGATTGGGATTTTATCATCATCGGCGGCGGCGCGACCGGCGTTGGCTGCGCGATTGATGCGGCGTTGCGCGGGTTTTCCGTGCTGCTTTTGGAACAGAGCGATTTCGGCAAAGGCACTTCGAGCCGTTCGACCAAACTCGTTCACGGCGGCGTTCGCTATCTCGCGCAGGGCAATCTCTCGCTCGTCCGCGAAGCCTTGAAAGAACGCGGGTTACTGCTCAAAAACGCGCCGCATATCGTCTCCAAACAAGCCTTCGTCGTGCCGGTTTACAGCTATTGGGACAAGTTTTTCTATGGCGCGGGACTCAAATCCTACAATCTGCTGTCGGGCAAATACGGTTTCGGCAAATCGGAGATTCTGTCGGTCGAAGAAACCATCGAACGTCTGCCGAACATTAAAAAAGAAGGGCTTTACGGCGGCATTTTATATTTCGACGGACAGTTTGACGACACGCGGCTTTTGATAAATATGGTCGAAACCGCCGCCGAACAGAGCGCGGTGATGCTTAATTACGCCCGTGTTTTCGCGTTCGATAAAACCGACGACGGCAAGATTGACGGCGCGGCGATTTACGACGAAATCTCCGGCGAAGTTTTTCTCGCCAAAGCCAAAGTCGTCATCAATGCGACCGGCGCATTCTGCGATGCCGTGCGTCTGATGTCCGACCGCAAAGCCGAAAAAATTATTCAGCCGAGTCAGGGAATTCATCTGGTTTTCGATAAAAAATTTCTGCTCTCGAACAATGCGATGATGATTCCGAAAACTTCGGACGAACGCGTTTTGTTTGCGATTCCGTGGCACGATCACGCGGTTTTCGGCACGACCGATACGGCAGTCGAAAAGCCTGAACTCGAACCGGCGGCGCAGGCGCAGGAAATCGAATTTATTCTCGAAACAGCCAAAGATTATCTCGAAAATCCGCCGACGCGGACTGATATTCTGAGTATTTTTACCGGCATTCGTCCGCTCGTTAAAAATGCCGATTCAGCCGACACCGCCGCGCTTTCACGCGACCACACGATTGAAATTGACGACGCAAATCTGCTGACGATCACCGGCGGAAAATGGACGACGTATCGGCGAATGGCGGAAGATGCGGTGAATCAGGCTCTCGAACTCGGCGGTTTTGCCGAAAAGAAATCGTCCACCAAAAAGTTGAAAATTCACGGTTCGGAGATTCAAAATGCAGTGCCGGAAAATTTTGCCGTCTATGGCGCAGATGCCGTTAATATTCAGCAAATTATTGATGAAAACATCGAGCTAAAGGAAAAACTTCATCCCGCGCTGTCGTATTGCCGCGCCGAAATCGTTTGGATTTGCCGCAGCGAAATGGCGCAGACGGTCGAAGATATATTAGCTCGAAGAACCCGCGCGTTGTTCTTAAATGCTCGCGCCGCCGTCGAAATTGCGCCGATTGTCGCCGAAATTATGTCCATCGAACTGTCAATCGAAGAACCCGCCGCGTGGATTGCCGAACAGCTTAAAAATTTTAATCAAACCGCGCAAAATTATTTGCCGGTTTGATAATGTAATCAATAAAATTACAGAATTCTTGAAAAGTCTGCCCGAATCAAAAGCGCGAAAAAACTCTTCCGGCAAAATTAAAATTAAGCCGACGACCGGAGCGCAAGCGGTTTGCTTGCCTGAGCGTTTGCTTCAAGCGCGAAAACGAAGTTTAATTTCTCCTGAAATCAGATTAATTAAACTTCGTTTTCGCGCAAAAAACGCATCTATGCAAGCGAGCCGCTTGCGCTCCGGTCATTAACCTCGATTTTTTCGGCAATCGTTTATTTTTCCGCGTTTCAATTTATTTTTTGTTGGGTTGTTTAGCGCAAATTATCTCCTCTGCGCGATTGGTTGACGGCTTTGAGATCGTTTTTGTAACCTTCGACGATGTTTAAGACGAACTGCACGTCTTTGTCTTCCATATTCGGAAAGCGAGCGTAAGTTTTTGCCAGCGAAGCATTTAAGATGTTTTCCGCCTGACGGTATTTCTGCTGACCGGCGTTTTCGCGCATCTCGAAAAGCGATTGAGCGAGTTCGGCAATCGTGTAATTTTTCTTGACTTCCGGGTCAATCAACAATTCATTCGATTTTCGCTCGGCGGGAATGAGTTTGACTTCCTGAACTTCTTCGACGGCGCGTTTGCGCTGAACGTCGAAATACGAAAGACGGACTTTGACAGACGATAAACTTTTCAAAGGGCTGCGGGCGCGAAAACGCATCATCACGACCTGCGTCAAGCCGTTGTTCATATCATTTAAGCCGATTGAAAATCCGTTCGTGCGAAGGCGCGGCGCGTAACCGTAAATTTTTTCAATTTGCAGATTCGGGTCGTAATCAACCGATACTTCGACCTTTTTCGCCACCTGCGACATCAGACTTTGAACTTCCGAAACGAAAACTTTTTCGATGTCCTGATTGTCGGAAACGAAATGATACAGCCCGCGCCCGCGCGTCGCCAGCGTTCGGAGCAGTTCGTTATTCAAATCCAACCCGACACCGATGGTCGAAAGATCGAGACCCTGAGCATTGAATTCGGAAGATTCAGCGGCGATTTTGGACGGTTCGACCGTCCCGACGTTGGCGATGCCGTCGGTTAATAAAATCACGCGGTTAGTCGTGTCTTTGCGGAAATTTTTCAGGGCTTCTTGATAACCGAGCATCAAACCGCCGTGCAGATTGGTCGAGCCGTCCGGTTCGATTTCGTCAATCGTGCGCCTAAGCGCAGAGCCGTCGCCGATGCGGTTTGCCGGACACAAAACTTCCGCCGTCGTGTCGAAAACGACGATGGAAACGATGTCGTCCGGGCGTAGTTTGCCGATAAAAGTTCGCAGAGATTCTTTGACGCGCGTCATCTTGTCGTTATCAGCCATCGAACCGCTTTTATCAATTACGAGCGCGAGATTAACCGGGCGCAGATCGTTTCGCTCCGATACTTCGGCGGTCGTAAAACCGATTTGCAGAACGGCTTCCGGTTGGGCGGACGAAACTTCGTCGTTGCCCCAGCGCGTATCGAGAGCGACCGCCTGACCGACTTTCGGCAGCGGCAAAAGATGTTTGCGATAATTGACAAATTCTTCGACCGCGACTTCTTCCGGCAATTTAAAGTTGACCGGCGGCGCATAATAATTCGTATTTCCTGAACCGGAATTTCCTCGATTGACAGGCTGCGGGTTAGATTTGGTGATCGCGCGGGTGCGTGAAACCGACGCATCGGTCGTGCCTTGCTGGGCGAAAATGTTCACGCTCAAAATTAAAAACAGCGCACAGGTAACGGGCAAAAATCTGCTTAAATGAAATAATCTCATTTTTCTCTCCTTAAATGTTTGAAAATTCTGCAATCGGGGAAAGCGGTTGTTTTATTAACACCTTTTCGGGAAAGATTCACTGAGAGAAAATTTAGTTGCTTCGGGCGGGAAAAAGATATTTTAATTTCAAACTAAAAATTGAAATAAATCCTGACGGTCGTTGATGTACTCGTAAGGAATGCGCGTCTCGTCCATCCGCGCGAGCAGCGGTTCGAATTCGTCGCGGCATTTGAGTTCGATGCCGACGAGCGCGGGACCTTGTTCGCGTGAAGTTTTTTTGACGTATTCAAAATGCGTGATGTCGTCGTCGGGTCCGAGCGCGGTCAGAAATTCGCGCAAAGCTCCGGCGCGTTGCGGGAAACGGATGATGAAATAATGTTTTAAGCCTTCGTAGAGCAGTGAGCGTTCCTTGATTTCTTCGGTGCGCGTGATGTCGTTGTTGCCGCCGCTCACCAGACAGACGACGTTTTTGCCTTTGATTTCGTCTTTAATCAAATCGAGCGCGGCGATTGTCAACGCGCCCGCAGGTTCGGCGACGATGGCTTCTTCGTTGTAAAGCTGCAAAATCGTCGAACAGACTTTGCCTTCGGGAACGAGCAAAATCTTCTCCAAATTTTCGCGGCAGATTTCAAAAGTCAGTTCGCCGACTCGCCTGACCGCCGCGCCGTCAACAAATTTGTCAACCGATTTTAATGTAACGACTTCATTCTGTTCAAAGGAATTCTCCATCGCCGGTGCGCCCAAAGGCTCAACGCCGATAATGCGCGTATGCGGCGAAAGCTGACGAAAAACCGTTGAAACGCCTGACGCAAGACCGCCGCCGCCAATCGCCAGCAGCAGATAATCAATCCTGACATCTGCGTCTTTGAAAATCTCTAAACCGACCGTCCCCTGACCTTCGATGACCTGCAAATCGTCGAACGGATGCACGAAAGTCGCGCCTTTTTTCGCGCAAAAATCAATCGAAGCCGCATAAGCATCATCAAAAGTATCGCCGACCAGACGAACTTCGATTTCGTCTTTGCCGAACATTACGACTTGTTTGACTTTCTGATTCGGTGTCGTCGTCGGCATAAAAATCGTGCCTTTGATGTTCATCAGGCGACACGCATACGCCACGCCTTGCGCGTGATTTCCGGCGGACGCGCAGACGACACCTTTTAATTTTTCATCGCCGGAAAGCTGCGCCATTTTGTTATACGCACCACGAATTTTATACGAACGAACGATCTGCAAATCTTCACGTTTGAGCAAAATATTTGCTTCGTAACGCTCGGAAAGATTCAAATTTATCTGCAAAGGCGTGTGCGCCGCCACTTTTCGCAAACGCTCGGCAGCTTGGAAAATACCGTCAATCTGCGGAAAAGTTTGTTTGCGGGTTTCAGGTGTCATTTGATTATCACAATCATTAAAACATAACTAATGATTATCAGAAAGAATATGTTTTAAATACCGCAAATAAATTTATACGAAAAATATTTTTATGGATGTCTTTTCACGTCTCTTTTCCACACTGTTTCGATAACAGAGCCGCAGATTCGGCTTGGTTAAATAATCAAAAAACTAAAAATACATTTTCAGGCGACAATTTGCAGCAAATACAGTTCAAGGAGTTTTTGAACAGCCGGAACTGCGCCGCAAATTCAAAATATTTCGCAAAATCCAAGGAGCAATCAAATGATTCAGACATCACAAAGCATCCAATTAAATAAAATTTCAAAAGGCATAACGAGCCTCTTTATCGCAGTTTTCTGCGTTTTATGTGCGGTAATAACGGCATCGGCACAGACGGCGAATGTTTACGGACAACTCGGAAATTTCGACGTTATCAATCATACCGGACACGACAGTCACGGCTTTGAAATCGAACTCGAAGGCATTCAGCCGAACGATGTTTATTATTCGTTTTCGGCACAGCGATACGGTCTCGCAACCGTTACCGCCACGGCGACCGGAACGCGCGTTCATTGGGCAAGTCCGTATCAAAACGGCGCATTCACGCAGACGACGCTGGCACATGCGCCGAACACGCCGTTTGCCGGTTCGTGTTACCAATGGGGCGCAAATTACAACCAAAGCGCGTGTGAACATTTCGGCGTTTCGCTGACGGCAACGCCCGTTCACACCTCGTATCGCTGGCTGATTGAAGACGCGGCGAATCCGGGAACGCTCGTCGCGGTTGATCCGCCGCTGGCAATCGTTTCGCCGGTTTATCTCATTATTCCGCCCGTCCGCGTCGGCGATCCGCCGGTTCTGGAAGCGGAAATCGAAGCTCCCGAATCGGCGGAAGCACCGGAACTCTACGGCGACGCGCAATGGGTCAAAGTTCTTAAAACGCAGTTGAATCGTGAAGTTAATCTCGACGAACTCGTGACTGACAACGCAATTATTCAAGGCGCACAGACGGAAGTTGCGTGGGAAATTATTCAGGCTGAACCCGTCAGTAACAGTAACAGCAACGGCAATCGCCGCCAGCGTCGGCATCAATCGGTTTTGAATTTCAACACGCGCTCGGTTGTTCGACGCTTTGAAACATATAATTTTACGGGCGTTTATGATCCGGTGACGCACGAAGCATTATGCGCCGATTTATTGTGTAATGCTCCGGCGGCAAACGAAGTCGGCGAATTTATCAGCGCACAGATGGCGGCGGCAAACGTCCGTGTGCCGTCGGTTTCGGTGACGAAGACAGGAACGGGAACGGTTTCGTCGGCTGATCGTCTGATTAGCTGCGGCAGCAAATGTGCCGCCGGTTATGATAATGGAGCGGCGGTTTCGCTGACGGCTTCGCCCGCGTCCGGCTTTTTGTTTACGGGTTGGGGCGGCGCGTGTGCGGGCAATCTGCTGACCTGCAATATCAACGCGGCGGACGCGCTCATTGTTACGGCAAATTTCGCGCAGGCGTTTAATATATCGGTAAAAACATCCGGCAAAGGCGCAGTCAGAAGCGCGGCAGTCGGCATTGACTGCGGTAAAACCTGTTCGAGCCGCACGGCAAGCGGCACGACTGCAACATTTACCGCCGTTCCCGATCCGGGATTCCGATTTATTAACTGGTCGGGCGACTGCGCCGGTTCAGCCGCAACCTGCTCGATTGCCGTTACTAAAAATACTTCCGTGCAGGCAAATTTCGCCAAATAAATGTTCAGCAATTGGCAAAAGAAAAGGAACTCGTAAGATTTTACGGGTTCCTTTTTTATTTTGAAATTTAATCGAGAAATATCTTTGTTAGGTTCGTTCAAACACAACCGGATTCAAATTCTGATTCAAACTATGGGCGATCATTTTTGCGCGAAGTTTCGCGTCTTCGGCAGTTTTGCCGCTGAAAAATTTATCAATCGTGAGGCTGAAGATTTCCACCCAGCGGCGAAAATGTTCGATAGTAAGCGGGGATTTTTGATGTAGAATTTGGTGAACGGCGAGCGGATTGCCAAAATAAGTTTGTTTGCCGAACAAAATCTTTTCCCAAAAATCAACGATTACAGGAAGATGATTTTCAAGATCAACGCCGTCAAAATGATGTCCGATTTCAGCGTCGAACGGCACAATTTTATAAAATTCGGCGAGCAAAAATTCTAAATCCAGGCGCGATTCGATGTCTTTCATAAAACTTTATTCGGTCGAAATTTCATCCTCGCCCGAAAGCGCGGCGTGAAGCGTGTGCCACGAGAGCGAAGCGCATTTGACGCGGGCGGGAAACTCTAAAACTCCGGCGAAAATTTTCAGTCTGCCGAGCGAATTTTCTTCGGTTTCGGTATCGAGTTCGCCCGTCACCATTTTTTGAAACTCGCCGAACATTTTTTCGGCTTCTTCGCGCGTTTTGCCTTTGACCGTCTGCGTCATCATACTCGCCGACGCTTTGCTGATGGCGCAGCCCGAACCTTTGAAAGCGACATCTTTGACCTTATCGTCTTCCATCTCGACATAGACGCGCAGCGCGTCGCCGCATAACGGATTATTGCCGTCCGCCGTTTTCGTCGCCGTTTCGATCTCGCGGAAATTTCGCGGGTTTTTGTTGTGATCTAAAATAACTTCCTGATATAAATCGTTTAATTCTGACATAATTAAATCGTAAGTTTTCGCCGACAAATAGTAAAGCCATACCGGGTTTCAGTTAAGAATATAAAAAATAGAAAAATGTTTGCGAAAGACACGAAAAAATCAAAAATAGTTTCCGTCTGTCAAAAATCTCTTAATTTCGCACATTTTGTGTCTTTATGACGGCAAAATATTTCCCGATTAATTATTAATGGACGATTAGCAGTTCATTCCAATTGGTCGTGTAGCTTCGACTTTTACGCGTTTGTTTCATTTTCCAGTTGCCTTCTGTTTTGACGGAAGCAAATCTGACGGCATCTTTGCCGAATTTCCGGTTGATTTCGTCGAATGCTTTCATTAATTTGTGCTGTTTTTCAAAGCGTTCGTCATCGAATATTCGTTTGGTCAATTTATCGTCTGAAACCAGACCGTTCAAAATTATCCCGGCTTTGCGGTATTCGTAATGCGGTTTGTAGATTTTTTCGAGCGTTTGTAACGCCCAGTTTTGAATTTCCTGATTGCAGTCGGTCGGATAAGCGGACGAATAAGTCGCCGACGGCGCGAAGGGCGCGGGAACGGGGCGAAAGCGGTCGGTCGAAATAAAAACCGTGACTGCGTTGGCGGCGAGCGCGTGTTTTCGCATCTTTTCCGCTGCCCGCGTCAGAAAATAAAGCACGGCTTCCTTTAAGTCGGAATATTCGGAGACAGTCTGCCCGAAACTTCTCGAACAGGTAATGTTATGTTTTTTGGTTTGGATAAATTCAAACGGCAGGCATTTGATGCCGCGCAGTTCGAGCGCGATTCGTGCGCCGGTTACGGTCAAAAGCCGGCGAATCAAACGATTGTCGGTTTCACGAAGCTGCCACGCCGTCAGGATGTTGTTCTCCGACAGCTTCAAACCCGAACGATAACCGATTCCCCAAATATCGTTGACCGGAGTATCTTTTAGAATACCTTCGGTTTTATCCGAACGATAGAGATTCAACACGCCTTTTTCTCTTAATTCGCCTTTTTTAGCACGTTTGTTGGCGACTTTTGCCAGAACTTTTGTTTCCGCGATGCCGATGGAAACAGGAACTCCCGTCCATTTATAGATTTTTTCGCGGATCGAACAGCCTAGATTTTCAAGCGATTTTTTGCGCGGTTCTAAAGACAAAAATGCTTCATCAACCGAATAAACTTCGATTTCGGGCGTGAAATTTTCCAGCAAATTCATTACTCTGCCCGACATATCGCCGTAAAGCGCATAGTTTGACGAGAAAATTGCCGCGTCGTGTTCGTCGAGCAGCGATTCAACCTTGAAAAGCGGACTGCCCATCGTCACGCCGATTTCCTTCGCTTCCTCCGAACGGGCGATCACGCAGCCGTCGTTATTCGACAAAACGACAATTGGTTTACGCCTGACCGACGCATCAAAGACGCGTTCGCACGAAGCGTAAAAATTATTACAGTCTAAAAGCGCGATGGCATTATTCATCAAAATTAAATGGATTCAGTAGAGTTGTTAAATTATCTGTCTGTTCGGGCATTTGCCCTTTTGCGAGTGACTTCACAAGATATTTCGGACGCAGAGAACGAAGTTTTAACGAATGTTTTGAACTTCCCGTCAATCAATGTTTGTTGATCGAACAAACGACTTTGCCCCAAATCTCGAAATCCATA
Organism: Pyrinomonadaceae bacterium; assembly: GCA_965247235.1. Taxonomy (GTDB): domain Bacteria; phylum Acidobacteriota; class Blastocatellia; order Pyrinomonadales; family Pyrinomonadaceae. The sequence goes on from OZ252004.1 coordinate 4,120,239, forward strand.
TTTTCATCAATGATAATCGGTTTATAATTATCGTTCTTCGGAATCAGTAAAACTTTGCCTTCGTCGTCAATAAACAGTTCTTTGACGCACATTTCGTCACCGATGCGGGCGATCACGATGTCGCCGGATTTCGTTTCAAGCATCCGGTCAACAATCAGTGTCGCGTCCGGCTTGATTCCGGCATCAATCATCGAATCGCCCGCCGCCCGCACGCAGAACGTCGCGAACGGATGTCGAATCAATTCTTTATTCAAGTCAATCGAGGTTTCGATATAATCATCAGCCGGAGAAGGAAATCCTGCCGACACGCTCGACAACACAAACGGGATAAACAAAGGCTCGACCGGCTCGATAGGAAAGACGCGACCATTCACAAAACTGTTAATCTCCTGCATAATCAAAAGCATAAAATTCCGGTTTACGGCTAATCTCAAATAAAACAAAATTTCTCGTGTGAAACAAAGATAGCATAGTTTGCCGGGTAAGTGAATAAAATTAAATAAAAATGTTTACGTTTGAAACTAAGGTTTTTACGGCACGATTTACCGATTATTGTTGCGTCAATACAGAATCCCGGACTTCTTTGAAAGTTACTTTGTCGAAAACGTCGCACAAATGTCCCACTAAAAGCAGAAAGGGCATCCAGCGGATGCCCTAAACTATTGTAGAAATTATGGCTTGGGACGGGGTCGAACCGCCGACACGCGGATTTTCAGTCCGCTGCTCTACCAACTGAGCTACCAAGCCTCTCAACTCCGGTGAATTTACAGGAGCAAGATTTGATAGTGTAAATAAACGAAATTTTGATGTCAAATGAGAGATGGCGGATTAGTTCGATTTTGGGTAAAAATCAGCCTGTGGAAAAAAAAGATTGACATAAATCGGCGGAAGACTATAATGTGTTTTGAAACAGTCGTCATGCCCGTGCCGGTTGTTGTCCTTTCAATTGTTTTTGAAACCTGCCCGTGTCGGTTTGACCGGCGTTTCCGGTTCCCGGAGACGAATCTTTCAAACCGACATTGCTATTTTAAACTGATGTGCAAAAATTATTTATATGTGTGAAAAATTTGTCTTGATTTTAGTTTTTATTATTTCGTTGGGCAGTTTAGCCTGCCAGACGGCTTCTGCGCCGAGTGCCGAGCAAAAAAATGCTCCGGCGGCGAACAATTTGAAGGAACTGCCGCCGGGATTTTCGACCAATGCCGTGCCGCCGTCGGGCAATTCTACTCCGGGAATCTCCGCGAATCCGCACGAATTACCGAAAGGCACGACTCCGACACCCGGAATTCCGGCAAATCCCGGTAAGCCTTTAGCAAAAGGCGCAACGCCGACTCCGGGCATTCCCGACCCCGAAACAATCAAAAAACAGAGAGATCACCCGGTTGATATTAATACCGTCAACAATCCGCCGCCCGGAAATTCCGGCGGCGATCTGCGTCCGCGAAAAGTCGGCAATTCGCAATAGAAATACAATTGTAAAGTTTCAGTCAGTCTCTATAAATTTAAATTAAAAAAAGGCGAACAATTGAGTTCGCCTTTTTGTTCAATTGATTTTAGGTTTATTCTGCGGCGGCAGCTTCCGAAGGAATCAAGCCGAGTTTGACTTTGACATCGTGTTCGATGCGTCCCATCATTTCTTTATTTTCCTTGAGCATATTTTTGACGTTTTCGCGTCCCTGTCCCATTCGTTCGCCGGAATATGAAAACCACGCTCCCGATTTTTCGACGATGTTATGATTGACCGCCAAATCGAGCAAATCGCCTTCTTTGGAGATGCCTTCGCCATACATAATGTCGAATTCGCATTCGCGGAACGGCGGCGCGACTTTGTTTTTGACAAATTTGACTTTAGTGCGATTGCCGACGACTTTATCGCCTTCTTTGATTGCGCCGATGCGCCGGATGTCCATTCTGACCGAAGCGTAAAACTTCAAAGCCTTGCCGCCCGTGGTCGTTTCGGGCGAACCGAACATCACGCCGATTTTGTCGCGTAACTGATTGATGAAAATGAAACAAGTGTTCGTCGTTGCAATCGAACTGGTCAATTTTCTCAGAGCCTGCGACATCAGACGCGCCTGCAATCCCATATGCGAATCGCCCATTTCGCCGTCAATTTCCGCACGCGGCACGAGCGCAGCGACCGAATCAACGACGATCACGTCAACGCTTGCCGAACGAACCAATGTTTCGGCGATGTCCAACGCCTGTTCGCCGGAATCCGGCTGTGAAATCAACAGTTCGTCAATATTTACGCCGAGTTTTTCCGCGTAATCCGGGTCCATCGCGTGTTCCGCGTCAATGTATGCCGCCACGCCGCCCAGCGACTGCGCCGATGCGACGACCTGCAATGCGAGCGTCGTTTTACCCGAACTTTCCGGTCCGTAAATTTCAATGATTCTGCCGCGCGGAAATCCGCCGACTCCGATTGCCGCGTCCAAACTGATACAGTTGGTCGAGATCGAACCGACTTCTTCGTGCGGACGTTCGCCGAGGCGCATAATCGAGCCTTTGCCGAATTTTTTTTCAATATTTGCCAAAGCCGCTTCTATCGCTTTGCCTTTTGCTTCTGTTGTTGCTGCCATTTTTGCTGCTTCTCCTGCCATTTTATTGCTCCTTTTGTTGTGTCCTGCTTTAGAAACTGAAATCAGTTTAGCACAAAAAAGAGCGTTTGTGAAATCTTGTTTCACAAATGAAACAAATAATTATTCAAAATTATTATTTGTGAATTGGATTTTTAAGTTAAATGAAAAGAAATATTTGTGCAAGTCGAAACTAAAAAACGCGGATATTTGCTCTCTAATGTTATTGAAAAGTAAGTAAGGGAATTAACAATTAATTAGGAATAGCTGATAGGTAATAGATTTGTTGTCTTATTAATCATCTTGAACCTTTGATTTATTACGCATTTATTCTTAGTTAATCGTGAATTGAAAGGTGCAAAAAAGACGCAAAAAACTTTCAAATCTTTTTTTGCGTCGTTTGCGTCGTTTGCGCCTTTTTGCGGCGATTGACTCTTACCCGTTATCTTGAATATGTGCCGGTTGCCGAATAGACCGCCGCCGCGCCGCCGCTCATCCCGACGGGCGGAACGATGACGGACATTTTTTCGCCGTTGACGGTCAAACTTACCAATCCGGCGGCTGATTCGAGTGCGTCTTCGTGAAACGGCAGATTCGGTGACTGCCGATTAACGCGCGTCAATTCGCCGAGTTCGGAGAGTTCGAGAACGATTTCGCAGCCTTCGATTTTAATTGTCGCGGTCGCAGAATGCGGCGGATCAGTTTCGATTTTGATCTCGCCGATAATCGTCGGTGCGGTTTCAAACGGCGTTCCGGCGAAGATATTCGCGCCGAAATAATCGCCGACCGCCTGATCGCCCGAAACGAAACCGATTATCTTCGGCATTCCCGATTCGTCCGGCAGCAGAATCATTCCCGAAGGCGAAGCACCGACCGGCGTGTGAACCATCCGCGCAACGTGAACGATGACGTTCGGCATCGAAATATTTTCATTAGAAAGCGCAACCAAATCAACGCCGCCTTCCCAAGTCATCCATTTTGTCACTGACATAATTTTTTCTCCTGAATTTTACAGTTATTTATCTTCGGTTTTTCTTTTTAAATTATTGGACGGCGGCGCAGTGTCAGCGTTTGTTTCAGCAGTTGAATTGGCTGACGGCGGCGGAGTCGTTTGTGCGCCTGCCATCGTGTTCGCGGGTTTGGCAGCGTTTGCGACAGCCGCAGTATTGGCGTTGACATTGACAGGTTTTTTGCTGTTGGCGACCGTGTTGACGGCGGCATTAACATTCGTATTGGCAGTTTTGGCGCGGCTGATGCTGACGCTGACCGGCGCGGAATCGTAATCAGCCGAAATTGTGCCGCCGATTTGGGTTCCCTGCGAAACAGCGGCTGTTTTGGAAATTCTCATCTTCAAACTAACGGTTGAATCGAGCGATTTAGCCGTCCAGTATCGGGGCGTGATAATCAATGTGCGGCGCGTTTGATCGAGATAGATCGAACTTTCCGTCGGCGACACCTCATCACTGACAGACAATTCCAGCGTCATTAATAATTTTTCATCGGGCGCGACGGCGCGGGACAGCGGCACGAGCGTCGGTTTATCGAGATTGAGTCGGATCGGCGCATTTGAAGCGGCTTCGAGCGGCGCGAGGCTGATCGAATTAAGATAAGTTTTGCCTTCGCTGTCGCTAAAGGAAAAATCGTGTTTGGTTTCGTATTTCTCGCCGTGCAGATTATAATCCGTTCCTTTTTTAAATAAACCCGTGCCGCCTGCCGAACCGGGACCGGACTTTTCCATATTGATGCCGTTGCACGAAATTTTTGCAGGCTCGGTCAGATCAACAGTCGTGCCGGTCGAACCGCCGACGCGAAAAATAGCATTGATGCGTTCGTCGGACTTATTGCCTTCAACGTAATAGTTTTGGAAAATCTGTGAATTATTAACCATATTAGAAGCAATCGTATCAACCGAACCTGACGGTCCGCAGGCGGAAAACAATGCCGCCGAGATGAAAAGACCGATGAATCTGGAGATCGCCGCCGAACCGAAAAATTTATGTTTCATATTTGTATTAATCAAAATTCGTTAAAGATTACTGCATAACCGTTCATTTGGAAAACAATGTCGGGAGGAAGTTTCGCCCGCAGACGAAACTTCCTTTTTGGGGGCATTGGGGAAAGATGAGAGCCGGATTAAAATTTTTACCATCTTCACATTTGAATGAACGCCCAAGCCGGAAATTATTGCGGCTTTATTTTACTTTCAATTGATATTTAATCGGATTATCAAATAAAAAAGTTCCCGGTAATAAACGCAAGATTATTTTGAAAATCGGGTCAAATTATTTTTGATTTAATGGAAATTAAAGTTTTTGGTGTAAAATCAATTTTGAATAACACGAAAATTTGGAATTAGTAATTTAACGATTCATCGCCGCAGTCTTATTTTGAAACTTTGAGGCATCTTCGGCGTAAATTATTTTGATTCAGCGGACAGCCAATTTATGAATTTTGCGGAATATATCGGGCAGACGCTCGACGGCAAATACAGGGTCGAAAGCGAACTCGGACGCGGCGGAATGGGGACGGTTTATCTCGCCACGCACGTCGGCACGGAACGTCACGTCGCCGTCAAAATTATCGCGCCGCAATTTATGGAGCGCGACGAATTTGTCGAGCGTTTTCGCCGCGAAGCCCGCGCCGCCGGACGTTTGCGGCATCCGAACGTCGTCAACGTCACCGATTTCGGTTTCGCGCAGACGAACAAAGGGCGCGTCGCTTATCTCGTGATGGAATATCTGGACGGCTGCACGCTCGGCGAGATTCTCGAAGAAGAACAGCATCTGCCGCTCGACTGGACGCTCGATATTATCGAACAGGTTTGCGCGGCGGTTCACGCGGCGCACGAACAGGGAATTATTCACCGCGATTTAAAGCCCGACAATATCTGGCTCGAACCGAACCAGCGCGGCAGTTATACCGTCAAAGTTCTCGATTTCGGCATTGCCAAACTCGAAGAACAAATCTCCGGCGAAAGCGCAGACGCGATCAACATCAGTTATGCGCCGCCGATGAAAGGCGAAAGCCGCCAAACGGTCGCCATCCCGCCGCTGATGACAACTGCGGCTGAACAACGCAGCGACACGCAGTTTTCCGAAGGTGCAACGCTTGCCGTCAGTCAGGAAAAAGGAACGCTCATCTCCGAAAAAGGCACACTCATTCAAATGGTCGAAAATCCGGCGGAAGAGTTTTCCGAAAAAGGCACGTTGATTCAGCCGGTTAATCAAACTTCCGAAGACAGCACGGCGATTTTCCAAAACACGGCGGAAACCGGCAAAATTCTTAGTCAATCAGGCGATAAAAAAAGCAGCACCGGGAATAATTCGGCGATAAAACACGATACGCCGGTCAGCAAGGATTTGACGAGCGTCGGCGCGGTTTTGGGAACGCCGCTGTTTATGTCGCCGGAACAATGTCGCGGTGAGAAATTGATGGCGAGTTCGGATATTTACAGTCTCGGCATCATCGCTTACCGGATGCTTTCGGGCAAACAGCCGTTTGACGGCGATTATTTGAAGGTCATGGAGGCGCACAAAGATTCTGCGCCGCCGCCGATTACTCGCAAAAAAATTCCGCGTAAAGTTAAAAAAGTAATTTTCGCCTCGCTCGCCAAAAATCCCTACGACCGACCGCCGACCGCCGAATCGTTTGCCGCCGAAATGCGGGCGCAGTCCGAAGGCATCGGTACACTTCTACGCCGCGCACTCGAACTTTACAGTCGTTATCTGCCGAAATTTTTGCTGCTCGCGCTGGTTACTTATATTCCGATGATAATCCTGACTGTCGCCGTGGTCAGTGTCAGTTTTCTCGATCTCGACAAAAGTGACTTTGCAAAACTGAAAACATTGCTGACGCTTTTGCTGTTTTTCGTCACGCTCACCTGCGGTTCGGTGGTGGTCGGCGCAAATTGCTGGCTGGTCGCGCAGACGCTCGCTTTTCCGCTCAAACCCGTGCGGATTCGTCCCGCGCTCGAAGCCGTCCGGCGGCGTTGGAAAAAACTCATCTGGACTTCGATTTTGCAGAGCGTGCTAATCGTCGTCGGTTATGCTTTTTGCCTCATTCCGGGCGTAATTCTGACAGTTATTTGGGGACTCGCTTCGGCGGTCGTGATGATGGAAGGAAAATCGGGTTTTGCCGCGCTGCGCCGTTCCAAAGAATTGGTCAAGCGTTCGCTCAGGACGACGATTGCGACGACTTTGATTATGTTTTTCGTGCCGCTGGCGACCTCGCTTTCGCTCGCCTATTTCGCGCATCTCGCCGTCCAGGACATTTCGCGCAAGGCGCAAACCGCGACTGAAATTAAAGACGCGATTAAAGTTGATACGAGCGAATCAACGCCTGAAAAAGCGGCTGAAAAAGCGGCTGAAAAGGAAACTTCGATAGTTATTACGCCCGATCAAACGATTCATATCACGCGTCCCGGCGAACGAGAAGGCAGCGAAGGCAAACTGAAAGCCGCGTTCAGCGAAGCCCTGCAAACGATCATTTATCTGCCGATTTCGATCATTCTGATCTCGTTTTTTACGATTATCAGCGCACTGCTTTACTTCAAAACCAGACAGGTCGGAGGTGAAACGATGGATAATCTGCTCGACGAATTTGAGGACAACGACCGTCCGGGCAGCCAATGGCAGCAGCGCGTCCGCCAGCGTTCGCTCGTTTCAGGCAGAACGGCGAGCAAATCATAAAACACGAAATTACCGGAATTTATAGTAAAATCAGGCGAAGAAAAAATTTTACGGTTGACCGGATCGAAGGTTCGGCGCATCAAAAGTTTTTCTTCGCGTTTTTATTTATATCGTTTGGTTTCGAGAAAAATGCAGTTTAGTTATCTTAAAATTATCTCTGTTTGTTTGTTATTTCTGTGTCTCTGCGGAGCGGTTTCGGCGCAGAATTTTCAACGTGATTTTCCCGTTGCCGAAGGCGCGACAATCGAGATTGTCAATCGTTTCGGGCGTGTCGAAGCGATTGCCGCCAAAGATGCGGCGGCTGAAGAAAAAACAGACCCGGCGAAAAACGAGCAGAGAGTATTTTTAACTGCCGAAACGAAAGATAAAATTTCCGAAAATGAACTTAAAATCGAATCATCAAACGGCAAAATTCGGATCGAAGTCGTTCCCGCCGACGGCAAAAAAAGATTTGATTTGAAACTGAAAATGCCGGTGCGAATGCGTCTGAAAATTGAAACCGGCGCGGGCGAAGCAATTGTCTCAGGCGATTTTGCGCTCGCGGAAATTCAAACCGAAACCGGCACGATTTCCGCCGATGTGCCGCTCGATAATCTCAGATACGATTTTCTCTGGACGGAATCGCGTCCGCGATTTCTGAGCGATGTTACGCTCAAAGATGTGCAGGAAAAAGCGGCGGGAAAGTTCTCCGTCAGCGGGAAACTTCTTGACAGTCCAAAGTCCGAAGTCCAAAGCCCGAAGTCAGGGGAAGACGCAGCAGAATCAGACGCGACCGATCTTTTGGGCGACGAATCAGACCGCACAATGGATGAAAGTCCAAAGTCCAAAGTCCAAAGTCCAAAGTCCGAAAACCAAAAACCGAAAACTAAAACCCAAATCAAACTGGAATTTACGACCGCTCGCGGCATCATTCTGCTTAATGTTCCGATCAGCGAAGTTTCCGGTGATCTGCGCGAACGACCTTTAACCAATGCCGCTAAAGCGATTGTGCGCGGCGGCGATTCGATTTTGACGGAAGCGATTCACCGTGCGAGTCCGAAGTCTTTCGGCGAATACTCGCAGACGCTGCCGAATTTCCGGCGTGAACCCGATTTTAAACCGCAAACCGCCGCGCCGAAAACGATTGAATCGCAGATTAAAAAAGTTTTGGTGAGCGTTACCGACATCAATAATCGGGCGATTTCCGATTTGAAAAAAGAAGATTTCACCGTCAGCGAGTCGGGCGAAGACCGCGAGATTTTGTCGGTCGAACCGTCAACCGCGCCGTTTAATCTGGTGCTGCTGCTCGACGTTTCGGGCAGCGTTGACAGTTACGTCAATTTTATCCGCAAAGCGGCGCGTTCGTTCGTCAAGACGGTTGATAAAAAAGACAAAATCGCCGTCATCATCTTTAACGACGACATCAAAGTTATCTCGAATTTTACGACCGATAAATCTGCGCTGTCCGAATCATTAGATACTTTTGACGCGGGCGGCGGCACGGCATATTACGACGCGCTCGGCTACACTTTGAGCGAAACTCTGCGCCCGTTAAAAGGCGAACGGACGGCGATTGTCGCGCTCACGGACGGCGACGACAACAAATCTTTTTTGCCGTTTGACGCGCTGTTAGGCTCGATTCAGGAAAGCGGCGCGTTGATTTATCCGCTTTATGTGCCGTCAACATTGGTTGCGGCGGGCAGCGCGGCGACGACGGTTGATCCTTTGCGGACACGCTATTTAGGTTTGACGACCAAAGCCGAAGGCGAAGGCGAAAAACTCGCCAAAGTTTCCGGCGGCGTTTATTATCCGATCACGCGCCTCGATGAACTGCAAAAGGCTTACGACGACATCGTTTTGCAGTTGCGAACGGCTTACACCGTCACATTTCGCTCGGATTTAGCGGAAGTGTCCGACAAACAAACCGCTTCGCCGCGTCTCAAAGTGCGGGTTAAGCGTGAAAATTCGTTTGTGAAATCGGGTTCGGTGACGGCAGTTGCGGATGCGCCGAGTTCCGGGATTAAGCAGAAGAAGTTTCCCGCCAAGGCGCAAAGGTCGCAAAGTAAAGACTTAAAATATGAAGAAGTTTCTTATGTTAATGCCAATGTAAGAGTGAATCAAACTTTTACGCCGCTGATTTATCAAACAAATTACCCGAATGCTTTCTTATCTTCCTTTGCGTCTTTTGCGCCTTGGCGGGAAACCTTTCTTAATAACGCCCAATCCGCCGAGATTTCCGGCAACGTCGAAAAAGTAAATTACAAACAATTTCTCGCCGATAATCTCAAAGAATCAAAGTTTGAAAATTTTGACATAAACAAATCACAGGGCGCGTTTTTGCTGAATAACGGCAAAGAAACAATCGCCGTCAGCCGCTGGATTTCGCCCAAACGGACGCGCTCGTATCCGTATGAGCGCGTGTATGATACGCTCACGCAGACGGGCAAAAAGGTGACGATTATTCCCGTCGTCAAGGACGAAGGCGCAGGCGGCGAACGCGATTTTTTGCAGTGGGACACGATTTCGCTGTTAAGCCTTTTGGACGTTCACGTTATTCTCGCCTATTATGATTCGGCGGAAAAAAACACCAAACGCGGCGATCAGATTACGGCGCAGAAACTCGATAATAATTATATCAACGCGCGTTTAAATGAGATTTTCGCCTTCAAGGGAACATCGCGCGAATGGAACGAACGCGAAACCAAACAACTGAAAACGATCTTTGAAAAAGCCAAACTTTCCTACCAAAAAATCGCCAAAGAAACGCAGACCTATCTGCACGACACAGACGCGATTGACGAACTGATCAAATATGCCGAAACGCCCGAAAAATTTCTCGAATTCTCGCGCAGTAAATCGAGACAGGCGCAGTCGAGAGAATTCGTCACCGAACAGCCGAAAGAAGCTCTTTCAACCGACACGAAAGCCAAAGTAACGATCAACAACGCGCTTTTCGGTAAATACTTTTTCACCTGCGACGAAACCAAATTGGACGGAAAATATATCTATTTAATCGAAGCCAAACACAGCGTCCGCGCCAAAATGCCGTCCAAAAACGACATCAAGGACGGCTTCGTCAAAATGATGCTCTACACCGCGATGACCAACGTCAAAGTCGGCGCGAAACCATACAATCTAAAGGTGCAAATTCGCCTGACCTCGAACCAAATGAAAGGCTCGACCAATTCCGACGAAAAGGACGAAATCATTAACAAATTCATCAACGAAAATGCGTTCACGATTGCCGAAACCGAATTCATCAAAAAACTTTTCACGGAAGCCCGAAACAATCGGTTCACGGTCATTTTAGAACACGCGGAAACTGCCAAATAAATGGAAATAACAGCGCAGATAATCAAAGGAATCCGCTATCAGTCATTTCTAAAAAACGATCTGGTCGAAGTCGGATTTGACGAGTTTAATGTCAATTCTGCAAAATCTTCGTGTCTGATCGCCGCCGGACAAAATCGTCTGGCGGTTAGCCGTTGGGTTTCGCCGAAACGAACGCGGTCATATCCGTATGAGCGCGTTTACAATACTTTCAGCGTTTCAAAACGCCTGACGATCATTCCCGTCGTCAAGGACGAAGGCGCAGGCGGCGACCGCGATTTTTTGCAGTGGGACACAATTTCGCTGATGAGTCTGCTCGATGTTTATGTGATTTTGGCATATTACGAAACGGCGGAAAATCATCGTTCTTTGGCTGGAAAAATTACTAATCAAAAATTTAACAATGATTTCGTGAAAGCCAAAATAAACGAAATTTCCAACTATCACAGTTCGGCTCTGCATTGGAATTTAGCCGAATTAAAAACCGTTTCTGAAGTTTTGGACAAAGCTCACAATGCTTACAGATTGGTATCCGTCAAAACCGGCGTAAATTTTCACAGCGCAAATAATTTCAGCAGCAAACAGAAAATTTTTGTCCAAAATTTATTCACCGAAGCCGAAACGAACAATTTTGCTGTCAGTCTGGGAGAAATTTGAAAATGATTCGCAGTCCATTGCGTTATCCGGGCGGAAAAAGCCGTGCCGTTGAAAGAATCGCGGCATTGATCCCGCCGTTTGACGAATTTCGTGAACCGTTTGTCGGCGGCGGCTCGGTATTTATTTACTTGCGGCAGAAGTTTCCGCAGAGCAGATTTTGGATTAATGATAAATACGTCGAATTAGCCGCGTTTTGGACGGTTTTGCAAAATGATTCGGAATTGTTATTTGAGCAGATTTGGAAATGGCGCGGCGAATTTGCGGACGGCAAAACGCTGCATAAATTTTTGCGCGACAATTTGACGAATTTTAATCAAATCCAAACTGCTGCCGCTTTTTTTATCTTCAATCGCTTGACTTTCTCCGGCACGACCGAAGCCGGAGGATTTTCGCAGCAGGCTTTTGATAAGCGTTTTACCGATTCGAGTATCGAGCGTCTGAGTGCGATGCCGCAGATTCTGCAGAACGTCAAAATTACGAACGACGATTACGAAAAACTGATTAAAACTGACGGCGAAAATGTCTTTTTATTTTTCGATCCGCCTTATTATTCGGCGACTAATTCTGCGCTTTACGGCAAAAACGGTAATTTGCATAAGAGTTTCGATCACGAGAGATTTGCCGCAAACTTAAAAAAATGTCGGCACAGATGGCTGTTGACTTATGATGATTCGCCGTTCGTGCGTGAGCTTTTTTCCTTTGCAAATATCGAAAACTGGAATCTGATGTATGGAATGCGAAATGTCGGCGCGAATTCGGATCAAAAAGGCAGCGAACTGTTTATTTTTAATTACGAACTTGATTTTGCCGCGCAGAAACAGGCGGCTTTTACTTTTGCTTAAATGAAATCTTCAATTTTACAATCACTTTTTGACAACGAAGAAGCACGTCCGCTGACGGTTTCGGAGTTGAATGAACAGGTTAAGCTGGCGATGGAGCGCGGATTTGCGTCCGTCTGGATCGAGGCGGAAATCGTTAATTTTGTCGCGGCAAATTCGGGGCATTGGTATTTCACTCTGCACGACGGATTTTCGCAGTTGAAGGCGGCGTGTTACGTTCGCAGCAATCAGCGGATTCGGTTTCAGCCGTTCGACGGGTTGCAGGTTCAAGTGCGCGGAAAACTGTCGGTTTATCAGCCGAAGGGCGAGTATCAGATTTTGGTCGAATCGCTCAAACCGGTTGGCGAAGGCGCGTTAAAAGTCGCGTTTGAGCAAATTAAGGCGAAATTGCAGCGCGAAGGTTTGTTTGACGAAGATTTGAAACGTCCGCTGCCTTTTTTTCCGAAAAAAATCGGTGTCGTGACGAGTCCGAACGGCGCGGCGTTTCACGATATTTTGAATGTTTTGTCGAGGCGAACGCGGACGGTCAGCATCACTCTGATTCCGACGCGTGTGCAGGGCGAAACGGCGGGCGAAGAGATTACGAATGCTATCAAACTGGCGAACGAATATAATCTGAATCCGAAAAATAAAGATAAATTCGACGTGCTGATCGTCGGGCGCGGCGGCGGTTCATCCGAAGATTTGTGGGCGTTTAATGAGGAAAGAGTGGCGCGGGCGATTCGCTGTTCGCTGATTCCGGTGATTTCCGCCGTCGGTCACGAGATTGATTATACGATTGCCGATTTTGTCTCGGACAGACGTGCGCCGACACCTTCCGCCGCCGCCGAAATCGTCGCCGAATCGGAAGATCAGATCGAGGCTTTTGTGCGTCAGCGGACGCAGGATTTGTTTCAGTTGATGGAATATAAAATCTTGCAGTCGCGGTCGCATTTGCAGGAACTCGCGCTCGCGCCGGTGTTCGTCGAATTTCCGCGCAAAATTACCGATTGGCGTTATGAAGTCGCTGATTTTCAGTCGCAAATCAGCGAAGTCTTTGCCGATAAATTGAAAGTTTCGGGCAAACGGCTCGATAAAATTCTCGCGCGTCTCTCGCCTTTGAAGCTGGCGGCGAAAGTTGCGGACAATCAAAAACGGCTCGCACTACTTGAACAGCGGACGATTTCGGCGGTCAAAAAAAGAATTGACGACAAGGACGAAAACTTAAAAATCGAAATGGCATCGCTCGACGCGCTTTCTCCGCTGTCCGTGCTGAAACGCGGTTACGCAATTGCCGAAAATGAACGCGGCGAGATTTTGCGCGACGCTCAAAAAGTAAAGATCGGCGACCGCGTGAAAATTCGGCTGGCAAAAGGTAAAATTGAAACACAGGTTTTGGAAAGCGAAAATTGATTGACACGAAGAATTAGATTTTCAATTTTCAGATGTGCGCTTTAATTTTAGTTGGATATTTATAGATGTCGAAATTTACAGTCAATCTCGAAGACGAACCGAAAATAGCAGCGAAATCCGCCCCGAAAGTGAACGCTCCGGCGTTCGGCGATTACCAGCAGCCGAAAAAGAAAAGCGGCTGTCTGAAATACGCCGGAATTTTCGCCGGAATTTTGGCGGTTGCTGCCGTGATCGGCGCAATCGGCGGTTATTTTTACTGGCAGAGTTTGAAAAAAACGCCGCAGTATTCGCTCGCTTTGCTGGTTGATGCGGCGCGGAAAGACGATCAAAAAACGATTGATTCGCTGGTTGATACCGACGCGGTAGTGGACGATTTTATGCCGCAGATTACCGATAAAGCCGTCGAGCTTTACGGTAAAGGTTTGCCGCCGCAGGCTTTGTCGAAAATCGCGCAGATTGCCGCGCCGGTTTTGCCCGCCGTCAAGGAACGCGCCCGCGCCGAACTGCCGAACCTGATTCGTGATAAAACCGACAAGTTGGCGAATGTCCCGTTTGCCGCCATCGTGATCGGCGCAGACCGTTATCTGGACATCAAGCAGGAAGGCGAAACGGCGACGATTAAGAGCAAAATTCCCGATCAGCAGTTTGAATTAAAAATGAAGCGCAACGGCAATGTCTGGCAGTTAATCGGCGCAAAAGACGACAAACTGGCGACCAAAATCGCCCAAAAAATCGGACAGGAAATCATCGCCGCCGCGACCAACAAAGGCAGCGGCACAGGCGACACGTTCGGAGTAAAAAACTTACAGGATTTATTGAAAAAAGCCAACGATCTGTTGAAGTGAGTTTACAGGAAGTTTGCAGGAAGTTTGCAGGAAGTTGCAGGAAATAAAGAATTATTTTTTTTGATTTTTGATTTATATTAAGCTGAAATAATTAACATCTTTAAATTCTTAATACTATCTGCAACTTCCTGCAACTTCCCGTAAACTTCCTGTAAACTCTAAAAACCTATGAAGCAAACATTTGAATCATCACTCGGCGATTTGGAGAAAATCGTTCGCAAATTGGAAGACGGCGAGATGTCTCTGGAAGAAAGTTTGAAGTTGTTTGAAGACGGCGTAAAACTTTCGCGTGAATGTCAGGAAAGGCTCAATCAAGCTGAACGGCGGATCGAAGTTTTGCTCAAAGACGCGGACGGTAATCCGACACTGCACGCACTTGCGCCGGAAGATTTGCGCGAAGAACGTCAGCCGAAAATAAAAAAACGAATCGTTTTCGATGATGACGATGCGGATGAATCGGTTTTTTAAAAGTCCAGAGTCCCGCGTTTACGCGGCAACCGCCGGCGAAACGCGGCGAAAAAGCCGCATGAAGGCGCGACTCTGAACTTCTTGAATTTTGTTTAATTAATTGCCTAAAAAACATTCACGAATTTGATTGGTTTGACTATAATTTTCAATATAGTTTTGAATTACGAACAAAGGGGAATTAAATAATGAACAGACGGAAATTTATCGGCGGCAGTGTGGCTGCCGCCGGAATTTTGAAATTTGCATCAAACGCATCAGGTGCGGAAACGGACGAAAAGATAATGGCTAAAAATCAGGAGACAATACTCGAAGGTGAAATGATTTACCGGACACTCGGCGCGACCGGCGAAAAGGTTTCGGCAATCGGAATGGGCGGTTTTCATTTGAGCAAGCCGCCGACCGACGAAGCCGCCGTTAAACTGGTTCGCACGGCGATTGATCGCGGCATCACGTTTATGGATAATTGTTGGGATTACGCCGACGGCTTGAGCGAGATTCGCGCCGGTAAAGCCTTGAAAGACGGTTATCGCAACAAAGTTTTTCAGATGTCGAAAATTGACGGGCGCGATAAAAAAACGGCGGCGAAACAGATTGACGAATCGCTCGCGCGGCTGCAAACCGACCGCATTGACCTGATGCAGTTTCACGAGATCATTCGTTTTGAAGACCCTGACAAGATATTTGCCGAAGGCGGCGCGATGGAAGCGATGCTCGAAGCCAAAAAAGCCGGGAAAATCCGCTATATCGGTTTCACGGGACATAAAAATCCGGCGATTCATCTGCAAATGCTCGAAGTAGCGGCGGCGCACGACATCAAATTTGACGCGGTGCAGTTGCCGCTCAACGTAATGGACGCGCATTTTCGTTCGTTTGAAAAACAGGTTCTGCCGCAACTCGTCGAAGGCAAAATCGGCGTTCTCGGGATGAAGTCTTTGGGCGATCCGTTTATTCTCGACAGCAAAACGGTGACGGCGGAAGAATGTTTGAATTATACGCTCAGTCTGCCGACTTCGGTGGTTATCACCGGCATTGATAAACCCGAAATTCTCGAACAGGCGTTTAAAGTAGCGAAAAATTTCAAGCCTTTAACCAAAACCGAAATGAACGCGATGCTGGCAAAAACCAAAGAAGCGGCGATGACCGGGAAATACGAAAAATTCAAAACCGATTCGCATTTCGACGGCACGGCGAAAAATCCGCTCTGGCTTGGAACGGCGATGAAAGAACAGAATTGATGAGGGATGAAGGATGAAGGATGAGGGATGAATGGGAAAATTTAAGATTTAAGATTTAAGATTTAAGACTTCTGTCTTTCATTCATCCCTCATCCTTCATCCCTTACTCTCCGCCGGTTCCTGGAAACTCGCTTTAGCTGACGGAACGCCGCCGGTCATTTGGAGAGCGACGATGATGCGGCGGGCTTCGTCGCGGAAAGAGGGAAGTTTGCGACCGAAAAAGAGCGAGCCGACGATACAGACCGCGCCGCCGAACGTCGTCAGCAAAAACACCGGCATCTGTCCGGCAAAACCGATCAAACCGAGCAGCGAGACATTGCCTGTAATGCTGTAAACCAGCCAACTCTGCGCGACCGACTGCATCCACGTTCCGATCAGCGAAATAAATTGTCCCGAAAAAAATAATTGAAAATTGCGATGTTTGAGAGCGCGAAATGTCGAAGGAATTCTCGATTCGCCGCCGTTTATTTTAGTCTCGTCTGCTGCCGTTTCACCTTTCATAAATCCCTTTTTGGTAAAAATATAAATATACCAAAATCTTTCAAGTCAAGTCGGAACCGTCTGCGGCAGCGGATGGTTTAACTGTGCATTTAGAAAGTCTGCCCTCATTTCAGATACAATCTTTAATTGCCGAAAAATGCTTTGACAGACAAAAAAAATGCTTCCGAAATTTTATCGAAAGCATTAACGATTTTTTCCTTTTTCTTGCTTTGCAACTTTGCGCCTTTGCGGGAAAAACTCAATTATTTCCTGCAAAGCCGCAAAGTTAAACTGAAAGATTTACAGAGCAATTATCTTCTCGAACTGAAAATCTGCAAAATATACCAGAACAGCAAAGCGACGCTTGAGAACAACGAGAGCGAAGCGGCGACGTGCTGATTCGGGCTGTACTTGTGCAGGACATTCGATGTTTGATACAAAATCGAACCGCCTGCGAACGCGACCATCAGAAACGCGAAAATGTTGCCGATACTGAATCCGAAAATCAGGTTGACCGCGATAAAGCCGAGCGCAACAAAACCGGCGATAGATAAAATCGGTCCGAGAAACGAAAAATCTTTGCGCGTTAAAAAGACAACCGCCGTGATGCCCAGAAATAAACCGAGCGTGACGATGCCGGCTTTCACAATCACGTCGCTGCCCGAATAATGGCTGACGATAAAGAGCAAAGGCACGAAAATAATCGCTTCGGCGACGGTGTAAAGTCCGAGACCGAGATACTGCATTCCTTTGGATGTCGGCGAATTTGCCCAATTATTGGCGACCGTCGAAACGCCCATAAAGACCGCCAAAACGATAAACCAACTCACTCTGCCGCCCAGAAAAACAGTCTGCGCGATCATTCCGCCGATGCCCGACATCATCAGCAAAGCTTCGATCAATGCGAACGCCGCGAGCGCACCTGCCAGATGAACGTATGTTTTGCGGATAAACGACGCGCGTTCTTCCGGCAGCGCGTCCGCCGCTGAATAATTTCCGTATGATTCTGAATATGTGTTCATTTTTCCTCCTGAAAAATAACTGTTGATTGGATGCAAAAAAGTTTGAAATCTCTGTCTGATATGATAGCACGAACGGCGGTTTGCCAATCGAAAAATATCGCTTGTCAATTTCCGCCGGAACGTCTATTTTATCAATTATGAAAAACATTTTATCCCTGATCGCGCTGCTCGTTTTACTTTCCGGCAACTCTTTCGCACAGAAAAATTTTCTGCTCAAAGATGCTTCAAAAACCTACGATGTGAAAATCGTCATCGCCAAATGCGACGGCGACACCTGCGAAGGTAAATCAACCGTCAGCTTTATCAAAAAGGGCGAAACGGCGGCTTTTCAAACCGTTCAAATGCCGAATATGTATCTCGAACTCGGCGAAAATAAAAAACCGACCGCCAATCTCGTCGAACTTTACGGCGACAACAACAGCGGCGTAATTTTTGACGATTTCAATTTTGACGGCGTTGACGACGTAGCTCTGAGAAACGGCAACGACGGTTCATACGGCGGACCTTCGTATGACGTTTATTTAGCGGTCGTGCCGTCGCGCAAATTCGTCAAGAACGCCGAATTAAGTGCGCTTGCCAATCAATCGCTCGGACTTTTCAGCGTGGACAAAAAAGCCGAACTGCTCGAAACATTCGGCAAAGACGGCTGCTGTTACCACGAAACGACACGCTATCGGGTTATTAATAATCGCCCGAAGAAAGTTTACGTTTTCATCGAAGACGCGCAGGGCGGCGACGGTTCAAAAGTCGTTTTGACGAGAAAAACGCTCGTCAAAGGCAAATGGGTAACGAAAACCGAAACTAAGCTGACGAAAGATTATTACAAAGATAATTAAGGGTGAATTCACTATTTAAAAGGCAGAAGCCCGCGCGTGAGCAAGGGCGGATAGAATCGCAGAATCTACGCCCAAACAAGATTTGAGTTTATATGAGAAATTTCACCTGCAAAATCCGGTTGTAGAAACTGCAATTTTATCCGCCGCTTGCTCAAGCGCGGGCTTCTGAATTCAACCGACCATAAATTTAAAGCAGAAAAAAGGCGATTTGCTCAGAATCGCCTTTTTTTAGATTTTTAACGGTTGCTTTGTTAAATAGACCAGCCGAAGATATTGTTGATAACGATTAAAGCATTATTGCTTTTTTAACACCGCCATACTTTTAGTAATCAACGCCGAACTACCAACTGCAACAAACTATTTTTACCTTTCCGAATTTTTCCCGGCTCGCCGTTTTCCGACTCACCGGCTTAAACAATCCGGCGGCGTTTCGATTGAACTTTCTGTCATATCTATCACCTCCTAACTATTAAGATACGCCGAAAAAAAAGATTGTCAATCTTTTTTATTCAAAGAATTTCAGAAAATAAAAAACGCCTGCAATGAGGCGTTTTTTACTAATTAATATCTATCGAAATTTATTTAACTGCCAGCAATTCCACCTTTTCAATCTTCGGGTCTTCCGCTAAAAGTTCATCTTTTTTCGCCATCAGTGCAGCGGCGATTTTGCCGTTGAGATGCGCGTCGCGTCCTTCTTCGCCTTCAAACGTATCGAAAATGCCGAACGTCGAATCGTCGAATTTGAGCGCATACCAACTGACCGTTAATTCTTCTTCCTGCGCCAAACCGAGACCGCCGTTTAAAAATTCTTCAAGCGCGGATTCCTGTCCGGCTTTCGCCTTTAATTTTGCAAATAATGCTTTTTTGACCATTTTATTTCTCCTTTATTTGTGTGTTTTTTAGTATCGAAGATTTAGTTCGCCAACCTCGTCTTTTCAGATTCGATTCTGAGAATCCGACTAAATCTTAAACAATAAATCTCAAATCTCAAATCCTCTCATTTCCTAATCACGCGAATCACTTCGCCGGGTGCGCTTTCGTTGCCTTTTGAATCAACGGCGCGAACATAATAGAAATAGATTTCGCCCGACTGCACACCTTCGTCTTTATATTCGGTCGTCGGAATCGGCTTGTCATTGCGCCGTTCCCATTGATCGAGCGGGACGTTTTGGTCAGCCGAACGATACATATTATAACCGGCAAAATCGGCGAGCGGATTTTGTTCGTAGGTGTTTCCGGCGTGATCGGTAAACGAACTTTTCGGTGTCACCGGCGCACTTTCAACGCCGTTTGCATCAACCTGCGTCAATTTATAAAAATATCGCTGCCCGATTTCCGCCATCGGATCGCTGAAATTTCCTTCGGCAATCGGCGCGTCCGTCAGTCGTTCCCAAAACATAAACGGCAGATTTTCATTAACCGAACGATAAACGTGAAAGCCGGCATAATTTTTGCCGCCGGACGAGAGTTTTTTCTTCAATTTGTATTTCTTTTTCATAACAAACCCATTTTATTAAATAAAAAAGGCGACTCAAAATTGAATCGCCTTTCAGTTAAACAAAATCCTTTTAATTTAAGGATTTTTGGGCTTTTTCGTCGGTCGCTTGCGTTCGGATTTGCGTTTGCCGCCCGCCATTTCGTATTCGTCGCTGTCTTTGCCGTATTTTGCGCCGACTGCCAGTAAAAAACGCTCGTTCAAATCGCGCAGTTCCTTTTCCGTTACCTCGAAGCTGTTGGCTTTTTGGTCAACTTGCGAAAGCAGCGTGTTATGTTCTTCCAAAATCTTATAAGCCTCGTCAATTTTCGCCTCGAACAAGGCGACGGATGAACCGTTTCCCAAATCGAGTTTGCTGTCTATTGATTTAATGCCCGCTAATCGTTCGGCTGCGTCAACCATACTTTTAGTCGGTGATTTTTTTGTTCTTGCCATTGAATTTTGCTCCTTAAATGCAATCCGTTCTGACCGCCGTTTTCGATTGAAGGCAAACGAAAACGGGTTAAAAGACGTTGTTTTTAGATTAAACTAACAGTCAATTCGATATTGTGTAAAACATATCGAATAACGTCAAGGCTGAATTCGATTCAGTAGTCATTAAATTCGATTGACAGAAGACGTTATTCGATTCTATTAACTCTAAATTCGATTGACTCCTCTGTCAATCGAATTTAATGATGATCTTATTCGATTGATAGTCCACCAAATCGAATATGATGATGACCGAATCAATCTTCGTTATCATTAAATCAACCACAGCATAAAGTAAATCGTTCACAATTACAACAAAAATCTTTTCACCGATAAACAGACAACCCGACGCGCATCATTTTCGAGCCAACATCAATCATCTAACAAACGCCGATCACATCAATTTCGTTCATTAATCTGTCGGTTTCGGTCAAAGCGACGATGATTTTCTGATAATGAAAAATGTCGTCGAAACTGAGCGGTCTTTCCTTTCGGTCTTTCAGCCATTTTTGCGCGGGCTGATAACCGCCGATGAAAAAGTTCCACGCGATTTCAGGAACGCCTTCAAAATACTGCGTGTCGTTAATCCAAACTTTTCCTTTTAACTCCCCTCCTTCAAAAGGAGGGGCAAGGGGTGGTTGTAACTCAAATCTTATTTTCCCGACAACACTATCGCCGTCAACCGGATACTGCGTGATATAGCGTTCGACCGCCGGACTTTCGAGCAGATGAACGCGGCGCAGTTCGCCGCCTAATTCGACTAACTGCCAAAACGCCGCCGCATCTTTCGGGTAAGGAACGCGAGGGAAATCTATCTTCAAAAATTCCTTATACTTCTCACGATAAGCGGGCGAATGCAAGACGGCGTAGATGTAATCGAGAACATCAATCGGCGCGAATGTTTCTGAACCACCCCCAACCCCTCCTTCAAAAGGAGGGGAGTTTGAGACTTCTAGCTCCCCTCCTTCAAAAGGAGGGGTTAGGGGTGGTTTCTTATTCCAGCCAAAGTTACTTTTGATAACACCGAGCATCCATTCCAATTCTTCAAACACCAACTTATTTTCAAAACGCAAAACTTTGATTCCGTAATGTTCTAAAAACAATTTACGTTCATAATCATATTCCCGTGCGGCATCATTAAAATGAACTTCGCCGTCTAACTCAATCGCCAGTCTTTCTGATGGACAATAAAAATCGAGAATATAATTGCCGACACTGTGTTGCCGTCTAAACTTTCTGCCTTCAAAGTTTTTGTTCTGCACGATTTTCCAAAAACTCGCTTCGGCAGGCGTTAAATTATTTCTCAAATTTTTCCTGAATGTTTTCAGATATGGCAGGTTATTAATTTTATCAATCGTGCGTGTGCCTGACGAATCGAAACCACCCCGCGCTTCGCGCACCCCTCCTTTGGAAGGAGGGGAGTTTTGATTTAAAAACTCATCTTCTGTTTTTAGAGGAGACCTTTGCTCCAAAAACTCCCCTCCTGTTTCAGGAGGGGTGGCGCGAAGCGACGGGGTGGTTTCCTTCTCATTAGTAAATGTTAATTGCAGTCTATCGGCGATTTGCTTGACGATTTCCAAATCAAGATTCGGCGTTCGTATGGAAGAATTAGACGCGAACATCTCTGTTTGTTTATTTTCTGTCGGATAAAGATAAAGCGGAAAAATATTTGCGTTATCCAAAGTGGAAGAAATGCACTTATCAATCAGATTTTCAACGATAAAAGGAGATATAAACTTATCACTTCGTGATCGTCGAACTAATGATATTGCGAGATTTGGCTTTATCATATTTTGCATAAATTGACTTCTTGCACGAGCCAACAGATTTTCGTCATATACAATCAAACGATTATCAAAAGGACGATAGGATATATTTTGAATCAAACTATAATTCAAGTTTTGTGAGAATTCATCTTTAGAGAATGCAACATAATCGTTGTCATCTCCCGAAGTAATACCCATATTGTTGACTGATAGAAGTTCGCTTACAAAAAAACCTTTTTCGTAATTTTGCTTTTGACTGAAATCTTGTTTCACAAAGTAATAATTCGGCGCAACATTCGGCAATTCTTCATAAAGAATCGTTGCAATAGAGTTTTCGATTAAGAAATTATATTTCGCTTCACGCTTGCCATATAAATCGTAATGAAAAACTTTACCTAGTTCATTCACTTTCTTTTTGCCTGTCTTAATGAACAGATTGATTGAAACGCCCTGCATAATGTCGAAAACATTGACATCAGCCGAACCGTCGGGCGCAACTTCCTTCTTTTTACTATTGCCGTGTAAATCAATCGTATAAATTTTGTCGTAGGTTTTCAGCAGATTCCAGCGCATTCCGCGAAAGGTCGGATTATCGAGAAATCCGTGCGGATTGATAAAAGCCAGAATGCCTTCGCCGTTGCGTTCGATGAAATGCTGACCGTAACGCAGAAACTTTACATAATCGTCGTTAATCCATTTCGGATTGCGTTCTTTCAAGTTCTCTTTGCCGCCGGGTTCTTTCTTATAATCTTCCATCAAATCCATAATCCATTTGCCTTTGTTCGCGCTTTCACCCGAATAAGGCGGATTGCCGATGACGCACATCACGGGCGTATCGCGTTTGATGTGATTGGCTTCGTTGGCTTCGTCACTCAGCCACGTCGTCCATAAAGTTCCGGTGTCGGGATGATGTTCTTCGAGGCTGTTGGTCAGATAGATTTGAAGCCTTTTACCACCCCGTCCTTCGGACACCCCTCCTAAAACAGGAGGGGAGTTTAAAACTTCCGGCTCCCCTCCTTTTGAAGGAGGGGTTAGGGGTGGTCTGAAACCCGTTTCGCTTAACAGCAAATCGAGTTTCAGATGCGCCATTGCGTAACTCGCCATCAGCAATTCAAAACCATTGAGACGCGGAATCAAATGATTCTCGACGTAATTGCTCCAAATGCCTTGCTGACCGGCAAACTTCGCGTGAATCTGTTTGACGACTTCGGCAAGAAATGTTCCCGTGCCGGTCGCCGGATCGAGAATCTGAACGCGGTGAACTTCCTTTTCATATTCCTTGACACCTTCGGCGAAGCGTTTGTCTTTGCTCTGCGTTTTTAACTTGATCGTCGTCTTGGAAGTGTCCGCTAAACCCTGCGGCAAGTTAAACTCCGTCTTCAAAATGTCGTCAACGGCGCGAACGATAAAATTAACGACGGGTTCGGGCGTATACCAAACACCCCGCGACTTGCGAAGTTTCGGATCGTATTCGCTCAGGAAAGTTTCGTAGAAATGAATCATCGGATCGCGGGTCTGCGTCGCTTTGCCGAAGTTCTTTAACAGCGCGTCAACGTCCGTCGCCCGAAAAATGTCGGCTAACGAATCAACAATCCATTTAATCCGGTCGTCAATCTCCGGTCCGGCGATGTAGCCGAACAGTTTCCGAAGAAACGGATTCGATTTCGGAATCAATTCGGCGGCTTCCTGTCGCGTGAATGTGTCCAGACTCTTATCGTGCAGACGCGCCGCAAACATCCCGTAAGCAATCGTCTGCGCGTAAACGTCGGCGAACTCCTTTGCTGTAATGTCGTGAATCAAAATCGTTTTGAACGCTTCCATCTGCGCCTTGAGCGTGCTGTTCTCGTCGTTGTCTTCGTCGCTCATCAAAGACTTTTCAATCACATCGGAAAGTATCCGCGCCTTGCCCGCCATCATTTCCGCGAGTTTCTTACTGCTCGTAATCGTCTGACCGACCCGCGAAACGAAATCCTTTATCAAGTTGGTAAAAGCAGGGAAGTTGGCGGACAGCGCGACGATGTTGCCGCCGCTGATTTCGCCGATTGCTACGGAAGTCTTAAATTGACCGTCGATATAAAGACGAAAGTCGAGATAATCGGTAAAGATAAGATTGTTCAGCGAAGATTTGTAACGGTCGAATTGTTCCTTGTTGCCCGTCTTCTTCGCGCCGTCCAAATCCTTATCGCCGATGTCTTTCGCTTCGATAAATCCGATTGGAACATCGGCTTTCGTTAATACATAATCCGGCGCACCGCACTTAATTCGCTTCGGCTCATTCGTCGCCGCAATGTCCGGCACAAGGCTCTCGATAAGCTGTTTCAAATCGCCTCGATAGGTATGTTCGGTCGCAATCCCGCGTTTATATTCACGGGCAATATTGTGTAGGTATTGTTCGATGGTCATAAGTTATAAAAGGATTAGTGACTGGTGTTTATTATAAAACAAAAGGCGCAATAAATACGCCTTTCGTCCGATTAATAAGTTGACTGTCACTGCTAACTGTTCGGAACGGCGCGAACCGCTTCGAGGTTTTTTGTTTTCTCGAAGGTTTTGTCCGCCGGTGAAGGCTGCGTCGCGCTTTTTTGGTTGGAACGCCAGAGATTCGACAAAAGAAGTTCGCGGATGAACGTCATTTCTTTCGGCAGACGGTCGTAGAGTTTGAAGAAAAGTTCGTCGTGCGACGCGATTTCTTTGATCCATAAATCGCGGTTGATGCTCATCACGTTTTCAAAATCCTGTTCACTGAAATTTTCCATTCCGCGCCAGTCCATATCCGAGTAACGCGGCATCCAGCCGAGCGGCATTTCGACACCTTTCGACCTTCCGCGAGCGCGTTCGACGATCCATTTCAAAACGCGCATATTTTCGCCGAAACCGTTCCAGAGAAACTTGCCGTCTTCGTCTTTGCGAAACCAATTGACCGAGAAAATGCGCGGCGGTTCGGGAATTTGGCGACCGAAGTTGAGCCAATGCCCGAAATAATCGCCCATATGATAGCCGGCAAACGGCAGCATCGCAAACGGATCGCGGCGGACTTCGCCGATGTTGCCGAACGCGGCGGCGGTCATTTCCGAACCCATCGTCGCCGCCATATAAACGCCGAACGCCCAATTAAATGACTGCATAATCAGTGGCACGACCGAATTTCGTCGTCCGCCGAAGATGAACGCTGAAACGGGAACGCCTTTCGGATCGTCGAATCTATCGTCAATGACGGGACACTGAATCGAAGGCGCGGTAAATCTCGAATTCGGGTGCGCGGCTTTGACGGACGATTCAGGTGTCCAATCGTTGCCCTGCCAGTCAATCGCGTGCGCGGGCGCGTCGCCGTCCATTCCTTCCCACCAGACATCATTATCATCAGTCAGCGCGACATTGGTGAAAATCGTGTTTTCCTTGATCGTTTCCATCGCGTTCGGATTCGTTTTGTAATTGGTTCCGGGCGCAACGCCGAAAAATCCGGCTTCGGGGTTGATCGCGTGAAGCCGACCGTTTTCGTCGGGTTTAATCCAAGCGATGTCGTCGCCGACGGTGGTTACTTTCCAGCCTTCATCCTGAAACGCCTGCGGCGGAATCAGCATCGCAAAATTCGTCTTGCCGCACGCCGAAGGAAACGCCGCGCAAACGTAATCTTTTTCACCGTCGGGCGATTCGACTCCGACGATCAACATATGTTCGGCAAGCCAGCCTTGTTCACGTCCCAAAGTCGAAGCGATTCTGAGCGCGAGACATTTTTTGCCCAAAAGCGCGTTGCCGCCGTAACCCGAACCGTAACTCCAGATTAGACGTTCTTCGGGAAAATGCACGATATATTTATCTTTCGGATCGGGCGAACACGCCCACGCGACATCTTTTTGACCTTCCGCCAGCGGCATTCCGACCGAATGCAGACAATGCACGAATTCGCCATTTCCTAATGCTTCCAGAGCCTGCGTTCCCATTCGCGTCATCAATTTCATATTAACGACAACATACGGCGAATCGCTCAACTGCACACCGAACTGCGAAATCGGCGAGCCAATCGGACCCATACAAAACGGGATCACATACATCGTCCGCCCGTTCATACAACCGTCAAATTTCGGTGTCAGCGTCTCCTTCATCTCACGCGGAGCCATCCAATTATTCGTCGGTCCGGAATCGCCTTTCGCCAGACTGCAAATATATGTGCGGTCTTCGACCCGCGCCACGTCAGACGGATGCGAACGCGCCAGAAACGAATTCGGACGCTTTTCGGGGTCGAGCCGAATAAATGTTCCCGCCGTCACCATTTCTTCACACAAACGGTCATATTCACTCTGCGAACCGTCGCACCAGACGACATTTTTCGGCTTGCAAAGCTCGACCATTCGCGTCACCCAGCGAATCAATTCCTTGTTAATAACATTTGCCGGAATATTTAAATTTTCCATAATATTCTCTACTAAATAATTTGTATAATAATCGCTTTTTATTTTCTGCTTTGAGTGTCAAATAAAAAAATCCGCAACTAAATAAAATATTTTGAAAGCAGACGTTCTTAGCTCGCTGACTCAAGATAAACTTATCTTATCATAGTATAATAATTTCAATGAAACGCTGCTGAAAATAAATTTTATATGGCGGTAACTGTAAAAAAAAACACACGGGTTAGTAATTTTTAATGGATTGACAATTCAAAAGTCGGCGGGTAATCTGGATCCTGAATTCAATCAATTTCAAATAATTTTAAACGAGGCTTTCCCACAATGAGCGTTAAAATTACACACCTCAAGACCCGTATTCTCTCCGATCTGCAAAAAAATTGGACACTCGACGAACTTGCAAAAAGCGCAAATATTGCCAAATCACAACTAACAAAAATATTTCAAACCGAACTCGGAATCTCTCCGGTTCAATACGTCCGAAACGTGCGGCTCGAAAAATCCTGCGAATTAATTAAAACAACCCTTTTGCGTATTAAAGAAATAATGTTCGCCGTCGGTATTCACGACCAAAGCCATTTCGTCCGCGACTTCAAAAAGAAATATGGATTTACTCCAACCGAATATCGTGAACGATTTTACGATAAACCGGGAAATGAAAAATTGCTCGCCAATAAACCGGAAAATCCGCTAACAAATGAGCATTTTCGCCAATAAAAAAGTCTTGATTAGATTGGAATTAAAGCAGATAATTAAATCCTCAAAACTTTGCACGTTAAAATTTCAGGAGGACAAATGAATGATAAAAAACAAATTATTTTTGTTTAAGTGGACATCTCTAGCATTAGGGATGGCGGGTGTTCTTTTTAGTATTTTTCTAATAATGCCTTCTTCAGTTGAAGCCGCATTTGGAGGAACCGGCGCAACCTGCTCCGACGGAAGTACAATTTCTTGTTATGGAGTAAGCTGTTCTACTACTACAACAAGTTGTAGCTGTTCAGACGGTCACGGTCACACGACCAGTCAACAAAGATGTCCAAAAGTAAGACCATTAACAGACTAATTAAGGAGCAATAAAATGAAAGAGAAAATGTTAAAATTTATGAAGTTAGGACTTTTAACTTCGGCTGTAATGTGTGTTTTGTTCAGTATTGCGATTATTGTCAAAGCATCCGATGCGCCAAGCTCGTGGGCGCAGTGTGGTGCAGATTCATACGTTGACTGTTCCGGCGGATCTCGTTGTGTTTCTACTGATAATGTCGGATGTCGGTGCTACAACAGTGCAGGCAGAATTGTCAGTCGCCATTCTTGTGCATATGCGTCGCAGTAAAATCAAAAGTGCTTCGGATTAGGAAAATCCTAATCCGAAGCACTTTTAATAAAAATTATGAAATACGTTTTAGCAATAGCTCTGGTTGGTTTGGGATGTCTGTGTAATATCTCTGCACAGAAAATTCCAAAAAAAAACACGTCTGATATTCAACAGACGATCATAAAAAAACAGCTTGCAGTAGATGATCTAGACTCAGAAGCCAAAAATGTTCCGTTTGCAGCAGTCAGAATTTTTGTGAGAAATCAGATCGCGGCAAAACTTTGGATCAACGGTAAAGACGAAACCGGACGGGCTGAAGATTTGGCGGTTAAGGCTTTTGAGGAAACTTACGACAAAAAAAGTGAAATTCCTGAAATATATCTTTCGATGCTGAGGTCTGATATTCTCGGACTTTTGGAAACAAATGCTCCGGCGGCGGCAAAGCAATTAAGCGAAAAATATAATATTGGAATTGACGAAAGTCTGGATACAGCCTATTCCTTGTTGGACAAAAAAGGCGGAGAGAAAATTGTTTCTGAAAAACTGAGAAATTCGATAACCGCCAAAAATGAATTGACCTCGACGGAATCCGATTTGATCAACGAATTGGCAGCGCGGAAATCGCCCGAATTGCCAATAGTCTTGTCCGAATTATCGAGTTTGCAGGAATCGGGGAAAAGTGATTTTTCCGCTGAATCGCTGTTTTCAATCGTAGATGTCTTTAGAAATAAGCAGATACAAAACGATTTGAGATTAAGGTTCTACCGAATAATTCTCAAAAAAGCCGGGGAAACTTCAAATTTGGAAGAAAACGATCTGGATTCGATTTATAACCTGTTGTATGCAATTGTTGGTGATATATCTAAAAATGCGCCGAATTTATTGCCCCAAACTATGGCGTTGGCGGCAAGTCTCAAAAGTCGTATTACAGATTCTAAAAATGATGAGATTGAGACTTTCGATAAAATAGAAAAAAGCGAAGACCGCTTAAGTGCGCTGATTTCCGAAGCAGAAGAAACTGAAAATAAATCGAAAAAATCAAGGTTTTACGCAGAGGCTTCTCAGCTCGCACTTAAACAGCGAAAATTTAAACTGGCGGTTGATTTATTGGAAAAATCACAGGCTGATATTAACTTCGAGGAAGAAAAAAATATTCCGTCGCTCAGATGGCACGATCAGTTTTTGAGCGATGTTTCGGCGCGTTCTCTACAAGCGAACGATACGGATGCGAGTAAATACGCGCATGACAAAATAATTGATAAACTGACTCGCGCCGATGTTTTGAGGAAAACCGCACTCTATTATTTCGGGAAGCAAAATCCGGTTCCGGCGATTGATGCACTTGAAGAATCTTATAAAATCACGAACACGACAGACAATAATATGCTCAAAATCAGGATGTTGCTGCGGCTCATTCCGACATTTCAGCAGATAAACAAGACAGAACTGCCTGACATAACTGAAAAAACTGCAAAAGCAATTAATTCATTACCAACTTTGGACATTGACGATAAACCGGAAACCGAAAATTACAAAAAATATGTCGGCTCGATTATGGCAATTGATGTCAATCTATTATCAACAATGAGTTATTTGGTTAAAGAAAATAAGAGCGAAGCCGTCAATTTAGCGGACAGAATCAATCGCCGGGAAGTGAAAATTGTTGCTGATTTTACAGTCCTGACAAATTTAGAGAAATAAAACTATGCTCAAGAATTTAAAGTTGATTTCGATAATTAGCTGGATAACGGTTATTGGTTTAATCGTTTGCAATATCCTATTAATTAAACAAAATCTACAATTGCGCGAGACCGTTGAAAAACAGGAAAGTGAAAAAAGAGTTAACGTCGGAGCAGAGTTTAGTGAATTTAAAGCGGTTGACAACAATAATAATCCGGTAAGTTTGGTTTCCGGCAAACCGTCTAAAAAGATAATCTTTTTTTCAAGCACAAGCTGCCCGTTCTGCAAAAAGCAAAACCCGTATTGGACGCAACTTGCCAGTCAAGTTAAATCAGGACAATATGAGATTTTCGCATTGTTCAATGACAGGGAAGAACATCCGAAAGTTGAGGAATACCTGAAAACCTATGGTTTTGCAGACATTAATATTTCCGTAAAACCTTTATATTCAAATGGCGAAATTCTGCAAAAATACAGACTGAACGGCACTCCGGCTACCTTGATAATTAACGAAAACGGAATTGTCGAAAAAGCGTGGTCGGGACTTTGGGACAAAACAACGATTTCAGAGGTAGAAAATTATTTTCACATTACTGTCAACTAAAAGATTTTTGCTCTGTTTTGTTTAGTAGTGTGAAAAATGACCGCAAACAAAATAATCGCGCCGCCGACAATTGCCCACAAACCCGGACGTTCGCCTAAAAACAGGAAAACCCAGACGGGATTGAGCAGCGGTTAGATGAAGCCGATGACGCTTGCGTCCAGCGACCGAACGCCGCCCGCGATTCCGTAGGTGAAAAGAACGTAAGCGATGCCGATTTGGAAAACTCCGAGAAATAAAACCGCGAGTAGATCGTTGGTCGTCGGTTGCGGCGGATTTTGCCACAGAAACGGCAGCATCAGCAAAACGAGGAAAAGATGAAAAATATATTTTACATTTTAATGTCATTGATTTTTATTTGCGAACTAGCACATTTTAGTTCTGCTCAATCTAAAGATGAGAATTTTTCACGGATGAATTTTTCCATTAAAACGCCAAAAAATGCTTTTCTTATGTCGGAGCCTTTTTCGGTGATTTCAAAAATAGAAAACTATACAGGTGTTGCTGCCAAACGTCCCGTTTACTGCAATTTCAGCGCAGGAAAGATTCATTTTTTCGCTGAAAATACTGATAAAAAGGTATTTGAAATAACTCGAAGCAAAGGTTATTCAGGATTAAGTGACGGAAATAAAGAAGCAAGACCACTTTTATCAGGTTCTTACATTGAAACAAATCAGATTATCGAGAATTTTCTGGAAAATTCTTTTTTTACTGCCGGAGAATATCGAGTATGGGCTGAATTAGAAGATGCCGACTACAGCAATCCTAAACCAAGTAGAGTAATTTCAAATTCCGTTATGATTTTTGTGTCAGAACCAAAAGAAATAAATTACGAAGCATACCTGAAGTATAAGGAATTAATTGACCTTGAAAGCAATCTTGGTAAAGGGCTTCTTGATTCTTATTGTAAAATGATGCAGGAATTAGTGGACAAATATGGCGATACTCCGTATGCCGGTCACATCGCAGATAACCTTGCAAAGTATTATATTGCAATTGGGGAATACGAAAAGGCGAGAAATGCTTATTCAAAAATAAAATCGGACTACCTTTTTAAAGACGTAGTTGATAAAAGAATTATAGATGTTGAGAAACAACTCGTAAAAGTTTCTGAAACTCCAAAGTAAAACTCAACGCACATATAGAAACTTCAAAATAACCGCTAAAAGAGTACTAAAATCTAACAGTAGATTGTCGAAATATGTTACCTGATACTAAAATTCGTGAGCAGAATAGGTAAATTAAAAAAGCCCTGCAATTGATTGCAGGGCTTTTTTTGACTATCAAAATCCGGTTAGGCTTTAAGACCCGAATCTTTCTTTTCGCGTTTGATGCCGCCGATCTGGACGAGATTGTCGCCCTTGATCTGGTTTTTCTCTAAAACCATCTGGTTGTAGAGTTTTTTCATCATCTGCATTTCTTCGGCGGCGGTTTTCGGTCCCTCCATTTCGGGTTTGTTCGGACGCGAAAGGTCAACTTGATTCAAGTTGAGATTGTGCGTCGCATCGCCGAGTGTAACTTCTTTGCCGCGAGCGAAAACTTCGTGGCGACCGTGTTCTTTATACCACTGTGCAACCGTCGCGTTCTGGTGCATATGTTCGATGATATTTCTCCAGCCGATTCCCGTATTGTATGCACAAAAAGAAATTTCGCCTTCCTGTGTGCCGTAGGGAATGATGCACATTTCGGTGCGGCGGAAATCATAGTTGAACAAATCCTGAAACCACATTCCCGCGATAAACAGGAAGTTCCAAGGGTCTTGACGACGTTTTTCGATGTCTTCAGCCGTGCGCGTCCCGTCAACTTTGCCGTAATCTTTGCCAGAAAGTCCGAATGATTTATCAAACTTCTTCAAGATTCCGCCGAGCGTCAAACTCGTCGGTGCGCCATACGGATTATAGTTTTTCAAGAGAGCCAAGCCCATCATTATATTTGAAAACCACTTGCCGCGATTGGTGTCGGTGATGTGTTTCATATCCGTGACCAACCCCTGAATGTTGAGAAATTGCGGCACGGGAGCCATTTCTTTGGTTTCTTTGTTGACCATCACGGCAGTTCCGACACCGCAATTCGGGTGACAGCCGCAGGAAACTTGTCCCCAATCGGCGTTTTCGCCGTGAACCACGTCCGCGAAATCGGCAAACGCGCCCATCAATGAAAGCGGAAACCAATCGCGCGTCGGTTCGGTGATGCCGACCTGTTTCTGCACGTCCTGCGCGAGATGCGAAAGCGTATAACGCTGCTGCAATCTGCGCTGTTCGGTGATATGTTCGTCGCGCCCGGTGAAACTCACGGGTTGGAAGGCGATGAATGAAATTTTCTTCGGATTTTCGAGCGCGAAACGAATAATCGTGCCGACCTGATCGTTATTAACGCCGTTGACGAGCGTCGTCACCAGGATAATATCAACGCCGGCTTCGTGCAGATTGTTGATCGCTCTTAATTTAACGTCGAACAAATTGCCGATCTGTCTGTGCGAGTTCGCGTCGTTGCCGATTCCGTCAAACTGTAAATAAACGAAACGCAAACCTGCTTCGGCGGCTTCGCGGCAAAATTCTTTTGATTTAGCAAATTCGATTCCGTTAGTCGCCGCCTGCACCGAGTTGTAACCGACTTTACGCGCATAACGAACTGCGTCTAAAAAGTAAGGTGAAAGCGTCGGTTCGCCGCCCGAATACTGAACGGACATCTGACGGCGCGGTTTGATCTGAATCGCGTTGTCGAGAATTTCCGAAACGTCTTCCATCGAAAGTTCGTGAACGAATCCGACTTGGTTCGCGTCCATAAAACACGGGTCGCACATCATATTGCAGCGGTTGGTTAAATCAACCGTCAAGACCGCGCCGCGTCCGTATTTAATGGAAGAAGTCCCGTGATTGTGCAGCTTTTCGTCGTTGTGCGAATCCATATCGCGTCCCGGAAAAAGGTCTTCGATGTGTTTGAGAAACTTGGAATCAATCGCCATCAAATCTTCAAAATGTCCGTGATCGGGACAATCTTTAATCATCCAGATTTGACCGTCGCGTTCGATGATCTGCGCTTTGATTTCGCCGACTTTTTCGTTAATCAAGGTCGCAACCTCGCGTTTGCCGCTTAAAATATCTTCACGCGCTTCGATCACGCAGTTCGGGCAAAGGCTGTCGGTCATACGCGGAAAACCGAGCGTCGGCTTGGATTTTTCCCACGATTTCAAAATCGGTTTATCAGCCCATTTCGGGGTAAATGACGGGGACGGTTTGTATTGATTGACCGAACGAATCGCATTAAATGCGCCTTTGGCGGCAACGGTCAATCCTTTTTCTACATATCTAATGGGTCTCATAAAATTAGTTTTCTCCAACTGAAAGTTCAGTTTGCTTTAGTTATTGGCTGTAAATTTTTATTATTGCGCGTGTTTTATGTCGGCAGCGAAATATTACTTAAATAAATATAAAGCAATATCTATGCCTTTCGGTTTTACAGATAAGTTAAATATAAGTTAAAGATTCTGCTGTGTTTGCAGGGAACAGTCAAAAATATTATTTATTAGCTGCGAGTTGTAAAATGACACACTTAAATCGAATTGATTATATGTGGGTAAAAAAGCTACACATTTTTTTAATTCTCAGGGTGTTGCTGTTTGCTGAAATTAAAAAATCTTAATCACTATTTAAACGATGGCTTAAAAATATCCACAGGTGTGGAAATGGCAAGTGGAAATTTTAAGAGAAAAATGTTCTAATTTTTGCAGTCGCATTTGTTTTACTGATTAATAAAGCTATTGTGATTTGGTGAATAAAAAGTTCACCATCCGTTCACTTTTAAGCACTATACTTAACCTTTACTTGAAGCCGAAACGTCAAACTGTTGTGAATAGAAGGCTTATTGGTAAGTAAAAAGGTCTTTACAATGAAAAAATGTTGTGTTAAATTTTCTCTACTTTAAGAAAGGGTTGAAAATAGTCCAATAAATAATTACCTGCTTTATTTCTCAGGATATATTTTAATCTTTCGCCCCAGACAAAGACAATTTTTGATTTTAGTTTTTTGTTCTACATTATTTTGAACTATGCCAATACGCTTTGGAACTTCAGGTTGGAGAGCAATCATTGCCGAGGAGTTTACCTACGAAAAAGTTCGTCTGGTAATCACGGCAGTTATCGGTTATTTGAAAGAAAATTCGGCAGAAAACAGGACGATTATCGTCGGACACGATTCGCGCTTTATGGGGGAAAATTTTGCTCGTGTTGCGGCGGAAATGTTTGAGAAGAAAGGTTTTCGCGTTTTGCTCTGCAACCACCCAACACCGACACCGACGATCTCATTTGCAATTCGTGATGAAAAAGCGGCGGGCGGCATAAATTTCACGGCATCGCATAATCCGCCGGAATATCAGGGAATTAAATTCTCGACGGCTGACGGCGCACCGGCTTTGCCGGAGATTACGAAACAGATCGAGCATTTGATTGAAAATCCGCCGACGATTGAAGATGCCGACGGCGGTTCGATTGAGCAGTATGATGCGAGCGCGGCTTATCTGGCAGATTTGAAAACAAAAATTCGCTTTGACGTGATCGCCGCCGCGAAAGGGAAATACGCTTACGATCCGTTATGGGGAACGGGACGCGGATATTTGAATAAAGCCTTGAAAGACAGCGGTTTGCAAGTCGAAACGATTCACGACTGGCGCGACGTAACTTTCGGCGGACAAGCACCCGAACCCGGCGCGGAACATCTCGACGAACTCCGAAAAGCCGTGACGGAAAAAGGTTTGACATTAGGCTTGGCAACCGACGGCGACGGCGACCGGTTCGGTGTGATTGACAGCAACGGCGAATTTATCGAACCGAACCAATTGATTGCGGTTTTGGCAGATTATTTGGCTGAATCACGCGGCTGGACGGAAGGACTCGCCCGCAGCGTCGCTACTTCGCACCTGATTGACAGGGTTGCCGAAAGTCGCGGGTTGAAATTATACGAAACGCCGGTCGGTTTTAAGTATATCGGCGAATTGATAAATAAAGACGAGATTATTTTGGGCGGTGAAGAATCCGCCGGTCTCTCGATTAAAGGACATTTTCCCGAAAAAGACGGAATTCTTGCCTGTTTGCTTGCTGCCGAAGCGGTCGCGGCACGCGGAAAAAGTCTGACCGAACAGTTAAATGAAATTTACGAGCGCGTCGGCAAACTCGAATCAGGACGCATCGGCGTTAAATTAACCGATGAAGTCGCCGGAAAATTAAAGGAAAAACTCGCGCAGCAACCGACCGAAATCGGCGGGAAAAAGATTGAAAAGATTGATCGAACGGACGGCGTGAAATTTATATTTGCCGATCAAAGCTGGATGCTTTTGCGTCCTTCGGGAACCGAACCGATGGTCAGAATCTACGCCGAGAGCGAAAATAAAGAAGATTTGGAGGTGCTGCTTGAACAAGGTCGCCACTACTTACTGGGATAATTCACAAACATTCTGGAAAAAATCACCGGCACGGTCGGTGACTGAAACCAACCGACGAAATGCGATGAAAAATAAAACTAAAACTGCGACACCGCAATGGTTTATTTTCGCGGTCATCGCCTCGATAACATTTATGCTTTGCCTGACAATTAACTTCCGCGCATTTACCGAAGTTAATCAGGAAATGAGTCAAAACGCTACATTAATGACTCAGGTTGACAATTTATCGGCTGGAAATCTTTCTTTACAGGAAGAATTACACAGCCTCAAGAACGATTCCGGCGCAATCAAGCGCGAAGCCCGAAAAATCGGCGTGATGTCGTTCAAATAAAAAGTTCTCGTGTCGGCGAACCGAACAAAAGCGGACAGTTTGTCCGTCGGCACAGATTAGCCTGCCAATACAAAAACCGCCTTTTGCCTATCCGATCCGCATTGCCTACAGTTGAGCCTTCCGCCAAAATTCGCGGCTGACTTTTCCCGAAAGTCAGCCGCACTTCCTTTTTTAAATCGTGAGTGTTTTTGAATGGTGGATTCAGAATTCAAGATTCAAGATTCATAAATCTAAAATTTTTATCTTTCATTTACCACTCACTCAAAGAAGACATTTACCGTTAAAACCATTTACAATTAAATTAATGAACGATTACCGGCTTTATTATTCGCCGTATTACTATGCGGAAATCGGTGAAAATCATATTTTTCCGATTCGGAAATTTGAATTGGTGCGCGATAAACTGTTGGCGGAAGGAACTATACGCGCTGACGAAATCATCGAACCGCAATATGCGGAGGTGGCAGATTTGCTGCTCGTGCATACCGTAGATTACATCACGCGGCTGCGAAACGGGACTTTGACGGCGAAGGAAATCCGCCGGCTCGGTCTGCCTTGGTCGGAGAGTTTGGTGCGGCGTTCGTTTCTGGCAATTTCGGGAACGATCAAAGCCGCGCGAAGTGCGCTCAACACCGGAACTTCGTCAAACTTAGCGGGCGGCACACATCATTCGTTTCCTGATCGCGGCGAAGGTTTCTGCGTCTTAAATGATGTCGCGGTGGCGATTAGAGTTTTGCAACGTGAGAAACTCGCCGAAAGATTTTTGATCGTTGACTGCGACGTGCATCAGGGCAACGGCACGGCGTTTATATTTCAGGACGATGCGAGTGTCTTTACTTTTTCGATGCACGGCGCGAAAAATTATCCGCTTTTTAAGGAAAATTCGACGCTCGATCTCGAACTCGCCGATCAAACCGGCGATGCCGAATATCTCGAAACGCTCGAACAGGCTCTGCCGCGCGTTTTCTTTCATCAACCGGACATCGTTTTTTATCTCGGCGGCGCAGACCCGTTTGAAAAAGACAAACTCGGACGGCTCGCGCTGACGATTGAAGGTTTGCGAAAGCGCGACGAGATGGTTTTAAATTATGCCAAATCGCAAAATGTGCCGATTGTGACGACGATGAGCGGCGGTTACGGCGCGGACATCAACGATACGGTCGAAATTCACGCGAACACGATTCGTTCCGTCAAAAAAGTTTTCGGTTAAAATAAATGACAGGAAACGATTGCCGCAAAAAGGCGCAGAAGACGCAAAAAAAGATGGAAAAATCAATTCGTTTTAGTGTATTGATAAAATTTTGCAGTAAAAATTTAATCTTTTCAGCACATTTGAAGTTCAATTAAAATAAAAAAATGTCCGCCAACGCCGATGCGCTTGATGCGCCAAAGACAATTAAATCATCTCGTCGGATTAATCCGATCTTGGTGATCGTAATTCTGACGATTGCGACGTTTATGGAAGTGCTGGACACTTCGATTGCGAACGTCGCGTTGTCGCATATCGCCGGAAATTTGTCAGCCGGACAGGACGAAGCGTCTTGGGTTTTGACTTCGTATCTGGTAGCGAACGCGATCATTTTGCCGATTTCCGGCTGGCTGGCGACGTTTTTCGGGCGCAAGCGTTTTTATATGGCGTGCGTCGCTTTGTTCGTCGTCAGTTCGTTTTTGTGCGGCGCGGCGACAAATCTGGGAATGCTGATTTTCTTTCGCATTTTGCAGGGTTTGGGCGGCGGCGGACTCGCGCCTTCGGAACAGTCAATTATCGCCGACACCGTGCCGCCGGAAAAACGCGGCATTGCCTTTGCAATCTATGGTTTGGGCGTAGTTTTCGCGCCCGCCATCGGTCCGACGGTCGGCGGCTGGATTACGGATAATTATTCGTGGCACTGGATATTTTTTATCAACGTGCCGGTCGGCATTCTCTCGCTTTTTCTGACTTGGTATTACGTTCACGAACCGAAAAGCACGGCGATTGAACAGGCGCGAATGAAAAAAGAAGGTTTCAAAGTTGATTGGATCGGCATCGCGCTGATCGCGGTCGGCATCGGTGCGCTCGAACTCGTGCTGGACGAAGGCAACCGCGAAGATTGGTTTCAATCGGCGTTTATCATCAAGGCGGCAATCGTCGGTTCGGTTGCGCTGATTGTCGGCGTGACGTGGGAATTTTACCAGAAAGACCCGGCGGTTGATGTGCGAATGTTATTGAATCGCAATTTTGCGAGTTCGTTTATATTACTGTTTGCCGTCGGTTTTATTTTGTTCGGTTCGACATTTCTGCTGCCGCTGATGACGCAGAGTTTGCTCGGTTATACGGCGGTTGACGCGGGACTCGTGATTTCTCCCGGCGGATTTGTCGTGATGCTGATGATGCCGCTGGTCGGCGGCGTTTTGATCTCTCGTGTGCAGGTGCGCTGGCTGATTTTGTTCGGTTTGATCGTTTCCGCATCCGCGCTTTTTTACCTGACGACCTTTAATTTACAGGTTGATTATTATCATCTCGCGCTCGCACGATGTTTTCAGGCGTTCGGTCTGGCGTTTCTGTTCGTGCCGATCAACACGGCTTCATACACGGGCGTTCCGGCGGGAAAAACCAACAATGTTTCCGCATTGATGAATCTTTCGCGCAACTTGGGCGGCAGTTTCGGAATTGCGATTCTAACGACTCTGCTCGCGCGTCGTTCGCAGTTTCACATCAATTCGCTCGGCTATTATACCAACGATTATAACCCGAATTTCGTCCAATGGATGAACCGCGCAACTCAAACTTTGCAGCAAAACGGCGCGACTGCGATTGATGCGGCACAGCAGGCAAGAGGTATAATATGGGGACAGGTTTTGCGTCAGTCGGCGATGCTTTCGTTTATTGATGCGTTTTATTTTCTAATGATACTCGTCATCTGCGCGATGCCGCTCGTTTTTCTGCTCAAGAAAAACAATCCCGGCGGAAGTCCGGGCGGACACTAAGATTAGTGGTGAGCGGTGAGTGGTGAGTGGAAGATTAAATTTGTGGTGAATGGTAAATATCAAACGATGAATGAAATCTGAAATCTGAAATCTGGAATGAGAAATTTTCCACTCACCACTCACCACTCACCGCTCACCACTAACAAAGAAGTTTTCGACGACTTTGCGGAATGCCTGAATGTGTTTGTTAAAATCTTCGACGGTTGCCGTGCCGGTGATGGCGTAGATGTTTTGGTTGGAGAGGACGAAGGTTTGAACCTGCTGTAAAAATCCGGCTTCGGTTTGAAAACGGTGAAGCTGCCGGCTCGACGGATAACCGTTGAGCGTGTCATTGGCGCGGTCGAGCAGTTCAAAATTCGGCAGGGATTCACGCAGCATTTCGAGTTGTTCGCCGACAAAATCTTCGAGACTTTCGTTAGGTTTAACCGGATGCCGCGTGATGACAATATTAGCGGCAAAATGAATAGCCTCGTCAAATGGCGCAATTAAAGTCAGCATCGTGCGGTCTTCCCAACTTGCGGGAATTACGGTGGAAATTTCATTATGTTGCAGTTTCATCGTTTGATAATATTTGTTTTGAATTAGCCGAAATAATCGCTGAATAGCTACACAAAAGGCGCGAAAGGCACAAAAATTATTTACATCGTGAATCTTTTTTGTGTCTTCCGCGCCTTTTAATAAGTTGAAAATCTCATTCGACCGTCAATCAGCCGAAGATCGAAGACAGACTGTGAACTGCGCCGCCCAACATATTTTTTGCGCCGTCGGCAAGCGTATCGGCGGCGGCGGAAACCGTATTGGAAACATCGCCCGCAAAGTTTGAAACTGCATCAATTGATTTTGTGACCGCACCGGCGACTACTTTGTCCACGCCGCCCTGACGCATCACCCAATCGGCTGCCATTCCGACTCCGAACCCGACGACCGCGCCGACCAATGTTCCTGCGCCGGGAATAATGCTGCCGATTGCCGCGCCTGCCGCCGCGCCCGCCATTCCTGCTCCGACACCGACGACGGCTTCGCCCGTGATCGTGCCGATTGCCTGTGAACCTGACACCTCTCCGCGATTGTAAGCACCGATTTGATCGTAGGCGGAAAATCCGGCGTTGACGACTCCGCCGATCACTCCTGCGCCGCCGATTCTGCCGACTGCCGTTCGCGCGACCGAATTAAAAGTCTGCGAAGTAATATTTGACGATTCCGTGCCGGCTAAACGACTGACGAAATTTCGCGCCGCGCCGTTGGTTGAAAGTCTTTCCAGACCGTTTTCAACTAAACTCGAACGTCCTAAAGTATTCGCAATTTGATTGCCGACGATCTGCTCGCCCGCCGCGCTGAACGCGCCGACACCGGTTCCGAGAGCCGTTCCCTTGCCGATATTTATTGCCGCGCCGGAATAATCGCCCTGTTTGATCTGGTCGTAAGCCTGAAACGTCGAAACCGCCGCCGAAAACGCGCCGCCCATCAACGCGCCGCTGCGGGTTTCGGAAATGAATTGCTGCCTTCCGCTCGTCACCGGAAGTCTCGTCGGCTGTTCGGCGATTGTCACGGGTGCGCCGGTCGTATGCAAATCCTGCATATCGAAAAACGCCACTTGTCCGCGTTTCGACATTTCCAGAATCGTCGCCGAACTGACCGTGTTATCGGTAATAAATTCGCGTGTGCCGACTCTGCCATTGACATTATCCGGGCGCATCGTCGTCCCGTCGCCGGTAAACAGCGGATTAACGCCCATCGAACGATCCATTTGAGAACGCGCCCGCATTACGTCCTGTTCAGCCGCTGGAAGCGTATCAACAAACCTCTCCGAATTGCTCCACATATCAATTCCCAAACTTTTAGCTTCATTTAATCTGGCTTCATAATTATAATTCGTGACATCACGCCAGAATGATTCGGGCTTGGTTTGAAATCGTTCAAAGTTATTTTTATCTGTTCTTGCCAGATTTGTAATGTTTTTCTCGGTCGGCTGCTGCAATCTGTTTGCCGCCTCTTCGGTGTAAACGATGATTTTGAAGTCTTTCGGGTTGGCAGAGGCAATATCATCCGCCGTCCAACCAATACGGCTCATCACTTCACGGTAGTCTAGCCGCGAACCCGCCAAATCTTCGACCGGCAGTGACCACGCAATCGTTTTGCCTTCTCCTTTCGCTGCGTCGTAATAGGCAAGCCGTTGATTCACATCGCTCATCGGTCCGTCGCCGGTTTTAATCATTCGCGCCAGATACTGCGGTGTTTCGCCGCTTTGCGCCAGATTTCGC
The DNA here is from genome assembly GCA_965247235.1 of Pyrinomonadaceae bacterium. Lineage (GTDB taxonomy): Bacteria > Acidobacteriota > Blastocatellia > Pyrinomonadales > Pyrinomonadaceae. The sequence goes on from OZ252004.1 coordinate 4,161,312, forward strand.
ACCGCGTTTTGGTCGAGCGTGAATAATCCGCCGTTTCGGGTTGATTCCGAGCGAAGAAAATTATCAGCGTTTGCAATACTGAAACTCGGTGATTCGCTCGGCTTAACTCCGTATCTGCCGAGAACATTGCGGTATTCGGTCATTGCCTGCTCTGTCAGACGAATAGTGTCACCGCCGGCTGCAAAATTTTTGATGCCTTCGTTGATGACGCGGTGATAGGCGATTGAGGCTTCGCGGAATGCCTGTCCGCGAAAAGCAAAATTAGCGTTGGACGCGCCCGCCGTCATCGCCGGAAGTAATCTTTCCAGACGGTCGCGCTGCTGATTTCCATAAGTTTGCAGATCGTTACGTCTGCCGATTGGAGAAAAACGGTCGAGCGGCAACTGTTTCGGTAAAGGCTTAGGTGGCGGCTTCGGCAGTTCAAAAGGTTTGATCCTAAATATATCTTCGTTTCCAATCTTTCTTGGAGGCGGCATAATCTTTTTCTCCTTCAATTTATAAAATTAGCAAGTTTTTGCTGAATAACGGGACGAATACGGTGCATCTCGTCCATTAATTTAAGTCCTGTTTCGGGTGTCAAATATAAATCCCAACCGTTTTTCCGAACATCGTCCATCTCCAGAAAACGGGTGTTTGAAATTTGCGTGGTGACAATCGGCTGTCCGACATTGTTCGGCATCACCGAGTTTTTTCTCACACCTAACTGATCTTTGCCATTAACTATGTCATATTCGTTGAGATCAATCTTTCTCGCCGGTCGTTCGCCGTAAATTTCTTCAAGTCTTTGCAATACGCCGTCGAAGTTTCCTAACTCAAACAAAACAGTGCCGCCCCACCAATTGCGGGCGATGTCCCGTTGATAAAGTCTGCGAACCCGTTCGTCAACTCCTTGAGGAATAATTTTGCCCTGCGGTTTATGAGCAATCGTGCTTTGCACCGAGACGATGAAATCATTGTTCAAAACGCCGAGCCGATACGAAGTCTGAAATTCTTCACCCTTTTCGATTTCGCTTTGAAACTCGCTCAAAACTTCCATCTGCATTGAATCTATGACTTCGACATTTTCGCTCATCTGTTTACATTATCGGCGATTTACGCAAAAAGTTTCCTGATTTTACGATAATTTCAAGAAGTTAGCTTTTGTTGAATAACGGGACGAATGCGCTTCATCTCATCCATCAGTTTCAATCCCGTTTCCGGTGACAGATATAAGTCCCATCCGTTACGTCGGCTGATGTCCATTTCAATTAAACGTGTATTGGATATTTGCGTCGTCACAATCGGCGCACCGACATTATTCGGCATCACCGAATTTTTCCTTACACCGATTTTATCTTTGCCGTTAATGATGTCGAAATTGTTCAAATCAATTTCACGCGCCGGTCGTTCGCCATACATTTCTTCGAGTCTCTGCAATACGCCGTCGAAGTTTTTTAACTCGAACAAAACATCTCCGCCCCACCAATCGCGCTCGATTAATTTTCTGAAATTTACTTTTCGTTCCTCTTCGTAATTCTCCGGCACAATCTTTCCCTGCGGCTTGAAGGCAATCGTGCTTTGCGAAGTAACAATTAAATCGCTGTTTAGAACGCCAAGACGATAGTGTGTCGCAAACCCTTCGTCATCAGTCGTGTCACTTTCAAACTCGCTTAAGATTTCCATTTCTCTGGAGTCTATCTTTTCAACTTCTTCGTTCATCTGTTTACATTATCGGCGATTTACGCAAAAAGTTTCCTGATTTTACGATAATTTCAAGAAGTTAGCTTTTGTTGAATAACGGGACGAATGCGCTTCATCTCGTCCATTAGTTTTAATCCGGTTTCCGGCGAAGCGTAAAACCTCCAGCCTCCGTTTTGACTATCATCCAGCTCAACCAAACGGAAATTGTTAATTTGTGTGGTAACAATCGGTGTGCCAACATTATTGGGCATTACCGAATTCTTGCTGATGGCAATCTGATCTTTGCCGTTGACTATATCCAGTTCATTCATATTAATTTCACGCGCCGGTCGTTCGCCATACATTTCTTCTAATCTTTGCAATACGCCGTCGTAATTTTTCAGTTCGAACAAAACTACGCCACTCCACCAATCGCGCTCGATTATTTTTCTGAATTTTTCTTTTTGTTCCTCTTCAATGTCTGCCGGCACAATTTTCCCCTGCGGCTTAAAGGCAATCGTAGCCTGCGAAGTAATTATTAAGTCACCATTTAACACGCCAAGACGGTAATGAGTCGCAAATTCCTCTCCCTTTTCAATCTCGCTCTCAAATTCGCTCAGGATTTCCATTTCTCTGGAATCTATCTTTTCAACATCTTCATTCATCACTTTATATTATCGGCAGATCGTCAAAAAAGTTTCCTGCTTTTTTTGTTTTCGAGCCGAAAATGATTTTTCGACGGCGGTAAAAATTTTAGCAAAGAAAAAGGCAAACCAATTGCGATTCGCCTTTTTGTCAACTTGCGAGGTAAAAGTTATTTGCCGTCGCCGTTCTTGCTGCCGTTGCCGTCGCCGTTTTTGTTCATTTGGTCGCGGAACAAATTCAGTAAAAGCAAACTTCCGATGCCGCCGCCGCCTTCGCCGCTGCCGCCGCCCGAAGCCATAATGTCGGGCGTGATGCGAACGCCTTTTTCGCCGATAACTTTGAGCGTTTCGACGAGCGCGACACCGTTTGCGCCGAGTGCGGCGACTTGTTCCTTGTAGGCGACACCTTGCGCTTCGCCCATCAAGCGGACTTTTTCGGCTTCGGATTTGCCGGTTTCCGAGATGTAATAGGCTTCGCCGTCGGCTTCGCGTTTGCGCTGTTCCGAGCGTTTCGCGGAGATTTCGACACCGACCGTCGCTTCCATCAAACTTCGCTGATTGTCGGCTTGCGAACTGGTTTTTTCGAGTTCGATACGCTTGATTTCGGCTTCTCTTTGCGCGTTGAACATTCCCTGTTTCTGCTCGGCGAGAATTTTTTCGGTCTGCGTTTTCATCAATTCTTCGGGCAGTTTGATGTGACAAATCAAAACATTGACGACATCAACGTGATATTTCAAAAGGTGCATTCTGACTCTCGCTTCGGCGCGTTCCTGTTCTTCGTGACGATTTTGCAGATAAGCCATCGCCGAACTTTCCGATGCCTGATTTCTGAAAATCGAATCAATCAGCGGGTGCATCACATTCTGCACGAGTTTCTCGGTGCTGCCGATTTTCGCCACCATAAACGGCGCGTCTTCGGGTTTGATGCGAAAAACGACGCGCACTTCGAGCTGCATCGTAAAACCGTCTTTGGAAATGACCGAAAACGGGTCAAACGAATTTGAAGTGTTTTCCGCCGTCCATTCGACCGTCATATTCGTCGTCGGGATAATAAACGGCGTGGTCGCCAAAGTGTTGACATAATAACGTCCGGGACCGACGACGGTTTCCTGTATGCCGCGAAAACCTTCCGGCACGACGTAGGCTTCGTGCGCTCCGCTGTCCAATCTTTTGTCCGCCGGATCGCTTTTGAGTTCGGCTTTGATCTGTTCAATCGTCATATCGTCGCCGTCAACTTTATCCAATTTTTCCGCCGCGATATTGACCTGTTGTTCTTCTTCGCGCTCGACGCGCTCGCGGATTTTCGCCGCCATCGCTCTGCGGATTTCTTCGCCGGGGTCTTTGCCGACGTTGGAAACAATCACCGCGACCTCGCCGGGTTTAACTTCTTTCGCCGAATCGGGAATCACTTTGAACAGCAGCGGATTGATGTAATAGGTTCCGGGCAGCAGAATATCTTTCTGCGGTCCGCGCTGTCCGCCGTTCGAGATAAAAACATTACTGTCCTGAAAATTGTCGTGTCCCGAAATTTGCGTCGCCACATAATCGCGCGGATCGAGCGGCGCACCGTCTAATGCTTCAACTAATCCGACCGAATTTTCGCTGATGACGGTTGCGTCAAACAGGCGTATGTTAAAAAGTCCGGGTTTGACTTCGCCGGCATCTTCGAGCGCGACCGAATTGGTGTGAATACGGTAAGTTCCGGGCGATAAAATCTCGACCTGTGCGCCTTTCTGACCGCCGTTGTAAATAAAACTTTCCGCGTCCTGAAAATTTTTGTGACCCTGAACGGCTTGCCCGAACAGTCGTCCCTGCGCCAATTGCGAGCCGTCGGCAGATGTCACCACGCCGAGTTTTCCGGTCGGAATCGTCGCGGCTTTGGCAATCGAAACTCTGAATAAATACGGGTGAATCGCCCATTTTCCCGGCGGCAGAGTTCGCAGTTGAATGCCCTTCACGCCGCCCTGTTTGATAAAAGCAATCGGGTCTTGAAAATTATTATGCGCGTTCTGAGCGCGGTCGGGCGCGAAAATCGAGCCGGTCTGCATCGGTTCGCCGTCAATCGCGTCAATCACGCCGAGTTCGTCCGCGCCGATTTCGACGAGCGGCACTTTTTGAATGACGCGCTCAATCGGATAAAGCACGAAATGCAAGCCGGGTTTTAGCACGTCCGCCTGAATCCCGATCTCGCCGTCGGTTGCCACGACGCGCCCCTGAGCCATTTTTTTGCCCGCGTAACGACGCTCTTTAATGCCGACCTCGGTTGCCCCGACATTAACCAGAAAGCGCGTCACGACATACCAGACGATGCCCAAGCCGACTAAGGCTAAAACGCCTAAAACGATTAAACTTGTTGTGTTATCCATTTTAATTTTTCGGAAATTGACAGGGATTAATTGGATAAACGGGATAAAAAATAATACGAATTGATTTAAAAATCCCTTCAAATCTTCTTCATCCCTGTCAATTATTCGTTCACTCTGACTCACGGCGCAGGCGTTTGATTTCCTCTTTTAACCAAAAAGCCGCGCCCGAAGTTCTTTCCTGTTGGGGGAGAATTCGGAGATGGCTGTCCAACAAATCAGCCAAATCTTTCGCCGTTAAAATTCCCGTCTGTTCGTGCAGGCAAACTTGTATCACACTTTTCGCCGTTTGCGAAAATATTACCGCCGATTCGCTGTCTGCCGCCAATCTTAACAGTTCGACGGTATTTTGCCGGTTGGTTTGCGCCGCCCAAATTTTTTCGTGATCGCCGACGGCATTGATTCGTGACGTTTTTTCGGCTTGCTCGGCGGCGATTCGATTTTGAAGTTCGGCTTGTCTGTTTTGAATTTCCGTTTCACGCAATTCTTCGTCCGTCGGTTCAAACAGCGAACGATACGGCGGCGGCGCGTCAAATTGGGTTTGTTGATCAACGCCGAGCCTTTTTTGTCGGCGTTTGAGAATCACGGAAAAAGCGAAAACTGCCGCAGAGCCGACGACGATTATCATTGAGAAGAAAAATATAATAAAGAAAAGCATTTGCCAAAAGCCAACGCGAAACTTCTGAAAAGTTTCAAAAAATACTTTTAGAGCGTTGCCCTCACAAAATAGATTACGAACAATTTTATAAAAAGTTTTAGGAGAATTATCAGGGATGAAGGGGATGAACAGGGATTTTTAAAACGGGTGATTTTGGCTTTTTATCGTCTTCAACCTCTTCATCCCTGATAACTTCTTCTTTATTACTCGTATTACTCGCCAAAAATTTCTTTAATGTTTATTTTCTCCGTTTCCAAAAAGCGGTTGTTAAAGCGGCGATATTCGAGTTTCGGATTGCCGAAATTGACGAGCAAACCGACTTCGATTTCCGTCGCCTTCAAATAATTGATTGTTTGAGCATAGTGATCGCCGGTCAGATTACCGACGGTTTTCAGTTCGATTAAAACGCGGTTTTCGACTAAAATATCAACGAAAAATTCTCCGACCGTCGCGCCGCGAAATTTTACTTTTAACGGAACTTGATTTTCCGCCCGCAAGCCTTTTTGCCGCAGAGCAATCAGCAACGCTTTCTCATAAACCGATTCCAGAAATCCCGCGCCGAGTTCTTTGCTGACTTCAAAACAAGCCTGCAAAATCTTTCCCGTCAAATCCTCGTGTAACATAGTTTTTCTCCAAAGAGAATTATCAGGAATGAAGAGGATAAAGAGGATGAAAACAAAAACATTCATTCTTAAATATTTGATTCCTGCCTTTAAAAATCCCTGTCCATCCTCTTCATCCCTGATAATTTTCTTTTCTTAATTCCCGATTGAGTTGAATAACAGCGGAAAAGTCGCCAGCGACTGCCCTCGATATTGCGGGCGAAAGCCGAATAAAATTATTTTGCCTTTGCCGTAATTGACGGAAACGAGCGCGGCTTTGCCGGCGATTTTTTCCGCGCCGAGTGCGTAGCCGGAAAGTAAAACGTCTTTCGCGTCGGTCGGATATTTGGCGATGATTTTGACGTTTGTGTTATCGGTGATTTCAAACGCGGGCGAATCTTCAAACCACGCGATTGACTGCTGCGGCATTCCTTTGGCAATCGGGTTCGCGGTGTCTAATTCGGTTCGCAGAATCGAGCCGGGAATGTAAAAGTCTTTTCTGTTCAAGCCTTTCGTCACATCTTTGACCGGCAGATTAAACTGTTCGATGGCGAAATCCGAAGCGCGGTTTAAGAAAACGAGTGTGCCGCCCGCTTCGACAAATTTCTTCAAATTCGCCACGCCGTCCGCGCCGATTCCGCCCGTGTATTCGTCGGGCATCGCGCCTTTCGCGTAGCCGTTCAAGATTTGGTTCGGCGATTGGTCGGGGAAGATGATTGTTTTGAATGAGACTTGATAAAAAGGAGATTCTTTCGATGGCGGCGGTGGTGGCGGCGCATTTTTATCGTAAATTTTTTCAGTTAGATTATTCTGTAAAATCTTTTCATTATTTACTGAAATCACCTGATATTTATTACAATCATATCTGCGCCAAGTGGTTTTATTATTGTTATAAAAAACAAATCGTGTCCAACCTTCGTCAATTGAAGGAACGTATGAACGATAAATTGGAACAGGAAATATTTTTTCTCGACAATCTCCATGATCGCTTGGACCACTAAGACCATCTTTTGCAACTTGCGGCATTTTGTAAATCGGCTCAACATCCCAATTATACAACAATGAAATATTGTGTGCCGTTACGTCATATGGCGGAATTGGATTATTTTTTTCATCCCTCAAATCTGGATATGTTTGGCGTTCAAAAATCGCTTTTGCAAAACCCGCGTATGGTTGCTGCATTCTAACTAACAGAATCCAATCTAAATCATCCTTTTTTCGTTCTATAAGTTCTTCCGTTTCAACGCCTGCCCTTTCCAGTAAAGATTCTATGTCTTCGCTGTAAGACATTTTATAAGCAAAAACTTCGCTTTTCTTTCGCGGTCTGCCAGCCTCTTTCCCAACCGCATAAAATCTCGAAAGCCAGCGTTCGCGGTAATCGGAAGCGTGTTTGAGCAAACTGAACGCGGCGGTCGTCATATAATTCGTGATGTCGCGCAGATGCCATTCGCCGCCTTTCCAGACGGGCGAAAAGTTGGGCGTTTCCTTTTTCGCGTCGTAGCCTAAGCCGGTTCGCAAATCATCGAATTTCACCGTGATCGGCGTGGCGAGTTTGCACGAAGCGGTTTCCGATAAAATCCGCACGCCGCCGTGATAATGCGAATATGCCCGCGCCGGTGTCCAAGCGTCGTAGGTCGAATCGGTCGTGATGCCTTGAAAACCTTGGTCGCGCATCGTTTTCGCCATATAATTTCCGAGTTCCGTGTAACCTTCGACTAACTGCTTCGGCACGTTCGGCTCGACGGGTTGGAGATACGGCGGCAAGAAGAGACGTGCGCCGTTCGTGCCCTGCTGATGAATGTCGTTGACGATTTGCGGATGCCATTCGTTGTGGATTTTATCAACCGTCAACTGCGTTTCAACCTGCGTAAACGCATACCAATCGCGGTTGTCGTCGTGTCCTGTATATTTGTTGTAAAGTTCCGGCGGATCAGTGCCTTCATACGGCGTTCCCAAAGTTTTGTCATACCAATTTTTAATAATATCCACGCCGTCCGGGTTGAGCGCAGGCACGAGCAAAATAATCGTCTCGTCTAAAATCTTCAATGTTTCCGCGTCCGTCGCGTTCGCCAATTTATCGGCGATAAGCATCGAGGACAGATAACTGCCGACTTCGTTCGAGTGAACGCCGCAGGTTATCAGCACAATCGTTTTGCCTTGTTTGATTAAAGATTGCGCCGCTTTATCGTTCGATTTTATCAATCGCGGATCGGCGAGTTTAGCGTTGATCTGCTTATATTTTTCAAGATTTTTCAAATTCGCCGCGCTCGAAATCGTCGCGTAAACAAACGGACTGCCGTTGGTTGATTTGCCGATTTCCTCAAATTTCACGCGGTCGGAGGCGACATCGAGCTTTTGAAAATACTCGTTGACCTGCGCCCAACTCGCCAACTTGCGGTCATCGCCCGGAGTAAAACCGAGAACGTCTTTCGGTGAAGGGATTTTTGTTTGCGCGGTGATTGATAGGGCAAGCAGGAAAATTATCCCGCAAAGGCGCAAAGACGCGAAGTAAGAGAAATTTTTTGGCATTGATTGAAAACCTCGAAGAAAAATTTAGTGTAAGTGTAAAGCAAAACGGAGTAAGAGAAAAGATTAAAGAAAATAGGACGCGGACAAACGCGGATTAAGCGGATTTTCGCGGATTGATGATGAATTATTTATTGAAATTGCGATAACAAATTGTTTGTCAATCCTGAAAATCAATCGTTTAATTGGGGCTTTTAACTGTCTGCACAAAATTCACGAAAATCATTTCTTTAATTTGACCGATTAAATATTTTTTCTCAATAAGTTTTTGAAGTCCGCGAAAATCCGCTCAATCCGCGTTCGTCCGCGTCCCATTTCTTACTTTCCCGACTTCTAAGTTAAAATAGATTCTTTATGAACAATCAAACGATCAGCGAATTTATCAAACATAATTTTCGTCATTTCAACGCGGCGGCGTTGGTGGACGCGGCGGAAGGCTACAAAAAACATCTCGAAACGGGCGGCAAAATGATGATTACGCTTGCCGGCGCGATGTCCACGGCGGAACTCGGTTTGAGTCTGGCGGAAATGATCCGGCAGGACAAAGTGCAGATTATCACCTGCACGGGCGCGAATCTCGAAGAAGATTTATTTAATCTCGTCGCCCACGATTTTTACGAACGTGTGCCGCATTACCGCGATCTCACGCCGCAGGACGAACAGGAGTTGCTGTCACGGCATATGAACCGCGTAACCGACACCTGCATTCCCGAAATGGAAGCGATGCGGCGGTTAGAGAAGGCGATGGTTGATGTTTGGACGAAAGCCGACGCGAATAATGAGCGATATTTTCCGCACGAATTTATGTATCAAATCTTGAAATCGGGCGTGTTGGAAGAGTTTTATCAGATTGATTTGAAAAATTCGTGGATGTTTGCGGCGATGGAGAAAAATCTGCCGATCATCGTTCCCGGCTGGGAAGATTCGACGATGGGCAATATGTTCGCCGGACACGTCATCACCGAAGACATCAAAAACGTCCACACCGTCCGCACGGGCATCGAATATATGATGATGCTCGCCGATTGGTATACGAAAAATGCGACTGACGATTCGACCATCGGATTTTTCCAAATCGGCGGCGGCATCGCGGGCGATTTCCCGATCTGCGTCGTGCCGATGCTCCATCAGGATTTGCAACGTGAAAACATTCCCGTCTGGGGTTATTTCTGCCAGATTTCCGATTCGACGACGAGCTACGGCAGCTATTCCGGCGCAGTTCCGAACGAAAAAATAACTTGGGGCAAATTGGCGGTTGACACGCCGAAATTCATCGTCGAATCCGACGCATCAATCGTCGCGCCGCTGATGTTCGCGTATATTTTAGGCTGGTAAGAGAAGAGAATTGACAGGGATGAAGAGGATAAACAGCGATTTAGGGCAAATGAGGTGTTTTTTTAGTTGATTTGCCAACAACCTTTTGTTTTACTTTGCGCCTTTGCGGGAAACATTCTTTCAAATAAAAAGAAATTTCCCGCAAAGGCGCAAAGTAAGACATAAGTAAAGATAAAATTTATGAAGCGGTGATTTACAAAATCATTTTTCGATTTTTCATCCCTGCTTATCCTCTTCATCCCTGTTAATTCGTCCTGATATTTATGAGTAAATACATCGTGACCGGCGGCGCGGGATTTATCGGCAGTGCGCTTTGTTGGAGATTAAATGAGCTTGGCGAAACGGATATTTTAATCGTTGACCGGCTTGATTCAACCGACAAATGGAAGAATCTCGCGCCGCTCGAATTCGCCGATTATATTGATGCCGATGATTTTATCGGAAGTCTGAAAAAGTTTGACGGTGCAAAGGTTTTACTGCATCTCGGCGCGTGTTCGGCGACGACCGAGCGCGATGCTGATTTTATGATGCGGAACAACTACGAGTTTACGAAAACGCTCGCGCATTGGTCGGTCGAAAATAACATTCGCTTCATCTACGCATCGAGCGCGGCAACTTACGGCGACGGCGCAAACGGGATGAACGACGGTGCGGACGAACTAGAAAATCTGCGCCCGCTCAATGTTTACGGGTATTCCAAACATTTATTCGATAAATACGCGCACCGCAACGGATTATTTGAAAGCATCGTCGGACTGAAATATTTCAATGTCTTCGGACCAAACGAAAATCATAAAGGCGAGATGCGTTCGCTGGTCAACAAAGCGTTCACGCAGATTCGGGAAACCGGCGCATTGCAGCTTTTTAAAAGCGCGAATCCAGATTACAAAGACGGCGAATTCGGACGCGATTTCGTTTACGTTAAAGATGTCGTCGAGATGACGCTGCATTTTCTCGAAAATCCGGCAAGCGGTTTATTCAACATCGGTTCAGGCGAAACGCACACCTGGAACGAACTGGCAAAAGCGATTTTCGCCGCGCTCGAACTCGAACCGAACATCGAATACGTCGAGATGCCTGAACACCTGCGCGACCGCTACCAATATCATACGCAAGCCGACATTTCGCGGATTCGCCAAACAGATTATGATAAAAAAATGACGAATCTGCCCGAAGCCGTCGCCGACTATGTGAGAAATTATTTGATTCCCGGTAAATTTTTGGGTGATTAGCCATCGGAGCGCGAACATTCCTGTTCGCCGCTCAATCGCCTATAATCAAGTTTATAATTTGTGTCTTTGCTCATTTAGAATACGGTTTTATTAAAATTGAAAATATGAAGGGAAAATACAAAAAGATTGGTCTTACAGCAATTGCTTTATGTAGTCTGGCGATGATTATAGTTTGGAATTTAACATATACAATAGCCTCAGACGAAAAAAGTGATAATTTCTATTCTTATGGATATAAAATCGAAAAATATTATTTTTGGAGAAGCACAAGAATAACATTTTGGAGTAAATACGGTTTATTTACGGGAATGAATGCAACTTACGATTTATCCAAATTGAATGTTAATAAAATCATTGAACAGCGTTGGATCAAAAACGATCAGGCAATTTTCCTGAATTTGGAAATTGAATACTATGATTCTATAAGTTCACTTGCCCCTGCAAAAATTATTTACGATTTCCATCAAGGAGAAATCCATGCGTCTTCCCCCTTTGCACTCTGGAGATTATCGAACAAAGAAAATAAGACTAAAAGTTGGACGACTGAATCGGAATTTGATGAGATATTTAATAAGTTGAATCAATAAGTTCAATTATTGGTATTTATATTTTTCTTTACTTTTTGTTATTTGGCAGACATCTTGACTATATAATTGGGAAAACTTCATTTCGAGCGAAAAAATGATTTTATGGATATTTGTAGTTTTTTAAAAGATGAGATGCGTTCCGAATATGACTTGTCGAAATTAAAGGGCAAAGTGCGCGGCAAATATGTCGAGCGTTATAATTCGGGAACAAATTTAATTCGTCTCGAATCCGACGTGCAAAGTGCGTTTCCCGATGCGGAATCAGTTAACGAAGCATTGAGAATGTTAATAAAAGTGGCTGATCGGCAAACACAAAAACAGTTTTAAGTTTTATCAATTTTGAATTTTATATTTCCAAAAACCGGAGATCATCAAGACCCGAACTGGCGCGGGAAGGTTTTTCTGTGGCAGGAACAGGCGTTGTTTCTCGGTGCGGCGGCGCAGACGAGTCTGCACGCTTCACCGGCGATTAAGATTTGCATCGGTTTGGACGGCGAATTCGGTTTGCGGACGGCGGCGGACGGCGAATGGCAAAATTACAAGTCGGCGATTATCGCGCCCGGACAAAATCACGCGATTGACGGGCGGCAGAAACGGCTTGCGCTGATCGTTCTCGTGCCGGAAGCCCGCGCCGCGCAGCCTTTGATTCCGATTTTGGCGCGGAAAGGCGTGTCGAGAATTCCGGTTGCGGTCGTGCAGAATTTTCTGCCGATTTTCGAGCGTTTTGAAGAAGCGAGCCGCGTCACCGTTGAGAGCGAAAAAATCTGCCGACGAATGCTCAAAAGCATCAAAAACGGCGACGAACTGTTGAGCGCGGCGATTGATTCGCGTGTTTCCCAAAGCATCGAATGGCTTCGCGCCGAACCGGAAAATCACGTTTCCGTCGGTGAAATCGCCGCCAGCGTGCAGCTTTCCGAAAGCCGTTTTTCACACCTTTTCACCGCCGAAGTCGGCGTTTCCGTGAGCCGTTATCTGCTCTGGCTACGCCTGCGGAACGCCATTCATCTGCTCGCCAAAGGCAGTTCATTAACCGACACAGCCTACGAAGCCGGTTTCGCCGATTCCGCTCATCTCACCCGAACCTTCCGCCAATGTTTAGGCATCGCGCCGTCGTCGCTGATTAAACACAGTTCGCTCATTTCGTTTAATTAGCCGGAACGCAGGCTGTTTGGTAGCAGAATCGTTCAAGCATTCCGTTTTGGAGATGTGCATAATCAACATAGAAATCCATCCCGAAGTATCAAAAATGACAGATAAACGAAATTTAATTTATCCCGAACCGCTGAAAATTACGGCGGACGAAACGGAAAGTTTTCAGAATTGGGGCTTTGCCGATACGCAGTTTGCGATTAAAAAAAACGGCAACGTGACGATTCTCGGTGACAGGTATGAACTGAGCGGACAGGAATTGCCGCGACTGCTGCCGTGGATTCGGGAAACGCTCGGCATTGCGCTCGATCCGCAGGACATTCATCGGAATTCGTATCCGACGCAGATTCCCGAACCGCTTGCCGCGCCCGAATTTACGGCGGAAATCGTTAAATTTCTCGCCGCAAATCAGCTCGACACCGGCGGCGAAAACCGTCTGCGGCACGGACACGGACACACGCAGGAAGAAATGTTTGCGATCAAACATTTTCAAATCAAGCGCATTCCCGATCTGATCGTCTATCCTGACAACGAAATGCAGGTTGCCGAACTGATTAAAGCCGCGAAACGTCACAACGTCGCGCTGATCCCGTTCGGCGGCGGCACGAACGTAACCGACGCGCTGCGCTGTGCGGAGAACGAAACGCGCCTGATCGTCTCGGTTGATATGCGGCGGATGAACCGCGTTCTGTGGATTGATAAAGAAAATATGATGGCTTGCATCGAAGCGGGCGCGGTCGGTCGGCACATTATGACGCAGCTTGAAAAATACGGCGTGATGATGGGACACGAACCCGACAGCGTAGAATTTTCGACGCTCGGCGGTTGGATTGCGACCAACGCGAGCGGGATGAAAAAGAACAAATACGGCAACATCGAAGACATCGTAATTGATGTCAGCGTGGCGACGGCTGACGGTAAACTCGAACGCAAATCAGCCGCGCCGCGCGAATCGGTCGGCTCGGATTTGCGCCGTCTGATTTTCGGTTCGGAAGGCTCGCTCGGCATTATTACGTCGGCAATCGTCAAACTTTTCCCGCTGCCCGAAGCGCAGATTTACGGCTCGGTTTTGTTCCCGTCGTTTGAAGACGGTTACGAATTTATGAAGGAGTTGACCTTGACCGCCGCGCCGCCCGCGTCCGTTCGTCTGATTGATAATATGCAGTTTCAGTTCGGTCTGGCGTTAAAACCCGCGTCGCAGGGATTCAAGGTTTTAAAGAGCAATATCGAAAAGTTTTTCGTCACCAAAATTAAAGGTTTCAAACCCGAAGAAATGGTCGCCTGCACCTTGGTTTTTGAAGGCACGCGCATTGAAACCGACGCGCATCAAAAGGAAATTTACCGTATCGCCGAAAAACACAAAGGAATGAAAGCAGGCGGCGAAAACGGTCGGCGCGGTTATCAATTGACCTACAGCATCGCCTATATCCGCGATTTTTTGATGAATCATTACATCATCGCCGAATCGTTTGAAACGTCGTGCGCGTGGTCTGACGCGCTGAAAATCTGCGAAAACGTCAAGGCGCGTTTGAACGAAGAATTCAAAAAACGCGGCTTGCCCGGAAAGCCTTTTATCACATCGAGAATCACGCAGGTTTACCGCACGGGCGTGGCGATTTATTTTTATTTCGGTTTTTATTACAAAGGCATTCCGAATCCGTCGAAACTCTACGTCGAACTCGAAAACATCGCCCGCGCAGAGATTTTAAATTGCGGCGGTTCGCTTTCGCATCATCACGGCATCGGCAAAATTCGTCAGGCGTTTCTGCCCGAAATTATGTCGGAAACCGCGATCAAGTGGAAACAGGAAATCAAACACGGTCTCGACCCCGAAAATATTTTCGGCGCGGCAAATCAGGGTTTGAAATGATAAATATCAACAAAACACTGCGTTTCGGCAGACGTAAACTGCACGGAAATATTCGCCGCGCCGAAAAATTGATTCGCGTCATTCAAGGTTCGAGTGTCAAAAGAGGTGTGCAGGAACCACCGATCTGGCAGATTGAAAAAACGCGGTTTCAGGCGAATGTCTGCCGCATTTTGCTGATGCCGTTCGGCGGGCTTTTAATTTTGATGATGAAGTATGTTCGCGGCTACCGCCTCGAAAATATGCGCGAAATCCGCGAACAATTCCAAAAAATCTGGCAGGAAAAACAACGCACGAACACGCCGCTCGTGATCTGCGCCAATCATCTGACGTTTATTGATTCGGCTCTGATGATCTGGGCGTTGGCATCGAATTTTTGGTATCTGTTTAATTACAAAGCATTTATGTGGAATCTGCCCGCCGGAGATTTTTTCAAGAAAAAACTGCATTATCACCTGACGCTCTACCTGACGAAGTGTATTTTTCTCGACCGCAAAGGAACGCCCGCGCACAAAAACGCAATTTTGAATATGTGCCGTTATCTGCTCGAAAAAGGCAATATCGTTTTAATTTTCCCCGAAGGTCAGCGCAGCCGCACGGGAATTTTTGACAACGAACGTCTGCATTTCGGAGTCGGCAAAATCATCACTTCGCTCGAAAACGCGCAGGTTTTGTGCGTTTATCTGCGCGGCGACAAGCAGGAAGGCTTTTCCAATTATCCGCCGAAAAATTCGTCTTTTAACGTCAAAATGAAAGTTATCAAACCGGACGCGGGCGAACTTTCCAAAAAACGCGCGAGCATCGAAGTCGTCAAACAAATCGGCGCGGCGATTAAAAATTTGGAAAACGAATATTTCGCGGAAAGCACGACTGGAGCGCAATCGGCTCGCTTGCAATAAGCGCGAAAGCGCGAGAACGAAGCACAGTTTATGCAAAGTTGAGTTAATTTAACGCTTCGTTTGCCTTTTGCAAAGGCATTGCAAGCGAGCCGCTTGCGCTCCAGTCGGATAATAAATGAACAAAAAGGTCATTATCACAGGCGCGTCTTCGGGAATCGGCAAAGCATTGGCGTTTGAATTTGCGCGAAACGGTTTCGACCTTTATTTAACGGCGCGAAATGAAACCGCACTGCGCGAAATCGCTCAGGAATGCGAACGAAAATTCAACATAAAAACCGAAATTTTTACTGCCGATTTATCCGACTTAACGACGATTGATGAATTAGTCAAACAGTTAGAAAATCGAAATTTCGATGTGCTGGTCAACAACGCGGGCTTTGCCGTCAAAGGCGATTTCGCCGAAACGGACATTGACGACGAACTGAAAATGCTCAATGTCCAACTTGCCGCGATGCTCAAATTAACGAAAGCCGTTTTGCCGAAAATGATCGCCGCCAAAAGCGGTAAAATCTTAAATGTCGCGTCGGTTTATTCGTTTGCGCCAGTCCCGAAACAGGCGGTTTACAGCGCGTCGAAAGCCTTTATCGCCAATTTTTCTTCCGCTCTGCAAGCCGAAGTCGCAGCTTCGGGAATTACCGTGACGCTGCTCTGTCCCGGCATTACCCAAACCGAATTTCGCACCCGCGCGGGCATTGCCGATAAAAAAAACGCCGGAATGACCGCCGCAAAAGTCGCCGAAATCGGTTTCCGCGAAACGATGCGCGGCACACATCTGGTCGTGCCGGGAACTCAAAACAAAATTTTTACTGCCGCCGCCAAACACATTCCGGCACAGATTTTTACATCGTTCGTCAGGTTTATCAATAATCGTCGCGGTGTTAACGGGAAATAATTATTCACTTTATGCACACCTTGGCTTTATTTTTTCTGCTTTTTTGTTCGCCGTCGGCTTTGATGGATTTTGCACTGCCGCAATGGGCGCAGGACGCAAATTTTCAGATTGAAGACGCTTATAAATGGATTTTTCAGGCGACGCGCGGCGGCGAACACGCCGCGCCGAGCCGCGAAATGGCGCGTGAATATTTAAATGAAGAATGGCAAACGCTCGCCAAACCGTCGGCGGGCGAAGCGTTATGGCAGCCGCTCTGCGCTGACGGCGAAATCGGCAGGCTGAATCTCCGCCCGTTTCGCGCTCGCGGCGGAAACGCTGAAAAAGCGGCGGACGCATTCGTCAAAAGCAGTCTGGATTTTCAAGGCACGGAAAAAGATTTTCTCGCCGCGTGGCGCGAACTCGGCAAACGTCTGCGAAAAAAACGGCAGGGAAATCTCAGTTATAAAACCTGGCGACATCTCGATTCGACAATGCGAAAACAAAAATATCCGGCGATTCATCACAGCAAAATCTACGAAGATTCCGAACATCCGGCGTATCGAATTCTCACCAAAGCGGAATTTGAAAAACTCTCCGCCGCGCTCAAATAATCATTGCCGGTAAAATAAATAATTCCGGCGAAAGACTTGCTAAATATTCACGGTCAAGCTAAATTAACGCAAGACTTTCAGACAATAAAACTCTTCCTTTGGCAGCACATTAAAAATTTTGGAGGCTTTGGTTTTCCGTTATGGCTTTGAATCCATTTTTAGAGAAATTTCGCCCGTATATTCCCGACGCAGTGACGAATATGCGCGAGTTGAGCGTTTTTCCGTTGATTGTCGGCACATTGCTCGGCATCGTTTTCGGCGCGTCGTCGCTGTATCTCGTGTTGAAAACCGGCTTGACCGTTTCGGCTTCGATTCCGGTCGCCGTGATTTCGATTACGCTCTTTCGACTGCTTTCAAAATTCGGTGCAAAGGACGCGACGATTCTGGAAAATAACATCGTCCAAACTGCCGGAAGCGCAGGCGAATCAATCGCGTTCGGGGTCGGCGTGACGATGCCCGCGATTATGATTTTGGGATTCGATCTCGAATTCTGGCGCGTGATGCTCGTCGCGGTTTTGGGCGGACTTTTGGGGATTTTGATGATGATTCCGCTGCGCCGCGCCTTGATTAAAGACCAGCACGGGATTTTGAAATACCCGGAAGGCACAGCCTGCGCTGAAGTTTTGAAGGCGGGCGCGTCGTCTGAATCTCGCGCCGTTGCCAACGAATACGCCGACGTTAAAGTTTCCGAAACCGACGATTCGGCGTTGCAGGGCGGCAAAATTATCTCCATCGGCTTTCTCATCGGATTCGTTTACAACTCGCTGATGCAGGTTTTTTCGTTTTGGAAGGACACGCCGGAAAAAGAATTTTCCGATTCGACGCTCAAAGGCGGTTCGATTTCGCTCGAAAACAATCCGGCTTTGCTCGGTGTCGGCTACATTATCGGTCCGTATATCGCCGGAATTATGATGGCTGGCGGCGTGCTGTCGTATATGGTTTTGATTCCGCTGATTAAATATTTCGGCGCGGGGTTAGCCGTGCCGCTTGCGCCGGAACTGGCGCGGACGATTGATTCGATGTCGCCCGGGCAGATTCGCGGCGCGTATATTTTGTATATCGGCGCGGGCGCGGTGGCGATGGGCGGAATGATTTCGCTCGCCAAATCGCTGCCGACGATCTGGCACGGTTTGAAGGGCGGAATTGCGGACTTACGCGGCGGCGGTGCGGAAGCCGACGGTTCGCATCTGCCGCGCACCGATCAGGATATTTCGATGAAATGGGTGGTCGTCGGCGTGTTGGGATTGATCGCCGCGATTATGCTTTTCCCGCAATTGGGTTTGAGCGTTTTTGCCAATCCGGTCGTCTCGTTTTTAGGCGCGATTCTGATTATCATTCTCGGCTTTTTGTTCGTCACCGTTTCGTCGCGTCTGACAGGCGAAGTCGGTTCGTCGTCGAATCCGATTTCGGGAATGACGGTTGCTACTTTGTTGATTACCTGTCTGGTTTTCTGGCTCTTGGGCTGGACGAAACCCGATCCTTATTTCGTCACCGCGCTGAGTATCGGCGGCATCGTCTGTATCGCCGCATCAAACGGCGGCACGACTTCGCAGGATTTGAAAACGGGATTTCTCGTCGGTTCGACTCCGCGCCGCCAGCAAATCGCCATTCTCGTCGGCGCACTCGGTTCGGCACTCGTTTTAGGTCCGCTGCTGATCTTTTTGAACAGTTCGCAGACGTATTATCAGAAGGTTGACCCGACTTCGCCGCTTGCCACTTATCAAGTCAGCGAACAGCAGCTTTTTCGCCAAAACGGACAGTTGCAGGCTGAACAGGTCGGCGGCAAATTCAAAACCGAAGACACCGCAACCTATCGCGTCTGGCAGAATACCGATCCGAAAGAAGGACAAATCGGCAAATATCTCGTCAATAATCAGGGGCAAGTCGTTTATTTCGTTGATCCGGGCATCAACGGCGTGATTAAAAAAGACGAAAACGGCAACGATCTGACGCGCTACGATGCGCCGAAAGCGACCTTGATGAGCTACATTATCAAAGGCGTTTTGGGGCAGAATCTGCCGTGGGGATTAGTCTTGATCGGCGCGATGATCGCCGTCGTGCTGGAACTTTCCGGTGCGCCCGCGCTCGCGTTTGCGGTCGGTTTGTATCTGCCGATTTCCACGTCCGCGCCGATTTTCGTCGGCGGTCTGGTGCGTTATTTCGTGGATATTTATCTTAAACGCAAACTCGCCAAACGCAATCTGACCGAAGACGAAGTGATCGCCGAAACGGATAAATCGAACGGCGTTCTGCTCGCCTCAGGCTACATTGCAGGCGGCGCGATTGCGGGAATTTTGGTGGCGGTTTTCGCCGTCATTCCCGCGCTTGCCAATTTGCAGGATAGTTTCAAGAAATGGGCTGACACCGGCAATCCGTTTTTCAAAGGCGATTATTCCGACGTTCTCGGCACGATTCCGTTTATGATTCTGGCGTTGATTCTTTACTACGTCGGACGCGAATTGCTGCTCGCGGGTAAAAATAAAGTTGGGTGATGTCTTTATCGGACAACCGGAAAAGATAAATATTAACCGCAAAAAAACACAAAAGAGCAATTCTTTTTTGCGTCTTTTTGCGGCAATCATTTCTTAAAAACCCGTCAAAGACGTAAATCCACAAAATGACTGTGAATTGTGTGTGTGCGAACTTTGACGGCTTTCTTTATTTAAATTTTAACGGCGGCGAAAATTTTATGACCGAAAATTTTATTTACGATGAACTTCCGTATCCGAGTTACATATTTCCGCAGACGCATCCCGATAATTTGGCGACGATTGCGAAAATGCACGGGATGAATCCGGCGAAGATCAACGACTGCCGCGTTTTGGAACTCGGCTGCGGTGACGGAAGTAATTTGAATTCAATCGCTTACAGTTTGCCGTCGAGCCGTTTTGTCGGTGTTGATCTGTCGGTCAAACATATTGACGATGCGAACAAAGCGGTCGCAGAAATCGGTCTGCAAAACGTCGAATTTTACGCGCAGGATGTTTTGGAGATCAACGCCGCCAATTTCGGCAAGTTCGATTACATCATCGCGCACGGACTTTTTTCGTGGGTGCCTGATTTTGTCCGCGCGAAAATCCGGCGTATCTACAGCGAAATGCTCGATGAAAACGGTGTCGGCTACATTTCCTACAACGCTTTTCCGGGTTGCCATCTGCGAAATCTGACGCGGGAAATGATGCGTTTTCACGTCCGGGAAATCAAAGAACCGCTCGAACAGGTCGAATCGTCGCTGAAATTTCTCGAATTTTTAAGCGAAAATGTCGAAGATAAAAGTTTTTACGGGGAAATCGTCAGACAGGAATTTTCGAATATCGCCGAACGCAGCCGCGAAAATATTTTTCACGACGATTTGTCGGAAATTAATCAGCCGTTTTATTTTACCGATTTTATCAGCGAAGCCGAAAAAAACGATTTGCAGTTTCTCTCCGAAGCCGAAGTTTTTTCATCGCAGACTTTTCATTTGCCGCCGAAAGCGCAGGAATTGCTCGCGGGTTTCGGCGATGACGTGATAAAAATCGAGCAATATCTTGATTTTATCAAAGGTCGCCGTTTCAGGCAGACGCTTTTGTGTCATCAAAACATCAAAATCCGACGCGAAATGCCGCCTGAAATTATTCGTGAATTTTATCTCTCCTCGGCGGTCAAACCCGTTTTGCCCGAAATAAATCTCGAACCGCAAATCGTCGAAACATTTACATCGGCTAAAAATGTTACTTTCCAGATTGACCACTCGCTGACCAAAGCCGCGCTCGATTATTTAGGCGGAATTTGGACAAACAGCGTAAGTTTTGATGATTTAATGACCGAATCCGTCAGAATCTTGGCGGAAAAACAAATCATTGCAACCGGCGAAGATGTCGAAGCGGCGGCGGCAATGCTGTTTCGTCTTTACGGTGCAAATTTTGTCAAACTCCGCACTATTGCGCCGCGTTTCACTCCCGACATCAGCGATCATCCGAAAGTCAGCGATTTTGCCCGCTGGCAGGCGCGGCGCGGGCAAACGGTGACGACCCTGAGCGGATTAAACTTTTCGCTCGAAAATGATTTAATCCGGCAAATGCTCGTGCTGCTTGACGGCGAAAATTCTCCCGAATCGGTTTTGAATAAATTAAAAATGATGTCCGATCAGGAATCCGCCGCCGATATAGACGAACTTTTCAAAGAAAATCTTTTACAGATAGCAAAAAGCGGTTTACTGATCGCGTAATTTTCACTTGCGAAATGATTATACGACTATCCTGAATAACCTCTTTTCTGCGAATCAGATATAAAATTTAGCGACACCGCGTCAGCGTGTCGTTAATTTGTTCACATTTTTATCAGCCGATTTGCCGGCGAAAAAATCTACTGTCGTCTGCCAACAGACTCTAAATCCTTGTTATCAACGACTACAGGTTTCGCTCTGCTCCGCCTGTAGCTCAAATCCAACGTCCGCAAACGGACTTATTTAGGAAAGATGTCTATTGAATTTTTTATTTGAAATTGAAGTAAAATATTGTTTTACGTTTTGCCCCGCATAGCGTATAATGAAAATCAACGAGCCGCGAATTCTCCGGCTGCGTCCTTCCAAAAGTCGTCCGGCTTTTAATCTTTTAACATTACATCCCGATTTTTCAGGCTATTAAAATAAATGCTTCAATTTAAATCATTCGTGTCTGTGCCGTTTTTTTTACTGTTTATTTCGGCGTTGATTTTGAGCGGCTGCGCGGTCGAAGCCGCCAAACAAAAATCAGCCGAAATAAATGTGCCGGTCGAAAAAAACATTCTTTCGGATGCCGTTCAAACGAGCGGCAAAACGGCTGAAAATCCGGTTTCAGCCGGAAAAATCGAGATTAAGCCGAATTCGCCGGCGGAAACGGTCAGCGCATTTTTTGCCCATTTGCGCGAAAAGCGTTTCCGCGAGGCGATACTTTTAACCAATCTGCGTCCGGCGGTCGAAGGTTTGACCGAAGCCGAATTGCAGGATTTACAGGTTGATTTCGAATCGCTGGCGCAGGAAGTTTCGCCGCAAATCTCGATTAACGGCGAAGCCGTCTCAGGCGACAAAGCGACGGTGATGGCGAAAATTCCCGATGTGCAGACGGGCAAAAACGATATTCAGACATTTAGTTTGCGAAAAAAAGACAATTACTGGACGATTTTAACGGTTGACGAAAAAGCGGAAAAAGTAATTCAGAAACAGGGCAAAAATTATTTTTTCAATCTGCGGCTCGAAACGCATCAAACCGAAGCGAAAAAAGTGGTCGAAAAAATTTCCCAATCCGAGATGATATATTCACTGCAAAACGGCGGCGTTTACGCTGATTTGCCGACGCTTTTGTCCAAAGGTCTGATTTCCGAAGATTCCCTGGCGGCGCAAAACGGTTATAATTTCGCCGTCGCCGTTTCCGATGACGGCAAATCTTACCGCACGGCGGCAATTCCGTCGGAATACGGCAAAACCGGCAAACTTTCCTATTCGTTCGAGATCGGCGAAAAAATCAAGCCGAAGATGCTTGAAAAAGACAACGGCGGACAAATATTGGTGAATTAAACCGTTTCTCAAGAAAAAATGTTGTGCTTTTGCCGAAAAAGGTTTATAAAATGTTCTTGACCCCTAGAGTTTTACCGGATTTTCAACGATCAATTTATAAAAAATGATACGAAAGCTGATTTCCAAATTAAGCAGATCGCTGAATGAGCGCGTAGTGTCTCCGCGCAAAGATTTTCATATTCCGATAAAAATCCGGCTCGAACCGGATCGCCATACCGGGAGATTGGAAATGCCGACCGAGCCTTTGACGATCACCGGCGAAACCAGCGATATGAGCAAAACGGGCATCGGTTTTATCGTTGCGTCAGTTCGCATCAAGGAAAAATATCTGGTCGGCGAAGGCAATCTGCTCAATGCCGAACTGGATTTGAGCGGCGCAAAGGTGCAGATGCAGATCATCGGGCGGCGGTATATTCAGGTCGGGCAACACGTTTCGACGGATCGGTTTTTAATCGGCGCACAAATCGTTAAAATGAAAACGGCTGACCGCGAAGTTTACGAAAAATTTCTGATGAATAATCGCAAAAAAATCAAAGCAAATCTGACGCTCGGAATTGATGAAGGCTGATTTAACAGCGAGATATTTAACGGCATTGCAGATCGTCTGAAAAATCATTTAAAATCAAACGGGCGCGGGGAAATTAAATTTTCCGCGCTTTTTTCTTTTGTGCATTCGTGCTTTAATTTTCGCTATGAAGGAAACAGTCGGAATCGGTTTTATCGGCACGGGTTTTGCGCGAAAGGTGCAGATTCCGGCGTTTTTGCGGTGTGAAAATGTCGAAATCGCGTCGGTCGCAAGCGGCAGTTTGGCGAATGCGGAAAGCACGGCGCGGGAATTTAACATTCCGCATTTTACCGACGATTGGCGCGAAACGATTGACAGCGAAAATGTGGATTTGGTCTGCATCACCACGCCGCCAGCACAACATTTCGAGCAGACTTTGTATGCGATTGAGCGCGGCAAGCATATTTTAGGCGAAAAACCGATGGCGATGAATGCTTCGGAAGCGGAAGAAATGACCGCGAAAGCCGCCGAAAAAGGCATTCTCGCGCTGATTGAC
Organism: Pyrinomonadaceae bacterium; assembly: GCA_965247235.1. GTDB lineage: Bacteria > Acidobacteriota > Blastocatellia > Pyrinomonadales > Pyrinomonadaceae. Next base: position 4,184,912 of record OZ252004.1, read on the forward strand.
CACGAATTGCGGTTTCAAAACGGCAGACAAAAAGCCTTTCAAATGCTGCGCGATAACGCAATCGGAAAAGTTCGCCACGCACGTTACACGTTCCGCAATCCGCAGCGCGGCGACGCGAATATCAAATGGAATTGGTGGTCGGACAAAATGCAGGGCGGCGGCGCGTTGGGCGCAATCGGTTCGCACATTATTGATTCACTTTTGTGGCTGACCGGCGCGGAAATTTCCGAAATTTTCTGCCAACTGCAAACTCACGTCAAACAGCGCAGAGACGCAAGCGATGATTTAAAGGAAGTTTCGACCGACGACGAATTTAATTTAATTTTGCGTTTTGCCGACGGCGATTTGACTGAAGATGCGACCGGCAGCGTCTCGGTTTCGATGGTCGAATACCCCGATTATCAGCATTTTGTCGAATTCAGCGGCACACGCGGCGCGATGCGAATCGGCTACAAAGGTGAACTTTTTATTAGTGAAGGCGCAAATAATTGGCGCGAAATCGAAACTAAAATCGGCAGCGGCGTGGACGGCGTTTTCGATTCGGGTTTTCCGGGCGGATTTGTCGCCTTTGCGCCGAAAATCGTCGAAGCGATTCGTCAAGGCGCAGCCGAAATCAAACACGCCGCGACGTTTGCCGACGGCTTAAAAGTTCAAAAAGTAATTGACGCGGCGCACGAATCCAATGAAAAAGGAATGTTGGTCAAGGTCAAATAAAACACGGATTTGGCGGATTTGGCGAATTTACCGGAATTGAAAAAAACTGTGAAAATCTGCTTAACCCGTAAAATCCGTGTTCCGTTTTTATAAGTATGAAAAACTCTTAAAAATCATTCAGCGATTTGAAGTTCGATAAAAACAAACTCACTTTTGTTGAAAACTGACGAATTAGATAGAATTGGACAAATCTGATGATTTATCTCCCTCAAAAGTTTATTATCGAATTAATCAGACATAATTCGACTAAAATATGACTGCAAAAACCGGGATGTTATCAAACTCAACTTCCGAAAATCTGATTTTTTAATGAATATCAAACCAGCCCCCAATACGCTTTTGTCGCATTACCGCATCGTTTCAAAAATCGGCGCGGGCGGGATGGGCGAGGTCTATCTGGCGGAAGATACGCGGCTGCGGCGGCGGGTTGCGCTCAAGGTTTTATACGAAAAAATCGCCTCCGATGCCGAGAGATTGATGCGTTTCGAGCGCGAGGCACACGCCGCTTCCGCGCTTAATCATCCGAATATTCTGACGATTTACGAATTCGGCGATCAGGACGGCACACATTTTCTCGCGTCGGAACTGGTCGAAGGCAAAACTCTGCGCGAACTGATGCGCGAAGGCAGAGTCGAACTGTCGGAAGTTTTAAGAATCGTTATTCAGATCGCTTCGGCATTAAACGCGGCACACGCCGCCGGAATAGTTCACCGCGACATCAAGCCGGAAAACGTCATGATTCGCCGTGACGGTTACGTCAAGGTTTTGGATTTCGGGCTGGCAAAACTTTCGGAAACATTTGCGGCGAACCAGTATATGACCGAACCCGAAGATGCGACGCAGCTTCACACGCAGGCGGGAATGGTGATGGGAACGGCGGCGTATATGTCGCCCGAACAGGCTCGCGGACACGCGGTTGATCACCGCAGCGACATTTTCAGTCTCGGAGTGATTTTGTATGAAATTCTGACGCGACGGCAGCCGTTCGCCGGCGAAACCGTCAATCACACGATTGTTTCGATTCTCGAAAAAGGACCGCCGCCGTTTTCGGCTTATGAATTTCCAACGCCGCCCGAACTCGAAAAAATCACGTTTCGGATGCTCTCGAAACGTGCCGACGACCGTTATCAAAACGCCGAAGAATTAATCGTCGAACTGAAATCTCTGCGGAAACGTCTCGAATTCGAAGCCGAACTGGAACGAACATTTTCGCCCGATGCCATCGCCGGCTATCAGACCGAAATTATCCGAACCAATGCGGCGGCATACACCGAACCCGCCAATACGATTGCCGTCTTGCCGTTCGTCAATATGAGCCGCAGCGAAGACGGCGATTATTTTTCCGACGGTTTGGCGGAAGAACTGCTTAATGTTCTCTCAAAAATTGACGGTTTGCGCGTGGCGGCGCGAACGTCGGCATTTTCATTCAAAGGCAAGGCAACGACCATCGCCGAAATCGGCAGAGTGTTAAATGTCGCGTCGGTTTTGGAAGGCAGCATTCGGATGGCGGGAAACCGCGTTCGCATCTCGGTTCAATTAATCAAAGTTGCCGACGGTTATCATCTCTGGTCGGAAACATACGACCGGACGATGGACGATATTTTCGCCGTGCAGGACGACATCGCGCATTCGGTCGTCGTCGAACTGCGCTCCAGGTTATTCGGCGAAAGTTTCGACACGGATGCCGGCGGACGCGTGATGTCCGATGTTGCGAGAGCCGTCAAAGGTCGCGCCGCCAACCCCGAAGCGCAGCGTTTAATGATGCTCGGCAGACATTTTCTCGACCGCACGACGCGCGAAGATACGTCCAAAGCTATCGGTTATTTTCGTCAGGCACTCGAACTGGACGAAGGTTACGCGCTCGGCTGGGCGGAACTCGGACGCGCTTTTTCAATCGAAGCCGGCAGAGCCTGGGTTCCGGTCGAAGAAGGTTTCAACCGTTCACGCGAAGCGGCAAACCGCGCATTGTCGCTCGAACCGAATCTGGCGGAAGCTCACGCGCAGCTCGGCAGAATCCAGATCGCGCACGATTGGGATTTCCGCGCCGCCGAATCTTCATATCAGAAGGCTTTGAATTTCGCGCCGGGAAGTTCTTCGGTGCTGGACGGCGCGGCGGTTTTGGCTTATAAATTGGGAAGATTCGAGGAAGCATTAAGTCTGAGTCGCCGCGTTTTGGCGCAAGACCCTCTGAGCGGAGCGTTTTGGCATAATTTCGGCTTGACGTGCCACGCGGCGGACAATCTGGCGGAATCAGAACAGGCGTTTTTGAGAGCGTTGGAACTCGTTCCGCAAAGATTCGTTTCCCGCGCCTTGCTTGCGCTCGTGCTTTTTGATGACGGACACGCCGCCGACGCGCTCAAGCAGGCAAAACGCGAACCCGACGAATTTTGGCGGCTCTGGGCGCAGGCGATTCTCTATTTTCAAACCGGGCAAAATGCTGAATCAGACGACGCGTTGAAAATCTTGATCGGCGAATACACCGGCGGCAATGCTTATCAAATCGCCGAAGTTTACGCGATGCGCGGCGCGGCTGACGAAGCATTTAAATGGCTCGAACACGCTTTCGACGAACACGATTCCGGCATCACTCACGCCAAAGTCAACCCGCGTTTTCGTCCGCTGTATCAGGATTCGCGCTGGGATATTTTAATGGGAAAAATCGGATTCGACCTTTGAGAATTACCTGTTGACAATGAAAACGCCTGCGATCAGCAGGCGTTTTTTGATTAAAAGTTATTTGGTGTTCGGCTCTTGAAATTCATCGTCCGAAGGGTCTTGTTTGGTGTTCGGTTCCTGCATATTTTTGGTATTCGGTTCCTGCATATTTTTGGTATTCGGTTCCTGCATATTTTTGGTATTCGGTTCCTGATCGTCCAGGGTGTTGGGTTCTTGGTCGGGTAGCATCATTGTTTTTCTCCTTTTTTTTAATGTTAAGTGTTAGTTTATCGAAATAAAATTTAACATCGGGAAACATCGGATTTCGTTTCGATAAAGTCTTTTAGACCTCATATCTTAATCCGCAAATTCCGGCTTGTCAATGAAATTTTAAGGTATCGGCTGATCGGATAATATTCATTCTTTATTATCACTGCCGAAAACGATCAGTTGGCGCGAAGCCTGCACGTCAATATCGGGGCGTTTGGAAGAAACTTCGATCTGACGGATTTCGCTGTGCAGAATATCTTTGAGCGGACGTTTCGGTGAATAGGTAACGACATATTGCGAGTTGATGCCGTGAGCAATTAAAGTTGATTTTTCGATTATTTCTTTAATCGAATCGGGCAGAACGAATTCGCCGCCGGTCAAGTCCGACAGCAGCGACAACTGATTCTGCGCGGCGGCGAGTGATTTTAAGTGCGCGTTTTTTTCTTTCAAATACGGGTAATCAACCATCACCGAAATCAGTCGCGGCGAAAAAGCCTTCAATCGGGCGGCTTCGGGCGGCAATCCCGGAAACATCGCGCCGGAGATGAGCAGTTCGACATCTTCGGGCAGACGCTTCGGGTGATATTCGCCTTTGCGCCAAATTCGGGCTTGCGGTTTGACGGCGGCAAATTCGATTTGCGAATAGCTGACGACGTGAACGACGATGCCGCTCGTCAAAAGTTTTTTGACCGCCGCGCTTCGCGCCTCTTTCCCGTCAACGCCGTCGAGTCCGTCGGTAATCAAAATCAGGTGACGATTGCGCGTCGGCGATTTTTGCAGAAAGCCGTCTGCCGCCTCGAGCGCGGCGGTGAACGAATTTCTCCTGCCGAAATTGGTCTTGTTTTCGAGCGTTTTGAGCAGTTCGGTTTTATCGGTCTGCCAATCCGAAATAATCTCCACCTGATCGTGAAACTGCATCAGCGCGATATTGCTGCCGGTTTGCAGCGAATTGACCAGATTTTCGGCAACCCGGCGCGTCGTCGTGATATTTTTAACCTGTCTGGTCGCGCCGCCCGTGTCCATCGCAATTAAAACGCTCGGCGCGATCAGCCGCACACTATTCGCCTGATGCAGCCGCCCGTCCTCGACGATTACCAAATCTTCCTTCTGTAAATCAGTCGCAAAATTGCCGTCGCGGTCAAAAGCCGCCACATTTAATTGAATCTCTTCGGTCAAAACCTTTTCCGCGTCCTCTGTTTTCAACGGTGTCTGCGCGAAACAAACGATTAAATTTAACGAGAAAACAAAGATTAGTGAGAGAAATATTTTTGTCATAATAATTTTTTGAGAGCCGTCGTTTTATCCTATGACACACGAACCCGCCGAAAAGATGCTTTGTCGTCTAAAATCTAATGAAAAACGCAAACAGCTTTGACTAATTTATGCAGAGCAAAAACTTCTATGTTGAGTATAAATTCAGGTTCAGACTATAAAGTCTGTTCTCGCGCTGCTCATACGGACTTAAAGCAAACAAGATTTTTGCGCTCCGGTCGGGTTCATTTGAATTATTGCGCTTCTTTGCCGTCGGGATAAATAAATGTGTGAAAACAGGCGTTGTCGCTGCCTTCGCGGAGGGAATCGAGTTTGTGGTCGCGTTCCCAGGTCGAGAGCAGAATCATCATAAAATTCTGCTCTTCGGCGGAAAGATTTTTGCGCGACATATCGAAGGCGCAGCCGGACGTATGCGGCGGCAGCGAGCCTTTGCCGCTGACTTTGAATGAATTGGCGTTGGTTTTGTTGAGGGAAATTTGATAATCCATCGAGCGCGTGAGGCTCGTCACCCGCAGCGGAACGTGAAATTTTTGATAATAAGCGTTGCACAGTTCTTCAAAAACCTTGCGCGAATTGGCGTTATACATTCGCAGCAGGCGCATCCGCATTTGTTTGCGGTCTTTCGGATTATTCAAATCATATTTCTGCCCGTCAAAATCATTTGCCAGACGCTGCAAAGTTTTATATTTGTCCGAACCCGTTGCAATCGGCTGAACGCCCGCGTCCCAATCGAACGAAGTAAATTCGCCTTCGCCCGCGCTGCCGCCGACATCGAGAACAAAACTGTTGGTCGCCATCGGCATCTCGACCAGAATATGATCGAGCCGCAACTGCGCGAGATCGGCGAAATCCATCGGCTGTTTATATTTGCCTTCGCGGATTAATTCGGCGAGCTTGGCTTTTTGTTTCGGCACGCCGCCGCCGAAAAGTTCCTGCGGCAAGGTAATCAAACCGGCACGTTCCGCGCCCGCCGCGCCCGCGTGGTTGAGCGCGAGGTCACGCTGTTTCTGCCAGAATTCGATGGGAACTTTCAGGTCGGAAGTGCCTTTTTCTTCGGTCGTTTTAATCTCTTCGATGTCCGAAGCGTTGAGTTCTTTTTCCTCGACTTCCCACGAAGACATCAGATCATCCAGATCGTTCTCATCTTCACCGCCAAGCGGATCAATGACGCGCACGGGAATGACCGCCTGCGCCGAAATCTGTTGAATAGGTTTATCACCGGCAATCAAACCGCCGTTGTCGTGCGTTCTGACGACGAAAAAAACAACCGCGCCGAGAACAATAAACAACAGCGTAAAAGCCGCTGAACCGACGAGCAAAAGTTTATTGGTGCTGAAACTTGAATCTGCCGAATCTGGATTTTGGATTTTGGATTTTGGATTTTGGACTTTGCCTGCGCGAATGTCGTAAACACCTGATTCAGTTGTGTTGACTGTTTTGGGCGGAACTTGATAATCGGTTGTTTCAGTCTTTTGCGCGGTTTGTTTCGCGCCTTCAAATTCGACACGAATGATTGTTTCGCTGCCGATCTTCAAAGAATCACCGTCTTTCAAAACCTGCGGACGACCGGCGATTTTTGCGCCGTTGAGAAATGTTCCGTTCGTCGAATTTTCGTCAACGACCAAAACATCTTCGCCGTCGCGGAAAAACGTCGTATTTTTGCGCGAAAGCCCGACATCCTGTAAAACCAGTCCAGACGGCGCAGTCCGCCCGACGGTCATCTCATCTTCGAGCGTAACCGTTCGATTCTCCTGCGAATTACTGATTGAAAGCGTAACTTTCTTCATTAAAATTTGTCAGAACCGCCTGCGTCAGCGGGCGGATAAAACTCTAGTGACACAAAATAATTTCCCGCCAAGGCGCAAAGCCGCAAAATAAAGCAAACGGCGCAGGGAACAAAGAAATAGGACGCGAATGAACACGGATTAGGCTGATTTTCGCCGATTTTTAAAGAATTATAACAGCGGCAATCCGCTCGATCCGCGTTCGTCCGCGTCCCATTTCTTACTTCTCACTAAAGAAATCTTCCCACTCACCGTTTACCGTTCACCACTAATCAATGGTGATGATCGCCTTCGGAAACTTCGCGCAATTTGGAAATGTCCAAAATCTTTGAAAAATCGTCGAAATGAAACATCGAATCGTCTTTGCAGTGATCGCAAAAAAACGTCACGTCTTCGCCGAGATACATATCCTTCAAATAATACGAGATAAAACAGCCGTAACAGCGTTGGACGCGCCTGCCGAATTCTTTGATAACTTCTTCCGATTGAATATTTTCCATTGTTCCGGTCAATCACGGGCGCGTTGATCGGCAATGTGATTTCCGATTATTTTAACCGACTTCGGGTTGCCGTGAAACCTGAAATTTGAATTTCAAATAAAACTTTTCAAAAAATTCCGTTTCGTGAAAAAATAACGCTTGCGTCTGACGCTGCGTGATAGTTTAAATTAGATTTCGAGTGAGGAAATAGCTGATGTTTTCGACTGAAAAATTATGGCAGACGAAAGAATTTGCCGAACTTTCAAAAGTGACCGTGCGGACGCTGCATTATTACGACCGTTTCGGTCTGCTCAAACCGCACGCGCTCGACCGCCACGGTTTTCGGCTTTACGGCGAAAGGGAATTCGCGCGTTTGCAGCAAATTTCAACCTTAAAATTCATCGGTTTTTCGCTCGCTCAAATTAAGGAAATCTTAGGCGGACGCGAATTCGATTTAGCCGAAACTTTGCAGCTTCAGCGAAGAATCATCGAAGCTCAAAGAATCAAATTAAATCTCGCGCTCGAAGCGATTTCCCGCGCCGAAAAACAGTTTGAAACCGGCGGCGCGACCGATTGGGAATCTTTTACAAAAATAATCGAGGTGATAAATATGGAACAAAATACGGAATGGACAAAAAAATATTATTCGGAAGAAGCGCAGGCGAAAGTCGAAGACCGCAAAAATCTGTGGTCGCCCGAATTGCAGGAAAAAGTCACAAAAGACTGGAGCGAACTCGTCGCCGACATCGAAGCGGCAATCGCCGACGGCACAAAACCTTCGGACACACGGGCGCAAAGTCTCGCTAATCGCTGGCGCGGATTGCTCAACCAATTCACCGGCGGCGACAACCAAATTCAGGAAGGCTTAAACAAAATGTATTCTGACGAAAAAAATTGGCAGACCGATTGGAAAAAACCTTTCAGCGACGAGGTTCAAAACTTTATTTTTGAAGCGGTGAGCAAGAAATAATTTAACCGCATAGGGACATAGAAATCATATATTTTGATTGTTCAATTCTATGTTTTCTATGTCTCTATGTGGTTAAAAGATTAATATTTCATCAATTCTGCCGCCGCTTTTTCGACATCTTCGATTTGCGGGAGGATGAAATCTTCGACCTGCGGCGCGTAGGCGACGAAGGTGTCGGTTGCGCCGACTCGTTTGACAGGCGCGTCGAGATATTCAAAAAGTTCGTCGGAAATGCGGGCGGCGAGTTCCGCGCCGTAGCCGTAGGAAATCGGGTCTTCGTGCGCGACGATGACGCGGTTGGTCTTTTTGACAGATTCGGCGACGCGCTCCCAATCGTAAGGGACGAGCGTTCGTAGATCAATTAATTCGACGGAAATGCCTTGTTTTTCGAGGCGTTTCGCGGCTTCAAAACTTCTTTGAACCAATGCGCCATAAGTGACGATTGTTACGTCCGTGCCTTCACGGACGACTTTCGCTTTGCCGAACGGGATTAAAAATTCGCTCGACGGATATTGTGATTTGTTGTAGACCTGACGATAAAGATGTTTGTGTTCGAGGAACAAAACCGGATCGTCGCAGCGAATCGCGGTTCTAAGAAGTCCGTTCGCATCGAGCGCGTTAGACGGATAAACGATCATCAATCCGGGCGTGTGCGCGAACAAAGTCGTGCCGCTTTGCGAGTGATAAACCGCGCCGCCTTTCAAATAGCCGCCGACCGGAACGCGAATGACCATCGGGCATTTCGTGTCGCCGTCACTCCTCCAACGAGTAACCGCGACTTCGTTTCTGATTTGGTGAAACGCTGGGAAAATATAATCAAAAAACTGAATTTCGACGACGGGTTTGATGCCGCGCAAAGACAAACCGACGGCGCGACCGACGATATTTGCTTCCGCCAAAGGCGAATTAAAAACACGCGCCGAACCGAATTTGCGCTGCAAATTCGCCGTCACTTTGAACACGCCGCCTTTGCCTTTGACGGTTTCGAGATATTCTTCGCGCGAGACATCGGCGACATCTTCGCCAAAGACGACGATGCGTTCATCACGCTCCATTTCTTCGTGCATACAGCGGTTGATGAGGTCAACCATCGTTCCCGCGTTGCCGGAAAGTTCCGCGCCATCTTCGGTGTCAAAATCTTTCGATGTCGGGTCAACGTCGGGCGAAAAGACGTTTCTGAACGCGCTTTCCGGCGGCGGTTGCGGCGTTACAATCGCAATATCAGCCGCTTCCGTAACTTCTTTATCAACTTCCTTTCGCAAAATCTCCAAATCTTCCGACGAAATAATTCCCTCGGTCATTATGAATTCGGCGAAGGTTTTAATCGGATCAATCGCCGCGTCTTTTTCTAATTCTTCGGTTGGACGATACAGCTTTTCGTCGTCCGAAAGCGAGTGCGAATACGGGCGCGTAACTTTCGCGTGAACGAACGCCGCGCCTTTGCGCTGACGGCAAAATGCGACGGCGCGAACGAATGTTTCGTAACTTTCAACCGGATTCGTCCCGTCGCATTTTTGAATCAAAAGATTCGGAAATCCTGCGACCAATTTTGAAATATCGCCGCCCGCCGTGCCGACTTCGACCGGCGTGGAAATCGCGTAGCCGTTATCTTCGACGACGAAAATCACCGGCAATTTCATATTGCAAGCCGAATTCAAGGCTTCCCACCATTCGCCTTCGCTCGTCGTGCCGTCGCCGACCGACATATAAACGACTTCATCGCCTTTGAATCCGCTAATTTTGTCCTGCAAACCTTTCACCAAAGACGCGCGATAACCGGCTTCCGCCGCGCCGACCGCGTGCAGAGCCTGCGAACCCGTACAGCTCGACTGCGACGGAACATTTAAATCCTTATGTCCCCAATGCGAAGGCATCTGCCGCCCGTGCGAGTTCGGATCAATTTCCGCGCCGACCGACGAATACAACATTTCCTGCGCCGTCATCCCAAGCCCGAGCATCAGCGCACGATCCCGATAATACGGAAAAAACCAATCATACGCGGGCTTCATCGCCTGCGCTGCCGCGACCAAAACCGCTTCGTGTCCCGCGCCCGAAATCTGGAAAAATATCTTATTCTGACCTTTAAGCTGAATTTCCTTATCGTCAACGCGCCGCGACATATACATCGTGCGATACATTTTCACGAGCGTTTCCGCACTCAAACCGCCGTAATTTTTCGCCGAACTGTTGCCGTTCGCGCCCGCAGTTTTTTTCGCTTTAACCGATTTTTCAGGCTTCACCGATTTCGCCGTTTCAATCACGGTTTCAGTTTCATTAAAGCCGTCGCCGACCATCCGATTCGCCGGTTCGACAATTTCTTTGGCGTTATTCTTCGCCGCGCTTTTAACGGTTTCCGCTTTCTTTGCCGGTGCTTTTTTAGCGTTTGCTTTCGCCGCATTTCCGGCTTTTTTGGTTGCTGTTGCCACTTTTAAAAATCTCCTGATAAATGCTTCTTATAAATTAATTTTTGATAAAAGTTCCTGACGACTAATTTTAAAATGTTCGGCGATGTCGTCTAAAATCGCGGCAAAAGTGCCGATTTTCAGAGGATTATGATTTGGAATCGTGACGTGATGCGTTCCGTTTTCAGCCGTAGTCAGGCGAATATGGCTTCCCGTTTGCCGTGAGATTTCATCACCGGGAACGCGCAAAGCCTTGACTAAATCCGCGCCCGAAACATTTCTCTGCAATCTCATACGGCGAAAACTTCTTCCCTGACAAAATGAAGCCTGATGACTTTCGGTTTCTCGTCCGTTTCAAAATGACAATTCACCGCATCGCGGATATTGGCGCGTAAATCTTCCAAATCGTCGCCTTCCGTAAAAATTGATTCGCCCAAAGCACGAGCCGTAAAGCCACCCTCGACTTCGTTTTCCACTAAAAAAATAATCTCGTTCATCATAGAAATTTCCGACTCCGGGCAAACAAACATTTTAATATGTTAATCGGCATAATCCAAATCGAGCGTCATTCGATAATCGTTCGCCATCGTCGGATGTCCGTGCGCCATTGAAACTTCGATACCTTTTTTGTAAATTTCAATCGCTTTTTCGCGCATTCCGGTTTGCTCGTAAGCCTTTGCCAGCATTCCGTAAGCGTTGCCTTCGTCGTCGGCTTTTGCCAGATAATCTTCGAGCGTCGCAATCGTGTTTTGCCAGTCACCGATCTTCTGATATTCGTTCGCCAAACCGAACAAAACCGTCGTGTTCGACGAATCAGATTCGATCATTTGTTTGAAAATTTCGATTCTATTTTGCATAAGTTTTAAGATACAAAACTTTGCGGGAAAACAAAACATTGGCGGCGAAATGAGATTTCCAATGGTATAATTTTGAATGTGTTGAAAAGGTTTTTATTCTTGAAAGACGAACTTTTCACAAATTGCCTATTATTTTCAAGAAATGTTTTTTTGGAGTAAATTATGAACAAAATTAAACTTTTATTACTCACTTGCACATTGATTCTTATTAGCGGAAGCCCGATTTTTTCTCAACAGACAAACGACGCAAATAAAAAATCCTTAATTGCTGACTTTAGAAAATTGACGGGCGCGGACAGAGTTAATTTATCCGTGAATGTTTCAACTGATATAAGCGATGATCTTAATGCGTTGTTGGAGCAGGACAAAGAGATTACCGAAATCCAAAAACAAGAATTGAAAAAATCTATCGCTGAAGCAAACGGACGTGTTGACAAGACAGCCAAAGATTTTCTGAACGATCAGCAGACGATGACGGCTTTGGCAGAAGAAATAATCTATCAATTATATGACAAAACTTTCACGGAAGGTGAGTTGAAAGATTTGATTGCTTTTTATCAAACTCCCGTCGGGCAAAAAGCGGCGGCATTTTTACCAACTTTATCAAAGCAGATTGAAAAAACATTCACTGAATCTGTGGTTGCAAAATTACAAGTCATTATCGTTCCGAAAATAAAAACGGAAGAGTCTCAATTTAAGGAAAAACTAGCAGATATAAAAAAACAAAAAGTTCAGTAAACCAAAAGACAAATGCTCAAAACAATCTCTGCTGAACTGGCAAAATTTCTTCGACAGGTTTGGCAGTTTTTTCAAACTTTTCAAAACCCAACCGCCGGAAATTCAGTGCAAATAATTTTTGCGTGATTTCCCACTTTTCTGTCACGCCTTGATTGCGTTCCTGATAGTTGCGATGGCGCAGATTTCCGCCGCGTTCGCGTTTTTGTTGGTTGAGGATTTTGTTCGCTTGCGTCGGGAGTTTTTCGTGAAGTTTTTCGGTGAAATATTGTTCGATTGAATCGGTGTCGAAGTGAATCAGGTTGATAAATGCTTTGGTCGCGCCGTTTTCGCGGGCGCGTTCGAGCAAGGCGGGAATGTCCGAATCGTTGTAGCCGAGAATGATCGGCGCGATGCCGATGCCGCATTTGATGCCAGCGTCGGTTAAGGTTTTCATCGCCCGGAAACGCGCGTCGGGTGTCGGCGTGAACGGCTCGAACGGTTTCGATTTTTCGACGGTCGGAAAGGGAATCGAGAAAAACACGCTCGCATTGAGTTTTTTGAGCAAATCAATGTCGCGGACAATCAAACCGGATTTCGTAATGACCGCAACCGGAACGCGAAAATCGGCGCAGACTTCAAGACATCGGCGCGTCAATTCGTAATTCGCTTCGAGCGGTAGATACGGATCGGTCGCAAACGAAAAATCTATGTGATTAATCTTTTCGCGCATTTTTTTGAGTTCTTCACGCAATAAAACCGGCGCGTTCGGTTTGACGACGAGCTTGCGCTCAAAGTCCGTTCCCGCGCCGTAACCTAAGAATTCGTGATACTGCCGCGCAAAACAATAGGTGCAGGCGTGAACACAGCCGCGATAACAATTGACAGTCAAACGATGCCCGAAATCCGCCGAATATGCTTTCGTGATGATCTTTTTCGTCGTGTATTCCTCATAAATTTCGAGTTTCGCTTCCGGCGGTTCGCCCAGATAATCGGCGGAATATTTCTGATAAGGATTCGGCGGATTATTGATTTGTCGCATAGATGAAACAATAATTTATGTTTAAGATTATTGCAAGAAAATAGAACGCGGATTAAGCGGATTGGCACGGATGTTTTTTAAAGTTATGAAAAAAAGTGATTCTCACATAAGTAAGAAGACCGAATAATTTTATAAATGAAACCACAGATTTACACAGATGCACACAGATTTTTTCTAGTTTTATCTGTGGCATCCGTGTAAATCTGCGGTTTAAATATTCGTTTTATTTTGTCCATTTATTTATAATCAAAATTATTAAAATTATCCGCGAAAATCCGCCTGATCCGTGTTCATCCGCGTTCTATTTTCCGCTCCTAATATCATTTTAACCAGCGATGCGATATACTATTTGTTTTGATTGAATACGAAATTTTACAATGGACATACAAACAACAGAAACTAACGAAATTACCTTCGCCGAATTTGGTTTGAAGGACGAATTGACTAAGGCGATCAGCGAACTCGGTTATGAAATTCCTTCGCCGATTCAGCAGAAGACGATTCCTTTATTGCTTGAAGGCAAAGACATTATCGGTCAGGCGCAGACCGGAACGGGCAAAACGGCGGCGTTTGCTCTGCCGGTTTTGCAGCGGATTGACACGACGACTTCGCGCGTTCAGGCACTCGTGCTGACACCGACGCGCGAGTTGGCAATTCAGGTCGCCGAAGCGTTTCACAGCTACGCCAAACATTTGGGGCGCATCCGCGTGCTGCCGATTTACGGCGGTCAGTCAATCGTTCAGCAATTTAAACATCTACGCGCCGGTGTGCAGGTGATCGTCGGCACGCCGGGACGCGTGATGGATCATATTCGCCGCGAAACGATTGATATTTCCGCGCTCAAAATGGTCGTTTTGGACGAAGCCGACGAGATGCTCAAGATGGGTTTTCAGGAAGATGTCGAGTGGATTTTGTCGCACACGCCGGACACGCGCCAGACCGCGCTTTTTTCGGCGACGATGCCGCGTGAAGTCAAACGCATCGCCGAAAAATATCTGCAAAACGCGGTCAATGTTGAAATCGAACGCAAAACGATGACGACGCTGACGATCAAGCAGTTTTACATTAATGTTTCCGACAAACAAAAATTGGACGCGCTGACGCGCATTCTCGAAGCCGATTCAAACGCCGGTGAAGCGGTTCTGATTTTTCACCGCACGAAGATCGGAGCGCAGAATCTCGCCGATAAATTGCAGGCTCGCGGCTATACGACCGAAGCGATGCACGGCGATATGAGTCAGGCGCAGCGCGAATCGGTGATTAAAAAACTCAGGGACGGCAAGGTCGAAGTCGTCGTTGCCACCGACGTTGCGGCGCGTGGTTTGGATGTCGAACGCATCACGCTCGTTGTCAATTTCGAGATGCCGTCCGACACCGAATCTTACGTTCACCGCATCGGTCGCACGGGACGCGCCGGACGCGAAGGCAAGAGCATTCTGTTCGTCACGCCGCGCCAACAGCGAATGCTGCGCGACATCGAACATTACACGAAACAGAAAATCGAGGCGATGAAACTGCCGTCGCAGGCTGATATGGCGGCGCGGCGCGTTTCGATGCTCAAGGAAAGAATCGTCGCTGCATTAACCGCGCAGGATTTGGAACTTTATCTTTCGGTCGTTGAAGATTTAGCGGAAGAAAACGGCGCGGATATTGCGGAAATCGCGGCGGCGGCGATTTTTCTCGCGGTCGGAGACAAACCTCTGCAAATCGCGGTCGAACCCGAACCGGAAAAATTTTCGTATTCCGAAGAAGGAATGGTCAGATTATTTATTGATGTCGGTCGTCAGCAGGGCGTGAGTCCGGCAAACATCGTCGGCGCAATCGCCAACGAAGCCGACATTCCCGGCAAAGCAATCGGCGCAATTGATGTCAATGATCGGTTTACGCTGGTTGACGTGCCGGGGCAGTTCGTTGATAAAGTCCTCAGCCGGATGAATAACAGCCGCATCGGAAAACAAAACGCGACCATTCGCCGCGCGTCGTCGGGTGAAATCGAATCGAAAAACGATTTCCGCCGGGACGATTCGCGCCAATCACAGGAAGGCTTCGGCGACCGCGATTTCCGCCCGAAAAAACCGTTCAAAGGCGGCAAATTCGGCGGCAAATTTGAAGGCAAAGGACGCAAAAAACCATTCGTCGCCGCCGCCAAAACCAAGAAGAAAAAGAAATAGCGATGACGCGGCGGATAATAAAATTAATCGCCGCAAACTAATTTCGACATAGACTTTATCGGTATTTTTTGACTGCCGAAAACAGAATCTGTATTTTAGAATTATGAAAGTCGAAACAACTATTTCAATCGAAGCCGATTTGCTCGAACAGTTTGAAATCGCGGCGAAAAATTATTCCGATCATTCGGAAATTTACGAACGTGCTTTGCGCGAATATTTGCCGAATCTCAAACGTCAGTCAAAACGAAAGCTATCGCGCGAGGAAGAAATCGAACTGATAAACCGATATGCGGACAAACATCGGGAAGAGATTTTGGAAAACTTAGAATACCAAATCGAACTATGAAACGCGGCGAGCTTTACAGGCTTGAAAAACCTTCAAAAAGCAATCCGAAAAAGTTTCGGGTTTATGTGATCGCCAGTCGTCATAATTTGACCGCAACGTCTTTTCCGACGCTGATTTGCGCCCCGATTCACAGCAATTTCATCGGTTTGGAAACAGGAGTCGAGATCGGAATCAGCGAAGGCTTGAAGCACGACAGCAGTATTCGTTGTGACGAATTAATCAGCGTTGCCAAATCCGATTTAACTAATTTCATCGGTTCGCTTTCGCCGAATAAAATTCAGGAATTAAATCAAGCCTTAAAAGCCGCGCTCGACATTGATTGATGTGCAGTTTTATTAAAAACCTGAAAGAAAAGAGATAGCAAGCACAAAATAAAACCGGCGAAAAGAGCAAAGTGAAACGTAAATTTTCACTTTGCTCTTTTGTTGTGCGAATGATTTTGTCAGCAAATTATTTCTTCACTTTCCACGCTTCTGCTCCGGCTTCAAACGGCGGCGGTTTGGTGAAAATGTCTTCGTTGTATTCGACGTTGAACTGATAAGTCAAATTGTATTTATTTCCATCACTCTCTTTCAATGTTGTTGGCATTTTTAATTTGTTTATTTCTGAGAATTTCGATACTTCAACTGAATCAATATTTGTGGTCTGACTAATTTTACTGAAATTGTAAAAGTCTATTTTCACCGGCAGATGAGTTTTCTGATCGAAAGAAAAATCTACTCTCTTTCCGTTTAAGTCTGTTTGAACAGTATCAACTTTTTGTCCATTGAACTTTCCGCTCATTACCGATTTGGGGATGGGTTTCCACCATTTAGATTCAAGTAAATAAACTGATAACCCAGACCAAGCAACATTTCCGCTAGCATCCTTTAATTTGTCTGCATCCGTTTGCTCAATAGATTTTAACTCAGGCGCATTTCCACGCGGTAATAAATATTTTTTATTCGTTTCCCAATTATACATTTTCATTACTAAGCCAAGAACACTCGGACGAAAATCAAGTAATTGCCAGGACTTGTTAGGAAACACATAAAAACTTTCTATTTTGGCAGATGATGTTTGTCCTTTAGACGAAACTACTAAATTCTGAATCGTGTTCATTTGCTGCCTTCCGCCTTCAGCTTCAACTGCCAGTTCCCAAATTCTTTCGGCTTCCTTTTTCGTCGCGTCCGCTGCGGCGACGGGTTTCTGAGCGAAACAAAAGTTGGCGAGCAGGAAAACGAACAATAAAATTATCGAAAATCTAAAGAATGCGGTCATAAATTACCTCAGAGAATGAGAACTTTCAATCAAATTTTAGCACAAGTTATGATGCGCCAATTAAAGAATCCGACGCATCCCGATATTTGAAAACTCTTTTCCGTTCGTGATTGATTTGGCAGACGGATTTGATCGGATGTTGGATATGTAAAAAAATAACTTTATAATTACCAAATTCGACTGATTGATTGACCTGTTAAATAATCGTCGAAAATAGCATCTGCGCTGATAATGTCCATATTTTCGACAATCGCCTGCGAAACGATAATGCGGTCAAACGGGTCGCGGTGATGAAATGCCAAAGTTGAAACCTGTAAAATATGTTCGGGCGAAAGTGCTAAAATCCCGATGTTTTCGTCGGCAAGTTGTTTGATAACACCGGCAAGCGGTTGAGCGAGAGTTAGTTTTCCGACACTAATTTTTATCGCTATTTCCCAAAGCGAAACGATGCTGACGAAAACATTATTATCAGGAGCGGCAATCGTTTGACGATGCGATTTTGAAAGCAGATTGTTGCCTTCGAGAAACCAAATAAGAACGTGAGTATCAATCAAAAGCTGCATTACATATAATCCTTAAAATCTTCCATAGGCGCGTCAAAATCATCGGCAATGTGAACTACCAAACCTTTCATACTGCCGAATTTGCGCGGTTTTCGTTTTGGCTCTTCGTCCTTTTCTACTTTAATTAAATTCAAACTCGCCAAATCATCAATCAGCTTTCTCGCTTTCGGTTCTAAAATTGTAATGGTCAAAGTTTCCATAACGAAATTTTAACACAGAAAATGCGAACACTTTTAACAATCTTCCCGCTACTGTAACGGACAAAAGTAACCGGCAACTCAGCCGCGAAAAATATTTTGAAAGGCAATGTGACAGTTAAATTTAACTTTGCTCTTTACAGTATTGGCTTTTTACTTGCCAAAGATTAAACTGATGAACGTAATTTAACTTAAATTTACAACTTAACAAATCAGTATTAAGGAGCTTTCAAACTGTGAGCCAACTGCGTTTTTCGTTCTTTTTCGCCTTTCTATCGTTATCAGCCAGCCTGAATTTATTTGCCCAGCAGGATTCTAAACAGCAGACTCTGCCGTCGCCGTCGCCGTCGGTTAGTCCGACGGCAACGCCTTCGGTGACACCGACACCGAAGCCTGAACCGTTGTCGAGCGGGACTTTTGCGGGTTTGAAATTTCGGTCGGTCGGTCCGGCGGTGACTTCGGGGCGTGTCACGGGTTTTGCGGTTGATCCGAGCGACCGCGCAAAATATTACGTTGTGGTTGCCTCCGGCGGCGTTTGGAAAACGATTAATGCGGGAACGACTTGGACTCCGGTTTTTGAGAATGAAGGCTCGTTTTCGATTGGCGCGATTGCGCTCGATCCGAAAAATTCGGCGACGGTTTGGGTCGGCACGGGCGAGCATAACGCGCAGCGCAGCGTCGGTTACGGCGACGGCGTTTATCGTTCGGATGACGGCGGTAAGTCTTGGAAAAATGTGGGTTTAAAGACGAGCGAGCATATCGGCAAAATCGTCGTTGACCCGCGCGATTCAAACGTCGTTTTCGTTGCCGCGCAAGGTCCTTTGTGGTCGGCGGGCGGCGAACGCGGACTTTATAAAACGACGGACGGCGGCAAGACCTGGAAAGCAGTGATTACCGTCAGCGAAAATACGGGCGTGACCGATGTCGTGATTGATCCGTCAAATCCCGATATTATGTATGCCGCGTCGTGGCAGCGTCGCCGTCATTTTTACACGCTGGTTGACGGCGGACCGGAAAGTGCGATGTATAAATCGTCTGACGGCGGCAACACTTGGGCGAAGGTTCGCGGCGGGTTGCCGCCCGGAGATTTGGGACGCATCGGCATCGCGGTTTCGCCGGTTGATACGAACGTCGTTTACGCGACGGTCGAAGCAAGCGGCAATCTGAGCGGCATTTTTCGGTCGAACGACAAAGGCGCGACGTGGGAAAAAATGAATCCGGGCATCGCACAGGCGATGTATTACGCGCAAATTATCGCCGATCCGAAGGACGTTGACCGAGTTTATCTGCCAAACGTCGTTTTTCAGGTTTCCGAAGACGGCGGGAAAACGCTCGAACCGCTCGGCGAAAAGCTCAAGCACGTTGACAATCACGCAATTTGGATTGATCCGAAAAATACCGATTATTATCTCGTCGGCTGTGACGGCGGGATTTACGAAAGTTTTGATCGCGGCAAAAATTGGCAGTTCAAAGCGAATTTGCCGGTCGCGCAGTTTTACGATGTCGCGCTCGACAACAACGCGCCGTTCTACAATATTTACGGCGGCACGCAGGATAATAATTCACTCGGCGGACCGTCGCGGACGCGCAACAACGCGGGAATTATCAACGCCGATTGGTTCGTCACGAACGGCGGCGACGGTTTTCGTTCGGCGGTAGATCAAGAGGACGCGAACACGATTTACGCCGAAAGTCAGAACGGCGGACTCGTCAGATTCGATAAACGCACGGGCGAAAATGTGGACATCGCACCGATTCAGGGACTCGAAGACGAATCGCAGCGTTACAATTGGGATTCGCCGTTCATCATCAGCCCGCACTCGCACACGCGTCTTTATTTCGCCGGACATAAATTATTCAAAACCGACAATCGCGGCGACGACTGGAAAGTCATCAGCCCCGATTTATCACGCGGTTTGGACAGAAATCAACTGCCCGTGATGGGCAAAATTCAGTCGCCCGACGCGATTGCGAAAAACCAGTCAACCGCGCTTTACGGCAACGCTTCCGCAATCTCGGAATCACCGAAAAAGCAAGGTTTGATCTATGTCGGAACCGACGACGGATTGATTCAGGTGACGGAAAACGACGGCGGAAACTGGCGCAAAATTGAAAAATTTCCGGGCGTTCCAGATATGAGCTACGTTTCGCGCGTGATGGCTTCGCAGTTTGACGCGAACACGGTTTACGCGCTGTTTAATAATCATCAAAACGGCGATTTCAAACCGTATCTTTTGAAAAGCAACGACACCGGCAAAACGTGGACTGCGATTGCCGGAAACTTGCCCGAACGCGGTTCGCTCTACGCGATTGCCGAAGATTATCAAAACCCGAATTTATTATTCGTCGGCACGGAATTCGGTTTGTTTTTCACGGTTGACGGCGGCGCAAAATGGGTTCAATTAAAAGGAAATTTGCCGACGATTGCCGTCCGCGATATTGCGATTCAAAAACAGGCGAACGATTTGGTTTTAGCAACTTTCGGACGCGGATTTTACGTTTTGGACGATTATTCGCCGCTTCGTCAGACGAATAAACAGACGCTCGATCAAAGCTCGATGCTCTTTCCTGTCAAAGATGCGCTGATGTATATTCGCTCGAACACGGTTTTCGCGGGCTTTCAAGGCTCATCGTTTTACACCGCGCCGAATCCGGCTTACGGCGCGACGTTCGTCTATTATATGAAGGACGCGCCGAAAACTCTCAAACAACAAAGACAGGAAGCCGAACGCGAAGCCGACAAGAAAAAACAGCCGATTCGCTATCCGACAATTGAAGAATTACGCACCGAAACCGAAGAAGACGCGCCCGCTTTGCTCTTCACGATTACCGATGCCGACAACAAAGTCGTCCGCCGTTTGACCGCGCCCGCTCTGCCCGGAATGCAGCGCGTCGTCTGGGATTTGCGTTACACGCCGCCGTCAATTTCGGCAACGCCGCCGCGCATTCCCGAAGGCGTAACGCTGCCCGAAGGCTTCACGCCCGGACCGCAAGGCGCACTCGTGATGCCCGGAAAATATTCGGTGACGATGGCAACCCGCGTGCGCGGTGTCGTTTCGCCGATGCCCGGAACGCAGACTTTCACCGTCACCGTCGAAGGCAGAGAAAAAATGACTGACGCGGAACGACAAACTCTCATCGCGTTCCAAAAACAGGTTTCCGATCTGCAAAGAGCCGTCGGCGGCGCAATTGAAGTCGGCGCGGCAACCAAAACGCGCATCGGATTTCTAAAACGCGCCGCCAACGAAGCTCCCGTCGCCAACCAGCAATTCATCAATCAGGCGAAACGATACGACGACGAAATCAACGACATTCTCAACGATTTACGCGGCGGACGCGAAAACACCGAAACGCCGCCGCCGTCAATTAGTTCGCGCGTCGAAGTCGTCGCCGACACGATTCGCCTGTCGTCAATCGCCCCGACACAAACGCAAATTGACCAATACAACCTGTCAAACGCGGCATTCCAACCCGTTTTAGCAAGATTGCGAAAGTTAGTCGAAGTTGATTTACCGGCATTTGAAAAACAACTCGCCCAATCCGGCGCACCGCTGACACCGGGAACTTTGCCGCAGTAGTTATGATCGGACACAAATAAATTTCGATTTGATAAAATAATCGGCTTCAAAAAATCACCGATACAGCCGCCGTTTTCGCCGCGTTTTGATGATTTGCCGATTAATTAATGATCTGCAATTTCTTTGAGGTATTGATGAATGAAGGCGACCGTCATCGAACCTTCGCCGACACCGGAGGCGACGCGCTTGACCGAATCGCAGCGGACATCGCCCGCCGCGAAAACTCCGGCCCGGCTCGTTTCCAGGTAAAACGGCGGTCTTTGGAGCGTCCATTTTTCCGATTCGGCGACGTGCGTGCCGGTTTTGACGAAGCCTTTCGCGTCGAGTTCGATTTCTGCGGGCAGCCATTTCGTGCGCGGCATCGCACCGATAAACGAAAACACGCCGGCGACCCGTTCGCGCCTTGTTTCACCCGTTTTGCTGTGCGTCATTTCGATTTCTTCGAGATGTCCGTCGCCGTTCATCGCGGTAATTTCCGTTTCGGTCAAAAGTTCGATGTTCGGTGCGCTTTCGATGCGCTGAATCAGGTAATCGGACATATCTTTGGCGATGTCCGCGCCGCGAATCAGCAGATAAACCTTCCGCGCCGTTTCCGCCAAAAAAATGCAGGCTTGACCGGCGGAATTGCCGCCGCCGACAACGACCGTCGCGTCGCCGCCGCACATCTGCGCTTCCATCGGCGTTGCCGCGTAATAAACGCCCGCGCCGTCGAATTTTTCGCGGTTCGGCACGTCGAGTTTGCGATATTCCGCACCGCTGGCGATAACCAGAGATTTACATTTGACCACTTCGCTGTTCGTTAATTTCAAAACCGAAAGATTGTCGGCGAAAGAGAGCGTTTCGACTTCGGAAGGAATCGAAAGTTTCGCGCCGAATTTATCCGCCTGAATCTGGGCGCGTCCGGCGAGTTCCGCGCCTGAAAGTCCGGTCGGGAAACCGAGATAATTTTCGATTTTTGAACTCGTTCCGGCTTGTCCGCCAGCCGCCATCTGTTCGAGAACGATGGTCGTTAGTCCTTCCGACGCGCCGTAAACCGCCGCCGCCAAACCTGCGGGACCTGCGCCGACGATTGCCAGATCGAAAATTTTATTCACATCAATCTCGCGCCGGATACCGATTTTTTCGGCGAGTTCTTCATTCGACGGATTTTTCAACAGCCAGTCTTCGCCGTAACCGACGACCGGCAGATCGGATTCCGTGATTTGAAACGCTTTCAGTAAACTGCCGATTTCGTCCGATTCCTTGAAATCGAAAAAAGTATAAAGCGCGTGGTTTTTCGAGAGAAAATCGCGGATGCGAAAAGTGTCGGCGGAAAACCGCGAACCGACGACGCGCAAGCCGGTGAACTGCTCCGATTTGCTCAAAGCGCGGGCGCGCGTAATAAACGTCTGCAAAATCAGATCGCTCAAACCCGGACGCTCGGCAATGATTCGATGAAGTTCGGATTCGCAGACTTCGTAAACGTCGGTTTCGCCTTTGGCAATCGCGTCCACGTTCGACGTTCTGCCCGTCAAATTCGATAAATCGCCCGTAAATTCGCCCGCTTCGTGCGTCAAAATCGTCTGCGCTTCGCCCGATGAACGGTCAACAATGTCAATCGCGCCTTTTTTGATGACGTGAAATTTAAAGTCGGTTTCGCCCGCCTGAAAAAGCCGTTCGCCGTCGTGGTAGGTTTTGCATTCGGCAAATTCGGCGACCGAATCCATCTGCTTTTTATCGAGAACCGGAAACGCACCCGGAAATTCTTTTTTGAAATCAAATTGCGCCATAATTTTTTTCAGTTTTTCAGTAATGAGAGGTTTTATTGTGCCGGAAACGGCTCGAAAAACAATTCGTCAACATAACACCAACCCCAATCTTCACCCGGCTGAAACGATTTGATGACCGGATGTTTAGTCGCGTGAAAATGCTTCGTCGCGTGCTTGTTCTTCGATTGATCGCAGCAACCGACGTGACCGCATTCGTCGCACAAACGCAGATGAACCCATCCGTCGCCCATTTGCAGACATTCCTCGCAGCCGTCGGGCGTATTGGCGGAATGATTGGTTATTTTTTCAATATGTTCGCATTCGTTTGCCATTATTTTTCCTCAAAAATAAAAAATATTCGCTTTGTTTTATTTAGTATGAGCATTCAAACTTTGATAGTCAATCGCGCGGTTCTGCCGGATAAATTCATCACTTTACGGCAATTGACACGGCGTTTTACCGTTTGCCGACGGCTTTCTCCGCGAATATCAGCCGTGAATGCAGATGATCGGCAAAGCTCGATTTAAAAGTTTGGGCAACCGCCGACCTACGCCTGAAAATATTTTAATTTAGAGCAGATTTAAGCCTAATTTTCGGAACGACAAATCAGGACCGTCTGCGGCTAACGGGCGGTTAATCTTAGAAGCCGTCTGAAAACAAAGAACAGCACGCGGATTTGGCGGATTCTCGCGGATTAATGCGGATTATTTAATTAATTTCTCTTGATAAATCCGTTAAAATCGGCATTTATCCGCGAGAATCCGCGTGCTGTTCCGGCGGAAAAATCCGAAACGCAAAGAATTGTTTAAAATCGTGCTTTGTCGCCGAGTTTTCTTTTTGTTAAGTCCTGAATTTGATTTAGCTGTTCAAAATTAAAAAACCTTTTAGGAACAAAACTCGCAATTTTTTTTGAAGTAAAAAAGTAAAAATCGTCTTCGGTTTCATCCGCCGCAACAAAAGAATCCCAATTTTGCAAAGAGCTTCCAAATTGGCTGGTCGCAAAAATCCCTTCTTCATCAAATGCGGTCAATTTTGGTTCCCGGAGTGCCGGTGAAGAGTTAAAGTGATTGTTGTAAGCTCTTCTTGTTATAAAACTCGGTTTGTTTCTTCTATAAAAATGCCAAATTATTAAAAACAACATCGGGATTATGATTATCGCTAATTTGTCCGGTTTGGAAAAAGCTGCGATAAACTGAGGCGGATTCGCCAGATAATTTATCAATAACATTATCGAAAGAATTACTATGGGAATTAAAAAAGCATACCTCGCAATAAAACCGCGATTTTGCAAATATTTACCGGCACGGGCAAAATCGTCCGGCGTATAAACAGCTTCAACCTGAATTTTATCAGCCATAAACTAATGAAAGAAGGGCGAGAAAAACCCGCCCGTTAAAATTACTTTCCGCTCATCACTAATTTTGCAATTGTGTTTAGCTGCATATTGCTTGTGCCTTCGTAGATTGCGCCGATTTTTGAGTCGCGCCAGAATTTTTCGACCGGATAATCTTTGACGTAGCCGTAGCCGCCGAAAAGTTCGATGGCTTTAGACGAGACTTTTTCCGCCGTGCGCGACGAATAAATTTTCGCCATCGCCGCTTCTTTTAAGAACGGTTTGCCCGCGTCTTTGAGCCGGGCGGCGTTGTAAACGAGCAGTCTGGCGGCTTCGATGTCGAGTGCCATTTCCGCCAGTTGAAACTGCACGCCCTGATATTGATTGATCGCCGTGCCGAACTGTTCGCGTTCCGCCGTATATTTGAGCGCGGCTTCAAATGCGCCCTGCGCGATGCCAACCATCTGTGCGCCGATGCCGATTCTGCCTTCGTTTAAGGTTTCGATGGAAACTTTGTAGCCTTTGCCGACTTCGCCGAGAATGTTTTCTTTCGGCACGCGGCAGTTGTCGAAAATCAATTCGGTCGTCGAACTCGCGCGGATGCCGAGTTTGTCTTCTTTTTTGCCGACGGTAAAGCCTTCAAAACCTTTTTCGACGATGAACGCCGTGATGCCTTTGTAGCCAGCCGACGGGTCAATCGTCGCAAAAACGATGAAGATTTCGGCTTCGTTGCCGTTCGTGATCCAGAGTTTTTGCCCGTTTAATTCCCAATGATCGCCAAGGTCTGCGGCTTTGGTTTTGAGCGCGAACGCATCCGAACCGGAACTCGCTTCGCTCAGAGCATACGCGCCGACTCTGCCTTCGGCGAGTTGCGGCATATATTTTTTCTTGATTTCGTCGTTGCCCCATTTCATAAACGCATTGGTCACGAGCGTATTGTGAACGTCAACGAAGACCGACACGCTGGCATCAACGCGGGCGATTTCTTCGATGGCTAAAATGGCGTTGAAGATCGTCGAACCCGCGCCGCCGTATTCTTCGGGCGATTCGATTGCCATCAAACCCAATTCAAAACAATGCTTGATTAAATCAGCGTCGAGTTTGGAATTTTTTTCCATTTCTTCGACACGCGGACGAACTTCGCCTTCGGCAAATTCGCGGACGGATTGGCGAAAAAATTGTTCTTCTTCGGTTAAAACTGTTAATGCCTGTGGTAAATTATCTTTTTCTAAAGCGGTCGCGTTCATATTTATTTATAGATTCCTTGTTGATTTACTTCGTTGTTTTAT
The DNA here is from genome assembly GCA_965247235.1 of Pyrinomonadaceae bacterium. GTDB lineage: Bacteria > Acidobacteriota > Blastocatellia > Pyrinomonadales > Pyrinomonadaceae. The sequence goes on from OZ252004.1 coordinate 4,210,556, forward strand.
ATTAGCAAATAAAATAACATCATAATCAAGACGAGGGCGAAAAGGCAAAGCAGTGAATTCACGGACGGAAACTCAAACACCTGAAAACGAAAATTCGACCATAAATCTGCGACGACTGAAAATCGCCGCCGCCGTATTTACGGTGTTTGGCGTGTGTCTGTTCGTCTATTTTATTTATTCGGTCGGCGTTGGAAATATTCTCGCGGGCATCGGGCGCATCGGTTTCGACGGTTTTGCGCTGATTATCGTTTTGTATTTTCTGCGAATGGTGGCACGGGCGATTGCGTGGAAATATTCGGTCAACGAACCTTATTCGCTGCGTTTTCGTGATACGATTTCCGCCGTCGTGATCGGCGAAGCGTTGAGCAGTATTATTCCGCTCGGCATTTTAATCAGCGGCACGTCGAAAGCCGTCGCGGTCAAAAACCGCATTCCGCTCGTCGTCGGGCTGTCTTCGGTGGCGACGGAAAATCTTTTTTACAGTTTAATCACCGGACTTTTTATCGTTTTCGGCGGATTCGCGTTTCTGCGGAATTTTGAACTCGATACGGTTTGGACTGTGACGATCAACGCACTTATTTTGTTCGTTCTCGCGCTGATCGTTTTGGGCGTTTTGATGGTCGTCAAGCAGTGGCATTTTGCGAGCATTGCGTGTGAAAAACTTTACCGGAAGGGAATCGGCAAAGGTTTTCTCGAAAAAGGTCGCGCCGAAGTCAGGCGTTTTGAAGATTTGATTTACGAATTTTACCGCGAATATCCGCGCCGTTTCGTGCCGATTGTGTTGTGCCAATTCGTTTTTCATCTGCTTGGCGTTTACGAAGTCTGGTTCGTGCTAAATCGTCTGTCGGATTCTAATTCGGTGCTTTACACGGCGTTTTTGCTCGAATCAATCAGCCGCATTATTTTGATTTTCTTCAAACTCGTGCCGTTCGTCGTCGGCGTGGACGAAGCCGGGGCGCAGTTTGTCACCGACACGCTCGATCTCGGCGCGGGTGTCGGCGTAACCTTGGCGATTATCCGCAAAGGCAGAATTATTTTCTGGACGGCAATCGGTCTGATTTTAATTTTGCGGCGCGGCGTTTCCTTCAGAGAAATGACCGATTTGAGCAGCGTGGACGATGTGTCGGAAATAAATTCCAACGCCGCCGGTTAAAATATCTTCCAATCTTTCGAGGCTAAAAACGGAAAGCCTTTTTTGACGGGAGAAAAGTATATGAAAAAGTTTTTAATTTTAGTTTTCTTAATGCTCGCGGTTGCCGTCGGCGGATTCGCGCAGACGAAAAAGAAACATTCCAAAATCAAAAGAAAACCCGTGCCGGTCAAAAAGGCGCGAACTAATATGAACGGTGAAATGACGCTCAAAATCAACGAACAGACGACCGACCAAGCCAGCGGCATCACATTGAAATTTGTCGAATTAGTCGAAGATTCGCGCTGTCCCGAAGGTGTCAACTGCATCTGGGCGGGCAATGCCAAGGTCAAAATCAGCGTTTCAAAAAACGGCGCGGACGGGCAAACCATCGAACTAAACACTAATTTGCAGCCGCGTTCAATCGTTTATCAAGGCTCGACGATCACGCTTTCCGATGTCACGCCGCATCCGAAAAACAACATCAAAATCAACCGCAACGAAATCGCCGTGACGCTGACTGTTACGCAGTAAAACGGAGCGCGGACATCCGTGTCCGCGTGTCAAAAAATAAAAATCCTGACGAAACGCGAACATTCCTGTTCGCGGGTCAAAAAATAAAAAAACCTAACTTCAAAAATACAAGTTGAAAAAGGCTCCGGCAAATTAAATTGCTGAAGCCTTTTATTATGTTTGAGACGCGGACACGGATGTCCGCGCTCCGTTTAGAAAGTTATCCCGACCTGCGCCTGAACTGTGCGCGGCGCGACGAAATGTGTGCCGCTGAAAGTCGAATTAAAATTATAGAGCGCGATTTTGTTGCCGACGTTGATAAAGTTCAGCTTGGCGGAAAACTTCGCCCGTTCGGTGTGAAACAGATTGTCTGCGCCGAAGCTCAGATCGAATAAATTGCGCGGTGCGATGCGCGGCGGATTGGTGTCGTCGTTTGCCGTGCCGTCCGCCGGGATGCGAATGCGCGTCGCGCCGCGATTGGCATCGGCGCAGACTGTCAGCGGATTGGTCGGCGTGGCAAACTGATTTCCGCAATATAAACCGAGTTGCTGCTGTTCGTCTGCGTTCAAACCGAGTGCGGTCGCATAATCGGGAACTGCGCCGGAAACCACGCCGCTGTCGTAGCGATAAGTGAAAGCCGCAAAAGGCGCAAATTTGTGCAGAGTTTTAAGCTGCGCGAACGAATACTGAATTTGCGTCGTCTGCTGAAACGCCTGATCGTGGTCAATCCGAAACACGCCCGTCGGCAGATCGGAATTGAAAAACAAACCGCCCGATTCCGGCGGGAAAAATCTCGCGCGGTTGTGTCCGGCGTTGAAAAACGCGCTCAAACCTTTGTATTCGCTCAGGTTCAGGCGAAACGAAACGCCGTCAATTTTTGAACGCTGCCACGAAATCGGGAACGTGATCGGCGTGTTCAAAAGCACATTGAAATCGTAGGCGTTGGTCGTTCGTTTGTTGAAATAATCCAGATCGGCGACGATATATCTGCCGAATCCCTGCTGAATGCCGACGTTAAATTGATTGCGGTTGCCGGGTTTGAGTGCCGTTGCCGTCGCGTCGCCCAAGATTCCGTCAGCCAAACCGCCGCCGCCGGTCGCGCTCGATAAAATCAAGTTTTCGTTATACGGAGTTTCAAAATTGCGCGTGTATGAAGCGCGAAAAACCGTGTTCGTCGGCTTCAACTGATACGAAACGCCGAGACGCGGCTGGACGGCTCTGCCTTTGCTGATGCCGTTATAATTGTCGAAACGAACGCCCAAACTCAAGGTCAAACCGTCTTTAAAAGTGATCGCGTCCTGCGCGTAAGCGGCTTCCTGTTTGATGTCCGTGCGTCCGCCAAAGATGAACGGCTGTCCGCCGCGCGTCAAATCGAACGGCAGAATTCCGGGCAGAAAATCGGGGTTCGGAGTCGTATTTGCGCCGCAGTTTGTTCCATTAATTGCGTTGCCGTTTTGATCGAAACATAAAGGATTAAAATTCGCGTCCGTGATGCCGAACCGGAAACCTTCCTTCAAAAATGTGTGCTGAAATTGTCCGCCGACTTTGATATTGTGAATGCCTTTGACATACGCAACATCGGCACGAATGCCCGCATTTGCCAGTCTGCGCTGCTGGCTGACAGTCGTCGTTTGATCGCTCAACGGATTGCCCGACGGATAATAATTAATCTGATCGAGCCGGTAAAAAGGATTGATCGTTAAAACCGTCGAGGCGTTGAAAATATGCACATATCCGGGCGCGATGTTGATTGATTTGACGCGCTGACGCTGATCCTGACCGAGCGCGTTTTGATCGAAAGTGTTGGCGATTTGAAATTTGTTGCGCGAGGCGAAAATATTCAAATGGAACGTATCGCGGCTGTTCGGACTGTAATCGGAACGGTTGAAAATGCCGAACGAATTGCCGCGATTATGCAGCGAAACAGTTTCCGGCGCGTCGAGAAAACGATTTGAACGCTCGAAATCGAGCGCGGAAAAATTGCCGAATCTTTTGCCGCCGAAACCGAACGTCGCTTCTTCCTGCGCGGTTTTGAAACTGCCGAAAGTCGAATCGAAACTGCCGAAAGGCTTCGCCGCATTTAACCCCGAACGGGTGATTGCATTGACGACCAAACTCGTTTTATCGCCGAATTCCGCCGGTGTCGCGCCCGTGATAACCTCGATTGACTGAATCGCGTTGACCGGCAACTGCGTCGAAAATGCTTTGCTCTGCTGATCGGTAATCGGCTGATTATCAAATGAATACTGCGTCTGCGCGTGATCGCCGAGCGGATGTATAAAGCCGTTTGAATCGGCGACGACTCCCGGCGAAGTCAGCGTAATCGCGTCGCTCAGACCGTTTCCCGGCGAAGAAATCGGCAGACGGCGAAGCTGCGCCGCGTCCACGTCGGTATGTGTCGTCGGCACGTTTTCGATATTGTTCGCCCCGGCGGAAACATCAACCGTCGCCGTCGCTTCGCCGACGGTCAGCGTCAGCGGCAGGTTAATCGGCACGGAAGTTCGCACCGGAAAACCCTGTGCAAGCGGACGAAAACCGCTCGCCGTCACGCGAATCGTATAAATATTCGGCGGCACAGCGACAAACGAATAAACGCCCTGCGCGTCGGTCGTCGCCGTCCGCGAAAATCCCGTCACGGAATTGCTCAGAGTAACTTCCGCGCCTGCAACCACAGCGTTATTAACATCGCTGACGACACCCGAAACGCTGCCCGCGCTGCCCAAAGCCTGCCCGAAAGCGATGTTTGAAAAAATTAAAACGATTGCTGAAAAAAGTAGAATCCTTTGGCTCATAATGTTCCCTTTGATTGAAAAATTGCAAAAATACTCAATCTAAATGGTATTTCGTAAACTTTGAAAAAGCATTAGTTTTTCAATAAACGGTTATATTTTTCAACAAACGGGAAACTTTTCACAATAAACGGGGGAAATAGTGGTGAGCGGTGAGTGGTGAATGGTGAGTTAAGAAATGGTGAATGAGAAAAATGGTCAATTTTGAATGATTGGCAAAATCTGAAACTGTAAAACTTTATTTCTTCAGTTAACCGTTCACCACTCACCGCTCACAACTAATTTCAGATTTTGAGGAAATTTTCTCTTAAAATGCGCGATTGCGAGCGGCTTGACTGGATTTGCTGACCGTTTTTGAGAAAGACGAGATAGGTTATTCCGGGCATCGGCGCGATGCGTTCGATCATTTTGATGTTTGCGAGTGCGCCGCGCGAAAGGCGTATGAAAAGTTTTTCGTCGAGCCGAGCTTCTAAATCTTTGAGGCGAAAGTTGATCGTGTATTTATGGTTTTTGGCGGTCGTGATGTGCAGCAGTTCGCCGTCGGCGATGATCGAAGCGATGTCGGCGACTTCGATCAAAAAAATCTCTTCGCGTTTCTTGACCGGAATGCGTTCGAGCCGTTCGACGCGCGGCGCGTTTTCATAAATCTGGACGGCATTCGATATTTTTTCCGCTTGCGTGTTTCGCCAATCGGTCTGCGATAATCTTTCAGCGACGCGATCAATCGTTTCGCGCAGGCGCGATTTTTCGACGGGTTTGAGCAGATAATCAACCGCGCCGACCTCGAAAGCCTTGATCGCATATTCATCATACGCCGTCACGAATGCGATCATCGGCATCACGCTTTTTTCGAGCAATTTGACCGCTTCGATCCCGGAAATCTCCGGCATCTGCAAATCGAGCAGAGCCAAATCAGGCTTTAACTGCCGGATAATTTCCACCGCGTCCGCGCCGTTCTCCGCTTCGCCGATCAATTCCACATCGCCGAATTCGCGCAATATCGTCTTCAAAAATTCCCGCGCCGGTCGTTCATCGTCGGCGATTACTATACGAAGAAGATTCATAAGATTTGTCATTTGTCATTTGTGATTGGTCAGTAGTCTGTCATTGGTCAGTAGTCATCTGTCAGTAGTTAATAAATTAAACATAGAGAAACCAATGACAAATGACTACTGACCAATAACTAATTACTAATTTTCCAAAGGCAAAATTACTTCCGCCAGCGAACCTTTTTCACAGTTGATTTCAAGGTCGAGCCGCGCTTTGCCGTCGTAGTATGAAGCCAATCTTTCGCGGACATTTTGCAAACCGATGTTTGCCGTTTGGCGCGATGTTTCGATTTTTTTGCCTGCGCCCGAATCGGCGACCGAGAGCGCGAGAAAAGATTCGCCGCCGGTTTTTTGCAGCACGGCGGAGATCGAAATTTCGCCGCCGCGTTTGTTTTCCGAGATGCCGTGTTTGACGGCGTTTTCGACCAAAGGCTGAATGATTAAAGTCGGCACACGAATTTTTTTGAGTTCTTCGGCGACCGATATTTTGACCGTTAGGCGTTCTTCAAATCTCGCTTTTTCGATGTCGAGATAGCTTTCGATCAATTTCAGTTCGTCGCCGAGCGAACTGAAATCGGCGGTCGTGCCGAGAACGCCGCGCAAAAGCTGCGTCAGTTTTAAAAGCGTGTCGAATGCTTTGTCCGGCGCGGTTTTAATCAAATAACCGATGGCCGTGAGCGCGTTAAAAAGAAAATGCGGATTGATCTGCGCCCGCAAAACGCTCAGACGCGCTTCGGCGGCGAGCCTCGTAAATTCCTGTTCACGAAATTTCTGTGCGAAGCGTTCGTGCGACACGCGGAGCGCGTCAATGCGCCGTGCGGCGAGTCTCGAAACGGCTTCGAGCATCGAAATCTCATCCGACAAAAGCCGCCTGCCGCCGTCAAAATCGCTCAGATTTATCTCGTAAAATGGCGATTCCGCCGTCGGCACAAAAATCTTCGCGCTGCTCGGCGTATAATTGACCGGATTGAGGGCGATTTTCTCGCCGCTTCGTTCCACTTCAGAAAAATTTGCCTGCCGCGCCGTCAGCGAATCGCCGAGTTTTAGACAAATTCCGCCTAAAACTTCGTCAATCGAATCCAAATTTTCGACGCTGCGGGCGAGTTCGATTTGGAGCGCGGCGTAATCGGCGCGTTTGAGAATAATTTTGTCCACGAGCCAGACGGCGAAATTGTGCAGCGACGGATAAATCAACGCCGTCGCAATCCAGAGCGTCAGCACAATCGCCGCCAACGAAACATCGCTGCGTTCGTTCGCGCTCTGAAAACGAAGCATCGGCGCGGCGGCAAAAACATACAAACCGAAGGCGACAAACGCAACTAAAATCAATGAAACAGAGCGTTTGAGAAATAAATCGGCAAAGGCGAAACGATAATTTTGATAAAGAATCGCCAACGCAATAGTCAGCGAAGACTGATGCGCGATCAGTTCGACGAGCCACGATTTTTCTTCCGATTCGCCGCTCAAATGAAGCGCGGAAACGGCAAAAACGAGCAGTGCGCTTGCCCAAATCGTCTTTTTTTCGACGGTCTGACGAAAGTTGAAAATCAACAATCCGGCGATCAAAGCGAGCGATCCGAAAGTTAGGGTTTGCAGCGCGGGATTGGACGGCGCGGCGTGATAAGCAAACGCCGAATGAAAATGCAGAACCGCCGCAAAAATGCTCAAACCGTAAGCGGCAAAGGTCAGCCGATTTATTTTCGTTTCTTCATTCTGCGCCGAATGCACGACCGCCGATGGCAGAAAACCGAGCGCGGAATAAGAAAAAGCGATCAAAAAAGGCGAAAATTTACTGACCGAAAAATCGCGCCAGACAAAGAAAAACAGTTCGCCGACATTCCAGATCAAACCGAGAACCGAAGTCGCCAACAGCAGAAAATTAAACTTTTCAATCTTCGTCGCGCGACGGTAACGCACGACCATCACCAACAGCAGCGCGTAAAGCGCGATGCCGACCGTAAATCCCAAAAGATTGATTAATGATGCGGCGTTTAGTGAATTCATAGCTGTCGGGTTTCAGGTTTCAGTCTGTAATGATTGGAGCGCAAGCAGCCTGCTTGCACCGTTCGAGCGCAGCAAGAACGGCAACGGTGGGCATTTACAAACTCAGCGGAAATTTACCTTCGCGGGCATTAACACTCTAAGTTTTTGCTCAACGCGACGATTAATTTGCATCTTCAAAGTCATAATAACTCTATGCCGCGTCTGCGTGTTGCTTCGCGTCCCGCAGACGGCAAGCAGGCTGTCTTGCGTTCCGTCAGAAACCGGAAACCGGAAACTTGAAACCTGAAACTCAGATCGCATTTAATTTACAACCGAACGCCGTTTCAAACATATCTTTTTTCAGTTCGATGGATTGCAGTTCGAGTTCGTAGTTTTTGTCGCCGACTAATTTTAATATCAGGAAATTTTTTTCGCGTTTGAACTTGATGTCTTTGACGTGGTTTTCGTAATTGCGGTCGAGGGCTTCGGCGAGCCGCAGAATCGCGCCGAGTTTCCAGACGATCTGACGGTCGTTTTCGTTCAAAGCCATAAAATCGGCGTGTTTGTCCTTCGGCATTGCGCCGCGATGATAACGCGCGGTGTTGGCGATAATTGATGTTTCGGCTTCGGAAAATCCGGTCATTTCCGAATTTTTAATCAGGTAAAAAGAATGTTTGTGATGCGATTCGTGCGAGATGTGATAGCCGACATCGTGGAGCAGCGCGGCGGCGGAAAGCATCGTCCGCCAATGTCGTTCGAGCTTGTAAATGGGCGCGATTTCGTCAAAAATCCGTTCCGCCAAAAATGCCGTCTGGAGCGCGTGTGTTTCTTCGTAGCCGAAACGTCTGCCGACGGCGAACACGTCGCGCAGGCGATTATCTTCAACGTCCGGCACGGGCGGCAGCGATTCGGCTTCGATGCGGCGCAGATAATCAATAATCACGCCTTCGCGCAGCGCGTAACCGCACGGCAGCACCGATTCGATCTTGAGCGCACGCATCACGCCTTCGAGAATCTGTCCGCCGGCGACGATCACTTCCGCCCTTTGCGGACTGATGCTCGGCAGCGTCGAGCGTTCGGCGATGGTCATTTTCGTCATTCTGGCGTTGAGCGCGGTTAATTTTTTTAATTGAATGACGGGTTTTTGCAGTAATTCGGTCTGCGGATTGAGAATCGCCGCGAGATTTAAAATCGTCCCCGAAGTTCCGGTGGAAATCTGCCACGATTCATCCTTTATTTTCCAACGCGGCTTTTCGACGGCGAGCGCGATTTCGGTGCGGAGATTTTTAATTTCGACGGCTTTCGGCGGATTGGCGGAAATAAATTTTTCGGTCAAACCGACCGCGCCGAGCTTCATCGAAAATAATTTGTGCGGTTCGCCCGTATTCATCAGCGAAATTTCTGTCGAGCCGCCGCCGATGTCAATGTTGAGCAGTTTGCAGTCGTCGGCGCAGACGTTTTGCGAAGCCGCGACACCGATCAGACGCGCTTCTTCGAGCGACGAGAGGATTTCGATTTTAACGCCCGTGCGCCGTTCGATTTCGTTGACAAACGCCTGCGCGTTTTCGGCTTCGCGCACCGAAGCGGTGGCAACGGCGATGATTTGATCCGCGCCGCGACTTTCGGCAATCGAGCGAAATTTGGCAATCGCGTCGGCGGAAAGATTGATCGCTTCGCCTGATAACTGGTGTGTTCGCAGCGTTTCCTGTCCGAGCCGGACGCGCTCGCGTTCCTGCAAAATGACCGTAAACGAATCGCTGGCGGCAGCCTGCACGATCACGAGTTTGAGCGAATTTGAGCCGATGTCTATCGCGGCGACAGTTTGTGTATTCATCTTTTGCCTGATTCGTTTTTATTATATAAAATTTTCCCCCGACAAACTCTCGAGAGTGAGGAAATTAATAATCCCGATATTATATTTGCCGAATTAACGGCGGATAAATTCGATTCTGAAATTAAGAATTTTAACAAAGGTCGGCGGATTTCGGGCGCAGCGGACAGCAAAATTACGAATGTTTGAAAAAAAAAGTAGAGAAATCGCCTAAAACTGCTGTTCGCAACTAGCCAAGATGGAAATTCGGTTGCTATTATTTCGTTATTCAAACTATTCTGATGAGCCGCAAAATAATTTATCAACATAGAAATTTTGCGAATCGTCAGGGAAATCAGTAACCGCGCCCGATTTTGCTTCCTGAAATCGGCTAAAGACTTTTACCTGAATACGAATTCGAGAATAGTCTGATCCGCTATCGTGATGAATAATCATTTAAAAAAACGTAAACACCGATGAAAACACTTTTTGTCCTGCGACACGCCAAGTCGAGTTGGGATAATCCTAATCTAGCCGATTTTGAGAGACCTTTGAACGAGCGCGGTTTAAAAGCCGCCGCGTTGATCGGCGAACTTATTCTCAAAAAACATTTCGAGATTGATTATGTCCTGAGTTCACCGGCAAATCGCGCCAAACAGACGGCGAATTTGGTCAAAGAATACGGCAAAATCGAATCCGCAATTAAATTTGAAGATCGTATTTATGAAGCGGGTGTGCAAACGCTCGAGATGATCGCCGCCGGTTTTGACGAAAATTATCAATCGGTGATGATAGTCGGGCATAATCCGGGACTTGAAAGTTTTATCGGATTTTTGACCGGCGAAATGTGCGCGATGCCGACGGCGGCGTTGGCGATTATTGATCTGGAAATTGCCGGATGGAATCAAATCTCGCACAGCAGCGGAAATCTGCGCGAACTGCTTCGTTCGAGAGACGCGCTCAAAGATTAAAAAAAACTTGCCGCCGATGAACATTTCCGTTTCATCTCCCAAAATTTAACATCAATTTAATGCTCCGTTCATACGCAGTTAAATCCCGTCGCATAGTCTGTCTTTGGAAATACCGAACAACCGAAACAGGAACTTTCACAATTGACGGATTCATCGGATAATAATTGGCGAAAGAATGTAAAATCGCCGGATGAGTAAAGATTTGACTGCCTATTTATGCTGCAAAATATTTTGATTATCGAGGACGATGCCGACATCGCCGAAAATCTGCACTACAACTTTAAGCGTGAAGGTTTTCGTCCCGTGATTGCCGAATCGGGCGAAAAAGGTCTGCGGCTCGCGCTCGACGAGAAAAATCCGCCGTCGCTGATTATTCTCGATTTGATGCTGCCCGGAATGAGCGGAATGGAAATCTGCCGCCGTCTGCGCCGCGAAACTCTGACGGAGAAAACGCCGATTATTATGCTCACGGCAAAAGCCGCCGAAACCGAAAAAATCGCCGGTTTGGATTTAGGCGCGGACGATTATATCGTCAAACCTTTTTCGGTCAAGGAAGTCGTCGCCCGCATCCGCGCCGTGCTGCGCCGCGTCGAAAAAGAATCCGCGCCGAAATACGAAGACGAGCGGTTGAGAGTTGATTTTGAAGACGTGCGGGTCGTCTGCGCGGATGAAAACGTCAAACTGACACGCAAAGAATTTGCGCTGCTCGCGCATCTGATTAAAAATACCGGACGTGTCGCCACGCGCCAGCAACTGCTCGATAATGTTTGGGGTTACAGTTATTTCGGCGACACGCGGACACTCGACGTGCATATTCGCCGTCTGCGGCAAAAATTGGGCGATTGCGGTAAATGCGTCGAAACCGTCGTCGGCATCGGCTATCGGTTTATCGGTTGTAAATGAATATAATGCAGCAAATTTCCCGGCAGATTGACGAAGCAGCGATTATCTCACCGCAGATTTTGCAGCGCATTCTCGAAACGACGCGCGAAGGCATTTTGGTCGTCGGTCAGGATATGCGGATTATCGCTTCCAATGCCGCCGCCTACAATGCTTTTGCACGCGGCAACGGCACACTCGAAGGCAAACGTCTGAGCGAGACGATCCGGGATTTGACCGTTCACGATGCCTTTCGCGCGGCACTCGAAAATCAGACTGTTTCCGATGTCAGGCTCGAATTTGCGGGCATCGAAACACGTCTTTTCGATGTCCATATCGCGCCGATTGAATTTAACGACGAGCAAAACGCCGTCGGTTTTTTTTACGACATCACGCAGATCGAACATCTCGAAACCGTCCGGCAGGAATTTCTCTCGAATATCTCGCACGAACTGCGAACGCCTCTGACCTCGATTCTCGCCTTCGTCGAAACGCTGCAAAACGGCGCGATTGACGACGCGGAAAACAATCGCCGTTTTCTCGACATCATTCAGAAAAACGCTTCGAGAATGCACTATCTGATTAACGACATTCTCGAACTTTCGTCAATCGAATCGGGCAAAACCAGCATCGAACCGAACAACGCCAGACTCGCGGCGGCAGTTGACGAGATATTTACCAATCTTTCATCAAAAGCCAAACGCCGCGAAATCAAACTCGTCAACCGCGTTCCGAAAGACGCTGTGGTTTACGCCGATGCCGTCCGTCTCGAACAAATGCTGACGAATCTGATTGACAACGCCGTCAAATTTAATCGTCCTTCGGGCAAAGTCATCGTCAGCCATTCGCGCCGTCAAAATTCAGATTTAATAGCCGTTTCAGATATGGGCGAAGGCATTTCCGCCGAACATTTGCAGCGCATTTTCGAGCGTTTCTACCGCACCGACCGCGCCCGTTCACGCGAAATCGGCGGCACGGGATTGGGTTTGGCAATCGTCAAACATCTCGCGCGTCTGCACGGCGGCGAAGTTGCCGTCAGCTCGAATTTGGGCGAAGGCTCGACTTTTATGATCGAACTTCCGCATCGCCCGACCAATCCGTAAAAATGACCGTTTTTGCCCGAAGAACCGAATCGTGAAAATTTCTTTTTTCGCGCCCGCCGATGTGTTATAATCAAAACCCATAAACAACAAGCATCAACAAAAACCGAAAACCGTTTCTGTTTATATTTTTGACTTTTTCTTTACGGCAAATGGGCAGGAGAAAAGTTTGTATGGAATTAGCAATCGGTCAGCAAGTGACATATCCGGGACAAGGCGTGTGTTTGATTGAAGAATCTACGCACCGCGTCGTCGGGCAAAATACGGTCGAATTTTATTCGCTGCGGGTTCTCCACGATAATTCGACGATTTTAGTGCCGACTGAAAACGCACTCGCCGTCGGCATCAGACCGATTATCACTCCGGCGCGGGCGAAAAAATTAATGAAAAGTCTGACGGACGATTTTGAAGATGTGTCGGGCGATTGGAAAATTCGTTCGCGCGAATGCGGCGAAAAACTTCAAACAGGCAACATTTTTGAAGCGGCGGATGTGTTGAAAAAAATGACTTTTCTCAGCCGCGACAAAAAACTTTCGTTCCGCGAACAGAATATGCTCGAAAAAGCTAAATTCTTAATCGTTTCCGAAATCGCCAACGTCTGCCAACGCGAAGAAGCGCAAATCGAAGCCAAAATTACCAACCTCATCGAATCAGCCTGTGAGAAACACATCAGCGCACAAACTGAACTGGCGGCGGCGATCTGTTAGGCGATGGGGAGACGCGGAGACGTGGAGACGCGGAGACACGGAGATAAAAAGTAGTGTTTCTAAATATTAATTGCCCGATGATTTGTATTCACCCTGTTCCCCCTGTCTCCGCGTCTCCGCGTCTCCGCGTCTCTCGTCTCCGTCCTCTCATCAACTTTCCCGCGTATAACCGGCGCGGACAATCGTTTTGATATTGCCGCGAACGTGAAAATCGCCTTCGAGTTCGATTTTCAGCGGATCGCAGGCTTTGGCAAAATCTTCAAGGATAATGTTGATAACGTGTTCGTGAAAAACCTTGATGTTGCGAAACGAATTGATATAAAGTTTGAGACTTTTCAGTTCGATACAGCGTTCGTTCGGCACATATTTGAGCTTGATAATCGCAAAATCGGGAAAATCTGAAAACGGACAAATCGCCGTAAATTCGGGAATCTCGAAATCAATCCAAATCTCGCGCCCTTTGTATAAATACTCGAAAGTATCGAGCGGAAACAAATCCATCTCTTCACGCGGTGTCGAGCGAATATCCAAATTCTGCTGATTTGCCGCCGGTAAATTATAATCGTCAAACATAAAAACTCCTTTACAGTGAACAGTTATCAGTTATCATTCGGAATTTTAAATTTCACATTTAAGACTGATAACTGTTTACTGATAACTGTTTACTGATAAATGTTTACTGATAAATTTTTTTTCAAATTTCTCGCGCCGCCGAGATCGCTGATGCCGTGGGCATCTAGTTCGGCGAGCAAATTGATAAAAATATGTGCGGTCGCGCGGGCATCGTCGGACGCGCGGTGATGATTCAAAAGCGCGACGGAATAATATTCGGCGACGGTATTAAGGCGATGATTTTCGATGTGCGGCAGCAATTTGCGCGAAAGCTGAACCGTGCAGAGATGCGGATTGCCGACGCGATAACTGCCGTGAATTCTGGCGATTTCGTGATTCAAAAAACGTATGTCGAAATGTGCGTTGTGCGCGACCAGCACCGAATCGCCGATAAATTCGAGAAAATCGTGCGCGATTTCACGAAATTTCGGCTCGTTTTTAACCATCGCATCGGAAATGCCGGTCAACTGCGCGATAAAAATCGGGATCGGCGTTTCAGGGTTGACCAGCGTGTGAAATTCGTCAACAATTTTGCCGTTTTTCACGCGATACGCGCCGATTTCCGTGATGCGGCACGGCGGCGTTTTCGCGCCCGTCGTTTCCAGATCGAACACGACATATTCGCTTTCGCTCAATATCCAACTCGAAAAATCGCGCTCGACCAGACGAACTTCGTCACCGACAATTTTCAGACGCGGATCGGATTCGATCAAATCTTTAATCAAAATCTTCGCCAGATCAGGCGCAGGATGGCGGATTTTCATTACATAATCTACAATTTCAACGGCGGAAGCATAACCGCCAGCCGACTGTAAAAAGTTTATGGTTTCGTTAATTAGCAGAGAATCTGAAATTAAATTAGGATAAGGAAACATCGCTTTTTTAATTTTAACGCGAAAAAGCGAAACCGCAAGCCGAACAGCGCATGCGCCGCGCTAACGAGGGAGTTTTTTTAGTGACGAGAGAAGAAAATATCGAGATTGTCGAAGCATTTATCAACGCTTTGAAAGCGAAAGACGTGAGCCGTGTGCCGCTTGCCGATGATGTTTATTTTGAAGACCCGATTGCCGGCAAAGATCACGGTGCGGAAAATTTCCGGGCGTTTATTTCCGGGTTTTTGCTTGCTCTTTCCGAAACACGCATTTTGAGCCACGTTTGTGAAGGCGAATATGTCGTCACGAATTGGGAAGCCGACGGCGTTTTCGGCGCAGTCACGATGCTCGAAAAATTTCGCATCCGCGACGGCAAAATCATCGAAATCATCGCCTATTTCGATCCGCGCCCGATTCTTGGAAATCTTTAGATAGTTTGCAGGAAGTTTGCAGATAGTTGCAGATAGTTGCAGGTAGTTTGCAGAAAGTTGGAAGAGCATTTTGTTTTTCTATCTGAGTGAAATAAAACTTGTAATAAGAACCCGGAGTTCTCTTGCTACTTTCTGAAACTACCTGCAACTACCTGCAAACTTTTATGAATTATTTAGAACATTTTCGCCAAACGAATGCGTTGCTCGAAGGTCATTTTATCCTTTCGAGCGGTTTGCACAGCCCAAAATATCTGCAATGTGCTTTGGCTTTGCAGTTGCCGTCCGACGCTCTGAAATTCGGCGCGGCGATTGCCGAAAAATTTAAGGATTCAAATATCGAAACGGTCGCGTCGCCCGCTATCGGCGGTTTAATTATCGGTTTTGCCGTCGCGCAGGCGTTGGATGTCCGATTCATTTGGACGGAACGACAAAACGGCGAAATGACCGTCCGGCGCGGTTTTTCGGTCAGGGAAAACGAGCGAATTCTGGTTGTCGAAGATGTGATTACGACCGGGGGTTCAACGCGCGAATGTATTGCGGCTCTCGAATCGGACGGCGCAAAAGTGACAAATGCGGCTTCGATTATTGACCGTTCCGGCGGCGCGGCGGATGTCGGCGTGCCGCGAATTTCGTTAGTTTCACTGGAAGTTCCGAGTTATAAACCCGAAGATTGTCCGCTTTGTGCCGAAGGAATCGAAACGATTAAACCCGGCAGTCGTCAGAAAATTTAGGCAATATGTGTCTTGTACTTTACGTCGGATTAAATAAATCTTTGGAACCAGTCAGTAAAATTAACGGCAAAGTCGGGTTTTACATTAGTGAAATCAAAGATAAAACAAATTACATTTTTCAAAACATTACCAAAAGATTTGTTTATTTGGTAGGTTCAGCGGAGGGATGCGGCTGTAGTTTTTTGATGGATGGATTTTATCCAGATATGGAAGAATGGGCTGACATCAGAGAAACTTATTCTCAGTTGGCAGATTATTTTGAAAATGCTGCAAAAGGCGAAAATTTGCAGCTTTATTATTGTTGGGAGAGCGAAGAATCGGGAAAACCTGAAAAGTTTCATCAAATTGAGTTGACTGAGATGAAGAAAATGGATTTTTCCTTTAAAGAAAGACATTTTTATAGCGTAAAAATTTATTCTTAATGAATTTCAAACTTTTAATGCAATACGACGGCACGGATTTTCACGGCTGGCAGGTGCAGGAAAATCAGCGCACGGTGCAGGGCGAACTTGAGCGCGTCGTCAGCTTGCTCAACGATCAGGAAACGCACGTTGCCGGTTCGGGGCGCACGGACGCGGGCGTTCACGCCGAAGGTCAGACGGCGAATATCAAGCTGCAAAAAGCGTTCACGCCCGAACGTCTGCTGGCGGCGGTCAACGGTAATATGTGGCGCGATCTGCGAATTATGTCGGTCGAAAAAGCGGCTGACGATTTTCACGCCAGGTTTTCGGCAAAGGGCAAAACGTATCTTTACCGCGTCATCAATGCGCCGGTGATTTCGCCTTTTTGGGCGCGATACGCGCATCACGAAGCGCGTCCGCTCGACGTTAATCGGATGAATGACGCGGCGCGTTTTTTCCTCGGTGAACACGATTGGACGGCGTTTTCGTCGGCGCAATCCGACAGCGAAAACAAAGTTCGCACGATCTCGGATTTCTCGGTCGAATCGGTGTGGGATGCACGAGCCAATTCGCTGATTATTCAATTTCGCGTGACCGGCAGCGGATTTTTGCGCTATATGGTGCGTTCGATTGCCGGAACACTGCTCGAAGTCGGGCGCGGCGAAAAAGATTTTGATACAATCCAACAGGCAATCGTCAGCGGCGACCGCAATTTAGCAGGCGCAACCGCACCGGCGCACGGCTTGACGCTTTTGAAGGTTTATTACGAATGAAAATAATTGTTGACAAGTCAAAAACTATTCTGTATTCTGACAAATTGCTTTTTTGTTAAGCACTGTTTCATAGAAAACAAGTAAAAGATAAAATTGACAGGAGTTTATTTTTTATGGAACTTGGAAGCAAAATCGCACAACTTTACAAAACAATATCCCGAAATTTAATTGAGGAAAAGTCACCGTATTTTATGACTTTTTCTTTAGATTACCCGTTATATATTCTTGAAAGGATTGCTAATCATCTTGTAAGAAACAGCAAAATCAGGCGTTATTTTGAGCAAGTAGATTTTAAGCAGATTGGATTAGATCAAGAAATTTTGCGTGATATTGCAAATTCAATTGATAAAGACATTGAAAACTTGCCCGATGCTCAATTGAGAAAACTTTGCAAGGATTTGATCTATTTGCTCTTAAATAACAAAAGTCAATGGAGTTCTGCTTGGTCTAAAGGAAAATCTAATGATTACAATGATTCTTTGAAACCTGATTATCCTCTTTACAGTTTTATCAGTGACATTGCTGAAATTACTCCAAACCAAATTATTTACCAACCTCATTGTCGTTTAGGTGCAATGTTTATTAAATTCAGCAATGAATTTTCAGACTATAATTTGCAATTTATAGGACAAGATTTTCATTCTCACGGAGAAACTTTTACTTGCAAAATTAATTTATTTGCGAACAGACTTGAAAATGTTTCTTCGATTTATTTGGGAAACCCACTAAACATTTTAGAAAATCAAGTTAAAATCAAAGCCGACATTGCAATTGCTACAAATTATCCGCTTGGATCGCTTTATCCGACCGAGGATTATATTAATGTTTCCCATCTTGAAACAGGTGAGAAAATTAAATCTTCTGAAGTAGCCTATATTGAATTAATGTTGGCAATGACAAAAGACGACGGCAAGGTTGTTATCGTTGTTCCCGACAGTTTTTTAATGAGTCATCAAAACAACAATTTTCTCAAAAAATATGTCGAAAAAGATTTAATTGAGAAAATTGTCAGTATTCCCAAACACACCTTTAAATTATTTGATTCTCTTCCAGCCTCAGTAATTATTTTTAACAAGAAAAAATCTCAAAATAAGGATTTAATTATCTTTGACGGCGAAGCCAAAAAGTTTGAGAAAACTCAAATCGGTAATAATCAAATCCTGTCACAAAAAAAACTCAATCTGAAACCTTTTGTTTATGCTTCAAAAGAAAGCAAAGAAGTAGAATCAATTCTTTCAACATATCAGCAAGATGAAATCAAGAAAATTGAAGATTTGATTGATGCGTCAATTTCAGGCTTTAACTATTCGCCAAACAATAGAATTGTTGAAAATTCGGCAGAAACTTTGCCGTATGTTCGTGTTAAAGATTTGTCGAATAATGATAAAGATTTTGCTCTAGATATTTCAAAAGTGGAACGAAAAATCTCATCGGAAAAGGTAACTCACAAAAGGACTATTATTGATTTTTCGGTTGTTTTAGTGAGCAAAATCGCGCCCAATCTCAAACCTACTTTATTCAATTTTACTGGTCAACCGATTGTTATCGGCTCGGATGTAGTTGCTTTGAAAGTAAAAGAAGATGTCAATGTCGAGTATTTTTTAACTCAACTTTATTCTCAACTCGTAAAGATTCAAGTAGAAATGAATAGTTCGGGAAATACGATTAACCGTATTTCGACACAAGATTTTCTTAACATCCAAATAGTCCTGCCGCCTTTGGAAGATCAGGAACGCCAAATTTTAGAGATGCGCGGATTGATTGCCGAAAAAAAATCCGTTGAAGAAAAAATTGTTGAGGCTCAATTTGAAGTCGTTGCGAGTATCAATCATAGTCTGAAAAATAAATTGGCGGTAATCATCAATGACTATGATACTTTGGTTAGATTTCTCAGACGTAAGGAACGAAAAAGCGAAACAATTATATTTAGTGACGCAATTTCTGCTAATGCGGTTGGAGATGACATTGATACCATCGAAATAATCACAAACCGCCTGAAAACAAATCTGTCGGATGCTTCAAAAGTTTTCAATAATGCGTTAAAAATTCAAAGGCAAAATTTGAAGAAAGATGTTGTGGAATTAGTTGAATTCTTCAAAGAAGAAGTTAAACCTTTGTATGCCGGAAAGAATTTTTCGATTGAAGTTAATGTTGAGCCGAACCTTAAATTAAATGTTTGGCTTGATAAAGATGCTTTTAAAGATGTCATTGAAAACTTGATTGAAAACGCAAAATCTCACGGATTTATTGACGATGAAAAAAATTATCGAATCGTTTTCGATTTGTCGAAATTGGAAGATGATGAAGATTTGGACGGAAACGCATCAACAAAATATGCACGAATAATTTATAAAAATGACGGGAAACCTTTTCCTCAAAACTTCTCGTTTGAGGATTACAAACAGTTTTCAAACAAATCAGGTAAAACGCAAGGAACTGGAATCGGCGGATATGTTATCAATAAAATAATTGATCTGCACGATGGAAGATTCACCTTTATCGCTCCGTCAGATGATTTTACGGTTGAGTTTGAGATACTCTTACCTTTGGAAAACTAAAATATATGCAAGTTATAGACATTTTATTGATTGATGATGAAAAGGAGTATTGCCAAAGTTTGCGGAGTCGTTTTTTGAGCATTGGCGAGGATTCTGACTTGAATATCCAAGTTAAAGGTTTTCAAAACTTGGAAGATGGTTTTGCTGAATTGGAAAAAGACAGCAAATATAAAGCTGTAATTTTGGATGCTAAAGCCTTGATTAAAACCGACCAAGAAACGGCTGATTTAGATTTCTTGCCTGTTGCCTTACATCGGCTTGAAAAACTGAATCAAAAGACAGGCAGAGTTCATACACCTTTTGCTGTTATTACCGGATATTATGACAATTTTCTTTCGTTTGATACGCTTATCAAAGAGCAAAAAGGCAAACTTTTTGACAAATCTTCACAGGAAGAAGAAATGCTGCAATATCTTCTGAACGAAATTGAGAATGCTGAAAATACGAAAGTTGAAAAGCAATACGCAGATGTTTTTGAGATTTTTGATAAAGGTTATTTAGGAAGTGATTTTAGAACAGAACTTCTCAAAATACTAAAAACAACAAATGACAATTCAAAAAACCAAGAAAATTTAAGAGCAATAAGAGTAATTCAAGACGAAATTTATAACACTTTAAACCGAAAAAGCAGTTCGATTGTTCCAAATGGACTTTCTGCGGTTGAGAGAAACAGGTATCTATCTGGAAATTTTGATAATCGCGCAAGACAACAAACAAGCACTGTATATCAAACGGAAACGATTTCTTATTTATCATCAGCAATTTATAAAATTTCGAGTGAATTTGGAAATCATCCGCCACGAAAGCCAACAACTGTAGCAGTTGAATATTGGGAAATGCCGTCAAATTACGCAGTAAAAAGTTTGGTTTTTGCTTTATTGGAACAACTACTTTGGTTTAAGAATTTGATGGAAAAGCCGTAAGATTAAAATGCCGACAACTGATTTTCAGCAAACAATCACTTCGCCGGTTTCTGCTTATCAGGAAGGTTTGCGTTTTTTTATGGGCGAAGGAACTTTGAACGAAACACTTCGGCGCGTCGCAAATGATTTGGAAAGTCGCGGAATCGAATATAGTGTGATTGGTGCAATTGCTTTGAACAGTCACGGTTATCGGCGTTTTACCGAAGATATTGATTTGCTTTTGACGCGTGAAGGTTTGGAGAAATTTCAAAATGAATTGGTCGGTTTAGGTTATCGTCCGGCATTTCAAGGCGCGACGAAAAAGTTTCGCACAACGCAGGAAAATGTCACGGTCGAAATAATTACAAGCGGCGAATTTCCCGGCGACGGCAAGCCGAAACCTGTCGTTTTTCCGAATCCGAAAGATGTTTCGGTCGAAATTGACGGCATCAAAACGCTGACGCTGGAAAAATTAATCGAACTGAAACTCGCGTCGGGAATGACCGCGCCGCATCGCCTGAAAGATTTGGCGGATGTGCAGGAATTGATTAAAATAAAGAACTTACAAAGCGATTTTGCCGAAAAACTGAATCCGTTTGTCCGCCAAAAATTTATCGAATTACAAAAAGCCGTTGCGGAAGCCGAAAATTAAAAATGTTGATTTACCACATCGTAACACCCGAAGTTTGGGAAAAATTCAAAGACGAAAACGAATATGAAGCCGAGAGTTTAACGACGGAAGGCTTTATCCATTGCAGTTATCAAAATCAACTCGACGACGTTTTGCAGAGATATTATGCGAACGCCGATAAAGTGTTGATTTTATCAATCAATCCGCATTATTTAACGTCGGAATTGATCGCCGAACCTTCGACGAACCGTGAAATTTATCCGCATATTTACGGGAAAATCAATAAAGCGGCGATTGTTGATGTCAAAGAAAGAAAAATTGTCCACAGATAAACACGGATGGACAGAGACAAAATTCAGATTTAATCATCTGTGTTTATCTGTGGACAAATATTTGTTTTGAATGCTCGAAAATTTCGCCAAAATTGTTAAATCTGAATCTATTGAAGCCGAATTGCTCGCGCAGATTGATTTTGCGCGTCTGCCGAATCACATTGCGATTATTATGGACGGCAACGGGCGTTGGGCGAAACAGCGCGGCAAACCGCGAATTTTCGGGCATCGTGAAGGCGCGGAATCGGTGCGTTCGATTCTTGATACCTGTGCGCGTTTGCAGATCAAAGCCGTGACGCTTTACGCTTTTTCGACCGAAAACTGGAAGCGTCCCGAAACGGAAGTTTCGGGTTTGATGCAGATGCTCAAACTCTACTTGAAAAAAGAGTTACGCACCGTTCACAAAAATAATATACGCTTTCAGGCAATCGGAAAAATCGAAGGTTTGAGCGCGGATTTGCAGAAACAAATCGCGTCGGCGATGGAATTTACGCGCGAAAATTCGGGAACGATTTTGAGCGTCGCACTCAATTACGGCGGACGCGCCGAAATCACCGAAGCCGCGAAGAAAGCCGCGAAAAATTTAATTGAACAGGGAAAATCGCTCGACGAATTAAACGAAAACGACATCGAAGCCAATCTTTACACTGCAAATCTGCCTGAAGTTGATTTAATGATTCGCACCAGCGGCGAATTTCGCATCTCGAATTTTCTATTATGGCAGCTTGCATACAGCGAAATCTACGTCACGCCGACGCTGTTTCCCGACTTTCGCCGCGCTGAAATTTTCAAAGCGATTATTGATTTTCAAAAGCGTGAACGTCGGTTCGGCGGAGTTTGAAAACTCGCTCGAAGAAGTAGCGCGAGCGTCCTCGCTTGCAGTATCGGGCGCGTCCCGCGTGCGTGTGTAAAACTCTTGACTCGGACGCGGGACGCGCCCGATACTGCAGCCGGGACGGACTGCGTTACAATTTAATTTATGAACAGCAGACTTTTAACTGCAATTATTGCGCTCCCGGTTTTGATTTTATCAATTATTTTGCCGTATCTTTTGCCAAACTATCCGCAGGCGAATTGGCTTTTTGTCGTGATTGCGGCGTTTGCGCTCGGCGCGGGACTTTTTGAATTTTTCAGTTTGACGAAAAAACTCGAATTGAAAGCCGATGCTTCGATGGCGTATTTGGGCGCGGCGGCGTTTTTCGTCGCGTTTTTGTTTGATGCGCCGGCGAAAGCACCGGATTTATTGATCTTGACGCTCGCGCTGGTTTTGATTTTGATTTTAGTGACGCAGACTTTTCGGTTTCAGGTTGATTTTTCAAAATTGCTCGCCGGTGTCGGCGTGACGATTCTCGGTGTTTTGTATGTTGCATTTTTAGGCGGATTTATCATCGCGCTGCGCGTCGGATTTGCGGAAACGCTCGTGCCTTTTCTTTCAACGAAGTTGATCGCGTTCTTTTTTCTCGTCGTGATGGGCGCAGATGTCGGCGCATATTACGTCGGCAAAAACTTGGGCAAACACAAACTCGCGCCGAAAATTTCGCCGGGGAAAACTTGGGAAGGCGTGATCGGGGGACTCGTTTTAAGTTCGCTTTTTGCGGCGGTTGCGTCGGCGACTTTTTTCCCGGAATTGCCTTATAAATTCTCGATTCCGCTCACAATCGTGATGTCAATCGTCGGACTTTTCGGCGACTTGGCGGAAAGCGCGATGAAGCGCGGCTCGAATACCAAGGACGCGGCAAGCATTTTGCCCGGACACGGCGGCTTGCTCGACCGTTTGGACAGTCTGCTTTTTAATGCGCCGATTCTCTATTATTTCGCCAGATTTTTCTTCGGGAATTAGTCGGGTAGTCGTTCGAGCAATAAATTTGGAAAGAAATTGAAAAAAACGGTAAAATGTTTTTGCGGAAAACTTGTAATTGACGAAACGGTGCGGCTGAAATTTAATCGAATAATGAAGAACAGAGCAAGGGATGACGACGATGACAAATAATCAAGGCGAAAGGGAAAATTCGTCTGAAAATTCACCGGCACGGGAAACGCTGGTCGTCGGCATCGGCGCGTCGGCGGGTGGTTTCGATACTTTCCAGACTTTTTTGAAGAATCTGCCGACGGCAAACGGGATGGCGTTTGTTTATGTTTCACACTTCGATCCGACGCACGAAAGTTTAATGCCCGGACTGCTTTCGCGGATCACGGAAATTCCCGTTCAACAAATTAAAAATTCCACTAAAGTCAAACCCGGCAACATTTATATCATTCCGCCGGACAAAACTCTAACGATTAAAAAAGGTGTTTTGAAACTCGAACAGCCAAAAGAAAAACGCGGTCTGCGTTTGCCGATTGATGCTTTTTTTCATTCGCTCGGCGAAGATCAAAAGGAAAATGCGGTCGGCATTATTTTGTCCGGTTCGGGCAGCGACGGCGCAATCGGCGTTAAAACGATTAAGGAAAACGGCGGCGTGATCTTTGTGCAGGACAGCAAAACGGCGAAATTCGACGGGATGCCGCGCAGCGCGATTCTCACCGGAATCGTTGATTATATTTATCCCGTCGAAGAACTTGCGGTCAAACTCGCGCAATACGCCGAACACCGCGAAATTCTGCAAAAAGACAACGAAAAATTAGACGCGAGTCTTTTTCTCGACGAAATCTGCGCGATTTTGCGCGAACGCACCGGGAACGATTTTTCAAAATATAAACGCAGCACTCTGACGCGGCGCATTCAACGCCGGATGCAGGTCGTGCAGTCGCAGTCGGTCGCCGATTACGTTGTGCTGATTCGTGCGGACGCAGAGGAAACCGTCAATCTTTTCAAGGATTTACTGATCGGCGTGACACATTTTTTCCGTGACCGCGAAGCGTTTGAAACGCTCGAAAGGGAAGTGATTCCGCAGATTTTCGGTCGTAAAAACGCTGAAGACGCGATTCGCGTCTGGACGGCGGGCTGCGCGACGGGCGAAGAAGCATACAGCTTGGCGATACTTTTGCGCGAAGGTGCGGAAACTCTTAATCTGCCAAATCCGATTCAGATTTTTGCCACCGATATTGACGAAGATGCGCTCGATTATGCGCGGCGCGGTCGTTACCCGGAAAGCGTCGCCGAACAGATTCCGCCTGAATATCTCGCTAAATATTTCACGAAAACGGACGGTTATTATCAAATCTCGAAGGAACTGCGCGAGATGTGTCTTTTTTCGTCGCACAATTTGATTAAGCATCCGCCGTTTTCGCGGCTCGATCTTATTTCGTGCCGTAATCTGCTGATTTATCTCGATACGGATTTGCATAAAACGTTGCTGCCGATTTTTCATTATGCGCTTGCCGCCGACGGTTTTTTGTTTCTCGGAGCTTCGGAAAACCTCGCCGGACAGACCGATCTGTTTCGCACGATTGATAAATCGAACCGTATTTTTCAGGCGAAGGAAGCGATTCCCGGCTCACGTTCGCAATTTCCTTTAATTCAAGCCGAACGGTTTTCGCAGGCGCGGCGCGGCGCACAAACGCCGAAATCCGGCGCGACGGGCGAAGTTGAAATCGGTAAATTAATCGAAAAAATTATGCTCGACGATTACGCGCCTGCCTGCGTGATCGTCAATTCGCGTTATGAAATCGTCTATTTTTTCGGACGCACGGGCAAATATCTCGAACCGGCGACGGGCATTCCGAGCAGCAATCTGCTCGAACTCGCGCGAAAAGGTTTGCGGCTCGATCTGCGAACCGCGCTGCACAAAGCGGCGGCGACCGTCGAAGCCGTGACGCACGAAAATATCACGTTTGAAACCGGCGAAGCGACGGCGCGGCGCATCAATCTGAAAGTTCGCCCAATTAGCGAATTCGGCGCGGACAGCAATCTTTTTCTAGTCGTTTTTCAGGATGTCGGCGAGGCTTTTCCGATTGTCGAAATCGGCGCGGCGGATGCGTTTGCACGGACGGACAATCCGCTCGTCAAGCAAATCGAAGACGAACTCCTCACGATGAAAGAACATTTGCAGACGACCATCGAAGAACTCGAAACCTCGAACGAAGAACTCAAATCGTCAAATGAAGAACTGCTTTCGATGAACGAAGAGATGCAGTCGGCGAACGAAGAACTGCAAACTTCCAAAGAGGAAATGCAGTCAATCAACGAGGAAATCGAAACCGTCAACGCCGAACTTCGCAATAAAATCGAGGAGATTGACCAAGCCAACAGCGATCTCCAAAACTTTTTTCAAAGCACGAATATCGCCACGATTTTTCTCGACCGCAATCTTCGCATCAAAAAATTTACGCCCGCGACGACGCAGATTTTCGAGTTGATCGAAACCGATCTCGGCAGGTCTTTGACGAGTATTCTGCCGTTAATTGAAGGCGTTGATCTGCTCAAAGATGTCGAAGAATGTCTGCGAACGCTCAAAATCAGCGAACGCGAAATGCGTCTGACGAATAAAGAGCAGTATTTTATGATGCGAATCGCGCCGTATCGGACGATTGAAAATATGATTAACGGCGTAGTTTTGACGTTTTTCAACATCACGGAAATTCAACGCGCCCGCAGCGAAGCCGAAACGAGTCTGACTTCGCTGATCGAATCAAAGGAAATGCTGCGGCGCAATCACGAAACATTTTTCAATCTCGTGCAGAACACGCCGTTCGGCATTTATATCGTTGATTCGGAATTTCGTCTGGTGCAAATTAGTGCCGGTTCGCAAAAGGTTTTCGCCAATATCAAACCGCTGATCGGGCGCGATTTTGCCGAGATTATGCGGACGATTTGGGAAGAACCGTTCGCGTCGGAAGTGATCGGACATTTCCGGCAGACGCTGGCGACCGGCGAACCGTATGTTGCCGGCAGCATTACGGAAAAGCGCGGCGATATTGAGGATGTCGAATCTTACGACTGGAAAATCGAGCGCATCGTTCTGCCCGACGGACAATTCGGCGTGGTTTGTTATTTTTATGATTTGACCGAACTGCGGCAGGCGGAAGACGCGCTCCGCGAATCGGAAGTGAAATTCCGTGCGATGGCGGAAACCGTGCCGAATATGCTGTTTACGGTTACTGCCGAAGGCACAGCCGATTACGCCAACGAACAATTTGCGGAATTCGTCGGCATTGAAAACATTGATCTGACAAAAACCGAACTGTCGGAATTTATTCACCCCGAAGACCACGAGGAAACGCAAAATAAATGGCGCGAAGCATTGACGATGGGCAAATCTTTTGAGGGTAATTATCGTCTGCTGCGGAACGACGGTGAATATCGCTGGTTTATCGGTCGCGCCGTGCCGATCAGGAATGAAGACGGCAAAATTTTGCGCTGGTTCGGTTCGCTGACCGAAATCGAGGAAATGGTCAGGGCGCAAAATTCCATCAAAGAAGCCGACCGCCGCAAAGACGAATTTATGGCGATGCTCGGACACGAACTGCGAAATCCGCTTGCGCCGCTCAAAAATTCGCTCACCTTGCTGCAAAATAATCTCGGCGACGCGCAGTTTCAAAAACTTCATAACGTAATGAACCGGCAGGTCGAACAGATGTGCCGTCTGGTTGACGATCTGCTCGACGTTTCGCGCATTTCGCACAATAAAATTCAGATTAAACGCGAGCCGCTCGAACTCGGAGAATTGATGCGAAATCTCGAAAACGACTTGCAGACGACCATCGAAAGCCGCGCTTTAACACTTGAAGCAAATCTGCCGACCGAAAAAGTCTGGGTATCGGGCGACACCGTGCGGCTTACGCAGGCAATCGGCAATATCATCAACAACGCCGCCAAATTCTCGAATCAAGGCGGCACGATTTACGTTAATTTGAAGGCGAACGCAGAAAAAACGACGCTGACCATCAAAGACGAAGGAATCGGGATGAAAACGGAAGCCGTCGAGCGGATTTTCGATTCGTTCACGCAGGAAGACAACAGCCTCGAACGCACACGCGGCGGACTCGGACTCGGACTGTCGCTCGCCAAAGGCTTGCTCGAAATGCACGGCGGCACGATCACGGCGGCAAGCGCGGGCGAAAATAAAGGTTCGCAATTTACTGTCGAACTGCCGCGCATCGCCGCGCCGCGAGTGGAAATTAAACAACCTGAAAAAGCCGAAACAAATGGCAGCGGCAATCGCCGCATTCTCGTCATCGAAGACAACGCCGATTCCGCCGAAACCTTGAAAATACTGCTCGAAATGAGCGATTACAAAGTCGAAACCTCACCCGACGGCAAAGACGGAATCCGCCAATCCGCCGAATTCGCGCCCGAAATCATCATCTGCGACATCGGACTTCCCGGCGGAATGAACGGCTACGATGTCGTCACCGAACTCAAGAAAGACGCGCGTCACAAAAACGCCTATTTCGTCGCTCTCAGCGGCTACGGACAACCCGAAGACAAGGAAAAATCCGCCGCCGCCGGTTTCGATGAACACCTCGTCAAACCCGTAGATTTCGATGTTTTAATAGACTTACTCGGAAAAATAAAACCATAACGACCGGAGCGCAAGCGGCTTGCTTGCACCGTTCGCGCGGAGCAAGCACGGCGTTTGTTCACCAAAGATTTAAGGGTAATTGAAGCGTTGTCCATTCGTGCTTCGCGCCGAACAGACGTGCAGGCGAGCCGCTTGCGTTCCAGTCCGCATTACCTTCCCAACTGCACGGCGTTTGAAGGCGGAGAAAATGTGCCGCCGCGCAATGTTCGGACGCGATATGAATAATTTCCGTATCTGGCTGAGGCACGATAATTCGTGCGGTTTGCGCCGCTTCTGAAGATTTCGACGTAATTTTGACTGTTAGAAACGGCGCGTTCGATGACGAAACCGTCTTCGTCCGTCGTGTTGTCCTGCCACGAAAGACTGATGCTGTTGGAAACTTTCACGCCGGAAAGGTTCGTCGGACTCGCAATTGAAACCGCGCCGACGACGAAAAGCGTGATGCTCTGCGGCGGCAGATTCGTGTTGATCGGATTGTTTGAAACGCCGATGTTGGCAAGTTGATTGATTTGATTTCCCGCCGTTAATTGCCAAACCTGCGCCGCGCCGTTATTGACAAAATTCGCCAAATTAATTGTCGCCGCCTGCGCGATTTCGGTTTTGTTGATGACCATCACCGTCAACGCGCCGTCGCTCGTGCGGACGGACGCGAACGACGAAACTTCGTCCGGGTTCGGCACGGTTGCGGAAACGCTCGTGTCGCCGAAACCTTTGTTTTGCCCGTCGTAATTGCGATACATTTTCATCGCCTTGTAGGTCGGCGTTGCCGCGTCGGGCGTGGTCCAGCGCGTCGCCAAATCAATGTTTTCGCGTCCGAAAATGCCGAAAATATCAGCCTGCGCGGTTGCGCCGTTGATGTGATTTTCCGCGCCCCAATTATATTCCGTGACACCGATTTTCGTGTTCGGATAATACGCCGCCACCCAATTTTTCATTCGGGGAATCAACTTGACTTTATCGTTGATCCAACTTTCATCAACATAATTGACATCCCACAAAGAGCGCGTCGAACGATTGCGTTTTTGCTGAATCGCGGTCGAAACATCATTGCCGCCTTCGCCGCCCTGCGGATAAATATGGAGCGTGAAAACGTCTAAAATTCTGCGTCCATTCTGCGTTTCGTAATTCTTAAACTGCTGCAAAAGCCACGGCGCGTAATCCATATTGCCGTGCGCGATGCGGTCGGGATATGTGTAATTATGCGTCGGCGAATACCATAAATCGTAGCCCGAATAGAGATAACCGCCCCAACCCCATTCTTCGGGACCGACGACCTGCGCGTTCGCGTCCTGACTCTTAATCATCGCCGCATAATCGCGCATTTTCGCGTAAAGTTCATCCATCGTCGCGCCCGTCGGAGCAACATCGCGGTGCGTCGAAAACCAGATCGAATGTTCGTTGTCGAGCAGATAATAACGCAAACCGTTGTTATTCGCCGTTCCCCAACGATTAATCAAATGCTGAACGTAACCTTGTTCAAACGCGACCGAATTCGGCACGTTCGCGTCCGTCGGATCGTTGCCCGTGACGTTCTGCCCGTTCGTGCGGATTCCGTTGCCCGCATCGGGAAAATACATAAAATCGCTGCCGGTTTGTGCGCCGTATTTCGAGATCGAAAAACTCGCCAATTTGCCGCGATTCGGTCCGACTTTGGCAATCCAGTCAATAATCGGAATCGTCAGCATCGCCTGCGCGTTGCCGTTTTTGCTCTGCTGAATAAACGTATCGCCGACTTCGCCCGGAACGCTCGAAGGAAATGCCAGACTCTCAAAATAAAAATCGTTGGCGCGGTTGTCGGCGTTTAACTGCCAATTATAGCGCGAAGTATTATTGCCGCCTTCACGATTAAGCGGCGCATTCAAATCGAGCAACTGCGCCGTCGTCGCATACGCCGTCCCGTAAATCAACGGATTTATCGCGTGCCGATTTAAGTTCGCATCAACCTGAATCGTCACCGCCGCCGGCGAAGCCGCGACCGGATTTTGCCCGATTTTCTGCGTCTGCGCGGCGAAAAAATAAATCAGCATCAGCGCGGCAAAAAATCTCAAAGCAAATTTAATTTTCGTCGGCAAATAATTTTTCGGCATAATTGTTTCGGCTATTTTTAATAGAATTTTTGAACAATCAATTATCAAACTCATTTTTTGAAAAAGCAATAAATCTTATGCAGAATTGTTCTTCAAATTATTGAAAGACTCGCAATAAAGGAAAAACGGAAGAAAAACTAAACGAATTTGCCAATTTCCGTCAAAGTCTTGTATCATCTCACTTGGTATTTTATGAACGCAGTTCGGTTTAACGACAATAATAATTGAATGGCTTGGACACTCTGATTTGTTCAAAGCCTTTCGTTTGTCGCCAAATCGAAAGGCGTTTTTTATTTTTAGTTCGTCATTTGTCGTTGGTCTTTTGTCATTTGCAGACTTTGATTTAATTTGTGTTTTGAAATAAAACTCAACTTGCGAAAGACTAAAGACTAAAGACGAATGACTAAAGACAAAATTATTTATGTTAGACGTTTTAGGAAATTTGGAGCGAACACACACTTGCGGCGAATTGCGTGCGGAAGATGTCGGCAAACAGGTTGTGCTGATGGGTTGGGCAGCGAAAAAACGCGATTTCGGCGTTTTTACGTTTATTGATTTGCGCGACCGATACGGTTTGACGCAAATTGTCGTTTCGGAAGAAACCGCGAAAGAGGCACACGCGAAAGCGAAAAATGTGCGCGGCGAATACGTCGTTGCCGTCAAAGGCGAAGTTTGTTCGCGTGATGAAGGAACGCGAAATGCGAAACTCGAAACCGGCGATGTCGAAGTTCACGTCACGGAAATTTTGATTTTGAACGACGCGAAAACTTTGCCGTTTGAACTCGAAAAAGCCGGTTCGCAGAATCTCGCGTCGGAAGATTTGCGCCTGAAATATCGTTATTTGGACTTGCGCCGCGCGTCTTTGCAAAAGAATTTAATGATGCGGGCAAAGGCTTTGCGAAAGATTCGGGCGTTTATGGATGAGAAAGATTTTCTCGAAATCGAAACGCCGATTTTGCTCAAATCTACGCCCGAAGGCGCACGCGATTTCGTCGTGCCGTCGCGCATTCACACGGGAAAATTTTTCGCTCTGCCGCAGTCGCCGCAGATTTTGAAACAGATTTCGATGATCGCAGGTTTGGACAAATATTATCAAATCGCGCGTTGTTTCCGCGATGAAGATTTACGCGCCGACCGTCAGCCGGAATTTACGCAGCTCGACATCGAGATGAGTTTTGCGAACGAAGAAATGGTTTTTCGCACACTTGAAGGCGTTTTGCAGGAAGTTTTCTCGCTCGTCGAAGCTCCATTTCCCGCGAAATTTCCGCGAATGACTTACGCCGAGGCGATGCGCCGTTTCGGTGTTGATAAACCCGATTTGCGTTTCGGAATGGAACTCGTTGATTTGTCCGAAAACTTGCGCGGCACGGATTTCCCCACGTTCGCGTCGGTTCTCGAAAACAAAGGCGAAATTAAAGCGATTGTGGCGAAAGGCAAAGCCGATTACTCGCGCAAAAATTTGGACGAGTTTCAGGAATTCGTCAAACGCTACGGCGCAAACGCGCTCGCGTGGATCAAAGTCGGCGACGAAACGACATCTTCGCTTTTGAAGGTTCTCGGCGAAGAAAAAATCGCGCAGTTGGCAAACGCTGCCGAAGCCGAAAGCGGCGATGTCGTGTTAATCGTCGCGGGCAAAAAATCAATCGTGGCGGCGAGCTTAGGCGCACTCAGAAAGGAAATCGCCAAGCGCGAAAATCTGATTCCGCGCGGCGTTTACAAACCGCTTTGGGTAACGGAATTTCCGATGTTTGAGTATAAGGAGGACACCGGAAATTACGATCCGATGCACCATCCGTTCACGTCGCTGCTCGACGAAGATTTGCCGTTATTTAAACGCGCTATCGAAGACGGCGAGAAAGATTTGCTCGGCGAAATTCGCGCCCGCGCTTACGATATTGTCATCAACGGCTACGAAATCGGTTCGGGTTCGATTCGCGTTCACCAGAGCGATATTCAAAGTCTGATCTTCAAAGCGCAGGGTTTGACCCAGGAAAAAGCAGAGATTCGTTTCGGATTTTTCCTCGACGCGCTCCGTTACGGAACGCCGCCGCACGGCGGTTTCGCCGCCGGAATCGAACGCCTGACGATGCTTTTGCAGGAAACCGACAACATCCGCGATGTCGTCGCCTTCCCGAAAACCGCGTCGGCGCAGGATTTGATGATGGATTCACCCGGCGATGTTGACGATTCGCAATTGAAGGAACTCGGTATTAAAATCGTTTAATGAAATTGAAATATTCAAAAATTCCGGCTGTGTGCTTGGTGATAACTTTATATCTCGCAATGCTTTTGAGTTTCAAGCCCGGCTTGATGCAGGAACATGACGAAGATATAAAGTCGAGGCATTTGAATATGTCTATTGATTATTATTTGAGAACGACTTAACTGGGATTACATTGGAATTGCGTTTTTTATTGTTGCCGCATTTGCGACGATTTATGTTTACCGTGATTTCAAAAAAAATAAAGTGCCGACTCGAATTTTTTAAGTTTCCGCATCTGAATTTTACAAATTATGGATTAAATTTGCGGCAAGTGTTATGATTGCGGCAATCCTTTATGAATCAAAATTGGCAGAAATTATTCGCTTTCCTTTTTCAGGCAGCATTGGCAATAAGTCTTTTTTGGAACGCGTCAAACGTCTGAAAGAGTGACGCAATGTCTGCGAGTATTTTCCTGAAAGTGCAAATTTTAAAACGCTGACGAAATGAGAATGTTTATAATTTGCCGGAATAATTTGTCTGCTCACAATCACCTGTCTGTCGCCGACAACTTCCTATCGAAACGAATTTGGTTTAGAATTTAACATTCTAACCTGAATTTTTTCGATGCCTCAACATTAGTTTGTTCCATAAGATTGAAAATAACTAAATGTCTTTTTGCTGAAAGGCACGGGCATTGCTTCAAGAGAGAATGTAAAGAAATGTCAATTTTTACCATCATTCCAGAAATACTGTTTTTCGCCGGCGCAAGCGTCAGCCCTTTTTACTTGAATTGGCGGCGGTCGCGGATGACGGCTAAACTGAATCTGAGTTCGTTTGATCGAAGCGCGGAAATGCTGTCTTTACAGGCGATTCACGGTTACAGCGAACATTCGTTGGTCGGGATCGGCGGCGAGAAAAAGTTCTGGTTTGACGATGCCGGGATGGGCGCGATTGCCTACACCGAACACGGCAGCGTGAGGCTCGTGACGGGCGAACCGCTCGCCGCTAAAGAGAATTTGGAAGCAATTGCTGTGGCGTTTATGCAGACGGCGCGGCGCGAAGGAAAAATTGTGGCGTTTTTGCCGGTTACGGAAAGATTCGCGAGTCTTTTTGAAGGCAAAAATCTGGATATTATCAGGGTCGGCGCATCACCGTATTTCGATCTGCAAAAATGGAATCCGCGCGGCAACAAAGCGAAACATCTGCGGGCTTCGCTCAATCAGGCTCGCAAAAACGGTCTCGAAGTTCAAGAAGTTTTGGAAATCAGCGGGAAATTTCGCCGCGAAGTCGAGGAACTCGGAGAAAAATGGCTGGCGACGAGACAAGCGGGCGTAAAATTCGGCTGGCTTTTCGACCTCGAACCTTTTCAAAATGCCGAATGTAAAAAGTTTTTTGAAGCCCGCGATGCCGAAAACAAACTGGTCGGCGTGTTGGTCGCCAGCCCGATTCCGGCGCGTGACGGCTGGTATCTCGAAGACGTTTTGCGCGAACCTGATGCGCCGAAGGGAACGGCGGAAATTCTGGTCGCCGAAACGATGAGAATTTTAGCGGCACAGGGCGCGAAAATTGCCACGCTCGGCACCGTTCCGTTGGCTGAAAAAGGTTCGGAACTGACTGAGGGCAATAATCTGCTGACTAAGAAATGCCTGCAAATCGCCCGCAAAAATCTCAATCTAATTTATAACTTTGATGGTTTAAAGTGCTTTAAATCTAAATTCGTGCCGTGTTGGTGGGAAAGCGAATACGTTCTGGCACAGAAGGGATTTTGTGTCGCGCCGCGTGTTGCCAAGGCTTTCTTTCACGTTCTGCTGCCCGATGGTTTACTGTCGCTTTTGCGGCGGAAACCTTCAAAATAAACGGTTTACTCATTGCATTAACGCATTTTCGCGCCGATTTTTATTAGTCGTTAAAATTTGGGCGTGAGAATTTTTAGATATTTTAAAAGATTTCAATGAACAAATTCTCGCGGATGTCGTAAAATGTAAGCACGATGCCAGGTAAATTTGATACAAATCCGCTTGACCCGAAGTTTCCCGATAAAATTCTTGAAGCCGAAACCGCGACTTTGCCGAAAAGTGATTTTTCGACCGGCGCGTTTCCGCCTGCGTCCATCACCGAAGAGCAAACGCGGCGGTTTGAAAATTCGGAGTTTAATCAATATCAATCGCCGTTTAATTCGCCTTATAACGGGCAGAATGTTCCCGCAGGTTATCGCCCGCCGCAGTTTGCCGAGATGAACCGCGCGTCTTCACATATTGTGCCGAAGACCGGAATTCCTGAAAAATGGCTGGTCGGTTTGCCTTATATTCCGTGGTATGTCGGTTTGATCGCAAGTTTGATAATTTTGCTGGTCGTCCCGAAAAGCGAAGCGAAAGTCAGATTTCACGCGGCGCAGGGATTGGCGGCACACGTCGCAATCTTGATTGTCACGGCAATTCTCGGCGCAGTCGCGCATATTGCGAGTTTCGCCAGTGTCGGCAACGGCATTTTCCAGATCGTCACCTTTATAATGCTGCTCGTTTTTGCTATCAAAGCGTGGAAGGGAAAACCCGTCCACATTGAAGCGATCAGCAGTTTGACCGAATGGATCGAGGAAAAAATTCATTCGAAAAATTGATTTTGCGGTATTGATATAACGTCAATTCAAGATAAGAAAAGTTATACCACAGAGACACGGAGACACAGAGAAAAAAATAGAAAGAATCTGGATATTAAGGGCTTTTTCAGGTGAAATTATAATTATCAAAAAGTGTCGTTAAATTCAATAATCTCCATTAAAACTCTGTGCCTCCGCGTCTCTGTGGTAAATAATTATCATTTCAAACTCAGGCTAATTTAATTTTTCCATTCGCCGGGTAAAAGTTTCGCTCAAACCTAATCTTTCGAGCCAAATCTTCTGTTCGCGCATCAGTTGCGGCAGATGGGCAACATCCGCGAGCGCATATTCCACCAACTCTTTCGTCCAGATTCCGTCCCAATATTTATTAAATTTGCTGCGCTGAGATTTGTCTAAATCAAATGCGAAATAACGATAGAGCGTTTCCGCAAGCGATACCGATTGATTTGCGCCGCGCGTCAGAACCTTTTCGGCGACCATCGTGCAGTAAAAATTTTGCACCGCAAAACCGTTGGCTCGGAGAAAATCCAAGTCGAATTTGGCGTTATGAAAAATCTTGATAATCTGCGGATTGTCGAGAATTTCGGCAAATCTGCCCATCGGCAAGCCTTCGGAAAGCGGCACTAAAACATTAAATTCACCGTCGGAAAACTGCACGGAAAACAGTCTGCCGTGACGCGGCGAAAGCGCGGACGTTTCCGTGTCACAGCCTAAAATTTCAGCTCGGGAAAGTTTTTCGCAAGCCGCTTCGATGTCCTGCGCTGAACGCGCAACCAGTGTTTTCACAATTTAAAAATTAAAAATTAAAAATTTCTTGACACGTTAATTATAAAACAATTGGAAATCGGATAGAATTATCGGCGATGGAAAAACTCAAAATTTCAGATTCGAGATTTCAAATTCAAGATTCAAAATTTTCTCCCGATTTTTAATTCTTAATTTTTAATTTTTAATTCAAAAAACTTATGTTGGAAAAATTAACCGAAACCGAAGCCCGCGTGATCGGGGCGTTGATTGAAAAACATCTGACCACGCCCGAATATTATCCGCTGACGCTCAATGCGCTGGTTGCCGCGTGTAATCAAAAGACGAATCGTGAGCCGGTCGTGGCATTCGATGAGCAGACCGTGCAGCGAACGGTTGACGAACTGCGCGAGCGAAATCTCGTCTATGTTTTTTACGGCAGCACGAGCCGCGTGCCGAAATATAAACATATTTTTCCGAAATTTTACGAACTCGACGAACGCGAGACGGCAATAATGTGTGTGCTGATGCTGCGCGGCGCACAGACGCTCGGCGAACTGCGCGAACGCACCGGCAGACTTTACGAATTTTCAGGCTTGGGCGAAGTCAGCGAAACGCTCGACGCTTTACAGCGAAAAGAAAACCCTTTGATCGTCAAACTCGACCGCCAAGCCGGACAAAAAGAAGCGCGATTCGCCCATCTGCTCTCCGGCGAAGTCAGCGCAGCCGATTTCCCCGCAAAAACCGCCGCCGCCGCATCAGCCGCCGGCAGCGAACGAATCGAAAAACTCGAAACCGAACTCGAAACCTTACGAACCGAATTTAATTCATTCAAAGCGGCGTTCGAGGATTTTAAGAAACAGTTTGATTAGCGGTGAGTGGTGAATTGTATAAATTCAACGATCAATTTTTGAGTAATAGAAAATTCGAGAATAACGAACTATCAACTATCAACTATAGACTATTTAGGAGAAGGATTTTTCCTAAATAGTTGATAGTTGATAGTTTCTCTCTCGCAACTCACCGTTTATCACTAACCGTTAAGAAAGTTTTTCAAGATATTTTTTGAGTTGTTCGGTGTGACGCGATTCGTGTCTGCCGATCATCAGAAGCCATTCGTGGGCGGTCAGATTGCCGAGAAACGGATGCGGAAATTTGTGTTCCGTGCCGTCGAGCGACTCGAAAAGCGGACGCATCTCATTAAGCGCGGCGCGGTTTTCGTCGAGTTTGGCAAGCGATTGCGCGAGCGTGTGCGCTCCGCTCGGCAAAACTCTCTCCGGTGCTTCGAGTTTGAGATTGATGATTTCCGCCGCTTTGGATTTGAATTCGTCGGAAAGTTTGAGCGAACCGTCTGATGCTTTATTTTCCGACTGCGCGGCGGCGAGCAATTTTCCGCAGATTTGCGACATTCCGCCTTCGACGATGCCGATGTGTTCGACAAATTGCGCGAGCGTCCATTTTTCGCCTTCCGGCAAAATTTGCGCCTGTGTTTCTGAAATGTTTCCGACCATTGATTTCAGATTTTGACGAATCTGATCGTTTGCCGCGTAAATATCCGCGATTGTCATATTTTCCATAAATTTCTCCTCTTAAATTATTTCACCGAAATTGCCTGCGGACTCAAAATCAAACGATGCCAGCGCAGATAACTTCGTGCGCTGTCGGTTTCATTTTTCATCAATTTGACATAACCCGTTTGAAAATAAAGCATTTCGTTTGCCGTCCAGTCGAGATTGATGATCGGATTAAACGAAACGAGCGTGCTTTCTTCCGGCAGAGTCGTCTGTGCGGGCAGTAAATTTGCCGCCGTGTTCTGATTGGTTTCGGCGTTGACGTTTGCCTCATTCGCAGAATTGGCGGAGTTTGCGCTGTTCGTACCGTTCGTGTTTGCCATTTTCTGCGTTAAAACGCGGTCGAAAAGCTGTGACGAGAGCAAAAGCTGATTGCGGAGCGGGATCGCCGCCTGCGTCGGGGCGTTGCCGACGGCATCATAAACGCGGATTTGCCGGTCAAAAGCCAGCGCAACTTTTGCCGAATCAGGCGACCAAACCGGATGAACCTGCGTCAAACCGTCGTCGAGCCGTCGTTCGCGCCCGGTTTTTTCGACCAGGCGCGGTCTGCCGAGCGGCGTGAAAATTTCACCTTTTAATTCCGCCTGACCGTTAAAATACAAAAATTCGCGGTTCGTCGCGGCGAGTGCGGCGAGCATCGCGCCGTCGGGCGACCAGACGAAATAAAAATAGATCAAACCTTCGTTCTGCGTCAGCGGTTTCACGCCGTCGCCATTGGCATCGCAGAGATAAATCTGTTCGGTGCGAAACGTCAAAACGCCGGTCGGCGCGGTCGGTGTCGGCGCAGTCGGAACAGCGGCGTTGGTATTCGGCGCGGCGTTGGCGTTCGCGTCAGTATTTGCGTTCGGCGCGTTTGCATTCGCTGAATTTGTGTTTACCGAATTTGTCTGAACATTCGCATTAATCGCGCTGTTGGCATCGGGCGAAGGTGTTGACGGCGCAGTGTTGCCGGTGCGCGTGACGGCGACGAAAGCGACGTTTTGCGAATCGGGCGACCAGATAATCGTGTCGGGAAAATGCGCCGCCATCGCGTCGGACGTGATTTTTTTGAGCAGATTGCCGCTTGCCGAATACATATCGAGCCGAAATTCCGACGGCGCGTCGTCGGCGCGATGATAAACCGCGAGAACTTTTTGTTTGTCGGGCGAAACGAGCGTTTTATCCACTAATTCCTGCGGACGCGTTTGATCGAAATTCGCCTGCACGAGCGCGTTGCGTTCTTCGGCGGCATTTTTCGCTTCTTCGGGCGGCGCGGGAACGTCCGCTTCGTAGCGGAAATTCAGACGCAGAGCGGCAACATCGCGCATCGCCGCAGGCGCAACCGTCGGCGTTTCAAGCGGATTTCTTTGACATCCCGAAAGTGCGGCAAGCAGAAGAGAAGCGAACAAAAATTTTAAAATCAGCGGTCGCATAAATTATTTCAGTTCCGTTCCGAAAAAGTCCTTGTAGAGTTTTTTCTGTCCGCTCGAAGCATTGGCAAGCGGTTTAATTTCGTATGTTTTACGCGTATTTTTGCCGAGCGTAAAATCAATGTCGCGCAGACGGTCGAGGCGAAAAATCGTCATTTTAACTTTGTCGCCGGGCTTTTTGCCGTCGAGATAATTTGCTAAAAACGCCTGACTCGTGCGATAACCGTCAACCGCGACGATTTGATCGCCGGTGTTTAAACCCTGTGCATACGCAGGCGTGTCGTTCGGCAGCGCACGAATGGTCAAAACGCCGTTGGTTTCGGCAAAATCTGCGCCGATGTAGGCTTTTTTCTCCGCGCCCGAATCGGCGTTCAATTGCAAGCCGATGCCGTTCAAAACATCGTTGTAATCAATCTCGTCGGTGCCGCGCACATATTTCGAGAAAAACGATTCGAGCGATTTGCCTGCCATCGTTTCGGAAATCCGCTGATAATCGGCGGGCGTGTAATTTTTGCCGTTTTTGAAAAAATCATTGTAAAGCGACCGCAGCACATCATCCAAAGATTTTGCGCCGTTCGAATCTTTACGGATTTCCAGATCGAGCAGAAAATTGACGAGTTCGCCTTTGTCGTAATAGGAAATCTGATTGTTGACGGCGTTTTCGTCCGGTCGGTAATACTTGATCCACGCATTAAAACTCGCGTCTTCGAGCGAGGTTTCAAAACGTCCGGGACGCGCCTGCAAACTCTGAATCTGTTTGGCGATCTCGGCGAGAAATTCTTTATCGGTCATCAAACCGGCGCGATTGACCAGCACGTTTTCATAATACGCCGTGCCGCCCTCGGCAACCCAGAGCAGTTTCGTGTAGTTTTCGTTTTCATAATCGAACGGTCCGAGCGCGTCCGGGCGAATGCGTTTGACGTTGAAATTATGAAAATATTCGTGCGCCGTGAGCGTCAGAAAACTTTGATAGCGCGTCGAAAAACCGAAACGGTCAAATTGCAGAGCGGTCGAATTCAAATGCTCCAGACCGCCGCCGCCGCGCAGGTTCAGAATAAACGTATAATCGCTGTAATTAAGTTCGCCGAACATTTTATACGCTTCATTAACAATCTTTTCCGTGTCGCGCCCGATCTGCGCGAGGTCATAATTGCCTTCGCCTTCGACGATAAAACGGTGCGGTTTGCCCGCGACGGTAAAATCAACTTCCTTGTAATTGCCGACTTCAAACGGCGAATCATACAAAATATCGAAATTATCGGCGCGAAACGTGTTCGGCTGATTGGCGACTTTCGGCAAACCCGTCGCAATTTTCCAGTTGCCGTAAGGATTTACTTTGACCGTCGCAGCCGTTTTCAAGTCGTCTTTCGGAAACAGCAATAACGCCGCGTTGTTAAAAAAAGCGTGTTCGTCGTTCAGTTCGTTGGTGCGAACCGTTAATTCGTTGGCGTAAACGCGGTATTTGGCGGTGATTGATTTCGCGCCGTCGGTGTTAATCTGCCAGGTGTTTTTATTGATTTTATCCCAGACGAGTTCTTTGCCGTTCGCGTCAGTCGCGGCAAAATCCTGAACGTGCCGCGCATATTCGCGGATCAGATAACTGCCCGGAGTCCAGACGGGCATTTTCAGTTCCGCCTGCGCGGGCATCTGCGCCGGGGTGAAATTCATTTCGACTTCCAAAAGGTGTGTCCACGGGCGCGGCATCGAAACCGTGTAACTGATAACGTCAGCGGCAGCAGACATTTGCGCCGGGTTCGATTGTGTTTGCGGTTGATTTTTTTTCGGCTTTTTATTTTGTGCCGGTGAATCCTGATACATAAATAATGCGGTTAAAAGTGCTGAGAACAGCAAAAATTTGGCTTTCATAGATTTAAACTTTTTATTTCGCGCGTCGGGCAAAATGTTATCTCGTTAGTCAATTCTACTACGAAACGATTATTTGCTAAAATTTCATTAAGTAAGTAAATGGACAAACTGATTTTCAAGATGTTTTGAGTCCCGCCTTCAGGCGGCTAAAAGGGTTCCGCCGCGCTTCGCGGTCGGAAAAGCCGTCTCGAGACGGGACTCGAAACCTGCGCCGCATATCTTAAAATTAATTCTGTCCGGTTACTTAAAATTTATGGTTAGGTAATCTATTTTTATCAATTAGCGAATTTTACCGCCGCGTCCGTTTTAAAAACCAAAATGCCATCCGAAACGATTAACGAAAACAACATTCCGAAAGAAAAATTTCTCACCAAACCGCTGATTATAATTTTCGTCACGATTTTTATTGATCTGGTCGGTTTCGGTGTGGCAATCCCGGTTTTGCCGGCGTATGCGAAAAACGAATTCGGTGCGTCGCCGTTCGTGATCGGCTGGCTGGTCGCGTCGTATTCGATTATGCAGTTTATCGCCACGCCTTTCTTGGGACAGCTTTCCGACAAATACGGTCGCCGCCCGATTTTGTTTATCAGCCTTTTGGGAACGTGCGTCGCGGCGGCGATTACGGGTTTTGCGACGACTTTGCCGCTGTTGTTTTTCGGCAGAATTTTCGACGGCATCACCGGCGGCAACATCTCGACCGCGCAGGCGTATATCGCCGATGTGACAACCAGGGAAAACCGCGCCAAAGGCTTGGGATTGATCGGCGCGGCGTTCGGATTGGGATTTATTTTCGGTCCGGCAATCGGCGGAATTTTGAGCAAATTCGGGACGCACGTTCCGTTTTTCTTCGTCTCTGCACTCGCGCTCACGAACGCCGTTTCGCTCTATTTCGTTCTGCCCGAATCTCGCAAATTCAGCGAACACGCGGTGGCGCGAAAAAATCGTTTCGCGGAAATTTTCGAGGCATTTAACGAGAGACGTTTTGCCGTCGTGACGCTGATTTATTTTCTCTCAATCGTTGCCTTTTCGATTATGACAACGGTTTTCGCGCAATACACGATGTTTCGGTTTCATTATAACGCCGAGAAAAACGGTTAT
Organism: Pyrinomonadaceae bacterium; assembly: GCA_965247235.1. Lineage (GTDB taxonomy): Bacteria > Acidobacteriota > Blastocatellia > Pyrinomonadales > Pyrinomonadaceae. Next base: position 4,251,788 of record OZ252004.1, read on the forward strand.
TTGTTTGCTTACATCGGCTTTTTGGCAATTCTTTTGCAAGGCGGCGTATTCGGTCGGCTGGTCAAGAAATTCGGCGAGATTCCATTGGTCGTGTCGGGCTGTTTTTTACTTGTGGCAAGTTTTTTCGCTGTCCCGTTCGTCGGTCCGGCGTTCGGCGGATTGACTGCTCTGCTCGTCGGCATCGCCTTTTTTTCAATCGGCAATTCGCTCTCGTCGCCTGCGCTGACCAGCCTTGCATCCAAAGAAGCGCACGATGCAACACAGGGCAAAACGCTCGGCATTCTGCAATCGGCGGCAAGTCTCGCCCGCGCGATTGGTCCGGCATTAACCACGGTTTTGCTCTACAGTGCAGTCGCGCCGGAAAATATTGACGACAATTCGCTCTACCGCACATTCTGGACGGCGGCGGCGATTATGTTTCTGGCTTTGATAATTTCGATCTATTTTTTGCGAAAACATAGTTCGGATTTAATCGGTCAAACAACTTAATCTAACAACTGCCGACGTGAACGAGCGTCAAACGTCAGAACCGTCTGCGTGAGCGGGCGGACGAGGTTTGCACCAAGTCAATGTTGAAAAAATAAAATTTTAATCCGCCCGCTCACGCACACGGTTCTGACTAGATCGCGGTGAGATGTCTTTGAACTTCGGGTTTTTGAGCGACCGGAAAGATTAATTTGAATGTTGCGCCCGTTTCGCTGTTGTTTGCTTGAATCGTGCCGGTGTGTTCCTGGACGATTCCATAAGTAACCGCCAAGCCTAAACCCGTGCCGTTGCCGACACCTTTAGTCGTGAAAAACGGGTCGAAAATCTTATTCAAATTTTCAGGCGAAATGCCTTCGCCGGTGTCGGAAACTTCGACGACGATGTGTTCATCTTCGACCGAAGTTTTGAGCGTGATCGTGCCGCCGCCGATGATCGCGTCGCGGGCATTGAGAATTAAATTAGTGAAAACCTGCTGGAGTTTTCCGCCGTTGCCGTAAATTATCGGGGAAGTTTCGTCGTAGGCTTTGATAATTTCGATTTGCGAATGCCGCAGTTGCGGTTCGAGCAGTTGAAGCGTGTCGTCGAGCAATTTGTTGATGCCGAGTTCGTAAAAATCGGATGCGCCGCCGGTGCGCGAAAAGTTTAAGAGATTGCCGACGATGTTTGAAGCGCGGTCGGTCTGCCGCTGCATTTTCTGCAAAAGCGCGTGTTTCGGATCGGTTTCGGGAATCATTCCGAGCAGCATCTGCGTATAACTCGAAACGCCGGTCAGAGGCGTGTTGACCTCGTGCGCGACACCGGCGGCGAGTAAACCGATTGAAGAAAGTTTTTCGCTCTGCTGCAAAGTTTCTTCGAGCTTGATGCGCGAGGTAACATTTTCTAAAACGATAATTGCGCCTTTCTGCGTGTTTGAAACCGACTGCAAAGGCGCGACGGCGACATTCAAAATTAGAGATTTGCCGGCGGCATCAAAGGTGTGAAGTTTGTAGGCGTTGCGGATTTCGGTCAAATGCCAGCGCGTTTTGCCAAGAATATTTTCCAGATTGAGCGCGAAACTTTCGTCAAAAATTTCTTCGATGTTTTTGCCGAGAGCGGCGGCGCGTTCCAAACCGATCATCTGCTCGAAGGTCGTGTTACAGCGCGTGATTTTGCCGGTTTCATCAACTGCCAAAAGCCCGACATTGACCGATTCGACGATTGATTCGTTGAATTCTTTGAGCAGCGCGAGTTCTTCGGCGCGTTCTTTTTGTTCCTGATAAAGCAGGCTGTTTTCGACCGCGACCGCGACGTAGCCGGAAATCGTCTGCATAATATCCAAGTCTTCCGAAGACAACAGCGAACCGTCCGAAGCGCGTCCCAGACCAAGCACGGCGACCATTCTGCCGCGAATCACGCACGGCACGAAATAATGAAGTTCCTGCCGGATAATCGCTCTCGATTTGCCGTGACCGAGCGAGATATGTTCGTCTTCATCCGTTTCATCTTCGATCAAATCGAGTTCGTCAGCCCTCACAATGCCTTTTTCCGCCGATTTAATCCGAATCATTTCACGGAAATCGGCGGGAATTTTATACTCTTCACTCAATCCGACCGATTTAGCCAGAAGATAATGCGCGGCAACGCTTTCATCTTCAATGAAAACCGCGACTTTTTCGACATTCAAAACCTGCTGCAATCGTTCGGTCAGAGCGTTCAAAAGCGGTTCGAGCGCGGTCGTCGCCGAAAGCGTTCTGCCGAAATCGAGCAGACCGTGACGCAGATCATAGCGTTCACCGTAGAAAAATCGTTCGACGCGTTCCTGCAAAAAGTTTTTAAGCGGTTCGCTTAACAGCACAATTCCCGCCATTGCCAGAATCGCAATCAAGCCGCGCAGAACGATTTCGGTCGTCGAAAGATTTTCGCCGAGGGCGAGAAAAACCAGACCGAGCGCAACCGCGCCGATCATCGCGGCGATGGCAACCGTCGTCAGCGCATAGACGAGCGCACGACGGACGACGACATCAACATCCATCAAACGATAACGCACGACCGAATGTCCGAAACTCAGAGGAATCAGCGCAAGCGGCAGAGTTGTCAGTGCGAGGCTGACATTATCGTCAGGCAGATACAGGAAAAACTTGGCGATTTGGAAAGCGACAATTGGGAAAAGCGCGGCAATCGTTCCCCACATCGCCCATTTCAAACGCTGGCGAACAACCGCCTGACGATTGGTAAAAAAACGCCATAACAAAACACCCGCACCGGCGGAAGTGCCGATCACGAAATGATAAAAATTTGCCTGATACAACAAGCCGAGCAAATTATACCGATCAATCAGAACAGTCAGATTTGCCGCCCAAGCCGTCTGCGGTATCGCGTAATATGTCAGGGAAAGCGTGATAATAGCGAAAGTAATTAAACCGGCGGGCAGATACAAAAGCTGATTTTTCCAGCGCGGACTGAAAAAAACATCGCTTTTAACCGGATAACGCAGGCAGAAATGAACAAACAACGGCACGAAAAAAGCAAACGCCGCGTCGTCGAGCAAACTGACGGCAAGATCGAAATCTTCGCCCAAACCAATCGGTTTATAAACGTGAAAGACAAACGCCGCCAAGCAAACGCTCGCAAAATGCAGGACGAAAGGTGCGCGGCTGCCTTGTTTAAACAGCACGAACACGCCGACCGCCAGCCAGACCAAACCGACAAACAGCAGAAAAATCAGCGAAGTCGTCCAGCGCGGCGCAGTGTCGAGATGTCTTAAATCGGAATAATAATAATTTTTGGCGAATGAATATGAGGTTTTTTGATAATAATAGGTGAGATTGCCGTTTGCGCCAGCCGTTTCGAGATACATCTGAACATCGGCGGGCGAAGTGATCTCTTCGGTTTTTTCGCCTTCAAAGCCGATTCCGATCAAACGGTCGCCGGCGGAAATTCCGGCTCTTGAAGCCGCCAGTCCCGGCAAAACTTTTTCCGCAAAAATGCCGTTCGGCTTTTGCAGCCAGACTACGCCGTCAATCGGCGGAAACGCGTGAGAAGCGCGTTGCGAAAGATTGAGCGCACCGCCGACGACACATAACACCGTCGCCAGCAGCCAAATCAAACTCCAACTTGTCAGCACTTTACCTGTCATTTCAAAAAAACGGACTAAACCAATTAAAATTCAACGCAAAATGCGTTCCAAGCAGTTATTTTACGAATTGTATTTTCAATAGTTTGATTTAATCGAATTTTACGCAGGGAATCATTGAATAATCAAGTAGCTATTATTCCGGAAATTCAATTTTCCGAGTTAAATCCAAGTTTTTGGAAACAAAAAACAAAGCCTCGAAAATTTATGCGCCAAGTCAGAACCGTCTGCGTCAGCGGACGGTCTAATCTTGAAATTATTTTGATTGGTTTTGATGCTGGATTTTTATCATCATCCATCCGCTGACGCAGACGGTTCCGACCTTAGTTAAAATCTGACGAGAATGCCGCCGCGCACCGTGCGATGCTGTGAATTTAAGCGCAGACTTCCTTCGGAATTGCTGACGTTGGTTTGAAAATCGAAGAGGTTTTTGGCATCTACAATCGCTTCGGCGCGAATCGGCAAACCGAGATTTGGCAGCGTTTGCGTAACGAAAACGCTTAAACCCGGATCGTAAATCGCCAATCTGCCCTGAAAAGGATCAATCGCAAAAACCGTCGCTTCCGGCGACAGGCGATAGATCGTTTTGACGTTCGTGCCGGTTTTAAGACTGGCGTTTATTTGACCGTAAAACGATTGAAAGATGCCGTTTTCAAACAGTTCCGACGGTTTGGAAATTGCGTTTTCGGAAAGTTTTTGACCGCTGCCGAACGAATATCCGGCGGACGCGCTCAGAATATTGCTCAGGCGGCGCGAATAGACGACGCGCAAACCCTGTGCATTGCCCTGCTGAGTTCCGGTCAGACGGCTCAATGATTCATTGCCGAGCGACTGTATCGGCACATTTAATAAACCGACACCGCGCCCCGGCGTAGCGTCGAAAAATACGTTGGCTTCGACACTCGAACAATTATCCAAAATACGCTCGACACCGATTTCCATCCGGCGGCTTTTGTTGAGTTGCGGCTTGCCTTTGTTGAGCGTAAAATCTTCAATCGCCTGCGGTTCGGTAAAAGCGATGCTCGTATTTTCCAGTTCGGCGGCGTGTGTCCAGTCTTTCTCGACGGTTTTTTCCGTGTATGCCGTGCGAACTCTCGTTTTGGCGTTGAGATCAAACTGCAAACCGAAACGCGGACTGATCGAAGAATCGCCGCCCGCACCGATAAAGCGCGAATAATCGAAACCGAGAACCAGAATCACGCCGTTTTTAATGGTAAATTCGTCGAGAGCCTGAAACGAAAATTGACCGAGCGCAGTCTTATTTTGACCGTTTTTAATTTTGCCCAGATTGCCGACCGAAGTTTGCAGATTTAATTGATGTTTGTCGTTGATGCGTGTTTTGAGCGTCGTTTCAAATCGTTGCGGGGCGTTTTTCGTGCCGGTTTGTCCGGCGAAAACGACTTCGGTTTTTTCACTGACCGGCAATAATGTGGCAAAATTCAAACCCGTAAAATTTCCGTCGGGCGCGTCGGTAAAATATGTTTCGACAATGGTTTGCGAGCCTTTAGCTTTAGTTTCCATGTCGCGGTCGGCATTGGCAATCGGATCGGCATCGCTGTCGGCGATTTCGGGTGCTTCGACCGGAGCGTTGCCCTTTCGGTTTTGATAGATCGAGCGTTGAATCTGCGCGTTTCTGATGCGCCATTTGCTGCTGCTGCGGTCGAGCCGTTTTTCCGGCAGAGTGTTGCCCGCGCCCGAACGGACGAGGTTGAAACCGTAGTTCAATTCATCGGCGCGGTTGATTTCGATCTCGCGCACCGTCGTCGCGTTGAATCCTTCGGCGACGGCTAAAACCGTATAAGTGCCGGGAATAATTTTCGCCAGAAAACTGCCGTCAGCGGCTGAACGCACCTGTTTTAAGAGTTTGGTCGTGCCGACGCGGAAAATCGAAACATACGCATCGGCAATCGGGCTGCCGTCGCCGTCGCGGATAATTCCTTTGATAATTCCGAGATTTGAATTGTTTTGAACGATTGTTTTCGCGCTGATTTGAGGCGCAGACAGCAATGTCGCCGAAGGAAACACCAGGGCGGCGATAAATAAATTGGAATAAATTTTACGGGGACGGGCGAAAAACATTAATTAAATTGTATTGATAAATTCTTCCGTCTAAACATTTTGGGGAAATATTTCGATCTGACGGAGACGGACAACTTCAAATTCAAACTTTACCGGGCGAAAGTTATTTTTTTAGCAACCTTCGTATTTTCTTTCCTAAATCAAAATGTGTCAAGCATTGACGTTCAACAATCTTTGGATATGAGATGCCTGACGACTTGACAAAGTTGGCTTGAAAGCTAAAATTAAAAATTGCTTTCCAACGCAATTTGATTGCGAAAAGTCAGCGAAATTAACGGAGACGTGGCTGAGTGGCTGAAAGCGGCAGTTTGCTAAATTGTTGAAGTTCAAAAGACTTCCACAGGTTCGAATCCTGTCGTCTCCGCCATAAATTTTTGAGGCTATTTCGGTTTTAGGACTGAAATAGCCTTTTGAATTTTAAGTTTTGCGTTAAAATCGAAACGTCAATTTTTTCTGAAATTCGTTTTCGAGGTTAAAAAGAAAATGTTTATTGAATTTTATTTAGCGGCAGTTCCACATTCGGCGTGGCACAATATGTTCGTGTTCGATTCTGGAAAGTTTATTGATTGGACTTGGTTTTTAATCGAGAAGGTTCTGCGCCCGATTCTCGTCTATTTTGCGTTGATTCTTCTGCTGAGGCTTTTCGGCAAGCGCGAACTCGGACAACTTAATCCGTTCGATTTGGTCGTTATTTTATCGCTCTCGAACACCGTTCAGAACGCGATTATCGGCGAAGATAACTCGCTCGTCGGCGGCATCGTCGGTGCAGTAGCATTGCTCGGCATCAATTATTTAATGGCGGTTTTTAAATATAACAGCCAAACCGTCGAAAATATTATTGAAGGGAAATCACGAACAATTATTAAAGATAGCGTGATTGACCGGGATGCCATTCGCCGCGAACTTTTAACCGAATGCGATTTAGACACCATCGCGCACCGCGAATCATTGGATTGTGCCAAAGAAATTGAAAAATGTGTGATTGATTCCAACGGCAGTTTTCTCGTTCAGGGTAACACTCGCACATCGGAAGAAAATTTCCGGCAGGAAGTTTTAGCAAAGTTAGAAGAATTGACTAAACAACTAAAGGAATTGAAAACGAATTCGTAGAAATGTATATTCCAAAATTTTTTCTTGAAGAGAATGAAGAAAAGATTCTCGATTTTATGCGCGAGTTTAATTTTGCCGCGCTCGTGACTGCCGAAAACGATGTTCCGACGGCGACGCATTTGCCTTTTATTATCGAAAAGTGCGCGGAAAAAGTTGTTCTGCTCGCGCATCTGGCGAAGGCAAATCTTCATTGGAAACAGTTTGACAAGGAAATTCTCGTGATTTTTCAGGAGCCGCACGCATACATTTCGCCGCTGCTTTACGGCGAAAAACAAAACGTGCCGACGTGGAATTACGTCGCCGTTCACGCTTACGGACGCGCGAAAATCTTCGACGAACGGGAAAATCTTGCGTTGCTCGAAAAGCAGGTTGCGGCATTTGATGAGAATTATTTTCAAACCGATTGGCAGGAAATTTCCGCCGATTACAAAACGAATTTGGCGAAAGGCGTGGTCGCGTTTGAAATCGAAGTCACGGATTTGCAGGCGAAGAAAAAGCTGAATCAAAATAAAACCGGACAATCCGCCGAAAACGTAATCGAATCATTTGAAAAAAGCGACCGCGAAAACGAACGCCAAATCGCGGAATATATGAAGGAAGTTCATCGAAAAGAGAACGATTAAATAAAATATTTTATGACAACCAGAGTTAGATTTGCGCCGTCGCCGACGGGTTATTTACATATCGGTTCAGCCAGAACCGCGCTTTTTAATTATCTTTACGCACGGCACACGGGCGGAAAATTTCTTTTGCGAATCGAAGACACCGATCAGGCGCGTTCGACCGACGAATCAACGCAGTCAATTTTGCAGGGTTTGGCGTGGCTCGGTTTTGCGCCGGACGAAGAGATAATTTACCAGTCGAATAACGCCGGCAAACACCGCGCCGTCGCGCTGAAATTGCTTGAAGAAGGCAAAGCGTATCGTGATTTTACGCCGAAAGCCGCACCCGCCGAAGGCAATATCAAACAGTCAATCGCCGACAAAGCACGTCAAAATCAAGGCGTAAAATCAATGCGCGACAATGAATACCGCAATTTGAGCGAAGCCGAATCAAAAGAACGTGCCGATGCGGGCGAACCTTTTGCGGTTCGTTTGAAGATTGCCGAAACCGGCAAAACATCTTTTGAAGATGCGGTTTACGGTTTGAACGAACGCGATTATAACGAGATCGAAGACCTCGTTTTGCTTCGCAGTGACGGTCATCCGCTCTACAATCTCGCGGTCGTTTGCGACGACATCGAGATGGAAATCACCGATGTCATTCGCGGTCAGGATCATTTAACGAATACGCACAAACAGATTTTGATTTACGAAGCGTTAGGCGTAACGCCGCCGCGATTCGCCCATTTGCCTTTGATTTTAGCTCCCGGCGGCAAAAAATTATCGAAACGAATTCACGGCGAAATCGTTTCGATGACTACTTACCGCGACGCGGGATTTTTGGCGGCGGCGTTTCGCAATTTTCTCGCGCTTTTGGGCTGGTCGGCAGGCGAAGAACAGGAAATTTACACGCTCGCCGAACTCGTCGAGAAATTTTCACTCGACCGGATTCATCAATCGAACGCGACTTTTAATTTCGACGCGACAAGCGCGAAACGCTGGACGGACGACAAAGCGATCTGGATGAACGCCGAATATATCCGCACGATGCCGCTTGAAGAATTGCTGCCGTTCGTCAAAACCGAACTCAAATCAGCCAAACTCTGGCGCGAAGAATACGAAGAAGACGATCAAGCGTGGTTTGAAAAAACGGTGGATTTAATTAGAGAAAGATTTTTTACGCTCAAAGATTTTTCGACGCAGGGACGCGCCTATTTTTCGGAAGATTTCGATTTTGACCAAGCCGCGCTCGATAAAAATCTAAAGAAATTTCCCGATCTGCAAACGTGGCTGCCCGAACTGGCGGCGCGATTTGAATCAATCGAAGATTTTACGCACGATCCGCTTTACGAAACGGTTTCCAAATTCGCCGAAGAAAAAGGCACAAAAACCGGTGTAATTATGAACGGCGCACGAGCATTATTAACAGGTCTCGCCGTCGGACCTTCGATGATCGCGGTTTTTGAAACGCTCGGCAAAGACAAATCAATGATGCGTTTAAAAAGTCGGGTTGCTTGGAATTGACAGATTAAAGAACAACTTGAAATCATTACAAATCTTCTCATAAAAGCGAATTTTAATTGATGTTTCTTCGCATTTATGAGAAGATTTTTTGTGGATAAGAATGCACATAGTCAGCAAAAAAATGTTACGCGAATTTTGGCAGGAAAATAAAGACGCTGAAATGCCTTTAGATATTTGGTTTAAGACGGCTCAAAAAGCATCTTGGCAAAGTCTCGCAGAAGTTCGGGAAGATTTTCCGCACGCCGATTCAGTTGAAACCTGCACCGTTTTTAATATCGGCGGCAATAAATACAGGCTGATTACTTACATCAATTATCGAATTCAAAAAGTTTATACTTTGCACGTTTTGACACATAAAGAATACGACAGAGATAACTGGAAAGCAGATTGTTGCTGAGAGGTGAAGACAATGACTTTTAACAATAAAATCTACGGGCAATTATTAACTGATACGCTTCCGCGTGTCATCGAAACCGAAGAAGAAAACGAGAGATTTTTGCAAATTATTAAAGAATTGATGAGAAAAGGCGAAGACAAACTTTCGCTTGAACAAGAATCTCTGCTGGATTTGCTGTGTAATTTGGTTGAAGATTTTGAAGAAAAAGCATATCCGATTCCCGATTCGCCGCCGAATGAAATCTTAAAAATGTTTATGGAAGATCGCGGAATGAAGCAAAAAGATTTGGTTCCCGTCTTCGGTTCGGAAGGCGTTGTATCGGAAATTCTGAGCGGCAAAAGAGAAATAACTCTGAAAACCGCCAAAAAATTGCAGGAATTTTTTGGGCTTTCGAGTTATGAATTTTTTATATAATTTGATTGATGAAGAAAAATTAATGCGTTTCCGCCTTACAAAATCTTTTAATAAAACAGAACAATCCCGCCAAAAAAATTACGTTCCCCGCCCGACTCCGAGCGCGTCGGCGACGCGGTTGATGTAATTGAACCACGAGGCAATCAGCGTAATCTGTAAAATCGCCTGATCGTTAAAGCCTGCGGCGTGAAGTTTTTCGTGGTTTTTCGGCGAAATTTTGGTTGCGTCCTGCGTCAACTGCACGGCGTAATCGCACATTACGCGCTCGGCTTTCGTGATCGGAGCGTTTGCGTAATCGGTTTTTAATTTGTCAATCAAGTCGTCGTCCAAAGTTACGAGACGCAGAAACTCTGCGTGAGATTCCAGTCAGTAAAAGCAACTATTCGTGACGGAAACCATCGTCGCAATCATCTCGTGCTGCCTTCTGTCGAGAGGCAAATCGGGCGACATCATTGCGCTGAAAGCCGAAAAAGAATGATAAAGCGCGTCGGGAATCAAGGTGTGCGAATCAATCACCGATTCGTTAATCGGACTCGAAGGATCATCCGACACCGGCGACGCATATTCCGGCGGATAACTCGTTCGGGTCCTGATAAGAGTTTCCCTTAATTTCTCGTCCGCCTCGTCAAATTTAATTGTTTTAATCCAAGCCATAATCTGATCCCGATTATATTTATATATTTTACGCCCAAAAAAAAGTTGATAGTATAATGCTAAAAAAATTTTGCCGGAGAATCAATAAAAATAATCGAAAAGCCGAACATCAAGGCAAAATTCAGAATTATATAACGTCAGCTTCCAACAACAAATTTATGACTAATCCGATTGAACCGTATCAGACGAACGGCGGGAAATCTATTGGGGAAGCATATATTTCGTGTGAAGTTTTTATTTGGTCTAAATAGATGGACAGAATAATTTTATAGAATGAGAAGGTAAGTCAGAACCACCTGCGGTAGCGGGCGGGTTAAGCTCAGTCGCTTAATTGTCGGAGTTAACCCATTCTAACCTGCTTGTTTTCGAGGCGGAAAATTAGAGGAAAAAATGATGAAAAAACTATTATTGATTTTAGTTATCGGACTAAATTTAACCTGTCAAATTATTGCCCAAACGGAGCGCGACAAATTGGTTTTCGCAGGATTTAATCGCGTCGGAGTCGGTGTTTCAGAGGTCAATGACGATGTTAAATTGCTCGGATTAGATTCCGGGGCGGTTAAAAGCGATGTCGAATCCGCACTGCGGGATGCCGGGTTTACCGTTGATGCAAGTGCGCCGCAATCTGTTTATGTCAGCATCCGAACGATCAGGGACGATGACGGTTCGATTGGTTACGCGCTTATTTTGTATCTGGATCAGGGCGTTGTTTTGCAGAGAAACAATGCACGATTTACCGGCACGACGTGGGATCTTTCAGGCGTTTATTCGAGCGACGCGAAAAATCTGGCGGCGGATTTGCGCGAACAGGTTTTGTCGCTGGTTGATCAGTTTGTCGTCTTGTATCGAAAAGTCAATCAAAATCCGCAGGCGGCAGTAATTGCCGAACCCGAAGATACGAATACGGGCGTGACGACGACCAAAATCGCTCCGAATCTGCCGCCGCAAATCGTGGTTGTCAACAAAACGCCGTATAAAGTTTATGTGACGCTCAACGGGCGGCAATATGTGGCGGCGGCGCGAACTACGAGAACGATTAATTCGATTGCCGGAAATATCACATATCAGGCAAGAATTGCGGGCTATAACGCGTTCAAGGCGAGAAAATTGTTTCTCAAACAGGGCGAGTCATATTCGCTGACTTACACGAGAGATAAGTAGTCTGAGAACACGGGCGGGCAATTGCGGGAAACTAAAAACGACCGAAGCGCGAATATTCCCGTTCGCGTGAGCATTCGCTTCGGATGCTCAAACTAAGAGTCTGTTTACATTTTCCTTAAAATTCGCTGAAAGCGATAAATTCAATAGCGGCGGGTAAAATGGAGCGCGAGCGCAATGACACCAGCCGAAGCTGGCAACGTAATTTCGCTCGCTGAAAGTGAGCAACAAAAACGCTTTGCCGATTCGACACTTTCAGCGTCGGAAGATTTATCGGCAATCAACGTCGGGCGGTGTAAAACCTCTGCCCGACGCGATCAAATGCGTCGCTGTCAGCGACAAGAAATAAAGAATTTGAAATTTAAACAGAGTCTGAGCGGAATTTCTCAGACGTTTGAATAGCCAATCTTTGTTTGAGCGGCGGAAGCCGCCAATCACGCAAGTTGGCAGCCTGCGCTCCGGTCGGAAACTTGAAATTATTTTTGTCGAGTTGGTTAAAATCTTCAAGAGAGTATTAAATTCAGGCTTGCAACTGAAAATTTAACTTTAATAAAAATTAAAAAAAAGCGAGTCAATGCTCGCTTTTCTCACAAATTTAATTAAAAAAATTACTCCGGCTGACCTTTGCATCCGGCGGCAAAAAGCGCGGGTTGTTTGGTGCTGATGATCGGATAGTTTTCGGCATCTTTGTTGATTTCGAGCCAGTCCGTCCATTCATCGGGGATTGACATATCGGAGAAAATCGCCTCGACCGGGCATTCCGGCAGACACGCGTCGCAGTCAATACAGGTGTCGGGATTGATTAAAAGTTTGTCGGGCAGTTCGTGAAACGCTTCGACCGGGCAGACCGCCGCGCAATCGGTATATTTACATTCAACACAAGGTTCGGTAACGATATAAGTCATTATTTTTTTGAAAATCTCCTCGAATTTAGCCGTAAGCCAAAATAAAAAACTAATATCACGAGGCTAACTTGTCAAATGCCGACGGTCAAGTGTTAAAATGCCTGCATAATATAAATTTATTGCTCGATAATCTTAAAAGGAAAATTTGATGAAAAATAACAAAGCGGAATACGAATTATCGTTGGACTTTTTGCGCGTCTGCGAAGCGGCGGCGATTGAATCGGCGAAGACGATGGGACAGGGCGACCGGAAATATTCGGATCACGTCGCGGTCGAAGCGATGCGCGAAGTGATGGACACCGTGCCGATGCGCGGTCGGATCGTGATCGGCGAAGGTGAACGCGACGAAGCACCGATGCTCTATATCGGCGAAGAAGTCGGCGGCAAGGATTTCAGCGAAGAAATTCGCGCGACTTTCCCCGAAATTGACATCGCGGTTGATCCGCTCGAAGGCACGAATCTATGCGCTCTCGGCGCAAACAACGCGATTGCCGTTTTAGCGGCGGCGGAACGCGGCGGACTTTTGAATGCGCCGGACATTTATATGGACAAAATCGTCGTCGGTCCGTCGTGTCGCGGCGCGGTTGATATTGACGCGCCGGTTAAAGATAATTTGAAAAACATCGCGCGGCGTTTGGGACGCGATATTGATGATTTGACGGTGATGTGTCTCGACCGTTCGCGGCATCAGGATTTGATTCGGCAAGTGCGCGAATCGGGAGCGCGAATTCGTCTGATCGGCGACGGCGATTTGTCGGCGGGCATTTCGGCGGCGGTCGCGGGGACGAACATTCACGCGCTGATGGGCATCGGCGGTGCGCCCGAAGGTGTGATTACGGCGGCGGCGATGCGCTGTCTGAACGGCGAAATTCAGGCGAAACTCGTCTTCGACACCGAAAAACTCGGCGTTGATAAATCGAAAATTCCGCCCAAGAAAAAACTGATGGAGCGTCTCAATTCGATGGGCATCAGCAATCCAGACAAAATCTACGACACCAACGATCTCGCTCCGGGCAAAAAAATAATTTTCGCCGCGACCGGCGTAACCGACGGCGCACTGTTGCGCGGCGTGAGATTTTTCGGCGCAGGCAAACGCACGCACTCCGTCGTGATGACCACCGAATCGCGCCACATCCGTTTCGTTGACACAGTCCACGTCGAAGGCGGACCGGATGCGGTGATTAGGTTTTAGTTATTGGTCATTCGTCCTTTGTCATTTGTGCTTTGTCATTTGTCATTTGTATTAATGCTCAATACTTATCTATAAACTAAGGACAAATGAGTAAAAACAAAAAACAAAAGACAAAAGACAAAAGACAAAAGACGAATGACCAAGGACAAAAAACCAAAAACCAAAAACCAAAAACCAAAAACAATTGACAAAATTACCAATCGAAAATTACCAGTCGCAAACGATCTTGCCAAAACTGCGAAAACAGGCTTGGCGCGTGTGGATTATTTCGTCTTTGGTCGTCGGGTTGTGGGTTTTTTTGATTTTGCTCGCGCCGTTTGCCGCCGCGCACGATTGGACGAATGTTTCCGCGCCGATTTATAAATTTTTCAGCTATCTCTGTCATCAGATGGGCGAACGCTCGTTTCACGTCGAAGATCATTCGTATGCCGTCTGCGCCCGCTGTTTTGGCGTTTATTTCGGTTTGCTCGCCGGATTTTTGATTTATCCGCTGATGCGCCGCGTCGAAGTAATCGAACCGTTTGCGCGATTCTGGCTGTTTTTGGCGATGATCCCGATTGCCGTTGACTGGTTGCTCGGCATCTTCGGCATTTGGGAAAACACGCATCTTTCGCGCTTCGTTACCGGCACGATTCTCGGTTTCGCCTGTGCCGTCTTCATCGTTCCCGCGCTGGTCGAAATTTTCAGAAACGGGAAAAAGAAGTGGTGAGTGGTGAGTGATAAGCAGTGAGTGCTGGAAAGAAGTCGAAAGTCGAAAGCTGAAATTAATCAAAAAATTATAATCCCTCATTTGTTTTCTCATTCACCGTTCACAATTCATCACTCACCACTATTTTTAATTGACTATTCCCGTTGAGAAGCGCAAAATCAAGGTTGGCAATTTATCGCTATATACAATGGCAAAATTAACTAAAATCGGTGCGACGGAAGCGGCAATAAAAGACTTGGCGCAGCGTCTGGAGATTGATGAAAGCGCGGTCGAAACCGTTTCGGTCGAAGATGTCGAGTTTCCCGATATGTCGCTCGGCGCGGCGATTGTTGACGAAATGTCGGCGCAGATGCTGGTCAGCGGCTGGCGGATTTCGCTCGAGGCGGACGGCAAAAAATACGAATATCGCGGCACGAAATACGAACTGCGCCTGTTCGGATTTGAAGGTCAAAATTATGTCGTGCAGTCTTAAACGGCAATTTTTTTTAATTTTTCAGCAGTAATTTTTTAGGAGTTTGAAAAATGAATCGTAAAAATATTTGGATACATATCTGCATCGCGTCCGTCGTTATTACAACGGCGGCAATTCTCGGACAAATCAATCGTTGGGAAACCGGCTTGCGAACGGCTGCAACCACTCAAACAATCAGAGTTGCGCCGCCGAAAAATGTCGCCGTGCAGAGATTGTATGACGACAACGCGCACGAAGTTTTGGTGAAATTTCGCCCGAAAGTCACGCAGCAGCAGATTTCCGATTTGACCGCGAAAATGAACGATGCGGTCGAAGATAAATATGAATCAGTCAACGGTTTGGAAGCGATTGACGATCTCGACGGAATGGATGCGAAAACGGTCGCCGAACAATACAGCCGGATGTCGGATATTGTCGAATATGCCGAGGCGAACAATACGATTTTCAGCGATCAGGATCAATACGCCGGTCAGAAGGACATTTCAAACTACGCCGATTTGCAGAGAAATTCCAAAGTCAAACCGATTGCGATGTCCGCGCCGAACGATCCGCAGTTTGAAGAACAATGGGCGTTGAGCAACACCGGACAGGAAGGCGGCAAAACCAATGCTGACATCAGCGCATTAAAAGCGTGGGATAAAACCAAGGGCAGCGACAAAATCGTCGTCGCCGTTCTCGATACCGGAATTGATTACACGCATCAGGATTTGGCGGCGAATATGTGGTTTCGCCCCGACAATGTGCCTGCATACGAAGACGCGCAGCTCGGCACTTTCGACGACGAACACGGTTTCGATGCCGCCGACAACGCTTCCGATCCGATGGACGACAATGGACACGGAACGCATTGCGCGGGCATCATCGGCGCGGAAGGCGACAACGACGAAGGCATCGCCGGTGTCAACTGGCACGTTCAGATTATGCCTCTGAAATTTTTGGGCAAAGGCGGATTCGGCACGACTAAAGATGCGATTGAATCAATCAATTACGCGATTGACCGTAAACAGCACGGCGTTAATGTTCGCGTCATCAACGCGAGTTGGGGTTCGACAATGTATTCCAAAGCTCTCGAAGATGTCATTCGAGCAGCCGGCGAACAGGGAATTTTGTTCGTCGCGGCGGCAGGCAATAACGGCACGAACAACGACAAAAATCCGCATTATCCGTCAAATTACGATTTGCCGAACGTCGTCAGCGTCGCCGCAACCGACCGCAACGATCAACTGACTTCGTTTTCCAATTTCGGTGTTAAAACCGTTCACATTGCCGCGCCGGGAAAAGACATTACTTCGACGTGGATCGGCGGTATCTACCGCGACGCATCGGGAACTTCGATGGCAACACCGCAGGTTGCCGGAGTCGCCGCGCTGATTTTAGCGAACGAACCGAATCTGACCGTCGAACAGCTTAAAGCGCGTCTTTTGAAATCGGTTGACAAACTCGATTCATTAAACGGAAAAGTCAGTTCGGGCGGCAGGCTGAACGCGGCAAAAGCGTTGGAAAATTAATTTGACCTGAATAGGTAAATCAAAAAGAGGCGATTATTTGATCGCCTCTTTTTTTTGTGCGACTGTCAGAACCGTCTGCGGTAGCGGACGGGCGAACTTGTTAAATCAGACATTTGACCGGCAAAATTAACCCGCCCGCTACCGCAGACGGTTCTGACATTACGCCATAATACGCGCCGCGCTTTTCCAATTTGCCGATAACCATTTAACATTGGTGAATGACAGGAACGCTTTTTTTAGTGGCGACACCGATTGGAAATTTGCAGGATATGACGTTTCGCGCCGTCGAAACTTTGAAATCGGTTGATCTGATCGCCTGCGAAGACACGCGCCACACGCGCAAATTATTGACGCATTTTGCGATTTCCAAAAAGCTCGTCAGCTATCACGAACACAATGAAACGGAACGCGCCGAAGAATTGGGCGTGATGCTCGAACAGGGAAAATCAATCGCCGTCGTGTCGGACGCGGGAACGCCTGCGGTTTGCGATCCTAGTTTTCGCATCGTTCAAAAGGCAATCGAAATCGGCGCGAAAATTATTTCGATTCCCGGCGCGGTGGCGTTCGTTAACGGTTTGATAGTTTCGGGTTTGCCGACTGATTCGGTCTTTTTCGGCGGTTTTCTGCCGTCTAAAAAAGGCGAACGATTGAATCGTCTGCGCGAAGTCGAACATTTTCCGGCGACGCTCTGTTTTTACGAATCGCCGCATCGTTTGAGCAAATCTCTCACGGATTGCTTAGAAGTTTTGGGCGACCGGAAAATCGCCGTCGCCCGCGAATTGACCAAACTGCACGAAGAAATAATTCGCGGAAATCTCGCCGAAATCGCCGCACAAAATCTGCAATTAAAAGGCGAAATCGTTCTGATTATTGATCGTTTCGCAGAAAATCAAACGAAAATTCAAAGCCTCAAAACAATCGCGGAACGTGTTGCCGAACTCGAAACTGAAAACTTCGACCGCAAAGCCGCGCTCAAAATCGCCGCCAAAGAATTCGGTGTGTCGCGTTCGGAAGCATATCGCCTGCTCGTCGCCGCCAAAACAATTTGATATGCCAAAGACTGTGACAGTTTGCATAGTGTCACAGTCGGCAAACAAAGGTTTTGAACTAATTGCTAATCTTCTAAAAGGTTTCCCGCAATTCATTTTAGGAGATTATTATGAATGAATTTTTTGTTTTTTTGGTTATCGTCATTGCTTTTTCAAGCTCGGTTTTCGCTCAACAAACCGCAGATGAGTATGCCAAAGGTGAGGTTTTCGCCGGATATTCGGGCGCGACGCTTTTTACGGGCGACAAATTTGAACCGGTTGAAAACGGTTTTGAATTTTCGGGCGTTTATAATGTTCACCGCTACTTCGGCATTAAAGCTGATTTTTCGGGAACTTACCGGAAAGTTGACGGGAATTATCAGACCTCTTCTTCGCCTTTGGTCACGCTCGGAAGTTATCAGGCAAATCATTCGCTTTACAATGCGGCGGTCGGCGTTCAGTTCAAGGATAATCGCCGCACGAGCAAATTAAAACCGTTCGGTCACGTCTTAATCGGCTACGGGAAACACACCGATAAATTTCCGTCAGGCTGTCCGTCGGGCGCAGTTTGTCCGCCATTCAACGCTGATTTTTCTGGAACATCGCTGATTATCGGCGGCGGACTCGACATTAAAATAAACCGCCGGATAGACATCCGCGCGATCCAATTTGATCTCGATCCGATTTTTTATAAATTCGACGGGCAAACCTTTGCGTGGAAAAATAACCGTTTCAGCACGGGAATCGTCTTCAAATTTTGACCTCGCAAAATAAAAAAGGAACGCTGCAATTGCGGCGTTCCTTTTTTATTTTCGCTTACTTACGGATATTTTGAAGAATTCCAACCATCAAAAAACACGCTGATTTGTTAAATTATTAACAGAATTTGTTTTCTCCATTTTCCATTTTTCGCTTTCCATTGATGCTTTTATCTCTGCATCAGTTCCGGCGGCAGTTGTTTGTCAACTTTCGGGCGTTCCTTCAAATCGGCAACTTCCCACATCGTCAGAAAAATCGTGCGGGCGATGTTCTGCATTTTGACGTAATCTATTTTTTGCGGCTCGTCTCCCGGCTGGTGATAATCTTCGTGAACGCCGTCAAACCAGAAGACAATCGGAATGCCGTTCAAGGCATAATTGAAATGATCCGAGCGAAAAAAGAAGCGGTTCGTGTCCTTCGGATCGTCGTAACGCAAATCGTAATTTAATTTCAAATATGAACTGTTCGTTCCCTTGGCGACTGCGCCGAGAGTCGAACTCATCATCTCCGAACCGATCACGAAAACTTGATTTTCGCCTGACAAATCTTTGTTTTTCGGGTTCACGTCGTCGGCTTTTTTGCTGCGCCCGATCATATCAATATTCAGTTGCGCGACGACGTTTTTAATATCAACGGTCGGAAATTTGTTGAAATACTGACTGCCCCATAAACCTTTTTCCTCGCCGCAATGCCAGACGAGCAGAATCGAGCGTTTCGGACGCTTCGACGATTTTGCCAACGCCTCGGCAATTGACAGCACGGAAACCGTTCCCGAACCGTCGTCGTCCGCGCCGTTGTTGATCTTGTCGGGATTCGGCGAAGTCGGCGAACTGATGCCGATGTGGTCGTAATGTGCGCCGATGGCGACCATTTCCGCTTTTAATTTCGGGTCTGAACCTTCCCAGAGTGCGACGACATTTTGCGTCGAGAGCGTTTCGGGTTTGACGGCAATCGTGAAATTCAGTTTTTTATCCGCGTTCAAATCAAACGAATTTGCTGCCGCGCCGCTCAAAG
The DNA here is from genome assembly GCA_965247235.1 of Pyrinomonadaceae bacterium. GTDB lineage: Bacteria > Acidobacteriota > Blastocatellia > Pyrinomonadales > Pyrinomonadaceae. Next base: position 4,270,911 of record OZ252004.1, read on the forward strand.
GATTGGCGGATTCACCGGCGAAAATCGCTTCAGCCATTTTTGTCGAAGCGATAAAAACCGTCGGTGCATTTGCCGTCTGCGGGTTTGCCGATTGAGCAAATTTTTCGACCGACACGCGGCTGCGACCGAACGCCTGACTGATAGTTGACCAGTTTTCCGACAAAAACTTCGACGGCAAAACGATCACGCCCGCCGCGCCGTTCATTCTCGCGTAAGTCGTTGCGTCAGCCCAATCTTTGCCGCGTTCGCCGGTCAAATCAGCCTGCGTCACGCCCGTCGGCAGCGGCACGAGCGCACGCTGCGAGATTTGCCCTTCGCCGTAAACCGCGATTAATTTTCCTTTGACATCGAGATTCTGATACGGATTCAAATTTTTCGATTTAATCATCCAGCCGTTGCCCGCATAGACAATCGGCGCAGTCACCAAATCGGACGAATTGCCGGAAACGCGCACGATGTCGTCGCCGTAAGCAAATTTCTGTGCGCCGATTTCAATCGAAGTCGCCGCCGCATCAACCGAATCGCGGCGCAGGGCGATTTTCTGATAAAATGTGCCGTCGTCGCCCGCCGGTTTGAAACCCCAGCGCGACAAATTCATCCCGATAAATTTTGCCGTCGTGTCGAGTCCGCGCGAAGGCGTATCGCGCCCTTCCATCTCGTCGGATGCAACGAAATACAGATAATTTTTCAACTGATCCGCCGTGATATTTTCCGCAGTTTTCTTTTCCCCGCCGGAAATTTTGACGTTTTGCGCCCACGCGGACGGCGCAAACGAAGCTAAAACTAGAATTAAAGTTAATAAATTTTTACGCATTTTTCTCCTTCTGATATGAAACTGTCGAAATGTAAAATGATGTTTAGAGTCCCGCCTTCAGGCGGCTTTTTGCTTAACGTAATGCCGCCTGAAGGCGGGACTCCGAACGATAAAAAAATACATTTCTCCGGTTTTCTACGAAGATTTCAAGAATTTTGTTTCACGCCGACGACCGAGATTTTATGTGCGTCGGCTAATTTGAGCATCGCGGCTTTGTCGAATATCAAAGTTTTCTCTGCCGTCAGCGAAAGACACGTTGCGCCCGCCGCGATCATCGTTTCAATCGTCGGAACGCCGACAACCGGCACGTCGAAACGCATATCCTGATTCGGTTTGGCGACTTTGACGACGGTTAGTTTGCCTTTCGCCAACTCGCCCGCGCGTTTGATAACCGCGTCCGTGCCTTCCATCGCTTCGACGGCGACGCAGGCTTTGGCGCGGACGACGATGGTTTGTCCTAAATCCAAACGTGCGATTTCGTTGGCGATTTGCAGTCCGTATTCGATATTGCCGCGTTCGGTTTCGTCAGGCTGGCGGCGAGACAAAACGCCTTCCGAAGCGAGATGTTCGCTCATAAAAAACGTCGAATCAATCAGTTCGATGCCGTCTTTGGCGAGTTCGCCGGCGATTCCGCCGATTAATGAATCGGTGTTGCGGCGCGGCAGATTATAGAGCATTTTCGCCATTCGCCAATCGGGAAACGCGCCGGAAAAAATTTGAACGTGCTTGACCTGTCCAGCCATAATCGCCTTTTCCACGCCTTCTTTTTTGAAGAACGAGATCATTTTGCCGAGCTGTCCAATGCCGACCCACAGCACTTTGTCGGTGATTTCTTCGATAGATTTATCCGTTTCCTCTTTAATTGCGACAACTGCCAGCGACGCGCCCGCTTTTTTCGCGCCCTCGACGACCAAAAAAGGAAATCTGCCGTTCCCGGCAATCAGTCCGTATTTCATAATTTTTTGAATGTCGGAATCGTCAATTGCATTAAAATCTCGACATTTGTTGATTGACTATAAACTGTAAACTTTTAACTGTAAACTATTTAGGAGAAATTCTTTTCCTAAATTGTTTACAGTTAAAAGTTTATAATCTGTTAGTTATGTTTTTCAAAACTAATCGTCACGGGAAATTTAATCGGCATAAAACATCAATTTACGATTCACGATTTTACATCATAAACATTTTTCCGCCGTTCCCGTATAATTCGAGTCAGTTTTAGAGAAAAATCTTCTGTTAAATAATTCAAAAATTTTATGTTGCGAAAAATTCCCGTTTTGTTCGTTTTTTGTTTGTCTTTTCTCGTTTGCCGGACGTTTGCCGCCGCTTATTTGACCGAGCCTTCGCTGTCGCCTTCGCGTCAGGAAATCGCGTTTGTTTCCGGCGGCGATATTTGGACTGTTCCCGAATCGGGCGGCGCAGCGCAGCTTTTAGTTTCGCATCCGGCGAATGAAACGCACCCGCTTTATTCGCCCGACGGCAAAAAACTCGCGTTTATTTCCAACCGCACCGGCGGCGGCGATATTTATATTTTGAATCTCGAAACCAATGATTTGCAGCGTTTGACGTTCGACGATGCGAACGATCAACTCGATGCGTGGTCGCGTGACGGCAGTTGGATTTATTTTTCTTCGACGAGCAAAGACATCGCCGGAATGAATGATATTTTTCGCGTCTCGTCGGCGGGCGGCACGCCTTTGGCTGTTTCGTCCGACCGATACACCAACGAATTTTGGTCTGCGCCGCTGGCTGACGGTTCGATTGTTTTTTCGGCTCGCGGTTTGTCGAATTCGCAGTGGTGGCGCAAAGGTCGCAGCCACATTGACGAAACCGAAATCTGGGAAAAATCGGGCGAAAATTATCAAAAATTAACCGACGCGGGCGCGAAACAATTGTGGGCGATGCCGACGGCAGACGGCAAGCAAATGTATTTTGTTTCCGACCGCAGCGGGGCGCAAAATATCTGGATGCAGCCGCGCGGCGGACAGGCGAAACAGTTGACGAATTTTACCGACGGGCGCGTTTTATGGGCGCAAATGTCGGCGGACGCGAAAGAAATCGTTTTCGAGCGCAATTTTCGCATTTGGAAAATGAATACTGATAATGGAGCAAAAGCCTCGGAAGTGCCGATCACTCTGCGCGGCACGGCGGCGAATCCTTTGATTGATAAAGTCGGTCTGACGGGACAAATCCGCGATTTCGCGCTTTCGCCCGACGGCAAAAAAATCGCCGCGATTGCCCACGGCGAAGTTTTCGCGGCATCCGCCAAAGAAGGCGGCGACGCGGTTCGCATCACCAATACGGCTGCGCCCGAATCGTTGGTCTCGTGGTCGCCGGACAGCCGGAAAATCGTCTATATTTCGGAACGAAGCGGCACAACGCAGATTTTTCAATACGATTTTGCGGCTGAAACCGAAACGCCTTTGACGAGCGGCAATGCAGCCGACGCGCTGCCGGTTTATTCGCCCGACGGCAAATATATCGCTTTTATTCGCAATGCGCGTTCGATTTTCGTTTACGATACGGAGAAAAAACAGGAGCGCGAATTGTGCAAAATTTACACGGATTTGCCGCCGTTTTTGAACAAGACAAATATGGTCTGGTCGCCGGACAATCGCTGGATCGCGTTTCTGACCTACGCGCCGGAGAATCGTTCATACACCAACGTCAGCGTCGTTTCGATCAGCGGCGGCGTTGCGCGTCCGGTCAGTTTTCTCGCCAATTCCAATGCTAATTCCGTATCGTGGAGCGCGGACGGCACTTTTATTTTGTTCGATTCTTCGCAGCGCACCGAAACGGGAAGCGTCGCGCGGATTGATTTGAAACTTCGCACGCCGAAATTCCGCGAAGACCAATTCAGAGACCTTTTCCGCCAAGAAACGCCGAAGGAAAAAACGCCGCCGCCCGTCGTTTCGCCGACTCCGACACCTGCGCCGTCGCCGTCGCCGTCGGTTTCGCCGACTCCGGCAAACGCGCCCGCTGTTTCGCCTTCGGATTTGGTCGGCGCGAACAAAAAAGACGATTCTAAAAAAACCGAGATTGTTTTTGAAGATATTCGCCAACGTCTGAGCCTCGTCGAAACCGGCGTTGATGTCGGTTCGCAGTTGATTAGTCCCGACGGCAAAACGCTGCTCGTGCTGGCTTCGTCGGAAGGCAAGTTCAACCTTTACACCATTTCGCTCGACGATTTTGCCGACGACACCTCGGCGCGGCAGATTACTTCAACCAACGGTTTCAAATCTAATCCGCAATTTTCGCCTGACAGCAAGGAAGTTTATTATCTCGAAAACGGGCGTGTGCAAATCGTTTCGCTCGACAAAAGAGAAGTTCGACCGCTTGCCGTCGCTTTGGAAATGAACATCAATTTTGCCAAAGAAAAGATGGAAATTTTCAAACAAGGCTGGCGTTATCTGCGCGATAATTTTTACGACGAAAAATTTCACGGCGCAGACTGGAACGCGGTTTACGCAACCTACGAACCGCTCGTGCAGGGGGCGCGAACGACTGATGAAGTGCGCCGTTTGATGAATTTGATGGTCGGCGAACTGAACGCTTCGCATCTCGGCGTGTCGGGCGCGTCGGGCTTTACGCCGTCGCCGGTCGGCAAACTCGGACTGCGTTTCGACCGCGCCGAATATGAAAATAGCGGGCGTTTGAAAATTATCGAAATCATTACTTTAAGTCCGGCGGCGGTTGCCGGCAACATCAAGGTCGGCGATTATCTGCTGTCGGTTGACGGCGTGAAAATTGACGGCAGAACAAACCTCGATGAACAGCTCGAAAACAAAGTCGGCAAGCGCGTCGTGCTGAATTTTTCGAGCGCGGCGGACGGCGCAAATAAACGCGAAATAATTCTCAAACCGATTGCCACCGCCGCCGAAAAGCAGTTGCTTTATCGTCAATGGGTCGAGGCAAATCGCGCGTATGTCGCAAAAAACAGCGGCGGCAAACTCGGCTACGTTCATTTGCCGGATATGTCTTCCAATTCGCTCGAACAGTTTTATATTGACCTTGACGCGGAAAACCAATCGAAGCAGGGCGTGGTCATAGATATTCGCAACAACAACGGCGGATTCATCAATCCGTATGTGATTGACGTGCTGGCGCGGCGCGGCTATCAGACGACGACCGGACGCGGACAATGGGAAACGCCGACGCGTTCCGCGCTCGGACAGCGTTCGCTCGAACGCCCGACGGTATTGATTACCAACCAACATTCGCTCTCGGACGCGGAAGATTTGACCGAAGGCTACCGCTCGCTCAAACTCGGCAAAGTCGTCGGCGAACCGACCGCCGGCTGGATTATTTTCACGTCCAACGTCCAGCTTTTCGACGGCACGAATTTCCGTATTCCCGGCTACAAAATCACCGGCAGCGACGGCAAAGATATGGAACTCAACCCGCGACAGGTTGACGTTCCCGTGACGCGACCGATCGGCGAAAGTTTGACGGGCAAAGACTCGCAGCTTGACGCGGCAGTCAGGGAATTAATCAAGAATTAAAAAAGCGCGGAAAACGTCAAAAAGTAGATTTGTAAATCTTTCTTTTTGCGGCTTCCGTGCTTTTTTAATTTTTAATTTTTAATTAATTTTCCCACTGATTGCCAGAAAGCGCATATCGGGACCTTCAAATCCGGGCAGGTTCATATTGAGAAAAACGGCGATGTATTTGCCGTTGACGAAAACATCCTGAATCCGGTAATTCATCGCGCAGCCGCGAGCTTTCGGCAGTTCCGCGTCTTTCTGCAAAACGCTGACGGCATTTGATTCTTTGTCGGTCAGCGACAAATCCATTTTGAATGTGTCAAAACCGTAAATTTCACATTCTTTTGTTTTCGTCAGCATTGAATCGAGCGTCATTTGATAATCGCCTTCGCGGTGATTCGAGGCGACAGCTATGGCGAATCGAACAATTTCCGGCGTATTCTCCGCGCGGTTGTCGAGCGTTAAATCCGTCAGCAGATGCGAAACGACGTGCGTTCCGGTGTTGCCCGCGACGATTTTAAACTTCGTCAGCGTCTTGGCGGCGAGTGTTTTCGCCTTGGTTCGCGCCTGCGCCTGCGTCGCATTTTCGTTTTCGATAAACACCTTAACCGGCGCGGCGGCGAACGAATTTTTTTCCGTGCTGACGAAATAAATAGTGGAATACGGGAAACCCGCGCCGTCGCCGATGCCGTATTCTTCAAAAGCGAGATATTTTCCGTCTTTGGAAAAACCGATAAAGTTTAAGTCGGCGTAATCACCGGCGAAAACGCTCGATGTAAGACTCAAAATTGTCAAAAGAACTGCCGTTAGCAAGTATTTTTTCATTTTTTATTATTAATTTTTAGCGAAAACCCTGAATCGAACCCATTGCGTTCGTGATGTGTTTGACGAACATATTGGCGAGCATCGTCGAAACTTCGACCGCATTATTCGGTCCGGGAAACGGATTATTGTAAATGATATAACCGTCGTTGTCATCATTATAGCCGGTCGCAACCACGATATGATACGAGTTCGGACCGGCGTAGCGCGAAACCCACAACGGACCGTCCGCCAATAAACCGACAAATTTCTCGCAGCCGTCAGTCAGCCCGACATCGAAAAATCCGGGCTTGGCTTTATAAATCGTTCCCGCCCACATCTTCGTACCGAGTGCCTGACTCGCTTTTTTGAAATCGGTATCGAATAAACCTTTGTCTTTCGCGTCCTCCAAATTAATTGCCGGAGCTAACTTATCATCTATCGCATTGACGTTTTTTTGATGATATGTAAACAGCATTTTATACGAAGCATACCAACATTGCTGAAAATTCGCCTGACCGCCGCCTAATGTTGAAACCGAATGTTTGAATGAACTTGGCATTTATTTTTTCTCCTTAAAAATAATTTTCTCCGAAAATCACCGCATTTGTCTTGAAGATAAATGATCGGCAGTCAGAGATTGACTTTTAATTGACGAAATAAATAAAGGATTTTGCAGCCGTGCGCGACAAATTTAACGACAAATTATTCGGACGTGAATAATTTGAGCATCTGCGGGTCGTGCGGCAGTTTGACCAAGCCTTCAAACGCGAATCCGAGTCTTTCGAGCAGACGACCCGAACTCTCGTTGTCCTGCGTCGTGATGGCGAGAATTTTTTTGAGATCGAGCTTTTCTCTGCCGTATTTCATCACCGCGTCAGCCGATTCAAACGCCAAACCTTTTTTCTCGAACTGCGGCAAAAACGCGAAACCCAAATCAGCGTCCGGCAAATAATCGCGCTTGACGAATCCGCAAATACCGACGGTTTGATTCCGAATTTCAGATTTCAGATTCAAGATTTCGGGTTCGAGATTCGAGTTTTCCGCTTTTAATTCGACGGCGTAAAGTCCGAAACCGTGTTCGGCGTAACTGACGCGGTAACGGTTTTCGATAAATTCGCGCGATTGACTCAAATTCCTGACAAAACGGTCGCCGATATATTTGATAAACGACGGCTGATTAAGCAGATCGAGCATAAATTCCGCATCGTCTTCGGTGAGTTCGCGCAAAATAATGCGTTCGGTTTCGAGGATCATAAGAGTGTAAATTAAGCCGCGCCTCTTGGAGAAAATTTTCGGAATGGAGAAATAATTTTAATATCAACCGGAGTAATGGAAACATACCGAAATCCCGTCTCATCCGCACTAATTTTGGCTGTGCCGGTAACTTTAACGGTAACTTCTTGAGAATATCCTGACTTACCGTGTTCATCCTCAAGCAGTATTCTCAAATTATCAATCAAAATCGAATGAGAAGCCGGTTCAAGTCGTGTAAATAAGATGCCTTTCGGATCATTAAATATCTTACTGTCAAGGCGGCAATTATTACTGTCCAAAATAATCGTATCGTTGTATATCAGATAAGCGGACGCTTCAAAAGTGACGAGTTGATCGGGCAAATTGTTTTGTTCGTTAAAAAGTTGGCAAACAGTTGTTTTAAGAGCGATTGCTTCTATCGAAGGAGGCGCAACTTCGGCTGAAAGATTGATGTTTTGATAAAGATTCCAATAAGCGATAAAGATGCCTGTGCCGGTAAAAAATGCAAGTGAAAAGAGCGTCAACTTCAACAGGGATTGTGTCATATTTTTGATTAAACTGAATTACTTATAATAGTGAAGTTTAACTGTCTTAAAGTTGCCTCAATGCCGTCTTTTTCCTTGCTTTGCCGTTTTCGAGGCGTTATATGCGAACGACTCTCCAATTAAGTCTTGCTTTGTTCGAGCAAGCTACGCAATGCTTTGTTGACGGCTTGAGAATTTGGAAAGCGCATCTGTAAATCAGGTTCGAGAATGATTGGACGGCTTTCCCTGATAGTCGTCGAGCCGTCGGATTTATGAATTATTGTCGTATGTCCGTGAGCCAGACTTTTGGCGTGTTTGCCGCGAACGCCTTTGCTGAAATCATATTCATCTCGAATTTCTTCTGTTTTTTTACTCATACATTTGACGCTCCGTTTGATTGGCTTTGCGGACGCTGATGATCCTGACCCGATTTTCTCTTTCCGTGTAACAACAACTAAAATACGATTTTTATTAGAATTACCAATGTCAATAAATCGCTCTTCTTCGACCGAATGGTCGGGATCGGGAATTGTCAGCGAAGACGGATCGTAAAAAACCGATTCGCCTTCATCAAAAGTAACTTCGTGTTTGCGAAAATTTGACTTTTCTTTCAGTTCATCCCATTCAAAAATCGGCATTTCATTGTTGTTATGCGGAAATTTTTACGCTCTCACCTGATTCGCTTTGCTGCCGCGCGTGATACGAACTGCGCGTCAAAGGTGAAGATTCGACGTGTTTGAAGCCTAGACTCAAACCGACCTTTTTCCATTCGGCAAATTCTTCGGGCGTGACGTAGCGTTCGACCGGCAGGCGTTTTTCATAAGGCTGCAAATACTGCCCGATAGTCATAATGTCGCAACTGACGCTTCGCAAATCTTTCATCAGTTCGACAACTTCTTCAAAGGTTTCGCCCAAGCCAGCCATAATTCCGCTTTTGGTTTTCATACGCGGAAACTCTCGATCACGATAAAAGGCGGCGCGTTCGAGCAGTTCGAGTGTCTGCGTGTATTTCGCGTCGGGACGCACGCGGCGATACAGTCGCGCAATGGTTTCCGTGTTGTGATTGAGAACTTCGGGACGCGCCGCGAGAACCGTGTTGAGCGCGTCTTCGTTGCCCTGAAAATCCGGTATCAAAACTTCGACGCGGCATTTTTCGTTCATCTCGTGAACTTTGCGAATCGTTTCCGCCCAATGCGCCGCGCCGCCGTCGGCTAAATCATCACGATTAACCGACGTGATAACAGCGTGTTCCAAACCCAAATGCGCGACCGCTTCGGCGACGTGCGTCGGTTCTAACGGGTCTAAATCCGACGGCTTGCCTTTGTTGACGGCGCAAAATCCGCAATGCCGTGTGCAGGTGTCGCCGCCGAGCATAAATGTCGCCGTTTTGTCCGTCCAGCATTCAAAAATATTCGGACACCGCGCTTCCTGACAAACCGTGTGCAGATTCAGCCCGTCAATCAACGCCAAAACCTTGTTCTGATTCGTCGGATCGCCGATGCGGATTTTCAGCCAATCGGGTTTTTTGAGACGTTCTTTTTTCTTTTTGGAAACGAATTTTTCGATTAAAACTTTTTCTTCGATCATAAAATTGTAACTCGTCTAAACATTTTAACATTTCAGCCGAAAATCGCACGACCTGCGAGGCTTACTCGTTCAAACGTGCCGTCACTTTCCCTTTGATATATTCGCGTGTCACCGCGCCGAAATTGCGGCTGTCATTGCTGTCCGACGGGTTGTCGCCGATTAAGAAATAATGTCCGCGCTCGTTAATTCGCGCCACCCGTTTAGCGATTTCGCTCGATTGTTCGACCGGATGTCGGGCAATTACAATATCGCCGACCGCAATTTCCGCCTCGCGGTCAACCAAAACGACTTCGCCGTCCTTCAAAGTCGGATTCATTGACGTGCCTTCGCAAATATATTTGTGCCGATAACCCAGCAAAATCAAGGCGATTTCGTAAACTCCGGCTTCGGGTAAATTATTCATTCAGGCGTTCTATTGACTCGATACATCCGGTTAATGCTTTAGAGTAAAAACGGCGCGAAGTGCGGAAACACGCACGAAGTAAGTGTGCAAACTTGAACACGCTTACTTCGTGCGTGTTTCCGCATTGATTCGGCATTTAATCAAACTTATTTTAGCATTCGGCAAAAGTAGTGTCGAAAACACACTTTCAAGCGCAAAAAAATATCTTGAAAATGATGCCGCCGAAATGCTAAATTATTAATACCGCACATTAAACGGCGGGGTTTTGTTTCTCTGCAAATTGCGATTTTACCCATATTCAACCTGACAATTAAATCACGACCAATACACATATTTTCGGAATTTTACAAAATTCCGTCTGCCACAAAATTATGAAAATAGAAGAATGCTCATACTGCGGAATGCTGTCTTTGACCGAAAACAGCGTCTGCGAAAACTGCCGCATAATAACTAACGAAGATGTAACCGAAACGCAAAATCCGGCGGCGCAGGAACACACCGTTTATCGGGCAGAAAATTATCGAGCCGCGCCTCAAAACAATCATTATCAGCCCGATCAGCCAATCGGTAATTTTCCGCAGCGTTCGTGGACAGAGGTAAAATGCTGGAAATGTCGGGCGACCAGTATTTGGGAACAGACGAAAATCTGTCAAAGCTGCGGCTGTTATCTGAGACCATATAATGAAGTCGAAAATAAGACATTAGGCGGTGATTCGTTCGCAAGTTCACCCGTCTTGCGTTCGCTGATGGTGGTCGGCATCGGTTTCGTTTTTTGCTGCGTCGGATTTTTTTACCTGATGAAAGGCGGAGTTAAAGAAGATGCGCCGAAGAATATCGCTACGGATTCTCTCTCCGCCAATGCTTCATTGCCGCCGGATTCTTGGTATCAGCCGCCATTCTGGAAATTTTACAGTTCGCATCCGTCTGTTCCTGAAATTATTGAAAAAAATAACGAAGTTACCAGTAAGACTCTTAAACCGGGTGATTTGAAAACGATGTCAATGACCGCCACTCTGATGATTGCCCAAGGCGAAAACGACGATGATTATTTCAATATGAAGAGTTATATGACTGTCGGAACAGTAGAAACATCTCAAAAAATGCCTGATAAAATGTTGAGAAAAGTGCGGATGATTGCTCACAATAATGTCAGACAGACAGAATTGACCGAAGCATATAATGGATTAATCGGTTGGAAAAGAACTATCACATATGACAGCAAGCGCATTTACGAAACCGATATCAAAGAATTGGTTGGAAGCGAATTGGATAAATTGAAAAATTCATCCGAAATGTGGCGTAATAAAACCAACGAAAAAAACCTTACCTTTCTGCGGACGGCGAAATTGCAGACCGTAAGCGTTTTCGTGCTTCAAGACGACAGCAACCCGCTCAACCCGCAAACATTATATTTTGACGCAGTAAGCGGTTATTTAATCAGAATGGATAGTAACGAAGGAATTTGTTATATGTCATCTTACAAAGAGTTTAACGGGGTCAGTCTGCCCTCGGAGATATATCTTAAAATCAAAACGCCGAACAATGGAACGGTCTGGATGGGAATCAGCGGCATCGCATGGCAGGTCAATCAGCCGGTCGAAGACTCGATTTTTGATAAACGGTTATCATAAAATTTAACTGTTTTCTAAATCCGATTTCGGCAATCCGATATTCATACATAAATTTTACAATCAAAAAATCAGTGATAATTTTATCAACGGATTGGTTTGACAATCATCACGATATTATCTAAATTTGAATATATACTTTTTAGTAAAGATTCGAGTTATGAACAAAACACGCCTGAAAAATCATAAATGCCGCTGTTGCTGTAAAACGCTTCGGCTGAATTTTGGCGTGAGAAAAATGTAAAAAGTAAAACGCTATAAATTAAAAATATTCAGTCGGTCGTGAAATTAAACAAATAAATTCACGACCGATTTTCTTTTGAAAAAGTTATAAAGTCGCCAAAGGCGACAAACAACATAGCATATTGTGTAGCGAATGAAGCGAGCGCAACTATATGTCAGTCGAGTAATTACGTCGCTCGCTGAAAGTGAGCAATAATCACGCGGTTGTTCGACACTTTCAGCGTCGGAAATACGTTTCATAATTTCACAGGGTTACATTCGCTAAACGCTCATTTCACCATATGCTATGTTGTTCGTTGCCTTTGGCAACAGGATGAAATTTCGAGTTTTCGGGTAGTAATTGAAGAATATGCAGACAGCATTAACGGAAGCAAAAATTGAAGCGAATTTACAGACGTTTTTAGAATCGTCAATCGGCAACACGCCTTTGATTCGTCTGCGGTCGCTAACGCGCGATTTGCCCGCGAACGTCGAGATTTACGGGAAAGCCGAATTTATGAATCCGGGCGGTTCGGTCAAAGATCGGGCGGCTTTGGCGATGATTTTGGCGGGCGAAAAATCGGGCGAATTGACGCGGGACAAAACGATTTTAGACGCGACGAGCGGCAATACGGGAATCGCCTACGCGATGATCGGCGCGGCGCGTGGTTATAAAGTTGCGCTGACTTTGCCGTCGAACGCGAGCGCAACGCGCAAGCGGATTTTGAAACTTTACGGCGCAGACATCATCGAAACCGACCGGATGCAAGGCACGGACGGAGCGCAAATCAAGGCGAAAGAACTCGCCGCCGCGTTTCCCGACCGATATTTTTATCCCGACCAATACAACAACGAAAATAATTGGAAAGCACATTTCGACACGACCGCGCCGGAAATCTGGCGGCAGACAAACGGCAGAATTACGCATTTTCTCGCGGGTTTGGGAACGACCGGAACATTCATCGGCACATCGCTTCGTTTGAAGGAATATAACCCGAAAATCCAAACGATTTCGATGCAGCCCGATTCGCCTTTGCACGGTTTGGAAGGAATGAAGCATCTCGAAACGGCAATCGTGCCGGGAATTTATGACGCAAAAGTCGCCGACCGCAATGTGGAAGTCGCCACCGAAGACGCGCAGGCGATGACGCGCCGACTCGCCCGTGAAGAAGGCTTATTCGTCGGCGTTTCAGCAGGCGCAAACGTCTTCGCCGCGATTCGTCTGGCGCAGAAATTGAAGGAAAACGCCGTGATTGTGACGATTCTCTGCGACGGCGGCGGCAAATATCTGAGCGAAAATTTTTGGGACGAAGCGTAAAATTTGTCTGAGCTTTGTTCAGAGTTCTTTGAAAATTTAATAGCGTGTTAATTTTGAGAATTAGTTGATACCTGTTTCAAGTTCATTCATTATATGTTTTGTTCGCTTCTGCAAATATTTTGTGTTCAGCAAATCAATCGAATGGAAAAGGTTAAAATTTTTATCATTTACTTGGGAGGAGGATTAATTCTTCCTTTAATATTTATAGTGAATGCTTTAGCAGTGCCGGAACCTTATTCGCATCCGTTGATTGATTTAGCATTATCACCGAACAATTTTGCACCTATTCTTTTTTATTTTGTATCAATTGAAAAATATAAAGAATTTTTGCATAATTTGACACCGTTAGTTTTTGGAAGAATGACACAAAATGACGCTCCAATTGCAATGTTGATGCTTTTGGTTTTTTGGTTTTTTTTGTCAATACTGATTTTATTTGTTTGGCGATTCACTAGAAGCAAAATTAATCTTTATTAAAGTTTCAAAGCAAAAACAAACCAAACTTGACACGCTCTACATTAAAACTGTAAATTGCAGATTAGTTCTTTTAGAGAGATTTTTAATTAAAAAAGTGGCGATTTAAGGTAACTTGCTCCACTTCAAAAAAACTGCTAAATACTGTCGGGGAATTTTTCAAAAAGCTCTCGTGCAATTATTTAGCACGGGAGCTTTTTTGTTTTCAGAGGTAACGCCGTCCGTCCCGGCGGCTGTTCGGTGCGCGGGACGGACGGCGTTACATAAATTTTATGAGCGAATATTCGATAGATACAAAACTCGTCCACGCGGGCGAGCGGCGGACGAAAACGATTGGACAGCCGGTTGCCACGCCGCTGTATGCAACGGCGACTTATACTTATGATTCGATGGCGGAGATGGACGCGGTTTTTACGGGCGAAGGCGGCGATTACGTTTATTCGCGCTATGGAAATCCGACGGTTGCCGCGCTCGAAGATGCGGTCGGCGCGATTGAAAACGGGACGGTTTCGGTTGCTTACGGTTCGGGAATGGCGGCGATGCACGCGGCGTTGTTTGCCTGTGATCTGACGAATAATTCGGTCGTTTTAGCGTCGCAGGATTTATACGGCGCGTCGTTCGATTTGCTCAACAAGATTTTCGGCGCGTTCGGCGTGAAGATGAAAACGGCGGATTTTAACGATTTGGATGAATTGGAAACGAAAACGGCGGAATTAAAACCGCGTGTGTTGCTGGCGGAAACTATTTCCAATCCGCTTTTAAAAATCTGCGACATTGCGGCGGTCGCCGACACCGCGCACCGACACGGCGCAAGACTGGTCGTTGATAACACTTTCGCGTCGCCTTATTTGTGTCAGCCATTGACGTTAGGTGCGGATTTTACGGTGCATTCGGCGACCAAATACTTGAGCGGACACGCCGACGCGATGGGCGGAATCGTCGTCTCACGCGAAGAATTCGACCGCGCTGCGCTGACGAGCGTTTTGAAATTAGTCGGCGGCGTTCTCAGCGTCTGGGAAGCGCATCAAATCTTGCGCGGCGTGAAAACTTTGGGTTTAAGGATGGAAAGACAATGCGCGAACGCGGCGGTTTTAGCCGAACATCTGTCGAAAAACGCGGCGATTGAAAAAGTTTATTATCCGAATTTGTCGGACGATAAAGCGTTGACGCAAAAGGTTTTGCGCGGAGATTTCGGCGGCGCGTTGGTTTCGATCAAGTTGAAAAACGACACGACGGAAGCGGCTTGGCGGTTTATGGATTCTTTGAAATTATGCGTCAGAGCGACAAGCCTCGGCGACGTTTACACGCTCGTTTCGCATTCGGCTTCGTCGTCGCACCGCGAACTTTCGCCGAAACGACGCGCAAATTTAGGAATCGGCGACGGCTTGGTGCGAATCTCGGTCGGCATCGAAGACGTGAAAGATATTATTGCCGACATCGAGCAGGCATTGGAGAAATGAGGGAAAATTAACAGGGATGAAGAGGATGAACAGGAATAAAAAATCTTTTCTTAACTTTTCTTTTATCCCCTTTATCCCTTTAATCCCTGTTAATTTTCCTGAAAACAGAAAAATGATTGTAATTAGCGAAGAATTAATCGAACAAATCAAAGCGCACGGCGAGCAAACTTATCCGCACGAATGCGGCGGAATGCTGATCGGGCGTTTTGAGGACGGCGGAAAAACCGTCACGGAACTTTTGCCGATGGAAAATGCGATGGCGGCGGAAGATCGGCATAATCGCGTCTTGATTCTGCCGAAAGAAGTTTTGCGGGCGGAGCGTTATGCGCGTTCACAGAAGCTCGATGTCGTCGGCTATTATCATTCGCACCCGGACGACGAAGCGCGTCCGTCACAATTTGATTTGGATCACGCGCTGCCCGTCTGGAGCTACATTATCGCGTCCGTTCGGCAGGGCAAAGCGGTTGATGCGCGTTCGTGGCAGATGGAGGACGACCGCTCGAAATTTAATGAAGAGACAATGAAAAAAGGGGAAATTTAACCGCAGAGAACGCTGAGTTCGCAGAGATTTTTTAAGTTTGCCAAAGATAATTTTCATCTTACTTTAATTTTCTTGGCGTTCTCTGCGCTCTCTGCGGTTAATAAACAGTTTTAAGGAGCAATAATTTTATGGCAGTGACAATTGTAATTCCGACACCTTTGCGGCAGTTCGCGGGCGGGAAATCGGAAATTGAAGTGGAAGCGAAAACGGCGGGCGAAGCGTTGGATAAATTGACGACCGAGTTTGCCGATTTGAAAAAGCACCTTTACAGCGATGCCGGGACGCTCAGAAATTTCGTCAATGTTTACGTCGGCGACGAAGACATCCGCGATCTGGACGGCACGGATACGCCCGTCAAAGACGGCGGCGAAATTATGATCGTGCCTTCGATTGCGGGCGGCAATTTTTCGACCGCCGAAGCGAAAAAGTCAAGCGATTTGCCCGAACTTTCCAACGACGAAATCGCCAGATATTCGCGGCATTTAATTTTGCCCGAAGTCGGTTTGGAAGGTCAGCGCAAACTAAAAGCCGCGCGTGTTTTGATGATCGGCACGGGCGGACTCGGTTCGCCGCTTGGGTTGTATTTGGCGGCAGCGGGAATCGGAACTTTGGGTTTGGTTGATTTCGATGTCGTGGACGAATCGAATTTGCAGCGGCAGATTATTCACGGCACGAAAGATGTCGGGCGACCGAAAATCGCGTCAGCGAAAGACCGTCTGAACGACATCAATCCGAACGTCAAAATCGAAGCGCACGAGACGATGCTGACGAGTGAAAATGCTTTGGAGTTGTTCAAAGATTTCGACGTGATCGTTGACGGCACGGACAATTTTCAGACGCGGTATTTAGTTAATGACGCTTCGGTTTTGACGGGCAAGCCGAATGTTTACGGCTCGATTTTTCGATTTGAAGGGCAGGCGAGCGTTTTCTGGGCGGAAAAAGGCGCGTGTTACCGCTGCCTTTATCCCGAACCGCCGCCGCCGGGACTTGTTCCGAGTTGCGCGGAAGGCGGAGTTTTAGGCGTTTTGCCCGGAATCGTCGGCACGATTCAGGCGAATGAAGTTATCAAAGTAATTTTGGGCGCAGAAGGCATTTTGCTTAATCGTCTGTTGCTTTTCGATGCTTGGAAAATGCGTTTTCGTGAATTGAAGCTCAAGAAAAATCCCGACTGCCCGATTTGCGGCACGAACCCGACGATCAAAGAATTGATTGATTACGAAGAATTTTGCGGGTTGAATTTGCCGGAAGAAAAAACGGAAATAGAAGAAATTACGGCGACGGAATTAAACGAATTAATCAAAAATGACCGCGAAGTTCAGATTATTGATGTGCGCGAACCGTATGAAGTCGAGATTGCAAAAATACCGAATACGAAGCTGATTCCGCTCGCGCAAGTCGTCGCGCGTTCCAAGGAAATTGACCAATCGCGCACCGCAATTATCCATTGCAAAGGCGGCGTGCGAAGCGCGAAAGCCATTCAGGATTTGCAAAATGCAGGTTACAAAGGGAAACTTCTGAATCTCAAAGGCGGAATCACGGCTTGGGCGGACGAAGTTGATTCGAGCGTGGCGAAATATTAAGAGAAAGAAAGAAATATAAACCACATAGGAACATAGAACACATAGGGGGAAATGTGAAATTTGAAAAGCGGAGACTGTAAATTTGATTCTTCTGAAAACCTTTATTGCATTTTTCCCTGACTATGTGTCCTATGTTTCTATGTGTTTAAAAATCAAAAGGAGTTAAAAAATTATGTCAGTCAGAATTGGAGACGAAGCACCGGATTTTACGGCGGAAACGACCGAAGGCGAAATTAATTTTTACGATTATTTGGGCGAAGGTTGGGGCGTTCTGTTTTCGCACCCGCGTGATTTTACGCCGGTTTGCACGACTGAACTCGGCGCGGCGGCGAAACTTAAACCCGAATTCGACAAACGCGGCGTGAAAATTATCGGCTTGAGCGTTGACCCGTCCGAATCACATCACGAATGGACTAAAGACATCGAAGAAACGCAGGGCGCAAAGGTTAATTTCCCGATCATCGCCGACCACGATAAAAAAGTCGCCGATTTATATGAAATGATTCACCCGAACGCCAGCGACACGGCGACCGTGCGCTCGGTTTTCGTCATCGGACCGGACAAAAAAATCAAACTTTTGCTGACTTACCCGGCAAGCACCGGGCGCAATTTCGACGAGATTCTGCGCGTCATAGATTCACTGCAATTGACGGCGAAACACAGCGTCGCCACACCCGCGAATTGGAAAAACGGCGACGACGTTATCATCGTTCCGTCAGTTTCTAACGAGCAGGCGAAAGAAAAATTTCCTGACGGTTGGAATGAAGTCAAGCCTTATTTGAGGATTGTAAAACAGCCGGGTTAGGGAGAGGAAGTTTCCCGCAAAGGCGCAAAGGGCGCAAAGAAAGAAAAGGTAAATTGAAAAACATTTTGACGGTAAAGACCTTACTCTTCTCACTTTTTCTTTGCGCCCTTTGCGCCTTTGCGGGAAACTTTTTTTAATTTTATGAAAAACAAATTTTTAGTTTTAAGTTTAATATTTTTTGCTCTAACTCTGTTTGCAAATGCCCAACCGGATTACAAAGCACAAATTGAAAAATGGCGTTCCGATCACGAAACGGAATTAAAAACCGAAAACGGCTGGCTGACCGTTGCAGGACTTTTCTGGCTCAAAGACGGCGTAAATACGGTCGGCGCAGGTGACAAGTTTGACGTTCAATTAACCGAAAACTTTAAAGGTAAATTCGGTGAAATTACTTTCAAAGACAACGCGGCAACATTAAAAGTTGAAAATAATGTCGAGGCGTTAAGCGACGGCAAAAGCGTTTCCAATCTTGAATTAATGTCCGACGAAAAAGGAAAGCCGACGATGGTTGAAACCGGCAGCCAGACGTTTTATTTAATCAAACGCGAAGACCGTTACGGCATTCGTCTGAAGGATAAAAACAGCGCGAAACGTCTCGATTTCAAAGGTTTGCATTGGTTTCCGGTTGATAAAAGTTATCAGGTGACAGCGAAATTCGAGGCGTTTGATGTGTCGAAAGAAGTCTTGATCCCAAATGTTCTCGGCGGCAATTTCAAGATGAAAAGTCCGGGCGTTTTGAGTTTCAAAATCAAGGGCAAAAAATACACGCTTCAGCCGGTCGAGGAAGACGATCATCTTTTTATCATTTTCCGCGATTTAACGAGCAAGTCGGAAACCTACGGCGCGGGACGTTTTTTGTATGCTGAAAAGGCTGTCAACGGCAAAGTCACGCTCGATTTTAACCGCGCCGAAAATCCGCCGTGCGCTTACACTTCGTTCGCAACCTGTCCGCTGCCGCCGCCGCAAAATCGTCTGACAGTCGAAATCAAAGCTGGCGAAAAACGATTCGATCATTAGTTGGAAGATGATAGCCGCAAAAAGGCGTAAAAGACGCAAAAAAGAAAAAGTTAGATCGGAAAAGAGTTTTTGTCCGCGAAATACACGAAAAAGCCGAAATAAAGAAAAAGTCTAATGATTTTAAAAGTTTTAATTTTAGTTTCTGTCCTGTATTTCGCGGGCAAAAACTCTTACCTTAACGAGTTCTCAATGAATTATTAATAATTTTTTTCTTAATCTTTTTGCGTCGTTTGCGCCTTTTTGCGGCTATCAATCTTTTGTTATCAGGGCAATTTGGCAAGGCGCGACGACGGCGTGATTGAGATGGACGGGTTTGTCGGGTTTTTCGTTTTGGACGGGCGATTTGTTGATTGAGTCAACTATTTCCATTCCTTTGATGACGCGCCCGAAAGCGGCGAAAGTGCCGTCGAGAGTCGGCGCGTTAGTGACGAGAATAAAAAAACTGGTCGTCGCGCTGTTCGGTTCGGTCGCCCGCGCCATTGAAACGATGCCGCGTTCGTGTTTGATTAAATTCGGCTCATCGCGCAGTCTGCGTTGAGCGCGGTTGGAAAATTCGACGGTATTTTTTGCGCGGGTGGCGAGGTCGCCGCCTTGGATAACGAAATTCGGCACGATGCGGCTGATCGTCGTCGTGTCGTAAAATCCGCTTGCCGACAGGCTGAGAAAATTGCGGACGGTTTCCGGTGCGCTTTCGGGAAACATTTCCATCTCGATATTTCCGGCTTCGGTTTCAAACCTGACGCATTGCGCCGCCATCGCCGCAACTGTTGCATCGGCAAAAGGTTCGATGACCGCTTTCGGTTTTGCCGCCGGACGCGAATTAACTTTTCGCACGGGTTTTTGTTGAGCGATTGCCGAAATTGTCAGCGCAAGCAGGCAAAAAATAAAAGTTAGAATTTTCAGCATTTTTCAAATTTTTTTGAACACGGATTGGACGGATTTACAAGAATAAGCAGTTGGCAGAAAGTTCTCAGAGTGACAGGTAGTGACAGATAGTTAAAAACAAAGAGCTAAATTACAATCAAAATACCTGAAAACTTTTTGTTACCTGCTTAATTTTAGATTCCGTTAAATCCGCTCAATCCGCCTAATCCGCGTTCAATGTTCTAAAATTAAAATCATAAAAGGCGCAAAAGACGCAAAAAGCATTCGTTGAAAAATTCTTTTCTGTGCTTTCTGCGCCTTTTTGCGGCTGTTTTTCCGGTCTATTTTAACCGCGCATAACGCTCGGCGACTGCATCCCAATCCAAAACTTCCCACCAAGCCTTGAGGTAATCAGGGCGGCGGTTGTTGTAGTTGAGGTAATAGGCGTGTTCCCAAACGTCGTTGCCGAAAATCGGTTCGATGCCCTTGTGCAAAGGCGTGTCCTGATTCGGCGCACTTTCGATTTTCAAAATTCCGCCGTCGGAGTGAACGAAAACCCAACCCGAACCGAACTGTTTGACTCCGGCTTCGTTGAATTTGGTTTTGAAATCTTCAAGCGAACCGAACGCCGAATCTATCGCCGTTGCCAGATCGCCCGACGGACCGCCGCCGCCTGATTTCATCGTTTTCCAGAACATCGAATGATTGGCGTGTCCGCCGCCGTTGTTACGAACCGCGCCGCGAGCGGCTTCGGGAATGCTGTCAAGACTTTTGAGCAATTCGCCGAGCGTTTTGTCGTGCAGATCGCTCAGTTCGGCGACGGCTTTGTTGAGATTATCAACGTAAGCCTGATGGTGTTTGTCGTGATGCAGTTCCATTGTTTTCGCATCAATCACGGGTTCAAGCGCGTCGAAATCATATTCGAGCGCGGGAAGTTCAAACGGATATTTCTGATCTAATACTTCGCTTGCCATAAAATTAATTTTCTCCCTTGTTTGTTGAATTTTGGATTTTAGATTTTGGTTTTTGGATTTTGGATTTGCCTGATAAGTTGAACTTTGCAGTTTTCAACTGATAATTTCAGGCTTTCTCGAAAATCTAAAAGATTTTCTGCAATCTAAAATCCAAAATCCAAAATCTAAAATTTACTCTGTCGGTCTTCCGCCCGCGTCCATTCCTTCGACGCTTGCCTGACGGATTACTTTGATGTGCAAATCATCAATTACGCGCACCTGACACGAAAGGCGAGTGTGGTCGCCGAGATCGCTTTTTGACGCTAAAATCGTTTTTTCCGCGTCGCCGATTTCGCCCGGATCGCCCGCTAAAATCTCGACGCGGCAGGTCGTGCATTTCGCATTGCCGCCGCAGCGGTGCAAAATGTCAACGCCGCTATCTTCCAACGCCAAAACGAGCTTGCGTCCTTCTTCGGTTTCAATTTTTTGCTGTCCGGCGGCGGTTTCAGCGGTAATAATAAAAGGCATCTGTTTCAAACTCCTGCAATCATAAAATTAAAAACTTCTGTTCTTTGAATTTGGCACAAATCGCGGCTTAATTCAAATGTGGTTAGGTGTGAAGTATGAAGTATGAGTGGTGATTGTAGATTGGATTTCAGTTCTTACACTCACACTTCATACTTCATACTTCATACTTCATACTTCACACTTCACACTTCACACTTCATACTTCACACCTACTCAAACAGATTGAGCGATTTTTTTGCCGGCGGCGGTTCGTCGCCTTTGTAGAGAACTTTTTCGAGAAATAGACCGGACGGCGGCGCGGTGGTTTTGGCGGCGGCGTTGGTTTTAAACTTGAGCAGACGGTTAAAATCGGCGACCGACGCGTTGCCGCGACCGACTTCGGCGAGCATTCCGACGATGCGTCGCACCATTTTCCATAAAAAATGCGTTGCGCCGATGCGGAAACAAATCAAATCGCCGTCGGTGAAGATTTCGGAGTGTTCGACGAAAATTATCGTTGACTGTTTTTTGGTGTCGTCCGGTTCGTGAAACGAGTGAAAATCGTTGCGCCCGACGAGTAGTGCGGCGGCTTCGCGCATATCTTCGACCTTCAAATTATCTTTAATCCACCAGACTAAATTTTTGCCGAACGCCGTCCGCCGCGTCGAGATTTGATAGAGATAATAACGCTTGACGGCATCGCGCCGCGCGTCGAAATGGTCGGGCGCGTTAGTCACGCGTTTGATATTGATGTCGTGCGGCAAAATATCGTTAAAGCCGTGCTGAATCTGGCGCGGTGTCAGATTCGACTGCAAATCGGGAGCTTTTAAGTGAGCGATCTGCGAGAGAGCGTGAACGCCCGCATCGGTTCTGCCCGCGCCGCCGATCTCGACGCGCGACGAGAAAAGCTGCCGCGCCGCGTCCATCAATTCGCCCTGCACCGTCTTCGCATTATGCTGAATCTGCCAGCCGCGCCACCGCGTTCCTTCGTATTCAATTTCTAATTTCCAATTTGGCATAGTTTAAATTAAGTGTGAGATATGAAGTGTGAAGTATGAGTGGAAGATTTATTCTGAACTCATACTTCACACTTCATACTTCATACTTCATACTTATTTCCCAATCCTGACTTTTTCCCGATTTCCGTCAACGGCGACGTAGATGACTTCGGCTTCGGTGACGCGGACGACTTTGCCGTGCGAGGCGAAACGTTCGGCTTCAACGATGACTTTGATCGTGATCGAGGTGTTGCCGAGTTTCGTGGTCGTCGCATAAAAACTGACGAGATCGCCGACGTAAACGGGTTCGTGAAAGATGACTTCCTTCATTGCGACGGTGACGAAACGGTCGTGCGCCGTGTGACGGACGGCTTCGACACCGCCGGCAACGTCAATGTAGCTCAAAATCACGCCGCCGAAAATCGTTCCGTGCGCGTTCGTGTCGCGCGGCATCATCGTCAACCGAATCGCGGCATTTCTCAGCCTTTCGGTATTTTGTTCGTTTTCCATAATTTTTTAACCGCAGCGACGCGGAGACGCGAAGTTTTTTTCAAAATATCTCACTGTGATTCTGCGTCTTTGCGGTGAATCATTCCTCGATTTTCTTTAATACCCAATTTTTAATAGTTTCGCGCAACTCGCTGAGATGTTCGTCGAAAAAATGTCCGCAGTTTTCAAAAATAACGAGTTCGGTTTTAGTGTTTTCGGCAACTTTATCAACCAATTTATGCAGAGATTCGACTGAACCGAACTCGTCGCGGTCGCCGTGAATAAATAAAATCGGTTTTCGCAAATTTGTCAGATAATCGAAATCGTCGTATTTATCAACCGGCGTGCCGATTGAAATTATTCGCACGACCCGCGCATCATTCATTGCAACTTCGCTGCCCATTCGCGTGCCGAACGAAAATCCGGCGAGCGTGATTTCCTGCTGCGGATAATTTTCGGCGAGATAATCCAGACAATCGCGCACGTCCTGTTTTTCCGCCGCGCCGTCGTGTTTGCCGTCGCTCGCGCCGACACCGCGAAAATTAAATCGGAGCGTAATTAATCCGGCATCAACGAGTCCTGCCGCCGCGCGAAAGACGACTTTATTGTGCATCGTGCCGCCGCCAAGCGGATGCGGATGACAGACGAGCGCAACGCCGCGAATATCGCCCGACGGTTCCTTCAAAATCGCTTCCAACTGCCCGACCGTCGCCGGAATCATCAAATTGCCTTTCGGATACATAAGATTTAAAATTTCGTTGAACTTCAAAATACTAAGTTTGATTTCTCAGCACTTAAATTTCAAGTCGGCAACTGTTTCTTTAACCGGAACGCGAACTTTCCAGTTCGCCTGAGCGTTTGCTTCAAACGCGAAAGCCGCGTGAGATTTCCCTCAACATCGAATTAATCAATCACCGTTTGAGCGTCCGAAGTGTGCCGCTCACGCGAACTGGAAAGTTCGCGTTCCTTTAACGCGCAGGCGAACCGGAAAGTTCACGTTCCTTCATAATAGCAATCTATTTTGTTAAAGCGCATAAATCTGAAATCTGAAATCTGAAATCTGAAATCCCGCTTGATTTTAGACTTTGCGGCGTGATTCGTGATACTTTTTGAAGGTAATTTATAACTTTTTTAACTTATTGATAATGCAAGAAAACTTGAATCCGAATACGGAAGAAACGGTCGAAATCGCGGCTGAAAATTCCGCGCAGAAAAAACAAACGTGGCGGCAATATTTGGAAACCGACGCGGCGGTGCGGACGGTTTATTTGATTTTCGGGCTGCTCTCTATCGTGCTGGTGATGTCGCTGCTGCAATTTCAGACGACGGCGATTTGCTGCGGCGATTGGGACGGTTATTATCACATCAAAGTCAGTTCGCTGCTGTGGGAAAACTTCAAACACGGGCATTGGCTGCCGTCGTTCGACTGGCTGCCGCTGACGGTTTTGAATCCGCACGATTACGCCGATCATCATTTTCTTTTTCACCTTTTGCAGATTCCGTTTCTCTGGTTTTTTGAACCCGTAACGGCGGCAAAAGTCGCGGCTGTAACCTACGCGAGTCTGGCGATTTTTTCGGTTTACTGGATGCTTTACCGCTACAAAGTCGAATATCTTTTGCTCTGGCTGATTGCTATTTTGGTCTGCGCCAATTCGTTTTATTTTCGGATGAATATGGCGAAGGCTCCGCCGCTCACGATTATTTTTACGGTCGCCGGCATTTATCTGCTGTTCGAGCGCAAATACGTCTGGCTTTTGCCGCTGATGTTTGCCTTCGTCTGGACATACAGTTTGTTTCCGCTGTTATTATTCGCCGCTTTTTTCTGGACGCTGATTATTGTGTGGAACGAAAAACGGTTTGAATGGCGACCGCTCGCCTACACGGTCGGCGGAATGATTTTGGGGAATTTAATCAACCCGTATTTTCCGAATAATCTCGGACTTTTTGCCGAACATTTTACCGAAAAATTCAAGGTCGGTTCGGATTTCGTCGTTTCGGTCGGCGGCGAATGGTATCCGTATACGGGAATGGAATTGATTATGAATTTCCCGGTCGCGCTGCTGGCGATGCTTTTCGGCTACATTTTATTTATGCCGAAAAACGGCAAACTGCCGGAGAAAGCGACGTTTTTTCTGATGTTCGTGACCGTTTTGCTCGCCGCGCAGTTTCGCTCGAAACGCTTCTCCGAATACTTTCCGCCGTTTGCGATTCTGTTTGTCGCCTTTAGCTGGCAGGCGTTTACGACTCCGGCGATGGTCGAACTGCCCGAAGAATTTAAACGCGATATTAACCCGTATCTCGACCGCCCGAAACCCAGCAAACAACAGGCGGCGTGGCTGATTGCCAAAGAAGCCGGAATCTGGAGTTTGGGAATAATTTTATTTGTTTTCTTTGTTTATAATCTGACCGGACTGCATCATTTCGGCTTTAACGAAAACGGTTTAATTGACACGATTCGCGGCAACGAAGCCAACGAACGCTACGGCAAAGCGATGGCTTGGGCGACCGGCTTGGACGCGCAGGGAAACGAAAATATTCCGGCGGGTGAACGGATTTTTAACTGCAACTGGGACGATTTTCCGAAGTTGTTTTTCTACGACACGAAACATTCTTATGTTTACGGTCTCGATCCGAATTATCTCTATTCCAAAGACCCCGATTTATACAAATTGCAGGTTGATATCACCAACGCCAAAGTTGACGATCCCGCGCCGGTGATCCGCGAAAAATTCGGCGCAAATTATGTCTTCGCCGATGCCAAGGAAAACGACGAAATGGTCGCCAAACTGCTCGACAGCGGTTGGGCGGAAATGGCGTATGAAGATGACGAAGCGCGAATTTTGAAGATTCGACCGCAAAAAGGCACGCCGCCGAAAAACGCCGCCGATGACGCGCCGCCAACCGCCGACGAGAAAAAACAACTCGACGCGGAAGAAAAAAATCTTAATGACAAACAGGCGGCAAACGATAAAAACGATGTTCAGGACGACAACGATGATAACGACGCGGAACAATAAAAATAATCTCGAAAAATCCGCGCGAAAACGCGTTCGCCGGTTTATCGCGCCGTTTGCATTGCTTGGCTGCCTGACTTTTGCCGCCTGTCAGCCGGACGCGCGAATTTTGAATTCCAAACGCGGCGAATCGAATGTCGAAGCGAAAACGGAAACCGATTCTTCGCCGGGTTTTGATAATTTTGAAAAGGATTTACAAGCGATGCGAACGGCGGATTTCGATTATATTTTTGCCTTTCGACGCAAAGACAGAGCGGTTTTGAACGGCGGCGATAAAAAGTTTTTGAAGGCAAATTCGCCCGCCGCGACCAATCGTTTTATTCTCACCGACGAAGGCAAAGCCGTCATCGCCGGTTCAAAATTCAAATTCGCGCCGGTAAATATACAGGCTTTAGAATCATATTTTAATGTCGAAAATTATTCCAAACCAAATTCCGAAGTGTCGTCCGAAACGAATATTAAAGCTAAAACAAACTCGATTAAATAACTGATATTACGAAGCGAATTCGGATTTGCGGTTATGCCCGCTGATGTGCGGAAAGGCAGAGCTTTTCCGCACATCAGCGGGCATAACCCGAAAAAATTACTCACCGCGTAAGGTGAGCAAATAAAACAAATATGACTAAGAAAGAACCAACAAAAATGACTATGCCGGCTGAAAAACTAGGCGCAAACCAACCTGTTTTAAACGCCAAAATCGAATCGCATCCCGATTTCGTTTATCCCGTTTCGCTGGTTTCTTCGACACCTTCGATTCGCTCGATTATTCGGATCGTGGTCATCGTCGTTCTCGTGCTTGCGCTCAAAGATATTTTGTTGACGGTAATTTCTTCGCTGACGCATATTATTTTTCTGCTCGTGCTGTCAATTTTTTTCGCGTATCTGCTTAATCCGGTGATTAATCTGATTCAAAATCTGTTTGCCCAACGCCGCAAAAAAATACCGAGGGCGTTGACGATTGCCTTGTCTTACCTGATTGTTTTTACCGTTCTCGGCATCGGCATCGCTTATTTGGCTCCAAAGATCGCTGAACAGGCGAAAAATTTCGTTGCCAATTTTCCGCAATATACCACATCTTTGCAGGGAAAACTGACCGATATTAACAATCGGCTCGACAGTTTGCGGATTTCCGACAATGCTCAGACGCAGCTTAACGAAAAAATCACTTCTTTCCTGAGCGATGCGGGAACTTACCTGACGGGATTGCTCGGCGCAATCGCGCTGAGTGTTTTGTCGTATGCGCCGTGGCTCGTGCTGATCCCGATTTTGGCGTTTTTTCTGCTCAAAGATGTCAATATTTTCCGGCTCGGTCTGCTGCGTCTGCTGCCCGCCGGCGAATGGCGTTCGCGCACCGAAGCCGTGATGCTCGACATCAACGACACGCTCGCCGCGTATGTCCGCGCACAACTGGTTTCGTGCTTTCTGATCGGTACGATCTGCACCATCGGTTTTTATATTTTGGGCAATAATTACGCGCTTTTGCTCGGCATTTTAGCAGGAATTTTTGAATTTGTTCCGCTCATCGGACCGATCAGTCTGGCGATTATTGCAACGCTCGTCGCCGGTTTCGATTCAGGTGCGATGGCAATTGCGACCGCCGGTTTTCTCGCTGTTCTGCGTATCTTGCAGGATTACGTTTTCTATCCGCGCATCATCCGCGAAGGCATTCATCTGCATCCTTTGGCAATTATTTTATCGGTTCTGGCAGGCGAAGCCATCGCCGGAATTCCGGGCGTTTTTATTGCCATTCCGCTCGTCGCGCTGATGACGGTTTTATACAAACATTTCGCTGAATACAATCGCCGAACCGGAATTTTCGCGGAAAAAAATGAACCGACACAGATTGCGCCGCCGCCGGAATCCGTGTCGGTTTAAGCCAAGATTTATAAACTCGAACATTGGCGTTAAGCGACGGGATTGCCGGTCGCTTAACGCCGAACTATTTAATTTTTTGACCGGCTGCTAAACAGCGACGCTTTCAATTATTCCGACAAACGCTTGTTTATTATCGAATATCATTTTATTTTCGACGACGTAACACGGCAGCGAAAACTTATATTCGGTTAATTTCACCGCGTCTTTGGCAGTTGTGAGAAAAATTTCCGCTCCGGTTGCGATTGCGTTTTTGTGCAGATTTTCGACATTCTTTGCCGTGTAAAAATGATGATCGGGAAAAACTTTTGTGCCGCGCAAGTTAAAATTTTCGCTCTTCAATTGGTCGAAAAAATTCTGCGGATTACCGAGCGCACAAAAGGCAAAAGAGATTTCAGATTTCAGATTCAAGATTTCAGATTCAAGATTTAAAATTTCAGATTTAAGGCTTTCATTGGTTGAATTTTGATTTTGATTTGTTAATTCCGTGAGTTTTGAAATTTGGTTTCGAGCAGTAAAGATTTGGCAATCGGTGAAATTTTTGATCTTTGATTTTAAGTCGGCAAGTTCATTTTCGCTCACCAGATTCACTCTTGAAATGACGATCAGATCGGCGCGTTCGAGATTTTCGAGCGGTTCGCGCAAGAATCCCGACGGCAGAGTTTTGCTGTTGCCGAACGGATTGGTCGCGTCAATCAGCACGATATTTAAATCGCGTTTCGCCTTTTGATGCTGAAAAGCATCGTCCAAAACAAACGCCGTCACCGCAAATTTTTGACGCGCCCAACGCGCCGCCGCGACACGGTTTGCGTCTGAGATAATAACCGCTTTGCCGCGCAGGTTGACCGCTAATTCGTAAGGTTCATCGCCTGCCGTTCGTGCATTCGTCAAAACATTTCCGCCGTCCGCAACCAACACGCGATTTTTCGGATTCACGCGCCCGTAACCGCGCGACAGAATGCAGACCTTCTCGCCGTTTGCCGCCAAAATTTCCGCAATTAAAGCAACCAGAGGCGTTTTGCCCGTGCCGCCGACCGTGATATTGCCGACGCTGACGGTTTTTGCGCCGAGCGAATGCGAAGTCAAAAATCCTTTTTTATACAGCAGATTTCGAGCATTGGCGATTGTGCCGTAAATTCGTGCGAGCGCGGAAAAAAGCATCTTTCGATTGTAAAGCGAAATCGGACAAGGCGGAAATGCCGCCTATTTTTTGCAGGAATTATTGATTGCCAGAGAAAATCGCGGTTCGTAATCTTTGGCGTATTCTTCGACGTTATCTTTTACGCCGCTTAGAACATTGCAGTAAAAATTTTCCTTGTTGATCTTTTCGCTGAGAAACATCATCGCGTTGACTTCGCTCCAATATTCGCGGCTTTCCCAAATTTTAATTGGTGTTCCGCCCATTTTTTGCGACATTGCAACTAATTTGGCATCGTCGGACTTATGCCCGTTTTTGAGAAAAACTTCGATGTATTCGGTGATTAGTTTCGATTGCAGTTCAAAAAAATCTTTGTTTGTTTCAGACGTTTGATTGACGTGTCCGATTTCGTGCGCGATTTTGGTTGCCGCCAAAAGTCCGCCGTCAATTTCGACCGTGATGCGGCGCGGCGAGAGCGAATTCATCACGGGATAATACACCGGATCGGGAAAACCTTTTTCAATGCGGCTGCCCAGAGTGATCGTCGCGCCGACCAGTTTTCCCTGTTCGTCCCAAATATATTGGTCGGTTTGTGCGCCTTCACCTCTATCTTCGGACACCTTCAAAATCAATGAAAAATCCTTACTTTCGGCGTATCTGTTCCATTGCTGCCGCCCGAATTCGGTGGATGTAAATTGTTCCTTCCATTTGGCGGATTTGGGTTGATATTTTCGCGGGACATCTTCCTTGATTCCGCCAAGCGATTTTGAATTTTTAGAAACCGTGGAGAGATTGCCGAAGGGATTGTTCAAAGAATTAAACTGCTGATAGAAATTTAATTCCCGCTGACGTTCGCCGTCGGAAACGGAAGTCGCCGCCGCATTTAACGGCGCACATTTTCCCGTCGTTTCAAACAGATATTGACCGCCGATCAGCAAAACTGAAAAGGCGAAACCGGCACAGAATACTTTCATCGAAATCTCCTTCGTGTCCAGATAAATAAAGCAGTTATGGATTAGAGATTTACTTATATCAAATTTTCGACGGAAGTCAATAATTTTCGATTATGTTTTTGTTTTGTTGGTAATTTGAATCAATCGGTCGAGTTTGTTTTGCGCCTGTCCGCTGTCAATCGCTTGTTCGGCGAGACGTGCGGCTTGGATCGGTTCGCGGGCGATGCCGCCGATGACGAGCGCGGCGGCGGCATTCATCACGATCAAACTACGGGCTTCGTCGCGGCGTTTGCTGCTTAAAACGTCTTTGATAATTTGTGCGCTTTCGTCGGGCGTGGCGACGCGCAGATGTTCGATGCCCGCAGTTTGCAAGCCGAAATCTTCGGGGGCAATGCGAAATTCGCGGATTTTTCCCTGCAAAACTTCGGCGACATATGTTTCACCCGCCAGCGTCAGTTCGTCCAAACCGTCCGTGCCGTGAACGACCCACGCGCGTTCCGTTCCGAGTAGCATCAGAGCCTGCGCCATCGGTTCAAACAGCGACGAATGCCACACGCCGATCAACTGCGTCGGCGCACCTGCGGGATTCGACAAAACGCCCAGCAAATTTAAACAACTGCGAATGCCGAGAGCGCGGCGAATATCGCCGACGCGCCGGAGTTGCGGATGAAATTTCGGCGCGAACATAAAACACAGTCCCGTGCCGTTCAATAAAACCTGCGCGACATCGGGTTCGCCCGATATTTTAACGCCGAGTTTTGCCAGCACGTCCGCGCTGCCCGAATTGCTCGTGACACCGCGATTGCTCTGTTTGGCAACCGAAAGTCCCGCGCCAGCCGCGACCAAAGCCGCCGCCGTCGAAACATTAAAAGTTTTCGCCTGACTCGAACCCGTGCCGCAGATGTCTATAAAATTTTTGTGCCGCGATTTGATCTTGACCGATTTTTCGCGCATCACCTTCGCCATTCCCGCGAGTTCGGCGTAGGTTTCGCCCTTTGCCGTAAGTGCGACCAGACAGCCCGACATCTGCGCCGGATTCGCGTTCAAATCAACCAGGGCGCGGAAAAATTCGACCGCCTGCGCTTCGGTTAAGTCTTCGCCCTTCATCAGTTGCACGAGAAACGGGAAAAGCGGCGAGTCGGCTTTGCTGTTCGTAGCAAACATCGGCGCGGAGTGAAGCCATTCTGTTTTTGACATAAGCATATTCTAAATCAGGAAGGAGAAAAGGGAAGGAAGAAAAACTTTTTTGAGGTTGTTCAGGAAAACTATTCGGCGAAACAAAAAGTTCGCTACATCTAATATCTCAAATTTCGAGGAAGTTTTGCAAGAGTTTTTTGCCTTCGGTCGTTAAAATTGATTCGGGATGAAACTGCACACCTTCGATTTTGTATTGTTTATGACGCAAACCCATTATCAAACCGTCGGGCGAAGTCGCCGAAACTTCCAAACATTCGGGCAGCGATTCGCGTTCGACGATCAGCGAATGATACCGCGCGGCGCGAAAACGATACGTCAAATCCTTAAAAATCGTCTTCCCGTCGTGGCAAATCTCGACCGGCTTGCCGTGAACGGGTTCGGGCGCACGGACGACTTTGCCGCCGAACACCTGACCGATTGCCTGATGTCCCAAACACACGCCTAAAATCGGCAGCGTTGCGCCCAAATGCTTTAAAACATCGAGCGACACGCCCGCATCGTCCGGCGTTCCCGGTCCCGGCGAAATCAAAATCTTGTCGGGTTTCAGTTCATTTTTAATCTGTTCGACCGTAATTTCATCATTGCGAAAAATACGCATCTCCGCGCCTAGTTCGCCTAAGTATTGAACCAAGTTATATGTAAATGAATCGTAATTATCTATTACCAGCAGCATATTTTTCAGCTATTAAAAGCGGACGACAATTGATTGTTTATAATTCAAATTTGATTCGTTAAAACAATGTCAGAATACCGGAAGTCGAATCTGCCGCTAATTGTTCAATTTCCAATCTGTGATCGCGCAAAATTGACTCAATAGCAGCAGTTGAACAGTTGCCCCGGCGAATCCAGACAATCTTCGGCGGAAAGCCACGCAGAACACTCAAATCGGCAAAATCGGCATCTTTCGTAATCACCATAAATCCGTAATTTTTAGCGTGTTTCCAAACCGAAATGTCGTCAGCCGCACCTAACCCAAACAAATCGAGATGATCTGAAAACGGATATAAATCCGATAACAGTTTAACGAGTTTCGGTGATAAGTTTTGATCAAAGAGCAATTTGACGTTCACGCCTGTATCACCAGCAAATTTTTCTCGCGGTCGGCGGCAAACGCCAGACAAGCCATAATATCCTGATGTGTGAGATATGGAAAATCATCGAGAATTTCCTGCGTCGTCATTCCTGAAGCCAGATATTCAAGCACATCATAAACCGTCATCCGCATTCCGCGAATACACGGTTTGCCGCCGCGTTTGCCGGGTTCGATAGTAATTATATCGTGATAATTCATAATGATAATGATAGTTCTTTAATTATTATTTTGTCTATACTTGCTCAAAACCTCTCGGCTAATTCAATCGCTTTGACCAATGCCCGCGCCTTATTAATCGTTTCTTCATATTCTTTTTCGGGAACAGAATCGGCAACGATGCCTGCGCCGGCTTGGATTGAGGCGGTTTGGTTTTCGAGTCGAATCGTGCGGATGGCGATGCAGGTGTCGAGATTTTCGGCGTAATCTATGTAGCCGATTGCGCCCGCGTAAACGCCGCGCGGCGACGGTTCGAGGTCGTCAATAATCTGCATCGCGGCAACTTTCGGCGCACCGGAAACCGTTCCCGCCGGAAAACACGCGGCGAGCGCGTCGAAACGGTCGAGTTTTTCCTTTAAAGTTGATTTCAAGCTCGTGACGAGATGCTGAACGTGCGAATATTTTTCGACTTTCATCATCGCTTCGACTTCGACCGAGCCGAATTCCGAAACTCTGCCGAGATCGTTTCTGCCGAGATCAACGAGCATTATGTGTTCGGAAATTTCCTTCATATCCGAGCGCAAATCTTCTGCCAGTATAAAATCGTCGTCGTCGTCCGTGCCGCGCCTGCGTGTCCCGGCAATCGGGCGATATTCGAGATTTTTGCCCGCACAGCGCACGAGCATTTCGGGCGACGCGCCGATCAATGTTTTGCTTTTGCCGAGCTTGATATAAAACATATACGGCGACGGATTAGTCGTTCGCAGAGCGCGGTAAATGTTGAGCGCGTCCGCCGAAGTCTGCCGCGTAAATTTTTGCGAAAGCACGACTTGATAAGCGTTGCCGGCGAGAATTTCGTCTTTTATTTTATCAACGGCGGCGAGAAAATCAGGCTTTTTCCAGTTTGATGCAAAAGGCGCGGTTTCCTGTAATTTTTCCGAATTAGAAGGAGTCTCCGGCAGCGAACTCATTTCTAAAAGCCGTTCGAGCCGCGCGGTTTCGGCGATTGCCGTTTCGTATAAATTTCTGAGTTTCGCGGTATCGCCTTCGGCTTCGTCGGTGAAAACCGTCGCCACGATTTCGATACGCTGCTTTAAGCGGTCAAAACATAAAATGTTGCGAAAAAACATCCACACCGCGTCTTCGCTTGCAAATTGCTTGCCGTCGTCCAGAGATTTTTCAAACCAACGCGCCGCGTCGTAAGCCAGAAAACCGATTGCGCCGCCGCACAGAGGCGGAAGTCCGGCGCGTTTCGCCAGTTTATTTTTCTCGAAATGTCGCCGCAAAAACTCGAAAAGCGTCCGGTCGGGAAATGTTTTGCGCCCGCCGTCTTTTTCCAGCACGACGCTCGAATTCTGCGAAACGACCGTCATTAAAGGATTTGCCGCGAGAAAAGAATAACGTGCGAGCTTTTCGCCGCCTTCTATTGATTCAAATAAAAACGACTGTTCGGCATTCTGCGCGACCCGCAAAAACGCGCTGACCGGCGTATGCAGATCAGCTAAAACGCTGCGAACGACCGGCACGACATTGCCGTTCTGCATCTCGTCGAGGAAATCTTCAAATGTTTTCGGAGAAATTTCGAACATATTTCTTTAACGGTGAACGGTGAACGATGAGTGGTGAATGAAAACACTTTCCGTCACTCACCGTTCACCGTTAAATGTAATGTTAATTTATTCCGTCTCAAATGAAAACTGCGGGTTTTTGTTTGATTTCGGGTGCAAAAGTATTTACTCTGCGGCGTTCAGTCTATATGATTGATTCAAGGAAAATTCGGAGTTTATTGATGCTGAAAAAAATACTCGTTCTTTTATGTTTGCTCGCGCCGACCTTGCAGGTTTTTCCGCAAACCGTTGATATTGTTAAAAACAACGTCGAAATCGCGGCTGAAAATAAGAAAAAAGCCGTCGAAATGCTGCGCGAAACTTTGGGCGAAGTCAATAATCTGCGAACGCTCGAAAACCGCATCGCGTTCAGTTCGGAGTTGGTTTCGATGCTCTGGAACGCCGACGAAAAGGAAGCCCGCGCCGATTTTGCCGCGCTCATCGGCGATTTTAATCAAATGCTTTCGCAATACAACGCGCAATCGGTTTCGCTCGGTCTCGATCCCGAAAACACGCCATATTACGGCGGCGGTTTCTTGAGCGGCGGCGGCGGCGATGAAAAAACGAAGCTGATGAGAAAAATCTCACAGGCGATGAGCGTTCGCCAGCAGATCGCGTCGAGCCTCGCCGAACACGATCCGAAATGGGCGTTCGATTTTTACGACAGCAGTTTGCAGACGATTTCCGACAGCAAAATGCGGGCGCGATTTGAAGGGCAGGACGCTTATTATAAAACCCGTCTGCTTTCGCAAATCGCCGAATCGGACGCAAAATCGGCGGTCGAATTCGGACGCAAAAACCTCGACAAAGGCATCAATTACGAACACATCAGCCTGCTCGAAAAAATCTACGCCAAAGATGCCGACAAAGGCGCGGAATTTGCCGAAGCGATTGCCGATAAACTGAAAACGACAAAGATCAGCGAAGAAAATCTTTATACTTTTCCTTCTATGTTACGATTGGGCGCGAAAAGTTTGGATGAAACGGCGAAAAGCGGCAAAAAACCGATGTTCACCGAACAGACGATGCGCGAACTTGCGGAGGTTTACGGACAGGCAGTTTCTCAAAACATCGAAAATCGTGAAGGCAGCGTCGAAGGTCTCGATCTGCTCGAAAAATATGCGCCGTCACGCGCCGCACAAATCAGAGCGAAAACCAAAGTTCTGAAAACCAAAACCATCACGGCAACATTGGGAACAGCCGTTGCCCCGTCGGTCGAACCGACACCGCCTGAAATTTCATCCAAACAAAACCTCGAACAATTAACGCAAACGCTTAAAAATTCTGACGCTGGCAAATTAGGCAAAGAAGAACGTGAAAAACTCGTCGCGCAGGCGAGAAAAACGATTGCCGAAGAATCACGCGGCAAACCCGAAAAAATAATGGCGTTGAGCGCACTCGCCGCGCAGGTCGCACAAGGCGGCGATCAGGAACTCGCCGGACAAATTTTAGGCGACGCGCAGAGTCTGGTTTCGATTCAGCCGAAAAATTATCAGGATTATCTGGAAATTCTAATGTTGGCGAGCGGTTACGCGCACACCGCGCCCGAAAAAGCCTTTCCGCTGCTCGAAGATTCGATTTTTCGCATTAATGAAACCATTGCCGCGATGATTAAAGTCGGCGAATTCGTTGACGTTTCCGGCGAAATGATCGAAGGCGGCGAAGTGCAGATCGGCACAATCGGCGGCGGCGGACTCGGCGAAATGACGCGCGGTCTGGCGTTGGCAGACGATTCGATTCGTCTGCTTGCCCTGTATGATCTCGATAAAACCAAAGTTCTCGCCAATAAATTTGACCGACCGGAAGCGAGAATTTTGGCGAAAATGTTGATTTTGAAAGCCGTTTTGACCGATAAACCGAAGATTGAGGAATAATTCTGAAAGCGTAGAATTTTGAATTTCCAGAAACTGTTTGAAAACTTAAAAATAGTGCAAAAAACCTGAGAAGCTGTTTGAAAACAAAGAATAGCACGCGGATTTGGCGGATTACGGCGGATGAACGCGGATTATTGAATTAATTTCTCCTGATAAATCCGTGAAAATCTGCCGAATCCGCGTTCATCTGCGTCCTATTTTCTTCGTTTTCAAATAGTTCCTAAAAGAAACTCGTCCCCAACAGCCATTGACCGCCGTCCACCACCAGCGTTACGCCGGTGATATAGCTTGCCGCTTCGGATGACAAAAACAGCGCGGCGTTTTCGATGTCGGAAATTAAACCCATTCGGCGAAGCGGGATTTTTTTGATCAGTTTTTCTCTGAATTCTTCCGGCAAAAGTCTTTTCGTGCCTTCGGTGTCGGCAATCGGTCCGGGCGCGATGCCGTTGACGCGGATGCCGTGTTTGCCCCATTCGACCGACAGATTGCGCGTGATCGCGTCAACTCCGGCTTTCGCCGCCGAGACGTGAATCTGCATCGGCGTTGCCGTGTAATGCAGCGTCGCCGAAATGTTGAGAATCTGACCGCTCGATTTTTTCAATTCTTCAAATGCCGCGCGGCAGACGTTGAACGTGCCTTTCGTGTCAATATCAATGACCGTGCCGAAACCGTTTGCCGAAAGTTCTTCGGGTTTGACGAGAAAATTTCCCGCCGCGCCGTTGACGACAATATCAATTTTGCCGTAATGTTCGACCGTTTTGGCAATCGCGTTTTCGACCGCCGCGTAATCGCGCACATCGGCGACGACCGCGAAACATTCGCCGCCGTTTTCCTCGATAAACTGTTTCCGAGCGATCAGGTTTTCCTCTTTGCGCGAAGTTATCGCCAGCTTTGCGCCGGCTTCCATCATCGCCCTCGCCACGCCGCCCGTAATGCCCGTCGCGCCGCCGGTTACAAACGCGACTTTTCCCTGTAAAATGTTATCTGCGAAAATTTTATCCATAATAGTTGAGGATTTTAACACTTTTAAAATGGAAAATGGAAAATGGAAAATGGAAAATGAACGGAACAAAAACTTTCATATCAAACTAAAATGTCTAAATATAAAGAGCAAAGTCACTTCCATTTTCCGTTTTCCATTTCTAAAGTTTTCCGTTTTCCTTCTATTTTCCGTTTTCCATTTTCCATTTTCCATTGGTTGCAGCTCGCCGCCGACCGATTTGCGAAATTTCGCGCCGTCGGACGCGCTGGTTTATTTGGAAACAAACGATCTCGGCAAAACGCTCGACGCGCTGACGGGCAGCAAAGCATTTCTCGAAGCGGCAAAAGCTAAACCTGATTTTTCGCGTTTGAAAAATGTCCGGTTGGCAATTGTTGTCGAA
Organism: Pyrinomonadaceae bacterium; assembly: GCA_965247235.1. Classification (GTDB taxonomy): domain Bacteria; phylum Acidobacteriota; class Blastocatellia; order Pyrinomonadales; family Pyrinomonadaceae. The sequence goes on from OZ252004.1 coordinate 4,307,923, forward strand.
GGTTTCGAGACTTCGGAAAATCAGGTGACGGACGAAAATTCGGTGCTGAATTTCAAACCGCATTTTGCCGCGATTGCCGAAACATACGCCTGGAACTGGCAAACGCGAAAAATTGCAGAAAATAATCTAAACTCTTTCGTTAAGGAAACTTACGGCGAAGATACAAAACTCGAACAAAGTGAAAAAAATGGCGGCGAATCGCTCGTCTGGACGGCGAAAGATAACCGGAAAATGTTTGCGTTCGTCGAAAACAGCCGCATTTATTTCGGCAACGATCAAACCGTCATCGAAAAATGTCTGTCGGCTTCGCGCGGACAAATTGAAAATTTAACGAACAGCAAACGTGAATTTTCCAAAGCCGAAAACGTGCTGGCAGACGGTTTTGTTTCAACCGAAGGCATTAAACAAATCGCCAATATCGCCGGAGTTTCGACCGCGATGGACGCGACTGAAGACGAAAACGGCAGAAGTTTTATCGCCCGCTTCTTGCCTGCCCTTTTGCAAAATTCGGTCAAAGAAATCAGTTGGACGGCGGCGCAGACCGAACAGGGAATCGAAGACAAAATTTCGGTTACGACCGCGCCGGAAGTCGGGCAAATCTTCGGCGAAACGCTCGCTTCAGGCACGAAAAAGAATGCCGGCGATGCCGAATTTCTGCCGCCGGACGTTTATTCGGCGACCGTTTATGACCTGAAAAATCCGCTGATCGCGTGGCGCAGTTCGCTGTTAGTTGCCGCCAAACAAACCGATGCGGCAAGCGGCAATATTTTGAAACAATTTTCGGGAAGTTTGCTCGCGCCATACGAAATCGCCGACGCGGAAACTTTTCTGAGCGCGATTGACGCGCCGGTTTTGACGGCGCAGCTTGATCCCGATGGCGAAAAATCAGTCGTCATCGCCACCGTCAAAGACAAAGAATTGTTAAAAAAATCAATCGGCGAGATAAATTTCAAATCCGCGCCCGTTCAAAAATTTAACGCCGAAATCTGGAAATCGTCCGACGGCGAAACGGCGGCGGCATTGATCGAAAATAAATTGATTTTAGGCAATGCGGAAACGGTCGAAAAATGTCTGCAAGCCAAAGACTCGGGCAATAATTTTGCCAAAAATGAAATCGCTCAAAATATGTTCAAAACCAACGCGACCGCCGCGACGTTCGGGAAAGATTCGAGCGAAAAAATCGTCGAAGTTTTAGGCGAATTAAAAGCGGAAAATCTCAAAATGCAGACAAATTATCTAACTGAAACAACCTTCAATCAAAACATTATCGAACGTCGAACGCTTTCACCTTTCGGCTTGATCGGCTCGATTATCGAACAAATCGGGGAGTGATTTATCATTTATCATTTATCATTTATCATTTATCATTTGTTCATTTTCTTTCATTCACCATTTAACATTCACCTTTACTTCGCTGCCGAGCGTTTTAAGTTCCGGGCGTTTTTGGTGATCCATTTTTCGGCTTGTTCGTAATGTTGAAATTGTTTTTCGTGGCGGCGAAATTGCGGCGTGTGGTTATAGCGTCTGCCGTCGCGGTGTTCGGTCGGGTAGTAAATATGGAGCATTTCGTGGAAAACGACGAATTCGACGACGTATTGCGGGACGCTTTTTTCGTCGAGCGAACGGCTGACGATGATCGTTTCGTGCGCCGCGTCGTGATGTCCGAGAATGCGAAAAGTTTTTCGCGCCGACCAAGAAAGAGTCGGTTTCGAGATCGAATTTTGAAAGTAAAGCCGGTTTAAATCCGTGAACATTTCTTCGAGATCATAAGTTTTTCCCTGCGCCGAACCGACGATTTTGCGCCCGCGAGTTTTTTTGCTAATCAGAGCCTTGTCGCGCATTTCTTCGGTTTTAATCGAATTTGCATAAACTTCACGCGCCTTCACGGGAACTTTTTTTCGCAGCAGTTTAGCGACTAAAATATACGCCAGAGCCTTCTGCGCGTTGAGCGAAATTTCGCGGCACATTTCGGCGATGCGAACGTAAATTTCGCCGTCGCGGACGCGAATCGTGTGATTGATGCCGACGTAATTGTAAAACTGCACGTCAATTTCGGGAATTTTTCGTTTGTCGTCAAAAAATTGAAACGCTTCGATGTAAAAATCTTTGATGAGCGAAAGTTTTTCAGTCATATCATTGGCGGTTTGAATTGATTTTATTATGACAGAATTTTCCGCCGCAATTTAATGCGTGAAGTGTTTTTTCCATAACGCCCGGAACGCGAACTTTCCAGTTCGCCGGAGTGATGGTTTCCATAACGCCCGGAACGCGAACTTTCCAGTTCGCCGGAGTGATGGTTTCCATATTCAAACGATGACTAAATTGTGATTTTGATCGGAGAAAGTTCACTCCGTTCGAGCGTTTGAAGCAGCGTCCGGGCGAACTGGAAAGTTCGCGTTCCGTAGCGTTTGCAATGCAAATATGCAAATTAAATATCAAAATCGAGAAATCGCAGAAAACTTAAATTTATTTTGTTAATCACAGTTTAACTAATTTCTTGACAGATTTGCATCGGAAATGATATTTGTTTTAATAGCAGCAGATTTTACGCTGTCAAAATGTTCTTTCACTCCACCCGAAAAATAAATGTCAGTCCGCGATTCACACTTAAATATCGAGAAAAATATCAAATTTCCTGATTCGCGCGGGCAGATAGTTCTTTCGGCAATTATCAACGAACATCTGGTGACGGGCGAGCCGGTCGGATCAAAAGCGTTGGCGGAAAAATTTTTCGGCAATGCGGGCTGGAGTCCGGCGACGCTTCGGAATGTGATGAGCGAACTCGAAGATTTGGGATTGCTCGAACAGCCGCACACTTCTGCCGGACGCATTCCGACGGATCGAGGTTATCGTTTTTACGTTGATAATCTGCTCGGCGTTTTGAGTATTTCCAACAACGATCTGAAATTAATCAGCGACGAATTCGGTTTGTCGGAGATTGATTTGAACGAAACGCCGGAACGCTTGATGCAGAAGACTTCACAGCTTCTTTCGACGCTTTCGGACAACGTCGGAATCGTTGTTTCGCCCAGTCTGGCAGGCGACCGTTTGCAGCACATCCAGTTTATTAATCTCTCCGAAAAGAGAGTTTTGGTCGTGCTGGTTTCCGCGCCGAACATCGTTCACAACAAAATTATCCGTCTGCGCGAAGTTTTTTCGCAGGACGATTTAGACCGGACGGCAAGGTATTTGAATCACGAATTCGGCGGCAAAAGTCTCTCGGAAATCCGGGCGGAAATTTTGAAATTGATGCACGAAGAAAAGGCTCTTTTCGACAAACTTTTGCAGACGGCGATGATTCTCTGTTCGCAGAGCATCGAAAGCGAGGAAGATAACGTCGGCGACATCTACGTTGACGGAACGCCGAATATTCTCACGAAAAGCGATTTTGCCGATCTTGAAAACCTGCGCGAACTGCTTCGCACCATCGGCGAAAAATCGCGTCTGATGCAGATTTTGAACGAATGTCTGGTAGCCGACAACTCGGCGAAAGGCAAAGTTCAGATCGTCATCGGCAGCGAAAATTCCGCCGCGTCAATGCAGAACTGCACGCTCATTACCGCGCCTTACAGCATCGGCAACGGAGCAGCGGTCGGAACACTCAGCGTTCTCGGTCCGACGCGAATCGAATATGCGCGAATGATTTCCATCGTCAGCTATGTGGCGCGGATGCTCGAAAAAATGATGGCGAAAGAGCTGTCGGACAATTGATCGTAAAAACCCCTGAAACTCCTGTTTTATAAATAATGAACTCCAATCAGAACATCGAAAACGAGGAAGATTTTCCTGAAATTATCGAGTCGGTCGAGATTATCGAAGGCGACGATTTCGGCTCGGTCGAAGATTTTATCAAACAACTCGAAGCCCGCGAAAAAGACCTGGACATCTCATCGGATTTGGTGATCGAGGTCGGCGATTCGGAATTTGATGATCGCGCCGTACCTGAATTTCTGAAGTCGGAAATAGTTCTGCCGAAAGTAAAACCTGTCAGTCTGCCGCCAAAGAAAATAGTGGACGTGCCGCCGGTTAAATCGGTCGAACTGAAATCTGACAGTCCGATTATGTCCGATAACGAACTTTCCGCGCTCAAAGATAAAATCTCGAAAATGGAAGGCGAACGCGCCGAAATTTTTGAAAATTCGCGCCGCCGTCAGAAAGATTTTGACACATATAAAAGCCGCACCGAACGCGAACGCAGCGAAACCTTTCACAATCAAATCAGCAATCTGGCGCAGCAGATGCTGCCTGTATTGGACAATCTCGACCGTGCGCTCGACTTTGCTTCACGAAGCGCAAATGAAAAAGACCAGACATTCGAGCAGTTTTTTGAAGGCATAATGCTGGTCAATCAACAGCTCAACGAAGTTTTGACGGAGATGGGAATTTCACCGATTCAGACGGTCGGACGCACGTTCGATCCGCATTTTCACGAAGCTGTCGCTACCGAAGAAACTGATGAATTTGCGCCGAACACGATTTCGGCGGAACTTTTGCGCGGTTATCGCCTCGGCGAGAGAGTAATCCGCGCTTCGATGGTCAAGGTCGCCAAACCCGTCGGCGGCTAAAATTTCCCGCAAAGTATTTCTGTCTCCACGACAGTTTTATCGAAATGATTTCTACCCCGAATGAAAATCAACGGACGAAAAGGACTCGAAAATTATGGGTAAAGTAATAGGAATTGATTTAGGCACGACCAACTGCTGCGTTTCCGTTCTGGAAGGCGGCGCGGTGCAAATTATCTCGAACAAAGAAGGCGGACGCACCACGCCGTCGGTCGTCGGTTTCACGGATAAAGACGAAAAACTCGTCGGACAAATCGCCAAACGACAGGCGGTAACGAACCCGGCGAACACTTTGTATGCCGTCAAACGTCTGATCGGACGCAAGTTCGATTCACCGGAAGTCGAGAAAATGCGTGAAACCGCGCCTTTTGAAATTTGCGAAGCGATGAACGGCGACGCGCATATTCGTGTGCTTGACCGCGTTTACAGTCCGCCGGAGATTTCGGCAATCGTCCTTCAGCGTCTGAAATTGGCGGCGGAAGAATTTCTCGGCGAAAAAGTGACCGAAGCGATTGTCACCGTTCCCGCATATTTCGACGATATGCAGCGGCAGGCGACACGCGACGCAGGCAAAATCGCCGGATTAGAAGTCGAACGCATCATCAACGAACCGACCGCCGCTGCGCTTGCATATGGTTTCGGCAAGAATAAGAACGAAAAAGTTGCGGTTTACGATCTCGGCGGCGGCACGTTCGATATTTCGATTCTCGAAATTAACGACGGCGTTTTTGAAGTTCTTTCGACATCGGGCAACACGTTTCTCGGCGGCGAAGATTTCGATCAGCGCGTCATCAACTGGCTCGTCGAAAATTTCAAAACGCAGCACGACATTGACTTAAAAGATGATCGCCTCGCTTTGCAGCGTCTCAAAGAAGCATCCGAACGCGCCAAATGCGAACTTTCATCGGTTGCCGAAACGACGATCAATCTGCCGTTCATCGCCGCCGATCCGACCGGACCGAAACACATCAACACGGTTTTGACGCGTGATGTTTTTGAAACTCTCGTGCAGGATTTGGCTGATTCGACGGTCGAGCCGTGTCAGAAAGCGTTGTGGGACGCGAAACTGCAAATCGCCGACGTTGACAAAGTAATTCTCGTCGGCGGACAGACGCGTTCGCCGATTATTATCAAGACCGTCACCGAAGTTTTCGGCAAAGAACCGTCGGCGGAAATTAATCCCGATGAAGTCGTGGCGATGGGCGCGGCGATTCAGGGCGGCGTTTTAACCGGCGATGTCAAAGATATTGTGCTGCTCGATGTTTTGCCGCTGTCGCTCGGACTGGAAACGCGCGGCGGATTATTCGTCAAATTAATCTCGCGCAATTCGACGATTCCTTTGCGAAATATGATGACGTTTACGACCGTCGTTGATAATCAGCAATCGGTCGAAATTCATATTTTGCAGGGCGAACGCGAAGTTTCGAGCGGCAACCGCAGTCTCGCCAAATTTGAACTCGTCGGCATTCCGCCTGCGCCGCGCGGAGTTCCGCAGATTGATGTCGCGTTTGAAATTGACGCGAACGGCATCGTCAGCGTCTCGGCGAAGGACAAGATGACCGGACTCGAACAGGCGATGCAGATCACTCCTTCATCAGGACTCGCGCCGGACGAAATCGAACACCTGATTATGGAAGCGGAAAACTCGATAGAAAACGACAAGAACGCCAAACAGGTAATTATGCAGCGCAACCGGCTCGAATCAATGATTAAAAACACGCGAACGACATTCTTCGAATTCTGCAAATCATTTTCGGAGACAGACCAAAAATTGTTTGCGGAAACTCTGGACAAAGCCGATGAAATGATCGTTTCGGACAGTTTGAGCGAGTTGGAAGAAACTATGAAAAATGTTGAAGGAGTCGCCAATAAATTAACCGAAGCGATGCTTGCGATGGTTTAATCGCGGTTTCCGCTGCAATCGTTTTAATATCAACTTGAGAAAATTTTGCCGTTGTCGCAAAATATAACTTACGTCAGTTCATTAATTTGGACTGACGTTCTTATTTGTCAGTTATCAGTCAACAGTTATCAGATGAATTGATAACTGATAACTGTTGACTGATAACTGTATTGATTATGAGTAAAAGAGATTATTACGAAGTTTTAGAAGTTTCCAAGACGGCAAGCGACGGGGAACTTAAAACCAATTATCGCAAGCTGGCGATTCAGTATCATCCCGATAAAAACCCGGACGATCCGAAGGCGGAAGAAAAATTTAAAGAAGCGGCGGAAGCGTATTCGGTGCTGTCGGACGCGCAGAAACGTGCGGCTTACGACCGTTTCGGGCATTCGGCGGCGGGCGCGGGCGCAGGCGGCGGACAAGGCTTCGGATTCGATCCGCAGGGTTTTTCCAACATCGAAGATATTTTCGACCTGTTCGGATTCGGCGATATGTTCGGCGGCGCGGGCGGTCAGCAACGCGGCGGACGGCGTTCAAACGTCCAGCGCGGCGCGGATTTGCGCTACGATCTGGAAATCACGCTCGAAGACGCGGCAAACGGGAAAGACGAAAAATTAAACATTCCACGACTTGAAACGTGCGGCGAATGCAGCGGCAAAGGCGCGGAAAAGGGAACCGAGCCGGAAACCTGCATCACTTGTCAGGGCAGCGGACAGACGCGCTTTCAGCAGGGATTTTTCTCGGTCATGCGAACCTGTCCGAACTGCTCCGGCAAAGGTCAAATCATCAAAACGCCGTGCAAAAAATGTCGCGGCGCGGGACGCATCGAAAAGGAAAAAATACTCGAAATCAAGATTCCGGCGGGCGTTGAAACCGGCTCGCGGCTGCGCGTCACGGGCGAAGGCGAAGCCGGCGCAAACGGCGGACCGTCGGGCGATCTGTTCGTCGTCCTGCACGTCGCCGATCACGATACTTTTGAAAGACAAGGCGCAAATCTCTATTCAGCCGCGCCGATCACCTTCGCGCAATCCGCGCTCGGTGCGGAAATCAACGTCAAAACTCTGGACGGCGAAGAAGAATTAAAAATACCGGCGGGAACGCAGACAGGGACCGTTTTCCGTATCAAATCCAAAGGAATGCCCGCGCTCGGCGGCAAGGGACGCGGCGATCTGTTCGTCGCCACCACACTGATTACGCCGAAAACCTTAACCAAAGACCAGCGCAAACTGCTCGAACAACTCGCCGAAATCGAAGACACCGAATTTCAGGACGAATCGTTTATGGACAAGGTGCGAAATATCTTCGGGTGATTTAGCGAGAATATAGAGGTGTAAATAAAGGCGGAAAACTAATTTAAATTAGTTTTCCGCCTTTATTTTTAAATCTCAATTAGTGTAAATATACATCATCATAATCTTCATTTCCCCGTTTACTTTCATAAATTCCAATTGGAAAAATGGGATGTTAATGTAAATGAGTTTTGACTTATGCGGAAAACCATAGCAATTGTCATCGCAGGTAGTAGTCCAAGGATCATATAAATGGATTCTTTGCTCGTAATTGGCGATTGCTTGGCGATAGTTTGAATTATTTTCAGCAGTATTTTTTGAAATATGATTTTGTAAAAGTTTTACACCTTTGTTGAGTGTCAAAGTTGAATTTCTCAATTGTCTGACAGTTTTAATTTGAGGGTCTTTATCTTTCCCCAACATCGTATTTCTAAATGTTCGATTAGATGAAATTGCTTTCCAAACGTCAGGCGGATAAAGATTCTCAATAGATTCATCATCACTTTTATCAGACTGCGAATTATCCCTACTGAAATGATAAAAACTTCCCAGAAAAAAGAAATTATGAAATGTTGCGTAAAACTTTTTAGCCTCATTATGGTTGAGGTTTTGTAAAAGATTAGGTTTGATCGGAAGAAAAAGATAGCGGGAATTTTTAGAGATTTTTAAATACCTTTCCCAAAAATCATTTGCGAAAAACTTAGGTATAAGCGGCGATAAATCTTTTGCTTCCTCAAATTGCTGGTAAAATTGGCGAGAAAGATTTGCTGCTTCTTTTTCATCTGTCATATCAGTTTGAGATAAAACAGATGAAATGTTGCTCGAAACAAATAAAATAAAAATAGCAATGTAAAACGTATGCTTTTTCATAATTTCGTTTGATAGTTTAGATAGATTCTTTACTAATTTTGCAGTTTCGTTTTGACGGTTTCGCTTAACAGTTTGCCGTCAATGGATTTGCCCGCGAGTTTTGTTTGGGCGGCTTTCATGACTGCGCCCATTTCTTTGATGGTTGATGCGCCGGTTTCGCTGATCGCTTCGGTAACGGCGCGTTCGATTTCTTCGGCGGACGCGGATTGCGGCAGATAACCGGCGAGAACGGCGATTTCCGACTGCTCTTTGTCGGCGAGTTCTTTGCGTCCGGCGTTAGTGAATTGTTCGACCGAATCTTTGCGCTGGTTGACGAGTTTTTGGAGAACTTTTTGGCTTTCCTCGTCGGTCAATTCGTAATCCGCACTTTTTTTGTTGGCTTCGTTCATCAGGGCGGCTTTCGCCATTCGCAGCACCGACAGGCGGTCAGCGTCTTTTGCCTTCATTGCGGCGGTGATGTCAGCGGTGATTGTATCTTTTAAGCTCATAACATTTATCATTTATCATTTATCATTTATCATTTAGGAAATTCCTTTCGGCATCAATCAAAAAATTAGCGACAATTGGAACTCGTTCAGCAATAAATAACGATTGTTGAATGATAAATGTTAAATGATAAATGATAAATCTTCAATCAAGGCTTGGCTTTTAGCGATAGCGGCGGGCGTAATTTTGGCGGCTCTCGCCGTTTATCCGCAATATAACTTGAAAAATCTGCGCGGCGCGGAATTTCAGGGCGCGTTTGCTTCGTGCGATTTGGACGAGATGGCTTACGCTTCGTATTTGCAGGCGTTGATTGATAACAGACCGCGCAAAAACGATCCATACACGGGACGCGACGACGCGGACGGTGCGCCGCAGCCCGAATCGCTGTTTTCGATCCAATTCGTGCCGGCATACGCGGCAGCGATTCCGGCGCGAATTTTTAATTTATCGGCGGTTGAAACGATGCCTTTGATCTCCGCGTTCGCGGCATTTTTGACTACTTTGGCTTTATTTTGGCTGATTTATTCGATAACCGGAAATGCAGGTTTGGCGTTCGCCGGAACGCTTATCGTGATCTGCGGCAGCGCGTTGATTATGGGACTCGGCGCAATCGGTGCATTTAAGGGAAACGGCGCGGCGTATCCGTTTTTCCCGTTTTTGCGAAGATATATTCCAAGTCTCGCGTTTCCGCTGATGTTCGGTTTTTTCGCCTGTCTGTGGAACGGCTTGAAGGCGCAAACCAATCAAAAACGCGCGATTTACGCGGCGTTGACGAGCGTTTGGTTTGCGCTCTCGGTGTTCTCATATTTTTACGTCTGGACGGCAATCGGCGCGGTTTTGTTTGGAATCAATCTTTTCGCGCTCGTGATGCGGACGGAAAATTGGCGTAAAGACTGGCTATTTCTGGCAATTATTGACGGTTTGTGCGTGCTTTCGCTGCTGCCTTACGCTGTTTTGCTCTCGAAACGTGATGAAACGATGGACAAAGCGCAATTACTCGTGCTGACGCATCAGACGGATTTTCTGCGAAGAATCGAGTTGATCGGTTACGGGGTTTTAATTTTTATCGCCGTCGCGCTCGTCCTGAAAATCACCAAAATCGGCGAATATAAAGCGCATTTTGTCGCCGCTTTTGCATTTGCGCCGCTGCTCGTTTTTAATCAGCAGATTTTAACGGGACGATCTTTGCAACCGTTTCATTATGAATTTTATGTGGTTAATTACATTATTTTGCTCGCCGTCGTGCTGTCGGTAATGATTTTGTGGCAGAAAATTCTCAGCCGTTTTGAATTAATTTCATTTACACTGCTGTGTTTTATTTGCTTTGCGGCGATCTTTTGGGGTTATGTCGAAGCCCGCGAAACGACGATTTTTTGGGACGATGCGAACATCGCCCGCGATCAGGCGATGCCGGTCAACCGTCGTCTGCGCGAATTGGCGGGAACTGATTTCGAGAAAGCGAAGCGCGAAACCGTGATGAATCTCGAACCTCTGCAAGCCGACGGTCAGCCGACGGTCGCGCCGCAGACGGTCGTCTGGGCGCGTCATCAACACGTTTTCGCCGGTCTCGAATCTTGGGAAGAAAACAAACAGAGATATTATCAACTGCTTTATTATTCCGATTTAGACGAACAATGGCTGCGAAATTCGCTGACCAATTGCGGCAACATCGAAGCGTGTATGGCTCTCTTCGGCTGGGACAGATTCAACGCGACGCTTTCGGTCAATTCGCGTCCGCTGACACAGCCGGAAGTTGAAGTCGAGATTAAAAACTACGCGCAGTTTGTTCGTGAATTTAACGCGCAAACTGCACAGAATCCGCGTCTCGACTACGTTGTCGCAGATGTCAACGGCAACGATGAATTCAAAAACATAGATCGCTGGTATCAGCGCGACGGCGGCGAACAGTTAGGAAAATATGTGCTTTACCGCGTCAAAATGCGGTTGGAATAAGTCAGAACCGTAGGCGTGATCCGGTAGTCTAAAGCAGAGTATTCGGGATGAACGGCAGGCTTTTAAATCTCAAAATTAAACCGCCCGCTGACGCAGACGGTTCTGACCTGTTAAAAAAAATGACCGCCAAAATAAGGCGGTCAAGATAAGTATTGCTAAAGTTAATAAATCTAAAAAAATAATTAAGCGGCAAGTAGATCGTTCGATGTTTCAGCGAAAACTCTTCTGCCGTTCAGAGCATCGTCAATAATTTCGCGCACAGCCGATGCGTCAGGGTTCACGTCCATTCTCGCACACGCCCGCATATGGCGGATAATTCCTTCAGTGGCGATTTCGATAGTTGCGCCGGATAATTTTGCAAACCGACGCGCCTGAATATGGTCAATTTGTAAAATTCTTTCCTGCAAAGTCATTAATTTTGTTGCTGCTGCCATTTTTATTCTCCTAAAATTAAATTAAACTTAAATTATCTCCCCCTTGATAATTTTGTTTCCAAACAAAGTGTTAAATTTCCCGAAAACGAAACGTCAATGTTTCGTCAAATCCAATAAAAGACAGAAAAAACGTGTCTGAACTTTTCGTGATAATTATTCGGGTTTCAAAGTTTGTAAGATTATCTTAACAAAAAAAAAAGGCTTTGTCACCATTTTTTTTTGTTATTTGTGATTTTTTTCTCAAATCTTTAAAAAAGTAAATCCGGCGACTCATTTTAAGTCGCCGGATTTTATTATTTTGACAGGAAACTATTTTCCGCCGCCGACGGCATCTTTCATCGCTTTGCCGATGGTAAATTTGACGGTGGTTTTTGCCGGAATTTTGATGGTCGCGCCGGTTGCCGGATTGCGTCCGTCACGCGCGGCGCGGGTTGCTTTTTTCAATTTTCCGAAACCGGGCAAGGTGAATTCGCCGCTTTTGGTGACTTCGCTGGTAGCGAGTTCTGCCAATGCGTCAAACATTACTTTGACATCCGATTTTTTCAAGCCGGATTTTTCCGACAACGTGCTGATGATTTCCGTTTGGGTTAACCGTTTAGTTGGTGTTGCTGCTTTAGCCATAATTTAATCTATCCTCCAAAAAATTTAAGTGAAATAATTTAATACTGCTTCCTTCTTAATTTATGCCTGAAAAATCAAGCGAATATAGGGGCAAGTTCGAGTCAGTCCGATGACTTATGTTTGGTCGGGGCGAGATGATTCGAACATCCGACCTCTCGCTCCCAAAGCGAGCGCACTACCGGGCTGTGCTACGCCCCGATTTGTTTCATCAAAGAAACGCCTTCAAGTGTCGAATTTTACAGGCGATAAAATGCAAGGTCAAGTCAAACAGCAATAAAATCGCGTAAAAATCGAATAATTTTTTCCAAAGCCAATGCGCGGTGACTGATTTTACGCTTGATTTCAGAGGAAAGCTGCCCGAAAGTCTGTGTGAAACCTTCGGGAATAAAAATCGGATCGTAGCCGAAACCGTGCGTCCCGGCGGCGCGTAAAGCTATATTTCCGTGACAGATACCTTGAGCCTGAGAGATTATTGTGCCGTTTGCCCCGGCAATGCTCGCGTGACAGACGAAGCGTGCGGCGCGTTTATCGGCAGGCGTATGTGCCAATTCGTCGAGTATTTTCTTTATTTTATCGGCATCAGTCGCATTCGCGCCGGCAAATCTGGCGGAATAAACGCCGGGAGCATTATTTAATGCTTCGATTTCCAAACCGGAATCGTCCGCCAAAGCCGTCATACCCGTCTGCGCGGCGTAGCTTCGCGCTTTTAGTATCGAGTTTTCGGCAAACGTCGTGCCTGTTTCATCAACTTCCGAAACATTCGGAAAATCTCCCAAACCTTTAACGGTCAGCGGCAATCCGCTTAAAATCTCTCGCAATTCTCTGATTTTCCCCTGATTAAAAGTGGCAATCAGCAGCACGGATTCGGTTTTATCGTTTGATTCTTTCATTTCACAGAGAGATTCTACGACAAAATATGCAAAAAATCATAAAAATAAACACTCCCGGAGAGATTTTCATTGCCAAGCAACGCTGAATAAAGGTATAAATTAGATAGCGCATTTTTCGCGCCCGCCTGCATTCGACCGCAATCAATCTGTGAGGAAAATCTCTTTTGGAAACCGTTCTTACCCAGGAATCAGCATTTGATCTGAATGTTTTGCATCTGTCCGCCAACGCCGCGCGTGAATCCGATGGCTCGTTTTCGCCTGTGACGGCGGACGGTCAGCCGGAACTCGAACTCGGCTTGTGGTTTTCCGGTTTGGACAGTTTTTTAAATTTTCGCGGGCATCATTTTGCCGATGAAAGCCGCACCAAATCAGCCTCGTATGATTGGACTAAAGAATTTCGCCTGACGCATTCGGTCTTGATGCTGTGCGCGAAACTGAATTTTCAACTCGGGAAAAATCTGCAAACCGTCGGCGCGGCACATTTACCGAAAAAAAGCGTCGAAATCAGTTTGGCGGAATGGCGCGAAACGGCAGACGCTTTGAAGGATTCCTTGATTATCAATGAGACGCTGATCCGCGCCGCGCCGCTCAAATTCGGCGAGTGGAAATCGTGGAGCATTTTATTGAATGAAAAATTAAAATCGTCAGGCGCGTTTCAAAAATTGATCGAAGCGGCGGAAAAAGACGGCGAAGAATTTCTGCCCGGAGTTTTGCGTCAGGTTTTGGAAAGCAAAACTTACGCCGAACAATCCGATTTGCGGCTGGTTCTGCCGCGCTTTTCACGAATTTTGAAATGGTTGAGCGTGATCGGCAAAATGCTCGAACGCGATGAACCGCTCAAACCCGTATTGCTGATATTTTCGCGCATTCACGAACAGATTCAGGAACTAATCACCTTCATCAACAATCGCCTGCTGCATCTCGGCAACGAGGAAAGTGAACTTTTCGGGACGCTCGACGGCGCGGCTTACACGGCTTCGATTGAACTGAAAAAGGTTTACACGCAGGAACTTACCGGACTTTCCGGCATTCGCCCGACACCTGCGGTTTATGCCAAAGTCGAAACTTCTTACTCGCTTTTGAACGACAGTTTTCAGCAGACACTGATTAGTTTTGCGCGTCTGCTCGAACCGTCAATCGAACCGTCGGCGATCTTTCCGAATTTTAATGACAAGCGCGATAATTCGCTGATTCTGCGGCGCGATTTGTGGAATATTTTGAAAGCCGTTCAGCAGACGGAAAAAAATCCCGAAAAAAATACATTGATGATTCTGCACAATCGCCTGTCGGGATTCGTCAACAAATCTCTGCATTATCTGTTTTATAAAGACAAGGAAACCATTGAAAGGTTCATCGAAGAAATTCTCATCACCAACGATAAAAAAGATTTAATCCCGATTCTCCACCGCTTCGGCGCATATCTCGAAACACTGTTCGGACAAGTCAACATCCGCGCTGTTTTGGCTGAATATCCGTTCGATGCGGAGTGATTTCAGATTTCAGATTTCAGATTTCAGATTCAAGATTCAAATTTTTCGTATTCAATTGAAGCGGCAAAGACCGGAGCGCAGGTATCTTGCCTGCCGTCCCTACGGCGCGAAGCAACGCACGGAAGCGGCGTTGAGTTCCTTCGACCTTTTGAGGTCAAAGTTCACCGCCGCCTTCGATTAACTTCTGTCGGGCAATGTTCATACAAATAAATTTCTGCTAATCTCAATAAATGCTTGTCGCTGCCGTTCTTGCTTCGCGCGAACGGCAGGCAAGTTGCTTGCGTTCCAGTCGCACACGCTAAAACCTCAAATCTGAAATCTGAAATCTTGAATCTTGAATCTGAAATCTTGAATCTGAAATCACTGCCCGCGCAAAGTAGCGAGCGGTTTGCGGAACAGCACGTCGAAACTCGCCAGTGCGCCGACGATCATGACGAGCAGCGCGGTTGCCAGAACGCCGATCAGCATTAGCTTTAAGTCAAATTCCCAGCCGACATCGAGAATATATCTCGACACCGCAAACGAGAGCGCGACGGCGAAAATCGCGCCGATAATGCCCGCCAAAAATCCCAAAATGCCGTATTCGGCAAATAAAATCGCCGCCAGAGTTAAGCGTTTTGCGCCGAGAGTTTTCAGAATCGCATTTTCATAAATTCGCTGCGATTTGGTCAGCGCAATCGAGCCGACGAGAATTAAAATTCCGCTTAAAATTACGAAACTGCCGACGAACGAAATCGCCAAGACAAAATTATTGACAAGTTTCTGCACCGCCGCAACAATGTCGGCGACATCGAAAATCTGCGCGTTCGGAAATTGTTCGATAATTGTGCGCTGTAATCTTTGACGTTCGGTTTCGGGCAGTTTTTTCAGTACATTGGCGGCAAACGTCTGCGGCGCGTCTTCGAGAACGCCCGGAGCAAAGACGAAGACGAAAACCGTCCGCGTGTTTCGCACGTCAATCTTGCGGACATTGGCGATTTGCGCCGTTATTTTCCTGCCGGAAACGTCGAACGTGATCGAATCGCCGACCTTGACACCCAAATTTTCCGCCATATCGTCAATCACCGAAACGCGCGGCACGTCCGAATTTTCGTGCGTGCCGCTCCACCAATCGCCGGCGACGACAGTTTCGTTGGAATCGGGATTCGGACGATATGTGACCGCAAATTCGCGCCCGATTTGCCCTTGCTGCTGACGGACTTCGCGGTTGGCGAGATTAAACGGCTGACCGTTGACAAAGGCGACACGGGCGCGAATCGTCGGCAGAATCTGCGCCGCTTCGCCGGTTTTTTCTTCAAGTAAATTTTTGAGCGCGTCAACCTGACTTTTCTGCACGTCAATAATAAACAGGCTCGGCAAAGTCTGATTGCGCGTAAAATCGAATTCGCGCACCAAGTTTGCCTGCAAAGACTGAACGGCAAGCACGACGAACGCGCCCAAACCGACGGCGAGCAGAATAATCCGCGTCTGATTGCCCGGACGATAGAGCGAATTAATCGCCTGCGTGACCGCAAACGAACCCGTATTGCGAAATTTTTTCAGCGCAAACGTCAGCAAAAACGCCGCCAAATAAAGAAAAGCCGAAGTAAAACCCAAACCGACGAGAAAATACGCGCCGACTTTGAGCGAACCGGCTTGCCACGCCGCCAGCCCAAGCAAACCGGCAAGCGAAACGGCGGCAATAAATGTTTTCGTCCAATCGAGCCGCCGCGTTTTTTCGCCCGTTGCATCGTGCAAAAGCAGACGTGGTTTGATGTTGCGAATCTGCAAAAGCGGCAGCGCGGAAAATAAAAGCGAAATCAAAACGCCGAGCAAAACGCCTTGCCACGCGGCGGAAAAATGAATCGCGTAACTCAAAGACGCGGGCAGCGCGTCATTAAACCGCGCCTTGGCAAACCACAAAAAACACTGCGCCAGAAAGATGCCGAAAAAACTCCCGGCGAGACCGAGCGTTAAAATTTGGAGCAGATAAACCGTGATAATTTTCGTTCCCGACGCGCCCAAACATTTCAAAACGGCGACCGATTTGCGTTTCTGTTCGACGAACACACGCGCCACATTCCAAACGCCGATGCCGCCTAAAACCAGTATCAAAAGTCCGGTCAAAGACAGATAATTTTCAGTTTTGGTGAATTGATCGTTGAGATTTTCCTGCGTTTCGCGGTAACTTTGGACGGTTAAAATCGTGCCTTTCAGATTTTCGCGCAGTTGCCGCACGAGTTCGGTCGGATTATCGGAAGTTCGGTAGAGAATTCTGCGCCGAATTCGTGCGCCGCCGGCAACGATGCCCGATGTTTCAAAGGCTTTTTTCTCGATAAAGACGCGCGGTCCGAGCCTGAAACCGCTCGATCCGCCGGGTTCTTCGTCAAAAGTCGCGCGAATCTCGAAAACGCCGTCGCCGATTTTAATTTTATCGCCGACTTTGACCTTCAAATCATCGAGCAGCAAAGGCGAAACGACCGCGCCTTGATTTTCGAGCAGTTTGAAATCAAAATTTTGTGCGCCCGTGATCTTGAAATTACCGACAAGCGGAAACGACGACTCGATGCCTTTTAATTCGACCAGACGCAGACTTTGATTTGCCTCGTCAACCGGACGCGACATCGCCGAAGTCGTCATCGCCTCGTTTCGCGCTTCGATAATACCGGATGTGCCGACGATTTCTTCGATTTTCTGAATGTCGGCGGGCGAAAAGTCGTTGGTCGAACTGACCTCGAAATCCGCCGTCAAAAGCGCACGCGCATCGCCGCCGACCGCCTGACTCAAATTCTGAATCAGCGACCGCAGACCGACCACCGAACCGACACCGATAGCGATACACAAAAAGAAAAATAAAAGCTGCCGCCACGATGAACGAATCTCCCGCCTTGTTAGATTAAAAATAAAATTCATAAAAAATTGGTCGTCTGACAGACAAAAAAATGAGAAAATTAACAGGGATGAGGAGGATGAAGAGGATAAAAAGCTAAATTATTTGTTCTAAAAATCCTGTCTATCCTCTTCATCCCTGTTAATTTCTTTGTCCTTCAACGGTTGATTTCATCGGATAAAACGCGCCCGTCCTTTAAAATTACCTGTCGCTGCGCTGACTGCGCGAGCGTTTGATCGTGCGTCACCAGCACGAGCGTGACGTTGTTTTGTTTGTGCAGTTCGGTCATCAAATTGAAAATATGCGAGCCGTTTTTCGAGTCTAAGTTGCCCGTCGGTTCATCGGCGAGCAGTATTTTCGGACTGTTGGCAAAAGCGCGGGCGATGGCGACGCGCTGTTGTTCGCCGCCGGAGAGTTCGGTCGGATAATGATGCCCGCGAGCCGTTAAATCAACCTGTTCGAGCAGTTCGGCGGCGCGGGATTTGGCGTTATTTACGCCGAGAATCTCCATCGGAATCAGCACGTTTTCAAACGCCGTGAGCGACGGAATCAGGTGAAACGACTGAAAAACGAAGCCGACTTTTTCGCTGCGAAGCGTCGCCAGATCGTCTTCGCTCATCTTGGTCACATCCGCGCCGTCAATCAAAATCGCGCCCGACGAAGGCGCGTCGAGTCCGGCGATTAAACCGAGCAGCGTTGATTTTCCGCTGCCCGACGCGCCCGTCACGGCAACAAATTCGCCGTCGGGAATCGTTATTGAAACATCGTCTAAAATGGTCAAATCTTCCGCCCCCGAACGAACGATTTTGGAAATATTTTTTAATTCGATCATAAAAAAGATTTTATCATTAACGGAAAACAATCGTTTAGTGACAGGCTTTGCCCGTAATGTTGAGAATAAATAAATTGCCTCAAACGATTGTTTATGTTTATTTTTGCATCATTGATTATTTACAGCACCGATTTCTTGTTAGATTTAAAAGTTCAATCTGCATATTTTGTCGAGATTTCGATTAAATAGCCGTAATCTGCTAAATTTAAAACACGGCACTAACAGTTAATCAATCCATAATTGTTCGCCAACAAACTTTTAGAATCCGGCATCTATTCAACGATATGAATTACATTTTTCGAGCCGTCATAGTTTCAGTTTTTATCTTTTCGACGATATTTTTCGCCGCCTGCGATGCTTCGACGGCGCAGCGAAATTTTAACGGCGATGCCAACAAACCGCTCATCAAACCGCAGTCTTCAAGCAGCCGACCGAAAATTTTGGTTTTCGGCGACAGTCTGACCGCTGGTTTCGGGCTGACGGAAACCGAATCTTACCCGTATCTTTTGCAGCAAAAAATCAACGCCGACAAATATGATTACGAAGTTTTAAACGCCGGAGTTTCGGGCGATACTTCAATCGGCGGATTGGAGCGGATTGATTGGGCTTTAGGGCAGGAAAACGTCAAAATTATCGTTCTCGAACTCGGCGCAAATGACCTTTTGCGGCGAATGCCCGTCGCCAAGATGAAGGAAAATCTCTCAAAAATTATCGAAAAAGCGCAGGCGAAAAACGTCAAAGTTTTATTCTGCGGAATGCTCGCGCCGCCCGCCATCGGCGCAGATTACCAGCGCGAATACACGGCGGTTTTTCCCGATTTAGCCGACAAATACAAAGTCGAATTCTTGCCGTTCCTACTCGAAAACGTCGCACTCAACAAAGATTTAAACCAAGCCGACGGCATTCACCCGAACGCGAAAGGCGAAATTATTATGACTGATAATGTTTACAAAGCCTTGAAATCTTTGCTTTAGACAAAATGGTGAACGGTCTGGTAAATACAGAAAAAATTCTTCAATCACTGTTCACCGTTCATTACTAAAAAAAAATATGAATGTTATACATTTGGAATGCGCCAATTGTCACAAAAATTACGAAGCCAACAAATTGCATAATCTTTGCGTTGAATGCGGAAAACCTTTGCTGGTTCGTTATGATTTAGCAAAAGCCGCAGAAACTTTGACCAAAGAATCGTTGAAAAATCGCGCCGAAAATCTTTGGCGATATAAAGAAGTTTTGCCGGTCGAATCGGATGAAAATATCGTCAGTTTCGGCGAAGGTTACACGCCGATTTTTGAAGTTAAACGAATCGCCGCGACTTTGCCGGTTAAGTTAAATTTGTTTATCAAAGACGAATCGGTTAATCCGACGCAGAGTTTTAAGGCTCGCGGAATGTCGGCGGCGATTTCGATGGCGAAAGAATTGGGCGTGAAAAAAGTTGCCGCGCCGTCTGCCGGAAACGCGGGCGGCGCGATGTCGGCGTATGCGGCGAAAGCGGGAATCGAAGCGCACGTTTTTATGCCGAAAGACACGCCGAAAGCCAACATTATCGAATGCGAACAGACCGGCGCGTTTGTCACTCTGATTGACGGTTTGATTAACGATTGCGGCAAAATCGTCGGCGAACGCAAGGATGCGGAAGGCTGGTTTGATCTTTCGACGCTCAAAGAACCGTATCGCGCCGAAGGTAAAAAAACGATGGGTTATGAACTCGCCGAACAATTCGGATGGACTTTACCCGACGTGATTTTATATCCGACCGGCGGCGGCACGGGTTTGATCGGAATGTGGAAGGCGTTTGACGAAATGGAGCAGATGGGCTGGATTGACGGCAAACGTCCGCGAATGGTTTCGGTGCAGTCGGTCGGTTGTGCGCCGATTGTCAAAGCCTTTCACGAAGGTTCACGCTTTGCCGACGAATTTCCGAACGCGCACACGGCAGCTTCGGGTTTGCGCGTCCCGAAAGCAGTTGGCGATTTTCTGATTATTGACGCACTGCACGAATCAAACGGCACGGCAATCGCGGTTTCCGACGAAAGTTTGATCGCCGCCGTCAAAGAAATCGGCGCGGCGGAAGGCATTTTTACCGCTCCCGAAGGCGCGGCGTGTCTGCCCGCGCTGCGCGAGATGATTTCGCAAAATCTCATCGGCGAAGGCGAATCGGTCGTCATTTTCAACACCGGCGCGGGCGTTAAATATCTCGAATGTTTCGAGTAAAAAAGTTTAGAGTCCCGCTCTGAACAGGTTTGTGGTAAATTAAATTTATGCTGAATTCAATCGAATATTCATTACCGGAAGATTTACAAAGGGAAGTTCAAACGACGTTTGACGAATGGCAAAAGGCTGACAAAATCGGGCGCATCTGGCAGAAAGATGCGGGCGTTTGGTCGAACGACGACGAGGCGAAATGGCTCGGCTGGCTCGAATCTGTCGCGGCGGAACTGGCTAAAATTGAAGATTACAAACAGTTTGCCGAAGATGCGAAAGGTTTTGAAACCGTCGTTTTGCTCGGAATGGGCGGCAGTTCGCTGTGTCCCGAAGTGCTGTCGGAAACCTTCGGCAAAAAACAGTTTTATATTCTGGATTCGACAGTTCCGGCGCAGATTAAAACGCTCGAATCGAAGATTGATGTGACGAAAACGCTCTTTATCGTCGCTTCAAAATCCGGCTCGACGCTCGAACCGAACACATTCAAGCAATACTTTTTCGAGCGTGTCGCCGAAAAAGTCGGCAGAGAAAATGCCGGCAAACAATTTGTCGCTATTACCGATCCCGATTCCAAGATGCAGAAGGTTGCCGAGGGAGACAATTTTCGCAAAATCTTTTTCGGCAATCCGCAAATCGGCGGCAGATTTTCCGCGCTTTCGCCGTTCGGCATCGCGGCTGGCGCGGCGATGGGCGTTGATGTCGAAGGCTTTTTAAACAACGCGCAGGAAATGGTTCACGCCTGCAAATCGCACTTGCCGCAGGAAAATCCGGGCGCGGTTTTGGGAACAATTTTAGGCGTTTGCAACCTTCACGGTCACGACAAATTAACGATTTTCGCTTCGCCGGAAATCTACGATGCCGGCGCGTGGCTCGAACAACTGATCGCCGAAAGCACCGGAAAAATCGGCAAAGCGATCATTCCGGTTGACCTCGAACAAATCGGCAAACCCGACGATTACGGCGACGACCGCATTTTTGCTTATTTGAAATTAAAAGATACGAAAGACGATTCGCTCGACGAAAAAATCGCTCTGCTCGGCGATTCCGGTTTTCCGGTGATTAAAATCGTGCTGGAAAATCAAATGAATCTCGGTCAGGAATTTTACCGCTGGGAATTTGCAACTGCCGTCGCCGGTTCGCTGATGGAAATCAATCCGTTTAATCAGCCCGATGTCGAAGCCGCGAAAATCGAAGCCAAAAAATTGACCGAAGAATACGAAGAAAACGGTAAACTGCCCGACGAAACGGCATTTTACGAAGCCGAGGGCATCAAACTTTTTACGAGCAGCGAATACGCCGAAAGTTTAGACAAATATGTCGAAGGCGAAAAATCGCTCAAAAAATATCTGACCGCGCATCTCGCTCATATCGCCGAAAACGATTATTTTGCGCTGCTCGCGTATATCGAACGCAGCGACGCGCACCGGCAGATTTTGCAGGAAATTCGCCACAAAGTTTTTGAATCGAAACTGGTTGCGACCTGTCTCGGCTTCGGTCCGCGCTTTCTGCACTCGACCGGACAAGCCTACAAAGGCGGCGCAAACAACGGCGTATTTCTGCAAATTACGTCCGACGATGCGGAAGATTTGCCGGTTCCCGGTCAAAAATATACGTTCGGCATCGTCAAAGCGGCGCAGGCTCGCGGCGATTTTCAGGTTCTGCTCGACCGCGACCGCCGCGCTCTCCGCGTTCATCTCGGCGCAGATGTTGACGCAGATTTGCGAAAATTAAGCGGATTGATTTAATTTGAAAATAAATCGCCGCGCACGACAATTTAACTCTGAAAAAAATGATAACGAATAAGCCGCATTTCACGAACTGCCGTTTTTTCGTTATCATTCATTTTTATATTCCCGGAATAAATCTCGTAAAAAATAAGTAATGTCAGCCTGTCAGAAACAAATTTTCCGACCGAAAAAATAATATGGATGCTTTAAATCCGGCGGAAAATAATGTGCCGCCGCGCGATGAAAACACGGTCGAAAGTAAATCGAAAATGAAAAGCCGGATGGTCTGGCTGCAATCTCTGACGTTTTTGGCGGGCTTGATTCTGCTTGGCTTCGTCGTTTATAAAATCGGTTTCCAGACTGTTTTCGATGCTCTGCGGCGCGTCGGCTGGGGAATTTTGCTGATCGTCGCGCTCAACGGCGCACGGCATTTTCTGCGTTCGCTCTGCATTTATACGGCGATTCCGCCGCAGCATCGTTCGTTCAAATACCGATATGCGCTGGCGGCGCGGTTTGCGGGCGAAGCCGTTAGTTTTTTAACTTTTACCGGACCTTTTCTGGGCGAAGCGACGAAAGCCGCTTTGCTTAAAAACCGCGTTCCGCTTTCGCACGGCATCGCCGCCGTCGTAGTTGACAACATACTTTATGACGCATCGGTCGCGCTGCTGATTTTAGGCGGAGTCGGGACGATGTTCTACGTTTACGGCACGGAAGACGCGACGATTCGCGGCGTTCTGCTCGCCGTCGCAGTCGGCTCGGCATTGCTCGTTGCGCTGCTCGCGGCAGCATTGCGAACACAGATTAAACCTTTAACGTGGCTGCTCAAAAAACTTGCCGAACGCAATCGTCTGCCGCGTTTTCTGGCTTCCAAACAAACGAAGATTTTTGAACTCGAAGCGACCGTTAATCAATTTTACGCGAATCGCAAAAAGGCTTTTCTCGGCATCTGCGGGCTGATTTTTTGTTCGCATATTTTGAGCGTCTGCGAAGTTTATCTCGCGCTCTATCTGCTCGGCGCGGACGCTTCGGCGACGACCGCTTATATCATCGAATCGCTGACGAAAATTATCAATTCCGTGTTCAGCTTCGTTCCCGGCACAATCGGCGTTTACGAAGGCGGCAACGGCGTGATTTTACACGCGCTCGGCTACGCGACCGCCGTCGGGCTGACGCTCGCGCTTGTCCGCCGCAGCGCGATTTTGTTTTGGACGTTTGTCGGGTTGATTATTCTGCTCTGGCGCGGTGTGCGGCGAGGAACGAAGATCGTGAATCGTGAATCGTGAATCGTGTGAATTATAACTATTATTTTCGAGATTTCTAACTATACAACATTAACTATAAACTATTTAGGAAAACGTCTTTCTCCTAAATAGTTTATAGTTAATGTTTTATAGTTTATAGCTGTGTTCCGGTAATTTTTGGCACGATTCACTATTCTCTTGTTGAATTACGATGAATTCTAACCAACTCGATAAAAACGATGGCGATGCCGTTGAGCAGTAAAATGTGGACGAATCCGCCTTTGCCGATTAAGACCAGCGTGAGCCAGATTCCGAGTAAAATTCCGCCGAAGATTTTCAAAACATTTCCCCTTGATAAATAATGAAAATTTTAGCACAGACGGCGAAACGTCCGCACGTTTTGACAGTCATCGGCGCAATCGGCTAATCTTTTCAATATAGACCAAAGGCGCGTCAAACCTCGATTTTTTTTCGATCTGCCGCCGAATACTTTTCGCCGGAGCATTATCAAAACCTTGTCCGAACAGCCAATCGCCGCCGTCACCGCCGGAATCAAACCCGACAAATTTGCCGACCGTAATTTTTTCACCGCCAATCGCTCGCTTTTAATCTTTTTTCTAATCATCATCACACTTGGCGGTTTCGCTCTGCGTGTGCATCGGTTGGGCGCGGAAAGTTTGAGCGAAGACGAACTCAATAAACTGCAAACGGTCGCCGATTACCGCGCCAACGGCTTGAGCGGGCGCAACGGCGAGCATCCGTTTTTGATGAAAGGTTTACAGTTGGTCAGCATCAGCGCGTCGGAAAAATGGAATTCGGCGGTTTCTGCGGAACATCAAATCTCCGATGAATTCGCGCTCCGTCTGCCGACTGCCGTGATCGGAACGCTGATGATTTTGGCGATTTTTCTGCTTGTTAATGAGATGTTCGGCACACCGCCGGGTCTGATTTCCGCCGCGCTGTGGGCGTTTGAACCGACGGCGATTGCGTTTGACCGCGTTGCCAAAGAAGATTCTTTTTTGATTTTTTTCTTTCTGCTGACCAATTTTTTCTGGCTGCGCGGACAGACGAAAGCCGAACGCGGCGAAGACGATTGGTTCAAATACACGCTGCTTGCCGCCGCCGCCTTTGCCGCGCTGATGGCATCGAAATATCTGCCGCATCTGCTCGGCATCGGCGGCGCATATTATTACATTTTCCAGACGATTCCGGCGACTAAGTGGCGTTTGGGAAAAACGCGCTGGCTGACCTTTTTCGCCGTCGCGGGCGTGTGTTTTTTGGTATTTAACCCGACGATTCTGCTGCCTGAAACGTGGCACGAAATGCTCAAATTTTCCGGCGAAAAACGCATCGGACACGACAGCACGGAATTTATGGGTGCGCTCTATCAAAACAAGTTGACGGCGTGGCTCAACGGTGTGCCGTGGACGTTTTATTACGTTTTTATTCTCGTCAAAACATCGCTCGCGCCGCTCATTTTCGCGCTCGCCGGATTACCGCTTTTGTTTAAAAAAAGGCTTGGCGACGGGCGTTATTTTCTGCTTTTTTGGGCGTTTATGTGGTTTCTGCCGTTCAGCGTTCTCGGCGGCAAATTTGCGCGTTATTTTTCGGTTGCCGAACCTCTGGTATTAATTTCGTCGGCGGTCGGTTTTTATTTTGCGGTCAGATGGCTGACGGAGAAAATTTTCCTCGAAAGCGCATATAAATTCGCACTGCAAATCGTTTTATTCGCCGCGCTGCTTGCGTCTTCGGTTTACAATTCGCTGACGATCACGCCGCATTTCCGGCTTTTCACCAACACGTTCGGCGGCGGCGCGGCAGGTGAAGGCTTCTATTTTCCGCACGACGAATTTTACGATACGAGCGTCCGCGAAACCGTCGCCGCGATCATCCCGAACGCGCGTCAAAACGCCGTCGTCGCCAGCGAAACGCCCGGACTTTTTGAGTATTACGCCGTCAAAGCCGGACGTTCGGACTTGAAATTTATATCGCTTTCCGATCAGGAGGAAACAGGGAGTTTAACCGGCGGAGATTTTATCGTCGCCGCCAAAGGTCGCCGTTATTTCAGCAACGACGCATACTTAAAATCTCTCGAACAATCCGCCGCGCCCGTCGCGGAAATAAAAATTGACGACGTTTCTTCGGTCAAAATCTACAAACTTGAAGAAAATGGATAGTGAGGAAATGGAAAATGGAGAATGGATAATTGATAATAAAGAAAGTTGCTCTTTGAGAGTTAAATCTTAAATCTTATTTATCAATTATCAATTATCAATTATCAATTATCAATTATCCATTCTCCATTTTTACTCATAGTTTAGTGCTTCGACTGCATCGAGACGAGCGGCGCGAAGTGCGGGATAGAGTGCGCCGACTGCGCCGCTCAGGACACCGCTGAGAACGATTGATAAAACCGTGTAAGGCTCGATTTGGACGTTGAGTGTTGTCCATTCAATTAGAATATATTTCAAAACTATCGTCGCCAATACGCCGAAAATCACGCCGCCCAAAGTAATTAAGATCGCTTCCTGCACGATCACCAGCGCGATGCGTGTATTCGACATTCCGAGCGATTTGAGAACGCCGATCTGCCGCGTCCGTTCGGTGACGGTCGTATACATCGTCAGTAAAATTATCAATGCGCTGATGAATCCGGCAACGCCGATAATTACATCGAGAAAAACATTGAGCGCGGGAACGCTCTGCATATACAGTTCTTCGAGGTCTTTGCTGAGAAATACTTGATTGTCGGGAAATTTGTCCTGCAATCTTTCGGCGACCGATTCGGGCGTGAGTCCTTCATTGACTTTGACCAAAAACGTCGAAGATTTGCCTTCCGCGCCGAGTTGCGCCTGCGTCGTCGAAAGCGGAATTTTAATTCGTGCGCCCGCGCCGGGTTCGTAAGTGCCGACGATGGTAAAATCGCGTTCGTAAATTTTCAATTTGTCGCCGATCTTCAGATTTCTCTGCGGCAGCCATGCCGTATCCGCCATTATTTCGTCTGTGCCGTCAACAAATTTGCGACCTTCGATAATCGTCAAACCGGCGATCTGCGCGTATTCGTCATAATTTACGCTGTCAATCAAACGGCTTCCGGTGTTGGTGTCGGACGCGCCGACCGTGTTTTGAGCAATCGGTATGACCGCCGCTACACCTTCGACTTTGCGAACTGCGTCCGCCATCGAAACCGGCAGACGCAATGCGTCCGTGCCGCTAAAACCCATACTGCCCGACGGTCGAAACATAATTTCCGCGCCGACATTTGCCTCGCGCCGGGCGCGTTCACGAATGCTGCCGTTCGCCAGCCCGATTGTAAATATAATGAGCAAAACACCGATTCCGATGCCCAAGATACTAACCGCCGTCCGCGCCGGACGATGCAGCATATTTGAAAAAACTAAACTATTCATAAAAAAAATCACCCAACCGAAAATTAAAATTATAACGACCTTTCGCCGAATTGACGATAACAAGTCTGACTATCAATTTGCAGCACGAAATTTTAGCGCAGAAAAAGCGGGACTTCTTTTGAAGTTCCCGCTTTTTGAACAGTTAATTTCGACCGCTTATTTCGCGTCGTTTTCGTCTTTCCCGTCATCGTGAATCAATTCGCCGCTTTCGTTGATTGCGTCTTTATCTTCGTGTTCCTGCGGCGTTTTGCGTCCCGGCTGCGGCGCGTGTTCGGGATGTTCGCCTTCGATTTCCAAAGTTTTTCCTTTTTCCTCGTCCATCACTTTTTTGTCGTGGGCGATATTTCTTTCGTCCGGCATAATTTTATTTTCCCCCTCTAATCGTTTGTTCTTCAATAAATTAAACGCAGATGACTTATTAAATCGTCTGCGTTTATTCATTCTACCTTTGAATGTTCGATTATCAAACTCCGACCGTTTCGTCTTCCTCGACGAGATAAGGCGTAACGGTCGGTTTGTCCAAATCTTCCTGCAAAACTTTGGCAATGACCGGCAAACTCAACGAGCGTGTTTTGGCGATATTCGGAACTTGCTTTCCAGCCGCATAAACCGCGTGGCGACCGTTTTCTTTATACCATTCGCTCAAACTCGCAGTTTTGTTCATCTCTTCGACGATCTGCCGCCAGCCGACTCCGGTGTTGTAGGCGCAGAACGAAATTTCGCCTTCCTGCGTCCCGTAAGGAATAACGCACATTTCCGTTCGCCGAAAATCGTAGTTGAAAAGGTCTTGAAACCACATTCCTTCGACGCACAGAACGCGCCACACGTCTTCTTCTTCGCGCGTTTTCATCCGATCATTGCGATCCGAATTTGAATCGGCGGAAGACGGTTTGAAAAGGTTGAGAATCTGCGAAACGGGAAAACCTTCGGGAGCTTTCGCCGCGTCGTAATTTCGCATAATCGCCATCGCCAACTGCGCCATCGTCAACTTTTTGCCGCGAGCCGTGTCGGTGATGACGGCGACATCCTGCATAAACCGTTCGTAGTTGAAAAAGTCGAACAAGGATGTCATTTGATTGGTCTTTTTATTAACGACGATCAAGGTAAAAATCCCGCAGTTCGGATGACAATTGCACGACGACCAACCCCACGGCGCGTCCGCGCCTTGCAGCATATCCATCACGGAAGTAAATGCGGAATAGGAACTTAAGGGAAACCAGTCGCGCAGCGGCTGAAGCGTTCCGTCGAGTTGATCCTTCAAATCGTGCGTCATTCCCGCCAAAGTGTAACGCTGTTCGATGCGGTCTTTGTCGGACACATCTTCGTCGCGTCCGGTGAAACTTACAGGTTGAAATGCAATGGTTTGAACTTTATCAATATTTTCCGCCGCAAACTTGACGATGCTACCGATTGCGTCGTTATTAATCGTATTGACAATCGTCGTTACCAAAGTAACCTTGATGCCGACCGACGCGAGATTTTCGATAGCTTTTAACTTCACGTCGAACAAATTTCCCACGCCGCGATGTTTGTTTTTCTCTTCGGAAGTTCCGTCAAACTGCAAATAAACGCCGTGTTGTCCTGCCGCTTTCGCCGCTTTGCAAAACTCGATGTCTTCGGCGTAGCGAATGCCGTTCGTCGCGGCTAAAATGCGGTAAAATCCGATCTTTTTCGCATACGCGACCGATTCCAAAAAGTGCGGCGCAATCGTCGGTTCGCCACCTGAAAATAAAATAATAATTTGTCGTCGCGGCTTGAACGAAATCGCGTTATCTAAAATAATTTTCGTGTCTTCAAACGTCGGTTCGTGAACGTAGCCGACCTGATTCGCGTCCATAAAACACGGGTTGCACATCATATTGCAGCGGTTCGTCAAATCAACCGTCAGCACCGCGCCGCGCCCGAATTTGATGTCCGAAGTTCCGTGATGATGAACGTGTTTGTCCTCCGCCGCCTTGAAATCACGCCCGTAAAACAGCGATTCGATGCGTTCCAGAAACTTCGCGTCGGTCGCCATCACGTCTTCAAATTCGCCGTGCGTCGGACAGGTTTTCCGCATCAGAACCTGCCCGTTTTCCTCGACAATCTGCGCCTTAATCTCGCCCGGATGCGAGTTCATCAAAATCTCCAGCGGAATCGTTTTATTAATCACGCCCTCGCGCACCTGCTTGACACAAGCCGGACAAAGCGAATCAGTCTCACGCGGAAATCCGAGCGGCGGCGCAGTCCGTTCATAACTTTTCAAAAGCGGTTCCGCCGCCCAATTCGGCGTAATTGATTCGCCTTCGGGCAAAGTTTTATTCACCGCCTGAAACGCCTTCCAACCCAAATCCGCCAACTTTGAAGCCGCCTTCGAGCCGGTTTTCCCTTTTCCCTTTCCTTCGCCGCGTCTGAAATTATCACTGAACATAATGTTTTATATTTACCAAATGCCGAATAAAATTTTTCGTGTTTCGATGCACTAAATTAACGTCAAGGCTAACAAATTTCGCTTTTGTTGCCAAATTTTATTAAGTGTATTCCGTTAAATTTTATTTTATCGGAGCTTCGATTTTGATGTTTGAATCATATTCATAGATCGCCGTTTCGCGGCTGAGCGCGTTTGAACCGACGATTTCGGATTCTTTAACTGACTTTAAAAGTAAGCTGTTTTCGCTGATCCAGTATTTTGTTTTCGTGACGTATTCGACGCGATATTGCGATGTCCGAGTCATTTTGTTGGCGACGCGACGTGATTCGCTTTCATAAACAAAAGCGGGTCTATCGTTCAAAGTTTCTCTGCCATTGAACTTGTAAGTCGTTGTGATTCGCCCCGATGTAAAATCACCGCCGCTCCCGCTGCCGCTGCCGCTGTATGTCTTCCATTCGCCGTCATTTTGTTTTTCGTAAAGGTTTTTACCGTCCCAGATTGTCTCCGACCTACTGTTTTTCGTCGGCGACTTTATTTCTTCGACTTCCCGTTTTTTATCCGGCATAACGATTTCTAAAATCTTCGTCGTCACGCTTTCGACATTCGCGCTTCGGTCGGGAAAATAATCTGTCGTTTCGGTCAATCGGTAGTTTCTGCCTTTGAGGTTTTCCGATGTTTTCGCTAAAAGTTCTTTAAACTCACCTTCTTCGATGACATTTTCATTCGATACTTTTTCGTTCGTTTTGACCTCTGTTTTTACCTGCGCTGAAGCACAGGAACTTAAGAAAGACAAACCGAATCCAAAAGCCAACAACACAACCGATAAATAAAAAAGTTTTCGACGCATAATTTTATTTCTCCAAAAGTCTTGTAAAACCTTCCTGACGAAAATGTTTGTCGGTCATTAAAGCGTCGGTGATTTCGCGCATCCGCATCACGACGAAACTTGCGGCATCGCACAGGGAATAATTTTTGTCTGATCTTTTCAACATTAAAGCGACCGTTTGCCGGTGCAAATCTTCTCAATCCAGATTATTTCGACCGCTTGATTTTCTAAAATTCGTCGGCTGAATTTGATTATTTCACTGCGCGGAACGCCGCGAACGTGGGCGAGCGCGGTGTATTCGGCTAAAACGTAATTCGTCGTCAGACGCTTTGCCGCCGCATCATAGAACGCAACCGCTTTTTCGTGAAATTCGTCGGCTTCGTCGTGAAGGCTGAAAAAACCGGAGGTGTCAACCAACATTTTATTCATCGTCGTGCGTGTCGGCGTAAGCGCGGGCTAAGTCGGCATCAATCTGTTCGTTGTCGGACAAATGCGGATTGCCGCTGCTCCAACTGCCAAACATTTCTCTGATGCCGCCCGCGTTTTTCGTTTCGCCGTTCGCGTTCGGTTTGTTTGAAATATCGCTGATAATGAGCGCGGCGAGTTTCAGCCGATCATTTTCGTCGAGCGGTAGAATTTGATTTCGATAGACTTCCTGAATCGTGCTTTGCATAATCTTTTGCTGTGATTTTATATCGGTCTTAGCGTAATAAAATTTGATAACAAAAGATTAAACCAATCCGGCGCGATAATCAATCATTTTATTTTTTGTCAGGTTTGGTCGGCTCAGGTTTAGTTGGCGCGGCACGGACTTTTTCTAGTTTTTGGATGACTCGTTTTGCCATATACGGTGCGCCGAGATTGCCGTCGAGAATAACCGTGTCGCCGGTGGCGATGATCGTGCCGAGGCGTTGGCTGTAGATTTTGAAGGTGAATTTGTAGGTGAAAACAACGTGGTCAATCGTTAAAATCAAATCGGCGAGATCGCGGTCTTCGACGAATGAAAGTCCCCATTCGGCGAATTCCGGGCGTTTGTCGAGCGCGTTGACGAGATGCTGTCCTTTGAAGAAAACCGAATCGCTTTCGACGTAGATCGTTCTCGACGCGGCGAGAATTTCCTTGGGCGAATTCGGTTTGATGACAACCGAACCCGGACCGCGCGGTGAAAGCGCGGTCACGCCGCGTTCGGGCATCTGCACCGAACTCTGCGGAATCGGATACGGCGTATTTTGCGGTGTGGGCGCGGGTGAGGACAAAATCTGAGCTGAATAATTGACCGGCGAAGCGGCGCGAATCAAGCCTAAAATACTCGAAAAAGGCACGGCGATACTTTGATTTTTAACGTCCGGGTTGTTCGTCACGATGCCGAGCGAACGACCGTTTTCGTCCAGCACGAGCGCACCTGCCGCGTTGTCCGCCGCGTCGAATTGGAGAACGCGGAAACCTTTGCCCGCGCCGGTAATTGCATCGGCGAGCTGGACGGAATTGAGAACTTTATCCTGGCTGATAAGAGCCTGACCGTCGGCGTTGGCAATGATGGAAATCCGCGAACCGACCTGCGTTTCTTCCGCCGCGCCGCTCGGAATCGCCCGCAGATTGACGGCGTTAATATGCAGCAGCGCGACATCGCGGCGTTCGTCGGTCGAGACGATCTCGGCTTTATCATAAATCTCGCCGCTGCGAAGCCTGATCTGAATTGCCGCCGCATTTTTAATCAAATGATACGCCGTCAAAATAAACCCGTCCGAACGCACGACCACGCCCGAACCGACGGGACGCGAAACGCCGCCTTCGCCGACCAAAACCGTCGTCACCGCATCGGTCGCCTGAGTGAGGTTTGAGGTTTGCGCGAAAGTCTGCGTGACTGCGAAAACGATGGTTAATAAATTGAGCAACAAAATTGTGATACGAATTTTAGACATTTTATTTCCTTAAAAAGCGAACGAAAAAAGTTCCGTTTGTTAGTCTTTGGCGGTTGCGAGAGCGATAAAAATCGGAATGAAAATCGCGCCCATAGTTATTCCGCCGACAATCAGCGATTTGGCGAGCCTCGAAATTCCGTCACGTCCGACTTCGCTGACCTGCGAATATTCGATCTGCGACAACTTTCCGCTTTTGGAATCGAGAACTGAAAAATGATCGTCTCTGATTTCGGTGATATAACCTTTGATTTTCGTCCCCGTTTCGAGCGTGACTTTGATTTTACGGCGCGGTTCGGTATTGATTTCGGCGACTTTATTTTTGATTTTAATGACGAACTGCGAATTTTTGTCGTCCTGCGTTTGCGAAAATGCAGAATGAACGAAAAACAGATTCATTATTAAAACGGTTAAAGTTAATGTCAGATATTTTTTGAACATAATTTTTTGAAATCTTTCTCAAACGATTTATTTGATTGTGAATTATTTACAAAAATAAAAAATGGGCAAGTGTGACAGTTTGCAAACTGTCACACTTGCCCGCCGGGAAATTTTTGATGATCTGGAACGCGAACTTTCCAGTTCGCCTGAGCGTTCGCTTCGACGCTCAAACGATGATTGATTATCGTGATGTGGAGAAATCCAATCAACTTTCGCGTTCAAGCCGGGTTGGCGAATGAAGATCGGTAAAAATGTCGTTTAGAGAAAACTCACTTTGTTTGAGCGTTTGAAGCGAACGCACTTGCGAACTGGAAAGTTCGCGTTCCGTTTTCTTAAACCAATGAAGCGAACGCACTTGCGAACTGGAAAGTTCGCGTTCCGTTTTCTTAAACCAATGAAGCGAACGCACTTGCGAACTGGAAAGTTCGCGTTCCGTTTTCTTAAACCAATTGGTGATTTTCCGGCATCAGCACGATTTCCGACATCACGCCTTCGCCCGTTTGCGTAGCGGCGAAAAAGACGGCGTTTGCCGCCGATTCAATCGAGAGCATTTTGTCGCGCTGAACTTTCATCGTCACGTCGTCCCAAAACGGCGAATCAACGCCGCCGAAGTGCATCAGCGAAAAACGAATGCCGTCGCGTTTATATTCGTCCTTCAAACATTTAATCATTCCCGTGAGCGCATATTTCGCCGCGCAATACGCCGCAGCCTGCGCCATCGGAGCCTTACCCAAAATGCCGGGAATGGCGATGACGCGCCCGAATTTGCGTTCCGCCATCGTCGGTAAAACGGCTTGCAGAACATTAAACGCAGTCTTCACATTTGCCGTCAAAAGCGCGTCCAAATCTTCCGCCGTCAGTTGAGCAAACGGCTTCAAGATGCCTTTGCCAGCCGCCAAAACAAGATAATCAATCGCGCCGAATTTGGCGACTGCCTGCTCAACCAATGCTTTGACATCTTTTTCAACCGCCGCGTCCGCCGTCAGCGCGAGCGTTTCGCCGCCGAGATTGTTGAGCGCGTATTCGGCTTCCATCAGTTCGGTTTCGTTTCTCGCGCTGATGACGACGTTTGCGCCAGCCCGCGCAAAAAGTTCCGCCGAAGCGCGTCCGATGCCGCGCGATGCGCCGACAATTAAAGCTGTTTTTCCATCGAGATTCATAAATTCAATCTATCAAACGCCGCGCAAAATAAACAATTAGAAAACAATTTTCGGATAGATTTAGAGCTTTTAATCCAATAAACTCTCAAATATGAAAACGGAAATTTACTGGAAAGCGGTGCAAAATAACGACGCGAAATTTAACGGCACGTTTGTTTACGCGGTCAATTCGACGAAGATTTACTGCAAACCTTCGTGCGCGTCAAAATTGCCGAAGCGTGAAAACGTGCGGTTTTTTGATGATTTCAACACAGCCGAAACAAACGGTTTTCGCGCGTGTCGGCGATGTCAGCCGAAAAATGAAGCGACAAATCCGCAAACCGAAATCGTAATTCGCGCGTGTGAATTGCTCGAAACCGAAGAGCAGGTTTCGCTTGAAGATTTGAGCGTGAAATTAAATTTGAGCGCGGCGCATTTGCAAAAAATGTTCAAGGAAATCATCGGCGTTTCACCGAAAAAATATGCTGAAATGAAGCGTCTGGAAAAGTTTAGAGACGAGATTAAAAAGGGAAGCGATGTCACAAATTCGATGTATGAAGCCGGATTTAATTCGTCGAGTCGTCTTTACGAAAACGTCTCGGAAAAACTCGGAATGACACCGAAAACTTACGCGAAAAAAGGTGCGAATATGAAGATAAATTATACGATTACCGATTGCGATTTAGGGAAATTGCTCGTCGCACGAACCGAAAAAGGTATCTGTGCCGTGACGTTCGGCGATGATTCGGAAACTTTGAAAGAGAATCTTTTTAGTGAATATCAAAATGCTGAAATTGAAGAAAACAACGCGAATTTGAAAGATTATGTCGAAGCGGTTTTAGCGAATATGAAAGGCGCAAACAAAACTTTAGACTTGCCGACGGATTTACAGGCGACGGCATTTCAAATGCGCGTTTGGGACATTTTGCGAAAAATTCCTTACGGCGAAACGGTTTCTTATCAACAAGTTGCCGAAAAACTCGGCAATAAAAACGCCGTTCGCGCCGTTGCGACCGCCTGCGCGTCAAACCGCGTCGCGCTCGTCATTCCGTGTCACCGAGTTGTCCGCAGCAGTGGCGAATTGAGCGGCTATCGTTGGGGAATTTCGCGTAAAAAGCAGCTTTTAGAACAGGAAAAAAGCCAAGGACTGGAGCGCAATCCGTCCCGGTTGCAATGAGCGCACGTTTCGGCGCGAAAAAGCGTTGATTATCTCGAATGTTGAATTATCAACAAGGCTTTTTTCGTGTCGAAGCGACACTCATTGCAACCGGGACGGATTGCGCTCCAGTCAAAAAATCAAGAGAAAATTATGAACTACAAAGTCGTTCCGATTCCAGCGGAAATCGCCCGAAGTGTGCGTGAAAATATGAAGTCGCCGCAATACGGACATCCGGCGTTTACCGATGTTGCGAAAGGTTACGGACCGTGCCGCGTGTGTCTGAAAACATTCAATCAAGGCGCGGAAGAGAGAATTTTGTTCACTTATAATGCGTTTGAAAAACTCTCGAATTTGCCGCTGCCGTCGCCGGTTTACATTCACAAAAACGAATGTGAAGCCTTTGACGAAAAAGGCTTTCCGCCCGATTTGATTGATCTGCCGCTGCTTTTTGAAGGTTACGGCAATGAGAGCGAATTGCTGAAAAGAGAAGTCGTAAAACGAGATGAACCGGAAAATCAAATCGCGGAGATTTTCGGTGATTTAAAAGTGAATTATATCAACATTCGCAACGCCGAAGCCGGTTGTTTCGTGGCGCGAATTGACAGGAAAACTATAATTTAGACATTTCCGGTTTGGTCAAAGTTGAAATAAAATAGCTTTATGGAAACTTGGAAAAAAGCGGTTTGGAGTCAATTCGGCGCGGCGGTTGAGATGCTCGAAAATTCGATTAATGCGTGTCCCGATGAATTTTGGGACGACGGCTCGCGCGATTTTTCGTCGTATTGGTATATGGTTTCGCACGCGCTTTTCTGGCTCGATTTCTATTTGTCGGGCGCGGCGGAAAATTTCGCGCCGCCCGCGCCGTTCGGACTCGAAGAACTCGATCCGGCGGGCGTGATCCCGGCGAGAACTTACACCAAAGACGAACTGCAAAAATATTTGCAATACTGCCGCGAAAAACTCCGTGCCGTCATCAACGATTTAACCGAAGAAACGGCAAACAGAATCTGCAAAGCCGGCACAAAAGAATTCACCTTCGCCGAACTGCTTTTAGATAATCTGCGTCACGTCCAACACCACACCGCGCAGCTTAATTTAATTTTACGCCAAAAAACCGACGACGCGCCGCGTTGGGTTTCAAAGACTAAATTCCACAATTAACACTCCTCAAAAAGCCTTCTCAAGATTTGTGTGTCATCAGTAATTCAAAGAGTGCGCTGACTTCCCAGTCAGGTCATCAATGCCGCCTCCGAATTTGAATTATTTTCGCTGCGCTGCGCGATGGTTTGGACGAACGGCGGTTTAGTTATAAAATTCCCGCAATGATTAAAGCTCTGAAACCCCAGAGCAAAAATCGGCTTATTATATTCTACCGGGAGATTTTATGAACATCTTGAACTTTAAAAAAACAATTGCTTTTCTGGTCGTTTCAATTTTTATAACTGCCTGTCAGCAGTCGGCGACTAACTCTGCGCCGACGAATCAAACAGCGAATCAAACGGCGAACTTGCCGACGAATGCGAACGCGGCGGCAAATAATCAATGGGACGCTTATGTCGAACATTTTTTGAATGATTATTTCGCCGCCAATCCGCAGTTTGCGGTTTATCAAGGCAAGCACGAGTTTGACGGTAAATTGTCGGATTGGAGCGAAGACGGTTTGAAAAAGGAAATCGCGCGGCTCAAATCGGAGCGCGAAAAGGCTTCGGCGTTTAAGGATGAACAGCTTGACGAACGGCAGAGATTCGAGCGCGATTATTTGATTTCGCAGATTGATAAAGACCTTTTCTGGCGCGAAACCGCCGATCAGCCGCACACGAATCCGTATTATTACGCCGATTCGATTGACCCCGACGTTTACGTTTCGCGTGAATATGCGCCGCTCGAAACGCGCATCAAGGCTTACACGGCGTATGCCAAAAACGTCCCGAACGCGCTCGGTCAGATCAAGGCGAATATGAAATTGCCGATGGCGAAAAATCTCGTCAAAATCGGTCGGCAGACAATCGGCGGACTGGCGGATTTTCTCGGTAAAGATGTCGTCAAGGTTTTTGAACCCGTCAAAGACGAACAGTCGCAAAAGGATTTCAAGGAATCGAACGACGCGGCGATTAAAGCCGTCAAAGACTTCGACGCTTGGTTAGGCGAGCAGGAAAAAACGGCGAACGACAATTACGCGCTCGGCGCGGACAAGTTCAAAGCGATGCTCAAACAGACCGAAGGCGTTGATATTGACCTTGCCAAACTCGAAGAAATCGCCAAGCAGGATTTGGACAAAAACACCGACGCGCTCAAACAGGAATGCGAGAAATTCGCCGCCGGGAAAACGCCCGCCGAATGTATGGCAAAGGCTTCCGCCGATAAAGCGTCGGGCGCAAACGTCGTCGAAGCCGCGTCGAATCAACTCGCCGATCTGCGAAAATTTATCACCGACAAGGACATCCTGACGATTCCCGGCACGGAACAGGCAAAGGTCGCGCAAGCTCCGCCGTATAAGGCTTGGAATTTTGCCTACATCAACATTCCGGGACCGTATGAAACGAATCTGCCGTCAACCTATTATGTTTCGCCGCCCGATCCGTCGTGGTCGAAGGAAAAACAGGACGCGTATGTTCCGGGCAAGGGAAGTCTTTTATTCACGTCGGTTCACGAAGTTTATCCCGGACATTTCGTCCAGTTTCTGCATTCCAACCGCAATAAATCGAAGTTCGGACAGGTCTTTGTCGGTTACGCTTTCGCCGAAGGCTGGGCGCATTACACCGAGGAAATGATGTATGACGCGGGACTCGAAAACAGCCCCGAAATGCACATCGGACAATTGCAGGAAGCACTTTTGCGAAACGTCAGATTTTTGTCGGCAATCGGTCTGCACACCAAAGGAATGACGGTCGAGCAGTCGAAAAAAATGTTCATCGAACAAGGTTTTCAGGACGAAGGCGGCGCGGAACAGCAGGCGAATCGCGGCACGTTCGATCCGGCGTATTTGAATTACACGATGGGCAAACTGATGATCCGCAAACTCCGCGAAGACTGGACGGCGACGCGCGGCGGACGGACGGCGTGGAAACAGTTTCACGATCAATTTTTAGATTACGGCGGTCCGGCGATTCCTCTGGTCAGAAAGGCGATGATGGGCAAAGACGACAAAGGTTCTCTGTTTTAATAAAAAGGTTTGAAGCCGCGACACCGCAAATATTTTATCGTCGAAACGTCTGTTTGACGGTCGGCGGCGATTATCAAAAATTGCATTTTGCTGCAATATCTCTTATATTCAGCCCACGGAATTATCTATGATTTCTATAAATCAGGCGGAGAGTTGAAATTCGCCGCCTGAGCAGAGATTTAATTCTGAAGTTTTTTCTTTTCAGCACTTTCAAATTGTCCCCGAATGGATGTTGAAAAAATAAGAAAGGTTGAAGAAATTTTCCACACAGCCTTGAAAGTCGCGCCTGAAGAGCGTGAATCTTTCCTCGACAAAATCTGCGGCGCGGATGAAAATCTGCGGCGTGAAGTTGATTCGCTGCTCGAATTTGAAAACGACCCGAACGCTTTTCTCGACAAACCGCCCGAATCTTTCCTCGCTGAAATGTTCAAGGAAAACAGCGACGAAGCGAATCTCATCAGCCGCCGGTTCAGTCATTACGAAATCAAAAAACTACTCGGCAAAGGCGGAATGGGCGAGATTTATCTGGCGGAAGATTTCACGCTCGAACGCCGTGTTGCGCTCAAAATTCTGCCTGCGCGTCTGACCTCGAACGCCGACAGCCTCAATCGTTTCGTGCGGGAAGCCAAAGCCGCGTCTGCGCTCAATCATCCGAATATCATCACGATTTATGAAATCGGCAAATTCGACGAGTTAAATTATATTGCGACCGAATACGTCGAAGGCGAAACTCTGCGCGAACGGGAGATTAGGGGCAAAGCAACCTTTGCCGAAAATCTGTCCATCGTCATACAGGCGGCGGACGCGCTCGCGGCGGCACACGCGGCGGGCATCGTTCACCGCGACATCAAGCCGGAAAACATTATGGTCAGGCGCGACGGTTACGTCAAGGTTTTGGATTTCGGTCTGGCAAAACTCGTTCAGAATACCAACGGCAACCTCGATTCCGAAGCCAAAACCCGCGCTCTCGAACGGACGATGCCGGGAGTCGTGATGGGAACGGTCGCGTATATGTCGCCGGAACAAACCCGCGCTTTGCCGACCATTGATGCCCGCACGGATATTTGGAGTCTCGGCGTTTTGATCTACGAGATGTTCGCCGGAACAACGCCTTTCACGGGCGAAACGACCAGCGATTTGATCGCTTCGATCCTGAAAACAGAACCTCTGCCGCTTTCCGAAATTTCTCCCGGATGTCCGCCGGAACTCGAGCGGATCGTCGCCAAAACTCTCAAAAAAGATCGTCAGGAGCGTTACCAAACGATTGAAGAATTGGCAGCGGACTTGAAAAGTTTGAGAAAAGAACTGGATTTTTCTGCGACATACCCGTCAATCGGCAGTCTGCACGGCAAACCGACCGAAATAATCAACCGGCAAACGACCAATACTTATCGCGTCGGTCGTTTCTCTTCGTTCGGCATCGCGGCAATTGTCCTGTCGGCAATTTTGACAGTCGGCGTTTTCCGTTGGTTTTACGCGGGAAGACAAACGCCGTCGGCAGTTGAAGAAAACGCGCCGAAAAGCGTCGAGATTTTTAACTGGGCAAGCACACCGGGCGAATCCGAAAGCGTCGGCTCATTTTCGCCGGACGGGAAGATGATCGCTTTTGCCTCGACCAAAAACGGCAGCAGCAGCATCTGGATCAAACAGACAACATCCGGCGAAGCCGTGCAGATTACCAAAGATGAATTCAGAAATGAGATGCCGATCTGGTCTCCGAACGGCGAAGAGATAGCTTTTCTTTCGACCAAAGGCAACCAAACCGGCTTCTGGCGCATTCCGGCTCTCGGCGGCGCGGCGAAATTAATTTCACCGATTGATGACGGCAGCAGTAAATTAAAATTTTGGTCAGGCAGTAATTTGATTTACTACGAATCTGAAACGGAACTCTACGCGCTCGATGTTAATTCAGGGCAGAGTAAACAAATTACCGATTTTACCGGGCAAAACATTGCCGCTCAATCGTTAAGTTTTTCGCCGGATGAAAAAACGGTCGCCTACACAACGGTTGACGGCGAACAATGGAGCATTTGGACGGAAAAACTCGACGACAAAAAACCCTTCAAACTTTTCACAGGGCAGTCTGAAATCAGAAATCTTGTCTGGCATCCCGATAATAAACGGGTTTTTTACAGCGCATTGACGGACAAAACTTTTCAAATTTACGTTATTGATACAAATAATCCCTCGCCGAAACAGATCACGAGTGGCGAAAAAGATTTGTTCGTGCTGAATGTTTCGGGTGACGGGACAAAAATTTTATGCGGTTCGGCAAAAGAAGAATCGGACATTTGGGGAATTGGTCTGAAAGATAAAAAAGAATTCAATGCCATTTCGGGCATTGATTCCGAACTCTGGGCAAATGTCGCGCCCGGCGGCAAATCAATCGCTTATCAGTCAATCAAAAACTTAAGTCAGGGCAATAATTTGTTTTTCGGAAAGATTTTCACCAAAACTTTGCAGTCGAACGCCGAACCTGTCGAAATCGCAGCGCAGGGTTATCTGCCGGTTTGGTCGCCTGACGGACAAAAAATTGCTCTGATGAATGTCGCCGGTCAAAAGAATCAAATTTCGATTATCAATATGGCGCAGGGCGGGAAAAGTTATCCGGCAGCGACTGACGCGGTTTCGATCAGTTATTCTATTTTGCCTTACAACCGGATTCAGTCGAATGATTTCAGTTGGTCGCCCGACAGCGGCAGGCTCGCTTATATTTCCAATCAAAGCGGTCAGAGTAATATTCGGCTCGTTAATGCTGACGGTTCAGACAATGTTCAGCTCACCGCCAATGAGAATGCGAAAATAAATTTTTATTGTCCGCTCTGGTCGGCTGACGGCAGATTTATCGCTTTTACTTCCAAAACCGGCAATATCAGCGGAAAACTCACCTTCGATATTTGGACGATTGAGACAGCAACAAAAATTCAAAAAACATTGACCCGGCAGAACGCTTTTTTTCGTTTAGTAAGTTGGATGCCGAACGGTGATTTGATGTTCGTTTCGACGGAAGGCTACGGATCATCCGGTCTGCCTGACGAAATTACGGTCAGGCAGCTCAACCGTGAAACCGGCGCGGTGCGTGAGATAGCGGTCTTAAAGGAAACATACCTGTCAAACATTTTTCTTTCGCCGGACGCTAAAAATATCGCATTCGCCGCGCACCGTGACGGCAGAGACGATCTCTGGCTAATACCTGCAACCGGCGGCGCGGCTCAGAAACTGACGGGCAACAACGATTCCCGCGTTTATTTTTCCAGTCCGGCGTGGTCGCCGGATGGCGAAACGATTTTCTTCGGCAAGCAATTGCATTATAGTTTGCTTTCGATGCTGACTAATTACAAATAAAAGGAGAACTGAAGTGATTAAAAATTTAATGATTAAATTAACGCTGGCAATCTTCGCCTTTGTGCTGCTCGGCAGTTTGAATGTTTCGGCGCAGAAGAAAACCGACTGCTCCGTGACAACTGACGAGCAGATTGTCAAAGCGGTCTATGACCGGATTAAAACTAAAAAATATGCCGATCAAATAATTCATATCAACGTCACGGCGACCGGCGGCGCGGTCACACTGGTCGGTTGGGCGACGACCGAAAAATATATGAAGCAAATTGAAAAACTCGTCAGTAAAACGAAATGCGTCAAATCCGTAACCAATAAATTAACAATCGGTGTCGGCGGCGGCTGCGGTCCGGGAACAAAAACCTGCGGCGGCATTTGTATCGCAACCACCGATAGTTGCAACATCTGCACGGCGAGAAGCTGTAATTAATTAAAGTCGGTATCGGATCAGCAATTGTCGGAATAATCAGCCGCAAAAAGACACGAAAGACGCAAAAAAGAAAATTAAAATCGTTTTTTTTTGCGCTTAATGCGGCTGTTTGCGGCGGTTAATTTACCCGCATTGATTACACAGGCATTTTTATTTGCGGCGCAATCTGATTCGCCTGCTGAAATAAGATAAATCGGTGAAACATAAAATTAATGTCAGGCGAAAATTTCTTTACGGCATTTGCGCTGTATGGTTTGTAACCGCTGCAATCGTCACGTTGCCGGCACAGTCGAATCCTGAAATACGCCCGGAACTGCAAAAGAAATTGGACGAATCGCAGAAACAGCAGGAAGAAGCGTGCCGGTCGGAAAAGCGTTCCGGTAAGCGAACTTATGCGTTCCGCGACACGCGCCTTCAGCATCCGTTTGATGCCGAAGGCAGACCGATTGCACAGGATGGTTTGTCGGCGACATACGGAACGCCGCCGAAGTATTCGTGGCTGCGAAAAGTGATTCCTTTCTGGCGCACTCCGGTTGATAAATACGGTTTAAGCATTCACGATTTCGAGGATTACACAGGTCGCGCCGTGCCGGTTAACGAGACGAAACGCTCGAACAAAATTCGTTTGCAGTTTGAAGAAAAATCGTCAGGCGAAACAGAGCGATTGTCCTCGCAGTCGAAATTCGACTGGCGCGATCCCGAACACGGACTTTATTTCAGCCCGGTGCAGTTTCAGGGTTGGTATTGCAACAACTGCTGGGCGTTTGCGACGGTCGAAGCGATGCAGATCAGCCGTCAACTCGTAGCGATGCGGACTCACGGCAAACCGCTCGATAAAACCGTTCTGATGTCGCCGCTGCCGCAGCAGACGGGACTTTTTGCCGCCAAAGAAGCCGGAAAATTTCCCTCCGATTCGTGCAAATTCAACTGGCACGGCGAAGCGTTCAGTTTGATGGTTGACAAGGGAATGCCGCTCGACGGTTCGCCCGATAATTACGGGATATTTAGCGGCGGTTCGCGTTCGGTTTTCGATGCCGAAACATTCGTCAAAGCTCTAACTTGGGATTACGTCAGCGCGACTCCGCAGGATGTCGCTTCGACCGCCGAGATCAAGCACGCACTTATCACCTACGGTCCGATAGTCACGACTCTTTTTTTTGATTCCTGTCTGAATCTCTACGGCGGCGGCGTTTTCAACGAGGAACAATTTTGGGATATTACAGACGCTAAAAAAACGCTCAAACGCGGTAATCACATCGTTTTAATCGTCGGTTGGGACGATGCAAAAGGCGCGTGGCTGGTCAAAAATTCTTACGGTAAAGAATGGGGCGAAAACGGTTACGGCTGGATCAAAT
Source organism: Pyrinomonadaceae bacterium (assembly GCA_965247235.1). Lineage (GTDB taxonomy): Bacteria > Acidobacteriota > Blastocatellia > Pyrinomonadales > Pyrinomonadaceae. The sequence goes on from OZ252004.1 coordinate 4,350,889, forward strand.
ACGGCAGCAACAACATCGGACAATTCAGCGCGTGGATTCTGGCAGACCCGAACGAACAGCTAATTCATCTAAAAAAATAATTTCAAGGAATGGAGAAACGGCAAATCGAAAAATTTGAGCTTTTATATTTTTATTTTTCTAATGACCTCGACCTCTTTTTACGCTCGACAGCAACAATCGCCTCTGCAATACACACCGCAAAAAATCAACAAAGAACCGATGACGTATCTCGTCGGCGCAGGCAAATTAGGTCTTAAAGAAAAACAGCGAATCGAAGAAAAATGCGGTGAAAAAGGCTTCGGCTGGATCGAATACGGCAGCAGCAACATCGGCATTTTCTCCGCGCGGATTGATGCCGCACGTTAAGTTTAAGCGGTTGACAGAAAGTTTTCAGAGTTACAGTTAGTGACAGAAGGTTGAAAACAAAGAGTTAAATCAAAAGACCTGAGAAATTTTTGCACTTGCTTGGTATGAAATTTAATCGTCTGTCAATAACGAAGATTGACATAGTTCGTTATTAAATTTACTCTCTTTGCAGTAAGGAGATTTATCAAAATTATGAATGTATCATTAACGCCCGAACTCGAAAATTTTGTCAATGAAAAAGTTAAATCAGGTCTTTATAATTCCGCCAGCGAAGTCTTACGCGAAAGTTTGCGTTTGTTGAAGGAGAAAGATTTGCTCAAAGAAATTCAACGTAACGAACTGCGCCGCGAAATTATGCTCGGCGTGGAGCAAATCCGCAATGGTGAATTTGTCGAAGTAAAGGCTTCGGAGTTGGACGCTTTTGCCGAAAAACTTATTCTGGAGGCAAAAGATGAATTTAACCAAAGAAACGGAAAATAATGATCCGATTCTGCAATATTCGCCATTTGCGCTCGCCGATATTAAACAAAATTGGGAATATCTGGTTGAACAGGGCGAAACCGTAGCTGTGCGTTTGATAAAGGAAATCATCTCTAAATGCGGACTGCTTGCCCAAAATCCTAAAGTCGGGCGCGAAAGAAACGACTTAATTATCAACTTGCGCCAGTTTCCATTCAAAAAATACAACATCTATTATTTCCCGATTGAAAACGGCGTTGAAATTTATCGCGTTCTCCACAGTTCGAGAGATAACGTCCAAGTTTTCGACGATCCGATTGATGAAATTTAATAAAAATTATGAATTTAACAGAACAAAAATCAACAGTTTCAGAAGCCGTGCGGAAGCACAAGGAATTTCTTTTCCCGGCAGTCGCCACTTATTATCAGGAACCCGTCGCGCTAACGCACGGCGAAGGCGAGTATGTTTGGGACGAGGACGGGAATAAATATCTCGACTGTTTCGGCGGCGTTTTGACGGTCAGTGTCGGACACGCGAATCCGACGATTAATGCGGCGGTGATCGAACAAATCAATAAAATTTCGCACACTTCGGGGCTTTATGTGAATCCTTTGCAGTCGGATTTTGCCGAGAAATTGGCAGAAATTGCGCCGGGAGATTTGAAGAAATCGTTTTTTACTTCGAGCGGAACGGAAGCCGATGATACGGCAATTTTGGCGGCAAAAATGGCGACCGGACGGCAGGAAATTGTTGTCTTGCGCCACAGTTATTCGGGACGTTCGGCGACGGCTTTGTCGGCGGTCGGGCAGGCTTCGTGGCGACCGATTGGGGCGCAGGTTGCGGGAATGGTTCACGCCGCCGCGCCGTATTGTTACCGCTGTCCGTTCAAACTCGAATATCCGTCGTGCGGCGTGGCTTGCGCTCAGGACATCGAAAATATTATCCAAACGACGACGACCGGCGAAATCGCGGCGTTTATGGCTGAACCGATTTTGGGAGTCGGCGGATTTATCGTGCCGCCGCCCGAATATTTTGAAATCGCTTACGGCATCGCCCGAAATTACGGCGGACTCTGCATCTCGGACGAAGTGCAAACCGGCTGGGGCAGAACGGGCGAAAAATGGTTCGGCATCGAACAGTGGAATGTCGTGCCGGACATTATGACTTCGGCGAAAGGAATGGGCAACGGCGCACCAATCGGCTGGACGATTGCGACAGCGGAAGTCGCCGACAAATTCCCCGGCATCACCTTCGCCACCTTCGGCGGAAATCCCGTTTCGATGACCGCCGGTTTAGCCGTTATCAAGATGATCGAAGAAGAAGATTTACGCACCAACGCCAAAGTTGTCGGCGATTATCTGCGCGAAAAATTGTGCGGATTGTATGAAAGATACGACATCATCGGCGACGTGCGCGGAATGGGTTTGATGCAGGCAATCGAACTCGTCGTTGACAGAAAAACCAAAGAACCGAATCCGCAAGCCGTTCTCAAAGTCTTTGAAGAAACCAAAAAACAAGGCGTTCTGATCGGCAAAGGCGGACTTTACGGCAATGTTATCAGAACGGGAATGATGCTCAATTCGACGAAGGATAATGTTGATGAATTGATTGCGGCTTTAGATAAAGGTTTGGCGACCGTTTAATTTATGGATAAATTTTACGAACTGCAAGACCTTCAATTTGAACGGAATGAGGAAAAATATGCTGTCAATCTGCGAAAACATAACGTAAAATTTGAAGAAGCGGCAGAGGTTTTCTTTGACCCTGAAAATCAGTTTGACGATGCTTCGGTTGAAGAAGAGTTGCGGGAATACGTGATCGGATTTAGTTTCAGCCTGAATCTGCTTTACACGGTTTTTGTTGAGCGCGGCGAAAGAATCAGAATAATTTCGCCGCGTCCGGCAACTAAAGAAGAGGAAAAAATTTATGACGGAAGAAAGTAAAACAATGACGACACCCGAAGGTTATACGATTGCTTTTAATGAGCGCGAATCGGTCGAAATCAACTTGAATATATCAAAAGATACGATGGAACTTTTGGAGACGATTGCCGGGAAAAAAGATTTGTCCGTTATCTCAATTATCAAATTCTTTATTTCAAAAGGTATTCGAGACTTTGAGCCTGAATTGGCAAAAAATAGTGCGATTAAAAGATTCAAGAATCGAAAAAATATCGAGGAGAATTTGGAAGTTGATTTGGCGGCATAATCAATAAAGGCGGACTTTACGGCAACGTCATCCGCACGGGAATGATGCTCGATTCGACGAAAGACAATGTTGATGAATTGATCGCCGCGCTCGATAAAGGTCTGGCGATTTGTTAGGGAACTTATCCACGAAGGACACGAAGGAAGCACGAAGGAAGAAAATATTTCCATTAGCAATCTTCTGTTCTACTTCGTGTCCTTCGTAGATAAAAGAAAGCCGGTGAATCGGTTATGAGTTGATATACTTTCACGATGAAACAAAATTGGTGGAAAACAAATTCGTCCACAGAAACCCAAGGCTCGCCTTTGTGGTGGTTTCGTTGGGTTCCGACCGTCGTTTTTGCGACTCTGATCTTGTATTTTTTATATGTTGTCGGCAGCGTCGCGCTCGTGCCGGTGCTGGCTTCGTTCGCGCTCGCTTATTTGCTCAACCCGATTGTTTATCAGGCGGAAAAGCGCGGGCTTTCACGGACGGTTTCGGCGATTGTCGCCATTTTGCTCGTAACTTTGGTGATTACGGCGTTTATGGCTTATGTGATTCCCGATTTGTGGTCGGAAACTTCCAAAGCGGGCGGCGCGATTGCGGAAAAATTTACGCCGGAAAACGCCAAGCGGCAGAGAGAATTTCTGCGGCGGTATTCGCCTGCGCTCGAAAAGGCGGCGGGTGACAAAATCGAGAAATTTTTGAGCGAACCGCTGACGTTCTATAACGAAAACGTCTCGACCGCGACGACCGTTGACGAAGGTGGAAATGTTAAAGCGACGGGCGGCGGCGGTTCGCTTGTTCTCGAAATACTGAGTTCCGGCTTTGATTTGTTTCTCGTGCCGTTTTTCGTTTTTTACCTGCTGATTGATTTTCAAAAATGGCGTGATTCGCTCGAAAGCCTGATTCCTCCGCGTTTCCGTGATCCTTTCCGCCTGCTGTTTGACGAATCGGGACGAATTCTGGAATCGTATGTGCGCGGGCAAATTTTAATCGGCTCGATTATGGCAGTCTGCTACGCCGTCGGATTTTATTTTCTCGGCGTTCCGGCGTGGGCGGGCATCGCTTTGATCGCAGGTTTGCTGAATGCCGTGCCGTATGTCGGGACAATCAGCGGAATCATTCTCGCCTGCGGTTTCAGCTTTGCGGGCGGCAGCAGTTGGGGACACATCGCCGCGATTTTAGGCGTTTTCGCCGCCGTTCAGAGTTTGGAGGGCTATTATCTCACGCCGCGAATTATGGGCGACCGCCTCAATCTACATCCGATGGCGGTGTTTTTAGGCTTGCTCATCGGCGGCAAACTGTTCGGATTGCTCGGTATCGTTCTCGCCATTCCGATCATCGCCATCAGCAAGGTTTTCTTTAAATTCCTGCGCGAACTTTATCAGGCTTCGCATTTCTACCACGCGGGCGATCTACATCCGGCGGACGCGCCGAGCGAAAAAATCGAAGACCGCATTGCCGATGCCGCTGAAACCGTCCTCGCCGAACAGGTGCAGAAAGACGGCGGCGAAGCCGAAGAAAAAGAAGCTGAGGATGATTCAACTCCATTGATAGTCGCAAATCCGTCTTGATTGATCGAAAAAGGATGCAAACATCAGAAAAAAATGTAAATCTTTGTTGCGTTTTTTGTGCCTCATTGCGGCTGACAATTCTTATTCGCTTTTAATATTAATTACAAAAGTATGTTGATTAAAAATTTTATTTGTCTGATTTTTATACTGATTTCGGCAGTTAATTTTTCCGCCCAAACGTCTTCCGAAAAACTTCAAAAAACGGCTGAGAGATTTGCGGCGGCTTATAATTTGAAAGATTATACAGCGATTGACGCAGAGCTTGACGCGCAAATGAAAACGGCGGTTCCGCCCGAAAAATTTCAGGCGTTTTTGGATGATTTGCGCGGCAATTACGGGAAAATCGTCACATTCGGCACGCCGCTGATGATTTCCGAATCGGCGGCAAAATTTCCCGTCGAATTCGAGCGCGGAAAGATGTCTCTGCAAATTGCACTCGATAAAGAAGGCAAAATCGGCGGTCTGCGGGTTGCGCCGCCCGAATCCGCAAAACCAAAAAACACTTCGCGCAATCAGACGAAACTTTCGCTGCCGTTTAGAGGCGAATGGTTCGTCGTTTGGGGCGGCGATACAGCTGCAGAAAATTATCATCAGGACGCACCGAATCAGCGTTTCGCCTTCGACATTTTAAAGACCGACGCGGACGGCGCGACGCACAAAGGCGACGGCACGAAAAACGAAGATTATTACGCCTTCGGACAGGAAATCATCGCGCCCGCCGCCGGCACGGTCGTCTATGCAGTTGACGGCGTTCACGACAACAAACCCGGCGAAATGAATCGAATGTTTGTTCCCGGAAACATCGTCGTCATCAAACATTCCGACGGCGAATATTCGCTCTTCGCGCACTTCAAACAAAACTCGATTCGCGTCAAATCCGGCGATAAAATTACACAAGGTCAAACACTCGGCTTGTGCGGAAATTCGGGGAACTCATCAGAACCGCATCTGCATTTTCAAGTCCAAAACACGCCGTTTTTTGAAGACGAAGCGAGTATGAAAGTCTTTTTTGAACAAATCACGGTTAAAAACGCCGGCAAAACCGCAATCAAAACCGATTATTCGCCCGTTAAAGGCGAGATAATAAGCCAAAACTGAACTTATGAAAACACTAATGAAAAACAGGCAATTGTAACGACAGGTGATGATTATCGCACGGATATTTTAATTGTGGTCAGTCAAACAGCCGCTCAATTCAGGTTCTAATCTAACGATAAGCACAACAACAGCAAAATTTATGCTATCGGTCTAAACTGAGTGATAACGCATTCCCGATTAACTAAAACGGCTAAAAGCGCAAAAAAAATTAAACTGATAAGTGTAGCAATTTGGCGGGCATTTAAATCAAAACGGCAGGGAACTGCAATACTTCGTTACATTTTTGAAACAGATTTTTAATAGTATTCACGATCCTTTTAACAAAAGATTCCGACATTTTTACAACAAGACGCAGATTTATTGTGAAACCGGTATTTACAACCAAACGGCACGTCGGTTGCATATATCTGAATAGTCATTTAACAGACGTATTTTATTGATACGTTTTTGTAAAAAATATTACGAACAAAGGGAGATTATCAACATTATGGCTTCTGCAAAATCTGCAAAAACCGAGTCGGCAAAGTCCGGCGGCAAAACAAATTACGGCTATCCGGCTCCGAAACAACTGGCGACACCGACCGATCTGAAACCGGCGGAAATCGAAAAAATCGTCACAGCGGTTAATCCGTTAATCGCCGATGCGTTCGCGCTCTATGCGAAAACCAAAAATTTCCACTGGCATCTGGCGAGTTCGCATTTCCGCGATTATCATGTGATGCTCGATGAACAGGCGGATTCGATTTTTGAAGGCATTGATCCGCTCGCTGAAAGAATGCGTCGAATCGGCGGCACGACTATTCGAAGCATTTCGCATATCAGCCAACTGCAAACGATTAAGGACGACAACAACGAATTTGTCGCGGCTGACGAAATGATCGCCGAACTACTCCGCGATAATCAGCACGTCGCCAAAAACCAGCGCGAAGCGATTGAAATCACCGAGAAAAACCGCGACACGCCGACGAGCAACCTGTTGCAGGAACAGCTTGACCAAACCGAACGCCGCATCTGGTTTCTCTTTGAAGTCAGCACCGGCGGGCGAAACGAATTATAATTTCGGTTAAGGTTTTGTAAAAAAACACGCGGTTATCAGCACCGCGTGTTTTTTTGTTTTAAATTCTTCCAAAAATCAATCATAACTTTGAATTGAAATACGAGTGTTGGTAGTAGTTCGCTTTAAAGTGTTACGTTTACTGAAAACTCGGAGTTATAAAAATATGAAAAACTTGGAGCGGTTGCTGCAAATAATTGGCGTTTTAGCGGTTTTGACTGGTGCGTTATCGGCGCAGACGACGGGGAAAATCAGCGGAAAAGTGGTTTTCGGAGATTTGCATACCGTGTTAAGTAACGCGACGGTGCGGATCGTGCAGATTAATCGCAATGTCGAAACCGATTCGCAGGGCAATTACGAATTTGATAATCTGCCGCCGGGACGTTATACGGTGATCATTCATCAGAACGGCTTTGTTGATCTGGCGAAAAATGTCGTTTTGGTGAAAGGCGCGAGTGCCGGAAATGTTGATTTTCAGATGAGTCTGCTCGGTGTCAAAGAACAGGTTACGGTCACGGCAACCGGCATCAGGGAATCAACTTTGAACGCGATTCAGCCGACTGAATCGGTCAATGCGAACAAAATTCTCGAACGCAACGGCGGCGGTTTTGCCGATGCACTGATTGATGAACCCGGCGTAAATAAACGAAGCGCGACTCCGGCGAGTTCGCGCCCCGTAATTCGCGGGTTTGACGGCGACCGCGTGCTAGTGACGACCGACGGTTTGCGCGTCGGTTCGATTGCGTCGAATTCCGCTAATCACGTCGAACCGATTGACGTTTTATCACTTGAGAAAATCGAGGTCGTCAAAGGTCCGCAAACGATTCTTTACGGCAGCAACGCCATCGGCGGCGTGGTCAATGCGGTCAGTCGTCACGATGATTTTCGCAGCGGCACGAGCGGTTATTTTTCCGCGCTCGGCGGCACGAACAACAAACAAAACGCGGTCAGCGGCGGCATCGAACAGAGCTTCGGCAGATTTATGGTTTGGGGCAGCGGCAGCGGACAGCGTTCGGGCGATTACACGGCGGGCGGCGGTTACGGCAAGGTTGACAATTCGTTCACGCGCTACGGCAGCGGCGACGGCGGCGGCGGTTATTTCGGGCGCAAAGCCTACGCTAATTTTAACTACAATTTTTTCGACACACGCTACGGAATTCCGATCAATCCCGAAGAACCGAAAGTCCGCGAAATCAAATTGCGGCGCAACGATTTCAGATTCAACGGCGGTTTTCGTGATCTGAATTCGCCGATTGAAAGCGTCAAACTCAGCTTCGATTACAGCAATCTGAACCAGAAAGAATTTGAAGCCGAAGACGCGGAAGAACCGATTCCGGCTGATCCGGCAATTGTTTTCGACAACAAAGTTTATTCGTATCGCGCACTTTTTTCGCAAAGGCGTTACGAAAAACTGACGGGAACTTTCGGTATTGACGGCTACCGGCGCAACTATCGCACCAATGGCGAAGAAGTTTTGATTCCCGGTCGCGTCAAACAGGATTCGTTCGCGGCATTCGGTTTGGAAGAACTGAATTACAAACGAATCGGTTTCCAATTCGGTGCGCGAGTCGAAAATAATCGGTTTCGTCCGACCGATAGGGATTTGCTGAAGCGCGATATTACCGGATTTTCCGGCGCGTTCGGCATTCGCGTTCCGATCACGGAAACGAGCGTTTTCGTTGCGAATTTTACGCGCTCGCATCGTGCGCCCGCGCTCGAAGAACTTTATAACAACGGTCCGCACGACGATTCGCTGTCGTTTGAAATCGGCGACAATAATCTGCGTCCCGAAATCAGCAACGGCGTGGATTTGTCTCTGCGCCATCAATCGGGACGTTTTCGCGCCGAAGTGAATTTCTTTTACTACGACATCAAAAATTTCACGTTTCTGCGTCTGACCGACGAAATTGATCCTGACACCGATTTGCCGCTTTCGTTTTACACGCAGGGCAACAGCCGTTTCGTCGGCACGGAAGCGAGCTTGCAGTTTGCGGCGCGGCAATACCTTGATTTGTTCGCCAATCTCGATTACGTCAATGCTAAACTCAAATCAGGCAGTCCTTTGCCGCGCATTCCGCCGTTTCGTTCACACCTCGGTTTGGACGCGCATTACAAATATTTCAGCGTTCGCCCCGAACTGACTCTTGCCTCAAGACAAGACCGCGTTTACGGCGAAGAAATCCCGACCGCCGGTTACGGAAATTTCAATCTCGCCGGAAACATCATTATTCCGGGCAGACATTTTGCCCATATTTTCTCCATCTACGGCTATAACCTGACGAACAAATACTACTTGAATCACGTCTCGTTCATCAAAGAATTCGCCCCCGAAATCGGACGCGGCGTGCGATTCGGCTACACAGTCAGATACTTCTAAAAATCACCAAAAACAAGGCGGAATAAAAAGGTCGGCAAAAGGAAACATTTCTTTTGCCGACCTTTTTATTTTGGCAAATTCCTAAATGATTTAACTCATTGAGAAAATTCGCTTTGTCTGCAACAAAATTTGAACTAAAATAGCGCAAATTAAAGGAATTATTCAAATATGAAAACACTAATTAAAAACGGACGAATCGTAACGGCGGTTGACAATTACCGCGCGGATATTTTAATCGAAGACGAGCAGATTTCCGTGATCGGCAAAACGCTTGAGATGGAAGTTGATTTGACGATTGATGCGAGCGGCAAACTCGTTTTTCCGGGCGGGATTGATCCGCATACGCATATGGAATTGCCGTTCGGCGGGACTTCTTCGAGCGATGATTTTTTTACGGGAACGCGGGCGGCGGCGTTTGGCGGGACGACGACGATTATTGATTTCGCGGTGCAGACGAAAGGCGAAGCGATGACTTCGGGCGTGGACGCTTGGCACGCCAAGGCGCAGGGGAAATGTGCGATTGATTACGGTTTTCACCTGATTACGACCGAGTTTGAAGACGGCGACGAGCGCGAGATGTATCGCCTGATGGACGAAGGCATCACGAGTTTTAAACTTTTTATGGCATATCCCGGCGTGTTTCTGGCGGACGACGCGACGATTTTTCGGGCGATGTCGGCGGCTGGAAATCGCGGCGGCTTGATTTGTATGCACGCCGAAAACGGGATCGTCATCAACGAAATCATCAAACGCGCGCTCGCCCAAGGTCGCACCGCGCCGAAATACCACGCGCTGACGCGCCCGACGATTGCCGAAGCCGAAGGTGTGCATCGCGCGATTGCGATTGCGGAAATGGCGGAATCGCCCGTTTATATCGTGCATTTGTCCTGCACCGACGCGCTCAACCAAGTCCGCGAAGCGCGTGATCGCGGCATTCCCGCGTTTGCCGAAACCTGCCCGCAATATCTGTTTCATTCCATCGAAGATTACGGCGACGATTTCGAGGGCGCGAAATATGTGATGACACCGCCTCTGCGCGAAAAACACAATCAGGCGGAACTCTGGAAAGGCTTGAAAATGGACGACCTACAAGTCATCTCGACCGACCATTGCCCGTTTTGTATGAAGGAGCAAAAGGAACTCGGCAAAACGGATTTCTCCAAAATCCCGAACGGCGCGCCCGGCGTGGAAAACCGTATGTCGCTGATCTACAACGGCGGAGTCGTCGAAAACCGAATTTCCCTGAATCGTTTTGTCGAACTGACTTCGACCGCCGCCGCAAAAATGTTCGGCTTATTCCCGAAAAAAGGCACCATCGCCGTCGGTTCGGATGCCGACATCGTAATCTTCGACCCCGAAAAAGAACACACTTTCGGTGTCGCAAACGAACATATGCAGGTAGATTATTCGTCCTACGAAGGCTGGAAAGTAAAAGGCAAAGTCGAAACCGTTTTATCACGCGGTCGCGTCGTCATCGAAAACGGCGAACACAAAGGAAAAGCGGGCGACGGACAATTTTTGAAGCGCGGCGAATGTGTGAAGGTTTGAGCAAAAATTAAAAATCAAAGTCGTTTTTAAATTCACTAGACAGCAAACAAATACCGGCGAATGCAAGTGTGCGTTAATCTGCTTAAATAATGAGAAAATGACCTCTTTTGTTGGCAATTCTCGTTTAGTGAAATAGAAAAATGAATGTAGAAAACGGCACGATTATCAATCAATACAAAATCATCTCCGCCATCGGTAAAGGCGGAATGGGTGAAGTGTTTTTGGCAGAGGATACGAAACTGAAACGTCAAGTGGCGTTGAAAATCTTGCCATGTGAATTTGCCAACGATAAAGATCGAATGAGCCGTTTTGTTCGAGAAGCTCAGTCTGCTTCGGCGTTGAATCATCCGAATATTATTACGATTTATGAGATTGGTGAGTCGGACGGAACGCATTTTATTGCGACGGAATTTATTGATGGTAAAACGCTGAACGATTATAAACAAGCGAATCCGTTGAATTATAAGTCAGCGTTGGAAATTGCGATTCAGGTTGCGTCTGCCCTCGATGAAGCACACTCGGCGGGAATCGTTCATCGAGATATTAAGCCTGATAACGTGATGATTCGGGCGAATGGTTTGGCGAAAATATTGGACTTTGGAATTGCGAAATTATCTGCTTCATCCGCATCCGCGAGTGATTCAAGCGAGGATGCAACTGCCATAAAAGGTGGAACTTCGCCCGGAATGATAATCGGAACTGCGAATTATATGTCGCCCGAACAAGCGAAAGGTAAAGTTGTTGATGCGAGGACGGATATTTTTAGTTTCGGCGTGGTTTTGTTTGAAATGATTGCCGGACAACTTCCGTTTGAAGGTGAAAATGCGTTGGAAATGATTGGAGCGATTTTGCATAAAGACGCGAAACCATTAAACGAAGATGTTCCGACTGAAATCACAAAAATTATCAATAAATGTCTGCGAAAAGATAGAGACGAGCGTTATCAAACAATCAAAGATGTCGGCAATGATTTGAAAGATATTAAGCAAGATTTGGAACTCAAAAATCTAATGGAGCGTTCGATTATTCCAAATCAAGACGATAACAAAACGCAGATTCTGAAAGCGACAACTTTAGATGAAATCAACCAAACCACCACCAATCAAACCGCTGCAAGCAGTCTCAAAACTAAATATCTCGCCGCTGGTTTGCTATCTCTACTTCTCGCCGTCGGTGGATTCTTCGGCTACAAGTATCTCTCGCCAGCCAAACAAATCGAATCAATCGCCGTGATGCCGTTTGTTAGTGATAACTCATTGCGTCGGCGGTGTGCGATTTGACGTATTCAAACGACACATAACCGTAGCCTTGATTTCCGAAATCTTCGCCCCAACTGTTGCGAAAGATAAAATATCCGCCGCCCGGAAAATTTTTCTGCTTGCGATAACCGACCAGCGCAACCGAATGTCCGGCGGTTAGTTTGCTCACATCAATATTTTTCAAAAGCTCGACACCCAAAACCGTTTCCGTCGTCAGACAGCCTTTGCAATACCAGCGCATTCCGACGGCGACAGGATGATTGTTGTCGAGTTCGGAAATTACCGAATTCATCTGCGTGTCGGTCAAACCGAACGGATTTTCGTCGTCGCTCGCGTCGGCGGTAAAATTGACGTTTTCCTTGATGACATTCGCTTTCAGGCGTTCAAGATTATTGCCCATTTCAATATTTTTTTCGATTTTCAGATTCGGGTAGAACGTGGATTTATACGGCAGAAACGATTCGTTGATGTCTCCGTATTTTTGATAGCCTTTGTTGATATTGAAGAAAAAATCTCCGTCGTTTTTGTTTCCGGCGGCAAGATTCGTCGCCGCGTTCAAAAATTCTTCGGACAAATTGCTCGTAACCAGACCGAGATTTTGCTTTGAATATTCAAATTCCATCAAAAACGTCAAAGCGTGAACCGAACAAGTGTTGCGATCACCTTGGTCGCGGATTTTCATAAAGTTTTTGTTGATGTAATTAGTAAAATCAACCGTCGGCATGCTCAAATCAACCAAAACCAGTTTCAGTTTTCGTTTTTCCGGCTTTGCATATGTAAAATTTCGTCTGCCGATAAGAAACTCGTCATCAGCGAGTTTTATATTATTATTCGTCGTCGGTATCTGTGCCGAAATTGCCGAAACAGCGGCGCAAATCACGAGCGTTAATTTCATTAAACTTTTCATTTTTCTCATCTTCTCCTATGTCGTGTATCGGATTTTTTTGCGCGGGCGAAGCGTTTTTCGGGGAGAGGCTGGAAATTTCGCTGCCCGTGTGCGCTTTGCCTTTGCAAAAGCCGCAAATCCGATACTTCCTTTGCGGTATGTTTCGAGAATAGATTGTTATTTCGGGGAAGTCCAGATGGATTGGTGATGAAACGGTGATAAAATGGTGAGGTTAAAAGTTAAAAAAAAATTGCCTGCAAAACATACGAAAGAAACAAAAAAATTAAGTGAAATTTATGCGAATCGAAGTTACCTGTCGTCAAGAATTTAACTTCTATACTTCAAACGGTCATAAATGAAGATTTATCAAAAGTCTGAAACCTTAAAGTCAAAAGGCTTTGAATGGTTGGAGAAAGGCTTTCAGACGAAAGAAGATTTACCAAGTATTAAATGGCGAATCCCTTTTGAATCTCTCCGCAACGACCCGCGATACAAGGATTTGCTGAAACGGATGGGTTTGCCGGAATGAATTTGAAAGAATTGGAAATTAAACTGTTGTGAAGATCGAATCAATTATCACAAACGAATACGCGGAGTTTATCGAAACGACGAACACATAGGCAAACAAGGCGACGGGCAATTTTTGAAGCGCGGAAATTGTGTAAAAATTTAAGCGAAACTGGTTTATAATTGAGCTATGCCAAGACTTGACAAGTATCACGAAGCGGTCAAAAATGCGCTCATCAAAGATGGTTGGACGATTACGGATGACCCGTTCACGATTGATTTTGAGGACGCGACTTTGTTTGCCGACCTTGCCGCCGAACGGACGATTGCCGCCCAAAAAGAAAATGAACAAATTGCCGTCGAAATCAAGATGTTTGGCAGTAAATCAGCGTATGATGATTTGGAAAAAGCCTTCGGGCAGTATCAGGTTTATCGGGCGTTTTTGCGACAGATTGAACCGAGTCGAGAAATATTTTTAGCCGTTCCGACGGAAAAGTATGAGAAGATTTTTACCCGCGCTTCGGTTAAGTTTTTAGTTGCTGAATTTAGAATCAAATTGTTTATTTTTGACCCCGAAAAGGAGGAAATTGTTGAATGGATAAAGTAGAAAAATACAATCAGATTTTACAATCGCTGATATTGAAATACGCTGAATTCAAACCGCGTTACACCACCAACGAATGGCAGCCGATTTGCGACCGGAAACACGGCGAATATCTTTTGCTCAAATTCGTTTTAGGAAAAGACGGCGAATCAAGAAACAAATATCCGATTTTTCATTTTCGCCTGAAAAACGGCAAGGTCTTAATCGAAGAAAATAATACTGATTCGGATATTGTCGGCGAACTATTGGATTCAGGCGTGAAAAAACAAGACATTATTCTTACTTCTTATAGCAAACAAAACGGCTTGGCATTAGCGTGATTTTGGAATGATGATAGAAAAAGATTTTTGTGAATGTTGCAATGTGACTTTGCCGGATGTCGAAAAACTCGTTACGGTTTATCGGCATCGGCGTGGGCAGCATTTTATCTTTGAGCGTGTTGCGGCAAGAGTCTGCACAAAATGCGGCGAGAGATATTTTTCGGCAAAATCCGTTCAGGAAATGCAGCGCGAAATGAGCGAAGCCAAACCGTCGGGTCATTTCGTTTCTGTGCCTGTAATCGAACTGCAACACGCTTGAATAAAAAATCAATCAAAAAGGCAAACAAAGCGACGGACAATTTTTGAAGCGTGGAACTTGCATCAATACTTAAAAATGAATGTTTACGAATTAGCAAAACAAGTTATTCAACAAATGAATCAACCGCTCTCTTCTAACGAAATTTGGGAGAAAGCGGTTGAATTAGGTTTGGATAAACAACTCAACACAAAAGGCAAAACTCCGTGGGCAACGCTTGGTGCGCGACTTTATACTGATGTGCGAGATAATCCAAACAGCATTTTTGAAGCTGTTGGGAAAAATCCGAAAAGGTTTGGGTTGAAAAATGTTACGGTAAATCAACCTTCAATTCTTCCAATAATTGTCGAGCCAATTTCGAAAATCGAAAAATTTACGGAAAGAGATTTGCATCCGTTGTTAGTTAAATTTGCGGACTCTTTTTTCCATTTTCGCGGCGCAAAACTCAAAACTATTTTTCACGAAAATTCGCTCAAACAAAAGAAAGGTTATAACAAATGGATTCACCCCGATTTGGTCGGCGTGTATTTTTCGTTCAACGATAAACTGCGTGAATACGAAAAAGTGATCATTGATTTTCAAAATGATTTTTCAATTACCGCAACCAAACTTTTTTCATTTGAATTAAAAATTAGAGTTGATATTTCAAATCTGCGTGAATATTACTTTCAAGCTGTTTCAAATTCGAGCTGGGCTAACGAAGGTTATTTAGTAACTCTGAAATTAGACGAAGAAGTAATCGAAGAAGCCAGAAGATTGGCAAACTCTTTTGGAATCGGGCTAATAAAACTCGACGCTGAAAACATCGAAGAAGGTCAAATCCTCGTTCCTGCAACTTATCGTAAAGAAATTGATATTGATTCAATGGACAGATTAGCTAGTGAAAATAAGGACTTTGCAAACTTTTTGCAGAATATAATTGACGATAAGAAAATCAAAAAAGTGAACAGCCGTTATGACAAAGTAATGGATGATGCAGAAATTTATAAATACCTAAAAGACAAAGGAATAAAATGAATTCTCAAACAGTTATGAGTTCCGAATCAATTATCACGACCGAATACACGGAGTTTATCGAGACGCGAACGGGCGAGGTTGGGCGGATGGGAATTTTATCGTTCGTGTTAAAATTATCTTGAGGTTTTAAGTTATGGAAATCAGCGTCAAATTGCCGGATAATTTATATCAAAATGTTTCGCGTCTCGCGTAGGCGAAGAAGAAAAGGGGGAAGGAATTATGAATATCAAAATTGTTATTGAAACAGGCGAAGACGGTTATTTTGTGGCTCGTGTGCCGGCGTTGAAGGGTTGTTGGTCGCAAGGGAAAACGAAAAAAGAGGCTCTGGAAAATATCCGCGAGGCGATTGATTTATTTTTAGAACCTGCGCCTTCGGAGTTGCCGTTGAATAAAGAAATCTACGAACTGACGATATGAAATTGCCGCTGCTTTCGGGAAAACAGATTGTCAAAACTCTGGAAAGATTGGGCTTTGTTGAAATTCATCGCAAAGGAAGCCACGTTAAAATGAAACACGACGACGGCAGGCTGATCGTTTTTCCGTTTCACGATGAAGTTGACAGATTTACGCTCAAAGGTGCTTTACGCGATGCCGAAATTCAACTTGAAGATTTTATTAACCAAATTTGATAGTTACCCGTATTAAAATTATTTCGAGGTTTTAAGTTATGGAAGTTACGATTAGTTTGCCTGATAAAGTTTTTGCGAAGGTGGCGAATCTGGCGAGTAAAACTCATCGGCGGGTTGATGAAATTATTGCCGAGAAAGTCGAGCGCGAATTTTCGCTCGATATTCAAGAGTTGGAAAAGCAGATCGCCGTTTGTGCGGATGCGGAAGTTACCAAACTTTCCAATCTGCAAATGCCCGAAAGAGAAGATAAACGGTTGAATTTTTTGCTGCATAAACAAGGTGAGAAAGATTTGACTAAGCCTGAGCAAAAGGAATTATGGAAGTTGATGGAATTGAACAGGCTCACGACTTTGAAAAAGGCTTTTGCGTTACGCGAAGTTTCCCGACGCGGTTTGAATGGCAAAGATTAGCAAGGATTTAGACGCAAAAATTCGCCGACAAGCGAAAAATCGCTGTGGTTATTGCCTCAATCTGCAGGGATTACTCCCATTCAAACTGGAAATTGAACACATCTATCCGCAAGCGTTGGGCGGTAAATCGGTTGAAGATAATCTTTGGCTGGCATGTCGGGAATGCAACGCGCACAAAGCTGCAAAAACCAAAGCACTTGACCGTCTGACCGGAAAAGTCGTCAAACTTTTTAATCCACGAAAAGCAAGATTGGCACGAACATTTTGAGTTTAGCGAAGACTTTTCTGAAATTATCGGCAAAACCGCTTGCGGACGCGCCACGGTTGATGCTTTGCAAATGAACAGCATTTATCAAACAACGGCTCGTTTAGCGTGGTGCGAAACGAGTAAGTTTCCGCCAAAAGATTGAGTCGTCATCGAAAACGGCGAATGTCTGGTCGAAAAAGGCAGCGGTCAATTTATCAAACGCGGCGAATGCGTGAAAATATAATCGGCAGCAAAAAAAAAGGACAGGCAAAACCCGTCCTTTTTTTGTTTGATTATTTAATCAGCGATTACGGCAGCAGCAAGTCGGCATCGCTGGCGACGAATCTGTTGTAGGTGATCGAAGTGTTGTTGAGCGGACGAAGCGTTCCGCCGGTCGGGTTGGTCGGGTCTTCCGTCGGGAGATATGAACGTGATCTCGATTGAATACGAACGAGCGTATTTGAATCCGGCACAGCATAAAGCGTCGTTGACCGAAAATGGCGGGAAAGCTGAACATCCGGATTCGGTGCATTGCCGTTCGGCGTAGATGGAAGATAGCTGGCAAAAATCGTGCTGATCACGAGTTTGCCGTCAGATCGGCAAGTCCAGCTTCCGATTAAATCGGTTCCGGTTCCGGCGTTGATTAGATAATCGGGCGTTCCCGTCCACGCTTGTCTGACCGAACCGTCTTCGGTCAGGCTCAGTTGGAAAACGTATTGATGGATGACGGTTGTGTCGCCAAAGACATCGTTCGGCGGATCAACGCGCGTGTATGCGCCCAGAAAATTAAATTTTTGACATCCGGTTTTCGCCGCAAATGCGGGAACAGACGCAAAAATAAAGATGAATATCGGCAGTAGAAACATTTTTTTTGACATAATTATTCTCCGGTTTTTTAATTTTGAAAATCATCTGTCTAAACGACAGTATCAAAGAAAAAGGGTCATTAGACAAGGATTTTAGTATTCAGACTCTCTTTTTAAGACAGACGATCATCAGGCAGATTTTTGCACATATCGTATAAAATTATGATCCGGTGATAAAATTCCAACGTCCGGCTGAATTTTGTGTCGCTGACCCGCGATTCAGAGATTTGCTGAAACGGATAATTCCGTCGAAATAAATTTGAAATAAAATGACGAAAGAACTGATTTTTTCCGATATAAATTTAGCGCAAAAGTTGGAACGCACGGAAGCTCGCAGCAACGCGGCGTTTGTTGAGGCGCGGGCGAAAATGTTTCCCGAATCGAACGCGGAATGGATTGAAGTTGCGGGCGTTTACGCATTGTTCGACGGCGCAGAATCGCCTTGCACGCAAACTTTCGGACTTGGTGTTTTTGATGAAATTACCGATGCGGAGTTAGATGAAATCGAAGCGTTTTTTCGCAAGCACGACGCGCCGGTTTTTCACGAAGTTTCGCCGCTCGCGGATTCGTCTTTGACTGCTTTGCTGAATGAGCGAAATTATCAGCCCTTTGAATTAACAAGCGTAATGTTTCAGCCGCTTGAAATTGGACAAAACCGCGATTTGCCGGTAAATGCAGCAGTCAAAACTCGAATTATCGAAAAGGGCGAAGAAAAATTGTGGGCGCAGACTTCCGCCGCAGGCTGGGCAACCGAGATGCCGGAACTCGCCGATTATATGCGGCAGTTCGGAGAAATCGGCGCAAACTGCAATGGCGGCTTGCCATTTCTCGCCGAACTAAGCGGCAAACCGATTGCCGGCGGAATGTTGTTTATCTATGAAGGCACAGCGATTTTAGGAGGCGCAAGCACCGTTCCCGACGGTCGTCGTTACGGCGCACAGTCAGCTTTGCTCGACGCACGTTTGCGTTTTGCCGCCGAAAATAACTGCACGATTGCAATGATGGGTGCATTGCCCGGAAGCCAATCGCAGCGCAACGCCGAGAAAAACGGCTTTCGCATTGCCTACACGCGGACAAAATGGCAGTTAAAAGGTTAGAATGAAACTTTATGAGAAATTTTCCCCGCAAAAAATCACGAACTTAAAAAGAAAAAATAAAAATCTATTGCACCGACCGGAATGTTTTAGAAATTTCGAGTATTTTTCGTAAACTGAAATTGTAATTAATATGACTGATTTTGCAGAGAAATTAAATAAAATTTCCGCCGGCGAACGCCGGATTTTGCAGTGCCTTTCGCTGTTTTGGGAACAGATTACGGCGCAGGAATTTCAAAAAATGCTGCGGCTGCTCGAACTCAAAACGTCGGAAGGCAGAGCATTTTCGACGCAGTATGTTTCGCTGCTGCGAAATTCGCTGGTTCATAAAGGTCTGGTTGAAAACACCGTCGAATTTTGGGGAAGCGGTTTTCAAATCGCCGGTGATGATTTGAAAGAGTTTTTCACGCGCGAGATTTCAGATGAAGATTGGTTCGGCGAAACGGTCGAAAAAATTCAGGCGAATTTCGGTTTGAACGAGTTTTCCGGTTGGTATCAGAACGGCGAACGGCATAAATCGAGACTTTTGCGCGATTATCGTTTGAGCATTTATCGGCAGGATAAGCTCAAAATGATGTCGCTTCTGGAATCTCTGCGTGAAAAAAATCTCGAATTTATCGCCGTTGAAATCAGGTTTCGGATTTTTTCAAACCCGTTTCAAAAAAAACTTCTCGCCAAATTTGACCGGCGATTCCAAGCTGAAGTTTTAGCCGAACTTTTCGGCAACGCGCTCGAAACCGGCAAGCCGACCGCTGAGATTCGGGAGTTTATCCGCGCATCGGAAATTGATTCTGAACCGTTCGAGATTTTCGCGGCTCTCGAATTAATTTTCAAAGGCGAATTTGCCGAAGCGAAAAAGTTGATCGGCGAACCGAAAAATCTTCACGCGCTGCTTTCCCTGATGCTCGCCGGAGTTTTGGAAAAAGATTATGAATCAGCCGTAGTTTTCGGCGAAGAAGCAGTTAAATTCTGGCGCAGATGGTTTGCCAAAAAGAAAGGTTTCCCGGCGGATTGGCGGATGTTTTTTTACGGCTTGGCACTCTTTAAAACGAACGAAGCAAAATTTTATTTGTTCGCCGAAGAATTCGGCAGTTACGCGCTCAAAAATAATCCCGAATCTTCCGTTCACCGGGCGATCAGCGCGTTCGCCAATTTCCTCAAAAATAAAGACTCTTTGGCATTGGTCGCGGCTTCGCAGATTGATGACAGTTTGTTTCTCAACCAATTTATCCGCATCGTTTTGACCGCGCTCGTGCCTTCTTTAAAATTGCCGAACGATGTCAAAGATTTTGAAAGACAGGCGCACCAATTAAATTTTCGATGGCTCGAACTCGAAGCCGCAAACCTGTTGTCGGTCAGGGGAAAATCGAATCTCGAAGCTAAAAAAACGAGCGAAAATCTGCAAGCCGAACTTAACATCGAACCGGTGGGAAATCTCGTTCCGCTGCTCGAAGATTGGGAACGTGCGCTCAATACTTTGCTCGTCGTCGCCGAAAAAACGGAGGGCAAACGCAGCGCGAAAACTGGCGCGATTGACGAAACGCGCGTCGCGTGGCTGCTTGATTTCGACCGCCGCGAGATTCAGCCGGTCGAACAGAAATTCGGCAAAAAAGGCTGGACTGACGGGCGCAATATCGCGCTTAAACGCCTGTATGAACGCGATGTCAAAAACCTGACCGAACAGGACGGTTTGGTCGTCAAAACCGCGATGAAAAGGTTTCAGGATTATTACACCTACGGCGCATATGATTACAGTTTCGAGTTTGAAAAATCACTCTCCGCGCTCGTCGGTCATCCGTTTTTATTTCTCATGAAAAATCCTTCGGTCGGTGTTCAACTGACGGCGGGCGAGCCGTCTTTGCTGATTCGTGAGACGGGCGATGACCTCGAACTTTCGTTTGACACGAAATTTTCCGACGAAGGCGTGATCGTCCAAAAGGAAACCGAAACGCGCTATAAAATCGTCGAAATTTCCAAAAATCACGTTGACATCGCCGGCTCGCTCAAAGACAACCGGCTGAAAATTCCGTCGAAGGGACGCGAAAAATTATTGAAGGCGATTCAGCCTTTGTCAACGAAAATCTCGATTCAGAGCGACCTCGAAGAACACTTTGAAAACCTGCCGCACGTTGAAGCCGAAAGCCGCATTCACGCGCTCATTACGCCGGTCGGCGAAGGCTTTCATCTCGAATTTTTCGTCAAACCGTTCGGCAGCGTTCCGCCGTATTTCAAACCGGGAAAAGGCGGCGAATCAGTGATCGCCGACGTTGACGGTATGCGAACCAGAACGAAACGCGATTTGAAAACAGAGCGTGAATTGCTCGATCAGGTCGAACGGATGTGTCCGTTTCTCGCCGAATCGGAAAGCCGCAATTACGAATGGGAACTGACCGACGCGGAAGAATGTCTGACGGCGATGGTCGAAATGGAAAAGCCGCGTATCGAAGGCAAACTCGTCGTCGAATGGACGAAAGGACAAAAATTAAAACTGCTCGGCAGCGTCAATTTCGACAATTTATCGCTCGTCGTCAAGGGCAAAAATAACTGGTTCGAGGTCGAAGGCAAAGTCGCGGTCAACGAAAATCTGGTTCTTTCGATGCAGGAATTGAGCGAACTTTTGAATCAAAACAGCAAAAATTTTATCGAACTTTCCGACGGGCAATTTATCGCCATCACGGAAAAACTTCGCAAACATCTGCAATCGCTGAACGCCGTTTTGGACGACGAAAATCGTCTGCACAATCTGCGTTCGGGCATTCTGGAAGACTTTTCTGCCGAACTCGAAAATTTCAAAGCCGACAAAGCGTGGAAAGATCACCTCGCCAAAATAAAAGCGGCAAACAAGTTTGTTCCCGAATTGCCCGCGACTTTTGAAGCCGAACTGCGACCGTATCAAATCGAAGGTTACGAATGGCTTTCGCGGCTCGCCAATTGGGGCGTTGGCGCGTGTCTGGCGGACGATATGGGACTCGGTAAAACATTGCAGGCGTTGGCTTTGCTGGTCGAACGCGCCGAAATCGGTGCGGCGTTGGTGGTTGCGCCGGTCAGCGTCTGCCGCAATTGGATCAAGGAAGCGCAGCGTTTTGCGCCGACTTTGAATTTCCGGCTTTTCGGCGCGGGCGACCGGAAATCAGCGGTCGAAGATTTGGGCAAATACGACGTTTTGGTGACGAGTTACAGTCTTTTGCAGGCGGAAGAAGAGATTTTTACGAACCGCAATTTTGCGACGATTGTTCTGGACGAAGCGCAGGCGATCAAAAATCGTCACACCAAACGCTCGAAAACGGTGATGAATTTGCAGGGCGATTTTCGTCTGCTGACGACCGGCACACCGATTGAAAATCATCTCGGCGAACTGTGGAATCTGTTTAATTTTATCAATCCCGGACTGCTCGGCAAGCACGAATTTTTCAACGAAAAATTCGGTCTGCCGATCGAGAAAAACAACGACGAAAACGCGCGTCGAACATTGCAGAATCTGATCAAACCGTTCGTTCTGCGCCGCCGCAAAAATCAGGTTTTGGACGATTTGCCAGCCAAAACAGAAATCGTTCTGACAGTCGAAATGTCGGACGAAGAACGGGCTTTTTACGAAGCAATTCGCCGCGAAGCATTAGAGAAAATCGAAGCGACCGGCGGCGAAGCCAAAGACAAACGCTTTCGCATTTTAGCCGAACTAACGAAACTCAGATTAGCGTGCTGTCATCCGAAATTGGTCAAAGAAAACGTGCCGATCAGCAGCAGTAAACTCGAATTATTCGGCGAAACGCTCGACGAATTGCTCGACAATAAACACAAAGCGTTGGTTTTCAGCCAATTCGTCAAACACCTGCAAATCGTCAAAAATTACCTCGACGAGAAAGGCATTTCCTATCAATATCTCGACGGCAGCACGCCGCCCCACATTCGGCAGGAACGCATTGACGAATTTCAGCGCGGTGTCGGCGACGTGTTTTTAATTTCGCTGAAAGCGGGCGGCACGGGCTTGAATCTGACGGCGGCAGATTACGTTATCCACCTCGATCCGTGGTGGAATCCGGCGGTCGAAGATCAGGCGACCGACCGCGTTCACCGCATCGGACAGCAGCGTCCCGTAACCGTATATCGTTTGGTGACGGAGAATACGGTTGAAGAAAAAATACTCAAACTCCACGAAACCAAACGCGATTTAGCCGACAGCCTGCTCGAAGGCACTGATTCGAGCGGCAAACTTTCGGCGGACGATTTGATGGCTTTGATTAGTGAAATTTAGAGAAAAATTATCCACGAAAGACACGAAGGAAGCACGAAGTTAGGAAAAGAAAAAAGAATTTTTAGGCGAGTAATTTGTTGAAAATATAAATTGACTCTAAATTAAAATTTATCTTTGTATTTCTGTTTTGAGTTTTCCTTCGTGCTTCCTTCGTGTCCTTCGTGGACAAAAAAATTATGGAAACAATTCAACACGCCGACGGTCGCGTCGAACTTAATTCGGATGTTTTGGAGTCGCTCAAAACGTCGCCGTGGTATAACGAAGACCTCGCACCCGTGCCGGTTGAACGACGCAATTGGACGACGTATAACTACGCCGCGCTGTGGATTTCGATGGCGCATTGTATTCCGACTTATATGCTCGCGTCGGGACTGATTTCCGCCGGGATGAATTGGTGGCAGGCACTTTTGACGATTCTTTTGGGCAATCTGATCGTGCTTGCGCCGATACTTTTGAACTCACACGCGGGAACGAAATACGGCATTCCGTTCCCGGTTTTTGCGCGGGCGAGTTATGGGACAATCGGCTCGAATTTTCCGGCGATTATGCGGGCGATTGTCGGCTGCGGCTGGTTCGGAATAAATGCGTGGATTGGCGGACACGCTTTGCAGACGCTGTTCGGCGCAAGTATTCCGAATTGGGAAACGCTTTTAGGCGATAAAATCGGCGGACATTTTCCGACCGAATGGCTTTCATTTTTAATTTTTTGGGCGATGAATATCGCGGTCGTTTATCGCGGAATGAATCTGCTTCGCCACGTCGAAAATTGGGCGGCTCCGTTTGTTTTGATGATGACCGCGCTGCTGCTCGCGTGGATCGTTTACGCGGCGGGCGGTTTCGGAAATTTACTGCAAGATCACGGAAAATTTCACACGTTCGGCGAATTTTTCCCCGTATTTATTCCGTCTCTGACGGCGATGATCGGATTTTGGGCGACTCTGAGTTTGAATATGCCCGATTTTACGAGATTCGGAAAAAGTCAGTGTGAACAAACCATCGGACAAGTCGTCGCGCTGCCGACGACGATGGTTATTTTCGCGGCGATGGGAATCATCATCACGTCCGCCGCGCTCGTCGTTTTTCCGAATCTGAAACCCGAAGAATCTTGGGACCCGGTGAAATTAGTCGGACAATTTTCACAGCCGCTGATCGTCGCCGTCTCGATGTTCACGATTGTCGTCGCCACTCTGTCGGTCAATATCGCGGCAAATGTCGTCTCGCCCGCCAACGATTTTGCCAACGCTTTTCCAAAGTTTATTTCATTCAGAACCGGCGGTTTAATCACCGGAATCATCGGAATTTTGATGATGCCCTGGAAACTTTTGGCTGATCCGTCGGGCTACATTTTCAGTTGGCTGTTAGGCTATTCGGGCGGACTCGGAGCAATCGCCGGCGTGATGATCGCCGATTACTGGATTATCAGAAATAAAAATCTAAACTTGGGCGATTTATATCGCACGAAAGGAATTTATCAAGGCTGGAATTGGCGGGCGATAGTTGCAACAATTTTGGGTTGCTTTTTCGCGTGGATCGGCTTGCTCGTTCCTGCGCTTCGTCCGCTTTATGATTATGCGTGGTTCGTCGGCTTCGGCGTTTCGTTTTTTGTGCATTGGGCGTTGATGAAAGTCGCGCCGCCGCAGGAAATTATCCACGAAGGACACGAGGCTGCCACGAAGTAAAAAACGAAAAACTTCGTGAAATTTTCGTGTCCTTCGCGGACAAAATTTTGTGATAAAATCAAAACATTATGGCGACACAAGTTTTAGAAGGCACTTGGGAAGAAATCACCAAACACGCAAAAAGTTTGGTCGGCAAAAAGTTGCGCGTGACTGTTCTGGATGACGAACCGCAGGCGAAAGCGCAGCCGAATGAAGGAATGCTCGAAGCACTTCGGAAAGTTCAGGAAAGACAAAAAAATATGCGCGAAACCGGCGGCGAAAGCAGTGTAGATATTATTCGCCGTGCGCGTTCGGGGGAAATGTTCGGTTATGAGTCCAACGAATCCGATGAGCAGTAACGATGCTGTCATCATAGATGCCAGCATTTTGGTTTCAATTTCATCCAAAGAAGCCGCAACTTATTTAATAGACCTCTTGCAAAATAAATCGGGTATTTGAAAACTTTTGATAAAGATGGCACAACTAACTCAAAGGAGCAAATTTGATGAGATACGAAAAAGCCAAAGATTTGAAAGACGGTGATTTCAAGCGGTTGTGCGGAGTGAAAAAAGAAACCTTTACGACGATGTGCGAAGTAGTCAATGCGGTCTTGAGCCGGGAAACGAGAGGCAGAAAGTCTGATTTAACGGTCGAAGATCAGGTTTTACTGACACTTGGTTATTGGCGGGAATATCGCACGATGTTTCATTTGGGGCAGGATTTCGGATTACACGAATCGAATGTTTCGCGGATTATTCAGAAAGTCGAAGATATTTTAATCAAATGCGGGAAGTTTTCGCTGCCCGGTAAAAGACGCTTGTTAGAAGAAACCGGGCTGACTTACACGATAGTTGATGTGACGGAAATGACGGTCGAACGCCCGAAAAAAAACAAAAGCGGTGTTACAGCGGAAAAAAGAAGCGGCACACGTTAAAAGAGCAGTTAATCATTGGCGAAGAAAGTTTGGAAGTGATCGCCACATTTTTCGGGAAAGGCAAAACCCACGACTATAAATTGTATGAGAAAAGCGGAGTCAAATTAGCCAAAGAAGTCGGAATCAAAGCCGACAGCGGTTATCAGGGATTGCAGAAGAAGCACGGTAAAGTGTTGCTGCCAAAGAAGCGGAGCAAGTTAAAGAAGTTGACCAAAGAGGAAAAGAGAGCCAATCGGGAGTTGGCGAGAAAACGAATCCGAGTGGAAAATGTGATTCGCCGGTTAAAGATATTTCGGATTTTGGCAGAGCGTTATCGAAATCGGAGAAGACGGCTTGGACTGAGATTCAATCTGATTTCAGGCATCTACAATTTTGAACTTAAAACTCTCAAAATTTAATTTCGCAAGAGGTCTAATTAAAACACAGAATTTACGCTGATGAACATTTTGAGGGTGTTAGAAAATCTGTGTAAATGAGTTTGTGCCGAATCCGTTCATCGGCACTCTTTCCTCGAAAAGTATCGCAAATTGGTTCATCGCCGCGCTCCAGTTCGGTATCGGCATTGTCCATTTTTTCGCAATGTTTCGCAATGCCAAAAACAGAATTTTCAGCACCGCGTCATCGTTCGGGAAAAGTGCGCGATTTTTGATGATTTTCCTTAACGAGAAATTTAACGATTCTATCGCGTTCGTCGTATAAATCGCCCGACGGATTTCCGGCGTGAAAGCGAACATCGGGACGACTCGCGCCCAATTTGACTGCCACGAACGGGCGACCACCGGATACTGCGACTCCCATTTTTCCGCAAATTCCAAAAGCTGTGTTTCGGCTTCTTCCAAAGTCGAAGCCTGATAAATCAATTTCAAATCGGCAGCGACTTCTTTACGTTCTTTGTAAGACACATAGCTCAAAGAATGCCGCAGCAAATGCACCAGACAAAGCTGCACCTGCGTTTTCGGAAAGACCGCTTCGATGGCTTCCGGGAAACCTTTGAGTCCGTCCACACAGGCGATAAAAACATCCTGCACACCGCGCGTTTGCAGTTCAGTAACAATTGACAGCCAAAACTTTGCCCCTTCATTTTCGGCGATCCAAATACCGAGAACTTCTTTCAAGCCTTGCAAATTGACACCGATCACCAGATAAACCGCTTTGTTAATCACCCGCCCGTTTTCTTTGACCTTGACGACCAGTGCATCCAAATAAAGAATCGGATAAACCGTATCGAGCGGACGGGTTTGCCAAGTTCGGACTTCCGTCAAAACTGCTTCGGTGGCTGATGAAACCAGTGCCGGAGAAATCTCCGTGCCGTAAATCTCTTGGAGATGTCCCTGAATCTCACGCGTCGTCATTCCGCGCGCGTAAAGCGAGATGATCTTTTCGTCAAAGCCGTCAAAGCGCGTCTGATTCTTTCTGATAAGCTGCGGCTCGAAGGTTCCGTTGCGGTCACGCGGAACTTCAATTTCGGTTTGCCCGCGTTTGCTTTTAATCGTTTTCGGCGTAGTTCCGTTTCTCGAATTGCCGGAGTTATGCCCGGTCAAATCGTGCTTTCGATAGCCGAGGTGATGCGTCAGCTCGCCTTCGAGCGCACGTTCAACCAGAGCTTTCGTCAACTGTTGTAAAATACCCTGACAGCCTCGGCAAATCCTCCGGCTTTTCATATTCATTCAGTAATTGGTCAAGTAAATCTTTCGTAATTGGCATCATCATTTTCCTCCATTAAAATAAATGTTGATTGTTGCCATTTACACAGATTTTTTTACACCCTCCTGATTTCAGGCATCTACAATTTTGAACTTAAAACTCTCAAAATTTAATTTCGCAAGAGGTCTAATCGCTGAAAACGCTTTCGATTTCTACGCGAAAAACGGTTGGGAATTCTTCGCGCCGAACGTCATTGTCGGCGAAGTGATGTTCGCCTTGTGCCACAAACTCGCGGCGGGAGTTTTGACCGAAGCCGAATACGAAAAAGCCGTCGAATCGTTTCTCAATTTGATGAAAAGTATTGTCACGCCCAATGATGAAACGGATTTTGTTGAAAGAGCCGTCGAGATTCGGGCAAGTTACGGTTGCAGCCGCTCATCCGACTCACTTTACATCGCGCTTGCCGAAGATTTGGTGAAAATCCGCACGGTCGAACTATTGACTTTCGATAAAGGAATGGTCAATCAAGCCGCGAAAAACGCGCCGACGGTAACGATAAAAGTTTTGTAGAAATGAAATCAACTTCGACATTTTCTCATCTATTTCGCGCGGATGAAATTCTTTCTGCGAAAGAAATTTTAGCCGTAGATAAAGGCGGATGACGTGCATTAACAAAAATATTATGGCAATTTATCATTTTGAAAATAACTCATTCAAGAAACTTCAAGAAACAAATTTTTTAGTGGAAGGAATCAAAGAAAGACAGCATTTACAGTCAGCATTGAGAGAGCAAATTGAAATCATTGCTCCTGATTGCTTGGTTATTGCCGAAGAGTTTTCGGAATGGTCGGAAAGTCAGCGACGCATTGATTTATTGGTGATTGATAAGCAGGCAAACATTGTTGTCATTGAATTGAAACGCACCGATACGGGCGAATTTATGGAACTTCAAGCGATTCGTTACGCTTCGATGGTTTCAACTTTGACATTTCAAAAAGCGACGGAAATTTATCAAAAACACCTAAACGCGAAAGGTTTGTCCGAAGATGCGGAAACGATGCTTTTGGAATTTCTCAGTTGGGATGAAGCAAAAGCGGAAGATTTTGCTGCGGACGTTCGGATTGTTTTGGTTTCAGCTAATTTTTCAAAAGAATTGACAACTTCGGTTATGTGGCTGAACGAAAGAGATTTAGATATTCGCTGCGTTCGTTTGATTCCAAGTAAATTCAACAATGAAATTTTTGTAGATGTTCAGCAAATAATTCCGCTTCCCGAAGTTGAAAGCTATCAGATAAAAATGAAACAGCAATCGGAAGAAAGACGCGAGGCGAGAAAATCCACAAAAGACTACACTCAATATTTATTCAATAATCAGGAATATAACAAACGCAAGTTAGTTTTAGCCGTTATCAAGCAATGGATAACTGAAAATTCTCCTCAAACATTTGAGGAATTAATCAAAGTTTTTCCGCAAAATCTTCATAAAGGAGATTTGTTTGTAACAAAAGATGAAGCAGAAAAAGTTACGGAACGACAAAACGGAAAACGCCGATATTTTTTAGATAAAGATGAAATTATCTGTTTTTCAGATTCATCTTGTTATGCAGTTTCAAATCAATGGAATATAAATAGTGTAAGTGCTTTTATTGAACATTCTAAAAGTCTAGGTTATCAATTTGAAGCGTTATCGGAATAAATACTAATCCGCGTTTATCCGTGAAATCCGCGGCTAAAATAAAATTTATGAAATACGAAAAAGTTAAAAATTATTACAACGGCTCTTTCCACGAAAGCAGCGCGAGCGAATCTTTAGACATCGTTTCGCCGGTTGACGGAAATTTGCTTTCGAGCGTTCCGATGTCAACGGTTGACGAATTGAATAAAGCGGTCGAATCCGCCAAAAATGCTTTTGAAAGTTGGAGCAAAACACCGATTAAAGAACGGGTGCAGGTATTTTTTCGGTATCGCTCGCTGCTCGAAAGAGATTTGGACGAACTGACGAAATTGGTTTCGGAAGAGAACGGTAAAACTTACGATGAAGCGAAGGCGGAAGTCGAAAAATCTATCGAGTTGACCGAGTTTGCGTGTTCGATGCCGCAGCTTGTTTCGGGCGAGATTTTGGAAGTGTCAAAGGGCGTTGAATGCCGCACGGAGCATTTTCCGATTGGTGTCATCGCGTCAATCGTGCCGTTTAATTTTCCGCTGATGGTGCCGAATTGGACGATGCCGAACGCGCTCGTGTTGGGCAATACGATGGTGATGAAACCTTCGGAACTCGTGCCTTTGTCGGTAGTGAAAATGGCGGAATTGTTGAAAGAAGCAGGCTTGCCCGACGGCGTTTTTAACGTCATCAACGGCGGCAAGGAAATCGTCGAAGGTTTGTGCGCTCACAAAGACATCGAAGCCGTCAGTTTTGTCGGTTCGACCAAAGTTGCAAAGCTCGTTTATCAACAAAGCACGCACAATTTGAAACGCTGCATCGCGCTCGGCGGCGCGAAAAATCACTTATTCGTGCTGCCCGACGCGAATCCGCAAATGACGGCGACGAACGTCACCGCGTCAATGTCGGGCTGCGCCGGACAGCGTTGTATGGCGGCTTCGGCGATGATCGCGGTCGGCAATGTTGACCCGATAATCTCGCAGATTTGCGACGAATCGCGCAAAATAATTCCCGGCGTAAACTTGGGCGCGGTGATTTCCAAAGCGGCGAAGGAACGCATCGAAAATTACATCTCGGAAGCCGAAGCACAGGGCGCGAAAATCCTCGTTGACGGACGCGGCGCAGTCGTCGCGGGCAAGGAAAACGGAACTTACGTCGGCGCGACCGTGATTGATTTCGTCACGCCCGAAATGTCCGTCGCCACCGAAGAAATTTTCGGTCCCGTGATCTCGATTATGCGAACCGCTAACCTCGACGAAGCCTTAAAAATCGAAAACGCCAATCCTTACGGTAACGCCGCGAGCGTCTTCACACAATCGGGCGGCGCGGCGCGTTATGTGATGGAACACGCTTCGGCAGGAATGATCGGCGTGAACATCGGCGTTCCCGTCCCGCGCGAACCGTTTTCGTTCGGCGGCTGGAACGATTCGCGTTTCGGCGCAAACGACATCACGGGGAAAAGTTCAATCGAATTTTGGACGAAATTGAAGAAAACGACTACCAAATGGAACGCGGAAGCGGGCGTGAATTGGATGTCGTAGGAAAGGCAATTAGCCACGAACAAAAACGAACAAAATTATAAATAGAAAACTATGAAAAACCACACAGCCAAATCTATTTTCTTTATGCTTACATTAATATTTTTACTTGCCTACTTTGTAAGTAACTTGGCGGAATGCAATGCTCAAACTCCTTTGCCGCAACAGAAATCATACCAATTTATTAACGGTCAATGGTTCGACGGCAAAGACTTTCGACATCTAAATTTTTATTCTGTCAATGGTGTTTTGACACGCAAAAAACCTGCCAAAGTTGACGAAGTTGTTGATCTCGAAGACGGTTTCGTCATTCCGCCTTTTGCCGAAGCTCATAGCCATAAACTTGATATTAAATCGGAATTAGCCGAGCAAGAGGCGAGATTTATCAAAGAAGGCACAATGTATGTAATGGTTTTGACAAACGGTGCGAACAGCGCTGTTGCCAATCGCCGTCTTTTTAACAAATCCGGCGCATTAGACGTTCTATATGCCAACGGCGGAATCACCCGCACAGGACAACATCCCGCATTTGCTTATAAAAGAAACGCCTCTGGAATTGCTGAATGGTGGTTGCCGGAGAATACAAAAATTATACAATCCGCCCACAAGGAAGAAAATAATTCCTACTGGTTTTTCGATTCGATTGAAGATGTTGACAAAAAATGGAATGCTTACCTTGCTTCCAAACCCGACATCGTTAAAATTTATTTGCTTGACGTAAAAAAAAACGTCGCCGCCCAAAAAAGTATCTCGGAAGAAGTCGCGGCTTATGTGACAAAAAAGGCTCACGACGCGGGCTTGAGAGTCGCCGCGCACATCGAAACTTTTGACGATTTGAAAATTGGTTTGAAGATTGGCGTTGATATTTTCGCTCATCTGCCGCATTACGCTTATAATTCTTATGACTTACCACCGCCGCAGCCGGTTTTCTCTCAAGATGAATTAAAGGCAATTCGCAAGCGAAAAATTGTTATCATTCCGACACTTTCATTAAACGAAGAATACTCGATAGCCAGAAACGCAGGCAATAATTATCAAGGCGAACTGGATTCGGTGAGATTCAACAAAGTAATCGAATTTCAGAAGAAAACAACCGCAACTTTGAGAAACGCGGGTTTCATTTTCGCCATCGGGTCAGACCGCGATTCTCTTACGCCGGAATTAAATTATTGGATAAAAAATAACATCTTCGATTCGGCTTTTACTTTGCAAACAGCAACCGTTACCACTCCGCAAATAATGTTTCCGAAACGCAAAATCGGACTCTTAAAAGAAGGCTACGAGGCAAGTTTTCTGGTTCTTGCCGAAAATCCTTTGACGAATTTTGAGCAAATTAAAAAAATCAAATTGCGTTTCAAACAAGGTTTTCTTTTGGAAATACCAAAATAAATTTATGAAAACAAAAATCAAAATCACCGCAATTTCAACATTTTCGCTTTTCGCGCTCGCGTTTTTTGTGCCGAAAGGCGAGATGCAGACGCAGACCGTGACTGCCGGACAGAAGTTTAAAAACATCAAGGTCTTGAACGAAATGCCTGCCGATCAGATGGGCAAGGTGATGAATCTTTTTTCGGCGAGTTTGGGCGTGAACTGCAATTATTGCCACGTCGAAAATGATTTTGCGAAGGACGGCAAAGAGGAAAAAGAATCGGCGCGTGAGATGATAAAAATGACGCTTGGGATGAACAAAAATTTCTTTGACAATCGCCCCGAAATCTCGTGCAACACCTGTCATCAAGGTCGCACACATCCGCCGTCGGCGATAAATTTTGATGCGCCTGCGCCCGAACCGCGACCGAAACAGCCTGACGTGAAACCGACGATTGACGCAATTTTGGCGAAATATGAAACGGCAATCAGCGGCAAAGCGAATTTGGCGAAAATCACTTCGCGGCAGATTAAGGCGAGCCGCGTCGAACCCGACGGCAAAACTTCGGAAGTCGAAGAAATCTGGCAAAAAGGCGGCAAAATGCTGACGACAACGCAGTATCCGAATTATCTCGTGACCGAAAGTTTTGACGGCAAAACGGCTTGGAAACGCGGCAACAAGGACGAAATCGTTTTGAAGCCTGACGAAGCCGAACAGATCAAACGTGAAGCGCAGATTTGGACAGGCGATTTGAAATCAATCTATGCGAAAATGGATTTTCGCTTCGTTGACAAAATTGACGGGCGCGAAGTTTATCTGGTTGTCGGAACGCTTGCCGACAACAGCCGCGAAAGATTATATTTCGATGCTGTCAACGGCTTGCTCGTCCGCCGCGCCGCTTCCACGCCGACGGTTTTGGGCAATTTTCAATATCAGGTTGATTACGCTGATTACAAAGATTTCGGCGGCGTGAAATTGCCGACAACGATTAAATTTAACGTCCCGAACATTCGCTGGACGCGCAAGATTACGAACGTTAAAATCAATGCTACTATTGATGACGCGAAATTTACGAAATAATATTTGAGGGGAAAAATTATGTCAAGAATAATAAAATGCGGCTTGATTCAAGCGCACAATGTCGGTGATGTGAACGCGCCGATTAATAAAGGCAAGTTTGATCCGACAATTCCGACAATAAAGTAAAATGAAAATTGCTGACATTGTTGGAGATCAAACAATCTTAGCCGGACTCAAAAAGGCTTGGCTTGATTCTTATCCAAATGTTTCCGGCGGACACGAAGAAGGCGGTTTTATCGTCGCGGATGATTTTAAGAGTTTGAGTGTCGTTCGTTGGACGAAAGGAACACAGAACGAAATAATTCTGCCGCCGCATAAAAATTGCTTTGTTGACGGCAGAGATATTGTCGCGTCGTTTCATACGCATCCGAACACGGGCGAAGATTTTCAGCAAGAGCCGAGTTTGACCGATATTCGCGCCGTGCGTGACGATTTCGATTTGAAAGGCGAATTTTATCTTGGTGAATTCGTGATTTCAGAGCAAAATATTTATCTGGTCGAACCTTCGAGCGAGTTTCATATTTTTGGTCAAACGCGGGAAATTTTTGAGAGGTAAAAATTATGGCAGCAGTTTTAAGCAACGAAACTTTACAGGACGAAATCGCCGTTTCGGTCGCGCAGATTCTGGCTTCGGCGAATCGCAAGGCTAAAGAGTTAGGTGTTGATGTCGCGGCGAGTTTGATTACCGTTTCGCAGCATTTAGCTAAAGGCGTTTGGCTGTGGCGCGTCCATTACGGCGCAAAAGATTACGTCGGACAGCGCGGCGGTGATTTGATGATTGACGTTGATCCGGCAAACGCTGATATTACACAAATTTTGCGCGGGCAATAATAATTAGGCACGCAAAGTTACAGAGGTGAAAATCAACGCGGCGATTGATGAAACAAAGTTTGCAAACAAATAATTGGAGGAAAATTATGTCAAGAGTGAAAATTAAGAATGGTTTAATTCAGCAGTCTAAGGTAAAAATCAGACAACACATTAATCACAAAAATAAAAGTAATTCGCCCGAATATGAATTCATAAAAAATTTAGAAAGCAATAGCAGAAAGTGCAGACAGTGCGGAGAAGCATTATCAATGTATGCAACTACTGTTTGCAGACAGTGTGGAGATAAATAGATTAATGGAAAAAACTGTGTCGAGAATAATAAAATGCAGATTGATTTAATCGCACAATGTCGCGCTGACGAATGCGCCGATTGATAAAGTGAAGTCATAAAAAAATAGCTAAACTTTAGGAGGAAAATAAAACAATGGATTTATTAAGATACTATCTGGATAATGGCGAGTTAAAAACCATAACTGACACTCAGGTTAGTGCATATTTAAATGATTCTAATAAAAAAAACGATTTGGCTGATTTTATTTATCTTAGACATTATCATCGCTACATAAAACCATTTGAGTTCACTTCAAAAAATAAAATTACCGTCCAAGCAACAGGAAAAAAGCACGACGAATATTCACTGCTTTACAAAAATGGTTTTTCAATTATGGCTAATTGTTGCCTGCTAATTGAAACATTTGAAGCATTTTATCGTGGTTGGAAAACTACAAAACATAAAAGTAAGGATGCTTTTCTAAAATTCTTTAACAGAGATTCAAACTTTACCGAATTTTCTACAGGAACACTGCCACAGGATTTTTATTACGATATTAGATGTGGAATTTTGCATCAAGGGGAAACCAGAAATGGTTGGACAATTACTCGAAAAGACCCAACATCCATTGCCGATAAAAGAATAAATGCAACGATTTTTTTAGAAAACTTACATCAATCGTTAAAAGATTATAAAGAGGAATTAAATATAGCTGATTGGGAAAGTGAGAGGTGGACTAAGGCAAAAAAGAAAATTAGGTCAGTAATTGATAACGCCCAAGATTAGAATATTAAATATGTTAAAAAATTGAGGATAAATTTATGTCGAGAATAATAAAATGCGGATTGATTCAGGCGCACAATGTCGGCGATGTGAACGCGCCGATTGAGGAAATTAAGAAGGCGAACGTCGAACATCAGATGAAAATGGTCGAAGATGCCGCGAAACAAGGCGTGCAGATGCTTTGTTTTCAGGAGATTTTTACCACGCCGTATTTTTGCGCCGAACAGCAGACGCGCTGGTATGAGGCGGTCGAAAAAGTTCCTGACGGCAAAACGGTTCAGATGATGCAGTCGGTTGCTAAAGAACACGGAATGGTTTTGATCGTGCCGATTTACGAAGAAGAAATTTCGGGCGTTTATTACAACACGGCGGCGGTGATTGATGCCGACGGGAAATATCTCGGCAAATATCGCAAGACGCACATTCCGCACGTCGCGCCCGGATTTTGGGAGAAATTTTATTTTCGCCCCGGAAATCTCGGCTATCCGTGTTTCGATACGGCGTTTGCGCGGATCGGCGTTTATATTTGCTATGACCGCCATTTTCCAGAAGGTGCGCGGTGTTTGGGTTTGAACGGCGCGGAAATTATCTTTAATCCGTCGGCAACCGTCGCCGGACTTTCGGAATATCTCTGGAAACTCGAACAACCTGCCCACGCCGTCGCCAACGGTTATTTCGTCGGCGCGATCAACCGCGTCGGCACGGAAGCACCGTGGAACATCGGCGAATTCTACGGTCAAAGCTATTTCTGCGACCCGCGCGGACAAATGCTCGCCGTCGGCACACGCGATCAGGATGAATTAATCGTCGCCGATTTGAATATGGACACGATTCGGGAAGTTCGCAACACCTGGCAATTTTACCGCGACCGACGACCTGACGCTTACGGGCAAATCGTGGCGGATTAAAGATTTTTTTAGCCGCAGATGAACGTGGATAAACGCGGATTATGAGTGAAGAAATTAGAAAACATCCATTGAGTGCAAAAGGAAAATACTATGTTGATTGTAATTGCATAGACCATTGTTGTTACGACATTGCTCCGGCAAATTTCAAACTGGATGAAGAGTCTTACCAAACTTATGTTTTCAAACAACCGGAAACACTCGAAGAAGAGAAACTTTGCGAAGAAGTGGTTCTT
Source organism: Pyrinomonadaceae bacterium (assembly GCA_965247235.1). GTDB lineage: Bacteria > Acidobacteriota > Blastocatellia > Pyrinomonadales > Pyrinomonadaceae. Next base: position 4,386,812 of record OZ252004.1, read on the forward strand.
TATTGTCCGGTTGAAGCAGTTCACGATGACGGAGAAAATTAGTTATGAGCATAGCTGAAATACAAACGGAATTAAAAAAAATGTCGAACAGCGAAAGGCTTTTCGTGATTGAGATTGCCACCAAACTCGTTCGCGGAACGATTAGTGAAAAATCAAATTTGTCATTGGAAGAAAAACGGAAAAAACTAAAATCTTCCGCTAAAGCGATGCTTTCGGAATATAAAACAAACGAAGAACTGACGGCGATGACGGCTTTGGATGGTGAGGTTTTTCTCGATGCTTAGAGGTGAAGTTTGGCGTATCAATCTTGATCCGACAATCGGCGCGGAAATCAGGAAAACTCGTCCGGTTATTATCGTCAATGATGATGACATCGGCATTCTGCCATTGAAAATTATCGTGCCGCTGACCGATTGGAAAGATCGTTATGGAGCGGCAGTTTGGATGACAAAAATTGCGCCGAATTCTAAAAACGGTTTAGCGAAAACCTCGGCGGCAGACGCTTTCCAAGTGCAGTCTGTTTCAGAAGAAAGATTTGTTGAAAAACTCGGCGAAATATCTGCTGAAACTCTGGCGGAAATTGGCGAATCGCTTGCGCTTGTGTTAAAAATTTACACATAAAATGTTAAACGGACAAACCGAACAAAACTTTGTGAAAAATTATATTCCGAGATATAAAATGGATAAAAACGACGGACTTTTACCTGAATATGATTTGGATTATAAACAATCCAAGCCGAATCGTTTTGCCTCAAAATACCAACAAATGCAGCGAACCGTTGTTTTGGATTCCGACATCGCGGACAATTTTCCGAGTGCCGAATCGGTCAATGAAGCATTACGATTTTTGGTGCGCGTGACGCGGAAAAATCAAATTTCTTGGCAAAATAAATAAAAATGCAGGAACGTGAAAAATATTCGTCGGGCGCGAAATGGGAATCAATCGTCGGCTATTCGCGGGCGGTTCGCGTCGGCGACAGAATTTATGTCACGGGAACGACGGCGACGGATGAACATTCAAATATCGTCGGCATCGGCGACGCTTACGCGCAGACGGTTCAGGTGATTGTAAATATCGAAAAGGCTTTGCAGGCGTTGGGCGCGACGCTCGAAAACGTCGTGCGGACGCGGATGTTCGTCACCGACATTTCGCGCTGGGAAGAATACGGCAGAGCGCACGGCGAATTTTTTCGAGAGATTATGCCCGCGACGACGATGGTCGAAGTTTCAAAATTGATTGACGCGCAGATGCTGATCGAAATCGAAGCCGACGCGGAATTGTAAAATTAAATGGACAATTCAGAAACAACAATTTGCGATGAGTGCGAGAGTGAATTTTATCGCGCAGTTTCGCAAATGAGTCACTTATGTCCCGAATGTGCGAGTGTTTTGTATGGCTATGAAAACTGCAAACATGATTTCAATGAAGGCAGATGTTTGAAATGTTATTGGAACAGCGAAATTTCACCATACATTAAAAATTTGAAGCAATCAAAATTATAAGTTATGTCAGAAATTACAATTGAACAAATCGAACAAAACTTCGCGGAGATTCATCCGTTAATGTCACAAAGCGAGGCGATTTTGGAAGCGAATCGGTGTCTTTATTGTTTTGACGCGCCTTGCACACACGCATGTCCGACGCATATTGATGTGCCTTCGTTTATCAAAAAGATCGCTTCGGGGAATTTAATCGGTTCGGCGCGGGTGATTTTTGATGCGAATCCGATTGGTTCGTCGTGTGCGAAGGTTTGTCCGGTCGAGGTTTTGTGCGAAGGCGCGTGTGTCGAGAAAACTTTGGTCAAAAAGCCGATTGAGATTGGACGACTTCAAAGATACGCGACCGATTACGCTTTGGTGGCGGACAAAAATCTGTTTGAATGCGGCGCGTCGAACGGCAGATCGGTCGGCATTATCGGTTCGGGTCCGGCGGGTTTATCGTGTGCAACTTACTTAGCGCGTTTGGGTTATGACGTAACGGTTTACGAAAAGCGCGAATTCGCGGGCGGACTCGACACTTACGGGATGGCGGAATACAAAATGACGCGCGGCAATTCGCTCGCGGAAGTCAATCAAGTCGAAAAATTAGGCGTAAAATTTGAACTAAACTGCGAAATTGCCGTGATGCAAAATCCGCCCGCGCTCGGCGGCGAGCAAGCGGCGCAACTTGTCAAATTCTCAGATGGTTCGGACATTTTGAGCAAACACGACGCGATTTTTCTCGCCGTCGGACTCGGTAAAACCAATTCGCTGAACATCGCGGGTGAAGACAAAGACGGCGTAATTGACGCTTTGCATTTTATCGAACAGGTCAAAAAGCGCGATTGGAACGACATTGCAATCGGCAACACGGTCGCCGTCATCGGCGCGGGCAACACGGCGATTGATGCCGTCACGCAGGCGAAAAGATTGGGCGCACAGCACGTTTACCTCATCTATCGCCGCACCGAAAAAGACGCGCCCGCTTACGATTACGAACTCGAATTAGCCAAAAAAGACGGCATCGAATTCGTCTGGCAAACCGCGCCCGTCGAAATTTTGGGCAACGGCAAAGTCACGGGTTTAAAATGCAAAACGGCAGCCGGAAACGAATTCGATTTGCCTTGCGAAACCGTCATCCTTGCCATCGGACAAACCAAACAAACCGCATTTTTTCAAAGTCTCGGCATCACAACGGACGAAAAACAGCGCGTCGCTGTCAACGAATTAATGCAGACATCAAACCCGAAAATCTTCGCCGGCGGCGATTGCGTCAACGGCGGCGCAGAAGCCGTTGACGCGGCGCAAATGGGCAAATTTGCCGCGCAGGGAATCCATTTTTCACTCACGGGCGAAACAATCGAATTCGCAGGAGCAAAAGTCGCGCCAATCGAAAAAATCCCCGCGCATTAAAAGTCAGAACAGCGAACGGTAGCGACCTGTTAAATGAGGTTTATCTTTAACCAGTCACTATTTTAAAGTTTTTTGAAAATTGAATCTTCGGAATAAGTGAAAAGTAATAAGTGATAGGTGATAAGCGGTTTTGACTTATTACCTGTCACTTTTCACCTCTCACTTATTCCGAATTTTGCGGCTTATTTTTATCAATCAAACATCTTAAAACAAGCGCATTTTCCATCGGATCGCGGTAATAATTTTTCCTTTCAAACTGCATTTCAAAACCGTTTTTACGATAAAAGTTGATCGCTTTCGAGTTCGATTGTCTGACTTCGAGCCAGATTTCCGTGATGTTTTTTCCTTCGAGTTCGCGCCGGATTTCGTCAAAAATCATCTGCCCGATGCCGCTCTGCTGAAACGAATTGCGGACGGCGATGTTTAAGATTTCCGACGAACTAAACGTCATCGCCGAATCGTTTGCGCCAATGAGTAAACTCACGAGCGCGAATCCGACGATTTTATCGTCCGCCGTCCGCGCAATTTTGAAAATCGAACCAGTCCTTTCAAGTTCGCCGAGATAATCGTTTTTCGACCAAACGCTCAAACCGCATTCGGTCTGGATGTCCAAAATATCGTCCGCGAAGTTTGCGCCAAAATCGAGAATTTTAATGTTTTCCGAATTGGTTTTTCGCATAGATTTTTATTCTAACGGAAAGCCGAATCTTTCGCCGAATTGCGCTTGTTTGATAATTTTCTTGATATGTATTGATATGTCGGTATAATTGAAAATGGAATTTGAATGGGACGAAAATAAAGAAGAGATTAACATTCGGAAACACGGTTTAAATTTCAATGAAGTGCGGGAAGCGTTCTATGACGAAAATGCGATTGACGATTACGACGAATTTCATTCGGACGAAGAAAAACGATTTGCTTTGATCGGATTGTCAACGAAAAGACTTTTGTTTATATCATCTACGGTTCGCCAAAATACCGTAATTCGTTTGAGTTCAGCAAGAAAAGCGAATCAAAATCACGAGAGGTTTTACAATAATGCAAAAAGAAAATAAGGAAAAAGAGTTTGTTTATGAAATGACGCGGGAAGAATATGAAGAAGGTCTTGCCAAAGGTTGGGACGCAGACGATATGCTTTCAGTCGGCAAACATAAATTTCGTCGTTCGCCGTGGGCTGAAAAGTTGAAAAACACAAATAAAGTAAAAGTTTCAATCTATCTGGATGAAGTCGTGGTGGAATATTTTCGCAAACGCGCCGAATCGCCGAACGCCGCGCCGTATCAAACGCAGATCAACAACGAACTGCGCCGCATTATGGAAAACGATTCGCGCGAAGTGCAGAGCATCGAAAACGATATTTTGAACAACGAAGAATTCTTGCGGGCTTTGAAGGAAAAACTTGAAACGGTTTGAATATGCTGTAAAATAATATTGCTATGACTACGAAAACTATTGACGAATCGCCTGTTTGGAAACAATTTGAAACCGAAGCCAAAAAGCGTCGGCGCAATCCGGTTAAACTTGTGCTTGATTTGATGAGAGAACAGGTTGAAATTCGGGAACACGAAAAACTCGACGAGGTAAATTAGCAAAGAAGCGCAAAAGAGCGGCTACACGGAAGATGATGCCGTAGAACTCGTGCGTCAATATCGGAGGGAGAAAAAATCGGCTCTAATAATATAAATTAAAATGCAAAAATACTCCGTCAATCAACAACTCATCGAAACGCTCCTTGTTTGGGTCAAATCGGGCGAAATTGCAATTCCAGAAATTCAGAGACCTTTTGTTTGGGACAGTTCAAAAGTTCGGGATTTGATGGATAGTCTTTATCAAGGTTATCCGGTCGGTTATGTGATTGCGTGGAAAAATCCGAATATTCGCCTTAAAGACGGAAGTCTGAGCGAAGGCAAGAAAATTTTAATTGATGGACAGCAAAGAGTAACGGCTTTGACGGCGGCGATTTTGGGCGAATATGTGATTGATAAAACTTACCGTCGAATTAAAATAAAAATCGCTTTCAATCCTCTGACCGAAAAATTTGAAGTTCAGAATCCGGCGATTTTGAAAGATAAAACTTGGCTTCACGATATTTCGCAAGCTATCAACGGAAACATAGATTTGTTTGAAATTGCGGAGAGTTATTTTGAATTAAATCCCGATGTTGATAAAAAACAAGTCAGAAGCGCTTTTACGAATCTCATAAACATTCCGAAGAAACAAATCGGTATTATCGAACTCGCGCACGATTTGGATATTGAAACGGTGACGGAAATTTTTATTCGTATCAACTCAAAAGGCGTGGTTTTGAGTCAGGCGGATTTTGCAATGAGCAAAATTGCGACGAATACGGAATACAAAGGCAACGAATTAAGAAAAGCGATAGATTATTTTTGTCATTTGGCGATTGCGCCCGAATTTTACAAACACATCGTTGATAATGATAAAGATTTTGCCGCAACAGGTTTCTTTCAGAAAATGCAGTGGCTGAAAACCGAAAACGAAGATTTATACGATCCTGATTATACGGATTTGATTCGGGTTGCTTTTACGTCGCAGTTCAATCGCGGAAAATTGTCGGATTTGGTCAGTCTGCTTTCGGGAAGAAATTTTGAAACCAGAACCTTTGAAGATTCAATCGCCGAACAATCGTTTGCAACGCTCAAAATCGGCGTTGAGAATTTTATCAACGAAACCAATTTCAAGCGATTTTTGATGATTGTAAAATCCGCCGGTTTTATTTCGCCGAAACTTATTCGCTCACAAAACACGCTCAATTTTGCTTACATTATTTACTTGAAACTGCGCGAACTCGGAGTAAATTCGGTGGCGATTGAAAGCTACGTCAGGCGTTGGCTGGTTTATTCGATTTTGACAGGCAGATATTCAGGTTCGCCCGAATCGTTTTTCGACTTCGACATCAAACAAATCGCCGAAAGACCGTTTGCCGAATATCTCAAAGAAAAGGAAGAAGGCGAATTGTCGGATGCTTTTTGGAATGCTGCACTGCCGCAAAGTTTAGATACTTCCGTTGCCAGCAGTCCATATTTCAACGTCTTTTTGGCATCGCAAGTCAAAGCGAACGACAAAGGTTTTCTGTCAAAAAATGTTTCCGTTAATGATTTGATTTCTCTGCGCGGCGACATTCATCATTTGTTTCCAAAAGATTATTTGAAGAAAAACGGATTGGACAGAGGCAAATACAATCAAATCGCCAACTACGTTTATATGCAGTCCGAAATAAATATCAAAGTCGGAAACAAACCGCCGAAGGACTATTTTGAATTGATAAACGCTCAAATTTCGGGAAATCAAAATTTGGTCAGCGGAATTTCATCGCATCAGGAATTATTGGAAAACTTACAGGCTAATTGCGTTCCATCTGAAATTATGGAAATGAGCTTTGACGATTACTCAGAGTTTTTAGTTTTGCGGCGAAAACTGATGGCGGCAAAAATGAGAAATTATTATTTTTCACTATAAAAAATTATGGCAGATTTAAGTGTGAATTTCGCGGGCATTAAATCGCCGAATCCGTTTTGGCTGGCTTCTGCGCCGCCGACGAATATGGGTTCGATGGTTGAGCGGGCGTTTGAGGCGGGTTGGGGCGGCGCGGTTTGGAAGACTTTGGGCGAGCCGATTGTGAATGTTTCTTCGCGGCTGGCTTCGATTGATTCGGGTGCGCTGCGGATGATCGGGCTGAATAATATCGAGTTGATTACGGATCGTCCGCTTGACGTGAATCTCAGAGAAATTTATGAGTGTAAGAAAAAATATCCAAATAATGCGGTGATAATTTCGCTGATGGTCGAATCGAAGCGCGAGGCTTGGCACGAGATTGTGAAGCGTTCGCAGGACACGGGCGCGGACGGTTTTGAACTGAATTTCGGCTGTCCGCACGGGATGTCGGAGCGCGGAATGGGCGCGGCGATGGGGCAAGTTCCCGAATATACGCGGATGGTGACGGAATGGGTCAAGGAAGTTTCAAATCTGCCGGTGATTGTGAAACTTACTCCCAATGTAACGAGCATTTTGCCGCCCGGACGCGCGGCGGCGAGCGGCGGCGCGGACGCGGTTTCGCTGATAAATACGATAAATTCCGTGATGGGCGTTGATATTGATTCGATGATTCCTTATCCGAACGTCAACGGAATGGCGGCGCACGGAGGTTATTGCGGCACGGCGGTCAAGCCGATTGCGCTTAATATGGTTTCGGAATTGGCGCGTGATTCAGGCGTGAACATTCCGATTTCGGGCATCGGCGGCATTAATAATTGGCGCGACGCGGTGGAATTTTTATTACTCGGCGCGTCAAATGTGCAGGTTTGCACCGCCGTTATGCACTACGGTTATCGCATCGTCGAAGATATGATTGACGGTTTGAACAATTACCTCGACGAAAAAGGTTTTGCTTCCGTCAACGACATCATCGGCAAATCGGTCAATCGAGTGACCGATTGGGGAAATTTAGACTTGAATTACAAAGTCGTCGCCCGCGTCAACAACGAAAATTGTATCAAATGCAATCTCTGCTACGTCGCCTGCGAAGATGGAGCGCATCAGTGTTTTTCGTTTGACGAGAATAAATTTCCCGTCGTTGACGAACCCGAATGCGTCGGTTGTAATCTCTGCGCGTTGGTTTGTCCGAGTCCCGGTGCGATTTCGATGGTCAGAATTGATGATGGAAGTCAGCCGCAAAGTTGGAAACAGCGAACTAATTCTTAATAATGAATTCTTGAATTAAAAACAAGAAAAACAAATTAACAGGGACGAAGAGGATTGGCAGGGATTAAAATTTTAAGTTTTGATTTATCCCTTCCATTCTCTTCATCTCTGTTAACTTTCTCGCAACTAAATTTTGCCTTTTTCGATGGCGTGAACCGCGATTTTGCCGAGTGCTTTGACGAATCGATTAAAGGTTGCAAAGCGTTGATCTGTGGTGAAGCCTTTGGCATAACGGAAATAGATTTGCTGGGCGATGGCGGCGATTTTGAAAGTGCCGAAAACGTAATAAAAAAGGATGTTTGAAACATCTCTGCCGGATTTTTCGGCGTAGATTTCGACTAATTCAGAACGCGAAATATTCTCCATCAAGACGCGCGGATTGAACGGCATCGAGAGCAGTTCCGCGCCGGCTTCGCGCGACATCCAATAGCCGAGTGTCGTGCCTAAATCCATCAAAGGTTCGCCGACGGTCGTTAATTCCCAATCTAAAACGGCGACGATTTTCGTTAAATCCTGCGGGTCGAGCATCACGTTGTCGAATTTGTAATCGTTATGCACGAGCGTTGCGCCGTCCGAGGCGGGAATGTTGTGGTTGAGCCATTCGACGGCTTTTTCGAGTTCGGAATGCTCGTCGGTTTTGGCGTTGAAATAGCGTTTCGTCCAGCCTTCGACCTGTCTTCGCGCGTAGCCTTCGGGTTTGCCGAGAGTTTCCAAACCGATCTTGTGGTAGTCGAGCGCGTGGAGTTCGGCGAGATTTTCGATGAATGATTTGACGGTTTTCTTTTGAAGATCGGGTGAAGTTTCCAAATTTTCCGGCGATTTACCGCGAATAATCAAACCGTGACGGCGTTCCATTAGATAGAATTCCGAACCGATGATTGATTCGTCGCCGGAATAAATCAAAGGCTTTGGCGCAGGCTGATAAACTTCGCTTAATTTGGATAAAACATTGAATTCACGCGACATATCGTGCGCCGATTTGACCTGATTGCCGAACGGCGGACGGCGCAGAACGTATTCCTGTTCACCGATTTTGACGCAGTATGTCAGGTTCGACGCGCCGGAAGGGAATTGTTCGATGACGATTTCACCGGCGGAAACGTCGAGATCTTCCCGCAGAAAAGTTTGCAGATTTGCCTCGTTTAATTCTTCGCCGGGTCTGATCGGTTTGGTGTCTTTCATATTTTTCGGCAGACAATCAACTGCTTCGGCGAATCGGTATTGAATTCGTTTTCAAGAAAATCGCCGTATTTATGTTCGATTTCAAATCCGTTATATTTGAGCAGCGCATTAATTTCCTGCGGGAAAAACTGCCGCATTTTGAATGTTAAAATTTGGTCGGGTGCGGCATTGTTTTCTTGAAAAATCAGTTCGATATGATTAATTTGCGTTGCCGTATCGTAAAAAGATTTCGAGCCGATCCGAGTGTTTCCGATGACTGCCCGCAAATGCGCCCGATCCGGTTTTAATAAAAGAATTTCCAATGACGGATTATGCAGTTCGATTAAAAATCTGCCGTCGTCAGCCAGATGTTTTTTGACGCAGGCGAAACATTTTTCAACGGCGGAAATCTCGTCAAGGTGCGTCAGACTCTGCGCCGGGATGAAAATCAAATTAAATTTTTCGCCCAAGTCGAAATCGGTCATATCGCCTTTGATCAAATCGAGTTTGACGTTTCGCGCCTGCGCTTTTTCTTCGGCGAGCTGCATCATTTCGTCTGAAATATCCAAACCTTTGACGGCAAAACCTTTTTCCATCAAAGGAATCGTCAAACGTCCCGAACCGCAGCAGAGTTCCAAAACGGGTTCGCCGCAGCGTTCGATTTGCCGCACATAAAAATCGAGAAAATCTCCCGTCGCAAATTCGCCCTCGAACAAATCGTAACGCCGCGCATCCTGATAATAATCCATCATTATTTGTTGTTTCCTCTCAATTTTTCGCCGGTGATAATTAATAAAAATCCGCCAAGATAAGCGACGAAATCCGACCATTCAAAAGTTCTGCCCATCATAATCGAAAGAAAGCGATTATCCTGTAAACCGAGCAGTTTGACGTAATCGAAAAACTGCAAAATCTCGATGACAATAGCAAATATCAAAACACCGAACGCAAGTTTCAAAGGCGCATAGTTTAAGAATATCCGCAGAAAACAATAAATCAAAACGACCACGAGCGCGTCGCCGACAAACGGGCGAATGATCGAGTCTTTCACAAAAAGCGCGATGATAATTTCGACCGCGAGAATCAGTAAAAAGAGAGCAAAATAAATGAGTCGGGATTTGATGTTCATCTTCAAACAAAAACATCAACGAAAATTACTTTCCGCTGATGTCTCAAAAATTCGCAATTTCAGTTCAGATTCCCGCAATACGCGGCAAACGACGGTGAAGCGCGGCGTGAAAGCCGTCTGAAGACGGAATTCCGAACTGAAAAAATTATTCGTCGGTGACTGCGATTTTCAAAGTGTAAGCGGTTTGCGCCGTGCCTTTAATGCCGATTTCCCAATCGTTGCCTTCGAGATAATTGTTGAAGGTCGTCAGATCGGGATATAACGCCGAGCCGGTTTCGTCTTCCGAACCGCTTTGCAGATCGAAACGCGCTTTGCTGTCGGTTGATACGAGTTTGATCGAAACTTTCAGACCGTCGGCAATCGTCACCGCGAAACGATTACAGCCGCCGGTTTTACCGCTCAATGAAATCGTGTTGCCGGCGGGAAAAGAAATTTTTTTAGCTTCGCACTGCGCGAATGTGCCGAAGGCAAAAACCAACGTCAGCGCAAATGCCGACGCGAAAATTTTGATTGATTTTTTCATAGATTTTAACGGGGAAAGTTGACGGAAAAAGATAGCATTTAATCAGCGTTGGAAGCAACGGAAAATATAAAAAAAATCGCAATTATGTTAATCTGTCGAAAAATATGAATTTTGAATATTCGCCCAAAACCGCCGAACTTAAAAATCGTCTGCAAACTTTTATGGATAAAAACATTTATCCGAACGAAAAAAACTTTCACGCTGAAATTAATTCCGGCGACCGTTGGCAGCCTTCGCAAATCATCGAAGACTTGAAGGAAAAAGCCAAAGTCGAAAATTTGTGGAATCTTTTTCTGCCCGAAATTTCCGGTTTGAGCAATCTCGAATACGCGCCGCTTGCCGAAATAATGGGCAGAGTGACGTGGGCGAGCGAGGTTTTTAACTGTTCCGCACCGGATTCGGGCAATATGGAAGTGCTGGAAAGATACGGCACGGAGCAGCACAAAGAAGCGTGGCTGGCGCCGCTTTTGAACGGCGAAATTCGCTCGTGTTTTGCGATGACCGAACCCGAAGTCGCTTCGTCGGACGCGACGAATATTTGTTCTTCGATTGTCAAAGACGGCGAATTTTACGTTTTGAACGGGCGCAAATGGTGGTCAACCGGCGCGGGCGACCGACGCTGCAAACTGGCGATTTTTATGGGCAAAACCGATGAACACGCCGCCAAACATTTGCAGCAGTCAATGATTCTCGTGCCGATGGATGCGGAAGGTGTCAAAGTCGAGCGCGTTCTCGACGTTTTCGGTTTTGACGACGCGCCGAACGGACACGCCGAAATCTCGTTTACAAACGTCCGCGTTCCGGCGGAAAATCTGCTGCTCGGCGAAGGTCGCGGTTTTGAGATCGCGCAGGGAAGGCTCGGTCCGGGCAGAGTTCATCATTGTATGCGCCTGATCGGTGTCGCGGATCGTGCGCTCGAACTGATGTGCGAACGCGCCAAAAACCGGACGGCGTTCGGGCAGCCGATTGCCGCTCAGGGCGTTGTTCGTCAATGGATCGCCGAAGCGCGTCCGGCAATCGAACAGGCGCGTCTGCTGGTGCTGAAAACCGCGTGGATGATGGATGAATCCGGCAATAAAGCGGCGCGAAAAGAGATTGCAATGATTAAAGCGGTCGTCCCGCAGATGGCTTTGCAGATCATTGACCGCTCCATCCAAACGCACGGCGGCGGCGGCGTTTCGCAGGATTTTCCGCTGACAAATTTTTGGGTTTATGCCCGTTCGCTGCGTCTCGCCGACGGTCCCGACGAAGTGCATCTCGAATCAATTGCGAAAATGGAGTTAAAGTAAAATATGAATATTCGACCCGTCAAACTCGAAGATGCCGCGCAAATTGCGGAAATTTATAATTATTACATCAAAAATACGCACGTTACTTTTGAAACCGAACCGCTAACCGGCGCGGAGATGCAGGAACGCATCGCCGAAACGACCGTCAAATATCCGTATCTGGTCGCCGAAGATGAAGGCGAAATCTGCGGCTATGCTTACGCCGCGCAATTTAAACTGCGTCAGGCTTATCAATACGCGGCGGAAGTTTCGATTTACGTCAAAAATGACACCAAACAGAAAGGTGTCGGCAGCCGTTTGTATGAAAAACTGTTTGAAGAACTCGCCGAAACGAATGTTCACACTGTCGTTGCCGGAATCTCTCTGCCGAACGATCCGAGCGTCAATTTTCACGAAAAACTCGGCTTCAACAAAGTCGCGCGTTTCCGCGAAGTCGGCTACAAACTCGGCAGATGGATTGATGTCGGCTATTGGCAGCGATTTAACACTCAATAATTTTAGTGGTGAGCGGTTTTTTAGGTGGTGAGTGGTGAACGGTGAGTGTGAGAATCAAAGCGAAACTGTAACCTGTAAACTCAGCACTATAAACTATTTAGGAAATTTGTTTGAATATTCGAGTTTAGTTTTTATCTCGAATTACAATATGAAAAAATGGCTCGACATCCGCGAAAATCAGATCGGCTTGCTGTTTGCAATAGTGCATTGGACTTTAATTTTGTTATTTATTTTGATTTGGAAGCTAGGTTTCTTCGTGAAACCGGATAATGTTTTCTTTAACTTTATTTTTGGAATTTCGGCGATAGTCACCGCAATTATTCTGGTTATTGATTCTTTTGCAGTAATTCCGGCGGCTTTGTTATGGTCGCCATTTTATTTTTTCGGCGATTTCAAAACATTCGGTTACGGTGTGATTTCGATGAGTTTTTTTACTATTTCATTTGAATGGATTTTAATTGGCAGATATTTCTACGACCGCCATACGCCGCTTGAAACGAAACTTAAAACGCTTTCTATTATTGATGATTAAGCCGAATCTCCATTTCGCTCACACCAACGATTTTCCTGCCAAAACTTGCAGCCAAAAAGATTTGCGCCGGTCGGATTCGGAAGTTGGAAAATCCATTTTTACAAAATCTCGAAACATTCGTTTTCATCCCGGTAAGTTAAAAATCCGGCAGACATCATTTTCTGATTTTGCACTCGATATTCTCAAAAATCTACGGCATTTTTTGCCCGTAATTTCGATTGTCGTTATTTTGATGATGGCGGTTTCGGTTTCCGCTCAACGCCTGCCGATCAAAACATATACGGTCGCCGACGGTTTGCTGCGCGACAATGTTTATAAAATCAAACAGGATTCGCGCGGTTTTTTGTGGTTTTGCACGGATGAAGGCATTTCGCGTTTTGACGGTTATGCCTTTACGAATTTCACGAATCTTGACGGTTTGCCCGACCGTCACGTCAACGATTTTCTCGAAACTAAAAACGGGACGATTTACATTGCGACCAACGGCGGATTGGCGCGTTTGAATCCGAAAGGACTTGCCGCGTCGAAGGAAAATCCGCTGTTCACGAACTTTTTGCCCGATAATCCGGCGGCGAAAAGTTTCGAGGTTTTGTTTGAAGATGAAAACGGCGCGATTTGGGCGGGAACGGACGACGGACTTTATCAATTAACGGACGCGGGAAAACTTGTCGAAGTTGATTTGAATGACGCATCCGGCGGTGCGGGCGAAATCAGTTCGATTATCAAAGACCGGCACGGCGTGATGTGGATCGGCACACTCGGCAAAGGTTTGTTTCGGATTTTGCCCAATGGCGAAACCGAACATTTCACGACGGAAAACGGCTTGCCCGAAGTGAATATTTCCGTGTTGCACGAAGATCGGAATGGGCGCATTTGGGTCGGCTTTCGTCCGCACAACACTGCCGGATTATGTTTACTGACCGCCGAAATCAACAAAAATCAAAACATCGTCGAGCGATATTACACGACGAAAGACGGCTTGCCCGCGAATTGGATTACGAATTTATTAGAAACGGGTGACGGCAACTTTTGGGTTGGAACGACAAAAGGATTGTGTCTTTGGCAAAATGATAAAGACTCAGTCTGCAAGACTTACGCGCCGGAAAACGAATTGTCGGCGGAAATCTGGAGCGTCCTCGAAGACCGCGAAAAAAATCTCTGGTTCGGTACGCGCTACGGTTTGAAAAAATGGGCGCGTTACGGTTTTACGGCTTACACGGAAGCGAACGGCACGACGAACCGGATGCCGAATTCGATTTTTGAAAATGCGGCGGGCGAACTTTTTGCAAGTTACAACGACGGCGCAATTCGCACGGTCAGCCGTTTCGACGGCGAAAAATTTCAACTCGTCAAGCCGAATTTTCCGCCGGTTCCTGCTTATTTCGGTTGGGGCTGGAAGCAAACCGTCCGGCAAGACCGCACATCAGGCGATTGGTGGTTTCCGTTCAGCGGCGGCGTTTTTCGATTTCCGCAACCGAAGAAATTTGAAGATTTGGCAGCGATTGCGCCGCAAAAAATTATGGTCGGCTCAAAACCTTCGGAAATTTTCAGGTTTTATGAAGATTCGCGCGGGGATTTTTGGATTTCGATGATCGGCAATGTTTATGAATTGTGGCGTTGGGAACGCGGCGCAAAAGTTTGGCACGATTACACGCAGCAAGCAGGAATCGAAAAAAATCGGCTCGTGACGGCGTTCGTCGAAGATAAATCGGGCAATCTGTGGATCGGCACGGGAACGGACACGGACAACACCGCACTGATTCGTTACCGCGACGGACAATTTAAGATTTTTTCGCAGAGTGAAAACAAACTGTTGGCGGATTGGCTGCGCGATTTATATGTTGACGGCAAAAATCGCCTCTGGATTGCGGATACGGCAAACGGCGTTTTGCGGCTTGACGACGTGAACGCCGACCAACTGAATTTCAAACAATACACGCCCGCCGAAGGACTTTCGAGTATCGGCGTTTCCTGCATTACCGAAGACGCTTTCGGCAGAATTTACATCGGCACGGGACGCGGATTAGACCGATTAAACGCCGACACCGGACAAGTCGAAAATTTCACGACCGCCGACGGTTTGCCGAACAGCAACGTCGAAACCGCCTACCGCGACCGCCAAAATAATCTCTGGTTCGCCACGACTAACGGCTTGGCGCGATTCGTTCCCGAACCTGAATTTACGCGCCAATCGCCGAATATTTTGATTACGGGTTTGCGCGTTTCCGGCGTTCCGCAAGCCGTTTCGGTGTTGGGCGAAACGGCGATTGCGCCGCTCGATTTGAGTGCGGATCAACAGCAAATCACGGTTGACTTTCTCGGTTTGGCGACGAATCTCGGCGAACGTCTGCGTTACGAATATCGTTTTGAAAACACGGATTGGACGCAGACATCTGAGCGCACCGTCAATTTCGCCAATCTTGCGGCGGGCGCATATAAATTTGAAGTTCGCGCCCAAACCGCCGATAGAATTTACAGTTCGCCCGCGACCGTGTCGTTCAAAATCGCCGCTCCGATTTGGCGGCGTTGGTGGTTTTTGCTGTTGTCGGCTTTGCTTGTCGGCGGATTATTTTATCTTTTTTACAAAAATCGTCTGGCGCGTCTGCTCGAAATGGAGCGCATCAGAACGCGGATTGCGACGGATTTGCACGACGACATCGGCGCGAATCTGACCAGAATTGCGCTGCTTAGTGAAGTGGCAAATCAGCAGCAAAATTCTAACGGGAACAGAAAACTTCTGCCTTCGATTGCCGAAATTGCCCGCGAATCGGTCGCTTCGATGAACGATATTGTCTGGGCAATCGCGCCCGAACACGACGGTTTGCTCGATTTAACGCGCCGGATGCGCCAACACGCCGAAGAAGTTTTCAGCTACCGCGAGATTGATTTGAGTTTTAATGCGACCGACGCGGATTTGAAATTGAGCGTCGGAGTGCGGCGCGACGTGCTGTTAATTTTTAAAGAATCAGTCAACAACGCCGCGAAACATTCGGACTGCACGAAGGTCGAAATTGATTTTAATCTGCACGGCGCAAACTTAAATTTACGAATCGCCGACAACGGCAAAGGCTTCGATTCGGGAGAAAATTACGACGGACAAGGCTTGCGAAGTATGACGCGACGCGCTCACGCACTCGGCGGAAATCTGCAAATCGAATCGTCGAAATCAAGCGGCACGTCTGTCGAATTTAATTTACCGCTGCCGAAAATCAGCCGCGTTTGATTCGAGCGACAACCTACTTCTTTGAGTAGTTACATTTGTTGCATTTGTTTGATAGATTTTCGTCACAGTCCCGCAATTTATTTTGATATAAACTGAGATTTCTTTTATAAAATGAAAAAAATAATATCTTTTTGGCTAGGTTTGCTTATAGTTACATTTGTATCGGTTTCATCGCTGACAGCGCAAACCGGAGGCAATGCCAAAGATACGGAAAATATTAAAAGCATCGCTTTGAGTTGGCAGGACGACTGGAATCGGCACGATATGAAGGCACTTTCGAGGCTCGTGGCGGAAGATGTGGATTTTATCACCGTCGGCGGCGTGTGGCAAAAAAATCGTTTGGAATTTGAAGATTATCACACCAAAGGTCACGCGATGCAGTTTAAGGAAAGCGTCTGGACGACGAAAAATACGACGGTCAAATTCGTTAAATCCGATGTCGCCGTCGCACACGTCGAATGGGCGATCAAAGGCGACAAAGACCCCGACGGAACACTACGCCAGCCGCGTCACGGAATTTTCACCTGGATTCTGGAAAGACGAAAAGGAATCTGGCTGATAATTGCGGCGCAGAATACGAATATCAGAGAAACTTCGCCGAATAAATAAAGTGGAACTCGAAATTTAAACGAAATTTATGGAGAAGCTTCAGGTTATTATTTTTATCGTTTTGCTTCTCGCTTCGGCGACTTGCGGGCAAAATAATACCGCCAAAATTGAGCGAAATTATGAAATCGCCTTTGCCAAATTTGCGCCGATGAATACTGATATTTTCACGGCGGACGCGGACGGCTCAAACGCTAAACCGCTGCTCCCGAATGCCGAATCGGATTATAACGCCACATTTTCGCCGGACGGAAAATGGATTTATTTTACTTCGGAGCGCAATGGTTCGGCGGACATTTACCGAGTTCACGCCGACGGTGAAAAGTTGGAAAGATTAACCGACGACGCAGCTTTTGACGATCAGGCGGCTGTTTCGCCCGACGGGAAATCGCTTGCGTTTGTTTCGAGCCGCAGCGGTCACGCGGATGTTTGGATTCTTGATTTGAAGTCAAAAAAACTTCGCAATCTGACGAACAATCCGGCGGGAGATTTTCGTCCGGCGTGGTCGCCCGACGGTCAATGGCTGGCATTTACGTCCAACCGCGATTCGACGAAGCCGAAAGCAAAGGACGGATTTTCAACCTTGCTTTCGACGGAAATATATCTGATTCGGGCGGACGGCAGCGGTTTGCGGCGGCTGACAAATTCGCAGACTTTTGCCGGAAATCCGGTCTGGTCGGCGGACGGCAAACGCCTCGCGTTTTACGAAGCCGCGCTCGATGAAGTCAACAAAATAGTTTCGGTTCAGCGAAAAACCGGCGGCACGACGCAGATTTCGACGATTGATGTGACAAGCGGCGAACGGCGCATCGAAACGAGCGGCGCGAGCGAAAAAGTTTCTCCGCGATGGCTTGCGGACAATAAAATCGCTTACGTTTCGCGCCTGCAAAACGCCGGAATCGAATTTACGAACGGCGCGGCGGGCGCACGCGGCGAATTTAACAGTCCGAGTTGGTCGGCGGACGGAAAACGGATGGTTTTTCACCGCGAAACCGAGCTTAAATATCCTCCGTTTCGACCGAATTACAGCCGCGATTCTCAATTTAAACTGATTCGCACCGGAATTTTTCCATCGTTTGCGCCGTCGGGCGAAAAATTTATCAGTAACGATCAAACGGCGGGAATTTTGCACAACAGTATTTTGCTGCTCAACGCCGACGGTTCGGGACAGAAAATTTTATTCGGCGACGCGGAAAAAAGTGTTCTCGCGCCCGTCTGGTCGGCGCAGGGCGATAAAATCGCGTTCGGTTTCGGGCGATTTTTTCAAACGACGAACGGCGCGGCACTTGCCGACATCGCGGTCATCAACGGCGACGGCACGAACTTGAAAATTCTGACCAAAGGCGACGGCAACAGCGGCTTTCCGTCTTGGTCGCCCGACGGCAAACAAATCGTCTTTCGAGCCGCCAACAAAGACAAAAAAGGTCTGTTTATTCTGGACACCGAAACGGGCGCGACGCGCGTTTTGACCGCCGACAGCCACGACAATTTTCCCGCGTGGTCGCCCGACGGACAGCGCATCGCCTTCACGCGATTGAGCGACGGTGATTACAATATCTACACGGTCAAGCCCGACGGAACTGATGGCAAACAATTGACGAACACGCCCGGAAACGACGCGCACTGTTCGTGGTCGCCCGACGGAAAATGGATCGCCTTCGCCGGCGCACACGGCGGTTTCAAAGACGAATCGGTTCTGCATCCGCTCAACCCGCAGCCCTACGGCGAAATTTTCGTCATGCGAGCCGACGGCAGCGACGTGCGGATGCTGACCGACGACCAATTTGAAGCCGCCACGCCAAGCTGGATTCCGTTTCGGCGCAAGAAAAATTAAACGTGGATTTTAGAGAAAATTATCCGCGAACGGCGATTGAAAATTTATGAATTCGATAACGAACATTCAACCGACCGAAGCCAAACCGATAGATTTGCGCGTCGTGCTGATCGAAGATTTGCGCGACATCCGCGAAGGTTTGTGTGCATTGATTAACGGCACGGACGGCTTTAAATGCGTCGCGGCGTTCGGGATGATGGAAACCGCGCTGGCGCAAATTAAGAACGAAAAACCCGACGCGATTTTGACTGATCTCGGTTTGCCCGGAATGAGCGGCACGGAAGGCATCGTCAAACTGCGTGAAATTTTCGCCGAAACGCCGATCATCGCGCTGACGATTTACGACAATGACAGGGAGATTTTTAATGCTCTGTGCAACGGCGCGAACGGTTATTTATTGAAAAATACGCCGCCCGCGCGTCTGCTCGAAGCCTTGCGCGAAGCCGTGATGGGAGGTTCGCCGATGTCGCCGACCATCGCTGCCCGCGTCGTCAAATTGTTCCGTGAATTTCGCCCGCCGGAACACGCCGATTATCATTTAACGCCGCAGGAAACCGAACTATTAAAACTTTTGATCGAAGGACATCACAAAAAAACCGCTGCGCGTGAGATGAATATCTCGATTCACACGGTTTCGTTTCACCTCAAAAACATCTACGAAAAATTACAGGTTCATTCCAAAACCGAAGCCGTCGCCAAAGCCTTACGCGAAAAAATCGTGTAAACAAATCACAGCCAATTTCAATTTTATAAAGTTGAAGACCTCGATACCTGCTCAACAGAGTAGTTATCAAGACGGTTTTTGTCTGAAATAATTGCGTTTGTTCAGTCCCTGAAAATTTATCAGCCGAGAAAAAAGTCAGTCTTTTTCCGTTTTCGCATCGCGTTATTATTTGCGGGACAAAAATTGGAAGTTTGATTTTGCAAATTATCCCCGATCAAAAGAGAAGCAATTATGAAGTTTAAAAAATCTATTCAGGCAGCATTTTCGTTCGTTTTGTTTTTGGCGTTATTGATATTGATTTCGCCGTCGGTTCAGGCTGCGCCGGGTGATGTTGATCCGAGTTTTAATGCCGGGGTGATTTCGTCGCAGTTTTTTTCGGATATGCTGTTTGCGGTTGCCGTGCAGTCGGACGGGAAAATTGTAATCGGCGGTGTTTTCAATGTCGTCGCCGGAGTTCCGCGAAACGGTTTAGCGCGGCTTAACCCGGACGGTTCGGTTGACACGACTTTCGTGCCGCCGCTGTTTTCGCAGGGCGATCTGGTCGCGGCAGTTAGAATTATCATCCAGCCGGACGGGAAAATCCTCGTCGCGGGGAATGATTTTCGCATCGGCGGCACGACTTATCAGTTGATTCGCCTGAATTCGGACGGTTCGCTTGACGCTTCGTTTAGTTTGCCGATATTCAACAGCCCGCTTGACGGACTCGCTTTGCAGCCGGACGGGAAAATCTTGGTCGGCGGCGGTTTTTCGACCATCGGTTTGATTGAAAGAAGAGTCGTCGCGCGGCTGAATCCGAACGGCACACTCGACACGAGTTTTGACATCGGTTTGACGTTTACCAATAACAGCGGACGTGCCTACGCCTTTGCCCTTCAGCCGGACGGGAAAATTATCGCGGGCGGTGATTTTACGATCATCGTCGGAACGACGACTTTCAGAAACGCCGTCAGGCTTAATCCGAACGGCACACCGGACACGAGTTTCAATGTCGCGGGCGATGCGCTCGACGTTGTGCAGGCGGTTATTCGGCAGGCGGACGGCAAAATTTATCTCGGCGGAACCCACACCGGGAACACGGGTTCGCGCAATTCGCTGACGCGGGTCAACCCGGACGGTTCGGTAGATACGTCGTATAATTCGTCCTCGCTCGGTCCACAGATTTCCGATCTTCTCCAAGAACCGAGTGGCAAAGTTATCGCTGTCGGCAATTTTTGTGCAACGCCGTTCGAGCAGGGCTGCGCGATCTCGCGTTTCAATACCGACGGCACACGCGACCTTTTTTATCCGATCACACCGAACTGCACCAATCAAGGTCCCGATAATACGCCGGTCGCCATCGCCCGCCAAGCGGACGGCAAAATCTTAATCGGCGGCAGATTTCAAACCGTCAGTTGTTTTGCGCGGCAGAGAATCGTGCGCCTGCAAAGCGATCCGGTTGTCCCGAATATCTCCATCGGCAATGTTTCTCTGAACGAAGGCAACAGCGGCACGACTGCGTTTAATTTCACCGTCAGCCTATCGGCGGCGACCACGCAAACTGTCACGGTCAATTACGCGACCGCCGACGGCACGGCGACTGCGCCGTCAGATTATCAAACGGCTTCGGGAACGCTGACTTTTGCGCCGGGTGAAATCAGCAAAACCGTCACGGTTTTCGTCAACGGCGATACGGCGGTCGAGCCGACTGAAACTTTTACGATTAATTTATCGGGTGCGGTCAACGGCACGATTCTCGGCGGAGTCGGCACGGGAACGATTATTAATGACGATGCTTGTGTATATTCGATCTCGCCGACAAGTCTAACCATCGGCGCAAGCGGCGGCGCAGGCAATACGATTTCCGTCACGTCGCAAGCCGGATGCAATTACGCCGCCGTCAGCAACAACGGTTTTATCACGATTACCGGCGGCGCAAGCGGTTCGGGAAACGGCACGGTAACTTTTACTGTCGCCGCCAATTCCGGCGCAATGCGAACCGGAACGATCACGGTTGCCGGAAAAACTTTTACCGTTAATCAGGCGGCATCGCCGACATTTAGAAAAACACCTTTCGATTTCGACGGCGACGGAAAAGCAGACGTTTCGGTTTATCGTCCAAACATGGGAATCTGGTATTTTCTTAATTCGATGGACGGATTCAGCGCGACACAGTGGGGCAACTCGACAGATAAAATCGTCCCCGCCGATTACGACGGCGACGGCAAAACAGACATCGCTATTTATCGTCAGTCGAACGGCACTTGGTATATCTTAAATTCAAGCGGCGGCGTGACATACACTCAATGGGGCATCGGTGCGGACATTCCCGTTCCTGCCGATTATGACGGCGACGGCAAAGCCGATATTGCAGTTTACCGACCGTCAAACGGCACTTGGTATATCCTCAATTCAACCGGCGGCGTGACCTACACGCAATGGGGATTGAGCGCAGACATCCCGATTCCCGCCGATTACGACGGTGACAGTAAAACGGACATCGCCATTTATCGTCCGTCAAGCGGAACATGGTATTTACTGCAAAGCCGCGACGGATTCAAAGCGACTCAATGGGGTTTTAGCACGGACAAACTCGTTCCGGCAGATTATGACGGCGACGGCAAAACCGACATCGCGGTTTATCGCCAGTCAAACGGGACTTGGTATTTGCTGCAAACAACTGCCGGTTTCCGCGCCGAGCAATGGGGTTTGAGTAATGATATTACAATTCCGGCAGATTATGACGGCGACGGTAAAGCTGATGTGGCAGTTTATCGCCCGTCAAACGGGACTTGGTATTTGCTGCAAAGCCGGGATGGATTCAAAGCGACGCAATGGGGTTTCAGTTCGGACATAGCTATTCCATCGGTGTATCTTCCTTAAAAAAAACTGTTTTTCAATTAATTCCGGCAAACGGTAAAGCTCTGATTTTAGTTGATTTCAGCTTTTTGCCCGCAATCAAAGAAATTTTAGTAATCGAACGGAGAAAGAAAATATGCGAAACCGCACTGACAAAAATCGTTTCGGCTTTTTAGTTTTGGCAATGTTTGCCGCTTTGTTTTTGAGCGGTGAGGTTGCAGCGCAGACGACCGAATTCAGTTATCAGAGATGACTGAGCAATCCGCCGGGAACTCCGGCGAACGGGAATTTCGATTTTCAGTTTTCGCTGTTCGACGCGGCGGCGGGCGGCGTGAATGTCGGTGTTCAGCAGATTACAAATGTGACGGTGACGGACGGCGTGTTTAATGTTTCGCTCGATTTCGGCACGGGCGTAACGAGTTTGAACGGGCTGACGGGTAATGTCACGCTCGCGGCAGGTTCAAATATCACGATCACGCCGTCGGGAAATACTTTGACAATCGCTTCGACGGGCGGCGGAAGCGGAGGAATTTTGAATCAAACGACGACGCAGACGGGCGCGAATTTCAACATTGACGGTAGCGGCGCGGCGAATAGTTTCAACGCGCAAACGCAATACAATCTCGGCGGCAGCCGTTTTTTGAACGGCTCGAATTCGAGCGGCACTGTCTTTGCCGGATTCAACGTCGGCGCGGTTAATTCGGGCGTAAATAATTCGTTTTTCGGCAATAATTCGGGCGCGGCGAATTCATCAGGCGCGGCAAATTCGTTTTTCGGCTACAACGCCGGAACTTCCAACACGAACGGCGCATTCAATACTTTCATCGGCAACGGTTCGGGAAGTCTTAATACCAACGGCGGCAGCAATACTTTTGTCGGGGTCGGAACGGGTCAGCAAAACATCAACGGCAACGAAAATTCTTTCTTCGGTTTCGGCGCGGGATTAAAAAATGACGGCGCGGGATTTTCGCCGGTCAGTTTAACAAATAGTTTTCCTGTCACGGCTCTCGGCGGCGGTTCATTTAACGGCGGTCAGGACATCAATATCGTCGGTTACGCCGAAGGCATCGGCGCGGGAACACATACGCTGACCACAAATTACGGCTCGTTTTTGACCGGCGCACCGGCTTGTTACCGTCCGGCAAAATACCTGATCGAAATCGAGGAACTTCCATAAACGACAAGGAGCGTCAAATTATGAAAACCAAACGAACGATCTTTGCATTTTCAATTTTTATTTTTCTGACGGCGAATTCTTTCGCGCAAAGCGGCGGCACATTTGCCATCACGCAATCGGCAATCGCGGGCGGCGGCGGACAAAATTCGTCAGGCGGCGCGTTTTCGCTCGACGGGACAATCGGGCAGACAGTTGCGGGAAATGCTCTGCGCGGAAATCCGTTTGCGGTGAGTTCCGGGTTTTGGAATTTCACGCCTGCCGCGCCGACTGCCGCGCAGGTTTCGATTAGCGGCAGAGCATTGACTTCGACCGGAATCGGGATCAGAAATGTGCTGATTCGGTTGACCGATGCAGCCGGAACGAGTCGTTTGACGACCACTGCGACGTTCGGTTATTTTCACTTTAATGAAGTCAATGCCGGTCAAACTTATCTGATTACAGCCCAAGCTAAACGCTTTGAATTTAGTCAGCCCGCACAGGTTTTAAGCGTCAGCGGCAATGTGTCGGAATTGAACTTTATCGCCAATCCTAAATAATTCGGGTGTTTGAGAATGAATTGTAAACCGTTTGAAGTAGAGCGAGCCGACCTAAACAGAAACGATCTTGTCATTAACGAAATTCTATTTCTATAATGAGAAGCAATGAAAAAAATAATTCATTTCGCCCACGCCAACGGTTTTCCGGCTAAAACTTACGGCAAAATGCTGGCGCGGCTCGAAAATGAATTTCAGATCGGTTATCTCGAACGCCACGCTCACGATGCGCGTTTTCCCGTGACGAACAATTGGAATTTGCTCGGAGATGAACTGCAAAACGCGATTGAAGAGCGTTACGACGCGCCGATGATCGGTGTCGGACACAGTTTGGGCGGCATTTTGCACTTGCTTGTCGCGGCGCGAAAACCGGAACTTTATTCGCAGATTATTTTGCTCGACGCTCCCGTTATCAGCCGTTTGAGCAGTCGCGGGCTGCAATTTCTCAAACTGACGAAAAAGATTGACCGTTACACGCCTTCGCACCTGACGCGCGTTCGGCGCAATTTTTGGACGGACAAAGCCGAAGCGTTCGAGCATTTCCGGCGCAAACCGAAATTTGCCGCGTTTGATGAAGAGGTTTTGCGCGATTACGTCGAACACGGCACGATTGCGGGCGAAAAAGGTCTGCAATTATTTTTCGATCAGCATATCGAAGCGCAAATCTACCGCACGATTCCGCACGATTTACCGAACTTGCGCGGCAAACTTTCAATCCCGATCACCTACATCGGCGGCACACGCTCACGCGAAGGCGAACTTGCGCGGCTTTCGTTTATGCGAAAATATTTTGCCGTTAATTTTCAAAAGATCGAGGGAACTCATCTTTTCCCGTTTGAAAAACCAATCGAAACCGCCGAAAAAATCCGCGAAGTAATCTTCAAATCAAAATAAAATTCAGAAAATTATCACTCCAAATTTTATTCAAACAACTTCGTGATAATTATTGATAATCCGCGTTATTTATCAAAACATACTGCAAATAATAGGCTTACGATATTCCGGTAATTGCGTGATCGTTCAATTTGACCGATTTCAAATCATTGTTGAAAGAAAATTTGTCAATTAGCGTTAAACATTGTAAATAATTGTTGACATATACAAAACAATCAGGTAATTTTATAGAGTGACGGCAATAAACCGTCATTTCCCATCACCGCCCAATGCAAAAAGTTTTCTGAAAATGACCCGTGAAATTGTCGCCGGTCGAACAATCAAACAAACAATCGGTCAATAAATTTAAGCGAGTTCTGCAAAAGTCGGGCAAAGCGAAATTTACGTCTGCCGGATGAAACGGGAAACTTGAAATTAAACAAAAAAAGGATTGGCGTGAAAGCTAAAAGGAGTGAAAAAAATAATGCTGTTCGGTAAAAAGAAAAGCGTTGCCGGTTTAGATGTCGGTTCGAGTTCGATCAAGATGGTCGAACTGGACGGCAAACTGAACAATTTGAATCTGGTCAGTTTAGGGTTTGAAAACCTGCCTGACAACACGATCATTGACGGGCAGATAATGGAGTTGAACGTCGTTTCCGATGTCATCAACAGTGTCTGCGCGAATAATCAAATCAATGCCACTCAGGTTATCACGGGTGTCAGCGGACATTCGGTGATTCTCAAAAATATCATTCTGCCGCCGATGAGCGTCGAAGAACTGGAAGAATCAATTGACTGGCACGCCGAAGAACATATTCCTTACGATCTGGCTGATGTCACGCTCGATTATCAGGTGACGGCGGAAACGCCCGACGCGACGTATGTGCTGATCGCCGCCTGCAAACGCGAACGCATAGACAATATGAAACAGGCGATTCAGCTTTCGGGCAAAACGCCGCTCGTCATAGACGTTGATACGTTTGCGCTGCAAAACTGCTACGAAGTCAATTATCAGCCGGACGATTCGCAGGTCGTGACCTTGCTCAATATCGGTGCTTCGACGATGAACGTCAATATCGTCAAAGGCACACGCTCGCTGTTTACGCGCGACATCACGGTCGGCGGCAGCCAGTTTACCGACGTTTTGCAGAGAAGTCTGGGCTTGAGTTTTCAGCAAGCCGAAGCCGTCAAACGCGGCGTTGCCGAAGCCTACGACGGAATAGAAGAAAAATCCATCGAGCCTTTGATGAATAACGTGACGGAAATCGTCGCTATCGAGATTCAGAAAACCTTCGACTTTTATCGTGCGACGACCGAAGACAACGAAACGGTCGTGCAGAAAATTCTGCTTTCCGGCGGCGGTTCAAAACTCGCCGGACTCGCCGAAGACCTGTCGCGCCGACTCGAACTGCCGGTCGAAATACTAGACCCGTTCCGCAGTATCAAGGTGGATACGCGCAAATTCGATCCTGATTATTTAAGTGAAATTATGCCCGAAATGGCGGTCGCCGTCGGTTTGGCAGTCAGAGGAGCAGAATTCAGATGATTAAGATAAACCTTTTACATTCAGTCACAGAAAGAAACGCGGGCGCGGCTTTATCCGTCGAACGCAAAATCGCCAGCCCGGCTTCACGGCTGATGCTGATGGCTCTCGCGGTCGGATTCCTGCTTGCCTTCGTCGTTATTCTCGATGTCGTCAGTTCGCAGAGAGCAAATACCGCTGCCGTAGCCGCGCTCGAAGAGCAAAAACAGCAAGCCGCACAACTCGAAGCCGTCATGAAGGAACAGAAAGACCTCGAAGATAAAATCAAGGGGATAGACGGACGCATCGAGGCGATCAAAAAACTTCGCGGTTCGCAAGCCGGTCCGAGTTCGGTGCTGGAAGCTCTGAGCGAAAGAATCGGGATGTATCCTGAAATCTATCTCGACAGCGTTGACCAAGCCGGACAGAACGTGACGATCAAAGGCAATTCGCCGAGCGATGAATCGGTGACGAAATTCGGCGGCAGTCTCGAATTTTCGGACGGGTTATTTACCAATCTGAACATCGAAACGCAGCGCACCGAAATCCAACAGGCTTCGACCTCGACCAACCCGGACGCGCCGAAACCGACCGTCATCAATTTTACGATTCGCTGCGCTTACAAACCGCTTAAAACGGACACGGGCAGCACTGCGCCGACGACCGCCGCCAATGTTCCGCCCGGAACTGCCGCGCCCGCCGCGCCGCCTGCGCCGCCTGCCACGCCTGCCCCGCAGGTCGCCAAAAACTAATTATTTCCAATAAACCAAAAAGAAGGAAATCACAATGATCGAGAAATTCAAAAATCTAAAATGGCAATTCCAATTGGCAATCTTAGTCGGCGTTGCCGCCCTGCTTTACGGCTCCGTCTATTATATGGTGACCAGCACGACGCGCGAGGAAACCGCCGCTCTCGAAGAACAGGTTTCGCAGCTTCAGCAAAAAAATGAAGCCGCCCGCATCGCCACCCAGCGCATCAATGAGTTTCGTTCGCTCTATGCGAGCAAAGCGCAGGAATATGACGAGTTGAAGGTTTTGCTGCCGGAAGAACGCGAAATTACCAATGTTTTGCAGGGTTTGCAGACTTCCGCCAACGAAAGCCGTCTGAGCGTGATGAGATTCTCACCGCGCGAAGATTCGACGCAGGAAGGAATTATGGCAAAGCCGGTCGAAGTCGAAGTGGACAGCGACTACGGCAACCTGCGGGCATTTTTCGGGAAAATGGCGAAACTGCCGCGCATCGTTTCAATCAGCGATTTCAACATCGCCCAACTCGATAAACAGACGGCGGGAAAAACTCTGCACGCCAGATTTTTACTGACGGCGTATTACACCGCGCCGGAAAATATGACACCTGCACCGGGAACTCCCGGCGCACCGCCTGTCCCCGGACAGCCCGTTCCGCCGCCTGCCGCACCCGCCGCACCCGCGCCGGCACCCGCGAAATAAATTTTTCAGAGGATTTTGCTTAACAGCTTAAGAGAGAAGAACGTTATGACTAACAAATCGAAAATCCGCCGCATCGCCTGCCTGAGTTTGGTTGTTTCCGGCTTTACTTTAACCGGCGGCAGTCTGACACAGAGTTTCGCGCAAAATCAGGGACGTGATCCTTTCAGCGCACCGGCATGGAAAAAGAAATCCGGTTCGACAACGGTTTCGGCAGCTCCTGCAAGTTCCGGTAAACCCGCGAATGCCGATGCGTCGAAACCTCAGAAACCTGTCAAACCGCTGCCGCCGCCGGTTCTGCCGGTCGGTGCGCCGGCTATCGAACAGCGCATTAATTTTTACAAACAGATGCGTCTGCAAGCCGCCGAAACCGGGCAGCCGATTCCGAAAGTGACGAGCGTTTTGACGCTCGATGAAATGTCCGTGACCGGGATTGTCCGCACACCGAGAGGTTACGCCGCGCTCGTCGAAGCCAAGCCGATTGATCTTTCCTACACGATTTATCCGGGCGAAAAGTTTTTCGACGGGCAACTCGTAGCGATTGAGGAAAACAAATTGATTTTCCGCAAAGTTATCAAAATGAGCAACGGCAAATTTATCGCTTCGGTTGAAAACAAGCCGATTCGTGAATACACCGACCGCCAGCAATTAACGGGAACCGCGCCGATTCAGCCGAACGAAAAACCGACCGAATCAGCCAATGCAATGCCCGCACCCGGCGAAGGCAAACCCGGCGTAATCACGCCGACGCTGGTGATCTCGCCGCTCGACGAAATGGAACGCCAGCCGGTCGCAAAACCGGCGGACGCAGCCAAAGAACGCATTGACAAAAAAGGCAGAAAGCCGGTCAAAGTCGCCAAAAAAGATTAAAGTCACGCCGCCAATTTTCCGGCACGAAGCGATTCTGCTCTCGTGCCTCCAATTCTACAATTTTTAATTTTTTAATCGTTTCCAAGTTAACGAAACGATCAAACCTGCAAACGGAGGAAACAATGAATTCTCTTTTCAACTCAAACGGCATCGCCAGAAAGGTCTTGCTTGCTTTGATTTTAACCGCGCTGACCGCAGTTTTTGCGTCGGCACAAACGCCGCTGCAACAGCAGGGCAAATTTTACGGCGAACCCGGATTTCGCGGCGAACCCGTCAATCTGAATGTCGTCAATACCGACATCCGCGATATTTTGAGTTATTTTACCGAGCAATACGGCGTTAATTTCGTGATTGATAAATCGGTCGGCAAAATGCCGATCACGGTTAATCTGAGCGATGTGCCGTGGAACATCGCGCTCGATTCGATCTTGCAGTCGCAGGGAATCGGCATTCAGGTCAAAGGCACGATTCTGCGTGTCGCCGATGCCAAATCGCTGGCTGACGAACAGGAAATTCAAAATAAAATTGCAAGCAGCCAGCTTGATTCATCACCGCTTTACACCGAATTTATCCGCCTCAATTATGCCCGCGCAAGCGGCACTCTGGGCGGCGAAGCAGGCGGGGCAGGCGTATACAGCGGCGGCGGCGGCGGCGGCGAAACAGCCGGATCAGGCGGCGGCGGCTCTGATCAGGGAATTTTAGGAATCATCAAACGCCGTCTTTCACGACGCGGCGGCATCGAAGTTGACGGTCGCACCAACACGGTCATCATCACCGATGTGCGCCAGAACATTGATTCGATTCGTCAACTCGTGACCTTGCTCGACCAGCCCGAACCGCAGGTCGAAATCGAAGCCCGCATCGTCATCGCCCAGCGCAATTTTCTGCGCGACATCGGTGTCCAACTCGGCGCATCGGTGACGAACCCGTTTGATCGCGGCGGCATTATCTCCGCAATTACCGGACGACCGAGCAATTCAGTACCGACCGGCACGTTTTCCTTGACAACCAATGCTTTCGGCACGGCGCAGATTACCGCGCAGCTTAACCTGGCGGAAACCAAAGGACAGACCAAAACGATTGCCAGCCCGCGCGTGACGGCTTTGAACAACAAACCGGCGCAGATCGAAAGCGGCAGTCAGATTCCGGTGACGACCGTGCAGAGCAACAACGCCAGCGGCAACGGCACGACAGGTGTGGTTTATACGACGACCTTCATTAATGTGCCTCTGCGTCTTGCCGTGACACCGCAAATCAGCGATGCCGGAACGGTAATGCTCCACGTTGTCGCGGAAAATAACGTCGTCAATCCTGCTTTATCTGCCGGACTCAGCGGAACTCCGGGAATTGATACGCAGAGAATGTCAACCGACGTGCTTGTGCCGGATGGCGGAACAACGGTTGTCGGCGGCGTTCTGTCCGACCTCGAAGTTGATGCGCGAAGCAAAACTCCGGGACTCGGCAATGTGCCGATTCTCAGATATTTGTTCAAAAACAAAACCGTTCAGCGCAACACCAGCGAAATTTTGTTCTTTATCACGCCGCGCATCTATCGCCCGGATTATGAAGGCAATCCGACCGCCGGGAAGATTCTGAGTAACGGCAATCGTTCGACGACCATTATTCAGCCCGTGCCGCTCGGCAATCCGTCGTCAAATTCGCAGCCGAATCAAAATCCGCTGCCGCAAGTGCCGGTCGTCGTGCCGACACAGCCGGTCATCAATCCTGAAAAACCGTAGTCGTCAGACTTTTGTGATGACGGATCGTTTGCAGAAACAGGCGCGAACAACAATTCGCGCCTGAAACTCGAGCCGGTTTTTATTTATAAAGATAAACGAATTGGCGGAATTTATTGAAGCCGACAGAACTAAATTCGATTGTTTCTTACGTTTCAGCCGTCAGTTTCCTCTGGAAATTGACGGCATTTTTTATAATATTTAAAATAAACAATGTTTTTTCTGAAACAACTCAGTTATTCCGTCTATCAATGATAAGAGATTTATCGTGCCGATAAATCCGACAGCCGATGAGATATTTAATTAACAAGCGAAAACGAACAAACGAGCAGGGATTTTCGATGCCGGAACTGCTGATCGTTTTGATCATAATTGCGATTATCGCCGTGATCGCATTGCCGCAAATTATCGCTTCGCGCCGCGCATTCAGATTTACGGGAATGCAGCGACAGGTTGCCGCCGCGCTCAACGAAGCGAGGCAGGAAGCGATTACCGAACGCGAACCGATTACCGCGCGTTATCAGGATTCTGATAAAACAATTGTTATTTACGGCGGCAAATTCGGCGCGGCGGGCGCGGGCGCAAATCGCGTCGAACAGCTTTCGGGTTCGGGTGTCAGCCAAGGCGAAATTATCTACGGTCGTCCGTCGGGCATTCCGACAAGTGCGCTCGCCGACGGAAACAATGTGACCGCGATGAGTTTGGGGAAAGTCGAAATAACCTTTCAGGCGGACGGTTCGGTCGTAGATACGAGCAATAATCCCGATAATCGCGCAATGTTTTTTTACGACAATTATTCACCGACAAAAACCCCGTTTGCCGTCTCGGTTTTAGGCGCAGCCGGTCGAATTAAATTATGGCGATACAGCGCGGGAGTAAATAATTATGTCGAATAAAAATCCCGTCAAAAGACGCGAACAACGACAAAGCGAAGCAGGTTTTACGCTGATCGAAGCGGTCGTGGCGATTTTGATTTTGACCATCGGTCTGGTCGGCACGGCGGCGGCGATTACCTACGCGCTCCAGTTCAGCATCATCGGTCGCAACGTCACGCGGGCAAAATTTGTCGTCACGGCTTCAATCGAAGAGATCGAATCGCTGCGAAATTCGCGGCGGCTCGATTTCAAACAGATCGCCAATGCCGGCGGCGTTGATAACACGAATTCACCGAATCAGTTTGCCGGATTCAGCACCGGACTTCAGCCGGTTTCCAAAAATCCGGGAGTTGACGGCGTGAACGGGACAGCCGACGATTTATCGGTTGCGCCGGGCGGCGACGGCATTTACGGGACGGGCGATGATGTCAAAGATATGTCACTCAGCCGGACGGAATACAGCCGCGAAATTACCGTTATAAACTTGAGCGCGAGTCTCAAAAAAGTCGTCGTCCGCGTGCAGTATCAGGCAAGCGGCGGACATCTCGGCGAGATCACGGGCGTTTCATACATCAACGATGATGCGCGAATTACCAGATAGGAGTCGGAGCAATGAGTAAAGCGAACGAGAAACAGGAATTGCCGAGCGGTGAAAGAGGCGCGGCATTGGCGATCGCGTTGATTATGATCGCAATTTTGTCGGTTATCGCGCTGACCGCGCTGGCATTTTCTTCGACCGAAGCGCGAACGGCGGGCAGTGATTTGCAGCGGACACACGCTTTTTACGCGGCGACGGCTTCGATGGAAAAAATGACGAACGATTTCAGCGATCTGTTTCGCCGTAAAATTAATCCGACGACTGCCGATTTGACAGCGATTGCTTCTGCGCCGCCGCCGCCATTGCTGACCGAAGGATTTTCTTTTGAACAGTCAATCAATGAAGACACGGCGCGGCTTAACGAATTGCGGACGATTCAGGGTTTGCCGAATACGGTTTATCCGCGCGTCAATATTCCCGAAGGTCCATACGCCGGACTTTACGCGAGCGTTATTCCGTATAAAATGAGTTCGCAGGCGGAAAGCGTCTATTCGGGCGCACAGGTCAAACTCGAACGCGATTTTAATAATTATCTCGTGCCGCTGTTTCAGTTCGGGATGTTTTCCAACGAAGACATCGAAGTTCATCCCGGACCGCTGATGACTTTTAACGGCAGAGTTCACACCAACCAAAATTTATACGCGCTCAGAAACACCAAATTCTTAAACAAAGTGACGATGGCGGGCGAACTCGTCCGCGATTCGACGCGCGGCGGCGAACCGAACAGTTCCGCCGGGAACAACAATGTCTGGTTCGAGGTCAACGGCATCAACGTCAACAGTCCGCTCGGCGGCGGCAGCGTCACCGGCGGACCTGATTTCAGCGGCGCAGTCAGCGGTCAGCGCGGATTTTATCCGGGCAGTCCGAACGGTGCTGCCAATCCGAATTGGGAAACCGAATCGGTCAAACCGGCGGACGGCGGCGCGGATCATTTCGGCGGACAGGTTTTGACGCACACGACCGGAGCGAACGAATTGAAACTGCCGATTGAAACCGGCGGCAGTAATGCGGCTGAATTAATTAAACGCTCTCTGCCGTCGGATTCGCCGCAGCTTGCCGATTCGCGCTACCAGACAAAATCGGTCATCAGAATTTTAATTGACGATAAAAATGCGGGCAGCGGTTCGGCTAATGCCGCCGGAATTCCTGCCGGGAAAGGCGTTCTGCTCGAAAACTCGGCGGGCGGTTTTGCGCCTCTGCCGCTCGGTGCGGGCGGCGTTCTGCGAAGAGTTTCCGACAGCGGCGCATATCTGGATGCTTCGACCGTTTCGCAGAAGAAAACTTCGGGCGGCGCGGCGACGCAGATTGCCAACACGGTGCGCGGCATTAAAAACACGACCGAAACCGTCGGCGGCGATGTTATTCCTGCGGGTTCGGGCATCGAAGGCAGAATCCTGATCGAAATCGTCAAACCGGACGGCACGACGGTTGACGTGACCAAAGAAATTCTCAGCTTGGGAATGACCGAAGGCGAACCGAACGGCATCGTTTATTTGCAGAGACCTTTGTGGGCGGCGTTCGTGCAGGGCAGCCGCGACCGTGCGGGCAGCGGTTTTGATCTCGTCAGCCTGACGCGCAATTCACAGACGATTGCCGACGGCGAAATCAAAGACCCGACCGGACTTTTTGCCGCCAATCGCGGATTTATTAATACGACGGTCAGCGCGGCGGACGAAGAAAGCGGCGCAACAGTGACGCGCGAATATTCGCCGGGCGGTTTTAATACGGTCGTGCCGATCAATGTTTACAACGTCCGCGAAGGTTGGACGCGAAGCAATTTGAACGAATACGACATTCAAAAACGCGGTTTGATGAGCGTCGTCGAACTCGATATGCACAATCTGGCGCGTTGGTTCGACGGCATTTACGATACCAATCTGCTCAACGGCACGAACGCCGTGAGCGGCAATATCAAAGGCGAAGAAGGCTACGTCGTCTATATTTCCGACCGGCGCGGCGACCGCGTGAAGGCTGAATATAAGAGCGACGGCACATCTTACGCCAGCACCAACGGGATGGCTGACAACGAAGATATTTACGGACCTAATAATCAGCTCGACGACGGCGAAGACGTGCTGAATTTCGGCTGGGATTCGACCAAAAGCGGCGCACCGAAAAAGGGAACTTTGCAGAAGGATACGCTCGAACTGCCCGATTCGGGAACGCTCGGTGTCACACCGGCGACCGATGCGGCGGTTACGGATCGCATTCCGCGAGCGCAGGTCGTGCTGCAAAATCAGACGACTTTTTTCCGCCGTTCGGTCAGATTATTCGACGGTGAAACCTTGAGTTTTACCGCCGGTGCGGGAAAAATTTCGCCGAACAAAGGCATTTCCGTCGCCTCGGAAAATATGGTTTTTATCTGGGGAAATTATAATACGACGGGCATCACCGGCATTCCTCCCGGCGGTTCGACGCTCAACAACGGCGGTTACACGGGCGCACAGATTCCCGCGTCAATCGCCTGCGATGCGTTTTCGCCGCTCTCGAAAACGTGGTTTGACGCGCTCAGTATTCTTTACCCGGAAGGCAGTTCGGACGCGCACAACCTGACGGGCGAAGCGTATCGAATGGCGGACGAAAATATTTCGTCAACCGCGCAAAGCACTTCGGTTCGCGCCGGAATCATCGCCGGGACGACTATTTCGGCGTTGACCGCGCTTCCCGGCAAAGATGCCGCCGGAACGCGGCGCAACGGCGGCATTACCAATTATCCGCGCTTTCTCGAAATCTGGAATCTCAACGGCATCACGCAAAACTGGAATTATACGGGTTCGTTTATTCCGCTTTTCCGCTCGACGCAGGCATTCGCGCAATGGGAAAACGACACGTCAATCACCTATATGCCGCCGCGCCGCAACTGGAGTTTTGACGAAACATTTCTTTCGCCGCAAAAACTGCCGCCCGGAACGCCGTTTTTCCAATACGTTCAATCAACCGGATTCAGACAAGTGCTGAGATAGTTGAGGGATGAAGGATGAAGGATGAAGGATGAATAAAGCGGATTTCAAAAATTCACGATTCACGAATTAAAAAGATGCGAATAAACAATAGCCGGCAGGACGGATTTTCATTAATGGAACTGATGATCGTGATGGTGTTGATGCTCGTCATTTTGTCGGCTGTTTTTACGCTGATGCGCGGGACGATTACGACGGCGAATGCCAATTATGAATTGACGACCGCCAGTCAATCGCTGCGAAACGGGCAGGATTTTATTACGCGCGACGCTCTCGCCATCGGCAACGGTCTGCGCGGCGCGGCAAATATCTGGATGCCGACGCGCTTTGTCACCGATTATCTGACGGTTCGCTCCGCCGCCGTTATTGACCCGTCGAATCAAGGTTTTGTCAGCATCGGCGCGGTTATTTCCGACGATAATTTACCGGCGAATACTGATGTCAAAAATGCAGTTCCGGCGATCAAAGTTTTGCCGAACACCGACCGCCTGACGATGTTGGCGAACGATGCGACCTTTTCCGCCGTTTCGCTTAATTCGTATAACTGCGATCCGTCGAACGGTACGATCAATATTCCCGGCGGCGACACTTCGGCGTTTACCGTCGGCGAAATTTATTATATTACGGGCAGCGGCAGCGGTTCGTTCGGCGTAATTACCAAGATTAACAGCGGCAGCATTTTATGGGAAGAAGGTGATAGTTTCGGTTTAAATCGTTTCGGCACGACGGGTAATATCGCCGTTGCGGTCGGTGCTGACGCGGCGAATCCGGCGACGCTGATGCGCGTCAATATTGTCCAATATTATGTTGATGCGGAAAATAAACTGACGCGCCGTGTCTTCGGCGTGAAAGGCAAAGCCTTTATTGACAGCGTGATTTCCGAACACGCGCTCGATTTGCAGTTTCGTTATACGCTCAAACCGACGACGAACGGGACGATTTACGATCAGCCGGTTTCGCAGATCGGATTATCCGATGCGGCGCGGGTCAGGATGATCGAACCGTCGCTGATCGCGGAAACGGCTTACGCTTTGCAGGACGGAACAAAACATTCGATTGACGGCATCACGCAGATCAGCGTCCGCAATCTCCAATTTCTCGAAGCCGCCGTGCCGCAGGATACAGCGGGCAATACGGTTCTGCCGACGACCGGACCAACGCCGGTCATCACGCCGACACCGACACCGACACCGACACCGACACCAACGCCGATTCCGACACCGACACCCGTGCCGACACCGACTCCGCCGCCAACGCCGACACCCGTGCCGACACCGACTCCGCCGCCAACGCCGACACCGAGTCCGACACCGAGTCCGACTCCAACGCCGACACCGAAGCCGACACCGACTCCGACTCCGACACCCGGAAACGGCGATGGTTAGTGAAGGATGAGAGATGAGAGATGAAGGATGAGGGATGAATTAAAGATATTTCTTTGATTCATCCCTCATCTTTTTACACTCCGTCTAAATAAAAGTGGTGAGTAAGAATAATTATTCTTACTCACCACTCATCATTCACCATTCACCATTCACCGTTAATTCAAGGAATATAATTGGCAGGCACAGGAACATCATCGCTTGCGCCGAATGACGAAGCGGAAAAAGTGTTGTCCGAACTTTTGAGAACATACCAGTTTCCGGCGCGATAAACGGCGGAATCGGTTTTGCCGTCGCCGTCGTAATCTCCGGAAACCGGTTTATCAGTCGAATTTCCGAACGAGACGGCGGAAAATCCGTCGGTCGAACCGAGCCGATACCAAGTTCCGGTCGAAGGACGATAGACCGCGACATCGGTTTTGCCGTCGCCGTCATAATCTCCGGGAACTGCTTTGTCGGTCGCATCGCCGAACGAAACGGCATAAAATCCGGTCGTGCTTTTCCAGATATACCAAACGCCGTTTGACGGGCGATAGACGGCGTAATCGGTTTTGCCGTCGCCGTCATAATCTCCGGCAACCGGCAAATCGCCGGACGCGCCGAATGAAAAAGCGGAAAATCCCGCGCGGCTGCCCTGCACATACCACACGCCGGTTGAAGGACGATAGACCGCGACATCAGTTTTACCGTCGCCGTCGTAATCGCCCGCAACGGGCAAATCGGTCGAATTACCGAAGGAAAATGCGGCGAATCCGGCGGTGCTTCGCTGTAAATACCAGATCGAAGTTGACGGGCGATAGACGGCGTAATCGGTTTTTCCGTCGCCGTCGAAATCTCCGGCGGCGGGCAAATCTCCCGGCGCACCGAAGGAAAAAGCGCGAAACGCATTGTTTGCACTGTCGAGGCTATACCAAACGCCGTTCGACGGACGATAAACCGCGATGTCGCTTTTGCCGTCGCCGTCGAAATTGGAGATTGCCGTTCCTGAAAGCGTCGCTTTGGATGTCGTGTAAATATAATCGCCCGAAGTTTTGCCGTCGCTGTTGGCGGCGTTTCCGGCGGCGTAAAAACTCACTTTGCCGACTCTTTCGGCTGGCGTTTGCCAGTTAAAAGTCCACGATTTAGAACCGAACTGAACGGGTGAAATGCCGTTGACGGTGTGTTCGACGTAAGTTCGCGTGTTGTTGCCGACCGCGCCGGTTTTCGTCTGCATCTGCGGATTTGTGCCGCCGGGAACGGTAAACGTGCCGACCTGTCTGCCCGCCGCATCAACCGCCGTCAACTGAAAACCGTAAAGAACCGCGTCCGATTGGCTGGTCGTGACCGTGATCGGAACAGTCTGATTCGGCAGATAATTGGCGGGAAGTCCGGCGATGGCGACGTTGCCCGTGCCGCTGTTGAGCGAAAAATCGGCGTGACAAGCCGTGCAATTGGTTTCACCCGGCGCACCCGTCCGCGAAGCCGACGGACCGGCAGATGTCGCCGCAACTCTTTCGATCTTCGTTGAGAATCCGAAAAATGCGAGCAATGACAAACAAACGACGGCGCAAATGACCGATAATTTAAGACGGTTTTTAGCAGGCGAAACAAACTTCATTGATCTGCTCCTATGACTGACGCAAAATTTGGAAATTGAAAAACAGTTTTAAGACGTTGGGAAAGCGTCAATAGTTGAAAAATTTATCGCTGTCACGAAATATCTTAAATCTCACGGTTGACGAAAAACATTTGCGAATTGACGAGTTCTTCGCCGTTTTTCGGCTGAATTTGTTCGTAACTGCCGTCGGATTTCAAAATTTGTGAATTAACATTATCGCGCAGATAAGCGTCAAGAACGGTATCGCGCAGATATTTCGCGGCTTTTGCGTCCAAAATCGGCACAATTGCTTCGACGCGGCGGTCGAGATTGCGGTGCATCCAATCTGCGCTGCCGATGAAAATTTCTTCGTTGCCGCCGTTCAAAAAATAATAGATGCGGCTGTGTTCGAGAAAACGTCCGACGACTGAAATGACGCGGATGTTCTCCGAAATACCTTTGATGCCCGGACGCAGAACGCAGATTCCGCGCACGATCAGATCAACTTTTACGCCCGCCTGTGATGCGCGGTAGAGTGCGCGGATGATTTTGTCGTCGGTCAGACTGTTGATCTTGACGATGATCCGCGCGTCTTTGCCGTTCTTTTTGTTGTCGGTTTCGTGGTTAATCATCTCCAGCGTCCGGCGGCGCATATTAATCGGCGCGACGAGCAGACGGCGATATTCGTTTTGATATGAATAACCCGTTAAAAAATTAAATAAATCGGTCACATCCGCGCCGATTTCTTCGTCGGCGGTGAGCAGTCCGACATCGGTATAATTGCGCGAAGTCGTCGGGTTATAATTGCCGGTCGCAATGTGAACGTAGCGTTTGAGTTCGTCGTTTTCGTGGCGGACGATGAGCGTCACTTTGGAATGCGTTTTCAAACCGCGAATACCGTAAACGACGTGAACGCCTTCGGCTTCGAGCCTTCGCGCCCATTCGATATTATTTTCTTCATCAAATCGCGCCTTTAGTTCGACCAGCGCGGCAACCTGTTTCCCGTTGCGGCTCGCCTTGATTAAAGATTTGACAATCGGCGAATCTTTGCCCGTGCGATAGAGACAGATTTTGATTGCGCGGACGTTTTCATCTTCGGCGGCGTTGTCAATAAATTCGGTGATCGCGCTGTAATTCGTGTACGGATGATGAACGAGAACATCCTGTTTTTTGAGCGTTTCAAAAATGTTCGTGGATTTCTGCAACGCCTTGGGCAGACTGTATTCAATCGTCGCGTCCTTTAATCCGGGGATTTCGAGCGCATACAGACGCATCAGATCGGGAATGCTCAGGATGCCGCCGACGCGGTAAACGTCCGTTTCGTTGAGTCTGATCGAATCGCTCAGATAACGCACCATTTCGTCGGGCATCGCCGACGAAACTTCGAGCCGGACGGGAAAACTGAAACGCCTCTGATGATAGAGTTCGCGTTCGATCAGACGCAGCAGATCCCCGGCTTCGTCTTCGCGCAGTTCGACATCGGCATCGCGCGTCAGTCGAAATAAAAACGCACCGCCGGCTTTCATATTCGGCAAAAGATGCGCGATATTGGCGGCGATAATTTCTTCCAAAAGCACGAACTGCGTCGCATTATTTTCGACCGGAATCAGACGTGCGACATTCTGCGGCAGTTTGACGCGGACGAAACGGCGGCTCGTGTAAATATGTTCGAGATGTTCGTGAATAATCGAATCGTCGGGTTCGACGAACAAACCGAGATTTAAACTGAGATTGGAAATATACGGGAACGGGTGGCTTTCATCAACGGCTTGCGGCGTGAGAACGGGAAAAATATTTTTGAAAAAATAATTCTCCAGATACTTTTTCTCGTCCTTTTTCAGACTTTGAAACGAGCGAATTTCCACGCCCGATTTGGCGAGCGACGGCAAAATCGTGTCGTGCAGACATTTGATCTGCGTTTCGACCATCGGACGCACTTTTTCGCAAATGGCGCGAAGCTGTTCGTCCGGCGTTAATCCGTCGAGCGAGCGTTTACTGATTTTTTCTTCGACCTGTTCCTTTAATCCGGCGGCGCG
This sequence comes from Pyrinomonadaceae bacterium, assembly GCA_965247235.1. GTDB lineage: Bacteria > Acidobacteriota > Blastocatellia > Pyrinomonadales > Pyrinomonadaceae. The sequence goes on from OZ252004.1 coordinate 4,426,361, forward strand.
AATCATAAAAAATTCGTCGAGATTAGTCGAAAAAATCGCCAGAAATTTGAGCCGTTCGAGCATCGGATTGGTCGTGTCCAAACCTTCGCTCAACACGCGGCGGTTAAATTCGAGCCAACTCAGTTCGCGGTTAAAAAGATATTCGGGATCATTAACCGGCAAATCCTTTTCAGTCATTTCCAGCGTCGGCAAAGTTTTTTGAACAGTCGGAGTCATATTTCAGGTAGATAAGAATTTTAGAGGGTTTGCGGGAGAAAAGCAATCTATTTGAATTTTACACTGAAAACGTGCAGGCGGGCAAATTTAAAGGGATGAATGATGAGGGATGAATTTAAAGGGATGAAGGATGAAGGATGAGGGATGAATAAAATATTTTGGATTCTTCCATTCTTCCATTCTTCCATTCTCTTCATCCCTCATCCCTCATCCCTCATCCCTCCGCTTACGGTTGATATTTGGCAGGAATCGGCACATCGTTCGCGTCGCCGAAACTGACCGTTCCGAGTCCGCCGCCTGAATTGAGCGAATACCAGGTTCCGCCGCGATAGATTGCCGGATCGGTTTTGCCGTCGCCGTCATAATCTCCCGGCACGGGAATATCGGTCGTGTTGCCGAAATTAATTACTCTGACCTGATTATCGGAACTTTGCAGAATATACCACGCACCGGCAGAGGGACGGCAGACGGCGATGTCTTCTTTTTTGTCGCCGTCATAATCAGCAGGCACGGGAATATCCGTGCTGTTGCCGAACGAAGCGGCGAAAAATCCGCGTGTGCTGCCCAAGATATACCACGCGCCGGTCGAAGGACGATAAACCGCGACATCGGTTTTGCCGTCGCCGTCGTAGTCAGCCTGCACGGGTTTATCACCGCTCGTGCCGAACGAAACGGACTGGAAACTGCCGTCGTTGATATTCAGCAGATACCAGACATTATTCGACGAACGGTAAACTGCCGGTTCGGTTCTGCCGTCGCCGTCGAAATCGCCCTGCACGGGCGTATCGGTCGAATTTCCCCAACTGTATGACTGTAAAGTAGAGGTCGAACTTCTGAAAATATACCAGTTCCCGTCACGATAAACCGCCGGATCGGTTTTGCCGTCGTTATCGTAATCGCCGGGAACGGGTTTGTCGGTGGAAATTCCCCACGCCGTCGCTATAAATCCGTTTCTCGAACCGTTGGCATACCAAACGCCGTTTGAAGCGCGGTAAACCGAAGCATCGGTTTTGCCGTCGCCGTCGAAATCGGATCGTACTTTGACCGTATTGCTGCTGATCGTGCCGCACGAATAACTGCCGTTGACGCGCACCGTATCAACAAACCAGCCGGAAACTCCGCTCGGTGCCGCCGTGTTATCGTCGAAACTGAATCGCCAGCGAAGCTGCACATTTTGTCCGGCGGCGGCGGCGGGAAGCTGCGCGACGCTCGTGATGTAACCGGCGGAAGTTCCACTCCACGCGGCGCGGTCGCCGAGTGTGCTGCCGGTGCTGACTCCGAGAACGGAATTATATTCGCCCTGAATAAATTTTCCGCCCGCCGTCTGAATATCGGCGAACGCGCCGCCCGCAATGCTGATTTCGAGAACGCCGCCGTCCCAATTCGGTTCGGTATTAAATGAATGTCTGAACGAAACGGTCGCCGCCGGTGAAGTGATCGGAAATAGCGGTGAAGTCAAACTCGCTTCGCCGCCCGTTGCGGTCAGATCAGGCGTGAACGCCGAGTTCGGCGTACTGTCGGAACTCGTGTTGACGGTTTGAAATAAAACTCCCGCACTTGTCTGCGCGGTCGTCCAACCGGCAGGCAGAGCCGGAGCAGTAACACCGTCAAAGTTTTGGCTGAAGGTCGTGTTCGGAACGCCGACGATAATGCCGCGCGTCATCGTCGTTGCGCCCAGACTGCTGTTGACATTCAAAGTTAAAAGCAGTTCGCTGCCGCACGCCGTGTTTGCCGGGATCGTGTAAGCGACCTGTTTCGCCACCGTCGCGTTGTTGGCAACCGTGCCGTAATCGGTCGAAACGCCGCCGACGATCTGCAAAGTCGTGCCGGTCGCATTATTTCCCGTGTTGTTGTTGAGCGGAATCGTCAGCGTCACTTTTTCGCCGGGTTCGGGGAAACCGTTGTTGTTGCCCGCCGCATCGCTGACGGTCAAATTCGGAGTTTGAATTAAATTCGGCAGATCGAATGCTTCGGCGACGCGAATCGAATTTGCCGCCGCGCCGGGATTTAAGACTCTCGCCGAATAACCCAAACCGCGAGCCGCGAAACCGCTCCATAAATCGGCAACGTCCGCCGCCGTGCCGCCAGCCTGCGCCGCCGCGATGATCGCGTCGCGTCCCTGCGTAAAGGTTGGCGAAACGGGCGATATTTTCATTCCGTCGGTGACGAATTGCAGCATCCGCCGATTGCCTTCCGCGCCGCCCAAACGCGCGATCATTCTGCCGCGAGCTTCCCACAAAATCGTACACCAGACTTCGCCGGTATTGTGAACTTCATCGGTCGTCGCGCTCGAACCGATAAACGGATTTCTGGCAAACGCGCCGTCGGTCAGATTAACTTTCGTCGAATCAATATCGGCAAAAGTCATCGGATTAAACGGGCGATTGTTCGGTCCGCCGACCGCGCTCAGAAGAGCATACGGGAAACGCCGGATGCCGTAATAATAGTTCGAGGTAAAGGTCGAGGTGAATCTAAAGGTCACATACGCGCCCGCCGGGTAAATTCCGTTCGGACTGTCGTTCGGATCGGACAGCAGGGAACTCGCATAAAAATCCGACCAGCCTTCGCCCATTCCGCCCGACATATACGAATTCAATCCGCTGCCGTTGCCGTGCAGACGATTGGAAAGTCCGTGTGTCAATTCGTGAACGATCACATCGGCATCCAAATCACCGTCGCGGTCGGGTGTCGGATTCGGGAAGATATACATCTGCATTTTGCCGCGTCCGCCGTCCGCCGGAGTTGCAAAGTTAGCATTGTTCGTGCCGCTCGAATCCTGCGCTTCGGCTGACACGCGGTCGCTGCCGACACCGCCGCGCCCGAAATTATTGGTTTGAAAATTACGCGCCGCTTCGGTAAATCCGAGTTTATACATCTCGTCGTGATAACGGTTGGTAATGTAAAAAAGATTAGTCACGATGCCTTGCTGATACTGTGTCCCGGCGGTCGGTTCGTCGCCTGCCGTCGTCGTTCCGGGCGCAGGTGTGTAAGCGTAACTGAAAACACGGTTCGGAGTTCCGGTCGCAACTCCCGCCGCGTCAACGCCGTCCGTGCCGTCGCGGTCGAGTCCGGCTTGGACGTTGTTGCCGTCGGTCGTATTCGTGCCGTCGGTCAGCCAGCCGAGATTATTAAAAGTATTCGGGGCTTCGCTGCCGATGACAGAGATGTCCGTGCGCGGAATCAGAGTGCCTTGAGTGCCGACTGCCGGATCGAACGGCGTGGGAACGAGCGGCGCGGGATTATGCGCGGCTTTGAGCATATTGTTGGCGTTGTAATAGATGTTATAAGTCGCCGTCTGCGTCTGGTCGGCGGTGATGTTTTTGCGCCAGAGCATCGCGCCGGTTTCCGCGTCAACGACCACATAATAAGCATTGTTCGGCTGCCAGATCAAAACGCGCCACGCCGTGCGAACGACTCCGGGTTCGGTCGGGAAATACATTTTTTCCGCCGTGTTCGGTTCGTTTCCCGTGCCGAAAGTGGCAGTCAGATTATCGGTCTGCGCTTTATTTTCGATTAATTCATTCGCCGTTAATTGATGATTGATGTATGCGGCGGCGTTTTTCATCGCGTTTGCCGGATCGCCGAAATCTTCGGAAACGACGGCGTTTTCCGTTCCCGGCGCGAGATTGTTGATAACGCGGATGATTTGCCCGTTTTTAGTAAATCCGGCTTTCAGTTCGCCTTGGAAAACGGGAATGCCGTTGATTTTTTGTTCGAGCGTCGCAAATGAGAGGTTGCCGTTCGGATCGGTGTAATCGGCGGCAACTTCGAGCGTGTCGGCTTGCGCGTCGGTCACGCCGAGCAGGTTTTCGTTTGATTTGGCAAAATCGCGGAGAATCTCCGAATGTTTCTGCTGCGAGGCGGAAGTCAGCATCGTTTTGCCGAGTTCGGCGGCGGGCGCGATCACCTCCGGCGAGCGCAGACTTTCGCTGTATTCGACGTTCAGTTTGCCGACTTTGGTTTGCAGAGATTTTTCACCGGCGACAAATTCGTCACGCGCATAGGCAACTGCCGAAGCCGTTTTGTTCGCTCCTTGACGAAAATTAGCCATCGTCTCGAATGCTTTTTTATCGGTGCGAACGTCGTAATTGTCCAAACCTTCTTCGCGGCTGACGGTTTGACGGTTCAAACCCGTCGGCTTTTTAGCGTTGCCCGCCGATGAGCGGAAATAGCCGGGAACAATCACGATTGCCGCCAACAACCCCGAAACGATCAAAGACAAACTTCGGCGCACTGCCGGATTGACACTTTTCTGCATTTAAAATTCTCCTGCAAATTCCAAAAAAATATTTAATAAAGGGCTAAAAATTATTTAGGGGAACAAAATTGTCTGCGTCCGAGCCGCACTGCTTTGTTGTTGAACTCGTCTTTGATTAAACTTAAAAGCAATTGGATGGCTGATAATTTGACGCAAACAAATAATTTTACACAATTATTGACACAAAACTCAAAACAAATTTGCGGTTCGCGCCGATAAAACGGAAAATTAACAAATCAAAAACACCTGATATAATCAATTCGACAAAATAAAATGGAAGAAATTTTCGGCGTTAAAGGACTTATCGCCAAACATCACAAGGATTACGAACACCGTGACGGACAGGTGAAAATGGCGGAAGCGGTTTTGCGGGCGTTCGACGAGAAAAAACACCTGATCGTCGAAGCCGGAACGGGAACTGGCAAAACGCTCGCGTATCTCGTCCCGGCGATTGCCGCCGCCCTCGCGGGCAAAAAACGCATCATCATTTCGACCGGAACAAAAAACTTGCAGGAACAGTTAATGGAAAAAGACATCCCGTTTCTGCAAAAGATTATGCCGAAAAAATTTACCGCCGCGTATATGAAAGGTCGGTCGAATTACGCCTGTCTGCACCGCGTCGGCAAAGCGGAAAATCAGCCGATTCTCGAAGGAATGGACGAACTCGATCATTTTCAGGAAGTCAGCCGCTGGTCACGCGAATCAAAAACCGGCGACCGCGCCGAACTGATTAATCTGCCCGAAAACATTTCTTTCTGGAGCAGAATCAATGCCAAAAGCGATATTTGTCTTGGACAGAAATGCCCGGAATACGAATCGTGTTTCATCACGCGAATGCGCGTTCGGGCTGACGATGCCGACATTATCATCGTCAATCATCATTTGTTTTTCGCCGATTTGAATTTACGCGGCAACGAATACGGCAAGGTTTTGCCCGATTATGCGGCGGTTATTTTTGACGAAGCGCATTTGATCGAAGACATCGCCGCCGATTATTTCGGTTTTCAGGTGTCGAGTTTTCAACTGGACGAAGTTGTCCGCGATGCCGACGCGCTGCCGATCACCGAAGTTGCCTCGACCAGAGAAATCACCAAATTAGGCGCGAAAATCGTCGGACTCGCCGATCAGTTTTGGATTCGATTTACGCAGACGCGCGGGCAGGACGGACGTTTTCCGCTGCTTGCCGGTTCGTTTGCATCAAAGGACGAACAGGACGAAATTCAGGCGACACCGTTGGGCGAAGCGTATTTCGCGCTCGATTCGACGCTCGAACGGCTCGAAACGGCGGTTGACGTTCACGCCGAAAAAATGACCGAAGCCGAAAACCTGCTCAAACGCATTCGTCAGGCGCGTTTCGACCTCGATTTTATCTGCACGCAGGCTGAAAAAAATTACGTCTATTGGCTGGAAAAACGCGGACGCGGAATGTTTCTGCGGGCTTCGCCGATTGATGTTTCCAAACTTTTACAGGACAAACTTTTCGACAAAACAGAAACCGTCGTTTTAACCAGCGCGACGCTTTCGGCAAACGGGAAGTTCGATTTCATCAAAGATCGTCTCGGACTCGAAGGTAAAAAAACCGAAACGCTGCTCGCGCCGTCCAGTTTCGATTACGAAAAACAGGCGGTTATTTATATTCCGAAAGCGATGCCCGATCCGCGTGCGCCCGAATACAACCAAATGGCGGCGGGCGAAATCTGCAAACTTTTGCAAATCACGCAGGGCAGAGCGTTCGTGCTTTCGACCAGCAATTACGCGATGAACCAGCTTTACGAGCTCGTTTCGATGCGCGTCAATTTCCCGTGTTTCGTGCAAGGTTCGATGTCGAAAAACGGACTATTAGACCGTTTTCGTTCGACACCGAACGCCGTTTTATTCGCCACTTCGTCGTTTTGGCAGGGCGTTGACGTGCAGGGCGAACAGCTTTCCTGCGTCATCATTGACAAACTGCCGTTCGCCGTCCCGACCGATCCGATTGTCGCCGCGCGAACCAGATTCATAGACGAAAGCGGCGGCAAATCGTTCTTCGATTACAGCGTTCCGCAAGCCGTCATCACGCTCAAACAGGGAATCGGACGGTTAATTCGCAGCAAGAGCGATAAAGGTGTGATCGCGCTTTTAGATGCTCGTCTGCGAACCAAATCCTACGGCAAGGATTTCGTCAATTCGCTCCCGAAAATGCCGGTCACCGCCGATTTGAAAATCGTCGCGGAGATATTTAAAAAATAACGTCAGTTTGGATAAAAAAAGTTGCACCACAGAGACACAGAGACACAGAGAGAGAAAGAAAAATTAAAAATTAAAAAGATTGAATATAAAGCGGGTTTTTAGACGAAAGATAAGATTCTATTTTTCAAAAAGCGTCGTTAATCTTAATAATCTCAATAAAAAAACTCTGTGCCTCCGTGTCTCTGTGGTAAATATTTCTTATCCGAAACTCAGGCAAAAATTAAAAAATTATGAATCAACGAATAATTAAAATGCTTTTTCTGCCGCTCATAATGTTGATATTTTTCAATGTTTCACCGGCGCAGACACAGTTGGAGTTGAACCGGCAATCGTGCGCCGAATACGACAAAGCGGACACTGAATTGAACCGTATTTACCAGATGGTTTTGCGCGAATATAAATCCGACGGGCTGTTTGTCGAGCGAATCAAACAGGCGCAGCGGGCGTGGATCGTCTATCGTGACGCGCATCTCGAATCGCTCTTTCCGCTCAAACCGAACGATAATCCGGCTCAAAAATACGGCAGCGTTTACCCGGTCTGCCGCTGCAACGCGCTCGCGCGGATCACGAGGCAGCGCACGACGGAACTTAAAGAGTGGATTAACGGCGTTGAAGAAGGCGACGTGTGCGCCGGAAGCATCAAAGTAAGAGAGAAAAAGCCGCAGGACAAACGGCGGAGAGTGAAAAAGAAACTCAAATAAAGTGAGATAAAAGCAGGAGATTTGACCACGAAACACACTGAAAACACGAAAAAATGTAAAAGATAATAATAAAAAATTTAAATTTTGCTGAGAAAGATTTTTTTTCGTTTATTTCTTGTGTTTCGTGGGCAAAATTCTTAAAAACTCAACTTTCATCACGAAATTTATAACCGTAAATTCCCGCAAAAACCAAAATCGCGCCGACGAGAATGTGCAGCAAATCGTCAACCTGCGTCCAGCGAAAATACTGTTCGGGAAAAATATGCAGAAAACTCGCCAATGCCTGATACAAATCAATCAGACCGAAGCCGAGATTGAACAAACGAATATATTTTTCGATTTTCGTAAAGACGAGAATTAAGCCGCACACGCCGAAAAATATGTGAAAAATATTATAAGCCCACGCGCCGCTTGTCAGCGCGTCGTCAGGCGGAACGAGAAAACCGAGAATGCCGGTCAAAATCAAAAGCGGCGCAAAAACACGCAAAACTTTATAATTTAATGATTTGTTTTTCATAAAATCCAATCGCTTCAAAAACCATAATTATCAACTATAAATTATTAACTATAAACTATTTAGGAAAACAACTTCTCCTAAATAGTTTATAGTTAATAATTTATAGTTGATAGTCGGCGTTATTCAAATCCTTAAAAACAACTGTCGGCAATCGTAATAAAATTTCGGCTGTCTTGATAACCGTAATCTTCGCCGTTCCAAAGTTTCAGCGAATCGGTTTCGCGGCGATAATCTTCCGCCGTCAGATCGGGAAAGCGTCTGCGCCATTCGGGACACGCCCGATTTTTGACGATGCCGCGCACCGCCGAACGAAAGCCGACGAAATTCGTGTAAACCGACGGGTTCAAGGCTTCGTTGAGATGTTCGTCGAGAAACGGTTTAAGCAGATTTTCGCGCAGATTATTCGCGTCATTAAACGCCCAAACGCCGTCTTTCAGCACGACAATCGGCGGATGAACAACGCCGTCGAGCGTGATTTCAGCCGTCAGATTTTCGTAAAAACGCATTCCCGTATAATTGGCGCACAGATCGGCGTTGGAGAAAACGCCGGACACGAGCGTCCCGTAAATCGTCCGTTCGGTGCGCCGACCGAAACGCAGGGCTTTTTTGACGGCTTCGGTGGCGGGCAAACCCTTCGCCCGCGCGTCCCTGACGATGCGGTAATAACTGTAACCCTGCTGAAAAAGATGCGCGACCTTATCCGTCCCGAACTCCGCGCCGTAGATTTTGACCGTCTCGCTGATCGTCAGATAATTAACCGGATAACGCCCGAAAATCGAATCGGCAAATGAAGTTTTATAACGCGCCGGACTCGCCTTGAATTCGTGTTTTTCCATCCACGTTCCCGAATTGGTAAACGGCGGAATGCCGTCGCCGAGCCGTTTGAAAACCTCGTGCGCGACCGTTTCAACGCTCCGCAGACGCGCCAGTTCGCGGACATTTTTCTCCGCCGAATCGCAGTTTTCCCGCCCATTGCTGCCGTCCGGACAATTTTGCCGCTCGACAATTTGCCGGTTCAATTTTTCCAACGCTTTCCCGATATTCTGCCGCGCATATTCGTTCACTTCATCACCAATATCACCGAGCGGCACCGGCGGCAGATGATACTGATCCGTCTCAAAAGCAAAAACCGCCAACGTCTGCCCAAGCGAAATAACGCATAAAAACAAAACAATAATTTTCGTTAATCTTTTCATTTGAAGCATAAAACAGCGGTCGAACGATTTCATAAACAATATAAATCAGCCGCGTTTAAATGATTCTAGCGCAAAAGTAATTGGCGAAAATTGCTTTATGTCACACTTTTTAAACTGTCACAGTCGGGAAAAATTTAGATTGGTTTTTTATCTATTCGGTCGGAGCGACAAAACATTAGAGAGTTTTCGGATCAACGGCGACGATGCCGATACTTGAATAGCGCGTAAAATCCGCAGTGTTAAAAGTCAGAATATGTGTAACCCGATGAACCGTCATCGCCGCGACGATTCGCGCGTCGTGAACCTGAACGCCTGACACGCCGAAGCTGACAACCAATTCCCGCCATTTCTGATGAACTCTCGCATCATCTGGCAAAAGCGGAAAAATCTTCTCAACCACCCGCAAAGAGTGGTTCGTTCGAGGAATGTTGAACCCGAAACCGTTCCGGGCAGTCGGGCGCGTACAGACGTTCCAAAACTCAACGCAGGTCTGGGGAACGATATGAATTTTGTCGCCGCCTGCTTTTAATTTTTTGACGGCTGAAAGCACGACAGCGTGTTGCGCGTCGGTGCGGTCGGCAAAGCGCAGCAGAACATTTGTGTCGGGAATATAAATCATGGATGGTCTCCATAAATTCCTTCACGGCTCATCGCATAGTCGGAAAGCGGTTTCGCGTCGGGCGGCATACTTTTCTCGAAGTAGTCGGCGAGTTCGTCGGCAAGCCGTTCAAACTCTTCGTCGCTGAGTTCTTCGCTCGTCGTCAGCGATTCTACCATTTCAACTACGATCTCTTCGGCTTTTTTACCTTTTTGCTCTGCCTGTTCGCTCAACGATTGGTAAACGGCTTCCGGCAGTTCTATGGTCATCGAATGTGTCATCTTTTCTCACCTTTCAAACGCATTTTATCACAATTTTAAATCCGAATATTCCCAACCTTCTCAGTCTTCTTCTCCGAAGTCGGTTTCAGATACGGCGCGTTGTCCTGTTCGCGTTTTTCCTGCGAATCGGGCGAATGCCAGTTCATCCATTCGGTTGGCGCGTCGAAGGTTTCGCCGCCGTGTTCGGTGATTCTTGAACGGATGCGGCACATGACGGGCGTGTTGATGCCGACACCGGAAATGATTGCCTGTCCTTTGGTTAATGCGGGGAGTTCGGCGAGCATCGCTCGACCTGCGCCTTCGACGGATTGGGCGACGGTTTGCTGGTCAATCGGGTTGACGATTCGCATAATGATCTGCGTCATACATTGCGAGAGAACGTCCTGGTCTAATTTGCCCGGACGCTGCGTGATTAGCCCGATGCCGACACCGAATTTGCGACCTTCGGAGAGGATTTGTTTCAAGATATTGGTTGACACGACGCTTGCACCGGCGGGCGCGAAACGGTGCGCTTCTTCTAATAAAGTGAAGACGGGATAATTGACGACATCGCCGCGTTCTTTCGGAGTTTCGCCGCGTGTCGCCATCATTCGGGCTTTGTTGATGCGGCGAAGGAGCGTGCCGACGATGACCTGCTGTTCGTGTTGTTCGATGTCGGATAATTGCAGAATCGTGCAGCGTCCGGGTTTGAAAAGCTCGTTTAATTCGATCTGTTCGCTCGACGAAAAAATCGTATCGTCGCGGTCGAAGCGCGAATCCATTCGCCAGAGCAGACCGTCAATCGAAGAGACGTTGCCGCCGGAGCCGTCTTTTTTCGATTCGTCGCCGTATTTCTGCGCGTTCACCTCGTCGCGCAAATCGTGGTAGGCGTAAGCGTAATCGGCGCGGCGTTCGGCTTTTAATTTTTCGTTCAAACTGCGAAAAGCCTGCGAGAGAAAATGCGCCATTTTATCGCTTGTGCCTTCGGGAAGCAGATATTTCACGTCGGCTTCGGTGAGCGTCGAAAAGCGCACCTTGATCTTGTCGGGCGTGTAGATTTTGACTTCCGGCTGATAACCGTTTTTCTGAAATTTTTCGTGATTGTGGATTGACTGCATCGTGTGATATTCGCCGTGCGGATCAACGATCAAAACCGCCGCGCCGTTATGCGGCTGCATCAATTCCTCGATAAAAACGCCCGCCGTATAAGATTTGCCAGAACCCGTCGAAGCGAGGATCGCCAGGTGCGTCGAAACGACATCTTTGACCGACAAAACAATCGGAACTTCGCCCGCCTCGCGCGTGAGCAGGGAACCGATATGCGCCGAACCGGTTTCCAGAGATTTCTTCGCCGAAAGCATCGCCGAAAGCGTTTCGCTCGAAGCCAAAAACACCGCCTGCCCCGGATTCGGCGGAATGCGCGGATTGTTAAAATCCTTAACGGTCGTATCGAAAAAACCGATAGTTTCGACCTGAATCTCGTAAATCTCGCACCCGTCGCCGTCGAGTCCGATCAATGATGAAACCATCGAAGGCGGTGTATTCGGATCGGACAAAAATGCGTCCGGCAAATTTCGCACGAGCTTTCTGCCCTTGATCGTGCCGATGATTTGGCGTTCCGATTCGCCGACTTTCGCCTGATAATAAACAAACTCGCCGATGCGCGTTTTCTCGTTGTCCTTCGTAATAAAAAGATACTCGTGCGGCATCTCGCCCGGACCTTTAACCGTGCCTGTCAGGAAATCAGTTGTCATAATTTTTAGCAAAATTGAGTAAATTTATAAGACGATTATAACACGATGTTTTTATTAAATCTGAGCAGGGTTGCGGTAAAATACTCGCGCTACGGATAAGACTGAAATTGAAAAACGGCTTGAAATTTTGGAGGCGGAATTTGCTGTTTTAAAAAGCAGGATCGAAAAAAAAAGTGATTCTGAAAAACCATGGTATAAGCAAATCCCGAAATTCGGCGGTAATCCGGCGTATGAGGAAGCGATGCGGCTGGGGCGCGAATATCGTGAGTCGCAAAAAGGTTTCGAGGATGACAAATGATAATCCTCGATACCGAAAAGATCGGGCGGAATAAACAAATCTAACCAAAACAAGTTTGAGTTTGGCGGATAGTTGCACTTGACAACTCAAAGGATTAAGCCCGACTTTTAAGTTTGCCGACATTAACCACCCGCTGCCGCAGGCGGTTCCGACTTGCTGCACCATTCCATTAAAATTTACTTTCCGAAATTCTCGATCAAAACGGCTTCGCTGGATTGATTGCCCTGAGCGAAAATTATTTGTTTGAAGTCGGGTGAAACGGCGAAGTTGAAGATCCAGCCGTTTTTGAAATCGGATATTAAAACGGGCGGCTGATCGTCAATCGGCTGTCGCCACAGTTGGGAAATTCCGGGTTTGATGTAGAGAAAAGATTTGCCGTCAGCCGTCCAGCGAACGATGTTTCGATATGCCGAAGTTTCCATCAATTTGAGCGGTTCGCCGCCTTCGGTCGGGAAGATGCCGAAAAGCCACGGTTTTTGTCGGTCTTTCAGGTAAATGTAGCGTAACAATGATTTGCCGTCGGGCGCGGCGGCGATTGCGCCGGAGCTTTGATAATCGTCGGCGAGAGCGACGGATTCGCTGCCGCTAAGGGAAACTTTGCGCGTGGTCATCTGCCTTTGTTCATTCGCTGCAACGTAATAAATTTCACTTCCGTCAAGCGAAATATCGAAAAAGCGTTCGTCGGCATTAGAGCCGTTGGTCAACTGCAATGGGTTTTTGCCGTCTTGATCCGTTCGCCAGAGATGAAATCGGTCGCCGCTGCGGGTCGAAGCGAAGACGATATATTTTCCGTCGGCGGTAACGTGCGGCGCGATATTCGCGCTGCCTTCATCGGTCAGGCGAAATTGTTCGCTGCCGTCGCGGTTCATTTTCCACAAATCGAGATCGCCGCTGCGCGGACTCGTGAAAATAATTTTGCCGTCGGCGCAAAAGCCATTCCCCAATAACCGTCCTGCGCTTCGCTGCCGAAATCCGCAGATATTTATTCGGCGTTAAATCCGCCCAAGGAATTTTTTCATTGTCGCCCGCCGCTTCCCTGTAAAGCGCGTCGAATCAGCCGGTCGCGTCGCCTTTTGCAGCGAATTCGGTTTGAATCTGTTTGGTGCGCTCCCGCGCGTCGTGTGTTTCGTAACTCATTTTTTATGTTTATCCGATTGAAATACGAAAAACGAAAAGAATTTGAAATTAATGCCCAAAGTTTTCTGAGGCGGTCGTTTTGCCTTTGTCAATTTCTTTGGATGCCTCATTTTATAGTTTTTGCAGAGCCTTTTGCACATTGTCGAACATTTTGCGGTCTGCTTCACCGAGCGCGTTTTGATTGATTAGGTTTTGGAGAATTTCGGACGCTTTTTGATATGCGGATTTGGCTTTGGCGGAGTCGTTCATTTTCAAATAAGTGTCGCCGATGCTTTTGAGCGACTGCGCCAAATCGCGCGGTGCGCCTGTGTTTTTTTCGTCCTGTACGCTGATGCTTTCAAAAATGTCAGCCGATTTGCGGTAATCTTCGATTGCCGCCGCGTAATTTTTATCGAGACTTTGCGCGTCGCCGAAACGCACATAAATTAAGCCTAATTCACGTTTGTAGGCTAAGTTTTTCGGCTCCTGCGCGGCTAGTTCGAGAAGCTGATCCTGCGCTTTGTTCAAATTGAAAATGCCTTCGGCAATGCGTTTGACTTTGGTGAAGGAAATTCCGACGCGTGAATAAGCGCGGACGAGATTCGATTTCGCCTGCGAATCCGCCGGGTCTGCTTCGACGGCGCGAATCGCGGTTTGCAGAAATTTCTGCGCGAATTCGAGCGAAACGTCGTTTTTAACATCTTCGTAAATGCTCGAAGCGAGACTGTAAATTTTAAAAGCGTCGCGCCGGATTACGCTGTCGTTCGGATTTTGCGCGGCTAGTTCATCAATGATTTTTACTGCTTCGGTCATTTTCGCTTCGGCTTCCGGCTGTTTGTCGTTCCACGAAAGCGCGTTGCCGAGTTGGGCGAGCGTTAACGCTTTTAATCTGTGCGTTTCGCGGTTTGTTTGATCTAAACGCGATAGGTTTTCGAGTGATTTTTCAAAAATCGGAATCGCTTCGGAATATTTATTGTTGATCGAAAACACCGTGCCGTATTGCAGATTCGTTTCGATATAGGCAGTTTTGAGTTCGTCAGAATTCGGATTTTCGACGAGCAGATTTTCGTAAATTTTCAGCGATTCGAGCGTCGCGTCGAACGAGCCTTTGACATCGTTTTGTGTGAAGACCGCGATGGCGTAGCGGCGGTAATTTTCCGCTAAAAGCTGCCGATTTTCAGTCGTCGGCGATAGATTAAGACGAATCTTTTGAGCTTTCTGATAGCTTTCAATTGCTCCCGAATAATCGTTCAAACTCGGTTTATTGGCATTGCCCTGCAAGTCGGCAATCTTTTCATACGCCGCCGCGAGTTCCGACTGAAGTCCCGCGTCCGTCCGCGATTCGCCCGCCAAATCGTCGAGATATTCGAGCGCGCGTTTGACCAAAATTTCACGCGCTTCGGTCGAACCTTGCAAGCGTTCGATTTTCGGCGTGATTTCAAAAAGCAGCGAATTTGCCAGATGCCGTACGTCGTTAAAGCGTTTCTCGGCGCGGTCGCGCTCCTTTCGCGCTGCGCCTGCCTGCCAAAACGAAAAAATCGCGCCCGTCAAAAGCGATGCGATAACAATCGCCGCCGCCGCAACCGCGATTTTATTGCGCCGGAAATACTTCGCCGCACGATAGGAAAAGGTCGCCGGACGCGCCGTAATCGGCAGACCGCGCAAATGCCGTTCGATGTCATTCGCCAATTCTTCAACCGATTTGTAACGTCTTTCCGGTTCTTTTTGCAGTGCCTTTAAAATTATGATGTCGAGGTCGTTGTTGATGGTTTTTGGATTTTGGTCTTCGGTTTTTGAATCTTGAATTTTGAATTTTGAATTCTGCACCGCCGAAGGCTTTGCCGGTTCTTTGGAATCGTTGATCGTTCTGATGATTTCTTCGATGCTTTTGCCGTCGAAATGAAACGGTTTTTCGCCCGCCAAAAGTTCGTAAAAAATCACGCCGAGACTGTAAACATCCGAAACGGTCGTGACTTTTTTGCCCGTAATTTGTTCGGGCGAAGCGTAAGCGGGCGTGAACGCGCGATAGGCAGTGACGGTTTGATTTTGGTCGGCGATGCTTTCGTCGAGAATTTTCGCCAGCCCGAAATCAAGCAATTTAGGTTCGCCGTCCCGCGTGACCAAGATATTTGTCGGCTTTAAATCGCGGTGAATCACGAGATTGCGGTGCGCGTAGGAAACGGCGGCACAGATTTTCATAAAAAGCCGCAGTCTACCTTCGATTGAAAGATTATGCCGGTCGGCGTAGTCGAGCAGCGAATCGCCCGCGACGTATTCCATCACCAGAAACGCTTCGCCCGCGCCGGACACGCCGCCGTCATGAAGCTGCGCGATGTTCGGATGATTTAACGACGCGAGAATATCGCGTTCGCGCCGGAAAAGTTTTTCCGTTTCCGCATCAACAATCGTCTGCCGGACGATTTTGAGCGCGACTTCGCGTTTAAATTCGCCGTCACTTCTTTCGGCTAAAAAAACCGCGCCCATACCGCCGCGCCCGATTTCCCGGATGATTTGATAATGCCCGAAAGTTTTGCCCGTTTGATTTGCGCCGTCCGTTTCAAAAGCCGAAGCGATTTTGAGGACCGGAGTTTCGATAAAATTTTCGTTCGTCAGATGCGCGGCAAGCAGTTTTTCGAGTTCCGAGCGAAGCGGCGAATCACCGGCGCATTCGCGTTTCAGAAATTCGTCGCGGTCGGCTGGCGAAACCGCGAGCGCGGCGATGAAAATCTCCTTTTTTTTGTCCCAATTCGTTTCGCTCATTTTTAGTCATTAACGAGCCGTGTGCGAAGCCAAGCCTTGGCGAAAGTCCATTCGTTTTTTACCGTCGCGGGCGAAACGCGCAATGCTTCCGCCGTTTCTTCAATCGTCAAACCGCCGAAAAACCGGAGTTCGACGACTTTCGCCTGCCGCGCGTCAATTCGTTCCAAATCGGAGAGCGCGTCGTCGAGCGCGACCAGATCAACTTCTCTTTCTTCGGCAAAACTGACGGCTTCGTCGAGCGATAATTTCTGCCCGAAACCGTCGCGTTTTTCCGCTTTTTTTCCACGCGCGTGGTCAACTAAAACCCGCCGCATCACGCCCGCCGCGACCGAAAAAAAATGCGCCCGATTTTGCCACGACGCGTTTTGCCAGTCAACCAGCCGCAGATACGCTTCGTGAACCAACGCGGTCGCCTGCAATGTGTGGTCGCGGCGTTCTTTTGACAAATAAACGTGCGCCAAACGCCGCAAATCGTCATAGACGAGCGGCAGAAGTTTTTCGGGCGCATTTTCATCGCCCGCGCTCATCCGGTTCAATAAAACCGTAATTTCTTCCGAGACAGCCATTGCCGAGTTTTTCCTGCCCGCGATTATAAACCAATTTCATTAATAAATCGAAATTTTTCCCCGCTCGTTAGCCGATTCGTCTTTCTTTTGCGCTTTATTGTTTAGAAGGTCAAAAATTTAATGTTTCGAGAGGTGTAAAAATGAAGGCGAACAGCATCGTATTTTTATCGGCGATAATTTTATTCGGCTGCGGATTAATGCGGGTTTCGGCGCAGACTTGTGCGCCCGCGCCAATCGGTTTGGTGTCGGCTTATGCGGGCGACGGCAACGCTTTGGATGCGCGTTCGCAGAACCACGGAACGATTCAAAACGGCGTAACTTACACGGCGGGCGAAGTCGGGCAGGCGTTTAATCTGGCGGGCAACAACGGCGACCGCGTGCTGCTCGGCAATCCGGCGAATTTGCAGTTGCAGGAATTGACGATTGAAGCGTGGGTCAAAAGATCAAGCACGAGCGTCGTTACGAATTCGGGCGGCGTAGGACTCTTTTTTGCTTACGGATTAAACGGTTACGCTTTTTACATCAAAGGCGACAATAAATTGACTTTCGGAAAAGTCGGCGTTTCCGAGGTAAGTCAGACTGTTGCGATCACCGACACCAACTGGCATCACGTCGCCGTCACGGTTTCGAGGGCAAATCAGGGGCGAACGATTCTTTATCTCGACGGCGCAGCCGACTTTTCCCTCAATTACGCGCCGCAATTTGATTTCACGACAAACGCGGCAATCGGTTCGCGGGGTGACGCGCAGACGAGCGATGTCTTTTTCGGCGCGATTGACGAACTTGCGATTTATAATCGTCCGCTCGCCGCTTCGGAAATTCAGGCGATTTTCAACGCGGGAACAGCCGGCAAATGCAAGCCGCTGGCGACCGCCGCGCCGAACGATCAAATTTTCTGGCTCGCGGGCGACGGCGAAACGCGCGATTCGAGCGGCAGCGGCAATGACGCGACTCCCGCTTCGGGAATGAGTGCGCCGACTTATTCAATCGGCAAAGTCGGGCAGAGTTTAACGCTCAACGGCGGATTATTCAACAGTCTGCAATTCGCCTCGATCCCGGATTCGGCGGCTCTTCGCCCGCAGAGTTTGACGGTCGAAGGCTGGGGAAGACTGACCTCGGTTGACAGTGCCGCGCCGACGTTTTTCGGCAAAGCATTAGGCACGGGAAACGCGGATTCATACGTCGTTTGGTATCAAAGCGGAACTTTGCACGGCGCGGTTTGCAATAATGGCGGCTGCCTTCAATTGAACGCGCCGTCTTTTTCACTCAACGTCTGGCATCACATCGCTCTCTCTTATGATGATCCCGGCGGCGCGGCGACAAAAACTCTCGTGCTGTATGTTGATGGCGTTGCGGTGGCGAGCGGCACGGGAGGTGCCATCGCTTACGACACGCACCCGGCACTCATCGGTGCGGATTTTGATTTTGAATCAATCAGATTCGGCTGGACGGGCGGAATTGACGAACTTGCGCTTTACAGCCGCGCCTTGTCCGCCGCCGAAATTCAATCTATCAACAACGCCGGAATCAGCGGCAAAATCAAACAAGCCGCGACCGCCGCCGGAGCGAATTCACAAACGCAAGTCGGCGATGCGACGATGACATTTTCTAACGTCAGTGCTGCCGGAACGACAACGGATTACACGATTGACCCGGCGACCGCCGGAACGCTGCCGATGGGCTACACAAACACCGGCTTGGCTTACGATATTTCGACGACCGCCGTTTATTCCGGCTTGATTACGGAATGTTTTCACATCCCGGCAATCAACGACGCGGACGTTTTCAGCAAGTTGAAGGTTTTGCATTCGGAAAACGGAACACTCGTTGATAAAACACTTTCGACCGATTTTCCGACGCGCGTAGTTTGCGGTCAAACCGCGTCGCTGTCGCCGTTCGTGATCGCCAACGGTTTGGCTCCCAGTGCTGCGAGTGTTGCCGTCAGCGGGCGCGTCAAAGCCGGTCAAAAGGGTTTGGCGCGGGCGCGTGTCACCTTGACGGATATGAACGGCAAAGCGCGTTCCGTTCTGACGAATTCATTCGGCAGTTTCAATATTAACAATGTTCCGGCTGGAGAAACTTATATTTTTTCAGTCAATCACAAAAGCTATATTTTCGCGCCGCAAGTGGTCAATATCACGGAAGATTTATTCAAATTAAATTTTACGGCGTATACGAATCGTTAGTAAACCGCCCTGAATTTTAAGCGGCACACGAAGGTTAAAAAAGTAAATTATGAAACAAATAAATGATCTATCGCGCCGGGACGTTTCGGGGTTGTTTGCAGCATTGAGTTTGATGCTCGTCTTCTTTGCGGCGACGGCGGCACGGGCGCAGACGACCGTCTTTACATATCAGGGACGCTTCATCGATTCGACCGTCGCGCAGCCGACCACCGGAACTTACGATTTTCAATTCGCCGTCTATGACGCTTTGACGAACGGCACACAACAGCCGCAGCCTTCGCCGATTACCTTTGTCCGCTCCGGCGTATCGGTGACGAACGGCATCTTCACCGTCCAGTTGGATTTCACGGCGGCGGCTTTTTCCGGCGCGGACAGATTTTTGGAGATTCGCGGTAAGAAGCCGACCGATACGAATTACACGACGCTTCTGCCGCGCCAGCCGGTTACTTCGACACCGTATGCGATTCGCGCACTCAGCGCAGCGGCGGCGGATACGGCGACAACAGCGACAACAGCGACGACGGCGACGAACGCGCAGCAGTTGGGCGGAACGGCGGCGAATCAGTTCACGCAGAACAGTTCACAAGCGTTCATCCGCAACCAGAGGACGCAGCAAACCGGCGATTTTTACATCAGCGGCACGGGCGCGGCGGATATCTTGAACGCGGGGACACAATACAATATCAACGGTAGTCGCGTCTTGAGCAATGCGGGAACGAACAACCTGTTTGCCGGAATCAATGCGGGACAAGTCAACACGGGAATCCAAAACTCATTCGTCGGCGCGTTTACCGGAAACTCGAATACGACGGGCGGTCAAAACTCGTTCGTCGGCACGGCTGCCGGTTTCTCGAACACGACGGGCAGCTTCAATTCGTTCTTCGGCGAATCCGCCGGAAACGTAAACACGACGGGCAACAACAACTCTTTCATCGGCGATTCTGCCGGTTCATCAAACACGACGGGCGATCAGAACTCATTCGTCGGTGTGTCTGCCGGTCAAAATACGACGACGGGCAGCGGCAATTCGTTCTTCGGCACGTCTGCCGGCAGATCGAATATGACGGGTTTCAGCAACGCGTTCTTCGGACAGGGTTCCGGTCAAGCGAACACGACGGGCGGCAGCAACTCATTTTTCGGCTTGAGTGCCGGTAACTCGAACACGACCGGCGCAAACAACACTATTATCGGAAACAGCGCGAACGTCGGTTCGGGCGCGTTGACCTTTGCCACCGCTCTCGGTTCGGGCGCGATTGTCAATGCAAGTAACACGGTCGTTCTCGGCAGAGCGGCGGATAATGTGTTTGTTCCGGGCAATTTGATCGTCAATGGTGCAATCATCGGCTCGACCAAAAACTTTAAAATTGACCATCCGCTCGATCCTTTGAACAAAACTTTGACTTATACTTCGGTCGAATCGCCGGATATGATGAACATCTATAACGGCAACGCCACGACCGATGCCAACGGCGAGGCGGCGGTGACGATGCCCGAATACTTTGAAGCATTAAACAAGGATTTTCGTTATCAACTGACGGTCATCGGTCAATTTGCACAGGCAATCATCGGCGACGAAATCAAAGGCAATATCTTCAAGATTAAAACCGATAAACCCGGCGTAAAAGTCTCGTGGCAAGTAACGGGTGTGCGGCACGACCGCTTTGCCGAAGAACAAAACACGCCGAATGTGCAAGACAAACCGGCAAGTGAAAAAGGTAAATGCCTTTACACGCCGTTGTGTGACGGCAAATCAACCGCCGCACCGCTTAAATTACAGCCGTTGCCGATTAACAATCAATAACTACTCTTTCGACCGCGTAAAAATATCGCGGCGGCGTTATCAGACATCATTCCCCGGTCAAAGATAACGCTTTTTTATCAGAAGATGTCGTTCCCTGAATAAAGGGAACAAAAACAACTGGATGTCAATGAAAACAAAATGAATAAAATAATAATGTTGGTCGGATTGTTATCGGGTTTAACCGTTTCGACAGCGTCACAAATCGCGCAGAGCGGACAATATCAACTCGACCAATCGGTGATCGCGTCCGGCGGCGGACAAAACGCGGCGGGCGGCAATTTCACGCTCGACGGGACAATCGGACAGGCAATCGCCGGAACGCGTTCGTCCGGTTCGACATTTAGCGCGGCGGGCGGATTTTGGACTGCGCTGCTTGCTCCGACCGCCGCCGGAGTAACCATCGGCGGCAGGGTAATGACTTCGGACGGACGCGGCATCCGCAATGTGCGCGTTGTGCTGACCGGCACGGGCGGCGAGAATCTGACGGTTTTGACAGGCACATTCGGTTATTATCGTTTTGCAAACATCGCGGCGGGCGCAACCTGTATCATCAGCGTGTCCGCCAAACACTACATTTTTAACTCGAATGTTGAAGTTCGCTCAATCACCGAAGACACAAACGACATCAATTTTACGGCACATAGTTTCTAAAAGAGTGCTGAAAAATATCTGTCCAGCGAACAAATCGTTAACCATAAGATTGAAACAGCTTAACTATTTAATAAATAGCCGCAGTTCGGATTAATCACTCATCGGACGCTGTATTGTCAGTCGCCGCAGTGACTAAAAACCGAGATTGCGTTTGATTAATTAATCAATTTATTTTCCGTCAGTCGGAACAAATTCCTCGAAACGGTGTCTATACAAATACCGATTTTGAGGAGGAAAATATATATGAAAATTGTCAAACGTCTATGGGTTTTATGCGCGGTTTTGGCGGCAAGTCTGGTGGTTTTTTTGTGGTTCGGCAATCAATCGCCGAATCTTTTGTATGCGGTGCTTGCGCTCGACGGTCTGATGTTTGCGCTTTCCGTGCCTTGCAGCGTCTTTTTTGTCGCGGTCTTTTTTTCGGCTTGGCGCGTTCTCGGCATCAATCCCGTATCAGCCGAAGGCGCGTATCTCGATACGGTTTTTCTCTGTGTGCTTGGTTTCGTGCAGTGGTTCTGGCTCGTCCGCGTCTGGTCGCCGACCGAACCGCCGCTGCAAAATTTGAATTTATATTCGATTAATCGGCGATGAAGATTTTGGTGTGAAATAAAAAGTTTGCCGAAAAGTTAGGCTGCTGATGCCGTGAGCGCGGATATTCTTGTCCGCGTGAGCATTCGCTTCGGATGCTCGAACGAAGTGTCATTTCTCCGGGCGTTTACTTGAAATTATTTTTGTGGCGGTGCTTAATAAAATATGCAAAATAAATTTTATCCTAATCAAAAATGACTATTAAAATCGAGCGTTGGCGAAAGCCTCACGCGCCGAATCCGGCGATGCTGCGGCAGATTTTGGGCGGCGAAGGTTATCGTGTTTTCCAATGGTGCGATCAGCCCGAAGCCTTTTACGCGATGCACAAACACCCCGAAGCGCAGTCGCATTGGGTAATCTCCGGCACATTGGAAATCACCGTCGAAGCACAAGGTTCATACAAACTCGAAGCCGGCGACCGCGATTTTTTGCCCGCCGAAACCTATCACACGGCGCGTATCGTCGGCGAAGAAGCGGTTTTATATCTGGTCGGCGAGAAAATTAAGTTAAAACAGGATAGCCGCAAAAAGACGCAAAAGTCGAAAAAAAAGAATTCAGGATAAGAAATTTGCCCACGAAACACACCAAAAAAAACGAAAAAAAGAATTGAAAATTTGCTCAAAAACAGAAGTCCGCACGCGAGCAAGGGCGGATAGAATTGCGACATTAAAAATTGCCATACGCGTGTTTTGAGTCCCGCCTTGAGACGGCTAAAGGCGTTCCGCCGCGCTTCGCGGTCGGAGAAACCGTCTCAAAACGCGACTCAAAACACGCGCCGCACACTTTAAAATTCATTGTTTATCGTTACTTGGAAAATTAATTGCATTTTTACGCTTTGCTCCTGTAAATTTTTTTTCGATTCGTTAAAATAGAAAATATGAACAAAGCAGTAACCTTCGGAGAATTAAAGGCAGGCGGTTATCAAACGCGTTCTGTCAAAGACGAAATGCGGGCGAATTTGATTAAGAAATTGCGTGCGTCCGAAAAACTTTTTCCGGGCATTGTCGGCTATGACGAGACGGTTATTCCGCAGCTCGTCAACGCGGTTTTGTCTAAACATAATCTGATTCTGCTCGGCACACGCGGACAGGCGAAAAGCCGTATTATCAGACAATTAACTGAACTTCTCGACGACGAAATTCCGATTATCGCGGGTTCTGAAATCAGCGACGATCCGTTTGCGCCGCTTTCGGCTTTCGGGAAAAATATGCTCGCCGAAAAAGGCGATGCAACCGAAATCGCCTGGGTCAAAAGAGATTCGCGCTTCGTCGAAAAACTGGCGACACCGGACGTGACGATTGCCGACATTATCGGCGACGTTGATCCGATCAAAGCGGCGAAAGGCGGACATCTTTTGTCGGACGAACTGACGATTTTTTACGGGCTTTTACCTCGTGCGAATCGGGGAATTTTCGCCATCAACGAACTGCCCGATCTCGCCGGGAAAATTCAGGTCGGACTTTTCAATATTATGCAGGAAGGCGACGTGCAGATTAAGGGTTTCCCGGTGCGTCTGCCGCTCGATGTGATGCTAGTATTTTCGGCAAACCCCGAAGATTACACGGCTCGCGGCAAAATTATCACGCCTTTGAAAGACCGCATCGGCTCGGAAATTCAGACTCATTATCCGAAAGACATCGGTTTGGGAACGGCGATCACGCGGCAGGAAGCGTGGGTAAAACGTGCGGATTTTGACGGATTCACGGTTGAAATCCCGGACTTCATCGAGGAAACCATCGAGCAAATCGCCTTTGAAGCCCGCGACGATCAGCGCATTGACAAGCGTTCGGGCGTGTCGCAGAGATTCCCGATCACCGCGCTCGAATCGGCGATTTCCAACGCCGAACGCCGCGCTTTAATCACCGATGAAAAAGCAATCGTGCCGCGCATTTCCGACGTTTACGCCGCGCTGCCTTCGATGACCGGCAAGATGGAACTCGAATACGAAGGCGAACAAATCGGCGCACACAGATTGGCGAAAGACTTGATTAAACGCGCCTGCGGTGTGATTTTTGAAGGCTTTTTTCTCGGCATTGATTTCGCGCCGACCGTCCGCTGGTTTGACGAAGGCAACAAAATTTTATTATCCGAAACCGCTTCGGCGGAAGAATGCGTGATGCTTTTGAACGACGTTCCCGACTTGATCGAATCAACGCTCGTCCCGCTCGATTTCAGTCGCGGCGAACAAGCCAAACTCGTCTCGGCGTGTGAATTCGTACTCGAAGGTTTATACGCCCAAAACAAAATCGCCCGCAACGAAGACGGCGGTTTTGAAGCCGCGACCAAGGCAAAAAGAGACAGGCGCGGAATGATTTACGAAGATTTAACCGATTTGGATAGCTTCAACTAAGAAAAGAAAAAAATGAACATGAATTGGGCGGATTAAGCGGATTTGAGCGGTTTTTAAAGGTAAATAGGGTCAGCCTGAAATAAGAAAAACTAAACCACAGAGACACGAAGACACAGAAAAAAAAATAGAAAAAAAATGAATATAAAGCGCGTTTTCCGGCGAAGAAAATAATCTTTTTGTCAAAAAGGGTTTGTAATTTCAATAATTTCCATCAAAAAATCTGCGTCTCCGTGTTTATATGGTAAATAATTCTTATGCGAACTCAATCCAAATATTATCTGTGAAATCCGCCTAATCCGCCTAATCCGTGTTCAAAAATACTCGTCAAAAAAAGCGGAGCAAGTTTATAAAACTTGCTCCGCTTTTTTGGCTGATTGTTGCGAGTTGAAATTAGTAACCGCGATAGTATGTTCTTTTCGGACGAATTTTGTAGGTGTAGAGTGCGCCGCCGCCTGCTCCGCCTAACGCGCCGATTGCCGCGCCTTTTTTGCCGCCGAAGATTCCGCCCAAGATCGCGCCGGCTGCCGTGCCGATACCGACGTTAATTATGTTGCGGTGACGCTGATAAATGTTCGGTCTTTTATACGGATAATATGTCTGTGCGCTGACCGCCGTCGGAATCGCAATCGCCAACATCGCCATCATCATTAAGGTTGCAAATAACTTTTTCATAATTTCCTCCGTTAAGCTCGTGAAAGCGTTTTCGCCTTCGTTTGATTTATTAAATTGCAAGCGATGTGCCATAACAATCAAACCTTTTAGATACAGCAATTTAACACAATTTTGAAGGTTGACGACAACTTGCGCGGAAACGATATGGTCGAATTTTTGAGCGATTTGGTGTAAAAAATTAGGTGTGAAACAAAAGTGATGTTGCCGGTATTTTACAAAATGCCGCTGTGCTTTGTAATCAGGCTTTTCAGAATGAACGTGATTGCCGACGTTTATTCTGAAACCAATCATCAGCGGATTTATAAGCATTGTTTGAGTTTTTATTTCTTGATTTCAAGAAAAAACGCCGCGTTATGAAACACGGCGTTCTTCTTTATTTTCTCGCTAAAAATTAGTAGCGGCGTTTCTTTTTGTTGATCCCGTAGGTGTAAATTGCGCCGCTGCCCGCGCCGATTGCCGTGCCGATCAGCGAACCGCGTTTGCCTCCGAGCAGTGCGCCGATCAACGCTCCGCCGCCGGTTGCGACACCGAGATTGATTAGATTACGGTGACGGCGATAGAACGAAGGCGGCTGTTGATAACTGTAACCGCGCGTCGCGTAGCGCGGCGTATATGAACGCGCCGACCGCGAACGATAGCTGCGCGAAGCATACGACGAACGACGATGACGCGGGCAAGCCGCAGCCGAAAGCGGCACGACCGCCGCCAACACGAACATCATTAAAAATCCAACTATTAACTTTTTCATATTCTTGAATTCCATCCTTTTTTAATTTCAAATCGGAGAGAGAAATGTGCTAAATTCGGGGAAGAGTTAAATTATTGGAGAGCGCAATTTTTAATATAGACGAACGGTTGTCCGATGGCAAACGGTTTGTTTAGGGTTGCCGCAAAAATAAAAGAATGAAGTTTATTCGCTATTCAAAATTCAAAGGTTTCGACGTGGCGGGCATCAGTCTCGGCGATTTGATGCAGTCGCTTTCGGACAATCTGCTCGATTCCGGCTATAACGAAGATTATTGGTGGACGCGCCAAAAAAATGATGTTGACGATTCGCTCGACGCGCTGCGGCAGGCGATTTTGCAGGCTCTGGTCGAACAGGACATTCTCGACCGGCAGGACATCGAACAGATGCTCGCCGATAACGAGGGCAAATTTAAAGGCTCGCTGCTCGAAGAATTAATTAATCAACTGATCGAGCGAATGGTCGAAGAAGGTTATTTGAATCTTAAGGAAATCGAACAGCCGCAGGCACAGCAGCAAAATCAAAACGGCGAAGGTGAGGGCGAAATCGGGCAGGGGAAATCGCGCGATATTCGTTTTCAGGTGACGGAAAAAGGCTTGGATTTTCTCGGTTACAAAACTCTGCAAAAACTGCTCGGTTCGATGGGCAAATCTTCAATCGGCAGACACGAAACGCCGCAGTTGGACACGGGAATCGAAGCCGCGCTCAGTTCCAAACAATACGAGTTCGGCGACACGATCAATTTGGACGTGAATGCGACTTTGATGTCGGCAATCGCCCGCGAAGGTTTGGGCGTTCCGCTCAATCTGGAATACAAAGATTTGTATGTTCACCAGCAGGATTATCAATCGTCGTGCGCGACGGTCGTGATGCTCGACTGTTCGCATTCGATGATTCTATACGGCGAAGACAGATTCACGCCCGCCAAAAAAGTCGCGCTCGCGCTCGCGCATCTGATTCGCACCAGTTATCCGGGCGATAGTTTGAAAATCGTCCTCTTTCATGACGGCGCGGAAGAATTGCCGATTGCCAAACTTGCGGTGACGCAGGTCGGACCGTATCACACGAACACCGCCGAAGGTTTGAAATTAGCCAGAAGAATCCTCAACGCTCAGGGCAAAGAAATGAAGCAGATCGTGATGATTACCGACGGCAAACCGACCGCCGCGTTCGTTGATACGGGCAACGCCGCGTTTATGAACTACCGCCGCTATTCCGAAGTCAAATCCGATAAGCGTATGCTCTACAAAAATTCGATGGGCAACGACCCGTTCGTGATGGCGGAAACGATGAAGGAAGTGCAGGCGTGTCGCAAGGGAAACATTATGATTAATACGTTTATGCTCGCCGACGATTATTATCTGGTAGATTTCGTCAAAAAAATGTCCGCGATGACCAAAGGCAAAGCGTATTTCGCCAACCCGAATAATTTAACCGAATTCGTGCTGATGGATTTTATGAAACGCCGCACGAGCAAAGTAAAATAAAATTGTGAAACTCTCAAAAAAGCAAAAGATTTTGTTAATCATCGGTTGGCTGCTGTTTTGGTTCTCAAATTTCCTGCCCGTAAATACAAGTCGTGGGGGTCTTACTGATGTTGGACGGTCTCAGGTCGGTTTGATCAATCTGTTTTACTCAATCGGTTCAATATTCGGTTTACCGTCAGTTATTTTCGACCACAAAGAACTGTCTTTCGTGTTTTATGTGTTTGTAATGTCAGGAATTGGGATATGTAATTTGTTGATGATTTTTGGAGTTCCGATTTTGCTTGTGGTTAGAAAGTTTAAATAATCAACAAGATTTTTTTTCACTTTATGCGAGGTTTATGTTTGTATAGCCGGAACTTTGGTTAATTATCACTTTCGTCCTATTTTATTCGGACATTATATTTGGTGTGCGTCTTTTATAGTGATAGTAATCGCTTTGCAACTCAAATTTGAAGATTAGATATAAGCCTGCTTAAATTGTTGTCTCCCAAACTTTATAATAAGCAGGGTAGAATAAATTTATGAACATCCAAACCAGAAACCACGGCGAAAATCAGGTGATTATTTCTGCCGAAGACTTGCGAAAACTCGTTAAAATTGCGGAGAGAGTCGAACCGATTGAAATTGAAATTGAAGAACCAGATTTCGATTCAAAAGATTTGATGCGTCTGGCGGAAAACGGCGGCGCGTTAGACTTTTTGCAAACGGAAGAAGCTATTTACGCGCCTGATGATTTGAAGGTGAAATATAAATGAAACGCGGAAAAATTGTCCTGACACCGTTTCCTTTCACCGATTTAACAAACAGCAAAGTGCGTCCGGCTTTGATCGTATCAATGTCTTCAACCGGCAGCCGTGATGTTATTTTGGCTTTTATCTCAACGGTTTTCGATTCGGGCAATGTCCCGCCGACGGATGAATTGCTGCTTGATTCCGACGCAGAATTTGCGTTGACGGGTTTAAAGAAAAGTTCGGTTTTCAAAATGAACAAACTTGCCACCATCGAACGCTCGATTTTATTGGGAGAACTCGGGGAAATTTCGGAGACTTTTCAACATAAACTTGATACAAAATTGAAATTAGCTCTCGAATTAAAATGAATTTCAAACAGCAAGCATTTTGTTCGTGGAGCGGCGGCAAAGATTCGTGTCTTGCGCTCAAACGTGCGCTAGAAAACGGTTACGATGTCACGCATTTGGTGACGATGTTTGACGAAACGGGCATTCGTTCGCGTTCTCACGCCGTTTCTCTGGATGTAATGCGGAGACAGGCGGAAAGTCTTGGCATTGAATTAATTGCGCCGTCTGCTTCGTGGGCGGATTATGAAAAAGTTTTCGTCGAAACGCTGCAAAATTTGAAAAAACTCGGCTGCAATTACGGCGTTTTCGGCGATATTGATTTGAAGGCGCACCGCGATTGGGAAGAAAAGGTCTGCGCGGCGGCTGAAATTGAAGCGGTTTTGCCTTTGTGGAACGAAAATCGGCTGGCGATGGTCAACGAATTTCTCGACGAAGGCTTTAAATCGGTCGTCATCTGCGTCAACGAAAAATTTCTCGGCAAAGATTTCTGCGGACGTGTTTTCGATCAGAGTTTCGTCCGCGATTTGCCTGCCACAGTTGACGCTTGCGGCGAAAACGGCGAATTTCACACGTTTACCTTTGACGGGAAACTTTTCAAAACGCCAATTAATTACAAAATCGAAGAAATCTACCGGCACGCGCCCGTCTTCCCGTCAGGCGACACGGCGAGTTTCTATTATGCTAAAATCTTCTTAAGTGTGAGTGGTGAACGGTGAGTGATTAGTGAAAGAAGCATTGCTTTTATTTTTCACTAATCACTCACCGTTCACCACTCACCGCTAAAGATATGCTTTTCCGCGAACTTTTATCGAATGAACTGAATAAACAGAGCGAAGGTTTCAAGCGTTTCGCCGATTCGCAGACGAGCGATCTGAATGAATATCTCGACAAATTGCAGCGTTTATGCGGGAAATCTTACGCGGAAATTGATGCCGATTTGCGCGACCGCGACAATATCGGCGCACTGCCTTCGGAAGAATTGAGCGCGGCGCGAAATTTTGCTTTTTCGTTCAAGGAGAAGTGGAATAACCACGAAGAAGCGCGAAAATGGGCGTTTGAAATTTTACAGAACCGCACGACTTTTGCGGCGGACGGCAGTCAGCTTTTCGTCGAAAGGGAAGTTTCGCTGCCCGTCGCGGCGATTCAGATCGGCTGGTTTGAAAACCCGCACAACGACGCACTCGGCTACGAAAAAAACGCCAGATTTTTCGTGCTTTCGCCGGAAGATTTGCTCAAAGATCAGGAAGAACCCGTGATTCCCGAAACGCGCGTCGGGCAGAAAAGATTTGAAGCCGAAGTCGAAAAAGTCGAAGAATTTTTACTCAAGAAAAAAGGCTGGCAGACGCGCGGCGAACGAATGCCGCTGGCGTTTTTCGACGGCACACTTTTAATCTCGTTCGCACTGCCGCGCACCGATTTGCAGGAAAGTTTTATCAATAAGATGGTTGGTCTGGCAAAACTTTCGAGCGACACCGAAGTTCCGCTCGTCGGTTATGTTGACCGCAGTTATGCCCGCGATCTGCTTGGGTTGCTCGACGCGCTCGAACATACGCGAGCAGCGAATAAACGGACGCTCGACGACGCTTCCGTTCTTCACGCTTCGACTTCCGTGACCGAAAAGACGCTCAAAAATTGGGGCGACCGCAGCGTTTTTTGCTATTCTAAACGTCGCGGATTAAAGGCGTTTATTGATCCGCAGACCGGCAGATCAATCGTCGGATTTGTCTATCTGCAAACGACCGTCGACAATCCGCCGGCGCGAATTGATGTTCCCGCGTGGATTTACGAAAAAGGTTTGCTCGACGAGGTTTTGCACGTTGTCCGCGCCGAATGCGTCGTCGGTCTCGGTTATCCATACGCGCTCGAAACTGCTGATCAGACGGCAGTTATCACGATGCGCGACCGCGAAACTTTTTTGATGACTTTGCAGGGATTCGCTGAAAGAAATAATCTGAATTTCAAGGTTTCGCGCAAATCGGCGAGTAAAGGAAGGCGGAGATAATGGAAAATGGAAAATGGAAAATGGAAAATGAAAGAAGCGAAAAAATGCGCCGAACATTATCCGTTAATCATTTTTCGTTGAAAAATTGTCCGGCTTGCGGCGCGAAAATTTCCAGAGAGACGGCGCAGTTTTGCAACGTCTGCGGCAAACTGCTTTCGGAAGAATATCAGCCGCTCGATAATCTCCGCGCTTCGTATAATTTGCAGGGAAAATCATTTGATTTCAAACTCGCGGAAACGTCTGATGACGAAAATCTTTTCGGCGAAAATAAAAACGCGGCGGCGCAGACGGCTTGGGCGTGTTTTGTTTATTCGCTCGTGCCGTATCTCGGAATTTTGTTTATTCCGCTGACGTTTGCAGTCAGTGTTATCGGTTATCGAAAAGCCGTTCTCTGCCCGCATCTCGGCGGCAGACAGATGTCAGCGGCGAGCTTTTATCTGAGTTTTGTCGTGTTAAGCCTTCAAATACTTTTGTGGTGGCTGCTTTATTATATTCCGAAAATACCGACAATTTAACAGTTTATAATTTGAGTTTCTTGTCAGCCTTTTGTTTTACTTTGCGTCTTTGCGCCTTTGCGGGAAGTCATTTTTTACGATTGTAAAAGTTAAAGAAATGTTCCCGCAAAGGCGCAAAGACGCAAAGAAGAATTTGTATATTAAATGAAAATCGCCAAAATAGTTTCTTCCAATTCTCATATTGATTATATCGCACGAATCGTTGACGCGCTCGATTCAAACGATCCGCCTGCGCCGGAAGATTTTGGTTTCGGGCAATTTGTCGCGCTCGAACTCGCATCATCGCAGATCGTCGGCGTGATTTACAATTCGATGCTCGTTAATCCCGAATATGCCAATTATGGTCCGCGTTTGTCGCCGAAACCCGAACTCGGCAATTTCAGCCCGGATTATTTGAACGAGCAGGGATTTTTAGTCGGCGTTTTATTGCTCGGCGCAAAAGGCTCGGACGGGAAAATAGTTCACGGTGTGCCGCGCCGCATCGTGCCTGCCGGTCAGGATGTCGAAAAAATAGATGCCGTCGAAGTGAAAAAATTTCACACTGACGAGAGCGATTGTCTGCAAATTCATTATTTTTCGCAGATCGTCGCCCACGCCGGATTATTTGCCGTGCCTTTGCTCGAATCTATTATCGAACAGCTTTCGCTCGATTGTTCGGACACGGACAAACAGCGTCTCGGCGTTTTAAAACAGACGCTCGCTTGGCAACGAACGATGGGCGGAATGCGTCTATAAGTTTGAGATTTCAAATTACAAAATTTTAATCAACTTTAAATTATGAAAAAAGTATTTTTAACACTAATTTTCGCGCTTTTCATTTGTGTTTCGTTCGCTTCGGCACAGCCGCGACCGATGGATAAGGGAAATGCGCCGACCGTTTATAACACCGCGCCGACATCCGTGCAGACTAAATATGAAGGCGGTTTGTTCGGTTTCAGCAAGAAAATGGAAGGCACTCTGAAATTTGATGATGCCAATCATCGAATCGTTTTTTTCGATAATAAAGGCAAGGAAATGTTCGGCATCCCTTACGAATCAATGCTCGTGCTTTCGCCCAGTCAAACGAAAGTTCAATCAAACACGGGCAAAGTGGTGAGCGCAGTTCCGATCATCGGCGCAGGTCTCGGCGGCAGTCTTTTGAAAAGCAAAAAGAATTATCTGCTTGTCCAATTCCGCGATCAGGATGTCAATGCCCAAGGAACGGCGACGTTCAAACTCGAAACGTCTGAACTGCTCGGTTCGGTCATTCAAACGCTCGGCGAAAAAGCCGAAATGAAGCCGCGCGGCGACGCTTATTATCGCCCGACACCGCCGCGTAAAATTGATTTTTAGGAATGGAATAGCCGCAAGAAGGCGCAAAAAGCGCAAAAAAAGAAAAGATCGAAATGTTTGGGATTTAAAGGCGAAAGCCTGTAAAAAAATGAGAGAGCAGAAATTTATAAACTTCTGCTCTCTCATTTTTTTCTTTTTTTGCGCCTTTTGCGCCTTCTTGCGGCTATCCGATTCTTACTGAAAATCTCCAAACCGATGCTGTAAAATTCCCGCAATTGCAATCGCCGCTGTTTCCGCCCGCAAAATTCTGCCGCCGAGTGTGATGATTTGAAAGCCTTTGTGCCGCGCCGCTTCGATTTCCGAATCTTCCCAACCGCCTTCCGCGCCGGTGATCGCCGTGATTTTGCCTGCGCTTTTAATCGTCGAAAATTTTACGCCCCCGCGTTCGGAAAACAGAATTTTTGCGTCGTCGGCGTTTTCGATAAAATTGTCAAAAGAAACTAATTCGGAGATTTCCAAAAGTTTAGCGCGTCCCGACTGTTTGGCGGCTTCGAGCGCGATTCTGTGCCGGCGTTCGAGTTTTTTGTCGAAACTTTTCACGTCAAATATTTTGACATCACATCTTTTCGTCTGCACGGGAACGAGTTTCGTCACGCCTAATTCGACCGCTTTCTGCACGACGAGATCAAACTTTTCGCCTTTTAAGAGCGCAACGCCGAGCGTCAAATCTAAATTAGACTCAGGTGCGGCGGCATAAACTTCCTGCAAAATTTTCAAAACAGCCGCCGATTTTCTGCCGCCGATTTCTTCGACCGTGCAGAGAATTTCTTTGCCATTGCCGTCAAAAACCGCGACTTCATCCCCGTTCTGCAAACGCAAAACTTCGCGCAGATGTTTGGATTGATCCGCATCGAGGCTAATTTTTTCTGACTGAATGCTTTCAGGCGAAGCGTAAAATCGGCGCATATGAATGGTCAGAACCGTCTGCGTCAGCGGATGGTTAAAACTCGGCAATTATAAACGACGGCGAACTCTCAAAACGCTAAGTCAAACCATCCGCTGACGCAGACGGTTCTGACTTAGCTACAAATTGTTCTTTAAAATCTTTTGAATTTTGCCGCAGGACAACCCAATTTTCAAATATTTCCGGCGATTGCAGCCAGAGGCGAAACCATTCGGTGATTTCAGTTTTTTCACGTCGCTTGGCGGCATCAACTTTCGGATTGCTGCCGATCATCTGAGCGCGATTTTTGCCTTTGAGAGCCGTTTCGCGGACGAGCCGCAAGCCTTCCTTATCGTTTTCACGCAGAAATTTCTGCCGCAGATTTTCGAGCCGGCGCAGACTCTTAATCGTTTCGTCGAAATCTGCAAACTTTAAAATATTGCGAAACATCGCATCATACGGCGATTCGAGACGGCGTTTGGTGTCGAGTTCGAGAATCTCCGAATGCCGCAGTTCCGCGCCTTCGTCGGCAAGCAAACGGGCAATTTTCATTGGCAGCCCGACGGCACTTTCACCAAATTGTCCGCGAATCGCCTCTTCAATCGCTTCAATCTCCGCCGCGCCGACCGATTCACAGTCCAACGCCTCCCAAACTTCGATTGCCAGATCATTTTTTGTGCGGGACTTGAACATAAAAGTCAGGAATTAAAAATTAAAAATTAATGAATTCTGCTATCAATCTTTCTAATTCAAATTGTCATATAAAATATTTAATAAAATATCTTCAACTTTTAACTTTTAATTTTTAATTCTTTACAGATTCTATCAGATTGGTCGAGGAATGGTCTTTCGGATCGCCGACGATTGACGTTTGTCCGCCGTATTCGCGGACGATTTCGCGTTCGGGAACGGTTTCGACGGTATAATCAGTGCCTTTGGCGTGAAAATCCGGGCGAATTGCGCGAAGCAGTTCGGTGACGGTCGGTTCATCGAAAATCGTCACGAAATCTACGCATCCGAGCGCGGCGACGATTTCCGCCCGCTCCGTCTCAGGCATCAACGGACGTTTTTCGCCTTTGAGTTTTTTGACCTGATTATCCGAATTGATGCCGACAATCAAATAATCAGCTAAATCTTTCGCGCCTTGCAGGTAGCGAATATGTCCGACGTGAAAAAGATCGAAACAGCCGTTGGCGAGCGCAACAGTCGCGCCGTCGGCACGAATTTCCGCAACTTTTTCGATTAGTTTTGCCCGCTCTAAAATCGGCGCAACGAATGAGTTATTTTTTTTATCAGGCATTTGATATGAGATTTGATGTCTATCGGGCAGATTGAACGCCGATTGATTCGATTAATTCGTCAGGGCTGATTGAAGCCGTCCATTTTTTCATCACGACGATTCCGCCGGCGTGGTTTGCCAGCTTTGCACTTTCGGCGAAACTCAATCCGCAAGCCAGTCCGAGCGAATAGACGGCGATCACCGTGTCGCCTGCGCCGGTCACGTCAATGGGTTCTTTCGAGCCGACGGCTTCGATGACAAGCGGCGGACGAGCTGTTTCTGCGAGCAGCATTCCCTGATTGCCGCGTGTCACGAGCAACGCTTTCAAGTTCAATTTTTCACCGAGCGCGGCACAGTCTTCGGCGGAAAAATTTTTGCCCAAAATCTGCTCGACTTCATCCTGATTCGGCGTGGCTGAAGTCGCGCCGGAAAATCCGGTGAGATGAAAACGCGAATCAACCAGCACAGGTGTTTTTTTCTGCAAAGCAATTTCTTTGA
Organism: Pyrinomonadaceae bacterium; assembly: GCA_965247235.1. Classification (GTDB taxonomy): domain Bacteria; phylum Acidobacteriota; class Blastocatellia; order Pyrinomonadales; family Pyrinomonadaceae. The sequence goes on from OZ252004.1 coordinate 4,460,894, forward strand.
CAGCAGCAAAAATTTTTCCGTTGACAACCCCGTAATCGTAATCAGAAAACATTATTGCATCTGCTTGGTCAACGCATAGCACGATATTTTCCAGCAATTTGCCGGTCAGATCGTCGGAAATGTGGCGGTTGTTTTCATAGTCAATCCGAATCACCTGCTGACGCGCGGCATAATTGTGTGCGGCGAGAACGCGAACCTTGGTGGTCGTCGTAATCCCGCTCGAACTGACTATCGAGTCACAATTGACGTTCGATTTTTTTAATCTCTCTAAAAGTGATTGACCGTTGGCATCGTTGCCGATCAGACCGATTAAAATCGCCTGTCCGCCGAGCGAAGAGATATTGACCGCCGCGTTTGCTGCGCCGCCCGCAAAAGTTTCGGTTTCTTCGTGGCGCAGTATGAAAACCGGAGCCTCACGCGAAACACGCGCAATCGTTCCCTGCAAAAACTGATCGGCAACTAAATCACCGATCACCAAAATCTTTTTTTGCGGAAAATCTTCGCGGATTATGCGGATTAGATCAGACATTAATTTGAACGATTATTATGACAAAATTTTCCCATAAATAAAAAGGCTGAAGACTTTTGAAAGTCTTCAGCCTCAATTTTGTGCTTAAACAAAAATTAATGAGTGTCGTAGCCGGCAACCGGAAAGTCTCCGGGCGAACCCCACGGAGTAACATTGACCGAAGCATTTAAGCTGCTGATCCAATAAAAAGTTCCATTGGTATCGCGCCAGACTGAAACGTCGGTTTTGCCGTCACCGTCATAATCGTTTTGCGTGTTCAAGTCAGAACCCGTCGTGCCGAAACTGACCGCGTAAAAACTATTGTCACGGCTTCTCAAAACATACCAAATCAATTCAGAGTTAGGTGTTGCGCCTTCACGAATAACCGCAAAATCTGTTTTGCCGTCGCCGTCATAGTCGCCGGGTGCGCTGATGTCGCCGGCTAATCCCCAAGGCTGAACGATCAGATGACCATCTGAACTGGCAAGAGCGTAAAATGTTCCCTGTCCCGTCGCAGTATCTCCGCGCTGAACGGCAAAGTCGAATTTTCCGTCTCCGTCGTAATCTCCGGGAGCAGTATAATCGGTCGAGTTTCCGAAAGAATTGGAGATCAGCGATCCGTTACGGCTGCTCAAAGCATACCAAAACATTGTCCCGCCGCTGCGCCGGACAACCGCCACATCGGTTTTACCGTCGGCATCGTAATCCCTGGCAACCGGCTCGTCGCCGCTCGCTCCCCAACTGGTTGCCGCAAAAGTATTGTCGGAACTATTCAAGCGATACCACGCGCCGTTGCTGTCACGAAAAACCGAAACGTCGCCTTTGCCGTCGCCGTCAAAATCTCCGGGCGCGACAAAATCGTCGTTAGCCGAACCGAACGAAACGGCAGAAAAGCCGCCTGCGCTTTTACTGCTATACCAAGCCGCATTACTCGGACGAAAAACAGTAAAGTCGGCTTTACCGTCAGCATCCGTATCGAGAGCTTTGCGAAGCGTGAGTTGTGCGAAACTTGAAACCGATAAAACTAATAAACAGGCAAAAGCTGCACTAATTTTGCCGCCACGGATAAATAATTTGTTCATTTTACTTCTTCCTTACTTTCTAAAATTATAAAGGGTTAGTGGATTACTGATATTAAAACATTTCAGAATGTTCAAATATACTACTTTAATATGTTCTAATGCAAGAAAAATTCCCGAAATTGTCTGCAATAAAATAAAAAAGTTTTGAATTTTGTTAAAGCCGCATTTTAGACGCGCAAATCTTCAAAAAAGTTGTTCTGCGCGGCTAATTAATTTCCTCTGATTTGGCGAACCGTTAAAGTTTGTCCGCCAATTGTGATTGTTCCCGTTCTCGACACCGTTTGGTTGACTCCGACACGAAACGACACGGTATTATTTGTGCCGGAAAAATTTATCGCGTTTAGTGAAATCCATTTTTCGTGTCGAACAGCGATAAATCCGGCGGCTGATGTAGAATCGCAATTTGCCGGAACTGAAACATTAACGGAAAAAATGCCGCCTTTAGTCGGAACTGTCAGCGAATTATTGTTGAGCGAATAGTCACAAACGGTAGGCTGCCGCAACGCCTGTGCGACATTTAATCTGCCGCCGGTTTTAACGATGCCGTTCCAATTGCTCAACACATCAACATTATTCATCAGCGTCGCTTTTAACGATTCAGCCGAAAGATTCGGATTATATGCCGCCAAAAGTGCCGCCGCGCCTGCAACGTGCGGTGTCGCCATCGAAGTTCCGCTCAAGGTTGCGTATTTAGCGGCGTTATTAAAAGTGCTTAAAACAGACGAACCCGGCGCGGCGAGATCAACGCTGACTGCACCGAAATTTGAAAAACCCGAACGCGTATCGGTCGAGGTCGAAGCGGCGACGCTGATAATGGACGGACTCGGATAACTCGCCGGATAAAACGGCGTACTTTCGAGATTTTGACCATTATTTCCGGCTGCAAAAACATTCAAAATTCCCGCATTGCCCATTGCATCGAGCGCGTCTTTGGTCGCCTGATCATAACCGCAGGCTTCGTTACAGCCGCCGTAAGAATTGTTGGTGACGCGAATATTGACACCGCGATTTTTCATCATCCGCACATAGTTATAAGCGTTGACGAGCATCGCCGAGGTCGTATCCGTTCCTGCCGGACTGTAAATTTTGATCGCCATTATCTTGACGTTCCAATTTACGCCGACCACGCCGAGCGCGTTGTTGCCGACCGCGCCGATAGTTCCGGCGGTGTGTGTGCCGTGTCCGTTTTCGTCGAGCGGATCGGAATCGTTGTAGAAAAAATCGTAGCCGTAATAGTCGTCAATAAAACCGTTACCGTCATCGTCCACGCCGTTATTCGGAATCTCACCCGGATTTTTCCAAGCGTTTGCCGCGAGGTCTTCGTGCGTGTATTGCATTCCCGTATCAATGTCGGCAACGACGACCGACGAACTTCCCGTCGTCAAATCCCACGCTGACGGAGCGGAAATCTTTGACAAACCATACATTCCCGCGCTGGTAAACTGCGGATCGTTAGGCGTATTCAACAGATGATAATAAAAATTCGGCTGGACGCTTTCAACTTCGGCGAATGATTGATATTGATTGATTGCCTCGCTCAAACTCAAACTTGAAGGAAGTTTAACTCTCTGCCAACCGAGATCGAAAAAAGTTTCGACAACTTTAGCACCGATTCGCTGATTAGTTTCGACAGCCGCAAAAGAACCGGCAGCCGATTTAAACTTAACGAGCAGTTCGCCGTCGGCATAATTTTGATTTGATTTTTGAGCAAACAGAGGAAGTGTAAAGAGTGTGAAAACCAAAAACACGAAAATTTTCGCAGTAATATTCATAAAAATTCTGTCGAAACTGATAAGTGCGGAAATTTTATCTTAGGGAAATATAATTTCTAGTTGTATTATATATTTTGCGAAGGGGAAAAGACAAGATTTTTTTTTGGTGAGATGAATGAGTATTAAATAATGGGGCGGCTAGAGGAACTTGAATCCTCGACCTCTTGAACCACAATCAAGCGTTCTAACCAACTGAACTATAGCCGCCATAACTAATTATTGACAAAGATGTGCCGCTTAAAATTGAACTCAGCGGCGGTTTTTCGATGATGGCAATTAGCACATAGCACATCGCATTTTTCCATTTCTTTTTCAATTCGTTTCCACGATGAGTTTCGCATCATCGCTGAAACACTTTCGATTTTATCATTTCTATCACGATGGTCAAACTCCAAAACAATCGGGTCTGATTCGCCGCAACATACGCAAGGATGATTTTCTAAATACTCAAACACTCTTCGCGCATATTGCTCACGGAGTTTGTTACGACTTTCGGAATGATTATCACGATAATGCTCGTGATTTTCATAATACCTCGTTTTCCAATGCGATTTGAAACATTCCCGACACCGAAAAGCCAATCCATCCTTCGATTGTTTTCTCGTGTGAAATGATTGTAAATCCTTATTTAGTCTACATTTCGTGCAGATTTTTGTTGCATTTTCCAGCATAAAACTGCATCCGATTTATTTGAAATTCGACAGCCGAAATCAAAAATCTAAAATTGAAATACCCCCGGCACGACTTGAACGTGCGACCCACAGCTTAGAAGGCTGTTGCTCTATCCAACTGAGCTACGGGAGCATAAAAAGAACGAATGGAAATCTTAGCGATTCAAATCTTTTAAGTCAAATTAGTTGTTGATTTCAAATTAATTTCCTCGACAATCTGCATCGTCCGGTCGAAAACTTCCGACAGGTCGAGTTCGCTGGTGTCAATGACGACGGCATCTTCGGCGATCATCAGCGGCGAATCTTCGCGGGAAACGTCGCGTTCGTCGCGTTTATTGATTTCCGAAAGCGTTTCCGCGTAATCGGTCGCGCGTCCTTTTGCCAAATCTTCTTCGTATCGGCGACGCGCCCGCGCTTCGGGTTTGGCGGTCAGAAAAAATTTCACGTCTGCTTGCGGGAAAACGACCGTTCCGATGTCGCGCCCGTCAAGCACCGCGCCGTTTGCCGAATTTTCGCCGATTTCGCGCTGATGTTCGACGAGAATTTTGCGAACTTCGGAAACGGTCGAAACAATCGAAGCCATCTGCCCGACTTCGTTGGTGCGAATCTCTTGAGAAACGTCTGCGCCGTTCAGTAAAACCTGCAAATTTTCCGGCTCGCCGACGAGTTCGATTTTTGAATCGCGGGCGATTCCGATGACGTTTTCCGCGTCGTAAAAATCCTTACCGCTTTCAAAAACCGCCAACCCGACCGCACGATACATCGCGCCCGTGTCGAGATAAAGCAGTTTCAAATGTTTGGCGAGCATTTTGCCGAGCGTAGATTTGCCCGCGCCCGAAGGTCCATCAATAGCAATAATCATCGAATTCAAGTTTATTTGAATTTGCCGATTATGTCTAAAACTCGAAAGATTAAAGTAATCGGCGAAAATATAGGAAACTTTTCAGCATTTTCGCCGATAACCGTTATAACAATTCGGAAATTTATACTTTAAAGCAATCAAAAAATCGGAGAATTTTATGTTAATTGACGGAGTAAACAAATCAAATTATCAACCGCAACCGCCTGCACCGGAAAAGCCGAAACCGGGGGTGAACACGGCGAGTTTACAAAATACGCCGAGCCGTGAAACTGTTGCCGGCGCGATCAAAAATGCAGGCACCGTTTTCCAAAGATTTACAGGAGAAACTTTTTTATGCGGCGGCGAAAGGTTTGACCGACGGTAAAGCGGCGGCAAACTTTAAAAGCGAGGCGGCATTTAAGGATGCGGTTTCCAATGTTTTTCAACAGCATTTCGACGATATTTTCAAAAACAGTATTTCGCCGAACGGCAGCAGTTTGAATAACGATACGAAATGGCTCGGCGCATTCTTCCAAAACGCGATGTTTTCACAGCCGCCGGGAACGAAGGCTTCGGACGTTTTAGCAACCGTCTACACGCGGATGGCGGGAATCGCCAAGGCGACCGATTTGATGCACAGCGGCAAAAAATTGACGGCGGATGAACAGGCGTTAGTTGACCAATACAAACAATGGTCGCCGCGCGGCGCGGACTGGAAAACCGATTAGGCGGCGGGTGTCGTCGGTGAATGGCTCGGCAATTTTGACCGCGCATACACCAATGCCGTCAAGGAAATCAAGGACGACGCGGCATCAAATAAAGCCCTGCTCGACGTTTTCGTGAGCGGCATTGATAAAGCCGTCGGACTCGCCAAATTGTCTCAGGGCGGCGGCATCGTCAAAGATTTGCTGACCGATCAACTAAAAAATCTGCCTTCATATCTCGAAGGCAAACAGGTTTCAAACGGCACGGCAAAACTCGACCAGAGCGCACAGATTATTACCGATCTCAATAATTTGATTTGGGACACCGTTAATTCTGAAAACAAAGACGAATATTCGCAGAGTTTTAATTTCGTCGCCGGTCATCAACCGACTGAAAACGGTCTGAAATAATCAACACTACACAAGATGAAAATGTAAAAGGACAAGAATAAATTCTTGTCCTTTTATTTTGAGATTTCATTCGTTCCGTCCAAATCAATCAACATTTCGAGTTTCTCGCCGCTTTCCCAACATTCTTTTTTAAAATTTTGATGATATTCGTCAATCGCGTGAAGCGAATTTTTAACGGCTTGTTTTGCCAGCTTAAAATTTTCGGCTCTCATCACATAAATCAGAAAATCACCTTCCGAATTTTGATCGAGAAAAACCGCTTCCAAAATCACCGATTCATCGCGTAGAGTCGCTAACGCTTCCGTTTTTCGCGCATTGATTGTTTGCGCCCATTGACGAACTTTTGCAATGGAATCGGGTTTAAGTTTGATTTTCACGCACCGCGTTTCAGTCGGCATTTTATTAGATCCATTATGTCATTCATTTTTGAATCTCGACCACAACCGCACCGAGTTTTGAATCGAGTTTCGCCATAATGACTTTGCGCGATTTTTTATCTATCCAAAGATCGCTGAAATTTGCGCGGCGTAAGTCTTTGATCGGTAAATCGCTCACTTTTTTAATGTCTTTGTTATTTTTCCCGCCGGATTTCTGTTCGGATTCATTTATCGCCTGATTGCCGAAAATTTTAAGTTTATAACAATCAAACGTGCCGGATTTGGTCGTGACGGTTTCGGTTTTATCAACTTTGACCGTTAATTTGGTGAACATAACGGCAGGTTTTTCTTTGGTTTGAGAAGGCACAAGACAAGCGAACGAACCGCTGAAATTATCGCTTAACGGCATCAAGGCGTAAAACGCATTTGAATAAGAGCAGGGATAAATTTTCTCACGGTTGTCAAAAACAAATTGCTGCGTTCTGCCGTTGATCGTTTGATTGAGTGTAATTTTTGAATCGGAAATAAGATATTCTTCGAGACTTTCGCTCGTATCGAATGTGATTTTTTTCAGCAGACCTGTCTTAAAATCAATTATCGAAGTGATTTTGAAAACATCTCTGCTTTCACCTTTGTAGGGCAAAATGATGTCGAAATCGTCTTGCCAGCCGTCTTCGAGCTTGATGCTTTGGCTCGCCACATCAAAAAGCGAAATATCAAAACCGGCAATGTGAGATTTAGTTGAATAGCGCGATTGAGATGTTTCAAAATCAAAAGCGAAATTATCTTCACCGCGATAAAATTTCACCGATGCGGGATCGGTCGAAGTATTCGGACTTGTCTGCCCGCAAACGCCCGGCGCAAAAGAGAATAAAACCGACAAAAAGACGATTAGTTTCATATGTTATTTTGATTTTTTGATTTTTCTAGATTAAGGAGAGTGCATTTCTGATGTCTCAATAAACGCCGCAGTTGCCATCATAAAATTAAATAAATCACGCGAATGTTTTTCAACCGAGTAAATCCGAATTTAGATTTTGCGGCAGAGCATTGCTGATTATCCGATTATTGTCTGTAAATTTTGTAATGTCATTTCAATATCTTCACGCGAAACGTCGCAATGCGTGACCATCCGAATCGCCGTGCCGAAAGGTGAAGCGAGAATATTTTCTTTTTTCAATTCATCGCAGATTTCAGCCGAAGTTTTGCCTGTTGCCGAAACGTCGAAAATGACGATGTTGGTCTGAATTTTTTCCGCGTCAATCGAAACGCCTTTGATGTTTGCCGCGCCTTCCGCTAATCTTTGAGCGTTTTCGTGGTCAATGTGCAGGCGTTTCGGCGATTCTTCGAGCGCGAGAATTCCTGCCGCCGCGAGAATTCCGGCTTGACGCATTCCGCCGCCGAAGCGTTTGCGCCACGTTCGCGCTTCGGCGATGAAGTCTTTCGTTCCCAAAATCATTGAACCGATTGGCGCACCTAAACCTTTCGACAAACAAAATTGCACCGAATCAACTGATTTTGTCAGATTGGCGACCGATTCATTCTGCGCGACCGCCGAATTAAAAATCCGTGCGCCGTCGAGATGAACGGGCAAATTCAATTTGTGCGCGTTCGTGCAAATCTCGTCGGTTTCGCCTGCCGACATCACGCTGCCGCCGCCGAAATTGTGCGTATTTTCGAGACAAATCAAACCTGTCGGACAAGCGTAATACGGCATATTTAAATGCAGCGCAGTTTCGATTTCCGACCAACTCAGCATTCCGTTTTCATTGGCGGCGCGAACCGGACGAATTGTCACGTCCGCAGCAATTGCAGGCATTCCGAGTTCCCAATTGTAAATATGTCCGCGCTCTTCGATGATAATTTCGTCGCCGGGTTTCGTGTGCAGTTTGACGGCGATCTGATTGCCCATCGAACCTGTCGCGACAAACAGCGCGGCTTCTTTGCCGAAAATCTCCGACGCTTTTTCCTGCAAAAGATTAACCGTCGGGTCTTCGCCGTAAACGTCGTCGCCGACTTCCGCATGTGCCATCGCACGACGCATTTCAGCGGTCGGTTTGGTGACTGTATCGCTTCTTAAATCAATCATTTTATTATAAACATTCGGATTATTTTCGGTTTCCTGCGCGTCAAAATTTTACTGTCAATCAATTCAGTAAAACCATTTCAAAAAAGCAATCCGACCTAAAATATTTTTCCAATTCAATGAACAGATTATTATATAATGGGTATAACGACACAAACTGTCGAAGGAAATTTTTTGCGAAATAACAGAAGGTTGATCTAAATGAAAAATCTGAAAGTTTTGATTTTGGAAGATTCGGAAATTGATGAGCAGATTTTGCTCGGTTATCTGAGGCGGGCGGATTACGAACCGGAGAGCAAACGCACATTCAAGGCGGCGGAATTCGAGCAACTGCTCGCCGAAAAGGAATGGGATTTGATCGTTTCCGATTATGAAATGCCGGACTTTAAAGGCTGGCAGGCGTTTGAAATTTTGCAGAAGAGCGGTTTGGACATTCCGTTTATTGTTGTCTCAGGCAAAATCAGGGAAGACGCGGCGGCGCGAATGCTGTCTGCCGGAATCGCCGATTATTTGATTAAAGGCAGCCTCGCGCGACTCGTGCCGGTAATCGAACGCGAACTGAAATCAGCCGCCGTTCGCCGCCGACAGCGCGAAGCCGAGAAATCTCTCAAGGAAAGCGAACAGCGTTACCGGGATTTATTTGAACACGCCAACGATGCGATTTACACGATTGATTTACAGGGAAATTACACTTCGGTCAATAAAAAAACCGAAGAACTGCTCGGTTATTCGCGCGAAGAAATTCTGAAATCCGCATTTTGCGATCATTTGAACGAGGCGGATGCAAAACGCATACATCAAATGCGCGATCAAAAGGCACGGGGCGTTGACACCGAAACGCGATACGAATTGGAGATCAATACAAAAAACGGCGGGAAAAAAAATATTGAAGTCAGTTCGCGTCTGATTCATAAAAACGGCGTTCCGTTCGAGATCGAAGGCATCTCACGCGATATTACGAGCCGCAAAAAACTTCAAAACAATTTGCAGGAAAGCACGAAACGTCTGCAACTCGCGCTGACGACGGCGGCGATGGGCGTTTGGGAATGGAATTTTCGGAAAAACACGGCGGAATGGTCGCCGGAATGTTATACGATTTTGGGACAGTCGGAATTCGGCGGCACACTCGAAGATTACAAAAAAATCGTTCATCCCGAAGATGCGGAACGGTTTCAGCATCTGGTCGAACAGGCAATCGGCAACCGCACGAAATTCAGCGGAGAATACCGTGTATTTACCGAAACCGGCGAAATAAGATGGATTTGCAATCAGGGTGTTGCCGAATTTGACGAACACGGAACGCCGCTCAGATGTATCGGGACGTTACAGGATATTACCGGGCAAAAACTTCTCGAACAAAACCTGACGGCAACCGAAACGCGCTTTCGGACGTTGGCGGAAAACAATGTCGCCGGGGTGACTTTGTGCGAAGCCGACGGCAAATTACTTTTCGCCAATGATGCTTATCTCAATATTGTCGGCTACAGCCGCGAAGATTTTGAAAGCGGAAAATTGAGATGGACTGAAATTACCGCGCCGGAATATCGTGAAGCCGACAATATTGCTCTCGAAAAAGCCCGACAAAACGGTAAAAGCGATCAATACGAAAAAGAATATATCTGCAAAGACGGCAGTCGTGTGCCGGTTTTGGTGATTATTGCGCTGACAATAATCGGCGGTCGAGAACATTTCATCAGCGCGATTCTCGATTTTACCGAGCGCAAAAAATACGAGAAACAACTGCGTGAATCGGTTGTGGATTTTCGCGCTCTTGTCAATGCAACTTCGCAGGCAATCTGGACAATCACCGACGGCAAAAGCAATAAAGAATTCACGGAATTTTGGCAGGTTCTGACCGGGCAAACTTACGAAGCGTCACAAGGTTCGGGTTGGCTCGATGTCGTTCATCCCGAAGATCGTGAAACTGTCGAACGGCTTTGGAACCACTCTTTCACGAACAGAGTTCTTTTTAATACCGTTTACCGGATTTTGACTGTTGCCGGCAAATACAATTATTATGCCGTGCGTAGTGTGCCGGTGATTGACGAAAGCGGCGAACTCCGCAAATGGATCGGGGCATTCAGCAATATTACCGAACGAAAAGAAGTCGAAGAAGAACTGCGTCAAAGCGAAGCGCGTTTGCAGATTTCGCAGGAAGCCGGACGCATCGGAACGTGGGAATTTAACATCATCAAAAATGAATTGATCTGCTCTGATATGATTTTTTCTTTTTATGATCTGGAGAATGTGGAAAAAGTAGTTGATTTCGAGTTATGGAAATCTTTTGTTCATCCCGACGATCTCGATTTTGTCGAAAACGAGTTGGCGAAAAACTTGCAAGGGCAAGATACGATTGATGTCGAACATCGAATTATCAGTAATAAAAAACGGCTCAAATGGATTTCGATGAAAGGGCGTGTCATTCGTCAGGCAGACGGCAAGGTCGAGCGGATGGTCGGCGTGAGCATTGATATAACCGAACGCAAAACCGCCGAAAAAAATCTCCGGCAGAGCGAGGAACAACTGCGGCAGGCGCAGAAACTCGAATCAATCGGGCGGCTCGCGGGCGGCATCGCGCACGATTTTAACAATATGCTGACGGCGATCAACGGTTACAGCGAACTGACGCTGCGAAAAATGAATGCGGACGATCCGCTGCGTTCGTTTATCGAAGAAATCAAAAAAGCCGGTGAGCGTTCGGCGGATTTGACGCATCAACTGCTGGCATTCAGCCGCCGTCAGATGCTTCAGCCGGTGAGTTTGAATATCAATCAGGTGATCGCGGATACGACTGTGATGCTCCAGCGTTTGATCGGCGAAGATGTCAGCCTGATCGAAAAATTCAACGCCGAAATCGGACAGGTCGAAGCCGATCCCGGACAAATCACGCAGGTTATAATCAATCTCGCCGTCAACGCCCGCGACGCGATGCCGGACGGCGGAACGCTGACAATCGAGACGGAAAATATTATTTTGGATGAAAAATATGCCGGACTGATTCCGAATGTCAAAACAGGCAAATATATTCTGTTGAAAGTCAGCGACAATGGCACGGGCATTGACGATGAAATACTGGAAAATATCTTCGAGCCTTTCTACACGACCAAAACGGTCGGCAGCGGAACGGGTTTGGGATTGGCGACGGTTTACGGAATCATTAACCAATCCGGCGGACACATCAATGTTCGTTCAATCGTCAATCAGGGAACGACGTTTGAAATTTATCTGCCGGAAATCGAACGGGAAATTGCTCCGGCTGAGAAAAACGGGCAATCAACAATGCGGCTTTACGGCAGCGAAACTATTCTGCTGGTTGAAGATGAAGAGATTGTTCGTCAATTGACCTGCGAAATTTTGGAGTCTTACGGTTATCAAATCATCGAAGCCGAAAACGGCGAAGCGGCATTAAAAATCTGCGAAAATGACGCGGCAAAATTCGATTTGCTGTTGACCGATGTCGTGATGCCCGGAACAGGCGGACACGAACTCGCCGGAAAGCTGCTCGAAAAATATCCGAATTTGCGAATTTTATTTACTTCGGGTTATAACGAAGATTCGCAAATTGAATACGAAATTAGCGATGCCGTCACCGATTTTATTCACAAACCGTTCACGCCCGATTCGCTTGCCGAAAAAGTCAGGAGTGTTTTAGACAGGAATTAGAAAGTTCGGGCAGATCAAGCAAAATATCAAAAATCAGTTCGCTTTTTTCGGCAAAACTTTATCAATTTGCTTTCGCAGAATTTTCGTGTCGGCTCTGCCTGATTTTTGGAAAACGAGTTTTCCATTCGCGTCGAAAAGCAAAGTTAAAGGATATGTATCGGAAAAACGCGGAGCGATTTGTCGAACGGCTTTGGCGATTTGAGTGCGGTTCGGGAGATTGATTAAATACGACGGCATTGTCGAATCGTATTCCTGCAAAAATTCGGGAACGCGCGTGTCAATGATGCCGTATTGGTCAACCGAAACGAGATAAAAATTCAAGCCTTTTTTGCGATAATCTTTGTCAATTTCGACGAGTTCGGGAAATTCCGAACGACACGGACCGCACCAAGTCGCCCAAAAATTAATCAAAATCGGTTTTTTATCGGTCGGTTTGGCGAGCATTTTCAGTTCGGCGGCATCGAACGGTTTCGTCTTTGAAATCGTCGGCAATTTCTGCGCGAAAACCGTCGCGGCAAATATCACGGCAAACAGAAAAGCGAAAAATGAGCGGAGAATTTTTTCAGATTGGTTCATCATTAAAATTTTGACACGAAATTTTGTAAAACTCCAATTCTTGTATTTCGGCAAGGCGCGATTTACTATCTAACTCATCCGACGCGGTTAAATTTTGTCGCCAAAGGCGACCGCCATCATAGCGTAGGTGAAATGAGCGAAAGCGAATGCAACCCTACGTCAAATGATATATGGTTTTCGACGCTGAAAGTGTCGCACGATTCAGGCTGCGATGTTGCTCACCTTCGGCGAACCGTTAATTTATGATTAAATCTTTTCAAAATAAATCGCCGAAAATTCACGAAACGGCTTTTGTGACAGACGACGCGATTATCATCGGCGATGTCGAGATCGGCGCGGATTCGAGCGTTTGGTATGGTTCGATTTTGCGCGGCGATGTCAATTTCATCCGCATCGGCGCACGGACAAACATACAGGACGGCACGATTATCCACGTTTCGCGCGACACGCATTCGACCGTTTTGGAAGACGAAATCACCGTCGGGCATCGCGTCACGCTGCACGGCTGTCACGTCGAAACGGGCTGTCTGATCGGCATCGGCGCGATAATTTTAGACGGCGCGAGAATCGGTGCAAATTCGCTCGTCGCCGCCGGTTCGCTCGTCACACCGAACACGCAAATCCCGCCGCGTTCAATGGTGATGGGCAGTCCGGCAAAAGTAAAAAGGGAACTAAGCGACGACGAAGTTAAAGATTTGGAGCGTTTCTGGCGTAATTACGTCGAGCTGAAAAAAAGGACAAAAGATGAAGGATAAAATAAAAACCGTCTTCATTTTATCCTTCATCCTTTATCCTTTATCCTTTAGCTATTATGAATACCAAACCCGCACGCGGAATGCGCGATTTTCTTCCCGCAGATGTTCGCAAGCGCAACTACGTTATCAACATTATTCGTCAAGTTTACGAAAGTTACGGCTTTGAACCGCTCGAAACGCCGTCGGTCGAAAATCTCGAAACCTTAACCGGCAAATACGGCGAAGAAGGCAATCAACTGATCTTCAAAATTCTCAAACGCGGCGAAAAATTGCAGGAAGAATTAAACGAAGGCGCAATAAAGTCGGAAAACGAACTCTCAGATTTGGCTCTGCGTTACGATTTAACCGTTCCGCTCGCCCGCGTCGTCGCCAATTATAAGGACAAACTCCCGAAATACTTCAAACGCTACCAAATCCAACCCGTCTGGCGAGCCGACCGACCGGCGCGTGGACGTTTCCGCGAATTTTACCAATGCGATGTTGATGCAATCGGTTCGAGTTCGATGATTGTCGAAGCTGAACTGTGCGCGGCGGGCAACCAAATTTTGACGCAATTGGGATTTGATGATTTCGTGATTCGTGTTAATCATCGTGAGATTCTATACGCGATGCTCGACGCGGTTAAAATCAGCGAAGAAAAACAAACCGATGCGCTCGTCGCTTTGGATAAACTCGATAAAATCGGCGGCGAAGGCGTGCTGAAGGAATTTGAAACTCGCGGCATTGACCAAAGCGCAGCGGATAAATTGCTCCGATTGTTTGTCAGCCTGGAAGCGGCGGACAACTCGGAAATTCTTTCAAACCTTTCGGCATTTATCGGCAGTCACGAAAAAGGCATAACGGCAATCAATAAAATTTCTCAAATTCTCGAATTAACCAATTTGAAAAGCCTGAAAATTGACGCTTCACTGGCTCGCGGTTTGAGTTATTACACGGGCGCGATTTTTGAAGTCAATGTGCCTGATTTAGCCGGAAGCATTGCCAGCGGCGGGCGTTATGACGGGTTGATCGGGATGTTCGGCAAGGAACAAATTCCGGCGTGCGGATTTTCGCTCGGACTCGAACGGATTCTCGTCGTGATGGAAGAACGCGGAATGTTTCCGCCCGAACTTTCAACCAACGCGGCGGACGTTCTCGTCACCGTTTGGAACGAAGATTCAATCGGCGAATCGCTCAAACTGGCAAGTGATTTAAGAAAACAAAACTTGCGCGTTCTCGTCTATCCCGAATCCGATAAACTCGGCAAACAATTCAAATACGCCGACGCGCTCGGCATTCCGTTCGTCTGCGTCTTCGGCGAAAACGAATCAGCCGAAAACAAGGTCACGCTTAAAAATCTGCGGACGGGCGAACAGGAAACGCTTGTAAGGCAAGAAGTGGCGAGCAAAATAAAATGAAAGACCGCATTAATTCAGCGCAAATCGTCGTGCCGTGTGAAAATTTTAGCGAATCGCTCGAATTTTTTACGAAGACGCTCGGTTTTCGGGTGGAGATGATTTATCCGGCGGATGCGCCTGTTGCGGCGGTGATTTCGGGTTACGGATTGGTTTTGCGATTGGAAAAATCGAGCGAAAGTCTGCCTTTGACGCTGCGATTAAGCGGCGAATTCGGTGATTTAATGGCGGCGGAAATGTTTTCGCCGGACGGTGTGCGGGTGATTTTCGCCGATGAAAATTCCGCGCTCGAAATGCCGGAAATCGTGCCGGAATTGGTGGTTTCAATTCTTGAAAATGGCGAAGACTGGAGCGAAGGTCGCGCCGGAATGCTCTATCGTGATTTGATTCCGTCGAGGCTCGGCGGCAGATTCGTCGCGTCGCATATTTCGATTCCCGTCGGCGGCGAAGTGCCTGATTATGTGCATTTTCACAAAGTCCGTTTTCAGATGATTTATTGTCTCAAAGGCTGGGCGCAATTGGTTTACGAAGATCAGGGCGAGCCGTTTACGATGAACGCGGGCGACTGCGTTTTGCAGCCGCCGGAGATTCGTCACCGCGTTTTGGAAACGTCGGATAATTTTGAAGTTTTGGAAATCGGCTGTCCGGCGATTCACGAAACGCACGCCGATCACGCACTGCCTTTGCCGAATCAATTGCCGGAAGCGGAAAAAATCTACGGCGGACAAAGTTTTCTCCATCACATCGCCGCGAATGCAAAATGGAAAACATCTGAAATCGAAAATCTCGAAATGCGCGAAACGGGAATTAAAACTGCGACGAACGGCATCGCCGACGTGCGCGTTTATCGGGCGGTTGACGACGCGAGATTTTCCGTCAGACATTCGGACGAATTGCTGTTTTTCTTCGTCGCCGACGGCGCGGCAACGCTCGAAGGCGCGGCGGAAATTTATCACTTGACGGCGAAAAGCAGTTTCAATGTGCCGCCCGACGCGGAATTTTCCGTTGCAGTTGAACGCGGAACGCATTTGATTCGCGTCAGTTTGCCTTGAATAAATATTAAACTAAATACTTGTCGTTTAGCGACGGGCTTTGCCCGTAATGTTGAAATTAATATTTATCCTGCCCGGAAGTAACGATTACGGGAAAAGCCCGTCGCTAAACGTAAAATGTGTTCTTGTTTTTTTTCAATACCATATCATCCGAGATTCTTGTAACGGTTCAGGATTTCCGAAAGCCGTAATATTGCTCTAAAATTGCTGTAAAAGATTGCGTGAAGTGCAACCATACGGGTTTCGGGTGAATCTAGGACTTTAGATTTACCAGATTTAGACTAAATTTTCGGAGGCTGTGTGATGAAATTGACTTTTCTGCGAATGATCGTTCCGGTGTTTTTGGCGTTGGCGTTGAGTGCGTTTGCTCAAAATTCCTTTGATCCCGAAGAACGTAAGATTGAGGATCAGGCGGAAAGGCTGCTGCAAAAGCGTGAGATCGGCGAATTGGCGAACGAAATGGCTTCGCGCAAAGCGGCGACCGACGAAGATTTGCTGCTTCGCCTGAGCATTTTCGCCCGCGCCGGTCAGCGCGTGCGGGTGCGCGAAACATTAAACGAAATCGTTAAAATCTACGCTGCGTCCGGCAATCAGCAGCAAATTCGGCGCGTCGCGCAAAAAGCATTGTCCGGCAGCACGGATTTGGCGGCGCGAAAAATTTATTATCAACAGATCGCGGTCGGCGGCGACGGCGATGTAACGGGGTTTATTGATCTATGGCTCAAAAACGGCAATGCGAATGAACTCGAAAAATGGCTCTTAGTGCGGGCGGACGAGAGCGAGGATTGGTGGTATCAATGGGTTCAATTAACCAAACAACGCGGTCTGATGACTCGAAGCGGCAGTCCGCTTGATACGAACAGAAAACTTTCCGCCGGTGAAAACGAGATTGCTGACAATCTGGAAGCGAAAATTCGCGTAAATCCGGCTGATTTTTCGCTCGTTCGCAAATATCTGCAAGTTGTTTCGACTTACACGCCAACACAAATCGGTCCGGGAAATACGGAATATCACAGGGATATTTCGTGGCTTGCGGAAGTCACCGGCAAAGATTCGGCGTATCGCTCTTATCAATTAGGAACTATTTTGCGGGACAAATTTCCGGCGGCGGCAATCGAACTTTTTAAACGGTCGCTCGCCATTGATTTTAATCAAACGGACGCGAAGCTATTTGCCGAAGAAAATAAATCTGAAACTGAGGCTAAAAATCCCGAAAAGCAACTGCGCTTTTGGGCGAAAAAATCGCTCGCGGAAACGTATCAAAAAAACGGTCAAATACAGCTCGCGCAGCCTTTGATCGAACAATTGACGGCAATGGAGATAAGTGATATTGATCTGCGATATGACGGTTACGCACCGCAGGATCATTACGCGCTCGCCGGTGCCGTGCAGTCGGCGGGCGGTCAGCGCATTGTCGAAACGAAGATTTTACAGAATCAGGCGACTGACGAAAATTCGCCGGATTATTGGCTCAACCGCGTTTCGTATTACAGAGGGCGCGGCGAGAAAGATGCGATCCGGCAGACGTTTAGTGATGCTCTGGCGAAATTTCCGTATTCGCCGAACGATTTGAAAAATTCATATTCGCGTGTGCGAATCCTGTCCGATTTGCGATATTCCCGCAACGCCGTTGACAGCAGCGAAATCACGAACATTTTGCGCGGCGAATTCAAACAGGCGCAGGTAAAAGGCGACGCGGCTTATCTTTTTTACCTGGTGCAGTATCTTGCCGGTCAGGACGATTTTTTAAGCGACGAATTTGTGATTAATACCGACCTTTTGCCGCAAATTTTAGCCGTCCGCGAAAAATGGGGCGACGAAGAACATTCCGTCATTGAAAATGCGCTGGAAAGCGGTAAATGGAATAAGCAAAAACGCGAAGCGGTTTGGGATAAACTGTCGCAGTTGGCGCGGCTCGACGTTCGCAATCGCGCTTACACGCTAACCGAAGCGATGGATTCAGGCAATCGAAGAATCGTGCCTTTGCTCGAAGAATGTTTGAAAATTGCGCCCGTCAAAAATCCCGATGAATCGGGTTTTGATCGCGCTGATGTTGAGATTTCGTTATTTGACGCATATCTTGCCGTTGCTGATTGGCAGAAAGCGGAAAAAATGTTTAATGAAGGATTTCGTTCAAACGGCGAAGAACTCGGAAAAATCGCCGTCGCCGCCGCCAAAAACGGACAAATCGCCGATGCGCTGCGCGTCTGGAAACTGAACGCGAATATTGACCGGCGAAATTTTTATTTTCTTTCGGAATTATCGCTAACTGCGGCTAAACCGCTGCTGCGCGAATTTTATCTGCAAATGAAAAAATCGGACGCGCTGACCGACGCGCCCGATAAAGCATTGAAAATGCTGCCGTAAAAACAAACGAATTTCAAAAAAATATGAACAGAACAAGCAATATTTATCTGTCGTTCGGGCTGGCTTTGCTCGTCTTCGGATTCGTTCAAAACGGCATCGCTCAGAACAAATTTAACGATCACGATTTGCCGAATTTCGCCGAAGTTAATGCGAACATCTTGCGCGGCGGACAGCCGACTGAAAACGGCGTTAAAGAACTGGCGCGGCGCGGTGTTAAAACGATTATTAATCTGCGCGGGGCGGACGAAAATTCAAAAAAAGAAGAAACGTGGGCGAGAAATAACGGTATTAAATTCATCGCTGTCAATCTCGGCAATTGGTTCAAACCGAAAGATTCCGACGTCGAAAATATTCTCAAACAGATAGACGTAGCGGACAATCAACCGGTTTTTGTGCATTGCAAACGCGGCGCGGACAGAACCGGAACGGTGATCGCCGTCTATCGCTTAACACACGATCATTATACGGCGAAACAGGCGGTCAGCGAAGCGAAAAATTATAATTTCGGCTGGTGGCAGTTTTGGATGAAAGATTACATTGAAGATTACGCCAAACGAATTGATGAGAAAGGGAAATAAGCGATTTTGAACACGGATTCGGCGGATTCGGCGGATTTGTGCGGATAAGATTTTGATTGGTAAAACTCTTATCTTTAACTCGATTTATTTGGAGTTTTCTTTCGCAAATTCGTTGGTCGCGTCGAGATAGTTGCCTTTGTCGTCTTTCGCTTTGAGCCATTCGGTAAATTCCGACGATTTGTTTTTCGGCACACTGAGCGTTTGCCAGTCGTTCGAGCGCAGATGTTTGGCGAGAAAGACGATCTGCCCGACGTGCATCGTGATGTGCAGCGACGAACGCGTGATGGCGCGGACGACGGTGAAATCTTCGCCGCGAATTTGGATGATTTTCGTTAAATCTTCGATTTGCAGAGTTTCAAACGCGGCAAAAAGCGCGTGCCAGCCGAGATTCCAGATTTCTAAAATACTTTCGCGCGGGTCGCTTCCCGCGACGAATTCGGTGTCACGATTACGGTCGTCTTTCTCGCCGTCGGTCGTGAGAAAATCAGTCCAGCGCGAACGCAGATTGCCGCCGATATGTTTGCAGATTTCGGCGGCGGAATTTGATTCGCCGTCAATCTTTCTAAAAAAATCTTCATCCGAAAGCTGCTCGCAAGCGCGTTCGGCGAGCTTTCGATAGTTTTGAAAT
Source organism: Pyrinomonadaceae bacterium (assembly GCA_965247235.1). Lineage (GTDB taxonomy): Bacteria > Acidobacteriota > Blastocatellia > Pyrinomonadales > Pyrinomonadaceae. The sequence goes on from OZ252004.1 coordinate 4,480,359, forward strand.
CCCTGCGCCGTTTCCGTTAAATAAATACTTAAAATTTCTTCGTGCATAATTTTTCGCCGTCGTTCAAAAATAGCAGACGGGAAAATTATACCGCAAAATCCGTATTCGGCGATTGGTCGAGCGGCAGACGAATGATGAAGGTCGTGCCTTTTGACGGCGCGGTTTCAAAAGTCAGTTCGCCGCCATGTTTTTTGACAACGACGTTGTGCGAAATCGCCAAGCCTTGTCCCGTGCCTTTGCCGACTTCTTTGGTCGTGAAAAACGGGTCGAAGATGCGGTTCTGCACTTCCGCCGGAATGCCCGCGCCGGTGTCGGCGATGCGGATTTCCGCCCAATTTTCGACGTGCGTGGTCGTGATCGTGATTTTGCCTTTGCCGTGCGTTCCGGTCTGCGCGGTGTCGGCGATGGCGTGGGTCGCGTTGATAATCATATTCAGCACGACTTGATTGATCTCGTCGAGCAGACACGGGACAGGCGGCAAATCTTTGTCGAGCCGTGTTTCGACATCGGCGAAATATTTCCATTCGCTCTGCGCGACCGAAATCGTGCTTTCAATCGCGGCGTTGAGGTTTGACGCGATTTTTTCAATCGCACCGGGATGCGCGAAAGTTCGCATCGAACCGACGATTTTGGAGATTCGCGCCACGCCTTCGAGCGATTGTTCGACGGCTTTCGGAATTTCCGCTGTTAGAAATTCGATTTCGCGGCGGCGAAAATTCTCTTCGATTTCATCAAATAATTTTTGCTGTTCGTCGTTTTTGGCGAGCGATTTCGCCAGTTCGCGCAGTTCTTCGAGCGTTTGAGTAATATCTGCGAAAGAATCGCGGACAAATCGCGTGTTGTCGCCGACATACTGCGTCGGCGTGTTGATTTCGTGCGCGACTCCGGCGGCGAGTTGTCCGATTGACTCCATTTTGTGTGAATGGAGCAGACGGTTTTCGAGCAGTTTGCGTTCGGTCAAATCGGTCGCCACGCCGATAATAAAACTTTCCTCGTCGTCACCGATCAGCGGACGTTTGACGATTTGCAGCCAGCGCGGTTTGCCTGCGCCGTCGGTCAATTGTTCTTCGGCGATAAATTTTTCCTCGAAACTTTCGATGACATCTTTGTCGTCGGCGGCAATTTGGGCGTTTTCTTGCGGGTAATCGTGAAATTCGGCGAGCGTTTTGCCGACTACATTTTCGACCGTCGTGCCGTAAAATTCGGCGGTCGCGTTATTTGCCAGCGTATATCGAAGGCGATTGTCTTTGACAAAAATCAGGTTTGGAACGCTGTCAATGACCGTGCGGAGAAATTGCTGCGCTTCTTTGAGTTCGACTTCGGCGCGGCGGCGTTCGTTGATTTCGGTTTTGAGTGCATTATTCGAGGCGAGCAGTTCGGCGGTGCGTTCGGTCACGCGGTGTTCGAGCTGGTCGTGAGCGCGGCGCAGTTTTTCTTCCATCGCTTTGCGCTCGGTGACATCCATCTGGACGGCGACGAAACCTTCGACTATGCCGTCGTCTTTGAAGATCGGCGTGATCGAAATTGACATCCAGAAACCTTCGCCGTCTTTGCGGTAATTGTAAATTTCGCCGCTGAAAGGCTTTCGCGCCCACATCGTCGTCCGAATCGTTTCGACCATTTCGGCATCGGTCGCCGCGCCCTGCAAAAGGTAGCCGAGATTGCCGACAACCTCGTCAAACCCGTAACCCGTAAGCCGCGTAAAGCCTTCATTAACCCATTGAATACAGCCGTTATCGTCAGTAATAATAACGGCATTCTGCGTTTTTTCGGCGACGATGGCGAGCCGTGTCAGCCGCGCTTCGTCCGCTTTGCGTTCGGTGATGTCTTTGGCGTTGACGCAGTAAACTTTCTTGCCGTTATATTCGATCAAACTCGCGCTGACTTCGACCGGAATCAAACTGCCGTCAACGCGGCGGTAATTTTTTTCGCCGCTGAAATAGGTCTTTTTCGTGCCTTGTTCCTTGACCTGATAATTTCTCAGCCAATGTTCGTCGGCATTAAAATCATACGCCGAGAGTTTTCGCACTTCTTCGACCGACGCGCAGCCGAGCAGACGGCAAAACGCCGGATTCGCTTCCAAAATCCGCATCGTTTTGAGTTCGATGAGCGCGATGCCGTCATCGGTTTGTTCGACGACGGCGCGATAACGCTCTTCTTTATCTTCGAGTTCCGCTGTGCGAACGGCGATTTTCGTCATCGTGCTGATTGACTGCCGAATTGAAAAAAGCAGCAGAAAATCGGTAACTAAAACCCAAGTCAGATGTTCGGCGACGCGCCAACCGGCGTTTTCGGTGATCCCGTAAATTGAAAAAGGCAGCAGCCAGCCGCGAAAAATCTGATCGCCGACAACCACGGCGGTCGCCGGGATCAGCACGCGCCAATCACGATAGAAAGACAGGACAAAAAGCGAAACGAAGACGTGAAAATGAGTGGCGATGCGTCCGCCGGTCAGATGAATAATCAAACCCGAAAGCACCATCTGACCGGCGGCGACGACAAATCCGGTCGCTGTTTCGTTCGGATATTTGAGAGCGAGCAGAAACGGCAGCGAAACGATTACGCCGCTTACCAAAATCGCCTGCGCCAATTGTTCGCCGTTGGATGCACCGGATTCGGACGCGGCAAAATAAGCGGCGACAGAAATAAAAAGCCATTGCAGCGGCAAAATAACCGCGAAAAGCCGGTTGGTTTGCCAACGGACGGAATTCCTGAGTTTACCGAACAATTCGGCGGCACGAAGATTTTCCATCAAAGGCTGAATTGTCAGAAAAGAGTTTAACCTCATTTTACGGGCAAAGGCGCAGTCGAAATTTTCTTTGGTCTATTGATTTTGACAATGAACATATTTCCAAAACAATATGCTTTTTAAAGTATGTAAATCTTCAAGTATTGAGCCTGTAGCAACAGGCTTTCCGCGTTTCGCGGCATTGAGCCGCGCTCATTTACGGCGTGGTCGGCGATGTTCGATAAATCAAAGAGCGCGTTTTAACGTGCTTGATTCGAGCGGCTGAAGCCGGTCGGGAAAGGACGTTGAAACGCCCTTTGTGAGGCGATTTTTCAAAACTGACCACGCCGTGAACGAGCGTGGCTAAAAGTGTATGAAGCGCACGAAAGCCAATTGTCACAGGCTGAAAACCATTAAAATTCAATGACTTTTTGGGAAGGTTAAGTAATAAATATCGGATAGTTATTTCGTCATATATTGTTTGCGGATTATTTCAACTGAAAATCGGGCGGCAATTTTGTCTGAATGTTTGTGTATCGGTATTTGGTGCAAAAATAAATTCGGACGGTAATGTCTTCCGCTCAAGTCATCTGCCCGAATTTATTTTTGCCGGTTAAGCGTTCGGAAAATTCACAATGAAAATGTTGAGCAAGTGGTCTGCGTCCCGGTTTCGCTTGCCCCTAAACAAACGAAAAGCGCGGTTTCGTGACCTAAAACTTCCTGCTGTAACTGTGAATTAACCAAATACTTAAATCTTAAAAATATCCGTTTATTTTTGACGGGCGGCGGCAATCGAATCGTATTGCAGGGAATTATTCTGCATCACCGCGCTGCGCGTCACCCAGAAAACACCGGCGACGACGAGCAGCATCCAGAACGTCGTCAGGATAATTAATTTTTGGCTGGTCAGAGATTGTGTGTTTTGCCGTGTCATTTTATTTTCGCTCCTTTTCGGTTCGATTTGAATCTTGCCGAATCTATTATTAAACAGCCGCCAATGCTCTCGCATCGGTTTTGCTGAAAATTTCAAAACATTCATCCGCACTGCGTTTGAGCGGGATTTTAACCATCACCGCCGACGAAGCCAGTTCGTTTTCGCCTAAATTTTCGAGTTTGGTGAGCATCGAAAAAGTAACTTCCGCATCGCTTTCGATAATCGTGCTGCTATCTTTACTTAAAATCGGTTCACATAAAATCATCCCGTAATCGAGTTCGGAGACGAGTTTGAGATCGTAGATATATTCCTCGAATTTCCCGTCAATCAGTATTTTCAAATCGTCGAGAATATCCTGGTCATACAAACCGGCACGAACGGACATCTTGCGAAAGGCTTCGTGCGGCGAATCTTCCTGTTCGAGTGCGCGGTCAAAATCGAGCGCGATTTTAAGAATGCTCGCACCGCGCCGCGCCATCTCGGAAATATAATCGCTCTGCGCCGCAACATCGTTGGCGCGGCGGTTTTGATTGGCGATAATTTCGGCGATGGTTTCCATTCGCGGAATATCTTTAATCAAATTGCATCCGGCTTGCGGATGCTGCAAATAAAGTTTCAACTCGCCCTCGGTCAAAGGCTGTCCGGCGGCGGCTTTGCGGAGAATTTCTTCCGGCACGGAAATACAGCCGATTTGCGAAAGCATCGCCGCGATTTCCACTTCCCAGAGATTTTCGGTTTCGGATAATTCCGCAATTTCGCGGGTTAAACGTCTGACACGCGCCGCCCGGCTGAACGCCGTCGGATTCACGAGCGCGAGAATATCAACTAAAATCTGCAAACTGCTCGACAGCGTTTTTTCGAGCAATTCTCTTTCCGCGATCATCAGATTATGCTGATAAATCGCCGCTTCGACGGCTTTTTCAAATGCTTCGGGCGCACACGGTTTGTTGAGAAAACGAAAAATCTCGCCGTTGTTGACCGCCTGCATCGCCGTTTCCTGTTCGGAATCGCCGGTCAGCATAATTCTGACCATATCGGGATAAGTCCGGCGCACGAATTCGAGCAACTGCACGCCGTTGATTTCCGGCATACGCATATCGGTGACGATTGCCGCAAAATCGTTTTCCGCTTCCATCACTGCGAGAGCCTGACGTGCGCCTTCGGCAACGCGAATATCGTATTGCTTGCGAAAATTTCGCCGAAAGCCTTCGAGAATGTGTGGTTCGTCATCTACGCAAAGTATTTTTTTGTTCATTGTGTTATTCCGACAATCAAATTTTTTAAGGGATTGCCTTAAACAAATTTCACCGATTTCACGGTTAGTTGAAAATGACGGATACAAATACCGTGCCGTAAAATAAAGCTGTAAAATTGCAGTTTTATCGGGATAAGAAACTAAAAGTGGGGAAATATTACTCACACTTTTGCCTGAGTTCAGGGAAAAAATCCCTTTTATCTAACGGACATCGAATGTTTGTTTAAAATAAAAAAAAGCGGGAGAGAAGAGTATTTTCCCGCTTTTCACCGCGCCGGAGTGACGCGCATTGATTGTTCGGATTTTTAGTAGCGTCTGATGACAACGCTGCGGACCAAACGATTGTTAACTCTGCCGTTGGCAAAATAGGTCGTGCGATAGGTATCGCGGTATAAGAATCTGCCTCGACGAACCGTGCGAACGGTGGTCGTGACGCGGGCGCGACGCTGATAAACAGGTCTCACATAACGTCTGCCGCCGCGACCGATGCGGACATTGATCTGCGCCGCATTTGCGCTGTTTGCCGCCGTTTCGTTTGCCGGATTCGGTGTCGAATCCGCCGCGAATGTTGCTAATCCTGCCGATGCCAAAAGTATTGCCGATGCGATAAATTTTTTCATAATATTTCTCTCCCGCTTGGTTGATTTTCGGGCGTTTCAAATAAACATTGAACTCTGTCCCGCAATCTATGACGCGCCGAAAAACCGAATAGTTTGAAAAAACGGTGGTTTGTTTTGTAAAGAAATGTCAGTAAACAGTGAGCAGGGAACAGTTATCAGTTACCAACAAACCGGAAAGAATATTTTACAATCAGCGTTTTTTTGATAACTGATAACTGATAACTGATAACTGTTTCGTGATAATCTTTGAGAGGTTGTTTTATGAAATCAATTTCAATTTTAGGTGCGACCGGATCAATCGGTGTCAACACACTCAAAGTCGTCGAACATCTCGGCGATTTCAAAATTGTCGCGCTCGGCGCGGGACGCAGTATGCCGAAATTTGCCGCGCAGATCGCGCGGTTTGCGCCGGAATTAGTCTCGTGCGAAGACGAAGAATGCGCCGAAACTCTCGAACGCGAACTGCACTCGCTCAAAATTTCAAAACTGCCGCGTATCGAAACGGGCGAAAAAGGCTTAATCGCCGTTGCCACTTACGAACAAGCCGAAACGGTCGTTTCCGCCACCGTCGGCGCAATCGGATTCGTGCCGACTTTACGGGCAATCGAATCAGGCAAACGAATCGCCTTGGCGAATAAGGAAACGCTCGTGATGGCGGGTGAATTGATGATGAAGGCGGCGCGTGACCACAACGCCGAGATTCTGCCGGTTGATTCCGAACACAACGCGATTCATCAATGTCTGCGCGGCGAAACGCGCCGGGAAGTCAAACGCCTCATTTTAACCGCGTCCGGCGGACCTTTTCGGACGAAATCGAAAGCCGAAATCGAACGCGCGACGATTGCCGAAGCCTTGAATCATCCGAAATGGAAAATGGGCGACAAGATCACGATTGATTCGGCAACGCTGATGAACAAAGGTTTGGAGGTGATCGAAGCGAGCCGTTTGTTCGATGTTTCGGCGGACGAAATCGCCGTCGTTGTTCATCCGCAGTCAATCGTTCATTCGCTCGTCGAACTGGTTGACGGTTCGATGATCGCGCAGATGGGCGTGACCGATATGAAACACGCCATTCAATACGCGCTGACCTTTCCCGAACGCCAGCCGACGTGTCTTGCGCCGCTCGATTTTGCCGATCTGACCGAACTGAATTTTGAAAAACCGGACGATGAAAAATTCCCGTGTCTTGCGCTCGCCTATCGCGCTCTGCGTGTCGGCGGCACGATGCCCGCCGCGATGAATGCCGCCAACGAAATCGCGGTGCAGGCGTTTTTAGACAATAAAATCAGCCTTTCCGACATTCCGCGCATCATCGAATCGGTGATGGACGAACATATTTCGCAGGCGGCGGACAACTTGGAAATTATTCTCGAAACCGATGCGGCGGCGCGAAAACAGGCTATAATAAAAACGGCAAATTTGCAGAAAACGGCTTCGGCGAATTGAGGATTTTTAAAGATATGCAGTTAACAGTGTTAGAAACCATTTCAGAGACAGCTTTATACGAAGTCGAAAATAGTGGAAACGGCGCAAAAAACGGCGGTGTCAAACTTCATAAATGGACTCGCCGAGAATATTACCGGATGGCGGAACTCGGTTTTTTCGAGGGCAAGCGGGTCGAATTAATCGAAGGAGAAATCATTGAAATGGCGGCAATGAAAACAGCACACGCCACCGGATTAGGCTTGGTCTCGCAGGCTTTATCCAAGGTTTTTTCTGAAGACTATATCGTGCGGACACAAATGCCGATGAGTTTCGGCAAAGCCAACGAACCTGAACCCGATGCAGCGGTCGTCAAAGGAATTTTTCGGGATTATATGATTTCACATCCGAAAAATGCCGAACTTATCGTCGAAGTTTCGGATTCGACATTGCGTTATGACCAGAGAGTAAAAAGCGGTCTTTACGCGCAGAATAAGATTCAGGAATACTGGATTCTAAACTTAAAAAATCGCTGTCTGGAAGTTTATCGCCAGCCGAAAAAAGACAGAAATCTCGGATATATTTACGGTGAAATAAAAATTCTCACCGAAGCCGACGAAGTTTCGCCGCTTGCCGCGCCTGATGCGAAGATCAAAATCGCCGATTTGTTGCCGTAATCGGCAGGAGAAATATTATGCAGCAGACAATTTTAGAGACTGTGACGCACTGTCCGATTGTGGTCGAAACGACGGTCAGCGAAAAAAATATCGAAGAACCGCGCTATTTTCGCTGGACGAAAAACGAATATCATAAGATGGCTGAACTGGGAATGTTTGAAGGCAAACGCACCGAATTTTTAGCCGGAGAAATTATCGAAATGCCGACAATGAACAGTCCGCACGCGACCGCCTTGGAAGTAACTTATAATGCGGTTAGAGATGTTTTTGCGAAAGATTTTGCCGTTCGCAGTCAATCACCGATTAATTTGGGCGAAGATTTTGAAACAGTCCCGGATGTTTTCGTAATAAGAGGAAATGCCCGCGATTTTAGCAAAAAACTTCCGAAGACGGCTGATTTAGTCATCGAAATTTCCGATACGACTTTGAGCTATGACCGCAATCGAAAAGCGAGTCTTTATGCAAAGTTCGGCATTCGGGATTATTGGGTTTTGAACCTGAGAAACCGCACTTTGGAAGTTTACCGGCAGCCTTTTGCTGATGACAACGCTTTCTACCAGTTCAGTTTCGGTGAAAAGCTGACTTTCACCGAGACCGACGAAGTTTCGCCGCTTGCCGCGCCTGATGCGAAGATCAAAATCACCGACCTTTTGCCGTAGTTTGATAAAGTCCGTCTGCCGATTTACACTTTAGTTTGCAACTTTACCCGCGAAAATCGTTTCTAAAAAGTCAGTTTAGATTAATAAAGGAAGTTTTCATCAATGCCCGATATTTTATTAGTAATTTTAGCCGTCATCTTCGTTCTCGGAATCGCCATCAATATTCACGAGTTCGGACATTTCATCGTCGCCAAAATGCTCGGCATCCGCGTCGAAGCGTATTCGTTTTTCGGCATCGGAAAAATGATCTGGTATAAAAAAATCGGACATACGAAATACGGCATCAGCCCGTTTCCGGTCGGCGCGTATGTCAAACTTTACGGCGATGAAGCGACATCTTCGCTCGAAGGCGGCGATTCGACCGGCGAAAAAGTTCCCGATTCGGAGCTTTACGAACTGCGCCCGCGCTGGCATAAGTTTCTCGTGATGGTCGGCGGACCGTTTATGAATATCGTGCTGGCGTTGGCGATTCCGTTTACGAGCGCGGTGCTTTACGGAGTGCCGTCAATGCCTGCGCCGATTGCCGGTTTGATTAAATCCGGCGGCGCGGCGGAAACGGCTGGCATTCAGAAAGGCGACCGCATCGTTAATTTCGGCGGCGTGGAAAATCCGACGTGGGAACGCATCGAACACGACGCGCTGATTTCGCCCGAACAAAATATCGCCGTGACGGTCGAACGCGGCGGGCAAAAAATGCCTCTGACGATCAAACCGACCAAGGTTGATATGAAAGGCAATTCGGTCGGCGAAGTCGGTTTCGAGCCGGACGCAGGCGTTGAACCCGTCGTTATCGGGACAATCAAACCGGACGCTCCGGCGGCGCAGTCGGGTTTGCAGGTCGGCGACCGCGTGTTGAGTTTTAACGGCGAAACCGTTCGCAATCGTCAGGAATTAGCCGAACAAATCAAGGCAAACAAAGACGCTCCGGCGAAAATGTCGGTCGAACGCGGCGGACAGACGCAGCAGATTCAGACCAATGCCAAACTCGACAGCGATGACGTTTACCGCATCGGCATCGGTTTCGACTCAGGCAAAATTACGACACGCGAGAAAGTCGGCATCGCTTCCGCCGCCGGTTTTGCGCTCAATGCCAACTTGGAAATTATTCGCCTGACGGCAAAGGTTTTCGGGCAGTTATTCACTGGACAGCGTTCGGTCAAAGATGCCGGACTTTCGAGTCCAATCGGCATCGTTCAAATCATCGCACAGGTCGTCAGAGAGCAAGGCTTCGTCGGCTTGATTCCGATTCTCGCGCTCATTAGTTTGAATCTCGGCGTGTTTAATTTGCTGCCGATTCCGCTGCTCGACGGCGGACAGATTATGGTTCTCGGCATCGAAAAAGCCTTGTCGTGGACGGGCAGAACGCTTTCAATCGCGGTCAAGGAAAAAATTCAAATGGTCGGTCTCGGCATCATTTTATTGTTGATGATTTTCACGATGTCTATGGACGTTTTGAAACTGTTCTAAAAAGTTTGCAGATAGTTTGCAGGAAGTTTCAGGAAGTTGCAGATAGTTAGAGGAAATTGCAGGAAGTTTAGCAGAGTTCGGAAGTATTTGATTTTTACTTCCTGCAACTTCCTGAAACTTCTTGCAAACTTCCTGTAAACTCTTAAAAGTATGAGAAAACAAACACGCGCCGTGATGGTTCGCAATATTCAGATCGGCGGCGGTGCGCCGGTTGCGGTGCAGTCAATGACGAAAACGGACACGACCGACATTGACGGAACGATTCGGCAGATCGAGGAAATGACCAAAGCCGGATGCGAGATCGTCCGCATTGCCGTTCCCGATGATGATGCCGCCGCCGCGCTTAAAGAAATCCGCAAACGGACGGAAGTTCCGATTGTCGCCGACATCCATTTTCATTACAAATTAGCCTTAAAAGCTCTCGAAGCCGGAGTTGATAAATTGCGTTTGAATCCCGGCAATATCGGTTCGATTGACCGTGTGCGCGAAGTCGTCCGTGCCGCCGAAGCGCAGAAAGTTCCGATCAGAATCGGTGTCAACGGCGGTTCGCTCGAAAAGGATTTGCTGCGAAAATACGGCACGGCAACGCCCGAAGCGATGGTCGAATCGGGAATGCGGCACGTTCATATTCTCGAAGATTTGGGGTTTTCCGACATCATCATCTCGCTCAAAGCGTCGGACGTTCAGCGGACGGTTGCGGCGTATCGTCTGATGTCGGAAAAGGTTGATTATCCTCTGCATCTCGGCGTAACCGAAGCCGGAACGCCGTTCGGCGGGACAATCAAATCGGCGATGGGTTTGGGCATTTTATTATTCGACGGCATCGGCGACACGATTCGCGTCAGCTTGACCGCCGAACCGCACGAAGAAGTGCGCGTCGGCTGGGAAATTTTGAAATCTCTCGAACTGCGAAAACGCGGAGTCAACGTCGTTGCGTGTCCGACCTGCGGACGGCTCGATGTTGATAATTTTGTCGAAATCGTCACCGAAGTCGAACGCCGTCTGGCGCACGTCGAGGAAAATTTAGAACTCTCGATTATGGGCTGCGCCGTCAACGGTCCCGGCGAAGCGCACGATTCGCAGTTGGGAATCACGTTCGGTCGCCAAGTCGGAATGATCTTCAAAGACGGCGTTCCGATGCGAAGAGTCGCGGGCGCAGACATCATCGAAGAATTCGTCAAGGAAGTGGAAATCTTGAGAAAAGAAGGTGCGAACGTCAAATCACTCAATCAAAAAATCGTTCAGAATATCGTCAACGGCTAGACTTATTTTCGCTTTTTCCAAAGCCTTATCAAATTTGAGACTATTCTCAATACGGCGAACCGGAGAGTGCCGCCCGCTGTTAACGTCCTGACGTTTAACCCGGAAATCTTAACTGCTCTAAAAATTATCGTCCGATGCTGACAAAATTAATCTCGACGGCATCTTCATTCAAATTTAAGACTTGCGTCGGCTGAGTAAAGACGAATTTTTTAGCCGTCGCCGTCAAAATTACGGTTTGTCCGGCGGTGACACCGGTAAAAGTATAATCACCGAAAGTGCTTGTTAAAACAGTTCGCGCCGCGCCGTCAGCGGTAATTAAGGTAATGCGGACATTGCGGATGCCGCTGCCGCCCGCCGTTCGCACCCGCCCGCTGACGGTTGCGCCCGCCGCTGTCGGTGCGAGAACATCAGGCGTGAGAAAACCGCCGCGCACGGCAAAGGGCGCGTTGGTCGAAGTTGCACCGGCGGCGGGTTCGCCGATCACGCCGTCGAGTTTGTAAGTGCTGCCGGTTGCATCCGCGCTCGTGCCGCCGCCCGCGACGACGGCTTGTTCGAGTCTATAATTTCCGCCCTGCGCGACTTGCGCTTTGGCAGCGAGAGCCGACGATAAAGTGATCGCTACAATCGCTAAAGTTTTGTTTTTCATAAGTTTCGTTTCCTAAAATCGCCGTTCGGCGATTTTTTGCTTTGCCCGTCAAATCCGCAGTCGGATCGAATTTTGCGGATCGGGTTTGTCCGCCCGATTTTATTTCAAATTCTCAAAATCAAATTACGGACGAACATAGCTAATCCGAACTGTTTGCGCCGGAAAGGTATTATTGACGTTCAGCGAATTACAAACATAAAAAGGATTAGCCGTCAGACTGGTGGTGATAGTCGGCTGAATATAAAAACCGGCGGGCGTTGCGCCGGAAAGATAAACAAACAGAATATCGCCAATCGCCGTCGTTCCCGAAGGTAAATTGGCGTTAAATCCGGCGCAAGTGTTTGCCGATAATGTGAACGGACCGAGAGTGCCGGTTGTCCCGAAAACCGAGATGTCGGTCAGCCGCAGCGAACCGTCAATCACCTGCGCTCCGCCGACCGAGTTATTGGCGAGTGTGCCGCTGATCGTGCCGGTTGTCGTGATATTACCGCCGACCGTCAGATTTCCCGACGCATCCAGACTCATTCGCTGGGTCGCGCCGCTGTTGCCGTTCGTCCATCGAAAACCGCCGAAAGCGCGAAATTCCGGTCCGTCAACTGTCGTATTGTAAAGCATTCCGTGATTGTTGTCGGCACTGTCGCGCAGCCGCACGATGTTGCCGTTCATATTCAAGCCGCCCGTTCCCGCGCTCAAAGTGTTGGCGGTTACGACATTGCTGAAATTTTTGTTGCCGCCGACGGTTTGCACGGTCGTCAAATCAACAAAATTCTTCGTCGTCGAACCAGTGCCGCCGTTAGTGATGGCGACCGTGCCGCTGACGTTTCCGGCAGTCGTCGCGGTCGTTGCCGTCGTCGCATTGGATGCGTTCGTCACCGTGCCGGTAACTTTCGCGCCGTCCACCGAATTGATCTGCGCGTTCATTACGCACGAAACGCAGTTTGCCGACAGCGCATCGGAAACGCCCGCGCTGATCGTGCGAATCGAATACGGCGAAGCAGTCAACTGCTGGCGCGGCGTTAAAGTTATAAAAGTCGTCTCGATCGTTTTCTTGACCGCGATTTGCAGAAACCGATTCGCGCCCGCCGCAAACGCCGTCGCGCCGAAGTCGAGCGAGACGGTAAAAATGCCGCCCGAAACCGTGACATTCGGGCGCGTGATCGCCGTCCCGATTAGCGTGCCGCCGGTGTCCGCGTCATACAGCGCGAAACCCAAATCGTAAGTTCCGCTCGCCGCCGCCGTGCCGTCAGTCAAGCGTCCCTGATAGGTAAAAGCCGTCGTCTGCGCCTGCGCCGCACAGGTTAGCAGCATTGTTAACAACAAACCCGTAAACATTGCCGAAACGCTTCGGCGCGTTGATGTATTTAATAGTTTCATAATTTTTAGGTCGAAAAACTTTAAGAAATTTATTTAAGATACAATAAATTGATTATAATTTCCAAAATTCTACCGATGCAAGAAGATTTTTTCCGGTCTCTATATGCCGCGCCAATTGCAGGCTTTAGGAATGTTTCCCGTTTCATAATATTTTTTGTTGAATTTCGATTTCTTTCGTCTGATTTTCTACCGCTGATTCTGCTGACAATTTGACGATTTCGGCGGGCAGCGCGTCATCAGCTTCGCCGATTGCCGCATCGAGCGATTGCGGACAGACAAACATCGAGCCCGTTTCGGTTTCGACGAAGTGCGCCGCGCCCGCTTCGATGATTTGATAAACGCAGCGGCAATTTATTTGAAATACCAAGGCGCACGCTTCCGCCGTCAGCAACGATTCGCCGCACGTCGGACACAAAATCATCGCGTCAGTTTCCGGCTGGCGAATACGGAAGCGGTGCGTTTTTTCGACTGAAATTTCTACGGAGCGTTTGATTTCCATCACTTCTCGGCTAAAATTTAAATGTGTTTCGTTACCTTTATCGGGCGAATAAATCGAATTTATATTTTCAAGCGCAAAAAAGTCGTGAACTAAACCGGATTTTTTCGGGATGTTTTTCGGATCGGCAGTTAAACTCAAGTGAACAAAAGGTTTTACAATTACGGCGGATTTCGTCTCGACACTCACAATTAGCGTCTTTTACGCGACGGCGAAGCGATTACGCTGCCGCGCAAGCAGTTTGAATTGCTGCTTGCGCTCGCCGTTATTGCAGTTGCCTCAATCAGCTTTATCGTCTATCAAAATTACTTCGACCGGACGAATGCGAAAATAATTTTGTTGCCAACCTCAAACCGTTTTCCGGCGTGTTGGGACGCAAAAACACGCCCGCTTTTTCGCCCGACTCCAAACAAATTGCTTTTTCGTGGAACGGCGGCGAGCGCGAAAATTCCGACATTTACGTCTCGATTATCGGCGCGGGCGAACCCGTTCGATTGACCGACACAAATCAATCGTCTTCGCCCAATTCGACCAAAACGCAAGTAATATTTCACTCGCCGAAATCAAAAAGTGAAGGAAAAAACTTCTTAACTATCCGAAAGCAGTCAAAGAAAAAAAATGTGAGAGCGGCTTTAAGTTCGATTGACGGAACGAAAGTCGGGGATATGAAGCGGACGGCGGCGTATTTTTAATGACGGTCTTGAATAAGTTTCAGCATCTCTTCAAACATACCTGAAATGTTAGATCGCCAACAAATCAAACGGGTAAAACGGCAGATTTCGCGTAACGGCGAATACGAGCGCAAAAACCAAAAACGAATAAATCATCCACGGTCGAAAAATCTGAAAAGACAAACCGCGACCTCTCGCCGCATACAAAACCATCGAAACCAGCAAATAACCGAAAAACACGGCAAAAAGCGGAATCAGCAGATTATAATGCAAAGCCGTCAGCACATCGCCCTCAAACAGCGCGTGAAATCCGCGCGTCAAACCACAGCCCGGACAATTTAATCCGGTTAGCGCGTGAAACGGGCAAGCCGGAAAAAATCCCGCCGAAACCGGATTAAAATACGCTACATAACCAACGCCCGCCGCCAAAGCTGTCGCGCCGAATGCCGATAATGTTCGATTGTTCGCAAAGCTATTCATTTTGATAGTGCAGAATAAATTTATTATCTATTAGTTTGCCGCCATTTGCATAAAAAGCGCGTCGGTGGCGAGTTTTTTATTGAGATTGACGATAAAAAGTTCGCGCATTTTTTCAATTTCGGCGAGCCATTTTGCCAATCTCGGCGCGTCGGTTTTTTCGGCGAGAATTTTGATCTGCGTTTTGTAATCGCGGTTGACGATTGAAAATTCGTCCGCGCCGAGTTTGAGCGTCCAAACGTCGTGAATGAGCGTTTGCAGAATGTCGAGCGAATCTTCGTAAGCGTCCTTGTTTTTCGCGTCGTTCATTTCCTCGGCGGTTTTGAGCAGAAACGCGCGGTTGTTTTCGACGATCAGGCTTTGCAAAACTTTCAGCATCGCGTCGCGGCGTTCGCGGAATTTGGTTAAATCCAAAGTCAGGGCGTGTCCGAAACTGCCGTTCGACAGACGCGCCAGCAGTTCGGCATCGTCGCCCGCAAATTTTCCGGTGTCGAGCAGATGTTTTTCGATTTCATCCGCCGCGACCGGCGCGAAACGGAGCGTCTGGCAGCGCGAATGAATCGTCTGCAACAGCGCGTCGGGACGCGAAGTGACGAGAAAAAGATAAGTTGTCGCCGCCGGTTCTTCGAGCGTTTTGAGCAGCGCATTGGACGCGGCTTCGTTCATTTTGTCGGCATCGTTGATGATAAAAAATCGTGATTCCGCCTGAAACGGACGGAAATTTGCTTCCTTTTCCAAGTCACGAATCGCGTCTACGAGAATGTTCTTGTTGTAGGCGATAACCTGTCCGATGTCCGAATGATCGCTGAAAATAACTTTTTTATGCGCGTCACGGTCGTCCGGTTTCGGGAAATTAAAAACATCGGCGCGGCGGCATCGAGCGCACAGGTCGCAGGCTTCGCCGTCAATCGGCGCGGCGCAGATAAAGGCTTTGGCGAGTTCGAGCGCGAAACGCTTTTTGCCGATTCCGTCTTTGCCGACCAGCAAAAACGAACGCGGCACACGACCGTTTTTAATCAGGCGGCGCAAAATAATTTTATTCGGCGTATTGCCGACGAGTTTGGTGAACATTGATGTTTACAAATGCGAACGCTGTTATTTTACCGAATTTTGCTGAACAGTAAATGCCGCTCCGACCTATAGACAAAAATCGGCAATTTACATAGTAAACCGGAAATTATTTTAACTGCCGATTGAGAGAAAATCGAAAATAATCGGGTGAAGCCGTGATTTTACTTCGTCGGTCGGTCCGGCGGCATCGAGCGTGCGAAATCTGTGCGGTTCGCGTTCGGCGATTTTCAAGTATTCGGCGCGGACGCGTTCGTAAAATTGCGCGGATTCACTATCCATACGGTTTTTTTCTACGCCTGCGCTGCTCCGCGAATTGGTACGCGAGAGTGCCTGCGAAACGGGCAGATCAAAGAAAATCGTCAAATCGGGTTCGAGTCCGCTGGTGGCGAGATTGATAACCTGCGCGATGGTTTGCGCGTCAAATCCGCGTCCCGCGCCCTGATATGCGGCGGTTGCGTCGGCGTATCGGTCGGAGATGACGATCTTATTTTCGGCAAGTGCGGGTTTAATCAAAAATTCGACGTGCTGTGCGCGGTCGGCGGCAAATAACAGCAGTTCGGCGAGCGGCGCGACGGTTTCTTCGGTTTCGAGAAAAGCGGCTCGCAGCCGTCGTCCGAGCGGTGTTCCGCCGGGTTCCATACTCGTCAAAACATCGTGTCCGCGAAATTTCAGTTCGCTTGCCAGCATTCGCAATTGCGTTGATTTGCCGCTGCCGTCAATGCCTTCAAAAGTGATAAATTTGCCTGACAAAATGTTATACCGAGTCCGTTTTTTTGCGTTCCTGAGAAATAGTCGAAATGGCGTGTTTGAAAATTAAAAAATCCTGACCGCCGACATCGAGGAGAACCGAGAATTTGTCAAAACTCTTGATGCGTCCGGTCAGCGTCGCGCCGTGAAGCAGATGAATAATGATCGCCGCCCGTTCGCGCCGCGCCGAATTTAAGAATGCATCCTGAATATTTTGGGCTGTTGCCTTTTCCATAAACTTTTCCTATCGTTAAAACTGCTTGTATAAAAGAATTATAACAGATAATTTTCCGCAAACAAGAAAATTTTCACAAAGTTTATACGTCTATAATCTCGAATAACTTTCTCTGCACCGCATCGTCGCCCCCGAAACCGTCGAGCCAAATAACCTGTTCCTGATGCCGAAACCAACTCATCTGCCGTTTGGCGTAATTTCGCACGTCCTGTTCGGTTTTCTCAATTGCGCTGTCGAGCGTTCGCTCACCGCGCAGATATTCGCAAACGCGCCGATAACCGTGTGCGCCGAGCGCGTTGGTATCGTCTTTTACGCCCGATTCACGAAGATGTTTCACTTCTTCGACCAATCCTTGATCAAAGTGAATCTGTGCGCGTTCGTTGATTTTTTGATAAAGAATTTCGCGCGGCGGATTGAGCGCAAAAGTTTGAATTCGCTCTGCAAATTCCGGCGTTTCGGCGCGTTTCGGCTGTAATTCGGAAAGCCTTTCGCCGGTCTGAAAATAAACTTCGAGCGCACGCATCGAACGCACATAATCGCGCGACATTATTTTTACGGCGGCTTTCTCGTCAACTCTTCGTAAAATTTTATGCAGATGCTCCGCGCCTTTTTTTTCTTTGAGATTTTTCAGACGTTCGCGCAGTTTTTCGTCGGTCTTCGGACTGTCGAACAAAGGATTTTTGAGCGTCCGCAAATAAAAACCCGTGCCGCCGACGAGAATCGGGATGTTACCGCGTGATTCTATTTCGCTGATTTTTACCGCCGCGTCCGCCGCCCAATCAGCCGCCGTATATTTGACGTTCGGCGCAACATAATCAATCAAATGATGAACCACGCCGCGCATTTCAACGGCGGAAGGTTTCGCCGTCGCAATCGAAATTCCCTGATAAATCTGCACCGAATCGCAGTTGATAATCTCCGCATTGCCGAGATGCAGCGCGAGCGCAACGCCGATTTCGGTCTTGCCCGAAGCCGTCGGTCCGACGATGGAATAGATCGGGTTTTTAACGGAATTGTCGCTCACTTTTTATTGACGGCTTCAATTATCAGCCGCTGCGTATTATCATCTAGGAATTACAAGTCTATCGAAGTCTTTTCGGAAATCAAAAATGAAAAAATTATTATTCGGCTTCGTTTTGTTATTTTCGCAATTAAATTTAATGGCGCAAAAATCGGAAAATTATCTTCAATACGTCAATCCGCTGATCGGGACGCAGAAAATGGGACACACATTTCCGGGCGCAACCGTGCCGTTCGGCGCGGTGCAGTTGTCGCCCGACACGGACGAGCAAGCCTATTTGATCGGCGGAAAATATAATAAAGATGCTTATAAATACTGCGCCGGATACAATTACGACGACCGCGAAATTGTCGGATTTTCGCACACGCATTTTTCGGGAACGGGACATTCCGATTTGGGTGATTTTTTAATTATGCCGACGGTTGGCGAATTGAATTTGGAGCCGGGAACTAAAGACGATCCGAAAAGCGGGTTTCGTTCGGCTTTCTCGCATTCGACCGAAATTGCCGAGCCGAATTATTACAAAGTTCTGCTCGAAGACGACAACATTTTAGCCGAAATGACGACCACGACGCGCGTCGGCTTTCATCAATATACTTTTCCGCAAAGCGATAACTCGCATATTATCCTGGATCTAATGCACGGCATTTACAATTACGACGACAAAAACGTCTGGACTTTCGTGCGCGTCGAAAACGATCATACGATTACAGGGTTTAGACAGACAAACGGTTGGGCGCGAACGCGAACGGTTTATTTTGCGATGGAATTCTCCAAACCTTTTAAAAATTACGGCTTCAAAGATTTCAAACCGTCGCCGTATAAAGGTTTCTGGCGCAAATTTGACCAAACGAAAAACTTTCCCGAAATGGCGGGCGAACAGATTCGCGCTTATTTCGATTTCAAAACTGCGAAAGATGAAAAAATTCAAGCAAAATTTGCGCTTTCGCCGGTTTCGACGGATGGTGCGATGAATAATTTACGCACGGAAACGCCCGATTGGGATTTTGAAAAAGTAAAAACAGACGGACAGAATTTGTGGAATAAAGAACTCGGCAAAATCGCCGTCACCGCTGACAACAAAGACGATCTAATCAATTTTTATACGGCGATGTATCACAGTTTCATCAGTCCGACGGTTTATATGGACGCGGACGGCAAGTATAAAGGTTTAGACCAAAATGTTCATACGGCGCAAAATTTTACAAATTACACGACCTTTTCGCTGTGGGACACATATCGCGCACTGCATCCGTTTTTCAATATTATTCAGCCGAAAAGAAACCGCGAAATGATTAATTCGATGCTCGCGCATTACGACCAAAGCGTTCATAAAATGCTGCCCGTTTGGTCGCATTACGCCAACGAAAACTGGTGTATGATCGGCTATCATTCGGTTTCGGTGATTTCGGACGCGATTGTTTCCGGCAACGTCGAAGGCGTTGACGCGAACAAAGCGTTAGACGCGATGGTGCAGACGGCGCGACACGGAAATTACGATGGACTCGAATCTTATATGTCGCTCGGTTATGTCAAAGACGAGGGAAATTCTTCGAGCGTATCGAAAACTCTGGAATACGCTTACGACGATTGGGCAATCGCGCAGGCGGCGAAAAAATTAAATCGAAACGACATTTACACGGAATTTATCAAGCGTTCGGAGAATTGGAAAAACGTCTATGATTCGTCGGTCGGTTTCACGCGCCCGAAAATGGCGGACGGAAAATTTGTCGAAAAGTTTGATCCGTTGAAAACCGAAGGCGAAGGTTTTATCGAAGGAAACGCTTGGAATTACAGCCTTTACGTTCCGCATCAGCCAGCCGAAATGATCGAAATGATGGGCGGCAAAGCGAAATTCGCCGCGCATTTAGACGAACTTTTTACGATGACTCTGCCCGACGAATTTTTTGCGACGACCGAAGACATCACGCGCGAAGGCATCATCGGCGGCTACATTCACGGCAACGAACCGTCGCATCACGTCGCATATTTGTATAATTGGACGGATAAACCTTGGAAAACTCAGGAGCGCGTGCGGATGATTCTCAAAAATCAATATCACGCCGCACCTGACGGCTTGGGCGGCAACGACGACTGCGGTCAAATGTCGGCGTGGCTCATCTTTTCAACGCTCGGATTTTATCCGGTCGCGCCTGCTTCGGATCAATATCAATTGGGAAGTCCGGCGATTAAAAGCGCGATTTTGAAATTGGAAAACGGCAAAACCTTAACGATTGAAGCAAACAATCAGAGCGATAAAAATGTTTACGTCCAAAAAGTTTCGGTCAACGGCAAAGAATTAAATCGCAGCTTTATAACTTACGCGGAAATTATAAACGGCGGCAAAATCGTTTTCACGATGAGTGACAAACCGAAAGTTTAAAAATTAAATCGCATTGCAAACTGATTTTCCGACTTGAACTAATATTTTGCGGCGCAGACGAAAAACAGCGGTTTCCTCAGCCGCATCCGCCGAATCGGTGCATAAATCGGGACCCGGACCGCGCTTGACGATGATTCGACCGTTTTTAATCTGTCCGCTGATAATCGAACCGCCGTTTTTTGTGCCGACTTTTAATTTGGCGAGTTTGACGAGACGATGATTTTTGACCGTGTAGATTTTTCCCTCGTCATAATTCTGCACCGCGCCGCTGCACTGCGTTACGACAAGCACTTCTTCAACGCCGTCGCCCGTCAGATCGCCATAGGAAACCGAAACATCAAATTCAAAATACACGCCCGCCGATTTTTGGGGTTCATAATGACCGTTTCGCGCTCTTATTTCTTCGCCTTCGCAGCCCGCTAAATACCGCGCATCGAGAAAATCGAATTGGCGAATCTCCGTTCGCGCCGTCAATTTCGCGCCTTTAACCCGCCCGACCCGACCGACCCGACCGATCTGAGCATCTGCGCCCGCCGCGAAAAAAATCATCAAACCGACGACAGCGAAAAGGATTTTGATTTTCATAAATTGGCGAATCAACTATTAGTCTTCAGCTAAAAAATAAACGTCCAAACGCGACCGATAAAATCACCGCGAGCAGAATAAGCGAGCCGATAATTTGATTGCGGGAAAATTTCATTTCTATTTTGGTGACGGCGGCGTTGCGCCTACAGGAACGAGCCAAAATTCGAGCGAACCGGTTTTCGCCGGAAAATCAACGAAAACTATTCTGTCGGCTTCAATTCCGGCTTTCAATAAATAATTTTTTACTTTGTCGGAGGTTTTATCAATCTTGATTTTTGAAAAATCGTCTTTATATTTTTTACAAATATAAAGTTGAGCATTTTGGTCATTTTGAACCGCCGCAATTATTTTTTTAAAACCGGCTTTATTTATTCGAGCGAAAGAACCCGAAAATTCGTCCAGCTTTTCGGCTTGCGGAGGAAGATCAACGCCGCCCGCTGTTTCGGAGTCGGTATTCGGGCAGCCATCGGGAAGACCTTTAACTTCAACGGTGACGGTTAAATTTCCATCAGGTTGTTTGACCGTCAGCGTCGGCGTATTTTGTCCGCTGATAATTTCTCCCGCGCTGATTGACCAAATATATTCGAGATTTAGTTCTTTTCCTTTTGTATCTACGTTCACCGTAAATGTCGCCGGATTATTCGGCTCGACGAATCCCGCCGGACCGCTGACTGAAACTGTCGGACAGATTGAATTATCAGTCGCTTGTGCATATATAGAGATGATGTTTGCCAAAATATAGACCAATGGGAAAACTAATTTTTTCATAATTATAATGGTGGCTTTTAGTATGAAAGTAAGTCAAGAAAAAGATATGAAGTTTATGGGAATATTACAGCTCTTAGTTCATCGGCGTGTTCCTTGAGGTCGCTTTTGACTTGTAGATGTCCGAGCGTAACGAGAATAACTTGAACACCTTCGCGTCGGGCAAATTTCATCGGCGGAACAAAATCGCTGTCCGCTGTCACCAAAATTAATCTTTCGACAATTGATTTGCTTGACAGCCATGCGACATCCAATCCGATTTTCATATCAACTCCTTTTTGCTTGATGTCGGGAGTAAAATCATCGTCAACAAATGCGCGGCTTGTCTTTAAAATATCTTTCGTCGCTCTATTTGAAATTATCCAACCGTCGAAAGATAATTCGCCTGAACGAAAAGCGATATTATCCATTATTTTTAGATCGCCGATAATTTTCGTGCGGCTGGAAAAAGTCGGCGTTAATGAAAAATCAATTGTTTTCTTACTTAACGGGTGTGTTTGCTTTTCTCCGTAAGGCGGACAATCGTAGCAGTAAATACGAAAAATTTCTTCATCTTTTTCCAAGCATTTCAAGGCAAATTGTCTAATTTCAACTGCCGTCGGCTGCCGTTTGCCGAGAGCGTTTTTGAGCTTGTGAAAGACAAAACCCATGTCGAGGAGAATTGCGGTTTTTTTCATAATCGAGATTATAAATCAAAAAGCCCTTTCTTGCAGATACAAGAAAGGGCTTCAAGATATTGTGCCAGCCTACTGGCGTTAGCGGATGTCTATGATGTTACCGCATTGTGTATACAATGTAAAGACAGACACGGACAGACACGGACAGACACGGACAGATATAGAAATTGATTTGACATCAATAAGCCTTCGTCAAATCAATTCCCGTATAATAATGCTTCAAAATTTCGTCGTATTTGACACCGATTTTTGCCAGTCCGTAAGCTCCGTATTGGCACATTCCGACACCGTGTCCCCAGCCGCGTCCGGTGAAGGTGTAAGCGATGGCGCGTCCGGTGGAATCGTAGCGTTTGTTGAGCGCGAAAAGCTGTTCGTTGAGGCGCAGAGCCGAGCGGATTTTGCCGCCTTTGAGGTGGAATGTGCCGTTTGAACCGACGATTTCGAGGTCAACGGCGCGGCGTGAAAAGCCTTTTTGCGCGATGCGAACATCGTAGAGCGAGCCGATGCCGCGCACGAATCTCGACAGGCGCGAACCGACGGCGGACGGCGAAAGATTGACCTGCCAATTGGTGAACGGCGACATTTTTTCGGCGACGGTCGTCTGCGCTGACGGCGAGATTTCGAGATAACTGACCGCGCCGGTCGCGTCGGTTTGAAAGCGGACGTTTTCGCCGCCGACGAGCGCGGTTTCCCTGACCTGATAAAACGAATCGCCGAATTGCCGAAAGAGAAAAACGTCCGGTCTGACGGTCAGCGTGCGCGATGATTTGCCGTTTTTAATCAGCACATTACCGTTTTCCGAAGGCAAGGTCGCCCCGCTTTGGAGTGTCGGCATAAATTTCTTTTTGGCGTAGATTTGTTCGATTACGCGGAGCATCTGAGCGCGTGAAAACGCCTTGTTCGGCTTGATGGTCAGGTCAGGATAAATCTTGAAATAACCGTCGCGCATTAAAATAGCGAGATCGGCGCGGCGGTCTTTGGGAATTTCGGCGGCATCGTCGAATGCTAATTGATATTCGATGTCGGATTCGGACAAAAGCGTGTCGGCGAACGCGTCGGCGTAGAGCATTTGGGCGAGAACGCGGGCAAATTCGCCGGGTTTCGCCGTGTCTTTGGTGACGTTCGGGAAGGTTTTGCCGAGTTTGGCGGCGACGTTGTTGAGCCAATTGGAAATCTCACTCGCGTTCGGCGAATCTTCAAACCATTCGTCGGATAATTGAGCGGTCGAAAGCTGAAAATTATTGACGGCGAGCAGAGACATCAAGCGGACGAGTTCGACGTTTTGTTCATCGCGCAGTTTCGCCGGAATGCGCTGCGTTTTGATCGTGAACGGCGCAAATTGGCGATGTTCTTCGAGCGAGCATTCGACACCGCGCAGATACGGTTCGTCAAAATCAAAAATGTTGCCCGAATTTTCCGTCCGTCCGCCGCAAGTCGAAGTGTATAAAGCGTTAATCGGTTTGCCTTGGTATGTAGCAACGATCCCGCGCGTCTGCATCACGGCTCGGGTCGGCATCGCGCCTTCGCTCGAAACGCCGCGATAAACCTGCGAACGTACGGTCGGCAGTAAATCGAAACCCTGCGTTCCGAAGCCGTTAATGTTGGCGACGGCATAAGTTCGCGCCGCGACCGCCTGCGCTTTTTGCGCTTCCAATTGCGGCAGTCCGAGTTCGTTCGGGACAACGCCGAGCAAATAATCTTCCAATGAAACGACGTTGACGACCGTCAGAGTTCCGCGTGAATTAACGAAAACTTCGATTTTGCCGCGATACGCTTTGCCGTTTAATTTGACCGGCACGGCTCGTTCGTTAGTCGAACCGAACGCGACGGGTTTGAACGATGTGAAACTTGCCGCCGCGCCGCCGCTGACGATCACTTCGCGCAGATTCGGATCAATTACCGCATTCGGCGCGGTTGTCGGCTGGCTCGCGCCCGTGGTTTTGACCAGACTGCGAACTTCCGATTTGCCCGTATTTTTCAATTGCTGCGAAAGCGCGACGGCATCGTCCGATGGCTGCGATTTGCGCCCGGTAACGATCACCGCGTCTTCAAAACCTTTGTCGGCGAGTTCGGCTTTAAATTCGTTCGCTTCTTCGATGGTTTCCTTGATTTCGCCGATTGAAACGCGCCACGAAGTGCCGTTCAGATTCAACTGCGCGAGCGTTTTTTCGCCGCTTGCCGCCGCGACATCCTTCGCCAGACTTTCGGCTTCCGCCTGCGTTTCGATGTTTTGAATTTCAAAATGGTAAATCTCGATTGACGGCGGACGATACGCCCGCGCCGAGACGGAAAGATGATTCGTAGCGAGAAATTTTTTCGGTTCTTCGGGACTCGCCGCGACGATCTGCGAATCGCTCGTTGCAATCGAAACGGAACGCGCATTGGTCGCCAAACCGATCCGAATCGTCGGTTCGGCGGTCAGTTGAAACACGGCTTTTTCAGCGGCGGGAGAATTTTCAAACGCCGGAACGATTTGAACGAAATTTGTCAGCAAAGAAAATAACGCGAGCAGGGCAAAGGAAAATCGTTGAAACATAACTTTAATAATATGTTTCGCGGGCGAAAATGTGAAGCAAGTAAAAATAAGTAACCGGCAGGAACGCGAACATTCCTGTGCGCGTGTATTTGCTTCATACACGAAAACCGGGATGATTTCTCTGAACTTGCCATGAGTCAAACCCCGTTTTCGCGTTTGAAGCAAACACTCACGCGCACAGGCATATCCGCGCTCCGGCTGAAAAATGTAAGACACGCGAACAGCAATGTGCGCGTTCCCGTAAATTTAAAAATTCAGCTTCAAACCGAATTGGATCACTCGCGGATCGCCTGCCGAGTTGATCGAGCCGAAACCTGCCGAACCTAAAACGGCGTTTGGCGCGTTGAGCGGCGGCGTGTTGGTGAGATTGAATATTTCCGTGCGAAATTCGATGTTGGTCGTTTCCGTGATGTCGGTGCGTTTGATGATCGCCAAGTCGAAATTGCGGTAATTCGGACCGCGCACCGGATTGCGCGAAGCGTTGCCGACGGTAAACTGCGCGGCGGTTTGAAAGGCGTTAATGTCGAAAAACTGAGCGGTCGTCTGCTGATTTCCGGGCAAATTCGGATTGGAAATCAAGTTCGGTCGCTGTGTGCCGAATCCGGCGAAGGCATTAAAATTAGTCGTCTGCGTGACGGCAAGCGGAACGCCTGACTGAATGTTGACGATGCCGTTTGCCGACCAACCGTTGAGAAATTTTCCGCTGATGCCGCGCGATTTTTTGAAGAAATTGAAATCGTAAACAAAACCGGCGACGAACACATTCGGAATATCGCCGTTCGATAAATCGCGTTCGAGTTTGCGGTTGAAACTGTCGGCGACGGGAAAATTGGCAATCGGTCCGGTTTGAACGGTCGCGTCGAATACCGAACTAGCTTCGTCTATCAGTTTCGAGCGCGTGTAGGCGACGAGAAACGACAAATTATTTGAAAAACGCTGTTCGATTTTCTCCTGCAAACTGTGGTAATTCGTATTGCCGACATTGTTGCGGTAGAGCGAAACCGTATTGAAACACGGAAACGGTTTTAAGGTTTGCGCGAGGGAAACGGTCGGATCGCCGAGATTCGAGCGGTCGCGCGGAACGATGCCTAAACACGGATTCGCCACTTGAGCAAGAAGCTGCGAACCGAGCGCGAGTTGCGCCGCCGACAGTTGATTAATGTTGACATCGGGAATGCCGACGTGCGTGATTTTGCTGCCTGCATAAGCGATTTCAAACGCGATGCCGCGCGTCAATTGCCGCTGAAATGCGATGTTCCATTGCTCAACGTAACCCGAACCCAACTTGCGGTCAACGCCGAAAACGCTCTGTCCGAGTCCGGCGTTTTGGTCGAAAGCGACGGGCGAAATATTCGGACGATTCGCCCCGGAAAGCGTAAAAGCGGCGTGGCGGTTGTCCAAACTTCGCTGCGTGACCGTCTGCACGAACGGGAAAAACGGTGTCGTAAACGGTGTCGTGATTCCGGCTTGCTCGATCCAGACGACACCGAAACCCGTGCGAACGACGGTTTTGTCATTGACGCGATACGCCAGACCGACGCGCGGCGCAAAATTTAATTTGTGCAGTTGACGCGCTGATTCAGGATTGCCGTTTTGCCCCGCGTAATCGAGCGTTTGCGTATCGGGATTAAAAACGGCGGCGCGATTGTTTTTCTCCGTCGAAGGGAAGTTGAGTGTGTATCGAACGCCTAAATTCAAAGTCAGACGCGATGACACGCGCCAATCGTCCTGCGCGAAAAGTTCTAAAAATTTCGCTCGCGGACGCAGAGTTTCCGGCTGTAAATCAATCGAAAACTGCTGCACCTGACCGAGCAGAAACGACGCGAAAGCGTTTCCCGTCAAACCCGCCAAACCGTTCGGCGCACCGTTCGCGCCAGCCGAATTGGTCAGAATCTGATTGAATGTGAATTGTCCGGTCGGTGCAGGCGGCTGTAAAACGTCGAGCCGTTCGCGGCGAAAATCTCCGCCGAACTTGAACGAATGTGTGCCGCGCTGATATGAAACCGCGTCGTAAAATTCCGTCACATCGG
Organism: Pyrinomonadaceae bacterium; assembly: GCA_965247235.1. GTDB lineage: Bacteria > Acidobacteriota > Blastocatellia > Pyrinomonadales > Pyrinomonadaceae. Next base: position 4,507,098 of record OZ252004.1, read on the forward strand.
TCGAAAAATCGGTGTTTGTATTGGCATTTGCGCCGAGTTGCTGAAAACCCGCAATCGTCATCAGCGGCAGACTGTCACGAAACGCCGCCGCGCCGGAAATGCCGCGAAGCAAATCGGAATTGTCGCCGACGAGTGCGGAAGCACGCCTTTTAACATTGCGTCCCGTAAAGCCGAATCTCGATTCGTTTAATAAATCGGGGCGAAAAATCTGCGTGTAATTCAAAACGAGCGAACGCGCTTTCGTATCGGTCATGCCGATTGCGCCGTTCGTGATATTACCGCTGCCGTCGGGCAGAGGCGTGACCGGATCGGAGAAATCTTTGGCGTAGGAATATCTGCCGAAAATCGTCGAACTGTCACTAAAACGATGGTCAATGCGCCCGTCAAATTGATTTTGATTCTGCGTTTCATTGCCGATTCTCGTGTAATTGTTCGCCGCGCCCGAAATTGTCGGCAGCGGAAAACGCTGTAAAAGTTTGAGCGCGGAAGCATCGAAATCGGTGAGCGGCACGATATTTCCGGCGTAAGCCGTTTTGTCGGACGGGCGAAAAATCCGGTTCTGCCGCACCTGAATTTGAACGCCGTTCGTGTCGGTGACAAAAATCGGTGCGTTGCCCGTCGCCGTTGTCGTTACCGCGCCGGTCGAGGTTCGATATAATAACGCGCCCAAACTTGACGCGAAATTGCCGTTCCGGTTGGCGATTGTCGGCACGGTCGAAGTGCGAATTCTGCCGACTAATTGCCGCGTTCCCTGATAATCGGCGAAGAAAAATGTTTTGTCTCTGACGATTTTGCCGCCCAAAACCGCGCCGAATTGGTTGCGGCGAAAGACGGGTTTCGGCTGACCGACGGGCGCGAAAAGATTTTTCGCGTTCAAAATTTCATTGCGGAAAAACTCGAAAACCGAGCCGCGAAAATCATTCGAGCCTGATTTGGTCGTCAGATTAATCACGCCGCCGTTAAAGCGTCCGAATTCGGCGGGCGGATTGTTAATTTCGACTTTGAATTCGGCAATCGCTTCAATGATCGGGAAAAATGCGACTTGTCCCGGTTCGGGCTGAAGCACGGAAATGCCGTCAAACAGATATTCATTGGTGCGCGGACGACCGCCGTTGATGCGCGGCAGCGAAACGCCTTCGGATGTGCGCGGCGGCTGTGCGACTCCCGGTGATAAACCGACGAGCGATAAAAAACTGCGCCCGTTGGTCGGCAAATTAACAATTTTTCGATTATCAATCACCTGTCCCAAACTGCTCGTTTCACTACGCAGAAGTGGCGCGTCGTGTTCAATCGTCACGATTTCTTCAAGCGAAATTGCTTCCAATTTTGCATCAACTCTAATGCGTTCGCCGGTCGTCAAAGTTACGTTGTCGCGGACGAGATGAGTCAAACCGGAGGAGTTAAATTCAACTGAATAAATTCCCGGCTTTTGATTAGTGAAAATAAAATTTCCGCCCGCGTCGGAGACCGTTTCAGCCGTCCGACTTGTCTGTTTTTCGGTGAGTAAAACCCGCACATTCGGAATCGCCGCGCCGAACGCATCGGTGATTTCACCGACGAGTTCGGCTTGTCCGGCTTGCGCGAAAACCGCCGCGTGTGAAAAAAATAAAATCGTATAAGCTGCGAAAAACAGTAATACGATTTTGGTGTGTTTTAACGGTGCGTTTTTCAAATTCAATTGCCCTTTATTCATCAATTTTATTTTAGTCGGTTTTAACCGGAGCGCGGACATTCCTGTCCGCGAGTGCCAAATAAAAATACGCGGAAAATACTGGCGGATAAGGATGTCCGCGCTCCGTCTGCCCGATTTGCGGTCAAATCCTGCCGAGCCATTCGCTTTGCAGTTTGCCGATGGCGATTTCTTTGTGCTTGGCTTCGACTTCGATCCACGGTGCGAAGCGGAAAACTTCGGGCATCTTAAAAATCAAATCGTGATGAGCGCGGTCCTGAAAGGTTTCGCGTCCGTTTGAAATATGAACAAGCTGATTTTCGGGGTTTGCCCACGTTTCTCGCGCCGCGTAAAACATTTCCGCGACCGACGAATGGTTGTAATCGTCGAGCTTTTCGCTGCAAATATGGTGATGCGCGTCGAATACCATCGGGATTTGAGCGAGGCGGCAGACTTCGAGAATTTTCCCGGACGGATAGGCGTATTCGTCATTTTCGAGCGTCAGCCGCAGACGTATTTCGTCGGGCAGTTTTGAAATCGAATCCACGAGTTTGTCAACGCGGTCGGCTTTGCCGCCGTGGACGTTCATCACCGCCCATTCCGAGCGCGGCTGACCGAGAAAATCCATTGTTTTAGCGTGCATTTTCAAAATTTTGATGCTGTTTTCAATGACGTTTTCAGAATCGGAACTCAGCACGACAAATTGATCGGGATGCAGCACTAAACGCAAATTCCGTTTGAGCGCAAGTTGACCGATTTCGAGCAGTTCGGCGGCAAAGTTTTCTAAAATCTCCGCGCCCACCGCGTCATCCGAAAAGGGAAAGAGATTAGAAGTCATCCGGTAGAGATTGATGCTGTTCGCCGCGCAAAACTCGACGGCTTTTCGCAAACGCGCCGTGTTTTCCGTGTAAATAGTCAGGAGTTTTGCAGTCTGCTCCGCCGCGTCGAGCGACAAGAGAGTTTTGCGCGTAACGGTTTTATAGCGAACTTCGTCCGAATGAGTGATGCAGACCAATCCGAGATTGGATGTGACGACGGGCGTTTTCATAAGAAGATTTTAGCCGCGAATTAAACGAATTGCACGAACTCGAAGAAATTATTTTTACCAACTGAAACCGATTCGGCAACCACGCAAAATAATTTTTGTGGTGAGACTGAAGTGTTGCTGTTTGAAATGATACACGTTTGAAACGTCGGCAAGCGCAGAGTTGAATCGGGATGAAGCCAAAAATTAAAAATAAAAATTCGTCGCCTTATAAAGGACGATTCAAAGAAATTTTTGACTTAATGATTGGTTTAAGATACAATAAACATTGTTGATGGAAATTTACCCGCTTTCAACATTTATTGTGTTTTCTGTCTTGGAAATAACAATAAACGGGCAACTAAAATCGGCAGCCGCCTTTGAACAGCATTTTAAAAAAACTCCCCCGACGACTATTTTTCCGCAGTTCATTTCCGTCGTCAAAAATTTCAAACCGCCTCTCATTAAACAAATATGTCAAACACAAATAATTCTCAACAACGGGAGATTCTTTTGGTCGAAGATGATCGAATCGTTTCGACGTTGGTCGAGCATCTTTTGGTCAGACAAGGTTATCAGGTAAATACTCTGGCTGACGGACGGGCGGCGGCAAGCTATATCGGCGCAAATCCACCGCCGCAATTGGTTTTGCTCGATGTAATGCTGCCGTTTATTGACGGTTTTGAATTGATCGAACAGATTCGCTCCAAGAAGGAATGGGAAGATGTGCCGATTGTGATGCTGACTTCCAAAACGCAGGAGCGAAACGTCGTTCGTGCGATCGAAGCCGGCGCGGACGATTACATCGTCAAACCTTTTCAGCCGCAGGAATTGATCGCCCGCGTCAAGCGTCTGGCGAAAAACTGATGTAAAAACATGATCGGAAAAATACTTTTAATCAATTTTCTTTGTCTGGGCGGCGGGTTGTTTGCGCTGCCGTTTTACGTTTCCGGGCAGAATATGCCTGACGGTTCGACGCGCGAAAAAAGCGAAACGGTAAAGAGCGAAAGCAAAATCGAAGCGGAAAAGAAACCCGCAAAGACTGCCGAAAACGAGATTCAACTGACTTACGGATTTGATCGTCTGTCGAATGGTTACGGCAATTGGCGCACGGTGTCGCTCGATTTTTCGAGAAAATATCAATCACGGCGGACGTTTTACGGTTCGCTGACGGCAACCGAAAGATTCGGTCGGCGCGACCGACAGGCGACGCTCGGCATTTATCAGCCGCTGAATCGCAAGTGGGCGTTGCTGCTCGAAGGAAACTACAGCCCGACGCACCGCAGCTTGGCAAAATGGTCGGCTTTCGGCGGTATCGAACACAATTTCGGCAAAGGCTGGAACGGACAAATCGGTTATCGCCGCACTCGATATTCGGCGGCGAAGGTCAACGTGGCGAGCGTGACGGCGGAGAAATACTTCGGCAATTACCGCGCTGCTTATACGCTTTCCGTAATTAATCTCGAAAAAGTCGGCACATCCGCCGCGCATCGTTTTCAGTTTGCCAAATATTACGGCGAACAGGTGAGCAGCGTCGGGTTGACGGTCGGTTACGGGCGCGAACTCGAATCGCTCGGCAATCAGGGCGTTTTGCAGACCGATGTCAAAAGCATAGGCATTTCCGGTCATCACTGGATCAATAAACATTGGGGCATCAATTACGACGCTTCGATCACCAGACAGGGGAAATTCTATACAAAGCAAGGGGCAAGTATTGGCGTTCGCTACAGATTTTGAAATCGGTGTTCAGGTTATCTGGCTGATGGGCGTGACATTTCTCACGCTCGTTTTCGTGTTGATGCTGTTAATTATTTTTCTGCGTTTTCGATTGATTATAAATACCCGCCGCACGTCTGCTTTGCAGGAAAAATGGGAGCCGGTTTTAGTCGAAAGTCTTTATCAAATGCCCGGAAATCCGCCGCCGCCGCCGGGTCGCCGCGATGCTTTTGAATTTTTGATTCTCTGGAATTATCTCCGCGAATCTCTGCGCGACGATGCGGGAGAAAACTTGGTCGCCATCGCGCGAAAACTGGAAATCCATCATCACGCTCTGAAAATGCTGCAATCACGAAACTTACGAAAAAAACTTCTGGCGATTCAGACGCTCGGCTGGATGCGCGAAACAAGTGCGTGGCAAACTCTGCGCGAATTATCCGAAGTTAAAGACCCGGTTGTTTCGTTAAGCGCGGCGCGTGGTTTGATGCGAATCGAGCCTGAAAAAGCCCTGAAAGAGATTTTGCCGACCATTGTCCGGCGCGAAGATTGGGCGTTTGCGGTGGTCGCTTCGATGCTCAAGGAAGCGGGCGCGGATATTATTTCCGAATCTTTGACCGCTGCGGTCGTTAATTCCCCGGTCGAACGCAAATCGCGTCTGCTGCGTCTGCTGACGCTCGCGCATCCGCACGTCAGCGTTCCGGCGGTCAGAAAAGTTATCAAGCGCAGCAAAGATTTGGAGATATTGACGGCTGGTTTGCGGATTCTGCAAGACCCGGAAGATTTGCCGCGCGTCAGAAAACTGCTCAAAGACGAACGCTGGGAAGTTCGCGTGCAGGCGGCGATTTGTCTGGGCAGAATCGGCAATGAAAAAGACATCCCGAAACTCGCCCACGCCTGCGGCGATCTCGAATGGTGGGTGCGTTACCGCGCGGCGGAAGCTCTCGCCAATCTGCCGTTCGTCACGCAAAATGATTTGGAAAACTTTGCCGCCAAACATAACAACGATTTCGCCCGCGACATTATTCGTCAGGTGATCGCCGAAAGAGAGGTGATCGGATGATCGAACTGATTTTTACATTTTTTCAGGGCGTTTGTCTGGCGTTTTTCGTCGGCATAAATTCCGGCTATATTCTGCTCAATATTCTTTCGTTTATCAGTCTGCCGCGTTATCTGCGGCGGCAGGTTCTGCATCGTCTGCCGCATCAGCATACGGATTTTGAACCGCCGATCAGCCTGATCGTCACGGCTTTCAACGAAGAAACGGTGATCGTCGAATCGGTGCGTTCGCTGTTGCAGCTTGATTATCCCGAATTTGAAATCGTGATCGTCAACGACGGCTCGAAGGACGGCACTCTGGAAGTTTTGAAAAAGGAATTTTCGCTCGTCAAGCTACCCGAAGCCTTTCGTCAAAGACTTCAACACGCGCCGGTGCGCGGCATTTATCAATCCACGACTTACTCGGAAATTCGCGTCATTGACAAGGAAAACGGCGGTTCCAAAGCCGACGCGAGCAACGCGGGCATCAACGGCGCACGCAATTCGCTGTTTTGCCCGCTCGATGCCGACACGGTTCTCGAACGCGACAGTATGAAACTGCTCGTGCAGCCGTTTCTCGAAGACCCGACGACGGTTGCGGTCGGCGGCACGGTGCGAATCGCCAACGGCTGCGAAGTTTCCGGCGGGTTTTTGGGAAAGATCGGTTTGCCGACCAATCTGCTCGCGCTCTTTCAGATTCTCGAATATCTGCGGGCGTTTATTCTCGGTCGCGTCGGCTGGGAATATATGGACGCGCTGCCGCTGATTTCGGGCGCGTTCGGTTTATTTCACAAAGAAACGGTGATTAAAGTCGGCGGTTACAAACACGATTCGCTCGGCGAAGATATGGAACTCGTACTGCGAATCCACAAACATTTTCGGCTTCAGGGAATTCCGTATCGCGTGACTTACGTTGCTGATCCGGCGTGCTGGACGGAAGCTCCCGAAACGCTCGGAGTGCTGCGCCGTCAGCGTGTGCGCTGGGGACGCGGTTTGATCGAATGTTTGCTGATGCACCGCGAACTTTTGTTTCATCCGAAAGCCGGTGCGCTCGGTTGGGGCGCGATACCGTTTTTATTTTTCTTTGAAGGTTTCGGCGTGGTCATCGAAGTTTTCGGCTACATCACGATTGTCATCAGTTTTCTCTGCGGACAGCTTGCCTTCAAATCATTTGCGGCGGGAATGCTGCTCGCTATTTCGCTCGGCTTGTTATTGTCGTTCACGGCTTTGCTGCTCGAAGAAATGACGTTTCACACTTACCCGAAATTCAAGCATCTGCTGATTTTATTCGGCGTAGCGATTATCGAAAATTTCGGTTATCGTCAATTGACGACGTTTTGGCGTTTTGAAGGTTTGGTCAAACATTTTCTCAAAACGAAATCGAGTTGGGGCGTAATGACGCGCAAAGGATTTCAATCTGAAACACAGAAACTGCCGCTTAGTGCTGAGAAGACGGCTGTTTCGATAACACTGCAAATCGAAAAGAACAAGGAAAAAATACCGGTATGAAAACATCGAATATCAAAGACACGACCAACCGCCGACAAAAACTGACAATTTTTGCCCGAATAATGCAGATTGCAATCGGAATTATTCTGCTGACCCTCGGTTTGACGGTGATGATCGGCTGGCACACCGAAAATTTTACGCTGATCCGCGTTTTTCCGGCGTTTATGCCGATGTTTTACAACACGGCGATTTGTTTCGCAGTCAGCGGCACGATTATTTTACTGAGCGCGGTAAATTTTCGCCGGCTGCCAATAATTTTAAGTGCGTTCGTGCTGCTGACCGGAACAGCGACTCTGATTGAATATGCCGCGCAGACGGATTTCGGGATTGACCAACTGCTGATGCACTACTATATGGATTTATCCGGCAGTCATCCGGGCAGAATGGCTCTCAATACGGCGATTTGCTTTACCTTTTCGGGGATGGCGTTTTTGCTGAGTTTAAGAAAACGTCCGCAAATTCAAGGCGCGGACGATACGCAAACAGACATTATCGGAACACTCGCCGTGCTGATTTTTGTCACCGGCACGGCGGCGTTGACGGGCTATTTGATGGGCATTCCGCAAGCCTACAATTGGGGCATTTTTTCTTCGATGGCGGTTCACGCCGCATTCGGATTTATGCTGCTCGGCACGGGAATCGTTTTATTAAATCAACGGGAGTTTTACGTCAAAGCCGCTAAATCATTGTATTGGCTGCCGACCATCATCGGTTTTATGATGCTTGCGCTGACGCTCAATTTTTATCTGGCGTTAAATTCTTACCGCCGTGTAAATATTCAGCAGACCGTTGAAGGGCAGGCGAAGACGCTCGAATATGCAGTCGAAAACGGCGTTAAAGAGCGCGTTCAGGCACTCGAAAGAATGGCGGCGCGGTGGTCGAAAAGCGGCGGCACAGAGTATAACGAATGGCAGTCGGATGCGGAAAACTATAACAAAAACTTTAATACATTTGAAAATATTCAATGGGTTGACGCAAATTTCGTCGTTCGATGGATCGAACCGTTGACCGGCAATCAGTCGGTGATTGATAAAAATCTCGCGCTCGAACAGGAACGCCGCGACGCGCTCGAAAATTCGTTGCGCCGACACGCAACGATTATCAGCGCGACGATTCCGCTCGAATCGGACGAACGCGGCATTTTAGTTTATGCGCCGGTCTATCGCAATGAAAAATTCGACGGGTTCATTCTCGGCGTTTCCAACGTCCAAACGCTGCTGCGGCGGGTTTCACCGGACGAACTGAAAAACGATTATTCGATTGCCGTGATAGAAAACAATCAGGACATTTACGAAGATGCGGCGGGCGAAAATACTTCCGGCGTAGATTGGCACACGCCGCTGACGATTCATTTGTCAGGAAAGGAATGGCGTTTAAAGCTGACACCGCGACCGGCGACGCTTTCCAAACTCGAATCGAAACTGCCCGAAGCGGTTTTAATCGCCGGACTGATCGTTTCGCTGCTGCTCTCGGCGACCGTTTATCTGCTCCAAAAATCACGCCGCGAAACGATTGTCAGCCGAAACGCGCAAAGAGAAATCGGCAAACGCGAAGAACTTTACCGGACATTGGTTCGCAATCTTCCGAAAACAGCGGTCGTTATTTTCGACCGCGATTTTCGCTACACGCTGGCTGACGGGGTGCAGCTTCAGGAACACGGATTTACGCCGGAACAATTTGAAGGCAAAACTCTGCACGAGGTTTTTCCGCCGGAAATCTCCGCTGAATGGGAGAAAAAATATCAGCGTGCGCTTGCCGGTGAAATATTTTCTCTCGAAAACGAAGTCGGCGGCAAACATATTCTGACCCAAGTTCTGCCGGTCAAAAACGAGAACGGCGAAGTTTTTTCAGGAATGGTGATGTGGAGCGATGTCACCGAAACCAAGCAAATGCAGAACGAACTGCAAAAAGAACGCGAATTTCTCGAAGCGATGCTCGAAAACATTTCCGACGGCATCATCGCCTGCGACGCGAACGGCAAGCCGACAATTATCAACCGCGTCACCCGCGAACTTCACGCGATACCGCCGGATGCAATTCTCGATCCCGACAGGATGGGAAATTTCGATTTATATCAGGAAGACGGCGTAACGAAGATTGGTTTGCCCGATTCGCCTCTGTTTCGCGCTCTCGAAGGCGAGATTATCAATGAAATGCCGCTAGTAGTTCAACCGAAAAATCAAGCTCCGCGTTATGTTCTCAGCAGCGGACGGGCGATTCTCGGCAAAGACGGCGAAAAACTCGGCGCGGTCGTCGTCATTCACGACATCACCGAAAAACGCCAAGCCGAAACAGCCTTGCGCGAAAGCCGTCAGCGCATCAGCGATCTGCTCGAACATTCGCCGGTCGGCATCGTTTTGACCGACAAACGCGGCGGCGTAACATTTGTTAATGACCGCTGGAGCAAAATCACCGGATTGAGCGAAGCAGAGGCAAAAGGCGCGGGATGGACGAACGCCATTCATCACGAAGATAGGGAAAGAATGCTCGAAGAATGGACGGAAAAGTCACGGGTCGAAGAAGAAACCGTTTATGAATTTCGTTTCGTCGGCGACGGCAAAACGACCGAAGTTTTAGCCAGAGCAATTAAACAATACGACGCGAACGGCGAATTTTCAGGGCATCTCTCAACTGTTTCCGATGTTTCCGAAATCAAAAAACTGCACGAAGATTTAAAAGTTGCCCGCGATGCCGCGCTCGAATCGGCGCGTTTGAAGTCGGAATTTCTGGCAAATATGTCGCACGAGATTCGCACGCCGATGAACGGCGTGATGGGAATGACCGAAATGCTGCTCGACACGCCGCTCGATCAATTTCAGCAGGAAGCCGCGCAGACCATCCGCACGAGCAGCGAAGCTCTGCTCAATATCATCAACGACATTCTCGATTTTTCAAAAATCGAAGCCGGTAAACTCAACTTTGAAACGATTGATTTCGATCTGCTCAACACCATCGAATCAACCGTCGAACTGTTCGCCGAACAAGGGGTCCAGAAAAACATCGAACTCGCATCGCTGGTTGATGAAAACGTGCCGCTCGGTTTGTGGGGCGATCCGGGCAGACTGCGGCAGGTGCTGACGAATCTGATCGGCAACGCCGTCAAATTTACCGCGCACGGCGAAGTTTTCGTTCGCGTCAGTCTTGAAAAAGAAACAAAGGAAGGCGTTAAGCTGCGTTTCAGCATTACCGATACGGGCATCGGCATTAAACCCGAAGCGCAGAAATTTTTGTTTCAGGCGTTTACGCAAGCCGACGGTTCGATGACGCGCAAATACGGCGGGACGGGTTTAGGTTTGGCGATTTCCAAACAGCTTGCCGAACTGATGAACGGCGAAATCTCGGTCGAAAGCGAACCCGGCAAAGGCTCTGTCTTCAGTTTTACCGCGCTGTTTCAGAAACAGATTGCGCCGGTCGAAAAGCTCGCGCCGCGTTCCGATTTGAAAAATGTGCGTGTGCTGATCGTGGACGATAACGCGACCAACCGCAAAATTTTGATGCACCAGACGACTTCGTGGGGAATGCTCGCTGCCGAAGCCGCCGACGGTTTCGAAGCAATCGAAGAACTGCACCGCGCCGAACGCGCCGGTAATCCCTACGAATTGGCGATTCTCGATTTGATGATGCCGGTAATGGATGGATTTCATCTCGCCCGCCGCATCAAATCCGAAACAGACATCGCCGCCACGCGCCTGATTTTGATGCCTTCATACGGGCAGCGCGGACACGGCAAAAACGCACGCGACATCGGCATCGGCGGTTATTTAATCAAACCCGTCAAACAAAACGAACTGTTCAACTGCGTCGCCGCCGTGATGGGCGAACAGGCGGAAATCGTCACGACCGATCTGCCCGCGCCGCTCGTCACGCGCTATACGCTCGAAGAACAAAAACCTCTTATGACGAATCAACCTAAAATTCTCGTCGCCGAAGATAATGCCGTCAATCAGACTGTCCTTCGCCAACAACTCGAATTTTTGGGTTATCGCGCCGACATCGTGAGCAACGGTCGGTTGGCGATTGAAGCCTTACGCCGACAGACTTACGCGCTCGTGCTGATGGATTGTCAGATGCCGGAAATGGACGGTTTCGAGGCGACCGAAGCGATCAGAAAAAGCGATAATATCGTAGTGAGAAAAATTCCGATCATCGCCGTCACCGCCAATGCAATGCAGGGCGAACGCGAAAAATGTCTCGCCGCCGGGATGGACGAATATCTGGCGAAACCGTTCAAAAAAGAAGAGTTGAGAATAGCTGTCGAAAGTTTTCTGAAAGCCGGAACGCCGGAAACTGTCGCGGAAAACGAAACTGTCGAAGCCATCAATTCCGCGCTGACGGATGAAATTGAACATAAAACCTTCGCGTCGGTCGCCGAGAAAGCTCAAAAAGGATTGCTCGCGCACGACGTGCGAAAGTATTTGAGCGAACTCGAAAAAGACATCGGCGCGGAAACCATCGAAATCATCATCAATTTGTTCAAAGAAGATGCCGCCGAACGCCTCGAAAAACTGCGTTCCGCGCTCGCCGACAGTGATTTCAGACAAATCGAAGCCGAAGCGCATCGCATAAAAGGCGGCTGCGCCAACCTCGGCGCAAAATCCGTCGCCGCCATCTGTCAAAAAATCGAAGATGAAGCCGAAGCACACAACCTCGACGAATCTCACGATTTATTTGTTCGGCTTGAAGCAAAAATGCCCGTCCTGATGGAAATTCTCGACGAATTTATCACGGTTTCCGCATCTTAAAAAGAGAGTGCAATCAGTAAAATTGATAAGACCAGCGAAGGGGAATTTACCCGTTTTCTCTTGAGAAATTAAACGCCAGAAAGAAAAATCCCGAAGTCATAAACGCGAATCGAAGCAGATTGAGCGGCAAATGCCACGCTTCGGGCGCGGTGTAGACCAACACGCCGATTGGAAGCTGGATGAACCAAAGGCTGTATTTCAAAAGTTTTTCCGTCGTAGTCTCTTGCGGCAAGATAAACGCCAACATAAACAGGCTCAGATAGCTGGCGCAAAATTTTATCATCGAATAAAGCATCTGCGCGGAGATTTCGGTTTGTTCGATTCGGATGTTGTTGATTGCGCTGCGGAGCATCGTCAAAATGTGCAAATCCTCGTAAAAATCGAGCAAGCCGCACAAAAGCATCGCGCCGAGAGCGACCGACGCAATGGCGTTTGTAACCTTATTTTCGGTTTTCAAAGACTGCGGCAGGACGACAAAAAGCGTCGTAAAAACCGTGATAAAAATCAGATCAATCGTAAAAATGAGGCGCAAAGGATTTTGTGCCTCAATCAAATTTCGCGTGTAACTTTCGACCGTTTGCGTAATCTCGAATTTTTCCTGCGAAACGCCTGTCAGGATCGTAACGAGAAACATCGAAAAGACGAGCAAACCGGCGATTAAAGACAGGCGGGCGATAATTTTTGAATTATTCATTGCGCCATCATTTTTTATCGTAATCGCTTTTAAAATCAAGCCGACACTCTAAATTTATTTTGCCGGCTGCGGCGGACGAATTCCGGTGTATTGCGCCGAAGCGATTTTCCACACGCCTTTTTCTTTGCGGCAGACAATCATCATCCGCATACTGCGCGGCGGCAACTGTTTGCCGTCATTCGTAATCGTGTAATTAAGTCGCGCGATGACAATCGCAAATTTACCGTAATTGCGAATCGAATAATCGGTCGTCTCAAGTGTCGTTGAACTTTTATCGGCAGGCGGTTTGAGTTCGGGTTTATAAAATCCGAGAACCTTCTCACGCGGGTCAAACTCGCCGATTGGCGAAATTTCGATGTAATCCGCTGCAAAAATTTTATCGAGCGCGGCGGCATCGTAATTTATTTGCGCGTCGGTCATCTGTTTGACCAGAGATTTCAGCGCGTCATCATTTTTTGATTGAGCAAACGCGGAAACACTCGACAAAAGCAGAAGCAAAATAAAAACTTTCAATTTCATATAAATAATTCCTCACAGAATGAGGGTGTAAAAAAATCTGTGTAAATGGCAACAATCAACATTTATTTTAATGGAGGAAAATGATGATGCCAATTACGAAAGATTTACTTGACCAATTACTGAATGAATATGAAAAGCCGGAGGATTTGCCGAGGCTGTCAGGGTATTTTACAACAGTTGACGAAAGCTCTGGTTGAACGTGCGCTCGAAGGCGAGCTGACGCATCACCTCGGCTATCGAAAGCACGATTTGACCGGGCATAACTCCGGCAATTCGAGAAACGGAACTACGCCGAAAACGATTAAAAGCAAACGCGGGCAAACCGAAATTGAAGTTCCGCGTGACCGCAACGGAACCTTCGAGCCGCAGCTTATCAGAAAGAATCAGACGCGCTTTGACGGCTTTGACGAAAAGATCATCTCGCTTTACGCGCGCGGAATGACGACGCGTGAGATTCAGGGACATCTCCAAGAGATTTACGGCACGGAGATTTCTCCGGCACTGGTTTCATCAGCCACCGAAGCAGTTTTGACGGAAGTCCGAACTTGGCAAACCCGTCCGCTCGATACGGTTTATCCGATTCTTTATTTGGATGCACTGGTCGTCAAGGTCAAAGAAAACGGGCGGGTGATTAACAAAGCGGTTTATCTGGTGATCGGTGTCAATTTGCAAGGCTTGAAAGAAGTTCTCGGTATTTGGATCGCCGAAAATGAAGGGGCAAAGTTTTGGCTGTCAATTGTTACTGAACTGCAAACGCGCGGTGTGCAGGATGTTTTTATCGCCTGTGTGGACGGACTCAAAGGTTTCCCGGAAGCCATCGAAGCGGTCTTTCCGAAAACGCAGGTGCAGCTTTGTCTGGTGCATTTGCTGCGGCATTCTTTGAGCTATGTGTCTTACAAAGAACGCAAAGAAGTCGCTGCCGATTTGAAACTGATTTATCAGGCTTCGACACTCGAAGAAGCCGAAACAAGGCTTTTGGAATTCGCGGAAAAATGGGAGTCGCAGTATCCGGTGGTCGCCCGTTCGTGGCAGTCAAATTGGGCGCGAGTCGTCCCGATGTTCGCTTTCACGCCGGAAATCCGTCGGGCGATTTATACGACGAACGCGATAGAATCGTTAAATTTCTCGTTAAGGAAAATCATCAAAAATCGCGCACTTTTCCCGAACGATGACGCGGTGCTGAAAATTCTGTTTTTGGCATTGCGAAACATTGCGAAAAAATGGACAATGCCGATACCGAACTGGAGCGCGGCGATGAACCAATTTGCGATACTTTTCGAGGAAAGAGTGCCGATGAACGGATTCGGCACAAACTCATTTACACAGATTTTCTAACACCCTCCACAGAATAAAATAAATCGAAAGTTTTACGGCTGAATAATCATTTTGTTTCTCGAAAACCGTTTAATTTTCAAAGGTTCATCAAACTTTTTTAATTTTTAATTTTTAATTTTTAATTCCCACTACCAGCCCCAAGTTCCCGCGCCGCCCTTAAACGGTCCGATGATTTCCGAAGTGATCCAGCCGCCGTAAAAATCGCCGTCCTGCGACTGCACGAGTTCGTCATTGACGTAACATTTATCCATTTTTGACGGATAAAACGCGGGATAATCTTTAATTTCCGCGAAACTTTTCGTCGGATTCGCGTAAAACCACGCGGCGTTTTTAATCGTTTTATCGCCGACGCGCAAATCATAATAACCCGCACTGCCTTTCCACTCGCAAAAACTCGCGCCTGCTGCTTTTGACAACAAACCCATCCGCACATCTTCCGGCGGAAAATAATAAACCGGCGGATGCGACGTTTCCAAAACCCGATATGCGCGGTTCGTTTCCGCGATAATTTCGCCGTTGAAAATGATTTTGAGATGTTTATTCGTCAATTCCAATTTCGGCGGTCGCGGATAATCCCAGACTGATTCCTGTCCGGCTTTCGGTTCGATTCTTTTCATATTTATTTAATTAATCCTTATTTCTGCCCCGCCGCTTTCTGTTGAAAAACTAATATACTCCATTCCGCTTGTTTCATACAGAGAGTAATAACCTCGAACCGCGCGGGAATGTTACTCAATGACGAATTAAAAATCACGAACAACGAACAAAAAAAGAAAAGGCGAAGTTTTCAAACAACTTTCGCCTTTTCCGATTTCGCCGCAGGTCGCATTGTAAACGCCGCAGGTCGCATTGTAAACGCCGCAGGTGTCCGTGTAAACCGCGCAGCCGCCCGTGTAAACCGCGCAGGCGGCAAAGTAAACGCCGCAGGTCACATTGTAAACCGCACAGTCCGCATTGTATTTCCCGCAGGTCGCATTGCAAACCGCCCCGCCCGCAATGTAATCCGTTCAGTCCACATTGTATTCAACAACCGCGCAATTGTGGTTCCTCAACCTGCACACCACAAAACCCGACCTGCTCATAAATCTCCTTAACCGCGAGATTATTATTCAGCACATTACGCCTTTCGATTTGTGAATTGGTTAATTCTTTCATGATTTCTTACTTGAAATAGCTTTCACTTCCTTCAGCCCATCTCGCATCAATAGATTTCCCGATCATACTATTTATGAGGAATTTCTCTTTATCAGTCAGAGTTGTAGGCAAAATACCTTCCACAATTCTACCTTCTCGAACACGCAAATATTTTCGCTCATACATACAATCGCAGCCGAACAAACACAAGGGCATCACAATTTTCAAATCTCTTCGTTCGTTCTCCGCACACTCTGCTCTTCTCTTTTTGTGAGCTGCTATCAATGATTCTTTTGAATATTCTTCACCGCATATTGCACATTTCTCTGTATCTTTTTCTTCAAAAAGCCAGTCTCGCAACAGTTTTTGTTCATTTCTTGCCTTAGCTGACTGCTCACGGTCTGTTCCGTCTTTGCTTACGTCTTTGAGTTTCTGTGTGAATTCAGCATACCTGTCAGCTTCACCGTCTGGAAGATTTTCTTCAACACTTTCTCCAATCAGTGAATATTTAAAATCTTTTCTTTCTCCTGACTCATCTACATAAACCAATGGTGAATTATAAAATGAATTACTAATTGTCGAATCAGATATGGCTTCATCTACTGCTTCTCTTAGCTTTTCTTTGAGAAAATCATATTTTTCATTCGGGTAATCCTCCAGTAAGGTGACGGCTTTTTCTTCTGTTGGAGTTAAAGAATTACACTCTAAATCTAACTCTATATTAGTTCCTTTGAGAATTGTGTATTTTGATGTTTTTAAGTAGATTTTTACTATTTCTGTATGTGGATATTCGTAATGTTTTGCAGTTCTCACCAAAAAAGCTCTTCTCAAAGCATGGGTTAATCTACATAAGTCAACTGTTTGCGAAACACACCTCGCTCTCTTCATATTATTAATTAATGTATTGCCGCTCTTCGTTTCTATTAGATAGTATGTTTCATCATTTATTTCGTGAAACCAAGAGTCTTCAGTAGATTTCAATATTTCTTTAAGTTCACTAAAATAATTAAAATCCTGTCCTAGCTCGGTTTTCAAAAAAGATAGTTTTGCAATACCTATTGATTTAGGCAACTTTTTCGCTTTCTGAAGTCCGTTTTTAATTATGGCGAGTGTGTCTTTTTCTATAAGAAATAATTTATTGCTTGAAAGATAATCTGTCTTTGTTGCTTTTTTTAACTCAGGCGTATAAATTTCGTAATTTTCCACCAATTTCAAATCGTTTAAGAGTCTAAGCAGTCCTATCAAATTTATTTCAGAATCAGCTAAACCGACCTGTCGCAGATTTTCAGATAACTTGGAAGAACTTATTATTTTTTGAGAAGATATTATTTCCGAACATTTAATAGCGGAAGGCAAATCACTTGCATTAGCGTCGTTCTTAAAATTATTCTCTACAATAAGGCTACCAATTTCAGTTTGTCTGCCTTCAGTCCTGCCTACTTTAAATTTCTTTGCAGCTTCATCATAAGTCGGTTTAATATCTTCCCGAAAACCATAATAGTAATGAATTAAATTTACATCTCTATTTTTATTTTCTGATTCAGCTATTTTTTCATTCAAAAATTTAAGGAATTCCTTTTCAATAGTCATAATAACTCTCTTAAAATTGGTGGCTTATTTACACTGTTATTTTATACTTCTGCGAACAAAATATTTGTTTTGTTGCGGTAATCGTAACTGCCGCGCTTGGCGGTGAATAATTCAAAATGCGGGGGTAATCGTTCAAAATCGAAGGATGAAAACTTATTTTGTTGATTCGTTTTCATCCTTCGGTTTGGTGTCTTCTGCCTTTTATTTTACTTTTCGGAATTCGAGAGCGTTTATTTGTTGATAGGCTGCGCTGTCTTTGCCGAATTTTAGGATGAGATAGGGTTTTATCAGTTTGATGCGCGGGATGATGCCGGTTGCGTCGTCATACATCACTGCGTCGCGGGCATCGAGTTTGCTGCCGAGGGCGGCGACGGTTGCATTGGCGGCGTTGCTTTTTGCGGTCAATGAAGCGATCTTTGCGTCAATCGTGGCGACATCATACGGCGTTCCGTTGGCTTTGTATGCGGGTTTGGTTTTGAGCAGCGCGGAAACGTCGGCGAGATAGGCGATCTGGTTGTCGCGGCTTCTTTGCGACTGCGACTGCGATGTGCGCGATTCGTCAATGTCGGGTGTCGAAGGATCGTCGGGAACGCCCGTTTTGCGTCCCGCCGGTGAAAAATTATTGACGATGGTTTGCAGATTATCAGTAAATGCCGGATCGTTCATCTCGACCTGCACCTGCCGTTTGATGTTGACGACATACTTTGAAAGCCCGTCAAATTCGGCTTGCACAGCATCAACGGCGACCGATTTTGATGCCTGTGCCGTGTCAACTTCACCGAGCATAGCTTGCGAAGCGGTCAGCAGAGTTTGCAGTTCGGGAAGTTTAATCAAATCCTGCGGCGGATCGTATTCACTGCCGAGATCGGTCAAAATTATTGTAACGGTTTGCAGATTTGCAACATTTTTATTGTGTCCTGATTCCATAGTTTTATCCTCGAGTTTTCTAAATAATGGTTGTGGATGATGTTTTAGGGAATTAGGAATCTGCCGCTCAGAGGTAGAATCTATGAGTTCACGGGAGAATGCAATCAGAAAACTCGGTTAATTAGGGAAAAATTGCAGTTCTCAGGTAATTTTACGGAATAATCAATTGCCTAAAAACAATTAGACTGCTCGATGTCAGATAATATAAATGAATTCGGTAATTTGTGTCAATACCTTCTTTACAGTGCCGTAAATTGACGGTTCATCAGTGATTTATCTACCGGGATGACCGCTGAAACAGATTTGAGTTCGGACTTTTGAATCAGAGTTCAAAATTCACATTCCTAAAATAATTCGTCCAACGCTTCTACCGGTTTTTCTAATCCTTTTTTAATCGATTTGGATAAAACTAAGCCGCTTTCAGTCGTTCGGAAATTGCGTTTATAAAAGTTGGATTATTCACGAGTTTTTCAGCTACTTCGTCGAGTTTTTCGACTTCGTTCGCCAAATCACGTTCCATAATCGCCCTTAATTCCTGATTGATTTGAGTTTGATAAGGCGCGGCGTTCGATGTTTCGGCGCGTTTTTTGAAATGCTGCAAAACGTCGCCGTCAATAAACATCGTCATTTTAATTTTCGCTTCACGCGGATTTATCGTGCGCGTCCGGCGGCGAAAAATATGTTTTCCCGGTTTTAAAATATCGTCTTCCGTCCAGCCTTTCGCTATCGCTTCAGCATATTCTTCCTGCGTAACTTCCAAAATTCTCGCTTCCGAATTGTTATTTATCTCGTCCATAATATAAATTTTGTTCTTTTTAAATTTCTTTTCAAATTTGCTCATAAAAATTTTCAGTTGAGATTGTGTTAAAATGCAAGTCGGAATTTGCGATGAAATATGATTGGGACAAAAATAAAGCCAAAACAAACATCGAATCGCACGCTGTTGCTTTTGAAGAAGCCGTTTTAGTTTTTACTGATGAATGGGCAATCGAAAAATATGACAAGACTCATTCCGATATTGAAGAAGAAAGATTTACTATTATCGGTTTAGCAAAATTAAGACTTTTGCGGGTTACATACACGGTTGAAATAGATGACGGTAATAACGAAATCATCAAAATAATTTCAGCCAGAGAAGCAAAAGGTTTTGACAAGAAGGATTATGAATACAACAGAAATAAATTCGATTGGTAAAATTATGGAAGTCGAAATGACCGAAGCCGATGTAAAAGAATTACGCAAGCAAGGTTTTACAGAAAATGAAGTTCCCGAAGTCGGCACGAAAAGACGTTATATTCGTTCGCGCCATATCGCAAAACGCTCCGAACAACAGATAAAAGTTGAACTGTATTTGAATGGCGATGTTTTGGATTTTCTCAAAGAGCGTTCCGATGAATCTTACGAAACTCAAATAAATTCCGTATTGCGCGATTTGATGAAAGACGAAAAGCCGAACGAGGTTGTCGAAATTCAACGCAAGATTTTGAGCGATCATGAATTTTTGCGTGAATTGAAAGATAAACTCAAAGCCGCATAAATTATCTCTAATCAAAGTTAAATAAATTCTCTGATACAGAAATACGAAATCATAATCTACCGGGACAACGACGATAAAATTTTCGTCGCCGAAGTCCCCGAACTCGCCGGATGCGCGGCACACGGCAAAACGCAGATTGATGCGGTAAAAAACATCAACGAAGCAATCGAATTATGGCTCGAAACCGCCCGCGAATTCGGCGACGAAATTCCCGAACCGCGCCGACACAAATTAGCGGCTTGAAATTATTTTTCATCGGATAAATTGCCAATCGTCAAAGCCAAAGAATAATCAGCATCCGATAATGTTTCTTTCATTTCTGCCCCGACAGGTTTTAATCTTTCAAGAAAATCTTCGTCTAGCGGCAGAATTATTCTATCTGAATTGTTTTCATAAATATTTGATGGAATTTCAAATGTGTATTCTTCATCTTGTTTCCGAATTTTTGATTTATATACAAAAACTTCGTCTTTTCCCTTCTCATCTGTTCCCAATAAAATAACTGTGAGAGTTTTTCCTTCAAGTTGTAATTTATTCATAATTTTCTAAAATAATTCGTCCAACGCTTCTTCCAGATTTTTCACGCCGACAACTCGCATTCCTAAAAGTTTTTCCAAACCTTTTTTATTCGACGCGGGCAGAATCAATTTCTTAAAACCTAAAGTCTGTGCTTCCCGCGCTCTGGTTTCGGCTTGGAGAACGCCGCGCACTTCGCCGGTTAAGCCGACTTCGCCGAAGACTGCGGTGTCGGGCGGGATTTGCAGGTTGCGAAAACTCGAAGCAATTGCCGCGATCACTCCGAGATCAGCCGCCGGTTCGTCAATTTCCAAGCCGCCGGCGACGTTGATGAAAACGTCGTCGTTGGCAAGTTGAAAGCCGACGCGCTTTTCGATGACGGCGATAAGCAGGGAAGTTCGGTTGTAATCGAAACCTTGCGCCATTCGTCTGCCTGTGCCGAATTTTGTTCCTGTTACCAATGCCTGAACTTCGACGAGCATCGGGCGTGTGCCTTCCATACAAACCGTCACGACCGAACCGCTCGCGCCTTCGGGACGTTCCTGCAAAAAGACTTCGGACGGATTGCCGACGGCTTTCAAGCCTTCGCCCGTCATCTCGAAAATGCCGATTTCGTTTGCCGCGCCGAATCGGTTTTTGGTGGCGCGAATGATTCGATGATTGTGATGGCGGTCGCCTTCAAAATACAAAACAGTATCAACGATGTGTTCGAGTGCTTTCGGTCCGGCAATCGAACCTTCTTTCGTAACGTGACCGATTAAAAAAACGGGCGTTCCGGTTCCTTTGGCGAACATCATAAATTGCGAGGCGACTTCACGAATCTGCGAAACCGAACCGGAAGCGGATTCGATTTTCTCGGTGAAAACGGTTTGAATCGAATCAACGATCACATAATCGGGATTCAATTTATCAATTTCGATCTGAATACTTTCAAGATTTGTCTCCGGCAAAAGAAAGAGATTTTCGGCGTTGATGCCTAATCTTTCACCGCGCATTTTGATTTGTCGTTCGCTTTCTTCGCCCGAAACGTAGAGAACCTTCGCATTTGTTTTGCTCAGATTATCGGCAACTGCCAGCACGAGCGTTGATTTGCCGATTCCGGGCGCACCGCCGATCAAAACTAAGGAACCCGCGACAATTCCGCCGCCGAGAACTCTGTCAAATTCTTCGATTCCGCTCGAATCACGCGCATCGTCCTGCGATTCGATTTCGCCGTAGGCAATCGGTTTCGTCTCACGAAACGAATTAAAGCCGAGCCGCGCCGTAGATGAAGCGGAAGCCTTGCCGACGGCTTGCGGTGTCGGACGAAATTTTTCCTCGACGAGCGTGTTAAATTCGCCGCAGTCGGGACAGCGACCGAGCCATTTTCTTTGCTGCCCGCCGCAGTTCGAGCAGACGAAAATCGTTGCAGGTTGTTTTGCCATAATGTTTATAAAATTTTCGCAGATTTTGAGATTTTATGGAAACTTGTAAAATTTTGACCCGATTTCGTTAGAATTATTGCGATTTTAATGAGAGCATATTGCGGACAAAATTTATAAGTCTAAAAAAACGCAGAACTCGAAGAATTAATGAGTCGAATGAATTTTCAATTTACAGAAGCGTTTACCGTCAAAACGGCATCTATGTTTTGTCTTAAATCTTAAAACAATGAAAAATCGAATAAAATTTGTTGCCGCCGTGTTAATTTGTCTGTTTGTGCAGGTTGGAATTTGTCCCGCGCAGACGAATGACGATTTGATAGTTCGTGCGAAATCGTCTATCGAGAAAGGCGAATATGATTCTGCGATCAAAGATTTAACTCAGGTTATTACGGCAAATCCTAAAAATAAAGAGGCTTATCAACAGCGCGGCGAGGCTTTCGACAAAAAAGGAAATGCGGTTGCCGCGATTGCCGATTTTACGAAAGCCGTTGAGCTAGATGACAAAGATTTTTACACATTTTATCTGCGCGGCGCGGTTTATTTTAGTTCTCTGAAAAATTACGATCTCGCCGTCAGTGATTTTACGGAAACGATTAAACTCTCGCCCGATGCCGATTACGCTTATTTTATGCGCGGTCGGGCGAATGCGGAAAAGGCAAATTATAACGCGGCGATTGCGGATTACAGCAGGGCGATTGAGATTGATCCGAAATACACTTACAGCTTTTATTATCGCGGAAATGCTTATCTCGCCATCAATAAAAACGAACAGGCGGCTGCCGATTTTCGCAAAGCCGTCGAACTGAAACCGAACGAACAAATTTTTTCAAACGCGCTGGCAAAAGTTACCGATTCAAACGGAATAATTGGGGGCGAAATTGAACTGCCGATTGCGTTTACCGATTATAAAATTTTTATTTTCACTTTTATGCACACGCGGGACGGATTCGAGTTAGTCACCGATAATAACGGCTATAAAAAATATGCGTGGAAATTAACGGATTGGACTCCGACCGAATACGATTCGACCGATGAAAAACAGATCATTAACGTCAGAAATGATGTGTGGACGGTTGATGTCGCGCCGCCGGACGAAGCCGCTTGGTCTTGGAATTACGGCGGCAAAGTCAGTTTCTCGCCCATCGCGTATGAAACACACGTCAAACGGCTTTATTATTTCAGTGCGAAATATACGTCCGGTGTTTTGGATAAAAAAGTGAAAGTTTTTTCGATTTCCCGCGATGACAAAAAACCGAAATTTGAAGGAGAAATCGAGTGGGATAAAAATGTAACCTTTGTCGTTAATTCGGAAGGGAAAGTTTTCAAAACCTCGTATGGAACACAATTTCGCGTGGAAGATTTGAAGGGCAATAAAATTTATTCAGCCGAACATTTTGTTCAGAGTGGTTATTACAGTCCCAATGTTTCGGTTTCGACAGACGGGACGCGGCTCATTGTCTCGAACCATTTTCTTGAGAGTTTGATAGTTCGCCTCAGAGACGGTGCGGAATTAATTCATCTATCGGAAAAAGACGGACGAGAAAGTGCGATTGACAAAACCGGGCGTTACATCGCAACCGCTTTTGACGCTTCTTTAACTGCCGCAGACCGTCTAAAGGCATATCGGGTAAAAATTACGATGGTGCCTAATGAACCGAATACGACTCCGAAAGAAGTTTGGCTCTTCACGCCCGGAGCGAGAGAATCCGCAGTCGCGGATATTAAATTAAGAGATGACCGGGAAGCTGAAAACAAAAGAGTCGAAGCCGCAAAATTAGCGGAACGACGGCAAACAGAAGCTGAGGAAACTCGCCGCAAAAATCTTGCAACGGCAGCGCAGCAGGCAAATTCGGTTTCCGGCGGCAAAATTCCGCCTGCCGAATACCAACGATTATTGGAGCAGATTTCCGGTTTGGAAACTCAGGGAGATGAAAGATACAAAAGCGGATACGAAGATTACCGGAGAGGTTACGAACCGAATTCATACTGCGTCGGCATCCATTCCGCCGAAAGTTATTACAACAGAGTCATCGGTGTTATTGACAGTATGCTTGCCGTCGAACCCAACAATCGAGATTTGCTGACAATGAGAAAAAATGAAGTGGCACAAATCGCGGATATGCGTGATAAAAGTCGTCCGTGCTACTGATGAGAAGGCTGAAAAATACAAAAAGGCTTTAGATATTGCCGACGGTATTCTTGGAGTTGTGCCTGATGATAAAGGTTCATTGACTTCGAGGGCGGATTTGCTGGAATCAATCAAAACTGTCCACGAAATTCCTGCGTGTTATTAAAGAAAAATTTATCAATGCGAAAAAATATTTTTTTACTGATCCTGCTGTTTCCGACATTTGCTTTCGGGCAAAATTACGCGGGAAATTACCGCGCAACTTTCTTTAATTTCCTTGCCGAACCGCGCTCGATTACCGCCGAATTTGAGGTGAAAACCGACAATTCGATAACCGGCAAAGCGTCGGTCGGCGATCAAATTAAAACTTTCAGCGGCGCGGTTGATAAAAACGGCAAGTTTGAAGCCGTCAGCGCAGCCGAAGGAAATTTGACATACAAACTGAAAGGCAAATTCGATAAAAACAGCAAAATCTCGTTTATCCAAAGAACCGTCGAAAAATCGGGCGGCAGCAAAAGCGTCTCGGAAAACGGGTTGGAAGGAACTTTTGAAAAATTCGCCAAACCTCAAACATCGCAAATTCGGTTTAGCGACAACAGCAAAACTCAGCTTCGGTTTCAGCATTCAAAACCGCTTTTCGGTCAGGAATGGTCGGATTTTCCGGCAACGGTCAGTTCATTCAATTACAAAGAGACGAAGATGAAGGAACTTTACGTCAGAATGAAATCGGAAAATTCTCAAACAGAGCGGACATTTTCTTTCGGGCTGTTGTTCGAGCAGGACGAACAAAAAGTTTGGAACGGCGGAGATGCAATGACAAATGTTGATTATTTTGAGCATAACGCCAATGGAGACAACGCTTTTTCGGCAACCGGCGGCGATGACATCAAAAGCGGAATGATCGAAATTATCAGCGAAAACGACAAACAAATCGTCTTCAAAATCACCAATCTCCAACTACAAAAAATCAGCCGCGACGATGTTGTTCAAATTGACGGATATATTTACGCCGATAAAATCGTCACGGCAAAATGAAAAGTTTGGCAATCACGTTCAGAGTTCAAACTTCAGTTTGTTTTTTCGCCGCGCTTCGCCGGCGGAAATCACACGCTAAAGCGTGAACTCTGAACGCGATAAACAAAAGTTTAATTTTGAATTGATATTGAATTTTGCACACTTAACCAAATATTTTAACTGTCAATTAAATTTATGAAAAAAAATCTAACAACTCTCGCTGCCATATTATTTTGCCTGCTCGTTCAGGCGCAAATCGGTTTCGCCCAGATGTCGGCGGCGCAGATGCCTGATCGCGGCTTGTTGAATAATCAACGCAAGATTTCATTTGAGCCTGATTACAGCGCGAATCCGGTGAAAAACGAGCATTTGATTACCGTCAATATTGTGATTGATGAAAAGGGAAATGTTATCCGAACCGATACCGTCGGCGACGATAATTTTCTAAATATTCTTTGCACCAATAAGGCGAAACAGACCAAGTTTGCGCTATATCTCGTCAACGGAAAAGCCGTTATGTCGAAAGGCTATTTAACTTTTCGTTTTTCGCCGCCGTCTGCCGCCGTCAAAAAAACTGCCGGTGATGCGCCGCCGGCAAACCCTTATGATTTAACGATTACCGATAAAGATTTGAATAAAGTAATCGCGCAAAATAAAACCGCCAATGCCGACCGAACTGCCGCGATAGCTTTGTTTAATAAAGGCGAATATACGAAAGCTGTTCCGGCGATTACGAAAGTGATTGACAGCCACAGCACGGGTTTATTGCCAGATATTGAAATGTTTGAGATGCGTTCACAGGCATATTATCAAATCGGCAAAAATACCGAGGCGATGTCCGACATCAACAGTTCGATTAATTTCAGTGCGACGGCTCGCAATCTGACGTTACGCGGCGATTTTTACCGCAAACAAAAAAAATATGTCGAAGCGATGCCCGATTACGATCAGGCGATTAAACTCGACGCGAAATATTCTCCGGCTTACGATTCGCGCGGTTATCTGAAAGCCGTCCAAAGATCATTCGCCGAAGCCTTTGCCGATCTAAATAAAGCCATCGCATTAGACCCGAAAAATTCCACGGCTTACGCTCATCGCGGCTACGCCTACGCCAAAAATTACAAAGTCGCCGAAGCAACCGCCGATTTTCGCAAAGCCGTCGAACTCAATCCGAAAAACTACATTGCCGCCTATAATCTGAAAATGATTCAGTCAGATGAAGAAGACGACATCGTTTTGAGCGACGAGCAATACGCGGACAAAGATCGAGGAGTTTATTTCGTTTAAGCAAGGCTGATTTGCAGAAACCAACGCATTTAACTAATCTAAAAACGCGAAGTTCTTAACCGAATTTCGCGTTATTTTTATGCCCGCACAATCAATTCACGCTTTTGCCGAAAAAGTCGCTGTTATCACTGACGGCGCAAGCGCAATCGGTCGCGCCGTTGCCTTGCAACTCGCTTTGCAGGGCGCGTATGTGATCGTTGCATTCAAGAAAGCGGATACGCAGACGGAAAATGCACTCGGCGAATTAAAAAATCTCGGAACGCTGGCAAATGCCGTCGAAGCAGATATTTCGACGGTTGAAGGCGCGAAAAAATTAATCGCGGAAGTCGAAAAAATGTTCGGACGAATAGATTTGCTCGTTAATTGTCTGAAATTCCGTGACGATTCGACCTTTTTGGAAACATCGGAAGATAATTTTGAGAGAACGCTCGGCGGCAATTTGAAATCGGCTTTTTTCGTGACGAAAGAAGCCGTGAGGCTGATGCAGGTGCGTCCGAAACCGAAGATCGTCAATGTTATTTCGGCAGTTGATACGCCGGAAACCGAACAAAATACGGCGTTTGCCGTGTCGCAGCAGTCGCTCGCCGGACTGACCGAATCGCTCGCCAAAACGCTGCCGAAACATTTTCGCGTCAACGCCGTCGCCGTCAGCGAAAAAAAAATATTTGATGCAAATCTCGATAGCGAACTTTTTCGCCCGAAAAATGCCGTTTCCGAAGATGATACGGCGCGGACTGTTTTATTTTTGCTCTCAAGTGAAGCTATCGGTTTGAACGGGCAGATTTTAAAGGTTGAATAATTAGCTGTTAAAGAATTGAAAATTTGAAGATATTTGTAGTTGGCTTTTCGCTCTCGGTGCGAATTCCAATTTGGCAGAGTGAAAATTATAATGACCGATTAACTTTGTTTGGATTATCACATAGCGACGGTTCGTGATAAAATTTTGCACAATGAAATTGGATGTTCTCATCATCAGAATCGCTTTTGTTGCGCTGCTCGTTTTGTTCGGGTATGTGCTGAATCCGCTTGAACATACGCAGAGATTTTTTCTGAGCGGCGTAGATGTGGCGGTGCGACCGTTTCTCTCGGCGATCTTCGGCGCGATTATCGGAGCGATGATCGTCGCGTTCGAGATGCGCGTCGTGCGGGCGAGCCTCAAAACTTTGATCGGTGCGGCAATCGGTTCGATTTTGGGAATTGTCGGCGCGTTTTTGATCGGCGTGTTGATTTCGATCCAGAAAGAAGCGGCGGTTTCAGCCGAAATGCAGACTTTTCTGACGATTTCGTTGGCGTTTTTTATGGGTTACATCGGTTTGATGGTCGGCGCGGCGAAAGGCGATTTTATTGATTTATCGGTTTTGGGCGGCATTTTCTCCGACAAAAACGTCAAGCGCGATTATAAAGTTTTAGATACTTCGGTGATTATTGACGGGCGCATCGCCGATGTCACCGAAACCGGATTTTTGACCGGAACGCTGATTATTCCGCAGTTTATTTTGACCGAATTGCAGCAGGTCGCCGATTCCGCCGATTCGTCAAAACGTCAGCGCGGACGGCGCGGTTTGGATATGTTACAGCGTCTGCGAAACAACAGCAAAATTGATATTCAGATCGTCGAAACCGATTTTCCGCAGGTCAAGGAAGTTGACTTGAAACTGATCGAACTCGGCAAACAGCTTAATGCCGTAATCGTTACCAACGATTTTAATTTGAACAAGGTTTCCCAACTGCGCGATGTGCAGGTTTTAAATATCAACGAACTCGCCAACGCTCTGCGCCCGGTCGTTTTGCCGGGAGAAGCGATGCGCGTTTTCGTGTTGAAAGAAGGCAAAGAATACAATCAGGGCGTGGCGTATCTCGACGACGGGACGATGGTCGTGATTGATAACGCCCGCAAATTAATCGGTAAGTCGGCTGATGTCGCCGTCACCAGCGTCTTGCAGACGACCGCCGGGAAAATGATTTTCGGCAGATTGTGGGAAGAAAACGGCGACAATCAGCCCGAACAAACCGACAACAATTTCAGCATTCACGATTCACGCTCCGCCGGTTTTCGCAAAGCCACACGCGAACTGCGACAAACAACGATTATCGAAGAAATAGAGTAAAAAAATTGATAACGGATAATGGATAATGGATAATGTGGGAAATTTGAATTATCCGTTATCCATTATCCGTTATCCATTATGAACACAGCAATTATAGTTGCCGCCGGAAGCGGAAAAAGGTTTGGCGGCGGCGTTCCCAAACAATTCCTCGAAATCGGCGGCAAACCCGTTTTAATCCACACGCTCGAAAAATTTGAAAACTGTGCGGCAATTGATGAAATTGTCTTGGTTTTATCGGCAGATGAAATCGAAAATTTTGGACGAACGCTTGCTAATTATCAATTTTGCAAAATCAAAAAACTCGTCGCGGGCGGCATTTCGCGGACTGAATCCGTGTTAAATGGTTTGCAGATAATTGACGGGAATCGAACTGAAATCGTCGCCGTTCACGACGGCGCAAGACCTTTGGTAACGGTCGAAGAAATCGCTGAAACCATTGAAAAGGCGAGGCAAAACGGGGCGGCGTGTCTGGTCGGCAGAGTTGTTGACACGATCAAAGAAGTTTCCGGCGGCGTAATTTTACGCACGATCAGCCGCGAAAATCTGCGCCGCGCTCTCACGCCACAATGTTTTCGGACTGAAATTCTCAAACGCGCTTTTGCTGAAAATAAAACTTTAGATTCAGTCACCGATGAATGCTCGCTCGTCGAAAAAATCGGAATCGAAATCGCCTTCGTCGAAGGCAACGCACAAAACATTAAAATCACGACGCGGGAAGATTTTGAATTTGCGCGAATGATTTTGAAGTAAACTCGGAAACTTCAGATTTAAGATTCAACAATCTGTATTTATCAAAAAATTCTATGCTCAGAATCGGTTATGGGAATGATGTTCATCGGTTGGAAACCGGCGAAAAATTGATGCTTGGCGGCGTGGAAATTCCGTCGGAGAAAGGTTCGGTCGGACATTCTGACGGCGACGCGCTGCTGCACGCTTTGACCGACGCGATTTTTGGTGCGCTTGCCGAAGGCGACATCGGGACGCATTTTTCCGACGCGGAAGAACGCTGGAAAAACGCCGAAAGTATGACGTTTTTGCGCTACGCAGTTTCCTTGATGAAGGAAAAAGGTTACGCGTTTGTTAATGTTGATTCGACCGTTAATCTCGAAAAACCGAAACTGCGACCGTATATCGAACAGATGCGCGAGGAAATCGCTAACTGTCTGGAAATTTCAATTGAATGCGTTTCAATCAAAGCGAAAACCGGCGAAAAGGTTGATGCGGTTGGTGAACAACGCGCTGTTAAAGTCGAAGTCGTAATACTTTTGCAGAAAGAATGATAGCCACAAAAAGGCGCAAAAGACGCAAAAAAGAGAAGACAAAAAGTAAAAAAGAAATTGATTGATTTAATTAAGAAGTATTCAGGTTTCTTAAATTTTGCGCGTTTTACAGTCAATCAAATTTCTTTTCAAAATGCTTTCCGGCTTCTCTTTTTTGCGTCTTTTTGCGGCGATTTCTTCTTACTGAAAATCTACATCATAATCCTGCGCGGTATTGAGCAAGTTTTCGTATGTGTCGTTGATTTGATCGTTGGCATCAGAATAATCGTCATTAATTTCATCGGAATCGGCATTTTTTTGCGAAACGTGATCGAGCATTAACGAGAGATTTTTCCACGCTTTGACGTGGCTGTTCCAATCGGCGCAAAAATCGTTCGGCAGATTTGAACAGTTCATTTTCTGCATTTTTTTGACGAGTTTTGCCGTCGGTCGGGTTTGTGCGGCTAAATCGTCTTCTTTGCCTGTGACTTCGCCGTAAAAGATGAAACCGTTGCGTTTATCTTCATCGAGAAACCGGCGCATTTCGATTTGCAGCCCTGACTCAACCGACGAATAATCCGAATCAATCATTGAATTATCAGATTCAAACGAATAAACTTCCGGCTGATTGTTTAATTCGAGATCGGTATTTTCCGCACCGAACAACACAACCGAAAGCGTAAAAGCGGCAAAGAATGCGGCGATTGAAAAAATTGTTTTTAAATTCATAAATAACTCCTCGACTGAAAATCAAAACTAAAATCCGCGAACATCTGCGCCGTAGATACTGCTTGTGCGTAAGACTTTCGCCCAAGTCGTGCTGATTTCGCCGCTGAAACCGTTTCTCATATTTATCAAATCGGAACGGCTGACATTGTTTCTCATTCTCGAAGCGGAAACCTGCGTGAGAAAATCCGAATAAACGCGCCACGCTTTCATATGCGCTTTCCACGACGTTTGAAAATCGGCGGGCAAATCGCTGACATCCATCGAACCTGACTGATCGGCGTATTTTTTGACCGCTTTTGAATAATCTGTAATTGCCGAAATATCAGCCCCATAAATATCACGGGCAAAATAATTTGACGTTCGATTTCGCACCGAACCGTTTTGATCGTCAATCTGCAAAATAGCTTCGATTTGAATCGCTTCCGCGCTTTTAATGTCGTAATCAAACTCGCGCGGCTGACGATAGTTGACCGAAGAGCCGTGCCAGCAATTAATTGAACGCTCCTGCGGGAAACCGACAAAAAGCCAAACCAAAGCGGTTGCGATGGCGAAAGTTCCGGCAAAAGCGACGATGGCGGTAAAAATTTTTGTATGTTTCATAGAAATTTTATTATGACGCATCGCGGCGAAAAAACAAATTATTTTTGACGGTTTGGCGCAAAATTTATGTCGGGGAGCGAAAAATTTGGTAAAGTCTGTTTAATGAATCCGCAAATTTTAATTAGAAAAAAGCGCGACGGCGCGGAGTTTTCGGTCGCTGAAATACAGGCATTTGTTAACGGCGTAAGCGGCGGCGCGTGGGCGGATTATCAAATTTCCGCGCTGCTGATGGCGATGTTTATTCGCGGGTTAAATTTGGCGGAACAAAACGCCTTGACCAAAGCGATGCTCGAATCGGGCGAAATTTTAGATTTCTCCGAAATTGACGCGCCGAAAGCCGACAAACATTCGACCGGCGGCGTGGGCGATAAAACTTCGCTGATAATTGCGCCGCTGGCGGCGGCTTGCGGAGTTGCCGTGCCGATGATTTCCGGTCGGGGCTTGGGACACACGGGCGGAACGCTCGACAAACTCGAATCAATCAGCGGTTACAACGTCCGTCTTTCCAAAGCCGAATTCAAACGCATCATCAAAAAATGCGGCTTTGCGCTCGCCGGACAAACCGACAAAATCGTTCCCGCCGACAAAAAAATCTACGCGCTGCGCGACGCAACCGCGACGGTCGAATCAATTCCGCTGATCGTCGCTTCGATTATGTCGAAAAAAATGGCGGAAGGTTTGGACGCGCTCGTTCTCGATGTCAAAACCGGCAGCGGCGCGTTTATGGAAAAACGAGAAGACGCGGTAAAACTTGCCCGCGCACTCGTCGAAACCGGCAAATCGTTCAACGTCAAAACTTCGGCGTTAATTACCGGGATGAATCAGCCGCTCGGCAAATTCGTCGGCAACGCTACGGAAGTTTACGAATGCGTCAAAATTCTGCGCGGCGAAACCGACGAATTAATGCAGCCGACGCTCGAACTTTCAATCGCGCTGACCGCCGAAATGCTCGTGTTATGCGGCATCGGCGAAACGATTCAAGATTCAAGATTAAAGATTCAAAACGCTTTGAATTCCGGCGCGGCATTGGAAAAGTTCAGGCAAAATATCGAACTGCAAAAAGGCGACGCGAAAATCTGCGACACTCCGGAAATTCTGCTCGAAAAAAACACTCTGCAAATTCCCGTCACGGCGAACGCAGACGGCTTTATCGCCGAAATTGACACCAAAACCATCGGCGAATCAATCGCCTCAATCGGCGGCGGACGCTTAAAGGTCGAAGATGAAATAGATTACGCCGTCGGTTACGAAAGCCGCGTAAAAATCGGCGACGAAATTGTCAAAGACGAACCGTTCGGAATTTTATATTGCCGCAGCGAAAATCAGGCGCATAAGATTAGCGAAAATCTGCGAAGTGCATATAAAATAAGCGTTGAAAAACCGCAAACTTTGAAACTCGTTAAAGAAATAATTGATTAAGAATACAATTTATGAAAATCAAAATTACAATTTTTTTGATATTTATCGCCTCGTGCCTTTTATGTTCGTGCGGCGCAACGACGCAGGCGCGGACGGATTGTTCGACCAAGGTCGGGATCGTTTTCGACATCGGCGGCAAGAATGACCGTTCGTTTAATGCGGCGGCGTGGGAAGGCGTGCAGCGGTCGGAGAAGGATTTGAAAATTTGTCTGTATGATGTCGAGCCGGGAAATCCGACTTCAATCGAGCCGGCGATGCGGGCTTTTGCCGAACGAAATTTTGATCTGATTATCGGTGTCGGGTTTGCTCAGGGACCGATTATGCAAAAGGTTGCGGAAGATTATCCGAACATCAAATTTGCCATTGTTGACGGCGTGATTACGGGCAAGGACGGCAAACCTCTGCCGAATGTCGCGTCGCTCGTTTTCCGCGAACACGAAGGTTCGTATCTCGTCGGGATGATCGCCGCGTCGAAATCGAAAACGGGAACGCTCGGCTTTATCGGCGGGATGGATATTCCGCTCATTCACAGGTTTGCGACCGGCTATGAAGAAGGCGCGAAATCAGTCAATCCGAATGCGAAAGTTATCACCAATTACGTCGGCGTGACGGATGCGGCGTGGAATAATCCGGGTAAAGGCAAGGAAATCGCTTCGGATCAGCTTGATCGCGGCGCGGACGTGCTTTTTACGGCGGCGGGAAATTCCGGGTTGGGCGCATTTGATGCCGTCGAACAGCGCGGCAAAAACGACGACGGCACGGCAAAAGATTTTGTCATCGGCGTTGATTCCAATCAAAACGGTGTCAAACCCGGATTCGTCCTGACCTCGATGGTCAAGCGCGTGGACAATTCGGTTTACGATGTTGTCAAAGATGTGCGCGACGGCGCATTTTCCGGCGGCTTTCACGTCTTCGGCTTGGACAAAGACGGCGTTGCCTACGCAATGGACAGCAACAACGACGGCTTGATTCCGCCGGACGTTATCAGCAAAGTCGAAGCCGCGAAAAAACAAATTGTCGCCGGTCAGATCAAAGTGACGGACGCGATGGCGAAATAAACTGATATAATTTTTGAAGTTGAGGAGAAAGCGATGCCTGAAGTTTTAGAAATCGAACAAGTTGAAGTCGAGAAAAAAAGCCGTGAAGATTCCAAAATAGCTTCGTGGCTGGTCGAAATTCCGTTAAATATCATCAACGAATTGGGTTTGGCGCAAGGTTCAAAAGTTGCGCTGACAATCAATAACGGCGAGGTTTCAGGCGACCTTTTACTGCCGATGTCACATAGAATCAAAGAAATTTCACGGCGAATTTTTGAAGAGAATCGAGAAGTTTATGAGGAGCTAAAACGGCTTGGCGACTGAAAAAACTGTCTATCTCACATATCTTGATGCGGTTGAGCATCACTTCGATCTAATGTTGAGATGTGGCGAGATTCGATTTGGCATTGATAGTCCTGATTTGATTAAATCTGCTCTGGCGCGTCCTCAACACGCTGTTGTTTATGAAAAAGCTGATGTCATTCGCCAAGCCGCGACGCTTTGTTTCGGACTAATAAAAAATCATCCGTGGCTCGGCGGCAACAAACGCACGGCAACGCATTTAACGATAATTTTTCTTGAACAAAACGGCTTTCGATTGGATTACGAATTAGTCGAAATCATTGAACTTTCGTTAAATATCGAATCGGACTTTTGGAAAATTGACGAAATCGAAAATTGGTTGCGGGATAAAATAAGGAACATTTAATAGCAAATCGTCATTTCACATTGGCGGAAATTGATTGAAAAATAAAGTGGATTGCGCCGAAAAGTTCGGGTAAATTATCAATTGTAAATCCTGAATTTTGGCGCGTCAGTAGGTTTTTTTGGAATTTGCCGAACTGCCATCTTTCGCCGTCGGTCACTATTCCATACACGGCGGTTTCTTCGTCGGCGTTGAGTTTTTGAATGGCGATGAGTTCGGCTAAACATTGCGCCCAACCGACTTCAAAGTCGTTTTTCTTGGCTTCGACTACGCCGAGCAGCGGTTTGGCGAGAACGGTTTTTCCCAAAGGTGATTTAGTGGCGATCAGGTAATCAGGCGTTCCGTTGAGTTTTGCGTCGTAAGTAAATGATTTTTGAATCCAAAGCACGAATTTGTCGCTATAATCTTTGTAAACTTCGCGCAGAATCGGAAATATTATCGCTTCGGTTCTTGCACCTTCCGATGTGAAAACCGGAAGATTTTCGCGGGTAAATTCAAATTCGTTTAAGAATATTTCAGGCGGCGCGACGGCTTCGGCAAAAATGAAATTTTCGTCTTCGAGTTTAATGTTGAATTCAACCTGAACTTGCCCGATTTCTTTATATTCGCTGAACGCCATAGCAAAAATATTACTCCAATAACATTAAAAACAAAATGCTTGAACTGAGAAATATCACAAAAACATTCGGCAATGTCGTTGCCAACAATGACGTTTCGATCAAAATTGAAAAAGGCACGATTCACGCGATTGTCGGGGAAAACGGGGCGGGGAAATCTACCGTGATGCGAATTGCTTACGGGTTTTACAAAGCCGATTCGGGCGAGATTTTGGTTGACGGGAAAACTGTTTCGATCAAGTCGCCGCAGGACGCGATCAATCTCGGAATCGGGATGGTGCATCAGCATTTTATGCTGGTGGATACGATGACGGTCGGCGAAAATATAATTTTGGGCGCGGAAGGCGGAAATCAGGCGAGTATTGACTGGAAAAAGGCGAACGATGATGTGCTGGCTTTGTCGAATAAACTGCGTTTAGGCGTTTCGCCAAAGGCTTTGATCGAAGATTTGTCGGTCGGCGCACAGCAGCGCGTCGAATTGCTGAAAGCCTTGTATCGCAACGCTAATTTGTTGATTTTGGATGAACCGACGGCGGTTTTAACGCCGCGCGAAGTCGAAGATTTTTTCAACATTTTGCGTCTAATGAAGGAACAGGGCAAAACCATCGTCATCATCACGCACAAGCTCGAAGAAGTCTTGGCGATTTCCGACGACGTAACCGTGATGCGCGACGGCAAAGTCGTCGGCAACGTCAAAACGAGCGAAACAAACGCGAAGGATTTGGCGCGGATGATCGTCGGGCGCGATGTTTTGCTGCGCGTTGAAAAGACGAACGCCGAACCGCGTGAAACTGTTTTAAGCGTCGAAAATTTGAGCGTGCGCGGCAAACACGGCGCGGCGTTAAATGATGTTTCGTTCAATGTGCGCGGCGGCGAAATCGTCGGCATCGCGGGCATCGAAGGCAACGGGCAAACCGAATTGATCGAAGCGATTGCCGGGTTGATTGCGATTCAAAACGGCTCGATTCGACTTTCAGGCAAAGAAATTTCGCGTCTGTCGGTTCGCAAACGCACCGAACTTGGGCTAGCGCACATTCCCGAAGATCGCCACAAACGCGGGCTTTTGCTCGATTCCGATTTGGAAGAAAACGCAATTTTAGGCGTTCATTATCGCGCCCCGGTTTCGTCGGGCGTGTTTTTAAATTCGGCATTTATCGGAAAACATACGAAGGAAATCATCGAAAATTTCGATGTGCGCCCGCCGAACCCCGAACTTTCCGCAAAATCGCTGTCAGGCGGCAACCAGCAAAAACTAATCATCGGCAGGGAATTCGGGTTGAATCCAAAATTATTACTTGTTTCACAACCGACGCGCGGCGTGGACATCGGCGCGATTGAATTTATACACCGCAAATTAATCGCTTTGCGCGATTCGGGCAGCGCGATTTTATTAGTGTCGGCGGAACTCGAAGAAGTGACGGCGTTGGCTGATCGTCTGTTGGTTATTAACAAAGGCAAATTCGTCGGCGAAGTTGATCCGAAAATTACGTCGAATGAAGAAATAGGCTTGCTGATGACAGGCGGGAAATAGGATTTTTTAGCCACGAACAAACACGAAAAGACACGAAAGTTTTTAAATTAGCTTTCGTGTCTTTTCGTGTTTGTTCGTGGCTGATTTTTTATACAGTTTGTGAATTCGGTGCGAAAAGTTTTTTCATCCGTTCAATCGCCGTGTGCAGGTTTTCCATCGAAGTCGCGTATGAAAGGCGCAAAAAACCTTCCGCGCCGAACGCCGCGCCGTCGGTCGTGACGACCTGCGTTTCCTTTAATAAATAATCGGCAACGTCTTCGGAGAGCGTAAATTTATCGCCTAACAAACCCCTGACATCGAGAAACGCATAAAACGCGCCTTCGGGCATCGCGCATTTGAAACCGTTAATTTTATTGAGTTCGGGAACAAACCAATCGCGGCGGCGTTTGTATTCGGCGAGCATTCCCTGCACGGCATTCATTGATTCTTCGCGGCGTTCCATCGCGCGGGCGCAGGCGTATTGCACGAAACTCGTCGGATGCGTCGCCGAATGACTTTGCAGTTTGATAATTTCCTTCGTCCACGCTTCCGGCGCAATCGTGTAACCGATTCTCCAACCTGTCATCGCGTAAGTTTTGGAAAACGAACCGGCAATACAGACATAATCGCGCAATTCTTTGGGCAAAACGGCGGACGTGAAAACTTCCGACGGCGGATAGACGAAGAATAAATAACATTCGTCGGTCAAAACATAGACGTTTCTTTCGGCGCAGACTTCGATAATTTTAATCATCTCGTCCGAAGGCACGACGCGACCGCTCGGATTGCTCGGCGAATTGACGATTAACAGCTTGGTTTTGTCGGTAATCGCGTTTTTCACCTGTTCGGCGGTCAGAATAAAATCGGTTTCTTCGGTTTCGATGTAAACATTGGTCGCGCCCGTAAACGTCACGATTTCGGGAAACGTCACCCAGAAAGGTTTCGGGATCAAACATTCGTCGCCCGGATTCAAAATCGTGCAGGCGGCGTTAAATAAAGCCTGTTTCCCGCCGCACGAAGCCGCGATTTCCTTCGGCGAAATGTCCGCGCCGAACTGTTCCCTGTAAAAATGCGCGACCGCTTCGACAAACGGCTTCATCCCGGCAGCGGCGGTGTATTTCGTAAAGCCTTTATTCAAGCCTTCAATCGCCAAATCCTTGATAAATTCGGGAGTCGGGAAGTCGGGTTCGCCGACCGTCAGATCAATCACGTCAAAACCCTGTTCACGCAGATTCGCGGCAGCCTGCATCGCCTTAAACGTCGAAGAAGTCTGCATTCGCGCTACATTTGCGGATGTTGGAAATGTCATATTCAAGCATTTTAGCTTGAGTATTTATAAATAATCCAGTTTCATAATTATTTTTTGGGACGAGATTTCAATCAAGCCGGAAATCTGTGCGCCGTTAAATTGACAAAATTCAAGTTCAAATCTATTCCGGCACTGACATTAATTTCATTGAAACTTTGTGATAAAATCGCTTTCCAAAAGGTGGAAAATTCATTTTAGAAAATCAACACGGCATAAATGGCAGAGAAGAAAACAAAAACAACGGCGAAAAAAGCCTCGAAGAAAATTTTGATTACCGGCGGCACGGGATTTCTCGGAACGCATCTCGTGCGGCAATTTTTGGACGCGGGCGCGAAGAATCTGCGTGTGATGGCTTCGAGTGTGCCTGAATGGATGACCGATTCCGGTGTCGAGGCGTGTGCCGGTTCGGTGACGAATGTTCGGCACGTTGCGGAAGCGACGAAGAATTGTGAGGCGATTTATCATTTGGCGGGAAAGGTTTCGTTCGATTACGACGGCGCGGCGCAGATGAATAAACTTCACGTCGAAGGCACTCGTCTGCTGTGCGAAGCGGCGAAGGAAAACGGCGTGAAAAACTTTATTCTCGCGTCATCGTCGGGAACTTCGGCGGTTAGCGAGACGGCGGAGATATTCGACGAAACTTATCCGCAGCCGGTCGGGATTTTATCGAAGTGGGCTTATTACGCGTCGAAGTATTATCAGGAAAAAACGGCTCTCCGCGCCTTTTCGGAGAAAGGCGAACGGCTTGTCATACTGAATCCGTCATTGCTTTTGGGAACAGGCGACGAGCGTCTGAGTTCGACAAAGATCGTGCTTGATTTTATGGCAAAAAAGTTTCCATATACGCCTTCGGGCGGGTTGAGTTTTGTTGACGCGGCGGACGCGGCGGCGGCGTTCGTCAACGCTTTGGACAAAGGAAAGCACGGCGAACGCTATCTTTTGGGCGCGGCGAATTGGACTGTCAGCGAATTTTTCGGACGGCTCGAAAGACTTTCAGGCATATCTGCGCCGATGCTTAAAATTCCGAAATCAATCGCCGTTTCGGGCGCGAGCTTTATTTCGTCGCTTTACAAATCATTCAACAAACCCGCGCCGTTTGAAGCGTCGGAAGTCGAAATGGGCGAGTAT
Source organism: Pyrinomonadaceae bacterium (assembly GCA_965247235.1). Classification (GTDB taxonomy): domain Bacteria; phylum Acidobacteriota; class Blastocatellia; order Pyrinomonadales; family Pyrinomonadaceae. The sequence goes on from OZ252004.1 coordinate 4,545,320, forward strand.
TTCTGGTATTTCGATTCGTCGACAGCCGAAGAGGAACTAAATTTCACGACGCGCGATCCGCAGCAAACTTTGCAGGAAACGGTTAAATATTTGCGCGAAAATTTTTTAGGCGAAGATTTATTCTGATCTTCAGGCTGATTCGGTCGAACCGATGGTAATTTACATTCGTAAATGTCAATTAATCTAAATGCCTCTTAAAACAAATTGAAAAATTCTTCTATAAAGCCGGTTGGTCAGCCTCTTAAAATTGGAAGACGAGGGTTTACAAAATAAATAAAATAAATTTCTGACAAAATAAGGAAACTTATTTTGTTTTGCTCCGATAACTATTTCTGAAACTGTCAGAAAAAAAATACCGGAGAAAAAAATGTCTACAAATTCTACAATCGGAATCGGAGTCGTTAATCGTGAGCAGTTGGATTTAACGAATCGTTCAACATCGGAGAATTATAAACCATCGTCTGCCGTCCAATATAATACTGCTAATATTCGAAATATCGGCGTGCTAATAGCTTCCAACAGCGGAAATAATTCGATTTCGCCGATTGCCGGAACCACAAAAAACGCTGCGGACGGTTCGTGGTCGGCAACCCAGTTACGAGTCGGCGGACCGTTTAATGCTCCGGCGACGAATCCGTCGGCTCCGGGCAGAGGCAGCGGGGCAGCGGTAGATGCGGGATTTAACGGCAACGCTTACGAAGTCACCGGAAAAAATAAAAGCAATGTCAGCCAGCCGCCGGTTATTTTCATCAACGGAATCAATACCAATCTACCGGGAGCGCGGCAGACGGCGGCTTCAATTGCGAATCTGACCGGCTCAAAAGTAGATTTGGTCTACAACAGCAGCGATCCGGCAGTCGGCGGACAGATTACGCTTAATCACTTTGACCGTGTTGCTCGTGAGCGGGCAGAGGCGGCGGCATCGAAAATTCCGGCATGGCTTCCGAGCGGGAATGGCGGCGGTTTAGGCGGAATCAGCAGCGGTTCGGCGCGTCAGGATGTTTATAACGCAACTTATCAGAGTGAGCTTGCTTCGGCGGCTCTCGGACGCGAGGCGGGCGATTGGGCAAAAAAGAATACTCTCCATAACCCGCCCGCCGCGCAGACGGCTGCAAATTTGATTTTGGATCAGTTAAACACCACGACAGGTCCGGTTAAAGTCGTCGGTTACAGTCAGGGCGGCGCAATTGCCAGTGATGCTTTGCGAAGAGTCGAATCGCAGCTCGTCAGCACATACGGGCAGGTCAAAGCAACTGAAATGATGAGCCGCGTCCGGTTTTTAGGTTTGGGCGCAGCGGCTGACGGCAATGATGTGCCGCGCGGTGTTAAATTTAATGGTGTCGCGCATTCCGGCGACGTAGTGGCGCGATATTTCGGTATTACGCGGCAGGGCAACAGTCCCGGAATCGGAGCTTTGCTTTCAGGTGTCTGGCAAAAAGGCAATTTCGCACAGCATTTAAATTATGTTGACGGTCAGGGCGGCGCAGGCAGCAAAGGCGATCCGACATCCGAAAGACTGCTTCAGAGCTGGTATAGCGGTGTCAATATCGGCAACAACGAAATACCGAATTTTGGAAAGTAATTCTTCAATTTATTTAATTGATACAAAAGGTTGAGCCGTTGGTTCAGCCTTTTTTATTTCGACAGTTATTTGAGCTGCAAATTAAATTCTCAGTTTCGCGTTTTTGATTTATACTTTAACGATAAATACCGCAAAACTTTTCAGAGGTTAACCAAATGAGAAAAATTATCGCCGCGCTAATTTGTTCGGTCGCCGTTTGTCTTTTTTGTTTTCAAACAAACGCGCAAATCTCAAACAAAATGAAGGAATTAAAAATTCCGAAAAATTATCAGCCAATCGGCACGGTCAATTCTCCCGCACTTCAGACGCTTTTGAGTAAAGCCGTTAACGAAACGCTCGAAAAATTTAAGGATAAAAATCTGAAGGCTGAGAATGTCGCCGCAACTTTAATTGATTTGCGAGAAAACAATTTTTTGAAAACCGCGCATTTTCGCGGCGATGAAAAAATCTATCCCGCGTCGGTCGTCAAAATGTTTTATATGAACGCGCTCGAACGGCGGCTCGAAGACGGTCAGATTACGATGTCGCCCGAACTCGAACGAGGGTTAAAAGATATGATTACCGTTTCGTCAAATGAAGCGACGCAGTACGTTTTGGACGTTTTGACGGGAACTTCGAGCGGCGCGGAAAAAGCGGGCAAAGAATTTGAAAAATGGTCATATCAACGTAACGCAGTCAATCGTTTCTACGCCGCGCAGGGCTATCAAAATATTAACGTCAATCAAAAAACTTTTTGCGAAGATGCTTACGGCATCGAACAGCAGTTTCGCGGCGCAAACGGCTCGAACCGCAACAAATTAACGACCGATGCGGCGGCGCGTCTGCTGGCGGAAATCGTTCTCGGCAAAACGAATACGCCCGAACGCACCAAAGTTATGCTGGATTTGATGAAGCGCGATTGGGAAGCGCAAATCGGCAAAACCGAAGACCGCGAATTTGTTTCCTACGCTCTTAAACCCGGCACGAAACTCTGGACGAAAGAAGGCGACACGAGCAAAACGCGCCACGATGCCGCTTACATCGAAACGCCTGACGGCTTAAAATTTGTGATCGTTATTTTTACCGAAAATTTTGCGACCGAACGCGATATTATTCCAACCATTGCGGCGAAGATTTTGGATGGTTTAGGAAATGTAAAATGATTTTTTAACTTGTGTTAGAATGAAAATCCATTCGGAAAAAATATGACTGATAATCAATTTAAACAACTATTTAATCTGGTAACAAACTGTATCAACGGCATTCAAGATTTAAGAGGCGATGTTTCAGAAATTAAAAGCGATGTCTCCGAACTCAAAAGCGATGTCTCCGAACTCAAACAAGGTCAGCAAAGACTGGAAAAGGAAGTGAAAATTTTAGGCAAGTCCGTTTCGTTTATTCATAACGATATGCTGAATTTTCGCGCCAGAATTGAGGTTTTAGAAGAAGACGGAAATATTTCCAACTAAGCCAATCATTATGAAAAAGTTGTTTCTATTCTTTCCCGTAATATTTTTATTCAGTCACGCTTTCGCTCAATATCAAAAACCACCGCAGGAAATTGAGAATATTTTAAATTCTCCGGCGACACCTTTTACGTCGGTTTCGCCCGCCAAAGATAAAATCGCCGAATATACGCCGCTGCGTTATCCGCCGATTTCCGAACTCGCCCAGCCGATGCTGCGGCTTGCCGGCGTTCGCATCAATCCGAACACGAACGCCGCTCATCGTCAGCTTTATTTCACCGATCTGACGTTTAAAAATATCAGCGACGGCAAAGAGATGAAGGTTGATTTGCCGCCGAACGCGCATATTATTTCGCCGATTTGGAGCGCGGACGGAAAATATCTCGCCTTCGGCAACATCGCGGCGAACGGTGTGCAGCTTTGGATTGTCGAGACGGCGAAGGCGAAGGCAAAGCAGATAAAAAACGTGCTGCTCAACACGGCGTTCGGAAATATTGACTGGATGCCCGACCAAAAATCTCTGCTCGCGGCGACTGTTCCAACGAAACGCGCTGCCGCGCCGCCGTATCAAAACGTCGTGCCGAATTCGCCGAACGTGCAGGAAACCGCCGGGAAAAAAGGCGCGGTGCAGACATTTCAAGACCTTCTGAAATCGCCGAACGACGAAAATCTTTTCGAATATTATGCGACTTCGCAGCTTGCGGTCATCTCGCTCGACGGCAAAATTAAAGCCGTCGGTGCGCCCGCAATTTATAATAACGCCGAAGTTTCGCCGGACGGCAAACATCTGCTCGTCTCGCAAATCAAACGTCCTTTTTCATATCTTTTCCCGGCGTATAGTTTCCCGAAACAACTCGAAGTCTGGAATTTTGACGGCAAAGTCGAGTATAAAATCGCTTCGCTGCCGTTGCAGGATAATCTGCCGGTGCAGGGCGTTCCCGTCGGTGCGCGGTTTATTTCGTGGATTCCGACCGAAAACGCTTCGCTCGTTTGGGCGGAAGCGTTAGACGGCGGCGACCCGCAAACGAAAGCCGAATTCCGCGACAAAATCGTCAGGCTGGACGCGCCTTTTAATGCTGCGCCGACTGAAATCGTCAAAGTTTCGCAGCGTTTTCAAGGCGAAATATTCGGTGAAAAAGACGGCTTGATGCTCTATTTCGACTACGACCGCGACACGCAGCAGCAGCGAATTTTTTCGATGGATTACCGCAATCCGAACAGTGTGAAATTAATCTCCGATTTGAACGTCGACGACCGTTACGGCGACCTCGGAACGCCTGTGATGAAGCGATTGCCCAATGGTCACAGCGTTATTCAGCAAAATGGCGACGCGATTTTTCTGACCGGAAACGGCTCATCACCGCAGGGCGACCGACCATTTTTGCGTCAGATGAATACGAAAACACTTAAGATTGATGAGATTTTTCGTTCGTCGCAGGATTCTTATGAAACGGTTGTTACTTCAGTAAATGATGATGGGTTGAAGTTTATTACTCGTAAAGAATCAATTTCCGAACCTGCGAATCTTTATTTAAAAGGGTTTTGCGCTCCAAATGAAAATTGTTATATCCCTGAAAAAAAATTAACAAATTTCACCGATCCGTCACCGCAATTGCGCGGCATTACGAAAAAACTCGTCAAATATAAACGCGCCGACGGAGTTGATCTGTCGTTTACGCTTTATTTGCCGCCGAATTACAAGGAAGGAACGCGCCTGCCGACCGTCGTTTGGGCGTATCCGCTCGAATATACGAACGCCGATGTTGCCGGACAGGTTTCGGGTTCGACCAATCGTTTCACGTCAATCGGCGGTTATTCGCACCTGTTTTTCCTGTTGCAGGGCTACGCGGTTTTGGACGACGCGACGATTCCGATTGTCGGCGACCCGCTGACGGTCAACGATACTTTTATCAAACAAATGATTGATTCAGCGCAGGCGGCGGTTGATAAAGCCGTCGAAATGGGTGTTACCGACCGTGATCGCGTCGGTGTCGGCGGACACAGTTACGGCGCGTTTATGACGGCAAATCTGCTCGCGCATTCGGACATTTTCCGCGCCGGCATCGCACGTTCGGGTGCGTATAATCGAACCTTAACGCCGTTCGGTTTTCAATCGGAACGACGCAATTTTTGGGAAGCCAAAGAGCTTTACGAAAATGTTTCGCCGTTCTTTTTCGCCGATAAAATCAACGAACCTTTGCTGATGATTCACGGCGAAGCGGACAACAATCAGGGAACTTTCCCGATTCAGTCGGAACGTCTGTTCGCGGCGATGCAGGGAACCGGCGGCACGGCGCGGCTCGTCATTCTGCCACTCGAAGCGCACGGTTATTCGGCAAAAGAATCAACCGAAACGACGCTTTACGAAATGGTCAACTGGTTCGACAAATACGTCAAAAACGCCAAACCGCGCGGCAGTCAATCCGCGCAAAAATAGTTGAAACAGGAAAGACCGGAGCGCAGGCAGCTTGCTTGCCGTCAGCGAGAAGCGAAGCAACACGCGGACGCACGACGGGCGACTGCGAAGTTGAAAATAAAAATTAATCGTTGATTAAATGTCAGCAATAATAGCGGCGAATTTAGATTTTTGTTTGCTTCGGCAGACGCTCATCGTCGCCGTTCTTGCTTCGCTCGAACGGTGCAAGCGAGCCGCTTGCGTTCCGGTCTTTGTGCAAGCGAGCCACTTGCGTTCCGGTCTTATTCAAACAAATAATATGAACATTAAATTAAATTTTTGCCTTTTTACTCTGATAATTTTGCTTTTTGTTGTTTCCGCATTCGCGCAGACGATGCCGCCGGGCGCGGATGCGAAACTTTGGGCGCGGGCTTTAAAGATTCATAAAAAGGCGATTATCGTTGACGGTCATAACGATATTCCGACACCGATGTATGACGAAGATTACGATCTCGCCACGCCGAACACGGGCAAATTTCACAAGGACGGCGACCCGTTTCATTCGGATTTGCAGCGTTTTCGTCAGTCGGGAATTACGGGCGAATTTTTCTCGATTTATGTGTCGGCGAGTTACGTCAAAACCGGCGGTTCGGCATCTCACGCGCTCGGTTTAATTGATTCGACTTACCGCGCGGTCGAAAAATATCCGCAGGAATTTAATTTTTGCACGACTGCGGACGACATTCGCCGCGCCAAAAAAGAAAATAAAATCTGCGCTCTGATGGGCATCGAAGGCGGACACGCGATTGAAAATTCGCTCGCCGAATTGCGCGAATTTTACCGTTTAGGCGTTCGATATATGACGCTCACGCACAACAATACCAACGATTGGGCGGACGCTCACCGCGACACTCCAAAAAATAACGGTCTCTCCGATTTCGGCAAAGATGTTGTGCGTGAGATGAACCGGCTCGGAATGCTCGCCGATATTTCGCACGTTTCGGCGAAAACGATGTCGGATGTGCTGGACGTTTCGACCGCGCCGATTATCGCTTCGCATTCGGGCGCACGCGGTGTCAATGATCACACGCGCAACATTCCCGACGATATTTTAAAGCGCATACCGAAAAACGGCGGCGTGATTATGGTCAATTTTTATCCGTCATTTCTCGACGCGCGAACCAACGAGGAAGAAAACGAACGCACCGCCAAACTCAAGCCGCAGACGGACGCGCTCAAGGAAAAATTTAAAGACGATGCGGAAGGTTACGCCGTCGCCGAACGCGAACTGTTCGCCGCCAACCCGATTTACATCGCGCCATACACGCGCATCGTTGACCATATTGACTACATCAAAAACCTGATCGGCATTGATTACGTCGGCATCGGTTCGGATTTTGACGGTGTGCCGATGCTGCCCGACGGAATGCACGGCGCGGAAGATTTGCCGCTCGTCACTTATGAGATGCTGCGGCGCGGCTACACCGAAACCGACATCCGCAAAGTGTTGGGAGAAAACTTCTTACGCGCATTTTCCCGTGCTGAAAAGGTTGCCAAAATCAATACCCGCCAAATCAGCGGCGAAGGAAATTTGCGGAAAATTAAATGAACATAAACTTTGTAAATACCAAATATGTGAGTTATATTTTCTTTACCTCCGAATTCTAAAGTCGAGTAAAAAAAATGACAGAGAATCAAATCAGGGAATTTTTCGATAAAATGACCAAATGTATTAACGGGATACAAAGGCTCGAAGAAGGACAAACTATAATTAAAAATGACATCTCGGAATTGAAGAGCGACGTTTCAGTATTGAAGAGCGACGTTTCAGTATTGAAGAGCGACGTTTCAGTATTGAAGAGCGACGTTTCAGTATTGAAGAGCGACGTTTCAGTATTGAAGAGCGACGTTTCAGTATTGAAGAGCGACGTTTCAGTATTGAAGAGCGACGTTTCAGTATTGAAGAGCGACGTTTCAGTATTGAAGAGCGACGTTTCAGTATTGAAGAATGACGTGTCGGTGTTAAAGAGCGATGTGTCAGAATTGAAAAAGGGTCAAACTCGAATTGAAAAACAGATAGAAGTCATTGGCAGATCAATGGATTCATTAGCCGGGGACAACGTGAGAGTAAAAGCGAGAGTTGAGATTCTCGAAGAAAGAGTTAATTAAATCTATTAGTTTTCCCGATCAGGCGGCTGAACGCCGAATGATTTTTGTTAAAAAAGAGTCCGCAGTTAATTCGACTGCGAACTCTTTTTTAGATTTTAAATTTAATTCAAATCCATCATTTCCTTAACGTATTTGGCGGCGGGCGAACCGTAGGCGAGCATTTGGTCGTGCATTGCCTGTAAGTTAGTTTGTTTGCCGTTTTTGCGTTCAAAGGCATTGCGGAGATCGTTGACTTCGACCGAACCGACGTAATAGGTTGAAAGCTGCGTTGACGAAAGTTGGGCGCGTTTCCATTTGCCGGCGGCTTCGCCTTCTTCCTGAAAACCTTCATTCATCATAAAATCAATCGCCTGTTTTTCGGTCATCCCGGCAGTGTGAATTTTCTGGTCAATGATCGCGTTGATGATGACGCGGAGCTTCATTTTCAACTGCTGCATCTGCGTTTCCGCGCCGCCGTAACCGTTTTCCGCCATTAATTGTTCGGCGTAAACCGCCCAGCCTTCGACAAAACTGCCGCTTTGGAAAATTGCGCGAATCTTGGTCGGCGCGGAAAATTTGTTGGCGTGCATCAGTTGCAGATAATGTCCGGGCATCGCTTCGTGAATCGTCAAATCCTGCATCATAAAATCGTTGTATTCGCGGAAAAACGATTGTTTGCGCGAATCCGTCCAATCTTGCGGAGTCGGCGAAATGGCAAAAAACGTCGAATTGTTTTTCTCGAAAGTTCCGGTCGAATCACAATAAGCGACCGACGAACCGCGAGCGTATTCGGGCATCACGACGACTTTGACCGGATCGTTCGGCACAGTCACGAGATTTTTCGAGCGCACGAATTCGGTCGTCGCCTGCAAATCTTTTTCCGCCTGCGTGATGATCGTTTCGTTATTCGGATGCGATTCGGCGAGTTTGTCGAGAACTTTTTTAATCAACATCGGCTTACTCATATCGGCGCGTTCATTCGGATAAAATTTGCGGTAGAGCGGCAGCGCGAGTTCATACATTTTGTCCTGCGTCACCTTCAAATCGGCTTCGGCGTAACTCAAAATATCTTCTTTGGATAAATTTGACGAGAGAGCGAACTTTAATTTTTGGCGAAATTTCTCGTCGCCCAATCGAAAATCGCCGTTCGAGCGCGGCAGCAAACCTTCTTTGAGCCATTTGCCGTAAGCATTCAGCGCGGCGACTGCCGAATCTCTCGCGGGCTGCAATTTGGTTTTCATCTTCGGCGACTGGTCGGCGAAAATTTGCAAATCGTCCTTGATTAAACCGATCACGCCGTCATTTTGGGCAATCGCGGTTTCGGTGTAAATGCGCGGCGGATTTTTCAAATTCGCTTTGGCGGCGGCGATGACGGACGGAATCTGTTCGAGTCTGCCCTGCAAATTTGCCAGACGTTCGTCGAGCGGCGCAAATTCGCGCGACATCAAATAATCGAGCGCACTGCCGACGTTGTAGGACATCGGATTATTTTCCCAGCCGCGCAAAACGTCCGCCTGAAACACGGCGTATTCGAGATTTTCACGCATAATCCGCGCATCAATATTATTGACGCGGCTCAGTTTCGCCAAATCGAGTTTATTTAATTTCGCCAGAAACGCGGCGTTAAAATCACGGCTTTTCTTAACGCCTTTTGCCGAATAATCGCTCAAACGACTGTCGTATCCGTGTTCGCCGAGCTGCGTCGCCTGTTCGGGGTTCATACTAAGCATTTTGGCGATATAATCGTTCGCCAGTTTTTCAAATTTTTGATCTTCGCCGGATGAGGCGGGTGAAATATTGACGAAAAATAAACACAATAAACCGATCAGCGCGAATTTTAGAAACATAAATTATCTCCGAGATTTGATTGAATAAAGGACTTTTATGATTATCAATTTTACAAGCCGTTTAGTCCAACTGAAATTGCCTTGCGTGTTTTAATTCAAATAAGTTATAAACGAAACAAATAAAATTTTATGAAATCAACCAAAACCAATCGTCGTCAATTTTTAATCGCGGGTGCGGCAGGTTTGTCCGCCGTTTCAATCGTCAAAAATATCAGCGCACAAACGCAGAACAATATGCAGATCGAAGAAACGACCGTCGCCGAATGGCAGGCGAAAATGAAGTCGGGCGAACTGTCGTCGCGCCGTTTGACGGAAATGTATGTGCAAAGAATCAGGGAAATTGATCCGAAATTAAACTCGGTCCTCGAAACCAACCCGGACGCGCTCGCTATTGCCGACGCGATGGACAAAGAGCGCAAAAACGGCAAAATTCGCTCGATGATGCACGGCATTCCGGTTTTGATCAAAGACAACATAGACACCGCCGACAAAATGAAAACGACCGCCGGAAGTCTCGCGCTGGTTGACGCGCCGACACCGAAAGAAGACGCTTTTATCGTCCAGCAAATACGCAAAGCGGGCGCGGTGATTATCGGCAAAACGAACCTCAGTGAATGGGCGAATTTTCGTTCGACCAAATCTTCGAGCGGCTGGTCCGGACGCGGTTTGCAGACACATAATCCGTATATTTTAGACCGCAATCCGTGCGGTTCGAGTTCGGGAACGGGCGCGTCAATTGCGGCAAATCTGGCGGCGGTCGGCATCGGCACGGAAACCGACGGTTCGATTATCTGCCCGTCGGCAACCTGCGGTTTGGTCGGCATTAAACCGACTTTGGGTTTAGTTTCACGCAGCGGCATTATCCCGATTGCTCATTCGCAGGACACGGCGGGACCGATGGCGCGGACGGTCGCGGATGCGGCGATTCTGCTCGGCGTTCTGGTCGGCGCGGATAAAAACGATTCGGTCACGTCGCAGGCGGCGAAAGGTGAAAAAGATTACACGACGTTTTTGCAGAAAGACGGTTTGAAAAATATGCGAATCGGCGTGGCGCGACAGTATTTCGGGCGCAACGCGAAGATTGATGCGGTGATCGAGCCGCACCTGCAAATTTTCAAAAACGGCGGCGCGACTTTGGTTGATGTCCAAATGGAAAATTCCGACAAATTCGGCGACGCGGAATATCAGGTTTTGCTTTACGAATTTAAAGAAGATTTGAATAAATATCTCAAAAATCGCGGCGGAAAATATCAGACGCTTGCCGATTTAATTAAGTTTAACGACGCAAACAGCAGCAAAGAAATGCCGTATTTCGGGCAGGAAATTTTTCTTGCGGCGCAGGAAAAAGCCGATCTGAACGACCGCGCATATCGGCTCGCCCTGCTGCAAAGCAAACTTTACACGCAGGAACAGGGAATTGACGCGGTGATGGATAAAAACAAACTCGACGCGATCATCGCGCCTTCGGGCGGCGCGGCGTGGATGACCGATCTTGTCAACGGCGACTGCGGCGTGTTTGAAGGAATGACGAGCTACGCGGCAATCGCCGGTTATCCGTCAATCACCGTTCCGGCGGGATTCGTGCAGGAATTGCCAATCGGAATGTCGTTTTTCGGACGCGCCTTTGCCGAACCGACGCTCATTAAAATCGCCTACGCCTTTGAACAGGCGACAAACGCCCGTAAATCACCAAAGTTTTTAACGAGTTATAAATAATAAACCGTCAAAGACGAGGGAAGAAAATTGACAGGGATTAAAAAGATTTTCCAGTTAAGTAGTTGGACAGAATAATTTTCAAGATGTTTCGAGTCCCGCCTCGAGGCGGCTTTTCCGACCGCGAAGTGCGGCGGAACGCTTTGAGCCGTCTCGAGACGGGACTCGAAACACGCGCTACACATCTAAAAATTAATTTTGTCCGGTTACTTATCCTCTTAATCCCTGTCAATTTTCTTTCCATCGTAACTAATTTCTTTGCCGATTTTTCTCGAATTTATCCGATTCCATTCTCCCGACCAATCAAATCCGCATTCTATTTTTCAGGTAAACATTTTGTTTTTAGTGACTTTGGAGAATTGAGAACAAACTATCCAAAAAGACTTGCCTGATGATGTGTTTATCTTTATAATAGCGATACTTTTTTTCAATTTTATAGAAATTCCCTTGGATTACTAATATCTAGCTGTAATCGTAATCCAACTGAACGGACTTTAAATAAGTCGGCTGTGTTTGAGCAGTTTTGTTCTAAGAAGTCGGCTTTGTCCAAGAAAATCGGTTTTTGATGACCGTCTCAAACCATTGGTCTGAATCAGGATTTTTTACGCCGAAGCATTTATCCGCAATTTTTTTACAGAATATAAGCCTCGTAAATAAATTTTCAATGAAAGGGGATATTTATCTTCTTTTACAAAATTTGACCGAAAGACGGTTTTTATCGTCTTTCATAAACTTTAAATTCAGATGTATTGATGGAGGAACAAAATCAATGAAATTGCCCAATAAAACCCGTATATTAGGGATTACAGCAGCATTATTGCTCTGCGGCGTTTTGGTCTGGAAGATCAGCCCGACAATGAACGCGCAGAAAAATAGCGGAACGAATTATCAATCGAACGGCGACAAAGCATTGCCCAATGCACCGGTCATTGACCAACTCGACGATCAGTCGGGAATCTATTTGAACGCCGGTAAAATCAACGTCAAAACGGCGGAAGCAAAATTGCTCCGGCAAGCCGTCGGCGGCTTTTCCGGCAAACGAATGCACCTCGTCAAATTTGACGGTCCGATTCAGACGCAGTGGTATAAAACCCTCGCTGCGACCGGACTCGAAGTAATTGACTACATTCCCAATTACACTTATCTCGTTTACGGCGACGCGAGCCAACTGCAAAAATTGCAGGGCAACGCGCAAAACGCCAAGAATCATATCGAATGGGAAGGCGCATACCGCGACGAATATCGCATCGCTCCCGGCGTTTTTCAAAAATACGCGAGCGGCAAATCGGTTTTGCAGAGCGAGATGTTCAGCATCCAGCTATATCAGGACGAAGCGACCAATAAAGACACGCTTTCCTACGTCGAATCGCTGCAAACCGCGCCTTTGAGAAGCGTGATGAACTCGATGCACTACGTCAATCTGGTCGTCGGACTTAATGACGACGGCGTGAAACAGATGTCAATGCGTCCTGACGTAATTTCGATTCAGCCTTATTACGAGCCGAGAAAACTCGATGAACGGCAGGACATAATCTTAACCGGCGATCTGACTGCCGGTGTGCCGAACGCGCAAAATTATCTGACGTATCTGGCAGGCAAAGGCTTTACGCAGGCACAGTTCGACGCTTCTAATTTTGTCGTTAATTTAAGTGACAGCCCGGTTGATAACGGCACATAACTGCCGAATCACTTCGGATTATATAAAGCCGGTAATCCTGCGGGATCGAGCCGCATCGTTTATAATCGTCTCGAAGGCACGGCAAATGCAGGCAGCACTCTTCAGGCGCAGGACGGACACGGCAACATCAATTCGCATATTATCGGCGGTTTCGTGCCGGATTCGCTGATCGGAGTTGCGCCGCATACCGACGCTAATAATTACCGCTACGGACTCGGCGTTGCGCCGTTCGTCAAAATCGGTTCGTCGGTTATTTTCGATCCGGGAACTTTTACCAGTCCGAATTATTTTAATCTCGAATCCGAAGCCTACCGCGACGGAGCGCGTATCAGCAGCAACAGTTGGGGATCGTCCGCAAACACCTACACGACCGATTCGCAAAGCTACGATTCGCTCGTCCGCGACGCGCAGCAGGCAACCTCGACCGTTCCGGCGGCGGGCAATCAGGAATACGTTATCTTATTCGCCGCCGGTAATGCCGGATCGGGCGCAAATACGGTCGGCTCGCCCGGAACCGGCAAAAACGTCATCACCGTCGGTGCGGCGGAAAATGTTCAGGCATTCGGCGCGGCTGACGGCTGCAACACGACCGATGTCGGCGCGGACAATGCCAATGATATTATTGCTTTTTCCAGTCGCGGTCCGACATCCGACGGTCGTAAAAAACCGGACATAATGGGACCCGGAACGCACATCAGCGGCGGTGCGCCGCAGGCTTCGATTGCCAGTCCGCCATATAGCGGAACCGGCTCGGCACTGGCTATTTTCGACGGCAGCGGCGTGTGCGGCGGAACTGCGGGCAGTTTCTTTTTCCCGGCGGGACAGCAATGGTATACAGCATCATCGGGAACCAGTCACTCGACTCCCGCGCTTGCCGGTGAAACGGTTTTGATGCGTCAGCAGTTTATCAATCAGGGTTTAACACCGCCGAGTCCGGCGATGACCAAAGCCCTGCTTTCCAATGCAGCACGTTATATGACCGGGGTTAGTGCCAACGATTCGCTGCCGTCGAACGCGCAGGGAATGGGCGAAATGAGTTTGAACAACTTTTTCGATCTTTTTAATGTTTCGCACGTTTTCAAAGACCAGTTAGCCGTCAATAAATTTACGGCGACCGGACAGCAGCGAACGATTGCCGGGACGATTCCCGATAACACCAAACCGTTCAAAGTCACGCTGGCGTGGACGGATAGACCCGGCTCGACGACCGGCAACGCTTTTGTCAACAATCTCGATTTAGAGGTGACGGCGGGCGGACAAACTTATTTAGGTAATGTCTTTACCGGCGCAAATTCGGCGACCGGCGGCACTGCCGATACGCGCAACAATCTCGAAAGCGTCGTGCTTCCGGCAGGTGTCACGGGAAGTTATATAATTAAAATTAAAGCAACCAACATCGCCGGTGACGGCGTTCCCGGAGATGCCGACGCGCTCGATCAGGATTATTCGCTGGTTGTTTATAACGCTAACGAAACACCGACTCCGGTTGTTCAAAGCGGTGCTTTGACAATTACTTCGGAAAGCTGTGCCCCGTCAAACGGCGCGGTTGATCCTGATGAAACAGTTACTGTCAGGATTCCTTTAAGCAACGTCGGCACGGGCGACACGACTAATTTGACGGCGACACTTGCCGCCAACAGCGGAGTCATCAATCCGAGCGGCGCACAAACTTACGGCGCGTTAACGGCAGGCGGCGCGGCGGTTTCGCGTTCGTTCACCTTTACCGCGGCTGCTCTGTGCGGACAGACGATTACGCTCTCGCTGCAATTGCAGGATGGCGCAGTCAATCTCGGCACGGTCACGCAGGTCGTCCGAATCGGCGCACTCGGCGCACCGTCGCTGAGTTCGCAAACGACAGGCAATATTGCCACTGTTCTGCCGGATGTCAGTTCGGTTGATATTCCGATCAATGTCACGCAAGGCGGTTCGATTGCCGATCTGAACGTCAAAATCCGGGCAAATCATACCTTTGACGGCGATTTATCAATGGATTTGATCGGACCTGACGGCACGACGGTCAATCTCGTCAACCGGCGCGGCAGTTCGGGAGCTAATTTCGGCAGCGGCACGAACGATTGCAGCGGCACGCCGATGGTTCTGGACGATGCGGCGGCGACGGCAATTTCCGCCGGAGTTGCGCCGTTTGCCGGTTCATTCAGACCCGAAACTCTGCTTTCGGCATTCAACGGTAAATCTTTAACGGGATTATGGAGACTGAGAGTGACGGATGCGGCGGCAGGCGATACGGGAATTGCCGGGTGCGTGACGCTCGATTTCAGCCGCCAGCCTTATGTCTGTTGCGGCATCGCCGGAACTCCGGTAATCACTTCGGGCGGCGCGGCGGCATTATTGGCGGAAAGCGTTACCCCGACCAACAATGCGCCTGATCCGCTGGAAAAAGTCACGGTCAATCTGCCGATCTTGAACACCGGCGACGGACCGACCAGAAACCTGATCGGAACTTTGCAGGCGACCGGCGGCGTTCTAACGCCGAGCGAGCCGCAAAGTTATGGCGCGGTTGCGCCGGGACCGACGGCGGTTTCTCGTCCGTTCAGTTTCGTGGCAAGCGGCGCATGCGGCAGCAATATTACACTGACGCTCGCGCTTCAGGACGGCACGACCAGCTACGGGACGATCACTTATACCCTGCGTTTGGGAACGATCAGCACAGTTACGCAGACGTTTTCAAACACGGCGGCGGTTACTATTCCGTCAGTCGGCACGGCAACGCCGTATCCGTCTAATATTACTGTTTCCGGCATGACATCATTTACAAATGTAGCGGTTAATCTTAACGGTTTTCAGCATACATTCCCCGATGATGTGGATATTTTACTCGTCGGTCCGACAGGTGTGAAATTTATCGTGATGTCCGACGCGGGCAGCAGCGGCGCAGTCGCGGCTCCCGGCGCGAACATTACTCTCACCGACACGGCGGCAACGGCGATTCCTGACGGAACCGGAATTACAACCGGATCATTCAAACCGGGAAATTATTCGCCGACCATCGCCGACACATTTGCGGCTCCGGCTCCGGCGGCTCCGTATCTGTCACCGGCGACTACCGGCACGGCAACTTTGACTTCGGCTTTCGGCGGACTCGATCCGAACGGGACGTGGAGTTTATATGTCGTTGACGATGCTACAGGCGATCTCGGAACAATTGCAGGCGGCTGGAGTTTGACGTTTAGCACGTCGGGCAATGTCTGTAATTCGCAGGCTTGCGCGTTATCATCGCCGCCGCCGGTAATCGGTTACGATTACACAAATACCGGCAGCGGAACCGTCAATTATCCGAGTTTCCCGCAGGCAAATGTGGCGGGTTCGTGCGGTGTTCTGTCATACAATCCGCCGTCGGGTTCGACGTTCCCGCTCGGTCAGTCAACGGTGACGGTGACAAATGCCCTGCAACTTAACGAAGCGATCCAGTCTCCGACGGCAACCACCACATTTGTAGTTAATGTGTTGGCTCCGACGGCGGCAGGCGCGACCGTTTCCGGCATCGTGCAAAACTCTGCCGGACGCGGAATTTCGGGAGCAGTCATATCATTGACCGCTTCGCAGGGCGGCGTTCGCACCGTGCGAACTAATCCGTTCGGTTATTTCCGGTTCGACGACGTTCAAACCGGAACGACGTATGTCGCAAATGTGACGGCGAAAAACTACAGTTTCGCGCCGCAGGTTCTCAGTCTCAGCAACGACGCAACGGGTCTCAGATTCGTCGCCACTCGCTAGGATCGGGATTCTAACAACAACAAGAAAGCCGACGGTTTTGAAAACCGTCGGCTTTTTTTTATTAACACAGGAATCGGCTAAAAATAATGCCGATTCAAATCAAATTGTGCGTCAAATTGAACTGTCGTGTCATAACCGCCTGCGGTCGAACTCCTCAAATCAGACATTTCAGCCTCAAACTTAAACCGTTGCGACAGTTGACGGTTCTAACAATACCGGCGAATAAATTTGAAACAGTATTAGTTGATGTTTTTGGTGACAATAAAAAAAGAGGCGTTCCTGGACTCAAGTAGTAAGCGCAGCCCTTGATGAAAATTTAAGAGATAAAACTACTGAGCGTCTTACTATTTGAATCCAAGGTTTGAATCTAAAGTATTGACACTTACTTTATTACAAAAAAACTCTGCTAAAATTTTAGCAGAGTTTTTAATCAGTAGTTTGAAATTTCATCAAACACTCATAACCTCTTGTTCTTTGTGTTTAGCGAGTTCGTCAATTTTTGTAGTGTGCGAGTTCGTTAGTTTTTGCACTTCGTCGAGTCCGTAACGCTCGTCGTCTTCGGAAATAGTTTTATCTTTTGCCATTTTTTTTAATCCATCGTTTGAAGTATGACGGACATTGCGGACAGCGATTTTGTGTTCTTCGGCGACTTCAAAAACTTGTTTGGCAAGCTGTTTGCGGCGTTCTTCGTTTAGCGGCGGAATCGAAAGGCGAATGATTTTGCCGTCGTTTGAAGGATTGAAACCGAGATTTGCCTGCAAAATCGCTTTTTCAATCGCGCCCATTTGCGTTGCGTCCCACGGCTGAATGGTCAGCATTTGCGGTTCGGGAACGGCAATCGAAGCCATTTGGCTTAAAGCCGTCGAAACTCCGTAATAATCAACTGCGACTGCATCTAGAAGTCCGACATTGGCGCGACCTGTTCTGATGTTGGTCAGTTTGCGTTTGAAATCTTCGATAATCGCTTCCATTTTCGGTTTCGTGTCTTTTAGAATAGTATCTACACTCATAAAATTTCTCTCTTATAAAAATTTATATTAATTGGCAGTCTGCTCAAAATTATTCAGCGTTACAATCGTTCCGATAGATAAATCGCCGCAGACTGCTTTGATAATATTGCCGGATTCTTTCATATTGAAAATCATAATCGGCAAATTGTTGTCCATACAAAGAGAAATGGCGGACGAATCCATCACTTTCAAATGCTGTTCTAAAACCTGCTGAAAAGTGATTTTATCAAATTTGACGGCATCGGGAAAAAGCACCGGATCAGCCGTATAAATTCCGTCAACTTTGGTCGCTTTCAGTATAATTTCGGCGCGAATTTCCAATGCACGAAGCGCGGCGGCAGAATCAGTGGTGAAATACGGATTGCCCGTTCCGGCGGCGAAAATGACGACTCGACCTTTTTCAAGATGGCGATCAGCGCGGCGGCGGATGAACGGTTCGGCAAGTTCGGGAATATCAACCGCCGACATCACGCGCGTAAAAACGTCAATTTTTTCGAGCGCGTCCTGTAAAACAACCGCATTCATTACAGTTGCCAACATTCCGATATAATCGGCGGCGGCTCGATCCATATTCCCGGCGGATTTTGAAACCCCGCGAAAAATATTTCCGCCTCCGACTACAATCGCAATTTCAACGCCCAGTTGTTGAACGCTTTTGATTTCTCTCGCCAACGCTTCGGCAAAATGTGTATCAATGCCGTAATTCTGTGCGCCCATCAGGGCTTCACCGGAAAGTTTGAGCAAAATGCGTTTGTAAACTGGTTTCATATTCAGTTATCAGTTATCGGTTATCAGTCAACAGTTATTAATAATTAATTTTTTGATAACTGTTGACTGATAACCGATAACTGATTTTTAGCCGATCATTGAAGCGACTTCGGCGGCGAAATCGTCCTGTTTTTTCTCGATGCCTTCGCCCATTTTGTAACGGGTGAAACGTCGGATTGAAATATTTTCTTTGATTGACGCAATCTTTTCCGCCACCAATTCGCCGACCGTTTTGCTCGGGTCTTTGACGAAAGGCTGATCGATCAAAACATTTTCTTCATAAAACTTGTTCAGACGACCTTCGATGATTTTGTTTAAAACATCTTCGGGCTTGCCGGCGTTTTTCGGATCGTTCTTGAGTTGTTCGAGCAGGATTTCGCGCTCTTTGTCGAGTTCGTTTGCCGGAACTTCCGAACGGTTGGTGAAACGCGGATCAGCCGCCGCGACGTGCATTGCGACATCTTTAACGAGCTGCTGAAATTCGTCACCGCGTGCGACGAAATCGCTCTCGCAGTTGACTTCGACCATCACGCCGACTTTGCCGCCCATATGAATATATGAACCGACTGCGCCTTCAGCGGTAATGCGTCCGGCTTTTTTATCGGCGTTTGCCAAACCTTTCTTGCGAAGAATCTCAATCGCCTGTTCTTCGTTGCCGTCGGCTTCGACCAGAGCGGCTTTGCATTCCATCATTCCCGAACCTGTTTTTTCTCGCAGTGATTTAACTGCGCTTGCTGTAATTTCTGCCATTATCTTAACTCCAAAATTATTTCTTAAAATTTATTTGTAAAAAAGCGCAGCCCGTTTACTGTCTAAACGAATCGGAGCCGCGCTTGCAAAAAATTGTCTGTGAATACTATTTTAACTAGCCGATGCTTCGTTTGTTTCTTCCTTCGGCTGTTCCGTTTCAGCAGTTTCCGCCGCAGTTGCCTCAGTCGTTTCGGGTTCAGTTGCTTCTTGTGCAACTTCAGCAGTTGCTTCCGTTGTTTCTTCCGCCGCCGCCGTTTCAATGCCCGCTTCTTCAGTTTCGCTTTCGGCTGAATCGGTCGGCAATGCCACATTGCCTTCTGTTCCGACCTGACGACCTTCTAAAATCGCATCGGAAATGCGCGAGGCAAACAGGCGAATCGCACGAAGCGCATCGTCATTGCCCGGAATAACCTGCGTGATTCCTTCCGGCGAACAATTGGTGTCAACTACGGCGACAATCGGAATGCCCAAACGATTTGCTTCTTTGACCGCAATATCTTCTTTGCGAACGTCAATTATAAAGAGCATATCGGGCAGACCGTTCATATCTTTAATGCCGGCGAGATTTTTCATCAAGCCTTCCTGATCGCGGTCGAGTCCGAGACGTTCTTTTTTCGTCAGCATTTCAAAACGCCCGTCTTCCTTCATCGTTTCAATGTCTTTCAACTTTTGAATTGATTTCTGAACGGTTTGATAATTCGTCAAAAGTCCACCGAGCCAGCGATTGTTGACGTAAAACTGTCCGGCGCGTTCGGCTTCTTCGCGGATCGCATCTTGTGCCTGACGTTTCGTGCCGACAAACAAGACTTTCATCTTCGGCTTTTCGGTCAACGCTTCGGTCACATAGCTCAAAGCATCGCGGAAAAGTTTCTGGGTTTTCTGCAAATCAATAATATAAATGCCGTTGCGCTCACCGAAAATGTATTCTTTCATCTTCGGATTCCAACGCCGCACCTGATGTCCAAAGTGAACTCCTGCTTCGAGCAGTTCTTTCATCGTTACTGTAGCCAAAATTAGATACTCCTTAACTTATTGGTTATATATACTCGCCGCCGATACAGGACTAACCAACAACCGGCGGCAATGGAATGACAGTTATCAGTTACCAGTCAACAGTTATCAAAAGAAATTTTTATTGATAACTGTTGACTGGTAACTGATAACTGTAAAAGTTTAGCGTTTCGAGAATTGGAAACGCTTACGCGCACCTTTCTGACCGTATTTTTTACGTTCTTTCTGGCGCGGATCGCGGGTGACTAACCCGGCTTTTTTCAGGCTCGGACGCAGATCGGAATTAAATTCCATCAGCGCACGGGTAATGCCGTGACGAACTGCTCCGGCTTGACCGGAAACGCCGCCGCCTTTGACATTGACTAAAATGTCGAATTTGTTGCCCGTATCTGTTAAACGAAGCGGCTGACGGATAATCATCCGCAACGCTTCATTCGGAAAATACTCGTCGAAAGTGCGGCGATTGACTTTGATCGCGCCGCTGCCCGGACGTAAATAAACACGCGCCGTCGAAGTTTTGCGCCGTCCGGTTCCGTAATATTGAATGTCTGCCATATCTTTTTAGTGGTGAGTGGTGAGTGGTGAGTGGTGAGCGTCAGAGCGAAGCATTATTGCTTGACACTCATCACTCATCACTCATCACTCACCACTATTTCCTATTTTGTTTCTATTACAATTGCTTCGGGTTTTTGTGCCGAATGGCGATGATCGCCGTCTGCATAAACTTTTAATTTTTTGCCCATCGCTTTGCCGAGTTTGGTTTTCGGCAGCATACCTTTGACGGCGAGTTCAATGATTTGTTCAGGTTTGTTGATGAACATATCTTTGACGCTGGTTTCGCGTAAACCGCCGGGATAGAGCGTGTGATAGCGATACATTTTCTGGTCGTTTTTAGAACCCTTGAAAATCGCGTGACGGGCGTTGATGACCACGACGTGATCGCCCATATCCATAAACGGCGTGTAA
This sequence comes from Pyrinomonadaceae bacterium, assembly GCA_965247235.1. Classification (GTDB taxonomy): domain Bacteria; phylum Acidobacteriota; class Blastocatellia; order Pyrinomonadales; family Pyrinomonadaceae. The sequence continues at coordinate 4,566,368 of OZ252004.1, forward strand.
GCCGGATTGTTTTTGCCCGATAAAATACGCGCAACTTCGGTCGCTAAACGTCCGACAGTTTTGCCTTTCGCGTCAACGACAAACCATTTTCGGGCTTCCGCTAAACCTTTACCGCTTGGAAAATAAGTACTCATATTATGTCTGCTCTATTGAAAATTTTCGCCAAAAAACGAACTGACAGGATAACGAAATTAACCGCAAAGGTCAAGCCGAAGCCGAAGCCGTATAAGTGAATCCGAATTTTGCGCCCGCCAAAATCAAACCGAGCATCGTTTTCGCGTCTTTAAATTCATTTTGGCGAATCATCTCGAAAATTTGAGGAAAAGAAAGTTTCTCGACCTCAATAAATTCATCGTCATCAAAATTCTGCTGTGTTTCGGTCAAATCGGTTGCTAAATAAACAAACATTTTCTCGGTTAAAAATCCGGGCGAAACGTAAAATTCGGTTAATTTTTCAATCTTTCCAGCCGTCACACCGATTTCTTCTTCGAGTTCACGCCGCGCACCGATTTCAGCAGATTCGTGTTTCTCAAGCGTTCCGGCAGGAATTTCCAAAAGATATTCGCCCGCCGCGTGGCGATATTGGCGAACCAGCGCAACCGTTTGATCGGCGAAAATCGGCACGATCACGATACTGCCTTTATGCGAAACAATTTCGCGGCTGTATTCGACCTCGCCTTCACGAATTTGAGCGACGTGAACGTTAAAGATCTTTCCTTTATATATATCTTTTGTTGAAAGGACTTTTAGACTATTCATTTGAGAAATTGTTTTTATTTTGAAAAAGAAAGTTTTTACTCCAAAGACTCAATGCTATTTATCAGGGAAAGAAATAAGCAACGATTCTTTACCTTTTTCCGAACGGTTGTAGTATGCGCTTTTGTAAAGATTATATGTTTTACTAAATCTTGAATCTTCTCCATCCTTGACCATTTCATTTTCTTCAGGAGTTTCAATTGATGCCAAACTGGTATGAATCTCAATTGATAGATCGCTTGGCGAAGGAAATTTCTTTGAAATGTGTTCGACGACTCCGATCAATTTAATCAGCGTAAAACTCTTCTCATCAATTAAAATTTTTATTCGCCGATCACCATCCCTCTCATACATTGGAACAATCTTGTTATAAATAATGACATATCTGATTGGAGCATAATAGGCGGCTTCTTCTTCGATTGAGCCAACCTGCCCCGCTTCTTTGATAACTACTTTTGCACGTTTTCCTATTAATTCTGAAAAATGTGATGTTGTTTCATACTTTTGTAATTTTTGTGCTATCAAATAATCAAATTGAAACAAAAGTAACAAGCCAATAAATAATAGTTTTTTCATATATCTGCTATTGAAATTGAAGTAAAGTTAAGGAACGAAAATTACAAAGTTTCTAAAAACGCCTTCACCTGCTTAATATCTTCCCAAACCTCACGCTTTTTGGTCGGATCGCGCAGCAGATACGCCGGATTAAATGTCGGCATTATCATCAAACCGTTGACTTCGTGAAATTCGCCGCGCACTTTGGAAATCGGTTGTTTTGTATTCAGTAACGCTTTCGTCGGCGTGTTGCCAAGCAATAGCACAACTTTCGGTTTGACGACGGCGAGTTCGCGCCAGACATACGGCGTGAAAAACTTCATCAGTTCGGGCGTGATTTCGTCTCCGGCAGAAATATATTTGACGATGTTCGTCAGATAAGTATTCGAGCGATTGAGTCCGATTGAAGCGAGTATTTTGTTCAACAAATCTCCCGTCGGACCCTGAAAAGGTTTTTCCGCATTGGCATCCGGCGGTCCCGGCGATTCGCCGACGACGGCAATTGTCGCGTTCGGTTCGCCCTGCGAAAACACGAAAAATCGGTCGGCAAGTGCGGGAATCATCTTCGCCTTTTCGATCATTTCGCGCTTGATTTCGTCCAAACTTTCATTCGGCGCGGACAATTCCCAACTACCGTTAAATAAATCGTTTTGCATCGAAACTCATTGAATCAAACTGCTTACCGGATTTTGAAACTCAACATTAAATAACTGCGGCACAAAATAATTTTCAATCGGAATTTGCTCGCTTAAAATTTGGTTAGAGATTTTATCGTCGAAATTTCGTGCTGTTTTCATCGGCTGATAATCGAAAACCAGATTGCAGAAGGCTTTGACACCGACATCCAAACGGCTGTCGTCAATGTAAAAATCGGGCGTGTGATGCGCGGCAGTTTCTTTCGGGTTTTTGCCTTTCGGCATTCCGCCGACGAAAAAGAAAAACGCCGGAGCTTTCGTGCCGTAATACGAAAAATCTTCCGCGCCCATCGTCCATTCGGTTTCGAGGACGTTAGCCTTGCCGATGGCTTTTTCGAGCGACGGCAGCGATTGTTTGACGAGTTCGGGCGTGTTGTAGGTGACGAGCGTTTTCGTGTCAATCGAAACTTCGGCGGTTGCGCCCATACTTTCGGCGATTTTCGTTGCGGTCAGGCGAATTTTTTCGTGAACTTCCTTTTGCATCGCCGCATCGAGCGTCCGAATCGTGCCAGCCATCGTCAGTTCTTCGGGAATAATATTTTCGCGGATGCCGCCGTTGATTTTGCCGACGGTGATGACGACCGGAGCTTTCGTCAAATCCATTTCGCGCGAAACGATCATCTGCAAACCGTTGATAATCTGCGCCGAAACGACAATCGGATCAATGCCCATCCACGGATACGCGCCGTGCGACTGCTTGCCTTTGACCTTGATAGTGAACCAGTCGGACGAAGCCATTTCCGCGCCGGATTTATATTTGATCGTGCCGATTTCCGTTTGCGCGTTGATGTGTATGCCGAAAACCGCGTCAATTTTCGGGTTGTCCATCACGCCTTCCTTGACCATCAATTCCGCACCGCCTTCTTCACCGTTCGGCGCACCTTCTTCGGCAGGCTGAAAAATAAAAACGACCGTGCCTTTTAATTTCGACTTCATTTTCGACAAAACTTCCGCCGTGCCGAGCAGCATCGCAACGTGCGAATCGTGTCCGCAAGCGTGCATCACGCCGACCGTCTGACCGTTATATTCGGCTTTTTCTTTGGACGCAAACGGCACGTCAGTTCTTTCCGTCACCGGCAGCGCGTCCATATCGGCGCGAAGTCCGACCGTCGCTCCCGGCAAATCGCCCTTCAAAATTCCGACCACGCCCGTATGCGCGACTTTCGTGCGAACTTCCATTCCGAGCGATTTCAAGTGCGCGGCGACAAATTCCGAAGTCCTAAATTCACGATTGCCGAGTTCGGGATTCTGATGCAGAAACCTGCGCCATTCGACTACCTGCGGCAAAACCTTCGCCGCCGCCGAATCAATCTCCGACGACATATCAACAGCAAAAACATTTGCGCTCAAGAGCGCGAACACGAACAACGCGGACAGAATTTTTTTCATAATTTTTGTAATTTATATTTTAGACATTTCGATCCATTCGCTGAATTTTTCTTCAACTTCATCACGCGACAGCTCACTCGAAGCAATGGCGAGAAAAAGTTTTATAACATCATTTTGCGAAGCGTTGAGTTTCGCGTTATTCATTATGAGAAAAATACCGGCAACTGCCGCTGCAATTCTCTTATTTCCATCCAAAAAAGCGTGTGCCTGCGAAAGATGATAAGCGTAAGTTGCAGCAAGTTTGGCAAGGTCGTCAGTTTCGTAATAATAACGATTTTCCGCCGCGCTCAATGCCGATTCAAAACCGCTTTCATCGCGCAGTCCGTGGATGCCGCCGAACCTTTCGATCAATTCAACTTGCAACTCTAAAATTTCGGATCTATCGGGAAAGATAATTTCAGTCATTTATTTAAGCTATTTCCAACATACCTTCGACTGGAAAATCAGATATTTTACCTTGAGTTTCACGCATGGTTTTCTTTATTAAATTGATTGCATTGACTGCATCCTGCTTGGATTTGTATATCTTGCTGTCAAAGACAATTTGTCCATTTGCCGCAATCAATCTGAATTGGTATTTGCCGTCTGTGGTTCTAAATAAATCAAATTTGCGGCTCGATTGTTCTGTTTTGGCAGGATCGTCTGCGCCCTTTGCCAGTTCAATGAAAACATTATTCCATTCCGCGAAAACTTTATTTTTCGCGTCCTCAAACTTTCTTTTCCTTTCAGCTTCCGTTTTTGAACGAAGATGTATTTCACCATTTTCCATTAACAATTCCACTTCGTCACCGTCTTTGAAACCCAATTTTTGCAACTCTTCCGCCGGAATGGAAATCGTTTGTGAATCTTCGTGATTTGCTACTAAAGTCAACATATATTTATTACCTCTAAACGCGATTATACTATGATTTATTCAGTTCATCGCGGACTTTTTTCATATCTTCCCAGACTTCGCGTTTTTTCGACGGGTCGCGCAGCAGATACGCCGGATGAAAAGTCGGCATCACTTTAACGCCGAAATAATCTTGAAATTCGCCGCGCAGTTTGGTGATGCCTTCTTTGGTGTCGAGCAGATTTTTCATCGCCGTATTGCCCATTACGACGATGACTTTCGGTTTGACGACGGCGATTTCTCTGATTAAAAACGGGCGGCAGGTGTGCGCTTCGGGCAGCGTCGGGGCGCGATTGGCGGGCGGACGGCAGCGGTTGATGTTGCCGATGAAAACGTCTTCACGTTTGATGCCGATGCTTTCGATAATCTTGGTTAAAAGCTGTCCCGAACGCCCGACAAAGGGTCTGCCCTGCGCGTCTTCATCCGCGCCCGGAGCTTCGCCGACGAACATCAGATCGGCGGTTTGATTGCCTTCGGAATGGACGATTTTCGTGCGTCCCTCGTGCAGCGGACAGCGGATGCAGTTGCCGATGTCGGCGCGAATATCTTCGAGCGTTTCATTGGTTTCGGGCAGAGATTTTTTCAAATCGCCGAACAGCGATTCGGTCGGCGTTTCGATTATTTTTTTAGCTGGCATATCGGTATTTTCCCTCTGTTCAGTCGGTTGATAATTATTAACAAAAGTTTCGCGTTTCGGCAGCGAAGGCAGCCTCGACAATTTAGTCGTTTCCAAAATGTTGTTGCGAATCGGTTTGTTTTCAACGATTTCGGTTTTCGATTTGTCAGCGGCAATTTTAAGTTCGGCAAAATCGGGAACAAATTTTTCCAGACGTTCGCGTGGAATTTCCGAAACCGGATTTTGGATTTTAGATTTTGGATTTTGGATTTTGGTGTCGGAAAACAAAACCTCCGGCAATTCGACGGCAAGATTTTCGATGCCGAGTTCGCGCAGATAAACGAGATGTTCGGCAACATCGGAGATTAATTGTGAAATTTCTTCGCTCAAATATTTTTATTTTACGTCTAAATGTTTCTTAATTTTAACACTTCATCGAGGATTTTGTCTGCCAGTTCGCGCTTCGGCATCAGCGGCAGTTCGATTTCTTTTTCGCCGGTGATGATCGTCGCAATGTTCGTATCGGCGTTAAATCCCGCGCCTTTTTTGGTGATGTCGTTGGCGACGACGAGATCGAGGTTTTTCTTTGCCATTTTCGATTTCGCGTAGCTGATAACATCGTTGGTTTCCGCCGCGAAACCGATGACGAGCAGATTTTCGTGACGATTGCCGGAAACATTCGCCAGAATGTCAGGCGTTTTTTCGAGTTCCAAATTTAAAAAATCCTGCCCGGTTTTCTTGATTTTGAAATCGGCGACATTGCGCGGACGATAATCTGCAACCGCCGCCGCGCCGACGAAAACCGTCGCTTCGGGAAGTTTACGCATGACCGCATCAAACATTTCCTGCGCGGAAACGGCGCGAATCACTTCGACATTTTCCGGCGGTTCAACCGTCGTCACGCCGCAAACGACCGTCACTTTCGCGCCGCGTCGTGCCGCCGCCTGAGCAACCGCGAAACCCATTTTGCCCGATGAATGATTGGAAATAAACCGCACCGGATCAATCGCCTCGCGCGTGCCGCCGACGGTGATGAGGAAGGCTTCGCCCTTCAAGTCCAAAGTCCAAAGTCCAAAGTCCAAAGTCGAAGAATCGGGGTTTTCATCTTCAAGTTCCAAATTGAGATTATGCGGCGCGGATTTCGGACTTCGGACTTTGGACTTTGGGCTTTGGACTAACATTTCCATTGCTTGCCGCGCGATATTCTCGACATCTTCGAGTTTCCCCGTGCCGACGGTTTTGCAGGCGAGTTCGCCGGCGATTGGTTCAATAAAGATCACGCCGTCTTTTTTCAAAATATCAATGTTGCGCTGTGTCGCCGCGTGATTCCACATCGTCACATTCATCGCGGGCGCAATTAAAACCGGCGCATTCGAGGCGAGATAAGTTGACGAAAGAAAATCGTCGGCGATGCCGTTGGCAAATTTTGCCAGAACATTCGCCGTCGCCGGAACAATTAACAGCAAATCTATATTTTGCGAAAAATTGATATGAGCAATCGGATCAGGATTTTCGGCGGCGTAATCGTCAACTAAAACATATCTGTCGGTCAGAGCGCGAAACGTCAGCGGCTGGACAAATTCGGTGGCGTGTTTGGTCATCGCCACCGAAACTTGACAATTTTGCTTTTGCAGCAAACGCAATACTTCAATCGCTTTATACGCCGCAATCCCGCCGCAGACACCCAAGCCGACACGATATTTTTTTTGTTCCGTCATTTGCCAAAGATTTTATCAGAATAGTGATGAATGGTGAATGGCGGTTTAGTGGTGAATGGTGAGTGGTGAATGGTGAGTGAAGGAAATTAATGTTTAAATCTTGAATCTGAAATCATATATCTGAAATAATTTCTCTCACTCACCATTCACCACTCACCATTCACCGTTAAAAGAATTGTGTTAAAATTTTTTTGAGGACAATTAACGATGCAGCCGACATTGTTTGAAAAAAACGAGCAGGGAACTGAAATTGATAAAATTTTGCTTTACGCGTTGGGCGAATTTCAGGCGCGGAAGAAAATTTTGGCAGAGCGTGAACTCCCGCTTGATCGTCTGCGCGGGGCGTTCAAACGCGCCTGCGAGAAATTTCAGATTGAAGAATTTTCCGACCGCGAACTTGCCGAAAATCTAAAAAAACTCGGCGCGGAAATTGTCGAAGTGCCGAATTACGTTGCCAAGCATCCGTTTCGCGTGACTGTTCCCAACGAATTAGCCGAAAACGCCGGGGCGTTTTACAAAAATATACTTGCCGATGACCGAAGCGAAAACTGAACACAGCGAACTCTGGAATTATGTCGAGGCGAAATTGCCGCAGATTGAAAAAACTTTGCGCGAATTTCAGCCGTCTGCGCCGCCGCAGATCGAAACAAAATTTAACGAAGCGGTCGAATATGCGCTGTTTTCGGGCGGCAAACGGCTGCGCCCGGTTTTGACTCTGCTCGGCGCGGAACTTTTCGGCGGCAAAACCGAGATGATTTTACCGGCGGCGGCGGCAGGCGAATTCGTCCACACGTCATCGCTGATTTTCGACGATTTGCCGTGTATGGACAACGCCGCCGAACGGCGCGGCAAAACTTCGCTGCACGAAAAATTCGGCGAAGGTCTGGCGGTTTTGGTCGGCATCGGATTTTTGAACGCTTCGTATAATCTCGTTTTCGTCAATCATACCAATCAGCCCGAACGCGCGATGGAAGCGCACCGCGAAATCGTCGAATGCGTCGGCGCGTCCGGGATGATCGGCGGTCAATCGGTTGATCTCGCGCTCGCCCAAGGCGCGGAAAGTCCGGTTGATTTGTCGTTTGAATCAGTCAGAAATCTGAAAACTTCGGCGTTGATGCGTCTCTGTCTGCGAATCGGCGCGATTCTGGCGGGCGCGAGTTATCTCGATCTTTCGCAGCTTTCACGCTTTGCCGAACTGCTCGGCGATGCTTATCAACTGAGCGACGATCTGATTGATTTGGACGAAGACGCGGAAATTTTCACCGACGAACAGAAAACTTTTGCCATCAATCAGGGTAAAGAATCAACGCGGCGCAGACTTCAACAAATTATCGAGGACGCGCAGAGAATTTTGACACAAAACTTCCCGTCATCCGAAGCCCGCACTTGTTTGATTCAATTAACCGAATATCTGGCGGAAAGAAGGGCATAACTCGATGTCCGACCAAATTGAAAAAGCCTACGATTATTGCGAAAGCGTCACCAAACTTCACGCCAAAAGTTTTTATTTCGCGGCAAAATTTCTGCCGAAACATAAACTTCGCGCGGTTTATCCGATTTACGCTTTTTGCCGCCACGTTGACGACGAAATTGACGAAATCGGCGACGGTGACGAGGCGAAAGCGATTGAAACGGTTGAAAATTGGAAGAAAAATCTTGATTTTGTTTATTTAGACGAGGAGACGAGGAGACGAGGAGACGAGGAGTTTTTGCCTGTATTCTCCTCATCTTCTCTTCTCCTTAACTCCTCATCTGAAAATGTCTTCATCGCTTGGCAAGCCCTTCTCAAAACATACGAAATTCCGCAAAATTTGCCGCTCGAACTGATTCAGGGCGTTTTGATGGACACGCGCATAAAACGCTACGAAACTTTTGATGAACTCTACGTTTACTGTTATCGAGTCGCTTCGACGGTTGGTTTGATGTCGTCGGAAATTCTCGGATATTCAGACAAAATCGCGCTCGAATATGCCGAAGCGTTGGGAATTGCGATGCAATTGACGAATATTTTGCGCGATATTAGAGAAGATGCCGCGATGGGCAGAATTTATTTGCCGCAGGAAGATTTACACCGATTTGGAATTAGCGAAGAACAAATTTTTGCCAACGAATTTGACGGAAATTTTGCCGCACTGATGAAGTTTCAAATCGAACGCGCACGTTTTTATTATGCCGAAGGCGAAAAGGGAATTGCGCTTTTGGAAAAAGATTCGCGCTTCACGGTTTTGCTCGCGTCGCGGATTTACGCGAAAATATTAGATGAAATCGAACGGCAAAATTACAATATATTTACCAAAAGAGCGCACACGACCAAAACTCAAAAACTGCTCGCGCTGCCGAAAATCTGGCTCGCGGCGCGAAAATTTTGAAGATAGAGATTTTAATCTGATTATCGGCAAACACGGAATAAGATTGACGTTTTCAGCTCCGATTTCGATGCACGAAATTCTATTATTTTAATTCGGGAATAAAATTGCCCGTGTTTTTCATTGTCGTTCAGGGGGAAAAAATAAATTAAAATATTCCATATCTTCTGTTCAGAGACTCGTATTTCTGCGGCTATTGCGACGTGCTCCGTTGGCAGTTGCTGCATAAAACACGAGACCGTGAATATTTTTCAATTTTATTTTGTCCCCCGATTCGGGTATTATAAGTGAACATTTTGAAAAAGGAAATATTATGATGAAAAAACTTTGTCTGACAGCGGTGTTGATGTGTTCAGCCGCGTTTGCGGCGTTTGCTCAAGGCGATAAAATGCCGAAAGATGCGATGATGTCGCACGAAATCTCGCCGGAAGATGCCGCTAACAACGGTTTGAAGGCAGGCGCGAAAATGCCTTCTTTTACGCTTAATGACGCAAGCGGAAAAGCCGTTAATAGTCAGGATTTGCTTAAAAAAGGAAATCTCGTGCTGGTTTTTTATCGCGGCGCGTGGTGTCCGTTTTGCAACCTTTATCTGAAAAAGTTGCAGGACAATCTGGTGCAGATCAAAGCTGCGGGCGGCGAAGTTGCGGCGATTTCGGTTGAAAACGCTGATCGTTCGCTGTCGGTCGCTCAGAAAAATAAAGTCGAATTTACAGTTATGAGTGATCCGAATTTTGAAACGGCTCGAAAGTTCGGCATTGTTTATCAGCTTGGCAAAGAAACCAACGAGAAATATATCTCATACGGTTTGGATTTGGCGAAATATAATTCGACCGTAAAACCGGAACTTCCGCTTTCGGCAACTTATATCATCAACCAAAAAGGCGAAATCGTGTACGCGTATCTCGAACCCGATTATAAAAAACGCGCCGAACCTGCCGTGATTATTGAAAATCTGATGAAAATAAAAAAATCGAAGAATTAATGTAGGCGAAAAAATAAAAAGTTTTCAAATCATTTGAAATCGGTGAAATTTTGTCGAGACAAAATTTCACCGATTTTTTTTGTTTTTTTGTGATAATCTGTTGAGAAATTTTGAAGAATCCAACAGGAACAATTATGAAACGAATTATTGCATTGATTTTGATTTTATCGGTTTATTCTCTGCCGGTTTTCGCGCAAAAAGGCGGCTTTGCCGAAACCAAACAATTGCAGTCGCCGCAAAAACCGAGGCTCGGATTTATCATTCACGGCGGCGCAGGTGTAATCACCAAAGGTTCGCTCACGCCGGAAAAAGAAGCGGCGTATCGCGCTAAACTTACAGAAGCCGTGACCGCCGGATATAAAGCTCTGCAAGCCGGGAAAACAAGCGTTGACGCGGTGCAGATCGCCATCAATATTCTGGAAGATTCACCGCTTTTCAACGCCGGTAAAGGCGCAGTTTTTAACGCCGACGGCAAAAACGAACTCGACGCTTCGATTATGGACGGCAAAACTTTGATGGCGGGCGCAGTCGCGGGTGTCCATCACGTCAAAAATCCAATCAATCTGGCTCGCGCCGTCATGGAAAAATCGCCGCATGTGATGCTCATCGGCGACGGCGCGGAAGTTTTCGCCAAAGAACAAAATATCGAATTGGTTGACGAAAAATACTTTTTCACGCAGGAAAGATTTGACGCTTTGCAGCAAATCAAAAAAGAGGAAAAGGAAAAAATGACGATGCCAATGCCGAAGATTGAAATGCCGAAAGTTGAAACTCCAAAAACGAACAAGCCGCCGGTGACGGAACATTACGCCGAAATGATGACCGGAACGCAGCTTTTGCCGCAGAATAAATTCGGCACGGTCGGTGCAGTCGCGCTCGACAAAGACGGCAATATCGCGGCGGGAACTTCGACCGGCGGAATGACCAATAAAAAATACGGGCGCGTCGGCGATGCACCGATCATCGGCGCGGGAACGTATGCCAACAACAATTCGTGCGCGGTTTCGGCGACCGGCTGGGGCGAATATTTTATCCGTCTGGGCGTGGCGCGTGACATCTGCGCTCAAATCGAATACCGCGCCTCGCCGATTCAGCAGGCTGCCGACACGGTTCTCAAAAAAGTCGGCGATCTCGGCGGCGACGGTGGTGTCATCGCTATGGATAAATTCGGCAATATGGCGATTTCGTTCAATTCGGAAGGAATGTATCGCGCCTACATCAACAGCGAAGGCAAAGCAGTCGTCGAGATTTACAAGTGAACTCGGATGAAGATTCGGAACGGAGAGCCGCAAAAAGGCGCAAAGGACGCAAAAAAAGAAAAGACGGAAAGAATTTTGAAAAGAAAATCAATTGCCTGAAAAACGCTCGAATTTCAAAAAAGCTAAAACTTTCTCGATCAAACAATTTGTTTTTTTCTTTTTTCTTGATCTTTTTTTGCGGCTTTTGCGCCTTTTTGCGGCTCTCCGTTTTTTGAGGCTAATTCAATTCGCGTAAGATACGGTCATTAACTGCGGATTCGCGCAGAACACTTAAAATATCGGTCAGCCATTGGCGGTGATCGCCGTTTTTAGCGGTTAGATAATAGTTGTTGCCGAGCGCGGATAAAATTTCGTCGAGTTCTTTTTCGTCAAGATTCATCGCCAATAATTGTTCAATTTCGCTGATTACGCTGTTGACCGTTGGCGGCGGATTCAATGATTTGAAATGTCTGACGACCGAAGCAAAATTCGGCGTTTGACCTTCCCAACTGTAGTCAGCCGACCAGCCTTGATAAAAATAGCCGCCAAAAAACTGGAAAAGTTCGGGAAACTGAAATAGTGAATCGCTCATAAACCGTTACATTTAATAGCAGATTTCACCATAAACAGAAAGCGCGGAAAGTTGATTTTTAAGGCTGCACTCAAACAACCAGAAAAGATTTGAGAAAATGCCAGCCCGCGAGCGAGCCGTCGCGCACCAATACGATCCGCATTTGCGAGGCGTTCGTGATTGCTTCGCGGCTTCGTTCGACGACGATGCCGATTGGTTTATCGAGGTTATAATCTTTAACGAAACGATGATTTCCGCTTTTCAGCCACGCTTCGATTTCGTGTTGAAATACGCTCGGGAAATTATGCTGTGCGTGACGTGCGTCATCAGGATTGGTAAACGCGGAGATTGATTTATCGTTTCTCAGATTCGGGTTAAATTCTAAATATTGTTTTAATGTCCCGGCGGCATTGGTTGTATGCGTATTTTTTACGTCCGCCGATTTTTCGTTTTTCGCTTTGACGGAAATTGACAGAAAATTTTCTTTGGAGTCTTTTTGGACGAGATTTTTCGGTGAATTTTCAGGCACTTGCCGGTTCATCGCGCGGTCGCCGGCTTCGAGCAGTTTGCCGATCAATTCGTAAATCTGCACCAGCATCACCGAACGGCTGACCGAATTTGCGTTCGGCTGATTGGCAATGCTGACCGCCGCGAGCAGAATGCCGAACTGGTTGTTGGCGTTCAAGATACGGACAAATTTCTGCACCGCCAAATCGAGGCTCGAAGCGGTTTTCGACGCGCCTGCATCGGCAATCAAAATTTTAACCAGTTGACCGAGATCACGCAGATTCGTGAGCGGAATTTCGCTGTTCATTTTCGCTTGCGGCGAATTCAGCAAATTAATAATTTCAGCGACAACTTCGCGCGGCACGATCAGACCGCGAGCAAGTAATAAACCGTTTAAAATCTCTTCGGTCGGATGTTTCCGTAAATTTTCGACGACCGACGGCGGCAGATACATCAGCAGTTTTTCGATTGCCGCCGACATTCTTTCCTGAATATTTAACTGCGCGAAACTTTTTGCTTGAAAAACCGGATTGCTCTGCACGAACTGTTTCAATTCGTGCAATTCGTTCTTAAATTGTCCTTCAAACTGACGCGCAAACTGATTAATGTTCTGCGGAATAGAATCGTGCCGATTGTCGAGTATCGGCAGCAAATTTTTGTTGGCAAGTTGCATTAAATCTTTAATTTGCGGCGGAAGTGACATCTGCTGATTACCATTCGAGTTACTTTGACCGCGCTGATTGACGAGCGAATTGAGCGAATTATTGTTCAAATAAACATCGCCGCGCTGCAAAATTTGGCTGACTGCCGTTCGCAGTAAATTATTTCCGCCTTCGGAACGATTGGAAGAATTGAGTGATTCGTGCGAGTAGTTTTCCGAATTGTGATTGTTGCCGCTTTCTTGACGCTGAAAGTCGTTATTACGATTATCGCGCGGCTGGAGATTGTTGCCGCGATTGTCGTTTTGGCGATTGTTTGACGGCTGAGGTTCGGTGTTTTGTCCTCTCCGAACCTCGCGTTCGTTTCCCGATTCATTGCGCTGTGATTTGTTCTGCGGCGCATCGGTTTGTGTGCGGTTGTTCTGTCCCCGGTTATCGGATCGTCCGCTGCTGCGATTGCCGTTTTCGGTCGGCGATTCATTGCGATTAAAACGGGCGCGTGGATTGTCGTCGGGTTGATTGCTGCCGTTATTGCGTCCGGCATTAGGGGATTTTTGCGGATTCTGACTCAGATGGCGCGTGACATTTTGCAAGGCATTTGCGCCTGTTTTCGCGGAAATCGGCGCAGAACCTTTTAAACCGGCAAAACCTCTGCCATTGTTTCCGCCGACCGAAACGCCTGTCGAAGCATTGGTCGAATCATTTTTAACCTGATTGCCCATTGTTCATAACTCCCTTATCCAAAATAATCAAACTTCGATTTTTTTCGATGCCGCGTCGTGCAGTGCGAGCAATAAAGTGCGGGCGCGGGCAGTTGACGGACGGTTGCCTTCGGGATCATTTTCCAGAGCCTTTCGCAAATCTTCGAGACCGCGCTTGGTTTCGCCTTTTAAAATAAAAATTTCGCCGCGACCGGCAAGCGCATCAACATTTGCGAAGTTGAATCGCAACGCGGCTTCATATTCGCCGAACGCTTTTTCGAGTTCGCCCTGACGAAGAAAAACCGCGCCGAGATGACAATGAAAAACGCTGTCATAAGGATCGGCGGCGACTAATCCCGTGTAGATTTCCCGCGCTTCTTCGAGTTTGCCGGAATTGAGCATTTTGTAACCGACCTTGGCGATTTCGTATAACTGCGGCTTGCTCAAACCGGCAAATTCCGCCAAAGTAATTTGACCTGATGCCAGTCTTCCAAGCGATTCGACGCTGCGTTCGGGCGTTGGCTGATTGTTTGTCATAAAAATGTCCGGGTTTCATTTTAAAACTTAACCGGCAGGCGGACATCAAATGCGCCGCCTGCCGGTTGAGTTTACTTAAACATACATCGAGCCTCTGCGTCCGAGATTCGTCGCGTTGCTCCATTTATTGATTTGACCGACCAAGTGAAACATTCTGCCGACCAGATTCATCGCCCGCATAATTTGTTTGCGGTGTTGTTCGGCATCGTATCGCCGTTCGGTTTTCGAGGCGAAAGGACGATCTGAAATTCCCTGATAATATGGATTCGAGCCGTATTGATTGGGTCGCCACGAATTGTTCCAACTTAGCGGAATACCGCTCGATTTGTCTTTGAAAAAATTTGCCCAGTCGAATTCAAAATGATTCGGGTTGATGTCACGTCCGCGCAGATTTCCGGCTTGCAGATCATTGCCGAGCTGGAAACTGTCGCCGCCGTTATTGCTGCCGGTCACTTCGCGTCCCTGAAATGCCCAATCGTCGCTTTCTTTGCCCATCACGAAGACATCGCTGCCGGCAAAGCTATTGGTGCGGCTGAATCCGTCGTGCGTAATTTCGCCGATTTTTCCTTTGCATTTATCAATATCGGAAATGTTGATACGGTCATTTCCGCTGATGATTTCGAGATTTGCGGTCACGGTCGCGCCATTGCCGTAAGGCGTGGTTTTGACGTTGATTTTCGTGCCGTCGCCCAAGACGAAGGTCGAATCGCGTTTGAAATCCCATTTGCCGCCGTCGCCTTCGTGAACGTGCGGATCGCCGGTGACGGATGTTTCTTTGCCGTCGGGTCCGGTGATTTTCCAGTCGTATTGCCCGGTTGATTCGATTTTAAAACCGCCGGGAGTCGTCACGACGTTGCCGTCGGATTTCAGACTGTTTGCCGGGTGACAGCTATCTTCAAAAATCGGTGGTGTGCAGCATCCGCCCTGCCAAATATTCGGATCGCCTTTGGTCTGCTGATTGCCCAGCGCGTCGAATAATTTCGAGAAATCTTCAAAAATGTCCGACAAAAGATGATTGACATCGTTTGTGTCGCCGACACCTTGAAAATCAGTATCTGTTTCGGATTTAAATGACTTGATAGTGAAATCTGCGCTCGAATCGAAATATTTAATGTTAAAATCTGCCATTTCAGGTTTCCTCCAAAAGAATTGCTTTGACAACAATTTATTTTAATCGTGTTTAATTGTCCGCTGATTTAGTTATCGCCGGAAATATAAAAAAGTTTCCTGATAAATTTGATTAACAGGAATATTATGAAAAAAATCTTAAACAACTTTCCAAAATAAACTTTGGATTTTAATAATTTGAGGATTCAAACACTTCAATAAGACATATTATTTTGGAAAGATGTCTATTAATTGGAGATTACGCCGCTCAAACTCAATCTCTGGCGCAGACGTTGGACGGCTTTGGAATGAAGCCTTGAAACCCACGATTTATTAACACCCATTTGTTGGGCGAGTTCTTTGGTTGAGATATGTTTGAAATATAAAGATTCGATGATTTCGCGCTCCTTTTCAGGCAGTTCTTTGACCGCGCTGCGAACTTTTCCCATCGTCTGACTCTGCTCGATAACGACATCCGCCAAATCGCTTTTGTCGGCGATTTCAGGCGCGTTTTCATCGCTCAAAGACAATAAATATGCCGGGATCAGCGAATCAACCGATCTTTCGATATTGGCGATTTCGTCTTCGACCGTCGCCGTCGGATTGTCGGTTTCGTCGTCGGTCGCCGTTTGAATCAGATCGTTCAAGATCGCTTCGCGGCGCACCCACGCGGGATTCGGCGTGCGCGTCAGAAAACCCATCTCGCGCAGTCCGTCGAAGACCGCGCCTTTGATGCGATAATATGAAAAAGTTGAAAATGAAACTTTGCGGCGCGGATCGTAGCGGTCGGCGGCTTCGAGTAAACCGATCATCCCGTAACTGACGAGTTCTTCGAAATCTACATTGAGCGGCAGAGAATTTTTGACCTGTTTGACGATTGAAAAAACATACGGGCGGTAACGCTCGACGAGTTCGTCGCGGTCCACAAAAGCCTGTTGGGAGGCAAATAAATTTTCGGAATTTAATTCAGCCACGCTTTTCCTAAATCTCTACAAAAGTAATTTATCCGATATTTCAACAATTAAACATTATCAATCAATTATCGAAGGACAGCCGCGCAAAAACTTTCGTCGAAATCAGCGGATTCTTACAATGTAATGATACGCGCCGGATAATTCAACTTAAATTTACCTTTTCAATCTGTTAAAATAGAGAAAAGTTTATGAACGGCAAAAAATACCGACTGCAAACCGTGCTTGATATTCGCGGACGCGCCAGAGAAGAAGCGGCGAAAAACGTCGCTTTGCGGATGGAACATCTCGCCAAAACGGAAGCAGAACTCAAGCGGCGGCAAAAAACGCTCCAAAATTGTTACGAACGGCAGAGCGCGGCACAGAAAGCGATGCAGGAAGATTTGATTCAGGGAACGCAGACGCAGAATGTTTTGGGGCATAAAACATTTCTGAACGACCTGAAAAGTTTGGAAAAAGAGATTCTCGAATCAATCGAAGAGCAAAAAAAAACTGTCGCCAAGGCAGAAAGAGAAGTCGAATGGGCGCGTGAAAAATTGTTGGAATCGGCAAAAGATTTAAAGGTCATCGAAATTCACAAAGAAAATTGGTCGAACACGGAAAAAGTTGTCGCCGAACGCAAAACTCAAAAAATCAGCGATGAAATCGGTTCGATTATTTACAACCGGCGCGACAAAAAATGAATCTTTAAAAACAATTGCTTTGAAATGGCGGAAAGTATTATAATTGAAATATATAAACAATTTCAGTTCATAAGAGCCGGTAAAGTTTTATGACGGAAAAATTAACTGCCACAAATAAAGAAGTCGAAAACCAGCCGACGGCAGAAGAATCGCGCGTTCTGCCTTTAGCAATTGCCGGTCTGGTCTGTTTTGTCATTGCCGTTTTTCTGGGTTACGGTTCGTGGTATCTGTTCGGAGCGAAACTCAAGCAAAATATCGTCAGCGTCGCTGTCACCGAACCGCCGCCGGTTTTTACGGCGATCCCGGAAACGCCCGTGCCGGTTCAAACCGTGCAGCCGACTGCTTCGCCGGAAGTGGTTGAAGAAGAAAAAAAACCGGAGATTGAAGGCACGGTTAGTATTGCAGGACTCGAATTTGCAACCGGCGGCGGCGATACGAAATTGCCGTTTAAACGTACGATCATCACCGATTTTGCGATTGCCGAAACCGAAGTGACGAACGGGCAGTATGCCGAATTCGTCAAAGATGCCAAATATCAAGCTCCGCCGAACTGGAAAAACGGGGCGATTCCGGCAGGCGAGGAAAAGTTTCCCGTGACTGATGTTTCGTGGAAAGACGCACAGAGTTTTTGTCAGTGGATGAGCAAAAAAACCGGGCGAACCGTGCGTCTGCCCAGCGAAGCCGAATGGGAACTCGCGGCACGCGGTAAGGAAGGTTTGAAATATCCGTGGGGCAACGAATGGAAAAAAGATGCCGTCAGTTCGTCGGAAACCGGCGGGAAAATCTCGGCAGTCAAGAGTTCGGAAATCAATCGTTCGCCTTTCGGAGTTTATGACACGGCGGGGAACGTCTGGGAATGGACGCAGGATAAACTGGAAAACGAGTCGGAGGCGAGCGATCAATTCGTCGTTAAAGCACTCAAAAACAAGCAGATTCTGCGAATCGTCAAGGGCGGGACTTCCAAAGATAAAGTTTCGCAGATTTCAGCTCAGGCGCGTTACGAAATTCCCGAAAATACCAGAGTGCCGGAAGTCGGGTTTCGATATGTCGTCGTAACCAAGTAAGTAGTCGTACAAAATAAATTTATCCGTTTTTTGAAACATAAATGTTGCATAAATCTGCGGGAATCAGCGGGTTCTGCGGAAAACAAGAAAATCGTCCCGCAGAACCTGCCGAACGGCGCAGAAAAACTTCAAATTTATTTTGCACGACTACTTAAATCAAGAATTATAAACAAAGTGTATTTAATAAAAATTATCAAAATCAAAGAGTTATTCAAGACGGAGAAGATAAAAATGTCAGCGAAAAAAAATAATCGAATCGGCTTATTGAAAAACAAAAAATTGTGCGTTGCCCTGTCGCTCATAGCAAGCTGCGCGGGTTCGACCGTCGTTTTTGCACAAAATTCGTTGCAGAATGCGGTTTACGGTAAAGCGCAGCCAAAACCGTCAAAAAAGAAAACGATTGTCAAAACTGCGCCTCCGCAGGAGTCGCGTGTCGTGCGTTCCGACAAACCGAAAGCGGTTGTCAGAAGCAGAAAATCGGATTTGGAATTGGTCACATTTATTACTCAGGAACCGCTTTCGGAAATCTGGTTGAATGACCGGATACTCGGTCAAACCAACGGCGACCGCAAATTGACGAGAAAATTGGTGATCGGCGATTACCGGGTGATGGTCAAGAAAAATAACCGGATTGTTTTCCCCGTTCAGAAAATTACGATCAGCGATTCAAACAAGACCTTTAATTTATTTCCGCAAGTCGCAGTCAAATCCAACTCCGGCGAAGTCATAGCGGTTAAAAGCTCCGATCCTGCAAAGACGACCGATATGCAGAAAGTCGTCGAGGTAAGCGGCGAAGTTAAAAGAATTTTGACCGATTATAATAATCCCGAAACAACCGATACGATTACGACTGGCGATTGGGAATTGGTTCTGAAAGCCGCGCAGCTCGGTCAATTTCAGGATTACACTGCCGTGCAGATTGAAGCGCAGCGTTGGTATGCTTCCGGTCAAATCGAACTAGCCAAAGAAAATTATCCGAACGCTTTTACCGCGTTCACCAAATCAGAAGAATTTATGCCGCAGTCGGGTTTGCCGTTTTACGGTTTAGGCACGGCGTATCTGGCAAATAAGCAGACGCTCGAAGCTGTCAAAGCCTTTCAACGCGCTTTGCAGTTAAGCCCGAAACTGGCAATGGCTTATCGCAAACTTGGAGACGCGCAAAGAATTTTGGGACATCAGAAAGAAGCTGCCTCGGCTTACACTCTGGCTATCGAAAACGGTTACAAAACGCCGGAGACGCGCTTTTGGCTCGGAACGACGCAATTGCAGTTGAAAAAGACCGAAGAAGGCATCAAGCAACTCGAAGAAGTAGCGAAGGATTGGCAGAAACCCGAAGTTTATGTTTCAATCGGCGACGGTTACTTGCAGCTTAAACGCGGTGTCAGCGCAATTGCCGCATATCAGAAAGCGATTGAACTCGATCCGGCTAATGCTGTTGCACACTATAAATTAGGAACAATTTATTTCGACCAGCGTGAATATCAGGTTGCCAAAGAATCGTTTCAAAAAGCCGCCGATTTAGACCCGGACGGCAAAACGACGAACAAAAACGAAGTCCAGAAAAAACTGCGCGAAGCGGCTTCCAAAATTAAATAAAAGGAGAGCGGACAAATGAAAGTCGAATCATCGAAAACGAACGAGGCGAATCGTCAAAACAGCGTTTCCAAAAGTTCCGCGTCTTCCGGCGGCTCGATTTATCAGACAACGAATAATCTCGAAACTCCTGCGCCGTCCGGCAGCGCGTTTGCGAAAATTCTCGAAGAAGCGCGAAAAAATTCCGGCAAAGAAGATGATTCGCGCAGCAAACCCGAAAAAAGCCGCACGACGGAAAACTCTCGGACCGGGGCTTCTTCCGACGGCGAAGATTCGAGCCTCGATTCGGTGCAAAATCGTGAATCGGTCGAAGAAAAAGAAAAACACAAAGGCGAATCAGGCGGCGACAGCAACGACAGCAGCAATAATGATCAGACGGCATTTGCGGCTTTGGGAATGATTTTCGATAACCGGCAAATGTCGGAAAATTCGATTCCCGCCGCCCGTTCGATTGTTCACGTCGCCGATCTCGAACGAATCGTCGCCGCCGTTCGGATGCAGAATTTGGAAAACTCCAAACAACTCGTGCTGACGCTCAAAAATTCGGTTTTAGAAGGTTTGCAGATCAAAATCTCGCTCGATGAAAACGGCAAATATAAAGCCGAATTTTTGGCGGGCAGCGAACAGATTAAAAAACAGATCGAGGCGAGAAAATCAGAACTGTTGCAGATATTTCGTGATCGCGGATTGAATTTTACCGGACTTGATGTCAAACAGAATTCCGATTTTTCTAATTCTTCCGGTCGTCAGGAAACTTTAATGAAAACAGCAAATGAAAAAAACATTTCTCAGGAAGGTCAGACTGAGATCGAAGTAAACGCTTCGATTGACGATGATGTAACGTATCGGGTTTAGTTAAAAACTCAAAATAAAAGCGCAAAAGACGCGGAAAAGAAAGTTTTAAAAATCTTTTCCGCGTCATTTGCGTCTTTTTGCTTTAATCAATAGTTTACCGGCAGGTGATGTTTTTCAATTTGATTCGGAATATGTAATCGTTTAAAAAATTAAATTAATCAGATGAGCATAAATTTCAGTTGATTAACAAATCGGAAACCTGCACGAAGCAAGGGTGAAACTGCGCCACGGCTTCGTGCAGGTTTCCGCATTATGTTATAAAATTTTTACATACATTAGTAACATAATTCTCTATGAAATTATCATTCCTTTTAACCATAATTTTTTTATTTTTAACGACTGCTTTCGGACAGGAAAAGAACAATCTCCAAAAAATTTACGAAGCGGAAAAATCATTCGAGCAAACGATTGCCGAACAAAACATCAATCGTGCTTTTTTGGCGTTTCTCGCACCGGACGGTGTGATTTTCCATCCACAGCGGATTAACGGCAGAGAATTTTGGAAAACTCAGGCTGATTCGACGGCTGATTTGCGCTGGAATCCGAATTACGTTGATGTTTCATCAAACGGCGCGGTCGGCTGGACGACGGGAAACTCGATTTACAGGGCAAAAGGCAAAGCCGATCCGAACGCATATTACGGCGAATATTTGAGTATCTGGGAACGTCAGCCGGACAATCGTTATTTGATTGTGTTAGATTGCGGAATTTCGCACGATAAACCGAATACGATTGAGACCGCGTGGAAATCGCCTGCCGATTCGGGCAAAGAAGCCAATGCAAACAATTCGTCGGCGGCAGATTCGACGATTCGGTTTTATCAAACCGCTTCGCAGAACAGTCTCGAAAAAGCCTACAAAATATTTGCCGCCGAAGATATTCATCTGCTCCGTGAAGGCAAAATGCCGATAATCGGCAAATCAGCCGCCGCTTCCGAAGCGAAGAATATGAAAGGCGTGATCGTCTTCCCGAAACGCAGCGTTTTCAACGGCGCGGCTGATCTGGCATATATTACCAACACATACACGCTGACGAAACCCGACAAAACCGTCGAAAAAGGCAATTTCGTGCAAATCTGGAAACTGCGCGGCGGCAAATGGCTGATCGTCGCCGACTTTTTTAAGCCGGTTGCGGACAAATAAAAATTTGTTCTCGAAACGGTTTTAATTATTCAACAAAAATTATTTGCTGCTTGCCAAATAAAACATTTGCTCGCAAACTTTTCAGAAATGAGCGAACATTTTCAAAAAGTAGTCGAATTTCTCAATCTCGAAGCCGCCGCGATTAGCCGGACGGCGAATAATCTCGAACGCGAATCGGTCGAACGTGCCGTTGATTTATTGTTCGAGTGTCGCGGCAAAGTCATTATTACCGGCGTTGGCAAATCAGGCGTGATCGCGCAGAAAATCGCGCAGACGATGACTTCGACCGGGACGATTGCCGTCTTCGTTCACCCGTCTGACGCTTTGCACGGCGGACTCGGCGTGATCGCGTCGAACGATGTCGTGATTGCGCTTTCCAATTCGGGCGAAACCGACGAATTGCTGTTGATTACGCCGATTATGAAGGAACGCGGCGTGTCTTTGATTGCGATTGTCGGCAATCTCGATTCGACGCTTGCACGGCAGTCGGATGTCGTTTTGGATGCCTCGGTTGACAAGGAAGCGTGTCCGCTCAATCTCGCGCCGACGACCTCGACGACGGTCGCGCTCGCGGTCGGCGACGCGCTGGCGATGACTTTGATGGATGCCAAACAACTGACCGCCGAAGATTTCGCCGCCAATCATCCGGCGGGACGTTTGGGCAAAAGACTGACGCTTAAAGTCAAAAATCTGATGCACGAAAACGCCTCGGTCGCACCGTCGGCAAACTGGCTCGCGGTCGTTAAATCCATCTCTAAAAACTCGCTCGGCGCGGTCAATGTGACGGACGAAAACAATCAACTAATCGGCATCATCACCGACGGCGATCTGCGCCGCACCATCGAGAAAACCGCGCCCGAAAATTTTTCGACGCTCGAAGCCGCGCAGATGATGACGGCAAACCCGACCGTTGCAAATCCCGAAATGCTCGCCTACGACGCGCTCCAATTAATGGAAAACCGTCCGTCGCAAATCTCCGTTCTGCCGGTCGTCGAAGACGAAAAATGCGTCGGTTTGCTGAGGCTGCACGATATTGTGAGGAGCGGTTTATAAAATGGAAGAACCACGACAAAACTTTCTGCCGATTAAAATTCTCCACGACTTTGCCGAGAAAATCGAACGTCTGAAAATTCCGTATATGCTTTCCGGTTCGATGGCGATGATGAATTATTCGGTTTATCGGTTCACGGCTGACATTGATATTGTTTTGGAGTTGAAATCGTCGGACGCAAGTCGAATTATCACCGCCTTCGAGCCTGAATATTACGTTCCGCACAACGCCGTTAGTCGGGCGATTGCGTCGGAAAGAATGTTCAATCTAATTCATCAGGAAACCGCCTTTAAAGTTGATTGCGTGATTAGAAAATCAACCGAATTTCAAAAAAATGCTTTCAGCCGCCGCCGCAAAATTGATTTTTACGGCGAATATATTTGGATTATCACACACGAAGATTTGATTCTCTCAAAACTCTGGTGGGCAAAGGAAAGTTTTTCGGAAAAGCAGTTAACGGATATAAAAAATCTGCTTCGAACGACTGATGAAGAATTTTATGATCTTGAATATATCAAAAAATGGGCGATCAAATTAGATGTCGAAAATACGTTAAATGAATGTTTGGAGGCAATAAAACAATGAACGATACAATGCCGGAAATCGAACAAATGCAGTTTGAAATGATGATGAAACTAGGCGCGTCCAAACGAATTGCTATGGCTTGCGAAATGTTTATGGCGGCGCGGACTTTTATTTTTGCATCTTTACCGAATGATTTGCCGGAAAAGGAAAAAAAGAAAATCTATTTCCAAAAAATGTATGGCGAACCTTTGCCCGAAGATTTTTTTAAGGAAAACAAGCAATGAAGAAAATTTCCAGTTTGATTTTTTGCATCTTGATATTAATTTCAGCCGCTGAAGCGCAGCAGGCGGAAGTGACGATTCAGCTTAACGAGCCGTTTTTCGACGCGCTGCTCGATGCGCTTTTTAAGAATCCGAATCCGCCGTCGTTTCCTTTGGCGGTGAATAGTTCAAGGTTTAAGATTCAAAGTTCAAGGTTCAAAGTTGAAGATTTAGAGCCGGAAATCATCAGAGCCGATTCAAAATTTTTATACGTCAATTCCGCGTATTCAAATCCAAAATCCAAAATCCGAAATCCAAAATCCAATTGCGACGAATCAATCAAACTGCAGCGTGAAATTGACGGCGTGAGAACGGCGGTCAAATTTCGTGACGGGAAAATCTACGCGCCGATTGCTTTTTCGGGCAATTATAATCCGCCGTTTGTCGGCTGTGTCGAATTTTCGGGTTGGGCGGAATCGCAGATCGAACTGAACTACGACGCGGAAAAACGAATGCTCGTCGGTCACGCGACTTTGGATAATGTGCAGTTAAGCGGCACGAACGGTGTCGGCAGCAGTTTTGTCACCAAACTCGTGCAGACGGCGATTGACAGAAAGATGAATCCGATTCAGATTCTGCCGCTCGACAAAGTTTCATTCGTCGTGCCGGTGCAGAACGCAGGAAGTGTGCGGATGAAAGCCGTTGGAATGCGCCCGGAAATTACCAACAATTTGCTCAATGTGCATATCATCTACGAATTTTCGGGCAATTAAAAAAACTCACCAAATAGTTTAACGATCAACGAAAACGTCACCAAAAAATTCCGGCATAAAAGTAAATGCTGTTATATCAACATTTACTTTTATGGACTCGAATTTGCTCTGAAACTTTTTTAGTATTAAACCATCCGGTTTTATATCAATAAATTCAAAGGAGAAACGATATGAATTCGAGGTATTTAAAAAGGTTTGCAGTCTCAGCCTTCGCCGCTTCGTTTGTGATTTTCGGCATCAATTCAAATGCGGACGCGCAAAGACGACAGCGTGACAATCAGGATCAGCCCGCTCAAAATCAGGACAGTAATCAACGGCGCGACGAACAGCGTCAGCGCAACGAAGAACGCCGGCAAAATAACGAAGAGCGGCAGCAACAGGAACAGCAAAGACAACAACAGGATCAGCAGCGACAGCAAGAGCAGCGGCAACAGCAGGAACAACAACGGCAACAGCAGGAACAACAACGCCGCGCCGAACAGGAGCAGCGCAGGGAACAGGAACGCCGGCAGAATCAGACTCGTCAGAATGAAGAACAGCGTCGGCAGCAGGAAGAAGCCGGACGACAGGAAAACGAATCGCGCCGTCGGCAACAGGACGAAACGCAGCAGCAGCAGGAACGCCAACAACAGGAACAGCGTCGTCAGCGCGACGATGAAATCACGCGCCGGCAGAACGAAAATCGCAAAGGCGATCAAGCGCGAATCGAACAGGAACGCCAACAGGAACTGGAACGCCAGCGTCAGCAAAACAATCAAAACAATCAGAATCGCGGCAGCGGACGTGATGACCGCAACGGCAATCAAAACGACCAACGCAACGGGCATTGGCGAAACGGCAATCAGGATCGCAACAATCAACCTGATAACCGAAATACCAACGGCGACCATAATCGCAATAACGACCGCGCCGGCAATCGGAACAACAACCGCGATAATCGCCTGTGGGAAGAACGCCGACAGCAGGAATATCGTGAGCGTTGGCAGCGTGAACAACGTGAAAGAGAACAGCGCGAACGAAATTTGCAGCAGCAGCGCAGAAACGCCCAACTTCGTTATCAGCAGGAATATTGGGAACGTCTGAGGCAGGATCAACTCCGGCTGCAAAATTGGCGATATAACAATTACTCCAATAATTACCGTTATAATCGCGGCGGAAATTATTATTACACCAGTCAATACGGCGTACAGATGCTGCAAAACGCGCTCAACGAAGGTTACGAAGAAGGTTTCCGCGCCGGACAAGCCGACCGTCAGGATAATTGGAGCTACGACTATCAAAATGCCTACGGTTACAGCGACGCAAGCTATGGTTACGACGGCTATTACGTTGATCTAAACGAATATCAATATTATTTCCGCGAAGGTTTTCAGCGCGGCTACGAGGACGGATATTACAGCCGTTCACGTTTCGGAAATTACTCAAACGGCAAATACTCGCTTTTAGGCAATATACTCGCGGGAATTTTGAGTTTTATCTCGAACTGATAAATGCAGAAAAGTTAAACTTCGGCTCGGCTATGATAGTCGAGCCTTTTTTTTCTTAACGGAACGCAGGCTGGCGGCTTGCATTCCGGTCGCACGTTTTTTTAATCTAAAAATTCATTATTTAGTTCGGCTTCTTGAAAAATGATAAGGTAAAAAGGTTAAATAATGAGTTTGAATTATGAATTTACCTTTTGTTGTCATCATCGGTCGTCCGAATGTCGGGAAATCTACGCTTTTTAATCGTTTGACGGGGACGCGCAAATCTATCGTCGGCGATGAAGCCGGAATTACGCGCGACCGCATTTATGGCGAGGTCGAATGGAAAGCGAAAACTTTTGAAATCGTGGACACCGGCGGCATCGTGCCGGACGATGAAGCGATTATTCCCGCCAATATTTTTAAACAAGCCGGATTTGCCATCGCGCAGGCACAGGCGATTGTCTGGGTGGTTGATGCCCGCGCCGGAATTACGCCGCTCGACGAAGAAATCGGTTTGTATCTGCGAAACATCGGCAAGCCGGTTTTTATCGCCGCCAACAAATGCGAAACGCGTAAGGTCGAAGAAGAAGCCGGAGAATTTTATAAATTCGGTTTCGCTCTATCACCGATTTCCGCCGAACACGGCACGTCAATCGGCGATCTGCTCGACGAAATTTTCGCCGTGCTGGAATTTCCCGAAGATGTCGAAGAGGAAAAACAGGAAGAAATCAAGCTCGCCATCATCGGTCGTCCGAACGTCGGGAAATCTTCGCTGCTCAACAAACTGCTCGGCGAAGAGCGCGTCATCGTGTCGCCGATTGCCGGCACGACGCGCGATGCGGTTGATACGCATTTAACGGTTGACGGACAAAATTTTACGATCATTGACACCGCCGGAATTCGCCGCAAAGGAAAAACGACCGAACAGGCGGAAATAATGTCGGTTATCATGGCGCGAAAATCACTCGAACGCGCCGATGTTGCGATTATGATTATTGATGCCGTCGAAGGTGTCACCAATCTCGACGCAAATATCGCGGGTTACGCCGTCGAATCGGGTTGTTCGGTGATTCTGGTCGTCAATAAATGGGACGCGCTCGCCGAAAAAGAGACGAACACGGTTTATCGTTTTGAAGAAGATGTGCGTCAACATATGAAATTTCTCAGCTACGCGCCGCTCGTGACGATTTCCGCGCTCACGGGACAGCGCGTAACGAACATTCTGCCGCTCGTCGTCAAGGCAAACGAAGCCAGAAATACACGCATTCAAACGTCGAAACTGAACCGATTTTTTGAAGATAATGTTTCACAGCCGAAAGGCGGTTCGTCCGCGCCTTCGCCCGTCAAAGGCGGCGTTTCGCGCGTCAAAGTTCAATTCATCACGCAGGGCGGAATGCGTCCGCCGCTATTTGTTTTGTTCACGTCCGGCGGCGACAAAGGCGGACTGCATTTTTCATATCTGCGCTACATCGAAAACCGTCTGCGCGAAGAATTCGAGTTTTTTGCGACACCGATTCGTCTGAAAGAAAAACATAAAGTTCGCAAAGAAAAAGACGGCGAACGTAAAGTAGGCAGTAAAAAATCTTAGTAATCGTCTGCCGGATTATTATACATAGAAAAATGGAAGTGATCATTTTACTCATCAGAATAATTTTATTTGCCGTTTTCGCGTTGGCGGGAATCGGTAAATTGCTCGATTTGGCAGGCTCGGAAAAAGCCGTCAAGGAATTCGGCGTGCCGAAAAAATTGGCGAAACCTCTTTCGATTGCGCTGCCGGTTGCAGAATTATTTATTGCGTTTTTGCTTTTGTGGACGACAGTTTCGTGGTTCGGCGCGGTTCTCGGATTTTTGCTGTTGGCGGTTTTTGTTGCAGGGATGATTCGGCAGTTAAAACTCGGCAACACGCCGGATTGTCATTGTTTCGGCGCGATTCACAGCGAACCTGTTTCGCGCAAAAGTTTGGCGCGAAATGTTGTTCTGGCTTTTTTGGCGTTCGTTTTGGTGTTGCGCGGCTGGAAAAATCAAGGTTTGAGTTTTACTGATTTGAGCGATCAAATCGCTTTGGAATTAGTTTTCGGATTGGCACTTTGCGGATTACTCGGCGCGGTAATTTTTTATTTGAAAAAGATTTCCGAACAGCAGACCGAAATTTCGCGGCGCATCGAAGTTTTGGATGTCGCGGCGCGTGACGGCGCGGAAACGAGGCGTGAAGATTTTGTGCCGCCGACAAGCGGTTTGCCGATTGGTGCGCCTGCGCCCGATTTTGTTTTGCCCGGACTCGACGGCAGGGAAGCGTCGTTTGAAAATCTGCTGTTGATCGCCAAACCGTTGGTTTTATTGTTCGTTTCGCCCAACTGTAGTCCGTGTGCCGCACTAATGCCGGAGTTAATTAATTGGCAAAACCAATTGCGGGAAAAGCTGGAAATTATCTTCATCAGCAGCGGCGATGAGCAGCAGAATCTCGAAAAATTTGAAACGATTGCGAAAAATCGCGTTTTGCTGCAAAAAGACAAGGAAACCGGCGAAATGTTCGGCGCGTTGTGGACTCCGACGGCGGTTTTAATCAATGCAGACGGCACAATCGGTTCACATCTGTCGGTCGGCGACGTGCAGATTCGTGAACTTTTCGAGCAAATCGCGCAGACTGAAATCGCGGACGGAATGCTCTATCTCAAAAACGAAAACGGCGCGAAATTCTTAGGCGAAAGCGTTCCCGAATTTGCGCTGCCTGAACTGAACGGCGAAAATTTTACGCCCGAAAATCTCAAAGGCAGAAAAACTTTGCTGACTTATTGGGGACTCGATTGCGGTTGGTGCGCCCAACTGTTGCCCGAACTGCGCGATTGGAATAAAAATCAGGGCGACAACGCGCTCGAACTGTTGATTGTTTCGGACGGCGATGCCGAACGTCTGCGAAAACTCGATTTGCAGGGCAAAGTTTTGCTCGATAAAAACAGCGAATTGTCCAACAAAATCGGGATGACGGGAACGCCGTCAGCGATTTTAATTAACGAAAACGCCGTCATCATCTCGGAAATCGCTGTCGGCGCGGAAAATATCTGGAATTTAGTGGGAGGAAAATGAATTGAAAATTAAAAATTTTGAATTAAAAATTACGGAGGCGTGATTTTAATTTGTAATTTGTAATTTTTAATTTGTAATTTTTAATTTAAAAGATGACTCCGATTGATTGGAAAGTGATCGCGCAGGAAGGCGAGGCGCGGGCGGGAATTTTGCGAACCAGGCGTTCGTTGATCGAAACGCCGGTTTTTATGCCCGTCGGAACGCAAGGCACGGTCAAAGGTGTGCGCTATGAATTTCTCGAAGACGAGATGGATGCGCGGATTATCTTGGGCAATACCTATCATCTTTTTATGCGTCCGGGCGCGGAAACCATCCGACACTTAGGCGGACTGCACAAGTTTTCAACGTGGAATCGTTCACTGCTGACTGATTCGGGCGGTTTTCAGGTGTTTTCGCTGACCGATCTGCGAAAACTAAACGAGGAAGGCGTAGAATTTCGCTCGCATCTCGACGGCAGCAGGCAGTTTATTTCGCCGGAAGTTTCGATGGAGATTCAAGCCGCACTCGGTTCGGAAATCGTCATGGTTTTCGATGAATGTCCGCCGGGAGATGCCGGATTCGAGCGCACCAAACAAAGTCTCGAAATGACTGCACGTTGGGCGTTACGGTCAAAAAATCGTTTCAATGATTTGCAAAATGCAGGGATGGATAGCGGATTTTTGAGGGCAGAGGGCGGAGGGATGAAGGATGAATCGGAAAGTGAAAATGTATTCATCCCTCATCCCTCATCATTCATCCCTCTGAACGGTCGGCAGGCTCTATTCGGAATTATACAGGGCGCAGGACATCTCGAATTGAGAAAGCAGAGTCTCGAATTAACGACCGAAATCGGTTTTGACGGTTACGCTATCGGCGGTTTGAGCGTCGGCGAAGAGAAGTCCGTGATGTATGAAGTTTTGGAATATCTCGCGCCGCAGATGCCGAAAAATGCGCCGCGTTATTTGATGGGCGTGGGAACGCCTGAAGATTTGGTCGAAGCGGTTTATCGCGGCGTTGATATGTTCGACTGCGTAATGCCGACGCGCAACGGGCGCACGGGCGGCGCGTTTACGTCGCGCGGAAAACTGAATATTCGCAACGCCAAATTTGCCCGCGACGATGCGCCGCTCGACGCGGAATGCCCTTGTTCGGTCTGCCGCCGTTATTCACGCGGTTATCTGCGGCATCTCAATCAAACCGGCGAAATGCTCG
Source organism: Pyrinomonadaceae bacterium (assembly GCA_965247235.1). Lineage (GTDB taxonomy): Bacteria > Acidobacteriota > Blastocatellia > Pyrinomonadales > Pyrinomonadaceae. The sequence continues at coordinate 4,596,315 of OZ252004.1, forward strand.
CGGCGATACTGATTTCGCACCACAATCTCGCTTTCTTCCTTGACTTGATGCGAAAGGTTAGGCAATCTATCAAATTCGGCGACTTCAACCGATTCCGAAAGGATTTTCTAAACAAATTGCAGGAGATTGAACCGGCAGACGTTTGATAAACCGTCTGCAAACGTATATCATTGTCTCTTTCTCTTCTGCATTAAAAAACAATGAGTAATTTTCTATTATTTTTTCAGGACGCAGGCGGCGGAAGCAGTTTGATTTTTACGATTTTGCCGTTTGCCGCGATTTTCGGAATCTTTTATTTTCTCGTGATTATGCCGCAGAAAAAGCAGCAGCAATCGCTTAAAAATTTAATCGCCGAACTGAAAATTAATGATGAAGTCGTGACCAACGGCGGCATCATCGGGAAAATTAAAGAAGTCAGGGAAACAAGTTTTATTATTCAAAGCGCGGAAAAAACCTTTCTCGAAGTCGGCAAAAGCGCGGTTGTCGGAAGGAAAGCGGAACAATAGATTCGGGCGGCAGAACGGGTGAATCGAAATTAGAATTCGCCATTTAAAAGTTCAGTTGCTTTTACTCGAAATACAATGAAAAACACCGGATTATGGATTAGAACAGTGATTATTCTGGTAATCACGCTGATCGGCATTTATGTCGTTTTCGGACCTCGGACAACTCCGACGGCGGCGGATTTTACGCTTGACGGCATCAAAAACAATCTCGCCAAAAATATCAATCTCGGTCTCGATTTGAAGGGCGGTTCGCATCTCGTGATGCGCGTCAAAGTTGATGATTATCTCAAGAGATTGACCGAAAACAACCGCGAAGCCGCACTGACTGCGGCGAAAGAAGCGAAGGACGCGAACGGTCAGCCGTTTCCTGTTGCGGATGCTTCGTCGGTCGCTGAAAAAGGTAATTATCAAATCAATCTGAATGTGATGGACGCTTCGAGAATCCCGGATATGTTGACGGAAATTCAGAAAAAAGTTGATTTGCGCGATTGGACGCAATCGTCTTCAGGCAATACGATCAACTGGAATTTAAGCAAACAAAATCAAATCAAGCTCGGCGATCAGGCGGTCGAACAGGCTAAAAAAATCATTGACGGCAGAATCAACACTTTCGGTGTTAAAGAATCAACTCTGCAAAATCAAGGCGCAAAAGATTCGCATCAGCTTTTGCTGCAAATGCCCGGAGTTGACGATCCTGAGCGCGTTAAAAAACTGATCGGCGCGGAATCGCGTCTGGAGTTGATGAAAGTTGTCGGTGCGAATAATCCTTCGCCAATCACGACATATCCGTCCGAAGACGCGGCAAAACAATCGCTCGGCGGCACAGTTCCGTCAAATCGTCTGGTTCTTCCTTTTTCGGAACGAGACGATAATGCCAAAACTCCGAACGATCCGGCGAAGCCGAAAACTTTCGTCGTGTTGGAGAAACCGGCAATCGTGGACGGCAACGAACTACGCGACGCACAGCCGATTTCACGAGTTGCCAACGGCAATGATTATCAAATTTCCTTTTCATTAAAACCCGGCGGCGCACAGAAATTCGGCGATTGGACGGGCAAAAACATCGGCGCATATATGGCGGTCGTGTTGAATAATGAAGTTAAATCCGCGCCGTTCATCAAATCACAAATTTTTGATCAGGGACAGATTGACGGGCGATTCAGCAAAGTTTCAGCCGAAGATTTGGCTCTGACGCTCAAATCGGGCGCATTGCCTGCGCCAATCGAATACGAAGAAGAAAGAACCGTCGGTCCGAGTTTGGGCGCGGATTCGATCAAAGCCGGAGTCGAGGCATCACTCGGCGGATTGGTTTTAGTTGTGCTGTTTATGCTCGTCTATTATCGCGGTTCGGGTGTCAACGCGGTGGTTGCGCTGCTGCTCAATATACTTTTGACAATGGCTGCACTGGTCATTTTCGGTTCGACGCTGACTCTGCCCGGAATCGCCGGTCTGATTCTCGGAATCGGGATGGCGGTTGACTCGAACGTGCTGATTTTTGAACGCATCCGTGAAGAATTAAGACTCGGTTACGATGTGCCGACTTCGATCAAACTCGGATTCGACCGGGCATTTATCACGATTATTGACACGCACATCACGACGATTATTTCGTCGGTCATCCTCTATATGTATGGTTCGGGACCGATTAAAGGTTTTGCCGTGACCTTGATTTTAGGATTGTTGATTAACCTTTTCTCGGCGGTGTTCGTATCGAAAACGATTTTCTTGTGGCTTTTGAACCGCAAGCAGAAAATGGAGAAATTGAGTATCTAAACGGGAATTTGCAAATTTATTGAAGAAGTTTTTTTCAATAAATTGCTCGATTTTCCATAGGCTCTCAGGATTATAAAAGATGTTAGAGTTTTTCAGAGACGTAAAGTTTGATTGGATGGGACGGCGCAAATTTTTTATCGCGCTCTCGATCTTCGTGATGTTGGCGGGTTTGGTTTCGTCGGTGGCGCGTGAAGCCGTTCCGGGCGGCACGAACGCCTTTAATCTCGGTGTTGATTTCAAAGGCGGCACGGTCGTGACGGCGAAATTTAAAAACCGACCGGCGGACGACGTGATTCGCAAAGCTCTCGACGACAGCGGAATTCGTGATTCGGTTATTCAAACTTCGACCGACAAGCAGGACGAAGTTTTGATTAAAGTGCCGATTATCGAAGGCAGTAACGATCAAACCGACGCACCTGCCAACGATGCGATTGCCGCCAATTCAAACACGGCAAATTCAAATTCGGCAACTGCTGCAACAACTTCGCCGACTTCCGGGAACGATAACAATCAAGTCAATGTCGGACGCGCACGGGTTAAAACCGCACTCGACACATTAGGCAAAGAAGCCGAACCTTCGACAGCCTTACAAGATGATGCCAATGCCGCATACAAAATCGTCGGAACCGATTCGGTCGGTCCGGTCGCGGGTGCATATCTCCGCAATCAAGCAGTCACGGCAACTCTTCTCGGACTTTTGGGAATTTTGCTGTTCATCGCTTTTCGTTATGACTGGACATACGCCGCCGGTGCGGTGATCGCAGTTTTTCACGATGTGTTGATGGTCTTGGCGGTATTTTCCGTGTTTCAATGGGAAATCGGTCTGACTGTGATCGCCGCGATTTTGACGATTGTCGGTTTTTCAGTCAACGATTCAATCGTGATTTTTGACCGCATCAGAGAAAATCTGGCGGTCAATAAAACTGATTCACTCTACAAGATTACTAACGATTCGATTAACCAGACGCTTTCGAGAACAGTCATTACAGCCGGACTGGTTTTGCTCTCTGTTCTTGCGCTGGTGATTTTCGGCGGGGAAGTTTTAAGCGGGTTTTCGCGTGCGCTGCTGGTCGGCGTGACAATGGGAACATATTCGACAATTGCCATCGCCAGCCCGATTGCTTTATGGTGGCAGGCAAAAATCGGCTCGGCAAAAGTAAAGACGGCTGAACTGCCGCAGGGCGAAAAGATAGCCTCGGCTTCACGCCGTTCGGTCGCGCGTCGTCCCGTTACCAGATAATTTAACAGGATATTAAATTTATAACTGATTATTTTTTGAGATTTGGAGAAAAGATAATCAGTTATTCTTGACTTTCTCGACTTTAGGTTTTAGACTTCAATACGTTGCTGGTCAATTAAATAAGAAATTGCTTTTTTCCGTTTTTGCTGAAATTCAATGTCGGAATTTGCCCTAGTTCTGTATGTTAGACTGGCAGAAACTGTCATTTCCCGCACTTTAAAAAACGTGTTAAGCAAACTAAGAAGACATTTCTAATCAATATCATTTGGTTGGATTGGGATTTTGATTGTTATACTCATTGACGTTATTTTTATTTCGCAATAATTTACCAAGTTTTCGTAACCTTTGACCTGAATTGGCACCGGAGAAAAGGAGTAAAATAAATATGTTAGATCAATTAGTCGAATCTAGAAGCGGTGGACAGGATGACGGCAAAAAGAATACTCTTTTGCTGACTATTTTTGTCCTGATGGTTGCTTTTTTAGTGAGCGGATGGGTTTACAGCTTATTTGCAAAAGACTACGGGATGGGCAACAGCGATCTGGAACTTTCCAGCTTGGTTGCGCCGGTTCCCGTGCCTGATGAAGAGCCGCCGCCGCCGCCGGAAAAGCAGCCGGAAATCAAACAAAAAGTCGAGCCGAATGTTGATATTCGTAAAGAGCTTATCCAGAATATTGATATGTCTCCGAAGGTTCCTGACAAAATCGTTGCGACCAAACAGGACATTCCTCAAATGCGCCTGAATACCAAAACTGTTCAGGGCAATACGAATTTTACCGGTCAAAACTCGATGAAGGATACTGATCGAGGTCCTGTAAATGCTAATCCTGATGGTATCGGTTCAGGCAGTCAGGGAACCGGCAATGCGCCGCCGCCGCCGCCGCCGCCGCCGCCGCCGCCGCCGAAGCCAACTCCGAAACCTGAAGAACCGAAGCCGACTCCGCCGCCTGCGCCTAAAACTATTTCGGGCGGTGTGGTAAACGGTAAAGCGACCAGTTTGCCGAAACCTCCGTATCCGCCAGCAGCCAAAGCTGTCCACGCTTCGGGAGCAGTGTCGGTTCAGGTTTTAATTGATGAATCGGGCAGAGTGATTTCGGCGAGTGCCGTTTCAGGACATCCGCTGCTTAGACAGGCAGCAGTTTCTGCGGCGCAACAAGCTCATTTCAGTCCAACCGTTCTTTCCGGTCAGCCGGTCAAAGTTTCGGGGATTATTACTTATAATTTCGTTCCGTAAGGAACATCTCGGGCGGCGAATCTTAAACTAATTCTCCGCCATTAATTTGCATTCGTAAAATATCTTTTTTATTTCTTTGGAGGAAAAAACATGACTTTTTTAGCAAGCCTTTTAGGAGCAAATGTTCTGGGCTTTTACTTAATGCTGGCAGGTGAAGGAGTTTCTTTTAGTATCTATGATATTGCTAAAAGTTTAACCATTCCCGGTTGGGGCGTTATCATTACCCTTTTGATTGAATCGGTTTATATGATTGCTGTCGGCATCGAACGATGGCTGACATACAATAAAGCGAAACAACAATCACGCCAGTATGCACCGAAAGTTGCTCAGGCATTGAAAAACAGCAACATTGATGAAGCCATCAGCATCAGCGAAAAACATAAAGATTCGCATTTGGCGATGGTCGTTTCATCAGGATTGAAAGAATTCGCCGCCAATCAGGGCAACAGCGAAATTTCTCACGATGAAATGGAATCGTCGAAACGCGCTCTCGAACGTGCCATTGCAGTTAAAACCGCTGAATTGAAACGTGGTTTGTCGGGATTGGCAACAGTCGGTTCGACTGCTCCGTTTATCGGATTGTTCGGAACGGTTGTCGGTATTATTGGTGCTTTCCAAGCATTAAGAAGCAACGAATCTGCCGGTATCGGCGCGGTCGGCGGATCAATCGCCGAAGCTCTGATTACGACGGCTTTCGGAATTCTCGTAGCTATTCCGGCGGTGCTTTTATTCAACTACTTTACCAGTAAAGTCACCAGTTTCAGCGTTGAAATGGAAAATTCAGCTTCGGAGTTGGTTGATTATTTCCTGAAACAGAAAACCAAGCAGTTAAAAGGTTAATTTGCTGACAAAAAGGGAGTTTAATTTCTATGGGAATGCAAGTTGGAGGAGCCAGCGAGTATAATTCGGAAATTAACGTGACTCCGATGGTTGATGTGATGCTGGTGTTGTTGATCATTTTTATGATCGTGACACCGCTTCTGCAACAGGGAGTTTCGGTTAATTTGCCGAAAGAGATGATTAGTCCAGATCAGGATGATGAAATTACTAAAGATTCGGCGGTTGTAATCGCAATTCCCGACAATAATAGTTTCTACATCGGTAAGGAATCCTATCCGCTCGATTCTCTCGGCGAAAAAGTTCAAACCTTAATGAAAGACAAAACGCCTGAAAAGCGTATTGTCTATATTAAAAGCGGCGTTGATGTTGATTATGGAAGAGTCGTTCAAGCGATTGACACTATCCGTAAGCAGGATATTGACCGCATTGGTCTGGTTGCCGACAGGAAAAAAGGCGGAGCCGAAGCTAACAAATAATTAGAAACAATTTAATTACTTAATTTTTCTAATTCTGGAGTATTTAATTATGGGAATGTCAACAGGTGGCTCCGGCGGAGCGACACCGAATATTAACGTTACACCATTGATTGACGTATTGTTGGTATTGCTGATCATTTTTATGGTCATTTCGCCGCTCAAACCAAGTCGGTTTGAAGCAAAAGTTCCGGCGGAACCGAAAGATGAGCAGCAACCGCAAAACATCAAACCGAATCCGTTGACGTTGGTGGTTGCGATTGCAAAAGATAACAAAGTTACACTCAATAACGAACCGTTTGGCGATACGAGTGATGCCAGTAGTTTAACCACGAAACTTCAAGGGGTTTTCAAAGAAAGAGAGACCAACGGAACTTTTCGTGAAGGAACTAACGAGGTTGAAAAAACTTTGTTTATTAAGTCACCGAGATCAATGAAATACGGTGATGTAGTCAAAGTCATTGATGCGGTCAAACAAGCCGGGGCGCAACCTATCGGGTTGCAAATAGATGATTTAAGCGAATAATTCGGCTGATTGGCAAGTTGAAATTGAGAAATTTCAACTTGCCGGAGCCTAAAATGGAGTCGAAAAATGAGATTTTCTCGTTTAGGATTATTACTTTTAATAATTTCAACAGTTTTATTTGGAGCTAACTGCTCTTTTTACAACCGCATTTTTACACGCAAAGATTTGGTAGATGGCGCGAAAGCGTATAAAGACCGAAAATTTGCCGATGCCGAACAATTATTCCGCAAAGCCGTCGAACGCGATCCGCAGGGAACGACTGTCGAGGGGAAAACTGCTCAGCTATTTTTAGCCCGAACCTTGCATTCGGAATTTATTGGAGATCGTCAGAAAAAAAACTTGGCTACTGATGCTATCGCTCAATATCAAAAGGTGTTGGCTGAAGACCCGAACGATCAGAGTTCGTATCGGTCAATTGCCAACTTGTATGAGAATTTGGGAATGGACAGCGAATACCAAAAATGGGTCAATGATCGTGCCAATAATCAGCAAATAAAACCGGAATTCCGGGCTGAAGCATTAACTTCATTGGCTTCCAAACAGAACACTTGTGCTAATGATATTACCGATACCGATAAAACAAAGAAAACGATAACTAAAGACGGCAAGCCGGAATATCAATTCGTCAAACCTGAAAATGCCGACGATTTTGCCAAACTCAAACAGTGTGTCACGACCGGAACAGATTTGATCGATAAAGCCTTAGCATTGGAATCCGATCAGGTTAAAAATGCCAAATCTTATAATATTAAATCTGCCAGTGATAAAGAATTAGTTGAGTCGCTGGATTTATTCAAAAAGTTTGAATCGGCGCGTTCATACAAAGCCAGTTTGCTGGTTCAAGGAATGCGGCTTGCAGAAATGGAAGGTCGGACAGCGGATCGTGATTCGCTAAAAAAACAGTCTGACGATGCGAGAGCGAAGTTTACCGAACTTTCAACGATAGATAAACAAATTGATGATGAAATTCAGGCTCGTTTAGCAGCCAAAGAAGGAAACGATAACGCCAACAAAAGCTGAATTAAACGGATAATGTAATAAAATTGATGTGCGATTTTAAATTTAAATCGCACATCAATTTTATTTTATAAGCGAAACTTCTTTAAATCGGTATAATTAAAACAGTTGAGTTTTATGATTCGTATCGAAGACATTATCGAAAAAGTCGAAAAAAACCGCCCGGATTCAAATACTGAAATTATTCGGCGGGCATATCTTTTCTCTGCTCAAAATCATCGCGGACAGAAGCGTGCTTCCGGCGAACCATATTTGATACATCCGCTCGAAGTTGCTGATATTTTGGCGGATATGCGTCTTGATGAAGTGAGCGTTTCGACCGGATTACTTCACGATGTGGTTGAAGATACTTTGGTTGATTTGGACACAATCCGCACATATTTCGGTGATGAAATAACTCATTTGGTTGACGGCTTGACGAAAATCGCAGCAATCAGCAATCTTTCCAAGGAAAAACAACAAGCCGAAAATGTCCGGAAAATGGTTTTGGCGATGATTACAGATGTGCGCGTCGTGTTAATCAAACTTGCTGATCGTTTGCACAATATGCGGACGATGACGTTTCTTAAACCTGAAAAACGAGCGCGAATTTCACAGGAAACTCTCGATATTTACGCGCCGATTGCTCATCGTTTGGGGATGGGAAAGGTTCGCAGCGAACTCGAAGATTTGGCATTTCAAAATTTATATCCCGAAGAATATGCAAGACTTGCCGCAGACGTTGATACGCGGAGACCCGAACTGGAAGCGGCGATTGAAAAAATTACCGATTCGATCCGGCAAAATTTAGCTGAAAATGATGTTCCGTTCATCGAAGTGCAGGGCAGAGTCAAACGTCTGTATTCGCTTTGGAAAAAACTTAAAAAGCAAAAAATCACAATCGAGCGTGTATATGATTTGATTGCAGCGCGGATTATTACACCAAACGATAAAAAGAATTGTTATCTGGCGTTGAGCGTCGTGCATGACATCTGGACACCTGTTCCTGAGCGATTTAAGGATTGGATTGCCATCCCGCGCGACAATCTGTATCAATCGCTGCATACATCGGTTGTCGGCGATAACGGACAGCCTTTTGAAGTGCAAATCCGCACCGAAGAAATGCACCAAGTCGCCGAAGAAGGAGTGGCGGCGCATTGGAAATATAAGTCGAACAAACTCGGCAAACATGAAGATGATCGAAATCTGGACGAACTCCGAAAAACGGTTGAAAAATTGCTTCTTCCGCTCGTCGAAACAACTGAAAATAACGAAAATTCAGAAGATTTTATCGAATCTTTGAAGCTGGATTTATATCCGAAAGACGTTTACGCATTTACGCCCAAAGGCAAAGTTATTCAACTGCCGCGCGGTTCGACGACGATTGATTTTGCTTACGCGATTCACTCGGAAGTCGGTGATACCTGCACGGGAGCGAAAATTAACGGGCGGATCGTTCCGCTCAGAACGGAAATTCAAAACGGCGATGTTCTTGAAATTCTGACAACTTCTAACTCGAAACCATCGAGAGATTGGATGAATTACGTCATCACGGCGAGGGCGAGAAATCGTGTCAGGCATTTTATTTCCGAACAGCAACGCAGTGAATCAATCGAACTCGGTAAAAAACTTCTCGAAAAAGAAGCCGATAAATTTCGTTTGTCGCCGAAAAAACTGCTCGGCAGCGACGAAGAAATGCGGCGCATTGCGAACGAATACGGTTTGAGCCGCGCGGAAGATTTGCTTGCCTCGATCGGTTACGGCAAAACCTTTCCGCGTAATGTGTTGGCAAAATTTTTAGGCGCGGAAAAATTCGCCGAACTAGACCCGGAAAAGCGCAAGGAAACACGGCTTGAAACGGGAATGAAAGCAGTCAAGAAATTCATCGGTTTAGGCGAAGATGCAATTATCGTGCAGGGCGTTGATAATTTATTGACGGCGCGGGCGCATTGCTGTAACCCGCTGCGCGGCGAACCGATTATCGGCTATATTTCGCTCGGCAAAGGCATCGTCGTTCATAATACCAACTGCAAAAACGTCAAACAATTAATGATTAACCGCGACCGTATTGTCGAGGTCGAATGGGCGAAAAATGAAACCCAACAGATTCAGTCAATTAAATTGCTGGCAACCACCGAAAACCGCACGGGAATGCTCGCCGGAATTACCAATGCGATTGCCGACATCAAAACCGGAATTCGGGATGCTCGTGCCAATATTTCCAAAGAAGATCAAGGATTGATCGAAGTGTCGGTCGAGGTTTTTGATAAAAAACACCTCGATAAAGTCATCAGTTCGATAGAAAAAGTTCCGGGTGTGATTGCGGTTGAGAGAGTCAATTCGATTTAATTGCCGCACCAAACTTTCTTTTTACACTCTAATCTGTTAATATTCGCCTTTTGCTTGAATAAACGGGAAGTAAACAATGATTGAAACAGTTTCAACTGAAAACGCGCCCGGCGCGATCGGACCTTATTCGCAGGCGATCAAATCGGGCAATATGGTATTTTGTTCGGGGCAGATTCCGATTGATCCGGCGACCGGCGATTTTGTCTCGCAGGATATTGCGGAACAGACCGAACAGGTTCTGAAAAATCTATCGGCAGTTTTAGAAGCTGCCGGAAGTAATTTGAACAAAGTCGTCAAAACCGGCGTATTTTTGGCGGATATGAACGATTTTGCGGCGATGAACGAAGTTTACGCGAGATATTTTAATGACAACAAACCGGCGAGAGCGACGGTTCAGGCGGCACGTTTGCCGCGAGATGCGCGGGTTGAAATAGATTGTATCGCGGTTATTTAGTGATTATTTGTCTGTTAAAAACAGTCACGGAAAAAAGCCAAACGCCCGAAGTTAATTCGAGCGTTTGGCAACTAAATAAACGAGATAAATCTCAAACGGTTTTACGCAGCTTTGATAACTTTTCCGCCTTTGATACACCGAGTGCAAACCTTCTTACGTCCGTTGCCGCCTGCGGGCAGTTGAACGCGGATTGATTGCAGATTCGGGTTGAAACGTCGGCGTGTTTTGTTGTTAGCGTGTGAAACATTGTTTCCGAATTGCGGACCTTTGCCGCAGACATCGCATCGTTTTGCCATAATAATTAAGCCTCCAAGAAATAATAACGAGGTATTAAAAGAGTTATATAAAACTCAAAAACAAGATTTATAACAAATATATCAGGGAAAAGTCAAGTAATGATAAAGATTGATACTTTTGAAGGAGTAAAAGCCACAGTGCAAAATTTTAGATTTCAGTTTTTAGCGGCAGTCGTTTTAGCGGCAGTAACCGCTACTTTTAGCGGTTGCGGTCCGTCGTCAACGCCGTCGTCAAATAACGGTTCGCCGATTGCGTCAAACGAAGCGGCGGCGACGGTCAACGGCAAAGATGTCAAGATGGAAGATGTCGAGCGCGGTTTGAAACAACAGGCGCAGGGACAGGAAGCCAAACTTTCGCCGCTCGAACTCGCGCAGGCGCGTTTGCAGATTTTGGATCAGTTGATTCAGGGCGAAGTAATGTTCCAGAAAGCCGAAAAAGAAGGCACGGTGCCGACCGATGAAGATGTTACGGCTGAATTTAACAAAACCAAAACCGGCAGCAATATGTCGCAGGAACAGTTTGATAAAGCAATGCAGGAAAGCGGGCAAACGGAAGCCTCGGCGCGGGAAACCATTAAGCGAAAATTGGCTTCCGACAAGTTGATTGAAAAGATTACCGCCAGAATCGAACCGCCGAAAGACAGTGAAATTGATGCTTTCTACGCAGGTAATAAATCTGCATTCGTCAAGAAAAAAGGTGTCAAATTAGCGGCAATCGTCATTGATCCGAAGAATGGCGGCGAAGGCGATACGACGGTTGACGAACAATCGGCGGTCTTGAAAGCCAACGAAATCGTCAAACAAATTCAGAGCGGTGAAGATTTTGCGAAAGTCGCCGGCGAAAAGAGCGAAGATCAGACCAAGTTTCAAGGTGGAGATTTGGGATACTTGTCCGAAGAAGACGTGGCGCAGGCATTTTCGCCCCAGATTGCCGCCGGGTTGATGAATCCGGGAACTAAAATCGGACAGATTCTGCCGACCAGAGCGCAGGGCAAATTATTTATTTTGAAATTGCAGGAACGCAATGATAAAGATGAAGATTTGACGCTCGAAAGTCCGGGAATTCGTGAACAGGTGACAAAATCTCTGGTTGACGCACGCAAACAACTTTTGGCGGCTTCGTATCAGGCTTTGGCGATGAACGATGCCAAAATCGTCAATATTCTGGCGCAGAAAGTCGTTGATAATCCGAATGAACTGAGCGGCGCACGTCCGGCTGGCGCAGATACGCCGTCAAATTCAAATACGAATTCGACTAACAGCAATTCGGCTAACGCCAATACTGCTAACGCGAATTCCAAAAACGTCAATGCGGCGGCTGCCAACAAACCGGCGGTGAATACGGCGGTCAAACCGGCGAACACCAACGCTAACACTAACACCAACAAATAAAAAAAGTCGGTGAATAAAAATTAAAAAGGCGAAAGCGTGAAATAATTTCCGACTTTTGCCTTTTTTAATTTTCTCGAGTTATATGCTTTTCAGACTTTCCGAAATTAGGAAATCATACAGCGCACACGAAATTTTGCGCGGCGCGTCATTTCAGGTCAATCCGAACGAAAAAATCGGGTTGGTCGGCAGAAACGGCGCGGGGAAAACGACTGTTTTTCGCATCATTACGGGAGAAGAAACGGCTGATTCAGGCGACATCGTTAAAATTAACAGTTTGAAAATCGGACTTTTGCAGCAGCACGTTGATTTTACCGAAAACGAAACCGTGCATACCGCCGCGCTTTCGGCTTTTCACGAAATTCACGATACCGAACGCGAAATGCGTCGTCTGGAAAAGGTAATGGAGACCGATTATTCGGACGAAATTCTCGACGAATACGCCGAACTGCAAACAAAATTCGAGCATCTCGAAGGCTTTACCTATACGGCGAGAGCCGAAGCAATTCTGCTCGGTTTGGGATTTCCGAAGGAACTGTGGTCGCTTAATACGAATAATCTCTCAGGCGGACAAAAAAATCGTCTCGGAATGGCGCGGCTTTTACTTTCCGCGCCGGATATTCTGCTGCTCGACGAACCGACCAATCATCTCGATGTCGGAGCAGTCGAATGGCTCGAAAATTTTTTGCAAACGTATGACCGCGCGTATGTCATCATCAGCCACGACCGATATTTTCTCGACCGCACGACGCGCCGCATTATCGAAATCGAAAACGGCAAAGCCGTCAGCTACAAGGGAAATTATTCGCAGTTTGTCATCGAACGCGAAGAACGGCGCGAAATTCAGCAGCGCGAATTTGAAAATCAACAGGCTTATATCAAAAATACCGAAGCCTTTGTCCGCAAAAATCTCGAAGGTCAAAAAACCAAACAGGCGAAATCGCGGCGAACGATGCTGCAAAAATTGGAGCGCGTTGAAGCTGTCATCTCAGATAGACCGCAGGGAAATTTCAAACTCAAAAAAGTCGAACGCGCCGGTTTGAATGTGATGACGGTCGAAGATTTGGCAATCGGCTATAACCCGAAAGTTCTGGCAAAAGACTTAAATTTCACGCTCAATCGCGGCGAAGCGTTAGGCGTGATCGGCGGCAACGGCACGGGCAAGACGACTTTTTTGAAAACAGTTCTGGGAAATATCCGCGAGATTTCCGGCAAGATTATTTGGGGAACAAAGACCGACATCGGTTATTATTCGCAGAATCTCGAAGATTTAGACGCACGAAACGAGATCATTCAAGAGTTGCGCCGCGTCGCGCCAATGGCTGAAAACGGCGAATTGCGCTCGTTTCTGGCGAGATTTTTATTCACCGGCGAAGAAGTTTTCAAATCCGTCAAAGATTTATCAGGCGGCGAAAAGGGAAGACTCGCGCTGGCGAAACTGATTTATTCCAACAAAAATGTCCTGATTTTGGACGAACCGACTAATCATTTGGATATTCCGTCGCGCGAAGCTCTCGAAAACGCGCTTGACGAATTTCAGGGAACGATCATCGCCGTCAGCCACGACCGATTTTTTCTCGACAAAATTTCGACGCAGATTTTATCGTTTGAAGAAAACAGCCGGACGGAAATATTCGACGGCAATTATTCGGAATTTCATGATTGGCGGGAAGAAAAGGGAAAGTCCAAAGTCCAAAGTTCAAAGTCAAAAATTAATGATGTTGAAAATTTGAATGAGAATGAACAGTTGAAAAATAATTCGGCTGAAGTTGGAAATAGCCTTGATTCAGCGCAAAAATCTGAAAATAATCTTTCAAAAAATCAGCTTCAAAGAATCGAGAATCGAATCAAGGAAATAGAAAATAAACTGCCTCATTTAGAGAGCGAACTCGCCAAACTCTCACAAGAAATGACGCTGCCCGAAATCGCCGCCGATCACGCCAAATTACAGCAGGTTACAGCTAAATTTGCCGCCAAAGAAAAAGAAATTCAAAACCTCTATGAAGAATGGGAAAAATTATCGGAAGAAATGAAATGAAAATTAGTAGTCAACGGTGAGTGATAGAGCAGATTTGCAATTAGAGTATGGCATATCCGCTTTGACAGAACTTCAGTTGCTACTTCCGCTTGATATCCCGGCGGTGCTGCACCCGTTCGCTTTTCCGTTCTGAGGCGTGTTTTATGTTAGTTGATTCTCGCCTTCCACCCGGAGTAATTTTACGGGAACAGGTCAAACCCGCCGAAGCTGACCACGAAATCAAACTCGTTGAAAGTGAGCCATAAACCGCGCTGTTAATTCGACACTTTAAGCGTCGGAAAATTGTCCCGGAAACTAACGTCGGGCGGCGTAAAACCTTTGCCCGACGCTATCAAATTGGTCGTTGTCAGCGACAAAAATCAAGGATTTCAAACTCTAAACAGACTCTTAGATAATTTTCCAGATAAATAACAAAAGCCTGACTCGTAAAGCCAGGCTAGAGCATTGTTAACCATTGGTGCCGACTACTGGATTTGAACCAGTGACCTCCCGCGTGTGAAGCGGAGAGGCGGACATTGCTCAATGTTTCAATTTTATTAAAAATCTTTCACTTAGTCGTTTATTATCAACAATTCACGTTGACTATTATTTCAAAGTCTTTCATTATATTTCACGGGGTTTCACCGAATTTGGTGGGAATTTTGGTGGGAATTGGTGGGAATATTGGTGGGAAAATTTTATGGAAATTAAAACTAAAGTTTTTAAGCGCAAAGCCGGTAAGAGTAAAGGGAAGTGGGTTTTGCGCGTCGAGTATTTTGATGAAGTTTTGGGCAGATACCGTTCAATGGAGCGACACGCCGATAAGCGCAGTGAGGCAGTTGACGAGTGCGCCAGACTGTCGAGTGATATTGAAAAATCTCACGGGCAAATTCAAACCGGCGAAAGAATGACGTTTGATGACTTAGTAGCAATCTGTAAAAAGAATTTTTATAAACCGGCGGTTATTATCGAAGGTCGCAAAGTCGCCGGTGTCCGTTCTTACAAAACGGTTGAAGGGCAATTAACGACGCTCAATGAATTCTTCGGCAAGCGTTTGATTCGGCAAATTACCACCGAAGGTTTGACCGCCTACAAACTCTGGCGCGTCGAAACGGGTTCGCTTAACAAGACTTATAAAAATACGGATAAGCGTCCGGTCAAACTGGCGACGATCAACCGGGAACTTTCGACGATGCGGCGAATGATGCGTTTTGCTTACGGGAAAGGCTGGATTCTCAAAGACATATTCTTTAACGCGAAAGTTATTGAAATGTCTGCCGAGATCGAACGCAAACGGCTTTTGACAGCCGATGAAGAAATTCGTTTGCTGGCAGCGTGTCAGGGCGAACGTGAAGTTGAATACAACCGCACGAGACACGGAAAAGAGGAAAAAATCAAAGCAGTTCACGATATAGATAACCCACATCTGAAAACAATTATTTTGCTGGCGATTGACAGCGGTTTGAGAAAGGGCGAAATCTTAAAACTCAGTTGGGCGGATCTCGATTTTGAAAATAATTTGCTACGCATTCTCGGCACACATACGAAAACCGAGCGCGAACGGCTTGCGCCGCTGACGCAAAGAACGAAGGATGAACTTGAAAATATAAAGAAATTTACTCCCGGCGATAAACCTTTTCCGTTCGCAGATTTCAAACGCTCATTTGCAACCGCCAAAAGATTGGCAAAAATTGACGATCTTCATTTTCACGATTTGCGCCGCACGGCAATCACCCGCTGGATTCAGCAGGGCAATCCAATCGCATTAGCCGGAAAACTCGCCGGTCACAGCCAGCTTCAAACGACGATGAAGCATTACACCTCAACCGATATAACAATGGTTCGGGAAATTGCAGAGAAAATGAATCTGCTTCACGAACAGCCGGAAAAAATACTGGTAAGTGAAATGAATAACTAAAATTCAAACGGCATTCTAAAACAATTAAAATTTATGGCGAACAAAAAAAATAGCGGCAGACTCGGAAAGAAAGAACGCGCCGAAGCTGAAAAAAACAAATTGATAGATGATTTGTCAGCCAAGTATGTCGAAGGTGAATCGAACATAGATTATAAAAAGCTGCCGGACGGAGCCGTTTGGAAACTTTTTTTTTCAGACGGAACGTCTCTCAAGGAAAAAGAAGAGATTTTAGGAATGCCGATTCCATTGTTTCCAAAAGCCGAATGGTTAGAAAAAGAAATCGCTGAACACGAAGCCGAAAAGCCGAAAGAGTTGCCTTCTTATCGTGTTCAAGACCCGATTGAAACGAGAATGAAATACCGGCAGAAGTTTATCGAGAAATATCGGAACATCCAGCCGGAAGTTATCAACGATCTGCGAAGGTTTGTCGGAAATTTTGATTTTTTGTTAGGAAAATCAAAAAATCGAAATATGTTCGGATTGGTGGAAAAATTAAAATGGGATTTATCTCAACACAGAAGGGTTTTTCCGTCTATTGATTATAATTTGACTAACCGCAACCGCGTTTGGAGCGAATTGGAAGCACTTACAATCTGTCTGCTGGTTCGCCGCCAGTTTGAAAAGACCGACGTGAAAATTGCCAATAGAGAATCATTCGAAAAATTATTTGCTGATAACGACTACAAACTCAACGCCGCAGAAGCAGTTATCAAATCAGCGTTTTTGGCAACGGCGAAAAATGAAGAGGAGATAATGCCGCAATTTCTGAATCTCGCACAAGGAATATTCGAGTGGGCGAAAAAATATAGATTTGATAAAGACTGGCTGATCGGATATGCCTACTGCTTCATTGAGCAGATGAACGAAGATGAAAACTTGACGGCGACCGAAATTATAATTAACAGAATAGTTTATGATTCGAAAACGATGTATGACAAATTCAAATTCGAGGCGAACGGCTGGCTTGCGTCGGAAGTTGGCGAAACCGCAGCGACTTACAAAGCGAGGGTAAAAAAAGAATTTGACAAAGAAATTGATTCTTATCTCTCCGAAGCAACCGAATTTCTAAAACTGGACAAGTTAAAAAAATTCACCAAACCTCCGACTTATGAAAATGTGGACTGGCTGGTCTATTCGTTAGTCAAAAACTGCACCGGCGAAAGATTGGTTGAAAAGTTTTATCCTGAGATTGCCGCCGATAAAACAAAGGATGACGAAACTTACAGGACTTTTGAGAATAAAAGAAAGCACATTGAAAGTGAAATCCGGGAACTCAAAGAATACGGGCTGCCTGAAAATCCGCAGTTGTAATTAGCTGCTGACAAACTGTCTTTTAATCCGCAGACTATCTTTTTGCAAAAGCGCAAAAGATAGTCTTCTGACTCGCATCCGGTTTCTTCTCGAACAACACCGAAAATTTAAATAAACTGAAAGCGTCTGATGAACTCAGATGCTTTTTTTAATGGTCGGTCGGAACGAGAAAAATTATGGAAAATAAAACAAATCAAATTCAAACGAACACAAATCAGCCACGCGCTTTATACACGGAGCGCGAGGCTTGCGAATATTTGCGTGTGTCGCCGGTGACGCTCTGGCGCGAACGCAAAAAAGGAAAGATCAGCTTTCGGCGCGTCGCCAGCAAAATCATTTATTTGCAGGAAGATTTGGAAAGTTATTTGAACGTCAACAAACGTGAAGCCTTCGGCGTTCAAAAATAAATTATCAGCTAATGATAGACACCTTCCAAATTTCAAGAACAGTTGCGCGTCCGCCGAATATCAGCGAACTCCTTCGAGTTGGCTGGAAAGCGGCACCGTATCAAAACTCCGACGATCCGACGGCGTTTTTTTATAATGCCGCCAAAAACGAAGGCAAGCCGCGCCTGACGCTTTCACGCAACCGTAACTTTATGTGGAATCTTCGCGCCGAAGTTTCTTTGGGAAGCTGGCTCTACGGTTCAAATCAGCATTTGGTGAACGAACGGGAACTTTTTGAAGGGTTAAATTTACTAAGCGAATATGTCGAAGATTTAAGCGGAATTGCTTTTGACGCGCAGACTGAACGAGTTTCAAGAGTGGATTTTACGCGTGATTTTCAGGTCGGTGAAAATTTTGTCATTCCGATAATTGCCAAATTTGCCGGTCTGACCTTGCCGCGATACCAACGTGTCTGTTATGCAGACGAATCGGTTTATTTCAAAAATTCTTTGTTGAAAAATAAATTGAATAAACAAATCAAGATTTACAGCAAACATCACGAAACTCTCGCCAACAGCACTGATTCCGCCGCACAGGATAAAGCGAAAGGCATTCTCAGGCTGGAAGTTTCATATCAAAAAAGCGCAGTCAATCGGCTGGCTAAATCGTTCAAACTGCCGAAACATCACGCCAACCATATACTAACGCTGAAAACGTCTGAAAACGCGATTGCGTGGGCAATGAAAATGCTTCACTTTGAAAAACTGGCAACCGCTGAATCATCGAAGGTCGAAGAATTGTTTGAATTTTACGACACGCCCGCTGCACTTAGCCGCATCGGATATTTGTTTATGAAAAAAAACTACGGTGATGATTTTCCAAATCTTCCTTTCATCAAAGCGTCCCCAAAAACATTCAAACGCTATGAAGATGATTGCCGACGCGCTGGCGTTTTGTCCTTAGAGTAATACTAAGGGACGAATGGACAGATTTGTCCGCAACAATATTCGCGCCTCACCACAAAAGAAAAAGATACTACGCCTGACAAACGTAGGGGAAGAGACGAAGCGATGAAAACAAAAACTGTAAAAGTGTTACCTAAGACAGCGGGCGAGATTCAAGGCGGCGGCATTTACGCGCAAGCCGTCCGCTGCGGCAAAACGAACTGCAAATGCAGACGCGGCGCACCGCATACCGCCTTTTATTTCTTCACGCGCCGACACGGAAAACTCGTCAAGTTTTATGTTCGCCGCGCCGATCTCGAAATGTTCGCCGCACTGATCGCCGAAGCCAATGCCGAACACCGACAGCAGAGAGAGGCGTTCAAAGCATCCTTTGAACTGTTAAGCGGCTTTCGCCGTGAACTGCACAGCCACAGCAGACAGATTAAAACTTTGCGAGGTCAGCCAACCGATGAATAACAACCGGCGAAAGACCAAAGTCAAAGAATCATCAAAAACTGCGCTCGCCGAACAGTTGAATGATTTTGCTTCGCGCACGGCTGAGACAGCACAATCCGTCAATGAGTTGACGGCTGAAACGCTTTCGACGGAGGATGCTTCGACGGACGCGGCAGCCGATATAAATAGGAACGAACAGAATAACGGGCAATCGAAAGAAAAGCCGGAAATCACGGATGCAGCACAAGCGGCATTTAACCGCTTAGAAGCCGCCGACATCGAGACGCGCGATTATCAAACGAGCATTCCGGTTGATTCGATGGAAGCCAATATCGGCTATTCTTCATTGCTGCGGCAGATGCACAATGCTTTTCGGGGGACGGTCGCCTTTTATCGCTCAAAAGCGGGCGGCAGTCTGTCAATCGAAGATGCCAGAGCCGCCGCTTTTCACGTTTGCACCAATGAAGATGAAGCCGTCCAGATTTTCGATCAGATGATGAGTCTGCCGCTGGAAATCCTCAGTTTCGGCGATTTGATGGAACTGCAATCTTACGCGCCAAAAGTCGCCGAAGGGTTTTGGGAAATGGTCAAAATCGAGGGACGCGCCGAGTTTGAAAGCGGACATCTGGCGGCGAACATCAATTTTCCGGTCGGCTATCAGAAAAACCTCTGGAACATCGCCCGCTATCTCGGAGTCAGAGAGTCGTTTATTGATGACTGGCGACCGCAGGGCGGCATCGAGATCGCAATGATTGATATGCTGGCGCAAACTTATTTTTAGTGGCAGTATTGGCTTGAACAAACCGTCAAGCGTTCGGAAACCCGTGTCACCGAAACGCATCCCGATTACGAACGATGGCTCGCCCAGCGCAGCCGGGAATTTAAGGCGAACGGCTGGATTGAAGGCTACTGGAATCGCCCGCTGGTGTCGGAACAGGAAGCCTTAGACAAAGCCGTTCAGATGGCGGACAGATTCAACCGGATATTTATGCGGACGCTGCGGCAGCTTAGAGATTTGCGCCGCTATTCGCCGGTCACGATCAACAATCCGCAACAGGTCAACATCGCGGCTGACGGCGGGCAGCAAGTAAATATAAGTGAGTAAAGATTAACCCGGCAATATATCGAAGATTGATAATTTATATATTTACTTCCAGAGCCTCATATATCCCATTAAACTGCTCTATTGCTGCTTGTAAATTTTCCATTATATCTAAAGCTAAAATGTCCGGCGCAGGAAGGTTTGCCGAATCTTCGAGGCTGTCGTCTTTGAGCCAGAAAATATCGAGGCTGGTTTTGTCGCGTTGAATCAATTCATCATAATTGAAGCATTTGAAACGCTCAGTTTCGGTTCGTTCGTGGCGATTAGTCGGATTGTAGCAATCAATAAAATCTTCCAAACTGCTAAAGTTCAGCGTGTTTGTTTTGAGTGTGAAATGTTTGTTTGTTCGCAGATCGTAAATCCAAAGTTTTGATGTCCAAGCCTGTTCGCGTCCGGGCTTCTTATCAAAAAAGATGACGTTTGCCTTTACACCCTGAGCGTAGAAAATTCCGGTCGGCAGCCGTAAAAGTGTGTGAACATCGCAGGTTTTCAGAAGTTTCTTGCGAATTGTTTCACCTGCGCCGCCTTCAAACAACACATTGTCGGGAACGACGACGGCGGCGCGTCCGTGCGTTTCAAGTTGTGAAACGATATGCTGCACAAAATTAAGTTGTTTGTTGGAAGTCTGCGTAAATCCGGTGCGCTGATAACTGACGCTTTCCTTTCCGGCTTTGCCGTCTTCGTCAATGATCGTGATGCTCGATTTTTTCCCGAACGGCGGATTTGATAAAACCATCTGAAAAAACTCGTTTGGGTCTGACTTCAAACTGTCGTCAACCGAAATCGGCACATCGTCATCATCGCCGATGCCGTGCAGATAAAGATTCATCACGCAGAGCCGCGCTGTTGCGTCAACAATTTCGTTGCCGCTCAAAGCCTTTTCGCGCAGAAAATCTTTTTGCTTTTGGTCGAGCGTGTAATTTTTGGTGATGTAATCGTAAGCTGAAAGCAAGAAACCGCCCGTGCCGCAAGCAGGATCGCAAATGCGCGTATCGGGTGCGGGACGCATCACGGCGACAATCGCCCGAATCAAATCTCGCGGCGTGAAATATTGCCCTGCGCCGCTTTTCGTGTCCTGCGCGTTTTTTTCCAGCAAACCTTCGTAAATCTCGGATTTCACGTCAACATCAAGCGCAACCCAAATTTCGCCTTCGATCAGGTTAATCAGCCGCTTGAGTTTTGCCGGGTCTTGGATTTTGTTTTGCGCCTTGCGGAAAATCGTTGCCAGCAAGCCCGAACCTTTACCCAAGTTTTCGAGCGTATGACGATACTGAATT
The DNA here is from genome assembly GCA_965247235.1 of Pyrinomonadaceae bacterium. Classification (GTDB taxonomy): domain Bacteria; phylum Acidobacteriota; class Blastocatellia; order Pyrinomonadales; family Pyrinomonadaceae. The sequence continues at coordinate 4,617,802 of OZ252004.1, forward strand.
TCGAGCGCGTCGCCTTCGAGTTTTCTTAACGCTTTCCAGTTATAAGTTTCCGGCACACGCGACGGAATGCGAAACGGCGGCGGCAGCGAATCGTTTTCATCGTCCATTTTCAGGAAAATGAGATAGGTTAATTGTTCGAGATAATCGCTGTAAGATACGCCGTCGTCTTTGAGAACATTGCAGTAATTCCAGACGCGATTGACGATTGTTGATGCTTCGTTAGACATTAAAAACCTTTTTATTTTTTGTTTTTGTAGCTTTTGGTGAAGTAGTTCTTTTGCTTTCCGCTTTTGGTTTTAATGCCTTTTGCGAGTCAGTTTTAATCGTCTTCACCTTCGGCAAAAAAGCCATTGTCGGCAGCATCAAAGGCTGAAATCTGGCTCGTCCCGTAACAAGCAGTAAAATTTCTCTTCCTGCTGTAAATAACATTGACGGTGCGCTATTTTTTAGTAAAACTTCTATCAAATCTTCTGTGCAGGATGAATCCATTTGAAAGAAGCCTACCATCGCTAACTTAAAATTATAGGGAAAAGCCTTTTGTGCTTTTGCTTTCAAACTGACAGTCAAATGGCACATTTTTTTGAAAGCATCTTCTTCAATTTCGCCTAAGCGAACTTCAATTTCCAAATCAGACGAGCTTAATCTCGGCAGATTCTCTGAAACAGGATCATAGTCTTGCCGAACTTGAAAAGATAACTCTTCGACGAAGTAATTTTCAAGCTGCATTCTTGACGGCTGCATAATTGTTCCTCAAACCTTATATAAACTGCACTTCAGCAAATGCAATATCATTAACTTTTCTATATTTGATATCACCAAATTCATAAAATCCATTTGGTTTAATACCGTAATTGCGCGATTGGGAAACTACCATTGGTTTTTTAGCCGGTTCATCTTTAATGTAGATAATATCCGCATCAATAATATCTACATCCTTTTCGCATTCGATAAACTCAAACTTAAATTCGCAATCTAAAGCAATACCGATTTTCACCAGTGTTTCGATAGTAAAATTAGTATCGCCCTGTAAAACTTTATTGACATAAGCGCGGCTTACATCCAAGCGGCGGGAAAGTTCGGCTTCACTGATGCCTTTGTTTTCCATCGCTTGAAAGATTTGTTCCGATAGTTCCAGTTTTGCTTCATCAATTTGTAATCTTCCGTCTTTTCGCAGACGTTCGCCAAGTTTTGCAAAGCGTTCGGCGGCGGTTGGTTTTTTATTGCTCATTTTACTCACCTTTTTCTTTGAAGTAATCTTTTTTAACTGCGACTGCTTTTTTAATCTGCCTTTGAATAAACTTATCTTCATTGCCCTTTTTGCCCGTAAAACCGTGAGCGCAGATTATCAATCTATTTTTATCGTAGAAGAACATAATTCTTCCAGTGTTCGGGGCTTTGAACTCGTAAATATCATCACCCAGCGAGCGAACTTGTCTGATGTTTTTGGTGACACCGTTGTCAGCCGTTCTTATCATCAAGTTTCTCAGACGTTCGGCATCCGTATCGCCGTTTTCTGCCAACTCTTCTAAAAAGTCTAAAACGATTGTCGAGTCATCTTCCACCCAACTTCTGATTTCAAACTTCGCTCCCTTGTAGATTCGTTCTGTGGGCATAATGTTAACCTATAAGTTGACATCTATTTAAAATTACCAAAATGGTATAGCGATGTCAATATGATAATTACATCTGAAACGGTAAATTGCTTTGCGCTGCCTTTTTAGTTTTTGCCTCTGGTTTACCGGCTTTTATCTTTTTCGATTTCGATTCGGCGGCTTTTTCTTCGCGTTCCTGTTTAATGCGTTCGAGTAAGATTTGCGCCGGTTCGTCCGTGTCGTCTTGCGGAACGAGATTGCCTTCAAAGGCGCGTTTTAAGATGCTTTGGCGCAGTCGTTCGGCTTGTTTCAAACTCTGTTTGACGGTGGCTTCGACCGCATCGGCAACCGACAGCAGACGCTCGACTTCTTCGACGATTCTTTGTTGTTCGGCAAGCGGCGGAAGAGATATTCTTAACGCTTTTACTTCATCGCTGTTGATATTATTAACGCCACTTGTTGAACGTGCGGGCATTTCAATTTGCGCCCGAATGTCGTTTGTTGAGAGAACTGTTTGCAAAAAATTAGGTTGAATAAAATTACTGCTTAACCTCAAACGAATTAAATATCCGGCGTAAGCAAAATCTTTTTCACTTTCTTTAACCAAAGCTGTTTTTCCAACAAGCGAAACGCTGCCATTCGAGCGAATTAGCAAGATGTCACCTGAAGTTAATTTTAACTGCTCGTATTCCATTTTTGGCAACTTTGCATATTTCAAATCAGAATGGTCAATTATTCCGTTGCTAACATTTGGAATCCGAAGAACAGGAACACCATCGGTATCATAGCCACATTTTTGCGAAGTTCCATATTTCAAATCATCAATAATTAGACCAACATTTATTCTTGCCCAACTGCTTGGCAGTTCGTGCAGATTTTCAATTACAGGCGCGGTTGGTTCTTTGTATTTCTTTTTCCAATCGTCGTTTTTGGGCGTTTTGCCGGTTTCGGCGAATTTCTTGGTTTGTTCCTGTTCCCAACGCTCGCGGCGCGTCGTTAGGATGCGTTTGAGAAGGTCGGCGGCGGGTTCGAGTTCGGCTTGATTTTCCTTGCGCCACGCTATGGTCAGTTCGCCCGTCACGGCATCGCGCAAAACGGCTTGGCGATAGCGTTTGATTTGTTTTTGAATTTGTTTCAAAGCATCAACGCCCGCATCCAACTTGGTAAAAAGTTCCTCGATCTTGGCGACGATTCGCGCTTGCTCATTCAACGGCGGAACAGGAAGTTTAAGAGTTGCAAGATTACCTCTAGAAATACGTTTTCGCGTTGAGCCGCTTTGCAGTTCAGCGATTTCTGCTCGAAACTTTGATGAGTTTATTGCATACATTAGCCATTTGGAATCTGCGCTGTTTTCGCCTGTTCTGATAATACAAACATCAACAACGGTTATAGCCTTTTTTGAATCTCCGAGAAATATACAAGTGCGACCTAACGGGTCTGGCATTCTTGCAAGCAAAACGTCACCAATTTCAAGAAATGTGCAGTTTAGTTCATTCGCTTTTTGTGAAGTCAAAAAACGTGAAGATTTATTTCGATAAAATCCATCTCCAACATCTGCAAGTTGAATAAGACGAACATCACCATTCGGGTCTTGGTCTTTACTTTCTATCCAATCACCATCAATGAAAATTCCACCAGTTGAGATTAAATTTCCGATTGTTGCAAATGCCCAACCTTTCGGCAGTTCCGGCAAGCCGTTTTGTTCGTTTGTTTCTGTCACAATGTTTTTGAGTTTAGCGGGAGTTTTTAATTATTCAAATTGCTACGCGGCTAAAGCCTGATTCAGTTCATTGACAATTTTTTCAACTTTACCAAAATCATTATTAAAACTTTTGGCAATTTGGAAAATATTGAACGGCTGTTTTTGTAAATCTTCAAGGCGGATTTCAACCGAATGAGCGATTTGGTCGCGCATCATCTCAAGCCATTCGATTTGTTCGGCGGTAAAACGATTGCCGTTCGATTCCTGCTGATCGAGCCAGATGTTAAAGCGTTGACTAACCGTTTCAGCCCAAGTTTCGAGCGTCTGTGTTTCGCCAATGGCAAAGCGGATTAAAGTAATGATATTGGTCAAAACCTGTTCCGGCGGTGTGCTTTTAACTTTGGCTTTTTCAACGACGGAATAAGCATTCCAGATGGCTTTCGGCGCAATATTATACGGCGGACGCTGTAAGGTTTGGGCAAGTTCGTCAATCATCTGATATGTTAAATGCCGCTGACCATAAGGCTGATTAAAAATAATCTGCAAAGCCGTGATTTTGTCGCGGTTGTCTTCAATAAACTTTTTGAAGCGGTTGATGTGATTGTTTGCGGCTTGCTGCAAAGCCGAATCGTCAAAACCAACGCTGATTAATTCATCTTTGACTGACGGCGCGATGGTTTGCTCGTTTCGCTTCTTGATTTCTTTGATTTTGTTGCGTAAATCGGCTTTATCAAACGGAGCGCAAAACTCTTTGGATAACTCTACAAAAGCCTGCTTGAATTGTTCTTCGGTTGGTTCTTCCGTGCCGAACATTGCTTTAGCTTTTGTTTCCTGAGCGTCGGCGTTGATGGACTTCAAAAGCCCGTTAATGAGTTCATTCAAAGATTTGCCGTTTGCCGCTTGTTTGAGTTCTTCCCTCTCGTCCGGTTCGAGTTGACGATCAAGCCGTGCGAGTCTTCCCGCAAGTGATGAAATCGTATCTTCATCGCGTTTGTATTGCAGAGAATCTATGAGGCTTTCAAAAGACTCACTTCTTTTGCGTTCTAATGCACAGGATTCGGTTTTATCGGATTCACATACACCAACGGCATCAACGATCAGAAAATGCGTTTTTTCCTTTGCTTCGTCGCCGGAAGCAGATTGCAAATCTGTGATAGCAATCGTGCGTGTTCCGCGTCCTTTCATCTGTTCAAAATACACTTGCGATTTTACATCGCGCATAAATATTAAACATTCCAGAGAACGAATATCCGTTCCGGTCGAAATCATATCAACCGTGACGGCAATGCGCGGCAGAAATTCGCTCCGAAACTGTTCAATTAGAATCTCTGGATTTTTCGCTTGATAAGTAATCTTCTTGCAAAAATCATCGCCTTTGCCGAAAACCTCTTTAACAATTGCTGTTATGTCTTCGGCGTGGCTGTCGTCTTTGGCGAAAATCAGAGTTTTCGGTACGTTTGTTCGATTCGGGAACAGCACAGGCAGATTATCTTTGTAGGTCTTCAAAACCGTGCGGATTTGGTCGGGAATAACTACGCTTCTATCAAGCTGTTGTGCTATAAAACTTAACTCCTCATCGAGTTGTTCAAGACGAATTTTGCGCGTTGCCCGGTCGCGCTTGTCAACATAATAACCTGCTTCAACCTTTCCGCCTTGTTCACCTACTTTAGTTTTGATCCGAAAAACGTCATAACCGACATTTACGCCGTCGGCTACTGCTTTTTCGTGGCTGTATTCGGTCACGAGATTTTGGTTGAAAAAGCCGAAAGTCTGGCTCGAAGGCGTTGCTGTCAAACCGATCAGAGACGCATCGAAATACTCCAAAACCTGCCGCCAGACATTATAAATCGAGCGATGACATTCATCGGCAATTATAAAATCAAAAGTTTCGATTGGAATTGCCGGATTATACGAAACATCAACGGGTCTTGGGAGTTTTATTTGTTCAACAGAAATATCTTCGTTTTCAGTGTCAAATACAGCTTCGCCGCGCAGCATCGAGTAAAGCCGCTGAATCGTCGTGATACAAACCTTGCTTGAAAAATCGAGCGTGTTCGATTGCAGATGTTGGACATTGTAAAGCTGCGTAAATTTCCGTCCGTCGTCCGGCGTGTTATATTGCTCGAATTCTTTTTTGGTTTGTCGCGCTAATGTATTGCGGTCAACCAAAAATAATATCCGTTTCGCTTTGGCGGATTTTATTAAACGGTAAGCCGACGTTACCGCTGTGAATGTTTTTCCGCTGCCGGTTGCCATCTGCATTAAGGAACGCGGCAAATTGTCGGAAAATGATTCTTCCAAACCCTTGATTGCGTCAACTTGGCAATCCCGCAAGCCTTCAACAATCAAAGGCGGCATCAACTTCAATCTTTCGCGTAAAGTGTCTTTTTCTTCCGACCATTCCAAAAGAGTTTCCGGGCGATGAAATGAAAACACCCGGCGCGAACGAAAATCAGGGTCGCGTGAATCGCAGAAATAGGTTTCAACTCCGGTGGAAACGTAGATAAACGGTAAAGCCTGTGTCAGTTGAAAATGTCGCGGCTGCCCGTCGGCATATTTTCTCGCTTGGTCAAAAACCGCGCTGACGGTTGTGCCTTCGGGTTTAGCTTCAATCACACCGACCGGCTGACGATTGATAAAAAGCGCGTAATCTGCTTCGCCGGTGCTGAAAACAAATTCTCTGATTGCTATACCGTTGCTGACACTCAAATCAACAGCGTTTTTGTTCTGAATCGTCCAGCCCGATTGTTCGAGCATTTTATCTATATTTTGTCGTGCGGTTTCTTCGGGAAACATAATATTTTATGCAAGAGTGTATTTGTAAATAAAGAACTTTGAGATTATTGAAAACGATCTGTGTTTTGTAACTTTATATCATCTTTGAATGACATACTAAGGAATTATCAAATCAATCTTTTTATTGCCGTTTTTCCGGTAAATGTGAAAATCGCTGTCTAATGTGAAAACAGTTGAATTATCTAACAATTCGCTCATTCGGACAAGACACGCATCAGCGAATGACATCGGAACATTTTCGTATTTGTGCATCAATGTTTTGACCGCTGAGGCTTCGGCGGATAATGAAAAATCAATCTGCAAAATTCCGGCTTCGACTAAAGATAAAACGTCCTGTTCGCCGTCTTTGATGTGATGCAGTAAAAAACAGGCTTCGACGATCACCGCTTCGCACGTCAGAAACGGCGCGGGAAGCTGTCGCCATTGATTAACCGTCCATTCGCGCCATTGGTCTTTTGGGTTGAGCAGCGCGGCAATAACTCCCGTGTCGGCGATGATCGGTTTTGTCACGATTTGTGATTCCTTTTCTGCTCTGCGCTTTTTTGACCTAAATCTTTCAAATAATCTTTGTTGGTTGATAAATCCGGCGGCAAATCACGTTGTTCGGCAAGCAGGCGATTCATTAAATCAGGCGCAAGATCAAAAGCCGTCTTCATCGGTTTTTCATTTTCGGTCGCTGGTTTAGCTGTTTCGCCTTTCGGTCTTCCGGCTTTCCCGTAAGTTTTTACCGATTCAAGAGAACTTTCTTCGATGACGTAATCGCGCCCGATTTGCTGCGCCGCGATCTTTCCTTCACGAATCATTTGCCGAATCCGAATCGGTGTCACGCTCAATCTTTTTGCCGCTTCGCCGGTTGTTAGTAAATCCATAATAAAAAGATTATGCCTCAAAAATAAATCTATCGCAAGAGATAATTCCGGCTTGCGATAAACTATCGTATGCGATAGAATAGTTATTAGTTGGAAACAACAAATCTTAGAAACTCGGAGTAACTGAAATGATTAAATTAACGACACAAAACACGCAACGCGCAATCGAAAGATGCAAACAATTAAAACCGAAAGTTCGCTTTGTCAGCGAGAGAACTTTCAAGGTGGAATCGGCAAATAACGGCAATGTTTATCAAGTGCGCTTTGATGTCCAGAACGGCGAAAAACTTGGTGAATGCGAATGTAAAGCGGCTGAACGCGGCTTGGTCTGCTACCACATAATCGCCGGAGCAACGGTCAACATTTACCGGCAAGGTTTGAAACGTCAAACCGCTTAAACACGAAAGGCTTAGATGGTTGCACCCGTCTAAGCCTCTCTTTCCAATCAACAATAAAATCAACTGGAGTAACTAATGAATAATTTAACACAAAACCAACAGAGCGCGAAACAAGCGTATCTCGACACCCAACAAGCGCAGATGATCGCACGATACGAAAACGCCGATCAAAACGAACGGTCGGCAGTTATCAAACATATAGATTCATTTCTGCCTGTCACGAACGGCGATCAAAAATCATTTTGGCTTTCATTCCGGCAGAAACTTGAAAGATTGAATGAAAATAATGAGAAATGAAAATATTTGGTGGGAATTTAGGTGGGAATTGAAAAAGAGGCGTTTGAATGCGCCTCTAAACTGTTGAAAACATTGGTGCCGACTACAAGATTTGAACTTGTGACCTCCCGCGTGTGAAGCGGATGCTCTACCACTGAGCTAAGTCGGCGTGTTGAATTGGAAAAGTTTTGAAACTTGCCAATCAAAAGGGAAACGAAATTCTAACAAAGCCTCGAAAAAGCGTCAAAGCCTCAAGAACTTTCTCATCGCTGAAAAAAGATTTATTCGCAAATTCAGCCGCATCTAAATTGACGGATCGTCGGCTTTTGCCGGTCGGTTTTCGTCGGTTGATTTGATCGAGCCGATGTTTGAATCGGTATAAAAATGCCGCTTGCCGGTTGCTCCAGGTCCGTCGGGAACCTGCGGATCTGCCGTGACTGAATAAAACGATGGTTTATTGCTCGAAGACTCAGTAACCGTCATCGTAAATATATAACCGTTGACGACGGGTTGTTCGCCTTTGTATTTTTCGTCGAGTCCGACGCTGTTGATTAATTCGTCGAATTTGGCAAATTTGCCGTGATTTTTCCCGGCATACTGCGCCTCGAACGTGCGAAACTGTGTGATTGACTGTGCCGCCGTGTTTTCGTTGCCGGCTTTAATCATAGATACCCAGGCGTAACTGCCGACACCGATCAGCAAGCCGATGATGGCGATCACGATCATCAGTTCGATCAGGTTAAATCCGCGCTGATCTTTCAGGCGATAACGTAAGTTTTTGATATTCATTAGTATTAGATTCTCCTCTATTCTCTGAATGCAGTTCACGAAAAAAGATTCGGTTTGTTTCAAAATTTTGATGCTTTCGGCAAAAAAATGCAAATCTTTTTTATGATTTGCAGAAAGTTTGCAGAAAGTTGCAGGTAGTTTGCAGATAGTTTACAAATCCAAATGTTAATGACTGTCAAGTTAGTTTAGTTTCTTAACTTGTTGATTTCGGTTTTAATACTTTCTGAAACCACCTGCAACTTCCTGCAACTTCCTGCAAACTCTAAAAAAAATAGAAATTAAAAATATATGATGCAGTTAGTGCCGATAATTTTGTAAAATAGATATTGGCAACGATGCCCGCGCAAAAAATGATGAGAGATTGGATCACCACCGAAACCGCCGAACACACCGAAACCGTGCCGTTTGAATTTGACGCGAACGCCAAAATCCGCGATTTACAGACGGCAATCGAGCGCGTTATCAAAGGCAAAGGCGAAGTCGTCAAATTTGCCGTCGCCGCGCTGCTCGCCAAAGGTCATCTATTGATCGAAGATGTTCCCGGCATCGGCAAAACGACGCTTTCCAATGCGCTGGCGCGTGCTTTGGATTTATCTTTTCAGCGTATTCAGTTTACGTCCGATTTGCTGCCGTCGGATGTCATCGGCATTTCGATCTACAACCAGCGGGCGGGAAGTTTTGAATGGAAACCCGGCGCAATTTTTTCAAATATCGTGCTGGCTGACGAAATCAACCGCGCGACCCCGAAAACGCAGAGTGCGCTGCTCGAAGCGATGGCGGAAGAACAAGTCACGGTCGAAGGTGTCACGCGCCGTCTGCCGCTGCCTTTTATGGTGATCGCCACGCAGAATCCGGCTGAACATCACGGCACATATCCTTTGCCCGAATCGCAGCTTGATCGTTTTATGATGCGTCTGCACATCGGTTATCCGAATCTCGAAGACGAACGTAAAATACTGCGCGACCGCGAAACGCGCAATCCGCTCGAATTCGTCCGTCCGGTAATGAGCGAATCGGACGTTATCGAATTGCAGTCACGCGCGGCGGATGTCAAATTTGATGACGCGCTCGTTAGCTATCTGCTGCAAATCGTCGAATCAACGCGCAAATCCGAACAATTGGAACTCGGCATCAGCCCGCGCGGAACGCTCGCGCTCTTTCGTTCGGCACAGGCTCTCGCGCTCGTCGAAGGACGCGATTTCTGCACGCCGGACGACATCAAACGATTAATAATGCCGTGTTTCGCCCATCGCATCATCGTCAATTCACGAACGTCGAGCGCAAAACAAAAAATCCGCGAAGCCGAACAAATCCTGCGCGATATTTTGCAAAAAATTAATGTGCCTGTTTAGTCGTTGGTCATTAGTCCTTTGTCCTTTGTTATTCGTTAATAACCAAGATTGAGATTCCATAGAATCGCCGACAAAGAACTAATGACCAATGACCAATGACCAATGATAAATTTAAAAGCCATCAGTCAACTTTTTAGCCTGCGCGATTTGCGGAATGCTGTGATGGCTTTGACAGTCGTGTTCGGCGGGCTTGGACTGGCGATTTTTACTTTTTGGGCGCATCACACGGGCAATACTCAGATGGCTGGTTACGCGGCGGGCGCGTCGCTCGTGTTTGTGCTGCTGATATTGGTTTTTGTTATTCCGCCGCTCGCCCGCAATGCGTCGGCTGAGGCTTCGCAGCTTAATCTGCCGTTTGAATTCACTTCGGGCGGCGCGGTTTTCTTGATAATGCTGCTGATCGTCGGATTTTCGGCGTGGAATACGGGCAATAATCTGCTGTTTCTGGTGCTGTCGTTTTTGTCGGTCGCGCTCGTCGTCGGATTTTTCGCCGGACATTTTTGTTTGAAGAAACTCGATGTCAAGATGCGTTTTCCCGAAACGATTTTCGCCGAACAGCCGACGGCGATGATGGTCAGCCTGCACAACCGCAAAATTATCTTCCCCAGTTATTCAATCGTCGCCGAAGTGCGCGGCAAAGACCGTGAAAAGTCGGCGATTGCAACTGATTTGATCGAAATTCTGCCGAAAAAATGGGCGGAAAAAATGTCTCGTCCGCCGATTATTAAACTGACGCTCGATTATTTCGCCTTTCTGCCGCGTCGCCGGACGGTCGAAAATAAATCCGAGCATATTTTCCCGTATCGAGGCAGATTCGTCATTAAAGATTTTGAACTTTCAAGCAAATTTCCGTTCGGTTTTTTTCGCCATCGCCGCCGTTTGCCGGCGCAGACAGTCGAACTGATCGTCTTCCCGAAAATTACCGCGATTGAAAACGAGACGGAAAATCTGCCGCTCGACATCGGCAAAATCGTCACGCAAAAGCGCGGCGCGGGACAGGATTTGCTGACGATGCGCGATTATCAGCCGACCGACGATCTGCGCCGCGTTGACTGGAAAGCGACGGCGCGTTCCAACCGCCTGATCGTCCGCGAATTTTCCGCCGAAGACGAACGCAAAATCACCGTCTATCTCGACACGCGAATGTCGAAAAATGACAATAAAGCAATCAATAAAACGACTCTGCGCGAACAAATCGAACTCGAAAGAAAAGGGAAGTCCGCGCCGGTTTCGCTCAAATTTGAAAAAGGCGTGTCGCTCGCCGCCGCCATTTTCGCGCATTTTAACGAAGAACAGACGGAAATTCGCTTAATCGTTGGCGACAAAATCGGCGACTTCGGTATCGGCAAAGAACATTTCTACAAAAATCTCAAACGCCTCGCGCTGCTCGAACCGCAATTCGACGAAAATCCGCAGTTTGAAACCGCCAAACTCGAAGAACTATTCTCCGACACCGAAAACAGCTACACATTTTTCCTCTCTGCAATCGAAGAAAGCCGATTCCCGAATCGCCTCTCGCACAAAACTAAATATTTGCAGTTTTAAATTCGGGGAAGACAATTTGAACACGGATTGGAAGGATTAGACGGATTAAAAAGATTTTTAAAATTTCCGTGAAATCTGCCTGATCCGCCAAATCCGTGTTCAATTGTTTCTAGCTTTGCAGTATTTACTAACTGTAACAAATTCTACAAATACGCTTTTTTAGTTGCACTTTCGGGCAAATTCTCGCAAACTGTTGATGTTTTTTACTTCTAATCTTTTCCGTAAAAACTGTGGAAATCGAATTTACAACGGCTTACGTCGGACTCGGCTCTAATTTGGGCGACCGGGCGGGCAATCTTTTGCTTGCCGTGCGCGGTTTGATGGAAGCCGGATTTTTCGTCAACAAACTGTCCGCTATTTACGAAACCGAGCCGGTCGGCGTGGAAAATCACGGCAAGTTTTTGAATCTGGCGGCGGAGATTCGTCTGTCCGGCATTACGCCTTCGCAGATGATGGCGCGGATGCTGCGAATCGAATATCTATTGGGACGCAAGGAAAAAAATCAACACAAACCGCGCACGGTTGATCTCGATCTGCTGCTTTTCGGCGCGGTCAAAAGTTCCAACGAATTCCTGACGCTGCCGCATCCGCGAATGCACGAACGCGCGTTCGTGCTGATTCCGCTCGCCGAAATCGCGCCGCACATTATCCATCCGGTTCTGCACAAACAAATCATCGAACTCGCCCAACACACGCCCGATAAATCCGAAGTCAAACGCTGGAACCCTTTAGAAAATGGAAAATGGAAAGTGGAAAACTTCAAAAATTGAAAATTGAAAATTGAAAATGGAAAATGAAGAGAAGGCGGTAAAATAAATGATAATATGAAATTGGAAATCGAAAGGAAGATTATTTATTAAAGCAATAAATTTGGACACGAATTGAAAAATTGAGAGAATTTTTTCTTAAACATTATCCACTTTCCATTTTCCATTTTCCATTTGTGAAGTTTTCCATTTTAAAAACCTATGGCATATTTACAACCGGACAAACCGGAAAAAGTTTATCTTCCGGCGATTCAGACGGCAAAGGAAAACGGCGAAAAACTCGTCTGTCTGACGGCGTATGATTACCCGACGGCGCGGATCGTGGACGAAGCGGGCGCGGATATGATTCTCGTCGGCGACAGTATGGGAAACGTCATTCACGGCTACGGCAACACGATTCCCGTCTCGCTCGAAGAGATCGAATCCGCACTGATCGCCGTCAAGCGCGGCACCGAACGCGCGATGGTAATCGCCGATCTGCCTTACGGAACATATCACGTTTCGGCGGACGAAACCGTCAGAAACGCGCTCAAACTGATGAAACACGGCGGCGCGGAAGCAATCAAACTCGAAGGCGGACGCAACCGCGTTGGTCTGGTCAAACGTCTGGTTGACGAGGAAATTCCGGTTGTCGCGCACATCGGCTTAACGCCGCAAAGTGTCTATAAACTTGGCGGTTATCGCGTTCAGGGCAGAACGGCGGAACAGGCGAAACGTCTGATCGAAGACGCGAAAATGCTCGAAGAAGCGGGCGCATTCGCCATCGTTTTAGAACTAGTCCCGCGCGAAGTCGCCGCCATTATCACCAAAGAATTAACCATTTCGACCATCGGCATCGGCGCAGGCGCGGAATGCGACATACAGGTTCTTGTCCTCCACGATCTCGTCGGAATGACCTTCGGCAGACAGCCGCGCTTCGTCCGCCAATACGCCAACGTCCGCGACGTGATGACTTCCGCGATCCAAAGCTGGACGAGCGATGTCAAAAACGGCAGATATCCGAACGATCAGGAATCTTACGGTTTGACCGAGGAAACCAAGCGGGAATTGGAAATAGATTAATTTCTCAAAAAAATCGGTTATAATTTCAATCAGGAGAACTAAAGATTGTGAGAAATAGATACGAAATATTTTGGGCGTTTTTCATACCTTTTGTGCTGGCTTTGGCAATGATTTCATTACCGTCTGTTTTGTTGCCTAATAGTAGTGATACTCACACTTACAGTGATCCCTACGATATTCCGTTATGGTCAGTAATTTATATGCTGCTGGCTTTAGGTATGCTTTTGCTCTCGGTTATTTTGCCCGGTTATGTTGTATGGCGAAATCCGCCGGACAAATCAGAAGTAAAGTTTTTGAATAATTAATCAGATTAATGCGTCTATGATTCCCGAAATACTACAAAAATCACAAAATAAAATCGCGGAAATTTGCCGCCGCTACAAAATCCGCGAACTGAGTTTGTTCGGTTCACAGGTGCGCGGCGATTTTTCGGCGCAGAGCGATTACGATTTTTTGGTTGATTTTAACTCCGAAGCCAAAGTCGGATTTATCAAACTCGGCAGAATTCAATCGGAACTCGAAGAAATTGTCCGCACAAAGGTTGATTTAGTGCCGAAAGACGGATTAAAACCGATTATCCGGCGGCGCGTTTTAGCCGAAGCGGAGATTTTATATGCGTCTTGAAGAATTGTATTTGCAGGATATTGTTGAATCCGTCAATTCTATTGAGCGTTTTCTGAAAGATGTCGAGGAGAAAGATTTTTTATCGAATGATTTATTGCAAAGCGCGATTCTCTATAAACTGACAATTATCGGTGAAGCGGCGACAAATATTTCCAGCGAACTGAAAAGCCGTCATTCGCAAGTTGAATGGAAAGAAATAATCGGTTTTCGCAATTTTGCCGTTCACGTTTATTTTGCAGTCAATTGGAAAATCGTCTGGATAACTGCCACCGAAGATACCGCTGTTTTGAAAAAACAAATTTCGGAAATTTTGCAAAACGAATTTCCCGATGATGAGTTGAAAGATGAAAATTAGTTTTGAGAGTTATTAACCAAAATGAAAAACCCGCATCAATTATTTTTAGCCTTTTTTATTCCGTTCGCGGCGGCGTTGATGCTTTTATCTTTGGGCGATTATATTTTTGGTTGGAAACTTTTAGCTTCAACAGCAATTATCGGTCATCAAAAAGGCGAAGGCGTATCTTTTTCCGAAGGCTACGGGAAACTCTTTGACTTCGAAGATTTATACAAGCTGATAATTTTTAGTTTATTTGTTCTTTCAGCCGTTCTGCCTTTTTTTGTGATCGCCAGAAATCAGCCGATTAAGACAAATAAATTAGGTCTCAACGAATAAGCAAACTTAAACATTTAATTAACTGAATGGAAATAATTAACCGCCGCCAGCGAATGTCTTTTTTAGCCAGAAAGCTGCGGCGTGAAAACAAAACGATTGCGTTTGTGCCGACGATGGGCGCACTGCACGAAGGGCATTTGTCGCTGATTAAAGAGGCGCGGCAGATGGCTGATATTGTGATGGTTTCGATCTTCGTCAATCCGGCGCAGTTTAATGATAAACGCGATCTCGAAAAATATCCGCGCGATTTGACGGCGGACGCGCAGTTGTTGACTGAATACGAAGTTGATTACGTTTTCGCGCCTGATGAAGCGGAGATTTACGGCAAAAATTTTGCGACGTATGTTGATGTCGTCGGGCTGACCGAAACGCTCGAAGGCGCATCGCGTCCCGGACATTTTCGCGGCGTGGCGACGGTCGTGACGATTCTTTTTAACACGATTCGCCCGGATTTTGCCGTCTTCGGTCAAAAAGACGCGCAACAGGTTGCGGTCATTAAACGGCTGACGCAGGATTTGGGATTCGAGACGGAAATTTTCGTCGCGCCGACTATCCGCGAAGAAAACGGTCTGGCGATGAGTTCGCGCAACGCACGGCTTTCGGCGGAAGAGAGACAAAAGGCTTCGATTATTTTCAAAGCTCTGCGCGAAGCAAAACTGGCGGCGAAAAACGGTGAACGAAATACCGCAAATCTCGCTGAAATAATCCGCAAAACGATAGCTTCCGAACCGCTTGCCGAGCTTGATTACGTCGCTTTGGTGGACAACGAAACGCTTGCGCCGGTCGAAAAAATCGCGGAAGATGCCGTGCTGATTGCGGTCGCCGTCAAATTCGGCGGCATCCGTTTGATTGACAACACGATTTTGAACCGGAGACAGTAATTCGGCATCAAACTTGCATCTAAAATATATAGAAATCGCCGTGTTTTCGGCGTTTCTCAAATTTATGAAAAACATTAAATCATTGTTAGTGATTTTGGGTTTGGTAACTTTTTTCGTGCTGTCGGCATCGGCGCAGACGGTTAATTTTACTTCGCTGAACGGCGAAAAAATCGAACTGAGTTCGCAAAAAGGCAAGATCGTCGTGATGGCAATCGGCGCAAGCTGGCTGCCTCTGTCGAGAGATCAAGCGGTGGCGATCAACAAATTAAAGAGAAAATATGCCGGACGCGACGTGGTTTTCTATTTTATTGCGACTGATTCGTCGGTGGCGAAATCGAAAAATTATGCGAGCGACGACGCGATCCGCAAATTCGGCGAAGACAATAAATTGAGCGTGACGATTTTGCGGGATGCCGATGGCGGACAGAGCATCAAGGAATACAAACTCGATCAGCTTCCGGCATTCATCATACTCGATAAACAAGGCAAACTCGCCGCCGGACCGTTCAGCGGAATTGACCCGAAAAGCGATATTTCCGTGACACTTTCACAGAAAATTGATCAGATTTTGTAATTGTAAGCGTTGAAAATTTATAAAAAAAGCGTGATTAATTCACGCTTTTTTTAGTTTGCAGTCCTTAAATTTTATCACCGACCGGCGCAGTAAACTTCTTATCTGCAACATTTCCGGTATTCAAAACATTTTTCGGTTCAAACAATAAAACCTCGACTTCCGCATCGGCAACCGGACGATGTTCAACGCCACGCGGAACGATGACGAATTCTCCCTGCGCCAATTCGACCGTTCGATCACGAAATTCGATGCGGAAATTTCCCTTTAACGCGAGAAACATTTCATCTTCTTTTTCGTGATGATGCCACGGAAATTCGCCGCTGAATTTGACGAGTTTGACTTCCTGACCGTTGAGTTCGCCGACTACTTTCGGTCGCCAATGTTCCGTTATTAACGCAAATTTTTCGTTTAGATTTACTTTTTCCGTCATAAAATTTTAATTGTCCAAAAGCCGCCGGTGATAATTTATCTGTCCCAGATGATAAGCCAGATGCGTCGTTAAATGCGTCAAAAAATAACCGTTCGTCATTTTTCCGGTGAAAACGACAACCGGATATTCTTCGTTAAGCTCTTCTTCCGTCATCGAATCCAAAGCGTTTTCGACGACCGTCAGCGTGTTGTCAATCATCTGCGTCAAATCGCTTTTCGGAATATTTTTTGACGAAAATTCGAGTTCGCGCTGACGCACATAACCCGTTTTGCCGATCTCCGCGCCGATAAAAGCGTTGAGATTTCCGATCAAATGCAAAGTTAAATTTCCCGCCGAATTCGTTACATCTTTTTCGACCGACCAAATCTTGCTTTCGTCTTTATAAGAATTTATTTCGAGTTTCAATTTTTCCAAATCGCGGCGATAAAGCGTTTTCAATATTTCTTTCAGCATAATTTAGTTTTCCGGTTGCAAAAGTTTAGCAATTTTGGGTTAACAATTGTCGGCGCATCAGGCAAACCGACCGCCGATTAACCGTTTTCTTTCGTCTTCATCGCACGATTATTACTTGACCATTCGCTCCACGAACCGACGTAAAGACGCGGAATTTCGAGTCCGGCGTAATCGAAAGCGAGCAGCGTATGACACGCCGTTACGCCCGAACCGCAATGAATTATGATATTTTTCGTATCCTTTTCGCCGATTGCCCGGGCATATTTCCCGCGCAGTTTTTCAGGTGAAAGATATAAACCTTGACCGTCCAGATTTTCGGCAAAAGGAATGTTTTCCGCGCCGGAGATATGTCCGGCAATTTTATCAAAAGGTTCGCGTTCGCCGTCGAAACGATCTTTTTCACGAACATCTATGACGAGCGAATTTTCGTCCATCCGCGCCGCGTCAACCGCGTCAATGCCGGCGGTCGGCAGCGACCAATTTTCAAATTTATATTCAGATACGTTCGGCGCGATTTCTTCGCCCGAACCGACAGGAAATCCGGCTTTGATTGCGTGGTCGAAACCGCCGTTTAGAACACGGATATTTTCGTGTCCGGCAGCTTTCAGCATCCACCAAAACCGCGCCGCCGCGTTTGCGCCGTTCTTGTCATCGTAAGCAACGACGCGGCTTTCAGGCGTGATGCCGCATCTCTGCAAAACTTTTGAAAACTTTTCCGGCGACGGCAGCGGATGTCGTCCGCCGTCTTTTGCATCGGCTTTGATGTCAGCCAAATCAACATTCAAATCCGTAAAAAACGCGCCCGCCAAATGTTCCGATAAATAACGCTCTCGGGCATCCGATCCGATTCTGACATCAATCAAAACAAGATTTTTTTCATCACGAAGCGCGATTAATTCATCAGAATTAATCAGCGGAGAAAAACTTTCAAACATAATTTCGTTAAATTTTTTCTACAAATTTTTCGTCAAAAACTGTTCGAGCGCGTCCTGCAAACCGACTGCAAAAAGTGCGGTTCCGTGTCCGCCTTTGTCGTAGATTTTGGTTTCGTATTTATCATCGGCAGCTTCGGACTTTAATTTTCTGACCGCATCGGCGGATTCCTTATCGTCTTCGGCGGCAACCATCAAAAGCGGGCGATCTCCGTAATTTTTTATCGCCGGTTCAGTCGGCAAATTATCAAAATAATTGATTCCCGGCGAAAGAAGTGCAGTCGCTTTGACGTTTTTATTTTTCGCCGCGTAAATTATCGCCAGACTGCTGCCGTAAGACGCGCCGACGATGCCGATTTTCGCCGCATCAACATTTTTTTGTGTCGCCAAAAAGTTGAAAGCATTATCAACGTCCGCTATCATTTCGCCGACTGCCGCGACGGTTCTTTGCGCCGCGACGGTTTTATTATCCGTCGTCTTTGTCGAATCGCCAAAACCGCGCCCGTCAATTGCTAACACGCCGAAACCTTTCGCTTGCAAATGTTTAGCAAACCCGTCGTAAGATTTTCGATTGCTCTGCCATTGATGAAGCAGCAGAACTGCGGGCGAACCTGCCTTCGCCGAACCGTAAAAAGTGCCGACGATCCCGACATTTCCTTTAGACACAAATTTCACGGTCTGCGGCGCGGGAATTTCGGTAATTGTTTGATTCGCGCTGTTTGAATTATTCGCCGGCGGATTTGAAGTTGTCTTATTCGACGAATCGGGAGTTGTCTGACTTTGGCAACCGATTGCCGACAAAATCAATAAACCGATAACAGATATTTTTGATAAAAATGTATATTTCATAAATATTAAAATGCAAATATCTTCAGATTAATTCCCGTTCAAATAAATCCATTTATTAAAAAACTTTGATAAATCTTTGCCGCTCGACTTTTCCATCACATTTTGAAAATTGCGCGTTTCGACGGATTTGCCCCAATAGTTCCGAGTATATTCTTTAAAACCTTTCCAGAAAAGTTTGTCGCCCAATTCCAAGCGCAAAAGGTGCAGAACATACGCGCCTTTGTCGTAAACGAGGCGGCGGTCTAGGCGCGTCGGTTTATTCCAATCGGGGAAAACGAGCGATTTATCTTTGCCCGCATCGCGCACTTTTTCGTAACTTTCGCGGTATCTTTTGATCTCTGATAAATATGAAACGCGACCGAAACGGTGTTCAAAATACGCGGCGGTCATAAAATTTGCAAAACCTTCGTTGAGCCAAAAATGCGTCCAGGCGCGGTTCGTCACCATATTTCCCCACCATTGATGCGCGAATTCGTGTGCGCCGAGCCAGATGTCTTTTTCGTCTTTCAAAACATCGCGCCCGTATTCATTGGTCATCAGCGTGAAACCGTCAACTTCCTGCTTCGCGTCGCCTTCGGTCAAAACCTGCGTGTAAGTTTGATACGGATATTTCACGCCCGATCTTTTCTCGTAAAACGCGAGCATTTCCTTTGCGTCAACAAAGATTTTCCTGACATCGTTTTCAGAAAAAGATTTGTCGAAAAGATAGCGAAACGTCATTTGCCCGTTTTTAATATTCAACTCCTGAAATTCGCCGAACGCGAAACCGAAAATATACGTCGAAACTTCCGTGTTCTGCTGCCAACGCGACAGTCTTTTCCCGTTCGCAAACTCGCGCTCACCCAAGAATTCACCGTTTCCAACAGTTTTGATATTTTTCGGCGTAATCAAACTCAAACTAAACTTTGCGCGGTCGTCAGGCGAATCAACACACGGCAACCATTGGCTCGTCGAAAAAATAGTGTAAACCTGTCTTTGTTCGGGGAAAAAGTTGATTCCGTATTTCGGTGTGCCATGATAGACGATTTCAATCTCGCGCGTTTCGCCTTTTTTTAGTGAATTTGCGAAACGAATTTTCAACATATTTTCCGATTTTTCAAATTCGAGTTTTTCGAGTTTTTCCTGCACCGAATCAATCTCCAAACCTCCGGCGTTAAGCGTGATTTCGTTCAGATTTTCCCTCAAAGAATTAAAGCGAATTAAAACTTTTCCCGTCAGGGATTTATCATTTAAATCAGGCGCGATCACCGCGTCATAATTTATTACATCAAATAAATTCGTCTGCGCTTTAAGATTTAAAACAAAAGCGCAGACGACAAAAATCGAACATAAAATCATTTTTTTGTTTATTGATTTCAAGTCAAAACCTCAGTTACATTTTATACTGATTCGGCTAACAAACCGTAGTTTGCAGTTTCACTATGTTTATTGCTTAAACAATTTATCGGTCTGGTAAACAGTCTGTTATAATTCCTGAAATTCCTTGTTTTATTATTACATTTATTATTTGATTCATCTGCTATGCGTATATTTTTATTCAGATTTGCGTTGATTTGTGTGGTTTTCGCCACCTTTGCAACCGCTCAAAAGGTTCAATTGACCGTTGATACGTCCAAACCGGGAGCGAAAATTGACCGCAATATTTTCGGACAGTTTGCCGAACATCTCGGTCAGGGCGTTTACGAAGGCGTTTGGGTCGGGAAAGATTCTCCGATTCCGAATACGCGCGGCATTCGCAACGATGTCGTTGGTGCGCTGAAAGCGATCAAAGTGCCGAATGTTCGTTATCCGGGCGGCTGTTTTGCGGACGAATATCATTGGCGCAAAGGCATCGGAGATAAGCGGGTTGTGACGCTCAATCCGAATTGGGGCGGCGTGATCGAGCCGAATACTTTCGGGACTCACGAATATCCGGATTTTATGGAGCAGATCGGTTCGGAGGCGTATTTGTCGGTCAATGTCGGTTCGGGAACGCCGCAGGAAGGCGCGGATTGGCTCGAATATCTGACGACCGACCAGCCGACCGACCTCGCCAAAGAACGCGCCGCGAACGGTCATCCCGCGCCATATAAAATCGCTTACCTCGGCATCGGCAACGAAAGTTGGGACTGCGGCGGCAATATGTCAGCTGAAACGTATCTGGGCGAATATAAAAAATACAACCGCTTCGTCAGAAATTTTAATCCCGCGCAGCAGAAAGACAATCAGATGTTAAAAATCGCGGTCGGTCCCGGCGGCGGCGAACCGCGCTTTATGGAATGGACGGAAGTGATGATGAAAGGCTGGAAAAATCACACCTGGAGTTGGGATATGCAGGGATTATCATTGCACAGCTACACCGTCGTCAATTGGGACGACAAACACAAGTCAGTCGGTTTCGGCGAGAAAGAATACGGCGAGATTCTCAAAGAAACTCTGAAGATGGCGGATTTGATTGATAAACACGCCGCGATTATGGACAAGTATGATCCCGGAAAAAAGATCGCGCTCGTCGTTGACGAATGGGGAGCGTGGTATGCGCCGCTTCCGGGCAGTAATCCGGGATTTTTATATCAGCAAAACAGCCAGCGCGATGCGATTTTAGCCGCGCTTAATCTCAACATTTTCGCCCGCCGCGCCGACCGCGTGCGAATGGCGAATATCGCACAGATGATCAATGTTTTACAGGCAATGATCTTGACGGACAAAGAAAAAATGGTTCTCACGCCGACTTATTTCGTCTTCAAAATGTATGTGCCATTTCAGGACGCGACCTTTGTCCCGGTCACTTTCGATGCCGGCAATTACACGCACGAAGGCATTTCTTTGCCGCGCATAGATGCCGTTGCCGCCAAAGATAAAAACGGCAAATTATGGCTGGAGATTACCAATGTTGATCCGAACCGGGCGGTTGAAATTGATTTGAACGCGATAGGAATGACGGCAAAATCAGCCGTTGGAGAAACACTTGTCGCGCCGAAGGTTGATAGCATCAACACCTTCGACAAACCAAACACGGTTGTGCCGAAACCGATTTCAGCGAAAAATCAAAATGGTAAATTAATGTTGAATTTAGAACCGAAATCAGTAACAGTCGTTTCGGTCGAATAGAATTGTTATTTCGCAAACATAGAGACGCGATTCATCGCGTCTCTACCGTGTAATTTCTTTAAGCAATAGCGTATTCAGTATGTTTTCTCAATTCGGGCGCGTGAAAAGCCAGCACAATATCGTTTTTGGGAACGCCTTCGCGTTCTAAATCGGCGGCTAAACCGTCTTCCGTGCCGTCGCGCTGAATCCAGATTTTGCCGTCAATAATGTCAATATGCGAAATTATTCCGTGAACCCGTTCGCGCCCGTCCCAGCCGACGACATAAAGCAGATAACTGTCGGTTTTGTGGTTGAAAATCGTCCGCCGTTCGATGTCGCCGTAAGCGTATGCAATGGCGGCGTATTCGCTCAAAATTTTTTCAATCGTTTTGCGGTATTTTTTTAGCTTGTCCATTCGACGATTTCCTCCTTGTCTATATCGAAAACCAATATTTTCAGGCCTTCGCTTTCGATCAACTCAAATCCGTCAGGATTAACGAACAATTCATTATAAACCTCGTTTGGGATCGCCAAAAACAATTCGCGCTCCGGCTCTTTTTTTCGCAAAGCCAGCCGGTAAAGCCGAAATTGTCCGAGTGCCTTTTCCAATTCGACCATATCCGATTGCCCGACAAAACTTTTAACCTCGACGGCAATTTTCCGCCCCTCGCGCTCGGCAACGAAAATTTTCTCCGCCGCAATATCAACATAAGCGTATTTTCTGCCCCAACGAAGCGGCAGATTTTCTTTGGTAATCGTCCAACCGTCTTTTTCGAGCGCACGTTTCACCGTGTCGTGATAAATATCTTTCGCGGGCATTGTTTTTAGAGCAATTTTTGAAATTCTTCCAGACTCATTTCTATTTGGTTCAAGATCGCTTTCAACGTGCCGACTTTGACGTTTTTGTGATACGGCACGACGGTTCGCAGTTTGTCTTTTATTAAAATGTAATGACTGCCCGTTACGCGGTCAACCGTAAAACCGGCGCGTTCCAAAGCCGCAATAATTTTCTTGGCGGGCAAATCACGCGGCAATCGGCTCATTTTCAATCCTCACGCGCACGGGCATTGCAATTTTATCTTTCGGAATCGGTTCGCCGTGAGCGATTAAACTTTCCAGATAACCGTGAATAGCGTCCTGCGCCATCGCGTAGGCTTCGTCGAGCGTATCGCCTTCGGTCACGAGTCCGGGCAAAGCCGGACAAGTTACCAGATAACCGTCAGGCTCGTTCGGCTCAAGCAAAATCGTAAAACTGTATTCGCCAACTTGAATCGGAGTTTGCTGCATATTTTTTAATGGCTATTTTCAGCCTGAATTATATTGTTTGCAGAAAAACTAAAATTACCAGAACCATCAATGAATCCGCTGACTCTTAAATTAACGTATTCCATTCCGTCATCTGCACAATTAACTATTTCAAGATTAGTTCCGTGATGTGAAAAACGACTTTCAAACTCAATCAAACTGACGTTCAAAAATCTTAGAACTTTCATTTCGCCTTTTTCATCAATCGTTAGTTCAATATTTGATTCGAAGTTTTCGGAATTTTTCCAAATGCTAAAGCCTATAACTTCACAAATCCACGTTTTATTAATCAATTCGTAATTTAATTTCGTTCTCACGCAAAAACCTCGATCACCTTTTGCACGGCTTCGGCTAATTTATCAACTTCCTCTTTCGTATTATAAAAAGCGAACGAAGCGCGGGCGGTTGCCGGAACTTCAAAAAATTGCATAATCGGCTGGGCGCAGTGGTGTCCGGCGCGGATGGCGATGCCTTGTTGGTCGAGGATCGTGCCGATGTCGTGCGGGTGGACGTTTTCGATGGTGAACGACAGCACCGACGCTTTTTCTTTTGCCGTCCCGATGATGCGAACGCCTTCGATTGCCGAGAGTTTTTCCGTTGCGTATTCGAGCAGTTCGTGTTCGTATTTCGCGGCGGCTTCAAAATCAATCGAATTTATGTAATCAATCGCCGCGCCGAGTCCGATGTTGGCGGCGATGGCGGGCGTTCCGGCTTCAAACTTTTCGGGCAGTCCGGCGTAAGTCGTTTTCTCGAAAGTCACAGTGCGAATCATCGAACCGCCGGTTTGATACGGCGGCATTTTTTCGAGCCATTCCTTTTTGCCGTAAAGAATTCCGCTGCCCGTCGGCGCAAACATTTTGTGACCGGAAAACGTCATAAAATCGCAGTCCAAATCCTGCACGTCAACCGGAAAATGCGGAACGGATTGCGCCGCGTCTAAAAAGAACGGAACGCCGAATTTGTGCGCCGTCGCAATCATTTCCTTGACCGGGTTAATCGTTCCCAAGGCATTTGAAACGTGAATCACCGCCACGATTTTCGTCCGCTCATTCATCATATTTTCGTATTCTTCGATAATCAATTCGCCGCGCTCGTTCATCGGAATCACGCGAATTTTCGCGCTTTTTTCCTCCGCCAAAACCTGCCACGGAATGATGTTGGCGTGATGCTCCATCTGCGACAAAATAATCTCGTCGCCCTTACCGATAAACTTGCGCCCGTAAGAATAAGCGACCAAATTACAGCCTTCGGTGCAGCCGCGCACGAAAATACATTCTTTCGCTTCCTTCGCATTGATAAAGCGTTTCACTTTTTCCCGCGCCGCTTCATACGCGGTCGTCGCGTGCTGCGACAAATAATGAACGCCGCGATGAATGTTGGAATGTTCCTTTTCCAAATACTCCGTCCCGCGCTCGATCACCAAATTCGGCACCTGCGAAGACGCGCCGTTATCCAAATAAACCAAAGGCTTCCCGTTCACCGTCTGTGATAAAACGGGAAAATCTTCACGAATTTTATTTACATCAAAACTGCTCATTTCTTTTACTGCTGTCATATTTTTACTCTTCAAATACTTGTTTTATCGTCTTTTGCTGTTTATTCGACATCATCTCACCAATCGGCGTATCAAAGTTTTCTTCCCATTTGATCGCACCAATTTTGAATTTGTCTGGAATCAATTCATCTTTGCGTTTCCAAACATCTTTCTTTCTGCTAAATTCTCCGCTAATTTCAGTTCCATCAACAATTATCAGGCTTCCAAAGCCGCATTCGAGTAATTTATTTTCTAAAAACATCCTTCACCGTAAAACTCAAATCCGGTAAAAGCGGCGACGTGATTTCATCGGCGTTTCTGAAAGTTCCGACAGAAGCTAGAACATTATTTTGCAAGCGCGAGATTTCGATGACTTCGACAATCGGCTCGACGATCAAGTATTCTTTCACGCCGAAACGCGCATAGGTCTGCCGTTTGACAATCTGATCGCGGCGCACGTTTTCACTTCCGGGCGACATAATTTCAATCGCCAAATCCGGCGTACCGACGATGTGAATGCCCGAAGCAATTTGCGGAATTCTATCTTTGGCAACAAATACAAGATCGGGAATCGCGCTGTTATATTCGTCAAAAATCACACCCGGCGTGATCCAAATCTGTCCGATTGGATTACGCCACAAATAACCATTTAAAATAGTGGTAAAGTTTCCAATTAATTCCTGATGCTTTAAAGAAGGTGCTTTTGACACAGAAAGTTCTCCTTCAAAAAGCTCATAGATGTTGCCGTCGTCGGGCGTTGCTTCGAGATCGTAAATCGAAATCAACGGTTCGACGATGTTCAATTGTTGCATATATTTAGTGCCTCCAAATTTGTGTTCAAAAGCCGACTAAACTCGCGCCCGATTATTTTTAGGCGCAGATTTATCGTCTGCGACTTCTTCCGGCGGATTGGCGGCGATTTTGATTTCTTCGCGTTCGATGTATTCGCGCAAGGCGGTTTCGATGACGGCGGCGCGTTTGTTTTTGTCGCCCGCGAGTTGGTCAATTCTGGTTAATAAAGCCTCTTCGATGATTAAGTTTGTTCTGATTCTCATAGTTTTTTTATGCCTCTAAATTTACGTTCAGACGATTCAAAACCGCTTCGTCCAACTGTTTTTTGATTGATTCAATTTCAATTTTGTTGACGATTTCTTCGGCGAAACCGTAGGTTAAAAGATTTTTTGCCAGCGATTCGCTCAAACCGCGACTGAGTAAATAAAATAATTCTTCTTCGTCAAGCTGCCCGACGGTCGCGCCGTGAGCGCATTTTACGTCGTCGTTATAGATTTCGAGCTGCGGTTTCGTGTCAATCCGCGCATCGTTCGAGAGCAGCAGATTTTTATTCGACTGATATCCGTCAGTCCCGCTTGCGCCGACTGCGACAAAGATTTTCCCATTGAAAACGCCGCGCGATTTATCGTTCAAAATTCCTTTATAAGTTTGATGCGAAGTGCAGTTCGGCACGTTGTGACGAATCACCGAATGCGTGTCGTGATGCTGCGATTCGCCGAGGAAATAAAGCCCGTCAACAAACGCTTCGCCGCCTTCGGCATTGAATTTTAACAATATATCGTGCCTTGAAAGTTTCGCGCCCAAATTAATCGCCGTCGTGTCATAAACCGAACCGCGCCCGACTTCGGCGGCGGTCGTAGAAATGTGAAACGCCTGATGCGATTCGCGCTGAACACGGAAATGTTTGATTTTCGCTTCGTCGGCGACTGAAATTTCGACGACCGCATTCGTCAAATACTGCGTTTCGTCGCGGCGGCTGTAGGTTTCGACAAACGTCGCTTCCGCAAATTCTTCAGCGACAATCAGCACACGCGGAAACGAAACTTTGCCGTCGTCGGTCGTGAATAAAAGTTGAATCGGCGCATCAATTTTCGAGTTTTTCGGCAAATGAATAAAAACGCCTTCGCCGATAAACGCCGTGTTCAAAGCGGTAAACGCATTTTTCTCTGCGTCAACCAAACTGCCGAGTTTATTTTTCAAAACTTCCGCGTATTTTTCATCCTTCAACGCCGCCGAAAAACTCAAAACATTCGCTTCCTTTACTGCACTCAAGTTTGAAGATTTTTCGTCAAAACGCCCGTTCGCAAAAACCAAAACGCTTGTTTTCGATTCATTGAAAACAAAGTTATTGCAGTCTGCATTTGCAGAATTTTGATTATTAATTCCGTTTTCAGTTTGCGGTGTCGAACCATCAGCTGCCGCAGACGGTTCTAACAATGCGCCCGTTTCGATTGCGTCTTCGATGTTCTCCGACAACTCGGCGAGCAAAAAACTCTCCTTCGCCATCGGCGCAACATTCGTATATTTCCAATCTTCATTTTCAACCGTCGGAAACCCGTTTTCGGTGAAATACGCAAACGCACTTTCGCGCAAACTTTTCAACCATTTCGGCTGATCGGAATTTTCCAAACTCTTCTGAAAATCCTGTTTGTAAACTGTCTCTTTTCCTGCCTGTAAACTCATTTTATTTTAAATTTCTTGATTTTTTACAATTCTTCTAATGATTCGTGCAAAGTTATTTTCAAAGTTTCGATTAGTTCATCGCGTGTTTTTTCCTGACAATTCACGCCCGAAATTTCCTCAATCCAGCCGATCCACCAATCGCCGTATAAATTTGATTCATAATCCCCTGCGATTATGCCGCATAAAGCAATACTTCAATCTTGCGGTTATCAGTCGAATTTGCATAACTTATTTCGCCTGAAAAAGTCTTTCGCGCCAATTCCTGAATGCTTTTCGCCGTTTCTTCTTCAATGTATGTTTCACCGCAATTGGCACAAACTTGTGCGGTAATATCGGTAATTAACAGGATTTCACGCTCGCGTTCGATAGGCAGAACGGTTGTGCCGCGCTCCATTTTTCGATTTTTACAAAATAAACAAGTCATCAATTATTTGTCACTTTTACCCTCGCTTGACGGCAAACGCCTTTCAAATTTCAATAACTCATTTTCAAGCCGCAACGCTAATTTTTCGCGTTCGTGACGATCTTCCTCACGAGTCTTTTGAATTTCGTAAACAAGCCGTTCCAACTTTGAATAAATATCTCGAATATCTGCTCGTATCTCCTTAATTTCCTGCGAATTACGATCAGTGTCTTTCGTTAAAGTTGCAACTTTTGAAAGCAGGTCCCAAATCTTTTCCCACATTTTCAAAATGTTTCCAAAAGTTTTTCAACTCGCTGCGCTATTTCACGAGTTTCAACTTTTAACTTATCGGTTTCAAGATGATTACGTTCGATGGTTTCCAATCTGATTTCAATTTCTTTAAGACCAACCGCAACCGCTGTTTTATAATCAGTCGGTTTACTTGTTGTCGAATCAAATGTAGTTGTGTTTGCCATAGTTTACCTCTTTTATTTCGATGCCGCCTTTACCCAGTCGTAGCCTTTTTCTTCGAGTTCGAGCGCGAGTTCTTTGCCGCCTTCTTTGACGATTTTTCCGTCGGCGAGAACGTGAACGAAATCCGGCTGAATGTAATTCAAAAGCCGCTGATAATGCGTCACGAGAATGATTCCGTTTTCCGCATTACGCAGTTTGTTGACACCTTCGGCAACGATTCTGAGCGCGTCAATGTCGAGTCCCGAATCGGTTTCGTCCAAAATTGCGAGCTTTGGTTCAAGCACCGCCATTTGCAAAATTTCGTTGCGTTTTTTCTCGCCGCCCGAAAAACCTTCGTTGACCGAACGCTTGAAAAACGATTTGTCCATTTCGACGACTTTCGCCTTTTCAGTCAAATAATCGTTGAATTCGAGCGGATCGAGTTCTTCGAGTCCGTGATGCTTCATCTTTTCGTTGTAAGCAAGCCGCAAAAACTGCGAATTTGAAACGCCCGGAACTTCGACCGGATATTGAAAGGCTAAGAAGATTCCTTCGCGTGCGCGTTCGTCAGGTTCGAGTTCAAGCAAATTCTTGCCTTCGTAAAGCACTTCGCCCGACAAAACTTCATAAGTCGGATGACCTGCCAAAACCTTTGACAAAGTAGATTTCCCCGAACCGTTCGGTCCCATAATCGCGTGAACTTCGCCCTTGTTAATCTGCAAATTCAAGCCTTTTAAAATTTCTCTGCCTTCAATTCCGGCGTGTAAATCTTTAATTTCTAATAACATAATTTTTAATCAGTTTAGCTTTCAATTTTTTGAAAGTTCTTTTTAATTTTCTCTAAATCTTTTTCGTTCTCAATATAAAATTCTAAATAACCGCAATTTGCACAAACCAAAAGTATCGTTTCGGTAGGAATAATCGCCGTCCAAAAAACACTAATTCCGTGCGATTTAGCGTGATCGCCGTAAACTTCTTTTTCACCGCATTTCGGACAAATTCCGCTTTTCATAGTTTATTTCCAAACTTCAAAAATCGTTCGCTTAAATAATTCATCAAGCAATTCAGTCTGTGGTTTATCGTTCGGTTCGATTTGCTCAACGAAGGTTTTATAAAACCCGATTTTACTTTCCAAAAACTCATTCAAAATTTCAATCTTCGGCTCTTCCTCTAATTCTTCCCCCGCCATTTTTCGTTTCAAAAGGTCGGCGATTTCCGATTTTACTTTTTCATCTTTGACCTGCGAATCAACCAAATCCTGAAACTCCATCGGCGGAAAAGAATTTTTCTCTTTGATCCAGTCGCAAGCCAAAACGGGACGCAAAACGTAAAAATATTTCTTCGATTTGACCGTATCTTTCTGCAAAAACTCCCGAAAATTATTCCGCGCCATACTCAAATAATGATACATACACGATTTCGGATTGAAATAATTTTCGCTCATTTCGCGCAATTTCGCGGCGGTCGAAAATTGTTCCAAATAAACAATCGGACTTCGCAGCCATTCGAGCATCGGCGGATTCGATTTGCGGAAAAGTTTGAGAGCCTTTTTCAATTCCCAACCCGCAAAATCCAAATCGTTCGGCAGCATTTCTTCCTGCGAATCCTTCAAATCGTCAATTTTCAAATACCAATCGAGTTTGTGAATATAAATATAGCGAACGTCCCAATCACTATCCGTCGAAGCAAATCCCCAAGCGCGGCTGCCCGATTCGACAGCAAGCAAAATCTTGATGTCGCTCGTCTGTTCGATTCGCGCTAACTCTTCTTTGATTTCTTCAAACATCAAACTGCTTTTGCCAACGGCGCGTAAAGTTTTTTCAAATTCTCCGCGTCTTCAAAAAACAAACCTTCGCCGACCGGCTGAATCGCTTTGACGATTAAATCCGCCCAATCTTTATCAGCCAGATTTTCGACAACCCAATGAATCAAATACTGCTGCGCCAGACAACCGCCGGCAGTCGCAACTCGCCCGTGCGCGACGAACGGTTTTTCGATGACTTCCACACCGAAACTTTCCAAAACCGCTTTCGATGTCGGATAAGTCGTCGCCGTTTTGCCTTCCAATAATCCGAGTTTTGCCAAAATCAGCGAACCCGAACAAATCGAGCCGATAAACTGTTTTTCAACGTCCAAATTAAATTTCGCCAGCCAATTTTCATCGGCGATTCGGTCGCGTGTGCCTTGTCCGCTGACGAATAAAACCGCGTCCGCGTCGTTGGCTTCTTCGATTCTGCCCGAAGTCTTGACTTCGATATTCGTCGCTGAAATGTGTGTTGATTTTTCACCTAAAATTTTGACTTCCCAATCCGCGATACGAACGCGATTGAGCAAATCCCACATCAGCCACAGATCGAGATCGGTAAATTTATCGAAAATAACAATCGCAATTTTCATATTTCATTTAACAAGCACAATGGCTGCTACTTTCGGCTTTTTCAAAACATTCTTTGCCTTCGCGGAAAGCCAAATACGCGATGCCGAGCGTTCCGGCGATGTCAATATAGGCGAAATTCGTCAGTTCGTAAATCAGACTGCTTGCCAGCAAAACCACCGACATATAAACGCAAACTTTGGTGCATTCCGCGTCCGCCAAAATCGCGTCGGAATCTAATTGTGTTCCGGCTCGCGTCTTTCCGGCGATCAATCCCAACATCACGACAATCGAAATAATAGAAACGACAACGCCCCAAAAAGTCGTGGTCGGTTTGCTTCCCGACCAGATATTGTAAGCCGCCGTTATCAAAAGTCCGGCGACCAAAATATAAAAAGCGAAACCCGTAATTTTCAGCGCGGTTCGTTCAAAGTCATCCCGCAAACTTTCGGGACTTTGCTGAACCCGCCAAACAAAATGCGCGATTCCGATACCGGAAATCACTTCGATAAAACTGTCAACTCCAAATCCAAACAACGCCAGACTTTCGTCCGAGTAACCGAAATAAGTCGAAAATAAACCTTCGATGAGGTTAAAAACGATTGTAAAAACGGCAAATCCGAATGCCAATTTATAATATTTGTTAAATTGTGTCGGTAAAATCGCCTCCACTTAAATCGTTATTTCTCCTTTCAAATACAAAACCGCATTGCCGCCGATCTTCACTCGGTCGCCTTTTAATTCACAGAACAATTCGCCGCCGCGCTGCGAAATTTGTCTGGCAAAAAGTTCATTTTTGCCGAGTTTTTCCGCCCAATACGGAATCAAACTGCAATGAATCGCGCCCGTTACCGGGTCTTCGGGAATGCCGATGCGCGGGGCGAACATCCGCGAAACGAAGTCGCTCGTTTCGCTTTTCGCCGTCACGATTACTTCGTCGAACGGAATTTTCGCTAGTGCCGACATATCCGGTTTAATTTCGGCGATTTCGGTTTCGGTTTCAAACAGCATAAAAACCATATTGCCTTGCGTTTCCCACGTTTGCAGAGGTTTCCCGCCGACCGCCGCAACTAAATCGGCATCAATCGCAATTTCGTTCAAATCGTAGCGCGGAAAGTCCAAAATCAAACGCCCGTTTTGTTTTTCGACGCTCAAATCACCGCTTTTGTGCGAATGCAGTTTGATGCTGCCCGCCGTTTCGCCCAAGTGATTAAAAATCACAAAAGCCGTCGCCAAAGTCGCGTGTCCGCAAAGGTTTACCTCGACGGCGGGCGTAAACCAACGAATCTCGTAAACGTCGTTCCGTTTGACAAAAAAAGCCGTTTCCGCCAAATTATTTTCCGCCGCGACTTGCAGCATCGTTTCCGCCTCAAGCCATTCGTCAAGCGGACAAACCGCCGCCGGATTTCCTTTGAAAACTTCGCTTGTAAATGCGTCAACTTGATAAATGTCTAATTTCATAATTTTTTTGAACCGCATAGAAACACAGAACACATAGATTTTTAAAATTTTTCCTCTTTATGTTTTCTATGTTTCTATGTGTTTGAATTCTCTTTCACCGCCGCAATCGCCTGAATTTCGATCTTCGTCCCGAAGTGCAAATCTTTGACGGGAACAATCGCCCGCGCCGGTTTGTGTTCGCCTAAAATCCGCGCGTAAGTTTCGTTCACTTTGTCCCAATCGTCCATCTCCGAAACGTAAATCGTAAACTGCAAAACGTGATTCAAATCGCTGCCTGCCGCCTTCAAAATATCTTCGACATTCCGCAGAGCAAGTTCGGTCTGCAATTCAATCGCGCCCGTTTCGACTTCGCCCGTCACCGCATTTCCGGGCAGTTGCCCCGACACAAAAACAAGGCTGTTATGCACGACGGCTGACGAATAATGCCCGACAGGTTCGGGCGCGTTTGGTAATTTAATTTTCCTCAACTCAAATTCTCCAAAATTTCTTCGATTTCCGTTTTCAATTTCGGCAAATCATTTTGCGTTGTGTCCCAAACTATTTCCGCGTCAACATCGAAATAGCCGTGAATCAGGCGATTACGAATAGCCGTTGCAAAACGCCATTCAATGTTTGGATATTTCGCTTTCAAACCTCTGTCCAAACAAGTTGTCGCTTCCCCGATTATCTCAATATTTCGCACAACTGCATCAATCGTTAATTCGTCAGACTCAAATTTACGCAAATCAAAACCTTGTAGATAGCGTTCGATCTTAGCAATCGAATCCAAAATGTGATTCAGACGATCAACATCATTGGGTTTCCTCATAAATCACCTTCAAATCACGCAAAACGCTCTCACGAATATATTTATTGAGCATTCTTTCCGTTACCAAATCAACTTTTCTGCCCAAAGCGTCTTCCAAATCTTCGGCGATTCCGTAAAATTTCCAACCAATCGGCTTGGAAAAACGCACAAGTAAATCAATATCGCTTTCTTCAGTCGCTTCGCCGCGTGCGAACGAACCGAACAAAGCGCAATAAGAAATATCGTTGTGCCTGCAAATCTCGACGATTTTTTCTTTTTCGGCTGAAGCTAAATTCATAATTATTACGCCGCTTGCAAAATCCTCACTTCGGTTTTTAATCTATCCGCCAATTTGTCTTTCTCGGTTTCAAGGTCGTAACGCGATTGCAGATTGAGCCAGAATCTTTCTGACAAACCAAAATACAAAGACAATCGCAAAGCCGCGTTCGGCGCAACAGCAGTTTTGCCTTCAATTATCTTTTCAACTTCTTCGGGCGCGATTCCCGTGTCTTCCGCCAGACGCGATTGACTGATGTTCATCGGCAGCAAAAATTCCTCCAACAAAATCTCGCCCGGATGAATCGGTTCTAACTTTTTCATAATTAAACCTCAATGATAATCAACTATTTCCACTTTGTAAGCATCTTCACCGCGCCATTCAAAAAAGATTCGCCATTGGTCGTTGACGCGAATGCTGTGCTGATTAACGCGCTCGCCTTTCAACTTTTCCAGCCTATTCGACGGCGGAACACGCAAATCGTTCAGACTTTCCGCCGCGTCCAAAACTTCCAACTTGCGCCGCGCGATTCGCTGAATATCGCTCGGCAATTTTCGAGAAAACTCGCGCCCGAAAATCTTCTCGGTTTCCTTGTCGGCAAAACTTTTAATCATTCAATAAACGGTCGGCAATCACGCGCAAAGCCAGAGTTTTAACTTTCGTAATCGCATCTTCGCGCGTTTCACCGTAAACCAAAACGCCGTTCAATTCGTCAATTTCGGCAATCCAGCGTCCGTCTGTTTCCTGTTCGAGTTCGATTGCTAAATTCATATAGTCAACTTAACGCTTTTAA
The DNA here is from genome assembly GCA_965247235.1 of Pyrinomonadaceae bacterium. Lineage (GTDB taxonomy): Bacteria > Acidobacteriota > Blastocatellia > Pyrinomonadales > Pyrinomonadaceae. Next base: position 4,651,297 of record OZ252004.1, read on the forward strand.
TTTTCTACTGTTCAATATTGCTCCAAGAACAGATGCTAGTAATGCCAAAACCATTGCTATTACGGCTAGAAAAACATAATCATTACTAGGATAAATACCTTGTCTTGATTGATAAAAACTTTGAAAGTCTGACATTGAAAACCAAATTATTATAGGTAGAACCAAAGCAAGAAAATAACGTTTAAAATAACATAGAAGAAAACCGATAATTCCAAGAGCCAAATAAAATAACCAATAATTACTGATTGGTATATCCCAAATTCCAAATAATAATATGCTCATTACTTATACTCCTTATCAGTTTTTTCTTTTACTTTTCTCTTAACCAACACTTCCTTTCAATTTCAAGCCCAAAAGTTTCTGCGTTACGATTGTCTAACCATCACAAATAAAGTTTAATAATGTGATGCCACACGCCGAGGATTTCTTTTAAGTCGGTAAACACTTTGTTATCAACGTAATAAACGTCGTTTTCGAGTTTCATAAACTGCCACTCGATGCCGTCGGTCGCGCAGCCGTAGATGAACGGAATAGGTTTGCCTTCCATTTCGTTGTAGAATTTCGCTCCCAACATCTGCGCCGCGCATTGGGCGATTCCCCATTCCATATCTTCGTCTTTGGCTTCGGCAAGCGAAATTATCGGCGCGTCAATATAAAGTTTTGGCGGATGCAGCGCAAAGAAAAAATCGCATTCGCCCGATAAATCGTCTTCGGGTTTGACGTTTAGAGACTCGCCCGAAAAAAAGGAAATCTGTTCAGTATAATGCTTCGAGGCTTCCAGCAAAATCGGCGAAACGATGCGCTCCGATTTCGATTTTTCATTCGTAATCGGCGTTCCTTTCGCCATATTCAAAGTTTCCAATAGCCAACTACTCGGCTCGACTTTTTCAAGGTCTTCCGCAAATAAACGCATCAAACGCATATCGAGATTAAATTTCTTGACGACGTTTTTGATCTGTCTGTAATTGCTGTAACCCATAATTTTGCCTCGACTTAACCGACGCTTCCTTCCAGTTTTAAGCCCAAAAGTTTCGTCGCTTCGACGGCGTATTCCATTGGTAGTTCGCGGAAAACTTCTTTGCAGAAACCGTTGATAATCAGCGAAACCGCGTCTTCCTGCGAGATACCGCGCTGCTGTAAATAGAACAATTGTTCTTCGCTGATTTTGGAAGTCGTCGCTTCGTGTTCGACTCTTGCCGTGTTGTTCATCACCTCGATATACGGGAAAGTATTCGCCTCGCACGTTTGCCCGATGAGCATCGAATCGCACTGCGTGTAATTTCTCGCGCCGTCGGCTTTCGGCATCACTTTGACCAAGCCGCGATACGAATTGTTCGATTTCCCGGCGGAAATTCCTTTGGAAATAATCGTTGACTTCGTGTTTTTGCCGATGTGAATCATCTTCGTTCCGGTGTCGGCAATCTGCGCGTGATTGGTCAGCGCGACCGAATAAAATTCACCGATGGAATTGTCGCCTTGAAGAATAACGCTCGGATATTTCCAAGTTATCGCGCTTCCGGTTTCCACCTGCGTCCACGAGATTTTTGAATTTCGCCCGCGACACGCGCCGCGCTTCGTCACGAAGTTATAAATGCCGCCCTTACCGTTTTCATCCCCGGCATACCAGTTTTGAACCGTCGAATATTTGATTTCCGCATCGTCCATTGCGACGAGTTCGACGACCGCCGCGTGAAGCTGATTCGTATCGAACTGCGGCGCGGTGCAGCCTTCGTTATAAGCGACATAACCGCCTTCTTCGGCAACAATTAACGTGCGTTCAAACTGCCCTGAATCTTGTGTATTGATGCGGAAATAAGTCGAAAGTTCCATCGGGCAGCGCACGCCTTTCGGGATAAAAACGAACGAACCGTCCGAGAAAACCGCCGCATTGAGAGCCGCATAATAATTGTCCGACGAAGGCACGACCGAGCCGAGATATTTCTGAATCAATTCAGGATAATCGGCGACCGCTTCGGTAAACGAACAGAAAATCACGCCCGCTTCCAAAAGTTTTTTCTTATACGTCGTCGCTACTGAAACCGAATCGAAAACCGCGTCAACCGCGACATTCGCCAGCATTTTTTGTTCGGTGATCGGAATTCCCAACTTCTCAAAAGTCTTAATAAGTTCAGGATCAACTTCATCCAGCGAAGCCTTTTTCACCTTTTGTTTCGGCGCGGAATAATAGCTGACATTTTGAAAATCAATGTTCGGATAATCGAAATTCGCCCAGTTATCCGGCTGCGTCATTTTCAGCCAGTAGCGATACGCTTTCAGACGAAAATCGAGCAACCATTGCGGCTCGTTTTTCTTTGACGAAATCAAACGCACGACATCTTCCGACAAACCTTTCGGAATCGTTTCCGTTTCGATGTCGGTCGTAAAACCGTATTTATATTCCCTGTTCGCTAGTAATTCCTGTGTTGCTGTTGACATAATATTTTCAGTTTTCAGTTATCAGTTATCAGTTATCAGTTCAATTATTGTTGACTGATAACTGCTATCTGATAACTGTTTGTGGTTCGATGGTTCTGTGAATTCCTTTGATTTGATGAAACATTTCGTTGACGCGCGATTCTTCGCCGACAAGTTGCGCGAGCGTGATTTGCGAGAGAGCATTTTCGACGATTTCGTGCAGACCGACGATGACCGGGCGAATGCCGCAGTCGCCTTTGTGAACGCAGGTTTCGAGAATACCTTTATAGCTGTCGCAATGCGCGGTGATTTCGTCTTCGTCCAAAACTCTGATGACTTCGCTCAGACGGATTTCACGGGCGGAACGCGCCAGTTGATAACCGCCTTTGGTTCCGCGCGTCGCCGAAACGAACCCGGCTTTGTTCAAAAGCCACATCAGTTTTCCGGTGTTCGCCTGCGAAATGCCTTCGCGGTCGGCAATTTGCGGCAAAGTCAGCGATTCGCCTGCTGACAGATTTGCCAGTTGCAAAAGACATCGCAAACCGTATTCTTCCTGTGCCGATATTTTCATTCGTTCCTCTTTCGATAAATCGTTCGCCGCGTGATAAATATAAGTTTAGCAAATCTTTACTTTTTTATCAAGATTGCAAGCCGAAGATTATTAATCGCATCTAAGCAGAACAAAGCGACTGAAATTAAATTTAGCCGCTTTAATTCGGATCGCGGATGAACGCAGGTTAGGCAGATTTTTACTGATGTTTTTTCAATTGAAACAGCGTCAATCCGCGTTCATCCGCGTTCCCCTTCTTGGTTTTCAAACAGCTTCTGAAACAATAATTCATCAAAATAAATAATCAATGTTCACACGCTTACCAAAAACACGGTAGCGAAAATGTTATAAACCGTCATATACCGAGGTAATTTGAACGGCTAAAAATAGTTTTAACGGTGCGCTGCCGCACATACAAAGCAAACTGAATGAGTTATTCATTGGTATTAAGTTGCTAAATTGGTATTAAGTTGCTAAATTACAAGTATTTTCCGCAACGGGCGCAAATTGAAAATCAAGTTGCAACATCTTTTCATCTTAAAGAAAAAATTGTTGCAACGGGAATTTTTTTCCGCTTTTTGGACTTTACATAGACAAAGGTTTTTACAAATTCAGATCAATCAAGGAGGATTTTATGTTTAATTTTAGAAATAAAAGCGTCGTTTTCGTCGCTTTTTTCGTTTTTGTAGCGGTGTGCGGAATGGTGATTTCACCGCTTCCGACGATGCGGACGAGCGCGTCCGACCACATTGATTCGCCGGTTATCGCGCAGGATCGCGGTTCGGATATTGATGACAATTGGGCGTTTGTTGATCCGAACGACAAATCAAAAGTCGTTTTGATAATGTCCACGCAGGGTTTTATCGTGTCGGGCGAGCATTTCGGGATGCCGATTTTCGACAGCAACATTCGCTATCGTTTCGAGATTGAAAACACGGGCGATGCAAAACCCGATACGTTTGTTGACGTTTATTACTCGAAAGGTTTAGGGCGCGTGATGCCGCAGACGGCGACGATTGAATTGCCGAACGGCAAGAAATTTACCGCGCCGACAACCGTTTCCGATCAGGAATATAAAGCACCGGAAATAGTTATCACGAATGATGCGGCGACCGGCGCGTCTTTTTACGGCGGAAACGCCGACGACCCGTTTTTTCTTGACGACACGGGAACGAATCGAATGGTCGCTTCTTCGATTATGAATCCGGGACATCCGAATACAGCGTTACTTTCCGAACGCGGCGGACGCGATACTTACGCGGGCTTTAACACGATGATTACCGCCGTCGAAGTTCCGGCGACGATGCTCAAAGGCAAAGCCGGAAACGTCATCGGAATTAATTGCGTGACGCAGCGACGCGTCACTCAAAAGATAAAAGATAACAATGTCATCGAAGGCAGCGGCGATTGGGTCACGATTGACCGCGACGGCAACCCGGCAGTCAACAACGGTTTGATTCCCGCGCCGCGCAAAGACGAATACAACGCGGCTTCGACCGAAGACGACGCGAAAGGAAGATTCAAAGACGACCTGATAAAGTCTTTGAAAAATCTCGGAACAGACGACGCGCATATCGCAATGCTGGCGAAAATCGCGGTCGAAAAAGGCGATATTCTGCGCCTCGACTTGAGCGTTCCGAACAAAGGCGCAGGCGGCGGCGACAATAAAGACGGCGGCTACGGCAAAATGGGCGGACGGCGTTTGAAAGACGACGTGATGGACGCGACCTTCACGATTATCAACAACGGCAAACCGCTCGGCGATAAAGTGAACGCCAACGACGTGCCGTTTCGCAATCAATTTCCGTTTGTCGCCGACCCGTATCAGCCGTCGGCTCCGGGAAGTTCGCTCGACGATAAAACGCGGCAGTAGATTTTGAGCAGGCAGAGCGAAAGTTATGTTGAAAGTGTTCCGAAGTTACGCATCAATGCGTAACTTCGGAACACTCCGACTCGTTCTAAATTTGGGGAGGAAGTAATAGACCTCTTGCGAAATTAAATTTCAGTAACCTTGAGTTCAAAGTTGTAAATGTCTGAAATCAAGTTAAATCTGAGTCCGAGTCGTCGTCTTCGATTTCGATAACGCTCTGCTAAAATTCGAAGTATCTTTAACCGGCGAATCACATTTTCCACTCTCACTCTTTTGCGCGACAACTCTCGATTGGCTCGTTTTTCCGCTTTGCTCAACTTCTTTAACTTGCTCTGCTTCTTTGGCAGCAATACTTTCGCGTGCTTCTTCTGCAATCCCTGATAACCGCTGTCGGCTTTCATTCCGACTTCTTTGGCTAACTTGACTCTGCTCTTTTCATACAATTTATAATCGTGCGTTTTGCCTTTCCCGAAAAATGTGGCGATGATCTCCTGACTTTCTTCGCAAATGATCAACTGCTCTTTCAATGTGTGCCGATTCTTTTTTCCGCTGCAACACCGCTTTTGTTTTTTTTCGGTCGCTCGACCGTCATTTCCGTCACGTCAACAACCGTATAAGTCAGTGCGGTTTCTGCTAACAAGCGTCTTTTACTTGGCAAGGAAAACTTCCCGCACTTGATTAAAATATCTTCGACTTTCTGAATTATCCGCGATACATTCGATTCGTGCAGTCCGAAATCCTGCCCCAAATGAAACATCGTGCGATATTCCCGTCAATAACCAAGTGTCAGTAAAACCTGATCTTCGACCGTTAAATCAGACTTTCTGCCTCTCATTTCCCGACTCGAAACTTCCTTGACAACTTCGCACATCACGACAAATGTTTCTTTCTTGACTCCGCACAACCGTTTGAAATTATGGTCCTTCAAATCCTTGGCTTTTTCGTATCTCTTTAAATTTGCTCCAATCAGATATTTGTGCCATCTTTATCAAAAGTTTTCAAATACCCGATTTATTTCGCAAGAGGTCTAATGAAGAAAAATATACGAACGGGATTTTTGTTATTTTCCGTTGCCGCATTCGGCGCATTCGGCGCGGCTTGTGCGAAAGAAGAAACGGCGAACAGTGCGCCGATTATAAAAACCGAACCGGCAAAACCGCCGAGCGACAAAGGCGACGCAGTTGTCACGGGCGGCGATCTGGCGTTTTTGAACGATGCCGCGCCGGGCGGAATGGCGGAAGTCGAACTCGGCAAGATGGCTTTGTCGAAATCACAAAACGCGGAGGTCAAAGCGTTCGCGCAAAAAATGGTTGACGATCACTCGAAGGCGGGCGATGAATTAAAGGCTTTGGCGGCGCAGAAAAAAGTAATGCTGCCGACCGACGTTTTGCCCGCGCATAAACAATTGATGGATAAATTAGCGAAATCGAGCGGCGCGGATTTTGACAAAGAATACGTCGCGGCGATGCTCGAAGCGCACGAAAAAGACGTGACGGCGTTCGAGAATGTTTCCAAAACCGCCGGCGATGCGGATGTCAAGGATTTTGCGACGAAGACTTTGCCGACTTTGAAAATGCACCTTGAAACGATCAAAGTTTTGGCGGGGAAAATGGGCGTGAAAATGAAAATGTAAATCAAAAAATCAAGGAGGAAATAAAATGGCAACGAGAGTAGAAAACATCGAAAATACGAATACGACCGATTTAGGGTTGACGCTGGAAAATGTCGGCGCACATATTATTCACTACGGGCTGGTGATAATTTTGCTGACGGTCGGCGCGTTGAAATTTACCGCTTACGAGGCGGAAGGGATTCAGGGGTTGGTGGCGAATTCGCCGCTGATGTCGTGGGCATACAGCGTTTTTAGTGTGAGAAGTTATTCCGCGCTGCTCGGCGTGATCGAGATTGCGCTCGGATTAATGATTGCGACGCGCCCGTTCGCGCCGAAAATTTCGGCAATCGGCAGTATCGGCGCGGTTATTATGTTTTTGACGACGCTCAGTTTTCTGCTGACGACACCGGGCGTGTGGCAAGCCGGTTACGGTTTCCCGTTTCCGTCGCCGATGCCGGGACAATTTCTGGTCAAGGACATAATGCTGCTCGGCGCGGCGATCTGGACGGCGGGCGAAGCTCTGCGGGCGGCAAATTTAAGGCAAATGTCCGGGCGCAGCGATATTTAGATGAATATTAAAAGCGAAATTTTGATGGCGGCGATTTTGTTTTTCGTTGTGTCGGCGGGCGCGTGCGGCATTTTTCAGGCGTTTCAAACCGAATCGGTAAAAATTTCCGTGCCGCCTGCCGCGCCGATTGCGTCTGACAATGCAACGAATGACGATGCGCTTCGCTTTCTCGAAAATAAACTCAAAAACGATCCCGAAGATTTCAGCGCGAACAGCAAACTCGCCGCGCTTTATCTGCAAAAACTGCGCGAAACGGGCGATGCTTCTTTTTTGAATTTAGCTTTTCGCGCCGCCCGCACATCGCTCGCGTCCGTGCCTGACGTGCGAAATTCCGGTGGACTCGCCGCGCTCGCCCAAGCCGAATTCGCCGCGCACGATTTTACAAATTCGCGCGACCACGCGGTTCGTTTAATCGAACTCGAACCGACGAAAAGTTATCCGCAAGGAATTTTGGGCGACGCGCTTGTCGAACTCGGCGATTATGAAAAAGCCGAAATCGCGTATAAAAAAATCACTCTGCTCGATGGCGGCGCAAGCCACGCGAGCGAAACGAGATTTGCCCGACTCGCGCAGCTCAAAGGCGATAACGCGGGAGCGCAAAAACATTACGCCGCCGCGCTCGGCTTCGCGCTCGATCTGCCTGCGCCGCCGCGTGAAACCGTCGCGTGGATTCGCTGGCAATTGGGTGAAACCGCATTTTCCGTCGGCGATTATGAAACGGCGGAGAAAAATTATCGTGATTCGCTGACGACTTTTCCCGATTATTACCGCGCCGTCGCTTCATTGGGAAAAGTTCGCGCCGCAAATAATGATTTGAACGGCGCAATCGAAAATTACGAAAAAGCCGTCCGCATTCTGCCCGACCCGAATTACGTTGCCGCGCTCGGCGATTTATACCAACTCGCCGGACGCGAATCGGACGCGAAAATACAATATGAATTAGTCGAACAAATCGGACGTTTGAGCGAATTGAACGGCGCACTTTATAACCGTCAGCTCGCGCTTTTCTACGCCGACCACGACATCAAACCGGAAGAAGCCTATAACCTCGCCGCCAAAGAATACGAAACGCGAAAAGACATCTACGGCGCGGACGCAGTTGCTTGGACGGCATTAAAAGCCGGTAAATTACCGGAAGCAAACGCCGCCATCAAAGACGCTCTGCGTCTGGGAACGCAGGACGCGAAACTTTTTTATCACGCCGGAATGATTGAAAAAGGCTTGGGCAGCGAAAAAGAAGCGAAGAATCTACTGCAAAAGTCTCTGCAAATCAATCCGTCTTTTGACTCGTTGCAGGCAAAAAAAGCGGAAGCGGCGCGGCAGGAATTAAATTAAACGATTTTATCAAACGAAATGCAGATAATTTTATTGAAAATTTTCGGATAAATTTTAATAATCAGATTATTATGCAAAGAACATTCGTCCGTCTTTATAATTGTCTGCGCGGCAATCGCTTGCCTAAATTTCTATCGGCATTGATAATTTCCATCGTGGCTCCGCAGATCATGTTCGCCCAGCGGTGCAAATTGACCGATTTGTCCGAGAATTTCAATTATGACGTGAGCGTCACCAAAGCGAAAGACTCTGACGGCGATTCCAGAGTTACGAAAATCAGGGTGAAAATCATCGGTAAAATCAGCAAAAAAACGGTTCAGCAAATCGTCGTTAAAGCTGAATTATTGTTTGCCGACTCTTACAAAGACTGTTCGGCGACGCGCTCTTTTATGACCGGCAAAAATAAAAACGCGGAAGCCGACGATAACGATTACGGCGATTTTATCGTCGCCGATTTTAATTTTGACGGCAAAGAAGATTTCGCCGTCAAACGTGATTCTGGCGGCAACGGCGGCGCATTTTACGAATATTATACGCAGAACAAACCCGGCGTTTTTCAAAAAGACGCGTTTTTAACCGACGAAATCGGTTATTTTCCCGGCACGATTGACGCGCGAAACAAACAGCTTGTCACCTACATTCACGCTAACGTCGCCGGTTACAACGAAAACATCTACAAATATAATCCGACTACCAAAAAATGGATTTTCTTCAAGCAAACTTACCGCAAAGTCGAATAATAAAAATCTCGTAATTAATTGAAAAAGAGCGTGGAAAGATGATTTATATCATTTCCACGCTCTTTTTTTATTTACTGCGGTTTCGCCGAAAATTATTTGACATTCACGAAATCCGTCCCTGTGCGTCCGAATGTTTCCGGGTGATACATTTCCTCAGCCTTGGCGGGCGGGACGACGAATGTTCCGGGCGTGGTGGCGCGGGCGACGTAGCTGTAATTATAAACGCCTTCCCAGAGCAGGGAAGTAAAGGCTTCGGCGCGTTCGTCGCGGAAATTCTGATGCTCGAACCACGCGCCGCGCCAATTATAATAGCCGAAACCGTAGGATTTCGAGCCGTATTCGATGACCGGCGTGTTGTTCGTATCCTGCGGAATCGCTTCGGTGACGGCAAGTTCAGGGTTCAAAATTTCCAGTCCGGCGGGCAGATTGTCCACCAGCGCGACGTGATAACGGCGGGCTGACGCAACCATCGTCAGGCGCACGCGAACTCTTGCGCCCGATTTGATTGTCCACGAGTCGTCGGCGTTCTGCACGACATCCGCAGCGTCGTCAACGGCTTCGTATTTTCGCAAAACCTCGAAACCGTAATCGGCGGGTTTGAGATTGAGATTTTTCGGCGCGTAATTCATCCCGATTCGATAATAAAGCCGTCCCGCGCCTTGTTTGTCCAAAATCAAATTGGTGTTGCCGCCCTGGTCAATCAAATAATTCATCGGAATATTCAAATCGTTTGAATTAACTGAACGTCCTTTGAAAATTTGTTCGCCCGCGTAAACATTGCCGAGCCAGATTTTCGTTGTAAAATCGGGCGTAACCTTTTCGTAAGTCTGGAAATATTTATCCAAAGCTAACAAAATAAAGACGTTTTCCTGCGTATTTTCCCAGCGTCCTTTCGTCCGCTGATCGAGCAGACCGCGCACGAGTTTCGGCACGAGATCGTTGTTCGGATCAACTTTGAGCAACGCTTCCAAAAGAACGCCGTCGGCGCGTCGGTTGGAATACATAATGAGCCACGCACCGTCGCCGTAATCGGTGACGAAATTTGCCGCCGCCGCCGTTTCGGTCGTCCGGTTTAAGAGAAAACGCTTGATGTTTTCGATTTCGACCGACGAATTTTTATCATCGGCGAGAACCGAGAGAATCCAGCCCAACGCCTCGAACGGCATTTTTTCAATCGTCGCTTGAGCTAATAATTTCTTGGCTTTCGCCGCGTCGTTGTCGCCCATCAAATTGCGAACGTAGAGCGCGTAAGCCGAGATCGTCCAACGCACCTGCGGCGGATAATACGATTCGTAATGCGATTCGATATTTTTCAGATACGGCTTGACCTTAGTCAGCATTTCGTCGGGAACTTTGTAGCCTTTCGCCTTCGCCAAAATCAGCGAATGAGCGACGTGCGCGGTCACGAACGGATATTTGTAGCGTTCGCCGGTTTGTTTCCACAAGCCGAAATAACCGTCGGCGTTCTGTCTTGATTTCAGAATCTCGATGTCTTTGGCAAAACGCGCTTTTAATGCTTCGTCGGACGGCATTTCCTTTGCTTTGAATGCTTTCAAAACGTCCTGCAAAGCGGCGACGGAAATCATTCTGGATGAAACCTGTTCGGAACATTCAAACGGGTAAGTTTGCAGATAAATAAACGCGTCAGTCAATTCCTGTAACTGTGTCGAACTGGTCGTTACTTCCAAACCGCCGAACTGTGGGAAAACGTCGGTCGGAGCTTGAACGGGTTGGAAAATCGCGCCGTTTTGATCGGTCGTGCCGTAGGTTGCAAACGCCTCCGAAGTTGCGGGCGTGTAAACGGGAAGTTCGATTTCCGCCGCGTCCGCGAATTTGCCGCTTGAAACGGCGAACTGGAAACGTGCCGTGCCAGCCTTTAACGCCGAGACGGGAAAGCGAACTTCGGCGCGGTCATTTGCCTTGATTAAAACGCTCTTGCCGCTGCCGCCGGTCAATTCGGCGTTGGTCGCGCGAACGGCGACGTTGACCGTCATATCCTTATCGGTTTGATTTTGGACGACGACGGGCAATTCGACTTGATCGCCGAAATTCATAAAGCGCGGCGCGGACGGACGCACCATCAAAGGCTGTCGCGCCGTCAAATTCGATTCGCTTTTGCCGAACCGTTTCCCTGAATCAACCGCGATTGCCGTAATGCGGTAGCGCGTCAGATTGTCGGGCAATTTCAAATCAATCGTCGCTTTCCCGTTCGCATCGGTTTTGACCGACGGCGCGAAGATAGCGAGCGCGTCGAAATTTTGGCGGACGGCGATTTCTTTGTTTTCTTCAGGCTTGAGAGCATCATAATCAGTCATTCTTCTTCCATTGATGGGAAGATCGTCAGCCACTGCTTTATCCTTCGATACACTTCTCCTCATTGCCATCGGTTTAGCCGCTGCTCCGCCCATAGCTATACTCGATTCCATCATCACACCTGAAGAAATCGGCGCAGGCGGCGGCGGCGCAATTTTCGCATCTGCCGGATTTCCCAATAAAATCTTGTCGCGTGAATGATAATCAGTCACGCCGTCGCCGCGCTGTGTGTAAAATGCGTTGAGCGGATCGGCGATTGAGTAATTGCTCAACGCCAAGATTGATTCGTCAACCGCGACGACGGCGACTTCACTGTTGGACACGGCATTTCCGTTGTCATCTTTGACTTCGATGTTGATTTTCGTCGTGCCGCCGGGTTCGAGCGTTTTGTCCTGCGCGTCCGCCGTAACGGTTAATTTGCGCGAATCGGTTGCAATCGGCAGGTTAATTTGTCCCGACGCGAACGCCGGACGTTTCGGCAGTTTCGCATCAATTTCGCCTTTGTCGTTCGTCCGGTCGGAAACGCCGACGAGATCAACCTGCGCGTAAATGTTCGGCAGATATTTTTCTTCGAGCGGAATTTTCAGCACGATTGATGAATCTTTAACCGTGAAACGCTCGGTTTTAACGATGCCGTCACGCCGCAGAGTCAACACGCCTTCGGCATTGGCAAACGGCGAAATTACTAATAATTCGGCGGTGTCACCCGGCGCGAAATCTTTTTTGTTCGGGATAATCTGCGCTTCTTCTTTTTCGATGTCGCGCTTCGGCTCGGTTTTGCCGCCGGGAACCCAAACCGTCAATTCGGATTCGTTCGGGCGTTCACGGTCGTCTGAAACCCGCGCCGTAATCGTGTAAACGCCGCCTTGTTTGGCGACGAAAACGCATTTCTGTGCGTCCTTCGCCGATTTAATTTCGCAAGTTTGTTCGTCAATCGCGGTTTCTTTCCAAGAACCTTTATCAAACGTCCAATCTTTCAAAACGGCTTTCATTTGGACGTTTTTGTCACCGAGCAAATTGCCGTCAATGTCGGTCACGATTGATTCAATTTCGACGTTTTCGCCTTTCTGAACGAAGTTTTTCGACGACTTAATGCCGACGTAAACCGACGAAGGATGAACAAGCAGCGAAGTCGCGCTCGCCCAAGTCTGACGATTGACATCCTGCACGGAAGCGTTCGCCGTGACCGTGTAAGGTCGCGCCGGATTGACCGATTCAAAATCGATTTTCAAAACGTGTTTGCCGCTTGCGTCGGTCGTGCCTTTGAACGTCTGCGAAGTCGAATTTCCGTTATCACCGCCGTAACTTCTCCACCACGGCACAAAAGTTCCGAACGTGTAATCACCGCGATTCGGCGGCGTATAATTGGTCGGAGTCGCCGTCACCGTCCAGTTCGTTTCGGCGTTGGCGAGACCGCCGCCCGCGAAATATTTGGCTTCGACCGAAACATTCGCCGATTCTTTGACGAGATACGGAGCTTCGGTATCGTTTTTCGCCTTGACCTCGAATTCCGGTCGGCGAAATTCCTGAATCTGAAACGACATTGAAGTCTGCGCGTTGCCGAGACTGCTTTGTGTCGAAATTTCAACGCGCGAATAACCGAGATTTGCGTTGTCGGGCAGTTTGAATTTGAAATCGAACGCGCCGAAAGCGTTCAAATTCGCCGCGCCTTTGCCGATTTGATTGCTGCGCGAATCATACACAATGTAGTTAATGCCGCTCGCCTTGTCGCCGAGTGATTGAATATCGCCGAGTTTGCCGCCTTCGTAAACGCGGATGTAGCCTTTGACCGAAACTTCCTCTTTCGGGCGATACATATTTCGGTCGTTAAAAACCGACCAGCGCAACGTGTCGGGCATAGTTTTTTTATACCAATTGCCCGCTTCCTGCCAGTAATAATCGGCGTTTTCCGGCAGGAACGCGACATCTTTGCCGCGCCGCGCGATCAAAATATTCTGCGATTTCGATGCCGAATCAGGCAGCGCAAGCCGCAAAATACCGTTCGCCGGAGTTTGATTAGTCTGCGCCGCCTCGACGGTTTCAACCGCCAAACTTTCGCCGTTCTCACCCGTCGCACTCGGTCCGTGAACCTTTTCAGGCGCAGAAAACCAACTGCCAAACCATTCGCTCCAACTCTGCGAAGAAACATTTTCTTCACTGATAACTGTTGACTGTTGACTGATAACTGTCCCGCCGTTCGGCGCAATTGAAAGCGTCACGCCCGACAGCGGTTTGCCCGTTTTCAAGTCTGTGGCAAAACCGACGAGTTCGGCGTTGTCAACGAATGCGTCGAGTCCGATGTTGGTTGATTCGATCCATTTGAAAATGCGTTCGCGCCCGTATTTCGATTTGACCGACGGTTCGATGTCAACGATCAAATTGCCGAAACCGCCGCTTAAATATTCGCTCAGATCAATCCGCGTTTCGCTCAGTTCGTCGGCTTTGACAACGGTTTTAATCGTTTTGTCGGCGATCAGTTTGCCCGGAATCTGCGGTTTTTTGGTGCTGTCGTCGTAATTTATCCGCCGCACAAATTCCTGAAACGCCGCCCAATCGGTCGGCTGAACCTGATAGACACGCAGTTTGACGGTCGGATAATTGGTTGTATAAATCGAATACGCGGGTTTTGAATTCGGGTCGAGCAGCACGAAATTGCCGCCCTGACCGCTGAAGGTTTGTTCCGCCGCGCCGGTTTTGAAAACGACCTTCGCTTCCTGCGTGGAGGTTTGCCCGTAAATGTCCTTGATGCCGGCGGCGACGATTACGGTAAAGGTTTTTCGCGCCGGGTTATAGCCTTCGATGACGATGCTGCCGCCGCTCGGATAGATTTTCACGCCTTCGATTGCCGGTTCGATTTTAACCTTTGATTTGTCGAACGCCGCCGCGTCAATCTGGTTGGAAAATTCCATCTGGAACGAATCGTAAGGCGAACAGATTTTTTTGCTCTCATCGTAGCCGCAGTAACCTCTGACGAAATTCATCGCGCCGAAGGTTTGAAACGAAAAAGATTGCGCGACGGTCGTCGTCAGAGGTCCTTCCGCCGACGGCGTTCCTTTCGGCACGACGACGGAAATTGTCGTCGCGGGCGGCAAAGCGTTTTCCGTCGTGCCGTCGGCATTGACGGCGCGAAACGCCAGCCAACGGTTCGGCTGCGCTTGTTTGGCGTAATATGAAATGCCCGAATCCGCATCAATTTCCGCCTGCGTCGCTAATCTGATAGCAATTTTTTTGCCCGCTCCGGTCACGGAAATCAACTGCAAAACGGCTTGCGGATTAATCCGCTGGTCAAACGAAATGTAAATCAGCGCGTCGCGCCGCGTCGTCTGATTCTGCGGAATCATCGTTTCAACTTTCGGCGGCGGCGTGGTGAATGTCCAGACGACATCTTTCTGCAATGTTTGTCCGGTCGCCGACTGCGTTCCGGCGGGAATGCGAGCGGTAAATTTCGTCGCCTGCGGAAAACGGCTTTTCGTGTCGAACATCAGCGTTTTCGTGCCTAACCAACGCCATTTGCCTTCGGGAAGTTGAGGCGAAAATTCGACGGGAACGGTCTGCGCCGCTTCTTCCTGTGAAGTGACCGCAACCATTGCTTGCGAAAAAGTCACGGTCAAATCCGGCGCGAGATTAACCGCGCCTTCGGGCGTGTAGCGAACAACTTGGAGTGCCTGACTGTTATCAATTTTCGGCGTGCCGCGCTGTTCGTCCGCCGGAAATTTAACGGGAATTTTTTCGCCCGTTTTCGGCGCGGACAAACTGCCGACGCGCTTTTTAAATTCGGCTTGATCGTCTTTGTCGGATTTAATCTCCGGCAGACGCTTTAAAATGCCGCCGGTTTCCGAATCCGAAAGCGGATCGGTCGCCGCGAGCGTCTGTTTTTCGCGCTGTTCCGCGCCTTCCACGCCTTCCGACAGGCGAAACTGCAATCCGTCAGGTGTCGTTTGATTCATATTCGCCACATTTGCCGTCGTCGCGGCGTTTCTCTTTTGAGCATTCGTATTCTGCGCGAAAGGCGCAAAGACGCTCGTCCAAATCGCATAAATAACCAGCCAAGACACTGTTTTTCGCATAAATTTTACCTTCAAGCTATTTCGTAAGTGCGCGAAGTCCGAAATTATTTGTTTCCGCGCCGTAATCTTAATCTAAATTTAATTTTCAAACCAACCCATAAACTACCGCCGCCATAAAGTGAACGCGCACGAAAAACATAACTTGCAATAAAAAAGCCGGACGCTCGAATTTCTTTAAGCGTCCGGCTTTTCTGGTTGTTGCTAGATCAGTTATTCAGGCTTGTTCATCTTTTCAAGATATGCCTTTCTCTTCACTTCATTTGCTTGAAATTTGGCAAGACTTTGCTCAATTTCTTCCGCCAGAAAACTGTTCGGATATTGTTCGACTAATTCCTCAATTTCCGTTTGGAACTTAGCTTTCTCTTCGGGTTTATAATCAGGAATTTGAACATAACCGTTCTGAATAAAGTAAGCAATATCACCCCGGTCTTTAATCTTATTCCAAACTTCCAAGTCTTCACCTGTCGGTTCGGATATATTAATTTTAATCGCTTCTGATGATAATTCATTGTTAAATGCTGAGGCTTTGACAAAATAAGTTCCGGCTTCCGAGAAAGCATAATCATTGACTATTTTTCCCTCCCTAGCGCGTTTTATCACATTAGGATTTATTTTATCGGAATCTTCAATTTTATGGTTCCATAAAATCTTTACGCCGGGAATTTGAAGTTGTCCTTCCGGTTTTAATACATTGTGGCACTCCGCATCAACATTTCCCCATTCTGCTTTATACTCAAAAAAGTTTTTCTTGTTTTTGGATATGAAAAGTTGCAGTTCTCCAGTTCCAAGCCCGAAACAAGCTAGAGGTATATCCTTTTCGCTAGTATTAGTTAACGTAAAAGATAGCTCAACTGGCTCTCCCAGTTTATAGTCTGATTTCACGGAATCAACGGTAAGTTTTAGTGGATTGGATGAAACCGTTTTGGTTTGAATTGCACCTAATCCTGCCAAACAGAGAATGGCAATTGCCAATCCTAAAAATACAGTTCGTTTGTATTGCATAATTTTTACTCCTCTTAACCCAAAGTCTATGGGTGTGTTTGTCCGGTTCCACCTCTCATCTTATTTAACGTAATATTACTGAAAGTTCCTACTGTTCTATAAGCGTATACAGGCGGCGATCCCATTGGAGCAGTATTAAATTTCGACTGCGCCATTAAATCGCCATCTCCGTGCAAACCACCAAATTTATGACCAATTTCGTGAGCCAGTGTATAGTCTCAATTAATAGGTCCTATATTCCAATGATCCGCTTCTCTTGACCTTGTTGTTTCCAAAAAAAGCAGACAGCCTTGACCTGCTCCGGTTGTAGAATCTGTAATGCCTACGACTGCGCTAGTTCCATTAGGATCGCCATCAAACCTTTCATCAATCTGATATGCACTACTCAAATAAATAGTCCAAAACTCGTCCATATTTGAGTAATTAGCATTATCAAAACGGAAAACTGCTTGCACATCTGCTGGAACCGCTGCAACTTGTGTTACGTCAACAGACATTGGAGGATTTAAGGCGAAAGGGACTTTAGGTGTCGGGTTCGGCAAATCGTAAATCGGCTTGATATACGCAGGTGCTAAAACATTACAGAAGTTTGTCAGCACGTTGCTGCAAGCACTATCGGTATTAGAAATCAGGGACGAATTTGAAGTGTCGGGAGGAGGCAAAACTTCGCCTTCATCTCCTTTAAGGTCAAGACTTGCTTGATTATCATTAAAATCATCATCATCATAAAGTGTGAACGATGTTCCCGGAGGATAACCATTCGCTCCTGACGGTGTTCCATCAAGTATTACAATCTGACTATTCACACTGGCATTGTAATTATTTGCCAAAACTTTATAACTGTCACCATTCACCTTAATTCGCCCGCCCTCGAATCTGTTATCTTCGAGTTGCGTATCAACTAAAAAAACCGTGCAGTTACCGGACGAATTTGAACAGGTCGTCATCATCGGCGGCTGAGTTATTGTTCCAGAAGCGTGATTGTTGGTAACATTTTCCATTGAATCAACTTCAATATGCACATTGCGCCACACTGTCAGCATTTCCGTTCTGATCGCCGGAACATTATCCGAATTCGGCTGTCCCGAAATCGGAATGATTTTATCTGTCGCGTCGGTCAGTTGGGTGCCGTCCATAGATTTGAATCTTATATCCGACAAATAACCGTCCGACAAGTTGGCGGCGACGGCGAAATTATCTCCCGGCTGCATCGTTGTTTTGAGAACCGCTTCAAAACTTCCGTCAGATGCCGTCAGACAGTCCTTCAAATTATCGGGCGAAGCCGTGCAGCCCGTTCCCGATAATAATCCGGCGTTCGAGCCGCCCGCGACCGTTCCGTTATTATCATTCCCGTCGCTTCTATTAGTATCAACCGGCGCGACATCCGACGACGGGTCGTCTAGATCAAATGTTTTAAAGTTGACCTTAACATTCGGAATCGCCGGGGAAATGACGGCTCTGACTTTAACCAGCGATCTGTCGGCAGTTCCCGTGTTAACGTCGTTGACATCGAGCTTATCGGGGAAAATTCGTTTTCCCTGCGCCGGATTCGGCTGACCGCTGCCTTTTGGCGGTTTGTAACCGTTGCCCGGATTTGCATCCAAATTCCTGTAATCGGCGGCATACTTATCGAACGTCAGCGAAGTAATGGTCGCCACCGTAAATTCATCGTGCGGATCGGTTGACGCGCCGTTGTTGATTTTGGCTTTAATCGTAATATTGTCCGCCTGACTGCTTTCGGTAACGCCTTTGATCGTTAAAACCTGATCTGTCACATTACCGTTGATAGTTATTAGAGTCGAATCATCATAAAAAGTCGCCATTCCGGTTCCGCTCAAAGTTTCCAAAGAAACTGTCACCGTTCCCGAAGAATTATTCAAAACGCTGATTTTAACATCCTTAGTGCCGTTTTTCTCGACGACATCCAACTTCTCTATAACAGCAGCCGGCATTGGTGTCGGTGTTGGAGTGATTGTCGGTGTTGGAGTGATTGTCGGAGTCGGCGTTGGAGTCGGAGTCGGTGTTGGTGTCGGCGTAACGGGAATTCGGACGCACGGGTAAGTTCTGTCAACCAGCGTTCTACGTCCCGTGTAAGCATCTATTACAAAGTGATTTCCGGCAGTGCAGTAAGTTTTTCCCTCGACATAATTTGAAGTGTATAGAAACACTTCGGCATCAAAAATATCAGCGTAACCGACATCGTAGCCGGAATCGAGCGGTGACTCGTTCATATCCGAACGGTAAAGTTCGCCCTTAACCGCCGGATCATAATAAAGTCCGGCGTAATAATCCAAATACGTCGTCGTATAACCGTCAACGTAACGCCTGGACGAATGTTGGAAAACTTCGGTATAGGAATACCATCTTTGAGAATCGGCATTCGTCACCATTAGTCCTAAAACGAGGACAAGCGACATCATCAATATAGAAAATATATTTTTCATTTTTTTGTCCTCCTTTATTGCGGTTGGCTGAAATCTACCGATGACAGCGGGGCGATGTGGAATTTGGAAGCGAAATCGTTTTGTACGAATTTGTCGAATTTATCGAATGCGTCTGCGCCGAGCGCGGTTTGCAAACGATCACGATATTCGATAACCAGTTTATTTCTCTGTTCTTGCAAATCAACCAGTTCGGCAGGCGGCGTTTGCGCTTTCTCCGCCCCGTTAGCGACGGCTTGCCTGTATTGAACGATAAATGTGCGGGCTTGCGCGTCAACCGGCGCAACCTGCTGCGCGAATTCAAAAGCGGTGTCCTGCAATATTTGAATTTCTTTGGCGGTCAAATCGGCGCGTTCCTGAAAATATCCGGTCAATGCGACGGATTTATCCTTGCTGAATTCGCCTGATTCCGCTCTTTTCCTGAGCGAAGAAACCATCCGAAATATTTGATCGTAGAGAATGTAATCGGGAATTTTAGAAGCATTTCCGGTATCGGTTTGAACGATCAGGCTCAACAGGTTTTTGACCGAAGAAATTTGGCTGCCGTAAGCCAAAGTACTGACGGTAATTAACATTAAACCGAATGTTCCGACTTTTTTGTTTTTCATTATCTACCTCCTTGATAGATGTTTTCAGGAAAACGAAAAACTGTTATCGGGCAGATCAAATCTTAGTTCAATCACGGTTCTTTGCTTTCTGTTAATGGTTGAACCCGTGCCGTAACTTGTTGTATGATGCTTTTTGTAACGTGGAGCATCAAAGCCCGAAAACGGCAGAGACGCGAAAACGAAAAACCTGTCGTCATCTGCAAAATGACGACAGGTTTTTATATTTCAATCAAAAAATCTAAATTCCGGCTGCTTAACTTTGCCGACGGTTTCCTGCAAAGATTGATGACTGCGGATATTTCAGGCGGACTGAAAATCAGATCGAACCGATTAAGGTTAACCGGAATATTCAATTCTACTTTGTCGGGAATCGTCGTCAGCATAATTTGTGGAAGCTGCCTTTAACAAGATTTAATGTAACTGTAATTTTTTTTTCATCTGTGTCAAGCATTTTTTTCGCCCGAAAAACTTTTAATCAAAAAGTTTGACAGCGCAAGGCGACGATTACGGGCAAAGTCCGTCGCTAAACTGAAAGTTATGTTTTATTGTGATTTTGACGGCTGCTTTGTGTGAAAACTTGTAAATTTTTTCGATTCAAACGAGAATCTTTCCCGTGATTAACAAACATAATAATTCGTATAAACTGCCGTCGAGTTTAGCTGTCGCCGTTGTGTTGCTGATGGTCGTTGTATTGCGAACGCAGGGCAGAATCTGGTGGTGCAAATTCGGTGATTACGCTCCTTATATCAACGATGCGTGGAGCCGGCACACTTCGCAGCATTTATTCGATCCGTATTCGTTGACACACGTTTTGCACGGATTTTTATTTTGTTGGATATTGAGTTTGATTTTGCGTAAAGCGTCATTCGGCTGGCGGTTTTTTTTGGCGATTCTGGCGGAATCAGCTTGGGAAGTAGTCGAAAATTCCAATTGGATTATCGAAAAATATCGCGCAAATACGGCTTCGCTCGATTATTTCGGCGATTCGGTTTTAAATTCGGTCGGCGACGTTCTCGCCTGCGGTTTCGGGTTTTGGCTCGCCTGCAAACTCGGCTGGAAACTCGCGCTCGCAGTATTTTTGCTGACGGAAATAATTCTGATTTTATGGATTCACGACAGCCTTTTAATCAATATCATTATGCTCATTCATCCGGTCGAAGCGATCAAAAATTGGCAAACGAGTTGAGGGATGAGGGATGAAGGTTCTGAGGGATGAGGGATGAAGGATGAGGGATGAATTTAAAGAAGGGAAGATTTGTCCAACGATCATAAAACGAAAAATCATTGAACAATCATAAAAAAAGGATGAATGAAGAAACAAGTTTTCTTATCTCTTCATTCATCCCTCATCCCTCATCCTTCATCCTTCCTCTACCGCTCGCCCCGTCCGTTTTCAGTTTCGGTTTCAAGATCAACGATCAGTTTTTTCGATGCCGGCTGGTCGAAGGTTTCGATCCAGCGCAGAGCTTCGTCCAACACGCGCAGTTGATATTGTTTCCAGTTCGGTTTGCCGACGGTCGAGCCGATTTCGCCGGTGTAATAAGCGGTGCGCGGCGGTCGGACGCGGTCGGTGGCGGCGCGGTCAACTGAAATGAGCATCGTCGGAATGCCGCTGCGTTCGAGTTCGCGGGCGACGATGCCGAGCGTTTGATGCGACAAACTCGAAGACGGCACGAGCAATGCAGCCTGCACATCGTAGCCTTTTAATCGTTCGGCAAGCTGCGGCGCGAGTTCACGGGCGACGAGTGCGGCGTTCGGAATCCAACTGCTCAAACTCCACCAAACCTGATTCAGGCTGCCGATTACGCCGTTCGCTTCATATTCGCGCAGACGTTCGACCGGAATCAGCACGTTGCGGTCTTCTTTGACGGCTTTGTCATCGAAACCTTTCGCCGCATAGAGCATATCTTCGGCTTCGACTTCGATGGGAATTTCGCGGTAATTCAAATCGCCGTCTTTTGAATCGAGATCAAAACTTTCCGTGCCGTCAATATACGCTCCGGCGGACGTGATGAGCGCGAGATTGGTCAGCGGCAGAGCGCGTCTCGCCGGTGTGAACGGTGCGTAAGTATTTTCGACGAACGGGTAATTTCGCAGATCGTCATTGCTGCGCCAATTTTTGAAACGTCCCGCAAAATCGCCGATGCCTTCGACAATCGCGCCTTTTTTACCCGGCGTTTTTTTGCTTTCGATGCCCAAACGCCGTTCGATATTTTCTCTGATCGTATTTAACATTTTTGTTGTCTGAAAATTAAAACTTGAATTTATTAGTTGCGTCAATCACGTTATCGTCGGCAACCACGACTTTGGCGGGTTTTCCGCGCCCGATTAAAAAGAACAAAATCAGCGCGGCAGCCATCGCCGCCATCAAAACCCAAACCGAGTATTGATGCAGTTGATCGAATTGAATTTTGAGCGGATCGTCAGCCGCCGCTTCGTCAATCGGTTTGCCGATTTGCGCTTTGGTGTAATCGAGATAAGGCACGATAAAAAATTGCGTGACCGCACACGCCGTCATCAAAACGATTATCAGAAGCCTTTCCGCCCAACGCCAGACGGGTTTGATACTCTGCGGTTTGATAAACGAAGCCGCGAGCAGAATCAAGCCGATCACGATGCCGCTCAAGTTGACGATTAAGAGATTGCGCGAAACGACCGCGCCCGCCAGTTCACGAGTCGGCAAAACCGCAAACGCATTCTGCGCCGTGCCGACGAAAAAAACCGCCGCGCCGAGCCACAAACCGACAAGCAAAATTCTGATGTTCGATAAAAACTGCATTTGATTGATAAAAACAAGTCATTATCCGTTTTTTCCGCCGAAAGCGCAATTTGACAGCTTGCCGGAGAAATAAAACAAAATCATTTTTCGCTGATCGGAGTTGCCGCTGCGGATTTTCGGAGCAAAACGGCGTAATCGAAATAATCGGTGGTTGATTTGCCGTCGGCGATTTCATCAACCAAATCGGGAAGCGAATTATAGGGTGAATTTTTGGCGTTCAGGCGAAACAAGACGGCTTCCGATTCGGGCGCGACGGCATTTAAATCTTCGATTCCCAAAGCCTTGACGAACGGACTGTTATCATTTTGAAATCCGCCGTAAAAATAGAGTTTTTCTTGTTTCGTGCCGAATTGCTGTTCGAGAAAATACGTCGGAATCATAAATTGTGATTCCATATATCGAAGTGCGGCGGTGACGATTTTTAGCTGCGGATTCGCTTCTTTGATGCGCGCGGTCATCCAATTCGTTCTTTTTCCGCTGTCTTTGTAAGTATGTTCGCGCCCGAAAAAGCCGAATATTTTCTGCCTTTTCAAATTCAGATGCTGATAAAGTGCGGCAAAATTTTTCGCCATCTGCGCGTCGCGGACATTTTCTGTTTCCTGCTCCGACAACGGTTTGACGTTCCGCACGGTTTCGATATTGAACGAAGCGTTAAAATTATCGAATAAAAACTCGAACTCCCAAAATTTATCGCCCAAAATTTGCCGGTAAACGGTTTTGTTCGTTTCCAAATCTTTACTCAGATCAACGAAAAATGCCGTCCAATCCTTGTAAGTGTAGGGAATCGAGTCAAACGTATAAATTTTGTCAACATTTTTTTGCGAGCCTTTTTTATAAGCGGAATTCGCCAGTATTTTTATGAGGTAGGCAAAACTTTCGCGGGTCGGCGAAAACCCGTCAACCCCGAAAAACCGAATGCGGTCTTTTTCGGGAAGTTTTCGGTTCAGTTCGTAAACGTGAGTAAAAATGTTGCGGTAATCACGACTATAGCCGAATCCGCCTTTAATTGTTTCAATAACTTGGTTTAACTTACTTTCATCGCCTGTTTTCAAATACTCGTTGACACCGATAGTTTGAAGATAGCCGAGTTCGATAAAATAGTATTTGAAATCAGTTTTCTTTTTCAGTTCATCAACCAACAATTGCTGAACGCGGTAAGAATCGGCTGTGCCGTGCATTTCGCCGAGCAAAAACACTTGATTGGCATAAAATTCTTTATCAAAGAATTTGAACTGATTTTGCTTGTCGAACGACAAAACTTCGTAATTTTCAAGCAGATATTTTTGTTTTGCGCTGTTTTGGGCGTTGATCGGGGAAGACGGGCTAAAAATGGCAAAAAACAAAAGTGCGAATAAAAAAATCCGTTTCATAAACGCGAGTTTACAGATTAGTCTCCGAAAAATAAAGCGGGAAACTCAGCATTCGCCGGTCAATAGAAGGCTTTGACGATTTGCAGTCGTTAATCGTAAATCGAACAAACAAATTGAAACGGCAAAATTCATCAAGGTCAACCGTGTAACTTTGCTAAAAAAAACACTTTTCGGCTTTTCAGTCATAACCTTTTTTTTTTCAACGGTTTAATCGGCTGAGAGAACTTGACATTATTGTTTTTCCAATTATAGAATGTTCGCGTTCCAAAATTGAATGTGAAGTATTTTATTTGATTCGACAACCGCACTTCCATCGAGATACTTTTCCGATAATCAGATAAGAATCGGGAGGGGTTGGTTAATTGTCAATCTTTCTTTCAAAGAGGAATTTTATTACTGCAAATGAAAAAGCCCTGATGCTGCTAGAGACAGCATCGAGGCTCATTTGTATTAAGCGTTTCTGCTGTGTTTAGGACAACAGATTAAACTTGCAACGGTTTTATTCTAACGCAAAACACGGCTGAGGCTCAACCATAAACGCGAGAGTCGTCAAAGGCGTGCGCTGATTGTTGTCCCGCCCAATCGCTTCTCCCCATTCGATATGTTTATCAAGGAATAAATTTATGTTAGAAAAAACTGAAAATTTGAACATCAACGATCTCGACGTTCAGAAACTTGAGAATCGTTTGGAAATGGCGATGATGGAAGCCGCAGAATCTAGATGGGTTCATATTGGCGAAAGTCACTGTAGCGATGTGCCGCACGATGCTGTTCGTCCATGCGGTCCCAATGAAACTCCGCATTAGATTGTTATGTGAAATAGTTGCAAGATGGATGGAAACATTGAATCTTGCAACTATTTATCAGAAAAGAAAACGATTAAACTATAATGGATAATAAAAAATATAAATATTTTCGGCAAATTGCCAAGATTCTTTTACTGTTTTGTTTGTGTTCAGGTCAAAAAATTTATGCACAAATGAATGAAGGTATCTTGGACGCAAGGAAAATTTCAAATCTGATAGAAACGACGCGATTTAAGTCGGAAATGCTTAAAGATATTGCTCTTAACGAATACCAGAATAAGTTTAGAATCACATTCACATCATTAGATAAAAACATTAAGCATAGTAACTTATATGAAGAATATTGTCTTTATAAAAAGGAAACAGGGAAAACTTTATGCAGGGGAATTCTGATTGAATCAGATAATACTTTAGTTCCTGTTTCAAAAATAGAAAAAGAGCGTAAAAAAACTGCTGAACTTTTTGTCAAAAAAGATAAATTATCAGCGAAAAGTGATGACAGTTCAAAATCTTCAGGATACGATATTTCAGGTTATATCAATGATAAGGATTGGATTTTGATTAATCCGATTATTTACTTGAAAGATTGCCAAATAACTTCTTCTGCCGAAACAACTGTTGAAGCCAGAAAAACGGTTTTTCTGCGGCTTGGCAATTGCAGCATAGCTAAAGAACCTTTGGATTTAATACCTCAACTATCTTATATATCCAAAACTAATGCAGAAATTTGGATTGATGAGCAAGACGCGGCTGTAACGCAAATGAATATTTACACACAAAGAGATTCTTCTGCTGAAATAATTAAGGATAAACCGATCATTAGATTAGAAAATGTGAGAACGATAGAGGGTTATTGGTTGAACAAACAAATTTTTTTTGAATCAAATGATATAAAGTTATTTCCTAACTTAAAATATAAATGGCAATACGAGTTCTTTGATTATAAACATTTAAGAGTTGATGTTAACTCGAATCAACCTGACGCAAAATAGAAAAACATTATGAGTTATTCAGTATTCAAAAAGATAAAAAAGACGGGACTTATCTTTGCGACTTTGTTTTGGGGTTTTTTAGTAACGAGTGTATCCCAAACAAATACAAATCTGAATACATTGATACAAGGTGTGCAAATTAAATCCAAAAAAAGCAAAACGGCATTTTTAAGCAAGTATCAGCATATATTTAAATTTATTACCGAATCTGAAAAATCACATCAAAAAAGTGAGTATGTTTATGAGCAGTATTGTTTGAATGATGGGAAATCGTTTTGTCGAGTTGTCTTAATCGAAAAGAACGGAGTGCCGCTTTCAAAATCTAAAATTGACAAAGCTCGTCAAAAAGCCGCCAAAAATTTATCCAAGCAAAACGATTTTGTCGGCAAAGATGATCCTTTCGGTTACGGAACTTTAGTCGGATCAGTCTGGATTGATCCGACTTTATACTTGAGAGACTACCAAATGTTGTCATCTAAAGAACAAAAAAATGAATTGAGAAAAACGATTTTAGTGAATTTGGGTAAATGTCAAATAGACAATGAACCAGCCGAATGGAAAAAGTATCTTGATTTTATGCCGAAGACAGAAGCGAAGATTTGGATTGATGTTCAAGATGAAAGTGTAACCCGTCTGAATATTTACGCCGACAAAGAGTTTTCCGGTCTGACAGTCACAGATAAGCCGATAGCAACTATGGATAATATCAGAATGCCCGAAGGTTATTGGCTGTTCGGCAGAATTCATCTTGAAACGACTAACAAATTAATATTTCCGAACTTGCAAGACAACTTTGACTTTGAATTTTCCGCCTACAAACCGATTAAGGTTGAGGTGAATTCAAATGAGACTAAACTAAGCAAATAAAATGTCTTATCAAAATTTCTTATTAAAAGTTTCCGGTTACGGAGATGATGTCAAAGCGGAGATTGGCAGACTGCAAAATCATTGGGACGAAACTGTGTCTCTGCAAGGAGATTTTAAGAATCCGATTGAAACTATTTACGATTGTTATCCATACCTGTTTCAATCATTGTTTCCGAACGTCGAGAGTGGTGACATTCATCAATTATCAGTGGCAGGACGTTTATTCGGGGCTTCGATAATTTTATACGATGACTTTTTGGATCAAGAAATTTTAGAAAAAAGTGCGCGTAAGTTGTTTAGTCCTTTAGTAATGCAGTGGGAATCGCAAAAGATTCTAAATCGCCTGTTCACACCTGAATCAAAATTTTGGAAAAGATTTGACGGCTTTTACAAAGAACATATCCGCGCCTGTGCGGAAGAAGAAAGTTTTCGGGAAGGAAAACGAGACCGGACTGAATTTACGGAAGAATTAGGATTGCAAATAGCCGTCGAAAAAAACGGAATTTCACGCGCCGTAATTGCGGGATTAGTCGAGTTGAGCGGCAACGAAAATCTCTATCAGCCGTTAATAGAAGCGGTTAATAATTTTAATGTTGCGTGTCAGATTTTGGATGATTTGGTTGATTGGAAACAAGATTTGAAGGATTCCGCGCCTTCCATTCTGCTTGCCCGCATTTTTGATGAAATGCCGAATCTTGGCAAAGGTAACAGCGGGGAATCTACGAATGAAACCGCCAAACTGATTTATTACAGAGGACACGCTCAATATGTTTTGACTGTCGGGCTGGAAGCCGTCGAAAAATCTTTGCAGATATTGAAAGCAATCGGAGGCGATAAAACCGATTGGCACAGTCTTATTTTAGCAACCAAAGCAAAATTAGAATCGCTGATTGAAGACTTCGCATCAATTGTCGGGCAAAATATCAAACGCATTCAAACTCAACCTGAGATGAATTTAGCGATACCTCTGCCGTCGAACGATTTCGAGAGCGTCGCTTATCAAGCCTTGAATTTTGTGGTGGAACAGTGGCGCAAAGGTTTCGGCGAGGCGCGGCACATTATGAATCTGACGGAAACGGAAGGATTTTCGGCGAACGGTGTTTCAAATTATCGTCACGGGGATGTCTTTCAACGTGCGCTGATTTTAGAAACTCTTTGCGACGTGCAAAATAAATTGAATATCAACCTCGATCCGATAATTGATTACGAGATTGATTATCTGTTGCAAAAACGCCGTTTGGATGAAGTCGGCGGTTGGGCATATTTCCCCGATGTTGCTGAAATCGCTGCGGATGCGGATGATCTCGGACAAGTTTTGCAGTCGTTCGTGTTAGCCGACCGCAAAGAATTAGCTCTAACTTATTGCGAAAAACCGCTTAAAATATTGTTGCAAAATAATTTGCTTGAAAACGGAGCCGTTGAAACGTGGATTGTTCCCAAGTATGAACGCAGTCAAATACAAGAAATGCAGCATCAATATAATTCGTCGAAATGGGGAGTCGGACCCGATACGGAGGTTGTCGCAAACTTGTTTTATGGATTGGCTGTATATGATCCTAAAAGGTTTAGTCGGGTAATCAATAATGCTGTCAGTTATCTTGAATCCGTCCAAAACACCGAAGGAAGTTGGGAAAGCCGTTGGTATTATGACGCATTTTATGGAACATATGTCTGCTCCAGATTAATTGGCAAAATTTCTCCGCGCTCGTCCGCTCTAAGATTAGCCGAAGATTTTTTGCTCAAAACTCAAAATACGAGGGTGTAAAAAAATCTGTGTAAATGGCAACAATCAACATTAGACCTCTTGCATAAGTAATTTAATGACCGATTTCGTAATTATACAATCCGGCAATCAAGTTGAATCGCAATCCGAAGCGGCGGCGGCGATTGCGATACCGTTCCGAGATAATGCGAAAGATTTTCAGATGCCGAATCACGTTCTCGACCAGAATTCTGCGCCGCGACAATTGACGGTTGGCGCGGCATTGGTCTTCGCTCAACTGCTTGCCTTTCGGCTTTTTGAGCGGCGTTTGCGAGTTTTCGTGAATCTTTTGCAAGCCCTGATAACCGGCATCGCCGAGCAGACAAATGTTTTCGGCAATTGCCAACGCGCTCTGTTTGAACATCGCAAAATCGTGCGTTTTGCCGTTTCTCTGTGCCGTGCAAATAACTCGGCGCGTCGCCCGATCAATGACAATCTGCGTTTTTATCGTGTGCCGCTTTTTCTTGCCCGAATAGTACCGCTTTTGTTTTTTTTCGGACGTTCAATCGGTGTTTCGGTAACATCGACAATAATAAATTCAAAACTGTTTTCACTTTCACGCAACACTTTTTTGCCGGGTAATTTCAAGTCGTTACAATTTTTGAGCAGGTTTTCGATTTTGACAATGGTGCGTGAAACCGTTGCTTCGGACAATTGCCAGCGTTTGGCAAGATGGAACTGCGTTGGGTATTCGCGCCAGTATTCAAGCGTCAGCAACACTTGGTCGGCAACCGACAATTTGCACGGTCTGCCCGACTTTTTCTGTACGCGGCGCAGTTCATCACGGACAAATCCGCAAATTTTAATAAAAGTGTCGGGTTTGACACCACAATATCGTTTGAATAATTCAGGCGAAAGCGATTCAATTTGTTCAAAACTCATCAAATTATTGATGAGCGAAAACGCTTTCATTGTCAAATAACTTATGCAAGAGGTCTATTTATTTTAATGGAGGAAAATGATGATGCCAATTACGAAAGATTTACTTGACCAATTACTGAATGAATATGAAAAGCCGGAGGATTTGCCGAGGCTGTCAGGGTATTTTACAACAGTTGACGAAAGCTCTGGTTGAACGTGCGCTCGAAGGCGAGCTGACGCATCACCTCGGCTATCGAAAGCACGATTTGACCGGGCATAACTCCGGCAATTCGAGAAACGGAACTACGCCGAAAACGATTAAAAGCAAACGCGGGCAAACCGAAATTGAAGTTCCGCGTGACCGCAACGGAACCTTCGAGCCGCAGCTTATCAGAAAGAATCAGACGCGCTTTGACGGCTTTGACGAAAAGATCATCTCGCTTTACGCGCGCGGAATGACGACGCGTGAGATTCAGGGACATCTCCAAGAGATTTACGGCACGGAGATTTCTCCGGCACTGGTTTCATCAGCCACCGAAGCAGTTTTGACGGAAGTCCGAACTTGGCAAACCCGTCCGCTCGATACGGTTTATCCGATTCTTTATTTGGATGCACTGGTCGTCAAGGTCAAAGAAAACGGGCGGGTGATTAACAAAGCGGTTTATCTGGTGATCGGTGTCAATTTGCAAGGCTTGAAAGAAGTTCTCGGTATTTGGATCGCCGAAAATGAAGGGGCAAAGTTTTGGCTGTCAATTGTTACTGAACTGCAAACGCGCGGTGTGCAGGATGTTTTTATCGCCTGTGTGGACGGACTCAAAGGTTTCCCGGAAGCCATCGAAGCGGTCTTTCCGAAAACGCAGGTGCAGCTTTGTCTGGTGCATTTGCTGCGGCATTCTTTGAGCTATGTGTCTTACAAAGAACGCAAAGAAGTCGCTGCCGATTTGAAATTGATTTATCAGGCTTCGACTTTGGAAGAAGCCGAAACACAGCTTTTGGAATTTGCGGAAAAATGGGAGTCGCAGTATCCGGTGGTCGCCCGTTCGTGGCAGTCAAATTGGGCGCGAGTCGTCCCGATGTTCGCTTTCACGCCGGAAATCCGTCGGGCGATTTATACGACGAACGCGATAGAATCGTTAAATTTCTCGTTAAGGAAAATCATCAAAAATCGCGCACTTTTCCCGAACGATGACGCGGTGCTGAAAATTCTGTTTTTGGCATTGCGAAACATTGCGAAAAAATGGACAATGCCGATACCGAACTGGAGCGCGGCGATGAACCAATTTGCGATACTTTTCGAGGAAAGAGTGCCGATGAACGGATTCGGCACAAACTCATTTACACAGATTTTCTAACACCCTCCAAAATACGAACGGCAGTTGGGGTAATGAAAGAGGCGATCAACTCAATACATCTTTGGCACTTCTCGCATTGGCAGATTGTAACTCTTTCGCCCGTGAACAAGCCGTTTTAGCCGTGGAATTTTTGAAGAAATCCGTTTCGTCAGATTGGGAATCGGTTGACTTTATCAAACCGAGAATTGGTGAGCCTTATAAAAGCCGAACAATTACGGCAATGTATGTCTGTAAAGCAGCGGCAGTTTGGAATCGGTTACTTTTTTAAGGAATTTATGACTGACATTTGTAGTTCAATAAAAACACTCGGTTTCAGGACGGATTTTTCTGAAAATAACGCTATTGATTCGTCTGAGAAACACTTGTCTTACTTGATTGTTACTGAAACCGGCAAACATCTGAAAGTTTCTCCGACTTCATATTTTTTGCTGGAAAGTTTCAATAAAGGTGTTGAATCTCAGAAAATAGCTGATTCTCTCAATGTTTCAATCGAAACAATCAACAGTAGTTATGAAAATCTAACCAAAAGA
Source organism: Pyrinomonadaceae bacterium (assembly GCA_965247235.1). Taxonomy (GTDB): domain Bacteria; phylum Acidobacteriota; class Blastocatellia; order Pyrinomonadales; family Pyrinomonadaceae. The sequence goes on from OZ252004.1 coordinate 4,682,137, forward strand.
ATAAGTGATTTAGACAAAAACGAAAGCAATCGGCGGACGGGGTTTTGGTTTCTTTGGGAAGTTATTCCAAGTAGTTTAGTAATTTGGATAGCCAAACCACTTTCGGTAATGTTTCATCCGATTATTGTCTTGTTTATGTTGGGCTTGGGAGCCGGGAGCATAATTATTAATGTTCATCTCGGCACTTTTACCAATTCTTATTCAGCAATTACTAATCCCGAAGTCTTTTGGGTCGGCTATCTTTTATTTTTGTTTTCAACCGTCGCTCACGAATTCGGTCACGCCGGCGCGAGCATTCGTTACGGCGCAACTCCGAGCGGTATCGGCTTTACGTTATATCTCATATTTCCTGCACTTTATAGTGATGTGACTGGTTCGTGGAAACTCAAATCAAAACAACGCGCCGTCGTCGGTCTTGGTGGAATTTATTTTCAATTAATCATCGCTGCTTTTTATACGGTTTTCGGTATTATATTTGAAACCGAATCGTTCAAGATTGCCGCGTTGATGATATATGGAAACTGTATATTAAATCTGAATCCGTTTTTTAAGTTCGACGGTTATTGGATACTTTCAGATTTGTTAGGCGTAATTAATTTGAGCCGACAACCGAAGCAAATTTTTTTATTTCTTTACAATCGCTTACGAGGTATTGAATCTGCAAGTCTTCCGTGGTCGGGAAATATCGCGTTATTCGTCGGAGTTTACGCTGTCGGAAGCATTTTTATCATAACTTTTTTTATTTTGAAATACTCGACTTATTTTTGGTTGGGAATCAGACAGTATCCGTCTGCCTTTCAACAATTTTTCAGTAAACTTTTTAGCAGCCAGTCAGTCGTTCTTTCCGATATACATTCGTTTTTCCTCTCGACTATTACGCTTATTATATTCACTTATTTTTTATACAATACTGTCTTGAAACCGCTTAAAAACAAGATAATTTTTTTGCTCAAACAGGATTAACCTCTCATTTACCAGTATTTCAATAACGCGCGACGTTCGGATCAACTTCCGCCGACCACGCTGCGATGCCGCCTTCGAGATTGGAAACTTTTTCAAAGCCGTTTCGCGCCAGAAATTGGCAGACGTTGGCACTGCGAATGCCGTGATGACACATCACGACGATTTCCTCTTCGGGTTCGAGGCGGTCAATCCATTCGTTAAACTGCGTCAGCGGCAAAAGTTCGGCTTGTTCGATTCGCGCGATTTCGTATTCGAGCAGTTCACGCACATCAATCAGGCGGAAATTTTCACGCGCTTCCAGACGTTGTGACAGTTCCGTGGCGGTGATCGTTTGATAAATCATTTCATCAGATTACGGAGCGAAAAAAACATTTTCAAGTTTCATCTGCCGATTATTTGTCGGCGGACAATTAAATTGCTTGATTTTAATCGTTTATTTGTTGCATAATCATAAAAGTCAAACATTGTTGTTTGATTGCCAACCAAATTTTAGCTCTTACGGTCTTCTTCAAAACGACAATCCGCCAAGTAATTTATGAGTTTGCCTACCACTCGAAGTCTTTTAATGTCTGTAGTTTTATCCGTTGCAGTCGCCTTGTTTTGTCTTTTATGCTGGGAGATCGTCTATCATTCGGCACTCTACAGCAGCAACTTTTTGCCGTCGGAATCGCTGCAAATCAACTGGATTTCGTTCGGTTGTCTGCTTGTGCTGGCAATCTGTGTCGGGCTGTTGACGGGCATTTTCAGCTTTAAGAAAACTTTGCCTTACAGTTTGGTATTTATTTCGGGTTGGTTCGCGGTGTGTTTCGTGGCGGCTAAGTATTATTCGTTCAATTTGTTTTTCGTGCGGGTGACATTGATTACGCTGATTTCCGGCGCGGCGGTGCATCTGAAAAAACTCTGGGAAATTGATTCCGAGATGACCGATAAACTGATTCAATTGTCCTCGACCGATCATCTGCTCGATAATAAGTCGGCGGAAGTCAGGATCGAAAGCGGTTTGAAACTGCTCGAAACGATTCTGCCGCTTTCCGAGGCGATAGTTTTTCTCCACGATCAAAATGCCGTGCTGACTCCCGTCGGACGCGCCCGCAGCGGCGATTCGGCGAACAAACTAGCGGCGGCGAGACAGACCGAATGGCGCGATAATGTGGTTTTGTGCGAAGAAGCCCTGGCGCAAAAACAGACGATTATCAAAACCGACGAAGAAAAACCCGGCGCGGCGCTAATCGCTCTGCCGATGCTGAATGAAGGCGTGACCGTCGGCGTGTTATTCGTCAATGTTCATAAAAACTACGAATTTGCCGACCGCAATCTGCTCGAAGCCTTTAGCGGACAACTCGCGCAAAACTTTCAGCGCAAAGAACTCCGCGCTAAAAATCTGCCGCACAATAATTGGTGGAGCGCACTTTCGACCGAATCTTCGGAAAATCGTCTGGGCATTATCGGTTTAATCAACAGCCTGATTAAGGAACAAAGTTTCGCCGTCGTCGCCAGTTCGTATCTCAAAGAAGCTCACGCCATCGCTTATCTCGACGGCACGCTCGTCTATCTCAACCGGCAGATGCGCCATCTGGCAAAAATAGATTCAAATCGGTTTAGTGAATTTAATCTGTTCAGTCTGCTCGGACAATTCAAGACCGAAGTTTTTAGTGAGCCGTCACTAGCCATTCGCCGCGTCCTGCAAACCGGCGAAAATTATCAGGGCGAACTTCATTTTTCCGAAACGAATAAAACATTAAAACTGCAAATTTCGCTCGTCAAAGTGCCGGAGGATTCGGTCTCGATTCACGAAACGAATGTGGCGATGAAACCGGCGTGTTTTTTGATTACGCTGACGGATATTTCCGCCGTCAAGGAAAACGAAAAACTCCGCAGCGATATGGCGAACCTGATGTCGCACGAACTCCGCACGCCGGTCACGAGCATTCAGGGATTTACCGAACTGATGATGCTCGACGACACTCTGAGCGAAGACAACCGCGAATATCTCGGCATTATCGCCAACGAATCGCAGCGTCTTTCAAAAATGCTGCTGACGTTTCTCTCGGTTTTCAATCTCGAACAATCGGACAAACAGGAAATTGATAAAAAGCCGGTCAAGGTTGATACGGTCGTCCATTCGGTCGTCGGCGAAATGCAGGATCGCGCCAAACGCAAAAGAATCAGGCTCGTCGAACAGTCGAATTCACACATTCCGCCGGTTGCCGCCGACAAGAGTTTGATCGAACGCGCCGTTTCGCATCTGATTGATAACGCGATTAAATACAGCCCGGAGCGAACTTCGGTGATTATCTCGACGATTCTCGAAGCCGATTTTCTGCGCGTCGTCGTCGAAGATCGCGGCTACGGCATTCCGGTCGGAGAAAAAGAAAAAATCTGGCAAAAATTTTACCGCATCGCCCGCGACGGTCAGGACAAAGAAGAAGAATCAACCGGATTGGGATTGTCCTTAGTCAAAGAAATCGTCGAACAGCACGGCGGCGAAGTCGGTGTCGAATCGGAAACCGGACAAGGTTCGCGGTTCAGTTTCACGTTGCCAAGGCTTTAAGAAAGTTCAAGGTTCAAAGTTTAAAGTTCAAAGTTTGAGCTTTTAGCTTTAAAGCTCAAGATTCAAAGACGGTTAAAAGATCAATCAATTAGACAACCGATACTTTGAACTTTAAACCTTAAACTTTGAACTTCTTTCCCCTAACTGTTTCGCCGCCAAAAACATAAAACGCGGATTCAAAATTAAATATCTGCGCCACAGTCTTTTCGGTTCTCGTGTCAAACGATACAACCATTCCAAGCCGTATTTGCTCATCCATCCGGGCGATTGATTGATGTTCCCGGCGTAAAAATCGAATGCCGCGCCGACACCGACGGTGACGGCGCGAATTTTATTTTTATGCGCCGCCATCCATTTTTCCTGCTTCGGACAGCCCAAACCGACGAACAAAATCTGCGTCCCCGCGCCGTTAATTTGGCTGATAATTGCCGCGTCTTCCTCGCCGGTTAATTGACGAAAAGGCGGCGAAAAAGAATAAGAGATTTGCAGAGCAGGAAATTCGGCGTTCGCCTTTTTAACGATTGAATCAATCACTTCCGGTTGTCCGCCGTAAAACCCGACCTTCAAATCTTCCCGCGCCGCACGTTCCAAAAGCGCGATCATCAAATCGTTCCCGCGAAACTGATGCGCCGTTTTTGCGCCCTGCAATTTCTGCATCCAAACGAGCGGCATCCCGTCGGTAATCACCAAATCCGCCGCGTTGACCTGCGCCGCAAACTCTGCGTTATCATACGCTTCCATCACCATATGCACGTTGGCGACGCACACATAACCGCCGTTTTCTCCACGCGCCAGAACCTCGATTTCAGTAAGAATTTCCTCACGCGCAACGACATTCGCCAGCAAACTGACGACGCGCAGACGATTTTGTGTTTCGTGATAATTCATCCGAAAATCAGTCGGAACGCGCTCATTCCTGATCGCGTGTCTTATTTTCTCAAACCTGAAATTCAATCTCCACACGCGATCAGGATCGAGCGCGTTCCGACTGAAAGTCATTTTTCCCGGCAACTTCCAAATAAATATCTTCGAGTTTCTCGATATAATTTTCGACATCATATCTTTCTGCAATCGTCTGCCGCGCTTTTTTCTGCAAATGTCCCGAATCAACTTTGTCGTCAAGAATGATTTTGAGTTTTTCGACGATCTGCGGAACATTTTCAGGTTCGACCAAAAAACCGTTTACGCCGTCATTGATAACCGCACCGATTGATGCCATTTCGGACACGACGACCGCGCATTGTGCCGCCAATGCTTCGAGCATCGCCATCGGCAAGCCTTCGCCGTGACGCGACGGCAGCAGAAAAATGTCGGCGGCAGCGAGTTCGCGCCATTTATTTGCGCCTGAAATAATGCCGCCGAAATAAAATTTATCGCCCAAGATTTTCGTCATTTCAGCGACCAACAATTCCTGCAAATCGCCTGCGCCGAATGCCCGGAAATTAAATTCGTAATTTTCGCCGCGCAGGATTTTGACCGCTTCGATGATTTCAAATAAGCCTTTTGATTCGGTCATTCTGCCGAGAAATATCATCGTTTTCGCGTCAAACCGGCGTTGCGGCGTTTGCGCTTCGTCAAGCGCGACGGCGTTTTCCAAAACCTTGATATTCAGATTGCGCCAACGCTTTTCGAGAATATTTTTTTCGAGTTCGCTCAAGACCAAAACCGTGTCCGCCGTTTCGAGCATTCGCCGCGCGATATTTTTAATAAAACCGTTTTCAAACTCACGCGCCAAAAATTTCCCGCCGTGAACGTGAATAACGAGCATTCGCCGCGCCGCTTTTGCCGCTTTTGCGAGCGCGTAATCACGGACAATCGAAAGCGGATTAAACGCCGTATTCAAATGCACGAGGTCAATTTCGCCCGATTTAATTCGCCGGTAAAATGCCAAAGGCAAACTCGTCTGTCTGAAAATCCAACCGAAATTCCGCCGTTCGCCGTCTTCGCTGCCAGCGATAAAATGTTCGTAATTAAAACTTCCGCGCCCGACAATCTGCCGCACAACCGTCGAAACGCCGCTTACATTGCGGTTTTCATCGAGACTCGGCGCGGTTATTAAAATTTTCATCGAAGATGCAGATTAACAGGAACTTGAGTCAAAAAACAGTTGATTTTGAATCGAAAAAAATCATAACATATCAAGAATCGCAAAGTTAATCGGGTGATTTTCAATATCATAGAAAAAATCAGAGAGAAAAAATTTGACCTGCTGAAAACTGTCGTGACGCTCGCCCGCGACCGCTCGAAAGACAAAAAATCTAATATCACGACGCTCGATCCTTCGATTCGGCGTTTGGGCGAGTTATACGACAAAGGTTTGCTCGAACCGTATATTTTGCTGGTTCGGGCAGATCGCGGAATTGCTGCCGATTATCGTGATTATCTGACGAATCACCGCGATAAACTGCGTCAATATGTCGTCGAATATGTGTTGACCGGCGGCGGAAAATAAACTTTTGACAAACATTTAACGCTCGATTTTACGGGAAACGCGGCACACGGCGTTTCCCATCTTTTTATTTGACGGTTAGAATCTTTTTAGAATGCAAAACAGCATCGAAGCCGCACAGATAAAAAAAACGGTCGCCAAAAAAGCCCGCAGCGTTCCGCATTGGGTTTTGCCGCTGGCGAAATCGCTGATCTTCGCATCCGACGCGCTGCTTACGTTTGCCTGTTTCGTGATCGCTTACAAACTTCGTGAAGGCGGCGCGATCTTTTCGCCGACGGCGTTGGCGTGGTCGAAAAATTTTGTGCCGTATGCCGGAATACTGTTTTTTGCCGTGCCGTGCCGTCTGGCGATGCTCGTTTATCAGCGCGTTTTTCGGCTTCAGGGCGCGTTTTCATATCCGCAGGAATGGATCAAGATTTTCAAAGCCATTGCAGTCAGTTCGCTGTTGACGGTGGCGTGGGCGTTTTTGTTTCGCGGCGGTTTTGCGTTTCGTGAATTTTCTTATTCGCGCGGCGTGTTTCTGCTCGATTTTGCCGTTTCGCTCGTCGTTTTTTCGCTCTTTCATTTCGCGCTGCGGTTTGCACAAAGTTTAATCAGGAAAAAAGATATAAACCTGATCCCGACTTTGATCGTCGGCACGAATGCCGAAGCCGCGCAGACTTTGCGCGAATTAAACGAGCGCAAAGATTTGGGTTATCGGGTGATCGGCGTGGTCGAAAAAGATGCGGAAAGTTCCACAGAAAATCGCGGCGAACTCGAAAATGAAATTATCGGGACGATTGCCGAACTGCCGGATTTGATTAGGCAACTCGATATTCAGGAAGTGATTATCACCGACAGCGAAATTTCGAGCGAGAAATTTTTCGACGTGATGATGCAGGTCGGGCGCAGTCAAAAGGTCGAATTTCGTTTCGCGCCGAATCTTTTTAATCTGCTGCCGCAGAAAACCAGCGTCGAACAAATCGGCGTTTTGCCGATGGTGCGTCTCTTCCGCGAACCTTTGTCTGATGCCGAAAGGCTTTTGAAAAGGCTTTCGGACATTGTTGTTTCGGCAATTGCGCTGATTATTTTATCGCCGGTTTGGTTGCTTATTTCGCTGCTCGTCAAATTCGATTCAAAAGGCGCGATTTTGTTCAAACAGGAACGCGTCGGAATGGACGGGCGAGTTTTTCTCTGTTACAAATTTCGGACGATGCAGGCTGATGCCGACGACGCGATTCACCGCGAAGCGTATCGTCAGAACATCAAAGGCGCGAGCGAAGCCAACGCGGGAAACGACGAAAATCCGGTTTTCGGCAAAGTCAAAAATGACGCGCGAATTACCAAAATCGGCAAATATCTGCGCCGTTCGAGTCTCGATGAACTACCGCAGTTTCTCAATGTTTTGAAAGGCGATATGAGCGTCATCGGGGCGCGTCCGCCGATTCCGTATGAAGTCGAAGAATACGACCTCAAACATCGCCGCCGTCTCGATATGAAACCGGGAATCACCGGATTATGGCAGGTTTCGGGCAGAAATCGCCTGACGTTTGAAGAAATGGTGCGGATTGATTTGTATTACATCGAAAATTGGTCGCTCTGGCTCGATCTGAAAATAATTTTGCTGACGCTGCCTGCCGTTCTGCGCGGCGACGGAGCGAGATAAGAAGTTTGCGGGAAACTCTAAAAAGAGATGGATATTGTCGAACATAACAGTCGGGCGTGGGACGAACTCGCCGAGAACGAAATTGAATGGTGTGTGCCGGTGACGGCGGACGAAATCGAGCGGGCGCGGAACGGCGACTGGGCGATTATTTTAACGCCGCATAAAAAAATTCCGCGTGCGTGGCTCGGCGATCTGCGCGGCAGAGATGTTTTGTGTCTGGCGGGCGGCGGCGGTCAGCAATCGCCGATTCTGGCGGCGGCAGGCGCGAACGTCGTATCGTTTGATAATTCGGCGAGACAATTGGAAAAAGATGCGCTGGTTGCCGAACGCGATCATTTGCAAATCCGTCTCGAACAGGGCGACGCGGCGGATTTGTCGCGGTTTGCCGATGCGAGTTTCGATTTGATCGTTCATCCGTGTTCCAATTGTTTTATGGAAAACCTCGTGCCGATTTGGAGCGAATGTTTCCGCGTTCTGCGTCCGGGCGGCGCACTTTTGTCGGGCATCAATCAACCGTTCGTCTATATTTTCGACCGTTTCGCCGAAGAAGACGATAAATTTCTGCTCGTCCGGCATTCGCTGCCGTATTCGGATATTGATTCGTTGAGCGAAGAGGAAATCGCCGAAATGATTGCCAAAAACGAGCCGTTTGAATACAGCCATTCGCTCGACGCGCAAATCGGCGGACAGATCGAAGCCGGATTTTTAATCGCCGGATTTTACGAAGATTACTGGAACGACGATTCGCGTCTGATTAATAAATTTGCGCCGACGTTTTTTGCGACCAGAGCGATCAAATCATAATGGCGAACATCAGCGAAACATTGACGAACGCCGCCGAATTGCTCGAAAAAAACGGTATCTCTCAACCGCGCCGTGAAGCCAATTCGCTGCTTGCATTCGCGTTGAAAAAAGACCGCACATTTCTCATCGCACATTCCGAATACGAATTGACGACCGAAGAAAATATCCACTTTCAAACGATTCTCACGCGCCGTGCAAGCCGCGAACCTTTTCAATATATTACGGGCAGACAGGAATTTTACGGACTCGATTTCAAGGTCACGCCCGACGTTTTGATTCCGCGACCGGAAACCGAATTGCCGGTCGAAATAGCGATTGAAGTTTTGAAATCGCACGAAAATCCGCGCTTTTGCGAAATCGGTGTCGGTTCGGGCTGCATTTCAATTGCGATTCTTCACGAATTGAAAAATGCGTCGGGAATCGGTTTGGATATTTCTGAAAATGCGTTGATCATCGCCGCTGAAAACGCCGGAAATAATTCGGTTGCAGACAGATTTGAATTAAAAAAATCGGATGTTTTCGCTGAATTATTCAATGAAAAGTTCGATCTAATCGTCTCTAATCCGCCGTATATTTCCGCCGAAGAAATGAAAACTCTGCAAAGGGAAGTTGTCGAATACGAACCGCGTAACGCTTTAACCGATGAAGATGACGGTTATTCGATCATCAAAAAAATCATCGCCGGTGCGCCGCAATTTCTCGAATCCGGCGGCATTTTGCTGCTTGAAATCGGTTACGGTCAGGATATTCGGCTCAGGCAAATGTTCGACGAAGAAATCTGGCGTGATCTTCATATTTTCACCGATCTGCAAAATATTCCGCGAACGGTTAGCGCGAAATTAAAGAATTAGTTGTCTTGACGGCAATTAATGAGCCATTACGAAGGCAAACAAAATTATCTTGCCTTTTTCGATAGTTGGATGTAAGATGAATTGCTTTCCAAAAAATCAGCAGTTTGAGCGATGTGTTGATAATTTCGTTATTTTGGTGATAATTTTCACGGGAACGAAATTATCGGCGTAGATTTTGAAGTTTTACCATATTTCTATTCGGAGGTGGAAGATTTTATGTATGCTCTTTTAGCGGTCATTTCGGCAATTCTTGCCGGACTTTGTTTCAAATTTTACACGGCAACCGTTCCTGAAAATAAGTTATATCTAATCGGGACAATCTTGTTTGCGGTGTTGTTAATCGTCTTCGGCGGACTTTTCCTATCGGGCAGAGTCAATAAAACCGAAGATATTCACATTACTGAATAGGCGGAAATTTAGAAAATTTTGCCTTCTCAATCAAGTTCGCCGGACAATAACAAACGGCGGCGGTCAGAAAATTTACGTCATCGGGCATCCGATTTTATAAACGAATCGGATGCCCGACTGTTTTAAAATACGATTTCGCGGTATGAAAATCCGGTGTGTTGCGTTATAATGTTTACTAAAATGTAAAGATTATAAATCGAAACATTTTAGATGAAATTGGAAGTAAAAAGTAATGCCGAAAATTGCAGATATACAGGAAACACCTAACCCGAACGCGGTTAAATTTATTTTAAAAGAGCCGGTTTCTTACGGGACATCGCACTCTTTCAAGACTTTGCTCGACGCGGAAAATGACAAGTTGGCGAAGTCAATCTTCGAGATCGGCGACGTTTTGTCGGTGTTCTATATGGACAAAATGATTACCGTCGAAAAGAGCGACGAAGCCGATTGGGACGAGATTTTGCCGACGCTCGCCGTGCCGATTCGAGCGGCGGAAAGCATCAAGCCGAGCAATGGGAACAGCGAAAACAGTGCCGCAAAAATCGGCGGCGCGATTGGTGCGGCGTTAAGCGATGACCCGAAAATCGCGGAAATAAACGCCTTGCTTGACGAAAAAATTCGCCCTTTTCTGGCAAGCGACGGCGGTTGGCTGGAGGTTGTCAGCCTTGAAAACCACACTTTGACGATTCGCTACGAAGGCGCGTGCGGCAGTTGTCCGTCGAGTTTGACCGGAACTCTGATGGCAATTGAAAATATGATTAAAGAAGAAATTGACGATCAAATCGAAGTTGTCACCAGTTAAAATGAAAACTTGAAAAAGTTGCTTAAATTAACTGTCTTCACAATTTAAAACTTATTTCTTGACATTCAAGATTAAAATGTTGATAATTCTAAACGGATGACTTGTTCACGAGCATCCGTTTTTCTCAATTAAGTCAAAAATCTACATATTACCGCCGCCCGTGACATACCCTGAAAATTTTACTGTTTTTTCAAAATGGAGGAGTTATAAATGAATAGCGAAGAACTCGAACAGAGTTTGCGAACCGAATTCGAGAGTTACTTAAAAGATGTGCTTGCTGATATGAAGCAGGAAATTTCCGATTTCCAGACGAAAATTGCCGGTGAAGTCGAAAAACACAAAACGCAACTCGACGAAGTTTTCGGGGATTTTTCTGCTCGCTTTGATAACGAAAAACTGCTCGATCCGGCATTCAAAGATTCGATTATCGAACATCTTCGTCTCTCACGCGATGAAGGTGCGAGAATTACTGCGACTGCCATTGCAGAAGCCGAAGAGATGCAGAAAAACGCCGACGAACAGAAAGCCGCCGAAGCCGTTCAACCCGCAAATTATTCCGAACTCAGAGATGCCGTCCGGGACATCAGCGAAAAAGATTCGCAGTCGGCAATTCTTAAAGCCTTGGTCGGTCACGCCGCTCAATTTACTCCTCGCGGAGCGTTTTTTATCATTAAAAACGAGCATTTTGTCGGTTGGCGCGTATTCGGAAAAGAAGGCGAAACCGAGGAACAAATCGTTCGTGAAGTTTTCTTCCCGGTTTCTTCGGATACCGTTTTGGGCGAATCGGTTCGTTCGCTTTCGCCGGTTGAAACGACGGGCGGAACTTATACGGAAGATTCGCTTTTCCTCAACAAACTCGAGTTCGGACATCCCGAAACGATGATTGCGATTCCGCTGGTTGCCCGTCAGCGCGGAGTTGCGGTGCTTTACGCCGATCACGGTTCGGAGAACGAAAAAGCCAATATCGAAGCTCTCGAAACATTGGTTCGCGTCGCCGGAATGACCGTCGAATTGCTTGCCGCTCAACCGGCTAAAACACGTCAGGATATTGATGAAAATGCCGAATCTCCGGCAAAACCCGAAGCGGAACAGGTAGAAACCGTTGCGGAAACTGCGATTGATTCGTCTGCGGAAAATAACTTCGCACATAACGAAAAATCAATGCCGGATGAATTTAGTCCGGCGGTTCATCAATCTCAAGATGTCGAAGAAACTCCCGAACCTGACTCTTTTGTTTCTACAGACGAATCATCTGCGGAAGAAGAATCGTTAGCAGACAGTAAATTACCTGAAAAGTCGGAGAAGGAATTCACGGAACCGCAAAGTTATTATACTCCGATGCCGACTTTTGAAACGATTCAACCGGAATCGGAAATCGAAATAGAAGACATTAACGGCTCTGCTGTTGAAGATTACAAAGAAAGTGGCTCGGATTATTCGAGTGAGAGTTCGACGGCTCAGGCAGAATCGGTTTACGAAAAAGAATTTGCTTTTGAACCTTCAACAAACTACGAAGTTCCGGGCGCGTCGGAATCATCGGTTGCGCCGGTCAGCGATTTTGATTTTTCCAAATACGAAACGGAAAAGTTTCCGGCAGAATCTTCCTTAACGGAAGATAAACCGGCTGATTTTGAAACGAACGAATTTCAGTCCGCACAGTTTGAAACGAACGAATTTCAGTCGCCGCAATTCGAGACGAGTTTTAATAACACGCATACGCAGGAAATTTCATCGCCGCAATTTGAAACGCCTGCTTTTGAATCGAACGATAGTTTTGCAGCAAATAAATTTGAATCAAACTATGAAAGTTTCGCCGCGCCGGTTGAAATACCTGCGCCGCCGGTTGAGGAAACATCTGCGCCCGCAGCGACGAAAAGCCGTCTGAGCGAACGCAATGTTGATCTGCCGATTGAAGTTTCGGAAGAAGAACGCCGTCCGCATAACGATGCACGTCGGTTTGCGCGTTTGCTGGTTTCGGAAATAAAATTATATAACGAGCAAAAGGTTAAAGAAGGACGCGAAGCCGGAGATTTATACGACCGTCTGCGCGAAGCGATTGACCGTTCGCGTGAAATGTATGACAAGCGTGTGCAGTCGCCGGTTGCCGCTAAATTCGATTATTTTCATTATGAATTAGTCAATAATTTAGCCGAAGGAAGCGAAACCAAGCTCGGCGGCAGTTATCCGGGCGCAGTCGCATAGACGGTAAATTTAACAAAATAAAAAAGCCGCATTGATTATTTCAATGCGGCTTTTTTGCGTCAGTCGGATTGTTGAAGGTTTATTTTACTTCGATAGTTTCAAGCAGTTGCACGAACTTTTTAGCGGCTAGAGAAAGATTCCGGTCACTGCGATAGATTACTCCGACCGGACGCACCCATTCTTTTTCGGCGAGTTGGAGAACGATTAACTGCCCGTTTTTTTCTTCATCTTCAACCGACGGATGCGGCACGATTGCCATTCCGAAACCGACTTCGACGGCGCGTTTGATCGTTTCGATATTGTCGAATTCAGCCGCTTTGCGAACGTCAACGCCGTTGGATTTGAGAATTTTATCTATCGCTTTGCGCGTCGGAATATCGCGCTCGAAAAGCACGAAATCTTTACCGTGCAAATCTTTGGCTTTGACCTTTTTCTTTTTGGCAAACTCGCTTTCGGGCGCACAAATCAGCACCAGGCGATCCGACATCATCGGCACAATCGTCAACCCGCGACGCGGTTCCGGAAAAGCAACAACACCGAGTTCGACGATGCCGTTCATCACGTCGCGGACGACGCGCGTCGTCCGTGAATATTCGAGATCAATCTTGGCGGAAGGAAATTTCGACATAAATTCCCGAACCTTTGGCGGCAATTCGTGCAGACCGACCGAATAAACCGTCGCCACCTTGACCGTGCCGCCGATTTTCCCGACGAGACCGCGCATATTTTCATTCAACTGGTCAAAACAGTCGAGAACATTCCGGGATTCACGATAAAAAACTTCGCCCGCCGAAGTGAGTTTGACCTCACGCCGACCGCGCACACGTTCGAGCAAACGGCGGCTGAATTTGTCTTCAAGCGTCCGAATCTGCTGACTGACCGCCGACTGCGTAATAAAATTCCGCTCCGCCGCCAGCGAAAAACTCTGTAAATCAACCAGATCGCAAAATACTTTTAATGTTTCAATGTGCATATCTTTAACAGTTAACAATTAACAGTTATCAGTTATCAAAAGGAAAATTATCATCCGACGATTGTTATTAAAATATTATGATAACTGATAACTGTTAGCTGATAACTGTAATAATAAGTTTTTCTACACAATCGGTGCAAGGGAATTCATTTTATCTTATGATAAAAATCGTCTAGGATAAATTTTAAGCGCGAATAATTGCCGATTTGCGGATTTGTGTATAAAATTTTTTAAGCAATCCGGTATTTAAGACAATCAGAGGCGATTCAACAAAAATGGCTATTAAATTCAGCAATACTTTTTTGATGCGTAAACTGCATCAATTGACAGGTGTCGTGCCGCTCGGCGCATTTTTTCTCGTGCATATCTACACCAATTCCACTTCGATGAGCGGCGCAAAAGTTTTCAACGATCACGTCGGCGATATTCATCACATTCCCTACCTTTTGTTCGTGGAAATTTTCGGCATTTTTCTGCCGCTCGTTTTTCACTCGGTTTACGGCATTTTCATTGCGGCTGAAGCGCGTCCGAATCTGGGGAATTATAATTACGGGCGCAACTGGTTTTATATTTTCCAGCGCGTGACCGGCGTTTTTCTCTTTTTCTTTATTTTATTTCACCTTTTAAATTTGCGTTTCGGCGCGATTCCCGGACTCGAATCTTACGGCAATCCGGTCGCCGGAAATTCAGACCGCGCTTTTTCAATTGTCGCAACCGAATTTAAACACGTCGGAATTTTGATTTTTTACATACTCGGAATTTTAGCGACGGCGTGGCATCTCGCATACGGATTTTTTCTATTTGCGGTTGATTGGGGAATTATTATCGGCGAAAAAGCGCAGAAATACGCGCTCTATGCTTCAATCGGATTCGCCATTTTCCTCGGCGCAGTCGGTGTTAATGCGGCGGTTGCTTTTGTCAGACCTTGCGGACTTTTCCCGCAGGCTTTTTGCACCGATTTAGAGCAGAAAAAAATAGTCGAGCCGAACGGCAAAGGAAATTTTTAGAACAGTTGATAATTGATAATAGAAACTTAAAGTCGGAAATTATCAATTATCAACTTTCAGTTATCAACTAACATATATGGCATCAAACGGATTAAAAATTGCAATTGTCGGCGGCGGATTGGCGGGACTTGCGGCGGCGATGAAGATTGCCGAGGCGGGACACGACGTTGATATGATTTCGGTCGTTCCCGTGAAACGCTCGCATTCGGTGTGCGCTCAGGGCGGCATTAACGGCGCGGTCAATACGAAGGGCGAAGGCGATTCGCCGGCTAAACATCTCGACGATACGGTTTACGGCGGCGACTTTTTGGCGAATCAGCAGCCGGTCAAACAGATGTGCGATATGGCTCCGCAGATTATTAATTTGTTCGACCGGATGGGCGTTCCGTTTTCGCGCACGAAGGAAGGTTTGATTGATTTTCGCAGGTTTGGCGGAACGCTTCATCACCGCACGGCGTTTGCGGGAGCTTCGACCGGACAGCAATTGCTTTACGCGCTCGACGAACAGGTTCGCAAATACGAATCGAGCGGACACATCACGAAATACGAAGGATGGGAAATGCTTTCGCTGGTTTTGGACGATCATCAGGTTTGTCGCGGACTCGTCGCAATGAATCTGCAAACTTTGGAATTAAAAGCTTTTAACGCCGATGCCGTAATTATGGCAACGGGCGGACCGGGAATGATTTTCGGCAAATCCACGAATTCGCAGACCTGCACGGGCAGCGCGGTTTCGGCGTGTTATCAGCAGGGCGCGAAATACGCGAACGGCGAATTTATACAGGTTCACCCGACTTCAATTCCGGGCGAAGACAAATTGCGTTTGATGTCGGAATCGGCTCGCGGCGAAGGCGGGCGAGTTTGGGTGCCGAAAAATCAGGGCGACAAACGCGCCGCGAAAGACATTCCGACGGGCGAACGCTGGTATTTTCTCGAAGAAAAATATCCGGCTTACGGTAATCTCGTGCCGCGCGATATTGCGACGCGCGAGATTTTTCAGGTTTGTCTCGACGGCTACGGCGTGGACGGCGAAAATCAGGTTTATTTGGATTTAACGCACGTTCCGGCGGAAACTCTGACGCGCAAACTCGGCGCGATTCTCGAAATTTACGAAATGTTCGTCGGCGACGATCCGCGTTACGTTCCGATGCGAATTTTCCCCGGCGTTCATTATTCGATGGGCGGACTGTGGGTTGATTTCGAGCAAAAAACAAATATTCCCGGACTTTTCGCGGCGGGCGAATGCGATTATTCGATTCACGGCGCAAATCGTTTGGGCGCAAACTCATTGCTCAGTTGTGTTTACGGCGGATTCACCGCCGCGCCTTCGGCAATTAATTACGCGAAAAATGTCGAACGCGGCAACAGCGAAATGAACGGCGTTCACGCGGCGGAACTCAAAAAGCAACAGGAAATTAACGATTCGATCATCAAAAACGAAGGTTCGGAAAATCAATACAAACTGCACGAAGAACTCGGCAAAGTGATGACCGATAATGTTACCGTCATTCGCTACAACGACCGTTTGAAAGCGACCGACGAAAAGATTCTGGAATTGCAGGACAGATTCAAAAAACTCTCGATCAACGACTCGAATCTGTGGGCGACGCAAGCCGTTCCGCACGCGCGGCAGTTATGGAATATGCTTGAACTGGGAAGAGTTATCACGCTCGGCGCACTCAACCGCGACGAATCGCGCGGCGCACATTACAAACCCGATTTTCCCGAACGCGACGACGAAAAGTTTATGAAAACGACCATCGCCGAATGGTCAGCCGAATCACCGATTTTAAGCTATGAAGCAATTGATGTTGGACTTATCACGCCGCGCAAACGCGATTATTCGAGCGGCAAAGCCAAAGCCGTCGCCGCCGAAGCGGAAAAACAAGGCTTGCCCGTCCCGAACAACGCCGGACAGGTTCCGACTCCATACACCGAGCAAAAACCGGCAAACACCGACCGCCAATACACGGTCAACGAAAAAGACGCGGCAATAAAGGAAGGCGAATCTTTCAAGGATATTGAAGAAAAATAAAATGACCGCGCTTCCTAAAAATAAAACATACACGCCCGAAGAATATTTGGCTTTGGAGGAAAAAGCCGAATATCGGAGCGAATATGTCAACGGCGAAATTTTCAAAATGGCTGGCGGCACGGAAGCGCACATTCAAATAAGTTTCAATGCAACGAGTCTTTTCGCTCACAAACTTCGTGGAAAATGCCGCGCTTACCAAAGCGAAATGAAAGTCTGGGTCGAAGACGCAGGAACATTTTTTTATCCCGATGTAACGGTTGTTTGCGGCGAAAGAAAATTTCACAATAATCGGCGCGACATCGTTGAAAATCCGATTTTGCTAATCGAAGTGTTATCGAAAACTACTGAAGATTATGATAAAAATGATAAGTTTTTAACCTATCAAAGCATTGAATCATTCCGGGAATATGTATTGATTTCACAACACCGAGCCGTAGTTCAGCAATATGCTCGACAGGCTGACGGAATTTGGAATTACAAGGCAACTATCGGATTAAACAGCAAAGTATATTTTGAATCGGTTGACGTGGAATTAGTATTGGAAGACATTTACGATCTGGTTGATTTTGAAGAAAATTTATGAGCGAAACGAACGGACATCACGAGAAAAAACGATTGACGAATCCGCCGCCGACGGTGAATATTAAAATTCAGCGGCGCGAAAAAACGGACGCGAACGCGCATTGGGAAACTTTTGCGATTCCGTATCGCAAGAATCTGAACGTCATTTCCGCGCTGATGGAGATTCGCAAAAATCCCGTCACGAAAGAAGGGAAAACGACGACACCGCCGGTCTGGGATATGTCGTGTCTCGAACAGGTTTGCGGAACTTGCACGATGGTCATTGACGGCAAAGTCCGGCAGTCGTGTTCGGCATTGATTGACGATTTGCTGCTTGCATCGGGCGGAGACACTGTGTCGCTCGCGCCGATGTCGAAATTTCCGAACGTGCGCGATTTGAAGGTTGACCGCTCGCGGATGTTTGAACATTTGAAACAGGTGAATGCGTGGATCGAACTCGACGGCACATATGATCTCGGTCCGGGACCGCACGTTTCCAATGAATTGGCGCAGGAACGCTACGCTTATTCGCGCTGTATGACGTGCGGCTGCTGTCTCGAAGCGTGTCCGCAATATCACGACGACAACTACATCGGACCGCAGGCAATTGCCCAGGCGAAACTTTTCAATATGCACCCGACCGGCAAAATTACCATCGAAGACAGACTCGACGGTTTAATGGGCGACGACGGAATTACAAATTGCGGCAACGCTCAAAACTGCGTCCAAGTCTGTCCGATGTCAATTCCTTTGACACGAGCAATTTACGAAACGAACCGCGACATCACTGTTAACGCGCTGTTCGGCTGGCTGAGAAAATAAAAACGCCGACTGAAAAACTAAGAAACTTCTCCGTATTTTTGCCTGTAACTATTTGAAGAGTAAAAATTATTTTGGAGAAGTTTTTTTATGTCCCATAACAGCCTTTCTTTCAACGCCGGTTAGCAGATTTCAAATTCCGCCTACATTCTGCCGGAAAATCAAGCTAAAACGACTGTTCAAAAGTCAAATAATAAGAAGAGTGTAGATGATCCGATGATCGCCAGAGTTCCGGTGACGCTCGAAAACAAACCGCCGGGAACATCGCTCGGTGAGCATTTGAAACGGCAGGCATTAAATAAAATCGTCGCCGATTATGGTTCGAGATCGGAAGATGTCGACCTCGAAATTCAATACACTAAAGAAAAAGACGGCGGAAAGTTTATCGGCGATTTGAGTTTCGGCAAAACGGCGGTCAAAAATCCGAATGATTTAACCGACATACAGGTTGCCGATCTAATCAAAAACGGGCATAAAACCGTCACTTTCAGCATTCACGAAGCGAGCGTCGAGCGAATGGTCAAACGAGATGAACTCGTCAAATGGCTGGCGCAAAAAGACGAGTTCGGTGTTCCGATTTCCGAACAGGACAAAACGGATTTGGCGGAGATGGGTTACACGACCGACGATTTGGCGAAATTTCGTGATGCCAAATATATGTATTATCAGGGTTATCGTTCGCAGGCTCGGACCGAATCCGAAACGCAAATTAAAACTCTCAACGACGAACTGCGGCAAAGAATGGTTGCCGAAAAATTAAACGAACTTCAATCGCGTCCCGACAGCGATTTTTACGGCGACGGCGACAATCAAAAAATCAATCCCGATTTTGAAAGAAGAAGATTGGCAAACGCCGCCGTTAATAATATGCTTGGCGACCAAACGCCGTTTGAATACGAACGCGACCGGGCAGATGCGGAATCACTCGAAAAACGCCTCGCCGGTAAATCTTACGGCGAATATCTGAGCAGCGGCAGCAAGAGTTTTGTCAACGGTCTTTACTATTCAATCGGCGACGCACTAAAAATGGTGGCGGTCGTGGGAAACGCAGTTCGCCGTTATGATGAGGACGGCAACAAACTCGACAACAAGGCTTCGGACGCGCTGATTTACAAAGGCGGCGAATGGATTCAGCAAAACGTCCAACTTGACGGAGTGGATCGGGACATTGAAAAAACGATTTTCGGTGGAACAGTTCCTAAAACGGCGGGAACTGTGCTGCTTTATGCGCTCGGAGGCTGGGCAACCGCCTCGCCGAAAGCCGCCACCGCAATTTTAACCGGACTAACTACCGGCGGAGCGATTTACGACGAAGCGAAGGCAAACGGAGCAACCGAAGCGAAAGCCCAAAAAGCCGCGCTTTTAACGGGCGGTTTTACCGGAATAACTTCAACAATCGGCTACGGCAAAAGCGAATGATCGCCGCCGGTTTTACCAGTGTGGCACTCAAAGGCGCGTTGGAGATTGTGGCAAAAGTGCGAATGGGCAAAAATCCGCAAGTGTTAGCCGAAACGCAGAAGATTCTCAAGGTTAAGCCTGAAATTGAAACTTTAACGCCGAAGCAGGCTGCTTTGGATTCACTGAATCATTGAAACAATTGAAACGTCTTCAAAATGGCTGACGGGAATGTCGGTGATGCCGTTTTCGTTGAGAAAATACCGAACTTTTTCAAAAGACATCGGCGCGGCGAAAAAATAGCCCTGTGCGCCGTCGCAGTTGAGTTTTTTCAGTTCTTCGAGCTGTTCCTTGTTTTCAACGCCTTCGGCAATGACCTTTAATTTCAAATTTCGCGCCATCATCATAATCGTCTGCACGATCTCCATATTGGTGTTGTTTTCCTCGAACGAATTGATAAATGAACGGTCAATTTTTAAGGTCGAAACCGGCAATCTTAGCAAATAGCTCAAATTGGAATAACCCGTTCCAAAATCATCAATATTGATGTCAATGCCCAGATGACAGAGTTCGTGAAGCATTTTGACGGCATTTTCCTTGTGTTCAAAAAATAACGATTCTGTAATTTCGAGCTTTAAGTTTTCTGCGGGAAATCCGGTTTCGCCGAGAATAATTTGAATTCTCTCGACCAAATCGGTTTTGGCAAATTGCTTACAGGAAAGATTGACACTCAAAAACAGCGATTCATACTCAGGTTCGTTAATTAAGGAAACAAACTGGCTCGTTGATTTATATAAAATCTGTTCTCCGAGCGTGTTAATGAGACCGAGTTCTTCTGCCAAAGGGATAAATTTGGACGGAGAAATACTGCCGAGCGTCGGATGATTCCAACGGGCGAGAGCTTCAAATCCTTCGATTTTGTCGTTAGTAATCGAGAAAATCGGCTGGTAATAAACTGTCAGTTCATCTCTTTCAATGGCGCGGCGCAGGTCGGTTTCGATTTGCAGAGTTTCCTTTGCCACTTTGTGCATCTCTTCGTCGAAAACTTCGTGACGTGCTTTGCCGGCGCGTTTCGCCTGATACATTGCGGTGTCCGCATCGCGCATCATATCTTCGGCGGCGAGATGTTTTTCGGTCGCGTGCAGAATGCCGATGCTTGCCGAACTGTAAACTTCGTGTCCGCTCAGATTAAACGGAACGGCAAATTTCGCCTGAATGCGTTCGGCGATTTGGATGACTTCCGCCGGATTATATCTGCCTTCGACGAGAATCGTAAATTCGTCGCCGCCGAGACGCGCCACCATATCGGTCGGTCGAACGCAGTCGCGCAGGCGTTCGGCGATGCCCACTAAAAGTTCGTCGCCGACGTGATGTCCGAGACTGTCATTGACGATTTTAAAGCGGTCGAGATCAATAAACAGCACACTGACATTGTAAAAAGTTTCGCTATGCAACTGTTCGAGCGCGTCGGTCAGTTCCGCCATAAAATATTTGCGGTTCGGCAAACTCGTCAAAGCATCGTGCGTCGCGTCATACTGCAATTTTTCTTCAGCCGATTTTTTCGCCGTAATATTGAGAATCTGAAAAATCAGATTCGACTGTTCATTGTTAGTATCAGTTGCCGAAACGCTCCATAAAACCCAGACGACATCGCCGGTTTTGTGCAGATAACGCTGTTCCGATTGGCAGTTTAAAAATTTATTTTTGACGAGATCATTGATTTTAATCAAAGTTTCGCCCAAATCTTCGGGGGCAAGCATTGACTGAAAATCCATTGTCAAAAACTCTTCTTCGCTATAACCTAAAATCTGGCACAGCGCGTGATTGACCTTCATCCATCTGCCGGTAGGCGAAACGAGCGCGATGCCAATCGGCGCGTAATCGAAAGCACTGCGAAAACGCGCTTCGGATTCGCGCAGAGCGTCCGACTGCGTTTCGAGAATTTTGGCGTGATTTTCGGCTTGTTCGGCTTGAGCAAGCGAAATCTCCATATTTTTCATATACATCCGGTAAGTGAAATAAACGAAAAATATGACCGGAGCCGCCGCCAGCAATGCGACAAATCCAATGTAATCTATCAGCTTAACCAAAAAACCTGCGCTGATCGCCCCGACCAGATATGTGACAAAAGTCCAGAGATAATGATTTTTCCAAGTTTCCCACAAATGTTTTCCGCCTTTGAGCGCACCGTAAATCGAAGCCAGACCGGAATTGGCGAAAAATTGGATGAGAATACACAGCGTCAGAATAGCCGCAAACATCTGAGCATTCTCGCCGTGAAGCTGCTCGGTCGTGTCAATTCCGCATAAATGCAGCGTAATCGTTAAAATCGAAGTGGAAATCGCACAAATCGCGGCGTTTAAAAACACCGTCCGCTTTTGATTGCAGAAACGCCACGAGGAACAAAACGCTTCGACTCCTGAAACGACAATCGCAACCTCGCCGCCGTAGAGCATTAATGCCAGATAAATAAAGGTGTCGGAAACGGAAATGTGAGAATTGAATTTAGGGATTTTGATTGAAATCCGTGAACCTAAACCGATTGTGATGGCAGCCAGAAAAAAGAACTTGATGTCGAGTTTTTCAATGGGAAAATTATAGAGCGTGACCGCAAAGACAAGAATGCCGATGGCGATAATCCCGTAAATATAACTTTTGAAAAAATTGATTTTCATTGTCCGTCTTCGACTAAATGCGTATGCTCGGAAAATGTCCCCGATTGAGTAAGACTATTATGTAAAAGAGAGTCTCTTGAAATATCGGATCAAGAGGTGAAATTTTGCTAAGAAGCTGTTTGATTTTAATTAAAGAGAGAAAGAGCATTACGTTTTGGCAAAACCCTTTTAACATTATGAATCATATACAAACGTTTGTCTATAACTATTTATTTCAGATGATTGCTGAATTCATAAGTAAAATGTTCATTATCAGCCATTAAAAATCAGCAAATCCAACCCAAAAAAAATGAACCGCCGAACAAAATGTCGGGCGGGTCATTTTTTCAAAAAACAGAAAAAGTTTATTTTTCAATTCGTCGGGTCAAGTTAAATTTAGCCTGACATTTTTCATATTCAGGCAAAGATCGTCACGCAGGAATCTTTGAATTTGAATCCGGTTTTCAGATAAGCGTGATGAGCCTGAGCGAAAGATTCATTGCTCAGTAAGCAGACGAATTTGACGTTATCGAGTAATTTTCTGCTTAATTGTGAAAGACAGTTAGTGCCGATACTCTGTCCGCGATGATCGGGCGCGACCCAGATGCCTTCGAGATAGTTGACTTCCGGCGTTTCGGCGACGACATCGGCTTTGAAAATCAGTTTCCCGTTTTCGTCCGTCACCGTCCAAACTCTGCCTAGTTCGATGCGGCGCGAAACTCTTTTCAAAAATCCTTGACGATCTTTTTCCAGAGGATTGATTCCGCTTTCTTCAAATGCAACTTCGGCGTGTGCTTCGGCAACCTGCAAAAGCAATTCCCGAGTTGCCAATCCGAGACCGGGAATCTGTTCGCGCACCATCACGGGATGTTTGATTTCAAACAATTTTTCGGAACAGACCAAACGCGGTTCTTTTGTTCCGCCGCCGTAGATGTTCCAAAAATCCGAAACAGTTTCGCCGTCCGACATCATCACATGAACCGGCGTTTCAGACTTGCGTGCCTGAATTGCCAAGGCTTCGAGCGCATCCTGCGAGCGAACCTCGATCAGAGTCGTATGACCGATCAATGTTACACCTTCGAGCATTCCGGCAGCATTTCGATAGCCGTAAAATTTACCTCGATTCAGTTCGCTAACGATGCCGTTATCGTGAATCATACTGGTCATCACGACCGTATGAACAGGACGTTCGGAAAGAAAACCGAGGACTTCGGTTTGATGCGTTTCAGACAACAATTGGATTTGATCGGAGTTTGCAGCAACAATCGGATTAAAGCGTCTGAGGTTGTTTTGTTCGGTAACTTTATGGGCAAGTTGTAATTTCATGATAATTTCCTCATATGTTTCCTTTAAGATTAATTATCACCGTAAATTACGCTGTTTGCCATCGTGCTGTCGCTGACTAAAACCCCGTCAGATACCAGAACGCCGTCCGAAACCAAAACACCGTCACCAAAGAGTGCGCCGTCGCTGACCAACACGCCGTCACTGACGAGAACGCCGTCGCTGACGAGAACGCCGTCGCTGACCAAAACTCCGAATCCTCTCAAAACCGTTCCGCCTCCCATCGGCGTTCCGTTGCTCGTGAAAACTTTGGGAAAGAACGAAGTGTTCGGAATGCCGCTGAAATTCGGATTAAGAATAAATTGATTGGTCACATCGTGACCGATACCTTTCTCGAACCAACTGCCTTTGGCATAGACCGGCTGAAAAGTGGAAGCGACCAGCGGATTTTTAATAAAACCGTGATTGGTCACGATGCCCTGCGCCCAATCGAACGTCGTGCCGTTCAAAGTCGTGATCGGAGTCGGTAAAGCAACGGTCGCCGGCGCGGTGACAATAATAGTCGAACCGGTTGACGGACTAGGTGACGGTGACGGCGACGCGCTCGGAGCGGCTGCCATCAAAGTCATCCCCGGCGTGGCTGCCGTCGTATTGAAATCAACATCGGTGCGGTATGATTTCGCCATCCGAATCGCGCCTTCGAGATTGATTTGACCTGCGCCCTGTTCGAGCGAGTTGTAACCGACCAAAGGCTGCGCCGTGTATTCGAGAATCATTTTAATCATCTGCGGCGTGAGTTTCGGATTAACTTGCAGCAACAAAGCCGCCGCGCCCGACACGACCGGAGTCGCCATCGAAGTTCCGCTCATCGCCAGCATATTGTCGTCAACATCGGTCGAAGCGGCTAAGGTGTTCCACAGGCTCGGATAGCTCGAAACCAGAAAACAGGTTGATTTTCCTCTCGCGGAAACGATTTTATTGCCCGGTGCAACAACGTCCGGTTTGATGTTGTTATCGTAAATTTTTAAGCCTTTGGCATTAGTATAAAAGCTGCGCGTCGGTCCGAGCGAACTGAAAGTCGCCATATTGTCATCGCTGCGAACGTCAGTATCTTTGGTGTTGACCGCGCCGACGGTTAAAGCCGAAGGATCATTGCCGGGTGAATGAATATGCCCATAAACTTTCTGACCGAGCGGACTTTTGCCTTCGTTACCGGCAGCCGCGACCACCAGAATGCCGAGCGCATTGAGTTCCTCGACCTTGCGGCAAACCGGATCGTTGGTGTAACTGTCAATCGCCAAACCGCCGAGGCTCAGATTAATGACGCGAATGTTATATGTCTGGTAATTGAGTTTGATCCAGTCGAGCGCGGCGAGCAGATACGAACTGTTGCCGATGCCGTGACCGTCCAAAACTTTGAGATTGATAATGTTGGCATTCGGCGCAACACCGCGATACGCGCCGCCGCCGTTGGTCGAATTTCCCGCCGCGATGCCCGCAACGTGTGTGCCGTGTCCGTAGTTGTCGTCAACATCGGTTTCGGTCGTGACAAAACTTTTGCTGAAGACGATGCGGCTCGTCTTCTTGTCACCTAAAAAATCTTTATGCGACGGCAGGATTCCCGAATCGAGAACTGCGATGCCGATGCCCGTGCCGTCGAGCGTGTAAGCCGCGCGTCCCGTGACTGCTGCCTGCGAGCGAACTCCCGTCGCGCCGGTCGCATTTTCGAGATGTCCGGTAGTCTGCATTTGACGGTCGGGCGAAAGATAATTGACCAAACCGCTCTGCGAAAGCGCGTTGATTGCCGAAACCGGCAAACTGACGACCATCGTGTCGGAATCGCCGATTCGTTTTTCCAGACGGACTTTGTTCTGCGCCATAATTTCGCGCAAAACCGGATTTTCAGCGTCTTTTGCCTGAATGATCGCGTCAATGCGTTTGCTCTGCGAACCGCTGTTCATCATTTCGCGCAGATCGGACGAAACATTGTCGCCGCGAAATTCTTCGGTGTTGTCAGATTTGGCGGTCTCATTTTCCGCTTGATTGAAAGCTGCCCCGCCGATGTTGACGGGCGCGAAAAGAGCCGAAACTTCGGCAATTTGTTCGATTTTATCGGCGTAAGCAGCTTGCGAACAGCCGCCGATAATTTTTACTTTTCCGCTTAATACTGCGTTGGCAAGCGCATCGTTAATCTGCGAATTGCCGACAAAGTTGGTCAGTTCATCAACGAACAAAATTACTTTGCCGTTCGATTTTGCCAGTTCATTAAAGATGTTTTGAACCGTCTGTGACGCTTCGTTCGCATCTTTGGCGTTTGAGAAAAGCGCAGCGGTTTCGAGTTTGATAATTTGCGTGTCGCGCAGTTTGACGGGAACATTTCCCTTGACAATCCGTGATGCGAGTTGCCGGATGACGAGTTCCTGCGTTTTGCCGGTTTCATCGAGAATCACCGGCTGACGCGATTCGCCGCCCGACAACATTTCGGTCAATTGACTGACTTCTTTTTCAAAACCTGCATTTTCGCGCACCTTATTGTCTCTCACGAGTGCGGTTAAGTCGGTGGTGTATTTTGCCAAAGTGGGGAACTTAGCTAAATCCTGATTTGTATTTTCAGCAGAAACACTAAATGCAAAGATGTTCGTTAAAATTAACGAATACATCAGAACCCATCCGAGCGTTCTAATAAAAAAGGAATTTTTTTGCGAATCTGACTTCATATTATTTATCTTTTTAACGGGAATGTCTGAAATTTAACAACGGCAAAATACATAAGCTGCCGCCGAACTATTGGCAATGTATGTGCCAAAGGTTAAATTGAGTAAATAATAGGTTTAAGATATAGTCCGAATTGTGTCTGAATAAACAGTATGTCAATCTGAAAGAATTGATCGTTCATTTTGACCGAAAATCAATCCGTTAATTTTTACGGTCAAAAAAACCGCAAGTCCGCGCGTGAGCCGTAAGTCTGCTCTGGATTCGCGGACTTTTAAAATAGTAAAAAGCAAAGCCGAAACTCCGTGAAATTTTGGCTTTGCTTTTATTTTTTCAGGCTTTTGTTAATTAAATGCCGAGAACGTCAATCAATTCCTGAACCGCGCCCGCCGATTTTTGCAGAGCGGCGCGTTCTTCGGTGGTCAGACTGATTTCGATAATCTGTTCGACACCATCTTTGCCGAGTTTGACGGGAACGCCGACGAAAAGATTGTTAACACCGTATTCGCCTTCGAGATAGACAGCGCACGGCAGGATTTTCTTTTTGTCCTTCAAAATCGCTTCCGCCATTTCGACCGCGCCGAGTGAAGGCGCGTAATATGCCGAACCTGTTTTGAGCAAGCCGACGATTTCCGCGCCGCCGTTTGCCGTGCGTTTGAGAATCGCGTCGAGTTTGTCTTTTTCAATTAATTCGGTGATCGGAATTCCGGCAACCGTCGAATAACGCGGCAACGGAACCATCGTGTCGCCGTGTCCGCCGAGAACGAACGCGGTCACGTTTTCGACCGAAACATTTAATTCTTCGGCGATAAAACAGCGCATACGGGCTGAATCCAGAACGCCAGCCATTCCGAGAACGCGGTTTTTCGGGAAACCCGAACGCTTGAAAGCAACCTGCGCCATCGCGTCGAGCGGATTTGAAACGATGATAATAACTGCGTTCGGCGAATATTTCACCACTTCGTCGGTTACTTTGCCGACAATATCGGCATTCGTTTTCAAAAGATCGTCGCGGCTCATTCCGGGTTTGCGCGGCAAACCGGCAGTGATAATCACGATGTCGGAATCTTTCGTTTGCTCGTAGGAATTTGCGCCGATGAGTTTGACATCAAAACCGTCAATCGGCGCAGCCTGCGCCAAATCGAGCGATTTGCCCTGCGGCGTGCCTTCAACGATGTCCACCAAAACCACGTCAGCCAATTCCTTCGCGGCAATCCAATGCGCGGCAGTCGCGCCGACATTGCCCGCGCCGACAACCGTAACTTTATTTCTTCCAACCATTTTTATTCCTTCCTGTAATAATTATTCGTATCTGATAAAAAGGTTATTTTGGCATAATTGACGGCAAACGGCAAAAGATACAAAATCCATTTGAGGAAAAATAATGACGGCACAGCCTAAACACAAATATACTTTGGAAGAGTATTTTAAGATCGAACGTGAATCGGAAGAAAAGTTCGAGTTTTGGGACGGAAACGTCCGGTCAATGGCTGGCGCAAGTCCGGCGCACGAACGGATTGTGATTAATGCCGGCGGACATCTTCGGGAATTATTTCGCGGACGAGGCTGTTCGGTTTTCATCTCGAATCTGAAAGTAAAAGTTCCAATTTATAAATCGTATCGCTATCCTGATTTGACGGCATATTGCGGAGAGGGAAACTACGAAACGATGGGCGGATGGACGTTTTGACCAATCCGCAAATGATGATCGAAGTTCTCTTTCCTTCGACCGGAGCGTTTGATCGCGGTGAAAAATTTACTTATTACAAATCAATCGAAAGTTTTGCCGAGTATATTTTAATCGCCGTCACGCGCCCGCACGTTACGCATTTTATCAAGCAAAATGAACGAGAATGGATTCAGAGAGAAGCCATCGGAATGGAAGGAAAATTATTTTTGCCGACTTTTGATGAGGAAATATTGCTTTCTGAGATTTATCTCGACGTGAGCTTTACGGAATAAACCGGGAATCTATTTTTAATTGACCGATAAACAGAAAAAATCCGGTGCGCTCTCCCCTTCGCCCCGGACTTTTTCAAAATGGTCGCTGCTAAAATTAGTCAGTGACCAAGCTGTTATAAACTTTTAATTTTCAATTTGAAAGGGATTTTTAATAATCCCGCACCGGCAGATTAACTATTCTTTTTAATTCGATTTCAAATTCTTCGCCGGTTTTGATTTTAACTTCGCCGCCTTTTCTCAGGAAAATCGCGCCTGCGCCGATACCTGCGCCGATTCCTGCGCCGATTCCCGCGCCCGCGCCGCCTTTTGCCGCCGCGCCGATAATTGCGCCTAAAACCGTCGTGCCGCCGAAGATTAAAAAATTCGGTTTGCCGGATTTTTCGGCTTTCAAACCGTTGACTAAATCGCCTTCGATGTCGCGCTTGCTGCCGTCCAGAAACCGCAGAGTTTCAAACTTGACGAGCAATTTGCCCGCGTTGCCTCCGCCTGATGCGCTTTCGACTTTCAAAACCCGACCTTTGATAATCGTGCCGAGCGGCAAAACCGTCGTGTCTTTGATTATCAAAGGCTGACTTAAAACCGCTGTAAAAGTATCGTTGACACTCGAAATTTTTGAATTGATTTCGTTGTCCATCTTAAACCGTAGCTTAGTGCCGACGGGCAATTGATAAATCGAATCCTGTGCGCTGACGTGCGATTGAATGACAAAGAACAGAAGAAAAAGAAACGCGAAGATTTTGGTTTTGTGTAACCGGGAGTTCATATTCGACCTCACTTTGCTTCGCAGATTTTCAAATCTTATCCGCGAATTAAATTAGCAATGACTGTGCCAATTAATTGGCAACAACGAGAAAACTATAAAACGCCTGTGTTTCAAGCATTTTATACACAGCCAAGGTCGAATGTCCAAAAATCAGTAAACAATATCGTCTATCCAATGCACCATATCGGTCAGTTATCAGTTATCAGCAAACAGTTATCAGTAATTGTTCGATGCTAACTGATAACTGTTTACTGTAAGATCGGGTGTCCGCCGCCTTTGCTGTGGTCGGCGGTTTGATTGTAGCGTTGACGGTCGTTGTAATATAAAACGAGATGTTCGCCTTCGTAGCGGACGACTTCTGAGATACGCGCAAAGTTTTTGGTGTGTTCGGCAATTACGAACGCCGACGGATTAAACGAAATGACCATTCCCGCCGCGTAAACATAACCGCCTTTGTCATAAATGCTGCCCGCATATTGCGCCGCGCCGACGGCGATGTCCGGTGAATATTGTTTATTAATGTCCTGTGTGCGGTCGGCTTTGGCGATGAAAACGGTGTAATCGGAATAATTCAAATGACTGCGATAACCGTTTTTACGCGCAACGGCAAACAAATCGGTTAATCCCTGATCTATCGCCGCCAGAGTTTGCCGGTTCGGTTGTTTGACGGCATAAATCTGTGCGCCCTTCGGAGAATTGATCGAAACGGTAAAACTGTCGCCCGAAATTTTCTCCGCCGCGCTTAAAAGATTACGATTTTGCGCCGCCGAATTTGTATAACCGATTACCGACAATAAAACGATGGATAAAAATAATTTTGTGTATTTCATAATTCCTCAAAGTATGTCTAAGCAATATATATGCTGAATATAAAAAGCCTCCGACCGCAATCAGAGGCTTTCTTACTAATTTTAGATGGTATTAAGGGCGGGAATTAATTCAAAAATCTATCTGTTGGGATGTAACGAGTTTACCGAATTGTAAAATAAAATTTGTCCAAACCGAGACCAAAGGTTTTATTTGGCAGTTTCCATTTCCATTTCAATGAACGGCAATTTTCGTTTTGAGCGCGGCAAAAGTTCGCCGACAATCCCTAATTGTCGTTGATTAATTTCGACATCTTCCATTTCGTAGAATGTCACAAGTAACGCTTCGATTTGTTTCTGAGAACTGCGGCGGCATCTCTGAGCATCTTCATCAAGAGCATTCCAGACAGTTTCCGGTAAACGAATTGACCGCGCTTTTTCGGGATTGTTCATATTCTTTTATCTCTCCAATCTCAAAAATAAATTCAACCTACGGAAGATACGCGATTATCCGCAAAATATAAAAACGCTGAAAGTCAATATTCACGACACCTTTCAGCGTTTTGTTAATGTTTGGTAGTTTTCAAATGGTACTGAGGGCGGGAATCGAACCCGCACACTCCGAAGAATACAGGATTTTCTTACCAACTACGACTTTCGCCGCTTACTTTCTAAAAAGTAATTTGTGGTCTGGACTTTATCTTCACCTTTTACTGAATTTAGCAGTCAGGCGGAAGCCGTCAAGTCTCTACACTTTTTTGAAAATTATTTTTCAAACTTAGCTCGGTATTGCCAGATCAAAGGTTTCACCGAATTTGACTTCATTCACACGAAAGATTTCGCTCTCGATGCTCAAATTATTAAGTCCTGTGCGTCTACCAATTCCGCCACCCCAGCACTTGTCTAAAAGATTAGCACGAGTTGAAAGCAACAGCCAAACCGCCGGATTGAAATAAACTGACAAATCAACTCAGACCTGCGATACTGTCTGCGAGTAGCATTTATTAAACGATATGGAACAATTTATCTGGATTTTCTGGACGGTTCTCGGCGTTTGCCTGATTGTCGCGGAAATTTTTACACTCGGCTTTGTTTTGCTGTGGTTCGGGATCGGCGCATTGGCGGCGGCATTGATCGGTTTTCTCGGTTTCGGGATCGGTTGGCAATTTGCGGCGTTTGCGTTGATTTCGATTGTTTTAACCGTGCTTTCACGAACAATATTTACAAATTTTCTCTCGCATTCCGACGAAAATTCCTATAAATCGGCGGTTGATTCTCTGCCCGGAAAAATCGGCACGGTAACTATCGCCAGCAAAGGCGCGTTGCAGGAAGGCGCAGTCAAAGTTTTCGGCTCAGTCTGGACGGCGTTTCCGGTGGACGAAGAGACGATTTTGGTCGAAGGCGAAAAAGTCGAAGTAGTCAGTATCAAAGGTTCTTCGATCTACGTTCGTCCGCAGACCAAAGATTTGCCGGAGTGGAGAAAAGAATAGCGATTAACTGTGAATGGCGAATGTGAAGAAAATTATTCAAGATTCAAGATATTAGGTTTAAGATATTAGATTTCTACTTCTTCCACTCACCACTCACCGCTAAATAAGTTCTCCCGTGTCCTGTTCGGAAGTATCGTGAATGTTGCCCAGATCAATCAGTTCGAGACGAACTTCGCCGCTGCCTTCGGCGGGCAGACTGTCGCCGGTCAGGTGAGCGAGGATGACCGTGATATTATCTTCGCCGCCGCGATCATTGGCTTCCTTAATCAGCGCGGCGCAAGCCATTTCCAGACGATCTTTGTGATCCGAAACGATGCGCTGCATTCCTGCGCCGGTTACTTTATTTGAAAGTCCGTCGCTGCACAACAGCAAAATATCGTCGTGATGCGGTTTGAGACGCGCCGAAACCGGGTAAATTTCGCTCTGTGCGCCGAGTGCCTGCAAAATCACGTTTTTGAGCGGATGCGTTTCGGCTTCTTCGGGTTTGATTTGACCGGCATCAATCAACTGCTGGACGAGCGACTGGTCTTTCGTAATTTGATAAATTTTCCCGCTGCGAATCAAAAAAGCGCGGCTGTCGCCGACTTGGACGAGATCAACGCCGTCGGCGGTGATGCCGATGCCGGTAAAGGTTGCTCCCATTCCCTGATATTGCGGATCGGAACGTCCCTGTTGATGAATCAAATAATTGGCGTAAACGGTTGCGTCATAGATTCGCCCGATGAGCGAAGAATCGAGCGCGTCGGGCGCGATGGTTTTTTCGGGATCAGCACCGTCGAGAATTTTCTGACTGACGGTTTCGACCGCCATCTGGCTGGCAACTTCGCCCGCTAACGCGCCGCCCATCCCGTCAGACACGGCAAGCACCAAACCGTCGTCATCTACCGTAAACTTCTGGGTTTCGATGACGAACTCGTCCGGTTCCTGCGAACTCGTCCACGCTTTCGCGCCGGAAATTTGCAGCAGTAAATAATTATCCTCGTTGCCCTTACGAACACGACCGATGTGTGATGTAGCGTGAATATCAACAGTAAACATAGTTATCAGTTATCAGTTATCAGTTACCAGTTACCAGTTACCAGATTTTAGCCGAATTTAATCAAGCCTTTTTGATAATTGATAGCTGATAACTGTTATCTGCTCAGAGCTTGATCCAAATCTTCCAAAATATCTTCGATGTCTTCGATGCCGACCGAAACGCGCACCAATCCGTCGGTGATGCCGAGTTGTTCGCGTTTTTCAAACGGAACGGAAGCGTGAGTCATTGATGCCGGATGCGAAATCAGCGATTCAACGCCGCCGAGACTTTCACCCAAAGTGCAAATTTTGACACCTTCCAGAACCTTTTTCGCGTTTTCGAGCGATCCGGTTTCAAACGCGACCATTCCGCCGAAACCGCTCTGTTGTTTTTTGGCGAGTTCGTGCTGCGGATGCGAGACGAGTCCGGGATAATAAACTTTTTGAATTTTCGGATGTTCTTCCAAAAACTGCGCGACCTGACGACCGTTTTTATCGTGCGCTTCCATCCTGACGGCAAGCGTTTTCGTGCCGCGCAGAACCAAAAAGGAATCGAACGGCGAAAGAATCGCGCCGACCGAATTTTGGATAAACTGAATCCATTCGGCATCTTTTTCATCCGACAAAGCGACGAATCCGCCGACCGAATCCGAATGCCCGTTGAGATATTTCGTCGTCGAATGAACGACAATATCCACGCCGAATTCCATCGGACGCTGAAAATACGGCGACATAAACGTGTTGTCGCAGACGACTCGTGCGCCGTGAGCGTGGGCGATGTCGGAAACCGCCTGCAAATCCGTGACGCTCATCACCGGATTGGTCGGCGTTTCAACGAACACCATTTTCGTGTTCGGTTTGAATGCCGTTTCCAAATTGGTCGCTTCGGTCGTGTCAACCAGATCGAATTCGACACCGTAATTTGATAAAACTTTGCTGAACAGACGAAATGTTCCGCCGTATGTGTTGTCACCCAAAATAACGTGTTCGCCGCTTTTGACGAGCTTTAAAATCGCGTCAATCGCCGCCATTCCCGAAGCAAAAGCGTAACCGAATTTTGTACCTTCGAGCGCGGCGATGTTGGTTTCGAGCGCGGCTCGCGTCGGATTCTGCGTTCGCGCATATTCGTAACCCTTGTGTTTACCGAGCGCGTCCTGCGCGTAGGTCGAAGTTTGATAAATCGGCACGCTGACCGCGCCCGTTGCGCTGTCAGGTTCGTTTCCGGCGTGAATAGCAATTGTTGAAAAACCCATAAAAAATCGGCCGTGACATTCCTTTTTACAAAGTGTCTGTTATTTTAACTCTTTTGTCATAAATAAACTAATATAAAGGGATAAATTTAAAGTGAATTGTCTTCCCGAATATCGGCAAATCTCTCAGGTTTTCGGTTTCATTTGGAAAATGAACCTGTCCCGGTTTGGCAAATCACCGAAAAGCGTAGAAAATTATAAAACTATGATGAACGGAAATTATGAAAAACTGGT
Organism: Pyrinomonadaceae bacterium; assembly: GCA_965247235.1. GTDB lineage: Bacteria > Acidobacteriota > Blastocatellia > Pyrinomonadales > Pyrinomonadaceae. The sequence goes on from OZ252004.1 coordinate 4,715,774, forward strand.
CGAACAGATTACCGATCTGGTTTTATCGAAAATCGGCGAAGATGCTTATTGCCCGTCGTATTGCCGCGCTGATGTCGAACGAATAGTTGACGCAGGCGCGTCGCGCATCGGCATCGTTTTAGGCGAAACCGCGACGGCGCACGATTGGGCGGGTTTGATTGACCACACGCTTTTAAAACCCGAAGCGACCGAATCGGACATCAAAAAACTGTGCAACGAAGCGATTCAGTTCGGTTTCGCGTCGGTTTGCGTCAATCCTTCGTGGGTTAAAAAAGCGTCGGAATTTTTGCGCGGTTCGAACGTGCCGGTTTGCACCGTGATTGGTTTTCCGTTGGGCGCGACGCTTTCCGATGTCAAGGCGTATGAAGCGCGGCGGTCAATTTTTAACGGCGCGAGGGAAGTTGATATGGTCATCAATATCGGCGCACTCAAATCCGGCGACGACTGCACGGTCGAAGACGACATTCGCGCCGTTGCCGCCGCCGCACACGAAAACGGCGTGCTGCTCAAAGTAATTATCGAAACCGCTTTATTAAGCGATGATGAAAAAGTTCGCGCCTGTCTCGCCTCGAAAAATGCGGGCGCGGATTTCGTCAAAACTTCGACCGGATTTGCCAAAGGCGGCGCAACTGCCGACGACGTTTCATTAATGCGGCGAACGGTCGGCGCGGGTTTAGGTGTCAAAGCGTCGGGCGGCGTTAAAGGAATCGAAGACGCGCGGGCGATGTTTGAAGCCGGCGCAACCAGAATCGGCGCATCGGTCGGTGTCAAAATCGCACAGGAAGCGAGCGGCATCAAATCTTCAATCGTTGCGGGCAGTTATTAATTTACCGGCAGTAAATTTATTTTGCAGCAAACAAAGAGAGCGCGTAATTTACAAATTACGCGCTCTCTTCGTTGATTTAAATGCCGATTATAGTTTGAAATTGTAATTAACGTAACCGACGGCTTTGACGGGTTGATTATCAACTGTCGGCGCGGCGAATTTTGAATGACGGGCGGCATCTTCGGCGGCGGCGCGGAGCATTCCGGGACCTGAAGTAGCTTTGGCGGAAATGACATTTCCTTTTTCATCCAAGGTGATTTTCACCATCACAACGCCCTGCACGTTTGATTTTTGAGCCATCGGCGGATAAATCGGTGTCACCATTTTGACCGCGAGACTGTTTAGCTGACCGAATTCGACTAACTGAGAATCGGTTTTTTTATCTGTCGCTTTAACCGCAGCGGATTTTGCCGTCGTCGTCGCGGAATTAAATGCTTCGGGAATTATCGGTTCGCTTGCCGCGATTTTTGTCTCCAATCTTTCGAGATACATCTTTGCCGGTTCGTTGGTCGCATCCAGTTTAATTGCGGTTTGATAGTCGTTGAAGGCTTTTTGATTATCGCCCATTTTTTCGTAGGAATTGCCGCGATTGAAATAGATTGCCGAATCTTCCGGGTTTAATTCGGCGGCTTTGTCATAGTCAATAATCGAAAGCTGAAATTTCTTTTGATTGTAGAGAGCGAGACCGCGATTAAAATATGCGTCGGCGTTGGTCGGATTAAGCTCGATAACCTTCGTGTAATCGGCAAACGCCTGCTCGAATTCGCCTTTAACGATATGCTCACGCGCATTTTTTTGAAAAACCGTCGAATCGGGCGCGGTTTTGACAGGCGCGGCGACCGGAGAATTGTTCGCCGGAATATTTGCCGACGGTTTTGAAGAAACAGTTTTTTGACGAATAACGGCGATCAATGTCTGATCTGCGCCCGTTCCGTTGAGTTCTTTCTCGATTTCCGGTGTCAACTCAAAAGTGATCCCGCGAGCCTTTGCCGCCGCCGAAAGTAGTTTGTTTTTGACGGGCAACGTCGCCTTTTTTGAACGCAATCCGGTCAGCAAATCGGCAAGACTGAGTTTATTCTTTTGCGGGAAAACGCTCAGGGTGCCGTTCAGAATCAAAATCAGCAAAATAAATTTTGACAAAAAATCAGACGGGTTTTGAAGGTTCAAATTGTTCGTCAAATAAGTTGTGGCTTTCATAGCTTTTTAGGGGAAATCTACGTTGGTTTTAGGACAAATTTTTTAATTATCATTAATTAAATCGTCAGCCGTGACAGCCTTTTTAGGCGCGGCAGTCGGTTTGGCGGCGGTCGGTTTTGCCGGAATCGGCTCGGACTGTTTGTTTATATGCGGCGCGGCGACGGGAGCGGAAACAGGACGTTTGTCCTGATTCTTCGGCGCGTCAGCCTTGCCGGGAACTATCATCGGCGCGGTTTCTTCGGTCGGTTGCAGAGTCGGAACAGAAATCCGCTCGTTGGTCGGCGCAGGTTTATTTTCAATAATTTGCACGGGTTTTGTCTGTTCGTTCAAACTGATTGCCGGAACTGTGTCGTTGGGCAGTTTCGCATTTTTGGGCGGAGCAAATAGCCAAATTCCGATTGCCGCACAGCACAAAATTACAAAAACTCCCGCAACTGCCGCTATCCGGCGCGAAATTCCGGTATTTTCGGATTGTCCTAGGAAAATACTGTTAAAATTTTCGTCGGTTTGATTTGTCGCAGACAGATTTTCTTTGTTATCGGGTGAGTTTTCTTCCGAAAACAATTCATTCATTCTGGCATCGTTAATCTGTGAATTTGTCGGGTAAATTAACGACGTTTGAAGAACTTTTGTGTTTATTTCTTTGGTTTCCGGGAATGATTTGCTCTCTTTTTTGATAACGATTCGATGATCGGCTAATTCAGATTCCGGTACTTTAGAAACATTTTCGGGGTTTGCCGGAGTTTTGGTTTGAGGCGGCGTTGTCGCTGTCTTTTGAATCGTCTGCCGTTGTTCGGCTAGTCGTTTTTGATGCGCGATTTGTTCGGCTTCGCGTTGTCGCTTGAATTCGGTTCGAGCTTTTTCAAGTTCGGCGTTTGCTCTTTCAAGTTCGGCTTTCGATTGCGCTTCCGCCAGAGTTTGACGTTGGATTTCTTCGCTGAGCCGCTGATGTTCCGCCAATTGACGCGCTGCTTCAAGCTTTTGCTGTTCGGCTATTTTCGCAGTTTGAGCGGCGATTTCCGCCTTACGCTGCTTCTCCTGTGCTTCGGCTTCGGTAATTAACGAAACCGTGCTGCGCCAAACCCGGCGCAGAATTGTTGCCGTATCGAAACGATTTTCCCGCCTGATTTCCATCGCGTGTAAAATCAATTGTGAAACCGATTCGGGGATTGACGGATTAATCTGATGCGGCTTAGGCAGCGGATCGTTTTTGCCGTCGAGCAGATCAATCGAGCGCGTTAAAGCATCAGTCGGCAAAGTTCCTGTCAGCAGATGATACAGCGTTGCGCCGACCGCGTAAATATCCGTCCGGGCATCGGCGGGCTGTTCCAAAATCAATTCGGATTTTTCATCGTAGCTGCCCAAGATAGCTTTTTGCGATGCCGAATCGAGACCTTTCCAAATCTGTTCAATCGGCAAATAAGGCAGATCGGAAATTTCCGACGTTTGATTCATAAACGCCGCGTTGACCTGTTCGGATGAAATATCGTCATCGCCGAATGTGTGAAGCCTGATTTTCCCGTCATCGGTCAACCTGATGTTCTGAGGCTTGACGGCAAGATGAATGATCGGCGGCGTTTGCCGGTGCAGATATTCGAGCGCACCGAGCAGTTGATCCGCCCATCTTGAAACCTGTGCGACGGTAAACGGCTGTCTGTTATTTTCAAGCATCTGCGCCAAATCATTTCCGTCTATCAACTCTAAAACCAGATAATGATTGTCGGTTTCCGAAAAATAATCGTGAACCAGCGGCAGCGAATCGTGTTTGATCGTTGTCAAAATTTTGGCTTCGCTGACAAAATTTGCCTTTCCGACCGGCAAATGCCCGGTATTTCTATGGTGTTTTTGCGAAACTTCCTTGAGAACGACCTGAGTTTTTAAAATGGTGTCGTAAGCACGGTAAATTCTCGCATTGCCGACGCTCCCGAACTCATAGTTAATTCGGTATCTCTCTTGTTGTAAAGTTTTTTCTAAGACTGACATATTACGGTATGTTCACCGGGTGAATCGGCTGGTGAAGATATTATAAACGCATTGATTAAAAAAAGAAAGAAAATGTTGTAATTTTATCAACAAAATTTTACATAAAAATAAGCGAATTCGATTGTTCGAATTCGCTTGAAATAAATATCCGTTTGTTAATGCCGGTAAATGCGCTAAAAATTCAATACGGATTCTTTTGTTTTTAATCGGTTAAAACTCGAAATAAAAACTTTCGCCTGAGTTTTCGTTTTCGTTTTCTTTCGGTTCGGGATTCAAAAAGCCCTGAGCCGCAAAGATTTTGACGATAGTTCGTGCGTCGCTGCGCTGAAATTTGTCGGAGAATGTGACCATCCGGTTCAAATCGGCTTTTCCGAGCATCTGTATCTGACGCAAATATCTGAACAGAAGCAAGCCGTTCCACGAATTTGAATTGATTTTCATCACTAATTCGCCTTTTTTAAAATCGCGGTTATTCTTATTGTATTTGCTCAAAATCGCCGAAGCCTGCACAAAATCGTTGATTTGCTCGATGATCGGTTCAAAAAGCCGAAATGCTTCGTTAGGATTAACGACCGCGTAACCTTTGACGACTTCCATCACGTTATTCAATTCGTCTTCGTCCTGCGGATATTCGCCCGCCAGAGTTTTCGCGTCCTTCATCAAACCGGCGGCAGTTTCGCGGTCTTTATCAGTCGCCTTTTTTTGAAATTGCAAAGCCAGCGCGACGAGTTTTTGAATCTGCGTTTTCTTTTTGGAAAGATTGCCGATCATCTTTTTCGCGTCGTCGAGTTTACCGTCTTTCGCCGTCCGCGTAATTTTGGCTGATTCGTAGGAATCGGCGGCTTTTTCACGAACTTTTTCGTCGGGAATTTGTTCGATCAGTTTTTTAGCGCGGGCTTCATCTTCGACTTGGGAGATTTTTTCGGTTAAAGATTGTCCGGCACCGGCTTTTTCCACCTCGTTTAGCTTTGGATATTCGGCGAGAATATCTTCAGGAGTCGAATTTTGATCCCAAATCTTCTGCGAACGCTCGAACATTTTCATTTCCGGCGGCAGATTCTTGGCGGCTTCGGCTTGTTTTTGTTTGAGCAGCGGAAGTTTGGCGGGCGCAAATTTTTCGAGGCTCGACATCGCTCTCATCGTCGTCATCGTGCTTTCTATCGAATTTGAAGGCACCAGCAGGGCATCGGTCACTTTATCCGCGATTGATTTGAGCTGCGCGTCGGAAAATTTGAATTGTTTTTCTTTAGACATTTTCGGCGCGTTCGGATTGGTCGCGTTTTGGAGAAAAGAAACCGCTGTGCTTAAATCTTCGCGTCGTTTGGAAAGGTCGGAATCAACGATTTTTTTGACTACTTCGTCGGCGACTTCCTGCGCTTTTTTCTCGTTTTTTTCGTTGAGTTTTTGCAGCAGCGGCACAACCTGATAAGAGATTCCTTTCGCCAGACTGTCTTTGATAAGCTGGACGGCTTTGTCAGGGTTTTGTTCCGCCGCCAGCACTGCAAATTTTTGTTCGAGCGCGATTTCACGCTGCACGGCGTATTGTGAAGGATCGAAAGACAACATTCCGCCGCCCTGTTTAGCGTTCGGCAGCGAGGCTTTTGCCATTGATTCGACGAGTTTTGCCGGTCGCGTCTGCGTCATTATTTCCAACGCCAAATCCGCGTCGTGTTTGGCGATCAGCGGCAGAATAACATCTCTGATATTGTTCAAATCTTCAAACACAAAGAAAGGACTGTCGTCATCCTTCTTATCTTTTTCGCTTTCGATATTAACGACCAGCATTTCACTGCCCGAACTGCGGAAAAGTTCGCGGGCGTGTTTCTCGTCAAATTTCCAGTATAAATCTCCGGCGACCGCGTTCACGAGTGCGCGATTCTGCGCGAGTTTAAGCGTCTGAGATTCCCCGACGGCTTGGTCAATCATTTCCAGAACTCTTTTTTCGAGTTCTTTCTGAATCTTTTCCTGCTCGGTTTTGGAAGCCGTCGGCGAAGAATCCTGAGCGAAAACGGTTGGAAGACACAGACACAATAAAAACGATAAAATAAACAGTTGCGCTGATTTCATATTTTTCTCCTTCGGAATAAATTATGTTTGAATAAACTGTCTGAAACTTGAGAAATTAAACGGTTTAATTCTTGCAAATGTTTCAAAAGTTGTTTGATCGGGAATATAATATCAGAATAATTTGATTAACTGTCAGGATTATTCGAGTATCAGGAAATGGTAGGCGGATTAGGTTGATTTTCGCTAATTATTCAATTCTTATCAGCGTCAATCTGCCTAATCCGGGTTTGTCCGCGTCCTATTTCTTAGTTTAAAAACGAAAGCCGAAATTATGAAACCGTTTCAATCGGAAAAACGAATAAATTATTATGGCGGAAGAAATAAAATCAGGCGAAATTACGCCCGAAAGTGTTTACCTGAACCGGCGCAATTTTATGCGAGCCGGATTGATCGCCGGTTCGACTTTGCTGACCGGCGGAATCTACAGGTATTTTAATCCGCCGCCGCCGAAGGAAGTCGTCACCGCGCAAATCGAAAACATCGCGCCGACCGCAGAAACGCCGATCATTAAAATGTCGGGCGAAGAACCGAACACTTTCAAAGAAATCACTAACTACAACAATTACTATGAATTTTCGACCGACAAACGCGGCGTGTCAAGTAAAGCCGAAGATTTCATCTCGCGTTCGTACTGGCGATTCTTTTCGGTTATCGAATTTATTTTTACTTTGAGAAAAAGGGAACTCCGGCGATTGGGATGAAAGACGGAAAAACAGCGGAGAGATAATTTCCAAATAGAGATCCGGGAGTAAGAAATAGCTGATGAAATTACAAACTTTTGTTCATCCCGGGAAAATTACTAAATAGTTAATAGTGAATAATTTATAGTTTATAGTTGATTCGTCTTGGAGATTAAACTTTCTTTTTGATTGGCGAAACCTGATTAAATGTGCGGCGGAAATCTTCGCCATTCATCGGGACGGTTTTGCACATTTCAAAGAGTCTGGAACGCAGACGGACACCGATGCGTTCTTCGAGAGTTTCCTCGCGTTCGCTGCGGCGTTCGTCGAGATAGTTGGTGGTAAAGATCGTCAGTTTTTTGTCGTTGTAGCGCGTGTTGATGATGTTTGCCATCGTGTCGCGCACCCATTCGGTCGGTTTCGACGCGCCGATTTCGTCCAACACCAAAACTTCGGCATCGAAAATCGGTGACAAAACTTTCAGTTCGGACGATTGCGTGTGAATGTTGTAAGAGTTTTGAATTTCCTTGAGCAGCGAACCGAATTCGTAGAAAACACAGTTAAAACCGCGTTCGGTTAAGCCTTTCAAAATCGAAACGGCGAGATGCGTTTTGCCGACACCGACCGTTCCCATAAACAGCAAACCCTGTTCGACCGCCGGATATTCCATCGCCAGCCGCGAAGCCAGACGAAAGGCGCGTTCCTGTGTTTGATTGAAAGATTTGTAGCTGTGAAAATGACAATCGGCGTAGCGTTTCGGAATTCGCGCTTTGTCGAGCTGCGTGCTGTGCGATTTTTGCTTGCGGCATTCGCACGGACGCGCACCTTTGCCCGGAACGACTTCCATTCCCGCGCCGTAACATTTCGGACAAACCTCAGGCTCGCCGTCATTATAAATTGCGGGCGACTCATCGTAAAATTTCTTTTCGAGCGTTTCTTCCTCCGCCGGATTCGGCACAGCAAAGAGCGTCGGATATTTTAGATGTTCCTGTGGCATTGGTTAAATTCGTTTGTGTATTTCCTAAAAATCCTGCTTGTTTGTTCGGGTGACAGGCGATAAAGCTGAGCCGTGTTTTGGATTATAGCATTCTTAGAAATGATTACAAGTGTTTTTGAGAAAATTTAAGTTCAATAAACACGGGCATTTCAGCGATTTAGAAAATGTCGAAAAATAAATTTACTGAAAACACTAGACTTAACAATTAACAAAAAGTTCACATCCGGCAAATTAATTTTCAATCGCCGGATTTTGGCGAAATTCTGGCTGTGTTAAGATGTATTTTACTGGAAAAAAACGGTTATGAGTATGATTCGCAGTTTACTGATTAAACTAGGCTTGGCTGACCTTTCCGTCGAACGCGCACCGATTTCGGTGTTCGTGCTGGACGACGATCAACGCCGGCATCGCTGGTTTCAAAAGAGATTCAGCGGCGATTCGGTAGAGATTGCCGAGACGGTCGAGGAAGCAAAAGAACTGCTCCGACTCGACGCTTACGACGCGATTTTTCTCGATCACGATTTGCTGCCGGAACACTACGAATCAAACGAACACAGCGACTTTGACCGCACGGGCTACGCGATTGCCGTCTGGCTCGATGATAACCCGACGCTTCAACGCGCCGCAACGATTGTCGTCCACACGCGCAACGCCGATGCCGCGATCAAAATGGTCGAAAAACTCCGCGAATCCGGCAGAAACGTCGAATACTGCGCCTTCCCGATGCTCGATCTGAAAATTAAAAATTATTGGAAACGCTGAGGATTAATGGTGAATGGTAAATGTATGAAATAGTTATTTAATATTCAAGATTTAATATTCGAGATTCAAGATTTCATTATCTTCACTTCTTACATTTACCATTCACCATTCACCATTCACCATTCAACACGTTCACCATTTAACAACTTATTTCATAGTCATCATCCACTTTTCAAATCTTGAAGTGTCGGCTTGTTCGGCTTTGCCTTGAGCGAGAGCTTTGGGCGCGAGAGTTTTGGCTTCGTCTTTGCGTCCGGCGGCGTAGAGATATTGTGTTTTGCTTGAAAGATTTTGGAATGTTTCCTTGATTTTGATTGATTTATCAGTCCACGCCAAGGCTTTGTCCCATTCGTCGTTGCCCGCGAATTGTCCGGCGAGACTGAGCGGAATCTTCCATTCGGTCGGATTCGCCGCCATCGCCGTTTCAATTTTCGTCTGCACTAATGCCGCGACATTCGGAATCTCGACGGTGAACGGCACGGCGACTTTTTCCCAGCGAATTAAAACCTGCGCCGAATTTTCCGTGACAGTCGGAAAACCGAAAGACAACACTTCCTGAGTATCGGCGGCGTTTTGCGGCTTGGCTTTGACACGCAAAACGTCTTTCGTATCGTCGTAACGAAAACTGCCCCATTGACCGGCATCCGAATTAAAAATAATCGTCCATTCGTTCTTCGTCGGAATCGTGTGCAGGCTGTACGTTCCGGCGGCGAGTTTTTGCCCGTTAATCAGCACATCGTCGGACACGGTGAAAACCGTCGCTTCGTTCGCGCCCGTGCGCCAGACGTGATTGTAAGGCACAATCGGCGCGTCCTTCGGTCGCGCATTCTGATCGTCGAGCGTCGCCGCGCCCTTAACCCGCGCCAATTCGTCAGCCGTCGGATCGCCCCAAATGCGGCGACCTTTAACCGCCGGACGACTGTATGTAATCGAAATATCAGTCACGCCGACCGTCTGCATCACGCTCGCCTTCTGACTCGGACGCGGCAGACGCACCGCCGGAGACTGCGCCGTTAAAGGCAGCGCGGAGAGAATTGAAAACGCCAAAATTAAAGCGAATTTACCCAAAGTATTGACAACATTCATTTGTTTGACCTCTTAATAATTAAAAAATTTCAGAGTTTTATTTTGACACGGAAACGAATAGATAAACAAATCAAATAATTTTTGTGCGGATTAATCAGACATAAATCTAAAATAAAATTCTTAACAGATTATTTGAATACTCAATTATTCAGACTGTGACAACAGGCTGAAATCATCAAAATCTAAAGATTAATTTAGAGCGTTATTCATTCAAAAAATCTCGGATTTGCGAAATCTTTTTCATCAAATCGTAAACCAAACTGATCGGCAAACCGACGACGTTCCAATAATCGCCCTCGATTTTTTCGATAAACAGCGCGGCTTGAGCCTGCACCGCATATGCGCCGGCTTTATCGAGCGGCGCACCTTTTTCGACGAGAAAATCTATTTCAGATTGAGACATTTCCGCAAATTTGACCTTCGTGCTTTGAATCCCGACGAGCGATTTAAAATTCAACTCCTCCGACTTTAGACTTTGGACTTCAGACTTTGGACTCTGCACTAACGCCACACCCGTCAAAACTTCGTGCCAATTGCCCGAAAGCATCCGCAACATTCGCCGCGCGTCTTCCAAATCCGACGGTTTGCCGAGAATTTGCTCGTCAATCACGACGGTCGTATCCGCGCCGAGAACATAAATATCTTCGTGCCGCGCGGCAACGATTTCGGCTTTTTCACGCGCCAGACGCTGCACATATTTTTCGGGCGATTCGCCGATCAATTCGCTTTCATCAATATCGGCGACATCTTTGGTAAATTTCCAGCCGACCGAATTCAAGATTTCGGCGCGGCGCGGACTGCCGGATGCAAGGACGATTTTCGGTAAAGTTTTCATAAGACGTTTATCATTTATCATTTATCATTTATCATTTATCAGATGTTCGGTTAATAATTTTAATTAATCATTTAGTGATTGAACCGAAAACTGTTTCCAGCAATTATTTGAACTGAATTTTTATGATAAATGATAAATGTTCAATGATAAATAACCAATGAATGAGTTGTTTCGCGCTTTGCCTGCGCTTTTGAAGGAATTTGAAGATAACCCGGACGTGCGCGAAGCCGTGATTTTTGCCGCGTGGCGCAGGATCGCGGGCGAAAGTCTGCGCGGACATACCGTGCCGCTCAATCTGTTCGGCAAACGCCTGATTATCGCCGTCACGAGCGAAACGTGGCGCAAACATCTCGAACATCTTACGCCGCAGATGATCTTCAAAATCAATTCGGTTCTCGGACAGGCTCTGGTCACATACATCGAATTTCGCGTCGAAGAAAACAAAGTTCTGGCAGAACGCAGCGCAATGAACAAACCGGGCGACGCGGAAATCACCGACGAAACCGCGCTCGGCGAAGTGACGGCGAAAATGCGTCATTCCGCCGATGCCATCAAAGACCCGCACCTGCGATACCAATTTCTGCTCGCCGCCGGAAGCTGTCTGGTGCGAAAGAAAAGGATTGCCAAAAACGATCAAGCCTGATTATTTGAAATTTCAATTCTGTTATAATGTAGTTACACAAAATTTATGGACATCAGAAACATCGCCGGATTAGCACATTTGGAAATTACCGACGCGGAAGTCGCGCTTTATACGCCGCAGATGGCGAGCATCGTCGAATATGTCGAGCAGCTAAACGAACTCGACGCGGAAAATGTCGAGATTTCGCTCGGCGGATTAACGCCCGAAGGCGAAGCGACCGACACCGCCCGCGCCGACGTGCCGCATCAGTCGCTCGGACAAAAAGCCGCTTTATCACAAACTCCGTCAGCCGTCGAAGGACATTTTCAAGTGCCGAAAATTTTATAAAATGGAAAATGGAAAATGGAAAATGAAAAATGTCGGAATTGGAATTTTGAGTTCAAAGTTTTGGAGTTCGAGATTTTGGAATGCAAAGTTTAGAGTTTCACTTTTTCTGCTGATATTTGCCATTTGCCATTTGCCGTTTGCCGTTTCCTGCTCGATGCCGAATCTCGAACAGCCGGAATGCGCCGCATCGAAGCAGACTGTTAAAGAGTTTTACTCGAATCATTTCGGCAATGAAATGAAATTTTCGCAGGCGAACCTCAAATCTCTGTCAAAATTTTTAACACCCGAATATTTTAATTCGCTGCAAAATCTGCAAACCGACGCAGACATTTTTACGACCAATAACACCGATTATCCGAAAGCCTTCCGCATCGGCAAATGCGAAATAATCTCGCCCGAAAAAACCAAGATGGAAATCCAACTTTTCTGGCGCGACGACACGCGCAGCGAGCAAAAATCAATCTACACCGAAGTCGTCAAACAAAACGATCAATGGCTGGTTAATAAAGTTTTGAATTGAGTCGGCTTGAAAAGAAGGGGATTTTTGAACACGGATTTGGCGGATTTGGCGGATTAAGAAATAGGTTTAACTTCAAAAACTAAAATCAATTAAATGCGAATCTACCGGCAAAAACAGAAACCCGCGCGTCAGCCGTGCGGCGGATAGAATTACAGATTTTATGCAGTCACCAACAGCGCAACAATAATTCAAAAACCCGAAAGAATCCGCCAAATCCGTGTTCAAATCTTCTTCACTTAAAACAATAAAATCAACTATTTCTGACCGCGAATTTTGATTCTGCCGCTGTTGGTGGTCAGGTTGAGCGTTGATTCGCCTGCGCCGATTGTTGCCGTTAAATTTTGAACTTTGGAGACGACATTTTTCTTCAAATCCTTGAGCGGCATTTCCGAATCGAACGCGCCGAAGCCATAAGATGCCGTGATTTTGCACGAAGAATCGGGCGGCATCGCCATTAAAATCGAGCCGTTCGAGGTGGCGAAACTGTAAAATCCGCCGTTCGGCAACGCGCCGTCAAAAGCGATGGTTCCCGAAATCGAATTCGCTTCGATTTGGCGGTGTCCGATGTTTTGGAGAGTGATTCTGCCGTTGTTGGTTTTGGCTTTGAAAACGTCGCCGATGTCGCTCGGCACGGCTTCAAAAACGGTGATGTTGCCCGTGCCGCTTTCGAGATTGATCGCGCCGCCGCAGTTTTCCGCCGTGATTCCGCCTTCGTAGGTTTGGGCTTCGATGCCTTCGGAAATGTTATCGAGAAAAATATCGCCTCCGACGCTTTTGACGCTCGCTTTTCTGATCGAATCAATCGTCGTCGCAGTTTCCTGCCCTTTCAGCACAAAACTCGCATTACGCGGCGCGTCAATCTCGATTTCATCGCCGCGCAGACAATCGCTCGTCTGTGACGAATCCGCCGCATTGCCGCGCAGAATTCGCACCCAAACCGGACTGCCGTTTTGATTTTTCTGCGAGATTTGAAATTCGCTGCGGCTGCCGTTTTGCACAAAAACGCGGATTTCATTGCGATCCCAACCGTTTATTTTCAGGTTTCCATCCAAAACGCACAGCGAAACGCTGACTTTGCCGTCAACGGCGAGCGATTTTTCCGTCGTTTGCGCGTGATCCGACGGCGGCGCAATCCGAACCTTCGACGGTTCGGGCGGTTTCGGCGGTTTCGGAATCTGCGCTGAAATTTGCGCCGAACAAATTGCCGAAACGCAGCAAACGAAAAGCAAATAAATTATTTTGGAGTGGTTTTTCTGCATTAAAATTTGTCGCCGATTATCTCAAACTCGCCATCAATTCGCTTTTCTGTGCGACCGAATTGAGCAAATCAATTTTATTTTGATACGAGGAATACAAAACCTGTTTCGCCGAATCGTTTTTCGGATTCTTTTTAACTTCCGCTTTCATCTTTGAAATCGCGTCGTCAACGACCGCCAGATCACGCGCAAACGAAATCTGCGCCGAAGGCTTGAGAATCTCGTTCTTACTGCGGTCAACCGTGTCGGTCAAACTGGCAATCGTCTTGACGTAACTTTCTTCACCGGGAAGATATGCGGCGGTTTGAGTCTGAAGTCTGGAGTCCGGTGTCCGGGGTCGGTTGATTGCATATTTCGGTGTCGGAACATCATTTAATTGCTGCCGTAAATTGGTTTTGACGGATGATTTTTGAACTTCATCACGTCCTGCAATCGGGCGAACAGCGGCGCGTTCGATGCGCGGCGTAGATTTTTCGGCATTTAACGGCGCGTTGATAATTTTTGGAGATTGCGGCATATCAATTCGAGTTGGCGACGAAACATTAATGTTCGAGCCGGTCGAAGCCATCAACGGCGAATTTTCTGCCGCCGGTCTAAGAGTTAAAAACAGCGCAAACACGCCAAAAATCATTAAAATCGCGGCGGCGACAGCCAACGACGGATTGGCGGTGATAACTGAAATATAGCCGCGAATTTTCTGCCAGACTGAAACATTTCTTTTTTCTTCGCCGATTGAATCATTAATTTTCGACCATAAACGCTGAGTCGGGACGAGCGTATTCAGTTCGCCGTCGAGCGCGGCAAAAACCAACGCCGATTCTTCTTCGGCATCGGCAAGCGCAAACGCGCAAGCGTCGCAGAAGGCGAGATGATCGGAAACCGCAGACAATTTTCCGGCGGCAATTTCGCCGTCCAAAAAAGCCTGAATCGTTCCGCTGTCCAAACAAATTTTGCTCATTGCATTTCCTCTCTCCCGATTTTGCCGTAAAATCTGGCAAATTCCCTGCGCCCGCGAGCGACAAACTGCCCGATGCTCGTTTCCGTCAGCGATAAACTTTCGGCAATCTCTTTATACGACAAACCCTGCTGTTTTAAGATCAAACAGCTTCGCAGAGGTTCTTTGACTTTGCTCAAAGCGCGGTTGACCTCGGAGATTTGTTCGCGCTGCTCATAATCGGTTTCAATCGTATTGCCTTGATTTTCTTCCGATACTTTGACGTAATTTTCCTCTCTCGTGTTCGCCCGAATGTTACCGCGCACCGTGTTTCGCGCGAGATTGATCGCCACGCGAATCAGCCACGGACGCAGCATTTCATCGTTGGCAATCGAATCGCGGTGATGATAAAAACGCAGAAAAACTTCCTGCGTGACATCTTCGGCGAGTCCTGCGTCCTGCACGACCGACCGCGCCGCGCGAAAAACGGTTCGATGATGAAGCGCAAACACTTCATCAAATTCGATTCTTTCTCTTCCCGCCGCCGCCGCTGTTTCCGACATCGCGTCCACAAATATTTCCGCGCCCTTAATCATTTTTCAGCAATAAAACTGCCCTACATTACCAAAACACCGCTGATAAAAATTTTATGACAGATATTTTATTTTTTTGCAAAAACTAATTAGATCGCCGCTTGCCGGAACGCGAACTTTCCGGTTCGCGCGAGCATCCCATCTGACGCTTGAATCTCGTTTGACTGATTTAACTCGTAAATAAAATCCACTTTGCGTTCGTATTTGATGACAACACTCGCGCGAACTGGAAAGTTCGCGTTCCGGCAATTTGTCTCTTTTACATTTTGCCGGTCAAATGTTTCAATATAAACAGTTATTTTTAATCCAGTAATGTTTTTAATTCTGCAGAAACATTCGGGCGGATCAAATGCGTTGCCGTCCTGACATAAATTAAACGCCGAAACCTGATGCCGCGCCGAAAATTTCGCAACATTTCACGTTCCGATCAGCCGACCGAATACACCTTTCAGGAATTCGTTACGAACCAAAACGCGCCGGTCACGACGCGCACCGAATTGATTCGCCTGATTCGCGGCGGCGAAGACACTTATCTCGAACTCAAAGTCAAACTTTCTAATCCCGAACGCATCGCGCAGGGCATCGTCGCGCTCGCCAATACCGGCGGCGGCACGATTATTTTCGGCGTGTCCGATCAACTGCGAATCGAAGGCGTGACCAATCCCGAATGGGTGCAGGAAGAATTGATTCGCATCTGCCGCGAAGACATCGTGCCGCCGGTCGTGCCGCTGATTGATGTCGTCGCCTTTGACAGCGGACGGCGCGTCGTCGCCCTCGAAATCGAACCGCGAAAGCGACCTTACCGCACCAAAGAAGGCAGATTTTATTTGCGAACGGGCGAGGAAAAAAGGGAAGTGACGCGCGAGGAAATGTCTGATTTTCTCGACGAAATGCGTCCGTTAGGATTTGAAAATATACCGCTCACGACCGCCGTCGAAGCCGATTTTGACGACGCATTGCTCTGGAGTTTTGCGAATGCTTTTGAAACCGACGTGATCGGCGGCAATATCTATCAAACGGCGGAATTTCTCAAAAAAGATTTGCTGCTCGCCGCCGGCACGGGCGATGATTTTTTCCCGACGGTCGCGGCGGTTTTATTGTTCGGCAAAAACGAGCGCGTCGCCGAACTGATTCCGCGTGCCAAGGTGACAATCGCGCGGTTTTCCGGCGCAAACGGCAGCGCACAACTGGTCGAACAGCACGAAATTAAAGGCAATCTGCACACGCTCAACGAAGCGATTTTGCAGTTCGTCAACCGCTGGTGCGATCTGCACAAATTTAAGCCGAAAACCAAAAAAACAAACGTCGAATCGCCCGTCGAAAAACGCGCCGATTACCATCTCTATTCGATAATGGAAGCGGTTTCAAATGTCTTAATGCACCGTGATCTGGCTTTGCGCGAGATTCCGACACGCATTTCGATCTACGATAATTCCATCGAATTCGTCAATCCGCGCCGCACCAACGGTTTCACGCCGCCCGCTTCACGCGCCATCCGCTACGGCATTACGCAGCGCATCAACCCTCAAATCGCCTCGATCTTCGGCAGACGCGAATACGGCACCAACGTCCCGAACGGCGGCTTGCCGATGATTCTCCGCCAAAGCCATCTATTCTCCGGCAAACGCTCGGAAATCTACACTTCGGGCGACGAGTTTAAATTAAAAATATTCGGGATTTAAATGTGAGGTATAAAGTATTAAGTATGAGTTGGAAGATTTTTTCTTTACCCACACTTCATACTTCATACTTCATACTTCACACTTATTTAAGATTTTCTTCAACAGTTTTAGCGAGCAGATTTTCGTGTTTGATGCCGACGCGGAGACGGCGGTAAATGCTCATAAATTGGTTGGCGAGCCACGGGATAGCAAAAAAAGCGAGAACGTAACCACGCCAGTCATCAATTAAAAGATGAAAGCCGGTTAAAATTAAAATTGCCACGGTCGTCCAATGGCTGAAGCAGTATTCGCAGGTGAAAACGTAGAAAAATTTGCGCTGAAAGAGCGGTTTGCAGGTTTCACATTTGTCTTTACAATAATCATTCCATTCGCGGAAAATCTCTTCCTGCGTAACCGTCCACGCGATAGATGCAACGATCATCGAGAGAATAATAAGCCAGAAAATTTGCGTTGAAATATCCATTCTTTAAGTTAAAATCGTTCTCAAAAATTAATCGAATAATTCATCAACGGCAATTTTCCAATTCGTTAAGGCAGGTTCGGCATTGGCAATTTCGCCGCGTTTGAAAATCTGCGGCTCGTTCGGATTACTTTGATGATAAGACTTGATGACGTTTTCACTCATTAAATCAACATCCCAAACAATCTCAGTTCCGGCGGCAAAATAATCACGACGTTTTTGAATAATATCACTTTCAGCCTTGTTTCCGTAATCATTTTCACTACGAACTTCGACGGCAAAAATCGGTGCGCCCTGGAGAAATTTCATCCCGCTTCTTTCTCCAATATAGAACGAAACATCCGGTGAAAAGGATTTTCTATTCGGGAGATTTACAAGATAGCCGACGTTATCGGTATATGTTCTGCCGTTGCCGATTTTTTTTTGATGCGACTTCAAACTGACCGCGATATTGAAAGCCGCACTTGACGGTTCATCTCCTGTTGCCATAAATTTTACAATTTCTCCATTGATAATTTCAGCTTTGCCTTCGGTTCGATAAAGCTGTGCAACAAGTTGTTCGGCTGCCGTCGTTGGCTTGTCTAAAGTCAGCACTGACATAATTTTTACCTCAAAAGTATTTTGCGGCTGAAAACTGCAAAAAGCAATCGTCAACCGCAAAAGTTAAGTTCAAATTTGACGCGATTTTACGACGCTTTGCCTTCGAGAAACGCTTTCAAACGGCGTGAACGCGACGGGTGACGCAGTTTTCGCAAGGCTTTGGCTTCGATTTGGCGGATGCGTTCGCGTGTCACGGCAAAATGCTGTCCGACTTCTTCCAGAGTGTGTTCCGAACCCGTATTTCCCAAGCCGAAACGCATCTTGATAACTTTTTCTTCACGCGGCGTTAAGGTGGCGAGAACTTCGTCGGTGATTTCGCGCAAGTTGCCGAACGTGACTGATTCTGCCGGATTCAAAATCGAACGATCTTCGATAAAATCGCCGAGATGCGAATCTTCTTCTTCGCCAATCGGCGTTTCCAAACTAATTGGCTCTTGAGCGATTTTCAAAACTTTTCGCACCTTTGAAACCGGAATGTCCATCCGCTTGGCGATTTCCTCGCTCGACGGTTCGCGTCCGAGTTCCTGCACCAATAAACGCGAGGTGCGAATCAGTTTATTAATCGTTTCGATCATATGCACGGGAATGCGGATCGTTCGCGCCTGATCCGCGATTGCCCGCGTGATCGCCTGACGAATCCACCACGTCGCATACGTCGAAAATTTGTAACCGCGCCGCCATTCAAATTTATCAACCGCTTTCATCAGACCGATGTTGCCTTCCTGAATCAAGTCCAGAAATTGCAAACCGCGATTGGTATATTTTTTGGCAATCGAAACGACGAGCCGCAGATTTGCTTCGACCAGTTCGCGTTTTGCCTGATTGGTTTTGCGTTCGCCGACATCAATCGTCTGCATCGCGCGTTTGATTTCAACCGGCGGCAGATAAAATTTTTCTTCAACGTCCGCCAAAACCTTGCGCGAATCTACGATTTTTTGCTGAATCGTTTTCTTTTCGTCGGCGGTCGGTTTGCCTGCCAGACGCTCTTCGGATTTGGCAATCGTGCGTTCCGCTTTTTTGATGTCTTCGACATTCCGGCGAATTGCGCCGATCAACACCTGACGCGCATTTTCGGTCAAATCGAGATTTTTAATTTCCTGCGCGATTTCCAAACGAAGGCGTGCCGTGCGGCGGCGCAGCGACATCAGCTTTTTGGTTTTCTTGCCTTTTGCCGCCCGCTGTTCGTGCAGAAAATCGTTCAGAACGAGCCGCGCACGTTCATAACTGCGTCGGATATTCTCGATACCTTCGAGCGTCCAGCGCATATATTCTTCGGCTTTATCTTCTTCGAGCGAAATTTCCGCCTGTTCGGAAAACACGACGGTTTCGCGGATCGTCATTCGATGATGCTGCAAATCGTCGCCGATTTTAATTAATCTTTCGACGGCAATCGGCGAACGCGAAATCGCTTTCTGCGTTTTAATCTGACCGCGTTCGATGCGTTTGGCAATCGTCACTTCGCCTTCGCGCGTGAGCAGCGGCACAACGCCCATTTCGCGCAGGTAAAGACGCACCGGATCGTTCGATTTGTCGAGCGTTCCGGCTGACAAATCCAAATCCAGATCGTCGTCATCGTCGTCCGACTCTTCGTCTGTTGCAAGATTTGCCGCACCTTCGAGCAGTTGCGAATCAGATTCGGCAACCGAAATATTCGCGCCTTCGAGACGTTCGAGAACATCTTCGAGTTCGTCCGGCGACATCATATTTTCAGGTATTTCACGATTGAGTTCGTCAAAACTCAAAAATTTCTTGCGTTTGCCCATCGCCATCAGGCGATCCATTAAATCTTCTTTTTCGTCGTAATCAGCCATATTGTTGTATCAGATTTGATTAAACTTTCGATTATAGCGTTGTTTGCTAAATTTGCCCAATGAGTTCGGAAAATTATCTAAACATATAAACAAAAAATGTTTGACCTAACGGAGCGTGGGCAGCATGCTCACGCTCCGTTGGCAACAAATTTCACTTAATTGTATTTTTGTTTTGGTGCTTAATCTAAAACATTCCGCGCGAGACCGAAACTTATAAATCCCAACATAATCTTCAACTCACCACTCACCGTTCACAACTCACCACTATTTCTCGATTCTTTTTTGAAGTTCGCGGTTCAAACGGGCGAGATCAATTTGTTCCATCACCAAAACATTTAACAGTTTGGCATTTCCGGCTTGTTCGGCGAGCATTAGTTCCTGGCTGATGTCTAAAATGCGGTTGGAAATCGCCATCGAACGCAGCGTGGCGACGCAGCTTTCGGCTTGCGCCAGCACTTCGTCAATCGCTTCGCCGCCGTTTCGCAGAGGTTCGCTCATCATCAAAACCGGCACGAAATCCGCCGCCGTTTCATCTTCGCCGACCGCATCGAGCAGATTATCGAGCGTGATTTCAGCATCGGATTCGTGCAGCGTAAAAATGGCGCGAAAGACTGAAGCCGTCGCCAGAGTTTCGTAATCGGTCACTTCGATTTGCGGTAAAATCAGACGGCGCAGTTCTTTGTCGTAAATCAATAATTCGAGCAGACGCTGTTCGGCGACCGTCATTTTCGGCAGAATCCGTTTATACAAAACGTCGTCAACCTTCTGATTAAATTTGAGTTTGCGCCACATATCGCCTGCCACCGAAGATTCGACGCGCAGCGAATTCATCACCTCGTCAAAAATCGTCCGCTTCTGCACGGCGTTCGAGACGTTGGTGATAAACGGCAGCATTTCGTCCACCGCTTTTTGTTTGTGTTCGGGCAGATTGATGTTGTATTCCTTATGGATTTGGTCGAGAACAAAATGTAAATATGTGCGGGCATTGGTTTTATGCTGTTTTTTGTAGGCTTCAAAACCTTCGGCGCGAACGTAATCGTCCGGGTCTTTGCCGTCGGGCAGCACCAAAACTTTGATTTCGAACTGTTCCGGCAGCAAAACATCAATCGCCCGCCGCGCCGCTTTGATTCCGGCTGAATCGCCGTCGTAATTGACGACGACTTTTTTAGCAAATTTACCCAAAAGTCTGGCTTGATGTTCGGTCAAAGCCGTTCCCAAACTCGCCACGCAATTAGTCACGCCGAATTGATAGAGCGCGATTAAATCCAAATAACCTTCGACCAGAATCGCATATTTCTTGACGCGAACTTCCGTTTTCGACTGAAACAAACCGTAGAGATGATCGCCTTTGATGTATGCCGGAGTTTCCGGTGAATTCAGATATTTCGGTTCGCCCGTCTGCAAAATTCTCGCCCCGAACGCCACCGGATTGCCTTCGATGTTCAAAACCGGAAACATTATCCGCCCGCGAAAACGGTCGTAAACTTTCTTTTTCTCTTTGTTAATCGAAACCAAGCCGGAAGTTTCGATTAACTTTTCATCCGCGCCCTTTTCTTTCAACAGCGACATTACCGCGTCCCACGAATCCGGCGCGTAACCGATATGAAATTGGCGTGCGATTTCGTCGGTAATCTCTCGTTTTTCGAGATATTCTCGCGCCGCTTTCGATTCGGCATTGTTTTCGCCGAGATGATTTTCCCAAAATTCGAGCGCGTAACGATTCAGTTCGATAACCTGATCGGCAATCGCTTTCTGTTCCTTTTTGCGTTGTTTGTTGCGCTCATAATTTTTATCATCAATCGGCTCGGGCAATGGCACACCTGAAACATCCGCGACTCGTTTTATCGCTTCATAAAACGAAAGACCTTCCATTTCCATAAAGAAATTGAAAGCTGTCCCTTTTTTCCCGCAACCGAAACAATAATAAAAACCTTTCGATGGATTAACCGAAAATGAAGGCGTTTTTTCCTGATGAAACGGACAACAACCCATCCAATTCGCGCCTTTCTTCTTGAGCGGCGCATAAGGCTCAATAATCTGCACCAAATCGGCACGGTTTTTCAGATCATCAATAAAATATTGGTCGTAGAGCATCTTGATGGTGAAAATATTCAGGATTCGGAATGATAACCTTACAGTAAAGGGTGAAAAACGACAAAGCCGATTATGCGCGAAATCGAAACGGCGATAAAATCAGTTTTTCTGAAAAGCATTCGACAAACAGATATGAATTTTAATCGAATTAACCGTAAATTCCAACAAACCGAGGTTGTAAAACGGGGAATTAAATTTGTCCGAACCGTGATATTGTTCCGTATCGTTAAAAGATGAATGACGAATCTTTCAAGATTTTATTTGCCGCGCTCGCTTCCGAAGCGGATGAATCAACCGTCAAATATACGGAATTGAGAAATTCGCTGGTCAGATATTTTCAGATCAAAGGCGACGCGGACGCGGACGAAGCGGCGGACGAGACGCTTGACCGCGTGGCTTTGAAGTTGTCGCAAAACGCGCCGGTTGATAATGTCACAAATTATAGTTTCGGCGCGGCGCGGCTGATATTTCTCGAACGACTGCGAAAAGCCGAAAAAACCTTCAAAGCCGAACGCGAATTTTATAAACATCGCACAAGCGACGAAAATGCCGCGCCGCAAGATGATTTTCGATTTTTCAGAGAATGTTTCGACCGCTTGAACGAACCGGAACGCCGCATTTTAATTGATTATTTCGCCGATTTGCCGTTTTTCAAACTGACTGATTATCGTGAAAAACTGAGCCGCGAATATGACGTTTCACTCATTAATCTGCGGGTCAAAATTTACCGCCTGCGCGTTCGGCTCGAAGATTGTCTGAAAAATAAATTATCGAAAATCGAATAATTTTTGTAATTTTCGACGCGAAAACGACATCTTCAGTTTAAGGGATTAACAAGGCGGAAATTTTTACACATTGAACGACAATCAAATCAAAAAATATTTTCTCGGACATCTCGACCAATCAACCGCCCAAGATTTTGAGCAAAAATCAGCGGTCAGCGGCGAATTGACCGAACAGGCGCAAATCGTCGAAAGCGAACTGATCGAACAATATCTGCTCGACGCGCTTTCAGATGCTGACCGCACGGCGTTTGAAAACAATTATTTGACCACCGAATCGCGCCGCCGCCGCCTTGCGCTCGCGCAGATTTTTGAACGCGGCATCAAGGCGCAGGCTGCGACCGTGCCGTTACCGAAGGCGTTTTGGCGTAATATATTTGCTTCCTTCCAATTTAAAATCGCCGCTGCCGCTGTGATTTTAATCTGCATTCTCGCCGGAATTTTCGCGCTTCTGCCGACAACCAAACCAATCGAAATCGTCAGGCAGTCAAATATCAATCAAAATTCTGCGCCTGCTGAAATAAACAAAAATATCGCTGAAAATCAAAATGCGGCAAATATCAACAACCCGCAAACGGCAAACCGCCAGCCTCGAAACACCAACGCCGAAAAGCCGAAAAAACAGCCGCTTCCAGTCGCCGCGCCGACTCCAAACGAGCCGCTCAAACCGACATTCGCCGTCTTTACGCTTTTCCCCGGCACGGTGCGAACCGGCGGCGAACAATTTATCAAAATTTCGCCCGAAACCGACCAAATCAATCTCCGCCTCAAACTCCCGAAAGATGCCGCCGTCTTTCAAACCTACGCAGTCAACATCAAAACCGCCGACGGCGCAAACATTCTAACCGCGCCAAATCTCAAATCGCTCAACCTCTCTATTCCCGCCGCCAAACTCAAAAACGACATCTACGTCGTCTTCCTCGACGGCAACAATCCGTCCAAACCCGCCGAATCCATCACCGAATACACCTTCCGCGTGAGCCGCTGAAAAATAATTTTTTAAAACTTAAAAATAAATCTGTAATATTTCGCCGGTTTTTGTCATATAGAAGTGAATTACCCAAAAAAATCATTTGAATTACCCAAAAAAATCATTAACTCTCGGACAAAAAGGAGAAAAATATGGCAGAAACAAATGCGGAAAGAAACGATAGTTTTCTAAAAATGGCTGACGAAATAAACCAAAGCGTTCCGGCAAACAGACTCGCGGCATACAAAAATGCACATAATCCACAAGGCAATCCGCGCTATTGGGCGATTGTTGATTTTAATCAGCCTTCGACCGAAAAGCGTTTTTATCTTTTTGACACCAAATCGGAAACGGTCACACAATATTACGTCGCGCACGGACACGGCAACGGTGATGCGATTAGAGCGGAAAATCGTTTGTATGCAAAAGTTTTCTCAAATGAGAAAGAATCTAACTGTTCATCTTTAGGGATTTACAGTTGTTCGTCGCCGATTGACAGTCCGCATCACGGAAACGCATTACAAATTAAGGGTTTGGAAGCGACTAATTCAAAAGCAGAAGCAAGATCAATAATTTTACATAGAGCCGAATATGTATCCGATGCTTATAAAAACCAACACGGTTATATGGGTTGTTCTAAAGGCTGTTTCGCGGTTGAAAATTCCGTCATTGACACATTGGTTGCCGAACTCAAAAACGGTTCATACATTATCGCTTGGAAAAGCTAAAGCGGAAAAAATCAGAGAAATAAACAGGAGAAAAATTATGGAAAACTATCGCGTGACGGCATTAACGCTCAATGTCAGAAATGCCGCTTCAATAGATGCCGCAGTCACTAATTCACTGCACAAAGGCAATGTCGTCGAAGTCACTATGGAAAAATTAAAACTAACACAAATATAGGAGTAATTATGTTTTATTTCAGATTAAATCGAGTGAAAATTTTGGACAACGGAAGCGGAAAATTTATCGGCTTATTCGGCAGCGATAAAGCGAAAATTCAGTTTGTCAGCCTGGTTTCAGATGCCGTCTCGCTTCCCGATTTGGGCGACATTATTAACGAAACAGATGCCGAAAAGCGAAAAGCTTTATTGAAGGATGTTGTAACCGGCGTGGCAAGTTCCGTTATCTTTACGCCGATCAGCCGAATCAAAGACAATTTCGAGGTAACTTTTGGCGACACCGGCAAAATCATTCACGAGGCGGAAACAATTCCTAAATCCTTTAATTGGGAATTTTTATGCGTCAAACTCAACAAGGACAACCGTGATCTCGGCGCGGAATTGCACGATGTTATCAACAACGAAAAGTTTGACGGTTACGCCGCCGACTTTCCAAAGTTAATCGGCAAAACCGTTTCCGCGCCATACACCGCCGGAGTTGAAATCGGTAAATTCATTTTCAGTGCTTTTACCAAACATTTAGCCAATCAAAAGGATAAACAACTTGGAATTTTAGAAACCTCTTACATTCGCCAATTAGATTACCCGAATGGAAACCGCGAAGGTAGAGACGTTCAGGACGAAACCAGAAATTTAAGAATAGATTATTCGATTCTAGGCTTTGCCGATTGAGAAAATTTAGTATTAGTGCGGTGTTCAGCGTATCAGCCGAACAGTTCTCGTGGATGCCGATTGCGCCAGTTGAAATCGGCACGAAGAAAGTTGACAGCGACGGCAGCAATTCGCTTTCGCTAAATACGATCTGATCGGCGACAACGGCGACTACAACCATAAATATCAAGGCGAAGGCTGGCAAATCGGAACAGAAGGTTTCTGGCTGCCGTCGGGAATCATTCCGCAAAACAGATAATTAGAAATTAGGAGAAAAAATGTCAAATAATCAATGTCCAGAAATTACAAAAATAGAAACGAAATTACAATATGATGATTCGGTAGTTAAAGCGTGGCGTTACGGCAATCTTGCAACTGTCGTTCTTGTTCCAGGAGTAAATGTCAATGTTGACGGCTCGGCGCGAGCATATTCTGTTGGAAACAAAGGTCTAGCCGATATTCAAAACGGTGTGAAAATATTCGATGAAAACGATTACATAGATTTTGAAACTTACAGAACACGACACGGAAAATCATTTACATCACATTGGATTGATGCAGAAAATAAAAATTTTGCAGTTGGAACAAAACAATTTGATGCTTTTGCGCTTTATTCAAGCGACAACAGTTCGATTGTCGGTAACGGCAAAGGCAAGCCGAAAACTCAAAAAGTAGCGGGCGAAGCAATCGAATATTATATTTCGATGACTTCTTCAAGTTCGCAACAGGCAAATTTCCCAAAAAGCGATCAGCGGCGATATTTCGATTCGGGAGAAATTCCGGCATTTGTCGTCCCACGACGCGGAAGCACCGTTCCGGTTGATCCTTTGACTTTGCTTTTGGCTGAAAGACAACTTGCCTGGGCATATTATCCCGACAAAAACCGTTCAACTTTTGCTATCGGCGGCGATCAAGGTCCGAGAAAAAAGTTTGGTGAGGCAACAATGGCTTTTCATCTTTTGCTTCGTTACGGCAGCATTTTGCCGATTCCGCATTACAAGGCAGATGCTCAATACACGAAATGTTCGACCGCTACTTCGCCGACAACTTGGACTAATTGCCTTTATTATCCTTTTTATCAGCGAACCGATTCTGAAACACATCTAAAAACCGACAAATTACGGGTAGATAATTTGAAGGACACGATTTTCGTATTCTTCGATAAAAACGTAAAACTTGAAGATGCAACAGTTACAAAGGAAATAATCCAAAGCAAAGGAAAGACGGCGATGGAAAATGTAGGTGGTTTAAGTAAATTAATCGGTTGCTTGAAACAGATGCCGGAACTGACAAATCTCTTAACAGCAATTGATTAAAATAGTTGCAAAATTAAACAAACGTGACACAAAAAAGGCATTCTCATCAATGCCTTTTTCTTTCTCAACGCCATTCGCCGGTCAGCGTGAATCCTGCCCAGAAGCGCGGGTTTGAGAAGCGCGGGATTTGGCGGAGTTCGTTTTGCGCGGTGCGGAGAGCGGTTGACGGCGATTGTTTTTCTTTGAGGAGTGCGCGGTAGAATCTTGACATTAGTTCGGCGGTTGCGGTGTCGTCAACTTTCCAGAAACTGGCGATGACGCGCGGCGTGCCGTTGACGAGAAATCCGCGTGTCAGCCCGATCAAACCTTCGTTTCCGACTTGTTTTCCTAGTCCGGTTTGACACGCCGAAAGGACGACTATTTGCGGTTTTAGCCTGAGCAGATATAAATCCTGCGTTCGCAGAAAACCGTTTTGCTGGTTGCCTTTTTCGTCCACCAGCGACAACACCAAGCCGGAAAGTTCGGGATGACGATTGTTCAAAAAGCCGTGCGTCGCAAAATGAAGAATGTCGAAACGGTCGAATTCGCCGTTCAAAAGCCGTTCGCGGCTGGCTTTGAAATCGAGATTGAGATTCGTGACGGCGGGCGTGTTTTCGGCGATTTTCTCGGCTTCGATGCGCGTGAACGGCAGACGCGAAAGACTCGTCAAACTGAAATCACGGAGCGTCGCCGACAAATCCGCCGAAAGGGAATTCGGCATGGTTTTCCGGCGGATGTTTTTGGCGAGGCGATTATCGGTCAGCGAAAAAACCGGATCGGCGATGATTGCCAAATTCTGCGGAGCGAAAGGTTTGATGCCTTTTTCGCGCAAAACGTGGAGCGTCGTCAGCGACGGCAATTGCACGGTGTCGAATTTTTCCGCCAGAAAAGTTTGCTTTTTATTCGCTGCGTCAATGAATGTCAAACTCGCGGGCGGAATCAGATTTAACGCGCCGTCCGCAACGAAAACCAGTCGTTTTGCTGGAAGTTTGGCGAGGTTTTCGACGAGCAGCATCCGGCTCAGTTTTTCGGATTCGGCGGCGGAATCTTTTTCGGCGACAGGTTTTGTTTTTACCTTTTTATCAGCGCGGCGATTATCCGAAACTTCCGGCGTTTGATTGAGCGATTCGTAAAAAATCCTTGCCTGCGCTTCGATTTCGGCGCGTTTCGGCAGAACGAAACTTTGAAAGCCGTCTTTGCCGACAATCCACAGATAACTGCGCTGTTCGCCAAGCGAATATTCGACTAAAACCGTGTCGGCATCGAGTTCCGCCTGCATTTCGGCAAGCGAAAGCGTCGGCGGCTGGGCGAGATTGGCGACGTTCGGATTGCTCGCGCGAAGCTGTGCTTTCAGCGATTCGTCCTGTTTATTGAGGTCGGCAATCGTCTTTTCGATGTCGGCGATATTGTTCGTCCGGTCGGCGTTGCTCTGCGCTTTGGCAAGCAGACTGAATTGTTCGCCGGTTCGCAGTTGGATTTTTTGAATCTGTGAAATAATCTGAAAATCTACCGATTGCGGATTGTTTTTAAAGGCTTCACGATACTGCCAGATCAGCGTCCGCATCCGCGCGCTCTCGCTTGTCTGCAAGGCTTTGAGCGCAAAATTTTCATTTGGACGCGCTGCATCGAGGCGCATCAGAACATCAATATAGAGATCGAAATACCGGCGGCGCATTTCCAAAAAATTTGTCAGGCGCGGCAGATTTTTATATTTCGCCTGCTCGTATTCGTGAATCTGCAAAGCCCTTTCAATCTTGTTTTTGGCTTCGTCCAGATTATTTTCGACAAGTTCGAGCAGCGCGAATTGATAAAGCGTCGTCGCTTCGCCGCCGATGTCGCCGACCCGACGATATAAAAGGTCGGATTTCTCGAAATTTCGGCGCGATTCAGGGAAATTGCCGAGTTCTCTGTAAGTCACACCCAAACTCAAAAACAAACTGCTCGGCGGTGTTTTGTCGCCCCAGAGAGCCTGAGCCTGTTTATATAATTCGAGAGCTTTTCCGACATTTCCGATTCCGCGATAACCGCGAGCCAAATAAATGAGTGCATCAAGCTGATTTTCACGATCTCCTAATTCGCGGCTGATCGGCAGAGCTTTTTCTAAAATTTCGATTGACTTTGCAAATTCCTGTCTTGCCTGATAACTCATCGCCAAAAAAGTCAGCGAAATCGCCTCTCCCGCACGATTGCCGAATTTTTCGCGCAAATCCGCCGCTGCCTGAAAATGCTGCTCCGCCAATTCGTATTCGTTGCTGTTGAACTGAAAAAGTCCCGACAAATGCTGAACCTGCGCTTCGTTATACATATCGGGAAATCGCCGGATGTTGATTAACGCATCGTCAAAAGCCTGCTGCGCCAGTTCAAATTCGTCAATTGATTGATATGTGTAACCCAAAGTCGCCAAAATATTGACCTGTTTGAGCGAATTTTCGGGAAGCAGTGCAAACGATTTTTTAAATATTTCAATCGCCGGATTGATTTCGCCGCGCTCAAATTTCATCTGACCGATTTGATAAAGCGCGTCCGATTTATACGAATTGTTTTCAGCCGAATCCGGGAATTGTAAAATCCGGTTGGCAGTTTCGAGCGATTTGGCGTAACTGTCGGTTCTTCGATACAGATAAGACAAAATCGAAAGCGTTCGCAGTTCGCCGGTTTCATCGCCGATTTCCTGCCAAACGGCGAGTGATTGCGCGTAAATTTCAATCGCTTTTTTGCGGTCGGCGGTTTTTCCCGTGGTTCGCAGAGTCTGCGCCTGTGAAAACAAACGCTCGGCTTCGGCGTGTTTGAAATCGTTCGGCGCGGCTGATTTCAGTTCGTTTAATTTAATACTGATCGAGCCTTTTTCGTCGGGGAATTTCGAGGTTATTTCGAGCCGGAAAACGCCGTCCTGATTGGCGATGACGTAGATTCTTTCGATTTCCTGTTCGCTAAACGGATAATCGCTTTCGGCTGCCGGTGCGCCTTGCGAATCAAACAATTGAACTTTAACATCCGCGCCGTTTTGTTTGATTTCGAGCGCGATTACTTCATTATTTTGAGCGTTCACCGCAAACGAACGCACACCGATATTCGCATTTTCAATCGTCAAATTCTCCGCCGCAGGAAGACTTTTATTCTGCGCCGCAACCGAAAAAACGCTTACTGAAATCAGCGACAGGAAGGGCAGACAGAAAAACAAAAGTCTTTTATGCAGCATAAAATTTGTTTGAAATCACCGGTTTAATTCAACGTTTTTAAAAAATCAATTGGCGAATAAACTTTTACCGACGCATTTTTATAATCTTTCGTGTTGCGTATCACGATTGCGTCCAAGTTTTCCGAGGCGGCGCATTCGTGTTGGACGGCATCTTCGTAATCGGTAATCGGAGAATTTAAAGCGGATTGCAAAATTTTGTCATTAATCTCACAGATTTTCATAGAAACCAACAAATCCTGAACGGCTTGTCTTGCTTCAATCAAACCGGTCGCCTTGCGCGTGAAATAAAAGACATTAATCGGCGTAACAGCGGAAATGTAGGCTTCAAATTCTCCATTTCCGAGCCGTGTAAAAATCTCCAAGTCTTCAACAAAAAAAGGTTGGCGTTGCAGAATAAAATCTA
This sequence comes from Pyrinomonadaceae bacterium, assembly GCA_965247235.1. Classification (GTDB taxonomy): domain Bacteria; phylum Acidobacteriota; class Blastocatellia; order Pyrinomonadales; family Pyrinomonadaceae. The sequence goes on from OZ252004.1 coordinate 4,745,329, forward strand.
AGGCGAAATCAGTATCAATCAAAACACTCGTCATTTATATTTTTCCGCCAGATAATTATAATATTCTTCCCGAACTTCTTCTTTCGCCATCGGCGGATTTTCCGTTTCTGCCATGCCGCGAAGCCTTTCGATAGCGGCTTTACGTTCTTCAAGCGAAGGCTTTTCAATATTGTTTTCGCGTAAATCTTTACGCAGACTTCGTGAAATTTTTTCGATAATTTCAACTCTTTCCGCAATTGGCAGTTGGATTATTTGTTCGATCAGTTCAGTTTGCATAATAAAATTAGTCCAAACATATTTTATAAAACCGCGATTATTGTTTCAATTCCGCAATTGTAGCACCGTTTCCGCCTTGATCTGATGGGGCGAAACTGAATTTGGCGATGTGCGGATGACCTTTGAGGAAATGGTGGACGAAGTTTTTTAATGCGCCCGTGCCAAAGCCGTGGACGATACGGACGCGCGGGAGGGCGGCGAGATAGGCTTCGTCTAAAAAGCGGTCAATTTCGTATTCAGCTTCGGCGGTGCGTTTGCCGATTAAGTTTAATTCGGCGTTTAAATCTTCCGCGTCGAGCCGCAGATTTGAACTTTTCGCCTGACTTTGCAGTTTTTCGCCGAGCGTTTGCATTTTCGGCGGTTCGTTTTCAAAGACGACTTCGAGATTGGCGATTTTTTCGCGCAGACGCATTCCGCCGACTAAAATTTCGGCGATTTCCTTGTCCATTTTTTCAACCGTGCCGATATTGCCGAACGATGTGCGGACTCGTGAGCCGACAGTAACGATTCTGGATTTTGGATTTTGGATTTCAGTTTGTTCATTCACCGACGATTTTGATTGTCTCCCCGTCTCCTCATCTCCCCGTCTCCTCGTCTCTTGTTTCTGGACATTGGAAAGCACTGCGCGATTTAGTTCTGCCTTGCGCGACGAGCGATCTTTTTCGAGGCGGTTTTTTAAGGCTTTGTCTTCGATGGTGTTCAAGAAAGCCTTCGACTGACGGTCGAAATCTTCGATTGTTTTGGACAATTCGGTTTCAAATTGTTTGCGTCGTTCGCGTTCTTTTTTGATCGCTTCGATGTCTAAAAGCGCGTATTTTTTGGCGACGGTTTCGCGTTCTTCTTCCAAAGCGACGCGCAAATCTGCGGCAACTGTTGTTTCGGTTTGCAGTTTTCGCAAATAATTTTCGGCTTCGCGGGCTGAAATGTCGAGATTTTTACGCGCAATTTCGATGACATCATCACGAATGCCGAAACGCCGCGCGATTTCGATTCCCGACGATGCGCCTGCCAGTCCGACCAATAAACGATACGTCGGCTGCAAAGTTTTCTCGTTAAATTCGACCGACGCATTGATGACGTTTTCGTCGTTCGCCGCGTAAATTTTTAGTCCGCGATAATGCGTCGAAGCGATGACCTGCGCCGTGCATTTGCGGCGGAAATAATCAACAATCGCCACGCCCAAAGCCGAGCCTTCGTCCGGGTCTGTTCCCGTGCCGACTTCATCCAAAAGAACGAGCGACGGCGCGGTGCAGTTTCGCATCATTTCGGCGATATTCGAGATATGCGACGAAAACGTCGAAAGATTTGCCGACAGCGATTGATGATCGCCGATGTCGGCGAGAACCGATTTGTAAAACGGAATCTGCGCCGATTTCGCCGGCACGGGCAAACCCGAAATCGCCATCAAACTCAACAATCCGGCGGTTTTCATCACGACTGTTTTGCCGCCCGCGTTCGCGCCGGAAATAATCATCACGGATTTTTGTTTGGTTAATTTAAAACTGACGGGAACGATCTCATTCGATTTTGGATTTTGGATTTTGGATTTTGGATTTTCTTCCGCCTCGAGTTTTTCCTTTGCGTCTTCGCGTCTTTGCGGGAAACCGTTTCTCAAATTTTCCTCTAATAACGGATGTCGCGCTTCGACTAAATCAAGCGTTTCGTCGTTTGAAATCGTCGGCACGATTGCTTTGAATTTTCTCGCAAATTCGACTTTAGCCTTGATAAAATCGAGTTCGGCGACGGCTTCGACGGCGGCTTCGATTGCGGGTAATTGTTCGCGCAAATCTTCGGTCAGCGCAAACAGGATTCTGGCAATCTCGCGTTCTTCTTTGCCTTTCAAGTTTTGCAGTTCGTTGTTTGCCTCGATGACTTCGAGCGGTTCGACGAAAACGGTTGCGCCCGACGACGAAAATCCGTGCGCCACGCCCGAAACTTTGCCGCGAAAATCGGCTTTGACCGGAATCACATAACGGTCGTTTCTCTGCGTGACGATTTGATCCTGAATCGCGTCGCCCGCCGTTCGCATCGTTGATTCGAGAGCTTTTTGCAGTCGTCCGCGCTGTAAATTTATTTCGCGCCTGATTCGCGCTAATTCGGGCGAAGCCGAATCGTCAATCTCGCCGCCGGAAAGCAATTTTTTGTTAATCCGCTCCAACGCACCGAGCAGCGAAGGCGGAATATTTTCGACGATCTGCCACAATGTCGGTGCAAATTCGCGCTCCGGCGCAATGCCCGACCGCGCAAACAACGCCTGATTGCAGACGCGCGTCAACTCCAGCATCAAAGTCGGTTCAAGCGTCGCGCCCTTAATCCGCAAAATCGCCGCCGCATCCGACGGGTCTTCGAGTCCGCTGAACGACCACGAAACCTGCTTTTCCTCATTAAGCGCAATCGTTTCGGCGACTGCTTTCAAACTTTTTTCGAGCCTGATAATACTCGTCATCGGACGCAGTTCGGCAAACCGCGCCTCGCCCATCGGCGTTCCCGCAAAACCCGCGACCAACGCGAGCAGCTTTTCGTATTCTAATGTTGATAAGGACTGCATATTTTTAACTTAATTATGAATAATATTTTAAGAAATCCAGCTTTCAAAAATCTCTCCAATCCATTTACCGGCTTCCCGATGAAAAAAATAACCGCATCCGCCGCCGCTCAAGTAACCGATTGAAGAATTGACTCCGACTGCCCAACCGTTGTTGATATTAACGACAACGCCGTTTTGTTTTTCCTTAAATTCAAATGAGATATAAAGAAAGTCACCGCTCTTGTTAGCTTTCTCTTGAACTGCGGCGGCAGATATGATTCTCAAATTTACGCCCGGAATCGGTTTTATCCATTCGGCTTTGATGTTTTCGGAAGAAACGATAATTTTCCCTTTTTGTGTCATCAGCAGTTGGTAATCTGGAATTCTTTTATCAACTAATGAAATTTTCAGCAACTGATTGACAATATCGGCTTTATCAGCATCAGTAAGTGAAATTTTCTGGGCGTTTATGTCCGCGTCACAGCCGCCTACACATAATCGAGTATTGAGAACAATTGTCTGCCCCAAAATCACTTTCACTTTTTCATTTTTGTATGAAAGTTTTGAATTGAAATTGATATTAATATTGATGCTGTATTCACCGCTTTCGAGATTCTCAAAAGTAAATTCACCATCATTATTCGTGGTTGTTGTCAGGCTTTGCGGATGTTCCATATCGTTGATTTTCAGTTCAACGGCTGCGCCGGAAATCACCGCGCCGAATTCATCAGTCGCCGTTCCGTGAATTCTCCCAACAGGTTTTTGAGACAAGACGGATATTGCAAAACTCGACAAAAAAGCAAGGCAAAGCGTTAGTTTTATAATTCGTTTAGTGTTCATAATAAGTCAGATGAATTTCAAAAAAGATTTTCAGAAAATCTTTTTTACAGAACAGTTCGGACGTTATTTGACTGTCACAGTTTTAGTGTGTTTTCTATAATTTTCATAATTAAATTGTAGTGGCGATCCTTTGTGGTCGCCCGACGTTGGCACATATTCAATGCGGCGGGCGAGGACAAAATCGCCCTTACAATTATTTGCGGACGAGGACAAAATCGCCCTTACAATAATCGCTTACAGTAATCTGGATTTTTTTGCGATGGGTTTTATTTCGATTTCGCCTTCTTTTTCCAACCTTTCGGCGCACGTTCGGCAATAATCTTTGCGGAGAACGCGGATCAGGACACCTTTGGTTTTGGCGCGTTTTCTTGCCTGCCGCGAACTGCCTGATTGGATGTCTATCATTTCGCCGCAAACGTCGCAGTAAATCGTGTGTTCGATCATTATTTTTACGCCGCGATTTCTACGCCTTTCCAAAACGCGACGTGGTTTTCGATTTCCTTTGCCGCGTCCTTTGCCTGCGGGTAAAACCACGCGGCATCCCGGTTGGTTTTGTCTTCAACTTTGATGTCGTAATAGCTTGCCGTGCCTTTCCATCCGCAAACCGTGTGCGTTTGCGATGGTGCAAAAAATTCCTGTTTAATCGAATCGGCAGGGAAATAATGATTGCCTTCGATGACGACGGTTTGATCGCTTTCGGCGATAACGGTATTGTTCCAAGTTGCTTTCATAGTTTTTTTTTAAGTGTGAAGTATGAAGTGTAAAGTGTGAGTGAAACCAAGATTCTTTATCACTCACCCTTCACACTTCATACTTCACATCTAACCCAAGAATCTTGCGCGGATTTCCGGTGTCGGCAACATACAGGCTTCCTGTTTGCCGAAAAGTTTGTAACGGTTTCGGGCAAATGTTTTGTAGCAGAAATCTCTGACGAAAACCGGCACGAAACGGAATGCGGCGAGCGCAGACCACGCGCCGTCGAGATGCGCGGCGATGTTGAGCGCGGCGGTCGAATATGTAGATGCCACGCCGTTTTCGATCAGCACGACCGAATCGGTGTTCGCTTTGTCAATCTTATATTCGCCGAGCAATTTTTGCCCGACTTCAGACTGCAAAGGCGCAAATTTGAAATACGCGGCGCGGTCGTGTTCGATCACGAAATTGACCGAACCGTTGCAGAAATTGCATACGCCGTCGAATAAAACAATCGCATTGCCATTTGTGTTCATCAAATAATTTTAACTTATCCGCGCCTCAAAGCGAAAAAAGACGGCGCACAATAAATAACGTCACAGGAAAAAAGAAAATTTGCCCACGAAATACACGAAAAAAGATAAAATGAAATTCAATTATTTTGTTTTTTTTCGTATTTTTCGTGTATTTCGCGGGCAGAAAATCTTACCTCGAACCTACAATAAATAGACGTTTTTCAACTGCAAAAATAAAATTCGTTGACACGCGCCGTGCGGATTTTCTAACATTGAATAAATTCTCTGATTCCGTCGAAGTTTTCATGCAAGTTATTTAAAGGTTGTAAAAATATGAAATTAGCTCGTTTAGTGTGTCTGGTGTGGTGCATTTTGAGTTTTTCGTCGTTCGTTTCGGCGAAGGATGTCTGGATTAATGTGCGGTCGAAAAATTTTAATATGGTCGGCAATGCGGGCGAAAAGGATATTCGTGCGGCGGCGACGCGGCTCGAACAGTTCCGGGAAGTTTTTCGCCTGCTGCTGCCGAAACTCAAATTTGATTCATATACGCCGACGACCGTCGTCGTTTTCAAGAGCCAAAATTCTTATAAACCGTATCTGCCCGTTCGCGCCGACGGCAAAGCCGACACCGGAATCGCCGGATATTTTCAACCGGGCGATGATGTCAATTACATCACGCTCTCGACCGAAGGCGAATCCAAGGAAACATATTCGACCATTTTTCACGAATACACGCATTTTATGGTCAATAATAATCTCGGCAAAACCGTCGTGCCGCCGTGGTTTAACGAAGGTCTCGCCGAATATTACGAAACTTTTCGGATCGAAAAAGATCAGGAAGTCAACCTCGGCGATTTGCAGGACAATTATTTATATCTGCTCAATCAGAGCAAAATGATTCCGCTCGAACAGTTTTTTTCGATTGACAATTATTCGCTGCACCGCAACGGCGGACACGGCAGATCGGTTTTTTACGGTCAGGCGTGGGCGTTGATGCACTATCTCGGACAGGGCGACAAAGGCATTCATCAGCCCGAACTGCAAAAATTTATCAATGCCGTGTTGCAGAAAAAACCGGCGAAAGAAGCGTTTGAAGAAGCCTTTCAGATGAATTACGCGGCGATGGAAAAGGTTCTCAAAAATTACGTTGCCAAACAGTCGTTTTTCGGCTCGAAATTTACGCTCAAACAAAAGCTGACGTTCGACGCGGAAATGCAGACTTTTCCGATGTCCGAAGCCGAAGCCGAAGCCGACGCTTATCTGGGCGATCTGCTGCTGCATTCCAACCGTTTGGATGAAGCGCAGAAAAAATTAAAGGAAGCCGTCGCGCTCGAGGCGAATCAGCCGCTCGCGCTTTCCGCGCTCGGCACGGCGCAGGCGAAACAGCGAAATTTTGCCGAAGCCGAAGTCAATCTCGAAAAAGCCATCGCGCTTAATCCGAAAAATTACCTGGTTTTTTACAATTACGCCAACGCGCTCAATCAGCAAACTTTGGATTCAAATAATTTTGCGAGCAATGTTTCAGAAACGAAAATCGAAAGTATGCGGAACGCGCTCAAAAAATCCATCGAACTGAATCCGAATTTTCCCGAAAGTTATCATCTGCTCGGGTTTACCGATTTGATTTCGGGGCAAAACCTCGAAGAAGGTGTCGGCGCAGTCAAAAAAGCTCTCAGCTTACAGCCGGGAAGTCAGCATCACGCAATCATTTTGGTGCAGCTTTATGCGCGGCAGGAAAACTTTGATGCCGCGTCCGCGCTGGCGACAAAATTAAAGGAAACAGCCGAAGACGAAGGCATTCGCTCACTCGCCGAAATGGTTCTCGGCAATCTTCAAAAACAGCGCGAATACGCGGAAAAGCGCAAGCAATATCAAGCCGAACAGGAAAAATACGAAAGCGGCGGCGGCAACGGCGGCAATGGCGAACGTCACGAAGTAATTATCGAACAGGACGGTTCGACCACGCCGGAAGAAGCGATGAACAAAGCGTTAAATCAGGTTCTGCGAAAACCGCAGGGCGGCGAGCAGCGCGTCACGGGTTCGCTGACGGCGATTGAATGCGGCAAAGGTCAAACATTCGTCGTGCGCGGCGATGACGGCAAAGTTTTGAGGCTGCGAATCGCCGATTTTCAAGCCTTGAAAATGACGGCTTACACGCCCGATATGAACGGCATTCAAGTCGGCTGCGGCGCGATCAAAGCGGAAAATTTCGCCATTGTCACATTCAAACCGACAGCCGACGCAAAATCGAAAACCGACGGCGAAATCGTCGCGCTCGAATTTATGCCGAAGACGTTTAAATTAATGCCGTAAAAAATTGAGGTGAACGACTGGAGCGCAAGCGGCTCGCTTGCATGAGCGCGAAAGCGCGAAAACGAAGCATAATTATTTTCAAGTTGAGTAAAATTATGCTTCGTTTGCCTTTTGCAAAGGCATGCAAGCGAGCCGCTTGCGCTCCGGTCTTCGGCTTGATTTTATTTTTGTTGCGTTGCTATCAGCATATACGCGCTCGATTCGCGTGCGAAAACATTCTTCTTTGAAATCGAAACCTTGTTTGCCAAACTCGCGTAACAGCATTTCAAAGCAGTTTCGAGATTCGCTTCTTCGTTTATTATTTATGAAAATTAACTCGTTTTTCTTCGCCTTCGGAGCGATGATTTCGCTCTTTGTCTGTTTGGCTCAGGCGCAGACGCGGACTGATGTTTACGCTGTCACTAATGCGAAAATCGTGACGGTTTCGGGCGCAAATATCGAACGCGGAACGGTCGTCGTGCGCGACGGTTTGATCGAATCGGTCGGCGCGAATCTCAAACCGCCCGCCGATGCGCGAATTATTGACGGCACGAATCTGACGGTTTATCCCGGTTTTTTCGACGCTTTGACCAGTCTCGGACTTGCCGCCGCGCCCGTCGCACCTGCGCCGCAGCGCGGACAACCGCCTGCACCGGCGACTAATTCTGCGCCGAACAATTCCAATTATTTTGACGGTCTGCGTCCCGAAGATTCGGCTTTTGACCAATTAAAATCAGGCGAATCGCAATTTGAAACGGCTCGCAACGCCGGATTCACGACCGCGCTGA